>NZ_CM147867.1:2500-3082500 GCF_055808365.1 Martelella sp. K41-7
ACATTATCTCGAGAAGCTGGTCTAAAAAGACGAATGTCTTTTTAGTTCTTCTATCGCTCACGGATGAGCGGTCCTTTGGACCTATCTTCCGCGGGGGCGCCGGACTTCCGGCGACGCGCGCTTGCGCTACGAGGAACGAAAAGAAGGGCATTCAGTCTTGAAGAAATAAGGCTGCCAACTTTGTTGAGTTGGTGGTCAGATCGTGTTGATGGCATTGGCCGGGGTTATACAAAAGGCCCGGTGATTGCTCTTACAAAGCATGCAAAAGACGTTGCGAGGAACTTCCCGTAGGGCGCAAGCCCGTCGGCGACCGTTCGCCGCCCCGTCCGGAGCGAAGCAAACCGCAAGGTTTGTGGCAGCGTGAGGACATAAAAGATGGACATCAGCAATGAGAACGATCAAGTGAATTAAGGGCATTTGGTGGATGCCTTGGCATGCACAGGCGATGAAGGACGTGATACGCTGCGAAAAGCCGTGGGGAGCTGCGAATAAGCTTTGATCCATGGATATCCGAATGGGGAAACCCACCTTAGATATCTAGAAAATTTAAGGTGTTCTTTGGAACATCTTATCTTTCTAGATATCGTTACAAGGTATCTTACCCTGAATACATAGGGGTAAGAAGCGAACGCGGGGAACTGAAACATCTAAGTACCCGTAGGAAAGGACATCAATTGAGACTCCGCAAGTAGTGGCGAGCGAACGCGGATGAGGCCAGTGGCAATGATGAATAAAGCAGAACAGGTTGGGAAGCCTGGCATTATGGGTGATAGCCCCGTATGCGTATAACAATCATTGTCCTTGAGTAGGGCGGGACACGTGAAATCCTGTTTGAACATGGGGCGACCACGCTCCAAGCCTAAGTACTCGTGCATGACCGATAGCGAACAAGTACCGTGAGGGAAAGGTGAAAAGCACCCCGACAAGGGGAGTGAAACAGATCCTGAAACCGGATGCCTACAAGCAGTCGAAGCCCGCAAGGGTGACGGCGTACCTTTTGTATAATGGGTCAACGACTTAGTGTAACTAGCAAGCTTAAGCCGATAGGTGTAGGCGCAGCGAAAGCGAGTCTTAATAGGGCGTTTTAGTTAGTTGCATTAGACCCGAAACCGAGTGATCTAGCCATGAGCAGGTTGAAGGTTGGGTAACACCAACTGGAGGACCGAACCCATATCTGTTGCAATAGATCGGGATGACTTGTGGCTAGGGGTGAAAGGCCAATCAAACTCGGAGATAGCTGGTTCTCTGCGAAAACTATTTAGGTAGTGCGTTGAATTTATACCTTCGGGGGTAGAGCACTGGATGGGCTATGGGGACTCACCGTCTTACTGATCCTAACCAAACTGCGAATACCGAAGAGTACTGTTCAGCAGACACACGGCGGGTGCTAACGTCCGTCGTGGAAAGGGCAACAACCCTGACCTCCAGCTAAGGTCCCCAAGTCATGGCTAAGTGGGAAAGGATGTGAGGATCCCAAAACAACCAGGATGTTGGCTTAGAAGCAGCCATCATTTAAAGAAAGCGTAACAGCTCACTGGTCTAAATAAGGGTCTTTGCGCCGAAAATGTACCGGGGCTCAAGCCATGCACCGAAGCTGAGGATGTACACGCAAGTGTACGTGGTAGCAGAGCGTTCCGTAGGCTGATGAAGGGAGACCCGTGAGGGCTCCTGGAGGTATCGGAAGTGCGAATGTTGACATGAGTAACGATAAAGGGAGTGAGAGACTCCCTCGCCGAAAGACCAAGGGTTCCTGCTTAAAGTTAATCTGAGCAGGGTTAGCCGGCCCCTAAGACGAGGCGGAAACGCGTAGTCGATGGGAACCACGTTAATATTCGTGGGCCAGGTGGTAGTGACGGATTGCACAAATTGTAAGGTCTTATTGGATTGATCTTGCAGTGGAGCGGTTCCAGGAAATAGCTCCACCATGAGACCGTACCCGAAACCGACACAGGTGGTCAGGTAGAGTATACCAAGGCGCTTGAGAGAACTGCGTTGAAGGAACTCGGCAAATTGCACGCGTAACTTCGGAAGAAGCGTGACCTCTTGGTACGCAAGTATTAAGAGGTGGCACAGACCAGGGGGTAGCGACTGTTTATCAAAAACACAGGGCTCTGCGAAGTCTTTAAGACGACGTATAGGGTCTGACGCCTGCCCGGTGCTGGAAGGTTAAAAGGAGATGTGCAAGCATTGAATTGAAGCCCCAGTAAACGGCGGCCGTAACTATAACGGTCCTAAGGTAGCGAAATTCCTTGTCGGGTAAGTTCCGACCTGCACGAATGGCGTAACGACTTCCCCGCTGTCTCCAACGCAGACTCAGTGAAATTGAATTCCCCGTGAAGATGCGGGGTTCCTGCGGTCAGACGGAAAGACCCCGTGCACCTTTACTATAGCTTTACACTGGCATTTACCAAGACATGTGTAGGATAGGTGGTAGGCTTTGAAGCAGGGACGCCAGTTCTTGTGGAGCCATCCTTGAAATACCACCCTTATCTTCGTGGATGTCTAACCGCGGTCCGTTATCCGGACCCGGGACAGTGTATGGTGGGTAGTTTGACTGGGGCGGTCGCCTCCTAAAGAGTAACGGAGGCGCGCGATGGTGGGCTCAGACCGGTCGGAAATCGGTCGTCGAGTGCAATGGCATAAGCCCGCCTGACTGCGAGACTGACAAGTCGAGCAGAGACGAAAGTCGGTCATAGTGATCCGGTGGTCCCGCGTGGAAGGGCCATCGCTCAACGGATAAAAGGTACGCCGGGGATAACAGGCTGATGACCCCCAAGAGTCCATATCGACGGGGTTGTTTGGCACCTCGATGTCGGCTCATCGCATCCTGGGGCTGGAGCAGGTCCCAAGGGTTTGGCTGTTCGCCAATTAAAGCGGTACGTGAGCTGGGTTCAGAACGTCGTGAGACAGTTCGGTCCCTATCTGCCGTGGGTGTAGGAATATTGACAGGATCTGTCCCTAGTACGAGAGGACCGGGATGGACGTATCTCTGGTGGACCTGTTGTGGCGCCAGCCGCATAGCAGGGTAGCTATATACGGAATGGATAACCGCTGAAGGCATCTAAGCGGGAAACCAACCTGAAAACGAGTGTTCCCTATCAGAGCCGTTGTAGACGACAACGTTGATAGGCCGGGTGTGGAAGTGCGGCAACGCATGAAGCTTACCGGTACTAATCGCTCGATCGACTTGATCGTTCTCATTGTTCATGTTCATCGACAACGTCGATGAACACGATCTTTATCGCTCGCGGGTCGCACCGCGCATCTGACGATGCGCTGACCCTGCGCGGGCGCGCTGAGCGACGCACTAGCGTGCTACGGGGAAGTCCCTCGATAGTCACTGCTACGCTGCTGTCCTGAAGCGCAACACAATAACAGACCTCACGACCTTGTACCCCAACCTCTGCTTCGCGGCGGATGGGACACGAAGCCCAAAAGGCTTCGCAAGGCCGACCGGCCGCCGGCGCTGATGCGCCGCCCCGTCCGGAGCGAAGCGATCAAAGATCGCGACAGCGTGAGGGCACATATAAAAAGCCCAGCTTCTCGACACAATATGCTGCACTTCGCTGACCTGGTGGTTATGGCGGGGCCCTTAACACCCGTTCCCATTCCGAACACGGCCGTGAAATGCCCCTGCGCTGATGGTACTTTGTCTTAAGGCACGGGAGAGTAAGTCGCTGCCAGGTCTGCAAAATGCACCATATTGATCTTCTCAAAACAGCAAACGGCGACTGCCGATATCAAGCCGCCGTAAAGGGCGGCTTTTTTTGTGGCCGCTGAAAACATGAAATAACGAAAGGGCAGAGCAGCCCCGTCGAACCGCAGAAGGCACAAGCCTTCGAGCACCGACAAAAAATAATCCCGGTAGGGAAAGACCGCAAAGTCTTCCACCATAAAACCGGTAGCTCAGAGATAACGCGGGGTGGAGCAGCCCGGTAGCTCGTCAGGCTCATAACCTGAAGGCCGCAGGTTCAAATCCTGCCCCCGCAACCAAATCCGTTTTATAAATTATATCAAAGGCCTCGCCGGGTAACAGCGACGCCTTTTGGCCGTTTTATCCGAAACACCCGTCGCAAGATGCAGCAACCCCACAATCGCACCATAGAGATCAATATCCAGCCCCGTTCGTCTGCCGATGGCCTCACAACAATCCTCTCGATCAGACCACGCAGCGCTTCCTTCGTCCCCAGCATCGCTCAGCCCAGCAATGAGCTCTGTAACCTGCTCGCGATAGCGTGCCGCCATCGACGGGTGGAACAGGACCGGCTCCGGTGCCTCGATTGATGCAAGTTGGTGTTCAAGAGCCTTGCGGCGGCGATCGAGGTCGTTCAGCCGAAGCTGCCGCCATAGTTCAGCGCTGTTTCGTAATCCGGCGTCCCATTGCGCCTCAAGCCACGGCAGATGCGGTTCCAGCGAGCTCTGGCGGGCACGGAAGATGTCTGTGCGCTGACCGCGAACAACGCTGCGGACCAGCTTACGGCTGTGCCCGGTTCTGCGAACGATTTCCTTGATGGACGCACCATCGCTGACGAACTTCCGGATAACGGCATTGGCTTCCTCACGCCGCAGGTAACCCTCGTATTGCAAACGCTCGGCGGAAATCAGGAGTTTCGTCTTAACGGTTGCTGTGCCAATCACCATACGCACCTGTCGCATCGATTTGCGAACGGCGTCGAGAAAGGCCTGGCTGGCGTTTTCCATCAGGTGCCAACGGTCGGCAACCTGTTCTGCGTGTGGTAGGGCGTGCACGGCAGCCTGAGCATATCCGCCGCCGCGGTCTCGTGCCACGATCTCGATTTGGGGTTGTTTAACGAGCCAGGCCTTTGCGGTCGCCGGTTCCGGTCAGGCAACAATGCGATTGTTTTTCGCCGTTGAAGGTCGTGAATGATCGTACCGTATCGATGATTGCGACGCCACG
The DNA here is from genome assembly GCF_055808365.1 of Martelella sp. K41-7. Lineage (NCBI taxonomy): Bacteria > Pseudomonadati > Pseudomonadota > Alphaproteobacteria > Hyphomicrobiales > Aurantimonadaceae > Martelella > Martelella sp. K41-7. The sequence continues at coordinate 7,419 of NZ_CM147867.1, forward strand.
CCCAGTCATCGATACCGATGACGCTCGGTGGTATTGGTGGCGGGCGGTCATAACAGTTCTCAACAGCATATCATTGCTGATCGGAAACCCAAGACGTTCCGCAATCCGCGCTGCCGGACGACCACCCAATGCAAGAGCAAGATGGCGAACCAGGGTCTCAAGACGCGCTGTCCGCCGCGCCATCGGGCGGACCACTTTGTCGCTGAAGCGCTCGGCGAAAATCTTTCGGTGGCAATGGGCCGCAATACAGACGAAGCGTCTCAGAGCCCGATTTAAAAGTTGTTGAGTGATATCAGAAGGATGTGATTCAACCACCTCTGCCAAGAACGTGGAGGATCGCATGCCCTGGAATGATATCACCCGCCTGCAGCATAACCGGGATCGCCTTCGCTATCCAACCGATTTGACGGACCGTGAGTGGGCTGTAATTGCTCCACTGATACCGCTGGCCAAGCCCGGCGGGCGGCCACGGAAAACGAATATGAGGGAAGTGGTGAACGCGATCCTTTATATTGCGGGCAGCGGCAGTCAATGGCGGGCTCTGCCGAAGGACTTCCCTCCGGTCTCCACGGTGCGAGGCTATTTCTATGGCTGGCGCGACATCGGCCTTTGGCAGACCATCAATCATCTGCTCGTCTGCGCTACGCGCGAACTGGAGGGGCGCGAGGCCTCGCCCACAGCCGGTGTCATCGACAGCCAGAGTGTCAAGACCACCGAAAGCGGCGGGGTTTCGGGCTACGACGCCGGCAAGAAGATCAAGGGCCGCAAGCGCCACATCATCACCGATACGATCGGGCTGATGCTGTTCGCGCATGTCCATGCTGCCGATATCCAGGACCGCGACGGTGCGCCCGATGTCCTGAAAGCCATCCGCTACCGTTTCCCCTGGTTGCGCCATGTCTTCGCAGATGGCGGCTATGCCGGGCAGAAGTTGCGAAAAGCGCTGCGCGGATGCGGCCAATGGAACCTTGAAATCATCAAGCGCTCCGACATAGCGAAAGGCTTTGAGGTTCTGCCCCGCCGATGGGTGGTGGAGCGCACCTTCGGCTGGTTCGGACGATGCCGTCGGTTGGCCAAAGATTGGGAAAAGTCCATCGCAAGCGCCACAGCATGGGTCAACATCGCCAGCATCAGGGTGATGACCAGACGCCTCGCACGATATTGTTTCCCATCATGAACTTTTGAATCCGGCTCTAACGGTCAGGTGCAATTCTATCTGCCGCCCGGAACACGGCAGATCGGCCATCGTCCGATGATAGCGGCTGTGAACACGAAGGGACACCGTCCCGCATAGAGGACATGAGCTACCCCGCGAGGCGGCGTGTGCGCAGACCACGATCACTGTGGCGTCTTCGCGTATCGTCTCCACAATAAATTCGGCTGGGATCAGGTCAGAAAAACGGAATTGGGCTCGCATGGCTTTGTTTCTCCATCGAAAACAATGCCAGTTGAAACCCAAACATCATCGAAAATGAGTCAGAGCCCAAAACGAATCCCGTCTGATCGTCCGGGAGTAATGTGGGCGAGTGCGACCAAGTTCGGAAGGGCATTGGCTGTAAAGCACGAGGGTGAGATACGCAGGCGTCACCCGGATGCTAAGCCCGGAAACCCTTTGACCAATCCCCGGATGGTCAGAATTGCCCTGCAGTCTGAGTTTCATGAGTTCTTTGAATCAGCGAATGGTGTACCGCTTACACCCAAAGCGCTGAAAGAATCTCGAGAACGGGACCGCCTTGGAAACGAGGCTTACAAAAAAATCGAGGAGGAAACAGCGCGACAGACCGCGCAGCGTGACGAACTGAAATGTGCGTCGATTTGAAAATATGACTTCGGTGATCGCTAAGCTTCTAGGTGCACGGGTAGGCGAGAAGAGTTCCGGGACGCTCAACAGCATTCGGATGTCAATAGTCAAAGCTCGACAGCAGCCAAATGCTTCGGATAATGAGTTTGGCCCATTCATGTGATGACCGAAGAGCTGTGTTGATTTTTCCTCGGCTGCCTGAGAAGGCAGCATGCTGTCTATGGTGGGGAAGAGGCAGTCGGGAACTCTGGATCAGAAACTCTGAAATCCCTTCGTAAGGGGTTAATACCAATCGTCATTGATCAGAACTCTTGTGCCCATTTGCGTCTACCGATCGACATTATGTTCCATGGTCGGTCCTGGAGTGTTCTGCAGGCGTAGCAGCAGTGGTCGACGATATCCTCGTAGGACTTGAAGGCGCGGTTTGAGAGCCAGTTGTTCCTCATGAACTGCCAGATGTTTTCGACCGGGTTCAGTTCGGGTGATTTGGGCGGCAGTGGCAGGATGGTTATGTTTTCAGGAACGACGAGATTGTTGGACATGTGCCATCCGGCCTGATCCATGATGAGGACGGCGTGAGCGTTTTCGGCGACATTGCGGGATATCTCGATCAGATGCTGGTTCATGGCATAGGTGTCACACCACGGCATGACGAGAGCTGCGGCCTTGCCGTGCCTGGGGCAGATCGCGCCGAAGATATAGGCCGATCGGGTTCGCTGATCGTTGTTCAGGAGAGAAGGCTTGCCCGGAGCCTTGCCGTTGATCAGGCCGTCGGGTCCGCGAGCATTGAAGCGCACCACCCAGTCGCGCACGATCTGAACCGTAACGCTGCCGAGCCGGGCGGCATCGCCGCGTGATCCGCCATCATAGATCGATGCAAGCGCGAGGAGACGCCGGGCCTGGTCGGCATTGCGTGTCTGCCGAGCCAGAAGCCGCAACTCCGCCCCGTTGAAATCTGTCCGAAGAGAAATCGCTGAACCCATCGCAAACCTCCTGTTTGCACCATCGATTCAGATTCGTCGCATTTTTGGAAGCCCGAGAGTCAGAATTATTGAAGTCTGGTATAACCCCTTAACCCCATCCCGTCTCCGACCAGATTCAATCACTGAAGAAAAAGTTAGGGAGGAGGGGAGGAAGCTTATTGCATCTAGCAAGGGCCTCATGTGGCGTTTGATGATACCTTTGGAAATACGGTCGAAGACTGCCTGTCGACTGTGATGTTACACAACCCGCAGACCCTCAAATTAAATGTGAGATGTAAGGGGGGCAGGTCAAGGGGACCAGGAACTGAGAACGGGTAATGCGCACAGCTTTTCCATGACCTCCTGACTTGTCTGTGAAAGGTCGATGGTCACGAACCGAACACAATGACCTTGGATCAAAGCTGTCTCATCCAGGTCCACCCCGATGGATGGGTAAAGCAACATGCCGTCAGCAGAAATCAACAGGCGTCATTATAGAGTGTTTCAGTGTCGCCTTCACTCAATGTGGTTTCGGAAACCCAGTATTCGATGATCGGCTCAGCCAGCGTTGCGAAAGCCGCTTTTGCCGCGACATCCGGCTTGATGATTGCGCCGCCGGCTGCGACCACGCCGTCGCGCACCTGGCCAAACAGGTCCCGCTGTTTTCCACCCAGTTGCATCGAAGGGTATATCTGGATCTCGAGCGAGCTGTTCGATGCTTCGGTGACCGCCTCGGCCCAGGGGTCGAGAAACTTAACATGGGCGGCTGAGCGCGGCGAGTTGAAGTGATGAAGACGCAGGACCTCCTGCGCGAATGCCGGTGCCATCTGAATGGCGGCGATGGAGCATCCGGCGGCAATCGCCAGCAGCCCGCGGTGCGTGAGAGCTTTAATTGTGTGCATTTTTCCCTCTGTGGTTTGCTTTGACCTCGCCTGTCGTGATGAACACCGGGGTCTTCCACCTTTTCAGCCGGGGCTTTCTGCCCCACGATTGAACGCTGGCACGTGCGGACACCATCAACCAGAGCCGCTTATGCGAATACAGTTATGCCGTTTTGCTATGCCCTCCCGTCAGGTCGAAAAATGAGGCTGTGAGCGTTGTGGATGTTTGAAGTATGGGTGCCTATGCCCTGAAACAGCTTCTTTTCATTTGGACGTCTAGGCGAGCCCAGAAAGCAGGTCAAACTGATTGCCCGTTTCATGTTATTCCGCCGAGGCAGAGATACTTGATCTCCAGATAGTCGTCGATCCCGTATTTCGAGCCCTCGCGCCCGAGGCCGGACTGTTTGACGCCCCCGAAGGGGGCTACCTCGGTGGAAATCAGTCCGGTATTGATCCCAACCATGCCGGTTTGAAGCGCCTCGGCCACGCGGAAGACGCGTGCAAGGTCGCGGGCGTAGAAATAGCCGGCGAGGCCGAACTCGCTGTCATTGGCCATCTCGATCACCTCCTCCTCACGCTCGAAGCGGAAGAGCGGCGCGACCGGGCCGAAGGTCTCTTCATGCGCGACCTTCATTTCCTGCGTAACACCGGTCAAGACGGTCGGCTCAAAGAAGGTCGCCCCGAGATTTGAACGGTTGCCGCCCGCAATGACGGTCGCACCATGGCTGACCGCATCGGCGATATGGTCCTCGACCTTGTCCAGCGCCTGCGGGCTGATCAGCGGCCCGACATTGACGCCGTCTGCAAAGCCGTCTCCGACCTTCAGCTCGAGGACCCTGGCCTTCAACTTTTCTGCAAAGGCGTCGTAGACGCCGGACTGGACATAGATGCGGTTGGCGCAGACGCAGGTCTGACCGTTGTTGCGGTATTTGGCGATCATCGTGCCCTCGACCGCCGCATCGAGATCGGCATCGTCGAAGACGATGAACGGGGCATTGCCGCCGAGTTCAAGCGACATCTTCTTGATCGTGTCGGCGCATTGCCGCATCAGGATGCGGCCGACGCGGGTCGAGCCGGTAAACGTGATCTTGGCGACCTTCTCATTGGCGCAGAGTTCTTCGCCGGCCGCGGCGGCATCGGCGCATGGGATGACGTTGAATACACCGGCCGGGATACCGGCGCGCTCGGCAAGCACGGCCATGGCAAGCGCCGAGAGCGGCGTGAGTTCGGCGGGCCGGGCGACGAATGTGCAGCCGGCGGCAAGGGCGGGCGCGACCTTGCGGGCGATCATCGCATTGGGAAAGTTCCACGGCGTGATCGCGCCGACGACGCCGACCGGCTGCTTCTTCACGATGATGCGCTTGTCGCGCTGGTGGCCCGGGATGGTGTCGCCATAGACGCGCTTGGCCTCTTCGCCGAACCATTCGATGAAGCTTGCGCCGTAGAGAATTTCGCCGCGCGCCTCCGGCCATGGCTTGCCCATCTCAGTCGTCAGAATGGTCGCCAGATCGTCGGCGTTCTCGACCATCAGGTCGTACCATTTGCGCAGGAACCCGGCGCGCTCCTTGCCGGTCAGCGCCGCCCAGGCGGGCTTCGCGGCGTGGGCGGCGTCGATCGCTGCGCGGATATCGTCCAAGGAAAGATCGGTGATGGCGGCGATCTTCTCGCCCGAGGCCGGATTGAAAACGTCGAAGGTTCTGTCGCACTCAATCCAGGTGCCGTTGATAAAGGCGCGGAGCTCGAGAAGGGACGGGTCTTTCAGCTTCATGCCTGGTTCTCCTTCACGGCGGCAATCGATGCCTCGAGAATATCGACGCCTTCCGCCAGCACCTCTTCCTCGATCGTCAGAGGGGCGAGAAAGCGGATGACATTGCCGTAGACGCCGCAGGTGAGCAGGATCAGGCCGCGGCTTTGCGCTTCCAGCCGCACGGCATTGGTCATGTCCGGGTTCGGCGCGCCGTCTTCCGTCATGAACTCGATGGCCACCATGAAGCCGGGGCCGCGGATTTCGGCAATCTCGGGCGTGGTTGCGCGGATCGCCTCAAGCCGTTGCTTGAGGTAGGAGCCGAGCCGGTTGGCGCGGTTGCAGAGGTCTTCCTCTGCGATCACGTCCAGCACGGCATTGGCGGCGGCGATGGAAAGCGGGTTGCCGCCATAGGTGCCGCCAAGACCGCCGGGGCCCGCCGCATCCATCATCGTCGCCCGTCCGGTGACGGCGGCAAGCGGCAGGCCGCCGCCGATCCCTTTGGCGATGGTCGTCAGATCGGCCGCGACATCATAGGCTTCCATTGCGAAGAGATGCCCGGTGCGGCCGATGCCGGTCTGCACTTCGTCGGCGATCATGACGATACCGTGCTCGTCGCAAAGCGTGCGGATGGCGCGCATCAGGTCCGCGGGCGCCGGATAGAAGCCGCCTTCGCCCTGAACCGGCTCGATGATGATGGCGGCAACGCGGGCCGGATCGAGATCGGTCTTGAACAGGCTTTTCAGCGCCTTCAGGCTGTCCTCGGCGGAGGTCGCGTGCAATTCGGCCGGGTAGGGGATGTGGTAGACATCCGGCATCATCGGGCCGAAGCCGGTCTTGTAGGGCGCGACCTTGCCGGTCAGCGACAGGGTCATGAAGGTACGGCCATGAAACCCGCCATTGAAGGCAATCACGGCGGAGCGACCGGTGGCGGCGCGCGCGACCTTCACCGCATTTTCGACAGCCTCGGCGCCGGTGGTGACGAAGACGGTCTTCTTGTCGAAATCGCCCGGCACGGCCGCATTCAGCCGCTCGGCGAGCCGGATATAATGCTCATAGGGCAGAACCTGGTGGCAGGTATGGGTGAAGCGCTTTAGCTGGTCTTCCACCGCCGCCATGACCTTCGGGTGGCAATGGCCGGTATTGACGACGGCGATGCCAGCGGCAAAGTCGATATAGCGCCGGCCCTCGACATCGAAGACCTCGGCATTCTTTGCGCGATCGACATAAATCTGCGTCTGCATGCCGACGCCGCGGGAGATGGCTGCTTCCCGCCGCGAGGCGATTTCCGAATTCAACATGAGCTGCTCCTGGTTTTGGCGGACCTTGCCGCTGTCTTCGTGGCAGAAGCGTATTTGGCTTTCGATCGGTAAAAAAGTCTGTTTCTTGCTGAAGGCAAGATATTGATTTAATTGATACCGAAGTAGAAATGATGAGGATATGAAGCATGCTCAGCGCTTCACATGACGATATCGAGCTTGGACGGACGCTGAGGGCCGTGCGCGAGCGAGCGAAGCTCTCGCAGCGGGCGCTGGCGAAAAAGGCGAATGTGTCGAGTTCGACCATCTCTTTGATTGAATCCGGCAGGCTTAATCCCTCGGTCGGCTCGTTGAAGCGGATTCTCGAGGGCATTCCGATCGGCCTGTCTGAATTCTTCGCCTTCACGCCGGAGGCCGAGAAGACGGTGTTTTATGCCGCCGAGGAACTGACGGAGATCGGCAAGGCGCGGCTTTCGCTCAAACAGGTGGGCAATTCCGTTGGCCGCGCAATGATGATCCTGAAAGAGACCTACAGGCCAGGTGCCGACACCGGCCGGGTGATGTATCGCCACGAGGGCGAGGAGGGCGGGATCGTGATTTCCGGCCGGATAGAGATCACCGTCGGCGACCAGCGCAAGATATTGGGGCCCGGCGACGCTTACTATTTCGACAGCCGCGAGCCGCATCGCTTCCGCCAGGTGGGGCCGGAAGACTGTGTCATCGTTTCCGCCAGCACGCCGCCGACATTTTGAGGCTAGCTTGGAATATGGAAGGCCTGCCGGAAATAGGAGCGGAAGGCCGACATGGCCGGCGTGAACTCGGCATTCTTCCGCCAGGCAAGCCCGACATCCATGGAAGGGATCGGGTCGCGCAGGTTGATCGTCTCAATGCGCCGGCCCTCGAGCGACCAGGGGCGATGCACCATGTCGGAAAGGATCGCCACACCCTGGCCGTTGGCGACCAGCGAGCGCACGGCCTCGATCGATGAGGTCCTGAGTGTGATCTTCGGCTGAAACGCCGTTCGGCTCCAGTATTTCAGCGAACTGTGCGAGGCTTCGTCCACCGTCAGCATGATGTAGGATTCCTCTGACGTCTCCATCAGTCCAACCGATTCAGTGCTCAAAAGTGGATGGCGGGCCGGCACCCACAGTCGTCTTTCGGAGCTCAGGAGCTTCTCCGTCGTGAGTTCGGTGTTGAGGATGTTCGAAGTCAGCAGAACCGCCATGTCGTAGCGATTTGTGAGCAGGCCTTCCTCGATCGACTCGCGATTGAGCTCGAACAGCTTGATGTCGAGGCCCGGAAAGCGCCGCCGCAGCCGTTCGATGTGGAGCGGCAGGAAGTAGCCGATGACGGTATAGGTTGCGACCACGGTCAGCGTACCGGTCAGCGCTTCGGTATAACTGGTGAGTTGCGTCGCCTCCTCGACCTTCTGCAGGATTTCGTAGGCATGCGACAGGAATTGCCGCCCGGCATCCGTCAGGCTCATGCCGTGGGATGTGCGCTCGAATAGCGTCGCACCGACTGTCTGTTCAAGCTCCTTGATCGCCGTGGTGATCGCCGATTGCGAGATCGAAAGATGAACGGCGGATTGCGAGACTTGGCCCAGTTCTGCGGTCGCCACGAAATAGCGGAGTTGTCTCAGTTTGAATGACATCGGCTGGTTCCCTTCTGATTTTCAGAACATACTGTTTCAGTTTTTTGAATGGCGCGCCCCGGAAGTCGCATGAAAATACTGCTATCGCTCCAAATTCCCGCATTCCACAGGGCCATCGGGCGGATCCGTGACTGCGAGCTCATCCGATGGTCATTCTTTTTTCAGATAATAGTGAACAAGAAATAGAATTTTTCAAATGCCTTTTTCCGTTTTAGCTTTGGTTTTGACGAATTGATAGGCATTGGAAGCTGGCGCACAAATACAGGGCACTATTGTCCGCTGTAGGTCGGCCTTCGGAAATCAGGGAGTGCGGTTTTGCAGCGCGAGGTTGTCGACATCAATTGTGACATGGGCGAGTCCTACGGTCGCTGGCAGATCGGGGATACCGATGACGCGCAGCTTATGGAGTTCATCACGTCCGCCAATATCGCCACGGGTTTCCATGCCAGCGATCCGAACCTGATGGACCAGACGGTGCGCATGGCCGTGGAGCACGGCGTCGGCGTCGGTGCCCATCCCGGCTATAACGATCTTCAGGGCTTCGGTCGCCGAAAGATCGACGGCACGGCGAAGGAACTGGTCAACGATATCATCTATCAGGTCGGCGCATTGCGCGAGTTCACCCGCCGCCATGGCGCCATGCTCCAGCATGTGAAGCCGCATGGCGCGCTCTACATGGAGATGGCGGTCAATGCCGAGCTTTCCCACCTGTTTGTCGACTACATGCGCACCGCCGCCCCCAATGTCAGCATTTTCTGCATGAGCGGTTCGGTGACCGAGGCGATTGCGGTGGAGGCTGGCCTGCCGGTTGTGCGTGAGTTTTTCGCCGATCGGGACTATGGCGAGGATGGCCAGATCGTCTTCACCCGCTCCGTTGGCCATCTCGACCCGGAAGCGCTTGCCGCGCGCGCGGTGCGCGCCTGCAAGCAGGGCAAGGTCACGGCGGTGACGGGCCGCGACGTCGACATTCCCTTCGAATCGATCTGCTTTCATTCCGATACGCCCGGTGCGCTCGCCATTGCAAAGGCGCTGCGCGAGGCGCTGATCGCTGCCGGCATCCGTATTTCCCCCGTTTCAGAAATCATAAATGAAAAAATCCGGAGAACAGCATGAGCAAGCTCGAAATTAAGTCGCCACTGCCAGGCACATTCTACCGCAAGCCCTCTCCCGACGCAGCGTCTTTCAAGGAAGATGGCGCGGCTGTCACGGAGAAGGAAACGATCGGGCTTATCGAGGTCATGAAGTCGTTTCACGAAATTTCGGCCGGCGTTGCCGGCGCCAACATCACCTTTCTCGTTGACGACGCCGAACCCGTCATAGCCGGACAGGTGCTGGCAGAGGTTGAGGCATGACCATCCGCTCGATCCTGATTGCCAATCGCGGGGAAATTGCCGTGCGGATCATTCGCGCGGCAAAGGCCCTCGGCATCCGGACGGTGCAGGTTCATTCCGCCGCCGATGCCGATATGCTGGCCGTGAAGCTCGCCGATGAAGCCGTGGATATCGGACCGCCCGCTGCCGCGAAATCCTATTTGAACGTCGAGAAGATCATCGAAGCGGCGAAGGCCGCCGGCGTTGATGCCATTCATCCGGGCTATGGCTTTCTTTCGGAAAATGCCGAGTTCGCCCGCGCCGTCGTTGATGCCGGCATGATCTTCATCGGCCCGTCCGCCGACGCGATCAGCCTTCTCGGCGACAAGGTTGCCGCAAGAAGCGTTGCTGCCAAGGCCGGCGTTCCGACCGTGCCGGGTTCCGACGGGCGCGTTGACGATATCGCGTTGGCGCGCGCGATCATCGAGGAGACGGGCTTTCCGGCAATGATCAAGGCAGCGGCCGGCGGCGGCGGGCGTGGCATCCGCATCGTGGATACGATGGAGGATTTCGAGCGTCAGTTTCCACAGGCGGCGGCGGAAGCGAAAGCGGCCTTCGGCGATGGCGGTCTGTACATCGAAAAGGTCATCACCAAGGCGCGTCATGTTGAAGTCCAGGTGCTCGGCGACGGCGAGAACGCCGTTCATTGCTTCGAGCGCGAGTGCTCGCTGCAGCGCCGCCGCCAGAAGGTCTGGGAAGAAGCGCCATCCTGCCGTCTGCCTGACGATATCCGCAAGGCGCTCTGCGAAAGCGCCGTCGCGCTTGTGAAATCGGTTGGGTACAAAGGTGCAGGTACGGTCGAATATCTCTACGACGAGGACGTCGGTGAATTCTATTTCATCGAGGTCAACACCCGCATCCAGGTCGAGCACCCGGTCACGGAAATGGTCACCGGCATCGATCTCGTTCAGGAGATGATCAGGGTTGCGGGCGGCGAGCGGCTTTCGGTCACGCAGGGCGACATCGCCCTTTCCGGCCACGCCATCGAGTGCCGCATCAATGCGGAAGATTCGGCAAAGGGCTTCATGCCCGCACCCGGCACGGTGACGAAACTTGTCGAGCCGGAAGGCGCGGGCATTCGCTTCGATACCTTCCTCTACGAGGGCTACACGGTGCCGCCGTTCTACGATTCGCTGCTCGGCAAGCTGATCGTGCATGCAGAGAACCGCGAAGACTGCCTGAAGAAGCTCAAGACGGCACTGTCCGGTCTAAAGATCGAAGGGCTTGTGACCACCATTCCGCTGCATCTCGCCCTTTGCCGCGACGATGCGGTCGCGAAAGGCGCCTTTCACACCCGTTTTCTCGAGCCCTGGCTCGAAACGCACTTCAACCCTCAAACCTCTAGCCCGGCCAAAGTCTATGAGGAGGCCTCGTCATGAAGATGCGCTATTCCTTCGGAGGTGACGAACACCTCTTCGTCGAATGCAGCGAGGAAATGTCGCTGGAGGCGTTTTTCCATACGCTGTCGATCACCAACAGGGTTCGTGACGCGAAGATCGAGGGCGTTACCGAGATCTGCCCGGCCAATGCGTCCTTCCAGATCAGGTTCAACCCGGACATCATCCATCCCGATGAAATTCTGCGGCGAGTCCAGGCGATCGAGCTTGCCGACCAGAAATCGGAGCCATTGATCAAGACGCGGATCATCGAAATCCCGGTCTATTACGACGACCCGTGGACGCATGAGACGTTGATGCGCTTCCGCGAGCGTCACCAGGACCCGGAAAGCACCGATCTCGAATATGCAGCGCGGATCAATGACTACAACTCCGTGGCCGATTTCATCGACGCACACTCCGGCGCGCCGTGGATCGTCACCATGGTCGGCTTCGTCTCGGGCCTGCCGTTCATGTACCAGATGGTCGAGCGCCAGCGTCAGATCGAGGTGCCGAAATATCTGCGGCCCCGCACCGATACGCCGAAGCTGACCGTTGGCTATGGCGGCTGCTTTTCCTGCATCTATTCGGTGCGCGGCGCCGGCGGTTACCAGATGTTCGGCATCACCCCGATGCCGATCTATGACCCGACCCAGACGACCAGCTACCTGAAGGACTTCATGGTGTTCTTCAAGCCCGGCGACATCGTCAAGTTCAAGCCGATCGACCGCGCCACCTATGACGCCGAGGTCGAGGCGGTGGAAAACGGCACCTTCGCCCCGCCAATCCGCGAGGTCTCCTTCGACCTCAACGAATTCAACAAGGACATTGACGGCTACAATGCCAAGCTGGAGGGCGTTCTCAATGACCATTAAGGTTCTCCATCCCGGTCTTGCCACCACCGTTCAGGATCTCGGCCGCCCCGGCTATTATCACCTCGGCATTCCCGAAGGTGGTGCCATGGATCGCCTTGCGCTGATTGCCGGAAATCATCTCGTCGGCAATGACGAAGGGGCGGCGGGCCTTGAAGCGGTGTTCATGGGCCCTACGCTTGAATTCACCGAAGATGCCGTGATCGCGGTCACCGGCGCCGAAATGCCGGTGCTGATCGACGAGGAGGAAGTGCCGGGCTGGACGGCGGTCTCCGTCAAGGCCGGGCAGAAGCTCTCCTTCGGTTTTTTAAAGACCGGCGCGCGCATCTATATCGCAGTCGCAGGCGGCATCGATGTTCCGATGGCGCTCGGCAGCCGCTCGACCTATCCGATCGGCGCACTCGGAGGCGTCGAGGGCAGGGCGATTGCTGCCGGTGACGAGCTTCCCGTCGGCACACCAGCGCGCACGGCGGAAATCGGCAAGGAAATCCCCGAGGCTTTGCGCCGCAAGCCGGGAACGCCTGCCAAGCTGCGCGTCCTGCCCGGTCTCTACGATCATCGCATGACGGATGCCTCGCTGGAGTACTTTTTTTCCGATGAATGGAAGGTCGCGCCGGAAGCCGATCGTATGGGTTACCGCTTCCGTGGCGGCCATCCGATCGCGTTTGTCGAACGCGAACAGCCTTTCGGCGCGGGGTCCGATCCTTCGAACATCGTCGATGCCTGCTACCCCTATGGCTCCGTGCAGGTGCCGGGTGGATCGGAGCCGATCGTGCTGCATCGCGATGCCGTTTCCGGCGGCGGCTATTTCATGGTCGGCACGGTGATTTCAGCCGACATGGACCTGATCGGCCAGCTTCAGCCGCACACGCCAACCCGTTTCGTCAAGGTGAACATGGATACCGCCCTGGCCGCCCGGAAAGACCGGGCCGCCCTTATCGAGAAAATCCGGGCGCTTTTTTGAGAAGACCAACTGAACGCTGCTTTTTCTATAACCACGAAGGGGAACTTCAATGAAAGCACATTCAATCCTGAAAATCGCCATTTCGGCACTGGCCGTCTCCGCAGCATCGCCGGTGCTTGCCGAGACCTGGTATCCTTATGATGCCGTGGAGATCACGCCGGCTTTCTCCGCCGATGGCACGCCCTCCGACATCAACTATTCGCCGCTGGAAAAGGCTGAAAAGCCCTACAATATCTGCGTCTCCTTCCCGCATATGAAAGATGCCTATTGGCTCGGCGTTGATTACGGCGTGGTCGAGGAGGCCAGGGATCTCGGCGTCAAGCTCAACGTGGTTGAAGCCGGCGGCTATACCGAGCTTGCCAAGCAGATCTCGCAGATCGAGGACTGCGTTGCCGGCGGCGCGGATGCCGTCGTCATCGGCGCCATTTCCTATGACGGGTTGAACAGCGTGGTCTCGGAAGTTGCTTCCAAGGGCGTGCCGGTCATCGATCTGGTCAACGGCATGTCGTCGTCCGACATCACCGCCAAGTCGCTCGTCTCCTTCTACACGATGGGTTTCGAGACCGGTAAGTATCTCGCCGAAAAGCATCCCGCAGGCGGCGACCCGGCGGTTGTCGGCTGGTTCCCGGGCCCGGCAGGTGCCGGCTGGGTGGAAGCCGCCAATGAGGGCTTCATGAAGGCCGTCGAGGGTTCCGCATTGACGGTGCTTGAGCCGAAATATGGCGACACCGGCAAGGAAGCCCAGCTCAAGCTCGTGGAAGACGTGCTGCAGGCCGAGCCTGATGTTGCCTATATCGCCGGTACGGCCGTCACCGCCGAAGCCGCCCAGGGCCTGATCCGCGAACGCGGTCTGAAGGACAAGGTCGGGCTTCTCGCTTTCTACATGACCCCCGGCGTCTATGAGGGCATCAAGCGCGGCTTCATCGAGGCTGCACCGGCGGATTCCATGGTCATTCAGGGGCGTATTGCGGTCGATCAGGCGGTCCGCGCGCTGGAGGGCAAGGAACTGGTCAAGCATGTCGGCCCGAAGATCTTTGTCGTCAACGGCGACAATATCGACAGCGTGCCGCAGACCGATATCCTGCCGCCGAAGGGCTTCCGTCCGGTCTTCTCCGTCGATTGACATCAGAATGAGACAAGCATTCCGCTCCGCAAACTCAGGCGGAGCGGACCTTGGAAAGGGTCCGGCCATGGCCGAGAAAGCCATTCCGTTTGTGCGTATGAGCGGTATCTCCAAACAGTTTCCGGGCGTGATGGCGTTGGAGAATGTCGATTTCTCCCTGCGCGCGGGCGAGGTCCACGTGCTTTTTGGTGAAAACGGCGCTGGCAAATCGACGCTGATCTCCATTCTCGCCGGTGTCTACCGACCAAGCGCGGGCCAAGTCCTGATCGACGGGCATTCGGTGCATTTTTCTTCAGCGCGCGATGCACGGGCCGCCGGCATCGGCGCCGTCTTCCAGGAATTCTCACTGGTGCCGACGCGCACCGTTGCCGAAAACATCTTCCTCGGCGACGAGCCGCTGACCGGCATGCTGATCGACCACGCCGCCATGCGTGACCGCGCGCAGGAGATTTTCGATGAAATGGGGTTTTCGCTCGACGTTCGCCGTCAGGTCCTGAGCCTGTCGCGCGCCGAGCAGCAGATGGTGGAAATTGCCAAGGCCGTTCATGCCCGCGCCAAGATCCTGATCCTGGACGAGCCGACCGCCTCGCTCACGGAACGCGAGACCAAGGAGCTGTTCCGCTTGGTGCGAAACGCCAGAGCGAGCGGGACCGGCATCATCTATATTTCCCATCGCATCCAGGAATTCAAGCAGATCGCCGACCGGATCACTGTTCTGCGTGACGGCAAACTCGTCGGAACGGTCGGCGCACATGACCTCGACCACAACGCGCTGGTCGAAATGATGACGGGCCGGGCGATCAGCGAAATCTATCCGGTGATTGCCGCGACCCCGGAGAAAGAGCCGGTCCTTTCGATCCGCGGTCTGAAGGCCGCAGGCGTCGAAGGCGTCGATATCGATGTCCGTCGTGGCGAGGTGCTGGGCGTTGCCGGTCTCGTCGGCTGCGGCAAATCCCGCGCCTTTCGCGCCGCGATCGGTCTGTCTGGCATTTCGGTCGGAAGCGTCACCTACAAGGGCCGCGATGTGACTGGGGTGCCGCTGGCAAAACTCCTGAAGGACGGCATCTTCTACCTGCCTTCCGACCGCAAGGAAGAGGGGTTGATGCTGGGGGCGACGGCGGGCGACAATATCGCGCTTGCAACGCTCGACCACAAGGAGACGCGCGGTTTCTTCGGCCTGAGAAGGCCAAAAGCGGTCAACCGACTGACGGCAGAGATCGGCGGGCGCGTTGACCTCTCCGACGCCTATCTCGCGCGCACGGCCTCGAAGCTTTCCGGCGGCAACCAGCAGAAGATCCTGTTCGGCAAGGGGCTTGCTGCCGATCGCGATGTCTACATTTTCGACGAGCCGACGGTGGGCGTTGATGTTGGCACGCGCGCGGCGCTCTACCGCCTGATCAAACAGATCTGCGAGGCCGGCAAGGCGGTGGTGGTGATTTCCTCCGATCTGCCGGAAGCCATGAACCTTGCGCATCGCATGCTGGTGTTCAGCCAGGGCCGGGTCTCGGCATCGCTTTCCGGCGACGAGATCGAAGAAGAGGCAATTCTCAAAGCATTTTTCCACGAAGAAAGGCAGACGGCATGACCAATGAAGCGGAAGCCGTGAAAACCACGCAGCCGGACGCCGGCTTTTCCCTCCGGCGGTTTTTCGGCGATGTCTTCCTGAAGCTCGGCGTGCTGCCCTTCTTTCTGGTCGCCGCGCTGATCATTTTCGCGCTCGCATCAAGGCAGTTCCTGACCGTCGACAACATCGTCAATGTTGCGCGCCAATCGGTCTATCTCGTGCTTGTCTCGCTCGGGCAGATGATCGTGCTTGTCACCGGCGGCTTCGATCTTTCGGTCGGAACCGCGATTGCGCTCACCTCGGTCACCTCGGCCACGGCGATGGTCTATTTCGCCAGCGTGTTCCCGGAAGCAGCCTTTCTGGTGGTCACGCTCGGCATCCTGACGGGCTTTCTGGCGGCGCTCGCCATCGGTGCGCTGAACGGGCTGGGCGTTGCCAAGTTCGGCGTCTCGCCCTTCATCATGACGCTTGGCGTCCAGTCCATGGGGGCGGGGGTTGCGCTGTTCATCACCGGCGGCGTGCCGGTTGGCGGACTGCCCTATGCCTTCGGCGATTTCTTCGGTTTCGGGCGGATCTCCGGCGTGCCGGTTCCCGTCGTCGTCGCGGTTTTTGCCATCGTGGTGATCTGGACGCTGATGAACCGCACCCGCACCGGCGCGCGCATTTATGCCGTCGGCGGCAATGTCAAGGCGGCGAAACTTTCCGGCATCAATACCACGCGCACGCTGTTTACAGCCTATCTGCTCTGCGCGCTTCTGGCCTCGCTTTCCGGCGTGCTGCTGACGGCGCGGGTGGAAAGCGGCGAGACAAATCTCGGCGGGACGATCGCTCTTGAATCGATCGCCGCCTGCGTCATCGCCGGCGTTTCGCTGCGCGGCGGTATAGGCCGGGTAGAAAGCGTGGTGCTTGGTGCCTTCTTCATCGTATTGGTGCAGAACGGCATGAACCTGATGCAGATCGGCTCCTACATGCAGATGATCCTGCTGGGTGGACTGCTTGTTCTGGCCGTTGTCATCGACCAGTTCCGCTACCGGATGCTGATCGGCGACAGGTAAGCGGCTGTCAGATCTTGGGGCCAATCAACAGGCGTAGAGACGAGTTCTGCAAATAGCAGCGCACGCCTCCGGCAGGATGCAAGCGCTGTAGCTTGATCGCGATGGCCGGGTGGCGGGAATCCGCAACAAAAAAACCGAGCACGGCTTGCGTGCTCGGGGCGGGAATGATCAGTTCCTTAAAGCTGGCGTTTTACTGGGCCTTGGATGCCTCGACCGCCGCGTTATCGTAACAGTTTCCAGTACCGCTCATCGACACCTGGAAGCCATGTTGGCGCAGGGTTTTTTGGTCTTCGTGAGAGCAATATTGGCTGCCACGGTCGGTGTGATGCATGCAGCCTTTCGGCGGTCTTCGCAGGGCGATGGCCATGTTCAAGGCTCTGATCGCCAAGTCACGTTTCATGCGGTTTGAGACGGCCCAACCGATCACGCGCCTTGAATGCAGATCAAGGATGACAGCCAGGTAGAGCCACCCCTGTCGGGCTGACATCGATAATCTGGCACAGCCGCTCGATGGGCGACATGTCAGCTTTCTTTGCGATGAAAGCAAACCTCATTTGCTTCGCTCCGCAAAGAACTGGGTGGCCTTTTTAACTCCTCTCTCTCCACCCGGAGCAAGCGGTTCTCTTTCCGCAGCTCGGCGAGCTCGCGCTCGAGATCGGACTGGGTGGTTGGCTTCTCAGGATTGCGCCGATCTTGCTGGATCCAACGGCTCAGCGTCGAGAAGCCGACGCCAAAATCTGCCGCCACCTGCCTACGCGGCAAGCCGCTGGTCAAAGCGACCCGCACTGCCTCAGCGCGGAATTCCGGGGTCGGTTTTTGTGCCATGATGTTTCTCCTTTGTGGCAAAATACCAAGTCAAAGGAGCGGAACAATTCCGTGACAGGTCCAGACAAACGTGCCACGGCCGGTCGTCTGCAATTCCCTCTGACGATCATCCCGCCATTCCCGAGCACATGCCGCAACCCGATTATAGGAACCTTCGTAGCCGAGGCTGACCAGATCGGCATGCAGCTGCTTCATCGTCCGCTTCTGCTTGCGTTTCTTTTTGGATTCGGCCTTCAGCCCAGCCGACAACTGATCTGCAAATGGGGCAAGCTTGCTCGGTCGCTCCGGTACCCTGAACTTCGGCTCAACGACGCCGGCGCAGGTATTTACGGATGGTATTCCGGGATGGGCCGGTCCTGCGGCAAATCGCCCGGATCGATAGATGCTCTCTAAAATGCCAGCGTCGGATCACGTTCAATAACGCTATGTCAATTACTCCATAGCCCCCGCTCAAAACACGCGAGGGAAGGTTGGAACATGGGGCAATTCTCAATGGAAAATCGGGCCACGCCGGGTCAGTTCCCAGTGGCAATCAACAGGGTCAAGCGGGCATTCTTGTGGATGTTCATTCGGAGCCTCCGGTGAGTGCTGAAGCGTGGTAACTTCAGTCTCCTCGCTCTGCTCCGAATGGACAACCTCCTGAAAGCTCACACCTAGAGCGCCTCAACACTGACCTTCACCGTGGTCTCAAGTTGATCAGCGACCTGCGTCCAGCGTTCTGCGAGCGGACCATAGGCGGTTTTGATGTCGACACCGACCGGCAGTTCCGGGCATTCGTTTTCGCCATTCGAACCCCAGTTGACCCAGCCAGACTGTTTGCGCTGAACGATCTGGAAAGCGCCAGAGGGTTTCGATGTCCACCAGACCATTGCGCGACCGCTTTCCTGGTGGAATTCGACGGTCTTGCTTGCGGGGCCCGGGAAGATGGTTTCGTGGGCGAGGGCGGAAACATCCACGGGTTCATCCGTGATGATCCATTCGCGGTCGTTGAGGTCGGCCTTCACATGCGCAGATGCGCGCACTTGCGCCAGTCTGCTGCGGATCTCATCTTCGCTCAAAACCCCTTCCCAGGCACAGAACAGCCGCCAGTAAAGATCCCAGTGGGCGGATTCCATATCTGCGAGTTCCGCCCTGAATTCCTCAAGCTTGGAGCTGCCCGATGTCACGGTCTTGACGGTATCTGCGACCATATCGACAAGTTCTCCGGCATAGGGATCGCCCGCCCGGTAGCGCGTTCCGCCATAGGCGGCGAAGCGGTCGAAAACCAGCTTTCCCTTGCCCCCTTCGAACTCGTCGCCGACCGTGATCTTGTTGGTGACCGAGCGGCCGTTGATCACCGTCTGGAACGGCGTGACATCGTAGCGGCGCTCGAAGAACGGCGTTCCGGCGTAAAACTTCCAGTCGATTGAGAAGGACTTTCCCTTCAGTTCGTCCAGAAGCCCGTCAGGGATTTGTCCATGCATGCGATAGTGATGCATGACAGGCCCCTTTTCAATGATCTCGATTTCGACCATCGTGTGTTCCGGCGGATTGATAAGGCCATTTTCCGGTGTGAAGAAAGGGCCATAGAAACCGCCGATGGCATTGTTTCCCGACGGCAGCAGTTCGAAGTCATCGCTCAGCGCCCGGAAGTGCCGCAAGCCCCATTTCGAGGAGCCAAGCCCCTCTGCCTTGCCAGAGCAGAGTTCGAGGTCGAAGGCGCCGGTGTCGAGACGGACAAAGCAGTCGGTCTCGCGGCCGTGCTTTTCACTGATCACCGGCGCGATATCGGCCGACAGCGTCTCGCAGGTTTCCGCCAGTTCCAGAGTTGCCGCCTGGTTGACGTCGACGGTCGCGACGAAACGAGTCTGCTGCGCGTTGGAGCCCTGGTCCAGTCTCTGGCAGAGAACTTTCTCGCCGTCGTCGGTTTTTGCCCAAAGGAGCCTCGCATCGATGGTGGCGTTGACGGTGAAGAAGATCGGTTCGCGCACGCGTGCGCCATTGAGCGGATCGGCGATCCGGATACGGTGGGTCATGGTGTCGGTCTTTCACAAGACGTGAGATTGAAGTCGGGGAGGGACAAAGGGTGCTGAACCCTCTGCATTTTTTGCTAGTTCCGCTGCGGCGTTTGTTTGCGCGACAGGAAGCCGAAGTTGAATGTGCGCTGTTTCAGGCTGTCGATGGCAACGGCGAAGATGATGACCACGCCCTTGATCAGAAGCTGGGTGAAGAAGGGAACATCCATCAGGATCAGGCCGGTGCTCAGAACACCCAGAATGACGGCGCCGATCAGCGTGCCGATGATCCGGCCACGGCCACCCGAAAGGCTGGTGCCGCCAAGAACGACCGCCGCGATTGCATCAAGCTCGTAACCGGTGCCCGCCGTTGGCTGCGCAGAAATCACCCGAGCGGCGAAAATGACGCCGGCAAGGCCCGCGCAAAGGCCGGCAATGACATAGACCGCCGTCAGGATCCGCTTGACGCGCACGCCGGCCAATTCCGCCGCCTCTTCATTGCCACCCACGGCATAGATATGCCGTCCGAACCGTGTGCGTTCGAGAACGAACCAGGCAATGATATAGACGACTATCATGGTGATGACGGGGATCGGCACATCCGCGATATAGCCGCTGCCGAACGCCTTGAAATTGAGGCTGCTCGAGACGATCGGCTGCCCCTCGGTCATGGTATAGGCCAACCCGCGCAGGAAGGTCATCAGGCCGAGCGTCACGATGAAGGGCGCAAGACCCATATAGGCGACCAGCGCGCCATTGACGATACCGCAGGCGGCGCCGACCAGCATGCCGGAGAGAATGGCGATCGGGGCGGGCACGCCTGCGATAGCCGCCAGCACGGCGACGACGCCGGAAACGGCGACTGTCGAGCCGACGGATAGGTCAATGCCCTTCGTCAGGATGACAAAGGTCATCCCGGCTGCCAGAATGGCGTTGACCGAAATCGAGCGCGCGATGTTGAAAAGGTTGTCAACGCGCGCGAAGTTCGGCGCAAAGATCGACATGAAGGCGACCAGCGCCAGCAATACGATCAGAATACCGACACGGTCCCACCAGCGGGCGAAATCAAACGGTTCCTTTTCCATTTGCAGCGGCTGCCGGCGAACGGTTTCATCTTTCTGGTTCATTGTAACACCTCTTCGCCGGCCGGCGCGTCTTGCGCTGCCGTTCCGGTCGCGTGGAACATGACGTCCTGTTCGGTTGCGCATGCCGACGACATTTCATGAACGATACGCCCGTGCCGCATGACCAGGACGCGATCGCTGATGCCGATGGCCTCCGGCAGATCGGAGGAAATCACCAGTATCGCCTTGCCCGCCTCGGCAAGCTCCTGGATCATCTCGTAGATTTCGCGCTTGGCGCCGATGTCGACGCCGCGCGTCGGCTCGTCCATGATGAGCACGTCGCTGTCGCGCAGGAGCCAGCGGGCAACCGCCGCCTTCTGCTGGTTTCCGCCTGAAAGCGCTTTGACGGGCAAGCGGATGGCATTGCTCCTCAGATTAAGGCGCTTCATTTCCTGTTCGACCGCTTCCCGCTCCAGCTTCTCACGCAAGACGCCGGCGCGCACGAACTGCAGCAATGAGCTGATCGAGATATTCGCCGCGACCGTGTGGTCGAGGAACAGTCCCTGTATCTTGCGGTCCTCGGGAAGCATGCCGATGCCGTCTGCAATCGCGTCGCTTGGGTCGGCGGGCTCGGACGCCCGTCCGTTGACGAACACCGTGCCGTTCGTGCGGCGGCCGGCGCCGAAGATCAAGCGGGCGACCTCGGTACGGCCGGCGCCCACAAGGCCGGCCATGGCGACCACCTCGCCCGCGTGCACATCGAAACTGATGGGCCCTTCGACGCCGTCGCCGGAAAGATCGCGAACGCTGAGGACGGATTTGCCTGGATTGCGGTCGGGGTGTTCGTAGAGATGCCCGACGGACCGGCCGACCATCATGCGGACGACCTCTTGCGGGGATGTGTCCTTCATCCGGTTGGTGCCGACGAAACAGCCGTCGCGGAATACCGTGACGCGATCGGCCAGACGCCAGACCTCTTCCATGCGGTGCGAGATATAGACGAGGCCGACGCCCTCTGCCCGCATCTTCGCGATCAGCGTATAGAGCTGTTCCGCCTCTGCGCGTGAAAGTGCGGCCGTCGGCTCGTCGAGCACCAGAACGCGCGCATTTTCACCGATGGCGCGGGCGATCTCGACCATCTGCTGTCGTCCGACGCTGAGCGAGCCAAGTGGCTTGCGGGGATCGATGTCGGAGCCGGTCGTGGCGAGTTTCTCGCGTGCCGAATCCAGCATTGCGCGACGATCCAGCATTCTCAGTCCTGTGACCGGTTCCTGACCGAGGCTGAGATTTTCGGCAACCGTCATCTGCGGAACGGTATTCAGTTCCTGGTGAATGATCGCAATGCCGTGGGCGCGTGCATCGCGTGCCGAGCGGATTTCGATTTCCTTGCCATCCATCAGGATGCGCCCGCTGTCGCGGGTGATGTTGCCGGCCAGAACCTTCATCAGTGTGGATTTGCCGGCGCCGTTTTCGCCCATAAGGGCGTGAACCTCTCCTGCACGAAGATCGAAACTGGCGTTGTCGAGTGCCAGCGTTGCGCCGTAGCGCTTGCTGATCGATTCCAGTTTCAAAAGCGGTTCAGGGTCATCAGTTGGGCCTGCCATGAGGCGCTCCTTTCCCAATGCACAGAGCGCCTTGACGCTCTGTGCACCTGTATTTCATGCCGACTGGGTAGACCGGCCCTTACCAGCCGGGATATTCGTCGACCGTGTCGCGCGTCACCAGAACGCTCGGGATGAGAATGGTCGTTTCTTCCGGGGGATTGCCGGCAATCATGTCCTCGGCAATCCGCACGGCTTCGCGGACCATCTGTGCCGGGTTCTGCGTTGCCGTTCCGATGAAGGGCGAGCCTTCGCGCTTCAGTTCGTCGACGCCTTCGGGGCTGCCATCAACACCGGTCACGACCACTTGATCGGCAAGGCCAGCCTGTTCGACGGCCAGAACCGCGCCGAGCGCGGAGGGGTCGTTCATGCCGAAAATGCCGTTTACGTCAGGGTTGGCCGTCAGCATGTCCGTGGTGACTGCAAGGCCCGAGGCCCTGTCGTTCATCGAGGACTGGTGCCCCACGACTTCAATGCCGGGGAAATCCTTGAGGACATTGTTGCAGCCGTCGATCCGGTCGATGATTGTCTGGATCGGCGTGCCGTCGACGAGAAGGACCTTGCCCTTACCACCCATCTGCTCGAACAGGTACTGGCAGGATTTCTCGCCCGCCTGTACAGCGTCGGTCATGATCACTGCATCGGCGCCATGGGCTGGCGTATCCACGGCCATGACGATGATGCCCGAGGCCTTGGCCTGTTCGATTGCAGGTTCGATCCCTGCTTCATCCACGGAGGAAATGACAATGAGGTCGACACCCTGCTGGATGAAGGCGTCGATCTGTGTGTACTGCCGAGACAGGTCCAGCTGTGCATCCTGAGTGTTGAGCGATGCGCCGAGCCGGTCGGCGGCGTCCTTCGCGCCTTTCTCCATGGCGGAGAAGAAGGGGTTGGACATGTCCTGAACCATCAGCCCGATCTTCTCGATCTTGTCAGGCAGTTGCCGGTCTTGCGCGTTGGCTGGGGAAAAGGCCATGAGTGCAGCCAGCGCCGAGACGGCCAACAGGCTTCCCGACCTTGTGTAGGTTTTCGTTTTCATACTATACCTCCCTTGGTAGTGCGGAGCTGTTCGGTAAAAAAATCGCTCCGGATTGCATTAAACGACTGATCAACATCGCTTTTGGCGATGCTTCCGGCAAAACGCTTCCCTTCCGGCGTGTTCGAGCACGCAGGTGGAGAATTGTCCGGCGGATTGGTTTGCTGCCTTTCGAGGCATGGAAATCGGCCGGCCTCCGGTCGGTTTCCTCGCTTTTCTCCTTATGTTGCAGAAGCGCAGCCGCATGAACGCCGCACGACAAGTCGTGCCGGCATCTGCTGTCTGTATTCGGGTTTGTAATCCGGTTTCGTAGACTGGTTGCGCTTCTCGCTTTCGATCTGCTGCTCGATGATGGCCGTCAGCGTTGCGGCAGCGCGGCTGCCGATGGATTTGCTGTCCTCGTCCAGAACGGTCAGCGGCGGGTCCATCAGCGGCGCCCAAGCGAAATCATCAAAGCTGACGACAGCCATATTATCGGGAATTCCGATCTCTTTCGCGCGGCAATACCTGAGTGCGCCGAGCAGAAGCGGATTATTTCCGGCGATCAGCACATCGGGCAGACGAGCCGCTCCTTCGAGATGAAGTGTCAATGCCTTCTGGGCAGCCAGATCATTGTTTTCACATTCTACGACGGTCAAGTCAGCCGAGTGTTTCGCGGCGGCTTCGCGGATGCCGCGCTCGCGTTCAAATCGGGTGGACCATTTCCCCGGATACATCAGCAGGAGCCAGTTGCCGTAACCATGAGAAGCGATGTGATGGCCGACTGTAAGGCTGGCCGCGTAGTTGTCTGTTGTGACGCTTGGATAGTGCCTGGCGTCTTCAGGCGGATCGGAGTCAACGAAGACGACCGGCACGTCCCACTGGTCAAGGAGCTTCAGGTTTTCAGGCGTTAGCGTCAGGGTGGCGATCACACCCGCCGTGCGCGATTCGATCAGGCGCCGGACGAGTTGATCTTCAAGTTCGGCGCTGTAAGCGCCGTCAATCGCGATATCGCCGACGATGACGGCGCGTCCTGTGGATCTGAGCTCGTGGTGGATGCCCTCCATCAGGTCCAGATAGTAGGAGTTGGATGTGCTGGCGGTGATGACGGCGATGGAATCGCGGTTCGCGCGTCGCAGTTCCTGCGCCGCGCGATTGGGAATATAGCCGATCTCGCGGGCAACCTTGAGGACATGGGCGCGGGATTCGGCCGAAACGCCGTCCGCTCCCGAAAGGGCGCGTGAGACGGTATAGGTCGAAAGTCCCGTGGCGACGCTGACGTCTCGCATCGTCTTTCTGCGCATGAGTTCCTCCAATCACACTAAACGCTGACTTGCCTCCTAAACGTTTAGTGTGGTTATATTGATAATGCTAAACGTTTAGGGTGTCAAGTTGCCTCGGAGCATAATAACTAACGACCAAAGCCCCAGAGGAACGTCGGAACGCCCGTGAACATAAATTCCAGGCTCAATGTCGTCCTGTTCGTCAGCGTGGCCCTGACGGCGTGAAAATCGGCATAGGGGTTCGACGCCGATCGGCACGTTAAGTCTTTGAAAGATTTAAAGCGTGTGGGGTCCTGGTGCCGCTCCGAATTACAACAATGTCTTCGTCGAGTGGCTGTGGCGATCCATCAAGTATGAAGAGATCTATCTTCACGCCTACAAGACGGGCGCCGAAGCCCGAGCCGGCATCGGGCGATATCTGACCTTTTACAACAGCCGCCGTCCGCATTCATCGCTTGGCCGCAAGACACCCGATCAGGCTTACTTCAACGCGCTACCCGCCATATCAGCGGCAGCATAACGACGCCGGAAACCACTTAAGAAAGAGCATCAGCCCGTTCAAACAAACCGAGCCACTTCACGTTCGGGCTCCATGGATAAAGAGCTTGCGAAGATAGCTGTTGCCGCGTTTTGAGACACCAGCCAGCTTCGCTTTGCAGCCTGTACTGATCTGACGCGCTGAGGGCTTCAGGAGAGAAAGAGGGCGGGCTTCTTGCAGACCGCCTTTGCTGGCTCGGCCTGCGAGCGATAAAATTGTTGTATGGAGCGGCTGTATCTTTTGAAAGCTCCTCGCGCTTCTTTTCGCTATGGTGCGGCGTCTGGACGGGAGGGGCTTATGAGCAGGCCGAATATTGTGCTGATCACCACCGATCAGCAACACTACGATGCGCTCGGGGTGCGCGATGCGAAACTCAAGACTCCCAATCTTGACCGATTGTGCATGCAGGGAACGCGGTTTGACCGCGCCTATTGTCCGTCGCCGGTCTGCACGCCGTCGCGGGCAAGCATCATCACCGGGCAGTATCCATCGCACCACGGGGCTTGGACAATCGGTGTGAAGCTGCCGGAGGATGTCCCGACTGTCGGGGATCATCTGATTGCTGCAGGCTACAGTACCGCACTGATCGGCAAAGCGCATTTTCAACCGCTGGCAAGCAAGCCTGGCTCTGAATCTCTCGAGTGCCAGCCGGTTCTTCGCGATCTGGATTTCTGGCGGGGGTTCAATAAAACTTGGTACGGGTTCGAGCATCTGGAACTTGCCCGCAATCACGCCGATGAAAGCCATGCGGGACAGCATTACGCGATCTGGATGGAGGACAAGGGGCTTGTCGATTGGCGGGATTATTTCCAGCCGGTGCCCGGTGAAAACGCGATGAAGGCGCCGCGCGTCGGCGACAAGGGCAGTTACACACGGATCGACCGATCATGGGCGCTTCCCGCAGATATGCACTACACGACCTGGACATCGGAGCGCAGTATTGCCTATCTCGAGGATCATAAAAAAAGTGAAAAGCCGTTTTTCCTTTGGGCGAGCTTTCATGACCCGCATCCGCCTTATACCGTCAGCGAGCCATGGGCTTCGATGTATGATCCCGAAGACATGGAAATCGATCGGATCACGCCCGGCGAGCACGACCATAACCCGCCGCATTTTGGAAAGACGCAGCAAGAAAATCCTGATTTCGCAGACTGGCACAAGCCCTATCAGGCGCATGGCTGCGAAAGTCATCTCTATCCGGAGGAAGACCTGAAGAGGGATAAGGCCACCTATTTCGGAATGATGAGCTTTCTGGATTTTGAGATCGGACGCCTTCTCGACGCGCTCGATGAAATGGGCCTGACGGACAACACGCTGGTGGTATTCACCACAGATCACGGCCATTTCCTCGGCCAGCACGGTCTCATTGCAAAGGGGCCGTTCCACTATGAGGACATGCTGCGCTTGCCGATGATCGTCCGAATGCCGGGCCGGGTCGCTGCAGGTGCGGTCAGTGATGATATGCAGAGCCTCGTCGATCTGGCGCCGACCTTTCTGGAAGCTGCAGGCATCGCCTTGCCGGGTGAAATGCAAGGCGTATCGCAATGGCTAAATTGGCAGGGCGGGCCGGAGGCCCGCGATTTCATTCTGTGCGAGAACCGCCACAATCCGGTGATGCCGCATGTCGATACCTATGTCGGTCAGCGCTACAAGATCACAGTTTACCGGGAGGGGCGTTTCGGGGAGTTGTTCGACCTGGAGGAAGACCCCGGCGAAATCAACAATCTCTGGGACCAACCGGCGGCGCAGGGTCTGAAGGTCGATATGCTGCAGGCGATGATCCAGGGCTTCATGAAATCCGAACCCATCCGCATGCCCCGAATTGCCGGCGCGTGATGAGGTCTAAATGCTGCGCTGGTCTATTGCCTCGAAATAGTCTGCGCATAGCTGCATCAAGGCCTGAAGCGGTGGATAATGGCTGATGGCCTTGCGGTAGACCGCGCCGGTATCGGAATTCCGTCTGCCAAGCTCCAGCGGTACTGTCATAATCGGGCGGCCCGGAATTCCGAGCGCTGCGGCATCCGGCAAGATGCAGAGATAGTCGCCATCTTGGAGCAATCGGAAAATGGCCAGAAGTGAACTTGAGCGCACTCTGATCTGCGGCAGTCTTCCAGTGCGCTCCATCACGGCATGCAGCGTCTCGGCCTCATAGATCGGGTCGGCGGAATAGATGATCCATGGGTAGCGGTGCACCGCTTCATACTCATCGACGCGGCACTGCTGGATCGGGTGGTCGGCGCGTGCCACGAGACGGTCGCAGATCTTTGAGAATGCACGCGCCTCCAGATTTGGATGCTCGCTCTCTGCATAAAGCCCGCCAAACGAGACATCGATCAGGGCGTCGATCAGGGCCTGGGATGATCCGGCCACGCTGGGTGCCATTTCAAGCGACAGATTGGGAAATTGCTCATGCAGTCTCGAGGTTACTGTCGGCAGTACGACGGAGAACCACAGCGGTCCGGCATGAATGCGCAGCCGACCTTCGGCAGCCGGGTCGTTGCCTGCCAGCTCAGCTTCGGCGAGTTCCCAGTCGCGGGCAAGCCGCGATATCGTCGAAAGAAGTTTCGCGCCGAAAGGCGTCGGTCTGACGCCGCGGGCGTGGCGCTCGAGCAATTTCGCATCGTAGAAATCCTCAAGCTGTGCAAGCGAGCGTGAAAGTGCCGGCTGGGTTACGTTCAGCACTTCCGATGCCTTTCGCATACTGCCGGCCTCGGCAATGGTGCGGAACCTGAAAAGCAGGCTCATTCTGTCCAACATAGCTATCAAATTCCATTATCACTGCAGCAAAGAATGGCATTTGTTTTTGATAACTTCAATTGATATTCATCAGTCCGCAACCGTCATCAAATGGTTTACCGACGCCACCTTCAGGAGGAGATTTGCGGTTGGCGTCAGGCGTTTTCTGCGGACTGTTTTCGCCTGAGGTGTGTAAGCGTTCGTGAACGGAAAATGGTAGATTAATGTTGCCGGGTCTGTCCTGATCGGAAAACCGGTCAGGTCGCGCCAAGGGAGGAGACTATGACGCAAATGACATCGATGAAACGCCGCCAGTTCCTGGCTGGCAGTGCGGCGCTCGGCGCGCTGGCGCTGACCGGCGCCGGGCGGGCTTTCGCGCAAGAGTTCGATATTCCAGCTCCCATCGGCCCAATCAATGCCGATGGCCCGTTTCGCTGGCTCGACAGCGGCGATCAGAAGGCGACCTTCTACAAGGCGTTCTTTCCTGAATACGCCAAGGCGCGCGACATTGAAGTGGTTTATGACGGGTTACCCTGGAACGAGATTAACCAGGTGTTGCCGCTCGGCATCCGCAACAATACCGCACAGGACGTTTTCAACCTGCCGCTCAACATGCCGCCAGCCTATGCCGTCAAGGAGGGTTGGGTGCAGGCCTATGATGACTTGATCCCCGATATCGAGACCTGGAAACAGGGTTTCCCTGCAGGTGCGTTTCTTGAAGGACTGAATGTCTTCAATGGCAAGACCTATGGCCTGCCTTATACGTCGGCACGTGTCAGTTCTGCCTTTACGCTCTATAACCGGACATACATGAACGATGCCGGTTATGACCCGGAAGCCACGCCCCTGACATGGGACGACTTCCGCGCTGCAGCCATGAAGGTCACCGAAATGAATGCCGGCCGGGCCTTCGGCTTCATCATCGGTGGTAACCAGGTCAATCGCTGGTGGGATGCCTGCCGGACCCTGGCCCAAACCAACGGTCTTGCTTGTGGCGACAGATCAATCGGCAATGGCATTGATTTTCGCACCGGCGAGTTCGTCTTCGATGCCGACGAGGTCGTTGGTGCTGTCGAGCTTCTGCTGGCGCTGAAGGCGGATGGTTCGATCTTTCCCGGCGTGATGAGCATTAATGCACCGCAGGCGCGCGCGATGATGCCGCAGGGCGCTGCCGGCATGATCCTTCAGGGACCCTGGAACATTCCCCAATGGGAGCGCGAGAACCCGAATTTCGATTTCGGTATCGCGCCGACACCCGGCCAGGGCGGCTACACCATCGTCGGTTCGCTCGCGTCGGCTTCGAACACCATGTTCATCAATTCGAAATCCAAAAACGCTTCCATTGCCGCAGACGTTTTCCACTATCTCGGCACGGAAGAAGGTCAGATCGCATGGGGCAATGTCGTTGGCTCGTCCGATCCGCCGATCTTTCCGAAGGCTGTCGAACAATCGACCATGTCCGACCGTTCGAAAAAGGCGTTGCAGATGTTCGAGAGAACCATCCGTATTTCGCCGAACCCGTTTGCGCGCAACCCGGAGCTTGCATCCGTCGCCAGCGTCTATCAGGAGCCGACCCCGAACGCGCCGCAGACCATTCAGGGACTGTTCACCGGCCAGACCACCGATATCAAGGGGGAACTGACCAAGCTGGTGTCGGCTACCAACAAGGCGCTTGATGCCGCGTTCAAGACGGCGAAGGACAACGGTGCAAATGTCAGCCGTGACGATCTTGTCTTTCCCAACTGGGACCCGTCGAAAGACTATGTGGCTTCGGACTACGAGGCTCTTTGAGACTATAGACAGCCAGAAAGGGCCCGCTGTCATCAGCGGGCTCGCTTTTTCAAGAAGAGTGTCCAATGTCCGATTTAACCGTGCCAGCCTGTCTGACGCGTCGTTTGGGCGCCAGGATCTGGAATAGTCGCGTCGACTATCTGTTCCTTGTTCCCGGCATGCTCATTTTCGGTGCCTTCATCCTTTATCCGATTTTTGCCGCGGAATATTTCTCGCTTCTGAACTGGTCCGGTTTTGATTCCAACGCCCAATTCGTCGGGCTTGCGAATTACATGGAACTGCTTCAGGACCCGTTCTTCTGGAATGCATTTGGCCGATCGTTCCTGTTTACGCTCAGCACTGTGCCCGCGCAGATGTTTATTTCACTGATCATCGCGATCATTCTCAACAACAAGCTTTTGAAGCTTTCGGCGCTGTTCCGCACGATGATCTTCTTGCCGGTGGTGACGCCGGTTGCCGTTATCGGCATTGTGATGACGATCATGCTGTCGCCCTTCAATGGTCCGATCAACATGGCCATTCTGGATTCCGGTCTGCTGTCGCGGCCGCTGGATTTTCTCGGTGATCCGGACCTCGTTTTATCGACGCTGGCGGCGATCTATGTCTGGAAATGGGTCGGCGTCACCATGGTCTACTGGCTGGCCGCGTTGCAGACGGTTCCTGCCGAACTTTATGAGGCCTGCAAGCTCGATGGCGTGAAAGGCTGGCAGGTCACGCTTTATGTCATCATGCCAATGATCATGCCCTTTGCCATCGTTATCGCATTGATTTCGGCCATCAGCGCTCTGAACGTGTTTCCGCTGATTATGTCGATGACCCAGGGTGGACCTTACTTCGCCTCGGAAGTGATGGAGGTCTATATCTTCCGCTACGCTTTCGCCACCGCAGGCGCCATACCACGTCTGGGTTATGCCAGCGCCGCCGGTGTCTTCTTCGGGCTGGCGATCATGTCGCTGACCATTCTTCAAGTGCTCGCGGTCCGTCATCTGCGCAACAGGGAGAAGCCCAATGCCGCATGATGCCAGTGTCTCAATCCGTCCGCCGGTGCTGTCGCCGCGTATGCGGCGCGTGCTGATCTCCGTTGTACTGGCAGCCGTCTGCGCGGTCTGGATCTATCCGTTGTTGTGGATGGTTTCGGCTTCGCTCAAGGACAATGCCGCCATCTTTGCTAATGAAGGGCTGATCCCAGAACGCCCGAGTTTCGAAAATTATGTCCGGGCCTGGAAAGAGGCCAATATCGGTTCCTATTTCTTCAACACCGTGTTCGTGACGGTGGGGTCGGTCATTCTGGTCACCATTGCTTCGTCGATGATGGGTTATGTGCTGGGCCGCAGGCGGTTTGTGGGTCGCGGGCTGATCTTCGCCCTGATCGCGTTTACGATCTTCGTGCCGCAGGGCTACACTATCATCCCGGTCTTCGACCTTTTGACGCGGATGGGACTTGGGCAGTCGCTCTGGGGCGTGATGCTGGCCACCTGCGGTGGATCGTTCGTGATCTTCGTCCTGCTGTTCGCCGGTTACTTCAGTCAGATACCGAACGAGCTCGAAGAAGCGGCCAAGATGGATGGCGTCAGCTTCATCAAGACATTCTGGTTTGTGATGCTGCCGCTTGCCCGGCCGATCGTGGTGACGGTCGTGGTGATGCAGACGCTCTACGCCTGGAACGATTTCCTGCTGCCTCTGGTCGTCACGCTCGCCAATCCATCGATCCGCACGCTTTCAGTCGGTGTTTACGCTTTTCGCGGTGAGAATTTCATCGACTGGGGCGGCATGACCGCCGCTTCCACTATCTCCATTCTTCCGGTGGTGATCCTGTTTTTGTTCCTGCAGCGCTATTTCATCGACGGCCTTGCCGGGGCGGTGAAGGGATGAGTGTGCAGCTATTTTGGAGAGACCAGGCATGACTGGCGTCAGTCTCAAAGACATCAAGAAATCCTATGGCGGTCTCGAAGTCGTCCATGGCGTCGATATCGAAATCGACAAGGGCGAGTTCGTCGTCTTCGTCGGTCCGTCCGGCTGCGGCAAGTCCACGCTTTTGAGGATGATTGCCGGGCTTGAGGAGATTACCGGCGGCGACCTCAAGATCCACGGGCAGCGCGTCAACGATGTCGATCCGTCCAACCGGGGCGTGGCCATGGTGTTTCAGACCTACGCGCTTTATCCGCATATGACGGTCGACCAGAACATGGGCTTCGGTCTCAGGATGAACGGCACCCCGAAAGCCGAAGTGGCCAAACGCGTCAGCGAGGCGGCGAAAATATTGCAGATCGAGGAGTTGCTAGACCGCAAGCCGAAGCAGCTTTCCGGTGGTCAGCGTCAGCGCGTGGCGATCGGCCGGGCAATCGTTCGACATCCGCAGGTCTTTCTGTTCGACGAGCCGCTGTCGAACCTTGATGCCGAGCTCAGGGTCGCGACCCGTCTGGAGCTTGCCAAGCTGCATCAGAAACTGGCCGGCTCCACCATGATCTATGTGACTCATGACCAGGTCGAGGCGATGACGCTGGCCGACAAGATCGTGGTGCTGCGCAAGGGCAGGGTCGAACAGATTGGTGAGCCGATGGAGCTCTACGAAAACCCGGCCAATCTTTTCGTGGCCGGTTTCATCGGATCGCCGAAGATGAACTTCCTCGATCTTGAAGGTGGAGAAGGGCTGACATTCCGGTTCAAAGATGCAAGCACCGTCGCTCTTTCAGGTGATGCCGCGGCACAGACCGCTGTTCTGGGGCTTCGGGCCGATCAGATGACCCTGAGTGAACCGGACGAGGGGCATTTTGCCGGGACGGTCAGTGTGGTGGAGCGCCTTGGCGACAGCGAGTTCGTCTATGTCACCACCGAATGGGGACAGGAACTGGTGGTGCGGGTTCCCGGCGGCACCAACACGCAGATGGGTGTTTTGACCGGTGTCGTGCTGTCGGGGCGTACTCATTTCTTCGACGGCGAAGGCCGCTCCCTTTCCGGTATTTCGCTCGCTGTGGACCAAAGCTGACATCAACAGGGGCTAACCGATGCGACCCAACATCATCTTCATCATGTCCGACGACCATGCCGCACGTGCGATTTCAGCCTATGGCGGCGGGCTCAACAATACCCCCAATCTCGACCGGCTGGCCAATGAGGGCATGCGGCTCGACCGCTGCTATGTCACGAATTCGATCTGCACGCCGAGTCGTGCAGCGATTATGACCGGCACCTATAACCATGTGAACCTGGTGACGACGCTCGATACCCATATCGACAACCGCCTGCCCAACGTCGCAAAGCATCTCCGGCATTCCGGCTACCAGACGGCTATTTTCGGCAAGTGGCATCTCGGTGAGGGCAAGGCGCATGAGCCGACCGGTTTCGATCAATGGGCGGTGATCCCGGGGCAGGGGGTCTATTACGATCCGATCTTCATTGATCGCGATGGCCCGAAGGTACATCCGGGCTACGTCACCGATATCACCACTGACATGAGTATCGATTTCATCAAGACCCGCGACGGGGAGCGGCCGTTCTTTCTGATGTGCCATCACAAGGCGCCGCACCGGCATTTCGTCTGCGACCATAAACATGAAACCATGTTCGAGGAGGACCTGCCGCTGCCCGACAGCTTCACCGATGACTACGCCAACCGCGCCGCTGCCGCGAAGGAAGCGAAGATGCGGGTACGCTCGGACATGACCTATGAGGATCTCGGGCTCGTTCAGCCCGAAGGCGGCTCGGAGGTTGGTGAACTGATGTTCAATCATCCCAATGTTCATGTCCGCAAGGTGCCCGAACTGAAGGACGGTGAAAGCCTGACGCTTATTGATGTGAAGACCGGCGAACAATTCACCTTCTCCGATCCGCAGCAGCTCGCCGAATTCAAGTATCAGCGCTACATGAAGCGCTATCTGAGAACGGTTCAGTCGATCGACGACAATGTCGGTCGCCTGCTCGACTATCTCGACGAGGAAGGGCTGGCCGATAACACCATCGTTATCTATACCTCCGATCAGGGCTTTTTTCTCGGCGAGCATGGCTGGTTCGACAAGCGGTTCATGTATGAGGAATCACTGCAGATGCCGTTTCTGGTGCGCTACCCGGACGGAATCAACCCGGGTGACATGTCCGGGAAAATCGCCATGAATGTGGATTTTGCCCCGACCTTTCTCGATTATGCCGACGTATCGGTTCCCAGCTACATGCAGGGAACAAGCATGCGGCCGGTGTTTGAGGGCAGGGCGCGCGAAGAGTGGCAGGATGTCGCTTATCATCGCTACTGGATGCATAAGGATGTCATCCACAATGCCTTCGCCCATTACGGCATCCGCACCGAGCGCTATAAGCTGATCTACTGGTACAACGACCCGCTCGACCAGATCGGTGCTACATCGGGCGACGAGCCGCCCGAATGGGAACTGTTCGACTGTGAGGCCGACCCGTTCGAGTTGCACAATCGGGCCGGTGACCCGGAATACGCGGACATTTTTAGGATCATGGTGGAGAAGCTGGATCGGAAGATGACCGAGATCGGCGATACGCCCGAGCACGACAGCACGGCCCACACCTCGCAAGCCTAAGAGCAGCGGGATTGTTCCGCTTCGGGCGGAGTGAAATCCGCTCACCGATTACCTTCTGCGACGATTGCAGGCGGGCCTGGGGATAGGCACGGTGGAATTATATCTGTGAAAATCGGCATAGGGGTTCGACGCCGATCGGCACGTTAAGTCTTTGAAAGATTTAAAGCGTGTGGGGTCCTGGTGCCGCGCCGAATTACATGCGGTTTCGTATCGCGATTTGGAGGAGATCATGGCGGAACGAGGTGTCGAAGTCGACCATGCGAGCCTGAACCGGTGGGTCTTGAAATATGCCCCGTTGATTGCGGCAAACGCCCAGGCTAGGTAGCGCCCGACAGCCGTTTCCTGACGGCTGGATGATACTTACATCAAGGTCAAAGGCAAGTGGGTCTACTATTACCGAGCCATCGACAAGTTCGGCAAACCAAAGAGACTGGAGAGGGGATGTTGCGTGGGCATATGCATCTTCCTCAAGTCCATAGCGGAGATGATGGAAGGCGTTTCAGTCGACAGACAAATGCTCATTCGGAGCCGGGCCCGAAGAGCCACGCTCAATGATCTGGCATGGCACGTGGAGCCGCATCGGGCATGCGGGAAAAGCAGGGTTGCTGATCCGCTGATCGAGGAGCCAGGCGGCCACCCTGCCGATATTGATACCGGGAACCCGGATAGTGGTCATCGATGGCGAAATCTGCTGCGCCGCATAATAGTCTCCGAAACCGACGACGGAACAATCTCCCGGTATCTTGTAGCCGCGCCGCAGAAGCTCCGAAATAACGGTCAGGGCGAGCCCGTCATGGGCACAGAAGAAGGCCGTGATGCCGGCGTCCTGCCGTTCGAGCCGGTCGATCGCACCAGCGAGTTCGCTGCCATTATCTAGAACGAGATCATGGAGTGTCACGTCCCCGCGCTGCTCGCAGACTTCCCGCAGACCGTAGAGACGTTCCATCCGCCCGCGAAAGCGGGGGTCGCCGTGCACATAGACGATGTTGCGGTGGCCGAGGTCGAGCAGGAACCGGGCGACAGCCGAGCCGGCCTCATGGTCGGTGCCGCCGACCTGGTCCACCTGCTCCAGCGGCTCCAGCCACCCGCTTCTCACTACCGGCTTGCCTTGCGCATAGGCGCGGCGAATGCCCTCTTCGCTCTGTGCGCCGACGATCAGAAGGCCGTCGCACTCTTCGGCGATCGCCTCGATCTCAGCGGGCTGCCGGGTGGCACGCATGCGCAAGCCGAAGCCGAGCCTCTGGGCATCGCTCTGAATGCCGTTCTGGATCTGCATGTGAAGCTCGCTATTGGCATAATCGCTGTCGTCAAAGACAACGCCCAGAAGCCGAACGGCCTGCCGCGGCTTGCGGTAGCCAAGCCTGACGGCGGCTTCGTTGACCCTGTCACGCGTCGCCTCACTGACCCCGCTCTTGCCCGCCAGCGCACGGGAAACGGCATATTTCGAGAGGCCGACTTCATTGGCGATCTTCTGAATTGTTATGCGCGCCAAACTTCACTCCGATGCATCACGTTATCTTCCCAATGGCTCTTTCTGAATGAAGCACTAGCGGGTGGATGCGCAAGACGCCAACCAATTTTCAGAAAATTATCATAACGCTTTACATAACAAACTAATTTATGCAACCTTCATGTTATTCGAATTGGATAACAAAAAATCCATCGAAGGAGGAGGAGATCATGAATTTAAGTCGCAGACATTTTCTGGCGGCAGGGACGGCGCTTGCCGGCTCTCTGGCGCTTCCCGCCTGGGCTCAAAACGCAACGGCATCGAACGGCGCGGATCTGCCGCCGCTTTCAGGCAGACTGCCGGAAAATCCGCTCGTGCTGACGCCGCGCGACCGCGCAGGCAAGCAGGGCGGCACCTGGAACCATGCGCTGGTGGGCGGCGGCTCGCTTTCCATGCTGTTCCGCTACCAGAGCTACGAGCCGACCGTGCGCTTCACCCCCGACTGGTCGGGCGTAACGCCCAATGTCGCGGAGAAATTCGAGGTCAACGACGACTCCACGGTCTACACTTTCACGCTGCGCAAGGGCATGAAGTGGTCGGACGGCCATCCCTATACCACAGAGGACGTGCAGTTCTGGTATGAGGATATCTTCAGTTCCACGGACCTCACCACCACGGGCCAGACCTTCTGGTTCGCCGGCGGAAAGCCTGCCGAACTCGAAGTCGTCGACGCGCAGGTGTTCAAGGTCAAGTTCGCCGAGCCAAACGGTTTTTTTGCCCAGCAGCTCGCCTGGGCCAATCAGGACCAGATCACGCGCGCGCCGAAACATTATCTCAAACAGTTCCACATCAAATATAATCCGGATGCGAACCAGCTCGCCAAGGATCGTGGCTATGATAGCTGGATCGCATTATTCCAGCGTGAATGCGGCCTGCAGGAAGACAATGTTTACTTTCAGAACTCCAAACGTCCGACGCTGAACGCCTGGATGTTCACCATCGCACCGGGCGAAGACACCGAGCGCGCGGTCGCGGTGCGCAACCCCTATTACTGGAAGGTCGATACAGAAGGCACGCAGCTTCCCTATTTCGACGGCATCAACTACCAGATGGTCGGCGATCCCGAGGTGCTTCTTCTGAAGACGCTGCAGGGCGAGGTCGACATGATGGACCAGTATATCTGCACGCCTGCCAACAAGCCGGTGCTCTTTGATGCTCAGGAGAGCGGC
Source organism: Martelella sp. K41-7 (assembly GCF_055808365.1). Lineage (NCBI taxonomy): Bacteria > Pseudomonadati > Pseudomonadota > Alphaproteobacteria > Hyphomicrobiales > Aurantimonadaceae > Martelella > Martelella sp. K41-7. Next base: position 44,114 of record NZ_CM147867.1, read on the forward strand.
AATTTCCATTTCTACACGCTGAAGGAAACCGCCGCGAACGTGATGGTGTTCCAACTCAACCTCAACCACACCGATCCGGTCAAGAACGAACTCTACAACAACCGTGACTTCCGTGTCGGTCTGTCGCATGCCATCGACCGTCAGGCGATGATCGATGCGGTGTTCGTCGGCCAGGGCGCTCCGGCGCAGCCATCGATCGTCGAGGGCGATCCGCTCTATGTCGAAAGGCTCTCCAAGCAATACACCGAGTATGATCCGGAAAAGGCCAACGCGGTTCTCGATGGCATCGTGCCCGACAAGGACAGTGAAGGCTACCGCCTGGACAAGTCCGGCCGGCGGGTCACCATCATCTTCGAAATCGACCAGGTACGCACTACCTTCCTCGATATGTTCCAGCTCGCAATCCCGAACTTTAAGGAAGTCGGCATCGATGCGCAGATCCGGACCATGGACCGCTCGTTGTGGGAAACCCGCGTCCGCAACGGTCGCGAATTCGATGCGACCGCACACCAGTTCGGCGCCAATAGCGGTGTCGCTGCGATGCTCGATCCGCGCTACTTCGTGCCGTTCAACTCGAACGCGCTCTATGCTCAGGGCTGGGCGTTGCATTTCACCGCGCCTGATAATGACGCGGCGATCGAACCGCCGGCCGATGTGAAGGCACAGCAGGACCTCTACAAGAAACTGCTCGCGACGGGTGATCAGGCAAAACAGCAGGAAATCATGCTCGAGATCCTCAATAACGCCGCCGAACAGTTCCTGGTCTTCGGCGTCAGCCTGCCGCCGGATGGCTACGGGGTCGTGAAAAATGACATGGTCAATACTATGCCGGTGATGCCGAACTCCTTCGGCTGGCCGACACCTGGTCCATCGGCCCCGGAACAGTTCTTCAAGAGCTGACGCCTGCCAAAGACTGCCTCTCCCGATTGACCGCTGCCGGCCCGCATATCGTGGGCCGGTAACGGCCCCGCTTTTTCAACGGAACCTCGACCATGAACTACATCGACCCGAAAGCCGCTGCGAACCTCAGAACCCCTGAATGGTACAAGACGGCGACGCGCTGGACCCAGTTGACCCTTGTCGAGAATGACCCGGTTAAGTTCGACCCCGATTTCTGGATCGACGTGTTCAAGCGTACGCGTTCGAACGCCGTCTGCCTCTCAGCCGGTGGCTATATCTGCTTCTACCCGTCGAAGGTTCCGCTGCATTACGTCAGCACCTTCATCGGCAACAGCGATCCGTTCGGCCGTCTTGTCGAAGGCGCACGCGAACTCGGCATGCATGTCATGGCCCGCGTCGACCCGCACGCCATCCATCAGGAGGCCGCCGACGCCCATCCGGAATGGATCGCTGTCGACAAGGACGGTCATCCGCGGCGCCACTGGGCGATGCCGGAGCTGTGGGTCACGTGCGCCTATGGCGACTACAACAATGTCTTCATGCCTGAGGTCGTCAAGGAGATTACCCGCAACTACGATATCGATGCGATCTTCGCCAATCGCTGGCAGGGCCACGGGGTTTGCTATTGCGAAAGCTGCAAGTCCCGCTTCAAGGCGGCCACCGGCCTAAACCTGCCGATGACCAATGACGTGGCCGACCCAGCCTGGCGGGCCTGGTCCGGCTGGCGCCGCGATGCGCTGACCCGGATGGTCATCAACTGGGACAATGACGTCAAGGCAATCCGCCCGCATGCGAGCTTCATCCCCAATATGGGGGGTGAATCGCTGATGGAATTCGATATCGGCTTGATCGAGAAGCATTGCCCCTTCCTGGTCGTCGACCATCAGGGCCGGCGCGGTCTGGAGCCGGTCTGGATGGCCGGGCGCAACGCCAAGCGGATGCGGGCCACCTTCCGGGACCGCCCGGTGGTGCTGATCACCTCGATCGGCCCGGAGGAGCAGCATCGCTGGAAGGATTCTGTCACCACCGGTCCCGAGATCGAGAGCTGGATCGCGAACGGCGTCACCCATGGTATGCTGCCCTGGTTCACCAAGTTCAACGGCGTGGTGCCGGACGAGCGCTGGATCGCGCCGGTCGCCGACGGTTTCGAAAAGCATGTGAGGCTCGAGGCCATGCTGGATGAGACGGCGCCGACGGCGGAGATCGCGATCATCGATCCGACCACGACCCTGAAAAACTGGGCCCGCGACGAGCGCCGCACTGCTGAGGGCGATGAGTTCGGGTTTTACCACGCGCTGATCGAGGCGAAGCTGCCGTTCGAATTCCTCTCCGACGAGGCGATGATGGCGACAAGCCTCGATCGTTTCAAGCTTGTCATCCTTGCCAATGCCAGCAATCTTTCCGATGCCCAGTGCGCGTTGCTGAGGGACTATGCCGCTCGCGGCGGCAGCCTGATCGCCGCTCATGAAACGGCGATGCGCGACGAGACCGGCAAGGTGCGAACGGAATTCGCGCTTGGCGACGTCTTCGGTGTGAAACGCACCGAACTCTCGCGCGGACCGGTAAAGAACACCTATATCGCGCTCTCCGGCGATCATCCGGTGAATGCCGGCTACGGCGGCGCGGAACGGATCATCGGCGGCACCAGGCTTGCCGCTGTCGAACCCCTTGCTGGAACCGAGATCCCGTTTATCGCCATCCCGGACTTTCCGGACCTGCCGATGGAGGAGGTCTATCCGCGCGAGGATCCGCGGGGTGCCGCCGTCGTCACCCGTGTGACCGAAGCTGGCGGGCGTACCGTCTACATTCCGTGGAATATCGGCAGCATCTTCTGGGACGTGCTGACCGCCGACCACCAGCGCCTGATCGAGAACGCGGTCCGCTTCGCGCTCGGCGCCCGCTCAAGGGTCGAGGTCAACGGCCATTCCGTGCTCGACATCGCGGTGCGCGAAAGCGAGAAAAGCTTTGCGGTACTGCTCTTCAACCTCACCAATCCGATGATGTTCAAGGGGCCGACGCGGTCTGTCTATCCGGTCGCTCGTCACACCGTCTCGGTCGCGGTGCCCGAGGGCCGGTCGGTCGCCGGAGCGAAACTGCTGATCGCCGGCCAGGATATCGCGTTCCGGATAGCGGATGGCCGTGTGGAGATCGATGTTCCGACGATCGAAATTCTGGAAACCGTCGAGCTGCGCTGGGCATGATGCGGGTGCAGACAAGGAGAGCCGGTGGTAAACGCCGGCAAAAATTCTGCTAGCGCGGTGGGAGGACGCTGATGCTCAGATATATCATCATGCGGATCATTTACATGGTGCCGACGCTCTTCGGCATCTCGGTGATCGCATTCATCATCATCCAGTTGCCGCCGGGCGACTACGTGACCTCGCTGATCGCCTCGATGAGCGACAGCGGGCAGGCGGTCGATCCTGCGGAAGTTGCCCGGCTGCGGGCGATTTACGGCTTCGATGATCCCGCCTATGTCCAGTATTTCAAATGGATCTCCGGCATCCTGCTGCATGGCGATTTCGGCCAGTCCTTTGAGTGGCAGCGGCCGGTCAGCGAGCTGATCTGGGAGCGGATGGGTTCTACGCTCGCTGTCTCGGTCGCCTCGCTGCTGTTCGTCTGGGCGGTGTCACTGCCGATCGGCATCTATTCGGCCGTGAAGCGTCATTCGCTCGGCGACCATGTTTTCACCTTCTTCGGCTTTCTCGGCCTTGCGATCCCGAATTTCATCCTGGCGCTGACGCTGATGTATTTCTCCTACAAGGTGATGGGGCAGAGCGTCGGGGGGCTGTTTTCGCCTGAATATGCGCATGTGGAATGGTCATGGGGCAAATTCACCGATCTTCTGGCGCATCTGTGGATCCCGGTGATCGTCATCGGCACGGCGGGCACCGCCTCGCTGATCCGCATCCTCCGCGCCAACCTGACGGATGAGCTGAACAAGCCCTATTACGTGACAGCCCGCGCCAAGGGCCTGCATCCGATGAAGGCGCTGATCAAATATCCGGTGCGGATCGCCCTCAACCCCTTCGTCTCGGCGATTGGCTGGGTGCTGCCGAACCTGATCTCGGGTGTCACCATCACCGCCATCGTTTTGAACCTGCCGACGGCCGGACCGCTGCTTCTCAGGGCGCTGATCTCGCAGGATATGTATCTTGCCGGTTCCTTCATCCTTCTGATGGGCGTCCTCACCCTGATAGGGATGCTGGTTTCTGACCTGCTGCTCGCCATGCTTGATCCCCGGATAAGGTTTGACCAATGAGCGACAACATCTTTCAGGAAACCGCGCTTCACCAGCCGACGCATGACGATGGGCTCGACCGTCCCGCGATCACGCCCTTGAAGAAGGGCGTCACGAGCGAGGCCGATGCGGCGGCCGGTCAGTGGACGCTGATCTGGCACAAATTCGCCAAGGACAAGCTCGCGATCTTTGCCGGGGTTGTCATCCTGTGCCTCTATCTGATCGGCATTTTCGCGGAATTTCTCGCTCCGAACCTGGCGCAAGCAGCCCGGCCGCAATATGGCTATGCGCCGCCGCAGACGGTCTCCTTCTTCGTCAAGGGCGAGAACGGTGAAAGTCAGTTCCTGCCGCATGTGAAGGGTTACAGCATCACTGTTGACCAAGCATCGCTGCGCCGCTCCTTTGTCGTCGACGACACCAAGGTGGTGCCGATCGGCTTTTTCGTGCGTGGGCCGGAATACAAGATGTGGGGGCTGTTCCCTTCCGATCTTCATCTGGTCGGCCCGCTGAAGGCGAACGACCCGTTTTACCTGCTCGGTGCCGACAAGCTCGGCCGTGATCTCTTCAGTCGAGTGATCTACGGAACACGGGTTTCGATGTCGATCGGCCTGATCGGCGTGACGATTAGCCTTATGCTTGGCGTGATCATGGGTGCGCTCTCCGGCTATTACGGCGGCTGGGTGGATCTCACGATCCAGCGCATCATCGAGATCATCTCGGCGATGCCGACCATTCCGCTCTGGCTCGGTCTTGCAGCCGCCATTCCCGTCTCGCTTGCGCCGTTGAAGGTCTACTTCCTGATCACGCTGATCGTGTCGCTGCTTGGCTGGACCTCGCTCGCCCGCGAGGTGCGCGGACGCTTCTTTGCGCTCAGGGGCGATGACTTCGTCACCGCCGCCGGGCTCGACGGCTCGAACGAGCGCCGCATCATCTTCCGCCACATCCTGCCGTCGCTGACGAGTCATATCCTCGCCGTCATTACCCTGGCGCTTCCGACCATGATCGTCGCGGAAACCGCGCTCTCATTCCTTGGCGTCGGGCTGAAGCCACCGGTCGTCTCCTGGGGCGTGCTGCTGCAGGATGCGCAGAACATCCGCACCATCTCCACGGCGCCCTGGCTTTTGATCTGGCCCGCCGGCGCTGTCGTGGTCGCGGTGCTCTCCTTCAACTTCCTCGGCGACGGCCTGCGCGATGCCGCCGATCCCTATGACAGCTGACGGGAGATGACGATGACCACACCCCAGACCATCGTTCACGATCATGAAGGTTTCGGTGATGCCGTGCTGCAGGTGAAGAACCTGTCCATCGATTTCCACTTGCGCCAGCACATCCTGCATGCCGTGCGCGACGTCACCTTCGATCTCCATCGCGGCAAGACGCTGGCGCTCGTCGGCGAGAGCGGTTCCGGCAAGTCGGTGACGGCGCGCTCGCTCCTGAAGATCGTCGACAGGGCGGCGAGAATGACCAGCGGCACGATCGTGCTCGATACCGACGGCAAGCCGGTCGATATCCACGCGCTGGCCGACGAGGGCAAGGAAATCCGCGCGATCCGCGGCGGGCGCGTCTCGCTGATCTTCCAGGAGCCGATGAGCTCGCTCTCGCCGGTGCATACCATCGGCGACCAGATCATCGAGGCGCTGCGGCTCCACCGCAACATGAAACAGGCCGAGGCGCGGGCAGAAACGGTCAGCCTGCTGTCGCAGGTGGAAATACCGAACCCGGAAGCGATGATAGACCGCTACACTTTCGAGTTCTCCGGTGGGATGCGCCAGCGCGCGATGATCGCCATGTCTCTCGCTTGTGATCCGGATATCCTGATCGCCGACGAGCCGACCACTGCGCTCGACGTCACCACGCAGGCCGAAATCCTCGACCTGATCAAGCGTCTTCAGGTCGAGCGCGGCATGGCGATGCTGCTGATTACCCACGATCTCGGCGTCGTCGCCGAAGTTGCCGACGAGGTGGCAGTGATGCGTTTCGGCGTGATCGTTGAACGTGGCCCGGTGGACGAGATTTTCTACAACGCCCGGCATCCCTATACCCGCCAGCTTCTCTCATCGACCGTGCGTCTCGAAAAGCCGCGCGTTGCGGACGGAAACCGGACGGTGGCGAAGGATGACGTCGTGCTCTCCGTGCGCAACCTCACCAAGGTGTTCGGTGCTGGCGCCGGCAAGAAGGGCTTCATCTTGAAGGCCGTTGACGATGTCTCCTTCGACCTAAAGCGCGGTGAAAATCTTGGTATCGTCGGGGAAAGCGGCTCGGGCAAGACCACGATGGGTCGCCTGGTTCTCAGGGTGCTTGAACCAACCTCCGGCTCCGTTGTCTACCGCCCCGGCGACGGTACTGAAACCGAGGTGACGACGCTCGACAAGCAAGGGCTGCGCAGCTTTCACAGCCAGGTCCGCCTCGTGTTTCAGGACCCATTCGCTTCGCTCAATCCGCGCATGACGGTCCGGCAGGTGGTTGCCGATCCACTTGTCGTACAGGGCAAGCTATCCGGGCGTGAGATCGAGCAGAAGGTCGGTGACCTGCTGGAACTTGTCGGCCTCGACCGGTCCGCCATGGAGCGCTATCCGCATGCGTTTTCGGGTGGACAACGGCAGCGGATCGGGATTGCACGGGCGCTGGCGCTCGACCCGAAAGTGATCATCGCCGACGAGGCGACGTCAGCGCTCGATGTCTCGATTAGGGCGCAGATCCTCGATCTTCTTCTCGATCTGCAGAAGCGGCTTGACCTCTCCTACATCTTCATCGCCCACGATATCTCCGTGGTCCGTTATTTCTGCGATCGGGTGGCGGTGATGCATCGGGGCAGACTGGTGGAACTCGGCAGCGCCGAGCAAATCTGCACCGTGCCGGAAGAGGACTACACGAAAAGCCTGATTTCCGCCGTGCCCAACCCGGACCCGCGCAACAAGCGTATGCTGCACAGAACCCGATTTACTGCCTGAGGAGTTTTCCAATGCCGAAATTTGCCGCCAATCTCTCGTTTCTCTACGCCGATCTGCCGTTTCTCGATCGGATCGCCGCGGCCGCAAAGGATGGCTTTCCGGCGGTCGAATATGTCGGCCCCTATGACTTCCCGGAAGGTGACGTTGCCGCCGCGCTGAAGGCGGCCAACGTCAAACAGGCACTATTCAACCTGCCAGCCGGTGACTGGGCCGGCGGCGAGCGCGGTATCGGCTGCCTGCCGGACCGGGTGGAGGAATTCAAAAAGGGTGTGGACACGGCGCTTTCCTACGCAAAGGCGCTCGGCTGCCCCAAGGTGAACTGCCTCGCCGGCATCGCGCCGAAGGGTATTGCAGCCGAAAAGCTTGAGCAGACGCTGGTCGAGAACCTGAAATACGCCGCGCCGCGTTTGGCGGACGCGGGCGTCAAGCTGCTGCTCGAGCCGATCAACCTACGCGACATTCCGGGCTTCTTCGTTTCGACCACGGATCATGCCGAGCGCATTCTGGAGGCGGTTGGCTCCGAAAACCTGTTCATCCAGTATGACATCTACCACACCCAGATCATGCAGGGCGACCTTGCCGAAACCTACCGGCGGCTCAAGACAAAGATCGCCCATGTGCAGCTCGCCGACAATCCCGGCCGCCATGAGCCGGGCACGGGCGAAATCAACTATCTCTATCTTTTCAATATGCTGGACGCGGAGGGCTATGACGGCTTCATCGGCTGCGAATACAAGCCCTCGGCCGGCACAACCGAAGGTCTCGGCTGGATGAAGCCCTGGCTTTAAGGAGTGATCACATGAAAATCGGATTTATCGGCCTCGGCCTCATGGGCCGTCCCATGGCGGCGCATCTGATCGACGCCGGCCATGAACTGTTCATCAACCGGGTGAAACCGGTCTCAAAATTCCTGGTCGAAAAGGGCGCCACGGCCTGCGACACGCCGAAGGCGGTCGCGGAAGCCGCCGACATCATCATCACCATCGTTCCGGATACGCCGGATGTCGACGCGGTTCTGTTCGGTGAGAATGGCGTGGCTGACGGTCTTTCCGAAGGCAAGATGGTCATCGACATGAGCTCGATTTCTCCCGTTGAGACCAAGGCGTTTGCCGAAAGGATCGCGGCCAAGGGCTGCGGTTATCTCGATGCGCCGGTCTCCGGCGGCGAGGTCGGAGCCAAGAACGCGGCGCTGACGATCATGGTTGGCGGTTCTGATGCCGATTTCGAACGCGGCAAGCCCTTGTTCGAGGCGATGGGCAAGACCATCACCCATGTCGGCCCGGTCGGCGACGGCCAGACCGCCAAGGTCGCCAATCAGATCATCGTCGGTCTGACGATCGAGGCAGTGGCGGAAGGCCTGCTGTTTGCAAAGAAAGCCGGCGCCGATCCGGCCAAGGTTCGTGAGGCGCTGATGGGCGGGTTTGCCGGATCTACGATCATGAAGATCCACGGCGAGCGAATGATTGCGCAGACCTTCGACCCCGGCTTTCGGATCTCGCTTGCACCGCAAGGACATGGCGCTTGCCGTCAATGCCGCCCGCGAAATCGGTCTAGCACTGCCGAATGCGGCTGCGACCGAGCAATTGATGAACGCAGCGATCGCCCGCGGCGACGGTGAAAAGGACCACTCGGCGCTGATCCGGACGCTCGAGGCACTGGCGGGGCTTTGACCCATTAACCTTCCCCTCACAGGGGGAAGAAAGACTGAAATCTCGTGGCTGCGTTTTGCCAAATGTGTGAGGACATCATGACGAAAATACCGATGCAGACGCCGTTCGGAGCGGTCTATTTCCGCAAATCGAACCCGCCGCGCGAGGACTGGGAGCGCGACTATGGCGTGGCCGCAGAGGATGGCCTCAATGTCTTCCGCCACTGGTTCATGTGGAGCGCGATCGAACGCCGTCCCGGTTTCTACGACTGGGAGGAATATGACCGGCAGATGGAGCTTGCCGCAAAGAACGGCATCAAGACGATCATCGCTGAACTGACCCATACCGTGCCGGACTGGGCCTATCGCAAATATACCCATGCCCGGCAGATGCGCGCCGATGGCACCGAGCTTCCGGCGACCATGGGCGTTTCTGCGGCGACTGGCGGCTTCGCGCCGAATGGCGGCGGCGCCGGTTCGCTGACAATGAACTGCCCGGAAGTGAAGGAAGCGGCCGGCGCCTTCCTGGCCGCAATGGCGGAGCGCTACAAGGGGCATCCGGGGCTTCTCGGCTATGACGTCTGGAACGAGTGCAATTATGCGCCCTCCGTCGACTACAACCCGCATACCAAGGCCGCCTTCCGCGTCTGGCTCCAGGAAAAATATGGCGATCTCGATACGCTGGCGAAGGCCTGGTATCGCTATTCCTATGCCGAGTGGGACGATATCGAGCCGCCGCGCCAGATCGCGCCCTATCCGGAATGCCTCGACTGGCTCGCCTTCAAGCGCGACAACTATTATGGCCAGATGCAATTCCGCATCGACACGATCCGCGCCGTCGATAGCGATTGCCTGATCGCCGCCCATGGCGTGGCGGGAGCCATCCCCGATATGGCCTCGCGCGGCTCGGATGACTGGCTTGCCGCCTCCAAGGTCGAGGTTTATGGTTATACCTTCGTCCATGCGCGCAAGGGCAACCAGTCCTGGCGCAGTTTCTACGCCGCCGACCTCAACCGCGCCGCCGCCCGTGGCAAGCCGTTCTGGCACGCCGAGCGGCAGGGCGGGCCGCTGTGGATGCAGCCGCAGGTCGTCGGTCGCGACAAGGACGATGCCCGCGTCGCCGAGCCCGAGGATATCCGGGTCTGGTCGCTGACTTCGTTTGCGGGTGGCGCGCGCGGCATGCTGAACCTGCGTTACCGGCCTTTGCTTGATGGCCCGCTGTTCGGCGCCTTCGGCTCCTACGGCATGGACGGTTCGCGCACGCCGCGCTCCGACATGGCCTCGAAGATCGCGAAGTGGACCAATGCCCCGGAGCAGAAGCCGCTGCTGGCGGCAAAACCGGTGAAGGGCGAGATCGGCATTCTGGTCGCGCCGGAAGCGCAGGCCTGGGACTATCTTCTGAGCCGCGAGGGCGATTACGACACCTATCGGGCCGCCATGTGGGGCGCCTATCGCGGCTTCTTCGACAATGGCATCCAGGCCGATTGGGTTCATATCGAGGATATCGATGCCTATGATGCTCTGTATTTCCCGTACCCGATCATGCTCACCAGCGAGAACGCCACTAAAATCGCCGCCTGGGTGAAGGCCGGCGGCACGCTGGTGTCGGAAGCCTGCCCGGGCTATTTCGGCGATCGCGGCAAAGTCGGCACGGTCCAGCCGAACAACGGGCTCGATGCCGTCTTCGGCGTGCGTGAGGACGAGGTGGAGTTCATGCCGGATATCGGCGACCGCATCCGCTTCACGCTCGATGGCGTTTCGACCACCGGCGGCGGCTTCCTGCAGTCCTACACCGTGACCGAGGGCAGCGAACTGGCGCGCTTTGCCGACGGCCGGATCGCAATCGTCGAAAACGCGTTCGGCAAGGGCCGCACGCGTCTCGTCGGGACCCATCCGTCGGTCGGCTATTACCGAGACCAGTCGGAGGCGGGAAAGCGCTATTTTGCTCGCTGCTTCGCCTTCACCGGCAAAAAGCAGCATACGGTGAGCTCCAACCCCACCGTTCAAATTCGTCTGCATGAGAGTGCGGAAGGCCGTTTTGCCTGGATCGTCAATGCGACGCGCGAAACCCAGGAGGGACGACTTTTTGATGGTGACGGCTGCGCCCTTCATGGCGGTGAAACCTACTGGGCTGCCAACGGTGCCTATCTCGATCAGGGAAGCTTCTCCGTCCCCGCTCGCGACGTCCTCACCGTCCGCCTCGCCTGAACCCGGATGAAATGTCGCGGTCCGGTTCAAAGCCCGACGCCGCCCTTGTCGATCTGCGAACTCAGTGGTTGGAAAACGGATTCTGCAACGCTTGGCCGCGGAATGTGATAGATGTCGTCTAGCTCGCTCCAGTCGCCTCGACGGCCGCTGGGTTTGCGTGTGGTTATTCATCAGGTCCACCGGCGGCGCGGGCAGTGTTTTGTTCGCGCCAGCGGGTCGGCGGCAGGCCCGTCGACTGGCTGAACTGGTTCGAGAAGTGGAAGGTCGAGCTGAAGCCGAGATGCGCTGCAATTTCCTTGATCGAACGGTCCGAACTGCGCAGAAGCTCGCAGGCCCGTCGGATCCGCACCTCACTCTGGTATTGTTTGAGCGACATGCCGGTCTTCTCGCGAAAGACGCGTCGCAATGTCGAATAGCTGACGCCGAGTTCATCGGCGACCGCGCGGATGCCGCCATACTGATGATGGCTCTCAAGCAGAATGCGCTGAGCCCGGTCCACCAGTCGGCTGTGTCCCAGTTCCTCCGGCTGGCGTGACTGGCCGAAGGCGGCGAGGAGCTGTAGGCCGAGGCCGGAGATCGACGGCTGGTTGGCAAGCTTGTCCTGGCGCACCAGCGCGTGGATCTGCTCAAACAGGCGCAGCGCGGCATCGCCGCCGCGCCATATCGGCCTTTCGAGTGAAAACAGGCCTTCCGCCATAACCCGATCGAAGGCGGTACCGCGGCATTCGACCCAGTGCTCGGTCCAGCCGATATTCGGGTCTGGCAGAAAACGATGCCAGATACCGGGAAAGAGTAACATCACGTCGCCTGCCTCGACCGTGTGCACGGTGCCGGGGTCCGGCATGGCTTCAATCTTGCCCCGCCCGCTGCTGATAAGGGCAAACTGATAAGCTTGAAGCGTTCTTCCCTTCTCCCAGACGAAATGATGATCGTCGGGATGGCGCACCGGCGGATAGGGTGAGCCGGGCGCGATCTCGGTATAACCGGCCGAAAGTGCGGTGCAGCCGAGGGCTTCGCAAAAGCTGTTCTCCGGCATGTAGGCGAAGTAGTCGGTGGATTCTGAGTTGATCATTTTTTGTATTCAATAGATCATTATTCGAAACAGATAGCATGATGGAAGGCAATCATACGGTGTTACAGTGAGTTGATAAAGGTCAGTTTTCGCATGGTGGAGCAAATCGCCGGCGGCGGGCAGGGAGAGCCCGGACCGAGGGAGGAATAAATGGAATATGGCAGCATGGCCACGCAGGGGGCTCGTCCCTTGCGCGTCGGTCTTTTCGGCATCGGGCTTTCGGCCTACTGGCCCCAGTTCGAGGGGCTTGAAACGCGGCTTGTCTCCTATCTCGCCATGGTCGAAAAGAAGCTGAAGCGCGAGGACGTCGAGATCGTCAATCTCGGCCTCGTTGACGATCCGGACAAGGCTGTCGAGGCGGGGCACGATCTGCGCCGCGCCGATGTCGATCTCATCTTCCTGCATGTCACGACCTATGCGCTGTCATCGACAGTGTTGCCTGCAGTCCGGCGTCCCGGTGTTCCGGTGATTATCCTCAACCTCCAGCCCGCCCGGGCCATCGATTACAAGAGCTTCAACGCGCTTGGCGACCGCAGAAAGATGACTGGTGAGTGGCTCGCCCATTGCGCGGCCTGCCCGGTACCGGAAATCGCCAACGTCTTCAGGCGCTCCGGCATAGAGACCCACCAGGTCACCGGCGTGCTTGAGGGCGACGCCCATGTCGATGCCGAGATTGAAAGCTGGATCGAAGCTGCCCGCGTCTCGCATGTGATGGCGCATAACCGGCTTGGCCTGATGGGCCACTATTACACGGGCATGCTGGATATTTATTCCGATCTGACGGCGCAGTGCGCCGCCTTCGGAACGGTTGTCGACTTCCTGGAGATCGACGAACTCGCGGCGCTCAGGCAGGCTGCAAGCGATGCGGAAGTCGCAGCCGCACGCGCGCGGATAGAAGCCGAGTTCGATATCGAGGAAGGCTGCGATCCTGCGGAAATCGACCGCGCGGCGCTGACTGCTGCGGCCCTCTTCAAGCTGGTCGAAAAGCGCCGGCTGGGCTCTATGGCATATTTCTATGTTTCCGAGCCCGGCCATCTGCATGAGGATATCATCGCCTCGATCATTCCCGGTTGTTCGATGCTTACGGCGTCCGGTATTCCCATCGCCGGTGAATATGAGGTCAAGAACGCTCAGGCGATGAAGATCATGGACGCCTTCGGCGCCGGTGGCTCGTTCACCGAGCCCTATGCACTCGACTATGACGATGACGTTGTGCTGATGGGCCATGATGGACCAGGACACACGGCGATTGCCGAGGGCAAGACCAAGCTTCGCCCGCTTAATGTCTATCACGGCAAGGTAGGCAAGGGCGTTTCGGTGGAAATGTCGGTGCGTCACGGACCAGTCACGCTGTTGTCGGTGATCGAGCGGGAGGGACGGGTCAGCCTGCTGTGTGCCGAAGGGGAGTCCGTGGCAGGACCGATCCTCGAGATCGGGAACACCAACAGCCGCTATCGTTTCAGCATCGGTGCGCGCGCCTTTGCCGAGGCGTGGAATGCCGAGGGGCCTGCGCATCACTGCGCGGTCGGCGTCGGCCATATTGCCGACAGACTGGAGAAACTTGCGAAACTCAATGCACTGGGTTTTTCGCGGGTCGCATAATCTAACACTCAGGGAGGAGCAGGAGATGAGTGATACTGGAGTGAAGAAACTGGCTGGCGGGGCCTTTGCCCTCGCATTGGCCGCCATGGCGGCGTTTTCGCCGGTGCTGGCTGAGGAAAAACCGACGCCACCCGATGCTGTTGCCGAATTCAAACCGATCGAGCCGGGTATCGGCGAGGGCCTGACCATCGGCTTTACACAGCTGGCGCTTGGCGTGCCCTTTCCCGAAGCGCTTCAGCGCGGCATGGAGAATGCCGCCGAGACCGCAGGCTTCGAGCTGATCACCTGCGACAGCAAGCTGAATGCCGCTGATGCGCTCAATTGCGCCCGTCAGTTCCGCACCCAGAATGTTGACGGCCTCGTCACATTCCAGGCCGATGTTGCAGCGGCCGCCAATATCTGCGCGGAAGGCCCGCAGGTGCCGGTGATCGCCATCGACATCGAACAGCAACCCTGCCAGACCGCCTTTGTCGGCGCGGCCAATGAATATGCGGGCGTTATCGTCGGCAATGAGCTTGGCCGCTATTTCAAGGAAAACTTTGATTGCCAGCATGATGCCTGGGTGTCGCTGGAATCGCTTGCCGTCGGCGTTGTAAATGATCTCAGGATGGACGGCATGCGCAAGGGCTTCGAGGCCGTATGCGGTCCGGTCAACAATGAGCGCATCATCGATACCGGCGCCGGAGGCCAGGCCGACACCGCCCAGCGGCAGATGATGGACACGTTGACAGCCCTTCCGGGCGCAAAGAGGGTCATCGTCGTCGGCATCAACGAGGATGTCATCACCGGTGCGCTGGCGGCAGCCCGCAGCCAGGGCCGCTCGGACGATCTTTATCTTGGCGTGCAGAACTTCGATCCCGGCAATTGCCAGATCTGGACGGCGCCGCACTTCATCGCGACATCGGCCTATTTCCCGGAAAAATATGCAGAGCTGATCGTCCCGAACCTGATCAAGGCGATCAAGGGTGACACCATTCCCGAACAGATCCTTGTACCGCATGAAGTGCTGACCAAGGACAATATGATGGAATATTATCCGGAAACGAGCTGCGGATGAGCATGATGCCGCATAGGCCGGAAAACCGCACGGATGTGCCGTTTCTCTCGGTTCGCGGCATCACCAAGTCCTTCGGCCCGATCGAGGTTCTCCATGGCGTGGACCTCGATCTGGCCGCCGGCACGGTGACCGCGCTTCTGGGCGAAAACGGAGCGGGAAAATCCACCTTCGTCAGGATCATCGCCGGTGATCACACCCATGACGGCGGCCAGATCAATATTGACGGACGACCGCTTGCAATCCGTTCCGTAACCCAGGCGCGCGATGCCGGTATCCGGCTGATCGCGCAGGAACTGGCGGATGCGCCGACGCTGACGGTTGCGGAAAATATCTCGCTTGGCGAATTGCCGGCCCGTTTCGGCATGGTGCGACGCGGGGAAATGCGCCGGCGCGCGCGTCAGGCGCTGGCGGATCTCGGCGCCGATATCGCGCTCGACGCAAAGGTTTCGAGCCTTCGCCTTGGCGAACGCCAGATTATCGAAATTGCCCGTGCCTCCATCGGATCTGCGCGTTGCATGATCTTCGACGAGCCGACGGCGGCCCTCTCCGATGCCGAAACCCGCCGCCTTTTCGAGCTGATTGCGCGGATGAAGGCGAGAGGCACGGCGATCCTCTACATCACCCATCGGCTGGACGAGGTGTTCGAAATCGCTGACCGGGTCTGCGTTTTGCGCGACGGGCGGGTTTCACTCAATGCGGAGCCATCGCGCGTTACCCAGCCCGAAGTTGTCACCGCCATGGTCGGCCATGCGGTGGAGAGCAATCGGGATGCCTATTTCTTTGACGGATCGGACAAGACGCCGCTGCTGAAGGCGAGCGGGCTTTCCGGCCATGGCTTTGCCGATGTCGATCTGACTGTGGCCGAAGGCGAGATTGTCGGCCTTTACGGCAAGATCGGATCCGGCGTTCCGGAATTTACCGCGACGCTTTTCGGCGCGGATCGTCGGCAGGCCGGCAGCCTCGAGATAAACGGCAGGCCGGTGGATTTTCGCCATCCGGTAGAGGCGATTGCTGCTGGCATCGGCTTCCTGCCGGCCGAGCGAAAGAGCGAAAGCCTGCTCGGACCGCGCACTTCGGCGGAGAACCTTGCAGCCCCCAGCTGGGGGCGTCTGTCGCGCCTTGGCGCGATCTTCCGTAGTGACGAGACGGCTGCGTATTCGCGCTGGCACGACCCGTTGAGGATCCGCTCCAGCGGCAATGGCAGCGAGGTGATCACCAAGCTTTCTGGCGGCAATCAGCAGAAGGTGCTGCTCGGCCGGTGGCTGGAAAGCGGTGCGAAACTTCTGCTGCTGGTCGAGCCGACGCGCGGCGTCGATGTCGGCGCGCGTGAGGAAATCTATCATCTGCTGCGCGAACTGGCGCGTTCTGGCCACGGCATTCTGATTGCCAGTTCCGATTATGAGGATATCACCCAGGTCGCGACCCGCGCGTTCGTCATGGTGCGTGGCCGGATCGTGCGGGCCCTGCCACAGGAGGAGATCGACGTGGCTAGACTGACCGAAGTCGCGGGAGGAGGATCAAGTGACTGACAAGACCGCAAATCCCGTTGCCGAGCCACGCGTGCCCGAAGGCGGACGTATCAGAGTGCCGGAATCGGCCGCGCTCATCTTCTTTCTTTTGCTCGAGATCGTGTTCTTCTCGTTCAATTCGCCCTATTTTCTGACCTGGCCTAACTGGGTCAACATCTTCACCGCCATGTCGATTACCGGCATTCTGGCGGCCGGCGGCACCATCCTGCTGATTGGCGGCCAGTTTGACCTTTCGGTCGGTTCCGGCATGGCCTTTGTTGCGTTGATGTTTGCCATGGCCGCCCAGGCCTTCGGCATTGTGCCGGCCGTGTTCGTCGCGTTTTTGACCGGGCTCGGGATTGGTTGCCTCAACGGCTTTCTGGTGACCGTCGTCGGCGTCAATGCACTGATCACCACGCTTGGCACGTTGGCGATTTTTCGCGGGCTTACGCTTTCCATCGGCGGCGCGTCCTCGGTCAGGGTCAATGGTTTCGACTGGGCGATCATGCGTCCGCTCTTCGATATCCCGCTGTCAGCAGCGCTGTTCGTCGTTATCGCGGTCATCGTCGGCTGCCTGCTTGCTTTCAGCGTCTTCGGGCGCACCATCTATGCGATTGGCGCCAATGATACGGCGGCGCGACTTGTCGGCATCCGCACCCGTACAACGCTGTTCATCGCATTTCTCGGGTCCGGCCTCTGCATGGCGCTGACCGGCCTTGTCAGCGCTTCGCAGCTTGGATCGACCTCCGGCACGACGGGCACGGGGCTGGAGCTTGCCGTCGTCACTGCCATCATTCTTGGTGGTACCACACTGAAGGGCGGTGTCGGTTCGATGTTCGGTACGGTGATCGGGCTTTTGATCGTTGGCGTACTCAACAATGGCATGACGCTGATGAACATCAACTCGACATGGCAACAGGTGGCTGCCGGCGCGCTTTTGATCCTGGCGGTGTCCTTCGATCAGTTGCGCCAGTGTTTCCTTGGCCGGTAGGGGCGCGGCGATGAGGCAATTTACCATCCGCGATGGCGTTCCTGTGGTGATGCGCGACGGCGTTACGCTGATGAGCGATCTCTTTCTGCCGGAGGGAGAGGGGCCGTTTCCTGTCCTCCTGCAGCGCACGCCCTACAGGCGCGAGGATGTGCACGGCGCGCAATATATTTCGGCTCTGGAGTTCCAGTCGGCGCTCAGGCGCGGCATGGCGGTGATGGTGCAGGATGCGCGCGGCCGTTTCGGCTCGGAGGGCAATTTCGTGCCCTTCGTTCATGAAGGCCGAGACGGCGCGGATACGATCGCCTGGCTCCGGCGGCAGGATTTCTGCGATGGCAAGGTGGGCATGTTCGGGGCGTCCTATGTTGGTGCGACGCAGGTTCTGGCGGCGGCCGAAAATCCGCCCGGCCTCGAGGCGATTTCGCCGCAGCTGACCACGGCGCGCCACGGCGAAAGCTGGACCTGGCGCGGCGGCGCCACCGAACTCGGCTTTCTGATGCTCTGGATCATCGAGGCCTTGGCATTGCCCGATCTTCAGCGACGTCTGGCCGACCTGCCGGCAGAGCACGCAGAGCGGCTCGGCGCCTTTCTCGACAAGCTTCAGCGGGATCCGGATGCAGCCTTTGCCCGCCTGCCGATCATCGACGCCGATCTTGAGGCGCTCGCACCCTATGCCAAGCAATGGTTCGACGAAAGACGTGCGGCAGCGGCAGAAGACGATCGTGAGCATCTTGATGCACTCGGGAAAAGCCGGCCTGCCATGCTGGTCATCGCCGGCTGGAATGACCTCTTTCTCGAAGGCTCGCTCGAGCTATTCCGCACGGCGCGCGGACGACGTGATGAGCCCGCCGGCATTCGGGACAGGTTAATCATCGGCCCTTGGTCACATGGCAATCCGAAGGACTGGCAGGGCGCGTTCTGGCATGGACCCGAGGCGTCGACGGCGGGGTTGTCCGATGTTCAGCTTGATTTCTTCGCTTCCGTCTTTTCGGGCGTTGCGCCTTCCACGCCGGTGGTGCGTTATTTCCGCAGTGGATCGAACAGCTGGCATGACAGTTCAGCCTGGCCGGTTCCCCAAGCGGTCCAACACTGTCTCTACCTTGACGGCGACGGCCTTTGCGAGAACCCGCCGACCCAGGAATTTCGCCGGGAGTGGATTTCCGATCCGGCTGATCCGGTGCCGACGGCAGGCGGCGCAACCTTCCTGCCGGGCCTGTTGCTCGGTCGCAATTCCGGGCCGATGCCGCAGGATGACATCGAGGCGCGATCCGATGTCGTGACCTTTACGACCGGGCCGCTTGAGGCCGTGCTCGATGTTACCGGCCGGGTCGAGGCACGGCTTTTCGTGGCTTCCGATGCCGCAACTGCCGACTGGACGGCGCGGCTTTGCGACATGACCCCGGAGGGGCGAAGCATAGGCATTGTCGACGGCATCATGCGGTGGAAAAGACCGGTCGGCGGCGATGGCCCGTTCGAAGTTACCGTCACGCTCGGCCATATCAGTCACCTTTTTGCCGAGGGTTCGCGGCTGCGCCTTCAGGTCGCTCTCGTCCAACTTCCCGCGTTTCGACCGCAACCCGCAGTCGGGTGTGGCGGCGGAAAGGGCTACGGCTGCGAATTTTCGGGTCGCCCGGCAGACAATCCTCGGAGGGCCTCTCATGCCAAGCAGCCTGATCCTGCCCGTGATCGACAGGCGCGTTTCAGAATGACAACGAAATGAATGTTTGTCGTGTTTCGGAGTTCTCGAACAACTGCCCGGCTGCTGCGTCATATCGCATAAAACAGTGTCCAAATCCTGCCCCCGCAACCAAATTTACTTGCGATGACCCCGCCCCAAGGCGGGGTTTTTCGTTTGCACCGAAAGCGTAAGGATTCCAGCGAGATCGACGCGAACATCGATCTCCACCTTGCCATCAACCGGCGTCAGCACGATGTCCTCCACCAGCGTCCTGATGATATCGGCGACTTCTGTCCGCTTCCCCTCGTCCTCGACCTGCAGGGTGTCATAAAGGCTCTGGACGCGCGAGCGGTAGAGCTGCGCCATCGAGGGATGCAGAAGGGGAGCGGTCCGTCTGCCTGCGCAAGGAAGGCCTCAACTTCCTTCTTGCGCTGTTCCAGGCCAACCATTTTCGCGTTGATCCTGTCGGCCGCGCCTCCCTTGAGGATGCGGTCGAGCAGGGTATCCAGTTCGCGATCAATTTTCTTGATCTCGGTCTCTGCCGCTGCCACATTGGCGCGACCCTCCATGCGCAGGCGATTGACCTCCTGTGTGAAGACCTCACAGAACCTGGCGAATAGCGCCGGGTCCACGGGGCGTTCAGGACACGGGGCTCTAGTTCATCGCGGCGGCTGTTGACCCGATTGTCGCAGGGGCCCTTGTTCCGCGCCATGGAGCAGTCGATCAGCGTCGCGGAGATTGGACCTGTCACGGAATTGTTCCGCTCTTTTGATAGCATTTACTGCAACAAAGGAGATGAATTATCGGACAGAAATGGACGAACGAATTTCGCCAAGATGCGGTGCGTATCGCGCTGACAAGCAGGCTGACGCGCAAGCAAGTGGCCGATGATCTCGGCGTTGGGATTCAACGCTGAACAAATGGATCACGGCACATCGAGACACTGACGTGGTTTCGCAAGAGAATTCAGGCCTCGCCAAAGAGAACGGACGGCTGCGACGTGAGGTTCGGCTTCTCAAGGAGGAGAGGGAAATCCTAAAAAAGGCCACCCAGTTCTTTGTGGGCCTAAAGCAATGAGATTTAGGTTCGTCGAAGAACACAGGGCCCATTTCCCCGCCAGCCGATTGTGCGACGTTGTCGGTGTAAGCACGCGTGGATTGCGTGCCTTCCGCAACCGCCCGGCCAGTCGCAGGCAGCGGTCGGACATGGTGACCCTGGCACATATCAAAGAACAGTCGCGTATCAGCTTGGGCCGTTACGGCAGGCCACGGATGAAGGAAGAATTCAAGGAGATCGGCCTGAAGGTCGGCCATCGCCGCGTTGGCCGTCTGATGCGTCAAAACGGCATATCCGTTGTGCGGACACGCAAACACAAAGTGACGACGGACAGCGACCATAAGTTCAACATCGCACCGAACCTGTTGGATCGTGACTTCAAAGCTGACGCGCCAAACCAGAAGTGGGCGGGTGACATCAGTTATGTCTGGATCCGCGAAGGCTGGCTGTATCTGGCTGTGATCCTGGACTTGCATTCTCGCCGTGTGATCGGCTGGGCCGTCTCGAACCGGATGAAACGGGACTTGGCGATCCGGGCGCTGAACATGGCTATCGCATTCAGGACGCCGCCCGAGAGCTGCATTCACCACACGGATCGCGGCAGCCAAGGCAGATTCAACCGGTCGTCGCAACACCCTTGATTATATCTTGTTTGAGCAACTGGTCGAGAGCCTCTGCAGGTGTGCGCCAGCCCAAAGTTTTTCGGGGCCTGGTATTCAGAGCATGCGCTACAGCGCTTAATTCATCGACCCCATGCTGGCTGAGATCCGTGCCTTTTGGAAAGTACTGGCGCAGCAAGCCGTTGGTGTTTTCGTTGCTCCTGCGCTGCCAAGGATTTTGAGGGTCGCAGAAGTAAATCTCGAGGCCAGTTTCGATACGGAGCTGTGCATGCTGAGCCATCTCCGCATCCTGATCCCAAGTTAATGATTGGCGGAGATGTACCGGCAGATCCATGATAGTTCCGGCGATGGCGTCGCGGACCGCTTCAGCACCATGCCTGGCAAGCGCCGGGCCGTTTTTGACAGACTTGTCCTTCCCATGACGTTCCATGCGTGGAAGGTGCAGGAGCATTGTGAACCGTGTCGTACGTTCGACCAGCGTGCCGATCGCTGAGCTGCCGAGACCCAGAATGAGATCCCCCTCCCAGTGACCGGGCACTGCTCTGTCACCTATCTCAGACGGACGATCACTGATCATCAAAGCATCTGTGAGGAAGGGCTTGCCTCGGTTGCGAGCACGTTCGCGGGGCAAACGCAGCGCTCGTCCAGAACGCAGACAGGCCGATAGCTCTCGCTTCAAGGCGCCTCGGCCCTGAATGTAGAGCGCCTGATAGATGGCTTCGTGGCTGATGCGCATGGTCGGGTTCTCGGGGAAGTCCAGCTTCAGACGCCGCGCAATCTGTTCCGGGCTCCAGGCTGTGGACCAGCGTCGACTTTGCCGCCTTCGGCCGTCGTGCTGCTCGATCAGCATGCCACTGCGCGGTAATGGCCCGATAGTCGAAGTCGCCGCCGCGTGTCGCCGAATTGCGCCTGATCTCACGCGAGATTGTGCTGGGCGACCGCCCCAGCTTGCGCGCTATAGCGCGCACTCCCGTGCCCCGCGCACATTCCAAAGCAATCTCCTCCCGTTCCCGAAACGAAAGGCAGCGGTTCGTGAGTGGTGCCGCTGCGGGCGAAAGATGTGTTGGAGGCATACCGCCTGAACTCCGAAACCACCGGATACCAACGGGGCCGGAAACGCCGGCTTCGGCGGCGGCTTCTTCACTGGACAGACCCGATGCTACTCCTTGCCAAAACCGGCATAGGTTCTCACGCTGCCACACCGGTGGCCGCCCTGGCGAGGACAATTTGCGCCGTGTTGAGCGTTCTGACTTCCGTTTCCCTGTAACCATCAACACCTCTTAAAGCGGGGTGTTGCGACGACCGGTTGAATCTGCCCAATACTGTTCTCATGATTATCAGAAGATCCTGCGCCGAAACGGGTTCAAAGTATCGATGAGTGGAAAAGGGAATTGCTACGACAATGCAGCTGTCGAGACATTCTTCAAGACCATCAAGGCCGAGCTCATCTGGCGGCGGTCATGGGAAACCCGGCGGCAAGCGGAGATGGCAATCTTCGAATATATCAACGCGTTCTATAACCCGCGCCGCCGACACTCAGCACTCGGTTGGAACAGCCCCGCCGCGTTCGAACGGAAAGTGGCCTAAACCAGCACTGGGAGCGGCACAAATACGCGACAGGTCCACCCGGTGGGATGACACGAATGGGACCGGGGGCGGCCTGTTTGGTTCTGAGCAACTAATATGGAATAGCTGCCTTTAGGTGTCGCGGGGCGGTGGTAGTAATCCAAGTTTCTGCACCGCGCTGGAGCATATCCATGGCGGGCTTGTGAACCTTTGTTGGTGGCCATCAGTCCAAAATCATTCGATGACGGACAACACCAGATATATTGGGCACCCAAATCCATCTGCTCGGACACGGCTCGTCGCAACATCATGAATCCCAAACATCATCGAAAATGAGTCAGATGGGGTATTTGGCTTGAGTCCCTCTCCAGCGGCGAGCATTGAGGTGCTGCGCTTCGAGTTAATGATAAAACGTGGTCTGTCGGAAACAGCCACAAGCATCAGGGAAGGAAGCGCAGCATGAAGTATTATGTCGGAATGGATGTTTCGGTGAAAGAAACCTCCGTATGTATCGTCGATGGAACGGGCAATATTTTCCGCGAGGTGAAGGCCATCAGCCACCCCGATGATCTCATTGGGGTTCTGAAGGGGCCTGACATATACATCGAGCGGATCGGACTTGAGGCAGGGCCGTTATCGCAATGGCTATTTGACGGTTTGGCCAAGGCCGGGCTGCCGACGGTTTGCATTGAGAGCCGGATTCAAAAGTTCATGATGGGAAACAATATCGTGCGAGGCGTCTGGTCATCACCCTGATGCTGGCGATGTTGACCCATGCTGTGGCGCTTGCGATGGACTTTTCCCAATCTTTGGCCAACCGACGGCATCGTCCGAACCAGCCGAAGGTGCGCTCCACCACCCATCGGCGGGGCAGAACCTCAAAGCCTTTCGCTATGTCGGAGCGCTTGATGATTTCAAGGTTCCATTGGCCGCATCCGCGCAGCGCTTTTCGCAACTTCTGCCCGGCATAGCCGCCATCTGCGAAGACATGGCGCAACCAGGGGAAACGGTAGCGGATGGCTTTCAGGACATCGGGCGCACCGTCGCGGTCCTGGATATCGGCAGCATGGACATGCGCGAACAGCATCAGCCCGATCGTATCGGTGATGATGTGGCGCTTGCGGCCCTTGATCTTCTTGCCGGCGTCGTAGCCCGAAACCCCGCCGCTTTCGGTGGTCTTGACACTCTGGCTGTCGATGACACCGGCTGTGGGCGAGGCCTCGCGCCCCTCCAGTTCGCGCGTAGCGCAGACGAGCAGATGATTGATGGTCTGCCAAAGGCCGATGTCGCGCCAGCCATAGAAATAGCCTCGCACCGTGGAGACCGGAGGGAAGTCCTTCGGCAGAGCCCGCCATTGACTGCCGCTGCCCGCAATATAAAGGATCGCGTTCACCACTTCCCTCATATTCGTTTTCCGTGGCCGCCCGCCGGGCTTGGCCAGCGGTATCAGTGGAGCAATTACAGCCCACTCACGGTCCGTCAAATCGGTTGGATAGCGAAGGCGATCCCGGTTATGCTGCAGGCGGGTGATATCATTCCAGGGCATGCGATCCTCCACGTTCTTGGCAGAGGTGGTTGAATCACATCCTTCTGATATCACTCAACAACTTTTAAATCGGGCTCTGAGACCCGCCACACCAAAGCCTTTCTCAAGGCGCAGCCCAATAAAAGCGATCGCAACGATGCACGCGGGATCGCACAAATGATGCGGGTCAACCTATTTCGTCCCGTGCATGTGAAAACGGTGATCAGCCAGAAACGCCGCGCATTGCTGACCGCACGCAAGGTACTGCAGGAAAAAGCAATTGCCGTCGAGAACGACATCCGTGGCCTGCTACGCAACTTCGGTTTGAAGGTCGGCATAGTCGAAGCTGCCATGTCGAAGACCGCATTCATGAACTAGTGGAGGGGATGTCTGACCTGTTCATGATCATGGACCCGCTGCTTGCGGCAAGGCGGAAACTGCGAGAGGAATTCTCACGACTGCATCGGAAGGTTCTCTAGATCGCGCGGGACGATACAGTCTGCACGCGCTTGATGACGGTGCCCGGCGTCGGCCCCGTTACCGCGCTCGCCTTTATGAGCACGATCGACGTTCCTGCACGCTTTCGAAACTCATGATCCGTAGGACCTGCCCTCGGTCTTACGCCGAAACTCAATCAATCCGGCGAAAGCCATCGCATCGGGCGCGTCTCCCTATGTGGGGACGCCATGATGCGAGCCCTACTATATGAGGCGGCGCAGGTGATGCTCACGCGTGTGAAGAAATGGTCATGGCTGAAAGTCTGGGCGATGAACCTCGCCAGGAGAAGTGGCCAACGCAGGGCAATCGTTGCACTCTCGCGCCGGCTGGCCGTCGTCATGCACCGCATGTGGTGCGACAACTCCGACTTCTGCTGGTCAAAGAATAATAGGTCGGCGGCGCGTTAAGCCGCCGCCAGTCGGTAACTTCAAGTTCTGCCTTCGGTGGAAAGATGTCCTTCGCGGGAAGAGGGATAAGGTGAGTTCGCTATGGGCTCTTGTATCGATTGCGCCATCGCGATCAGGACGCGAGTTAGATTGAACCGCCTCATTCTCCTAACCCCATGCTGGGAGGGCCAAAGAGCCGATCCCGAAGAGAAGCGCGGCCCCGCGAATGACGTCACACTCCGATGAAGTTAGAAGCTCGAACGTGCTTGACATCAGGGCGCCGAATAGAGAAGAGCCCCTATTTCAGGCCTAATCACAGTCGAGGCCAGATGGCCGGTTGAACTCCTATCAAAAAACACGACGCAGGCATGAGTGGCCGACTTTTGCTCCGCCAAATGGCCCGTTTTCACGCCCATTGAAAGGTAAATCGGACTTGGCTACGCGCCGCTTGCATGTACTCTTGCTTGTTTGCTGCCCCTCGAACGTAACAATTTGATCAAGGCGCAAAAGATAACTGCGGGCGCGATCGAAAGGAAGCTAAAGGAGTTCATCGAAGCCAGGAATGTCGTCAAAAGCTTCCACGAGAAGCTGCGTCACAAGGCCAAAGACGAGGCGCTTTCAAATCCGGAAAGCCGCTCAAAGGCGAACGAACATGCTTCATCATGGTTTTGTTGCGAGCAAACCAGCGAAGGCGGGCCAGGCGTCGTCTGAGTAAAAACGGTGTCCGCCCTCTCCGATAACGAGTTTGATCGCGCCAACTTTTCCCAAACGCTCGAAAATTGCCTCTGCCGTTGCAAAAGCCTCTTGCACGCCTTCATACGGGAAAAGCGGGTCATGACGGCCCATGACGATAAGTACTTTGGTGTCGTCTATGGCGGCTGCGATATCCGGGAAGTCGAACCATTCCAGCATGCCTGGGATATAGTTGTCCGTGCAGTGATCGATGGCGCCGATGCTGCGGGCGACGGTGCAGAAGCATGATGCGGCGATGATGCCCTTCAGCCGCGGCTCGAGTGCGGCGGCATACCAGGCGACCGTTCCGCCGCCGGAATTGCCCATGACATGAATGCGCTCGGGGTCGAGAAACTCGAACTCGGCAACTGCATCGCAGGCTCTGATGACGTCGAACACCCTTTCACCGAGCAGGGTACGTCCCAAAAGCAGAGCTGTCATCGCTGGATGCTTGCATGTCCGGTTATCGTCGTTGATCGGCAGGTCCAGGGTGCGCCTGCAGCAGTCGGCGCGACCGTCGCCGCGAATTCCGAAAGCGCGTTGCTCCATCGCGATGGCGGCATAACCGTTGTTTACCGCCTGGATCGCGAAATCTCGGTCGCCACCGATATGATCGACGTCGCAGCCATGCACCACCTCGCCGAGCGAGATATGCATGCCTGTGGTGTGGCCCTGCAGGCAGATCATTACCGGCAACGGGCCTTCGACATTCTTAGGAAGCAGCATCACGCAGGGCACTTCGGCGCCCGGCTCCGCCTCGAATATGAAATCCTGCCGGCCATGCGTGCCGCAGTCGACGCGTTCTCCGACCGCCTTCACCACGCTGCCTGCGGGCTTCTCGTCCGGCATGCCGAGAAGTTCGGTCAGCTTGGCACGGAGCGTCTCGGGCCAGTCGGCGTTGCTTCCGGCATGTTCGAGGGAGAGCTTCCGCGGTGCCTCCTCGATCATCCGGCTATGCAGGCCGGTAGATGCAAACGTCGGGCGTTCGGCAAGCGAGAAGGTGAAGGATTTGGGCGATGTGAGCATTCGGACGACCTATATTCAATGGATTTGGCATTGCCGGAATAGCCATGATGCAACGGCGCTCGTGTTCTTGCGCGCGCCCTTGCAGACAAAATGAAGTTGACTTCCAACCGCTACGGAAGAATTCGCTCGCACATAAAGAGGTTTTCTGAAACCGCAGTCTCTCCGATGAGTTGCACTTCCCCTGAAAAAAGAAAGTTTGTTAAAATAATTCAATTATTTATTTTACCTATAAGTTGATAGTCGACATCGATGGCCGCTCCGAAATCTGTATTGGGCGATGACAACCTTGCTTTGGCTTTTCCTCGCGCAGCCAGCGCCAATATCTGAAAAAACCTCTCAAAACATTCGGAAAATAAATAATTGACGCTCCAGCGCCGACTGGCCAATGCTCTGACGAATATCAATGTCGCTGGCTGTGCTGGCTTGCGGCAGTCAAACACAGCAGACGGGGAAGACATGAAACAAGATCGCCGCACATTTCTGAAAACAACCTTGATGACCACTGGCGCCGTCATGGGTGGCGGACTTCACAACTTTGCTTTTGCCGCAGATACCATGCGCTGGGACATGGCCGACGAGTATACCGAGGCCAATCTCAGCGGCAAGGCCGCCGTCAATTTCGCCAAGCTGGTCAGCGAGCGCCTCGGCGATCGTCTTTCCGTACAATATCACGGCGGTGGTACGCTGGGATACAAATCCGCTGAACAGTTCGATGCGGTCGAGGATCGCGCCGTTCAGTCGGCCGTCACCGTTCTGACCCAGCTCGGCGGCGTCGATCCGCTGTTCGAGCTGAGTTCGCTGCCCTTCGTCGCCCAAACGCCGGACGAGGCTTTGTTGCTCTGGCAGATTGCGAAACCCGAATATGCCAAGGTATTCGCAGATTACGATCAGGTGTTGCTGTGGGCCGTGCCGAGTCCGCCGAGCGGTATCCACGCCAAAATGCCGATCACCAGCCCGGAGGCGCTGAAAGGTCTCAGGATCCGCAGCTATGACGCCAATTCGACCCGCACGCTTGCCGCAGCCGGGGCCGCACCGCTGCAGATCGCCTGGTCGGATCTGACGCCGCAGCTTTCCACCGGCGGCATCGATGCGCTGCTGACGTCGGGCGAAAGCGCCGAAAAGCTGACGCTTTGGGATTACGTCAGCGACTTCACCGAGCTCAATTACGCCATGGCGCTTTCGGTCGCCCATGTCCACAAGGACGACTATGACGCACTGTCGGATGAGGACAAGGCAGCACTCGAGCAGATCTGTGCCGAATGCGACAAATACAACTGGGACCTGATGCGCGCCTCGATCGACCGCGCCTATGAGGTCATGGATGACAACGGCATGACCGTGACCCATGCCGATGCAGTGCCCCAGGACATGTTCGCCTTCCTGCAGACAGCCGCCGATCCGGTGGTTCAGAATTGGCTCGAAGCTACCGGTGATCGCGGTCAAGCCATCCTTGATGCGTTCAAGTCCTCGAAGTCCTGATGAGCGCCGCTGAAACGCTTAAACCGGCCGGCCCGAAAGGGCCGGTCTGGCTGCAGTTCATCGCTGCGGTGTCGCAAAGGGCGAATATGACCGCGGCCTATGTCGCAATCACCATCGTCGTGCTGATGACGGGACTGATCCTGCTTGAGATCGGGCTGCGTGCCTTTTCACTCTCAACACACGTCACGGATTCCTGGGTTGCCTACGCGGTTGCGGCCGTGACATTTCTCTCAATGCCCTGGGTTCTGGAGCAAGGCAGCATGCTGCGCGTGAGCGTAGTCATCGCCCGGCTTCCACCCGCAGCCAGCAAGGTTGCAGAGTTCTTCGGCATCGTCCTGAGCCTCGCCGCAGTACTGTTCGTGCTGAGCTATCAATGGGAGACGGTGGGAAAGCTCATCCGTCGCGGAACGCTCAGCGGCGATTACATCCCCGTTCCGCTCTGGATTCCGGCACTTATCTTCCTCATAGGCCTGATCCTCTTGGCGCTGCAGCTTCTGGTGATGCTCCTGCGTCTTCTGGTGCTGTCTGAAAGCAGCGAGACCAGCCTTTCCCTCTGACCGAAACCGCGAAAGTCAAGATGACCACTCTGGCCGCAACCGTTCTTCTTCTGGGGCTCCTTGTCGTCACCCTCGGCGCTGGAATCTGGATATTCTCCGCCCTCCTGATCGTCAGCATCGCCTCGCTCTATTTCGGCCTTGGCTTTTCGCCCGACCGGATCGGCGCGATCGCGTCCAAGGTCATCGCCAACAAGGCGGTCTCGTGGGAACTGGCGGCCGTCCCGATCTTCCTCTGGATGGGCGAAATCATCCTGCGCACAGATCTTTCGCAGCGCCTTTTCCGCGGGCTTTCACCGCTGGTCGCGCGGGTACCCGGCGGCCTTATCCACACCAATGTCCTTGGCTGCACGGTGTTTGCGGCAATCTCCGGCTCCGGCACGGCGACGACCGCCACCGTCGGCAAGATCACCATTCCCGAACTCACGCGTCGTGGCTATAATACCTCGCTTTCGGTCGGCTCTCTGGCCGGCGCCGGCAGTTTCGGGTTGCTGATTCCGCCATCGATCGCAATGATCGTCTATGGCGTGCTAGCCGAGGTCTCGATCACCCGTTTGTTTGCCGCCGGCGTGCTGCCGGGCCTGATGATGGCCGGGTTGTTTTCCGGCTATATCGCCATCCGAAGCGCGATTTCCAGGCACAGGCCCGAGGACGCGACGGACCGCATGACCATGCGTATTCTGTTCGCCTCCATTCGTGACCTGATGCCGATCACGCTGGTGATGGTGGTTGTGCTCGGTTCGATCTATTCGGGCCTTGCGACGCCTTCGGAGGCAGCGGCGGTCGGACTGGCAATCGCCATGGTGATCGCCGGGATCGGCCGCCAGCTTTCGCGCAGAATGTTGCTGGAGACGCTGCTGAACGCGGTCCGGGTTTCGACCCTGCTGTGCGTGCTGATTGCGACATCCTCGCTGCTGTCGGCCTGTCTCGCCTACATGAACCTGCCGGAGGAGATCAAAATCTGGTTTTCGCAGGCGGCGTTCTCGCCTTACATGCTGCTGTTCGTGCTGGCGCTGCTTTATATCGTCATGGGTATGTTTCTCGACGGAACGTCAATCACCGTGATGACGGTGCCAATAGTGCTGCCTGTGGTCGTCGCCGCGGGCTTCGATCCGATCTGGTTCGGAGTATTTCTGATCATCATGATCGAGTTGAGCGCCCTGACGCCACCCATCGGGCTCAACCTGTTCATCCTGCAGGGGTTGACCGGTCGGGCAATCAACCGGGTGACGCTCGATGCGCTGCCATTCTTCCTTCTGATGTGTCTGGGAACGCTCATTCTCACATTGTTTCCGATTGTCGCGCTCTGGCTTCCAAGCCTCCTTTAAGGTGCCGCTCGATCCGTCGAAACAAGACAGGCCAAGATGACCAACCCATCCAACCCGATTGTCGAATTCATCTGCGACTTCGGTGCAATCGAAATCGAACTCTATCCGCGGCAGGCCCCCCTCACGGTCCGTAACTTTCTTGGCTATTGCGACAAGGGCCTGCTTGACGGGGCATCCGTATTCCGCATCGTGACGCCGGAAAACGACCGGCCGGAGCGGCTCTGCGACAGCCGTGCGGTCCAATGGGGCTGGCGACCCGAAAAGACCGGATACGATCCGGCGCTCGGGCGCGGCTGGGACCCGATGGACGCGCCGGAAAGCCTGCCCTTTCCCCCGATCCCGCTCGAGACGACCGAAGTCACCGGCCTTCGCCACCAACGCGGGACGGTCTCGATGGGGCGGGATTCCGCCGGGCTCTCCGGTCCGCATTTCTTTTTCTGTGTAGAGGATGCGCCCTATTTCGATTTCGGTGGCGCACGCAATCCCGATGGACGCGGCTTCGCGGCCTTCGCGCAGATTGTCTCGGGACTTGCGGTTCTCGACAGGCTCTACGGGCTCGCCGAGCCGATCACATGGATGATGACCCCCTATCCGATCCGCTCGGTACGGCGGAAAGCGGCTCAGCTATAGGTCGTTAGCCAGTTGTGAGAGGCATCCGCCATCGCGTTGGCGGCGGTCATGATCGCCTCGAAGAAGGCCGTCGCTTCCGGTGACAGATCCGCCGTCTTTTCGCGCAGCAGCGCGAACTGATTGGTAATGGCCGGGTCGAAGGGGCGCACCGTCAGGCTTTTGTCCGGATAGCCCTCGAGTAGGATCGCATCGAGGATCGAGATACCGACACCCGCCGATGTCAGGGCGCAGGAGCCCGTCAGGGCGCCGGTCTCAACCACGCTTGTCATCCGCACGCCTGCCTTGCGGAACGCTTCTTCGATCGTGAACCGCGCCTCGTGACGGCGCGATTGCAGCACCAGCGGCTGGCCGGCAAGATCGCGCGGCGTGATCCGCTCGCGGTCGCAAAGCGGGTGCCCCTCAGGCAGAACACAGACATAGGCGCTCTGCATGATCGTCCGCGCCTCAACCGCTCGGTTGGAAATCGGCATGTGCGCGATGCCGAAATTCCACTCGCCGGACGCGACAAGCTCAACCGCCTCCTTCGATGGCAGATACTCCAGCGTGACGCCGATGCCGGGATTGCTTCGATGCAGGATGCGCAGGGCTTCGGGGATAACGCTGACCACGAAACATTGCGGCAGCACCACCTGCAGCCAGGCGGATGAGGGTGTCGTCAGGCGGCCCGCTGCATTTGTCAGCCGTTCGATGGAGCTGAAGGTCCGGTCGACTTCATCGAAAAAGGACAGACCCTCGGTCGTCGGCACCAGTCGTTTCTTGACTCTTTGGAACAGTTGAACGCCAAGCTCGGCCTCGAGCGAGGTGATCAGATTGCTGACCGTTGGCTGCGACAGGCCGAGGGTGCGCGCTGCCCCGCTTACGGAAGCTAACTTCACGACGGCCCTGAAGGCTTCGAGCTGCCGCATCTTGATTTCCATCTGGCACCAACTGTCCTAGTAAAGTTACGGCCTTCGAACTTAGCTTTGTTCGCAGCCCTTGGCCACCACCAACCTTAATGGTGGCGTCGCCTTAACCGGGCACAGCCCGCGATCATTGCTTCGAGGTGAACTTCACGCTTTGATCGACAAGGCGATCTCACGCCAGGTGGTGCTGGCGTGGCCGCGGAGTTGGCGATGATCGGTGGCGGTCAGGGGTATTGCCAAGTTGTTTGTGATTGGTTGCAAGGCGGCGCGGCTGCCGCCTTTTCAAGCAGTCATTTCTGCAGTGTAATCGGACCACAGGCCGAAGGCATCTGCCCTGGCGTGTCGCCAGGAGCGGGCTGGGAGGTTGTACCGGCGGGGACGAAAGATGGCATTTATCTGATCGTGGGCTGACAGGAAGCGCTGTGCTTGGCGGGGCGATTTGAATATCTCTCTTCGAGACGTCGGGGTTCATGTGCCGAGGCTTCGGCATCTCCTTTGGAGCGGATACCTCAGGGAGGCAACCAGAACCGTGAGGCAAATTCTCTATCAGTTGGACACCCCGATTTGAGCCGGTACGACAAAAAAAACGGTCCTTGATGCGGCTTTCCGGTCATTTCGGTGTCTGAGTGTTTGGCATTTCAGCCCCTTCCCGGGGCCTCGTCGTCATGCTCCGCTACGTCTTCCTTCGTCGAAGACGTAGCGGAGCATGTTGTAGGCGATATTGGCCATGCCGATCTTCACCTTCGCCCTGTTGATGCCGATGGTTCTGATGAAGAGCTTCATCTTGCCCTTTTGCCTTGCGGACACATGATCGACGGCGGCCCTGACCTTTGACGTGCGGCATGGGTTTCCCTCTCATAGATCGATGCGAGCGCGAGAAGACGCCGGGTCAGATCGGCATTGCATGTCTGTCGAGCCAGAAGCCTCAACCTGGCCCCATCAAAATCCAACCGTAGAGAAATCGCTGAACCCTTTGTCGTTTCAGATGACTATCCCTTGAATGTTGACAATCTCAAGCTCACTGCTTTAAAGCACCCAGAGAGCAATAGTTCTTGGTATTTTTATTATAAATCCATGACGCAGTCTGCCAGTTTTACTGTCCTGTCGCGTTGATAAAATAGGTTTGAATGAGCTATGGGAGTTGAGCAGGCAGTTCTCCTTGTAGGCGGACAGGGCACGCGATTACGATCAATGGGCTTCGATTGCCCTAAACCTATGGTCGAAATCGGCGGGCGTCCTTTTCTCGAACATGTTATTCGACATATTTCCCGCTATGGCATACGCAGAATCGTTTTGGTCGCCGGATACAAGGGCGACATGGTCGTGGATCGCTATCACGGTAAAAGCCTTTACGATGTCGAACTGACCGTCGTAGTCGAGCCTCGTCCTCTTGGGACGGCTGGCGCTCTGGTTTTCGCAGTTGAATACCTGGATGAATTCTTCGTCATGTCGAACGGAGATTCACTGTTTGATGCGGATCTGAGCACATTACTCGGTCAGGAACTGAAGCCTGGCTCCAACGGTCGCCTGCTGTTATCCGAGGTAGAAGACGCATCGCGCTATGGAGCTGTGCATGTAGATCAGGATGGCCTTGTCCAGGCGTTCATGGAGAAGCAGCCCGATAGCGGACGACAGATGGTTAATAGCGGTGTTTGTTTGCTTCGACGAGAGGCAATTCTCGCTTCAAATTTGACATTTCCTGCATCAATTGAAGCGGATGTTTTCCCATCATGGGTTGCTTCAGGCAATCTTGAGGCATGCGCGGGCGAAGGCTATTTTATCGATATTGGGCTTCCCGAAAGCTATGGTCAGGCAAGCGCCGAACTGGTTGATGCAATTTCCCGGCCTGCAGCATTTCTCGACCGTGATGGCGTTATCAATGTCGATAATGGCTATACCCACGCCGTAGAAGATCTCGTTTTTACCCCAACCGCAATTGACGGAATCCGCGCGCTCAACAGAAGCGGCTATTATGTCATCGTGGTCTCCAATCAGGCAGGTGTGGCCCGTGGATATTATGACGAGTCCGCCGTGCGCCGATTTCATGCTGCAATGAACGCTGAACTTATCAGACATGCCGCTCATATCGACGCCTTCTATTTTTGCCCTTACCACCCGGATGCCGCCATTGAACGCTATAAAGCCGATCATTCGCACCGAAAGCCCAATCCAGGCATGATTGAGGACGCGTTCAATGATTGGCCGATAACCCGGGCAGGCAGCTTTCTGATTGGCGACAAGGCTTCCGACATAGAGGCCGCACAGAATGCCGGTATCCCGGGGACGCTGGTCGAAGCGAATTGGTGTGATCTTGCTGCCGTTGTCCGCAGCGCAACAACCGGTAAATAGACCCTACTGGAGACGTCTTGAAATGCTGACAATTTCGAAATCCCCCTTGCGCGTGAGTTTCTTCGGTGGAGGAACGGACTACCCGGATTACTTTCAGGAGTTTCCAGGAGCAGTGCTCGGGACGGCGATCGACAAGTTCATTTATACCGTCACCCTGCCGATGGCAGGTGTCGCCGAAACGAGGTATCGAATTACCTATCGCAATGTCGAAACGGTCGATAATGTTTCTGAGATCAAACACAATGCTATTCGCGCCGTCCTTCAGGATAAGCAGTATGACGCACCGCTGAACATTGCCATCATATCGGATTTGCCGGGAGGCTCGGGGCTCGGGTCTTCTTCGTCATTCACTGTGGGGTTCGTAAAGCTGATTTCCCATCTTCAGGGGCGTTCAATCACCAAGCTGGACCTCATGCGTGAGGCTGTCCGGGTTGAAACCGAGCTTTTGCACGAAAACTGTGGAATTCAGGATCAGTCGCATGCTTCGTTTGGCGGGCTCAATCACTACCGGTTCCATGGAAATGATTTTTCGCTCCAGCCCGTGCGCATGACAACCGATTGCAGAGATGCAGTGAATGCTTCAATGTGCCTTATCTACACGGGCGTGCAGCGCTCCGCCTCGCAGACCTTGGAAACCCAGATCAGCAACACCCGTGAGCGCAAGATCGTCAAGGAACTGAGACACCTCTATGAGCTTTGCGAGGAGGGTGTGCGTGTCCTTGAAGGCAACGACCCTCAGAGAGCATTGACAGACCTGGGCGGGCTGCTTAGCGAGGGCTGGATGACGAAGAGAAGCCTTTCGCCCGCGGTCTCCTCGGCCCGTATCGATGATATTTACGAAACCGCCATGTCACTTGGCGCGTATGGCGGAAAACTCTGCGGAGCAGGCGGTGGTGGATTTATGCTCTTCCTCGCGCCGGACTACGTCCAGGCAAAGCTGCGTGAGCGCTTCGGCGATAAGAATTTCGTCAAGATATCGACTGAGGACAACGGCGCCAGTATCGTTCATAGTTTTGCGTGAGCGCCAGACATCAACCGACGCCTACCAAGGCAGCGTGTTTCTGAAACAACAGAAGACAAAAGAAAGCTAATTTCATGGTGAAGCGAGCCTTTATTACAGGAATCACCGGCATGGTCGGCTCCCATCTTGCCGATTATCTCTTCGAGAACACGGACTGGGAAATTCACGGTATGCTGCGTTGGCGCAGCCCGCTCGACAACCTGACCGCTCATATTGATCGCATCAACCAGAAAGATCGTTTCCGGCTGCACTATGCCGATCTGCGCGATACGATGTCGATCGATAATGCAATAAAGGAAGCAAAGCCAGACTACGTCTTTCATCTTGCTGCGCAGAGTTATCCCAAAACATCGTTCACTGCACCGCTGGATACAATGGACACCAACATTCAGGGGACTGAGCGCGTTCTCGGCGCCCTGCGCAAATATGCGCCCGAAGCCGTGATTCATGTATGCGCCTCCTCGGAAGTCTTCGGCAGAGTGCCGAAGGAAAAGCTTCCGATTGATGAGGAATGCAGCTTCCACCCGGCTTCGCCCTATGCCATTTCGAAGGTCGGAACAGATCTGGTCGGTCGCTACTATGCAGAAGCCTATGATATGACCGTCATGACCACACGCATGTTTACGCATACCGGACCGAGACGCGGCGACGTCTTTGCCGAGTCGACCTTTGCCAAGCAAATTGCCATGATAGAACACAATAAGTTGCCGCCGGTCGTAAATGTCGGCAATCTGGATTCCCTGCGGACCTGGGCCGATGTTCGTGATGCAGTGCGTGCATACTATATGTTGGTTACGGTCAACCCGACACAAGGCGCCTATTATAACATTGGCGGGACTTACACCTGCTCGGTCCGAGACATGCTAGACACGCTGCTTTCGAAATCGACCTGCAAGGACATCAAGGTCGAAATGGATCCCGATCGCCTGCGGCCGATCGATGCAGACCTCCAGGTGCCGAACACCCAAAAGTTCCAGAACCATACTGGTTGGAAACCTGAAATTTCTTTTGACCAGACTATGGAAGATCTTCTCGAATATTGGCGCGAACGGGTCGGTTCAAGCAGTTCATTCCTGTCTCGCTGATAAAACGGCACATTCTAGTCTGGAAAAGCTATGAAAAAAGACGAAACCATTCTGGTCACCGGCGCGCGCGGTCTTGTCGGCTCCGCATTGGTGGAACACCTTCGCTCCGAAGGTTATGAGAACGTCGTTGCTCTGGGACGGGAAGACTGCGATCTGACGGATCGACTGGCGACCGTATCAGCGTTCGAGTCTCATAATCCGAAATATGTCTTTCATGCCGCTGCCCGCGTCTATGGCATCATGGGCAACATGAAAAACCAGGCGCTTTCGTTTCGCGATAACGTGGTCATCAACACCAATGTCGTTGAGGCGTCGCATCTTTCGTCCGTCGAGAAGATCACGGTTATGGGAACCGGGGCCGTTTACCCCTTCCCGTCACCGGGCCCGCTTCTGAAAGAAGATATGATCTTCATGGGCAGGCCGCACGGTTCAGAAAGCGCCTATGCACATGCCAAACGTGCCATGCTTGCCATGCTTGAAGCCTATGAAGAAAGTTACGGGCTGAAATGGGCCTATGTCGTTTCGTGCAATCTTTTTGGTGCCCGCGACAAATTCGACACCGAGTTCGGGCATGTGGTTCCATCTCTCATCAAGAAGTTCCATCAGGCAAAGGTAACCGGTGGTCCGGTCGTGGTGTGGGGCGATGGCTCGGCTCAGCGCGACTTCATGTACGTCAAGGATACGGCTCGGGTTGCCAGCCTCATCATGAACGATATCGAAGGCCCGACAAATATCGGAAGTGGCCGAGTGTTCGCGATCCGGGAGATTGTCGAGGCCATTGGCGAGATTACCGGCCTCTCCGACAGGATTCAGTGGGATGCATCCAAACCCAACGGACAGGACTATCGCGCTTACGACTTGACCAAGATCACCTCGGCTGGTTTCAACTGCCAATACACCATCGAACAGGGCCTCAAAGAGACCTGGGAATGGTATTGTGAGAATCACGACTAGGCAGGAACGGGAACCCGGAATTGCCGCGTTCCCAAAGAGGAAATGTGTGATCAACAGAGCTTTGCATGTTCGATCCCACAAGCATTTAACCGGAGTTCCAAATGGTCGGAAACAGCCTTGGCAAACGACTGAACGGTTGCGCGGACACCGCGCGCGCATGGCTTTTTCAAGAAGCTGCCCCGAGATGGATCGGGCCAGCAATCGCAGGCAGTGACATGTTCCCCGAGCGGATACTCCGGTCGGGTGAGCCTGATCTGTGTGATCATCGTCTGTTCGTTCAGGCACGGTCAATATATTCATTTCTCAGCATCGGAGCCTTAGGCTGGGACGGCAATTGGCGCGAACGATCCATCAACGCCCTTGAGCACATTCTGCGAAATGGAAGACGGGCGGACGGATTCTATATCCATAAGTTTGCGCTTGATGGTTCTGTCGCAGATTCCAGAGCAGATCTTTATGATCAGGCATTCATGATTTTCATGTTTGCGCATGCGGGAAAGGTTCTCGATCGACCCGACCTTTTTGATGCGGCCGGCACGCTCATGGAGACGCTGTCAGCGCATTGGCGTCATCCGGAAGGCGGTTTTCGCGAGGGCGAGATAGCATCAACACCACCGCGGCGCCAAAACCCCCACATGCACCTTTTCGAAGCTTCGCTTTCGATGCTGCGAGCCACAGGCACCGCCTATTGGCGGGAATTAGCCGAGGAACTGGCGGGTCTCGCCGAGGCCTGTTTCATCGATCCTGATAGCGGCGCACTCATCGAGTATTTCGACAATGAGCTTCGACCTTGTGCGGAGACAGGCAAGGTTGTCGAGCCAGGACATTGTTTCGAGTGGGCTTGGCTTTTTGAGCAACGTGGTGGCCGAGGGACCGAAATCTCTGATCGCCTCACCTCCTTTGCCAGACTGCACGGAATTGATCATAGTCGCGGGATCACGATCAACGAAGTGTCCACCGATGGCTCACTTCGCGAGAACCGCGGTCGGTTATGGCCTCAAACCGAGCGGATGAAGGCTGCGGTTGCACGGGCGCGGCGCCTTGGCGACGAAGAAGAAGTTTTCGCCATCTGCGAGGCCTTCGACGGACTCCAGAAATATCTGGACCCGAATGATCGCGCGATCTGGTATGACAAAATGAAGGCAGACGGTTCATTTGAGCTGGAAAGCGCTCCTGCCAGTTCGCTTTACCACATTGTAAACAGCTATTGCGAACTGATCACATTCGCCGAAAGTCAAGCGAAACGGCAGGCGCTCTGACGGTAGAAGTCAGTTGATTGAGATAATTCAAAAATCCGCCATGCCCTCAAGATTTTCAACGGATCGCCACCGAGATGACCGTCTTTTTAAATCGAAACGACCCAGATAGATGAACAGATACGCCAATGCCCCAGATTTGCAGTTAAAAATTATGATCGCTTCTCTCAGAGCAGCGCGTTTAATTCCCTTTCTGTCGAAACGCAAGAAGGAGCGCTTCCTGACCTCCATATCGAGGCGCAAGGCGGAGTTGAAGGCTCGAAAGACCCGCCTCAATGTCGGCCGACCAACATTCAAGCAGAGGCCCCAGATCGCGGCACTGACGTTGGCCTTGATGTGTCCAGGACTGAGTGAACGCGCGAAGCGCCGCTTCACCCGCTCTCTCGCCAAGCGAACAAACAATGATCAGCGTCTGCCGACGGCGGGCATGGTCAAAGGGGCCGGAGATGAGCGAAAGCCCGCGAGATTCTCCGAAAAGGAGGCAATGCTCAGGCTCGGGCTCGTTGTCGCGGAAAATCATATCGCGGTGGACCGCCATCTGGACCGCGAGTGCCACTCAATTTTGATCGTCAGTACCCACATGCCGACCACCCGGCATGCGGGCGGACTTCGCATTCTGGACATGATCGAAGTCATCAAGAGCCGCAACAGCAAGGTCTATATTGAGCTTTTTGTGAGCTCCAACAAGTCGCTGCTGGGCGGGGCCGGCGAGGCCTATGCACTCGTCGACAGGGTTGTCTATGCCGAAAATCATGACTTCTCCCTTGCTCAGTATCGTAAGCAGTCAAAAAATGTTCGCCTTTTTGATGTTGTCGATTTCCAATTCTCGCAACCGACAGAGACCATCAAAGCGTATCGCGAGATCGGCAACCGACTGATCTTCACGCCGATGGAGAGCCTCATTCGTACTGAATGCCTGAAGCACGACGTATCAAGCATTCCTGAAGCAGACCTTGTCGACACCGAGGCCAAGCTTGAGGCCCAGATCTGCCGACTGGTCGACGAGGTCATCTGCGTGTCGCAGATCGACGCCGACTGTATTGCAGACTCGGTTGGGATCGACACCATCACTTCGATCGAAACTGGCGTATCGTCGATCGAGTTTCTCGAATCGGACACAGTAAAGCGGTCCCGCAACGCAGTATGTTTCATCGCCTACTTCGGCTCAAACACCAATCGCAATGCCTTGCAGTGGTATCTGGACGAAGTCCATCCTCATGTCATCAAAGAGTTCGGGGATTATGATTTCCGCATTGTCGGTCGGGGGAACGTCTCTGGTATTCTCGCGAAATCGCGACCATGCGTTACCTATGTCGGTGAAGTGGATCGGGTTGGGCCCGAGATCGGTCATGCTGCCGTTGGAATCGCCCCGGCCTTGTCTGGCGCTGGGTTTCGAGGAAAGATCAACCAATATGCGCATCTTGGATTGCCTACGGTTGCTACACCGATTTCCGCCAATGGCCTTAAATACGAACACGGACACTCAATCTTGGTCAGCGAAGACCCCCGCCAGTTTGCCGCGTATATTGTGGAATTGCTCAAAGACAGCGAACGCCGTGATCAAATGGGCCGGGCCGCTTATGAGGTCTGCAAACAATACTATGGCTGGGAATCAAAGTGGCCTGAGATTAAGCGAACCTATGCGATCCCTGCGTCAATTTCAGCCCAAGGACTGCCGAGCGTCCATGCGATCGTACCCTCTTACCAGCATGGCAACTATATAGAGCAGCGCATCCAAAGCATTGCTGAACAAGACTATGACAAACTTCGGATCACAGTCATTGACGACTGTTCGGACGACAATTCGGACGCTATTATCCGGAAACTGCAGGAAGAAATCGAGTTCGAATACATCCGCAATGAAAAGAATAGCGGAACCCCATTCAGTGCGTGGGAATATGCGGCAAGGAACACGACCGAGGATCTTATCTGGATATGCGAAAGCGATGATTCTTGCGATCGAACATTGGTGCCGAAGCTGGTAAAGACCATGAGGACACGGCCAGATATCAACATGGCCTATTGTGGTTCTTTGATCATCGACGAGTACAACAATATTATTGATACAACTGCGGACGGATATTTCCCAGCGGTGTTTCACCCAGCCAGGTGGCGCCGAAGCTTTGCCGTGGACGGCAAACATGAACTTAGAGAGTTTCAGGCGAGCGGCATGGTCGTTCCAAATATGAGTAGCCTTCTGGTGAAGACCGACACGTTCCAGAAAGCCTTCGATCAAGATATCAAGAAGTATCGCCTCGCCGGAGACTGGCTTTTTGTTGGTAGAGCGATGCAGTATGGATCGATTGCGTACCTCGCCGAAAACCTGAATCATTTTCGTCGGCACCCGCAGACAGCACGCGCACAGACCAAGATTGCCCAGAGCTACGCAGAGCATATTATCGTCAGGGTAAAGCTATCATTGCTTGCCGGGGCTGGGCCGACCGAATTTTTCTTCAACCTGAAACACGATATCTTCGATCTATATCGTGATGAGAGTCTCTTGACTGATGTCATGACCCTCTTGAAGGGCCTAGATGCCGATGTCTACGATCTCTTCAAAAAGGCGTATGACGAATACACCTCGCCCACCAAAGCCGAGGATATGGTCCGCTGTGTATCCTTCAGACGATACGCCTACAGCCATGGGTAGAAGTCGTTCTCTTATTTTGGATTTAAAATTCCGGTTATAACGCACTCAACGAAACGAATAACATAATGAAATTATGCGCTACTACTTGAAAATATCTTATTTGTACCGAAATAACGTTATGTTGATGCTAGCAAGAAAAAACAACCTATAGCAGGTGATTTTTAAATACCAGTTTCTGGGAGCCAGATGAACACCATCAACGAGATGTCGCAGATCCGCGCTATCCTTCAGTGCCTGAACCGAAATCGGCCTCACGACGATTTCGACGACGTGGAACTTTTTCGACTGTTTAGCGATGATTTTCTGCCGGATGCAGCAAGCCTTTTGCCGCAGGCGAAGGCCCAGTTGCGGCAGGATATTCTTGTGGCGGTTCTGTCTCGTTTGAAACGAAACGGCTATTTTGTTGAATTCGGTGCCACCGATGGTGTCTATCTCAGCAATACGTTTCTGCTTGAGAAGCATTTGGGATGGACGGGCATCCTGGCCGAGCCCGCACGAGTCTGGCTTGAGGCGCTTCGAGAAAACCGCCCACGTACGATCATCGACGACAGATGCGTCTATGAAAAGACCGGGGCCCAACTGATGTTCAGAGAAGTCCAGTCGGATTTCGCCCTCTCGTCCATCGTTGAATTCTCAGATATTGACCTGCATCGAAATACCAGAAAGTTTGGAGAAACCTATCCTGTCGAGACCATCACGCTTCTGGATCTTCTATGCCAGCATGGTGCTCCCGAAGAGATCGACTTTATCTCGATCGATACGGAAGGCAGTGAACTCTCGATCCTAAAGGGCTTCGACTTTTCACGATTTCGCTTCAACATAATAGCGTGTGAGCACAATTACTCCTCAACACGTGACCAGGTTCTCAACCTGCTGAAAGCGAACAGCTACTACCGTATTCTCAACGAGATCTCTCTGTTTGACGACTGGTTCGTGCACGAGTCTCTTCTGTCACAGCTCGATTCAATCATGCCCGGGTGGGAGAGTATATCTCATCAGCGGAACACTGGCACCCAGTCGCCGAAGTCAAAGAAAGACATCACAATCGAGCAACTTCAGGAGACCGTGGAAAACCTCATCGTTGACCGGGACTCGCGGAGTGCAAGCTGTGTTCAGATAAAGAACGATGCAGATTTGATGGTTGACGGCTATGAGAAGGCCATCACTGAACTCAACGTTACGATTGGCAATCTCGCGGTCGAACGTGATGCATTCAAGACTGACAATGATCGGATGCGGGCTCACCAGCAGGAAATGGCTGACGGCTACGAGAAAGCCATCGCTGAACTCAACGTCACGATTGGCAATCTCGCGGTCGAACGTGATGCATTCAAGACATATGGTGAAGCGACGCTGACAAATCGACAAGAAATGGTTGACGGCTACGAGAAAGCGGTAGCAGAGCTGAAGGACACAATTGATCGTCTGATTATCGAGCGGGACGCGCTGCGCGAGACTATCTAGCAACTGTGTTTAGGTGGAGGCTTCTGAACGCAAGGTGTGGCCGTCTTGAGGACTGCGTTTGCGATTGTGACCAGCCTGCGTGCGATTGCGATTATGACGAGCTTGTGGCGTTTTCCACGTGTCTTCAGGCGGTAATCCCCCCGAAAAATAATGGGCTTCAAAAGTAGAATTTTCTCGGGTTTTATGACTGAGGAGATTTTGATGAAAAAGACGAGATTTAGCGAAGCACAGATTATTGGCATTCTGCGTCAGGCAGAAGGTGGCGTTCCTGTGCCTGAACTTTGCCGGGAGCACGGGATGAGTTCAGCGAGTTTTTATAAATGGCGGGCCAAATATGGCGGCATGGATGCGTCGATGATCAGCCAGATGAAAGCGCTGGAAGACGAGAACCGCCGTCTGAAAAAGATGTATGCGGAGATGAGCATGCAAACCGAACTGCTGAAAGAGGCTTTGGGAAAAAATGACGCGGCCATCTCTACGCCGGGAGGTGGCCGCGCAAGCCGTGGCGATACGTGGGGTGAGCATAGCACTTGCCTGCCGAACGTTCGGTGTCAGCGAAACTTGCTACCGATACAAAGGCAAACGCAATGATGAGAATGAACAGATCGCCGATCTTCTGACCGGCTTGACGCAGGCAAAGAAGAACTGGGGCTTTGGCCTTTGTTTTCTCTATCTGCGGAACGTACAGGGACGGCGCTGGAATCATAAGCGTGTTTATCGCATCTACCGCGCGCTTGAGCTGAACCTCAGGATCAAGCCACGCCGGCGGCTGAAACGGGAAAAACCGGATACACTCAATGTCCCGACAACGCCGAACGCGGTCTGG
Source organism: Martelella sp. K41-7 (assembly GCF_055808365.1). NCBI lineage: Bacteria > Pseudomonadati > Pseudomonadota > Alphaproteobacteria > Hyphomicrobiales > Aurantimonadaceae > Martelella > Martelella sp. K41-7. Next base: position 86,874 of record NZ_CM147867.1, read on the forward strand.
TCCATGGACTTTATGGCGGATCGGCTGGCCGATGGCCGGCAGTTTCGGCTTTTGAATGTTCTGGATGACTTTAACCGTGAGGGGCTTGGCATTGAGGTCGATTTCTCTCTACCTGCGGAGCGTGTCATCCGTAGCCTGAACCAGATCATTGAGTGGCGCGGCAAACCGCTGGCAATACGTGTTGACAATGGCCCGGAATATGTCAGTGGAAGGCTTATGGACTGGGCTGAAAATCAGGGCATTGCGCTGAATTACATCCAGCCTGGAAAGCCGCAGCAGAACGCTTATGTCGAACGCTACAACCGGACAGTACGACACGAATGGCTTGACCAATACATCATCGAGAGTATCGAAGAGGCGCAGGCGTTCGCCACACAATGGTTATGGAGCTATAACAACGAGCGACCCAATATGGGCATCGGCGGAATGACACCCGCACAGAAACTGAAAATGGCTGCGTGAATTCTACCAAAAAGCCCCGTTAAAAAGGGGAGGATTACCGCAGGGGCTTCGGCCACAAGGAGAACTGGCGCGAAGACGTCTGATCGCACCTGCAGGCAGAACCTGCCGAACCGCCGTTCGGACACGCGCAGAGATTTTCCCGATAAGACAAGGAGACCAGCGTCGCAGAGACGCTGGCTTGGTCGACGGAATTGGCCTGGAAGCTGTCCGGGCTTCCAGATCTAGGATTACAGCACCGGGGTAGGCAGTTCCTCGCCAGCAAATTGTGCCTCGAGATTGTCGAAGACCAGCTTGCCCATGGCCTTGCGCGTCTCATAGGTGCCGGAGGCGTGGTGCGGCTGCAACAGAACGTTTTCGAGTGCAAGAAAACGCGGATTGATGTCCGGCTCGCCGTCGAATACATCGAGTGCCGCCGAACCGAGCTTGCCGCCTTCAAGCGCATTAAGAAGCGCGTCTTCATCAATATTCGATGCGCGTGAGATGTTGATCAGCATTCCCTCAGGGCCGAGCGCTTCGATCACGGGCTTGTTGACGATGTGCCGTGTTGCCTCGGACGCTGCCAGCGTGACAAACAGGAAATCACAACCCTCAGCGAGTTTTGTCGCGCTTTCGACAAAGGTCCAGTCGGGCGCATAGTCCTTTGCGGCAACATCACTGTAGAAGATTTCCATGTCAAAACCGGTCAGGCGGCGGCCAACCTCATAGCCGATGCGGCCAAGGCCGAGAATACCGGCGCGCTTTCCGTGAACGCGGTGCATCAGCGGATAAAGACCCTTCGAGGCCCAGTGGCCGCTTCTGGCCCAGGCTTCGGCGCCGACCATACCGCGTGACTGGCATATCATCATCGCAACACCGAGATCCGCCACATCCTTGGTCAGAACATCCGGCGTGTTGGTAACACGAATACCGCGTTCGCGTGCCGCATCGAGATCGACGGCATCATAGCCGACGCCGTAAACGCTGATGATTTCCAGCGCCGGAAGCGCTTCGATCAGTGCCCGGTCGGCACCAAGTTCACCACGGGTGGCAATGCCACGGATACTGGCTGCATGCGCCTTGATAAAGGCCTGCTTGTCGGCGGCTTCGAACAGGCGATGCATGGTGAAATGCGCGTTCAGTCGCTCATCATCCCAGCTGGGGTAAGGACCGATTTGCAGGATTTCAGCTTTCGTCATGAGTGTCTCCGTTTTTGTTATCGATATCATTCGGCTCTAAATAGAAGAGCCACAGCTTGAGTGCTGGTGGCTCTCGATTTCAGGACAGATTGTTGCGGTCGAGCAGCTCGAGAAACAGCGCCGAATGATCCAGATCTCCGCCCTCAAGCCGGGTCACAAGATCGGCGAAGCGATCACGCTGCAGCATCGTCAGCGGCAGGGAAAGCCCCATCGCATTGCATTCCGCCAGCACATTTTCCAGATCCTTCAACTGGAAGGCAGAACGTCCGCCGGGCGTGAAGTCACTCGATTGCATGCGGGCGCCGTGCTGCTGCAAAATGACGGAATCGGCGAAACCGCCCTGGAGCACGGCGCGGAAACGTGCCGGATCCACACCGCCCTCGCGGACCAGAAGCGTCGCCTCAGCCACAGCACCGATGGTGATGGCAACAATCGCCTGATTGGCGAGTTTGGCCAGTTGTCCGCTGCCCGGAGGGCCAAGCAGGATCGCGCTTCCCATCGGTTCAAAAACCGTGGCGATACGCGCGAAAGCGTCGTCGTCGCCACCGGCCATGATCGCCAGACTTCCCACCGCGGCGCCGCGCGTTCCGCCGCTGACCGGCGCATCGATATGGCTGACGCCGCGTTTTGCCAGCATTGCGGCATGGTCGCGCGCCTCTTCGGGCTTGATCGAACTCATGTCGATGACGGTTGCGCCATCCGGGATATGTTCAGCCACGCCCTGGGCGAACAGAAGATCGGCAACGGCCGGGCCATCGGAAACCATGGTGATCACGGCATCGGCTCCGGCCACTGCGGCAGCAGGCGTTTCAGCGACAGACGCGCCCGCCTTTTCGAGCGCCGCTGTCTTGCCTGTGCTTCGGTTCCAGACGGTGAGGGAAAAGCCTGCCTTGATGAGATTCAGCGCCATCGGCGCGCCCATCAACCCGGTTCCCAGAAATGCGATTTTCATGCTGGTCTTATCCCAGTTTGCTGCCATTGGCGGTGACATAGACCGCATAAAGCGATGTCGTTGCGGTGATGAACAGCCGGTTGCGCTTTGCGCCGCCAAAGGTGAGGTTGGAAACGGTTTCCGGCAGATGCAATTTGCCGATCAGGGTTCCGTCAGGGTCGTAGCAGTGGACGCCATCGGCCGCACTGGTCCAGATCCTGCCGCTGCGATCAACACGGAAACCGTCGAACAGTCCGTTTGTGCAGGTGGCGAAAACCCCAAGGTCCTCGAGTTTATTGTCGTCTTTGACACGGAACTTGCGGATGTGGCGCGGCCCGCCATCCAGATGGGTCGCACCGGTATCTGCAATATAAAGCAGGCTCTCGTCGGGCGAAAATGCAAGTCCGTTCGGCTTTTCAAAATCATCGGCAACACGGATTATCCGCCCCGTCTCGGGATCGGCACAATAGACATGACAACCGGCAATTTCCTGCTCGGCAAAATCGCCCTCATAATCATGCATGATTCCGTAGGAGGGGTCGGTAAACCAGACCGTGCCATCGGATTTGACCACGACATCATTGGGAGAGTTCAGCCTCTTGCCATCATAGCGATCGGCAATCACCCGAATGCTACCGTTAAACTCCGTGCGCGCAACACGCCTTTCAAGGTGTTCGCAGGTGACGAGACGGCCGAATTGATCGACCGTATTGCCATTGCTGTTGTTCGACGGTTGACGAAAAACGCAAGCCTCTCCGCTCGCCTCATCGAAGCGCATCATCCGGTTGTTGGGGATGTCGGAGAACAGCACAAACCGACCGGGCGCAAACCACGCAGGCCCTTCCAGCCAGCGACCTCCGGTCCATAGCCGCTCCACCCGCGCATGGCCGACGAAACATGTTTCAAAGCGCGGATCGAGCACTTCAAATCCGCTTCCTTCCAGAACCCCGAACATCGCTTCCTCCCAAAAAGCTGCGTTACTGACGCGACTGCAAGAAACATCTATGATATCGATAACAGATATGTTATGGACGTCAAGACAAAGCCCTGTCAAGTTGCAAATGCCGCGTAAAATGTTTCGGCAACTTCTGGGGGCGGAGGTTGCGCAATATTGACACTTGCACCTTGCATTGGACAGAAGAAAGTGCGGGCGGGTTCATTTTGCGTTTGAGAAGCAGGGAGACCGTTTACGGGGAGCGATTTTGGCAATAAGCAAGACGAAAAACGGCCAGAAGAGCGCCCAGAGACCGCTCGGTGCGCCAACAATGGCCGATGTCGCACAGCTCGCAGGCGTTTCGACCATGACGGTTTCGCGTGCGCTAAAAAAAGACAGTCATGTCTCAAAAGACACACGAAAGAAGATCCTCGCAGCCGTCGATCAGCTTGGCTATGTTCTTGATCAGTCGGCCGGATCACTCTCCTCGCGCAAGACCGGTTTTGTGGCCGCGCTTGTGCCATCCATCAACAATTCGAACTTCTCCGAAACAGCCCGCGGCATTACCGAAGCGCTTGAAGGTTCGGGCCTGCAACTTCTGCTGGGCTATACCGACTATTCTGAACAAAAAGAAGAGCAGCTGATTCAATCCATGCTGCAGCGCCGCCCGGAAGGCATTATTCTGACCGACAGCACCCATACGCCCAGCGCCAGACGAATGCTCGTCAATTCAGGCATTCCGGTGATCGAGACCTGGGAAATCCCCGAAGATCCGATCGACAGCGTTGTCGGCTTTTCCAACAGCGCGGTCATGGGGGACATGGTAAAGGCGCTGGCGGCCAAGGGGTATCGGAAGTTTGGCTATATCGGCGGCACGACAACCCGCGACACGCGCGGCAACATACGCCGGACAGGGTTCCTCAATGCAATCAAGGAACTGGATCTTGAGCCTGGGCGGATGATCTCCTTCGGTGTGCCGCCGATCTCAATCGAACAGGGGGCGCAGGCTGTTGTTTCGATGCTTGAGCGCTGGCCAGACACCGAAGCGGTCATCTGCGTTTCCGACCTTTCTGCCTTCGGTGCGCTGATGGAATGCCAGCGGCGCGGGATAAAAGTGCCGGACGACATCGCGATCGCCGGTTTTGGCGATTACGAGATTTCCGCCTTCTGCCATCCGCGCATTTCCACGGTGAATGTCGGCTGCCGCGATATCGGTCGCTTCGCCGCCCAGAAATTGCTGCGCGAACTTGCCGGCGACGATCTCGGTGGTGACGAACTGATCCTGACACCTTACAAGGTGCTTCTGCGTGAAAGCACGTAAGCATCTTGCTGAAAGCCGAGAAAAGGAATTCCAGTTGACCAATACCCGTCCCGCTACCGCACTCAGCCATAAGGGCGTTATGACGGCACTGGCCGCCGCCATTGCCAAGGCAGAAGAAATCAAAGTCCCGCAAAACGTTGTGATCGTCGATCAAAGCGGTGTGACGCTCGCCGTCTTCCGCATGGACGGTGCAAAATTCACCTCGATGAAGACGGCACGGGCAAAAGCCATCACTGCCGCTTCGCTTAACACTGCGACGGGCAACATGGCACCAGAGTTTGCATCAGCTGCCGCCATCGCGACGGATGGCGAGGTTATCAATCTGAAGGGCGGTTTCCCGATCCGCTTCGATGGACTGCTCGCGGGTGCCATCGGCATTGGTTCCGGAACGGGCGAACAGGATGTCGTCGTCGCAACCGCTGCCCTTGAAGCCATTGGTGCCGACAAGCTCTGAGCACGATCCGGTTTGCCCGTGGCGGTGTCGCCGCTGCGGGCCCTCTTGCTCGTTAAAGCACTGATTTTGAGACCTATATCCGCCCCTCGGGTCTGCCCGGCATGATGCCTATGACAGGGTAGTGCCCCCGCATGTGCCTGCCTTCATCCGGGGATGCGTCTCCGTGCTCCTCATGTTCTTTGCATCCATTTTAAGGCTGCCCGAGGGCATCTTTTCAAGTCTCTCGCCAGCAAGATAGACGCTTGAGTATCCGGCTTCGGGGTGTCTTGCCAGAAGCCGGATGCTGCGGTTTCATGAACGTCAGCCGACATCGCGTAGCTGATAAAAATCAAGCGTGACTTTGCAAGGATCATTTTCCGGCTTGACATAGAATTATGTTATCGATAACAATTGATCGGCTTCGAGAGTTCGGGAGGAATGCTCGATGAATGATTTAAGTCTTGTGTCGTTTCGCGCGATTACCAAAGTCTTTGGTGGTACGCAGGCACTGTCTGATGTTTCGCTTGAACTGCGCCCGGGAGAGATTCTGGCGCTGCTCGGCGAAAATGGCGCCGGAAAATCAACCCTTATCAAGACGCTTGCGGGTATCCATAAGCCGGATAGCGGCGAAATTCTGTTTTGCGGCGAGCCCTATGTGCACCGTCCGCCCAAACCGCTGCAACGCCAGCCAGTGGCCTTTATTCATCAGGACATGGGTCTAATCGAATGGATGACGGTTGGCGAAAATGTCGGTCTGGCGCAGGGCTTTTCCTCGCGTGCAGGCCTGATTGACTGGTCGTCGACCGATGACCGTGCGGCCGAGGCGTTGAAACTTGTCGGCTGCGATTTCGATCCACAGACCCGGATCTCAAATCTGACCAGAACGGAAAAGGCTCTGGTTGCGATTGCCCGCGCGCTTGCCACCGATGCCGATGTTCTGGTGCTTGATGAGCCAACCGCCAGCCTGCCTGCCGACGAGGTGGAACGGCTTTTCGATGCCATCCGCCCTTTGAAGGATCGAGGCGTCGGGATGATCTATGTGTCCCACCGGCTTGATGAAATCTTCCGTATTGCTGATCGCGTTGCGGTGTTGCGCGATGGCAAGCTTGTCGGCGAAACCGCCGTTACCGATACCACACCAAGTGAACTCGTCGAGTTGATCGTCGGCCGCAAGACCGATGAGCTTTTCGTCAAAGGCAGTGTGGAACAGGGAGAGCGTGTCGCAAGCATCTCAGATCTTTGCTGCGCTGGCGTCGGCCCGGTTTCAATGGATATCCATAAAGGCGAACTTCTTGGGCTTGTCGGCCTGCGCGGTGCTGGTCAGGAAGCCGTTGGGCGCGCGCTTTTCGGGTCGGTGGAATTTTCCGGCGAAATCACGCTCAACGGTGAAACGCCGGACCTTTCCTCACCGCGATCTGCCATGCGCGCGGGGGTCGGCTTGATTGCCCGTGACCGCGCTGAAGAATCGGTGGCCATGTCGCTTTCGGTGCGGGAGAACATGTTTTTGAACCCGGCGGCCGTCGGGCGCAGCCTTTTCAAATTCCTCACCCATAAGAGCGAGGCAGATCACTGCACGACGATCGGCGGCAGCGTCGGATTGCGGCCCAATGACCCGGAGATCGCGGTCGAAGCGCTATCGGGCGGCAACCAACAGAAGGTTGTCGTTGGCCGCTGGCTGGCGACGGGGCGCAAGCTTCTGATCGCAGAGGACCCGACGGCCGGTGTCGATGTCGGTGCCAAGGCGGAAATCTACCGGTTGATTGCGCGCGCGGTGGATGCCGGGCTTGCTGTCGTGGTGGTGTCCACGGATTTCGAGGAAGTCGCCAATATCTGCAACCGTGCCCTGGTGTTTTCGCGGGGCCGGATCGTACGCGCTCTTGAGGGCGATCACCTGACGACACAGGCGCTGATCACAGCCGCCTCCGCTTCCGAAGCGGCCTGAACCGGGAGGAAAAAATGCAGTCACTTGAATCAACCGCTCTGGAACCAACCAGAGCGGAGCTGAAAGGGCTTTCTCTGGCACAGCGGATCGGGCGTTTTTTGCCGGTCTATGGGCTGGTGATCCTGACCGCGCTGCTGATCATTTTGTTTTCGATCATGCTGCCGAATACCTTTCCGACACTTCTCAATGTTCGCTCTATCATTTCTGATAAGGCTATCATTGCCATTCTTTCGCTGGCCGCGATGATCCCGATGGCCGCGGGCCGTATCGACCTGACGGTCGGCTACGGCATCGTGCTCTGGCACATTCTGGCTATCAGTCTGCAAACGGTGTTCGGCATACCGTGGCCGGTGGCGGTGCTGATTGTACTGTCGCTCGGCTCTCTGACAGGGCTGATCAATGGTTTCCTCGTCGAGGTTGCCAAGATCGACGCCTTTATTGCCACGCTGGGCACGGGAACGGTGCTTTATGCCATCGCACTTTGGCATACCGGCGGACGACAGGTTGTCGGCATGCTGCCACAAGGGTTTTATGACCTGAATGGCACAATGGTTTTCGGTCTACCGATCACCGGCTTTTATGTGCTCGCAATTGCATTGATCATGTGGATCGCACTCGAATACCTGCCGATCGGGCGATATCTCTATGCTATCGGCGCCAATCCGAAGGCGGCGGCGCTGAACGGTATTCCGGTGCGCAAATTCGTTGTCGGCGCCTTCGTCAGCTCGGGTTTTCTGTCAGCGCTCGCCGGCGTTCTTCTGGCCTCGAAGCTCCGGATCGGACAGGCCAGCGTCGGCCTCGAATACCTTCTGCCTGCCCTCGTTGGTGCATTTCTCGGGTCGACAACCATCAAGCCCGGCCGCGTCAATGTCTGGGGCACGGTTGTCGGCGTGATTATTCTGGCAGTGGGCATTTCCGGCATTCAGCAATTCGGCGGTTCATTCTTTGTCGAGCCGCTTTTCAACGGCGTGACGCTTCTGGTGGCAATCGGCATTGCGGGCTACGCCCAGCGCAAGCGTGGTGCCGACACCAAACGCGCTGCGTGCAAATAGGCTTCACGGGAGTGGGAGCTTTGTTTCCAAAGGGAGGAAGACATGAAACGCAGAACATTTATGCAGATGATGGCCGGAGGCACCGCCATGCTGGCCATGGCTGGACCGGCACTGGCAGACGCGATGTCGGATGCCAAGAGCTTCGTCGACAAATACGCCTCTCAGGTGACGACGTGGGATGGTCCCACCACCGGACCAAGAGCAGCATCCGACAAGACCATTGTCGTTTTGGCGGCTGACATGAAGAATGGCGGGATCCTGAAAGTTGTCGATGGCATCGACGAAGCCGCCAAGGCCGTTGGCTGGAAAGTCACCACACTGGACGGCGCAGGCTCGATTGCAGGCCGCACAGCCGCCTTCGGTCAGGCCATGGCGCTCAAGCCGGATGGCATCATCATCAACGGTTTTGACGCTATCGAGCAGGGCCCGGCGATGGAGCAGGCCAAGGATGCCGGCATTCCGATGGTCGCCTGGCACGCCGCACCCAAAGCCGGCCCCGAACCGGATATCGGCATCTTCACCAATGTGACCACCGATCCGATGAAGGTATCGGAAGCGGCTGCCGACTGGGCCTATATTGATGCAGATGGCACGCCGGGCGTCATTATCTTCACGGACTCGACCTACGCCATTGCCATCGCCAAGGCCGATGAAATGAAGCAGCAGATCGAAAAGCTTGGCGGCACGGTGCTCGAATATGTCGATACGCCAATTGCCGAAACATCACAGCGCATGCCGCAGCTCACCACCTCGCTGTTGCAGAAGTACGGGGACAAGTGGACGCATTCGCTGGCGATCAACGATCTGTACTTCGACTTTATGGGCCCGTCGCTGGCAGCGGCCGGTCTGCCGGGGGATGGTGCGCCGGTCAATGTCGCCGCAGGCGATGGTTCGGAAAGTGCCTATCAGCGTATCCGCGCAGGCCAGTATCAGGCGGTCACCGTTGCCGAACCGCTCTACATGCAGGGTTGGCAGCTCGTCGACGAGATGAACCGCGCGCTGGCCGGTCAGGAATGGTCGGGCTATATCGCCCCGTTCCATGTCGTGACCCAAGACAATATCGAATATGACGGCGGCCCCGATAACACATTCGAGCCGGGCAATGACTACCGTGCCGAATACAAGAAGATCTGGGGCGTTCAGTAAGCCTCGGCAAGTCCTCTCCCAGCATGCAAAACGCCCCGGTCGCAAGGCCGGGGCGTTTTGTTTCGGTGCCAATTTAAAGTGTTACCTATGGGCACGCTTCAGCTTATTCAAAAGCAAGCTGAACCTTCATCGATTTCGACCGGTCGCTGGCGGTCTCGAATGCGGCAACCGCGTCGGCAAGCGGGTAGGTTCCGGAAATCAGCGGCTTGACGTCGATCCGGCCCTGATTGAGGAGATCAACGGCAAGGCCATATTCCTCATGGAAGCGGAACGAACCGCGGATGTCGATTTCCTTGGAGACCACCATGTTCTGCGGCAGCCCGACTTCGCCGCCAAGACCCAGCTGAACCAGAATGCCGCGCGGCGCCAGCGCCTGCAAACCGCTTGCCAGAGCACGGGCATTGCCGGACGCTTCGAACATCACATCGAACGTGCCCTTTCCAGCGCCATAGGCAGCAAGCTCTTCAGGCTGTTTGGCAACGTTGATAACCCGGTTTGCGCCAACTGCTTCAGCGTAAGGCAGAACATCGTCCATCACATCCGTGACCACGATCTCGCGGGCGCCGTGGGCACGGGCCGCAACAATGCACAGCGCGCCAATCGGGCCGCAACCGGACACCAGAACCCGCTTGCCAAGAAGCGAACCGGCACGCGAAACCGCATGCAGCGTCACGGCCAGCGGCTCGGCCATTGCTGCTTCACCCAAGGATACGTTTTCGGCGACCTTGTGGCACTGCCAGGCTTCAGCCACCAGTGTTTCGCGGAACCCACCCTGAATATGCGGCATCGGCATGGCGCTGCCATAAAACCGCATGTTGAGGCAATGGTTCTGCAAGCCCTTCAGGCAGAACTCGCATGTGTTGCAGGGGCGCGACGGCGAAATCGCGACACGGTCACCGACGGAGAAATTGCTGACGCCGCTACCGAGCGCGGTGATCGTGCCGGCGACTTCATGACCGAGGATCATCGGCTCGCGAACGCGCACATCGCCGAAACCGCCATTATTGTAATAATGCAGATCGGAACCGCAAATGCCGCCCGCGCCGATCCGGATTTCGAGCTGACCGGGGCCGGCTGTCTCGGGGGTGATTTCTTCGATACGCAGGTCCTTTGCCGCGTGAATGATTGCAGCTTTCATCACTACCTCCCTTGGTAAGCTTTGCTCGGCGTGACAACGAAAAATCTGAGCCCGGGTTCTTCCGGGTTCTGCTCGGTTGCCGCGCCGAATTTGTTCAAGAACCGATTTTGGTCTTGATTATGTTATCGATAACAGGTAAGTCAAGAATATTCGGAGACGGCGCTGACATTTCGGCGCGGAGTCATAAACTTCGCCCCATCGCGCCGCCCATAGGGAAGGAGAACACTATGTCCGACAGGTTCAAACTTGATGGAAAAATCGCACTTGTGACGGGCTCCAGCCAGGGTATCGGTCACGCATTGATTTCAGGTCTCGCCGAAGAAGGCGCTATCCCTGTCGTCAATGCACGCAGCGCGGATCACGCCAAAGCTGCCGTCAAGGCTTTCGAAGACAAGGGTATCAAAGCCTATTCCGCGGTCTTCGATGTTACCGATAAATCCGCTGTTGAAGCCGGCGTGAACCAGATTGAGGCCGAGGTCGGTCCGATCGAAATCCTGATCAACAATGCCGGCATCCAGTACCGCACGCCGCTGGAAGACTATCCGGAAGAGCAATGGCACCGGCTGCTGGAAACCAATATTTCCGGCGTCTTCTTTACCGGTCAGGCTGTTGCCCGCCACATGATCAAGCGCGGCAGTGGCAAGATCATCAATATATGCTCGGTGCAGAGCGAACTGGCTCGCCCCGGTATCGCACCTTACACAGCCACCAAGGGCGCGGTCCGCAACCTGACCCGGGGCATGTGCACGGACTGGGCCCAATATGGCCTGCAAGTCAACGGTATCGCGCCGGGCTATTTCAAGACGCCGCTGAACCAGGCGCTGGTGGATAATCCGGAATTTTCGGCCTGGCTTGAAAAGCGCACACCTGCCGGTCGCTGGGGTGATGTCGACGAACTTGTCGGCGCGGCCATTTTCCTCGCATCTTCGGCTTCCTCCTTCATCAATGGCCATGTACTGGCCGTTGATGGCGGCATTACTGTGAGTGTCTGAGATGAAAATCGTGGTCATGGGTGTCAGCGGCTGCGGTAAGTCGTCCGCAGGCCGTGCGCTGGCGGAACAGCTCGGTGCACGCTTTGTCGAAGGCGACAGCCTTCACCCTGAAACCAATGTGGAAAAGATGCGCACCGGCATTCCGCTTGACGATGAAGATCGTAAGCCATGGCTCGAAGTGGTTGGCAGGACACTCGCGGAAGCGCCCCGCAATGAAGATGTCGTCGTCGCATGCTCGGCCCTGAAAAAGAGCTACCGCGATCTGCTGCGCTGTCTGGCTGGCCCGGAGTTGCGTCTCATCCACCTGAAAGGCGAGCGCGCGGTGCTTGCCGCGCGTATGGAGAACCGCCCCGGCCATTACATGCCGGCCTCGCTGCTTGACAGTCAGCTTTCAACGCTGGAAGCCACGGATGGTGAGGGCGACGTTTTGACGCTTGATTGCGACCTTGCGCCGGCCATCATCACCGAGAAATCTCTCGCCTTTCTGGGAGCGGAACAAGGAGCCGAAAATGACTGAACAGATCGCCGTCATCGGCGCGGGCATTATGGGCACCGCGATCGCGACACGCCTTCTGGAGACGGGCCACACGGTTATCGTTTCCGATCTTGACGACGCAAAGGTCGCCAAACTGGTGGAAAAGGGCGCCAGCGCCGCCACAAGCCCAAAAGCGGCCACTTCTGGCGCTGGCTTCACCATCATGAGCCTGAACCATGCCGATATCGTCAGGGCTGTCGTGTTCGGCAGCAACGGCGTGGCCGAAGCCGCCAGTGCCGACAAGCTTCTGATCGACATGTCATCGATCGACCCGAAGGCGACGGCCGAAATGTCGGCTGAGCTTTCTTCGGCAACCGGCATGGGCTGGGTCGATTGCCCGCTTTCCGGTGGTGCACCCGGTGCCCTTGGCGGACGGCTGACCGTGATGGCTGGCGGCACAGAAGAGAACTTCGAAAAAGCTCGTGCTGTCATGGCGGATCTCTGCGCCAACTACACTCTGATGGGACCAAGCGGTGCCGGACAGACCACCAAGCTGATCAACCAGCTTTTCTGTGCTGTTCAGTTCCAGGCCGTCGCTGAAGCCGTCAAGCTTGCTGAAGCCGGTGGCGTCGATGCCGCCAACATTCCACAGGCGCTCGCCGGTGGACGGGCCGACAGCAACATCATGCAGGAATTCATGGGCAAATTTTCCGCTCGTGATTATTCACCGACCGGGCGCATCGACAACATGCTCAAGGATCTCGACAGCCTACAGGCCTTTGCCTTGAAGACCCGCACGCCGCTGCCGATGACCGGTCAGGTCACCGAAATTCACCGCTTGCTCGTCGCCGCCGGTCTGGGACCAAAGGATTCGGCTGAAATGATGCGGCTGCTCGACGGCGACACCGGTACCGCGTGATCGGCGAGAATGAACAGGATTGATTGGCGCAAAGGCATGAAAACGCCTTCGCCGCAAACGAGAAACCGTCCGATGACGGTTGTCCAGGGAGGACAGGATGATCATTCGCTACGCCCTTTTCGAAGGTACGATCAATGAAGGTCGAGAGGCCGAGTTCAAGACCTATGTGCACGAAAAGCTGATCCCCATCTGGCGGCAGTTTCCCGGCGCCCGGGACCTGCAGGTCTATTTCGGTGTCGAACGTGATGACGGCGCGCCGGAATACGCGCTCGTCATGGGGGTCCGCTACGATAACCTCGATGCCGTCGCCAAGGCGCTGGAATCCGATGTTCGTTACAAGGGCCGTGAAGTGACCAAGGGCCTGCTGGACATGTTCACCGGGCGCGTTCACCACCACGTGTTCGACGGCGACCAGTACACGCCGGCCTGAAACCGTGCCGCGAGACCTGCACTGACTGGATAGGCATCCGCCGCGGGTTTCAGTATACCCCTGCAAAAGTCCTGACTTTATTCAAGAGAGACGACAAAAGTACGAGACTATTGCATTTATACATGTTATCGATAACATGTTGCACTTACCCAATCGCGATCCAGGGAGGTAGCTTGAAATGGGTTTGATCACGCGCATCGTCAGCATTGGCTGGCGCATCATTGACGCGATGATAGCCATCGCGCTCGTGGCGATGATCGTGCTGGTTTTCACAAATGTCGTGCTTCGCTACGGCTTTTCCAGCGGCATCCTCGGCTCGGTTGAAATTTCAAGACTCCTGTTTGTCTGGGTCATCATGCTCGGCTCGGCGGCTTGCCTGCGCAATTTTGAGCACCTCTCACTGGATGGCGTCGCAGAGGGCATGTTCCCCAGGGCAAAATACTGGCTACGCCGCTTCGTCAACCTCGTCATCCTCGGCTGTTGCGTGATGCTGGTCTGGGGTGCCTCGCCGCAAGTCATCGCCAACTGGGACAATATATCGCCGATGAGCGGTATTCCGGTCGGCATGTTTTACCTCGCCGGTGCGATCGGCGGCGCATTGATGGCAGCCATTGCCCTGTTGCGCTTGCTCGATCCGCGCAGAGCCGTACCGGATTTTGAAAGCGATGCTGAAGGCACTGAGGAGGCGGCTCAATGACACTTGTGCTTTTTCTTTCCGTTCTGATTGGTGCCATTCTGCTCGGGGTTCCGGTTGCTTTCGCGCTGCTGTTAAGCGCCGTCGGCCTGATGTTGCACATGAACCTGTTCAGCCCCGACATTCTTGCACAGTCGCTGGTCAATGGCGTCGACAGCTTTCCGCTTCTCGCCATCCCGTTCTTCATGGTCGCAGGCGAAACCATGTCGACTGGCGGTCTGTCGCGCAGGATCGTCCGTCTGGCCATGGCTTATGTCGGCCATAAAAAAGGTGGTCTCGGCTATGTCGCGATCTTTACGTCCGTTGTGCTGGCAGGCCTTTCCGGTTCTGCTGTTGCAGACGCAGCGGCGCTGGTTTCGATTCTCTATCCGATGATGCGCAGCGCCAATTACCCAGAGAGTCGCTCGGTCGGTCTGCTTGCCGCAGGCGGCATCATCGCGCCAGTTATCCCGCCATCGCTGCCACTGATCATCATGGGTGTTGCCGGAAACATCTCCATTGCCAAACTATTCCTCGGCGGCATTGTGCCGGGCCTGATCATGGGTATGGCGCTGATCGGAACATGGACGTTCCTGATGCGAAAGGAAAACCTTGAGCAGCATGAAAAGGCGTCCAAGGAAGAACGCCGCGCCGCACTGAAGGATGGTATATGGGCCCTGCTCCTGCCGCTCATCATCATTGGCGGTATCCGCTTCGGCATCTTTACGCCAACCGAGGCGGCGGTTGTCGCAGCTGTCTACGCCATCCTCGTTTCAACGCTCATCTACCGCGAACTGACACCGGCGAAATTCTATCGGGTCTTGATCAATTCCGGTCGCGCAACCGCCATGGTGATGTTCCTTGTCGGCTCGGCCATGGTCGCCTCCTGGTTGATCACCGTTGCCCAGTTGCCGCAGCAGCTCGCCGTTATGCTCGGCCCGCTCACCGACAGCCCGCGCCTGCTGATGGCTGCCATCATGGTCCTGGTCCTGCTCGTTGGCATGGTGATGGATCTGAGCCCCACAATTTTGATCCTGGTTCCACTTCTGATGCCAGTGGTCAAGGAAGCCGGCATCGACCCTGTCTATTTCGGTCTGATGTTCGTCATCAATACCTGTATCGGCCTGATTACGCCCCCGGTCGGTACGGTTCTCAACGTCGTTTGCGGCGTTGGAAAAACCCGCGTTCAGGACGCAGTCGGTGGAGTACTGCCGTTCATAGCCGTCTATGTGCTGGTGCTGATCATGTTCATACTTGTACCCCAGATCATCACTGTTCCACTTGGATGGATCGCGGGCTGATTTCTCAACTTTTTATACGGAGGAAATGAAATGAAACGTTTTACAACAGGCCTTCTCGCCATCGGCATGCTGGTTGCCGGAACCGTCTCGGCCAATGCGACCACGCTTCGTCTGGCCCATGCGGCCCCACAGGGCGACCTGCAGCAGAAGCTCGCCGAGCACTTTGCCGAAGATGTTAAGACTATGTCTGACGGAAAGATCACCGTTCAGATCTTTCCGCAGGGCCAGCTCGGCAATGATTCCCAGATGATCACCGGTGCGCGCACCGGCATCATTGACATCGTTATGAGCGGTTTGAACAACTTTACCGGTATGATGCCCGAACTTGGCGGGCTGATGCTGCCGTTCATGATCACCGATCGTGATCAGGCCTATGAAGTCTATGATGGCGCTATCGGTCAGGAAGCAGCGGCCGACTTTGAGAACTTCGACCTCAAGGTTCTTGGCTTTCCGGAAAACGGTTTCCGCGAAATCACCAATGACCGCGGCCCGATTGTCGAGCCGAAGGACCTTGAAGGGCTGCGCATGCGCACCAACAATTCCGAAGCGCTTAATGATATGTTTGCGCTTTTGAAGGCCAATCCACAGCAGATCCCAGTAGCAGAACTCTACACCGCTCTGGAAACCGGCGTTGTCGACGCGCAGGATCACCCGATCACCATCGTTCAATCCTTCAAGTTCTACGAAGTCCAGAAATACCTGTCGCTGACCAATCACTCCTATGCCGCGCTGGTGCTGGCGATGAATGAGAAGAAGTTCAGCAGTCTGCCGGACGACCAGCAGGAAATCATCATGAAGGCGGCCAAGGATGCCATCGATTATGAACGTCAGCTTTCCAAGGACAGCGAAGCATCGATGATCGCCGAATTGGAAAAGGAAGGCATGGTCGTCAACAGTGATGTCGATCGTCAGGCCTTCCAGCAGGCCGTCAAGCCGGTCTGGAAGACCTTCACCGACAAATATGGCGACGACCTCGTCAACAAGGTTCAGGCTGTCACGACCAAGTGATGCTGCTCAACCGGATGTTCAGGACAAGTGTGTTTGCGAAAATGCCTGAATAGCGCTTTCAGTATCCATTGCGAAAAAATCCTCCGGACTTCGGTTCGGGGGATTTTGTGGTTTTCAAGCTTTATTGAGGGGAGGGAACCGAAGCTGATGTTCAGGATGCGGATCATCCGCCGGCTGAAATCGGGCGGCCGACTCTTCCGGTTATGCGTCCCCATTGCATCTTTGGCATCAAGATCAAAAACGATTGGCCTGCTCCTGGAAAAGCAAGGCCGGCGTCAATCCGTCAAACGCTCATAGATGATATGGCGATGCTCGCCATCATAAAGTGAACGAACGGACGCAAGCGCTTCGACAGCGGCTTCACGCCGCGGTGACGACAACGCTTCTTCAATGTGCGCCATCGACGGATAGTCGATCTCCTGAACCAGGAAAACATCCTCTTCGCCCGCTTCACAATGCCGGGGTCTGTAAACCCGAACAGCGGCCGCATGCAGCATCTGAGACCACGCAGGAACAAGCCTTTCCTGAACGGCCGTATAGAATTCCTCTTCCCGTCCCGGCTTTATCCGACCCCGGAAAATCGCACTTCTGGTAAACATTCGCTGTTCTTTCTCGTCAGTTTCTCTCATTTTTATGATATCGATATCTCTAGTGGAATGAATTTGATATTTGGTTCCCATTTCAGCGACCTGGTCCATCAAATGTCAAATTCTAAAATTCCACTAGAAAACATATACTTGCTAGCGATCCCTATGATTCCAACATTTGCTGATGAGGTCGCAGCGAGGGGAACCAAATGTTGGAATCGGACCTCTCGTGCTCGAAAGAGCTTTGAGATGTCAATCGTCGTCGTCATGGCCCCTGAACTGGCTAGGTTTGTTTGAAGGGCACTGTGCACTTAACGCTTCGAAACCGCCATTTGGGCGTGAATCCCATGCGTCATGAATGCGGGCGATCTGGCCCCGTGCATGCATGGCTGCTGTTCGCAGTTTGCGATGATGGTTGGATGGAATATCGTCGCGGCGAACGTTGAAGAGGTTTGCGATCGGGTCGTGGATGGACACAAAACATTGAAGTTGTCGCGCCGACTTGAAGCGCTTCATGACACTCTCCCTTCGTCTGACGTGCTGATGGGATTTCTCCGCTCGATTGTTCAGTCCCTTATGAGAACGACGTTCGACGCCGAGCATGATCTCCCGCTTGGCCTAGCCAAAGCCGGTTCCTCAATGTTGTTGACCTCGTCAATCAGCTAGAGACAGAAGCGGGCAATGGCAAACAAGGACGGCTCGCAGATTAAATCACCAGACTCGACTTCGTCATAATGGATGAACTGGGCTATCTCCCGTTCGCCCAGGCAGGCGGTCAGCATCTCTTCCATCTGGTCAGCAAGCTTTGTGAGCGCACTTCAATCATCGTCACCACCAATCTCGCATTCGGCGAGTGGCCAGCCGTGTTTGGCGACGCAAAGATGACCGCTGCGCTTCTCGACCGGCTCACGCACCACTGCGAGATTATAGAAACCGGAAACGAATCCTGGCGCTTCAAAAACCGCTTTCAAAGCTAAAGTCGAAGAAATCAAGCCATTCGCGTGCGCAGGCCTCTCCGCTAAATCGATGGCTCCGGGCCTGCGCGCGCTAATCGCCGAATGCAATCGCTGGAAAGTGTTCCTTTTGGGCGCCTAAATGGGGGCCCACTACAACGCCGATTGACAGTCCCGCTCGGGCTACGCCCGCCTGAACGCAGCAAACAGGCTGCCCGATTACCTAATTCAGATATATGAGCCAGGGCGCAACCGACGCAGTCACCTTCACGGAAGGTACCCGAAAGAAACGTTCACGATCGGCGTCCTTCCGACTTTTCCCCTCAGGTGCCGATGCGTGTGCCCAAACAGCCATAAGTCGGGGCTATGCTGAAAATCAACCTAAAGAAACGCCCGAAACTTTTCAGACAGACCGAATCACATCTCCCGTTTGACCGCTACATCGATCAACGAGATACCGCGCGGTATATCGGCCGAATCGATCGAGCCATAGCCGAGCCGGAACAGAGGGCAGGGGTCGGGCGGGTTTTCGAAAAAGACCGCACCCGGTTCGATCAGCACACCGTCGGCCTTCAGCTTTTCAGCGAGTTCGGCGCTGTCGAGCCCATCGGGGCCCCTGAGCCATACGCTCGCGCCGCCTGCCAAGGCCGCGCTTTCGAGCGTGAGGCAGCTTTTCGCCAGCGCCTGTTCCAGTGTCGCGCGCCTCTTCACCATCGCACTGCGCAGCCGGACGATGTGGGCGTCATAATGGCCAAGCGCCAGAAAATAGGCGGTGATGCGCTGAAGGTGGCCGGGCGGGTGGCGCAGCAACATCGTCCTCAGCTCGCGCGCCTTGGCGATGAGAGGGGCAGGTGCCACCAGATAGCCGATCCTGAGGCCCGGAAACAGTGATTTCGAGAAACTGCCGATATAGAGCACCCGACCCTGGGTATCGAGCGATTTCAGCGCTGGCGCGGAGGGGCCGAGATAGGACATCTCGAAATCGTAATCGTCCTCGACGATGACGAAATCGCGGGCGGCGGCGCGGTTCAGCAGATCCTGGCGGCGGCCAAGCGGCATGGTCGAGCCGGTCGGGATGTGGTGGCTCGGGGTTATCATCACCAGCCTTGTATGGTCCGGCAGCGTTTCCGGGTTCAGCCCCAGCGCATCGACCGGCAGGAAGGAGGTCGGGCTTTGCGACCGGCGCAGCGTCTCGGCGATATCGGGGTAGCCCGGCTCCTCGGTAACGGCCGGTCGGTCTGGACGGCAAAGCAGTTCGACCACGATATAAAGCGCATTTTGCGCGCCAAGGGTTACCAGCACCTCGTCAGGCCTGGCATGGATGCCCCGCCGGGGCAATGTGTTGGAGCAGATATAGTCGATCAGCAGCGGATCGTCGCTGCCGTAGCGATCGGTCGAAACATCAGCGAAATCGCGGCTGCCAAGCGCCCGACGGGCGCAATCGCGCCATGCGTGGTGATCGAAAAGGCGCGGATCGGGCTGGCCATAGATAAATGGATAGCGATAGCTGCGCCAATCCGCTGGCTTGCGGATGACACGTAGCGGCGGTGGATGGCCGGAAAGCCAGTCGGTCCAGTCCAGCGGCCTGTCGCCTGCCGTCATGCCGGCGACCTTCAGCTTGCGGCGGGGGGCGGTGGCGGCGACTGCGACGCCCGAGCGCGGACGGGTCTCGAGATAGCCCTGTCCGACAAGCTCTTGATAGACCAACGTCACCGTCATGCGCGACAGGCCGAGTGTTTCGGCCAGCTGCCGGCTGGAAGGCAGGCGGGTGCCGGGCCGCGCGCGGCTTTCCAGGATCGCGCGTACCAAGGCTGCGGCGAGCCGCCCCTGCAGGGTCGGCGCATCGGTGGCGCGCAGGAAGATACTCTCGGCGGCGATCGTGTTTTTCATCTGGACCTAACGAAGCTGCAATCTGGACATATCGCGGAACCGCGCTTGCTGCAATCTTGACTAATGTCAAATGACCGCGAACGCAAAGCAGCGGCGTATTAATCGAAAATAGGGGAATACAAATGACCATTATCACCCGTTTTGTGACCGGCGCCGTGGCCGCTCTCGCTCTCAGCCTGCCGGCTGCCGCCACCGAATACCGC
Organism: Martelella sp. K41-7; assembly: GCF_055808365.1. Taxonomy (NCBI): domain Bacteria; kingdom Pseudomonadati; phylum Pseudomonadota; class Alphaproteobacteria; order Hyphomicrobiales; family Aurantimonadaceae; genus Martelella; species Martelella sp. K41-7. Next base: position 106,839 of record NZ_CM147867.1, read on the forward strand.
GTTGCCGTTGGCGATGGCGCGGGCGGAACCCAGGAAGCGCTCGGCCTCGCGTTCATCGAAGCGCTGGAGCAGGAATCTGGCGGCGAGATGACCGGCAAGCTGTTCCTGAACGGCCAGCTTGGCGATGAGCAGGACACCGTCACGGCGGCGGCCACCGGCACGCTCGATTTCTCGATCCTCGCCATCAACAACATCACCCCGTTCTCGCCGTCTGTCGGCACGCTGACGCTGCCTTACGTGATCCTCAGCCAGGACGATGCCGAACAGCTTACCCAGGGTGAGATCGGCCAGCAGATGATCGAGCAGACCATCGAGGACGCAGGCGTCCGGATCATCGGCTGGGCCTATTCCGGCTTCCGCGTGCTGACCAACTCCAATAAGCCTGTCTCCACCGTCGACGATCTGCAGGGCCTCGTGATCCGTGTTCCGAAGAACGAGATCATGATCGAGACCTACAAGAGCTGGGGCGTCAACCCGACGCCGATGGCATGGGGCGAAACCTTCGCCGCGCTTCAGCAGAAGGTCGTTGACGGTCAGGACAACCCCTACATGACCGTCTATGCGATGAAGTTCGACGAGGTGCAGAAATATATCACCAACCTGCACTACATCTTCTCGATCGAGCCGCTGATCGTCTCCGAGGCGCTGTTTGAAAGCCTGTCGGAAGAAGAGCGACAGCAGGTGCTGGCAGCGGGTGAAGCCGCGACCAAGGCCTCTTCGGAATTCCTGAAGGCGGAAGAGTCCAAGATCCGTGAAGAACTTGTCAGCCGCGGCATGGAGATTGACGATCCCGCCAATAACGAGCAGGAGTTCATTGATCTCGCCACCACGTTAGTCTGGCCGCAGTTCTACGACCAGATCGGCGGCAAGGAAGTGCTCGACAACGTGCTGACCTCGCTCGGCCGCGATCCGGCGAAGTAATGGGGCAGGGGCGCGCTGTTGGCGTTCTGCCCCTTCTCTCTCCCATCCGTTACCCTCGGGCTAGGCCCGAGGGTGCAGGCAATGTTCTCTGTGTCGCCTGGATGCTCGGGTCTAGCCCGAGCATGACACGAGAGGGGAGGGCATAGGCCGTAATCCGATAGCTTCGCCTCTTTCCAACGTCGCCCTTTCTGCCCTTTCCTCCCGAGGTTGCCATGTCCGCATTTTGGAAATTTGCCGACAAGTTCGAAAGTCATGTCTGCCGCGTGCTTCTGGCGGTGTTCGTGACGCTACTGTTCGTGCAGATCGTCGCCCGCCAGTTGTTCGGTTTCTCGATCACCTGGATCGAGGAGCTTTCGGTCATCCTGTTCGTATGGTTTGCCTATTTCGGCGCCTCCTATGCCGCGCGGATTGCGGCGCATAATCGCGTCACCTTCCAGTTCAGCGCGATGTCGCGAGAGAAGGCCCGTATTATCGAGGCCATCGGCGATGCGTTCTGGATCGTCTTCAACATCGTGTTCATTTGGGAATCGATCGATTTCATCGGCCGCCTGAAGCCATTCGTGAAGGCCCAGACGCTTGGCTGGGAGATGCGCTACATCTATCTGGCGCTGCCGATCGCGTTCACGCTGATGACGATCCGCATCCTGCAGGTCAACTACATGAAACTCGTGATGGGCATTGATCCGACCGATCCGGACAAGGCGAGCGTCGAGGCGGCCATGGAATTCGCCGCCGACGAGCAGCGCGCCTATGATCGGAGGCATCCCTGATGGACAGCCTGCTGATTGAAATTCTGTTCGGTTCGTTCTTCGGCCTTTTGATCCTCGGCGCGCCGATCACGGTGGCGCTCGGCGTCGCCTCTCTGGTCGCCATGCTCTATCTTGGCGACAACCCGATCAAGATGGTGCAGATGGCGTGGTCGTCAGTGGGATCGTTCCCGCTGATGGCTCTGCCCGCCTTCATTCTGGCCGGCGCCCTGATGGAAGCCGCCGGTCTGTCCCGCCGCCTGATTGCCTTTGCCGAAAGCCTCGCCGGCCCGTTTACCGGTGGGCTGGGCGCTGCGACCGTGATGGCCTGCCTGTTCTTCGGCGCGATCTCGGGCTCGGGTCCTGCGACCACGGCCGCCGTCGGCATGCTGATGATCCCGGCGATGGCGCGTCAGGGCTATGGCCCCGGCTATGCGGCTTCAGTCACGGCGGCAGCGGGCGGTCTCGGCATCATCATTCCGCCCTCGATCCCGATGGTGATCTTCGGTATTTCGGCGATGGGCATGCAGCCGCCGCCCGAAGCGGTTGAGATTCATGGAGCGTTCCAGTCGGTTTCGATCTCCAAGCTGTTCATCGCCGGCGTCCTGCCGGGCGTGGTGATGGCGGGCGGCCTTTTGACCATGAACTATATCCGCTGCCGGATTCGCGGCTTTCACGGAGCGGACGAGCCATTTTCGCTTCGCCGCGTCGCCAGCGCCGGCTATCACGGCTTCTGGGCGTTGCTCGCGCCCGTCGTCATCCTCGGCGGCATCTATTCCGGCTATTTCACGCCGACTGAGGCCGCGATCGTGGCGATCTTCTACACGCTGTTCGTGGGTGCGGTGATCTATCGCGAACTCGATGTCCGCCAGGTGATCAAGTCGCTCGACACAACGACCTGGCTTGCGGGCCGGGTGTTGCTGGTGCTGTTTGCGGCAACTATCTTCGGCCGGCTTCTGGTCGAAAACGACGTACCCGGCGTGATTGCCGGCGGGATCCTGTCGCTGACCGACAATCTCTATGTGATCTGGGCGATGGTTATCGGCCTGCTGCTGATCATCGGCATGTTTATGGAAACGCTCGCTGCGATCATGATCCTGGTGCCGGTGATGCTGCCGGTCGCCTACATGATGGGTATCGACCCGATCCATTTCGGAATCGTGATGATCTGCACGCTTTCGGTCGGCTTCCAGACGCCGCCGCTTGGCGAGAACCTGTTCATCGCATCCGGCATTTCCGGGATCTCGATCGAGCGGATCAGCCTGCGCGCTATCCCGTTCGCGATCGCCTCGGTCATCGCCATCTTCATAATCGCCAGCTTCCCGGCAATCTCCCTCTGGCTGCCGCGGATGATGGGCTACTAGGGCAAGGAAAACTCCCATGACTGCAACAAAAACAAAGCTTACCGCCGCCGATCTGAAGACAACATTCGATGCCTTCAACCGCCATGATATCGACGGGGTTATGACCCATTTTGCCGATGACTGCGTGTTCTTCTCCGTCGCGGGCGATCACGAATACGGCAACCGGATCGAAGGCAAGGACGCGATCGCAAAGGCGTTTGTCGGCGTATGGACCGCAATGCCGGACGTGCAGTGGGCCGACCACAGCCATTTCCTGTCGGAAGACGGCACGCGCGGCGTGAGCCAGTGGACCTTCCGCGCCACCAATCCTGACGGCACCCGCACCGAGGTGCAGGGCGTTGATCTGTTCCGGATCCGCGACGGCCAGATTGTCGAGAAACAGGCGATCCGCAAACAGCGTCCTGCAGTTTCCACGAAGTGATGTGAGGCGATCATGCAGGTCAACGAGAAACGTCCGGGGTCGAAGCCCTTCGATCCGCAATATGATCCCCTGATGGACAGAACCCTCGGGCCGGGCAGCGATTACGCGCCGACCTACTGGATCGGCACGGCCGGTGAATTGCCCGAGGACGATGGACCGGTCACCGGCGACATCGATGTCGATGCGGTGGTGATCGGCTCCGGCTATACCGGGCTGTCGACCGCGATCCATCTCGCCAAGATGCACGGCATCAAGGCGACCGTCCTTGAGGCGAATGGCGTTGCCTATGGCTGCTCCACCCGCAATGGCGGGCAGGCGCAGATCAGCGCCGGCCGGCTGAAGCGCAGCCAGTGGATCGATCGCTGGGATCTGCAGACGGCGCGGGCGATGCACGATGAGATGGTGGGGGCCTTCGACCTGTTTCGCGGGCTTGTTCGCGACCACGCGATTGCCTGTGAACCGCAGGATGGCGGGCATTATTACATCGCCCACAAAGCGTCCGCCATGCCCGGACTGGAAGCCGAGTCGCGGGTGTTGAACGACAAGTTCGGCTACGGCTCACGTATGCTCAGCCGCGAGGAAGTACTGGAAACGGTTGCCCGCGATATGGAAGCCCATGGCGCGATGTGGGAGCCTGATGGCGCCGGTATTCACGCCGCCAAACTCGCCTTCGGCTATCTCCGGGTTGCCCGCGAACTGGGCGCGAAGGTGCATATCGACAGCCCGGTTCAGGTCTGGGAGTACAAGGACGGCATTCACCATCTGAAGACCCCGCGCGGCACGGTGCGTGCGAAGCGCGTGGCAGTCGCCACGGCCGCCTATGCGCCGCGTGGTCTGCATCCACGTGTCAAGGACAGGCTGCTGCCGATCATGTCCAACAGCGTCGTCACGCGGGTTTTGACCGACGATGAGTTACAGTCCATCGGCATCAAGATGCTTTCGCCGCTGACCGATACGCGCACGCTGCGCAACTACTACCGGCTGCTGCCCGACAGCCGGTTGCAGATTGGTTCGCGTGCTGCGATCACCGGGCGTGATGCCGAAAATCCGGCGCATCTGAAAGGGTTGTGCGATGCTATGGCACGCAAGTTCCCCGCGCTGAAGGGCGTCGAGCTGGATTACAGCTGGTGGGGCTGGGTCGATGTTTCCCACGACATGATGCCGCGCGTCACCGGCATGCCGGATCTGCCCGGCGCCTTTTATTCGCTCGGCTATGGCGGCAACGGGGTGATGTATTCGGCCATGGCCGGTCGCCGTCTGGCGCAGCTTGTTGCCGGTGAACCGATCCCGGACCTGCCTATCTACGGCTCGGAGCTGAAACACGAGGGCTGGAAAACACCATTCCGCCGCCTCGGACAATGGGGCCTCTACCAGTATTATCACTATCGCGACGAGCGGGCTTAAGGAAAAATGCCGATGAAAATGACCACCGAAGAAGCCTTTGTCAAAGTTCTGCAAATGCATGGGATCGAACATGCCTTCGGCATTATCGGCTCAGCGATGATGCCCGTCAGCGATCTTTTTCCAGAGGCCGGAATTACCTTCTGGGACTGCGCCCACGAGACCAATGCCGGGCTGATGGCCGACGGATTTACCCGTTCCACCGGCAAGATGTCGATGGCAATCGCCCAGAACGGTCCCGGCGTTACCGGTTTCGTAACCCCGGTCAAGACCGCTTATTGGAACCATACGCCACTGTTGCTGGTGACCCCGCAGGCCGCCAACAAGACAATCGGGCAGGGCGGCTTTCAGGAAATGGAGCAGATGCGGCTGTTTGCCGATTGCGTCAGTTATCAGGAGGAGGTCCGTGATCCCTCGCGTATTCCCGAAGTGCTGAACCGCGTGATCATGGAGGCCTGGCGCAATTCCGCACCGGCGCAGATCAACATTCCGCGCGACATGTGGACCCAGGTGATCGATGTCGACCTGCCGCAGGTCGTCGCTTTCGAGCGTCCGGCGGGCGGCGAACTGGCACTAGCGGAGGCCGCGAAACTTCTCTCGGAAGCGAAGTGCCCGGTCATTCTTTCGGGCGCTGGCGTCGTGCTTTCCGGTGCGATCCCGGATCTGATCCAGCTTGCCGAACGGCTCGATGCGCCGGTGTGCAGCAATTACCAGCACAATGACAGTTTCCCGGGCGCGCATCCGCTTGCCATGGGCCCGCTCGGCTATAACGGTTCCAAGGCCGGCATGGAGATCATTGCCAAGGCCGATGTGGTGCTCGCGCTCGGCACCCGCCTCAATCCGTTTTCAACCCTCCCGGGCTACGGCATCGATTACTGGCCGAAGGACGCCAAGATCATTCAGGTCGACATCAACGCCTCGCGCATCGGGCTGACCAAGAAGGTGAGTGTTGGCATTCAGGGCGATGCGGGCAAGGTGGCGCGCGGCATTCTGGCCCAGCTTTCCGAAACCGCCGGCGATGCCGGGCGCGCGGACCGCAAGCATCTCGTATCCCAGACCAAATCGCGCTGGGTGCAGGAGCTGACCAGCCTCGACCATGAGGATGACGATCCGGGCACGGAGTGGAATTCGGGCGCGCGCACCCGCGATTCGGATCTGATCTCGCCGCGCCAGGCCTGGCGTGCGATCATGCAGGCTGTGCCGCAGGAGGCGATCATCAGCAGCGATATCGGCAATAACTGCGCGATCGGCAATGCCTATCCGACCTTCGAGAAGGGCCGGAAATATCTGGCACCCGGGCTGTTCGGCCCCTGCGGCTACGGTTTTCCCGCCATCATCGGCGCCAAGATCGGCAATCCCGATACGCCGGTGATCGGCTTTGCGGGCGATGGCGCGTTCGGCATTTCGATGAACGAGATGACCGCCTGCGGTCGCGATCCCTGGCCGGCGATCACCATGGTGATCTTCCGCAATTATCAGTGGGGCGCGGAAAAGCGCAATACAACGCTGTGGTACGACAACAATTTCGTCGGCACCGAGCTTGACCGCGACACCTCTTATGCCGCGATCGCCAAGGCCTGCGGAGCACACGGCGTTCAGGTCCGCAGCCAGCAGCAACTGACCGAGGCGCTTTCGGCGGCCGTGGAGCGGCAGCTTGCCAACAAGGAAACCACCTTCATCGAGGTGCTTCTCAATCAGGAGCTCGGCGAACCTTTCCGCCGCGATGCGATGAAGAAACCGGTCGTCGTCGCCGGCATCGATGCCAACGACATGCGCCCGCAAAGGGGCGCTGCCTGAGGGACAAGACGCTTCGGGTGCCGCTCACGCGAGGTGTAGCAACAAATAGTCTCCCCCTTGAGGGGAGATGCCCCGAGTGTGCAAAAAGGGCAAAGCGGCATCGTCAACTTAACGGCAACGAGGCGGACCATGACAACGGCCTATTTCGCCGATCATGCTCGGGCGATTTCCGCCCACAGGTTCATCGCCGCTGAACGCAATTTGCGATGATGCTTGGAAGGGATGTCGTGGCGCGGGATGTGGAATAGGTTGGCGATCGGGTCATGGATAGAGACAAAGCGTTGGAGATGTCGCTGTGACTTGAAGCGCTTCATGATCCGCTCTCGGCGCCGGACTGGTTGGTGAGAATTCTCCGCCCGATTATTCAACCCTGTGTGGGAGCGATGCTCGACACAAGGCATGATCTCTCGCTTTGCTGCGCGATAGGATCGCAGCTTGTCTGTGATCATTACCTGCGGCGATCGTCCCTGGCTCTTCAGCAGTTTGCGTATCAGGCGCTTGGCGCCTTGGCATTTCGGCGGCTTTGAACGAGAACCTCGAGGACGAAACCGTCCTGATCAACTGCGCGCCACAGCCAGTGCTTCTTGCCGCGGATTGAAACAACGACTTCATCGAGGTGCCACCTGTCCCCAAGCCGGCCGGACGATCGACGGCGGATGTCGCTGGCAAAAGTGCGGCCGAATTTCAGTTGTTTGAAATTCAATTCAAATGAAACGGCCCCCCGATTTTTCGGAGAGCCGTCCGGAAACCGCCGTCGCGCCGGAACTGCCCTACGGCAGGACGGATTACATGAAGTCGCGCGGAATGCGCTTTTCGAACTCTTTGGCATAGATCTCACGGTCGCTCTCGAATGCGGTCACGCTTGCCGCAATGATCCAGTCTTTGTCCGTGCAGCGCATTGTCGTGGTGGTTTTTGTCGTCACTGACCATCCATCGCGTTCAATCCGGATTTTCCAGTCGATATCGCCCATCATCGACAGCGGGTCGTTCGGGTCGATCGACCAGTCCTCGTTGCGGATTTCCTGCGTGCGCAATCCGTTTCCGGGGTGCACTTCCAGCCCGGTGTCCTCATAGAGGCGGTAATGGGTCCGCCCGGTGACCAGATCCCTTTTGACAGACCGGCGGGTTTCGTCCGGCAGGAGCAGTTCATACTGCGGCAACGGATCTGCGTTTTCCGGCGCGTCGACGGCGATGCGCTCATGCTGGCCGAGAAGTGGCATGGCAAGGCGGATGCTGGCGGTGTCGATCGTCAGCCCAGGCGCCTGCGGCGACGGCAGGATGGTCGGCCAGTAGCTTGTCGAAAGCGCAAGCTTGATGCGATGACCAGGCGCGAAACGATAGCCCATGGCATCGAGTTGCATGGAAATGCGTGTCTTCTCGCCCTTCGGCATCTTGACCGGCGTTTCGTTACCCTCGCGATGGGCAAGGTTCAGAACTCCGTAGCAGGCGCGGGTTTCGGTACCGTCGGGGTGGACATCGATGAGGCGGACGGCAAGGTTTTCCCAGTCACCTTTGCAGGCGACATCGACGGTGAGTTCCGGCGCGCCGAGATAAACGACCTCTTCGACAAGCGGCGCGGTTTTGAAAACCAGCGAGCCGCCGTCATCAATGCGCTGATCGCCGGCAATTTCCGCGTCGGGCTTCAGCGTGAACCATTCGCCACTGCTGATGCCAGTGTCGAGCGGTGATCGTAGATCGATATCGCCGGTGCCTTCGCTGGCGTCTTTGGCGTTAAGCATTCCATCGGCGGCCACGGTCAGCATTTGCGTCTGCGGCTCTTCCCAGTCCTGCTTGGCAACCCAGTAACCGGGATCGTTTTCGCGCCTGAGCGCCGGGCGCGGACCGTCAAGAATGTAGGCGCGCATCTGCGGCAGGTCTTCCGCGCCGTTGTCTGCATCGTCCAGCCAGCGTTTCCACCAGGCGATGGCTTCGGTGTGGAAATCCATGCGTGGCTTTGGCCATGCGAAATGCGGATATTTGTGAATCCACGGGCCGATAATCGCCTTGCCTCTCTCATGCAGGCCCTCGATGGCCTTCAGCGGCGTGTTGCGATAGCCATCCGCCCAGCCGGCAATGACGAGCGCCGGCACGGGAAACCCGTCGAAATCCTCGCAGATCGAGCCATGTTTCCAGAAATCATCACGGCGCTGGTGCGCGAGCCATTCCTCCATGAAGAACGGCTCTCCTTCCAGCCGTTCCAGCCACATCTCCTTCCATCGGTCGCCAACCAGATCGATATCCGGCGAGCGCGACTGATAGGCCAGCATCGTCGCGGCCCAGGAAAGCTGCGTTGAAAGGTGGGTGCCGTTCTTGTAGTGAATGTCGTCATTGTAGCGGTCGACGGTCGAGGCGATCGAGATTACGGCCTTCAGCTGCGGCGGCTTGAGAGCTGCTACCTGCAGGCAGTTGAAGCCGCCCCAGGAAATGCCCATCATGCCGACATTGCCGTTCGACCAAGGCTGGGCGGCAATCCATTCGAGGATTTCGCAGGCGTCGGCGAGTTCGCGCGGGGTGTATTCGCCATCGATGACCCCTTCGGATTCGCCCGATCCGCGGATATCGACCCGCACACCCGCAATCCCGGCAGCGGCGAACACCGGATAAGTGGATTCGTCGCGCGGATCGGTTCCGCCGCGTTTGCGATAGGGCAGATATTCGAGGACTGTGGGAACCGGCTTGTCCTCAGCGCCCTCAGGCATCCAGATTCTGCGTCGCCAGGCGGGTGCCGTCCTTTAGCGTGATCCACTGGTCTTCGGACGTCGTGAAACCTTGTTGCGCCATGGTTTTGACCTTTTCATTCTCAGATTTTTTAGGGAAACAGGCGCGGGCCGCCGTCGCGGCCCGGCTGTAATTTTTTAGTTGCCGGCGCTGGAAATCCTGCGGCTGGCGAGTACGTGTTCCAGCCAGCCGGTTTTCATCTCCGGCACGGAGTTCAGCAGCAGGTCGGTGTAATCGTCGAAGGGCGGGGTTAGCGCTTCCGATTTGGGACCAAATCGGACAAGCCTGCCCCTGTGCATCACCGCGACACTGTCGGCAATAGCGCGAACAATGGCGATGTCGTGGGTGATGAAAATATAGGAAAGCTGCTTTTCCTTCTGAAGCTGCAACAGCAGCTTCAAAATGCCATCAGCAACCAGTGGGTCGAGCGCCGAGGTCGGCTCGTCGCAGATGATTAGCTCAGGTTTTGCGGCCAGCGCACGGGCAATGGCCACACGCTGTTTCTGGCCGCCAGACAGTTCGGCTGGGTAGCGGTCGTAGAAGCCGCTGCCCATTTCGATCTGCTCGAGCAGGTCATCGACGCGGTTGCGCCGCGAAGACCCTCTGAGTCCCTCGTAAAATGTCACCGCCCTGCCGATGATCCCGCCAACGGTCTGGCGCGGGTTCATCGCGGTATCGGCCATCTGGTAGATCAGCTGAAGCCGGCGCAGTTCCTCGCGGCTGCGCTTCTTCAGCGCCGACGGTAGGTCCTGCCCGTCAAAGCGCACACTGCCGGTCGAAGGCGGCAGAAGCCCCGTTGCGACCCGCGCCAGCGTCGACTTTCCCGATCCAGATTCGCCGACAATGGCAAGCGTTTGCCCCTTGGGAACGTGAAGCGACACATCGAACAGAACCGGCATTGTGCCATAGGCGGCCGAGATATTCTTCATTTCGAAGAAGCGCTCGGACTGGTCACCGGCTTCCGCATGCCGGATGGCGCGGACATTCACCAGATCGCGGGTATAGTCGGCATCGGGATTTTCGATGATCTTCTCGACGCTGCCATATTCTATGGTTTCACCATTGCGCAGCACCATGATGTCATCGGCCACCTGGGCCACGACCGCCAGATCATGGGTGATATAGAGCGCGGCGGTTCCGGTCTTGGCAATCGCGGTCTTGATCGCGGCCAGAACGTCGATCTGGGTGGTAACGTCCAACGCCGTGGTCGGCTCGTCGAAGACGATGAGTTCCGGCCGGCTGCAAAGCGCCATGGCCGTCATCGCACGCTGCAACTGCCCGCCGGACACCTGATGTGGATAACGGTTTCCGAAGGTTTCCGGATCCGGCAGGCCGAGAATGCCGAAAAGTTCAATGGCCCGCGCGCGCGCCTCGGAACGGCTCATCAGCCCATGGCGGATGGTCGCCTCAATCACCTGATCACCGAGCTTGTGGGCGGGGTTGAAAGATGCCGCCGCCGATTGCGAGACGTAGCATACCCGTGCGCCACGTAGCGCCCGCGTACCGGATTTTCCGAGTTTCAGGATGTCTACGCCGTCCAGCAGAACCTCGCCGCCGGTAATGGTGACACCGCCGCGCCCGTAGGCCAGCGGTGAAAGCCCGATTGTGGACTTTCCCGCGCCAGATTCACCGATCAGCCCGAGAACCTTGCCGCGTTTGAGTGTGAAGCTTACCCCCTGACGATCTTGATGGGATGCGGGCGTTCGCCCGGCGGATAGGCCATGGCGCCAATCTCTAGGTTGCGAACCTGAAGCAGAGGCGCTTCGTCCTGTTGTTGTAGCTCAGCCACCGCGGCCCCCTTTCAGACTGGATGTGCGTTTCAGCAGCCAGTCGACGACGAGATTGATCGAGATGGTGAGTGAAGCAATCGCCGCGCCCGGAACGAGAGCTGCGGAAACGCCGAAGATGATGCCGTCCTTGTTGTCCTTGACCATGCCACCCCAATCGGCGGTCGGCGGCTGGATGCCGAGACCGAGGAATGACAGGGTCGAAATGAACAGAACAGCGAAGGCAAGGCGCAGGCCGAATTCGGCCAGAAGCGGCGTCATCGCATTCGGCAGGATTTCGCGGAACACGATCCACAGCGTTTTCTCGCCGCGCAGCCTTGCCGCCTCGACGAAGTCCATCACCGCGATATCGCCCGCCAGCGCACGCCCGAGACGGAACACGCGGGTGGAATCGAGCACCGCCATGACGACAATCAGCACGAACAGGTTCTGCGGCAGCGCCGCGAGCACGATCAGCGCGAAGATCAGCGTCGGGATCGACATCATCAGGTCGTTGAGACGCGAGAGGCCCATATCGACGACGCCGCGCATGACAGCTGCCACGAAGCTCAGGATAATGCCCAGCGAAAAGGAGAGAACGGTGGCGCAGAAAGACACGAAAAGCGTCATCCGAGCACCGTAGATCATGCGCGACAGCAGATCCCGGCCGAGATTGTCAAGGCCGAGCGGAAAGGCATGACTGGCCGGTTCCCAGGGACTTCCGACAATTTGGTTTTCGCCGAAGGGCGCAAGCCAGGGCGCAAAGGCGGCTGCGATGACGGCCATGGCGATACCGGCCATGCCGATCCATGCCGTCAGCGGAACGGATCGGATATTCATCGTGGGTGCCTCAGACGCGGATTGACAAGAATGGACAGAATATCGGCGACCATATTGAGAAGAATGTAGATTGCCGAAAAGATCAGCCCGCAGCCCTGAACCACCGGCAGGTCGCGCACAGTCACCGCGTCCACCATATACTGGCCCATGCCGGGGTAGACGAAGACCACTTCGACAACCACGACACCAACGATCAGATAGGCCAGGTTGAGCGCGACGACATTGATGATCGGCGCCAGCGCGTTGGGGGCTGCATGTTTCACGATCGCCCGCAAGGCGCTGATGCCCTTCAGCTCTGCGGTCTCCATATAGGCCGACGCCATGACGTTGATGATGGCGGCGCGGGTCATGCGCATCATGTGCGCCAGAACCACCAGCACCAGCGTCGCCACCGGCAGAATGATGGTCTGAAGCTTCTGCCAAAGGCTCATGCTGTCATAAACCGTCGCCGGAAACGCCGCGACCGGATGCTGGACCACAAACACCATGATCAACAGGTAGGCGACGAAGAATTCCGGCAGCGAAACGGCGGCAAGCGAAACGAGGTTGATCAGCCTGTCCACCAGGCGGTCGCGATAAAGCACCGCGATCAGGCCGAGGCCGACGGCAAGCGGAACAGCGATGACCGCCGCGGCTCCGGCCAGCAGCATCGAATTGCCCAGCCGGTCGGCAATCTGGCCGCTGACCGACTGGCCGCTTGCCCAGGAATGACCGAAATCGCCATGTAATATGTTGAAAAGCCAGTCGAAATAGCGGGCCACGATAGGCCGGTCGAGGCCGAATTCAGCGCGCAGGTTGGCGATCGCCTGAGGCGTTGCCGCTTGACCGAGATAGGTTGTGGCAAAGTCGCCGGGCAGCATTTCAATCCCGGCGAAAATCAGGATCGAGCTCGCAAACAGCAGGCCGATGCCGAGCACAATCCGCTCGGCAATGCGGCTTGCCATGGGAAAGCGCGTGCGCCAAACGGCGACAGGGCCCGGCGGAGGCGCGGAAACAGGGATGGAAGGGGTTGGTTGCGTATCTGTCATGGGACCATGAAAGCCGCGGTTGTGTCCCGCGGCTTCCTCTTTTGACGGATCAGGAGACGAGCCAGGCGCGGCTGGCGATCTGTCCGTTGGACAGGTCGTTGCCGACGTCATCGATCCAGCCCTTCAGCTTCACCGAACGTGCATTGAGATAATTGTTGAACACCGGCAGGATGAGGCCGCTGTCGTCGCGCACCATCATCGCCATCTGGTGGTAGAGCGCGCGGCGCTTGTCCTTATCGGTTTCTGCACGGGCCTCAAGCAGCATCTTGTCGAATGCAGGGTCCTTGAAGCGGGTGTCGTTCCACGTTGACGTCGAAAGCTGCGTCGTGGTGTAACGGATATCCTGGGTCGCCCGTCCGCCCCAATAGGAGGCGCAGAACGGTTTCTTGTTCCAGATATTCGACCAATATCCGTCGGAAGGTTCACGCTGGAGCTTGATGTCGATGCCCGCTTCCTTGGCATTGGCCTGAAACAGGACAGAAGCATCGACCGCGCCGGTAAAGGCGGCATCGGAGGTGCGCAGCAGGATCGGGCCTTCGTGGCCGGACTTCTTGAAGTAGTGCGCCGCCTCTTCCGGGTCATAGGCGCGCTGCGGAATGTCGGTCGGTGCCAGCGCATAGGCATCGTTGACGGGGTAGTCATTGCCGAGCGTGCCATAGCCTCCGAGAATGGTCTTCAACATAGCTTCGCGGTCAATGGCGAGTTTCAGGGCCATCCTGAGGTCGTTGTTATCGAAGGGCGCAGTGTCGCCATGCATCAGGAACGAATAGAAGCCCTTGCCCTTGGTGCTCAGCGTCTCGACATTCGGCGCCCGCGACAGGAGCGACATCGTCTTCGGGCTCAGCGTGTTGATGAAGTGGACCTTGCCGGACGACAGCGATGCGATACGTGCCGTGTTGTCGTTAATGACGAGAACCTCGACACTATCGACGAAACCGCGATCCTCATTCCAGTCATCTTCATTCTTCGAAAAGGTGATACGGATGCCCGGCTCGAAGCTTTCGAGCTTGTAGGGCCCCGTGCCGATGGCGCTGTTGGGATCGTCCTTGCCGCCGTTCTTCTGAATCTGCAAATGGTAGTCGGTCAGCATCAGCGGCAGGTCGGCATTGCCGTTCTTGAGGGTAATCACCAGGTCGCCGGCACTCTCCTCAATGGTCTCGATCTCTTCGAGAAGACCGAGTGCCGCCGACGTCGAATCCTTGTCGGAATGCCGGCGGAGCGTCTGGACCGCATCATTGACAGTGAAAGGGGAGCCGTCATGAAAGCGCACATCCTTGCGCAGCTTGAACGTCCAGACCTTTGCGTCTTCGGAAGACGTCCAGCTTTCGGCAAGGCTCGGCAGCGCCTCGCCGGAAACCGGATCGGTGGTGACCAGCCGGTCGCCCCAGGTGAATCCGACCAGAAACATGGTGCTGCCGGCATAGGTGCCGGGATCAAGAATATCGGTCGTCTGTCCGCCGTCGAGGCCGAGCACGAGGTGACCGCCGCGCTGCGGTTCGTCGGCGGCAAGGCTCTCGCGCGGGATCAGCAGGCCGGAAGCGGTGGCCGCGAACCCGGCTGCGGCTGCGGATGCAAGAAAGGCGCGGCGGTTGAGGCCGGTCTGCGGAGTGGCGGTTTTTGTGTTTTTCATCTGGTTTCCCCTGACTGCTTTAACATTGCATTTTCTCGCCCATGCCACTTGGAAAACAGCGCTCGGCGGATGTTCGCAAAGGCGATGTCAAAATACCTGCAGGCGCGATTGACCAGCAGGTCAAAAATCATGTGCAGATGCATAAGCAGCTTGCGCGGACCAGACAACTTCGCTTATTGACGCATAATGACGCGAATTGACGCTATCAGGATTGCATCGCCCCACAATGACATCCCGGATCAACAGTAGTTTTGCGACCAATTTGCGGTTCGCCTGCGACACCCGTCCGTCGATTACCGCAATCTGCCGCGAAATCGGAATCAACAGGCAACAGTTCAATCGTTATCTTGCCGCGCAAACACGTCCTTCGCCTTATAATACAGGGAAAATCGCGCGGTATTTCGGTCTGAAGCCGCAGGATTTCCTGCTGCCGGCAAAACGCTTTCAGGAAGTATTCGACACGCCGGCCGAAACCGCCGGACCTGTCTCTCTGCTGCGGGAAGGCTTTCCCGGGAACCTGCCGGAGCTGCGCCCCTATGCGGGCTATTACGAACTTTTCCATAAAAGCCTGTCCTGGCCCGGAAAAATTGTCCGAAGCTGCGCCAAGCTTGAAGAAACAGCTGGTCAGATCACCGTGAAATCCATCGAGCGGCTTTACGACCGGGAACTGGAAATCCGGCAGTTCTCGAAATATGTCGGACTGGCGGCCTACTGGCGCAACCGGCTTTTCATCGTCGAGCGCGGGGTTGGGGAGCAATCTTTCCTGTGTCAGACGACGCTGATGCCGTTTGCCGAGCATCAGCGCACCTATCTTCGCGGCGTCACGACCGGCGTTTCATGGCGCCAGGAAAACCTGCCCTATTCCACGCGGACGATATGGCGGGCGGTTGGGACAAACCCCGACAAGCGCAAGCTCCTGGAGGGATGCGGCCTGATTGCGGAAAAATCGCCGAAACTGCCGCTTCCCGTCCGCCGCTATCTGAACAGCGAGGTCGAAAACCATACGCTTGTGGCCGCCCGGTAGTCATATGGAACCCTTAAGGACGGAGTCCAATGGCAAAAAAGCAGCTGCGGAAGAAGGTCAAGAGTTCGAGATTTACCAAGCTACCCCAAAAAGGACTGGTATGCTCTTGCCGATAGACCTCTTCCCATTTTCCCTATGGAACATAGAGCCAGACACCCCATACGATCCGCAAAGTTCCGTTAACCTGCGGGGAGCAGAGATCGTGTCCCGCGGCGTGGTGTCGCTTCGGCACTCGCCGCGCCTTCCGGACAGAGCCGGAATGGATCAGATTGCCGCTGGCAGGCTGATGAGGAGATCATCGCTCGTTGTGGCGATGGTCTCATGTGTCATGTAGCGGGATCTCTGGACGGCCCATTCGTCGTTCTATTCGAGCAGCAGTGCCCCGACCAGCCTGACAATGGCGTCATTGTTTCAATCGGTCGGTCGAGGTAGGCCTTCACCTTGTCGTCGATCTCCTCGCAGAGCCGGGAGACTTGGCCGTTGGAAATGCCGGACACCCGTGACGGGGCGGATGAGCGATCCTCCAGACCTTCAACGCCAAGCCGTTGGAGCCGGTCATACCAGCAGTAGAAAGTCTGTCGTGGAATGCCGAGCTGATCCAATGTCATCTTCACCGGCAAATGCGATTGTTCAACCAACCGGATGATTTCCAGCTTTTCGGATGCGAGGTACCTCATCCTTCGTCGCCCCCATCCGCTATCATGCTTTTTTGAGCAGGCGCAGCTCCAGTGTCTGCTCGGCCACGACCTCTTTCAGATCGCGCGCTTAACGGCGCAACACCTTCACCTCATCCGTGGTCGCGGCCCGTGCCGTATCACCGGCCAGGCGCCGCTTGCCGGCCCCAAGAAACTCCTTCGACCAGGTGTAGTACATGCTTTCGGCGATACCCTCGCGGCGGCAGAGCGCGGCGATACTGTCTTCGCCACGCAGGCCTTCCAGCACGATACGGATCTTTTCTTCAGCCGAATAGGATTTACGTGTGGCACGGCGGATATCCTTGATCGCCTTGTCTGCGCTCGACTTCTGCTGCCCGGACTTCTGTCTCATCTTCGCTTCCTTTGCCTGAGCCATGATGAGCCAGAATCCTCCCTTATCCGTTAACCAGCATCTGTCTCAAAGGCGTTGAGACGGAACAGTCGTTTGTTGCGTTGTCAGCTCTATGAGACGTTCCGTTTCAGGTTCGATTTCAAGAAACTGTTCATTGTTTGCGGGGCGCGGCCGATAATTCCGGCCAAGGTCGGATCAACTGTCGCGAATTCACCCGCCCGCGCCGCCTGGTAGTATCCCGACATGACCGCGACAGCCCCCTCGGGAAGACCGGCCTTCCGCACATTCGCCAGCATTTCTTCATCGCTGATGGTCGTTCGAGCAACCGGCTTGCCCGTGATCTCGCCAAACATGCGGGCGAGATCGGCAAGATCCAACGCTTCGCTGCCTGTCATGGGAGGCGTCGGTCCGTCGATGACCTCGCTCCCGGCCAGCAGCGCGGCGTCGGCGGCGGCCAGATCGTCATGCGTGGTCCATGCGACCTTGCCGTCCTGGGGCGCCGCGATCATTCCGGACGCGAAGCCACGCGCGTTCATCGCAATCGCGCTGGCGGCATAAAAACCGTGGCGCATTGCCGTCCAGGGCAGGCCCGACTCCGCAAGCATTGTCTCGGTGGCAGCATGGTCTTTGCCGGGCGGAAAATGCGAAGTCATGGAGCTGGAGATCTGGCTGGTATAGAAAAGGCGTTCGACGCCGAGGTCGCACGCTGTCCGGATTGCATTGGCATGCTCCTTCAAAGGATCGCCGCCGGAGGCCACCGCATTCGAGGACATCAGCAGAAGGCGTTCCGCCCCCTCCCAGGCAAGACGAAGGCTCTTCAGGTCGTTGTAATCTCCGCGCTGGACGCGCACGCCGCGCGCCTTGAGGTCGGCGACCTTTTGAGGATCGCGGACGCTGACGCCGATTTGCTTGGCGGGAACGCGATCGAGCAGATTTTCTACGATTTTGCGGCCGAGTTGGCCGGAAGCGCCGGTGACGATCAACATGGGTTTGTGTCCTTGAGTTTTTCAGGCTGGCCGGACGGATCTGCCGACCGGCCGTCAATTCACAAACCAAAATGATTGTTTTCATGGGCTTTGATAATCCAGCAATTATGGAATAGCCTGTTCTCCATGCAGAACAATGTGTCCCCAAACGACCTGTCCGTCTTCCTTGCGGTTCTTGACGAAGGCGGCTTTCGTGCTGCCGCGAGCCGGCTGGGTGTCGCACCCTCAAAAGTCAGCACAACGATTTCTCGTCTTGAAGCACAATTCGGGTTGCCGCTTATCCTGCGTACGACGCGAAGCATACGCGCCACGGAGGAAGGCCTCGCCCTGGCGGAACGCCTCGCGCCGCTGTTGAAGGAAGTCGAGGCGGCATGTGCTGAAACGGCCAATTCCAGAGGCCGGGTGCAGGGCAAACTGAAACTCAATGTGCCTGGTGCGGTGATGCCGGACATCCTGCCGCCGCTGCTTCAGGCATTTCAGGATGATCACCCGGCGGTGGAGGTCGAGATCGTCGTGGAGAACGGCCTTGTCGACATGATCGCGGCGGGATGCGATGCAGGGATCCGCTATGGCTCGTCTGTCGAAAAGGACATGGTTTCCATTCCGATTGGACCCCGGGTCCAGCAAATTGCGCTGGCCGCGTCACCCGAATACATTTCGCGACGCGGTCTTCCGCAGACGCCTGCGGACCTTTTGCACCATGACGCGATCCGTTACCGATTGCTGAGCGGACGCCTTCTGCCCTGGGTGCTGAAGGACAAAGAGGACACAATCGAGGTGAAGCCCGTCACACGGCTCGTTTTGAGCGTGAATTCTCTCAACAGTGGGCTGAGCTTTGCCCGAACCGGTTTGGGCATCATCGGCGTGTTCCGCAATTGGCTCGAGGATGACTTCCGCACAGGGACGCTTGTTCCCATTTTGCCACACTGTTGGCCCGAGCAGGACGGGCCGCGTCTGTATTATCCAAGCCGTTTCACATCGGCGTCGCTGCGGGCTTTCATCGAGACGTGCCGCAATTCTACCGTGCAAGCTTGACGGCCGCGAGCCTCGTTCAGATAACCATAGCCGCCGTGAATTTCGATGCCGTCGAAACCGGCTTTGATCGCCCGTTCTGTCGCAGATCGGAAGCTCCCGATAATGTCGCCGATTTCGGCATCGGTAAGCGCGCGGGGAACCGCAACGCTGCGGTCCGGCGTAGCGATGCCGCTGGGGGAGACAACATCGCCATCCGGCACCAGCGCGGGAGGACAAACGCCGCCGCCATGATGGAGTTGCAGGATCGCCTTTGCGCCCGCGCCTTTGATCCTTTCGGCCCAGGCAGCCAGCCCGGGAAGTAGGGAATCATCATGCGCGGCGGGTTCTCCGATATAGGCCTTACCGTTTGGAGAAACCGCGACACAAGCAGTGAACACCAATCCCGGCCCGGCGGAGCGGCGCTCAATATAGTCGAGTTCGGCCTCGCCGATCGAACCGTCCTCGGGAGAGGAATAATGGGTCATCGCTGCCAATGCGACCCGATTGCGGCAGGGTATCTCTGCCTTGAGGAGTGTCCCTTCCTGCAGGGGGTGTTGTCCGGTCTCGGGGCTGCAATTCCCATGTTGCTTACGCTTTCCTTCTGGCTTTCATTGTAGATGCGGCAGGGTCGGAGCCGAGCACTCAACCTTCATTGATGCTTGGTGGTGTCCTGGTCTCGCTGCGCAGAACAAGCAGAGCCGCCAGGATGATGGCAGCGCTGCCGGACAAGACGAGATAGCCGGTCGTGATCGAGGTCGCTTCCATCAGCGGCCCCAACAGAAGAGGCGAGACGAATTGACCGAGAAACATGCACGTGCTGAACACGGCCATGGCGCGTCCGAGTAGAGACCCCGGCACGTAGTCGTCGATCAGGACGGACGTAGTGGAAAACGCCAGAGCATTGCCGATACCGAGCATGGCGCTCGCAATGGCGAGCACGATGAAGTCACCGGACGTGCCGAGGGTCAGGAAGGCGAGAACCCATGTCAAAGCGGTCAATCGCAAGAGAGCAAGATAGGAAAAGCGCTTGCCCAGCCATCCGAAAATGACACCGACAATACTCGACGCCGCCGCCATCAGAGCCATGTAGAGCGAGACTAAAACCGGTGCCGTGAGGCCGAGTTCGCTCAGCCGCAGCGGCAGAAAGACCGGCAAGGCATAAAGCATGACAGCCTGCGTTACGACCAGGAAGTAAACGGCGATGAGGGCTGGCCGGAGCAGTAGGGTGAGGAGGGATCCCCTGTCCCGATCCGGACTTGGCTCACTCCCGGACCTGGGAATGACGGCCAGCGCGGCGAGACCCAGGGGCACGCCCACGGCGTTCAGACTGAAGGTGGCGTGCCACGAGAAAGCCGTGGCCAGGCCGCCGCCGATGATGGGAAACAGAACGCCGCCCAAGCTGGTCGCCGTGGTGCGCCAGCCCATGACACGGTCACGGATTGCACCGCGATAAAGCGACAGCATTGCCACCGTGGTTCCGGCGAAAACGAACGCCGCTCCGATGCCGAAGATCGCACGGCTGACGATTAATGCCGAATAGCTGGATGCGACGATCCCCGCGCTGCCGGCCAGCCCGTAGAGCAGCAGGCCGCCGGCCAGTGGCCCGCGCGCCCCCCATCGGTCGATCATCCAGCCTGCCAGCGGGCTGACGATGGCAATAACAAGCCCGTGCATAGTGAGAATGAGGCCGGCCGCCGTTCCATCTACCCCGAGATCACCGCGCATGAGTTCCACGATCGGTGTGATGGCGGATCCAGCCATCACCGCGAGCGTCGAGGCGAGCAGCAGCAGCGTCAGCGCAACGCGATAAGGGATCTGAGCTTCTCGGGAGTCTTCTCCGTCGATAACCGGCATTGCATGCATGGACTTCTTCCTAGGCTCAGGACCTATTAAATCACTTGCGACGTTCTCTTCGTTTTGATTCATTGGACTCGAATGGAGAACCGCAATGAGTGATTTTCCGCTGCTGTCGCAGGCGCAGATGCGCCGGATTGAACCTTATTTCCCGCTGTCCCACGGTGTGCCTCGTGTTGATGATCGGCTGATCGTGAGCGGCATTGTCTTTGTCTTGCGCAATGGTTTGCGATGGCGCGATGCGCCGAAGGAATATGGACCGCACAAGACGATCTATAATCGCTTCATCCGCTGGAGCAGGCTTGGTGTGTTCAACAGGATTTTCGCTGAATTGGCGGCCGAATGCGGTGAGCCGGAACAGTTGATGATCGACGCCACGCATTTGAAAGCACATCGCACCGCAGCCAGTCTGCTAAAAAAGGGGATGTTCCCAGACGTATCGGGCGCACCAAAGGCGGCCTGAACTCCAAGCTGCATGCGGTTTGCGATGGCCATGGCCGACCACTGATCATGCTGTTGAGCGAAGGGCAGACGAGCGACTACAAAGGTGCTGCCCGAATGATAGAATCCTTTCCCAAAGCAAAGACGTTACTGGCCGACAAAGGCTACGATGCCGACTGGTTTCGAGAGGCCTTGGCGGAGCGCAAAATCAAGGCCTGCATTCCATCGAGGGCGAACAGAAAGGTCCCAATAGCGCATGACCGCAAGCTCTACCAAAAGCGTCATAAAATCGAGAACATGTTTGGCAGGCTCAAGGACTGGCGCCGAATTCACACCCGATACGACCGTTGTGCACACACTTTCTTCTCAAGCATATGCATCGCTGCTGCTGTTATCTTCTGGCTATGATTTTAACGAGTCCTGAGCCTAGGTGAGACGAAACATTGTGGAAGAATGTGCCACTTCGTATAATTTGTTAATCAGTGGCGTTTTATGATTGAGCGCAATTGCGCTTCAGCAGCGATATGATTAATATGCGGTATGGAACCTAGCGCCAGCACCCTAGACAATCGGCGGCTGCCACTTCGGGAACGAAAGAAACTTCGCACCCGTCAGGCGCTCGCTGACACCGCTCTTGAGCTTTTTACCGAGAAAGGCTTTGCCGCGACGACTCTCGATGAACTGGTCGATCGCGTAGACGTCTCGAAGAGAACCTTCTTCCGCTACTTCGCTTCCAAAGAGGACGTCGCGATAGCAACCGAAGCCGAGTTCTGGGAGGCCTATATCGATGAGGTTCGCGACCGCGACGTGCAGGGGCGCTTTCTCGCCTTCCTGAGAGAGGCTCTCCTGGCCTCGCTCCGCTCAATGGACGCGGAGTGGGACAGGCGTTTCCTCCAGACGCGAAGGATTGTGGCTTACGCAGGCAGTTCCGTTTTGTACGACCACTCGGAGCTTGCTTCGCTGCGAGCACAGAGGCAGTTGATCGACGTTCTCGGAGACAAAATCGGCATAGTCGGCCGGGAGGATGTCCGTTTCCGCATGCTCGGCGAATTCGTGCTCGGCGCGTGGCGCTGCGGCGCCAGTAATTGGGTTGCCGGTAGAGGATCGGAAGCGCAAGGCATTCGCGGGCATGGTGGCCGCGATATGCTCATCCGCAGAGTGGAGGAAGCATTTGATGCGATTCCCGAAACCCTTTCGCTTGCTGCACGTGGATGAGGCAAACGCTCAGAACTTTCAGACGAGAAAGTCATTCCAGACCGCGTACGTGTGTTTCTCGACAGTTTTCTGGACTACCTGTGACGAGATGCTTTCGGATTGAGTTGGTAGACCCTTGGGCCGCGCGACCCGTTGCAGGGCGCTGATCCGAAGGGACGGCGTTAGGGGCAACGTTATTCTCGTTGATCCGCAGTTTCCATTCCACGTTCAACGTCGACGGCGCGGCGCCGAACTGACCACGGCAATGTTGTTTTGAAAGGCGCCCGACATAAGCCTGCTCTTGGGCGTCGTAAGGGTTTGGTTTCGATCAATGAGTTGAACTGTTTCGGAAATTGGCGCCAGCGCAGGGATGCGCACTGACGCTCTCTAACTTCGTAAGGATCAATGCTCATGCGGCCGCCCGGAAAAGCACGTCAAGGTGGGCGTTTGTCCCCGCAATCACAGCCCCGCTTTCCAAGCGAAAGTCGCGCTTGCCGCGATCCAGGGCGAAAAGACGATGGTGGAGCTTTCGCAGCAGTTCGGCATCCACGCCAACCAGATCAAGCAATGGAAAGATCAATTGCTCGAAGGCGCGATGAACGTCTTCGATGATGGGCGCAAGGAAGACGCCGCGCCTGTCGTTGACGTCAATAACCTTCATGCGAAGATCGGCGAACTGACGTTGGAGAACGATGCTCCGCCGAGCCACAGGTCTCGGCTGCGATAACCGGCGCGCTCGGCAAGGCCGGATTGCTGAGCGGAAAACGATGATCGACCGGAACCATACCCTTCCCATTTCCCGTCAGGCCCGGGCTCTCGGCATCAGCCGTGGCAGTGTCTACTATCTGCCTCGGGCGACATCGGCGGCAGATCTGGCGCTGATGCGCCGGATTGACGAGCTGCATCTGGACTACCCCTTCGCCGGAAGCCGGATGCTGCAGGGGCTTTTGACAGCGGAAGGCCATCACGTCGGGCGGCTGCACGTCAGAACGCTGATGAGGAAGATGGGTATTGAGGCCATATACCGCCGTGCGAACACCTCGAAACCGGCGCCGGGCCACAAGATTTATCCGTATCTCCTGAAGAATGTTGCGGTCACCCGCCCCAATCAGGCCTGGGCACTCGACATCACGTATGTGCCGATGGCGCGAGGCTTTGTCTATCTCTGTGCCGTCATCGACTGGTTCAGCCGCCGGGTGTTGTCGTGGAAGCTTTCGATCACGCTGGAAGCCGCGTTCTGCATTGAAGCCGTCGAGGAAGCGCTCGCCCGATATGGCAAGCCCGAGATATTCAGCAGCGATCAGGGATCGCAGTTCACATCTATTGATTTTACCGGCGTTCTGAAAGACGCCGAGATCAAGATATCGATGGATGGCAAGGACGCATGGCGCGACAACGTCTTCGTCGAGCGGCTTTGGCGGTCTATCAAATATGAAGAGGTTTATCTTCACGCCTACAAGACGGTCGCAGAAGCCCGAGCCGGGATCGGACGATATCTGACCTTTTACAACAGCCGCCGTCCGCATTCATCGCTTGACCGGAAGACACCCGATCAGGCTTACTTCAACGCGCTGCCCGCGATATCAGAGGCAATATAAACAAGGCCGAAAACCACTTAAGAACGACCATCAGCCCGTTCAAACAAACCGAGCCACTTCATTCTGCGGCAGGGCCGCAGCTTGTGCGAAGGAGAGCAGGTGGTTGAATGCAGTACGATTCGGATGAGTTGCCCGTGCATCCAGCAATGCGCCGATGGTCCGGGCTGGATCATTCAACTGGGTGATATGATGACCGGCGATCATAATTTCGCCCGATGTTGGCCCGGTCAACCCGAGCAGCATCCGCAAGGTTGTGCTCTTGCCCGCTCCGTTGGGGCCGAGGAAGCCGGTAATGACACCCAGTTCCGCGGTGAATGACAGATCCTTCACCACCAGCTTATTGCCGTATCTCTTGGTAAGTAGATGCGCTCTAATGCCGGCTGCGGTTGCTTTTTCGAGATGCTGGTTGGTGTGACGCATCTCCCCATCTGTGAGAGGAAGAATTGCGTTCGATTGGATGTCTTGACTCATTCCGTGCGGTAGGGACCGGCAGTGCCCGATGATGCTCATTCCCGGCTACTCTAGGACATAGGCATAGGCATACGGGTAGGCGCATTCGGGGTTGATCTGTTCTGTTACGGGTTGCAAGCCACCGCCAAAGGCTTTCGAGACCGGAGCGGCGGCAATTGTCGCTAAAGAGGCAGCGAGCAGTGTACGGCGTGTTAATGGGAACTGTCCGCGTCTTTGCACGGCGATGGGGGCTTCTTGATCGTCAACCATGCTCACTCCGGGAAAAGATGTGCCCTGCCGAGCAATCAAGGCGGGTGGCTTCGGCTGCTCGGTAGGACAACCCGATGCTTGATTAAAAGGGATTGCGGGGATCGACCAGCAGCGCCGGATCCGGCACAACCGATTTGCTTGCCACGTTTGCCAGCATCTGATGCGCCATATGGAAACCGAAATCTTCGGAGAGCGCCTTCTTCCAGTGTCTTGACAGGATGTTGTGGGTCGCCCAGCGCGTATAGCGCGGCCTTTTCATTATGTACTGGGCGAGATCCCAGGCCCTTTGGAGAAGCACTTCACGGGGAAAGATCTCATTGACGAGACCGAGTTCGAGGGCCTTTGGCGCCGGAATGGATTTCGCCGCATAGATATAATAGGCGGCGCGCTTTGGCCCCATCAGAGCCTGCAGCGCCATGCCTTGCCCGTCGCCCGGAGGGCTCCCCAACCAGAAGTGAGGGTCCATGAAATCCGCGTCCGGCGCCGAAAAGGTGACGTCGGACAGCAGTGCGAACTCCGTATGGACGCCGGGACCGTTGACGGCCGCGATGGTGGGCATGTCGACGCTGTAAATGAAGCTCTCTATATGCTTCCATCCGTCCATCATCCGCTGGAAGATATGATCCGGATCCAGTTCCGCCGCTGGTTTCGGATTGAGCCTTTTCGGATCGCCCATCATCCATTTGTCCCCTGTGCCGGTCAGGATCAGCACCTGATTCTCGGGATCATTGCCGACATCCTGCCATACACGGGCCCAAGCATTGTGGGCGGCGTGGGTATGTTTGTAGGGACCGTCGTCAGTGTGCATGCGAAGCTCGATGATGCCGCCCTCGCGCCGCATCTTGAAGAAGCTCTCATAACGCTTCGCGTAGTCATCGAACGATGTTGGGGCGGCATAGCCCTTCCATTCTGCGCGCGGATCCCAGGTCATGAGCGCTGCCTCCGGGAATGGGTTGGATCGTGTCCCTGCATGTGGTGTAGTTGGATCGGTGGTCACCAGTGTTTTCCGCTAGGGTCGGGTTGTCAAAGACCAACCTGATGGAAAGACCACCGATGACCGACGATATGATGAACCTGCGCTCACTGATTGAGAAGAGCGCCGATGCCGATTTGCTCCGCGAGATGATCGGCTTTGCCGCCGAGAAGCTGATGGCGCTGGAAGTGAGCGCGAAGACCGGCGCGGGCTATGGCGAGAAGAACGCGTTCCGGCATGCCCAGCGCAACGGCTACCGCGACCGGGACTGGGAGACGCGAGCAGGGACGGTGGAGCTTCGCATTCCGAAGCTTCGCACCGGCAGCTATTTCCCGAGCTTCCTCGAACCACGGCGCATGGCCGAGAAGGCACTGACGGCGGTGATCCAGGAGGCCTATATCCAGGGCGTCTCGACCCGATCCGTCGATGATCTGGTGAAGGCCATGGGCATGTCTGGCATCTCCAAGAGCCAGGTCTCCCGACTTTGCGAGGAGATCGACGACAAGGTGAAGGCCTTTCTCGAAAGGCCTATTGAAGGAGAATGGCCCTACCTCTGGATTGATGCCACCTACATGAAGGTCCGGCGCGGCGGGCGGATCGTCTCCGTCGCCGTCATCATTGCCGTCGGCGTCAACACCGACGGCCGGCGCGAAGTGCTCGGCATGGAGGTTGGCACATCCGAGGCGGAGCCGATCTGGACGGAATTCCTGCGCAAGCTGACAAGGCGGGGTCTGCGCGGCGTCAAGCTGGTCGTCTCCGATGCCCACGAGGGCATCAAGGCAGCCGTGTCGAAGGTGCTTTGCGCCACCTGGCAGAGGTGCCGGGTCCATTTCATGCGCAATGCGCTCGCCCATGCCGGGAAGAACGGGCGGCGGGTCGTCTCCGCCTTCATCGCCACCGCCTTTGCACAGGACACGCCGGAGGCGGCGAGCACCCAGTGGCGCAATGTTGCCGACCAGATCAGGCCGAACGTGCCGAAACTCGCCACGCTCATGGACAGCGCCGAACAGGACGTGCTCGCCTATATGACCTTTCCCAGGCAGCATTGGGCCAAGCTTCACTCGACAAACCCGATCGAACGCCTGAACGGCGAGATCAAGCGCCGCACCGAGGTCGTCGGCATTTTCCCCAACGATGACGCCATCGTCAGACTGGTCGGCGCGCTACTCCTCGAACAAAACGACGAGTGGGCCGTCCAGCGGTCCCGCTACATGACCCTTGAGACCATCGCCACAATGAGCGATGATCCGCTCATCAGCCTGCCCGCTGCGGCAAGCTGATCCGTTCCCGGCCCTGTCCGGAAGGCATGGCGAACGCCGAAGCTACACCACGCTGCGGGACACGATCATGGGTTGTTAAAGCTGCGATCGAGGTGGGCGCGAGGAACTCGACTGTCAGCGAAGTCGACTGGCCTCTTGCCCATGACGTGCAATGGTATTTTTTCATGGAGGTTACTCTCGTTTCAACACCGCCGCAGGCTGCGGAGGCGGCTCGCAAACAACAATGAAACGCAAGAATTGCGTGGACATTACAGGCCCGAGCCACGAATGGAGGCGGATGCCCCCTGTCAGAGAGGTTTTCCCTTTTCGGGGCCTGCGGACTGCTCTTCGTGCTTAAAGCCGCATTGTTACCTTGGTGCCGTTGGAGCCGCTTTCGATACTGGCATACCCGCCATGTTTTTCGACGATTTGCTTTACCAGGCTCAATCCAAGTCCGGCCCCCCGGCTGTTCGGGACCACGCGGTAGAAAGGCTCGAACACCAATTCCTGATGATCTGCCGGGATGCCGGGCCCTTCGTCGCTCACGCTGATTTCGCCGTCCGCCAAGGCGGAGACCGTGATTGTCCCATAGCCGTTGCCGTGCTCGATGGCGTTGCGGATGAGGTTGCCGATCGCTCGGCGCAGGGCGGAACTGTCGCCTTTGCGCTCGACGCACATTGCGTCGCCCTGAAACGACATCTCGTAACCTGCCGCGATTGCGAGCGGCGCGAGATCCGCCACCGCCATGCGCGCGACATCGATGAGATCCACCGTTTCGTCGAGATCGACCGTTTGGTGGCCGCGCTCGAAGTCGAGGAGTTGTTCTGCCATATCCGCCAAACGCGCAACGTCATCCAGCAATCGCCTGCGCTCCGGCCCTTCAGACAGACCCTCGATGCGTGTTTGCACAATCGCGATCGGCGTCCTGAGTTCATGCGCCGCGTCGATCAAAAAGCGCTGGCGTTTCCTGAACTCATTCTCAATACGGTCGAGCGCGCCGTTAAACGCGATGACCAGAGGAGCAACCTCTTTGGGGATGCCAGCCACAGGAAGACGGTCCCCACGCCGTTCAGGTTCGATTTGCGACGCCATGTCAGCGACGTCGCTTACGCGCACGATCGAACGCCCGACAATTTGGGGAATTGCGAGAAAGATTGCCGGCAGCGCAATCGCAAGCAACGAGAGGTAGATCGGATAGGCCTCTTCGAGGATCGCAAGAACAGGCCACCCTTTGCCGGCGATACCGCCGAAGAGAATCCTGACTTCCCCGACCGGCGTCTCGACGTCTTCGATCGATGCGATTTCACGCACACCGCTTGCCCCGCGAATATCGGCCGAATGAAACAGATGCACGAGCGGAACAATGGCGGCATAGGTTGCGGGGACAGTTCCTTGGGAAAGAGAAGCCCCGTCGGTTGTGGCAACCACGAACCAAAGCCCCTCGTTCCGCTCGATCAACGATCGAAGTGCCGGTGTTTCCTTGATTGCGAGCTGGCCTTGGCGATCGCGCTCGATCGCCTCCGCCACGGCGGATTTGACCTCTTGCTCCATGGCGATATTCGGCGAAAGAACCATCGTGGCATAGACGGAAAGCCCGATAATAACGACAGCAATGACGACCGTGATCACGAGACTGAGCTGCCAGCTCAATCTCCATCGGAGCGAGGGATTGGGTTGATGTCCTGCACGCATCATTCTTCCCTCAGAAGATATCCGACACCTCGGATATTGTGGATCGTTACCCCCGCATCGGCGTCCGCCAACCGCTTTCGCAGTCGCGAAATGTGGGCATCAAGAGCGTTGGATTGTATTTCCTCCTCGTAATTGTAGACCGCATCCTCAAGCGCCGAGCGAAGAACGGTTTTTCCCTTCCGCCTGGCGAGTGCCTGCCGGACCAGAAGTTCGCGCCTGGGAAGATCAAGCGGCACGGAGCCCGACAGGACATCGAGATGCAGCGGGTCGATGTGCAATCGCCCTACCCGAATAGTCTGTTCCTCCAGGGTTGGGGGTCGCCGTAGCACGGCTCGCACCCGCGCCATCAGTTCCTCGATGAGAAACGGCTTGCCCAAATAATCGTCCGCGCCAAGGTCCAGCCCCTCGACACGCTCCATTGGTTCGTTTCTGGCCGTCAGCACAAGGACGGGCGTATCAACCCCGGCCCGCCTCAACTTCGGAATGAACGTCAGGCCCTCGCCATCGGGCAATCGCCGGTCCAGGAGAATGGCGTCGTAGTTGTTTTGAAGTGTAAGTTCAAATGCATCCGCGAGATATAAGGTATGGTCCGTGACAATGCCTTGCTTGCTCAGCGCCGCCGACAGCGCATTCGCCAACTCCCTTTCATCTTCAATCAGCAGGAGTCTCATCGCTTCTCCGTGTTTTATGCAGCAGCAGTCTTTCCTGCCAAGATTGCAACAGCATTACGGGGATACAAAGACATAGAAGGCGTGTTGGTGAAAACACCCTGCCCCATCGGCCGATCCGGGTTTTAAGTGCGCGCGTCCTGGGCCTGACCGCTACGGCCGGAAGAGCTCCATAGCAGCGGTCTTTCGGCCGTCTACGGTTGCGGCGGCCCTTCCGGCGTTATGGCGAATGTTAATCCCGGGCTCGAGGGGCACAGAGCTTTAGCGTTGTGGGACTGAACCGGTTTCCCTGCTTGCTCAGGCGAAGGCCTTCTCTCTCGGCAGCATATCGAGCTTGCCGACGAAGTCTTCCATGCTGATTTGCCCGAGATCCACATTCTTGGCACCGCCGCCGGCGACGACCGTGATATCTTCGATCCCGAGCACATTCAGGATCATCCTGAGATATTGCGTGGCGATGTCAAGATCCCTGATCGGGGAGGTTTCGCCATATTCGCCGCCCGAGGCGATCAGCAACGTAGCCTTTTTCCCCGTGACCAGGCCGCTGCCATCGAACCCGAGCGTCAAGCCCTTGCGCACGATATGATCAACCCACGCCTTGAGCGCGGCGGGAATGTTGTAGTTATAGACCGGAGTGGCGATAACAAGCTCGTCGCAGTCCAGAAGTTCCCGAACAAGTGTATCGGAAAGCCCCAACTGTGCCTTCATCTCCGCCGTCTGTGCATCGGGCGGTGTGAAATAGGCAGCAAGCCACGGCATCGTGACGTGGGGAAGCGCCACATCGGCAAGATCTCGGGTGATGATCTTGCCGTTCGGGTTCAGCGCCTGCCATTCCGCAAGGTAGCGCCGCGTCATGTTGCGCGATACCGAGGCGTTTCCGCGCGGGCTGGTTTCAACAACGAGAAGTCTGGTCATGCCACGTTCCTTTTCCTGATGGGAGCATGACAAAGAGGATAGGGCTTCCAGCTATTCAGCGGGAGTGATATAAATCCGATGCTTTCCATCATATCAGGTGATAGTTTTGATTTCATCGCTGAGCCTTGATCAACTGCGCGTGCTGGTCGCGATTGCCGACGCCGGCAGTTTTTCCGCCGCCGGTCGCAATCTGAGACGGGTACAATCCGCCATCAGCCAGACCGTCGCCACACTGGAGGCCACCCAGGAGGTCACGCTCTTCGACCGGAGCGGTCACCGCCCGCAGCTCACGGACACGGGCCGGATCCTGGTGCAGCAAGCGCGAATGGTGCTGGCGAGCGCTGCCCGTTTCGAGGCCGTGGCCGCAGGATCACGTCAAGGGATGGAGGCAGAACTGGCGCTGGCCATCGATCCGCTGGTTCCCACCGCGCCCCTGATCGGAAGTCTTCGCGCGCTGCACGAGACCCATCCACAATTGCAGATCAGCTTTTCGACCGAGGGGCTTGGAGGCGCGCTCCGTCGTTTGCGCGCAGGCGATGTATCGCTTGCCCTTTGCCTGCTGCTGCCCGACGCGCCGGAGGATGTGACGGCGACGCCGCTTATCCGGATCAACCTGTTGCCCGTGACTGCAGCAGATCATCCCCTGGCGACCCTTGGCCGTCCGGCAACCCGTGTCGATCTGGAGACCCATATCCAGCTGGTTCTATCCGATCCGGCGAACCGGCATGGCCCGAACTATGGCCTGACGGGCTCGGCTCCATGGCGGTTCGTCGATCTTGGGCGGCGCATGGATTTCCTGCTCGCGGGTTTCGGCTGGTGCCGGATGCCCGAGCACCTTGTGAAGGAGCACCTGGATGCAGGCAGGCTGGTCAGGCTCACGCTTGATGACGATACCAGAGGGAATACAGATCCGTTGACGATTTACGCGGCCCATCTCGCCGATCGTGTGCCTGGCCCGGCAGGTCGCTGGCTTTTGAGCAACCTGGCGGCGCGAGTGGCAGACTGAGCCGCCGCCTGCCGTATCAGCCTGGTCGCCAATTTAGTCATACGGCTCGCGCGAGTTCCTGCCGCCGGCACGATGGTCGGGAGCGGAGCTTTTCCGGCCTGCCTATTTGCTCTCGATCCGCCCCGGAGAGCCATTTTCAGTTTCACTCTTTATCGTGCTCCAGGCCGGATCATCGGGATAAAGGGCGGTCCTGAGATAGGCCCAGGTGATGCGCTGGACAGCGGCAACCCGTTCAGGGCTTTCGTCCGACGTTTCCGCCGCATCATAGCCCGATATGCCGCCGAAGATGTGTCCGGCATCGTTCAGGGACAGGAGTGACTTGGGGCCGGGCGCAAGCCGGTAGGCATCGGCCCGCCAGTCCGCGCGCTCGGAGAACATCGGGTTGACATCCTTGTCGCCCGTAACGACCAGACAAGGCGTCGTCATGCCGCTGAAGTCGCTGTTGACCAGCGCCGGATAAAGCTCGGCGATCCTGGCGGAGGCACCGCTGCCACTGCCGGGCGGCGAGAACAGCACAGCCGCCTTTATCCGGGGCTCGGAGACGTCGACGTCTTCGCCACTTGCGGGATCCTTCACGCGCATGCCGGCCAGCATGGCAGCGGTGTGCCCGCCCAGGGAATGACCCACGGCAGCGATGCGGCTCCTGTCGATGCGTCCCGCAAGGCCGGGAACGGCGGTTTCGATCTCGTCGAGATGATCGATGATGAAGCTCATGTCCCGAGGGCGTGATTTCCAGAACAGCGGCCCTTCGGGACCAGACACATCGAGACCGAGGGTCTTCGAGTTCTCGTGCGTCGGAATGATCACCACGAAACCGTGGGAGGCATAAAAGTCGACCAACGGGCCATAGCCACGCATCGAGGCGATGAAATTCGAGGAGCCGTGGCCGTGAGACAGCAGGATCACCGGCAGTTTGTCGCCCGTCGCCGGGACGACGACCCGCATTTCAAGCGGTGCCTGGCGTTCCGGGACCTCGAAGGTCACCGGACTGAAGGAGAGGATCGGGGTGGCCATCGGCACCGGCGGTCTGTCCGGCTTTACGGTTGGTTCAGGCATGGGCTTGGTCTCCATTCACGAGGTTGATATCTTGGACAGAGTTCTTCGTTCAATCCGACTCCAGATGTCCTGGATGAGGCCGGCCTTCTGCGCAGGGTGCCATTCCAGGCTTTGCCTTGTCAGGACACTGGACGCGGGAACGTCCATTTTCGCGATCCGGTCAAGCCAGCCAAAGTGGGAAATCGAGTCTTCGTCTGAAAGCGACGTCACCGACACGTTCAGACGCTTGCCGATCGCCTCGGCGACGTCCCGAACCGCAACGCCTTCCTCGCTGACAGCATGGTAGCACTGGCCACTCACACCCTTGTCGAGGACGAGGCTGTAAAGCCGGGCGGCGTCGAGCCGATGAACCGCCGGCCAGCGGTTTTGTCCGTCGCCCACATAGGCAGAGACATCGTGTTTACGCGCATGATCCATCAGGTAGGACGCGAATCCCTGCCGGTTCTGATCGTGGACCTGCGGCATCCGGATGACCGAGACGCGGACGCCGCTGTCGGTCAGCGCCATCGCCACCTGTTCCGATACGCGCGGCATGCCATGGGCGCCCGCCGGCAGTATGTCGGTCTCGGTGGAAACGTGTCCCATGAGAGGCGGCAGGCCCGACGTAACGACAAAGCTTTTGCCTGATCCGGCAAGGGCGCTGCCCATCGCCTCGATTGCGAGGCGATCCATCTCGCAGTTGTCGGCCATGCGGGAGAAGTCATGATCGAAGGCTGTGTGGATGACGGCATCGGCCTGCTCCGCGCCACGGCGGAGGCTCTGCAGATCGCGCAGATCGCCCCGCACGACGTCGCAGCCGGCTTGCCGCAAGGCATCCGCGGACATATCCGACCGGGCAAGCCCCAGGACCTCGTGTCTGTCGTTGAGCAGGTTGGCCGCGATCGCCGAACCGATGAACCCGGTCGCGCCAGTCAGAAAAATTCGCATTCCTTATCCCTCAGATTGGTTGTGGGAGTGGCTTGTCTCCCCGAGTGCAGACCGCAATTCCGCGCGCTTCACCAAGGCACGGTTCCATTTTCATCGGAGAAGGTTCCTGTCGGGCCGTCGTCACCGATGAGTGCAAGCCGCACAGGCTCGCGCGCGCCCTCTTCCACACTGCGCGTGCCGTTGAAATTGTTGAGCGCGGTCGAGGTAAAACCGGGGCATGCGGCATTGACCTTGATGTTCGTGCCTTCGAGCGCCAGCGCAAACGCCAGCATCACGGCATGCGCCGCCGCCTTGGACGCGGAGTAATTGCCGAACATCCGCCGATGCGAGTTGGCGGGATCGGAGTTGAGCGTCAGAGATGCGCCGGAACTGCCGGTGATGACGATGCGGCCCGCAGGCGACTCGCGCAAAAGCGGAAGCATCGCCTGTGTCACGGCAATCACGCCGAACACATTGGTCTCGAACACGGTGCGGATATCGGCAAGCGGCGCGTCCGTGAGCAGGTTTGTCCTGACGGCTTCCGCGAACTCCTGGTTCGGCTTCGCCCGAGAGATCCCGGCATTGTTCATCAGGATGTCCAGACGGCCGAACCGGGTGCGGATGAAAGCGGCCGCCTGAGCGATCGATGCTTCATCCGTGACGTCGAGCTGGATGGCGTGGGCGCCCGCTCCGATGTCCTGCGCCGCCCTCTCGCCCTTTTCAAGGTCGCGCGCGCCGACGATCACCGTCAGTCCTTTTGCAACCAGATACTTGGCGATCTGGAGGCCTATCCCTTGAGTGGCGCCCGTGACCAGAGCAACGCGTTCGTCCGACATGATAAAGTTTCCTTGTTTCTTTGCTGGCTTTTTGAAGATCGAAGGCGTACTAAGCGGAACGGTATTCCGTCTATATACGGAACGATGTTCCGTTTAACAAGTGCGTATTGGGGAATTTTTGGAATCCATGCCTGGCAGATCGTCGGAACGGAACGTGCGGGCCGATGCGCAACGCAATATCGAGACATTGGTGCGCACCGCTCGGGACGTGTTCGCCACATCCGGGGTCGAGGCGCCAATGCGCGAGATCGCGGAAAAGGCAGGTGTCGGCGTCGGGACCATCTACCGCAACTTTCCGCAGCGCTCCGATCTGATTGCAGCGGTGTTTCGCAGTGAGGTCGACGCCTGCGCTGACGCCGCGGCCAGTCTTGCCGAAGGCTTTCCTCCCGGAGAAGCGCTCGACCGCTGGATGCAACGCTATGTCGACTTCATCGTTGCCAAGCGCGGACTGGCCGCCGCGCTGCATTCGGGCGACCCGGCATTCGAGGCCTTGCCGGCCTATTTCGACAGCCGGTTTGAGCCTGCGCTGCAAAAATTGCTCGATGCCGCCGTCACCGCCGGAGAAATAAGGCCCGACGCAAATCCCTATGATCTCCTTCGAGCGGTGGCGAGCCTGTGCATGCCGTCAAGTGATGGAAATCCAGCAGCCGCTCGCCGGCTGGTCGCCCTTCTGGTTGACGGGCTGCGTTATCGCGCGGCCGGTCCGCAGAGCGCTGCAAGTCCCGCACATAAGCCCGACTAGACGCTGGGCAGATCTTCTCAGGCAGCTCAGGCGCGGTCGATTCCTGGAACCACGCCGGTCTGCCTCGGAAGAATGGCGTCCGATACGATGTCGAATATGTGATCCGCCCGCGGTTCGAGCGGAGGCTGATCGGCAAGCCAAGCCAGGGCGCTGATCAGCGCGAAAAGATCGTTGCCATCCATATCATCCCGCGTCAGCCCTTTGGCTTGCGCCCGTTGAAGAAGCTCCGCTCCCGCCTGCCGCAGATCCACGCATGAGGAGTGCAGGGCCGAGTTTTCGTCGGCGATCGCGGCCACTATCGGCGCGATGACACCCTTGTAGCTGTGGGTCACCGCGATCGCCTCGCGCAGCCAGCTCAATAGCGCCCCGTCGGCCTGGTCCCACTGTGCCAGTTCGCCGGCCCTCGCGCTCAACGCGTCGAAGCTGGTTGTAAATGCACCCATAAAAGTCACAAAACGGCGGGTTTTGGTTCCGATGTGAAGCATCGGATTCACAGGTCCATCCTGCGCTATGCGGGCGGCGGTTACCTATTGTTTCTGGCCTATAAGGCGGCTCGATCGGCATTTCGGCGCGGCGGGCCGTCGCTGTCGAAGAAGGCGGCGATGCCTCATCCGATCCGCACCTCCTATTTGACCGGGTTGGGGTTCCACCTGACCAACCCGAAGGCGATTTTCTTCTTTGCGGCACTCTTTGGCATAGGAATGCCATCCAACGTCTCCGCCGGTGATTTGGCCCTGGCCGTCGTCGCGGTCGGCGCCCAGACAGGGACGATCCCGCACTGCTATGCGCTCGGCTTTTCGTTGCCGGCCGTGCGGCGCGTATACTTGAGGATGGCGCGCTGGATCGATGGAACCGAGTCAATTCTGTTCGCAGGCGCCCGGTCAAGGTGCTTGCGCCGTGAGGGACAGGTCTTGTCCGGATAAGAGCCTTCACCGGAACTGTAAGGCCAGCGCATCGGCAAAGGCCCGGACGCGTGGCGTGATGTCAGCCCGGCTGGGAAAGGTGAGGTTCAACGATGGCGCCTCGGTCGGGATGTCCGGCAGAAGCGGCAGGAGGCGACCCGCGGCAATCGGCGTTTGGCATACGCCCGAGGGCAGCAATGCGGCCCCGGACCCGGCAATGGCAAGATCGCGGATCATCAACTGGTTGTCGGCCGTGATGACACCGGTCGGCAGTTTGCGCCCAGCCAGCACGAACCGTTCCAGAAATGCTCGCAGATCCGGGGAGGGAGAGATGAACTCGGCGATCTCCCCAAGCGTTCCGGGTGTGCCGTTGCGACCAACCCAGTCCTTGCTCGCGCAGAATTGCCATCGCACCGGAGCCAGTTTGTGCTCCACCCGGTCGAGATCGCCACGCCGGCCGATCCGAAGGGCGATATCGACGTCATCAGCAATCATGTCGAGCGCGGCATTGGTCAGCCTTATGTCGAACCGAACAGCGGGATGGGTTTGCCGAAATCCAGTCATGGCAGTGGCAAGAGTTTCGGCCGGGAAGTCGGCAGGGGCGGTCAGGCGGATCAGCCCGCTCAGGTTGCCCGGGTCGCCGCGCACCATGTCCATTGCCGCGATCAGCGAACGCAGGCCGTCTTCCGCACGCGAAAACAGCAACTGCCCGTCATTGGTCAGAGACAGGGATCGCGTGGAGCGCTTCAGCAGCCGCGTGGCGAGCGCGGCTTCTAGCGAGCGGATATGCAGGCTCACCGTGGAACGTGGCATGGAGAGCGCCTTGGCTGCTGCAGTGAAGCTGCCGGCGCGCACCACTTCCACAAAGGTTTGCAGCGGATCAAGTTTTTCCATTGTGCAGATATCTGCCCTTTGTAAACATAAATGGGCATCTTATGCGAACAGTGTTGAGGGTCTAGCCTTCTCCCCAGAAAAGGAGAAGAACATGACCCAGAACCCCGCACCCGTGCCGCGTGCCAGTGGCCGGTTGACCTCGATGGGCACGGCCGAGTTTTCCGGCATAGATGCAACGATCCTTATGGGCGGCGACGGTAAGCCGTTCACGGTGATGGAGATGATTGTGCGTCCCGGGATGGGCGCTCCGGCGCATATTTCTTTTCACGAGGACAAGGTCTTCCATATCTCCGAGGGGAACTTCCTGTTCCTGATCGGCGAGGACCGGATAAAGGCGAAAGCTGGCGACCACCTGTTCGCGGGCAGGAGGCAGGTTCACAGCTTTTCCGCGCTTGGGAGTAAACCCGCACGGATGACGCTGGTGTCCAACCCTGCGCATCACGACCGTTTCTTTCGGGCCCTGTCGGCACTTCCGGTTCCACATGATCCGAAAGAGGTGGAGGCGGTTTGCGAGACGTGCGATCAGCGGATCGTAGGGCCGATTGTTGAGGCCTGACGTCCGTTTCGGATGGCCGGACCAAGAGGAGTTTGGAGAACGGACCCGTTTGTCGTCGCCGTTTTTGCCGGGGCGCTCTTTCTGAACGCCGGAATGCCGGGACCCAGTATAACGGCCCTTGTTTCTCGCGCAATCGCTGTGTGGTATGGCGTGATGTAATTCCGTTCCTGGCAGCGATGTGGATCGGAGAAGTGATCTGGCTGACCATGGCGCTGGCGGGGTTCTCTGCCGTGGCGCAGACGTTTCAGATAGGATTCCACATTCTGAAATGGCTTGGCGTCGCTTATCTGCTCTGGCTGGCGATCCGGATATGGCGCCAGCCTGCCGAAACGGCCGTAGGGACCTTGCCGAAGCGCGCGGTGCCACTGCCGATGTTTGCTACTGGGATGCCGTTGGCGCTGGGCAATCCCAAAATCATGGTCTATTATGTGGCTTTGCTGTCCGCCCTGATCGACGTGTCTTCGGTCGGTGTGCGAGACTGGTCGGCTCTTGCGGCTGTCAAGTTCGTAACTCTAGCTGCCATCAATCTCAGTTGGACCTTGATGGCCCATAAGGCGCGGACCTTTCTGCGGACACCACGCGCTGTTCTGCTAGCCGACCGCTTCGGGCCGGTGGGGCTCTGTCGCCATAGCCTCAAGAGACTGGGCGGATGTGCATGTCCTTCAGACTTGAGAGGCCTGATGATTTCGCGGCGGTACACGAGCTGATCCGGCGCGCCTTTACGGTCTGGTTGCCGGTGCTGGGCTATCCACCTCGGCCGGTGACGGAGGATCACGCGCCGCGCATCTTCCGGGGAGAGGTGCTTCTGGTCTGGTGCGACGACCGAATTGGCGGGGTTGTTGTGGTGAAGCCCGGGCCGTCCGTCGATCTGATCTACAGCGTCGCGATAAATCCCGATTTCACGGCTAGGGCGTCGGGCGCCAACTGATGGCGGAGGCAGAGCGTCGGTCCACCGCTACCGGAAAGACCAGCATGAGACTGTAAACCAACGCGCTGATGGAGCTGAACATCGCTTTCTACCGGAGACTCGGATACCGCTAGACTGGCCGTCGGTCCACGCCGGATCGGCCCGGGTTTACTATCGTGGATATGGAAAAACGGCTGCCTCCCACGCCGAGCGCGGTCTGAAGGAAAGGAGCATTCATGCGTGTTCGTATCGTGCAGGCGCATCCCGAGCCTGCGTCCTACAATGGGGCCATGTCGCAGCGTGCGCACGAGGCTTTGGAAGGGGCGGGACATGAAGTTTCGCTTCAGGATCTCGTCGCCTCCGGGTTCGATCCCGTGGAGGCCGCGCGACATTATCCCGATCGAACCGAAGCCGAAACCTTCGCTCCTCTGGCCGAACAGCGGCATGGCTGGAAGAGCGGCCACCTGCCCGCCGATGTCCGTCGCGAGATCGATGCGTTGGAATGGGCCGATCTGCTGATCCTGCAATTCCCGCTCTGGTGGCACGGGCCGCCTGCGATCCTGAAAGGTTGGTTCGATCGGGTGTTCGTCAGTGGCGGGCTCTATACCAGTCGGATGCGCTACGACACGGGGTACTTCCGAGGCAAGCGCGCGCTGGTTTCGGTCACCTCCGGCGCGCCGGAGGCGGCGCTTGGACCTGGCGCGCGTGGCGGGGACTTCGAGACGATGCTCTGGCCGCTGCAGTACTCACTGCACTATCTGGGGTTTTCCGTGCTGCGGCCGTTTATCTCCCACGGGGTGCAGGGGCATGGCTATACCTATGAGGGGGCCGACAGCCTGCGGCTGCGGCTGAGGCACAATCTGAATGAGTGGGCCGGATATGTGCTGCGGGCCGACACTCTTGAGCCCCTGACATTCCCGGGATGGAGCGACTGGGACAGCGACGGACGTGCGACGGCCCGGTAGAGCCGGGTTCAGGACCGCATCCGGCGCTGGAACTGCCCTGGGGTGATCCCGTGGGCGGCGTGGAAGGCGGCGACGTAACCGCTCGCCGTGGCATAGCCCGCGGTATGCGCGGCGACTTGCACGTTGGCCCGACCATAAGCGGG
Organism: Martelella sp. K41-7; assembly: GCF_055808365.1. NCBI lineage: Bacteria > Pseudomonadati > Pseudomonadota > Alphaproteobacteria > Hyphomicrobiales > Aurantimonadaceae > Martelella > Martelella sp. K41-7. The sequence goes on from NZ_CM147867.1 coordinate 145,769, forward strand.
GCAATTTCCCTTGCGAGCCGCAGTTCCCTCATCCAGGCAGTCCAGTTTCGCCCGGTGTTGCGGTTGACGAGGCGTTGCAGGCTGCGACGCGACAGGTCGAGCGACTGTTCATCTCCCTCCAGATGGGGCACGCCGGTCCGCGTGCGGGGCGCTTGCCAGCGTTCTGATTAGCTCATTCTCAAGAGCCTTCAACGCGAAGGGGGCCGGATGCGATGGCAGGGGAGCTGTCCGCGCCGGTGGGCATGGACGCCAGGCATGGCGCTGGCCTAAAATCCTGTGACCGTACCGATCACGGGACTGCCATCCTCGATAAAGCCACGGTCTCGTCTCTCTGCATTCTGGCACCTCCCCGACATCATCCGTCATCCGCACGATATATTTTTCCATCCCTTCCGTCAGGATCGCGCGGACGCGGATCGGAGGACGGGATGCAAATATCGGATATAGGGCTGCTCATGGGGGCGACCCTGTTGGCGGATGGCGCAACGAGATCGCGGGCGGAGGCCCCTTCTTCACCTTCCCGGCGCTCAACCGCTGGCATATGCGGAAAAATGTGGCAATAGGGCCCGTCACGGGCATGGCGGAGGGGCTGTGGCCCTCCATGGCGGCTATTTCGGGGCGGGGCGTTCTGCTTCTGGTGCTGCTGACGGTGACAGCAGACGAAGACCGCTCACGGTTGAACGTAGTCATCGGAAAGGTCGTCTTAAAGGAGGCCTAGGTCGCATTGGGCAAGGATCGAGGGGTGTGATGATAGATGGTGTGGGGCACTGGCCCCATTTGGACGCACCCCGGATATGCCTGGAAGAGATACTGGGTTTCCTTGCATCCAAGGCACGAAGACATGCCCTAAACCTGTCCAAGCGATGGCGGGCAGCTCAACCAATCCTCGCTGCATGGTCATCCAGAAAGCAGGAAATGGGAGCGGGTGCGTTCAATGACAATCTGGCGAAATGAGACATTCGCCGGAGCGGACAAAGCGAAAAGGATCGCATCGACGACGTCCTTGTTTGTCAGACTTTCATTGATCCCGCGTTCTCTGTCCCACTCCGGCGGCACGTCTTCGATCATACCCGGATAGATCGATGTCACGCGGACCGAGCTCCCCCGCAGCTCCTCGAGAAGCCCCTTCGCAAAGCCATCCTGGGCCGCTTTTGCGGCCCGGAATGGCAGTGAGGCTCCCGCAAACCTCGTATACGGCAAGCCCGACATCGATACGACCGTGTGAATATCCGCGTGCGCCCTGGCCTTGAGCAAGGGCAGCAGTTGCCGTGTAAGGACCAATGTACCGGTAACCGCGGAGTTGACCACTGCCGATATCTGATCGTTGGTTTGATGCTCAAGGGCTCCGCCTGTCCAATGAGCGCCGTTGTTGACAAGGATGTCGATGTCTGGATGAGCGATGGCAATCTCGGCGGCCGCTTGACTCACTGATGCAGTGTCGGACAGGTCGCAAACCACGATGTCCGGCCTCGCGGAGCTATCGTTGAATATTACGTCAGCAATGTCTTGCAGGGCATGTTCGGATCGGCCCAGCAAGATGGGAATCGCCCCCAGGCGCGCGGCAACAATCGACAACGCTCTGCCGAGACCACGGCCCGCACCCGTAATAACCATTTTTCTGTTGCGCACCGTTGCCTCTTTTCCGCTGAAGGCATGGCAGCCGTGGCCATGCTCACGCCGGGGCTTCCTTTTCGAGAAGAGCGCGTTTGCGCTCCACACCCCAGCGATACCCGGAAAGCGCGCCATCGTTCCTGACGACCCGATGGCATGGAATAGCCACTGCGATCTTGTTCGCGCCGCAGGCCCGGGCCACGGCCCGAGCAGCCTTCGGTTCTCCGATTTCACGGGCGATGTCGGTATAGGACGCTGTCCGGCCTGGCGGGATCTGCCGCAGAGCCTGCCATACGCGTTTCTGAAACGCGGTTCCGCGTATGTCGAGCGGCAGGTCCAGGCCGATCTGCGGTGCCTCGATGAAACCCACCACCTGAGCGATATGCGCCTCGAACGCTTCATCGCCGCCGATCAAATTGGCTTTGGGAAAGCGATCCTGGAGGTCACGGAGCAATTGCTCCGGATCGTCGCCAAGGCTGATCGCGCAAATTCCCCGCAAACTTTGGGCTACGAGTATCGCTCCAAGCGAACATTGGGCCATGGCAAAGCGGATGTCGGTGTCCGCGCCACCGTTCCTGTAGGCGGTCGGTGTCATTCCGAGCACGTCGTTGGAACGTTCATAGAAGCGGCTGTTGGTATTGAAGCCGGCGCTGTAAATGACGCCGGTGACGCTCTCCGTCTGCTCTGCAAGCCCGGTCCGAATCTTGCTGGCCTGGTGTGCCGAGGCCCACTGTTTCGGCGTCAGGCCTGTGATCGCCTTGAACTGACGATGGAAGTAGAAGGGGCTTAATCCGATCCGCCGGGCCAGTTCATCGAGCTTTGGGGTCTTGTCCGAGGCCTCGATCAGCCGGCAGGCCTCGGCGATAATCTCTGCATTCGCTTCCGCCAACGAGTGCCCGTTCGGGTTGCACCGTAGACAGGCGCGATAGCCTGCTGCTTCCGCTTCCGCAGGCGTGTCGTAAAAGGTCACGTTCGTCGGCTTCGCCCTCCGTGAGGGGCAAGAAGGCCGACAGTAAATGCCGGTTGTTTTTACGGCAAAGACGAAAGAACCGTCAGCCTCGGCATCACGCGCCACCACGCTCTGCCAGCGTGGATCAAGTTCGGTGGATGTCTGCTTTTCGACCATGTCAGACTCGTTCGATTGAAGATGTCGAGAACACCATAGGAGAACCAGGTGCCGATCTCACTCCGTTCCTTGCTTTCAAAACAGGGCTTCGGAATTTGAGCGCAAGAAACGGATCGCGCAGCACATTCCTTACATGACATCGTCGTCTCGCCGAACACCCCACTGGCAGAAGCAGAGGACTTGACGTGTCGACAGCATCAACAACCAACCGCCCGATGACCGCTTTCGAATGGGTCATGCTGCTTGCTCTCGCCATTGTGTGGGGCGGTTCGTTCTTCTTTAACGGCATTGCGGTTCTGGAACTGCCGGTCTTCACCGTGGTGGTGTCCCGCGTGGCGCTGGCCGCGATCATTCTGCTTGTCATCATGCGGTTGCGGGGAGAACGCATGCCCCGCGACAGACGTGTCTGGGCGGCGTTTTTCGGCATGGGCCTTTTGAATAACGCCATCCCGTTTTCGCTGATCGTCTGGGGACAGCAGCACATCGCCTCGGGCGTGGCCTCGATCCTGAACGCCTCGACGCCGCTGTTTACAGTCATTCTTGCCCACCTCCTGACCCGCGATGAACGCATGACGGGGGGCAAGTTGTCGGGCGTGCTGATCGGCTTCATCGGAGTCGCAGTTATGATCGGTACGGATGCGTTCCGCGATTTCGGCGTGAATGTCGCGGCACAGCTGCTTTGTCTCGCCGGGGCGGTTTCCTATGCCTTCGCAGGCATCTACGGGCGCCGTTTCAGGGCAATGGGCGTTACGCCGATGAGCACAGCGACCGGGCAGGTCGTAGCGTCGAGTCTCATCATGTTGCCGCTCGTCATGGTGGTGGATCGTCCCTGGACGCTCCAGGCACCCAGCCTGAACGCTATCGGTGCATTGATCGGTGTGGCGGCGATCTCAACCGCATTGGCCTATGTTCTGTATTTCCGCATTCTTGCCACGGCAGGGGCAACCAACCTGCTCCTTGTGACCTTCCTCATTCCGGTAAGCGCCATTCTTCTCGGCACCCTGATTCTCGGCGAAGTCCTGCTTGCCCGCCATTTCGCGGGCATGGCGCTGATCGGCGTCGGACTGGCAGCGATCGATGGACGACCATGGAAGGCCGTCCGTACAACAGCCTTTCGAAAAAAGGAAACGACGACATCATGACCAGGAATGACCTACGCTGGCAGGCTATCCAGACTTGCGATACGCAGGCTGCCGGAACATTCGTTTATGGAAACAAAGCCGACGGTCTCTACCATTCCCCACTTTGCCACAACCGCCCGACTGATCGGGACGCTGTCCTGTTTTTCGATACGCCGGATGAGGCTCGGAAGCACGGCTTCAAAGCCTGCAATGCGTGTTCCCCCGATCATGCCGCGTGGGTGGTGAGCGCAAGTCGCTGGATGTAATGAATAGTCAGATAGTAAGGAACTCCTCATTCACACCGCTCCCTCGACCAGCTGATCGTTGAAACAAGGAGATTTCAGTTGCGTATCATGTGTCCGAATGGATGGGGCGGCAAGCTTTGTGATCACCTGCAGAATTACCTTCGCGAAACATCGCCCGACGTGCTGTGCCTCCAGGAGGTCGTGCACACGCCCGACACGCAACAAGGCTGGTTGACCTATCGCGATGGCGAACATGTCCTGCCACAGCGCGCGAACTTCTTTCGCGACGTCTGCGAGGCCTTGCCGGGACACACGGCCACGTTCTGCCCGGCGGCGCAGGGTGTTCTCTGGGACTATGAAAGGGGCTGGCCGGTGACAATCGCGCATATGCATAGCCTGCGGGATCGGCGCGGGAAAATGGACACGCCCGAGCGCATGCAACAGGCGCAAAGGCTTGCCAGCCTTGCCACAGGCGTTTCAGAACCGGGCGATCGCCTTATCATATGCGGCGACTTCAACGTCGAACCGGACAGCCAGACCTTCGAGGTGTTCAGCGAAATCGGCATGGATGAACTTGTGACTGGCCGCGGGTTTTCCGGCACGCGCTCGTCGCACTACAAAAAACCGGGCCGGTTCGCCGATTACATGCTGGTCAATGGCGCGGTCGAGGTCGTCTCGTTCGAGGTGCCCGAACACCCCGAGGTCTCGGACCATCTGCCGCCCCTGTCCGGAATTTCCAGTCCCAATAGCGTATCCGGTCCTCCTTGAGCGAACAGCCGTACCATCATGCACGCGAGTGTAAAACGCCATCACGATCACGCATGACGGTCGTAGCCGCTTTGGTTGAAGTTAAAGTGTTTTGTCCGAATGGTTTCATTGCTCTCTCCAACCGCGTCTTGTCTTGTGATTGCCATCACCTCCGTGGGATAGATCCGGTATGAATTCCACCCGCTCCGTGTCGCCACATCGGTTGCCCGCTACTGACTGGTGGTCGGTGGCCACCGTCATCATTGGGATCACCGTCTTTGCCGTGGCGCAGGGGATGACCTATCCTCTTATCTCATTGCTTCTCGGCCAGATGGGCGCATCTGACACGATCGTTGGCCTCAACGCGGCCGCCTTTATGCTTGGTTTGGGAGTGTCGGTGATCGTCGTGCCCGCACTGACGCTAAATCTTAAGGCTGGGCAAGTGATTGTTGCCGGCCTGCTGGGCGCAGCGGTAATTCTGGCGGGGTTCGCTGCTACCGAGGACCTGAGGATTTGGTTCATCCTGCGCTTCGCCCTGGGCTTTTGCGTCAATACCATTTACGTCTTTGGCGAGGCCTGGCTGAACGCTGCCACTGCCGACGCGGTGCGCGGTCGCGTCTCGGGCGTTTATGGCGCGGGCATGTCTGCGGGGTTTGTGATAGGTCCGCTGGCCATCCCGGTGCTGGGCACGGACGATGGATTGGCCTTCGCCGCCTGCGCGGTGCTGGTCTCTCTCGTTGCTTTTGGTCTCGCGCTTCTGTCGCGCCGCGCTCGGATCGAGCCGGACAAACTGGTGCTCGCCGACCTTCCGCGGTTTGTTCGTGCCGCGCCGTTGCTTGTCTTCCTGATTGTGATTTTTGGCTTCGTGGACGCCACAGTCCTTTCACTCTCACCGTTGCACCTCACGGCAGGCGGTGTTAGCGCCGCAACTGCAGCGACCTTTGTGGCAGTCATGCACATGGGCATGATCGTTGCTCAGCCGCTGCTGGGGGTGGTGCTGGACAAAGTGGATCGCAGGCTCGTGGCGGCAGGATGCATGGCTGCGACAGGTCTGGCTTTCGGCCTGCTTGTCTTCGTACCAGCGACGGGAGCCCTTATCTGGGTGCTTGGCGCGCTCGGAGGGGCGGCATTCTTCGGCATCTACACCAGCGCGCTTGCAATTCTGGGGCAGGAACATAGCGGTGCAATGCTGGTGGCAGGCGCCTCCGCCTTCTCGCTCGCTTACGCCTTCGGGGGAGTGATCGGACCCTCTATCACTGGCGGTTTGGTCGATCTTGTTCCCGGCACGACTTTTGCGCCCGTGGCGATCCTGGGCTTTTTTGGAGCGCTACTTGTCATGTGGCGGCGGTAAAGACAGGTCAGCGATGGTCATCCGCACCATCATCGCTGGGGTGGCCGATGCACCCGGCGCGGCGCATCCATATAGAGCATCGTACGCAAAACTGGCCCCGGTTTCGCGCAGAAACCGATGCGACCACAAAAGGACAGAGCGGCAAAGCAGTTCAGCTTGAGCGCGCGCCGCTCTCGCTCCGGTCCATGGTTTTCGCTCATGTGAGGGCAAGTCACTCAGCCAACACATTCTCAGATGGACGTTTTGGGGTGTGTCTGTTCATGCATTTCAACACTGATTGTATTGCGAAGTTGCTTAGAAACGGCGAAGCCAGATTTCCGTGCGCTTCTTGTCGCGTGCCTTGTAGGTCTCAAGAGCTGCCCGCAAATCGTCTGTCGTCGACAGACCGCAATCTTCACCGATCTCGGTCAGCCGCATCGTATACCATGCGGTCACACCGCCCTCCGGAGGATCGGTGAAACTCGGAAATGCCGGATTTGCCACGTGCCGCGTTTGCCAGAGACTTGGTAGTGACGGCTCAAGGGCAAGCGCTCGCGCCATGCCGACGAGGTCGACGGCGCCGCCGGCCACCGCCTCCTCAGCCTGGCCCAGTGTCTTGAATCCGCCTGTCGCCATCAGGGGCTTTGTCGTCACCGCCCGGGCGCGCATGGCGAAATCGACGAAATAGGGACCCTTGCCGCCGCTGTCGGAAGCGGACCGGGCGCCTGGAAAATACGTTCCACCGCTGATATCGATCAGGTCGAGTTCGGTCCCGTCCAACGCGGCGATCACCGACAATGCGTCTTCAGCGTCGAGACCGCCTTCCAACTGGTCAGATGAATTGAGCTTCAAGCCAACGGGAAAGTCCGGACCGACGGCCGCGCGCACTGCCCCCACGACCTCGAGCAAGAGCCGCATCCGCCCGGCAATGGAGCCGCCATAGTCATCGGTGCGCCGATTGAACAGAGGTGACAGAAACTGGCTGATCAGGAAGCCATGGGCGGCATGAATTTCGACCCCGCCAAACCCTCCGTCCCGAGCCAGTCGCGCCGTTCGCGCAAACTCGAAAGGCAGTGCCGCGATCTCGTCCCGCGACAGCTCCGCGCAGATCAAGCCGGGCAGATTGAGTGCGCTCGGACCCTTGGGGGTGCTGGTCGAGGGGTAAGCCAGGGCGCCGGCGTGACCGAGCTGGAGCCAGAGCTGGGCACCATGCACTGGTGCCGGCTCGGGCAAGCGCCTCGAACCGTTCCAGATCGGCGGTGTCGTCGAGAACGAGGTTGCCCGGTTTCTCGGCAAATTTGCCGCTCCCCTGAACCTCTCCGATAATCGACAGGGCCACACCGCCCTCGGCCCAGCGTTGATACAACCTGATCTGTGCTTGCGTGGGATGCCCTGTCCCATCGCCCAGGAGTCCGACATTGCTGCTTTCACGATGCGATTTTTCAATACAGTGCCGCAGGGCAGCAGCAGTGGCTCGAACAAAATACCCTGGCGATTGTCATGCGTGGTTTGGCTCACAACCGGTTTTCCTCCTTGTGGTCCGCTTTGCTGTCAAAATCTGAACTCAGGCAAGCAGATCTGACAGACGATAATCGCCGGTTTTCGGTTCCCAACCGGTCGCCTGTCGCAGTTTGTGTGATGACATTTGCTGATCAAGCGTTGGCCCCTTGGCCCAGTCGCCGTGGCGTTCGGCAAGACCTTCGACGCCCAGGATCGACGGTTCAAGCGTATTGCCATGCCGGTCAGCCAAGGTTTTCACAATGTCGCTCACCCGGACACCTTGTTCTGCACCGGCGTTGAAATGCCCGGTCAGGTCATGTCTTTCCAGCAGATCGCAATAGGCGCGAGCGAGGTCAGAGCGATGTATTATTGGCCAACGTGTATCGGGGCTTCCCCAAATTTCAATCGTGCGCCCGCCTCGTGCGGCGTCAATAAACTCTTCAAACACGCCGCCGTCCTCGGAATAAACCATCGCAGGATGAATGACGGCGGTTGAGAGGAATTCGGCACGCAACAGCTTTTCGGCATGGCTCACCATCCAAGCAAATGCTGGTAGGGGATTAAACGGCCAACCTTCCGTTGCTACTTCATCTCCGGTCTTGCCATAGAGCCAACATCCGCCAGTGTAGAGCAGACGACGAGTTTTCGTTGCATTCGCCGATGCATGGAGCAGAGCAGATACAACCCGCGCATCAATATCTCCCATGTCCTCAGTAAAAGTTGCGGCGGTTTGGATAATGGCATCATGGTCGATGGCGTCGTTCACCCATGCTTCCGGTGCGCGCATGTCGCCTCGATAAGGTATTGCGCCGAGGTTCCTGATCTTTTCTTCAGAGACCTCGGAACGGCATAGAGCGACAACGTCGTGCGATCGGGAGCGCAGTTCGCGAACAATTGCGGTGCCAATGGACCCCGTTCCACCCAGAATGAATACCCGCATGGCTCCCTCTATGTGCGCGAGTTGCATCGCCCGTTTACCTGCCTCAGACGATATTTTCAGTCAAACAACTTATCCGAAACTGCCATATCCGTTTTCCCGAAGCCGCATTTCATTGGCCACGGGAACAGCGGTTGGGCTTCGCGCGGGCAAGATGAGAAACTGGCGGCATGGGAACCATCCAGGAACATTTTAGCTTGGCCGCCGAGCTGTACGGAAAGCCGGGACCACGTCAAGTGCGTCGGACGTCCGCTAACCTCAGTTTGAAGCTGTATCACCATTTGTGTTCATATCTGAACAATTAGCAGACTGACCCAACGGGTCCTGCCTGAGGTGAAACCGGGTCCGGTAGGTCGCTGGCGACAAACCGCTGGCGGCGCGGAAATGCTGACGGAAATTCGTGGTTGTGCCGAAACCGGCTCGAACTGTAACCTCTTTTATGGACAGGGTTGTTTCCTCCAGAAGATCGCGCGCATAAGCCATACGCTGTCGCTGAAGCCAGTCGCCAGGTGCAAGACCGGTTGCCTCACTGATGTGCCGGTGAAGGGTACGAACGCTGACATGAGCCTCCGTCGCCATGCGTTCGACGGTCCATTTTTCGCCAATTCGCCTCTGAATCACTTCGAGCAATTTCGAGAGCCTCGCGCCGGACGGGGAGGAAGAGACCGCTCGATGAATTGCGATTGGCCGCCATCCCTGTGAGCCGCGACGACCAGTCTGCGCGCAACACTGTTGGCAGCTTTCGCTCCAAAATCCTTTCGGACAATATGGATGCACAGATCGAGTCCGGCGGCGCTTCCGGCCGATGTGAGGATATCGCCCTCATCGACATAAAGGGCGTCTCGTTCAACCACGATCTCCGGATAGCGAGATGACAATGCATCGAGGTGGCGCCAATGCGTCGTCGCACGCTTACCCGCAAGCAGGCCGGCCTGAGCGAGCAAGAAAGCCCCGCCGCAGATCGCGACGATGCGGGTCCCTTTTGCATTTGCCCGGCGGAGAGCATTGAGCAGCCTTTCGGGACCGGCTACGGCCGGCCCGCGCCAACCCGGAATGACAATCATATCTGCCGCTTCGAGGAGTTCCAGCCCGCCATCTGCCTCCAGCCGCAATCCGCCGGCGCCCCGGATCGGTTCCGGCTCGACCGCGGCGGTTCTGCAGCGATACCAGCCGGATCCCATTTCAGGGCGTGACAGACCGAAGACTTCGAAGGCGCAGCCGAACTCGAATGTGCAGAGCTGGTCATAAGCAATGATGACGACGAGTGGACGGAAGTCGTTTGGCATGATTGTTACGATAGTGGCAAATTCGGTCACTCGCAATGATGTTGCCGTCCCGGTAGCGTCATCGTTGCGGGAGGATCAAAGTACCTTCCCACAAACAAAATTCGACCCGGGATTAAGACAATGAAATTGATCGGGATGCTGGATTCTCCCTTTGTGCGGCGTGTAGCGATTTCCTTTTACCTTCAGGGCATCAGCTTTGAGCACAGGCCTTTATCCGTCTTCTCTGCCTTCGACGCGTTCGCTGCCATCAACCCAGTCGTGAAAGCGCCGACACTGGTGATGGATGATGGAACCGCCCTGATGGATTCCGGCCTGATCCTTGAACTTGGCGAGCGGCTGGCCTCTTCCGATCGCAAGCTCACGCCGAGCGATATCGATGTGCATGTCCAGGCACAAAGGGTTATCGGCCTGGCACTTGCTGCCTGCGAGAAGACTGTTCAGATAGTCTATGAACACAATCTCCGTCCGGCGGAAAAGCTGCATCAGCCCTGGATCGATCGCGTCGGCGACCAACTGTCGGAGGCCTATCGGCTGCTGGAGGAGCATGTCAGACAGGCCGACCCTTGGCTCTTCGATGCCCGCCCGCTTCAGGCAGATATCACGAGTGCCGTCGCATTCCGCTTCTCCCGCGAATCGCTACCGGACCTTGTCGATGCCGAGTCTCACCCGGCACTTACCGCTCTGTGCGCTCGCGCGGAGGCGACCACAGCGTTTTCCGCTTTCCCGTTCCCGTAAGGCGCAATATCGAATGCGTCATTCACGAATATGAAGATTATGAGTTTATTGAGGATTGCAGATGCCAGGCATAAAAGTTGGTGATGCTTTAGTCGGCGACAGGTTAGACTGGTTGGCGCTCTGGTCTGGGTACACTCATTTTTATCTTCGCAAGGTGGAAGAAAGAACTACCCAGAGAACGTGGACGGCCCTCGTTGAAAGAACGGGGCAACCCAATGGGTTCGTGGCTGAAATGAATGGCCGACTTGTCGGTTTTGCGAATTACTTTTTTATACCATCGACTGGTTCAGAAGCCGGGTGTTGTCATGGAAGCTTTCGATCACGCTGGAAGCCGCGTTTAGCATTGAAGCCGTCGAGGAAGCGCTCGGCCGATATGGCAAGCCCGAGATATTCAGCAGCGATCAGCGATCGCAGTTTACGTCCATTGATTTTACTGATGTTTTGAAAGAGGCCGAGATCAAGATCTCGATGGATGGCAAGGGCGCATGGCGCGACAATGTCTTCATTGAACGGCTGTGACGGTCTATCAAATATGAAGAGGTTTACCTTCACGCCTACAAGTCTGTCGCCGAAGCCAGGGCGGGCATCGGGCGATATCTGACCTTTTACAACAGCCGTCGCCCGTATTCATCGCTTGACCGCAAGACACCCGATCAGGCTTACTTCAACACGCTGCCCGCCATATCAGCGGCAGCATAACGACGCCGGAAACCACTTAAGAACGACCATAAGCCCGTTCAAACAAACCGAGCCACTTCATTCCGCGGCAGGGCCGCAATTCCTCCCACCGGGCCGGTCGTCTTTCGTTCCACCAACTGAACGCCCAGTGTAATACGGCGCGCCGAATTGAAGGTGGCCAGTGACTGTTGCAGAAGCAGAGTTACGGCCAGGCGGCCCATTTCCGCGCGGTCCATATGCATTGTGGTCAGCGGCGGGGAAGCGTGCGCGGCGAGCGAAAGGTCATCGAAGCCGATGATGGACAGGTCGTCCGGCACGGAAAGCCCGAGGGAGGACGCGGCCTGCATCACGCCAAGGGCGACCAGATCGTTGGCGCAGAAGATTGCCGTGGGCCGTGGGGTGCGCTCACGGAGGATCTCCGTGATCTTGTCGCGGCAGGACAGTGTGAGGAGATCGGGATCGCCGACATCGATCACGTGGTGAGCAAACGAAAAGGCGACGCCGGCTTCTTCCATGGCATCGCGGAAGCCGAGCATGCGGCGTTTCAGCGATTCCCGGTAGAGATGGGTCACGTGAATGATTTCGCGATGGCCAAGCTCCAGCAGGTGTTGAGTGGCCGCCCAGCCGCCGAAATTATAGTCCGGCGAGACACTGGAAAGCTGCATCTTGCGATCCATGCCATTGACCAGTACCGCAGGGCGACCGGTGGAGCGCACGGCATCGATGACCGGCGTCTCGTCAAGACCGACGAGGATCGCAGCGTCGGCGCGGATGTTGCGCAGGGTGTCGTAGTCTGCGCTTGTCGGGTCGTTGGATGTCACCAGCGCCAGATCAATATCGATGCTCTCCTCGCGAGCACTTTTGAGCAGACTGTCGACGATCTGACCGTAAAACACGTCATTGGTGACGTATTTGTCGAGGGTGACCACGAGCGCGGATGATATCCGCGTGGCGATTGTGGCGCGGCCGCTGCGGCCGCGATAGCCGATTTCCTCCGCGATGCGTGTTACCAGAACCCGATTGGCTGCGCTGACGCCTTCCCGATTGTTGAAGACCTTGGAAACTGCCGCAACGGATAGTCCGGCGGCTTCTGCGACATCTTTGAGCGTTGGTGCGGGCAATGGTTTCGTCATGATCATTCCGGTCGCTTGGTCTCTTGCCGGCCTTATACGAAACTTTCCGAAACTTTCCTATTCCCATCACGCGTTGAAGTCGTTTTTTACCAGAAAAACCGAGTGTGCCCGTCGGAGCGCATCAGCGCTTCCATGAAATAATAGTCGCCATAAGGCAGCATCGTGTCGCAGCGTCCGGCAGGAACATGCGCGGCGCCATGGGCCAGAAGCCCCTGGGCACCTTCGGTCTTGGTCAGATCGCAGGTCAAAAGCAACCCGTCTATCAGGCGATCGGCAAAGGCGCGCCATCGCAGGGCTTCTTCTGCGGGGATATCCTGATCCGCCAGCAGGTAAAGCCCTGCCGCCATGACGGCGCCTGCTGAGGAATCGATGTAAGGCGTCTCGGTCTCGGGCAGGTTGAAATCCCAGACAGGAACGGAGGCAGAGCCGACCAGCGCCTCGGCCTTCGCAGAGAGCCTGCGTGCGACCTCGAGATGAGCAGGGTCTTTGGTCGCCGCATAGCACTGTGCAAATCCATGCATCAACCAGGCCTGACCACGGGCCCAGCATGACGAATCTGCGTATCCCTGATGGGTTTCGCCGCGAATGGGTTCGCCGGTTGACGAGTCGAAGACGAAGGTGTGGAAGCTGGTATCATCATCCCGGACAAGACAGGTGGCGGCAGTGGCGGCATGGATCTGCGCGACATCGCGGTAATCTTCAACCGCAGTCTCGCGGTGCGCCCAGTAGAGAAGCGCGAGGTTCTGCATGGTGTCGGCTATCATTCTGCCGTTGGCGAAGGCTGCCTTCTCCCGGTCATGCGTGCCCTGTGCGCTCCAAGCCTGGATATAGCCGCCTTCTGGCCTGAACCGCGCCAACAGGGCGTCGGCGGCTGCAAGGCCCATTGCGCGGGCTGACTTGTCGCCTGTCATCAGCCACTCGGCGACGGAAGAGAGTGAAAACTGGAAGCCCAGATCATGATCGCGCAGCCGTCGATCGCGGAGGACCTGTTCAAATTCGGGCCTTCTCGCCTTGGCCGCATTCTTGAATGTGCTGCTGCCGGTCAGCTGACAGGCAAGCCAGAGTTGTCCCGTCTGGAAGCCCATCACCCAATCTGCGCCGTTGCAGTAGATCCAGCGGTTGTCAGCATTGCCGATCTTGGGGTTGCGCAGACCGACGGCCGGCATTTGCTGATGGATGCGTTCAACACAGCGTGTCAGGGCTTCCTGATGCGCGACGTTTGTATGCACGTCGGATTCCTTTGCGAAATACGAGTCGGCGATACGGTTCATGGGGTGTATTCCTCTTGGCGAAATCAACGCCTCCAATTTCGTAAACTTTCGTTATTTCGTCAATAGAGAAAATTTGTGTTGACCTTTCGTGTCCCTTGGCAGTACCACTGTAACTGTTCACGCTGCTCAAGATCGTCACTGCAGCGTGGGCGCGGAGGACGATATGAATTTTCGGTTGGCTCGGAAGTCCGGCCGGCAGGCTCCGCAAAAGGGGCCGCAACTCCATCCGAAAGGGTGGTCTGGTCAGGAGGTCCCCGGTCTTTGCCATGACGATCAGCTTAGGGAAGGAAAAATGAAAGTTTCTCGCAAAATTATGGGACTGGCCTGCGTTCTCGCCGTTTTCGCGACCGGCGCCGAGGCCAAGACCTACAAGCTCGCTCACAATGTTCAGCCCGATAGCACAGCAGGATATATGCTCTCCGAGTTCGCCGAGCGGGTCGAGGAAGGGACCGACGGCCGGGTAAAGATCAAGATCTTTGCCAACGGCGTGCTCGGCGACCAGCTTGACTATTTCTCGCAGATTCAGAAGGGCGTCATTGATCTGGGTCTCGTCAACAGCGCTGCACTCGAAAATGTCATTCCGGCCTATGGCGTCGTCAATTTGCCCTATATCTTCCGCACATCTGAAGAGTATGGCGCGGTGATGGCCGATCCCGGCGTGCGTGCAGCGCTTTTCGATGAGGCCGGCAAACACAATTTCGTGCCGCTTGGATTTCTCTCATCGGGTTTCCGGTCGATCTACACGACTTCACCGGTCGCAAATATTGACGACCTCCAGGGCAAGAAGCTCCGTACGATGAGTTCCGAGACCTACATCGAAATGCTGGATCGCTTCGGCACTGTTCCGACGCCGCTTTCCTTCGGTGAACTTTATTCCGGCCTGCAGCAGGGTGTTGTTGACGGTGCGGAAGGCGGGCTTGCGGGGCTGTGGTCGGCAAAATTCGGCGAAGTCGCTAAATATGCGCTGGAGACCGAACAGACGCGCCTCACCGATTTCGTTGTCGCCAGCCAGAAGTTCGAGGACAGCCTGCCTGCGGAAGATCTGGAAGTTGTGAATGCCGTCTTCGCCGACATCTCGGCCCGTTCGATTGAAATTGCCGATCGCAGCGAAGCCGAGGATCTGCAGAAAGCCGTCGATCAACTTGGTGTCGAGGTCATCCAGATCGACAAGGAGCCGCTGATGAAATCGGTCGAACCGATGTACACGGAAGCGGCCAAGGACCCCGGCAAGGCTGCCTTGCTGGAGGCCATCTTTGCGATCGAAGGTCGCCAACTCAACTAGAGAGATGCGGGCGGCGCCACCGGGGTCGCCCGTTGACATTTTTCAGGGTGCCGACCGGGCGCAATCTGCCGAGCCGCTCCATCCGGGACGAGATCCATGACCAAGCAATCAGAACCTGCATTTGATGAAGTCCTGCGCGAAGATGGCCTGTTCTCGCGCGCCTATAACGGCCTGACACATACACTCGGCGTCGTCCTTGCCCTGCTTTTGGCAATGATGTCTGTGCTGATTTCCTATCAGGTGATCTCCCGATACTTTTTCAACGCGCCGAGCAGCCTGACGGAAGAACTGTTGCGTTACTCGCTGATATGGCTCGGTATTCTTGGCTCGGCCTACTGCTTCATGCTGAACAAGCATCTGAACCTGCCGCTCCTGGTCGATGCGCTGAGCCCACGCCGGGCCGGCAGGCTCAACGCCTTCAACGCAGCGCTGACATTCCTGTTCGGGGCGCTTCTGGCATGGGGCGGCTATCACTCGATGATTGGCAATGCGCTGACCCTCACACCAATGCTTCATGTCGCCGTGGGCACGCTGCAAAGCGTGCTGCTGATCGCCGGTCTGCTGATTTGTCTGTCGCAGCTTGTTGTGCTGGCAATGCTGATCCGCTCAGGTCAGACGCGTGTGGTGGATGTCGTTTTCGTCATCGCCTTGATCACGGCATTCATCTTTCTTGCCAGCGTCTTCCGGGGAACCGACACTTATATGAGCTGGGTCGATAACCACCTCGAACTGTTCTCGATCATCATTTTATTCGGCACGCTGTTTGCCTTGCTGGTTCTGGGAACATCAATCGCTGTCGGTCTGGCGTTTTCAGGGATCCTAACGCTCAGCCTGCAGGTCGACACCGCGCAGCTTTTCTCGACCATGGGTGAGAAACTGTTCAATGGTCTCGACAGTTTCGGATTTCTGGCGCTTCCCTTTTTCGTGCTGGCCGGAAACATCATGAACCAGGCCGGCATTGCCCGCCGTCTCATCGATTTCGCCATGCTACTTGGCCGGCGTATTCCCGGCAGCCTGTGGCAGACCAATGCGCTGGCCAACATGCTGTTCGGTTCGCTCTCCGGTTCAGGCATTGCCGCTGCGACCGCCATCGGCGGCATCGTCACGCCGATCGCGCGCGAGGAAAAATACGACATGCCGATCACCACGGCGGTGAATGCGGCATCGGCTCCATGCGGCATGCTGATCCCGCCATCGGGCGCGCTGATCGTCTATTCGCTGATTACCGGCGGCAGCGCCTCGATTGTCGCCCTGTTTCTTGCAGGCTATGTCCCGGGCATCATCATGGGTGCTACGGTCATGATAGTCGCCTACATCTACGCGAAAAAGCGGAAATATGCGACCGACAAGAGCCCTTTCCGCATGAGCGAGGTGTCCCGCACCTTCCTGCGGGCGGCACCCAGCCTCATGCTTGTGGTCGTGGTTATCGGCGGCATCGTCATGGGCGTCTTTACCGCGACGGAAGGCTCTGGCATTGCGGTGCTCTACAGCTTCATCCTGGCGCTTTTCTATCGCAGCCTGACGCCGAAGACCCTGCTTAAGGTTCTGATCGAAACGGCTGCGGCGACCGGTATCATCCTGTTCCTGATCGCCTGCTCGAACCTGATGAGCTGGAGCATGACCTTTGCCTCGATCCCCGACACGATCGGCGAGATGCTGACCAGTCTCAGCGACAACAAATACGTTATCCTGTTGCTGATCAATGTGGCGCTTCTGATCGTCGGCGTGTTCATGGACATGGCACCGGCGCAATTGATCTTCACCCCCATCTTCTATCCCGTCGTCACTGCAATGGGCGTCGATCCCGTCCATTTCGGCGTGCTGATGGTCTATAATCTGTCGATGGGCGTCGTCACGCCGCCGGTCGGAACCGTACTCTTCGTGTCATGCAGCGTGTCGGGTGAAAAGATCACCAAGGTTGTGGGGCCGCTTTTGCCGATCTTTCTGGTCCAGATCCTCGGGCTCCTGCTGATCACCTTCGTGCCGGCCCTGTCGCTGACGTTGCCGCGTCTGTTCGGCGTTTGATATCGGTGCGCTGGCGGGCTTGGCCCGCCAAGGTCTTCTCCCGTATTTCCGGTGATCCGTCATGTCTCTTCTGCTCAAAGGTTTTTCCGACAACCCGATGACATCCCGCGCCGATTTTCAGCGCGCTCTCGAAGTCCTTGTCATGCAGCTCTTGCCGCATCTTGAAGCCGGTGGTGCTGCCATCGATCTGGAGGAAGGTGCGGCGAAATTCGATATGCGGGCGGCCTCGCTCGAAGGCGTGGCGCGGCCGTTCTGGGGTCTTGTTCCCTATGGACTGGGCGGTGGTGCGTTCGGTCACTGGCAGGTCTTCCGAAATGCGCTCGCAGAAGGCACCGATCCCGACTCCCCGCTACTGGGGCGCGGTGGGAGATATGGATCAACGTTCGGTCGAGATGGCGGCGATCGGCTTTCTTCTGGCCGCGTTTCCCTCCGAAGGGTGGGCACCGCTGCCCTCGCGTGTGAAGGAAAATCTTGCCGTCTGGCTCGCCGACATCCAGAAGCGTGTCCTTTCACAGAACAACTGGCTGTTTTTCACCGTGCTGGTTCAGGAAGGGCTGCGCAGGGCCGGGCGCAGCGATCTTGTCGATGACGCGGTGGAGATACGCAACCTCCGCCAACTCGCCGACTGGTACCGGGTCGATGGCTGGTATGGCGATGGCGGCTCCGGCGCGATCGATCACTATGGCGGCTTCGCGATGCATTTCTACGGGCTGCTCTACGCCTGGCTCAAGGGTGACGCAGGGGATGAATTTTCAGATCTCTTCCGCACCCGCGCTCGCGTCTTTGCCGAACCCTTTGCGCACTGGTTTGCCGAAAACGGCGAGGCGATGATCGAGGGTCGTTCGCTGACCTATCGTTTCGCCACTGCGGGTTTCTGGGGCATGCTGGCGCTCAGCGGCGAGCGGCCGCTTCCGGTTGGCCAGATCAAGGGGCTGTGGGCGCGGCAGCTGCGGCTTTGGCGAAAGCGTCCGATTTTCCGGCCGGACGGCGTGCTTTCGCGCGGCTATGCCTATCCGAACCTCGGTGTTTGCGAGGAGTATAATTCGCCGACGTCGCCATACTGGGCGCTGAAAGCCTTTATGCCGCTGGCGATGTCGGAGGACGCGGATTTCTGGCAGGCGGAAGAAGAACCGCTTGACGCGCCGCGCAAGGTCTACCCCATGCCAGGATGCGACACGCTTGTTCAGCGGACCGGCGGCCACGCCATCGCTCATTTTGCCGCACCGATCCACCGATGGCTGCAGATCGACAAATACAACAAGTTTGCCTATTCGACGCTTTGCGGTTTTGACGTCGGCGCGCTCCAATATGCCGATATGAACCAATTCGGCGACAATATTCTGGCTTTCAGCTTCGATGGCGGTGCCAACTGGCAGATGCGGCAGCAGAACCTTTCGGTTTCCGTTGACCGCGAAACGCTTTCAGTGCGTTGGAGAAGCGGATTGCAGGAGGTCGAAACGACAATCACTATTATCGGCGATGGTCGGTTTACCCGCGAGCACCGTTTTGTTCTGGACCGGCCGGCAAGTCTCGTCGAAACTGGCTTTGCCGTGAATCAGTGGTATCAGGAGGCAGAAAGGCTGGACGGCGACGCTGAAATGGCGCTGGTTCTGAAGGGAGAAAACGCGGTCTCCGCGATCTCCGCGCGGGGTGACCTGCCACGCGCGAAAATCGACAGTAGCCGCACCAACACCAACATGCTCTCACCGCGAACCCGCATCCCCGGTCTGCGGCTGGAGCTTTCCGCAGGCTATCATGTAGTAGAACACGAGTTCCGCCTCGCCAAAATCAACGGTTGATCGTGCCGCTTGTCCGTTGCTCAAGAACGATCCTTCCGCACGAAGCACGGAAAATGTGGACGCTGCCAACGCCCTCTATAACAACGGCTCCATCAGCCATAAATCTTGTCGGCGTCTCCGACACCTGCTTGTCAGACGTATGCTCATGCTTCAAGAGATAAGGGGAGACCTACGAGTACCAGGACGGGTCGGCCCGCACTAGCCACGCCGATCGCGCGCGCTGCAACGCTGTACCGGCAGGCGTCATTCCGGGGACACTTGCGTGGCAAGGTGGTGGTTATCTACACGTTCCAGCAAAACAGTGTCCAAGTCCTGCCCCCGCAACCACCGATTCCAACCCTCCCGAGGGCCCCCTTCGGGAGTGTATGTTTTTGTAGCCTTTCTGAAGTGGCTCGGGAAAACTGAACAGGCGAGATAAGTGGTGACCTGCTCCCCATGCATCTACACTGCGCCCATTTATTGGACCGCCGGATGTTGGGTTTTCCGGCTATGATCACGATGGCAGGCTGGCAGCGCCACCGGGATTATGCAACGCGATCGGGACATTGTATCCGATCGCCGAATGAGGACGGTCCTCATTGTAGATCCTATGCAGGCTCACCGCGGAGCCTGATAATCGACCTCCGCTTTGAAGAGGAGGAATACGATGGATACCGATTACGTTGAACACTGCTATGTGGCGCTGGAGCTCAGCCAGAGAAGCTGGCTAATTGGCTATCTTTTACCTGGCTCAAAAAAGGTGCAAACGCAGAATGTCGCAGGTGGCGACACCGACGCTCTACTGGAGGCGCTGTCAAAGATTGCCAGCAAATGCCAAATGGAAACCGGTCCAGAGCGTTGCTCACATACCCTTCGGGTATGTTTCGAGGCAGGCTATGACGGCTTCTGGCTGGCACGATTTCTAATCGATCGTGATATCGACACGTTGATCCTCGACCCTTCAAGTTTCCTGGTTTCACGACGTGGACGTAGGGCAAAGACGGACCGAATTGATGTTGAGGCCATGGTATTCACATTGAAGGCCTACACCCTCGGCGACAAATCGGTTTGCCGCCCTGTTCGTCTACCAAGCGTGGACGAGGAAGATGCCAAGCGCCTGTCGCGCGAACGAACGTAATTGAAGAAGGAGCGTACTCGACACATCAATCGCATACGCGCGCTTTTGATCCTGCATGGAATTCGATCAGTTCCGGGTCTCTGGGGCGGGCGATGGAAAGACTGGCTATTGAGGACCCGCACCGGTGACGGGCGAGAATTAGGTTCGTTCATTCGCAGAGAGTTGTGCCGTCAGCTTGAACGTCTTGATCTTGTCAACGCTCAGCTCAAAGCTCTTGAACGGGAGCGCATGGAAGTGTGCAGCGCTGCAAACGGTGTCAGTAATGTTCAAAAGATCAGGACCCTAAAGCGGCTTGCCGGAATCGGAGAAGTGGGAGCCGTTCAGCTTGTTGGCGAAGTTTTCCATCGAAGCTTCAAGAATCGAAAGCATTTGGCGTCTTATCTCGGGTTAGCTCCAAGCCCCTATAGCAGTGGAGAAGTTTCCAGAGACCAGGGTATCAGCAAAGCGGGAAACAAGCAGGCTCGTGTCATGCTTATCGAACTGGCGTGGTGCTGGCTCAAATATCAGCCAGAAAGCCGGTTGACCCAATGGTACCAGTCTCGTTTCTCAGGGCACGGAAGCCGATCTGGAAAAGTTGGTATTGTTGCGTTGGCTCGCAAACTGGCAATTGCATTTTGGAGGTTCATCGAGGATGGCATTATCCCAGAGGGAGCAAAAATAACCGCCAATTAAATCATCTCATCTGCCGACGGGCAGTTGAAGGCAAGTGCGGATACCGTGCGTAGATAGGGCAACCAACCATACGCCGAGTTGTAGTTTGGTACTGCGCTTGCCAGCAGCCGTTTGGCCACCGTGGATCGGGATTATGGTGGGGAGCGAGGCTCCGACCGGATACAAGTGGAGGCACCAACGGTGCCAGATCAGCCAAACGAATGCAGACCCAAACCAACAAGCTCAACCGACTGCAGCAGAAGAGAATTTCAATGGCTTGACAAAATACGCTTCATACAAGTGTCTACGCCAATCCTCCAACTTTTCGCGCGCATCCGCAAGGCTCATGAACCAGTTCGCGTTCAGGCATTCCGCACGCAGCTTGCTGTTGAAGGCTTCGATGAAGCCGTTGTCGGTCGGCTTGTCAGGCCGCGAGAAGTCCAGTGTGACCTATGTTCACATAGGCCCACAGATCGAGGTCGCGGGAGATAAATTCGCTGCCATAGCACGTCGGGAAGAAGTGCTGTCGATAGGTTATGGCCAACCGCGGAGCCCCAAATAGCATAGTGGGTGGCCATAACCGGTCCCAGGTCTCAACAGTGGTTTTGCTGAACCACACCGCTGAGGAGACAGGCTATGACCATTCACCATACTACCCCCGCGACCTTGCTGGTCGCCATCGACATTTCCAAGAATCGCCACGAGGTTCTGATCGGAATTCCGGGCAAGAAGCGCCGCCGGCGCATGACGGTCACCAATACGCTCGAGGACTTCAGAAGACTGTCTGCGGCCCTAGCCAGCTACGATCTCCCGGTGCGGATCGGGTTCGAGGTGACCGGTAACTATCACCGGCCACTGGCGCACCATCTCGGCCAGTATGGGTTTGAGCTGAAGCTCGTCTCTTCTGTCGGCCTCGCCCGGACGCGGGAGGCCCTGCACAACAGCTGGGACAAGAATGACCCGAAGGATGCTCAGGTTATCCTGCACATGCTCGAGATCGGAGCAGTGCAGTTTTTCCATGATCCCCTGGTCGTCGGGACAGCGGACATTCAGGAGCTCTCGAAGACCCACGAGATCGTCTCACGCTCGAAGACCGAGCTTTGGCACCGCATCCTGACGCATTACCTGCCACTCTACTTCCCCGAGGCTGAGCGGTTTCATCGAAGCTCTCGGACCGACTGGCTCCTGGCATTCATCGAGAAGTATCCAACACCGACGATGATTACGACCATGAACCAGGAAGCCTTCATCGCAGACACCTGGCAGGTGGTTGGCAAGAAGGTCTCCAAAGAGCGCCTGCTTTCAGACATTTACGCCACGGCCGAAATCTCTGTTGGATTGCCCGTACATGCGGGCTCCGACGCCGTGCGCATGTTCCGCCTTGTCCTTGCCGAGGGCAGAAGCCTTGTCCGCCAACGCAACGAGATCGAGGCCAGGGCAGTCGAGCTGCCGGACTATCAGTTGCTGACAACCATTCCCGGAATCGGTCCGATCAACGCCATGACCATTCTGGCCGAGGCAGGTGACCTGCGCCGGTTCCGACATCACCGGCAATTCCTGAAGTTCTGCGGCATGGACCTCGCCACTGTGCAGTCTGGCATGTTCCGCGGTCAAAGCCGGATATCGAAGTACGGCAACGCCCGCCTGCGTCGTACGCTCTGGATGGCCGGCCAGACTGCCGTTCTCAAGCGGACCAACAGCTTTCGTGACAAGTTCGAACGCTACATCTCGAAAGATCGACACAACGCTCATCTGCGTCGCAAGGCTTACACCGCGATCGCGGCAAAGATGGCGCGCACCGTACACGCCGTAGTTAAACACGGCGAACCCTATCGCCCCTTCTTCGAGGGGGTGAGCCCAGGCGGAAGGACCTCTTTCTGACACGAGCCGTGGAGGCAGGCATCTGACCTCGTAGATAATGTTCGGGCCTTCTGCTTGGGAATTGGGATCTCGTATTAAGGACGGTGAGGGCCGCCATCGCGCGTACCCTGTGTTTGGCTCATGGAAGAGATCATTTCTTGACGGCAGAGCCCGTCTGGGCAATCTTAACAAGGCACCCGGGACACCGGATGCCCTATGACCTGCTGACCTAAGCAGCCAGATTTTCTCGACATAGGACGTTATCGACCCGTATCGTCTTCGGATAACCGCCTTTCCTGCAGATCCGTTCCAGGGTGTGCACCACATCTTCACCGCGATAGGCAAAGCGCGGGTCGGTCGCCAGGCTGAAGCGGGAATGGATATCCACAATGGTCAGGATCCGCAGTTTCTTGCCCGCCGCGAGCTGGTCGTGAACAAAGTCCATAGCCCAGATATCGTTCGGCCCTATGGCCTCCTGGCGGTCCTCGCGCAGCTTTGCCTTCACCCGGCGTTTCGGGTTCTTGTTCCTGAGCTGAAGCCCTAACGCCTTGTAAATTCTGCGGGTCTTCTTGATATTGACCGTCCAGCCTTCTCGTCGAAGGAGCACGTGAACACGGCGATAGCCAAACCGGACGCGTGTCTCGCATATCTCCTTGATACGCCTTTCAAGAGCGGCCTGACCGATGCGGCGGGATTTGTAATGGTAGGTCGAGGTGTCGAACGTCAAAACCTTGCAGGCTCGTCTGGATCGACACGCCCCAATCCACCAGTATCCCATCCACGAGCTTGCGCGTCCGGGCAGGCCTTAGAGCTTTCGGCGAATGACATCCTGAAGCATCTCGCGGTCCAGCGTCAGGTCCGCCACGATCCGTTTCAGCCCGGAGTTCTCATCTTCCAAAGCCTTCAGCCGGCGCATCTCGTCAGGCAGCAGGCCCGCATATTTTTTCTTCCAGTTGAAATAGGTCGCCTGGCTGATCCCAGCCTTGCGGCAGATCTCAGCCACAGGCACACCGTCATCGCCCTGCTTGAGAATAAACGCATTCTGGGCGTCCGAAAACCTCGATGCCTTCATCTCTTCCACTCCTTCTCCCGGCCGGGAAAATACCGCGGAAAACTCTAACTTCAAACGATCCGGTTTTCAGGGGGCAGAGCACGCAGATCGGTCCGCCGCCGTCATGGACCGACAAATCGGTACAGAAAACGGATGTGCCCCAGACCGCCCCAGCCTATTGATCCGGCTTGTGGTTTCGCGCCGTGATCGAACCTGTTTCAATCGGCGTCCTGCGGATTGCCTATTCCCTTTTCTATTCCATCGAGGACGCAATCGAGGCCGGTTTTGAACAATGTCTCTGCCGGGACGTCGTCGGCCTCCAGAACGAAACGGGACAGTGTAGGGAAACGGCCGGAATTGATCATTCGTTCTGCGCTTGACCAGTTCGCCTGTTGCCATTCTGCCTTGTTCAGGCCTGTCTCTGCCCCCAGGCGGATTTCGCTGACCTCATGCTGAATGGCCCCGATGACATAGGCCTGAACGGTCCTCATCGCCTTGACGATGATGTTGATGTCCTCGAAGCCCCGCACCTTGCTGAGCGCGGCGAGCGCCGTCTCGAAATGAGCCAGCGCGTTCGGTCCACGGTGATGACGGCGCCCGCCCAGTAAAGCGGCGAACCAAAGATGCCGAAGCGCCACCTCCCGTGTCCGAAACGCAAAGGCCTTCAGTGCGTCTCGCCAGTCAACCGAATCCGGCCCGCCGATATGCGTCTCTCCATAGACGTGATCAATCATCAGGTCGACGAGTTCCTCTTTCGTCGCGATGTAGCGATAGAGCCGCATCGGGACGGCCTTCATCGCTCCGCCGACGCTTCGAAGAGAAACCGCGTCCATGCCTTTTTCGTCCGCGATGGCCACAGCAGCCCGAACGATCATGTCCCGGCTCAATGCAACGGGCGCGGGGCGGCTGACCGGCTCCGGTCGTTCCCAAATCGACAGGTTTTCGAGGTCAGTCTTCTTCGGCCGTCTTGTCATGCTCGAATTTGTTTCACCTGTCTGCCGGGTTGCATTTCGGTATCGGCTTGCTTGCCATGACGATCATTTCATTTTGTATCATCTCTGGTCAACGCCTTCCATTGCTGCCGGCCAGGGCGCCCCGGTTTGAAGGCATCGCAGACACCGCGCTTTCAAACGGGCCTGCATCCGTTCAAGTCGGGTGGAAGGCGCGGCCAGAGCTGCTCCAAACCAGCTTTACAGTAATTATTTACAGTGTATATATGTGTACGCCGTAAATTTCTGCAAATATGCAGCTTGGATGGCGAAAGGTCTGCCCACGTGACGAATGAAGCAACGAAGGTCTTGGTGGTCGGCGGTGGAATTGTGGGGCTGTCGGCGGCGGTCTTCCTCGCTGCGCGCGGCGTTCAGTGCTTGCTGGTCGAGCGCCATGCCGACAGCTCGCCGCACCCCCGCGCGTTCGGTTTCACAACGCGTACGATGGAGCTCTACCGTGCCGTCGGCCTCGGCGCGCGAATTCCCCAGGCGCCAGCTGGCTCCGGGGCCCCCGCCGGTTGAAGGTCGAGAGCCTGGCTGGCCGTTGGGCAGATGATGAGATCGCATGGACCCCGGCCGGACCTGACGGCGAGGCCGCGGAGCAGGCCCCGGCCGGCATCGAATACTCGATCTGCACCGGCGCGACGCTGGCCCAGGATCGCCTCGAGCCTATTCTCAGGGCCAGAGCCGCGGAGCTGGGCGCCGATGTCAGGATGTCGACCGAACTTCGTTCCTTCAATCAGGATGCCGATGGGGTAACCGCCCTGCTGCACCGTGACGGTCGCGAATATACGCTGAGGGCGGACTACATGATCGCGGCGGACGGGCACTCCAGTCCTATCCGTCAGGCGCTGGGCATCGGGCAAGACGGGCGCGGTCTGCTTCACACGGTACGAAGCGTGCTGTTTCGTGCGCCGCTGGAGCAATATCTGCAATCCGGCATCAGCCAGTTCGAGATCGAGCAGCCCGACTTCGCGGGAATGCTGACAACTTACCGGGACGGTCGCTGGCTTTTGATGTTTCCCGACGAACAGGACCAGGACGGGCCGGGCCTGGTAACGCTGATAGAGAAGGCCATAGGCCGGACCGATCTGCCGGTGGAGATCATCACCACGGGCCGGTGGGAACTCAGTGCGTTGATAGCAGATCGCTTCACGTCCGGCCGCGTATTTCTCGCCGGCGACGCTGCTCATACGTTACCCCCGCGCGCGGCGGCTATGGTGCCAATACCGGCATCGAGGATGCCCACAACCTTGCCTGGAAAATCGCCTGCGTGGTTTCGGGAGTATCAGAATCCGGACCTGCTGGATACCTATGATGCCGAACGCCGGCCGATCGCCTGGCTTCGGCACGGACAAATTTTCGCAAGACCGGACTACCGCCGGTTCGCGACGGAATCGGACGTGGAAGTGCCTGTGATCGAGGACGAGGCGATGGAGCTGGGCCAGTTGTACCGCTCGTCTGCCGTGATGGACGCCAGCGACGAATTACCGCCAGCCTTGCGGCCCGATCAGTGGAATGGCCAGCCGGGCACGCGGGCGCCCCATGTCTGGGTTGCAGTGGGTGGCGCACGGATCTCCACACTGGATCTGGTGCAGTCCGGCTGGGTGATGCTGACCGAAGACACGTGCTGGCTCGCGGCTGCGCAGGCTGCAGTCGATAGCCTGGAACTCAAGCTTGAATGTGTCCTGATTGGCGGGGCGGTTGCAGAATCCGACGCCATCAGCAACCAGCAATGTACTTGATTTGCCGATCGAATGGATTGCCGCCGATCCACAGCGCAGCTCCGCGCTTGCATCAATTTTCCCGGAGATGATGGATCATCCGGATTACCGGAGAAGCAAATCCATGAGCCTTCGCCAGCTTCAGCCGTTGGCGCCCGACAGTATCTCCGCTGATGCGCTTGCGAGGGCCGAATTGGCGTTTGCGGGGATCGCGGCCCCTTCTGTTGCGGATGTTGAACCCGATGCCTTTACGCGGGCCTTTGGTATCGGCCCATCCGGTGCGTCGTTGATCCGCCCGGACGGCTACATTGCCTGGCGCGCCTTTGCGATGCCGAAAGACCCGGCAGCAGCGACCAAGGACGTGCTTTGCCGTGTTGCCCATGCCAGGCAGTGGCAAGGTCTCGTGTCCCGAACTGTCGGGGGACGCGGTGGTCGATGACAACAACGATACCGCCTTGCCGCTGATGATCAGCAGGAAGGTCCCGCTATCGGATCAAGGGCTTATGGCGAATGACGGATCACCGCGTTCCAGGCCACGATTGCGGATGGCGGCAGCGCTTTTGGCCGGCACCATTATTGGCGCCTGCCTCCAGCCGGCAGTTTTGGGTGTCTTCCGCCAAATTGCAGGACGCGGAGGCGACAGCGAAACCGCGCAATCAACAACGAAAGAAGCTCCGGTATCTGCCGCTGCAGAGCCTCTGGATGTCGTCGCCCTTGGTCGCCTGCTTCCGCTTGGCGACATCGTGGCACTGGCCTTGCCGAGCGGGGCTGGCGATGCACGCGTTGCGCGGCTGCTCGTGGCGGAAGGTGAGCGGGTCGAAGCCGGGCAGGTGATCGCGGAACGCGATAATCTGCCGCAACTTCTCGCCCAGAAATCGAGCGCGGAGTCCGAGCTTGCCGCGCAGCAGGCGACATTGGAACAGGCCCGCGCCGCCATGCTTGCGAGTTACCGGGAAGCCCGCGCCAATCAGACACGCGCCGAGGCTGCCCTTATGCTTGCAAAGCAGGAGCTTGCACGGATGACAAAGCTCTCCGAAAAAAAACTTGAGCACGCAGATACAACTGGACCAGGCGCAATCGACTGCCGCTCAGGCTTCAGCAGAAATTGATCGGATGACAGCGCTCCTCGAACGATATGCCGGCGTGGAGGAAGGCACACAGGCCGACATCGTATTGGCGCAGCGCAATGTGGACGTGGCGCGCGCCAGGCTCGATCGGGCCATTCTAGATATTGCCGGGGCAAGGATTGTCGCGCCTCAAGCCGGCACGGTGCTGGCTATCCATATCCGCGCCGGAGAGAAAGTCGGCGAGGCAGGGGTTGTCACCCTTGGCAACGTAGACCGGATGATGGCCGAACTGGAGGTCTATCAGACCGACATCGGCAAGCGTGATCTCTAGCTCTTCTCCATCCGGTGATCTGCATCGTCAGACAGGCTGGTATAGATCACCAGCCTCAGTGCAGGATTGTCGCTGACCAGAAAGCTCGCATGGTGAAAGGCGCGCTGCTTGGCGCCGTCGTAGAGGGTTTTGGCGCCCGCTTCCGGGAACCCGACGTCATGGGCGCGCCACCAGCCGGAGAATTCCGGACTGCCATCGGTCAGTACGCCGACAAGGTTCTGAAACGCCGGATCGCCGGACCAGAGGTCGTGGTTTGCTCTGAATTGCGCAACCATTCGACGGGCCTGCGCTGTCCAGCCACAGCCGAACAGGGCTTTCGCTTTCCCGTCAAGGAACATGAAATGAAGGATGTTGCGTTCCGTTTCGGGTATGCGGGCGAAATCGACAAAGAGTGATGCCGTGGCCTCGTTCCAGCACAGCACGTCCCATCTTTGACCCATGATATAGGCCGGTTCGCGTAGGGACCGCACCACAACGCTGACGTCGGCGCTGACCTCTTCAGGCGCAAATTGCTGTCGAGATTTCAAACGTGCCAGCGCCCGCAAATGGGCATGGTCTGTTTCATCGAGGCAGAGCGCGCGTGCCAGTGCATCTACCGTCGCGATGGAGGGCGAGATCGCCCGTCCTTGCTCCAGGCGAATATACCAATCGATCCCGATGTCGGCGCGCTCCGCGACTTCTTCCCGACGCAATCCCTCCGTACGTCGCCGGCGGTTCGTCTTCAATCCCAGCGTCTCCGCCGAAAGTCGAGCCCGGCGCGCCCGCAGGAAGTCGCCGAGTGCCTTGTTCCCATGTGTTTCCATAATGCTAGGATAATACCAGTTCGTCTTTGCCTGGCCAAGACATGCTGTTTTGGTGCGACAATTTGCAAAGAGGTATGAAATGAAAGCCGCAGTCCTCCGTCAATTCTCCATGCCGCTCGCGATCGAGACATGTCCGGACCCGGTCCCCGCCGCCGGCGAACTCGTTGCCGATATTCATGCAGTGCCGGTTCTACCCTATTCCGATGAGGTGTTTGCCAACAGCCGCCCACACGGCCTGCAACTGCCGATCATTCCCGGCTGCGGCGCCGTCGGTCGTATCCGGTCGATCGGGCCGGATGCGACGCGTCTGAAGGTCGGAGACTGGGTCTATTGCGACCCGACGTTCCGGGCCCGTGATGACGCCGAAACGCCCGATATTCTCCTGCAGGGCTGGGCCGCTCCGAGTGTCGGCGCGCAGGCTCTCCAGAAGCATTTTCACCATGGCGCCTTCGCCACGCAGATGCTGATGCCGATGGAATGCGCAAGCCGCATCGCCCTTGGCGCGGACGATGACCCGACAAGGTGGTGCGCGCTCGGCTCGTTCCTCGTTCCCTATGGTGGCCTGCTGGCAAGCGGGCTTCGCCCGGGGCAGACGGCGCTGATCAGCGGTGCGACCGGTCATTTTGGCAGTGCGGCCGTGGCCGTGGCGCTGGCAATGGGCGCGGTCACCGTTGTCGCCCCCGGGCGAAATGCCGCAATTCTCTCCGATCTTTCTGCGCGGTTTGGCAATCGGGTGCGTACGGTTCAATTGACCGGAGACGAAGACGAGGATCGCCGCAACATGGCTGCAGCCGCCGGACTGATCGATTGCGTCCTCGACATCCTGCCCCCGCTGGCGGCGGACGCATCACCCATCCGCGCCGCGGCAATGGCGGTGCGTCCCGGCGGCACTGTCGTCTTGATGGGCGGCTCGGGCGTAAGCCTTGATCTGCCCTATCGCCATCTGATGCGCAACAATATTACGATCCGAGGCCAATGGATGTATCCGCGCCATGCCGTGCCGAACATGATCAGACTGGCCGAAGGTGGCTTTCTTCCCCTCGACCAGTTCGCCTTCGATGCCTTCCGGCTTGATGACGCAAACGAGGCGGTCGCATGTGCCCGGCAAAATGCAGGCCCGTTCCGCATGACGGTTATTCACCCGACGTGAGTCGTCACCAACAATGTGAGATCACCCACACGGTCATGGCACCATCCGGTCACAGTCTGCCGGGGGCGTGCCTGTTGGAACGACTGCCGCAAGTCAACACAGTTGTTTGCGATGTCACCGAACTCGACCGCATCCCCGGCTGTCGCTTAACCTGTGGTTCAATCTGAGCCTGCGCGAAGTTGAGGAAATGCTGCTTGAGCGTGGGATCGACGTTTCCTATGAGACAATCCGCCGTTGGATCGCCAAGCTCGGACCTCGGATTGCCTGCAATCTGCGGCAACGACAGGCGCGCCCTGGCGATGTTTGGCGTCTGGACGAGGTCGTTGTGAAATGCGCTGGAGAGAAGTTCCGGCTCTGGCGTGCGGTGGATCAGTATGGCTTTGTTCCAAAGCGGATCATCACCGATAAACTGCGCTGGTACGGTGCGGCGAAGGCGGACGTGGCACCCGGCCTCGATTGCTGGTCGCACAAGGGTCTCAACAATAGGGCCGAGAACAGACATGTGCCGTTTCGAAAACGGGAACGAACCATGCAAGGCCACCGGTCACCGGGAGCATTGCAACGGTTCGTCGCCATGCACTCCGTTAGCCGCAATTGCTTTTCAGTTCCAGCCCGCCGCCGCGCTGCACAAACAATCCGCTACCATCGGCTCAAAGCGTTCGATGCAGGGGAAATTGCAGCAAACGCAGCTTGATCTCTCATCCGTTCCCAAACGGGCAGACTGGGTGAGTTAATGTGACAACACCATTCGGAGCGTTGGGTAAAGCTCTCAAGGCCGCGCTCGACGATCATTTCGCCGGCCTCGAGAGCCGTATTGAAATCCTTATTGCTCAGGAAGAACAGATGGCTGCGAAAGCGCGGCTTTTGCGGTCCATCCCGGGGATTGGCCCGGTTTCGGCAGCATGCTGATCGCTGAGATGCCTGAACTTGGCCGGATGACCACGGGAGGCCGGTGAGCGCTGCGACATGTTCTTTTTCAGGCTGCACTCGCTGCTGCGTGCCATAGCCCGACGATGAAGCCCCTTGCCAAACACCTCAAGGAACGTGGAAAACCCCACAAGCTCGTCATCGTCGCCTTCGCACGCAAGCTGATTACGATTGCTAATGTTGTCCCGTGTGTCGGTCGCTATCGCCTTCGCTTGGAAAGCCGGCGAAAGGGGCATTGCCGGAGAATGCATAATATTCCGTGTGGGGCATATGTTGCAAATAGAGTGCTCGGTTGCCCAAAATGCGTACGGCAAGGGAGCCGATACTCGACGTTCCGGTGACCTACATCGGGCCTTTGATGACGAAGGACGGCGCGCCGTGCAGCGCCGCCCCTTGCTCAGGTTCCGCCGGAGTTCACATCTATCAGCCGTTGACGATCAGTTCGGAAGCTTCGCGCACGACCTTGGGATCGAGCGCGCGGTCCCAGTTTTCGCGCACGACGATGCCGCGGGCAAAGCGCATCAGGCGGAGCGCGGCATCGGATGGGACTTTCGGGGTGAAGCCGAACCACATCGAGATTTCGACATTGAGATGGCCGATCATGAAATCGAATGCCGCTTCACGCGGGATGCCATAGCGGCTCGCGCATAGCTCCACCGCCTCGATCATCACGTCGACAAAGGGCATGGCAATCATTTCCGAAAGCCCTGGTTCAAGGATCGCAAGCTGCTCGGTCGTCACACGGTGCACCCGCAGGATTGGCGACCACATGGTCTCGCAGATCTCCCGGCCGATCGCGTAATGCGCCTCCGGTCCCTGCATCAGCGCGCAAATGATCGACTGCGGCGCGACGCCACCATGAACATCGCGGCGTTGTTCGGAATCGGCAAGGTCGGCGTAAAGCGGGGGATGGCAGGGGTGGCCAAGGAAATAGGTGATGTCTTCGCGTTGCGGCAGAACCCCGGCATAGGGGGCTGCGGCATCCAGAATGACGACAATGGTGCCGGCATCAAGTTGCGGCACGATTTTGCCGGAAACCGGGCCAATCAGCGAGTCGGGGAGTGCCAGGACGACCACTTTCGCACCCGCAAGGGCAGCGTCCTGCTCGACAGTTTCGATTCCCGCCTCGGCGAGACGGGTGCGGCCGGCCTCGCTCACTTCGACAGCCCTAAGTTCGTAACCGGCGTCCCTGATCTTGCGGGTGACGCGAAAGCCCATCTTTCCGCCCGCACCGAAAACGGCGACTGAATGCATGAAATTTCCTCCTGCTAGGTGATTTTACCATATACTGAGTATACCAGTAGGAGAAATCATGTGACAAGTCAATCTGGTATAATCTGTTGAACTTCTGCTAAGATAGCCAAATCGCTTCACTGGACCGGAGTCTGCGACTTGAAAAAAGAAATAATTCGGAAGAAAAAACTGTCCGACGAAGTGCGTGAGCGGCTGCTGGCGGAAATTGAGGAGGGGCACCTGCCCCCCGGCGCACCGCTGCCTTCCGAGCGCGAACTTATGGAAACGCTGGGTGTTGGCCGACCGGCAATCCGCGAGGCGATGCAATCGCTCCAGAACCTCGGTCTCATACAAGTCCGACATGGCGAACGCCCCCGTGTCGCCGAACCTCAGCTTGATCTGCTTGCCGAGCAGCTTGCACTGACCATGCACCATGTGCTGACCTATGATTCGAATGTTCTGGCGCAACTGAAGGAAGCGCGGCTACTGATGGAAGCCCAGCTCGCCCGCATCGCGGCCGAAAAGGCCACGGCAGCCGACGTCACCGAACTGAAGGCGATCGTGGCACAACAGGCCGAGCTTACCGGAGAAACGCCGCGCTTTATGGAAATGGATGGTGTCTTTCACGGACGGCTTGCCGAGGTTTCCGGCAATCTGCTTATGGCTTCGGTGGTGCGGGCGATTTTCGCCTGGCTCAAACGGTTCCACCCGGTGGCGGTGAGGACCACCGGCCTTGAAAACGTGACGCTTGAGGAACACCGCGCAATCATCGCCGCCATAGAAGCAGGCGACGGCGAAGCGGCGGACCAGGCAATGCGCCACCATTTGTCCCGCGCCAACACGCTTTACCGTGCTTTTGATGATCCGGCCTGACGGCACTATTCCTCGTCAACGCGGATCTTGCGCCGGCTTCTGAGGGTGATCATCCGGTTGCGCACGGAATCTATGACAACCGCAAGTAGGATGATCGCTGACTGGATCAGCGGCTGAAGATAGATGTCTACCCGCAGAAAAACGAGGCCGGATTGCACCATCTGGATCAGCACCGCGCCGAGCACCGTTCCCGGCAGTACGGTGCCGACCCCGCCGAACAGGCTCGCGCCGCCCAGCACCGCGGCCGCGATGGCATAAAGCTCGGAAAATTCGCCGAAGCCGGCATTGACGATGCCAAGCTGTGACACCGAAATGAAGCCGCCAAGAGCCGCGCATACGCCGCAGACAAGATAGGCCGAAACGAGCGTGCGCCCCACCGCGATCCCGGCGCGCGTCGCCGCCTTGATATCGTTGCCCACGGCATAGATATGACGTCCGACACGCGTTCTGGTCAGCACGATATGACCAAGCACAGCAACCAACAGAAACACGATGATCGGGTTCGGCAGGCCGAAGGTGCGGCCCGCGCCGAAGCTCAGGAGATCATTGGGCAAGATCACGCCACGGGATTGGGTGAGCAGAAGGCCGACGCCGCGCCCGGCGACCAGCATGCCGAGCGTGACAATGAAGGGAACCATTCGGAGCCTGACGATAAAAAAGGCGTTGATGCCGCCGAAGACAAACCCGGTGGCCATCGCCCCGATGGCGGCGATGGCGGGCGAAACGCCGAAATCGCGCATCAGAAGGCCGGCAATCACCGAGGACAGATACATGTTGGTGCCGACCGAGAGATCAATGCCGCCGGTCAGCATTACGAAGGTCATGCCGATCGCGACAATGCCGATGAAGCTTGCCTGCTTGACGATGTTCTCGAAACTCTGGAATTGCAGGAACCGGTCGGACAGCGCCCCGAACACCATAAAGATGACGATGAACAGTAGTGCCGGCGCATGGGCAAGCGCGAAATTGGTGATCCGATGCAGGTTCATGCGACTGTCCTCCCGCCGAAGGCTGCCGAAAGGATGGCCTGGCGGTCGAATTGACCGCGTTCGAAGCTCGAGTTCAGCATGCCTTGATGCATCACGAGAATGCGGTCGGCAACGCCGATCAGCTCATCAAGTTCGGAGGAGATATAGAGGATGCCGACACCCTCTTCCGCGAGCTGGTTCATGATCGTGAACACCTCGTATTTTGCGCCGACATCAATCCCGCGCGTCGGCTCATCCATGATCAGCACCTCGGGCCTGTTCATTACCCATTTGCCGATCACGACCTTCTGCTGATTGCCGCCCGAGAGGCTGTGAACCGGAATGGAAAGTGTGGGATCGCCAGTGCGCAGCCGCAATCTGGACGACATGTCGCCGATTTCATCGGACAGCGCGTCGGCCTTCACCATGCCGCCGGCGCCTGCAAACCGGCCGAGGCTTGCAAGTGCCATGTTGTCGCGGATGGAGCTGTCCATCAGCAAGCCTTCATGACGGCGGTCCTCGGTGACGAATGCCATACCACGCGCCACCCGCTCGCGCGCGCCTTCATCCGGCAATTCCACGTCGTTCAGTCTGATGTGACCGCTGCTGTGCGGATCCAGACCGAAGAGAACGCGCGCCATTTCGGAGCGCCCGGCGCCCATCAGGCCGAAAAAGCCCAACACCTCGCCCCGTTTCAGCGAGAAGGAAATGTCGCGAATAACGCCGGGTTGGCCAAGACTTGCAACCTCGAGCACCGGCGCGCCGATTGCGGCGTGGCGCTCGGGAAACAGCTGCTCCAGCGAGCGGCCGACCATGCTGAGGATCATGCGGTCTATATCGAATTCGCCCGTAGGCCCGCCATCGACACGACTTCCGTCGCGTAGAACAAGGATCTGGTCGGCAAGCGCCATGACGTCGGCCAGCACATGGCTGATATAGATCATCGACCGACCTTCGGCGCGCAGCCGTTTCAAGAGCGCGAAGAGCACCTCGGTTTCGCGGGTCGTCAGCGATGTCGTGGGCTCGTCGAGAATAATGATCTCGGGCATCAAGCGCCAGCGCCTTGGCAATCTCGACAAGCTGCTTCTCGCCCGGCGCGAGCGTATCGACCGTTGTATCTGGGGAAAGATCGAGCCCGACCTGACGCATTGCCTCTTCCGCCTCGCGCCGCATCCGCCGGCGGTTGACGATCGGCAGCTTGCCGGTATGCGGCAACCGGTTCAGCAATATGTTCTCGGCGATGGAAAGATTGCCGAACAGGTTCAGCTCCTGATGAATGAAGGCGATGCCAGCAGCGCTCGCATCCGCGGGCTTTTCCGGCGTATAGGGTTCGCCAGCCAGCAGCATTTTCCCCTCATCGGGAATATGCACCCCGCCCAGCATGTTCATCATGGTCGATTTGCCGGCTCCGTTTTCGCCGACAAGGCACAGGATTTCGCCAGGGGCAAGAGCAAGGTCGACGCCCTTGACCACCTGCACGCCGAAGAAGCTCTTGCCCAGGCCCTTGAATTCCAGAAGCGGTTCGCGTGCTACCGTGTTCATTTGAGCGCCGCCTCCCGCCGCCAGACATCGAGATAGGCCGCCAATAGAATAACGCCGCCCTTAACGATGAAGACCGCGAAAAATGACAGGTTCATCAGGTTGAGCGCGTTCGAAAGCAGCGTGAACAAAAGAACGCCGTATACGGTCCACAGTATCTTGCCCGACCCGCCGAAAAGGCTTGTTCCGCCGATGACCGTGGCGCCGACGACGTCCAGCAAAAGGTTCATATTATCGCCGAAAGCGGGGCGGCCCATTTCGAGCCTGGCCGAATAGAGCACCGAGCCAATCGCCGCGCAGACACCGGAAACCAAGAAGCTCAGGATGATGACGCGGCGCACCGGCACGCCGGAAATCGTCGAGGCGCCGGGATTCATGCCGGTGGCGTAGACCCAACGGCCAAAAATGGTGCGCGACAGGCCGATATGGGCGATGATGGCCACCGCAATCGCGATCAGCGCCGACCACGACAGGAAGCCGCCATAGCCGCGCTCGGCAATTACACTGAAGGAGCTTGGCAGGTTTGTGACGTTTTCGGAATGGGTCAGCCATACCGCAAAGGCGGAGAAAAACAGCAGGGCAATCAGCGACATCATGAAGGCCGGTATGGAGAATCTCGCGATCAGAAAACCGGTCAGCGCGCCGATCGCGCCGCCAACAACCAGCATCACGATCACGGCTGCGGGCATCGACCATATATGGCCGGAAAGAATTCCGCCGTCAGGCCCGATGATTGTTCCCCAAAGCACCGTGCCCTCGAAGATGCGCGGATCGACGCCGAGCGTCATCACCGCAGCCCCAATCACGCTGGTCACCGCGATTACGGCGATCTGGCTGAGATCGATGCCGCCGACGATCATGACATAGGTCTGTCCGATCGCGATGACCAGCAGCGGCCAGACATTGGAAAGAAGGTTGGAGAGATTGCCGGCCGTGGCAACGCTGGGGATGAAGGGAATCAGCAAAACAAAGAATGCCAGCGTCACGTAGAGCACGAAATGCTGTGACTTCAGCACCGCATTGACAAACCCGGCGTTGCTGCTTTTGCCGCCGGAAGAGGCGGTCTGGTTGGGCATGGGGTCTCCTCCAGTTTAAGGCGGCGGATGGCGAAAGCCACCTGCGCTACACATCGCCAGGCCGGATCGTTCCCGCCCCGGCATTCAGATGCATATTGCCAGTTCGGAGCGCCGCTTTCCTCAAACGTCGGCACTCCGCCTATCTCTTGTTACTGGTCGGCCAGGACACAGCCCCACATATCAGCGTGGCGCTCGGGCTCATTATCCTGGGTCAAGGCAAAGCCTTTGTCGTTGATCATCTGGTTCGGCGTATTGTCGCCGGACTCGATCGCGGCAAGCAGCGCCTCCACGGTTGAATCTGCTTCGAAGAAGAGATCCTGTACGCCGGTGGAATCCACATACCCCTCGCGGATCAGGTTGCAGGCCGTGACGTCGCCGTCCAGACCGCCGAGGATCATGTGCCCCTCCTTGCCCGAAGGCGTCCAGCGCCCCTGCTGCAGCAAGACAGCGCGAATCTGTGGGAAAAGGAAGTCGGACGAAGTGAAAATTACGTCGACATCCGGATTGGCCTGCATCGCGCTTTCGAGATTGGCGAGCGCCACCGTTGCGTCCCACTCGGTCGGCACTTCGATCGGTTCGGCGTAAAGGTCGGGATTGGCGTTGATGACATTGAAGAAGCCCTCGCGGCGACCGATCGCATTGGTATCGGCAAGGGCGCCCACCATGATCAAAGGCTGCACCTTACGGTCAAGATCGAGCGCGCGCGCTTCCTTGGTCAGATGTTCGACGGCGGCCTCAGCGATCGCGACATTGTCGGCAACCACGACGATCGCATCGTTCGGGTTGGAGGGGTTCGGCGGACGATTGAAGACAGCAACGGGAACGCCGGCCTCGTTGGCTTCGGCGATCATTTTGATAACGCTTTCGCCGTCTTGCGGAATGATGATGATGCCCTCGACACCCTGTGTAATGCAATCACGCACCTGTTCCAGCTGACGGTTTGCATCCTCGTTGGCGTTGACCTCGATGACGTCAATGCCTTTGTCGGCCAGCGATTTTGTTATCGCCTTGTGACCGGCCACCCAGAATTCGGTCTCAAGGGTCTGATAGGCGAAACATATGCTTTTGCCATCTGCTGCAAAGGCCCCGCTGCCGGCCAGAACGCTCGCAGCCGCAACGCTTGCGGCCAATATAAATTTCTTCATGCTTTCCTCCCCTTTCGCAATGATGAACTGCGTAACCCGAAATCGGGCTTGCAGTTATATTGTTATTATACCAGTATGCCAGTAATGCAACAAAAAAGTCGGTCAGGCTGCGCCGAAACGAGATTTGAGGAAACGTTCCGCATCATGAAGGACATTGAAATTCAGCACGACAACGGCAATCTGAGCGCCGTTTTCAGCGAAAACGGACTGACGTCGCTGGTGCTCGACGGCGTTGAAATTCTGCGCGGGCTGAGCGCGCCGATCCGTGATCCTTCCTGGGGCACCATGAAGGAAGATGGGATCGCCACCAACCTCGTGAAAACGGGGGATGGATGGCTTTACACCCGCACCGCCAGGCTTGCGGAGGGCGAAGCCCGGCAGGAAATGATGATCCGGCTCGAAAGCGACGGCAATGGCTTCTCGGTCACCGCCCGCTTCTCGCTGCAAGCCGAGCGCGGCTTTGCGGCCAACCGTGCCGGCTTCTGCCTTCTGCATCCGCTCGCAGGCCAAAGGGGGCGCCGCTTCACCTGAAACATCCCGATGGCCGCGAGACCGCTACCCGTTTTCCGGCGCTGATCGCGCCTGCCCAACCCGCGCGCGACATTGCCGCCATGGAACACAGGATCGGCGCGATTACCTGCAGCTACCGGTTTTCCGGCGAGGTCTTCGAGATGGAGGACCAGCGCAACTGGAGCGACGCCAGCTACAAGACCTACTGTCGGCCGCTCTCCCTGCCGGTTCCGATGCGGCTTGAGGCTGGCGAGCGGATCGAGCAGGAAGTCACAATTATGCTTTCGCGCGATACGACAAACACCGCCGCGCCATCCGCACCGCCCGCATCGCAGGCTGTCAGACTACCCGAATTGCTGCTGATCGCCGAGCCCGGCGCCATTGCGATGCCACCGGTCCGACCTTCGGGCTGGTTGCTGCGCGAGGGACCGGACAACCCGTTTTCCGACGAGGCGCTTTCCGCCTTCGCCGAGCTGTCGGGCGATACGCCCTTCGATCTTGAATATGTCACCGGGAATGATCCGGAAGCGGAACTCGCCGCCTTTGCTGAACGGCTCTCGCGTCTCGGACTGGCCCCCCGTCATGTCATCGCTTTGCCGGTCGCCTATCTCAAGAGCTATCAGCCGGAGGGGCCGTGGCCGGATCCCCCCACGCCGGAAGACGCCGTCAATGCGGCGGCAAGGGCCTTTCCGCAGGCGCGGGTTGGGGTCGGGATGCTGACTCTGTTCACCGAGTTGAATCGATGCCCGCCGCCCCAAGGGCTAGGCGACTACGTGACCTATGGCACATCCGCGATCGTTCATGCGGCGGATACGGCAAGTGTCTTCCAGACATTGGAAGCATTGCCCGACATTTTCGCCTCGGCAAAGGTACATGCCGGCAAGCGGCCCCAGCGACTCGGACTGGTGGCGATCCCGATGCGATCAAACCCGTATGGCGCGGGTCTGGCCGACAATATGGATGGCCGCCCTAAAGCCATGGCTGGCTTCGACGGCCGCCACTTTACCGGGGAAGGTGCGGCCTTTGCCGCCTGTGCGGTGCTGCTGGCGGCAGCTTGCGGTATCGAGGCGATGGCGCTTGCGGCTCCGCGCGGTCCGCTTGGCCTCCATGATGCAAACGGCAAGCCAACCCCGCTTGCCGATCTGATCGAGGCCCTTTCCCGCTTTGCGGGCGCTGCGATGGAGCTTGTCCGGCATGACGATGGCGCAATGACGCTCTGCGGGCCCGTTGGCAGGCTGCATGTCGATCCGGCGGCGAGGCGCGTTACATACACGGAGGATAAATGATGGCATCTTTCAAAGGGGCATTGATCGGTTGCGGCTTCTTTGCCCGAAACCACCTGCATGCCTGGCGCGGACTTGAAGAGGCCGAACTTGTTGCTGTCTGCGACCGAGACCGCGGCCGCGCCGAGCAGGCTGCAAAGGAATTCGGCATCGCCGCCGTTTATGACGATGCGGAGGCTCTGTTTGCGGGCGAAAAACTCGATTTCGTTGATATCGCCACCACCGCGCCTTCTCATCGCCCGCTGGTATCGCAGGCCGTGCAGCATGCGCAGACAGTGATCTGCCAGAAGCCGTTTGCCGAGGCGCTGGAAGACGGGCAGGCGATGGTCAAGGTTGCCCGCGCGGCAGGGGCGACGCTGATC
Source organism: Martelella sp. K41-7 (assembly GCF_055808365.1). Classification (NCBI taxonomy): domain Bacteria; kingdom Pseudomonadati; phylum Pseudomonadota; class Alphaproteobacteria; order Hyphomicrobiales; family Aurantimonadaceae; genus Martelella; species Martelella sp. K41-7. Next base: position 185,254 of record NZ_CM147867.1, read on the forward strand.
ATCCACGAAAATTTCCGCTGGCAGAAACCGTTCGTAACGCTAAAGAAAATGGTCGATGAGGGCCGAATAGGCGCGTTGCAATTCGCCCGTTTTTCCTTCCGTCACGGCTTCGACAACTACGTCAACCAGCCTTATCTCGCCGAAATCGAGCGCTTCACGATCATGGATGTGGGGCTTCATCTGTTCGATCTCGCGCGCCATTTCATGGGCGATGTCACGCGGATTTCCTGCAACAGCCAGCGTCTCAATCCGAAGGTGCGCGGCGAGGACGCCTTCACCGCCATGCTGGTTCACGAGACCGGGACCACAACCATCTGCGACTGCTCGTTCCGCTCGGTGATCGATCCCGATCCGTTTCCGCGCACACTCGCCTGGATCGAGGGCGATACGGGAACGCTGGCGCTGGCAGCAGACGGTCAACTGACGTTGCACACAAAGGACGGGCGGCAGGTATTTTATGAAGCGCCCGCAATTCCGGCCTGGGGCGAGGCCCCGTGGCATTCTCGTCCAGGACAGCGTCATCCGTTTTCAAACGCACGTGATCGAGGTGATGGCAGGCCGGGCAGCCGCGCAGCCTTCCGGCGCCGACAACCTCATGACGCTGGCGCTGGCGCTTTCGGCCTATGACTCGGCCGCAAGCGGTTCGACCATTCATATCGACAAGGGAGATACGCTTTGAACGACCGTATCGAAGCCGATTACATCATCGAAACGGCGGGCGAACCGGAAAAGGTCGCCACCACCATGGCTGGCGAGCAATCCTCCGGCACCTTCACGAAGGTCCCCGGCGAGACCCCGGAATTGCTGGAACGCGCCGGAGCACGGGTTGAAAACCTGGAAATCCTCGAAACCGTCGCCGAACCCTCGCTGCCGGGCGCGCGCCAAGGCGCGCCGATCCGGCGCGCGCGCGTGACGCTGTCCTGGCCAATGGCAACCGTCGGGCTTTCCGTGCCGCATCTCTCAATCGTGATTGGCGGCAATCTGTTTGAACTGAAGGATTTCTCCGGCCTGAGACTTGATGACATCCGCCTGCCGGAGGCTTTTCTCGCAGCCGGACCGGGACCGCGTTTCGGCATCGAGGGAACGCGCCGGCTTTCCGGCGTGCATGGCCGGCCATTAATCGGTACGATCGTCAAGCCGTCTGTCGGCCTGCCCCCCGAACAGACGGCCGACCTTGCCGAAACCATGGCCGAGGCCGGGCTCGATTTCATCAAGGACGATGAATTGCAGGCCGACAGCCCCGCCTGTCCCTTCGATGAGCGCGTGGATGCCGTGATGAGGCGACTGAAGCGGCATGCCGAGCGCACCGGAAAACTGCCGATGTTTGCTTTCAACATCACTGGTGAATTGGACGATATGAAGCGGCGGCGCGACCATGTGCTCAATGCCGGTGGTACCTGTATAATGATGTCGCTCAATGCTGTAGGGCTTTCAGGTTTCATGGCGATTTCGCGCGACAGTCCGTTGCCGGTTCACGCCCACCGTGCCGGCTGGGGCGCGCTGAGCCGCCATCCGATGCTCGGCTGGTCGTTTCCGGCATGGTCGAAACTCTGGAGGCTTGCCGGAGCAGACCATATCCATGTGAATGGCCTCGACAACAAGTTCTGCGAGAGCAATGAGAGTGTGATCCGCTCGGCCCGCTCCTGCCTCGAACCGCTTGGCGCCTCAAAACCGGCAATCATCATGCCGGTATTTTCCTCGGGCCAGACGCCGAAACAGGTGCCCGAGACCTATCGCGCGCTCGGCGCGGACGATCTGATTCACGCCGCAGGCGGCGGCATTCTCGGCCACCCCGGAGGACCTGCCGCGGGGGTGGCCGAAATGCGGGCGGCCTGGGAGGCAGTAACGTGACAGCATTCACGAATGGCAGGCCGGTCTGCGCCTGGTATGGCGATGACTTCACTGGCACCCTCGCCGTTCTGGAAATCTTCGCCTTCGCCGGGCTTTACGGCGCGGCCTTTCTCAAGATGCCGACGGCGGATGAGATGCTTCGCTTCGAAGGGCTCGACGTCATCGGACTTGCCGGCACGGCACGGGCGCAATCGCCCGAATGGATGGACACCAACCTGCCGACGACCTATCGCTGGCTCGCGGCTACGGGCGCCGAGATTGTGGCCTACAAGGCCTGTTCGACGCTCGATTCAGCCCCTGGAGTCGGCTCCATCGGCCACGCCGCCGAGTTGGGGCTGACGGCGTTTTCGCAATCGTCGGTCGATTGCCTTATCGCCTGCCCTTCCATGGGGCGCTATCAGGTTTTCGGCAATCTGTTCGCGACCGGCCCTGATGGCGCCGTCCACCGTCTCGATCGGCACCCGGTGATGACCCGCCATCCAGTGACCCCTATGCATGAGGCCGATGTCGCACGCCATCTGGCTGCCCAGACCATGCTGCAGACCGTCAGCGCTCATTCGGCGACGACACGACCGGAAATCGACGGCATCATCTGTCTCGATGCCTATAATGCCGCCGATATGGAAAGAACAGGCGCTGCGATCTGGAGCGAACGCGGGAAACGGCGATTCGTGATCGGCTCGCAAGGGGTTCAGGTCGCTCTTGTCGCCCATTTCCGAAAAAAGGCATGCTTGCCTCCCCGCCTGCGCCGCCACGACCCGAGCCGCGTCCGACGGTGGTCATTTCAGGCTCGGTGTCGCCGACAACGGCAGCGCAGATCGACCATGCGCTTGCCCATGGTTTTGAGGGCATCCGCATCTCGTCCGGACGAGCTGCTGCCGGGATCGGCCGAGGCCGCATCACAACGGGCCACCGCGAGCGCCAAGGCCATTCTCAACCGGGGACGGATGCCGATCATCTTCAGCGCCACCGGGCCGGATGACCCCGCGGTTGCAGCATTCGGCGAACTTGTCCGTCGGCAGGGCCATGCCCCCGCAAAGGCGCAGGAACATCTGGGCGAGGCGCTTGGGCAAGTGGCGCGCTGTGTGCTGGCTAAAACCGGGCTCACCCGTGCCGTGATTGCCGGAGGCGATACCTCCGGGCGGATCATGACCGCCCTGGGCGGGTTGGCCGTTACTGCGCTTTATCCGGGCAACACACCTGGTACATCGCTCTTCCGACTTGCAGCCGACAATGAACTCGACGGGCTCGAAGTGGCGCTGAAGGGCGGCCAGATGGGTTCCGTCGATGTATTCACGCAGCTGGCCGGGGAGCAGGCTCTCTGAGATCAGGAAACCGGCGGCTGAGCGCAGCCGCATCAACTCGAAGCTTTCGATGCAGAGAAACTTGCAGCCTGCATCGCCTGGTTGGGATCGATCGAACCGGGCGTGCCGAGTTCTGCGACTTGCGCGATCGTCTTTCCATCACCCAGGCCGCGCCACGGCACGGCGCGTTCTGCTGACGCTGACCCGCGAGGGATATGCCGATTATGATGGGAAATACTTCACGCTGACGCCGCAGATCCGGCGCCTCGGGGCTGGCCTCTCTGCCGCTGCCGCAACTGGTCCAGCGGTGGCTCGATCAGCTTTCCGAGCAGATTGGTGAAAGCTGTTCGGTGGCGCTTCTGGATCAAACCGAAATCGTCTATGCCGCCCGCGCGGCGCAGAAGCGTGTCATGTTGATCGGCCGCATGCCCGGCACGCGCCTGCCTGCCTTTTGCACCTCTATGGGGCGCATCCTGCTGGCTTCACGGCCCCGCGAACAGGCGATCGCCCTGATCGAAAAATCCGACCTCACACCGCGCACCTCCTTTTCCGTGACCGACCCGGCGGAGATCCTCGGGTGTGTCGACCAGGCGCGTGAAGACGGTTTAGCCATTTTCGACCAAGAGGTCGAAGCCGGTCTCCATTCCATCGCTGTGCCGCTGATCGGTAAACGCGGTAGAACCGTCGCCGCGCTCAACACCGGCATGGCCGCAACGGCCGCAGGCGTGGATACACTAGCCGACACGTTCCTGCCGAAACGGCTTCATGTCCAGGCAGGCCTGCGCCGCGTGCTCTGAGTGACAACCGGTTTTCCGGCTATGTTGGTGAGCGTTCGTGCGATAAATCGCAGATTCCAAACACGCAACGGCAGCTGGCCAAGCATGACATCCGCTGTCTGCCTCTTCTCCCAAGGGCAGGCATACCAGCACTTTTGCTGATCGTCGCTCAAGCCGACAATGGCTGTGCGTGACTGCATTGCCAGGATCGCCGATCCTGCGACGACAACCCCTCCGGTGCTGTCCGAAATCTCTATCAGACTCCCTCCGACCTCGAAAGGATATACCATGCGGTTACGCTCGTGTTTGCGCCTGGGGTTGCTATGCAATCTCTATGGAGGCTGCCAGCATCTGGGGGACGAGCTATAACTTGATCGCGATGTTCTTGCTCTTGCAGTAGGAGAGCATGCCCTCGAGGCCTTTTTCACGACCGAAGCCGGACATCTTGTTGCCGCCAAAGGGCACTTCCACGCCACCGGCAAAATACTCGTTGACGAAGATCTGCCCCGCATCGATATCACGGGCGAGCGTCAGGGCCCTGGAGATGTCCTGCGTGTAAATGCCGCCGACGAGCCCATACTGGCAGTCATTGGCAAGCTGCAGCGCATGTTCGGGATTGTCTGCAATCTGGACGGTCAGTACGGGGCCGAAGATTTCTTCCTGCACCAGATCATCACTGGACGGCGTGTCGGCAATGATCGTTGGTTTGTAGAACCAGCCTTTGCCGGTTTCCGGATCGGTCGCTACCTCGCCACCGGTGAGGATTTCTGCACCGCGTGCTCTGGCCTGATCGATGATGCCGGCGACTTTTGCCAGATGTGCGGCGGAATTCAGCGGGCCGAAATCCGGGTCGCGGAGCCCGTGGCCGAGGCCGAATGTTTCAGCCCTGCGAACAAGTTCGGCGACGAAGTCATCATGGATCGAGCGCTCGATCACCAGCCGCGAGCCTGCCGAACAGATCTGCCCGGCATTTTCGAAGATCGCGCCGAGAACACCATCGATGGCCGCTTCGCGATTGCAATCGCCAAGGACGACGACTGGTGATTTCCCGCCAAGTTCCAGCACCAGCCGGGTAACGTGTTCGGCGGCGGTGCGCATCACCCGCTGGCCGGTGACTACGGAGCCGGTAAATGTGATCTGGTCGATATCTGGATGCGCTGTCAACGGTGCGCCGACGGCAACGCCGGTTCCGGTGATAACATTGCAGATGCCATCGGGAAGGCCTGCGCGCGACAGCAGTTCGGCGAGCATCAGCGCGGTGAACGGGGTCTGCTCTGCCGGTTTGGCGACAACGCAGCATCCGGCGGCGAGGGCGGGGGCCATGCCGCGCGCTGCAGTCGAAATCGGATAGTTCCACGGAATAATTTGCGCGGAAACGCCCATCGGTTCATTCAGGCTGAAGCCGAGATAGCCTTTTGCCAGCGGAAAGCTTGCGCCCTGCAGCTTGTCGGTAGCGCCGGCGTAATATTCAAAGGCGCGGGCGGCACCCAGAACGTCGCCGCGAGCTTCGGAAAGCGTCTTGCCGCAGTCGAGCGTTTCGACAATGGCAAAGCGCTCCGCCTCTTCGCGTAACAGGCTTGCCGCGCGGCTCAGAATGCGACCGCGCTCGGCCGGGGCCATGTCGCGCCAGACATTCACAAATGCCTTGCGGGCGCTCGCAACCGCGTCATCGACATCGGCAGCCGTGCCGTTGACGAAACTGGCAAAGGCCTCGCCCCGCCCGGCGTCGAAGCTTTCCATCATTTCGGCATCAGATGCGCGGCGGAACTGACCATCAATGAAGTGGCCCTCGGGCAGACCTTCCGGCCTTTTCCCGGAGAGAATATCTTCGATGTTCATGATTATACCTTCAGTCTTGCAGTTCGCTGACCTGATAGTGCGATTTGGTCAGCCATTCCGGATTGATTTCGATCCCCCATCCCGGCGCGTCGGTTACCGTCACCTTGCCGCCTTCGAGGCGGAATGGATCGTTGAGGAAGAGGCCTTCCTGCCACGGATAGTAGTCGCGGCCTTCGATCGAAAATTCAAGATATTTGCCGGCGGTCGGGATCGCGCGCAGATAATGCATCGTAAACAGCGTGACCATGGACAGATTGGCGGCGTGCGGCGTCACCGGCATGCCGGCAGCTTCAGCCATGCGGGCAACCCTGAGACTTCGTGAGATGCCGCCCAGGTAAAGGATATCAGGCTGCAGTACGTCGACGACCTGATCGTTGATCATCAGCCGCCAGTTCTCGATCATGCAGTCCTGCTCGCCGCCGGTAATGTCGATGTCGAGCGCTTCCTTGACCTGCCTGGTCTGATCAAATTCCCAATAAGGGCAGGGCTCCTCATAGTGGGAGATGCCGTTGTCCTGAAGCATATGCCCGATTTCGATGGCCTTTGCTGGGGAGTAGCAGGAATTGGCGTCAACCAGCAGCGCGGCTTCGTTGCCCAGCGCACCCGCAATCATCGGCACGATCTCTTCGGTGCGGCCCGGCCACTCGTCCTGATTATGTCCGACTTCGGCCCCGATACGGAACTTGAAAGCGTCGAAGCCATGTTCGCCACGAAGGCGCAGGAAACGTTCCTTTTCATCGGCGGGCGTAATGTCGCGCTTCATCGACGAGCCATAGGCCCTGAGCGTGCCGGGCGTGCCGCCGATCAGCGCGCAAACCGGTTTTTCTGTGCGTTTGCCTGCCATGTCCCATAATGCGGTATCGACACCGCCCATGGCGCGGCGCAGGTAGGCGCCCGGAAACTTGTGTTCCCTGTCGCGGGCATGGTCAAGCATGGCATCAATATCGTCGCAATCAAAGCCGAGCACATGCGGCGCAATCTGCCGGTGAAGCACCTCGGCGGTGATATCGGCGAAATAGGGGGCGACCTGTCCCCAGCCGATGGCCCCGTCCTCCGCAGTGGCGCGGACAAAGCAGATGAATTCGTCAGTGAATGTTTCGATTTTGGTCAGTTTCATAAGGCTTCAATTGTTCTGGTCAACTTGTACTTCTTCTCATTTGCGGCATAATTGGCGTATCAGACATATCCATTTCGGAACTTATTCCAGACCAATTTTATCACGTGTCGTGAGGATGGCGGTTTATGAAACATTCTGCCGGTGCGCTTCTTTCCTACATCAAGCTCGACCGTTCTTCTCGCAAGGGTGTCGGCGTGCAGCTTTATATGGCGCTGCGCGACATCATCCTCTCCGGCGGTCTGAGGGCCGGTGATCGTCTGCCTGCAACGCGCATTCTTGCACGTGAACTTGGTGTTTCGCGAACGACGGTGATTGATTCCATCGAACGCCTCGTTGCCGAAGGCATGCTGGTGTCACGGGTCGGCGCGGGCACCTTTGTCAGCGATGTGCTTGATGCCCAGCGCCCGGCACAGGGCGAGCCTGCGCCTGCGAAAAACAGCAACAGGCCGCGCCTCTCCTATGCCATCACCCATGCCGAGCCGTCTTACGCGCGGCGTAACTGGCTGCCGCATGAAGCGCGTGCGTTTATTACCGCACTGCCTGCGCTCGATGCCTTTCCAATGACCAACTGGGCGCGCATATCCGCGCGGCAGCTACGCGGTGCGCGCAGCACGGTCATGGGCTATGGCGAGCCGAAAGGCATGCGGGCGCTCAGGCGTGCGATTGCCACGCATCTAAGCGCGTTGAAGGGGATACGCTGTCACGAGGATCAGATATTCATTACTTGCGGCGCACAGCACGGCTTTGCGCTGATCGGGCATATGCTGCTCAATCCGGGGGACCGGGTATGGATGGAAAACCCAGGTGCGTCGGGTGCGCGCAACGCCTTTCTGTCGCAGGGTGCTGAACTGGTGCCGGTTGATGTCGATAACGAGGGCATGGTCGTTTCCGACGGGTTGAGTAAGTCGCCGCATTTCCGGCTGGCCTTCGTCACGCCGACGCATCAACAGCCGCTCGGCCATGTGATGTCTCTGGCGCGGCGGTTCGAGTTGTTGCGCGCGACTGAAGAGGCGCAGGGACTTGTGATCGAAGATGATTATGATGGCGAGTTTTATTTTGAGAATGCACCGCAGCCGGCGCTTTACAGCACGGATACCTCCGGGCGTGTGCTTTATGTCGGCACCTTTTCGAAATCGCTTTTCCCGGCGTTGAGGCTCGGCTTCATTCTTGTACCCGAACGCATGATCGACGCCTTCGACCAGACCTTTTCTGCCTGGGCCAGTGGCCCGGCGACCGCCACGCAGGCGATTGTCGCGGATTTCATGGATGAGGGGCATTTTGCCACCCATATCCGCCTGATGCGCAGGCTCTACAAGGCCCGTTACGAGGCATTGAAGGAAGCCGCCGCCTCGCTTCCTGAAACCGTGCGGTTGCAAGAAACCAGAAGCGGATTTCACGCAACGGCCGATCTCGCGCCGCATATCGACGCAAAGCTAGTCGTTGAGCAGGCGCGTGAACGCGGCGTTATTCTGGCACCGCTATCGCGCTATTGCCTTCAGCCGATTGAAAAGAACGGACTGGTTTTCGGCTTTGGCAGCGCGCCGCCGGAGGCGTTGCGCAAAGGGATCGATATTGTCCGCGATCTGCCGTCTCTGAATTCAAATTGGTCTGGTTAAATCGTCAAATTGGATATCACGAGTAATCCATTTCTCTCATACGATTTTCCTAACGAAGATCAAAGCCATTGGCTGTCCGGCCATCAGACTGTCAGGTCGCTTAACATAGGAAAGACGCATGCGCTCCGCGCAATCAAGCACAACACCGTATTGGCACATGGGTCTGGGGCCTGCGCCGGACACTCTGCCAGAGCCGCCGAAACAGGCGGATCTGGTTATTGTCGGCTCCGGTTATACCGGGCTGAACGCCGCGCTGGTTGCTGCGCGTGGCGGCCGGTCTGTTCTGGTGCTTGATGCCGAAGAGCCGGGTTTCGGTTGCTCGACGCGCAATGGTGGGCAAATCAGCACAGGCGTAAAGCCGTCACTGGCGACGCTGACGGCGAAGTTCGGGGAAGAGAAGGCACGCGCCATTCGCGAAGCCGGAGCTGGTGCTCTGGACTGGTTCGGCCGGTTCATTGCGGATGAAGGTTTCGACTGCGATTTTGAGCGCAAGGGTCGATTTCATGCTGCTCATACGCCCAAGCACTATGAGGAGTTGGTGCGCGAAGCGGAAAAGCTGAAGCGTGACGAGGGCATCGAAACCTTTGCCGTGCCGCGCGCAGAACAGCACAAGGAGCTTGGCAGCGACGCCTATCACGGCGGTGTGGTCTATACGAAGCATTGCGCGCTTCAGCCGGCCAAATACCACCGTGCCCTGATGCAACGGGCGCTTGAGGCCGGTGTCGAAATTGTCGGCAGCTGCAGGGTTTCTGGTATTGAGCGGAAGGGGTCTGGCTTCGAAGTCCGGAGCGAAAAGGGACCGGTTTCGGCGCGCAATGTTCTGGTGGCGACCAATGGCTACACGACCGGGGCAACGCCGTGGCTGCAGCGACGGGTCATCCCGATCGGCAGCTATATGATAGCGACCGAGGAACTGCCTGAAGGTGTGGTTGACCGGCTGTTCCCGACCGGGCGGATCGCCAGCGATACCTGCAAGGTGCTCTACTATTATCGCGCCAGCCCTGATCGGAAGCGCATTCTGTTCGGCGGCCGTGTGTCGGCGTCCGAGATGGATCCGGCGGTCAGTGGCCCAAGGCTTCGCGAAGCGATGATCCGCATCTTTCCGGAGCTTGCGAGCGCTGCGATCACCCATTCCTGGAGCGGGTTCGTCGCCTACTCATTCGATGAGCTGGCCCATACGGGCTGTCATGACGGCGTTCACTATGCACTCGGTTATTGCGGTTCCGGCGTGTCGATGGCGAGCTATCTTGGCATGAAGGCGGGCCTCAAAATTCTGGGTTCGCCGGAAGGGCGGACAGCTTTTGACGATCTGAATCACCCGACGCGGCCATTCTATTTCGGCAAACCCTGGTTCCTGCCCGCCGCAGTGACCTGGTACCGCTTTGTCGACAAGCACCCATGGGCCGGGGGAGGCCACACGTCTAGTGGCATTGAGACCGGAATGCATTGGAGATGGCGGACCTGAGCATACGATTATTGAAGGCTCTAAAAACAGAGAAAGAGGGAAAAATGAACAGCAGATTGACTTTGATACTGGCAGCAACGCTGCTCGCCTCGACGGCGATGGCGCAGGAGAATGAACTGACGGTTGCCTCATGGGGCGGTTCGTTTCAAGACGCCGAAAGCAAGGCGCTTTTTGAGCCTGCTGCCGAGGCAATGGGCATTGATCTGACGCAGGAAACCTATAGCGGCATGTCAGACGTCCGTTTGCAGGTTCAGACCGGGCAGGTCACCTTCGATCTGGTGGCAAGCGGCACCGGATCTGGCTGCGCGCGCTGGTGCGGAAGGCCTGTTGGAACCGATCGATTATGATGTCGTCGATGTTTCGAATTTCCTTGAAGGCACCTATTCCGAATACTGCGTCGGCAGCGACGTGTTTTCCACCACCTATGCCTGGAACACCGACACCTATGGCGAAGATGGCCCCAACAGCTGGGCTGATTTCTGGGACACTGAAAAGTTTCCGGGCAGCCGCGCCTATCGGGGCAACAGCGTTGCCGGCGCGCTGGAGCCGGCCTTGATGGCCGACGGCGTTGCACTGGAGGATGTCTACAGCGTTCTCGATTCCGAAGAAGGCATCGAGCGCGCCATCGAAAAGGTCCGCGAGTTGAAGCCGCATATCGAGGTTTTCTGGTCTTCCGGCGCTCAGCAGGCGCAGCTGATGAAGGATGGCGAAGTTGATATGTCCACAGGCTGGAACGGTCGTTTTGACACCGCCGCCAGAGATGGCGGCAAGGTCGCCTACAGCTTCAATCAGGGCCTGGCCGATGTTGACTGCTTCGCCATTCCGAAGGGCGCGCCGCACAAGGATCTGGCGATGAAGTTCCTGGCGGAAATTTCCAAGCCGGAATATCAGGACGACCTGCCGAAATACATCCCCTACGGCCCCACCAATATGTTGGCCTATGAAACGGGCGAGATTTCGCCGGAGGTTGCAGCCATGCTTCCCTCATCTCCGGAAAATGCAGCTATGCAGCTTCCGATCTCTCTTGAGTGGTACATCAAGTGGGAAACGACGGCGAATGAAATGTATCAGGAAATGATCACCGAATAGGCGTCTGACTGATCTTAAATGTTGGTCGACGGTGCTTAGCCTGTCGGGGCTGCGCACCGTCGCCCGGCACTCCTGCACATCCAATCATTCAAGCTCCTTAGGGAGGGACGGCCTTGACGGCTCGAAATATTGAAGCGCTGCCTATTAGTGTCAGCCACGTTACCAAGACCTACGGGAAAGTTCATGCGCTCAACGACGTCTCGCTGGAGGTCAAAAGCGGTGAATTTCTCACCCTGCTCGGCCCGTCCGGCTCGGGCAAGACGACACTTCTGATGGTTCTGGCGGGTTTTACCCGGCCTGACAGCGGCAGCCTGAAATTCGGCGACCGCGAAGTGATACGCCTTGCGCCGCACTTGCGCGATGTCGGCATGACGTTTCAAAACTATGCGCTGTTTCCGCATATGACGGTGGCGGGCAATGTTTCCTATCCGCTCAAACTGAGAAAAGTGCCCAAGGCGGAGATTGCCGAGCGTGTCGAAAATGCGCTGGAAACAGTCCAACTCGTCGGTTATGGTGATCGCCGCATCACCCAGCTTTCCGGTGGTCAGCGTCAGCGCGTTGCGCTTGCGCGTTCAATCGTCTTTGAGCCGCGCATTCTGCTGATGGACGAGCCGCTGTCGGCTCTCGACAAGAAGCTGCGCGACCAGATGCAGATCGAGCTTCGCCATCTGCACGAAAAGCTCGGCATGACCACGGTTTACGTGACCCATGACCAGCGCGAGGCGCTGACCATGTCCGACCGTATTGCCGTTGTGAACCATGGCCGGATCATGCAACTGGCCGCACCGCGCGATCTCTACGAGCAGCCCGCCAACCGCTTCGTTGCCGACTTTATCGGCGATTCAACATTTCTTCCGGTCCATCGTCAGGGCAAAGGCGTTGCCTTTGGCGATATGCCGCTGAAAATCGCCGGTTCCGTGCCGGATGCCAAAGACCTGCAGCTGATGATCCGCCCGGAGCGCATCACGCTGGCCCGCGACAACAACGGCGAAAGCAGCAATCGCTTTTCGGCAGTGGCGCGTGAAGTGGTCTATCAGGGTGACAGCTATCTTCTGCAATCCGAACTGGCGGATGGAACGTTGATCACCATGCGCGGTGCTGTGCGCGGTGCCAATCTTTCCGTTATGCCGTCCGTTGGCGATCAGGTGATGCTCAATCTCGAGCCTGACGATGCCGTCGTCATTGACGGAAGCGAGGATTGATATGGCCGCATCCCTCGCAAACGAGACCAATGCTGCCGGCCTGAGGCACGATGAGCGGGTTGAAAAGCTGAAACTTTTCGGTCTCAGCGCGCCAGCGCTACTGATCGTTTTTGTGGTGCTTGTGATCCCGGTCGGCTGGCTTTTCTATCTCTCCTTCCTCGGCGCAGACGGCACGTTCTCGCTTGAGAACTACACCCGGATGATCGACCGAAAATCCTATCGCCGCATTTTCGAGATGACCTTCGAGGTCAGCGTTCTGACGACCGCCCTGACGATCCTGATCGGCTATCCGATGGCCTATTTCCTGGCGCAGTTGCCCAACCGCCTTGCCAGTGTTTTCATGATTGCCGTGCTGCTGCCGTTCTGGACCTCGCTGCTTGTGCGTACCTACGCCTGGCTGGTTCTGTTGCAGAAGCAGGGGCTGATCAACCAATGGGCCATTGCGCTCGGGTTTTGGGATGAGCCGATCAAGATGGTGCATGACCTGAACGGCACGCTGATCGGCATGGTGCACATCATGCTGCCCTTCCTCATCCTACCCACCTATGGCGCGATGAAATCGATCGATCGCGACCTGATGAAGGCCGCATCCAATCTGGGGGCATCGCCGAAACATGCATTCTGGACGGTATTCTTTCCGCTCACCATTCCCGGCCTGTTTGCCGGAGCGCTGATGGTTTTCATCCTTTGCCTCGGCTTCTACGTCACGCCTGCTGTTCTCGGCGGTGGCAAGGTCATCATGGTATCGATGAAGATCGTCTCCAATATCGAGATGTTCGTAAACTGGGGAGCTGCGAGCGCACTTGGCGTCGTGCTGCTGATCATGACCATGATCATTCTCTGGATTGCCTCGAAATTCCTCAACCTCGACCGGATCGCAGGAGGCGGGCACTGATGCTGAATTGGCTTAAATCCCCCGCAACCGAGACGCAGATCACCCATGGCGGCCGGCTCTGGCTTTATGCGCTGGCAACGCTGATCATCCTGTTCCTCGTCGTGCCGACCCTGATCGTCATTCCGATGTCGTTCTCCGACAGTCAATATCTGGAGTTTCCGCCGCAGAACTGGTCATTTCGATGGTATGAACATTATTTCGGGTCCGATGAGTGGATGCTGGCAACCCGAACCTCGATCAAGGTCGCGATATTGACCATGGTGGTGGCAACGCCGGTCGGCGTGCTCGCGGCCTACGCCCTGCACACCGCAAAAATACCGATCGTCCGGCTTGCCTTCGTGCTGCTGATCACGCCGATGATGGTGCCGCTGGTTCTGGTGGCTGTCGGCGCCTTCTATGTCTACGTCAAACTGAATATCCTCTACACGGTCACCGGTCTGGTTCTGGCTCATACAGTTCTTGCTTTGCCGCTTGTGGTGATCGTCGTCGGGTCGGGGTTCAAGACCTTCGATATGGCGCAGGAAAATGCGGCACGCTCGCTTGGCGCGCCGCGATGGAAGGCCTTTCTGACGGTTACATTGCCGCAGATCCGCTTTGCCGTGGTCACGGCGGCGTTGCTTTCCTTCCTCACCTCGTTCGATGAAGTGGTGGTGGCGATGTTCATCTCCGGCGGCGAAAATCCGACTCTGACCCGCAATATGTTCAATGCTCTGAGAGATCAGATAGACCCGACCATCGCCTCCATTTCGACGATCATGATCCTGATTACGACGCTGATGATGGTGCTGGCGCTGGTCTTTGGCGGCAAGAACAAAACCGAGTAAGTGTGAGGAGTATGACATGACAAGTCTCGAAGCCTTTGCGGCGCTCGGCGACGTAACGCTGGGCCCGTTCAAACCCAAACCGACAACCCTGAGCGACGGTCAGGAAGAAGCGTCTGCCATGCTGTGGTCTTCGCCCGACGGTTCCACCAAGATCGGTGTTTGGGAATGCACGCCCGGCCGCTTTACGGCAGACCGCACCAATGCGGGTGAGTATTGCCATATCATTTGGGGCCGTGCCTCGGTCAAGAACGCTGACGGAAGCGGGGAACGGACGGTTTCTGCCGGCGATCTTCTGGTTCTGCCGCAGGGCTGGACGGGCGAGTGGGAAATCCATGAGCATGTCCGCAAACTCTTTGTCATCGAGGCGCGCTGACCCCATGGCGGAGTTCGACTTCATCGTCGTCGGTGCCGGATCAGCCGGCTCCGTGCTGGCCAACCGGCTTTCGGAAAACGGCCGCTATTCGGTTTTGCTTCTGGAGGCCGGCGGCTCGGATCGTTCATTCTGGCTGATGATGCCGATCGGTTATGGCAAGGCGTTTTATGACAAGCGCTACAACTGGATGTATATGACCGAGCCCGATGATGGGCTTGGCGGCAGGCCGTCATACTGGCCGCGGGGCAAGGCGCTCGGCGGCTCGAGCGCCATCAATGCGATGATCTTTGTTCGCGGCCATCGCTCGGATTTTGATGGCTGGGCGGCGATGGGCAATACCGGCTGGGGCTTTGATGATGTTCTGCCCTATTTCAGGAAGCTTGAAAGCAATGATCGCGGTGCAAGCGAGATGCGCGGCGGTGATGGACCGCTGACGATTGAAAGCAAGAACAGGGATAGCCACCCGATCTGCAGGGATTTCATCAGGGCTGGTGCGGAAGCGGGCTTTGTCGAAAATGACGACTTCAACGGTCCTTCTCTGGACGGGGTTGGCATTTACCAGATCACCACCAAGGGTGGCATGCGGATGTCGGCGGCACGGGCCTATCTGCGGCCGGCGCGGAAACGTGAGAACCTGAAGGTCGAGACCCATGCTCTGACCGAGAAGATCCTGTTTGACGGCAACAGGGCGGTTGGCGTCCGCTATCGGCGAAATGGCGTCGCGCGCGAGGCGAGGGCGCGCCGGGAGGTCATCGTTTCGGCCGGTGCGATTAATTCGCCGCTGCTGTTGCAGCTTTCAGGCATCGGTTCTGGTGCGTTGCTTCAGCGCCATGGCATTCCAGTCGTGAGCGCGCGCGAAGGTGTTGGACGGCATCTGCAGGATCATCTCTGCATCGATTACCTGTTTACCGCAAAGGTGCCGACACTGAATGACCAACTGTCGCCGCTGACGGGGCGCCTGCGCTTCGGCTTGCAATATCTTCTAACGCGGACCGGCCCCTTGTCGCTTGGCATCAACCATGCGGGCGGCTTCGTCCGCTCGCGACCGGATCTAGATGCGCCGAACATGCAGCTTTTCTTCTCGCCGATGAGTTACTCGAAGGCTCCACCTGGCGAACGACCGTTGATGAAGCCAGACCCGTTTTCCGGTTTCCTGCTCGGCGCGCAGCCGACACGGCCGACAAGTCGTGGATATCTGGAGATCAGGAGTACCGATCCGGCCGCGACCCCGCTCATCCACCCGAACTATCTTTCGACCGAGTTTGACCGGCAGGAAATGATCGCCGCCTCTCGCCTTTTACGCAGGCTTGCCGAAGCGCCGTCGCTCGCCGCAATCATCAAGGCGGAGGTCGAGCCAGGATCGGACAGGCGCTCGGACGAAGCGTTGCTTGAGGATGCACGCAAACGCGCCGGCACGGTGTTTCATCCGGTCAGCACCTGCCGCATGGGGCCAGACCCTGAAATGGATGTTGTCGATGCCGCACTGAAGGTTTACGGAACAGATGCGCTCAGGGTCGTCGACGCGTCGATCTTTCCGACGCTGACATCCGGCAATACCAATGCGCCGACAATCATGGTCGCAGAGAAGGCTGCAGACCTTGTTCTTGCCGAGCATCGGTGAAATATCCAGACTGCCAAAATCTGTATCGGCTCATGTGAATACGGGAGGAATGATCAGAGCCCAGCAACCGGGAAACGGGCTATGAAATATCATATCAATGCCGGAAGCACGCTTTGGCGCTTTCCGGATATGAAGACGCTGATGGCAAAGGCGACGCCGCTTCGATCCGGTGATGTTCTGGCCGGTGTTGCGGCGCAGACGGCTGAGGAAAGCGTTGCCGCCCGCATGTGTCTTGCCGAGGTGCCGCTGAAGACGTTTCTTTCAGAAGTGCTGATCCCTTACGAGGATGACGAGGTCACGCGCCTGATCATCGACAGCCATGATCGCGAAGCCTTCTCTGAAATTGCCCATCTGACCGTCGGCGACTTCCGCGACTATCTGCTTTCGGAGAAAACCGACAGCGCCACGCTTTCCCGGATCGCGCCCGGCATCACGCCGGAAATGGCAGCCGCCGTCTCCAAGCTGATGCGCAATCAGGATCTTATTCTGGCGGCGAAGAAATGCCGGGTGGTGACACGGTTCCGAAATACGATCGGCCTTGAGGGTCGCATGGCCGTGCGGTTACAGCCCAACCACCCCTCTGACGATCGCATGGGCATTGCCGCCTCGATTGTCGACGGTCTGCTCTATGGCTGCGGCGATGCGGTGATCGGCATCAATCCGGCCTCAGACAATGTCGCGGTGCTGTCCGACCTGGTCGAAATGCTTGCCGAGATCATCGCCCGTTACGAAATCCCGACGCAATCCTGCGTACTCACCCATGTCACGACATCGATAGAAATGGCCAATCGCGGGCTGCCGGTCGATCTCGTCTTTCAGTCGATCGCCGGTACGCAAAAGGCCAACACCTCCTTCGGCATATCGCTTGAAATGCTGCGAGAAGGCTATGAGGCCGGGCTGGCGCTTAAACGCGGTACGGTTGGCGAGAATGTCATGTATTTCGAAACCGGCCAGGGCTCTGCACTGTCGGCGGACGCCTATTTCGGTTGCGATCAGCAGACGCTCGAAGCGCGCGCTTATGGCGTCGCGCGGGCCTACGCCCCGCTCCTCGTCAACACCGTGGTCGGCTTCATCGGACCGGAATATCTTTATGATGGCAAGCAGATCATCCGTGCCGGGCTTGAGGATCATTTCTGCGGAAAGCTGATGGGCATGCCGATGGGTTGCGACATCTGCTACACCAACCACGCGGAGGCTGATCAGGATGATATGGACACGCTGATGACGCTCCTGGGGGCGGCCGGTGTCAATTTCATCATGGGGATTCCAGGCTCTGACGATGTGATGCTGAATTATCAGTCGACATCATTCCACGATCAGCTTTACCTGCGCGAAGTGCTCGGGCTGAAGCGGGCACCGGAATTCGAGGCGTGGCTGGAAAAAGTGCGCGTTGCAGACAGGGCTGGCCATCTTTTGCCGCAGGATGACGCGCAAAGCCTATTGAGGATTGCCTCATGAGCGCTGATCGCACGACCAGGCGAATGCACGATCCCTGGGAAAGTCTGAAGCGTTTCACCGATGCCCGCATTGCGATTGGTCGGGCGGGCGCATCTCTGCCAACGGAAGAGGTGCTGTCCTTCGCGCTTGCCCATGCGCGCGCCCGCGATGCCGTCCACACACCTTTTGAGCCTGAACCGGTCGAACAAGGGCTATGGGCGCTTGGCCTCGCCACTGTCCGCGCCAAAAGCCGTGTGCCTGACCGCACCACCTATCTGGCGCGGCCCGATTACGGCCGCCGCCTGTCATCAGCCTCGGCGGAGGCCATTTCCGCGCTTGATGCCGCGCCGTCCGACGTAGCGATCATCATTGCCGACGGTCTGTCGACCACTGCGGTGGCCGAGAATTCAGTCGACTTTGTCAGTTATCTTGTGCCGATGTTGCGAAAGATCAATCTCACGCTTGCACCGGTCACGATCGTTGAAAACGGCCGTGTTGCGCTGGGCGATGAGGTTGGCGCGCTCTTGAAGGCGCGGATGGTGATCATGGCGATTGGCGAGCGACCGGGCTTGTCGTCTGTTGACAGTCTGGGCGCCTATCTCACCTTCGGGCCGAAGGTTGGCCGTTCCGATGCGGAGCGCAACTGTATCTCCAACATCCGCGACGGCGGGCTAAAACCACCATTGGCCGCCGAGAAAGCCTTCTGGCTGACCCGCGAGGCCCTGCGTCGCGGCCTCACAGGCGTCAACCTCAAGGACGCGGGAGGTGCGCTCTTTTCAGAGCGCTGATCAGTCGCGTTCCTCAAGGTCTCATTGTTCCGCTTTGACTGTGGCTGTCATTCAATGCGGGATAAAAACCTGATTTGCTCCAACGCCCGGAGTGTCCGTTGGCGTTGATTCGGACCGAGAATTTTCAGCGCAATCAGGCTCTTGCGCACACCGCGGAACGAAAATAGGCGGCGGGGTTTTACGCCGCCCGTGATCGGACTATTTTACCGCGTCCGACTTCTTACTCCGCCGTTTATGCTCATCGCTTGCGATCGGAAGTCGACATAGGTGCCGCTCGGCGCTCGATCCTGCGCCTAATCCTTGAAGTAGTCGCTGTTCTTGCGGGCGATCACGGGGAGGTCGCGCAGAACGTCACGCAAATGCGCGCGCATCTCCATTTCCGCCCGTTCGGGGTTATGGGCGGCAATCGCTTCCACAATGGCAAAATGTTGCGCCGGCGTGCCTTTGGATGGTTCCTTGCTCAAGGCCAGGAAGCGAACACGGTCGAGTTGCGCTTTCTGCATTTCTATAACATTCCAGGCAAAGGGCAGGCCTGCACCCTGGGCCAGCGTCTTGTGAAAAAGGTCATCCAGCTCCATGAAGTCAGAAGTCTGTCGCGCCTGCTCATCGTTTTGATGTTCGAGCTGACGATAAAGCTCGTCGATCTGAGGCTTGGTCATCAGCCGCGCGGCCGCGCGCGCAACATCGGCCTCAATGGCTTCGCGAACGGCCTGGATCTGAAGCACCTTCGAGATTGAAATCTGCGGGACGCTGCTGCCGCTTTTGGGACGGATGTCAAGCATGCCTTGCTCGGCAAGCAGGATGAAGGTCTCGCGCACCGGCTGGCGCGATACCTTCAAGGCCTCGGCAACGCCTGCCTCCGAGACCCGGCGACCGGGCACAAGAAAGTTGCGGATAATCGCATTGCGCAGCTTTCTGTGCACCTGGGGGGCGATAGCCTTGGTAAAATCGACCGGACCCAGAAACTCAAGACTCGCTTCCGTCATATTCTTCTCCAGCTGCGGCGCACAAAAAATGCGACGATTGTCAACCATACCATTTTGATTTCCGTAAATACCATACCAAAAAGCAGAAAAGCACCGGAATTCAACGCGAATATGCGTACTTTCTCTCATTTTGGCGACTGGGGTAGCTACATCGAAGCAAGCTTTCCTGATGCGAGGTGCGCTACGTTGAGAAGCGGCTATTCCGCTTCGCGCTCCGTGCCACAAGGAATTGCGACGGCCAATTCCGCCAACATTTTGGCCCTTGGTCCCTTAATATATAAGGATTTCATCAAATCGTGCATTTCCGCAACACCTGAGCCTCCGCTTTTGAGACTGCCCACGAGCGTTGGATATCAAGCCCTGTATGCTCGTCCATGTGGCTGATGTGAGAGTTTCGCATGGCATCGTAGGAGTATTGACACACAATAATGGTATGGTAGTTATGGAATGCTTAATCGCATGGACGTTCTACCACATTCGGGAGGTTTGACATGAATTGCCTTACACGACGCTTCGCTGCCCTCACTCTAGCGGCAGCATCTATTTCCCTTGCCGCGGGTGCTCAGGCCCAGGAAATCACGGTTCAGACGCTGGATAACTATCTTCAGCCCGTTATCGACGCCTTTGAGGCAGAAAACCCAGGGACAAGGGTCAATCTTGAGGTCGTCAGCTATCAGTCTGTCGCCGAGAGCCTTCCGGTGCAGCTGGCCTCTGGCGGAGGCCCTGACATTTCGGTGGTGACGGATCTTGGCGGGTTGTCCAAATATTATCTTGACCTCACGCCCTATGTTGATCAGGCCTACTTTGAAAAGCAATTTGGTATGGTACTTGACTGGATGCGCGGTAAGGGCTCCGATCCGAATGGCATCTACGGCCTGCCGGATTCGATCACCATCACCGGCGGTTTCGTCAACAAGACGCTGTTCGAACAGGCTGGTATCGACCTGCCTGCTGACGGCGCAACCTGGGCAGAATGGGGCGCTGCTGCCCATGCCGTTGCCAAAGCAACCAATACTGATTTTCCGTTCGAGATGGATCGCTCCGGCCACCGGTTTGCTGCCATGGCCATTTCCTATGGCGCCGAGCTTGTTGATGAAGAAGGCATGCCGGTCATCGACGATGGGTTGCGCAATGCCATTGAGCAGTTCGTCGAATGGCACCGTGACGACACGATGCCGCTTGATCTCTGGGGCGCCGTCGGCGGCGCAACCATGCGCGACAACTTCACCGACTTCGTCAATGCCACAACGGTTCTCTACTATGGTGGCTCATGGCAACTTCGCCGCCTGGATGAAGAGGTCGGCGACTTTTTCGACTGGAAAGTCATCGATCTCGCCATGCGGCGTTGCCGCCTGCTCGGCGATGCCCGGTGGCGGAGCGCTGGCCGGCTTCAAACATACGGATGAACCCGAACTGGTCGGTAAGTTCCTCGATTTTGCCGCACGTGACGAAAATCTGCGGACGATGATCTCGGGGGCCGTCAATATTCCCACGGCTCAGTCGATGATCGAATCCGGCATGGAATATCCCGGCGTCTCCGACAAGGTGCAGACCGCGCTGGACACTTTCATCAACCAGATTCCAAAAATGGCGCCTGCTGCATACCGTTTCCAGGGATGGCCTTTCCAGCGTGCGATGATGAATTCGATGACCACGCGCATCAGCCAGGTGATCAACCACGAAATGGACGTTGACACGGCGCTTGAACGCATCGACCAAGATGTCCGGCTGGCGATTTCCGCGGCCCAGAACTAATCACAATAATGGTCCAGACGCCGTGGCGGTCTTTCGCCGCCACGGCCGAAGGCGACAACTCCTGAAGGTGACATCGTGACAAGTGGAACGATCTCAACCATGCTTGGCACGGTGGCTTCGCTACCGGCCCGTGCTCTCAATCCGTTGTGGAAATGGCTTCAGAAAACGATCGGCGTCAAACGGCTGCCATGGGCGTTCCTGGCGCCGAACATGGCGAGCGTGATCTTCTTCTCCCTGCTTCCGGTCTTCATCAATATCTATTACTCGGTGACCGGCAGCGATAATCTTTTCCTGAATGAACGCCCCTTTGTCGGCACCTCGAATTATTCCACGCTTCTGGCGTGCCAAAACTATCTAGACCCCGCCAGCTGCTCGCGCGATCTGTTCTGGCGCGCACTCGGCAATCTCATCATGTTCGTGCCGTTGCAGGTCATGTTTATGATGGGCGTGGCGCTGATTACTGCGGTAGCTCTCAACGGGAAGATCAAGGCGCGCGGATTTTTTCGTGGCGTTTTCTTTTTCCCGGTCATGCTTTCGCCGGTCGTCGTGGCGCTGACCTGGCAATGGATATTGCAGCGAAACGGCATTCTGAACGGGTTTCTCGGTATTTTCGGCCTCGAGCGCTACACTTGGCTCGCCGATCCGAACTGGGCCTTTTTCTGGACGATCTTCGTTACCGTCTGGGCGCATTCTGGTTTCTTCATGATCATTTTGCTGGCCGGCCTGCAGTCGATCCCTCAGGATGTCTATGAAGCCGCAAAGATGGACAGGGCGTCACCATGGCGGGTTTTCATGCGCATCACCGTTCCGATGCTCAAGCCCGTGCTGTTGGTTGTTTTCATTCTCGCCGTTATCCGTTCGGTGCAGACCTTCGATGAAATTTACGTGCTGACAGGCGGCGGTCCCGGCTCGGCGACCATGCTTCTGGTTCAGTACATTTACGAAACGGGCTTTGCCGCGCAGCCACGCAATTACGGCCTCGCTGCCGCCGCTTCACTGCTTCTCGGCGCTGCTCTCCTCGTCTTTACCCTCATTCAGATGAAGATTTCGGGGGACAGGAAATAACCATGTACGCTTCTTCGCAAAATCGACGCGGTATCGTTCCGTTTCTGACCCGAAAACAGGGTGGCATCAAGGCAAGCTGGAGCGACTACGTCACCTATGGCTATCTTATGCTTGGTGTCGTGGTCATGCTCTTGCCCGTTCTGTGGGTGCTGATCTCGTCGTTCAAGGCGCCCGCAAACCTTTCCGAGTATCCACCGACACTGCTGCCGCAGACGCTGCAGACGATGCAGGTTGAAGGCTTTGATGAGCCCTTGCCGCTGTTTAATGTCACCCAGGAAGACGGCTCGGTGAAGCAGATGGCGCAAATCAGGCGCCTCGGCATCAAGGCACAGATGGTCGATCCCGCCGATCCAGATGCTGGTCGGGTAACCGTTGGTGTCGACCAGGCGGAACCGGTCCGGCAATTTCATCTTGCCTTCGAGAACTATCGCGAATTGCTGGAAACCTCCGGCGGCAATATCTGGCTGAATATCTACAACTCGGCCTTTATTACCGTGATCGCCACGCTCATCACGCTGGTGATGAACTCCATGGCCGCATTCGCGCTGTCGAAATACAAGTTTACCGGATCGACCGTGGCGCTTGTCGCCATCATTGCAACGCTGATGGTGCCACCCACCGTGATCCTCGTCCCAACCTACCTGATCGTCTCCGAACTCGGGCTGGTCAACAATCTGTGGGGGGTCATCCTGCCGACCGTGGCCACGCCGACAGGTGTGTTCCTGCTGCGCCAGTATATGCTCACCATTCCCGACGAGCTTCTCGAGGCGGCCCGCATGGACCATGCTTCGGAATGGCAGATCTACTGGAGGATCGTGCTTCCGCTCTCGACTCCGGCACTGGCCGTCGTGGCCGTGTTCTCAGTGATGAGCCGCTGGAACGACTTCCTGCTTCCACTGATTGTTCTCAACCGTCCTGAAGTTCACACGTTGCAGCTCGCTCTTGCAGGTTTCCAGACCGAAAACGGGATTATCTGGCATCTTCTGCTTGCGATGACGACCCTGACGGCGCTTCCGCTGGCCTGCGCCTTCCTTTTCCTGCAGCGCTATATCACCGCCGGGATCGCTTCCTCGGGCGTTAAATAAAAGGCTACCACCGATGGCTAATCTCAAACTCAGAAACCTCAACAAGACTTTTGGCACTGTCGAGATCATTCCGAATGTCAATCTTGACATCGAAGACGGAGAATTTGTGGTCTTCGTCGGACCATCCGGATGCGGAAAGTCAACCCTTCTGCGCATGATCGCCGGTCTGGAGACTGCGACCTCCGGCGATATCCTGATTGATGAAAAAAGCGTCGTGCGCACGCCGGCTGCCGACCGTGGCGTTTCGATGGTTTTCCAGTCCTATGCGCTCTATCCGCATATGACCGTCCGGCAGAACCTCAGCTTCGGGCTGGAAAATATCGGCATGCCCAAAGCGGAAATCGAAAAACGCATCCAGGAGGCTTCGACTCTGCTGCAGATCGATGAACTGCTGAACAGGCGGCCCACCCAGCTTTCCGGTGGGCAACGGCAGCGCGTGGCTATTGGCCGCTCGATTGTGCGCGAGCCGAAGATCTTTCTTTTCGACGAACCGCTGTCGAACCTTGATGCCGAACTGCGTGTGGTCATGCGCTTCGAGATCAACGCCCTTCATGAGCGTCTCGGCAATACCATGATCTACGTGACCCACGACCAGATCGAAGCCATGACCATGGCCGACAAGATCGTGGTTCTGCGCAAGGGCAATATCGAACAGGTCGGCGCACCGCTGGAACTCTACAATCACCCGAACAATAAATTCGTCGCTGGTTTCATTGGCTCTCCGCGAATGAACTTCCTCAAAGGCCGGATCACGCGCGTTGGCGGCGGTGAACTCACATTCGGGTCCCCAAAGCTCGGCAACATCACGCTTGCCGTTCCGCAATTACCGGTAAAAGAGAGCCAGGAGGTCAGTCTCGGCATTCGCCCGGAAGACCTTGAGGTTGTCGACGGTGACGGTTGGCGGTTCACGGTCTCCATCGCCGAGCAGCACGGTCGTGACACCTACCTGCACGGAAGGCTGGAAGACGGCACGGAGGTCTTGTTGCACAAGCCCGGTCAGTTCGAAACACAACGCGGCGACGTGCTCGTGGTCCGGCCGAGGCAGGGCGCGTGGCATCTCTTCGACACAGATGAGCAGGCGATCCGATGACCGAAAACATGATCACCAATCCCATCCTGCCCGGCTTCAATCCGGACCCTTCGATCTGCCGGGTCGGCGAGGACTACTATATCGCCACCTCGACGTTCGAATGGTATCCCGGCGTGCAGATCCACCATTCGCGCGATCTGGCCAACTGGACGCTCGTCAGCCGCCCGCTGGCGCGAGCCGATCTGCTCGACATGCGCGGTAATCCTGATAGCTGCGGCATCTGGGCGCCGTGCCTGACCTATGCCGATGGCCTGTTCTGGCTGATCTACACGGACGTCAAACGGCTTTCCGGCAGTTTCAAGGATGCGCCCAACTATCTGACAACCGCGCCTTCGATCTCCGGCCCCTGGTCGGACCGCGTCTATCTGAATTCCAGCGGCTTCGACCCCTCGCTGTTTCACGCGCCGGACGGAAAGAAATATCTCGTCAACATGCTGTGGGACCACCGCCAGGAAGGTCATGGCGACCAGTTCGCGGGCATTGTCCTTCAGGAATACAGTGTCGCAGAAAAGAAACTGGTTGGCCCGGTTCACAACATTTTCGAGGGAACCGACCGGAAGCTGACGGAGGCGCCTCACCTCTATTTCCGCTGCGGCTGGTATTACCTGATGACGGCCGAAGGCGGAACCGGGTACGACCATGCCGTGACGCTGGCCCGCTCCCGCGATCTTCTCGGCCCCTATGAGGTCCATCCGCACAAGCATGTCCTGACCACGGCCTTTGCACCGGAGGCGCCTTTGCAGCGTTGCGGCCATGCCGATATTGTCGAGACTGCGGCGGGCGAGACCTATATGGTTCACCTCTGCTCCCGCCCGATTTCGGTCAGCGGAACAGCGGGAAACGCGCAGACACGGCGCGATCTGCCGGGTTCGGATGCGCTGGAACGCCGTTCGCCGCTTGGTCGCGAGACAGCAATCCAGAAGGTGGAATGGCGGGACGACGGTTGGCTCTATCTGGCGGAAGGTGGACAGCATCCAACCTCCGTTCATACGCCGCGGCCCAAGGGCATTGTGCCAGCTGCCTGCGTGCAGGAAGCGGTGCGTACGACCTTCGCTCCCGGTCCGCTGCCGCCGGCATTTCAGTGGTTGCGCAGCCCTGAGCCCGCGCGGTTGTTTTCGCTCGATGCCAGTCCGGGCCAGCTTCGCATCTACGGACGGCAGTCGCCCGGCACAATGTTCGAGCAGGCGCTTCTCGCACGGCGGCAGACGGCTCACCGCTATCGCGCCGCCACGCTTGTGCACTATGAACCGCGCGATTTTCAGAGTTTTGCCGGGCTGATGTGTTGGTACAACCAGTGCCAGTATCACTTCCTCAGCATCACGCGTGAAGACGACGGAAGCCGGGCGCTCCGCATCATGTCCGCGCTCGGCGACTTTCCCTTCGGCAACTCCGTCTTCTCTGGTGACCCCGTTCGGTTGCCGGAAGGACCGGTCGAGCTGCAAGCCACGGTCGATGCGGCAGCGCTTGAGTTCAGCTGGCGGGTTCCCGATGGTGAATGGCAGACGGTCGGCCCCGTGCTGGATGCGACCATCCTTTCGGATGAAGCCGGTGTCGGTGAGGGCAACAACTTCACCGGAGCTTTCGTTGGCATGGCCGCCTACGACATCAGCGGCCAGGGCCACGCCGCCGATTTTGAATGGTTCGACTACGAAATGCCGGGTTAGGCGCTGCCTCGCCCCGACGCTTGCTTGAAACCCGCAGACAAATCTGGCTTTGGCGCCAAGCGCCGAAGACAGGTGAGGTTTGCTCCCTGAAATACGGTTGACGCTGAAAATGGACGATCGATGGTCCACGTCATCCGGTTCTGACGGTAATAAATCGATGAACACCTTGCTATCGCACCTGCTCAAACTGGAAGCTGCTCAAACCGGCCACCACTGCGCCGCATCGGCTGTCGACGAAGATGGCTACGACCTCTGGCTTCGCTACCGCCCGCTCACAGAACCCCGCCGGAGCGCTGTGGACAATGCCGTCAGTGCATTCGTATTCGGCAGTGCGAGCCCGACGATGACAGTTGCGCGGGAAGAGCTGGAACGGGCATTTTTCGCGATGCTGGTCAAATGCGTGCCGGTCGCGAACGAAAGTGCCTTTCCGGATGGCTCCGTCCTGGTCGGCACCCCCGAAACACTGCCCGCAGTCGCAAAACTGGATCTGGCTTTGTCGGACCTTGGCCGGGAAGGCTACCGCGTGCGCAGCCTCACACATGAGGGCCGGCAGGTGACGGTCATTGCCGCAAACACGGACATCGGTGTTCTGCATGGCTGTTTCGCGTTTCTGCGTCACATCCAGACCGGAGGCGATCCGGCGCTGATCGACCTTGGTTCCGCGCCGAAGCTCGATCTGCGGCTCCTCAATCACTGGGACAATCTCGACGGTTCGGTCGAGCGCGGCTATGCCGGATATACCATCTGGGACTGGTGGACGCTTCCCGATTACGTCAACCGGCGTTACATCGATTATGCCCGCGCCAACGCATCTGCCGGCATCAACGGCACGGTGCTGAACAATGTGAATGCGGCGCCTGAAATCCTGACAAGCCGCTACCTGGAGAAGGCGGCAAAGCTTGCGGATATCTTCCGGCCTTATGGGCTAAAAGTATTCCTCTCCGTCAATTTCGCTTCGCCGTCGGCCCTCGGGGCGCTTGAAACGTCGGATCCTGCAAACCCGGCCGTCCTGGGCTGGTGGAAGGAAAAGGTCAGCGAGATCTATCGCCTGATCCCCGATTTCGGTGGCTTTCTGGTAAAGGCCAATTCTGAAGGACAGCCCGGTCCAGGCGACTATGGCCGCAGCCATGCTGAGGGCGCCAACATGCTGGCGGACGCGCTCGCCCCTCATGGCGGTATCCTGATCTGGCGGGCCTTCGTCTATGCCTCGGACCCCGGTACCGACCGCGCCACGGAAGCTTTGAGCGAGTTCAAACCGCTCGACGGCACCTTCCGGAACAATGTGCTGTTGCAGGTCAAGAACGGGCCGATCGACTTTCAGCCGCGCGAACCGGTTTCGCCCGCTTTTGGCCAGATCACACAAACCCCGCTGGTCATGGAGTTCCAGATCACCAAGGAATATCTCGGCCAGGCTACGCATCTGGCCTATCTTGGTCCGGTCTTCGAAGAAGTGCTGAAATTCGACACCTTTGCGCGTGGCGCGGGCTCGACCGTCAGCAGAATTATCAAAGGTGAGGTCTTCCCGCAGCCGGTGACGGGAATAGCCGCAGTTGCCAATATTGGGACTGACCGCGACTGGACCGGCGGCACGTTCAACCAGGCCAACTGGTATGTCTTCGGCAGGATGGCATGGGACCCGGACGAACCGGCCGCCGCCATCGCCGAAGACTGGGTCAGGATGACCTTTGACGGCGACCACGATTTCGTTCGCACCGTCGTAGACATGATGATGGGCTCTCACGAAACGCTGGTGAATTATATGATGCCTTATGGCCTTCACCATCAGGTGGCAACCAGCCACCATTACGGGCCGGGGCCGTGGGTGAGCGAACTGGATCGGCCGGAGTGGAACCCGACCTATTATAACCGCGCGGATGAAAACGGTATCGGCTTTAGCCGCCTTTCTGACGGCAGCAATGCGGTCGCCCAGTACAGCTCCGAGGTCGCCGCCCTTTTTGCTGACCCGCATGCCTTCGACGAGCGCTATCTGCTCTGGTTTCACCACGTCCCATGGGACTTCATGCTGGCGTCCGGAAAGACCCTCTGGGAAGGGTTGGCAGTGCGCTACGATGAAGGCGTGGATGGTGTCGCACAAATGGTCGCATCCTGGGAGACGTTGCGTTCACAGGTAGACGGCCAGCGTTTCGAGCAGGTCCGTGCCTTTCTCGGGATCCAGCATCGCGAGGCGAAGTGGTGGCGCGACGCCTGTCTGGCCTATTTTTCCGCCATTTCCCGGCTACCTCTGCCGAAAGGACACGCTCAACCGGCGCATACACTGGAGCACTATCGCGATATCCACTTCTGCTTTGCGCCGGGGGACCCGGCGTAAGCGACCGGCGGAAGAACACACGCATTTCCCCCGCGTAGAACCCATCGGTTCATTCTGGTCACTTGTTGTCGCGGGTGTCTTGGCGCGGGGGCTTGCCACCTGGCAACAGCCCAAACGCCACAGTCGCAATAAGTATGCCGTTGATTGCTGGAAGAACTCCATTCGAGACGATTACCATGACGCTTACAGCCGGACGCAGGTTGAGCACCAGTGCAATCTTCGAGGTCACCGACACGTTGCGCAAGCCATGGAAAGAATGAAATACGAGAGTCCCTGTTTCAACGATAAATCGACACCCATGATAAAGTCGGCCTCGACACACTGACCAGCGGCTGCATTGAAGACATATTCAAAACGCGGCTTACAGGCGGGGCAAACCCCGGCGGAACCCAACTATCGTTTCTCGAACACAGCCTCGCCAACCGGCTCGTTGCTCCCGCGGTGCAGGGCCAGCCGGTTTGCTGCGCCCCGCAGGTGATCCTCGGCGGCCTTGCGGGCCGCCTGCGGATCTGACGAAGCGATCGCCTGGAATATCGCGACATGCTCGCGCTGTACCTCGGATAACAGCGCATTGCGCAGCGAACTGGCGCGGGCGCTGCGGATGAAGTTGCGCACATGGGATTCCAGAAAGTCCGACATGTCGCGGAATTGCGGGTTGCCGCAGGCGTCCACGATTTCCCGGTGAAACGCCAAATCTTCTTCGATGCCGGCCTGATTATTGTCGAATGCGGTCTGGATCGCATGAAGTTTCTGTTCGATCGCGGCCAGTTGTTCCGGCGAGCGACGCACCGCGGCAAGCGCGGTGGCTGCCGATTCCACCGCCATCAGCAATTCGATGACATTGCGGATATCGTCTGTGTCGCTCAGGTCGAAATTGGCCAGACGGAAGGCGACTTCGCGGGTTTCGACTACGAATGCGCCAAGCCCCTGTCGGGTCGCCACCAGACCGTCGCGCTTCAGCGTGCCAATCGCCTCGCGGATGATCGGGCGGCTGACTCCGTATTTCTGCGAGAGGTCGCGCTCGGTCGGGAGCTTGTCTCCCTTCTTGTACGCACCTGATGTGATTTCGTCGCGAATCCGAGCCGACACCGAGTCCACAAGGGAGGGGCCGCGCCGCACCCTGTCGTCATAAGCCATATCAATCTCCCTCGAATCAATCTTGTACGCGTTGAACCCCTTTCCACAAGGAGTCTCAACATTATCATCACGAGAATACCAGATTTAACTTGTCAGGCAACCATGTTATATGGTTCATTAGTAACCGGAACATGATGGCATCGCAGCCATGCGGCTCTGGAGGTGGAGTTCGGTATCGATGGTTGGGCTGTTGCGATAAAAGGGAGGAAATCACGCCCCCCAAGCCGGGCAAGAAGGTGCGGATCGGTGTGCCGCTGACTTACGGACCCTTCAATCAACCCTGGCGGCGCGGATGCTGGCAGATCGTCAAGGCGGTTCTCGATGCCGGCGGCGAGGTGGTGACGGTGCGCGGAGAGCCGACCAAGGCCAGCGAGCAGTCAGCCGAACGGGCGCTGCTTGACCGCGGTATCGACGCGCTGGTCATGGGCATTTATTCCCAGGAATCCGAAACCGCCTATATCGCGGACGAAGCCCACAAGCGCGGCATCAAGACCGTCGGCTTTACCATTCCGGTCAAGGATTCGCCGGCCGTCATGGACGATGTCTGGGGCACGGCGACAACGCTTGGCTACTTCGTTCAGAACTACACCAAGCGCCAGGGCACCTTCGCGCAGACCGCCGAGCAGCGCGGCTACTTCACGCCCTTCGACATGGAAGTCGACATGTTCGAGCTGATGTGCAGCTACGAGCCGCGCATGAAGGTGCTGCCGTTCATCGATGGCGGGCAGGGCACGTCCGACGAAATCTCCGTCGGTCGCAAGAACATGCTGTCGCTGCTGCAGGCAAATCCGGAACCGGGGTCGCTTGCGGGCTTTATCTCGTGGTGGTGGCCGTTCACGCTCGGCGCCGCTCAGGCGCTGAAGCAGATGAACAGAAGCGATGTGCCGCTGTTCAACCACTATCTCTCGATTCAGTTCCTCGAGGCCTGGGTCGCCAAGCAGGTGCCGGTTGCATTCAGCTGCGATTCCCCGTTCCCCGAAATCGGTCGCAAGACCGGCGAACTGGCGGTCAAGCTTGCACGCGGCGAAGATGTGCCGAACCTGGTCTACCGCGTTCCGGTCATCACCGTTCTGCCGGAACAGGCGCAAGAGGCGCTTACCCTTCTCAAGAGCCAGGACGAACAGGCGATCGCACTGCTCAAGCAGTTCGGCGGCTGATTGCAGCAAGGCGGCGGCGGTTGTCGCCGTCGCCCGGTGCCCGGCAAACATCTGAAAGATCGAAGAACACCATCGTCGGACTGCGTCCGTCGGTGAGACTACGAACGCAACCTAACGACTGGAATCAGGCAGTATGACAGTGGAACAGGACAGTCTGGCCGGGGAAGCCCCCCTCAGGACACCGCCAGGACAGCAATGGCGACACGCGGCGAAACTACGGCCATTCGAATTTTGCGGCAGTGGGGCACGATCATCGTGCTGGTGCTGGCGGCGGCAGGTTTCGCCGTGGCGTCTCCCTATTTCGCAACCGTGTCGAACCTCAACAACATCCTGTTTTCGATGATCGTCAGTGCTCTGGTGTCGCTCGGTCTCACCTGGGTGGTCATCGCTGGCAGTTTCGACCTGTCGATCGGGCTGACGGTGACGACCACCTCGATCCTGGTTGCCTTTCTCATTCCCGTGGTCGGGCCCTGGGCCGCGATCATCCTGGCGCTTGCCGCAGCCTGCCTTATCGGGCTGGTGAATGGCGTGCTGGTCACCTATGGACGGCTTTCAGGCATCGTGGTCACGCTCGGCGTGTGTTCGTTCTCGACGGGATCAACGTTTTCATAACGGGCGGCTATCAGGTGCCCGTCGGTTATGACGAGACCGCATTCCTTTATCTCGGCCAGGGCAAAATCGGCATGATCGCCGTGCCGGTCATCATCCTGCTTGCGGTCTTCGCGATTGCATACATTGCCGCGATCCGCACCCGCATCGGTCATTATATTTCGGCCGTCGGCGACAATCCGATGGCGGCGTTCTATTCCGGCATCAATGTCTATCGCTGGGTCATTCTGGCCTTCATGCTCTCCGCGCTTCTGTCCGGCGGTGCTGGCATCATCGTCACCGCCATTTCCTCCTCCGCGCAGCCGGTCGGCGGCGATGGCTATCTGCTCGAGGCGTTCGCCGCCGTCTTTCTCGGGGCCACGGTTCTCGGCAAGGGCAAGCCGCATCTGCTCGGCACGCTGGTCGGGGTATTCTTCCTCTACATGGTCGACTCGGGCATGAACATGGTCGGTTTCCCGTTTGCCGCCCGCCATATCTTTCAGGGGCTGGTTCTCATCATCGCGGTTGGCGCCAATGCGCTGCTCAACCGGGAAGAAGTCCACCTGAAGTTCATCTGAGGTATAGGCAATGACCGGCAACGCACTTGTAGAACTTCAAGATCTGGAGAAGGAATTCGCGGGCACCAAGGCGCTGAAAGGCGTCAGCCTCGAATTCCTGCGCGGCGAGGTCCATGGCCTGCTGGGCGAAAACGGCGCCGGAAAATCGACGCTGATCAAGATCCTCACCGGCGTCTATTCACCGAGCGCGGGCGAGATCCTGCTCGAAGGCAAGCCGGTCAGAATTTCAAACCCGCCGGAGGCCCACAAGCTCGGCCTCGGCGCGGTCTACCAGGATGCCGAACTGTTCTCGGGTTTCACGGTCGGCCAGAACATCCTGCTTGGCAATGAACCGGGCAGGATCGGCATCAGCTATCGCGCCATTCACCGCGAGGCCGCCGAAATCCTCGACAGCATGGGGCTGGATCTCGATATCTACCGTCTGGCGGGCGATCTGTCGGCCGCCGAGATGCAGCTTGTGACGCTGGCGACCCTGTTTCACCGCCGCTACAAACTGATCGTTCTCGACGAACCGACGGCGCGCCTGTCAGCGGCTGAATCCGAGGTTCTGTTCGGCATCATTGAAGGCTTCAAGAAACAGGGCATCACCATTGTCTATATCTCCCACCGGCTTCGCGAGGTGCAGGAGATCTGCGACCGGGCGACGATCCTGCGCGGCGGGCTGGTCTCCGGCACGCTCAATCGCGGCGAGGTGACCGAAGACCGCGTCACCGAACTGATGGTGGACCGCAACCGCTCACAGCTTGCGACCTATAATGAGGGCGAAAACGTCCGCGATGAAGTGCTGCTTGAGGTCGAAGGGCTTTCCACGGCAAATCTTGCGCCGATCAACTTCCAGATCAGCGCCGGCGAGGTTCTGGGCATCACCGGTCCTGTCGGCGGCGGGATGGAAGACATTGCCCGTGCGCTCGGCGGCGTCACCAGGCATTCAGGATCGGTGAAGCTGGGCGGCAGGCCGGTCAGCGTCAACACGCCGATTGCCGCCCGCCGCTCTGGCGTTGCGCTGATCCCGGAGGACCGCCGCAAACAGGCGCTGTTTCCCTCGCTTTCGGTTGCCGAAAACGTCTGCCTGCCGGTGCTCGGTTCGCTGCAGCGCCTGCTGATGATCCGGCCCGGGCCGGTCAAGTCGTATGCCGACGGGGTGATGGAACGGCTGGCGGTCAGGCCGCGCGACGCTTCGATCCAGGTCCGGTTCTTTTCCGGCGGCAACCAGCAGAAGGTGGTGATCGGCAAATGGATGAGTGCGAAGGCTTCGCTCTACATCATCGTCGAACCCACCAATGGCGTCGATGTCGGCGCCATCAAGGAGCTCTACGACATTATATCCCGCCTGTTCGTTTTTCTCAAACCACTTCAGTCAGGCGGGTTCGCTTGAAACAAGGCGGTAGACGTCACGGAACCGTTTCGGTGACATGCCTGTCTGTTCGCGAAAGACCTTGTAGAAGCGGCTGACAGATCCGAACCCTGCCTCAAAAGCGACGGCTGCTGCATTCTTTTCGCTCCCGAGCAGCATGTGCTGAGCGGTAACAAGGCGGCAGCGCAGAAGGTATTGGGTGATTGTCATACCGGTCGACTGGCGAAACAGGCTCATGGCATATTTCGGATGCAGGTCCGCAGCCCGCGCCACGTCATCCGTCTGAATATTGGTATCGGCGTTGGCGCTGATGTAGCGGGTCATCTCCACCACTTTGCGATGATTGCTCCTGAGCGTTCGTGATACCTTTGGCGCAGTCTCCAGAAGATCCGTCCAGCCGGTGTGGTCCGCCCTGCGTAACCTCAATTCCAGATGCGCATAATTGAGTGTTGAGAGCACCTCCTCGCTGGCGCGAAGTTCTCTCTGAATCATCAGCATCAGGTCGGTATCGAGCGCGAGCTTCTCATCGATCCGCACGAAACCGCCGCTGAGGATTGCGAGTTTGAGCGCTTTGCTGAACGCCGTGAACATGAAAGTCTCGACCGGCACATAGATACAGGCGAATTGGGCATCGCCAGTCGTTTCCGTGACCTGATGCGGGATCGATCCCCAGAAGAAGACGAAATCTCCCGCCTTCAGATCAACGACCCTGCCGTTGAAGAGATACCGTACAGTTCCCGAAAGAATGAGGTTGAGCTCAACCTGATTATGAACATGCGGCGCGCGCATCGGGATAACTGTGTCGCGCTGATCTGCCGAGAACAGGCTTTCGGCAACTCCGAAGGGCGCCTTGCGTTTGTTGGTCATACGGAAATCTTACTATTCAGGAATTAAAGAGGTCAAAGCAAGACGAATTGTTGTGCGCAATCTGCATACAATCAAGCATTCGTTTGACCCAATCCGTATTTAGAGGCCGTTTCATGACGTTTTCCAAGCATATTGCAGCTGCTCTGCTCGGCGCCAGCATACTGGCCGCTCCGCAGGCTTTCGCCGGCACGGTGGTTTTCAACGCATCCGTTGCCAGTGAACCCGATCGGGAATCTCTCAATGCCGCAATCTCAGCATTCGAGGAAGAGTATCCGGATATCACCGTCGAAGTGAATTTTTATGACGAGGAAAGCAACAAGACCGCCATCCGCAACTGGCTGACGACAAGTCCTCCCGACGTCGTAAAATGGTATGGCGGCAACAAGATGGTCCAGTTTGTCGAGCCCGGTTTGCTGGCCGATGTCAGCGATATCTGGCCCGACACGCTGAAAGCGCAGTTTGGTCCGGGCATGGTTGAATCGGTGAGTTTTGACGGCAAACAGTATGGTGTGCCGACATCCTACTCGACCTGGGCGATCTACTATCGCACCGATCTTTTTGAGGATGCCGGCCTGACCGCTCCGCTTGAGACGTTTGACGATTTGATCGCAGCCTGCACGGTATTTCGCGAGAACGATATCACGCCCGTTGCGCTCGGCTCCAAAGCGCCATGGCCGCTTGCCGGATGGTTTGACTATATCGACCTCAGGCTGAACGGCTACGCGTTCCACATGGATTTGATGAATGGCAAGGTCGCCTGGACCGATGACAGGGTGAAGGCCGTCTTTGCCGAGTGGAAGAAGATGGTCGATGCCGATTGCTTCGCGGAAAACCACACCAGTCTGGCCTGGCGTGAAGGCCTCGCCAAAATGAACCAGGGCGAAGCGGCAATGATGCTGATGGGCAATTATCTGATTGCCAGCCTGACGCCGGAAAGCGAGCCCGTCACCGGCGTGATGAACTTCCCGGTCATCAATGCCGATATTGCCCGCGCAGAAGACGCCCCCATAGAAACCTACCATATTCCGGCCAAGGCGAAGAACATCGAGGATGCAAAGGCCTTTCTGGCTTTTCTTGCCGAGCCTTCAACGCAATCGCTGATGACGGAAATCTATCCGGTTCTTCCGGCCAATCCTGAAGCGACAGCACCGGATGTCCGGTTGCTGCAGGAGAGCGCGGATCTTGCCGCAGGGGCCGAGTTTTATGCCCAGTTCATCGATCGCGACACGGATTCGCAGGTCGCCAATATCGCGATGGACGGTTTCCAGGAATTCCTCGTCCATCCCGACCGGCTTGATCGGATCCTCACCAATATCCAGCGGGCACAAGCCCGTGCGTATCCCAACTGATCGTACGGTAACCACATAGCAACACAGTGCCGGCGGCCTTCGGGTCGTCGGTGCTCGATTATTCGCGCACGGCCAAAATCAAAAGGTCCATGGTCGCCATTTGCGGGCTATCCATGAAGAAGACCGAGGGGAGTTTCCGGCTTGTCCGAACAGATATTGAAACGACCATATATGCATGAACCGGGCTTCTGGCGGCGAAACCAGCGCAGGCTGGCGCCGGCCTTGTTCCTGGCCCCGGCAGTTGTGATGTTTACGGTATTCGTGATCATTCCGGTGATCATGAGCCTGCGGCTCAGCCTTTATGACTGGGACGGCATAAATCAGGCCCGCTTCATCGGGCTTGGGAATTATGTCGAGCTGGTCAGCGAAGACCCGGTTTTCTGGACCGCTTTGAAGAACAATATCTACTGGCTGATCGCCTTTCTGGTTTCGCCGGCTCTCGGGCTTTTGCTGGCACTTTTTCTGAACCAGTCTGGCTTTGGCATGCGGTTTGTAAAGTCACTTTACTTCATGCCGTTCGTGATCAGCCAGGTTGTTGTTGGTCTGATGTTCAGCTGGTTTTTCAATGCCGAGTTCGGGCTTTTGAACCACATCCTGGCATTTTTCAGCCTGCCGCCGGTCTCTCTCCTCGAGGGCGAGAATACCGCGACCTTCGTCATCATTGCAGCTGGGCTCTGGCCACAGGTCGCCTATTGCATGATCTTGTATCTGACGGGGCTGACTGCCATCAATCCGGAGCTTCTCGAAGCGGCACGGATGGAGGGGGTGAAGGGGTTCAAGCTTCTCTGGCATATCGTGCTGCCGCAGCTCCGTCCCGCCACCTCAATCGCGATGATTGTCTCGGTGGTCGGTGCCTTGCGCTCTTTCGATCTCGTATCGGTGATGACGGATGGCGGCCCCTACCAGTCATCCACGGTGCTGGCCTATTACATGTACGATCAGACATTCGGCGCATTTCGCATTGGCTATGGCGCTGCAATCGCTTCCTGCCTGTTCTTCCTGATGGACAT
The DNA here is from genome assembly GCF_055808365.1 of Martelella sp. K41-7. Taxonomy (NCBI): domain Bacteria; kingdom Pseudomonadati; phylum Pseudomonadota; class Alphaproteobacteria; order Hyphomicrobiales; family Aurantimonadaceae; genus Martelella; species Martelella sp. K41-7. The sequence continues at coordinate 221,465 of NZ_CM147867.1, forward strand.
CTGCATCGTCATCTTTCTCATTCGCTCGCTGCCAAGAGGGAGGCGCTGAGGCCATGTTTCCGATACCGATTGAAACCGCTTCACCTGCGAGGCGACGGGTCTTTTATGCGACCGTCTGGATCTGCCTCTTTGTCTGGCTGCTTCCCATTATCGCCATCGCCATCACATCGATCCGTTCTGTTCAGGATCTGAACGCCGGTAATTACTGGGGCTGGCCGACCGAGTTCAGCGCAGTCGCCAATTACACCCGTGTCTTCACGTCCTCACCGATGCTGCGTTTCCTGTTCAACAGCATGGTGATCACGCTGGTTTCCTGCGTTGGAGCGCTTGCGCTTTCGGCGATGGCGGGCTTTGCGCTGAGCCGCTATCGGTTTCGCGGCTCGACATTGCTGCTTGCACTGTTCATTGCGGGTAATTTTGTGCCGTTCCAGATGCTTATGATACCGGTGCGCGATATCGCCATTCACGTGATACCGGTCTATGACACGATCTGGGCGCTGGTGATTTTCCATATCGCATTCCAGACAGGGTTCTGCACCCTGTTCATGCGCAATTTCATTGCCGAACTGCCGGGTGAGCTGATTGAGGCTGCACGCGTCGAAGGTGTCAGTGAGATCCAGATCTTCTTCCACGTCATTTTGCCGCTCGTGCGCCCGGCCCTGGCCGCGCTGTTCGTGCTGGTCTTCACCTTTGTCTGGAATGACTATTTCTGGTCGTTGGTGCTGGTGCAGTCGGACAGCGCCCGCCCGGTGACCGCAGGTCTTCAGGCGTTGCGCGAAACGTGGACCAATACCTGGCATCTGATTTCTGCCGGTTCGCTTTTGGCTGCCGTTCCTCCGGTTCTGGTTTTCTTTCTGATGCAGCGACAATTCATCGCCGGGCTGACTTTCGGTGCCACCAAGGGCTGACAATACGGGTTTCAAAAATGACTTATGTTTCTCTTGAAAATATCGCCAAGGATTTTGGTACGACCCGCGTCATCAAAGGCATCGATCTGTCGATCGAGCAGGGCGAATTTGTCGTCTTCGTCGGTCCGTCGGGCTGCGGAAAATCAACGCTGTTGCGCCTGATTGCCGGGCTTGAGCAGATGAGCGAAGGCCGCCTTGTCATCGACGGACGCGATATGACAGCGGTCGATTCCGCAAATCGCGGCGTTGCGATGGTGTTTCAGTCCTATGCCCTCTACCCGCATATGACGGTTGCAGACAACATAACCTTCGGCATGCGCATGAACCGCGTGGACAAGGCCATCATTGCCGAGCGTCTGGAGCGGGCGGCGACGATGCTGCACCTGCAGCCCTATCTGGACCGCAAGCCTGCACATCTTTCCGGTGGGCAGCGTCAGCGCGTTGCGATCGGCCGGGCCATCGTGCGTGATCCCAGCGTGTTCCTGTTTGACGAACCGCTTTCCAATCTTGACGCAGCCCTTCGCCATGAAATGCGGGTGGAGATCCTGAAACTGCACAAGAGCCTGGGCTCGACGATGATCTATGTGACCCATGATCAGGTGGAGGCTATGACCATGGCAGACAAGATCGTTGTGCTGAACGGCGGCCATATCGAGCAGGTTGGCTCACCGCTGGATCTGTATCTCAAACCGGCTAACCGTTTTGTCGCCGAGTTTCTCGGCTCTCCTAAGATCAACTGTTTCGAAACGGTGGTGCAGGCGGTCGACAAAGGGGTTGCAATCCTGCCGCTTCCCGGCGGCGCAACCGTCTCGCTGCCGCTTGATTCAGCCGATATTTCGAAGGGTGACGCCGTGACCCTGGCGATCCGTCCTGAACATTTCGTGGTCGGGGGAGACGGAGCCTCAAAAATCGAAGCGGCGGTGGAGCTGGTGGAGCACCTTGGTGCTGAAACCCTGTTGATGTTGAAAACGGAAGGCGACATCACGCTGATGGTCAAGGTCGACGGCGTCAGCCACGTGCGTTCGGGCGACAGTGTTTCGCTTGGTGTCCGGCCGGAAGCCTGCCAGTTGTTCAATGCTGCTGGCAAAACCGTGGTTTTCAGCGCAATAGCATCCCCTGAATAGCCCAGGCCGCGCGCAAGACTTCAAGCCGGAAAAGGAAAACGAGATGCTCGGCGTTTGCTACTATCCTGAACATTGGGACGAGGACTGGTGGGCGGAAGACGCACGCCAAATGCGCGAAATGGGCATTCGTTACGTGCGCATTGCCGAATTTGCCTGGAGCCGGATGGAACCGTCGCCCGGTCGCTATGACTGGGGCTGGCTTGATCGTGCGATCGAGGTTCTTGCGGGCGAGGGGCTACGTGTTGTGCTGGGCACGCCGACAGCGGCAGCGCCGAAATGGCTGGTCGACATGTATCCGGATGTGCTGCCGGTTTTTGCCGATGGCAAGGCGCGTGGTTTCGGCTCTCGCCGGCACTATACCGCCGCATCGAAGCGATTTCGGGCCGAGACCGACCGGATCGTCACCGAAATGGCGAAGCGTTACGGTGGCCACCCCGCTGTTGAAGGCTGGCAGATCGACAATGAATTCGGCGGTGACGATACCGTTCTTCTGTATGGTCCCGAAGATGCCGAAGGGTTCCGGGCATGGCTTTCGGCGCGATATCAGTCGGTCGAGGCACTGAACCGGGCGTGGGGCAACGTCTTCTGGTCCATGGAGTTCCGGTCTTTTGGCGAGGTCATTCCACCGGCGGGACAGGTTTCCGATGCCAATCCGGCCGCACTGCTCGATTTCTGGCGTTATTCATCAGACAGTCTTGCCGAGTATTGTGCCGCCCAGGCAGACATCCTGCGCAAATACGCGCCGGGGCGTTTCATCACCCATAATTTCATGGGCTTCTTTCATCAGTTCGATCATGCTCGGCTCGCAGCCTCTCTCGATTTTTGCAGCTGGGATTCATATCCCCTCGGCAAGGTCGAGCACTTTCCGCTTTCCAATGAAGAGCGCGCGCGTTGGTATGATACATCGCATCCCGATTTTTCGGCGTTCCACCATGCGCTTTACCGCAAGCTGCGCAATGATCGGTTCTGGATCATGGAGCAGCAGCCGGGGCCGGTAAACTGGGCCCACTGGAACCCGGCCCCACGCCAGGGCATGGTTCGGCTTTGGGGATGGGAGGCGCTCGCCCATGGCGCCGAAGTCGTCAGCTATTTCCGCTGGCGTCAGGTGCCCTTCGCGCAAGAACAGATGCATGCCGGATTGCAGCGTCCGGACCGACAATTGTCTCCGGGTGGCAAGGAGGTTGCCGTTCTGGGCCGCGAGATCGAGGCTGTCGGGTCATTGCCGCAAATCATGCAGGCCGATGTGGCGATCGTTCTCGACTACGAGGCCGCCTGGGTTACGACGATTGAGCCGCAGGGCGAAGATTTCAACTACAAGCTTCTGCTGCATCGCTGGTATGAGGCCCTGCGCCGGCACGGCATCAATGTCGATGTTTTGACGCCCGGTGCGCCGCTTGAAGGCTACAAGCTTGTGCTCGTACCCTGCATGCCGTCGATCTCCGAAGCCGCGATGGCGGCGTTTGAGGCGACAGATGCGCATCTTCTGTTTGGTCCGCGCAGTGGTTCGAAGACAGAGAACTTTGCCATTCCATCCACTTTGCCGCCGGGGATTTTGCAGCATTTCCTGCCGGTGACGGTTGCGGAGGTTTCCTCGCTGCGGCTGGGCGTGGAAATCGCGGTGAGCGGGGAAGGGGTGAGCGGGACGATCTCGCGTTGGCGCGAATTGCTTGAGACTGAGCTGGACGCGATGGTTACGGCAAAAGACGGAGCGCCGGTGATGGTGGGCAATGAGCGCGCGAGCTATCTCGGTGCCTGGGCCGACCCGGACCTGCTCCACGCCATCTTCGGAATGATGCTTGACCGTTTCGATATTGCAAAAACTACCGTTCCCGAACATGTCCGGCTTCAGCGGCGTGGCAAACTGATGTTCGTCTTCAACTACGGACCGGGGGCATGGACCATCCCGTTTGAAACCAGGCGTTTCCTGCTCGGGCAGAAGACGGTTCCTGCCTGTGATCTGGCGATATTCGAACCCGGCCGCTCGTCATCCGTCTGAGCTTCAGGGCGTTTCCGTTTTTCGCCATGATGCGTGTCCCGGACCAGGGGCATTCCGAAGACGACGAAATCTCCGTCTGTCTTCTCGGTTTTCAGACCGCTGGCGCCGTAGGCTATTCCCTGCGGCCCCAATGGCCATCTTTGCCTATCGTCCAGGCATAGGATGCCTCCAAGAACTGCCGGTGTCTGGTGGCTAGTCCTGGCTGCAGGCTTGAATCGGCGGCAGTGAGGCCTTCGAACACGGCGCAAATGGCGGTGGAGGAGGGGGATTGAATGCGTGTTCGGCAGAAACAAACAGGCTTGTCGTCGAGACTGCCGCAAGCGGCGAGCCGAGGCCGTCAGAGAAGCCCCTTGGGTCGCTCTGCGTTACATTCGGCGGCGCCGGGTATTGTTTTCCAAGCTTCTTCACAAACGGTATTGACAAAATAGGGACGTTATACTTTTCTTGTAAAGCGGTTTAGTAAATCGCTTTACAGAATTATGATGATGGCCATTGAACGGTCACGCAAGGGCGAACAGTATGGCGAAGGCACCGAGCCTTAAAGATGTTGCGAAAGCCGCAGGCGTTTCCGTAGCGACGATTTCTCGTCTGCTGAATGGTTCGCTGGTTTTGCCCAACGACACCCGCACCCGTATCGAAACTGCTATCCGCGAGCTCGGATATGTGCCCAACCCCCATGCCAGGCGGCTAAGCCGTGGTTGTTCCGACATGATCGGGCTTGTTGTTCCCGACATCGCCAACCCGTTCTTCGCCATGCTGGTGGCGGCGATCGAGGAAGAGGCCGACAAGCTCGGGCTTGCCGTTTCGCTCAACGCGACGCTGAACCGGCCGGGCCGCGAGAAGAAATATCTCGGACTGATCGAACATCATCATGTCGACGGCCTGATCTTCGTGACCAACCATCCCGATGATGGCGAGCTTGCGGGAATGATCAACCGTACCGGCAAGGTCGTGATCGTCGATGAGGATGTGCCGGGCGCCATGGTTCCAAAGTTGTTCTGCGACAATCATCAGGGCGGCTATCTCGCAGGCAGGCATCTGGCGGAATTCGGGCACAAAAAGGTGGTATTCATCGGCGGGCCGGACGAAATGATCTCCACAACCCGCCGCTATGCCGGTCTGGAGCAGGGGCTGCGCGAACGCTTCGGGGAAGATGCCGAAATCCGGCGCTACCGGGGCGAATACACCGTTTCAGCCGGACGTCACGCGGCGCGGCGCTTTCTTGACGAGAAGCTTCCGGCGACCGCTATTTTCGCAAGCTCGGACGAGATCGCCGTCGGCCTGATCGAGGTGCTTTATTCCGAAGGCGTGACCATCCCCGACCAGGTTTCGGTCGTGGGCTTCGATGATGTTGGCCCGCTACATTTGTTCGCGCCTCCTTTGACGGCAGTGCGCCAGCCGGTGCGCGCCATCGGAGCACGTTCGCTTTCCCTTCTTCTACAAACCGATTGGCAGCAGCCCGATAACCTTTCGCAGGAAGAACTGCTGCCCGTTGAAATCGTCGTGCGGAGTTCCGTCGCGCCGCCGGCGATCAAAAAACAGCGACGCTCATAACCAAGCCAGAGGATGAACTCATGATTTCCAGAATTTCCCGCAGGACGCTTCTTTCGACAGCGCTTGCCGCCGGTATGATGGCAGGCGCTCTTTCCACCGGTGCCGCGGCTGCAGACAAGACCTTCGCGCTTGTCCAGATCAACCAGCAGGCCCTGTTCTTCAACGACATCAATCGCGGTGCCGAAGAAAAGGCCGCCGAACTCGGCGTCGCGTTGCAGATCTACAACGCCAACAATGACCCGGCGATGCAGAACAACGCCGTCGAGACCTATATCCAGGAAGGTGTTGACGGCCTTGCCGTTGTCGCTATCGATGTCAACGGCATCATGGCCGCCGTCGAGCAGGCCGATGAGGCCGGTATTCCGGTGGTTGCCATCGATGCGATCCTGCCGGAAGGGCCGCAGAAGGCTCAGATTGGCGTCGACAATGCCAAGGCCGGCGGTGACATCGGCGGCTATTTCCTCGACTATGTCAAAAGTGATATGGGGGGCGAAGCCAAGGTCGGTATCGTCGGTGCACTGAATTCCTACATCCAGAATGTGCGGCAGCAGGGCTTTGAAGATGCCATCGATGGTGTGGACGGCATCACGGTCGCAGGTGTTGTTGATGGCCGCAACGTTCAGGACAATGCGCTGACGGCAGCCGAGAACCTGATCACCGCCAACCCCGACCTCACCGCGATCTATGCAACTGGCGAACCGGCGCTGATGGGTGCGATTGCTGCTGTCGAAAGCCAGGGCAAGCAGGACGACATCAAGATCTTCGGCTGGGACCTGACGGCGCAGGCAATCAACGCCATCGATGACGGCTTCCTGATCGCAGTTATCCAGCAGGACCCGTCCCTGATGGGAGCGGCAGCGATTGAAGCGCTGAATGACCTTTCCAATGGTGACAGCGTTGAAGCCGTAATCTCCGTGCCGGTCACAATCGTGACTGAAGCCAATGTCGAACCTTACCGTGCTATCTTTAAATGATGTCTGATCTACAGCAAACTGGTGCTGCCGGCAGCGGAGGGGGAACCCCCTCCGTTCGCCGGAACAGCCTGCAACAGAACCCGCCATTTCCCTTCGCGGCATCACAAAAACCTTCGGCTCGCATCAGGCGCTGCGCGGCGTTGACCTTGATCTTTACCCCGGCGAATGCCTCGGTCTGGTCGGTGACAATGCCGCTGGGAAATCAACCCTCACCAAGATCATCTCTGGTACCTATATTCCCGACGGCGGCACCATCAAGGTTGCCGGCGAGACCGTCGAACTGACCGGGCCCGCCGATGCCCGCAACCGCAATATCGAAATGGTGTTCCAGGACCTCAGCCTCTGCGACCATATTGATGTCGTCGGCAATCTGTTTCTCGGGCGCGAACTTTCCAGCGGACTGTTTCTCGACCGCAAGAAAATGACGGCCGAGGCCGAGCGCATGCTCGAGGCGCTTGAAATCCGCATTCCCCGGCTTTCCGCCAAGGTGGAAAAGCTCTCCGGCGGCCAGCGGCAGGCGATCGCGATTGCGCGGGCGGCCTCGTTCCAGCCGAAAGTGCTGATCATGGACGAACCGACTTCGGCGCTGGCCGTGGCGGAGGTGGAAGCCGTGCTGCACCTGATCAACCGGGTCAAGGCCAAGGGCGTTTCCGTGGTTCTGATCACCCATCGTCTTCAGGATCTCTTCCGCGTCTGCGACCGCATTGCTGTCATGTATGAGGGCACCAAGGTTGCAGAACGCATGATCGGAGACACCGGACTTGAAGACCTCGTCCAGCTCATCGTCGGGGGAGAAAAACATTGAGCGCCTACACCGAACGCGCCAAGGGCTCGCCGATCGTCGATTTTCTCGGTGAAAATGCCCAGGTGCTCTCCATCGCCTTTTTCTTTGTCGCCTGCTTCATCTTCTTTGCGGTCAGCACCGACACCTTTCTGACGGCCGGAAACCTGCTCAACGTCATCCGGCAGGCAGCGCCCATCCTGATTGTCGCCATCGCCATGACATTTGTGATCATCACCGGCGGCATCGATCTTTCGGTCGGTTCGATCATCGCTGTCATCAATGCGGTGGTCGCCATGATCATCGTTGCCGGTGTTCCCTGGCCCTTGGCAATAGTCGCCATGCTGGCGCTCGGTGCGTTCATCGGTCTGTTTCAGGGCTGGTTCGTTTCTTATCAGGGTATTCCGGCCTTTATCGTGACGCTCGCAGGCCTTTCGATCTTTCGTGGTATCGCGCTTTATCTCACCAAGGGCTACTCGATCCCGATCCGCGATGTTCCTGGATTTCTGTTTCTCGGTCGCGGTGAAATCTTCGGCGTACCGTTTCCGGCCATGATCGCAATTGTCGTCGCCATCATCGGCTACATCGTGATTTCGAAGACCCGTTATGGCCGTCAGGTTGTTGCCATCGGCTCCAATCTGGAAGCCGCACGCCGTGTCGGCATGCCCGCCAAATTCGTGCTGATGTCGGTTTATGTTCTTTCCGGCCTGGCTTGCGGGCTCGCTGGCCTGCTGATGGCAGCGCGTCTCGGTTCCGGTCTCGTCCAATGCCGCAGTTGGTTTTGAGCTTCAGGCGATTGCCGCTGTGGTTCTTGGCGGCACATCGCTGATGGGCGGACGCGGCACCATCCTGGGCACTGTGCTTGGCACCATGACCATTGCCGTGATCGGCAACGGGTTGATCCTGATGCACATCTCGCCCTTCTTCACGCAGATTGTCACTGGCGCGATCATCCTGCTGGCGATCTGGCTCAACACCCGGATATTCGGCGCGAATTTCAGCTTTGGCCGGGGCAAGGGAGGCAAATGATGTCTGCAAACGAGCTTTCCGAAGCCCATACGAACTCCGGCAAGGTCATGACCGTCAATGGTCCGGTGGATGCATCGGCCATGGGCGTGACGCTGATGCACGAGCATGTGCTCAACGACTGCACATGCTGGTGGAATCCGCCGCAAACGCCCGAGCGTCAGCATCTCGCCGACAGCTTCGTCTGTATGGAGATCCTGAGCGAACTGCATCAGGATCCCTTCGTCAACAAGCACAACATCACGCTTGATGACGAGAAGCTGGCGGTTTCAGAGCTGAAGTCCTTCGTCGATGCTGGCGGACGTACGCTGGTCGAGCCGACCTGTCAGGGCATCGGGCGTAACCCTGAAGCCATGCAGCGGATTTCGGCCGCAACCGGGCTCAACCTCGTCATCGGCGCAGGCTATTATCTGCAGGATTCCCATCCCGAAAAGCTCGCGGCGATGACAGAAAAAGATATCGCCGACGAGATCGTCGCCGAGGCCATAAACGGCGTTGACGGCACGGGTGTGAAGATCGGCCTGATCGGCGAAATCGGCGTGTCCGGAGACTTCACCGAAGCAGAGCGCAAGTCGTTGCGGGGTGCGGCTCAGGCGCAGGTCCGAACAGGCTTGCCGCTGATGGTGCATTTGCCCGGTTGGTTCCGTCTCGGCCATGACGTGCTTGATATCGTCGAGGCCGAAGGTGCGGATCTGAAGCACACCGTGCTTTGCCACATGAACCCGTCACATGACGATTTCACCTATCAAAGCGAACTCGCCGGGCGCGGTGCCTTCATCGAATATGATATGATCGGCATGGATTTCTTCTATGCAGACCAGCAGGTTCAATGCCCGAGCGATGAGGAATGCGCCCGCGCCATCGTCAAGCTGGTTGAGGCCGGTCATGGCGGCCGAGATCCTGCTGTCCCATGACGTGTTCCTCAAAATGATGCTGACGCATTATGGCGGCAATGGCTATGCCTTCGTGCTGCGCCATTTCCTGCCGCGTCTTGCCCGTCACGGGCTTGACGAGAAGACGCTTCAACGCTTCATGAACCACAATCCGCGCGCCGTCTTTGACAGCGCCGCGCAGCGAAATTCGAACAGAAAACAGGACTGAAATGACAAAGAAAGTACTTCTGGTTGGCGAAAGCTGGGTCACCTCGGAAACCCACTATAAGGGATTCGACCAGTTCGGCAGCGTCCATTTCCACCTCGGCGCCAAGCCGTTGGTTGACGCGCTGAAGGGCAGCGAATTCGAACTGACCTACATGACAGCACACGAGGCGGCTGACGGCTTTCCCTTTGAAATGGAAGGGCTGGATGAATATGACGTCATCATCCTGTCCGATATCGGCGCCAACACCCTGCTTCTGCCGCCGGCCGTTTGGCTGCAATCGAAGACGGTGCCGAACCGTCTGAAACTGATCAAGTCCTGGGTCGAAAAGGGTGGCGCGCTCTTGATGTGCGGCGGCTATTTCTCCTTCCAGGGTATTGATGGGAAGGCGCGCTGGCGGCGTACCGCTGTGGAAGACGTGCTGCCGGTGACCTGCCTGCCGTGGGATGACCGCATTGAAATTCCGGAAGGCACGACACCGGATATTCTGATGGCGGACCACCCAACTGTTGCCGGAATTTCAGGCGAATGGCCGGTCATGCTCGGCGTCAACGAGGTTGAGCTGAAGGATCGTGAGGATATCGAAGTGGTTGCCCGTCTGCCTGAAGACCAGGGCGGACATCCGCTGCTGGTGACCGGCAAGGCCGGCAAGGGCCGCAGCGCAGTATGGACCTCGGATATCGGCCCGCATTGGCTTTCGCCGGCATTCTGCGAATGGGACGGTTACGGCAAACTGTGGAAGAACATCCTCGGCTGGCTTGCCGCCAAGGATTGACGAACAGGGACGAGCTTGCCTTCCCAACCCGCCGGTTCTCCCCTTAACCGGCGAATATCTGTGCAAGTTCGTCCCGGCTGGGAAAGGCCCGGCGTGTTCCGCGCCGGGCCACTGTCAGCGCCGATGCGGCACTGGCATCGGAAATGGCCCGCGCGTCGAGCATACCACCTCGAAGTGCTGCTGATGCGAGCGCCGCGCCCATGAAGGTGTCGCCCGCACCGGTGGTGTCGATGGCTTTCGCCTTGACGGCGGGAACATGGACAAACTCACCGCCTGCGGTGCTCAGTATGGCGCCATCGGTGCCGGCTGTCAGCACCACTTGGCGGACGCCCCGTTCATGCAGGGTTTCCGCCGCCTGTCTGTCGGTGCTGCCCGTAAGGCTCTTACTTTCGCTTTCGTTGAGAAAGGCAATATCGATGAAGGGCCAGAGGCTATCGAAATACGGTCGGAGTGGCGACGGGTTGAACGCCGTCACCATGCCGTGTTCCCTGCCGGCCCTGAGCAGCATTTCGGTGGTTGCGGTGCCAAGGTTGCCCTGCATCACCAGAAAGTCACCGGGGCGGGCCTCGCGAAGCACTTCAAGAGCCGCCTCAAGCGGCAGGGCCTCGGCTGCTTCGGTTGTTGTTACGATGGAATTCTCCCCGTCCGGGGTGGTCAGCACCATCGAGAAGTCGGTGGTTATGCCGGACAGGCTGGAAAGCCGCGCATCGAGTGGTTCCTCGGCAAGTTGCTCGCGGATCGTGGCGGAGCGGAAATCGTCGCCGATGGCCGAAACGAGTATCGTTTCAAGGCCGCCGCGCGCCATCACCACGGCCTGGTTTGTGCCCTTGCCGCCGAGATCGCGGCTGGCGATCCGGCCTAATATCGAAACGCCGGGCTCGGGTAGCCCGTCGACTGAAATTGTTTCGTCAATGGCGGCATTGCCAATCACAAACGCACGCATTTTTTAGCTTCCTGGAGAACTTTATGCAGAAAATATCAGGTGGAACTTCAAGCGCCATACGGGAAATATTCAAAACTGACAAGGTATTGCTCGGAATGATCCATTGCCCGTCCTTTCCCGGTTCACCGCGCTACAGGGATCAATCTGTCGACAGCATCTACGACACTTGCATGCGCGATGCAGACGCGCTCATCGGCGGCGGGCTCGACGGGCTGGTGATCGAAAACCACGGCGATATTCCGTTTTCCAAACCGGATGATATCGGCCATGAAACGGCGGCCTTCATGTCTGTGGTGACCGACCGGATCAAACAGGCTACCGGTGTGCCGATCGGCATCAATGTGCTTGCCAATGCGCCCATTCCGGCACTCGCAATCGCGCTTGCTGGCAGCGCCAGCTTCATCCGCGTCAACCAGTGGGCCAATGCCTATGTCGCCAACGAAGGCTTCATGGAAGGCCGTGCAGGTGAGGCGCTGCGCTATCGCTCGCTGCTGCGCGCTGAACACATCAAGGTTTTCGCCGACAGCCACGTCAAGCACGGTGCCCACGCGATCACCGCCGACCGGACTATTCCCGAACAGACCCGCGATCTGGCATTTTTCGATGCTGACGTCGTGATCGCCACCGGCCAGCGCACCGGCAATGCGGCAACGATTGAGGAGATCGACGAGGTCCGCTCGGCAACCGACCTGCCGCTGATGGTCGGCTCTGGCGTGACCAAGGAAAACATCGGCGACATTCTGGCCCGCACCAATGGCGTCATTGTTGCATCCTCGCTGAAGGAAGGTGGGGTCTGGTGGAATCCGGTTGATCCTGAACGGGTGAAGGCCTTCATGGAAGCCGCGCGTCCCGCGCTCGGCCGCGATTGAGGAAGTCGGAGATGGAAAGGCTTTCCGATTTCATTCTGCGCGAGAATAAGACGGTCTTCGACGAGATGGTTGCCCATCGTTTCGTCGAGGACATCAAGGCGGACGCGCTGCCGAAAAGGGCGTTCGATCGCTATCTGGTGTTTGAGGGCGCCTTTGTCGAAACCGCGATTTCGATTTTTGCCTATGCCACTGCCAAGGCGGAGACTATGTCCGACCGGCGTTGGATGATCGGCGTGCTCGATGCGCTCGCCAACCATCAGATCGCCTATTTCGAGCGGACATTTGCCGCCCGCCGTATCAATGTGAATGACTTCGACGTCGCGGTTCCAGCCGTTGCGCGATTCCGCGACGGCATGCTGGCTATTGCCCGCGATGGCGGTTTCATCGACACGGTTGCCGCCATGTTCGCAGCGGAATGGATGTACTGGACCTGGTCGAAACAGGCACAGCAGAACACCATTTCCGATCCGCTTCTGGCCGAATGGGTAGGGCTGCACACGGACGAAACCTTTGCCGCGCAGGCCACATGGCTGAAGAACCGGCTGGATCAAGCCGGGGAAACGCTGGGTGAAGCGGAGAAGGCGCATCTGAGCGCTGTCTTCGGCAAGGCGATGCGACTTGAGATCGATTTCCACAGAGCCGCTTATGATGAGGTGGAGGACGCATGACCAAAGCTCCTGAAATCGACGGAGAGCGGTTACTGGCCCGTCTCGATGCATTCGCCGGTATCGGCGCCACGGCGGGTGGCGGGGTCAACAGGCAGACACTGACGCGCGGTGATCGCGAAGCCCGGGCGCTGTTGACGGCTCTGGCCAAGGCGCGCGGCTTCTCCGTGTTTCAGGATGATATGGCCAATCTTTTCATCCGTATGGAAGGCAGGGACAGTGGCCTGCCGCCGCTTCTGATCGGTTCGCATCTCGACAGTCAGCCGTCTGGTGGCCGGTTTGACGGTGCGCTTGGCACGCTGACGGCCTTTGAGGTCCTTGAAAGCCTTGCGGATGCTGGCTTTCAGCCAGAACGGTCGGTCGAAGTGGTGGCCTGGACCAATGAGGAAGGATGCCGCTATGCGCCTGGCTGCATGGGATCTCGCGCCTTTGTCGATGGCGCAATTCCGGCCGAATGGGCGGATCTTCTTGCTGGTGATGACGGCGCCCGGTTCGATGATGAACGGCTTGCCACGATCGAGGCGCTTGCACCGGAGGTCGGCCATCGTCCTCTCGGATTTCCGGTTTCTGCCTATCTTGAACTCCATATTGAACAGGGGCCGTCGCTGGAAAGCGAACAAATTCCGATCGGGATCGTCACCGGCGTTCAGGGCACGCGCTGGCTGGAGGTGCGGTTTGAAGGGCAGACGGCGCATGCCGGAACCACAGCGCTGCAATATCGTCGTGATCCTTTGAAGGCGCTCACGACGGCGCTGTCGGGGCTTTATGCAACGGTCATGCCGGATGATGCCGATGCGCGGTTCACTGTCGGGCGGCTTGCCGTTACACCCGGCAGCGTCAATGCCATTCCGGCGACTGCGTCCTGCACGGTTGATCTTCGCCACCCTGAGGTGGAAATTCTTGACCAGCTTGAAACTGCGATAAGGGATATGTTTGAAGATGCCGCAAAGGCTGCAGCAACTGAATTGAGCATTCGCAAAACGCTTGAGATGAGCCCGGTACGCTTTTCTGAAGCTGCGGTTGAGGCCCTGCACACGGCAGCGAGCACCATCGGTTTTGAGACGAAGGCCATGATTTCAGGCGCGTTTCACGACGCTCTGTTTCTGAGCCAGCACGCGCCCTCGGTCATGATTTTTGTACCCTGTCGCGATGGCCTGAGTCACAACGAAGCTGAGTTTGTTGAACCGGAAGACTGCATTGCTGGTGCACAGATGTTCATGGCGGCGGTCACAGAGTTATTGACGAAGCCTGGTATCGCCTGACCTTCCGGTCAGGCGCAGTGCGAACTGGCTCGGGCAAACTGAACAGACGTGCAGGTTCAGGCGACCTCAGCCACTGGAACTCGATCGGCAGTTCCTCTGTACCGAAATCCGTGTTCGTACCATCCTCTTCTGTTTCGCCGATCGCAACACCCTTCGGCGGATCCACCCTAGGGCAGGCCTGATGCCGCTGCCGGCAAGACAGGGTAGCCTTCCCCGTCGAAGACAGTTCTTCGGATCGAGGTCTCCCGGCCGGGTACACTGCGACGGATGCTCATGTGCGAGCCTATCCCGCAGCTGTATCGGAGGACTGGAACGATTGGCGGCCTGCAGGCTGCTCATCGGCGAACGCGGCTTCGTGCCGCTCACCAAGGCCGGTGCGGACCTGCTGCTCGAACTGATGCTCCGGCGGGCTGTCCTTTGTGTTCTCCGATAGCTGGCCGGAGCATGTGCGTCTGCCCGGAGACGCGCTCTACTTCAGCGAGGGCAGGAGCAGGCTGATCTGCGGAAAGAATAGCAGGAGCAAAAGTCCGGCAATGATGGTGGCGATGAAAGGCAGGACGCGGCGCGACACCTGCTCGATCGTAAGCCCGGATATGCCGCACGCCACGAAAAGGTTGACGCCAAGCGGTGGTGTGAGAAAGCCGATTTCACTGGTGACCACCAGCAGAATGCCAAAATGGATTGGATCTATGCCGAGTTGTTTGACCAGCGGCAGCAGGATCGGCGTCAGAATGATCACCGTCGACAGTGTTTCCATGAAGGTGCCCAGCACGATCAGTATCGCCGCTATGATTAGCAGCATGATAATCGGGTCCGACGTCACGCTGAGGAGCGATGTCGCGATCTTCTGGGGAATGAGGTTAAGCGTCAGGAACTCGCCGAAGAACACCGCCGTGCCCATGATGACGATCAGGCCGCCGCAGACCGTGCTGGCCTCGCTCAGTGCCTGCCAAAGGCCGGAAGGCGTAATCGTGCGTTTGATGATTACACCGACAAGCAGCGCGTAGATCACGGCGATGACCGAAGCTTCGACCGGTGTGAAAATCCCGCCGTAAATCCCGCCGAGCACCACAAACGGGGTCGCAAGTGAAAACTTCGCACGCCACAGCGAGTGCAGGAAACCGCGCATATCGAACGGTTTGGGATGGCCGCGATAGCCGTTTTTCCGGGCGAGTATCCAGGTCGTGAACATCAGCAGCGACCCCATCAAAATGCCCGGCAAAAGCCCGGCCAGAAACAAATCTCCGATGGAAACAGAAGCCAGCACGCCATAGACAATCATCGGATTGGAGGGTGGCAGAAGAATTCCCAGCGTACCGCCGGACGAGGCCACGGCGGCGGCAAAGTCCTTCGGATAGCCATCCTCTTTCATGGCGGGGATCAATAGCGTACCGATGGCGGCAACAGTTCCCGGTCCTGATCCTGAAATCGCGGCAAAGAACATACAGGACAGAATGGTGACCATCGCCAGTCCGCCATAGGCCTTGCCGACGACGGAACGCATGACATTGATGATGTCCCCGGTGATGCCGGCACGTGACATGATTGCGCCGGCCAGAACGAAATTGGGGATCGCCAGAAGCGCAAACTTGTCTACCCCGTCAAACAGGCTGTGGGCCATGGCGCTCAGAGGGATGGGAGAGGTCAGCAATTCATAGAGCGAGGGAATGCCGAGCGTAACAAAGACCGGCACACCGAGGACAAGACACCCCAGGAAGAGAAGCGCAAAGATCATGGCCGCGTCTCCTCAGCCGTCGTCTCTCCGGCGATGACGGAAACGCCATGACGAAAGCACATCCACTGTCTTTCTATGATCCTCAGGATCATCAGCGTATGGGCAATCGGAATCACGGAATAGATAAAGGCGAGGGGCAGGAACAGCGCCGTTGAATAGATCGGGTATTTCAGCGTGCGCGAGATCAGCATGATGCCGGCGGCGACCACGAAAGCGTTAAAGACGATCCAGATCGTATCCGCCAGCAGCAGCGCGTATTTCTCCCCGCCGGGAAACCAGCGGATAAAAAGCGTAATACGGATGTGGCTGCCGCGCCGGGCGGCCAGGCTTGCGGAAATATACACAAACCAGATGAACACGAAGCGCGAGATTTCCTCGCTCCAGGTCAGACCGGTATGCAGCACATAGCGGAAGAAAACCTGCATGGCCAGAATGGTCACAAGGGCCACCAATGAGAGATTTGACAATATGAGTTCGAGCTTTCCGAAAGCCGAAGCGAGCCTGCCGATCATGACTATTCTCCAAGAGCCATGGCAGCATCGCCTGCCCGCCACGCCCGATCATTGGGGAACCCCGCAGACTTGCCGTCTGCGGGGTTACTGTTGACAGCTTCCGGTCAGAAGCTGCCGGTATTGCGGTACTGCACGGTCATGTCGACCCACTCCTTGCCGCCGCCGACAAGTTCGAAGAGCTGCGGCCAGGCGCCCTGGGCACGCTCTGCCCAGACTTCCGGATCTTTCAACTCGCAGAAGGTCACACCGAAATTTTCGGTGAGCTCCTTGCGCACGCGGTCACCATTGTTTGCGACATACTCGGCGTGGGCAACATCGGTCTCGTTGGCGGCCGTTAGGAGAATATCGCGATCAGCTTCGGAAAGGCTTTCGAAGAAAGGCTCGTTGATAATCACAACAGCCGCCAGCGGCAGGTAGGTTGCCTCGGTGATATATTTGATATGCTCATGGAAACCGAGGTCGAGCACGACATCGGTCGGGCTGTCGAAGGCGTCAACGACACCGGTCGCTACCGCGCCGAAAGTCTCGCCCCAGTCAATCGGGTAGGTGGAAACGCCCCAGCTCTCCCACATTGCCGTCATCACCGGGTTTTTGGGCGCACGGATTTTCAGACCCTGAAGATCGTCGATTGTGGAAATGCACTTGTCCGCGGCCAAAAGCGAGCGGAACGCGTTGGTGAAGCCACCGATCACGCGCACGCTGCCGCTTTCTGCAAGCACGCGCCTGTTCAGTTCATCCCTGTATGGGCCGGCACGCAGAAGTCCGCCATCGCCCGTCAGATCGTCGGGGCTGCTGTTGAGATAGGGCAGGTTCAGAACATTCAGCGCCGGTGCAAGCTGGGCGACGTTGTTGGTGGTAAGGCCCGCCATCTGCACCGTGCCGAGTTGAACCTTCTGGGCAATGGCCTGTTCAGACCCCATGACGCCGCCATCCAGAACCTCGATCTTGATCTGGCCGTCTGAAAGTTCAGCAACACGGTCGGCAAATTTATGGGCATAGACGCCGTAGGTATGCTCCGGGGCACAGCAGTGGGCGTAGGTGATAGACAGACGTGGCGCAGCTGAGGCTGATGTCACTGCCATGACAAGGCCAGCCAGCGACAAAAGCAAAATACTCAGTCGTTTATGTATCATAGTCTCCTCCTGACGATACAATGATGACGGCCCGCGCTCCCAAGCGGGCTGTCCCTATTCCGGTTTAGTCAAGATACGGAACCGTGGCTCCGCAATACCGCGGGCACCCAGCCCGCGAATGGCAAACAGCGCGCCGGCTTGCGGCGCGAGGGCAATCTCTTCCGGCGACATCAGAAATGTCGCCGATGTGACAAATAGAACGTCCATGTCCGGACCGCCGAACGAACACATTGTCGGACAGCGCACCGGCAGTGGCACCGATCCGCGAAGCTGACCGCTACTATCAAAACAGCCGACAGCACTGCCATCGAACAGTGCGCCCCAGTAATTGCCGTCTTCGTCGACAGTCGCGCCGTCGATCCGCCCCTCATAGGTGGTGGTATCGGCAAAGGGACGGCAATGGGACAAAGTGCCGCTTTCGAGTTCAAGGTCATACTGATAGGAGCGATCAACCCGGCTGTCGGAAAAGTACATTCTGGTTGAGTTCGGGCTGAACGCGATGCCGTTGGAAACGGTGATTCCGGTCTCAACCCGCGTCCATGAGTGATCCGGTTCGAGCCGGTACAGAGAGGCGACGGGATTTAAGCGGTCCTTGCTCATGCTGCCGCACCAGAAACGCCCCTTGCGGTCCACCTTGCCATCGTTAAGACGGGTCTCGGCAAGGTGCGGCTCCGGATCGCCGATACGGGTGATCGTGGCACGGTCATGTGACAGATCAATCAGTGCAAAGCCATTGCCCAGACCGGCGATCAGCCGGCCGTCATCGGCCAGACCGATCGAACCGACAATGTCAGGTAACGTCCATACGCGCACGTCACTGCCGTCAGCGCAAAGGTTAATGATCTGTTTTTTGAGGCTGTCGACGAAATAGAGTCGCTGGCGCTCCGTATCCCAGACGGGACTTTCACCAAGAAGCGCGGGGCCTGGCCAGATCGTTTCGACGCTGATGTCTGCCGACCCGAAATCGATCGGCCGCACCCGCTCGCGCTTGGCGGATTGAATACTCGATATCACCGTTGTGTTTCTCCCACTTGCCTGCAAAGGTAGCAATGGGTAGAAAGTATTGAAAATGTTTTTAATGTTGGAATTAAATTCATAAAATGAAGACAACGCTTCGACAGCTTGAATATGTGGTCGCGGCCTCGCAGGCGCGCTCGATTGCGCGCGCGGCAGAAAAAATGCGGATATCGACGTCCTCGATTCTCGCCGCTATCGACAGTTTCGAGCAGGAATTCGGCACTCAGGTTTTCGTACGTCAGCGTTCAAAAGGGCTGATAACCACAGCCGCAGGCGAACGTGTGATTGCCCGTACAATCCGGCTGCTGGACGAAACACGGTCGTTTTCCGAGGATCTCATGGGCAGACCAAGGCAGCTTACCGGAGAACTGCGGGTCGGTGCCTTTACGTCTGTCTCGCCCAATATTGCCCCGCTCGTCATTCGCGACCTGGCTGCAGAGCATCCGGAGCTCATCGTCCATCTGCTGGAGGGTGACATCATCTCCATTCAGCAGCATCTTCGCGACGGGGAGGTGGATATCCTTCTGACATATGATGCCGGACTGCATCCCGACTTTGAAAGCGAGGTGCTGACCAGCGCACCGCCGCATGTCGTTCTGCCCCAGAACGATCCGCTGGCAACACACGAAGCCGTGACACTTACCGATCTTGCAGGAAGAGCGCTGCTTCTGCTTAACCTCCCGCATTCCAGCCGATACGTGTCTCTGCTATTCGAACGAGAGGGTGTGACCCCGGGGCCGATACAAAAATTCGAATCCTTTGAAATGGTCCGCAGTGCCGCTGCCGCCAGCCTTGGCGCCGCTATCCTCAATATCCGCCCCCCGACGGACACGACCTATAGCGGATTGCAGGTGGTCTGCCGTCCCCTGCTGACCTCTTCCCCCAGTCCCAATCTGGTGCTTGCCACGCGGCGCGGCGGCCGCGTCAGCCGGCGCGCCGCTGCTTTCGCAGCCGCTTGCCGGATTTTCTTCGACAAACCCGAAACACGGAAACTGTTCGTATCCGTGCAACATGACGCGTCTTAGGTACTGCTATGCCAGATGAAGGCATGCTTCGTCGTTGCCGAGGTGCGCGCTTTTTCCGGTGCGTATGCGATGAAAACAGGGGGTGTTCAGCTGTTTTTGAACCCGTCATTATGGAGCCGAAAAAAAAGGGGCCGGGTTCCAAATGCCGCATATGTTTGTCAACAGACCGCGTATCCATGATTTCATCGCCGACGATCCAGAGATCAGGAAGAACTTTCGCTGGGAAACCATCAATGCAATTGCCTATCAACTGGGCGGGGTGGTCTTCATTTTTGGCAGTGTCTGTTTCTTTCCGTCACTCTCGGCCTATTCCGACCTCGGAGCATGGACCTTCTTTTTCGGCTCGCTGCTCTACCTGCTTGTGACCGGGCATGATCTGATTGAAGTGTTTCTTCATGCCCACGAACGCGAAGGTGTCGCGACCATATGGGACCGGCTGGAATTCTGGGCAGCCTGGACCTATGTTTCCGGAACCTTGCTGTTTGTTGCCGGCAGCGTGTTCTTCCTGTCGCAGGTGGGGTGGTTTGCCGCGGGGGCTTGGTGCTTCATCATCGGCAGCGTGTTGTTTGTTGTCGGCGCGGTTATCAATGTCATTCAAATCGTACAGGCAGACGATCTCGTGACCCTGCAGATGATGAACCTTACCGCGGTGACCTTTGTGGTGGGGTCAACCCTGTTTGCGGTTGCCTCGATCCCCTATCTCTGGTCGTTTTCGAACCCTGCAGACCAAACCCGGCTCGACGGGTTTCTCGCCTGGCAATATCTCGTCGGCAGCGTTCTGTTCTTCGCCGGCGGCCTTTTCAACTACCGTCGCGCCTACCGTATCGTGGCTCAGGCCCTGGGCAAGCCCACGTCGTGGGGCCGGCATCCGGTCACGCCTTATGCTCCGCACAGAAAGAGGCACAGAAAGCGCTAGAAAGGCGGTTTCGCCGCTTTTCAGGCAGCTCTGCGTTTTTTGCATAGGGGCCTTGCTGAAAAGGGTCTGCCTCAATCAAATCGAAACGATTATATCCGTCTCAACAGCAAATGATGAGCGTCCCTCAAGAATGGGCGCGCCACTGAAGAGATAGAAAAATGAACGTTACGCGCAGCTTCAGCAATTGGATGAAATACCGCCGCACGGTCAGCGAGCTGGACCGTATGTCGACCCGCGAGCTTTCCGATCTCGGTATCAATCGCGGAGACATCCGCCGGATTGCACGCCGCGCCGCTTTCTAAGCGAAGCGAAAAGAGTTTACAGAATTCGAAGGGTATTCTCCTCCTCCTCCCAAAATACCCTTCGATAGGTCGGTGATACTCCTCCTCCCAGTCACTGACCACATCAAATGGCACCCACCGGATCCTCCTCCCCCGGTGGGTGCTATTTTTTTGCCCTGTGCAGATAGCACGATTGATATCGCCAGATAGACGGCATGCCTGTTTTCTGTTCAATAAAATGCTGCCCAGCCAGAGCCTTGCAATGGATGCATAGGACTATTGACGTAAAGCCTCTGCCTCAGCCCGTGGTACAGGTCTATATCTCCAATTGTCAGAGACAAGGATGCGTCGCAAGGATGTGACGCCGAGACCTTCAAGCGAAGGGAGATATGATATGAGCATGGCACATAACTTCAACAACTGGGTCAAGTACCGTCAGACGGTCAGCGAACTGAACCGCATGAACAACCGCGAGCTGGCCGATCTCGGCATCAATCGCGAAGACATCCGCCGGGTTGCACGCAAGTCGTCAAAGTAACAGCCGGTGCCGAACGGGTTCACCACCTTCGCGAAGAAGCTGTGCGAATGACCCGACGGAAGCCGAGCGCGGTCTGGCGACCATCGTCCCGCAGCATCGGCGACAAAAAATCCCAATCGCCCTCTGTCCATCCTCCCGGGCAGGGGGCGTTTTTCTATTCAGGGCATGCTTTCGGGCGTGGGAATGTCTCGTAACCGTACCGAAAAATAAAAAATTAGCGTCTTGCTCCGGTCATGATTGTCGCGTATCACAAATGCTATCGAATTGGTTTGCTAAGTTACGTCTGCGCGAAAGTGCTGGAAACGGTCTTCCTATCAAAATCGAACAACGCTGCATGATGGATATCATGTGATCTTGGAACGCACGATTTGAAAGGAAATCGTTATGAGCGTCGGTACAGTAAAATTTTTCAACTCCACCAAAGGCTACGGCTTCATTGAACCGGAAGACGGCAGCAAGGACGTTTTTGTCCATATCTCCGCTGTTGAGCGCTCCGGCATGACCACGCTGGCTGAAGGCCAGAAGGTCAACTTTGAAGTTGTCGCTGATCGCCGCACGGGCAAGAGCGCTGCTGAAAACCTCAGCGCCGCCTGATTGGCGAAAGCCATCGGCTGAAATTGAGAAACCCTCCGAGGCGATCGCTTCGGAGGGTTTTTCTTTGCTGCTCGTTGCAGAGGCGGAAAAAGCAAAGACAGGCGGGCAGGCGTTTGCTTGAAGGGCCTACCCGCTCTGCGATCGGCTTACTGGTCCACACCAACCTCGGTGGCGGTTTCATAGCCGTCCATCGAGATGGTCTTGATCTCCGTCGCGTCCAGATCCTGTGAATTGAGATCCACAAACCGGATGCTGCTGTTGTCATAGGTGCGGAAGTAGAACCGTTTTTTGTCGAGGTCGTTTGCAGTCGTCCACTGCGTATAGTCCTGATGGCCTTCGCCATTGGCACCGGTTTCGCGGATTGCGCCCTTGGGGATGTCGAAATTGTTCAGGATATGAAACGTCTGGAAGACTTCGTCCTTGCTTTCGGCACCCTGTATGGCGCCACTTTTGAACAAGGCGGCGCGCACGAAGCGGGAAGGCGAGGTAAAGTCTCCGGGAACGCCCAGCAGGCCGGTACCTTGTCCGAAGCCGCTAATCGTCACATCACCAAGCTTTTTCGGCGGGACATTCTCGTAGTCGAGGTTCACATAGTTCTTCAGATTGGTCATGTGCCAGTCGAAGGGTGGATTGTTGGCCATGACCCCGATCTGATCATCGTGGATGTTGAGCTTGCCGTCGACATATTCGACGACGATGCTGTCACCTGTGGCATCGGTCACGAGGTAGTGCCCCGGCAAGATCATGTTGAAGCGTTCGAATACGACGGGCGCGACAGTAATGCCTGGAATTGCGGCTCTGGCCTCTTCCACAGTCGCGAAATTATCGAGGATGTAGGAGCCAAGCTGCCACGGAGCGATGGTCTTGTCCTGCAGCTCGGCACTATAGGGCTGGTAGCCTGCCGATTGGCTGAAATAGAACATGCCGACCGAAAGGCCCTTCTCATTGAGCCCGTCGACAATGACCGGCAAGTTCACGCCGTTCGTTCCGACACTGGCATATTTGGCGTTCCACGTTAGGCCCGGCTTGCCATCCGGCGTTTCGCCCACACGCTTGAAATTACGCGGCGAGACAATCACATCGGATTCCATCTCCATGCCGAATTCCATCGTGCGTCCGCGAACAACCGAGCCGTCCTTCGCAGTGAGCGTGATGCCGGTGCAGGCCTCTGCCGTGGATGCCAGCAGCATGACCGACGCCAGCGCGCCGGCCGTGAATCTCATGGCTTTGGTAATCGCAGTTTTTTGCATCTTCATCCCTAATCGTGACTGTGCCGCCTCTTCGCGATCGCGATGACGGCATTCACGTTCTTGTTCAAGCGCCGTGGCGGTTGAAACAGCACGCGTTGTTGCGGCTACCCTTTTTGGGTATGCCTCGCGCGGGCGGGTGTAAATGACAGGGGATGTTGGTCTGGAATGCGGATTTTCAGAGGATATATTTACTAGTCAAATACTTATGTCGCTTTGAGGCGATGAAAGAAACCGCTTGTTCCCAAAAAAGTCAGGCATTTCGCGCGCGCTGGTTTTGGCCGGCGCGCGCGAAAGAGTTACCGCACCAGAAAGACGGGGATTTTGCAGGCGCGCAGCACGGCTGTCGTGGTCGAGCCGATGACAAGCGTGCGAATGCGTGAATGGCCGTAGGCGCCCATCACCAGAAGATCGGCGCCGGTCTCGGCCGCAGTCTCCTCAATGACTTTCTCGGCGTGCCCCTGACGGACCACCAGCTTTGCCGTGACCCCGCCTTCATGGAGGCGTTTCAGCGCGGCCTCTGCCTTGCCTGCCATCGGTTCGTTTTCCTTGCATACGGTTAGAAGCGTCGCGTCGGTTTCCTGCAGAATGTGGCTGGAGATCACGCGATCCACCGCCTTTTCGGCGCTTGGGCCGCCGTCATAGGCGATCAGCACTTTGTGGATCGGCTTGAAGGCGCGAGCCGCTACGAACACCGGCTGCTTTGCCGATCTGATGGCACGTTCCAGATTGGTGCCGAGATGACCGGAGGCGAAGTCCGCCCCTTCGCCACGCTTACCGATGACGATGACACGGGAATCCGCGCTGACATCCTCGATCGCTTCGACGAAGTCGCCATTGCGCAAACGGGTCTTGACGTCGGTGACGCCCTCGGCGGCTAGCCGTTCCAGCGCACCTTCCAGAAGAAGGCGTCCGCGCTTCTGCGCGAGCTTGGCGTTCTGCGCGTCGAGATCTGCCAGCTCTTCCAGAAGGGCAGTGCGCGCGCCGAGCCCGATAGAGCCGGACAAATCGGCATGGGCATGGTTGCCCTGCTTGCGCTCCAGCACATGGACGAGTTCTACCGAAAGACCAAGCTGGCTTGCAATCCAGGCGGCATGGTCGCAAACGCTCTCGGCATAGTTCGAGGTGTCGATAAAGGCAGTCAGTTTATCCATGGTTGATCTCCCTAGTGCCCTTCTTTCATGAATTCTTCGAGCGCGTCGGGCTTGTCGTGCACGGCAAGCCGGTCAACGATCGTGGCACTTGCCTCGTTCAGGCCGACGAGCTCGACGTCGGCACCCTCACGTCTGAACTTCATGACTACCATATCAACCGCACCGACACTTGATATATCCCAAATGTGGGCGCGGGAGACATCGATAACAACCTTCTCCAGTGCTTCACGGAAGTCGAAGGCGGCATTGAAATCCTCCACCGAGGCGAAGAATAACTGACCTTCGACATGATAGGTGCGTACGGTTCCATCGTCGGAGAGCTCTGAACGGACACCGAAGAGCTGTGCGATTTTCCAGGCGAAGAAAATGCCGGACAGCAGCACGCCGACAAGCACGCCGATCGCCAGATTGTGGGTGGCGACCACGACAACGACCACCGACAGCATAACGATGGAGGATGAGCGCGGGTGGTCCTTGATGTTCTTGATCGATGACCACGAGAACGTGCCGATTGAAACCATGATCATCACAGCAACAAGCGCCGGCATCGGTATCTGACGTACCCACTGATCGAGCACGACGACAAGGATTAACAGAACAATGCCGGCCATAAAAGTTGACAGCCTGCCGCGTCCGCCCGATTTCACATTGATCATCGACTGGCCGATCATGGCGCAGCCGGCCATGCCGCCGATAAAGCCGGTGAAGAAGTTGGCGATGCCTTGACCCGCGCATTCCTGATTGCGGTTCGAGCTGGTGTCCGTCAGGTCGTCGATCAGCTGGGCCGTCATCAGGCTTTCGAGCAGACCGACCACGGCAACCGCCAGCGAATAGGGCAGGATGATCAGAAGAGTTTCGAGGTTGAGTGGCACCATCGGAAGGTGGAAGACCGGGAAGGCGTCCGGCAGCTCGCCCATATCGCCGACATTGCGGACATCAAACTGAAAGATGATGGTCAAGACGGTGATGACGACAATGGCAACCAGCGGCGAGGGCACCGCATTGGTGACGCGCGGCAGCAGATAGATGATCGCAAGCGCTGCAGCGACCAGCACATAGGTCATCCATGTCACATCGGTTAGCTCCGGCAATTGCGCCAGGAAGATCAGGATGGCGAGCGCATTGACGAAGCCGGTCATCACCGAGCGCGAGACGAAGCGCATCAGCGCACCGAGCTTCAACAGCCCGAAAGCCACCTGAAGGATGCCGGCCAGCACGGTGGCGGCCAACAGATATTCCAGGCCGTGGCCGGCAACCAGCGGGGTCATCAACACCGCGGTTGCGGCAGTTGCAGCCGAAATCATGCCGGGCCTGCCGCCGACAAAGGCGATGATCACGGCAATCGAAAATGATGCGAACAGGCCGACCTTGGGGTCGACGCCGGCGATGATCGAAAAGGCGATGGCCTCGGGAATGAGCGCCATGGCAACAACCAGTCCGGAAAGCGTGTCGGCGCGCACATTGCCGAACCACTCCTGCCTGTACTGGGCGAGTGAAAAATGTCTGGTGTTCATCAATGGTCCCTGAAAGTCTGTTTGCGGCCGGCAGGGGCTGCGGGCCGGGAAGGTCATGAAAACAGGTTTCAACAATTGTCCGGCGGATTGGCGGCCGGAAGAGCCACCCGGGTTTTCACCGGGTCCGGGGTTCATTGACGACAGTCAATACGGTTTTGGGCGCCCAGGGGCAAGGTTTGCGGTGCAAAAATGTAGCGTAAAAGGAGGCGTTTATTGTCGCCAAAGCCCGATATCCGGCAGCACCTGCATCATCGCATGCCAGTGGAACATTGGAATGGCAAGGGGATTTAGGTGTTCGGCCGGGTTTTCAGACAGGCCTTGCACATCAACAGCAGCTGGGCCTGCCGAGTATCTCGGCGTCGCTTTCGCTCTGGCTCCGTTCGAAGCCGTTGCGGATTGCTGCGAAGATGACGGTCAGCCATGTCAGGTTAATGCCGTCGCGGTCGGCATGCCTGAAAATCGGGTCGGGCAAAGGTTCTCCGGGTTCGATGGATCATGGCTTGAGCGGTTCACCTCAACGTTTCTGGACCGAATGCCTGCTGCCAGCTTGAGAAAAGCGCCGGTATTCACTAGAGAACGAGCACGTACCCTCTTTGTGACGGTTTTATGAATGTTTTCCCGGATCTGGAATAGTTACCTCGCACCGCTGCTTGGCCGACCCGCCTATGTGCAGATTGCAGCCTTGTGCCATCGCACCGTGGACAGAAGTCCTGAAGTCTTGCTGATCACTTCGCGCACGACAAAGCGCTGGATCATTCCCAAGGGATGGCCGGTGTCCGGAACCGACGGTGCCGGCACGGCGTTGCAGGAGGCCTGGGAAGAGGCCGGTGTGGCACCTGCCGACGCGGATCATCTCCGGATCGGGCGCTACCGCTACAAGAAAATTGTCAGCGGCGGTTTGCCGGTGACGACCGATGTTTATGTCTATGCCGTGCGGGTCGAGCGTCTTCTCGACAGTTTTCCGGAGATGGACGAACGCAAGCGGGAATGGATGAGCCCGGAAGCAGCAGCGCGTGCCGTTGATGAGCCGGAGCTCAAGTCTATTCTTATGGATTTCCCTAAACGCATAGAAGAGGCACGGTGCCGCTGAGCTCTGTGCAAAAGGCCGGTTGGGCCGCTGGACTTCAAGGACATTCGAAGTGAGTGATGATCCCACGTCTCAATGGAAGACGCTTGACAAGGACTTGAACCGTCTAACGCGTCTGGAAGAGGCGACCATGTACACCGCCCGCCCTCTGGTGGGCGTTGGTGTCAGTCTCGTTTTCGTCACGCTGACTGTGGTTGCGGCGGCAATCTTTACCGGTGGAGAGCCGCAAAGCCTGGCGGTTATCGTTGCCGCCGCCTTTGGCGCCTATATGGCGCTCAACATTGGCGCCAATGACGTGGCCAACAATATGGGCCCCGCCGTCGGCGCCAAGGCGCTTTCGCTGCTTGGGGCCATTGCAATTGCCGCCATTTGCGAAAGTGCCGGTGCTTTGCTCGCCGGCGGCGATGTGGTCTCGACGATTTCCAAGGGCATCATCGACCCTTCGGCGCTCTCCAGCACGGCCGTGTTCGTGCGCGCGATGATGGCGGCATTGTTGGCCGCTTCTGTCTGGGTCAATGTTGCGACCTGGATCGGTGCGCCGGTTTCAACCACCCACTCCATGGTCGGCGGCGTAATGGGCGCGGGTATTATGGCGGCAGGGCTGGCAACGGTGAACTGGCCAACCATGGGCGCGATCGCGGCAAGCTGGGTAATCTCGCCGCTCCTCGGTGGGGCTATTGCGGCGGCCATGCTCGCCTTCATCAAGTGGCGGGTCATCTATGTCGAGGACAAGATCGCGGCCGCGCGGATCTGGGTGCCGGTGCTGATCGGGGTAATGAGTGCCGCCTTTGCTGTCTATCTCTCGCTGAAGGGGCTGAAGAAAGTCGTTTCTATCGATTTTCCCACGGCCCTGGTGATTGGTGTCGCGGCGGGGTTTTTGATGTGGCTCATTTCGGTGCCGTTCATCCGGCGCCAGTCCGCTGGCCTCGAAAACCGCAACCGGTCACTGAAAACGTTGTTCCGACTGCCGTTGGTGGTCTCTGCAGCGCTGCTTTCCTTCGCCCATGGCGCCAATGACGTGGCCAATGCGGTGGGTCCGCTGGCGGCCATCGCCTATGTGCAGAAATCCGCGGCTGTTGCTGGCCAGGTTGTTATCCCGCTCTGGGTGATGTTGATCGGTGCGCTTGGGATTTCCTTCGGTCTCGTGCTGTTCGGACCGAAGCTGATTGGCATGGTCGGCAGCCAGATCACCAAGCTTAACCCGATGCGCGCCTATTGTGTTGCGCTGTCCGCAGCCGTGACGGTGATCGCCGCCTCCTGGCTCGGCTTGCCCGTCAGTTCAACCCACATTGCCGTTGGCGGCGTGTTTGGTGTCGGCTTCTTCCGCGAATGGTATGTGGAGAGGCGCGCCCGTCGCATTGAGATGGAGCGGCCCGTCGCTCGGCGGATCCCGGGGCAGGAGCGCGCCCGCCGCAAGCTGGTGCGTCGCTCGCATTTCATGACCATCATTGCCGCCTGGGTGATCACGGTGCCGGCGGCGGCACTTCTGTCAGCCGGCTGTTTCCTGCTTCTGCAACTGATCGGATTTTGAGTTTCCGGGGCCGTTGCTCAAAAGTCACTTTCCGAGTGCGATTCCCATAAGCGCTTTCGCATCATCGCTGGCCCATTCTGCGGGGCCATTGAGCGATCCGAGCAGGCAACCGTTTTCGTCGATCAGGATGGTGGAGGGCAGGCCGAAGGCGAGGCCGTCCTTTTTCATTGTGTTGAAGACGCCCATGGTCTCGTCGCGATAGTAGGCGAGGGATGAAATGCCGATCTCGTCGAGGAACTTCTTCGGCTTTTCATCCGAACCGGTATCGATATTGACGGCAACGACCTCGAAGCTGGCGCTGCCCATCTCCGCTTCGAGTTTATCGAGCGCAGGCATTTCCTCGCGGCAGGGTACGCACCATGTCGCCCACAGGTTCAACAGCACGGTCTTGCCCTCGAAAGCGGAAAGCGAGGTTTCGCCGTCCGCGCTGCGAAAGGCGAGGTCTTGGATCGGGCGCGGCTTTTCGGCGGGAATGAAGGCGGCAACCTCGCCCTTTGCCAGCGGTTTCAGGGTGGCAGCGGTCTCAATAGCCATTTCGCACTGGTCTGCAGTCGCCAGTTCGCCAGCGCCATTGCCAGTCAGCGTGTTTTTCACGTATACCGCCACTGCGCCGGCGATAAGCCCGGCAACAAGCGCGACCAGAACAAGTCTGGCGGAGATGGGGCTCTTGCGGCTCTTCTTCGTCATGTCACTCTCCAGATAGGCACGTCATGGCTTCCGATAACAGCACCTCGAACACAATGTGGGGCGGGCGTTTCGCCTCCGGTCCCGACGCGATCATGGAGGAGATAAATGCCTCCATCGATTTCGACAAGGCTCTCTATAACGAGGACATCGACGGTTCGATCGCGCATGCCACCATGCTTGCCGCCAAAGGCATCATTTCGGAAGAGGACAAGGCGTCAATTCTTTCAGGGCTTTCAACAATTCGTCGTGAGATCGAGGAGGGCAGCTTCACTTTCTCACGCCAGCTTGAAGATATTCACATGAATATCGAATCGCGGCTGCGCGAGTTGATCGGGGCTGCGGCGGGGCGTCTGCACACCGCCCGTTCGCGCAACGATCAGGTGGCACTCGATTTCCGCCTGTGGGTCAAGAAGGAACTGTCAAAGACCGAGGCGGCTTTAACCCGGCTCATCAGCGTGTTTCTCGCCCGCGCGGAAGAACATGCCGAAACGGTGATGCCCGGCTTTACTCATTTGCAGACCGCCCAGCCGGTGACCTTCGGTCATCATTGCCTGGCGTATGTGGAAATGTTCGGGCGCGACCGCAAGCGGGTGCGCCACGCCATCGAGCACCTGGACGAAAGCCCGCTGGGGGCTGCGGCCCTTGCTGGCACCGGCTTTGCCATTGACCGCCATATGACGGCAGCGGCTCTCGGTTTTGAGGGCGGGCCGACGCGCAACTCCATCGACACAGTGTCAGACCGCGATTTCGCGCTGGAATTCCTGTCGATTGCCGCCATCTGCGGCACGCATCTTTCGCGGCTTGCCGAGGAAATTGTGATCTGGTCGACGCCGCAGTTCAATTTCGTGCGGCTGTCCGACAGTTTTTCGACCGGCTCCTCGATCATGCCGCAGAAGAAGAACCCTGATGCCGCAGAACTGGTGCGCGCCAAGACCGGCCGCGTCAACGGCGCATTGGTGGCGCTTCTGACCGTGATGAAGGGCCTGCCGCTCGCCTATTCAAAGGACATGCAGGAAGACAAGGAACAGGTCTTCGACGCTGCGAAAAGCCTAGAACTCGCCATTGCCGCCATGACCGGCATGATCGGCGACCTGACGGTCAACACCGCGTCAATGAAGGCCGCCGCCGGTTCGGGCTTTTCCACCGCGACGGATCTTGCCGACTGGCTGGTGCGCGAGGCGGGACAGCCCTTCCGTGACGCCCATCATGCGACCGGCCACGCGGTTGCCCTTGCTGAAAAAAGGGCACCGACCTCGCCGGTCTGACGCTGGACGAGCTTCAGGCAATCAACCCGGCGATCACCGAGGGTATTTTCGACGTGCTTACGGTCGAGGCGTCGGTTGCCAGCCGCAAGAGCTTCGGCGGAACAGCGCCTGACGAAGTGCGCAAGCAGATCGCCTGGTGGCGCGATCACGTTTGAGTTCGTGTGCGTTTGAGGGTGCACAAGCCCCTCCTGATCAGCTATCAGGTAAGGGATTTGGTTTGAAAAAGCTTGCGGTGGACAACGCCATGCAAAAACACAGGATTGCCGTTGCGGTATTGTTGGTAAGCGTGCTTGCGCTAAGCTCTTGCGGGCGGCGCGGACCGCTGGAAGTGCCACCGGCAACGCCCAAACAGGCTGAACGCGAGGCTCGCAACGCGAACACGCCGGCCATCCAGATCGCGCCAAACGACAAGCCTGTCATTTTTGACGGGTCAGGTGACAATGTCGTCAATGCCGGACCGGATAGCGCGATTGACGGCGAGCCCGGCTCGTTCTTTCTCGATTCCCTCATCAACTAGGCCAGGTCTTTTCCGTGAACCATTTTGAATATCGCGACGGTGTGCTCTTTGCCGAGGGAGTTTCCATTCCGGCGATGGCCGAGGCCGTCGGTACGCCCTTCTATTGTTATTCCACGGCCACCTTTTCTCGTCATTACAAGGTGTTCGCTGAGGCCTTTGCCGGAACGGACGCTCTGGTCTGCTATGCCGTGAAGGCCAACTCAAACCAGGCGATCCTGAGAATGTTGGCCGGTCTCGGGGCGGGCATGGATGTTGTTTCGGAAGGCGAGCTGCGCCGCGCGTTGGCGGCCGGTGTAGACCCGCAGAGGATCGTGTTCTCCGGCGTCGGCAAGACCGTGCGCGAGATCGATTTTGCGCTTGAGACAGGCATCTACTGTTTCAATGTGGAATCCGAGCCTGAACTCGAGGTCCTGAGCGCCCGCGCGGCGGCCAAGGGTGTTGAAGCGCCGGTTTCCTTCCGCATCAACCCGGATGTGGACGCCAGGACCCATGCCAAGATCTCGACCGGCAAGAAGGAAAACAAGTTCGGCATCGCCTTTTCGCGCGCCGAGGCCGTCTATGCCCGCGCCGCCGAACTGCCCGGCATTCGCGTCAGCGGGATCGATATGCATATCGGCAGCCAGATCACCGAGTTGTCACCCTTCCGCGATGCTTTCCGGCTGATGAAGACGCTGGTTGTGGAACTCAGGGCGCAGGGCCATGAAATCGATCATGTCGATGTCGGCGGCGGCCTCGGTATCCCCTATCAGTTCGACAATAACCCACCGCCGGAACCGACGGCCTATGCCGCGATCATCCGCGAGGAACTGGCCGGGCTCGATTGCCGGATCGTCGCTGAACCGGGCCGGATGATTGCCGGCAATGCCGGAATTTTCGTGACCGAGGTGCTTTACGTCAAGGATGCCGAAGCCAGGAGCTTCGTGATTGTTGACGGTGCGATGAACGACCTGATCCGTCCGACGCTTTATGAAGCCCATCATGAAATCCGCCCGGTGGTGCTGAAGACAGAAGCCGAGCGGATGACCGCCGATGTTGTCGGGCCTGTGTGCGAGACCGGCGATTATCTGGCGCTGTCGCGCGAGATGGGGCGGCCGCAACCCGGTGATCTCATGGCGGTGTCGACGGCCGGTGCCTATGGCGCGGTGCAGGCCGGTACATACAACACCCGCCTTCTGGTGCCGGAAGTGCTGGTCGACGGCGACCGCTACCATGTCATCCGCCCGCGCGGCAGCTATGAGGATCTGATCGGGCTTGATTCGTTGCCGGAATGGATGTGATCCTGCTCGCGGAGTTTTGAAGGCGGATCGTTGCAAAATTGGCGCGGCCTCCTCGCTATCGTCATAAACCGTGCTATGTTTTTTCGAACGTTTACGCTCACGCCGCAGCCTTCAGGGCGCGACAGACAGGGCCTATGACCGCTCAAAAGCAAGACACCGGAACTGTTCGTCCCGACAGGGGCATGCAAGGCGAGGCGCTGAACCGGCGCATCGCCCGCAAGCGCGCGATCGCACGCCTAAACCTGCTCGCCGAGCGGCTGCTGCCCGGGCTGCTCTGGCCTGCCTGTTTCGTGGCGCTTTATCTCTCGTTTTCCTGGCTTGGCCTGTTCCACGCCGTCCCCTTCGCGCTCCGGATTGCGATCCTGCTGCTGCTGGCCGGCGGTTTTGTTGCCGGGCTGTGGCCATTTCGCCGCTTCCGCTTGCCCACGCGGGCAGAGGCCGAGCGGCGCCTTGAGCGCGAGAACGCGCTGGCCCATCAGGTGATTTCGGTTGCCGGCGACAGACCCGCGCGCGAAACGCCGGAGGCGCTGGCGCTGTGGCAGGCCCATCAGCGGCGCATGGCCGAAAAACTCGATCGTATCGACAGCGGTTATGCCCGGCCGGACCTCTCTGCCGTTGACCGGCATGGCCTGCGCGCCATCCCGGCCCTTCTACTGTTTGTGGCGTTTTTCTATGCGGGCACGACAGGCTCCGGCAGATTGGCCGATGCCTTTCGGCCGCCGGTCAATGAAGGCGAGGCGACTCTCGCACTGCGTTTCGACGCCTGGATTTCACCGCCGCCCTATACCCGCAAGGCCCCAGTCTATCTCCAGGCCGACGGTGCCGATGATGTCGCGGCGATACCCGAAGGCTCGGTGCTGACAGTGCGGCTGTCGGGCAAGGGCACGGACGCGCCGATTGCATTCCTGCCGGATGCTGACGGTCAGCCGCAGACCGCCGACAACGTTGAAGAGAGCGAATTGGCGCGCAGCGCAACCTTCACTCTGAGACAAAGCGGCGTGCTGGAGGCCGCCGGCCGGCAATGGATGATCGACGTGGTGCCGGATGCCTTGCCGGTCATCGCCTTCAAGAGCGAGCCCCGGGCTGCTGCAAATGGTGCGCTGGAGCTCGAATATACCGTTTCTGACGATTACGGCGTGACCGCTGCACGTGCCAGGATCGTGCCGGCGGGCGACATCGACGAGCATGCTGAGCCGCTTTATCCACCGCCGGAGTTTCCGCTGAACATGCCGTCGCGCTCGAGCGAGGACCATTCGGCCTTTACCAGCCGCAATCTTACCGAACACCCGCTGTCCGGTAGGCCGGTCACGATCACGCTGATTGCGGAAGATGCCGCCGGCCATGTTGCCCGCAGCGCGCCGCTTGAAATGATACTGCCCGCGCGAACGTTCTATAATCTGCTCGCCGGTTCTGTTGCCGAGCAGCGACAGATCTTTGCGCTGGACACCCGCGCGATGCCGGAAGCTCTGCAATACAGCGCTGCGATCACGCTGCGGCCTGAAGAGACCATTCCCGATCTCACGCAGTTCCTGCTGATCAAGTCGGCGCAGACGCGCATGCTGCTGGCCCATGATGACGAGACCTATCGCGATACGGCGGACTATATGTGGGAGATTGCGACCGGCATTGAAGACGGCGAGTTGACAGCCGCAGAGCGGCGTCTGCGGGAGGCGCAGGACGCCTTGAGCGAGGCATTGCGGGATGGCGCGTCCGATGCCGAGATTGCCCGGCTGATGGAAGAATTGCGCCAGGCGATGCAGGAATACCTCTCCGAAATGGCCCAGCGCATGCAGCCTTCTAAGATGCAGCAGGGCCAGCAGCAGGCTTTGCGCCAGCGCGATCTCGACAATATGCTCAATCAGCTTGAAAACCTTGCCCGGTCCGGTGACCGGGCCGCCGCCCAGCAGCTTTTGTCGGAGCTGCAGCGGATGATGAACAACATCCAGCCGCCATCGTCGATGGCCCAGCAGGGCGGGCAGCAAAACTCGGAGATGCGCGAGCAGGTCGACAGGCTTGGTGAACTGATCCAGGAACAGCAGCAGCTGATGAACGAGACCTTCGAGCTCGAGCAGCAATTGCGCGACCGGGAGCAGTGGGGCGATCCGCCGCCGCGTCAGGGCGGCGATCAGCAGGGCGAAGATGGCGCAGAGCGGCCGCCGCAGGACATGACGGCAGAGCAATTGCGCGAGGCCCTGCGCCAGCTTCAGGAGCGCCAACAGGCACTGTCAGAGCAGCTGGGCGAAATGCAGCAGAAGCTCTCCGAACTCGGCATGCCGCCGGCGGAAGGCTTCGACCGCGCCGGCGAGGCGATGGAGGGGGCTGCCGAGTCACTTGGCCAAGGCGAGGGAAGCGGCGCGCTAGAGGGGCAGGGCAATGCGCTGGAAGCCCTGCGCCAGGGCGCCCAGCAGATGATGAATTCGATGATGGCGCAAGGCCAGGGACAGGGTCAGCAGGGGCCGAACGGCCAGGCCGGCTGGGGCAACCAGACCGGCCGCGATCCGCTCGGACGCAATCAGGGTATGGATGGACTCGATTTTGGCGACAATGTTCAGGTGCCGGATGAGTTTAGCGTCGAGCGCGCCCGCGAAATTCTCGACGCCATCCGCAAGCGGCTGAACGAGCAGGCCCCGCTTCCCTCTGAACCGCCCTATCTCGAGCGGTTGCTGGAACCCGGCACAGGCAACTGAACCTGCAAGCTGATGAAGCCGGGCCAGCCCGGTTGAATGGGAAAATCAGCGTTACTGAGCCTTTCGGCAGATCACGCGGCAAGTGCGCGGGCTACGGCCTTGCGGATATCCGGCAGGGCGAAGGGCTTCGGCACCACGTCAACGATCTTTTCCATCAGGTCATCGGCGCGTTCGCGCTGTTCGGCAAAGCCGGTCATCAGCAGGATTTTCATGCCCGGATGGGTGCTTGCAGCCTGATGGGCCAGCGCAATGCCGTCCATGATCGGCATGCGCACATCGGACAGAAGCAGATCATAATTGCTCTCCGACAGCCGCTCCAACCCTTCCGCGCCGTCGCAGGCCTCGACCGTTTCGTGGCCGTCGAGCCGAAGCGCACGTGCAACGAACGCCCTCAGAGATGCTTCGTCTTCCGTGATCAAAATCCTAGCCATGGCGCTGTCCAGTTCTTTCTGTCTTATCAAAACCCTGTCGGCATGCCCGTTGTTCCGGGCCTTGTTGCCGTAGAGATCACCAGAACTTTCCTAGCGAGAGGTAAAGATTGAAAAATGACGATTTGTGTAGTTAACAAGCTCTGTTAGCGCGATTTAACCTTGGTTAAGCATCACCGGTAATAACGCCGACGAAAGGCAGCTCGCGGAACGCATAGGCAACATCCATCCCATAGCCGACCACAAAGCGGTCCGGGCAGTGGAATCCGGCGTAATCGGCTTCCAGAACTTCCTCCCGTTTGTTCTGCTTGTCGAGCAGAACGGCGATCGAGACATTGGCCGCGCCACGTTCCTGCATCAGGTCGCGGGCAAAGCGCAGGGTCCGGCCGGATTCGAGAATATCGTCGATCAGCAGGACATCGCGACCTTCAACCACGCTGTCGATATCCTTGACCATACGGACGCCACAACTGACCGTGCCGGTTCCGTAGCTCGACAACGTCATGAACTCGACCTCGGGCGCAAGGCCGATCTTGTGCAGTGCACGAATCAGATCCGCAGCGAACACAAACGAGCCCTTGAGAATGGCGATGACGAGCAGATCTTCCGCCGGACCCTTGGCGATTTCGAGCGCAAGTTCTTCATTGCGCTTTGCAATTTCCTCGGAGGAAAAAAGGACCTCGATGTTCTTTCCGCGAACGACGTGCATGGGCGCGCTCCTCTTGTCTGCGCGCCATCGGTCTGCCGGGGCGTCGCTTTCATTGCCTATCGGGAGTGTCCGGTTGTAGTGGGTTTGCATCCGGGCGGCAATCACAACACCGGAAAGCCCTAGCGCCACAGTGCATTTCGCCGTGGATAATCCATTGTCTACACGTAACTTTGCGGGTCCGTTCACCTCCTGTTATTCATAACTGCGTAAAAGTGGCGCTGATCGAGAAGACGAGGCTGCCTGCTGACGATGGCATTGATCCAGTTTGAAAATGTTGGGCTGCGATATGGAATGGGACCAGAAGTCCTGAGGGACATGACGTTTGATGTCCAGAAGCATTCCTTCCAGTTCCTGACCGGTCCGTCAGGTGCGGGCAAGACGACGCTGCTCAGGCTGATGCTGATGGCGCTGCAGCCCACGCGCGGTCTGATCCGCCTGTTCGGCCGTGATGTTGCCGTGATCCCGCATAAGGAACTGCCGATGCTGCGCCGACGGGTCGGCATCGTGTTTCAGGATTTCCGCCTGCTCGACCATATGACGACCTACGAGAATGTTGCGCTGCCGTTGCGTGTCAGGGGAAAGGACGAAGTCTCCTATCGCAATGATGTGATCGAACTGTTGAAATGGGTCGGGCTCGGCGAGAGGTTGCATGTTCGTCCGGCGGTGCTTTCAGGTGGTGAAAAACAGCGTGCGGCGATCGCGCGCGCGCTCATCGACCAGCCGGAAGTACTGCTTGCCGATGAGCCGACGGGCAATGTAGATCCGCCGATGGCGAGGCGCATTTTAAGCCTGCTTGTCGAGCTTAACCGACTGGGCACGGCCGTGGTGATTGCCACCCATGATATCGCGCTGATGGATCGGTATGATGCAAGGCGGATGATCCTTTCGGAAGGAAGGCTCGATATCTATGACTAGACCGCCGCGTTCAATCCGCGATCCCCGTCTTGAGGAAGAGCGTCTTCAGCGACAGCGCGAGGATGAGCGCCGCCGCGCTGCGGCGCGCGCGCGCGAAGAACGGCTGCTCGAGGAACGTATCCTCGAAGAGCGTCGCCGCGAGGAAATCCGCGTGTTTGAGGCGGAAGCCGCGCGCAAGCGTCAGGTGCAGCAGGAAGCTGCCGCCCGTCAGGCCGGGGCCGACCGCATCGAAAAGGAAAAGGCTGTACATGCAGCAGCCGAAAGATCGAGGGGCGAGGCTGAAAAAGCCAAGGCGGCGGAGGCCAGGCGGACCGAAGAACAACGGCAGCCAAGGCGGCCAAAGGTCGAGCCGGGCGCGGACCGTCCGCCATTGCCCCGTGCCGGGAGAAGGGGTGTGCTTCCCGGCGAAGGGGCAGTATTGCCTGAACCTGCCGGACAGCGAGAAAGGCTCACCCCAAGGCCGGACCACGCGACCCCGATTGAAAGACGCAACATCCGAAAACTGCCTGCGGGCCAAAGTCGCGGTAAGCCGACGCCGATCGTGCCGCCCACCAATGTCCAGTCCCGGGCGCTGATGGCAGTGATCGCGATCATGGCGTTTCTCGCCTGCCTGACGCTTGGCGCCGTTTCCATGGTGCGCGCCACGGCGGCAAGCTGGCAGGGCGGCATTTCCAGGGAAGTCACCATCCAGATCAAGCCCGTCGAGGGCCGTGATATGAACCAGGCGCTTCTCAATGCGCGGGATGTGGCGCTTCAGTTCGTCGGCACGCTTGATGGCCAGGTGGTGGATGAAGCGGCAACCGAAAGGCTTCTTGAGCCCTGGCTTGGTACCGGGCTCGATTTCGACGAGCTCCCGGTGCCGCGTCTGGTGATCGTCACCATTGATGAAAACAATCCGCCGGATTTTGCGGCAATGTCCGACGCACTGCAGAGCGTTGTGCCGGGTGCATATCTCGACGATCACCGGGCGTGGGTGAACCGGCTCTCCTCGATGGCTGATGCGACGACCACGATTGGTGCCTCGATCATGGCGCTGGTATTCTCGGCCATGGTGCTGACAGTAGTGTTCGCCACGCGCGGCGCGCTCTCGGGCAGCCGCGATATCGTCGAGGTTCTGCATTTCGTCGGTGCGGAAGGCAGCTTCGTGGCGCGCCAGTTCCAGAATCACTTTCTTAATGTCGCGTTGAAAGGGGCCTTTCTTGGCGGTGCGCTTGCCTGTCTGTTTTTCGTGATCGCACGCTTTTGGCAGGCGCGTTTTCTGGCAACTCCCGGCGCCGATCAGGCGACCGCTTTGTTCGGTTCGATCTCGATTGGCTGGGACGCCTATGCCGGCATACTGCTGACGATTGCCATCATCGCCGCGCTGACCACGCTGACCGCGCGGCTGACGGTGATCCGCACGATCCGGGAGATCGATCGCATTCGTTCCGATCCCGAACGCACCGACAGCCTGTAGATCTTTGCTGTTTTGCAACTTATTCGTCGTCGCCCCTTCGCCTGAATTTCAGCTATATCGTCTGTAATGTATTGAGAGCGGCGGATTGATTCGGTTGGTCGCCAGTGCATGTTTCTGCCGCAAAAAGCCTGAAATGGAAGGAATATGGCGAAGCAAGTACGCAAGTCGCCTGAGACTAGCGGAGACGGGAATGGTGCGCGGGGACATGAGACCACGCGTGGAGGATTGGTGTTGCGCGCCGTTCTGGTGGCCGGACTTGCCGTATTGATTGCCTTTGGCGGCGGCTTTATTTGGTTTTCCACCAAAATTCTTACTGCCAGGCCACCGCCGCTCTACGAGACAGATGCGGTTGTTGTTCTGACGGGCGGTGCGCG
Organism: Martelella sp. K41-7; assembly: GCF_055808365.1. NCBI lineage: Bacteria > Pseudomonadati > Pseudomonadota > Alphaproteobacteria > Hyphomicrobiales > Aurantimonadaceae > Martelella > Martelella sp. K41-7. Next base: position 260,039 of record NZ_CM147867.1, read on the forward strand.
GCGCATTGATGAGGCGCTGGTTCTTCTGGCCGAAGGAGCGGGCGAGCGCCTGTTGATCTCCGGTGTCAACCCGTCGACAACCCCGGAGAGCATCCGCAATCTGACAGGCGGTGACAGCCAGCTGTTCGATTGCTGTGTCGATGTTGGCTATGAAGCGCTCGATACCTACGGCAATGCCGTTGAAACCCGCAAGTGGATCGAGGAGCATAATTATCGGCGCGTGCTGGTCGTCACAAGCGCCTATCACATGCCGCGGGGGCTGTTCGAACTGCGGCATATCGATCCGGATACCGTGTTTGTAGCCTATCCGGTTCCGCTGGGGGAGAGTGACGGCCTCTGGTATCACAATCTTCGCTATGTGAAGGTTCTGGCCTCGGAATATGTCAAATTCATCGGGGCGCATGTGCGCGCGGTGACCGGGCTCAGGATGCTGGCCCCCGCAGCGCAGGATATGTAGGGATATGGGAGTGTTTCGCTCAGTCGCCTTTAATACCGCCTTTTATGCCGGCACGGCGGTTCGGATGATTGTCCAGTCTCCTTATTACTTCGCGGCTTCACGCGAAAACGCCTACCGTGTGGTGGTTCAGGGCTGGGGCCGTTTCGTCAATCGTCAGATGCGGTTCTGGGTCGGTACGACGTTCGAAGTCGAAGGGCTGGAAAACCTGCCCGACGGCCCCTGTATCATCGTGCCCAAGCACCAGTCGGCCTGGGATACGATCATGCTCTTGCCATGGATACCGGATTCGGTTTTCATGCTGAAGCGTGAGCTGATCCAGATGCCGCTGTTTGGCTGGTATCTGAAAAAGCAGCGACAGATCGCTGTCGACCGTTCGGCAAGCGGCAGGGCGATGGCGGATGCGATTGCCCGTACAAGGGTTGAGGTCGAGACCGGGCGGCAGTTGATCATCTTTCCGGAAGGAACGCGGCGTCCGCCGGGCGCTGCACCGGACTACAAACGCGGTATACAGCTCATTTACAGCGGGCTTGCAGTGCCCGTGGTGCCAGTGGTCATGCATCCGGGCCTGTTCTGGCCACGCGGCAATTTCCGCCGCCAGAAGGGGCATTTCAAGGTCAGGATCCTCCCCGCCATCCAGCCGGGCAAGCCCCCAAAAGCCTTCTTCGCCGAGCTTGTCGAAACGATGGAGCGGGAAAGCGATCGCCTGCTGGTGGAAACCGTTACCGAAAACCCGCATCTTGAGCTTGCTGCGGTGACGCGCAAGCGCGTCGAGGCCCTGAAGGCGGTCGAGACGGCCTAAGGCCCGTCATTGAGTTTGGGCCGGGGCTGCTCGTTTCGAATCAGATGAGCAACCGATTCCAGCGCTGCATCGTCTATGCGCATCTGGCGCAGATGGTCGACCGTGTTCAGCACATAGTCCCGGTTGGGACCCGAATGACCGTGGCCCTCGCGCACAATCTCGGCCGCATGGTCGGGATTCAACTTGCCCGCATATTGCTTGTGTGAATGATCAACGACATAGGTAACGGCGGGAACGATGGCGCCATTATCGAGCCGGATGGGCAGAACCAGCTCGCGGTAAACCCTTGTCACCAGTTCGCGGTCGCGCAGATAGTCCATGACCGCGTCTGCGTCATTGCTTTTGGCGGCAAAGGCAACTCCCTCGCAAAAGCCGCCCCGATCAAGGCCAAGTACGAGCCCGGGTTTTTCCGCGGTTCCGCGATGGACATAGGAGTAAATGCAAAGACTTCGATGATAGCCCGATAGGTGTGCATTCATCCGCTTGTGGGTTGCAAAACCTGGATTCCACATTAACGAGCCGTAGCCAAATACCCAGAATTCGTCCATATGCTATGCCTGAATCCGTTTGAAACGAAGGACAGAATGGGAAACCACAATGGCAGGTTCAACCCGTACGCGCAAATATCTTAAGTGGACGCTCATCGTGCTGGTCATCGTCCTCGTTGCCTATTCACTTGGCTGGTTCTTTATCGCCCGCACCGTGAAGGCCCGGATTTTCGAGCTGCTGGAAGGTCAGAACGGGAGCAGCACGGTCGTCAGCTGTGAGGATATCGGATACCAGGGGTTTCCCGCAAGCTTCGGCTTCTACTGCGATAGTCTGCACGTTCGTGACCGCCAAACCAACGCCGTATTCGATACGCCGAAGCTTCTGGCCGAAGCGCCGGTTTATGCGCCCTGGTCGGTTTTGGCGAGCGTTACAGGCCCAGCAAATCTGGACAATGACGCCGGCATGATATTGAGATCCGAGTGGGAACACCTCGGCGGAAAGCTGATCTATGGGCGTTCGGCGCCGCGGCTGATATCCTTCGATGTCGAGAGGCTGACGGCCCGTTTTGCCGTGCCTGCAGGTCAGCAGGGCACGCTGACAGCCGAATACGCCCACGGGCTGGTCCGTAATGATGATGGCGATCTCGATCTTGCTTTCACGGTCAACGACGGCGTTCTCAGGCCGCGCAACAATGCCGACGCATTGCCCTCTGTATCCCTCAACCTTCTGGCGACGGTCGATGATGGCGGATCGCTTCTCGCCACAAAGGAAATCCGCCCCCAGGCGCTGCGCGGCAAGAGCGGTATCGTCAACCAGGCAACTCTGGCCATTGGCGATCGGCAGTCGCATATCGCCGTTTCCGGCCCGTTTGCTTTCGATCATGAAGGCTATCTGGACGGCCGCTTCAGTGTCGAGCTGACGGGTATTGACGGTGTCTCGCAGATCATTCAACTGGCGCTGCCGCAAGCGGCGAGGAGTGTAAGTACGGTGGCGGGGCTGATCAAGTCCTTCACCGGCGGTCAGCGCACGATGGCGCTCGATATCAGGGTCGCGCATGGCCGCGCTGTGCTGGGCTTCATCCCGCTCGGACAGATCCCGCCAATCTGAGCCGGCATTGAGGCAGGCTGTTTTGCCTCAATCCCTCTTTTCAAGCCCGTGGCGGCCGAAGTCGGGGGCGTCAACATCCTGCCCGGCTTCAACGATCGAGCGGCGGACATCGCGTGTGCGGGTGAATAGCTCGAACAGCTTGTCGCCTTCGCCCCAACGGATGGCGCGTTGCAGATAGGCCAGGTCTTCTGAAAACCGCGCCAGCATCTCCAGGATTGCGTCACGGTTATGGAGGCAGACATCGCGCCACATCGTCGGGTCTGAGGCAGCAAGACGCGTGAAATCACGAAAGCCTGAGGCCGAATACTGGATGACTTCCGACTGGGTCACCGCCTCCAGGTCATCGGCAGTGCCGACGATGTTATAGGCGATGATATGCGGCAGGTGCGAGACGATGGCGAGCACCTTGTCATGGTGTTCCGGCACCATGCGATCCACAGTCGAGCCAAGCGCCTGCCAGAAGGCGGTAAGCTTTTCGACCGCCGTCACGTCCGCGCCGTCTGGCGGGGTCAGGATGCACCAGCGGCCGACAAACAGACCCTCAAAGCCCGCATCCGGTCCGGAGCGCTCCGTGCCGGCAATCGGATGACCGGGAATGAAATGCACACCGTCCGGCACATGCGGTGCCATCTGGGCAATTACAGAAGCTTTGGTAGAGCCGACATCAGTCAGGATGGCGCCGGGCTTCAGATTGGGCGCGATCTTCTCGGCGACAGCACCGGACGCACCGACGGGCACAGAAACGATCACCAGATCGGCACCCCGGACAGCATCTTCCGGCGCTGCCGTATAGCGGTCGCCAAGCCCGAGTTCCTCCGCGCGCCGCAGCGTTTCCGGTGAGCGCGTGGAAACCACGATCTCGCCTGCAAGTCCTTTGGAGCGGATGTCGCGGGCAAGCGAGGAGCCGATCAGTCCGATGCCGATCAGGGCGACGCGTTCAAACATGGAATCGCTCATGCCGCGTCCGTTTCGGCGCTTTCGGCCATAAACTCTTTCAGTGCCGCGATGACACCGCGATTGGCCTCATCCGTCCCCACGCTCATGCGCAAGGCATTCGGAAAGCCGTAGCCTGCAACCGCGCGCAGGACATAACCACGTGACGAAAGGAAACGGTCGGCATCCTTCGCGCGCAATCCGTCCCTGTCGGGAAAATGGATCAGCACGAAATTGGTGACAGAGGGGGTAATCGTGAGGCCAAGTGCACCCAGTTCACGGGTCAGGGTTTCGATCCATCCGGCATTGAATTCGACGGCCTTCTGGGTGAAGGCGTCATCCTTGATGGCCGCCGTTGCCGCCGCGATCGCCGGGGCGTTAAGGTTGAACGGACCGCGCACCCGCTCCAGCGCGCCGACGATTTCGAGCGGGCCGTAAAGCCAGCCGACACGCAGCGCAGCAAGCCCGTAGATCTTCGAGAAGGTCCGGGTCATCACCACATTGGCGTTTTCGGCGACCAGTTCGAGGCCGGCTTCATAATCGTTGCGGCGGACATATTCCGCATAAGCCGCGTCGAGCACCAGAATGACATTTTTCGGCAGGCCGGCATGCAGGCGGCGAACTTCGGAGAAGGGCACATAGGTGCCGGTCGGGTTGCCTGGATTTGCAAGGAAGACAAGCCGCGTCTTGTCTGTAACCGCCGAAAGAATGGCGTCGACATCGACGGTAGCGTCCGTCTCCTTCACGGTGACGGGCGTCGCGCCATTCGCCATGATCTGGATCTTGTAGACAAGGAAACCGTGCTCGGTGATGATGGCCTCGTCGCCCTCGCCGAGATAGACATGGGCAAGGAGGCCGAGCAATTCGTCCGAACCATTGCCGCAGATAATGTTGTTGGTGTTGAGCCCGTATTTGGCGGCAAGCGCCTGGCGCAGAGCGGTCGCCTGACCGTCGGGGTAAAGCGCAAGCGTTTCGCTGAGGTCGCGCATTGCCGCAATCGCCTTCGGGCTTGCGCCAAGGGGCGTTTCGTTCGACGAAAGCTTGTGCACCTTCGCAACACCCTCCACATGGTCCTTGCCGGGGACATAGGCGGCAATATCCATGACACCGGGACGGGGTGTCGGCTTCATCGACTGATCAGGCATAGAAAACCTCGAAAACAACATGTGGCCCCTGGGGGCCGTTTTTTGAACGAAGAAGGAATAATCAGGATTGCGCGGTTTGTCGAGGGCGCGCTCGGGCGTGGTGGCTGGCCTTAAGGTCGGTTGCGCGTTGTCGGCACGCCCTGCGGTGCAAGGGCAGGCACCAGCATCTTGCGGGACGCGCGGGCCTTGACCGGAAGCCCCTGATAAAGCCGTTTCTGCGCCTCCACGATAGTAACGCCGGAAAAGGCCGGCCAGAAGGTCCGGCCAGTGCGTTCAAACCCGGAGCGGAAATGCAGCACCGTACGGCTCTTGGAAGGCGGAAAGAACAGTGCTTCGGCAAAAGCGCCGGGGGTGAAGTTGGTTTCGCGCAGCAATTCGGTGATCTGGCTCTTTGAATAGGGCCGGCCATTGCCGAAAGGCGTATGATCGAGCCGTGCCCACACACCGCGGCGGTTGGGTGCGACGATGATGAGACGGCCGCCCGGTGCGAGAATGCGCCAGATTTCGCGCATGGTCTCACGCGGGCTTTCTGTGAATTCCAGCGCATGCACCATCAACACGCGGTCGATCGATGCATCGGGCAGGGGGAGGTCATCGTCCATCACCAGTGCGGTTGCAGAGGCGGCAGAGGCCGGCCAGTTGATAGCGCCCTGAGAGGCGGGCATGAAGGCCATGACCCGCTCCGCGTCGGAACCGAAGCGCTCGAGATAGGGTAAGCAATAGCCAAGCCCCACCAACCTCTCGTCCGGCAGTTTCGGCCAGACCGGGGCAAGCGCCATGGCAATGGAATGGGCGGCGAGCCGTCCAAGCCGGGTGTGATAAAAGGCGCGAAGGTCAACGATATCGGCATTCATGAGCGAAGTTCCGGCTGTCCCAGTTGGACTTGAGACAGCACAGTACTACATTGATCGAGACTGGGTAAGCAATTGCGAGGCTTGATATGCGTTCACTGGAAATCGCCGTCTTCATGTGCCGTTCAGACAATTACGGGGTACTGGTCCATGACCCGGAAACCAAAAAGACGGTCAGCATCGATGCGCCCGATGGCGAGAAGGTGATTGCGGAGGCCGAAAAGCGCGGCTGGACCATCACTGATATCTTCACCACCCACCACCACAAGGACCATGTGGATGGCAATCTTGTGCTAAAGGATCGCTATGACTGCCGGATCGTCGGCCCCATAGAAGAGGCCGTTGTGATTCCAGGCCTCGATTTTGCAGTCGGCGAGGGCGTTGAGCTGGAATTTGCCGGACGGACAATCGATGTCATCGAAACGCCCGGCCATACGGCTGGCCATATCTGCTACCACTTCGTTGATGACGGACTGCTGTTTGCCGCCGACACGCTGTTTGCCATGGGCTGCGGTCGCCTGTTCGAGCGGCCCGCCACCGACATGTGGCCGTCGTTGAAAAAGCTTATCGCGCTGCCGGATGAGACTGAAGTCTATTTCGGTCATGAATATACGCTCGCCAATGCGAAGTTCGCGCTGTCGGTTGATCCGGACAATCAGGTTTTGAAGGAGCGCGCCGAGGCCGTCGCGGCGCTGCGCGAGGCTGGCGATTTCACCATTCCCACAACCATCGGGCTTGAGAAAAAGACCAATCCGTTCTTAAGGGTGTTGGATCCGGCGATCCGGGCGAAGCTCGGAATGGAAGATGCTGGCGATGAAGAGGTTCTGGGCGAAATCCGTCGGTTGAAGGATAATTTCTGATGGCTGCATCTGCTACGGCTACGGCCGAGGCGATGATTGATGCGCTCGAGATGAAACCGCATCCCGAAGGTGGCTGGTTTGCCGAAACCTTTCGCGATACGGCGGGCGATCCGGAGCGCGGCGCCTCGACGCTGATCTATTTTCTGCTTAAGGCCGGTGAGCGTTCGCACTGGCACCGGTTGCTGACCTCGGTTGAGGTTTGGCACTATTATGCCGGTGCACCGCTGAAGCTGATGATTTCACCTGATGGGAAGGGCAGCAAGGCGATGACGCTCGGGCCGGACATTGCCGCGGGTGAGCGCCCGCAATGCGTCATTCCCGCCGGTCACTGGCAGGCAGCGGAAACCACGGGCGATTTCACGCTTGTGGGCTGCACGGTTGCGCCCGGCTTCATCTTCGATGATTTCGAACTGGCACCGCCTTACTGGTCGCCCGAAGGCTGAGGCCTATGTTCACGTTTTTTTGCTGACGAACATGTCGCGCGCGGCCAGAATGGCGCCGCCGGTGATCAGCAGGCAGGCGACAATCACCCGCCAGCCCGGCTCGCCGAAACGGGCGAGAAGCAGGATGATGGTCGAAAACAGCGGTGCGGCATAACTTGCCGCGCCGAGCACCTGAATATTGCCCTTCTTTACACCATGGTCCCAAGCATAAAAGGCAATGCCGACCGGAAACAGGCCGAGGCCGACGACGGCAAGCCATTCTCCGGTCGATTGTGGCCAGATCGTCGTTTCAAGCAGGAGATGGCAGAGGAGCGAGAGCACCGAGGTTGCCATGCAGAAGCCGGTCACCACATCGGTCGAAACCTTTGAGAACGACCGCGAGATCAGCGAATAGCCCGACCAGGTGAAGGCGCAGAGAAAAGCGGCGATATAGCCGAGGGTGTATTCGCCACTGATCGTCAGCCCGCCGCCGCGGGTGATCAAAAGTGCAGTCCCTGCAAACCCGGCCAGCGCTCCCGCGATATGGTGGATTCTCAGCTTTTCTCCCGGCAGCAGCGCCGAACCAACGACAATCAGGAGCGGCCAGAGATAGGCGATCAACCCCGCATCGACGGCAGGCGCGTTGCGCAATGCTGTGAAATACAGGAAGTGGTAGCCGAACAGGCCGCCGATACCGGCAATCCAGACCTTTGCCGGCTGGCGTAGCGCGTGGCGTCGCTCCGGCCGTGCGACAAGCACGAAAATACCGGGCAGGCTCGCGATCGCAAAGGCGATGGCCGAGAGCTGGAATGGCGGCATCTTGCCCGATGCGGCGGTAAACAGGGCCAGAAATGACCACATGATGACGGCCGAAAAGCCGATCAGCGTTGCACGCATTGTCAAAAACAAGCCTGTATCAGACGCCGAATTTCGAAGCGTAGATTGTCAGCCGACCGATCTTCAGCGGGATCTGGGCCATAACCGGTGCGTAGACATTCAGCTCTTCGTTGAAGGCGAACCAGACGACGAGTTCGCGGGTGTTGGCGAGATACTCGATGTCGTCGTCCATGCGCTCATAGCCTGCAATTGGGCGGAAGCGGATGGCGCAGCCGACAGCGCGGCCCGAAAAGCCCTTGGTGGAAAAAGGCTTGGACCCTGCCGGTGCAAGCTCAAGATCCAGCCGGGTCTCCCCGTCAAAGATCGCGATCTTGCCCTGGCAGGGACTGTTGGATGGCTGCAGCAGCAGTGCGGATATCGGATCGACGACGCCACGCAGATGCTTTGCCGTGACCTCGACCCAGTCATCGCCGCGCGGGCCGGGATCGGGCTCGATCGTAGAGGATACGACGCGCTTGCGGGAGAATTCCGCGCCGTAGTCACGTGCGTAGTCACCGTCGCGGTAGATCAGTTGAAATTCTCTTGTCTCCGGGCGACCGTCCTTCCAGTCACCTTTGGCATCGACATTGACGGCAATGGAGGTGAAAAGATTGCCGATTCCCGCCGCCTTGATATCGGCGTTGATCCGGTAGTCACCGTCTTTCACAGTGGTATTGAAGACGGCGTCCGCTATCTTGATCCCTGAGAAAGAGATTGTGTAGACGGTCTGCTGCTTGATGTCCTCGGCCCTGGTTGCCGTGGTCCCGACAAGAAAAACCATAGCAATTACAATTTGATAAATGAAGGTTTTTCGCATGTCGCTCTCTCGCACCTTGAATCTGGTCGTTCCTGCTCATCTGTTTATGTCTCAGCCGGAGCCAAAAAAACAGCGGTAAATTTTTGCGTCCCCGTGAAAAACCGACGATCCGCCTTGACCTTTAAGTGCCACCCGATTATAGAACCGCAACTTTCCAATTAGCCGCCAATTGGATCGCGGGACTGGGCCGTCCCGTTGTAAGCCGTTGGCTGAAGACGAGTATAGGTGAAATCATGTCCCGCACGTGTGAATTGACTGGTAAGGGCGTGCTGTCCGGCAACAATGTCAGCCACGCCAACAACAAGACCCGCCGCAAATTCCTGCCGAACCTGTGCCGCGTGACGCTGATGTCCGAAGCAACGGGCCAGAGCTACCGTCTGCGCGTTTCCGCTGCAGCGCTGCGCTCGGTTGAGCACCGTGGTGGCCTTGACGCATTTCTGATCAAGTCCGGTGACGGCGATCTTTCGTCGCGTGCCCGTCTGATTCGCAAGGAAATCATCAAGAAGACGGCTGAACAGGCCGCCGCCTGATCAACAGGCACTTCTAAAACTGGAAAGCCTTGCTGCCCCGCAGTAAGGCTTTCTTTATTGCTACGCCAACTGGTGGCATCACCCAGGATAAAAAAATGCGACAGTCGCAAACCGTCATTATCTACAGCCTGCTGATGGCAGGTGTCGTTCTCGCCTCCAACATTCTTGTCCAATATCCCGTCCAGGGCATGGTCTACGGCATCTCGCTCGCTGACCTGCTGACCTGGGGGGCATTCACCTATCCGCTGGCCTTTCTGGTCAATGACCTGACCAACCGTCAGTTCGGCCCATCTGCTGCCCGCAAGGTGGTGATCGCAGGCTTTGTCGTCGGCGTTGCTTTTTCCTTCTACGCCTCGGTGCCTCGGATTGCGATCGCATCCGGCACGGCGTTTCTGGTCGGCCAGTTCCTCGATATCACGCTGTTCAATCGGCTACGCCGGCAGAGCTGGTGGAAGGCGCCGCTGGTCGGCTCGCTGTTCGGCTCGATCCTCGATACGGTGCTGTTCTTCTCGATCAGCTTTGCCGCCGTCTTCGTCTTCATCGGCGCCAATGATGAATTCGCGCTCGGCGTTGCACCGCTCTTCGGTGTCTTCCCTGTCATGGAAGTGCCGCGCTGGGTCTCCTGGGCGCTGGGCGATCTCTCGGTCAAACTGATCTTCAGTCTCGTCATGCTGCTGCCCTATGGCGCGCTGATGACCTGGCTGAGGCCGATGCGTCAGGTGAATGCCTGACGCCTTTCGGCCAATAAATTTGAGGACTGAGAAGGCGGGAAGGTTCCCGCCTTTCTTTATGCCTTGAGAATGGATTCGACCGCCTGACGCGGTCCCATTTCCACAATATTGCGGTAGGCGCCGGTAATCGCCGAGCGGAAGGCCGGCTCGCGGCGCAGCTCCTCATCGAAGATCGACTCGTTGGCAAGAATGCGGTCGACGAGCTGGTCGCCGTCATAGTCTTTCGCTTCTGCCAGCAGGGCGTCAGACAGCGGGTCGGTTAGCTTGCCGCCCTCATTTGCCGTCACCCTCACAAAACGGATCCAACCGGCCACAGCGAGCGCCAGCAGCGGCCATGGCCGGTTGTTCTCGATATTGTCGGCAATGCCGTGGAGAAGCCGCTGCGGCAGTTTCTGGCTGGTGTCCCAGGCGATCTGCGATGTCCGGTGCTTCAGCTTCGGATTGGTGAAGCGGTGGATCAGCGCATCGGCATAGTCGTCAAGATCAACGCCTTCGATCGCGGGCAGGGTGGGGCGCTGTTCATCGACCATGATCTGCCGCGCCGCCTTGCGGAAAACATCGTCCTCCATGCAGGCTGAAACCGTCTCAAGGCCGGAAAGACTGCCGAGCATGGCCAGAAAAGTGTGTGCGCCATTGAGCATGCGCAGTTTCATCATCTCGAAAGGCTGCACATCATCGGTCATCATGGCGCCGCCTTCCTCGAACGGGGGGCGGGCGGTGGCAAAATCGTCCTCGATCACCCACTGGCGAAAGGGCTCGCAGACAATGCCGTTATCGTCTTCCTTGCCGTCATTGAGCGTGCGCAGCACGCCCCGGCCATAATCGTCGAGCGCCGGTACAACACGGTCAACCATGGTGGAGGGGAAGGAGACATTGGCGTCGATCCAGTCAGCAAGCTTTCCGTCGCGCTGGTGGGCATAGGAGAGGACCGCGGCGCGGGCCAGCTTGCCATTGTCGGGCTGGTTGTCGCAGGACAGCACGGTCAGCCCGTCTCGTCCCGCTTTCCAGCGGCGGTTCAAGCCCTCGACAATCACGCCGATCGCCGTGCCTGGTTCTTCGGGATTGGCCAGATCGGCGATAATCCCCTTGTTTTCGAGATCGAGATGACCGTTGCGGACGCAATAGCCTTTTTCCGTGATCGTCAGGCTGATCACGGCCATCGGTTCGGATGCGATCAGATCGAGCAGGGTGTCAATGCCGTCACGCTTGGGATGACAGGTTCCGGTGACCACTCCGATCTGCCGCGCGGTGACCGTTTCGGCGTCGATCTCGGCGATCAGATAGGTGTGGCCGGCCTCATCAAGCGCGCTCAGCTCTTCCGCGCCCGAATTCAGTCGGACCGCGACCACGCCGAAATCTCCGCCAGCCTTGTTCATACCCTCCTGCAGGTAGACCAAAGGATGGGCGCGGGCAAAGCCGCCGAAACCGATATGCAAGATCCGCGGGCGAAGTGCTGCGGTGTCGAATTCCGGATTGGCACGGATGATGGTTTCTTGCATGAACTGTTCCTTCTGATCGCCGGGGCCGTCTTGGGGAGGATATCGTCGCGGCAGGTGACAGCCGTCAAGTCTTGTTTGCATAAAATCTCCGTTGGCGCAAAGATGACGTCCGGCTGAAAACCCGTCGACTGAGGGAACTTTGACCGAGGCTGTTCGTTTCAGAACGGCTCACCCCAACTCCAGAGGACAACATGGCCGGACGCGTACTGCTTCAGTTTTTTCACTGGTACTATCCAGCGGGCGGAGCGCTGTGGGACGAGGTAGCGGGTAGAGCCGAAGAGCTGGCCGGCATGGGGATCACCGATGTCTGGTTGCCGCCGGCCTATAAGGGCGCAGCTGGCGGCTATTCGGTCGGCTACGACACCTATGACCTGTTCGACCTTGGCGAGTTTGATCAGAAGGGGACTGTCGCCACCAAATACGGTGATCGCGGCGCGTTTGAAAACGCCTGCCACACGCTAGGCGGTCACGGTATCGGCGCCATTCATGATGTGGTCTTTAACCACAAGCTCGGCGCGGATGAGAAAGAGCGCGTGAAGGTTCGCCGTGCCAACTCGCAGGATCGGACCCAGATTGAGGATGAGGCCTTTGAGGCGCTGGCCTATACCCGTTTCACATTTCCCGGACGGCAGGGGAAATACTCCGAATTTATCTGGACGCAGAAGTGCTTTTCCGGCGTCGACTATATCGAGGATCCGGATGACACCGGCGTCTTCCGCCTTGTCAATGAATATGGCGATGGCGAGTGGAACGACGAGGTCGACGGCGAACTCGGCAATTACGACTACCTCATCGGTGCCAATGTTGAGCTGCGCAACCGCGCGGTTTCCGAGGAGCTGAGATACTGGGGGCGCTGGTTTTCAGAGCAGGTGCCTGTTGCCGGTTTTCGTCTGGATGCGGCCAAACACATGCCCGCCTGGTTCATCCGTGACTGGATTGGCCATATGCGCAAGAATGTGCGGGAGGACTTTTTTATCGTCGCCGAATACTGGCACCCCGAGATCAATGCGCTGAAATCCTATCTCGAACTGGTGGACCGGCAGTTGATGCTGTTCGATGTCGAGCTGCACTACCGCTTTCACGATGCGTCCGTGAACGGCCGGGCATTCGACATGCGCACCATTTTTGATGGCACGCTGGTAGCCGAAGTGCCTGACCATGCCGTCACGCTGGTGGAAAACCACGACACTCAACCGCTGCAATCGCTTGAGGCGGCCGTCGAGCCCTGGTTCAAGCCACTGGCCTATGCGCTGATCCTGATGCGCGAACAGGGCGTGCCGAGTGTGTTCTATCCCGATCTCTACGGCGCCGAGTATCGTGATAAAGGGTCCGACGGTAAAGAATATGACATCCAGATGCCGAAGATCGAATGCCTGCCGAAGCTGATCGAGGCGCGCAAGCGATTCGCCAATGGGGGCGAGACCATTGTGTTTGACGATCCGAACTGTCTGGCGATCATCCGTCAGGGGACCGATGAAGCCGCGGGGTCTGTGACCGTGCTTACCAATGGCGCGGAAACCGAAAAAGACATTACGCTTGGCGAAGGGCATGCCAATGCGACCTTCCGCGATTTCCTCGGTCACCGCGAGGATGCGGTCACCACGGATGATGCGGGGTCCGCATCCTTCCCTGTTAATGCGGGCAGCGTCAGCGTCTGGGTGCGTGAAGACAGTCTTCAGGCCTATTGAGGCAGCCTGAATTCCAGCATCAGCGTGTTCTGCAGCGGGGAATTGTTGTCATCGGAGACGATGATAACATGGAGCGATCCGTCGTCCGCACGGATGATATCCATGCCTTCCATGTTGTCGATCCGGTGCGTGCCGCCATAGGCCTGCATGACCACCGGTCCGTCGATCGTGGCACCGGGACGTATTGCTGAACCCGCCAGCCGACGGATACGCATGGCAACACCGGAAAGCAGCGAGAACCGGCGTTCCAGCACCAGAAGGTCGCCATCCGGCAGGAAGGCGGCATCGGTGACATCATAGCTCTCGCGCTTTACAACTTTGAAAATGCCGCGGTCCGGTCCGTCAATGATGGCGGCGAAAAGGTTGCCATCGGGATCTACGCTTTTCTCGGCGATCACCACCATGCGGCCGTCAGGGGCGACGGCGAGCCCCTCGAAACTGCCGTTTCGCCTCAACTCATAGGTCGGGATCAGAAAATCCGGGCCCGTTGCGGCGGTGACGTCCTGATGCCCGTGAAGCGGATAGGTGTCGATCCGGTGGCGGCCTTCGAAACCGACATAGATGCGGTCCCCGACAATGGCGAGGCTTTCGGCATCCATGCCGCTTTTGCCTGCATGCACGCCATTTGTGTTCTTCATCGGGGTGACGGTGACATCGGCAAGGCCTGAAAGCCGTCCGGCAGCATCGCGTATTACCTTGCCGTCGACCCATTCCCCCGTATCCGCCACCGCGACAAAACGCTTTGCGTCTGGCAGAAAGCGGATTGCTGAAAGCGACTGGAAATCGGGATCGGGCGAGGTCAGTTTCAGCCCGCCCAGAAATTCCAGCTGGCCAAAACGATCTGTGTCCTTGTCAGGCGCAAATTTTTCGATTGGGACGGCATCGACTGTGACGTTGGCAGCGAAGGCCGGTGACGAAAAAAGCGCAAGCGCCAGAGAAAAAGCAGCAGCCTTCATCAGCGCCGTCGTCTGCCCGTCGAAGCCCCGCCTGCCTGTTCTTCGAACAGGCCTGCCAACTGGTCGGTCATCGCGCCTGCCAGCTCGTCGGCATCGACAATTGTCACGGCGCGACGGTAATAGCGCGTGACGTCATGGCCAATGCCAATCGCCAGAAGCTCGACAGGCGAGCGCGTTTCGATGTGTTCGATCACCGCGCGCAAGTGCCTTTCGAGGAAGTTGCCCGGATTAACCGAAAGCGTGGAATCATCCACCGGCGCGCCGTCGGAGATCATCATCAGGATTCGCCGCTGTTCCGGGCGCGCCATCAGCCGGTCATGGGCCCAGATCAGCGCTTCGCCGTCGATATTTTCCTTCAGCAGTCCCTCGCGCATCATCAGGCCCAGATTGGACCGAGAGCGCCGCCAGGGGCTGTCTGCGGACTTGTAGACAATATGGCGCAGATCGTTGAGGCGGCCCGGTGTTGCGGGCTTTCCCTCTTCCAGCCATTTCTCGCGGCTCTGGCCGCCCTTCCAGGCCTTGGTGGTAAATCCGAGGATCTCCACCTTGACCCCGCAGCGCTCCAGCGTCCGCGCCAGAATGTCACCGCAGGTGGCGGCAACCGTGATCGGCCGGCCGCGCATCGAGCCCGAATTATCGATCAGCAGAGACACCACGGTATCGCGGAACTGGGTGTCGCGTTCCATCTTGAAGGAAAGCGGCTGCATCGGATCGATGACCATGCGCACCAGGCGCGCGCTATCGAGATAACCTTCCTCGAGGTCGAAATCCCAGGAGCGGTTCTGCTTGGCCATCAGCCGGCGCTGCATGCGGTTGGCAAGCCGTCCGACGGCGCCTTGAAGATGGGCGAGCTGCTTGTCGAGATAGGCGCGCAGGCGCTGCAACTCTTCCTGGTCGCACAACTCCTCGGCCCGAATCTCCTCATCGAATTCTTGTGTGAAGGTCTTGTAGTCGACCTTCTCGTTCAGATCGTCAAACGGGGTGTTGGGGCGCTTGGTCTCGCCGGCAACTTCGCTGTCCGGATCGGCATCTTCGTCCAGCTCGGTGTCGGCCACCTCCGCGCCGTCCAACTCGCCCTGATCCATCTCCTCGTCCGAATCGTCGCTGTCGTCCGCAGGCGCGGAATCATTGCCCGCATCCTCGTCAAACTGCTCGTCATTCTGGCGTTCGGAACGCGGCTGCTCTTCCTCGGAAATATTCTCTTCGTCGTTCTCGCTGTCGATATCCTCATCGGAATAGTCGTCGGCAAGCTCCATTGAGGAGAGCATCGAGCGGATGGTCCGTGCGAAAGCGTGCTGGTCATCGATGGTTTCCGACAGCCGGTCGAGATCGACGGACGCTTTCTGCTCAATGAAATCGCGCCAGAAATCAAGCACCTGTCCGGCTGAACCCGGCGGCTTTTCGCCGGAAAGCTTTTCGCGCACCAGCATGGCGACGGCCTCGGCAACCGGGGCGTCTTCCTTGCGGTCGATCGCGGAAAAATTGGCCTTGTCGTATTTTTCGGCGTGCATGGCGGCAAGGTTGCTGGCCATGCCCGGCATGCGCTTGGCGCCGATGGAATCGACACGCGCCTGTTCAACGGCATCGAAGATAGCCTGCGCGTCGGCGCCACCGGGCGACATCTGCGCATGGGTCACCGGATTGTGGCAGGCCATTCTGAGCGCCATGGAGTCCCCAAGGCCGCGCACCACGGCAAGCTCAGTCGCCGTCGGGCGCTTGGAGAATTCCGGTAGCCGGATCTGGCTGCCGCTCATGCCCGGCCGGTCGCGCGAAAACACGACCTCGGCCTCCCTGTCGCCGGAGACTGCACGCACACAGCCGGAAACGGCGCGGTGCAACGGTTCAAGGTCTACAGGCGTGTAAGGGTTGGACTTTCTATTGTCGCCGGGGCCGGCCATGGGTTTATCCTCAGGCGCTGATGACGACGTTGGCGGCGCTTTCCGTCAGCTCCTCGCCAAAGGCGCGCTGATACTGCTCGGCCACCAATGTGCGCTCAAGCTCGTCGCACTTGTTGAGGAAGGTGACCCGGAAGGCAAAGCCGACATCGCCGAAGATTTCGGCATTTTCCGCCCAGTTGATCACGGTTCGCGGGCTCATCACCGTCGACAGGTCGCCATTGACGAAGGCCGAGCGGGTGAGATCGGCAACACGCACCATGTTGGAGATGGTCTCGCGACCCTCGGTTGTGTTGAAGCTCTTCACCTTGGCAAGGATGATTGCGACTTCCTGCTCATGCGGCAGGTAGTTGAGGGTGGTGACCAGCGACCAGCGGTCCATCTGGGCTTGGTTGATCTGCTGGGTGCCGTGATAGAGGCCGGTAGTGTCACCGAGGCCGACCGTGTTGGCTGTCGAAAACAGGCGGAAAGCCGGATGGGGGCTGATGACGCGGCTCTGGTCGAGAAGGGTCAGGCGTCCGGAAGACTCCAGCACGCGCTGGATCACGAACATCACGTCCGGACGGCCGGCGTCGTATTCATCGAAGACCAGTGCAACATTGTGCTGGTAGGCCCAGGGCAGGATGCCGTCCTTGAACTCGGTGACCTGCATACCGTCGCGCACCACGATCGCGTCCTTGCCGACAAGGTCGATACGGCTGACATGGCTGTCGAGATTGACGCGCACGCACGGCCATTTCAGTCTGGCGGCAACCTGCTCGATATGGGTCGACTTGCCGGTGCCGTGATAACCGGAGACCATGACGCGGCGGTTATGCGCAAAGCCTGCGAGAATGGCGAGTGTGGTATCGCGATCGAACAGGTAGTCGGGGTCGATGTCCGGCACATAGGGGTCATCAGCCGAATAGGCGGGAACCTTCAGGTCGACATCGATACCAAATGTTTCGCGAACCGAAACCGTCGTATCCGGTGCGTTGGAATAGTCCAGTTCAATCTTGCTCATCATGTCTCCAGCGCGGTCTTTGAAAGTCTAAAGAGCCGCTCAAACGTCTCTGCTAATTTTGGGTCAATAGCGGTCTAGCAGAAGCCGGACTGCTTTAACAATTGGTATGCCTGCACCACAGCCCTAAAAGTTTCCTCGGAGCCGCGGTCGCCGCCATTGGCGTCGGGATGGTGCTTCTTGACCAGCGCCTTGTACTGCTTCTTGATGTCGTCCGGGGTTGCTTCTGCGGTCATTCCCAGCGTTTCGAAGGCTTTGGCTTCCAGCGTCTTCAGCTTGCGCTGATGTCTGGGGCGTTTGGGACCACCCTCCTTGCCGTCATCGACAAAGCCGAACGGATCCTTCATGCGCGAAAATGACGCGGCATTGCCGGCCTTTTTCGAGCCCTTGAGCGGGGACTTGCGGGCGTCACCATTGACGCCGACAGTCCAGGTCGGCCGATGGCCGGTCAGGGCTTCCTTCTGATAGCGGGCGATTTCGCTATCCGACAGGCCGTCGAAATAATTGTAGCCCTTGTTGTAGGTCTTCACATGCTCGAAGCAGAACATGAAAAATTTCCCCTCGGCATTACGGCCGACGGGAGCACGGTGTTTCGCGGGCTTGTTACAGCCGTCCCATTGGCACACAGCTGCTTCGGCTTCCGTCTCGGTCTTGGCCGATGCCGGGCGTTTGCGCTTGGTGCGGAGACGATCGAAATATTTGGAGTCAAGATTCATGGCGCTTGATTATGACCTTGTGAGCCCGCCACAACAAGAATTGACAACGGGATTTCTTGCTGTCTTTCTGAACCGTTATCGCGCAGAGCGCGAAGCAGGCACAAAACAGGAGCAGACATTGACGTCAACCGCCGAAATCGAAAACAGGCTGAAAAGCCTTTTCAATCCCGAACGGCTGGTGCTTATGGACGAAAGTGCCCAACATGCCGGTCACTATCATGAGCCGGATGCCCCCGCGATCACCCATTTAAGGATTCGGATCGTTTCCGGCAAGTTCGAAGGGCTGAACCGTGTGGCACGTCATCGTGCCGTCAATGAGGCGCTGGCCGGTGAAATCGAGAACGGATTGCACGCACTCGCCATCGAGGCAGCCGCTCCGGGCGAAAAGACACGGTGGTGAAGACGGTGGTCTGAGCGACGAAATCACGCAGGCGGGGTGGCTGCCGCCGCACCGCCGAGCGGACGGATTCTGAGTTTGGTGATCCGGTTCTTTTCCCGCTTCATAACGATGAAACGCTTGCCGTAAAAGGTGAAGGACTGACGTTCTTCGGGGATTGTCTGGCTTTCATGGATCACAAGGCCGGCAATCGTGGTCGCCTCTTCATCCGGCAGGTTCCAGTCGAGCGCGCGGTTGAGGTCGCGGATCGGAACGGTGCCGTCCACGACGATCGAGCCGTCGGCCTCCTGTTGCACGCCGGATATTTCGAGGTCGTGCTCGTCGGAAATATCGCCGACGATTTCCTCCAGAATATCCTCAAGCGTGACGATACCCTGCACTTCGCCATATTCATCGACGACGACGGCGATATGGACCTTGCGGCGCAGGAAGGCGTTGAGCTGATCTTTCAGGTTGGTGCTGTCAGGCACGAACCATGGTTTTTGCGCCACCTTGACGATGTCAATCGTCGAAGGGGCGGCGTGCGGCTCTGAAAGCGCGCGCGAAAGATCCTTGGAGTGGACGACGCCAATAATGTTGTCGATCGAGCCGCGCCAGACGGGAA
This sequence comes from Martelella sp. K41-7, assembly GCF_055808365.1. Lineage (NCBI taxonomy): Bacteria > Pseudomonadati > Pseudomonadota > Alphaproteobacteria > Hyphomicrobiales > Aurantimonadaceae > Martelella > Martelella sp. K41-7. The sequence goes on from NZ_CM147867.1 coordinate 278,811, forward strand.
GCCGGGTATAGGGACTTTCCAGCACCGTCTTCACCGCCGCCTCCGGCGGATCGTCGGCATTGACGGCGCGCATCGCCGTGCGGTGGATCATGACATCGGAGACTTCGAGCTCGCCAAGGTCGAGCACGCCACCGAGGCGGTCGCGGTCGGCCTTGATCACCGACCCCTCACGGTGCAGCAGGTCCACGGCGCCGCGGATTTCGTCATGCGCGGTCAGCATTTCGCCACCCTTCGTCAGCGTCACGCCGAACATGCCAAGAAGAACGCGTACGATCATGTTGACGAGACTTGAGAGCGGGCCGATCACAAAAAATATGACTCTGACCAACGGAGCGACCACAAGGGCGAAACGGTCGGTTGCCGAAATCGCCCAGCTCTTCGGCAGAACCTCGGCGAAGACCACCAGCAGGGCGGTCATGATCAGCGTGGCATAGGCCACGCCATTGGCGCCGAAAACGTTCAGGAACAGCGTCGTCGTCAGCGACGAGGCGAGGATGTTGACCAGATTGTTGCCGATCAAAAGCGCGCCGATCAACCGGTCGCGTCGGTTGATCATCACATTGACAAAGCCCGCCCGTTTGTCGCCCTGCTGTTCTAGCGTGTACATGCGGGCGCGCGAGACGGCCGTCAGTGCCGTTTCCGATCCGGAGAAGAATGCTGATATGATGATGAGACCGACGATAACGGCCAAAGTCATCCAGTACTCGGTGAAGAAATGCGAAATATCGCTCATCGTCATTGAGTTTGTTTTTCCGTCAGGAATGCCAGCACTTCGGACGTCGGTACATCATCGGCGATGAAAGCTTCGCCGATCCCGTGTGTCAGAATGAAAGTCAGCTTCCCGCCTTTTACCTTTTTGTCCTGCCCTATTGCATCCATCAATATATCGGGTGGCGGCAGGGTTCCGTCAATATCATCAATTGTTGTCGGCAATCCCGCCTCCCGCAAATGGGCGGCAACCCGTTTGGCGTCGTCCGGGCTTGCCAGGTTCATGCGCACTGAGAATTCGTGCGCCAGTACCATGCCGATGGCAACGCCTTCGCCATGGACAAGCCGGGCACTGTCATAGCCCGTCGCCCGTTCGAGCGCGTGGCCGAATGTGTGGCCCAGGTTCAACAGCGCACGGGCACCGTTTTCGCGCTCGTCTGCGGCAACGACGGCGGCCTTTGCCTCGCAGGAACGGGCAATCGCCTCGGCCCGGGCTGTACCGCCTGCAAACACGGATTTGCGGTTTTTCTCCAGCCAGTGGAAGAAATCGGGTTGGTCGATCAGGCCGTATTTCACCATCTCGGCATAACCGGCGGCAAATTCGCGGTCGCTCAGTGTGTTCAGCGTATCGGTATCGGCCAGCACCAGATGCGGCTGATGGAAGGCGCCAACGAGGTTTTTCCCCTGCCGGGTGTTGATCCCGGTCTTGCCGCCGACGGAGCTGTCGACCTGTGCCAGAAGCGAAGTCGGTACCTGGATGAAGCGCACACCCCGGCGCACCACCGCAGCGGCAAAGCCAGCCAGGTCGCCGATGACGCCGCCGCCGAGCGCAATCACCGCGTCCGAGCGCTCGATGCGGGCATCGAGGATGAAGTCGACGGCTGTCTGAAGATTTTCGAAGCTCTTTGTCTTCTCACCGGCGGCAAGTGTGAGCGAAAAGGTCTCTATGCCGTCGGTTTGCAGGCTTTCCGTCAGCATGTCGAGGTAGAGTGGCGCGACACTGGTGTCGGTAATGATTGCCGCCTTGCTGCAGTTGAGCCGTGCCAGCGTCTCCCCGCCCGCGCTTTGCAGCAGGCCGGCGCCGATCAGGATATCATAGCTGCGATCGCCGAGATTGACGCGGACAATGCGTTTGTCGGCGACCTGTTCACTGTTCACTGGTTTTTCCTCCTTCAAGGGCCGCAAGCGCCTTCAAGACGTCGCGCATCACCGTTTCCTTTCGGACGTCGCGCGACAGCACGGTGATGTCGGCCTCCTTGTAGATCGGGTAGCGCTTGTCCATCAGGTCTTTCAGCGTCTGTTTCGGGTTTTCTGTCTTCAGAAGCGGTCGCGTCTGACGGCGGCGTACCCGGTCCCAAAGGGTTTCGAGGTCGGCCTTAAGCCACATTGACAGGCCTGACTGGCCGATCAGCGCGCGGTTGACCGGATTGACGAAGGCGCCGCCGCCGGTCGAGACGATGGCGGGGCCTTCCGTCAGGATGCGCTCGATCACACGGGTTTCCAGTGCGCGGAATTCCGCTTCGCCATATTGCGCGAACAGATCTGAGATCGTCATGCGCGCGGCGGCCTCGATCTCATGGTCGGTGTCGATATAGGGCAGGTCGAGCGTGTTGGCCACGAGCTTGCCGATCGCGCTCTTGCCGGCGCCCATCAGGCCGACCAGTATCAGGTTGCGGTCGGCCAGTCCGGCAAGCGCCTTTTGCCTCAGCCCCGGTTTGCCGGTATCTTGCTTTGCGTTCATAGTGCGCCCATTGTTCTCAGCCACGTATCGGCAAATGCTCAAGGGGCGTCAAGCCGAAGCATGAAGAATTCGGGCTCTTGCCCCAACACGGATAATGGCATTGGACCTTTCGGGCGCTCATATCGAAGCCTTTATCGAGATGCTCAGTGCGGAGCGTGGCGCAGCCAACAACACGCTTTCCGCCTATCAGCGTGACCTTGATGACTTCCGCGATTTTCTCATCGATCGCGGCGTTGTGGCTGATCGGGCACGTGCCGAGGATATAACGGCCTATCTTGCAGGGCTCGGCAAACGCGGGTTTGCCGCAAGCTCCCAGTCACGCCGGCTTTCCGCCATTCGTCAGTTCTATCAGTTCCTTTATGGCGAGGGGTTGCGTGAGGACGATCCGACCGGTGTGATTGACGCGCCGAAAAAAGCGCAATCCCTGCCGAAGACGCTTTCGGTCGCCGATGTCGACCGGCTTCTGGAACGCGCGACGCTTGAGGCGCGCGCGCCGGGTTCCGGTCAGTTCGAGCGCATGAGGATGGCGGCCCTGCTTGAGACGCTTTATGCCAGCGGCATGCGCGTTTCCGAACTGGTGACGCTGCCCGCCGGCGCTCTCAAACCCAAACAGCGTTTCCTGACGATCAGGGGAAAGGGCAACAAGGAGCGCGCGGTGCCGCTTTCTGTGCGCGCCCATGAGGCGCTGATGGCCTTTGATGTCCTGCGCAAGGCGCGGGCGGCGGAAAGCGGGGAAGATAATCCCCATCTTTTCGCGTCACGGGCTGCGGCCGGACATCTCCCCCGACAGGTATTTGCCCGCGATCTGAAAGGGCTCGCCGCGCGGGCGGGGTTGAAGACCACCGCGATCTCGCCACATGTGTTGCGTCACGCCTTTGCCAGCCATCTTCTGCAAAACGGCGCAGACCTGCGTGCGGTGCAGGAAATGCTCGGTCATGCCGATATTTCAACCACGCAAATCTATACCCATGTCCTGGAAGAACGGTTGCGGGAACTGGTCGAAATGCATCACCCCCTTGCAAAAGATGCGAAAAAACGGGAATAAGCGGCACTCAATCGTAATAAAAAGCCTTTGGGCGGCGGTCCCGGGCACGTTCGTTAACCCACGGAAAGTTCGACAATGTACAGCTATCTCGATTTCGAAAGGCCGATTTCCGATCTGGAAGCCAAGATTATCGAGCTGAAAAAGCTAGCCTCCGAAGGCGAGAGCATCGATACCTCCGAGGAGATTGCGCGCCTTGAAACCCGCGTCCGCGAGGCAATGAACGATATCTACGCCAAGCTGACCCCTTGGGAGAAGGCGCAGGTCGCCCGTCACCCCCAGAGACCGCATTTCGTCGATTATGCCAAGCGCTTGTTTACCGATTTCACGACGATTGCCGGCGATCGCAATTTTGGCGAGGACGCTGCAATCCAGGCCGGCCTTGGGCGTTTCCGTGGCCGTCCTGTCGCCGTGATCGGTGAGGAAAAGGGCAATGACACAAAGAGCCGGCTGAAGCACAATTTCGGCATGCCGCGCCCCGAAGGCTACCGCAAGGCAATCCGCCTCATGGAACTTGCAGACAGGTTCAATCTGCCGGTGATCTCGATTGTTGACACCCAGGGTGCCTATCCGGGCGTCGGTGCCGAGGAACGCGGACAGGCTGAGGCGATTGCCCGTTCCACCCAGATGTGTCTTCGCATCGGCGTGCCGATGGTGACGCTTGTGATCGGCGAGGGCATGTCTGGCGGCGCGATCGCGATTGCCGCTGCCAACCGGGTCTACATGCTTGAGCATGCGATTTATTCGGTCATCTCCCCGGAAGGGGCGGCGTCGATCCTGTGGCGGGATTCTGCCCGTGCCAAGGAAGCGGCGACCAACATGAAGATCACTGCCCGTGATCTGAAGGATTTCGGTGTGGTCGATGAGATCATCCCCGAACCGGTGGGCGGCGCGCATCGCAACGCCGAAACGGTGATCGATGCTTCTGGCGACCAGATCGCCGAGGGGCTTTCCCAGTTCGACGGTCTGTCTCCCGACGAGGTCCGTAATGAACGTCGCCAGAAATTCCTCGCGATCGGACGCAACCTCTAGAACCTTGCCGGTGATGCCGGAAAGGTGAGGGACAGCCTGCTTGCGTCGATGATCAGAAACGGTTAACGCTTTCTTGAAGTTTGGCTGTGCATTATGATCTTTGATGGCGCGACGGCCGAGACGTTGCGTTTTAAGGCAAAATCCGGCAGGTTTTATCCATGCGTTTTAATGTCCTGGCCCCCATGGTTTTCGCCACACTGGCGCTGACGGGCTGTAACAGCTTTTTTGACAGTACAGACTTCTCCACTGTGCAGGAGAAGATGAACTACTCGCTGCCGTCTTCCATGGTCGCGCGTATGCGCGCGGAGGACATGGACAAGCTTGCGCCGATCACAATCCGGATTTTCAAGGAAGAGGGCATTCTTGAAATCTGGAAGCAGAAGCGCGACGGCACCTATGGCGAGCTCGAAAGCTACGAGATCTGCGCCTGGTCCGGCAAGCTCGGCCCGAAGAAGAAGGAAGGCGACCGTCAGGCGCCGGAGGGATTTTATCCGCTCTCCAAGGGCCTTCTCAATCCCTATTCGCAGTATTTCCTGGCCATCAATACCGGGTATCCGAACCGCTACGACCGTGCGAACAGGCTGACCGGGTCCGATCTTATGATCCACGGCGCCTGTTCCTCGCGTGGTTGCTATTCGATGACTGACGAGCAGATCCTCGAGATATTTGCTTTCGCGCGGGACGCCTTTTCCGGCGGCCAGCAGGCGATCATGCTGCAGGCCTATCCGTTCCGCATGACCGCAGAAAACATGGTGCGCCACCGCTACAACGAGAATTATCCCTTCTGGCAGATGCTGAAGGAAGGGTATGATTATTTCGAGGTTACCAACAAGGTGCCGGATGTTGACGTTTGCGGCGGGGAGTATGTCTTCAATAAGGATCCGGCCCAAGGTGGTGCGCTGGCCTCCGACCAGGCATGTCCGGCAATGGCCTCCAACATTCCCTCGCAATACATGATGGCGCTTGCGGACTATCGCAGCGATTATCAGGACGCCTTCTCCAAGGCGCTGGTTAAGCATGACGACAAGGTCTGGGTTGATCCCAGCGAGGCCGAGCGCAAGGCGATCGTTGCCGACCTGCGTGAGGATCCGACCGATCCGCTTTACCAGCCGACCGGTTCATCGCTCGAGGCCGGGCGGTACATGACGATCGAAGAATACCGTCTGGCAAAGTATGGCCCGCTGGAAACGCCGGTCGAAATCGATACCGTGACCCAGACGGCCGCTATTCCCGATGTGCCCACCGACCTTCCGGTCGCTTCGGATGTGCCGATCCCGCAAAGAAGCCCGATGGCGGCCTATGCGGAACCTCAGCCGAAGAAGAACGACAAACCCTTCTGGAAATTCTGGTGAGCCCGGACGACCGGGCTTTCGAAATCTACGATCTTCGCGGGTTGAAATGCCCACTACCGGCGCTCAAGACCGAAAAACGCCTTGCGGAACTGGCGCCTGGAACCGTGCTTGGCGTTGCGACCAGCGATCCGCTTGCAGTAATCGATATACCGCATCTGTGCAGCGAACGTGGTCACAGACTGATTGTCACCGAAAGAACGGAAGAGGGCCATCGTTTTGTTATAGAACGTGGTTGAGGGCGGCTAACCTTTGAAGCCGAAGGCCGAAAGCGGGTTGTCGTCCAGTGCCGCTCGGTCGGGGCGGTCGATGCCGGGGCGGTCGAGATAGGTCTCGAAAAGCTCGCGCACCGTACGCTCGGCAAGATCGCGCGTGATCACCACGATCCGGGTCTGCGGGGCCTGGTCCTCATTCCATATGGCAAGCCGGCTCTGGGGATAGACCACGTCGCGCACGCCGTGGACGACAAGCGGACGGTCTTCGCCAGCGAGAGCAACAACGCCCTTCAGCCGCAGCAGTCTGTCACCATATTCAGCCGCGAGACGGTGCTGGAATGCCTCAATGGCGCCCGGCGAATGCACTTTTTCGGCAGTGAGGACGAAGGCGCGGATATGTTCATCGTGGCGGTTGACGTCATGGTGGTGGTGATGGCCAGCGTCCTTGTTGCCTTCCGAAAGCCATTCGCCGACGGAAGAGGCTTTGCGCGCTGCATCGAAAAGGCCGGTCGCCAGCAATGCCGGCTTTTCCGCAGCCGGATCGGCGATATCGACGATCTCGGCCATCGGGTTCAGTTGCGCGAGACTTCTGACGAGGGTATCGCGGTTTTCCGGTTTCGCCAGATCGGTTTTGGTGATCACCAGTCTGTCGGCAACGGCGGCCTGGCGTACGGCTTCGTCGTGGCGGGCAAGCGTGTCCGCGCCGGTCAGCGCATCGATGAGGGTGACTACACCATCAATGCGGAAGGACATCGCAATGGCCGGATGGGCCATGATCGCCAGCAGCACCGGAACCGGGTCCGCGAGGCCGGTGGTTTCGATGATCACGCGGCTGACCGGCTTCACCTTTTCGGTCTGGATCCGGTCGAGCAGGTCGGCAAGGGTGTCGATCAGTTCGCCGCGCACGGTGCAGCACAGGCACCCGTTGGACAGTTCGATGATCGAGATCGCCGGAGCTCTGGACCAGCAGGTGGTCGATGCCGACCGCGCCGAACTCATTGATGATGACAGCCGCATCGCCGAGCGCCGGGTCTTTCAACAGACGGTTGAGGAGTGTCGACTTGCCAGCGCCGAGAAAGCCGGTGATGATCGATACGGGAATAGGTGCGGGCGGATTATACATGAGCAATTCTACTGGGCAGGACGGGCATAGGGCAGGGGTACCGAGGTCAGTTTTTCCAGCGTGTTTGCCGCCATTTCCGTATCATTGGGAAGACGATAGGCATCGACCGTCGGATAGTCCTTCCTGAGTGGCCTCAGATAGGGTGAAGAAAACATCAGATTGCCGTCGGCATCGCGCAGTATCACGCGGTTTGCCGCCGCCTCCGCGCTGCAGATTTGGCTGGTGACATCGGCGACCGGTCTGTCTGGAGCTGGCGGCGGAAGATAGTCGTCAAGTTTCGGGCCACTGCCGCCGCTTGCCTTCAGCCCCGCCTCAAGCAATTCGGCGGCCTTTTCGGCGCGTGCGGGAGCGCTTGGCGCGCCAAAGGCAACGGCGACAACCTCACGGCCATTTCTCTTGGCGAACGAGACCTGATTATACCCTGACGAGCAGACGAAGCCGGTCTTCATGCCCATAGCGCCATCAAAGTTGCCGATCAGAAGATTGGTGTTGCGGTATTTTCCGCTGTCGGTCGCAATCCCCGGAATGGTGAAATAGTAGAGGTATTCGGGGAAACTCTTCTCGATTGCAATGGCCAGAACGGCCATGTCGCGCACGGTTGTATACTGGCCAGGCTGCGGGTCGTTCATCGCATCCATGCCGTTGGCATTGACGAAATGCGTATCCGTCATGCCGAGCCTTCCGGCCGTGTCGTTCATCCGGTTGACGAAGGCCTGACGGCCGCCAATGGCATGTTCGGCGACCGCGCGTGCGGCATCATTTGCCGAATGCACCAGCATCATCTTGAGCGCGCTGTCGACGGTCACCCTTGTGCCGGGGGCGAAGTACATCTTCGATGCCGGCTCGTTGGCGGCGCTTGCCGAGAAGGTGATCGGCGCCTGCGGGTCGAGACGGCCGGCCTGCATGTCCTCAAACACCAGATAGGCAGTCATCAGCTTTGCGAGCGAGGCCGGGTACCAGCGCTTGAACGGCTCGTCGGCCGAGATTACGCGCTGGGTGTTTACATCGACGACAATATAGGGATTGGCGCGCGCCAATCCCGCAGCACCGCACACGAAAGCTGCGGTCGCTATCAGCCATACTACGATCAGGGCGCTCAGACGTCCGTGCGCGGGTCTTGTCGGTGCCATTTGCAACACGAAGCTGTCTCCACTTGCCCGATGCTTGTTATCGATATACGCCTTGAAGGGCAAAATCCTTGTTTGCGGATATATGTGATCCCACATGTTTTAGCGTCTTTTACAATGAATTTAAAAAAAATGCAGGGGTATGCTTAATGCCGGTGTTGAACAGTGCCGCAAAAATCCAGGACGAGAGCCACGAAATGGCGGCGGTTGCTCCACCAGAATCCGGAACTTCTCTACGACGTAGATGAGACGGCGGCCTTCATTGCCGATAAATTGCGGTCTTTCGGTGTCGATGAGGTTGTCGAAGGCATTGGGGGGACCGGTGTTGTCGGCGTGATCCGCGGCAACCGCGCGGGAAGCCGGACGATCGGGCTTCGCGCCGACATGGATGCTTTGCCGATCTCCGAGCGCAGCGGCAAGGAGTGGTCCTCGAAAAATGCAGGAAAGATGCACGCCTGTGGCCATGACGGCCATATGGCGATGCTGCTGGGTGCATCCAGCCTTCTGGCCGAAACCCGTAATTTTGCCGGCAGCGTGGCATTGATTTTTCAGCCTGCGGAAGAAGGCGGCGGCGGCGGCAAGGCCATGATCGAGGATGGTCTGATGGAGCGCTTCTCGATTTCGGAAGTCTATGGCATGCACAATTTTCCAGGCATGCCCGTCGGAGAATTTGCGATCCGCTCGGGCCCGATCATGGCGGCCACGGATGAGTTCAGGATTGTCATAAAAGGCGACGGTGGCCATGCGGCCCAGCCGCAGAAATCGGTTGATCCTATCGTGATCGGCAGCCAGATCGTCAATGCGGTCCAGACCATTGTTTCGCGTAATGCCGATCCGGTGGGCGCTCTCGTGGTCTCGATCACGGAGTTTCACGCGGGCTTTGCCCACAACATCATTCCCGGGGAGGCCGAACTTGGCGGAACAGTCCGCTCCTTTACGCCCGAAAACCGGGATATGGCCGAGCGGCGGATCAAGGCGATCGCCGAAATGACGGCGCTTTCCCAAGGCGGCGTTGCAGAGGTCAGCTATGTCCGCAACTATCCGCCGACCGTCAATCATCCGCAAGAAACGCGTCATGCCATAGCCGCAGCGACCAGCGTTGCGGGGGAAGGGGCGGTCGAAACGGAAATCGCGCCATGGACGGCTGCGGAAGACTTCTCTTATATGCTCGAATCGCGTCCGGGCGCGTTTATCCTCATGGGTAACGGTGATACCGCTGGGCTCCACAACGAAGAGTATGATTTCGACGACGCGGCTCTGCCCTACGGCATATCCTATTGGGTCCGGCTTGCCGAAGCGCGGCTTGCAGAATGCGCATTGTAACACCTTTCACGCAATTCAGGGCTTTTCATCAAGCCCTCGCTTTTGTATTGAGAGGCGAGTAGTGGTCCCGTAGCTCAGCAGGATAGAGCATCAGATTCCTAATCTGAGGGTCACGCGTTCGAATCGCGTCGGGATCACCATTTTTTGCAACAAGCTTCGATAATTTAAATTGTGGCGGATTTGTCTCGCTTCAATTGTTGTTTTCCTGGCAAGCACGCGGAGCGGTTTCGCGCCTCGTTGCTGCCGAGCTGGTGTGGCGCGGCCTTCTGGACAGAAATGGAGCAGTTTCTGGACGGGAATCTTTGCGTGTCACTAAATCCGGCACGACGGGTCGCCTTTTCAGCGCCGACCATATGACACAGCTTGGTCGCAGCAAACAGCGACGGGGCCAGATGCCTGACGGTATAGCATTTATGGCCCTCCCGATGAGCAAGCCCCCTGATCAGGGGATTCCAATCAATGCATTGCTGGGCAATAAGCGCTGCTGGACCTTCATTTCGTAAGCGAAGCAGCACAATTGTCCGATTGCCAAATGCCACTCGAAAGACTGGTTCCATTGCTGAATTTCAAAAGGAAGAACCATGCGTCGAGGCCAAAACGCCGCCATATTAGTTTGCAGGTCGCTGTTTTCCCCCATGATCGTAACAGGGATAACCAAGCGTGTTCTGCGTGGAACGCCCAAATTGGCATTGGTAGCTTCGACGGCGCTCACCACTCTGGCGGGACCGGCGCTTGCCGGCCTCTACATCGATGGCACTGCCACCGTTGATGGTGTCGACGGCGGCCCATATGGCACCGCCATCTCAGAATCTAACTTTGTTTCGGTCGGGGTAAACAAAGCTAGTGGGCTGACCGTGTCGAGAGGAGGGACGGTAACCGCTCCCATCAGCAATATCGGTTCCAAGTTCACCAGCACGACAACAATAACCGGTGCAGGATCGCGCTGGTTTGGCTTCGACCTGATGCGGGTCGGGAGCTCTGGTGAGGGAAAGCTCAACATCATGGACGGAGGCCAGGTGAGCGGTAAAGACATGGTTCTTGGCGCGAAGAGTGATGGGCTGGGGAAGTTATATCTCGTCGGATCCGGTTCAGGAACCATACTCAGCGGTACATTGACCGTCGGTGATGAAGGCGTCGGCATGGTAAACCTGTCAAACGGCGGCACGGTCACATCGGTCAGTGGCGTCATCGGCGGCGCTGCGGACAGTGATGGCGCCGCCATCGTTTCGGGTGCCGGCACGGTATGGACAAGCACGGGAGGAGAGCTTGTCATTGGCGGTGGTGGAAGCGGTGTCGTGACATTGACCGAGAATGCCAAAGTCGTTGCCTCCGATCGCGTCTTCATCGCCAGAGACAGCGGCGCCTCCGGCACGCTCAATGTCGGAGCGGCGGCGGGAGAAGCGGCTGCTTCTGTGGGTATCGTTCAGACCGGCGCAATCGTCTTCGGCGCAGGCGATGGCAAAATCGTCTTCAACCATACAGATAACGCCTATTCTTTCACCCCGAATATCAGCGGCAAAGGGACGATCGAGGCCTATTCCGGCACCACGACCCTGGACGGCGACAATTCCGCCTTCACTGGCTCGACGGAGGTCTATGGCGGCACATTGCGGGCGGGCAACGCAAGTGCTTTTGCCGACAACACACGCTACAGGGTCGATGGCGGCACTCTGGATCTCGCAGGCAATGACCTGACGGTTTCTGATCTCAGGGGTAAGGGCGGCTTGCTGACCAGCACTGGTTCCGAGGCCGCACTGAGGATTGATCAGGTCGACTATACCGGTTTCAACGGCGATATTTCCGGTCTGAGCAAAATGACCAAGGCCGGTTTCGGGACTCTGGTTCTGCGCGGCGACACTGACGTTTCCGGTCAAGTCAGCGTTGAAGAGGGCACGCTCAGCGTCGTTTCCGGCAAGATGATGACCAGCGATAGCGGTTTGATCGCTGCATCTGGCAGCAACGATGCCGGCTTCGAGATTTCCGGTGCAGGAGCGCGCTGGAATGTCACATCCGGGCTGAGACTCGGCGATGCCGGTGGCAGCGGAAGCGGCAATTTGTGGATTTCGGATCAGGCCAGCGTCAGCGCCCGGAGCCTTCTTATGGGCAATGGCGGCAAGGCCCAGGCCGAGGTTTCGGGTATCGGGTCGGTTCTGTCCGTGTCAGGGTCTGTCGAGATCGGCGGTTCCTCCGCAGGCAGCGCTGCCATGGTGCTCACCAAAGGTGGTCGTCTTGTTGCTGGCGGTGGTGCGGGAACGGTGGCTCTCGCCGTCGGCACGAACGCTACCGGCACGCTGGTGATCGGCGCGCAAACCGGAAAGACGCCAGTTGCTGCGGGGATACTCGAGGCAAAGGCGCTCGCCTTTGGCGCGGGCGATGGCAATGTGGTCTTCAATCATACAGATACGGATTACACCTTTGCGCCCGATATCACCGGTGCGGGCCATGTGGACGTCTATTCCGGCACCACGATTTTGACGGGCAATAACAGCTATACCGGCGGTACCAAGGTCGAAGGCGGTATCCTGCGGGCTGGCGCAGACGGCGCATTCGCCGCAAATACGGCCTATACGGTCAATGGCGGCATGCTCGATCTCAACGGTCATGATCTCACTATGTCGGCGCTTTCTGGGGCTGGCGGCACGATCGGCCTGGGAACCGGCGGGCTGACGATCAGCCAGGATAGCGATACGGCTTTCGCCGGGAGCCTAACGGGCTCCGGCACGCTGGCGCTCGATGGGACCGGTCGTCTTCGGCTGACCGGGGCTTCCAGTGCCTATAGCGGCGATGTCCGCATTGCCTCCGGCACGCTCGAAATCAACAACGCGTTTGCCAGTGGTGCAGGCTTCATTGGAACTGTCGCCGGTGAATATGCTCAGATTGATGTTACCGGTCCGTCAGCCTCGTGGGCGCTGAACGGTGACCTGAACATCGGACGCCGTGGTTCCGGCGCGCTTGTCATCAGCGATGGCGGCGTCGTTAAAACATCGGGCAAGATTGCTGTCGGCAGCAGATCGCTGGCACTGCCCACTGGCAAGGTCACCGTTACCGGAAGTGGATCGCAGCTTTCCACGGGTGCCAGCGGCTCTCTTGAGATCGGATCTATCGTTGGCAGCACCCTTGTTGTCGAAGACGGCGGTTCCGTTACCAGCGCAACGGCGACACTCGGGCGGTCTCCTTCTACGCGGGCGGCTGCGACGGTTACCGGCGCGGGATCGCTTTGGACCACGGGTTCGATGAAGGTCGGTGATCGTGGTACTGGCATACTGACGCTTGCCGATCGCGGCACGATGCGTGCCACCAACACGTTTGATATCGGGTCATCGGGAACGCTGAACATCGGTGCGAGAGCGGGAGATGCGGCATCGGCTGCGGGCTTCGTCGACACGTCGCTGATCGATTTCGGCACAGGCAGCGGCACAATCGTCTTCAATCATACAGATACGGATTACACCTTCTCGCCCGATATCACCGGTGCGGGCCATGTAGGCGTCTATTCCGGTACGACTATTTTGACGGGCAAAAACAGCTATACCGGCGGTACCGATGTGTTCGGCGGCAAGCTTGTGGTCAATGGAACCACCGGCGCGATCAATGTTGCCTCCGCAGCCACGCTCGCCGGTTCAGGCACGGTCGGAGACACGGTGATTTCGGGCGTTATCGCGCCAGGAAACTCCATCGGAACATTGAATGTCGCGGGCGATCTGAGCCTTGGTGCCGGGTCCGTCTATCAGGTGGAGGTCAATGACGCCGGCACACAATCCGGCATCAACAGCGACTTTTTGAAGGTCGCGGGCACAGCTGCGATCGATCCGGGCGCAAATCTTGTGGTTCTGGCGGAGCGACCCGGGGACAGCGGTGCCGGTTTTGATCCGGTCAATGTTTATACCGTGTTGACTGCCGAAAGCGGCGTCACCGGCGGCTTCGGAAGCGTGAGCGACAATTTTGCCTTTCTCGATTCCTATCTCGGCTACGATGCCACAGACGTCTATCTGGCGCTTCAGCGCAATGATGTCGATTTCGTCGATGAAGCCAGAACGTCAAACCAGAAGGCAACCGCGGCAGGGCTGGAAAGCCTGTCACCTGATAGCGCGCTTTATCGCTCGATCCTCGGGCTTTATGAAGATGAGGCGCCGGAAATATTCGATGCGCTTTCCGGCGAAATCCATGCCTCCGCCAATACCGTTTTGAGGGATGAACCCAGGGAGGTCGAAAAGGCTATCCTCTCCCGGATTGATGCCGCCTTTGCCGCAGATGCGGTGCTTGATGCAACGCCGAGTGGCGGACCGTTGGCAGTCGACACGGTTTCGATCTGGTTCGATGCGATGGGTGGACTTGGGCGCTATCAGGGCGATGGCAATGCACACACCGTGGACACATCCGGCGGTGGAGCCCTGTTCGGTGGCGACGCCCGCATTGGTCAGGACTGGCTGTTGGGTCTTGCCGCAGGTTACATCCGGTCGTCGATTGATGAGAAGGGATTCACAGCATCTGCCGATACTGACAGCTATTATATCGGCGGATATGGAAGCACACAGTCAGGTCGGTTCAGCTTGAGCTTTGGCGGCTCATACGGCCATCACGACGTTTCCACCAAACGTTCCGTTTCCTTTGTTGGATTGAACGAACAACTGAACGCTGACTATGACGCTCACACACTGCAGGCCTTTGCCGAAACAGGCTGGCGGTTCGGAGACGAGGCCGGATATCTGGAGCCGTTTGCCGGCGCCTCCTATGTCAACCTGAAGACCCAAGGGTTTTCTGAGGCGGGTGGCATGGCTGCGCTGCATGCGGCATCGCAAACACAGGACCTCTGGTCCACCACGCTTGGCGTTCGCGCCGGTCATGACGTGATGCTCGCCGACACCGCGGCACGCCTTTCCGGTCATGCCGGCTGGCAGCATGCCTATGGCGATCTGAACGGGACCTCGGTGATGGCTTTCGACGGCGGCAGTGATTTCACGATCGCGGGCGTTCCCACGGCGCGGGATGCAGCGCTGCTTGGGGTTGGGGTATCTTTCGACCTCAGTCATGATGCCAGCCTTTCGCTTGGCTATGACGGGCGGTTTGCCGAGGGCGTGGAAGATCACAGTTTCGGCATGCGCTTCGACCTTAGCTTCTGAAACACGAAATCGGGATGCACCGCCAGACCATGTGCATGAACAATATGATCTATTTTGCTTACCGGGGCTTGTTTATGAATTTATGGCCTAAACGGAGTATCCGTGGAAAGCGTCGGGGACGAGGTGTGCCAGCCGTCATCCGGGCCTGCGACATATTCAAAGGGAGAAATGAATTGCCGGTATTGGTCTCATTCGATCTGCTGAAGCGAAGAAGCCTGCCGCTGCTGATTTTCCTGTTGCTGACAACAGGCGGCTTGAATGCCGCGGCGGCTGCCGAAGCATGTGTGCAGGATGTCGACCACGTCCTGTCCATGTCACCTGCAAAAATCGCGGGCTCGGAACATATTTCCGGAGAACTTGCGTCAAAGCTCGACGACGCCGTGACCATGGCGCTGCATCAGTCTGCCGCGCCTGGCGTGATTGTGGGCGTACGCACACCTGAAGGGTCATGGATGAAGGGGTTTGGCATCTCTGACCCTGAGACTGGCGCACCGATGGAGGCGGGCATGAAGACCCGCATTGGCTCGGTCACCAAGACCTTCACGGGAACCGTTATCTTGAAACTCGCGGAAGGTGGCCAACTTTCGCTGGACGACACGATTGACACCTATGTCGCCGGTATTCCGAACGGCGACAAAATCACGTTGCGGCAATTGGCAAACATGACGAGCGGCGTTGCAAGCTACACCGCCTCGGTGCAATTTGTGGACTTGTACCTTCAAGACCCGAACACGCTTTTTTCACCAGAGGATCTGGTGGCGTATGGGGTCGAGAACTCTCCACTCTTCGAACCCGGATCTGAATACGACTACTCCAACACCAACACGATCCTGCTTGGAATCGTGATCGAGAAGGTCACCGGGCGACCGGTCGAGACAGCCCTGAAGACAATGATCTTCGAGCCGCTCGATCTAAAAAACACGAGCTGGCCAGGCCAGCAGACCGCGATCCCCGCGCCTTATGCCCAGGGGATCACGCTACAAGGATACGCAGCGACACCCGAAGCCCCGCTGAACGCGACAAACTGGAACCCGGATTCGCTGTGGAGTGCTGGCGAGATCATTTCCGATGTCGAGGATCTGCTGACCTATGGCAGGGCTCTTGGAACCGGTCAGGGCCTTCTCGGCAAAAAATCGCAGGCAGACCGGCTCAGATCCTTTCAGGGGCCAGAACACTACGGCCTGGCGCTGCGTTGCACCGATGGGTGGGTCGGGCATACCGGCGAATTGCCGGGATACACCACGGTCATCTATTACAATACACAAACCGATACGACCGTGGCCATACAGACCAACAGCGACATCCCTTCAGGCGATTGCGGCGATGCGGAGGTTCTGGCCTCAAATACGCAAGGTATTTCGTGCTCCCTTCCGGCCATGCGCATTTTCAATGCCGTAGCGCCACTTCTTGGCGGCACGGTCCTGCCGTGAGTTGATCCCGAAGCCCATGACCCTCCGATGTAGGAGGCCAGTTCTTCCGGGGCCCGTTCGGAAATGCCTCTTTCAGGTGGTTCGGGAACGCCGAAACGCGCCACTCCGGCGCCGGTGCCAGGGATGGAACGCCGCCAGGGCGAGCACCGGTTCGATCTCGATTTTCATGAGGCCTCTCGGGGGCATCCGGTCCCAGGCTTGCGCGACGTAGGAACGGCTTGCCGACCAGCGTTCCATACGGATCGGGGTCGACCCTGATCACCAGATCATAGCCTTCCCCGGTTCGGAGCAACTTTTCCTCGATGAGTGAGAGCCAATTTCATCCGGCAGGATACCGTCTTGTCCTGCTGGCGATACCCTTCTCGATCTGCGCCGAAACAAGCACACGGATCTTTCACAGCATTTTCGAGTATTGCACGGTTCCGTGGTGGCAACCTTCGAGGTGACCCTTACTACTACCTGTGGGTGTTTTACTTTGCTTTGGGATAATAATAGCATGGCCGTCTGAGCGAGATTCGGCCCACCGTGTTTATACGTCAATCCAGCCTATGTTGAATGAGCCAATCGATTTCGAGCGGATTTACGCGCTCTGGGATGAGCTGGCCGAGTTTGAGGCCTCTCGCATGCCGGACGCGCGCATGCACCTTCTCTTGGCCGTTTGTAAAATGATCGATGCGCGCCAGGCCGACTGGATCGGCGCCGTGAGGCTTGTCGATAACATGCACAGTGACCCTCTTTTCGGCTGGCGGCCGCGCAGCATATCTGCGCTTTATCCCGATGACGAAACAGCCAGAATCATTCAGGAAGCGTTCGCTCTGATGGATCAGGGGACGCCTGACATCACGACCGTTCGCAATGCCGAGCTGGCCGGGGAATTCCGGGTTTTTATGCTCCATGAGCTGGCGCCGCCAGAATGGTTCGAGGGCGATGCCTACAAGATCTATTATCACGGAATTGACCGACTGGATTCGATCTGGGTAGGGATTCCCATCAATGCTGATGCAGAAATCCAGATTGGCTTTCACCGCGCGCTCTCGCAATCGCCGTTTTCCGAGCGCGATCGTCAAGTCGTCCGCCATGCGTTGCGTGGAATACGCTGGTTTTATCGCCTGCAAATGCTGTCGGAGGGGATCGGGGTGGCATCCGAACCGCTGACGCCGACGGAAGCCCACGTGCTGCTGGGGCTTTTGCAGGGGCTGTCTGAACGCAGAATTGCCGAAAATTACGGCCAAAGCCCCCATACGACCCATGATCATGTCAAGCGAATTTACCGCAAATACGGCGTTTCAAGTCGTTCGGCGCTGATGGCGCTTTGGTTGGGGCAGCAGCCCCCCTGAATAGGGGATTTCAAACGTATATAGTCTAAGCAATAAGCGTTTGCGGAACTGAGCTTTGCTAAGGTTGCAGCGCCCTGCTGCCAGGGCGCTGAATTGAAGCAAAGTTCCGGAATGGCTGATCGATAGGAGGAAACCATGCGCCAAAAGACCTTGCCTGAGAAGTCCAGCTTCTGGCGGGCATCAATTTCGGCGTTGTTGGCCTTCGACCGACCAGAAAACAAGGATGTAAGCCCGGCCGAAGCGCCGCGCCCCAGCGGTCCACCTGCGCGCCCGGATACCTCCTGGTGGGGATTTCTCGAGTTTGGTCTGTTTGCCGCCGGAGCCCTTCTGGCGACCACAGTCGGCTCTCAAGCATCGGCGCAGACCGTCGAGAGGATCGAGCAGACGGTTGCGGGGCAGACCACTATTCTTGAGCGGTTTACACCACGCCCGCAGCCCGGGACCCTCGACATAACGGTTGAGGATCAGCGTCAGCGTATTCCCGAAGAGGCGGCAGCCGCGATACGCTTCAAACTTGGCTCGGTGACAGTTGAGGGCGCGCGCACGCTTGAAGACGACGCATTTTCCGGCATATGGCAGAGCCGGATCGGAGAAACCATCAGTCTTGCCGATCTTTATCAGATCGCTGCGGCTGTCGATGCTGCCTATCTGCGTGCTGGCTATCTGGCGATGACGATTGTGCCGGTGCAGGATTTTTCATCCGGAAAAATCACCTTGCATGTCTATGAAGGCTATGTCGAGACGGTGGAGATTACCAGTTCGCTTCCGGGTATCCGCGAGCGGCTTTCGCCCTATATAGACCGGATCACCGCCATGCGACCTATCCGCATTAAGGAGGCCGAGCGCATCCTGCTGTTGATGAGTGATCTCGGTGGTTTTGATGTTGAAGGGGTTCTTGTGCGCCCGGAGACACCGAAGGGCGGCGGAACATTGCGGCTCAATATCGGCTTTGATCGTCAATCGGCGTCAGTGGGTCTTGATAATCTGGGTTCCGATACGGCCGGGCCACTTGAACTCTCTGGCAATGTGACCGTCAACGACATGTTTGGCCTGTTCGATACGGCCAGCCTTGTGGCCGTCACGGTTCCAAATGCGCCGCAGGAACTGGTCTTCCTGCAGGCTTCGCAAGACATTCCGATCGGCTTTAACGGGTTGTCCGCCGGATACGACCTTTCCTGGATAACCATGAAGCCGGGCGGCGACCTGAAATCTGACGACGTTTATATCGAGATCCGTGATCGGAACCGGTCGGCTCAACTACCCGTTCATCCGGACGATTGACCAGAGTCTCTATGGAGGGGTTGAGGTCAATTTACGCAATGATCGCGTCGACGTCATGGGAACGCGTGCGTCCCGTGAACAGACACGTTGGGCTGCACTTTCACTGGCCTATGATCGTCAAAGCGGGCTGACGGCATTTTCCACCGGTGCGGAACTCGGACAGGGGCTCGGGCAAGAGACTGTACTGCCGGACGTGCCTGAGGACTATCGCTATGCACGAGTGAACTTTGATGTTTCGCATGAGCTGGCTGTCGACACGGCCATTCGTCTGCGCAGTGCCGGACAGTATTCCGCCACACCGTTGCCAGCCGCCGCTCAGTTTTCGCTGGGCGGTGATCCCTATGGCTGGGCGTTTGACGGCGGCACTCTTTCCGGCGCCAGCGGAGCCGCTGCGGCGCTTGAAATCAGCCACGATTTTGAAACCGGCTGGTCAGCGCTTCCAGGGCTGACATGGACGACTTTTGCTGATTATGGCGCGGTCTGGAACGAACAGGCAGGCGCTGATTTTACGCGCGATGCGCTGGGGTCCGTCGGTATTGGCGTTAGCGGCATGTTCGCCGAGAAAATGAACTTTCAGATTATTGCAGCCGTCCCTTGGTACAGCCCTGACAGTGGCGAGGATGAAGGCCTCAGAGTGTTCTTCAGGCTCGGACTACAGCTTTAGCGCCGCCATCCCACACAGCAGGCCTTCCGATGCTGGCCGCGCTTGATGTCATCGTCGAGACATAAAGGCCCACAGCGGCGTGCCGGGCATTGCAGTCACCGTTGTCCATGGTGGCGAAAACCTTTTTGCCAAAGGGGTTTGGCACACGTGGTAACGATGGTGATCAGCCCGTTCTGCCTGATACAGTGTTTCAACTGGCCTCGCTGTCTAAATCAGCCGGCATAACGGCTGTTGCCAAGCCGGTCAGTCGAAACGCGGTCTCGTGGGACAGCCGGATGCAGTGAAATAAAGTCCTACAATAACGACATCATGAGTTGCAGTGCTAGTGAGTTCGAACGGAATGGCGGCCCGGTTGCAACGGGCTTTTCCGGTCTGATTTGGGCGGCTTTGTCTGTGACCTCCGAGCTTTGCTGTTCCGCTTCGTAATCTGCCGAAGCATGCGTCTTTACCTGTTCCTCAATATTTCCGGGTAGAGCTAAGGAACGGATTCTTGCCGTACTGAGGGCCGATACCGGTATCGGGCTTTAAGATGTCGGGCTCTTCAATGAAAGCTAGAGCTGGTCTAGGGTTGTGATTGAACATGTCGGGATTTGGATCAACATAATGCGAGTGACACGACGTGCATTTTGTTTCGGAGCCGGTGCGGCTTTGCTTTCGGCCTGCTCGAGTAATCTGGGTGGCGGTTTTTCCGCTGCTTCCGATCCGGCTTTGCGGAGCGTGCCGAACTCCGGTTGGGATTCATGGGTGGCCGGTTTCAAGGGGCGCGCAAGGGCCAAAGGCATTTCTGACGCCACGCTGGCGGCGGCTTTTTCCCGCGCAGGGTATACGCCGGAAGTGATTGCGAAGGACCGCAATCAAACTGAGTTCAGCCGGACGCTTGAAGACTATCTGGCTATTGCCGCTTCCGATGAACGGGTTGCCAAGGGGCGCGCCAACTATGCCCGGTACCGCGGCCTCCTGGAGCAGATTGAGGCGACCTACGGTGTCGACGGAAATGTCGTGGTCGCGATATGGGGTCTTGAGAGCATGTATGGTGAGCGGCGCGGCAACGTGCCCGCCGTTTCTGCGTTGACAACGCTTGCCTATGACGGGCGCCGTGGCGCCTTTTTCGAAAGTCAGCTTCTGGCTGCGCTCCGGATACTCCAGAACGGCGACATCAGCGCGGAGCAGATGACCGGCAGTTGGGCCGGTGCGATGGGCCATACACAGTTCATCCCGACATCCTACCTGGCCTATGCGGTGGACTTCAACGGTGACGGGCGGCGCGATATCTGGAGTGATGATCCGACCGATTCCCTGGCCAGCACCGCGGCTTATCTGGCGCGCTCCGGCTGGCGGAAAGGGCAATCATGGGGAGGGGAGGAAGGTTCGCCGGGCGCGGTCGCTGGCGTAACACGGATCCAGCCGCAGGCTGGTGGTCCGGTTTTTGTAGTCGGGCCGAACTTCAATGCTATCAAGCGATACAACAATGCCAACAGCTATGCGCTCGGGGTCGGCTATCTGGCCGACCGGATTGCCGGGGCCGGGCCGATTTCCGGTCGTTTTCCGCCAGACCGATATGGCTTTACAGCTGATCAACGCAAGCAACTGCAAAAGCTGCTAACGGCGGCAGGCTACGACGCAGGTGCTGCAGACGGCGTCTTTGGTGACGAGACACGCGCGGCGATCATCGCCTATCAGCAGCAAAATGCGCTCAACGTCACAGGGGAACCGTCTGTGGCCTTGCTGACGAGGCTCGGCCAGTAGCCGATATCAACGCAACAGTGTCCGCCGCGGCCCATTCCGGTTTCGAGTTCCAGCGATGCGCCTGCCAAGCGGCCGATGCAGTCTCTCCGGCAGCGATTCGAACGTGAGGTCCTTTTTGCTTTCCAATGGAAAACGATTTTTAGTTGCATTTTTTGGATGTACATGTAATTGATCAGCAGTTGAGCTTTTTCAATATTCACGCAAAAAGTTTATTCTGATCAAAGGGAAAGCGATATGCTCCACTCATCTGAATGTAGCGCCGGCCAGAATCCGGCCAAGCGTTCGGGCTCCATTGCCCGAAGGCTCGCCGGTCCATTGATGGCGGCGGTTGCCCTTACCGTGGCATTGCCGTTTGCTGCTCAGGCCGCTGATGACACAGCTACCAACCCGCGCGGTTCGACGACGGGCCCGACGTCGGCCAAGGGGTACGACTATCCGGGTTTTTCCCTGCATATGAAGGACGTGAAGCCGGCAGCCAACATGTATCCGGCCTTGCAGCGCCCGGATCAGGACAAGGCCGCCGCGGCCAAGCTTGCAGCCCTGGAGGCCAGGTCTGGCAAGAAGCCGAATGTACTGGTCTTTCTTTTGGATGATGTTGGCTGGTGGGATCCGGGCTTTAATGGTGGCGGTGTCGCGATCGGCAATGCGACGCCGAACATGGACGATCTGGCGCAAGAAGGTCTTCTGCTGACGTCGGCCTATTCCACGCCGTCCTGCTCGCCGAGCCGGGCAACCATCCATACGGGGCAGAACCCGCTTCACCATGGCATTCTTCGTCCGCCGATGTATGGCGAGCCGGGGGGCCTTGACGGCGCTTTGACCTTGCCGAAGCTGTTGCAGGAAAAGGGCTATGTAACCCAGGGTGTCGGTAAGTGGCATATGGGCGAGAACAAGGGGTCGCTGCCGCAGAATGTCGGGTATGACGATTATGTCGGTTTCCTCGGTGTTTCGGATATGTACACCGAATGGCGTGACATTTACTTCAACCCGGAAATAGCGCTCTCGCCAGCTCGCTTCGAGATGATGGAGAAGGATGCATTCAGCCATACGGAAGTGCATTGCTCGTCCGCCGACACGGAAAAATGCGAGGCCGGAAAAGTCATTGATCTCGACTATATCAAGGATCTCGATCAGCACTGGAAAGATGTGAGCGTCGATTTCCTCGAAAAGCAGAAAGACAGCGACAAGCCCTTCTTCCTGTATCACGCCACGCGCGGCTGCCATTTCGACAACTATCCGAGTGACGACTATGCTGGCAAGTCGGCTGCCCATACCGTCTACAGTGATTGCCTGGTCGAAATGGATGATATTTTCGGCGCTTTGGTCGACAAGCTGGAAGAGACCGGCGAGCTTGAGAACACGTTGATCCTGCTGACCTCCGATAATGGCCCCGAATGCGAAATTCCGCCGCATGGCCGCACCCCGTTCCGCGGTTGCAAGGGCACGAACTGGGAAGGTGGCGTGCGCGTACCCACCTTTGCCTATTGGAAGGGCATGATCCCGCCGCGGCGTTCGGACGGACTGTTCGACTTTGCCGATATTCTGCCTACTGTCATGTCGATGACCGGCGTAAAGGGCGCAGACATTGGCAAGCTTTTCGAAGACACGACCTATATCGACGGCGTTGATCAGGCTTCTTTCCTGCTGGCGGATGACGGCGAATCCAACCGGCGCAGCCGTCCCTATACGATCAACCAGTATTTCGGGGCGATGCGTATCGACGAGTTCAAATACATGTTTACCGGTGAGATCGAAAACTCGATTGTCCAGAAGGGCGATTGGGGTGGTTTCTCGGGAAGCCTGTTCCACGATACCGGCGGTGCCATTCTGTTCAACCTGTATGAAAGCCCGCGGGAAGACGTCAATATTGGTATTCGTCACATTCCTGCGACCGTGCCGGTGATCGGGGCGACCGGTGACTATATGGCGGAACTGATGAAATATCCGCCGCAGTTCAAGATCGGTTTCGTCGGCAATAATCCCGCGCTCTACAATCTGGCTCCCCAGATCCGCGAGGGTGTTGGCAAGATGCTCGAGGAGAACGGCGTCGGACGACCGAACTGATCTGTTTGTATATGAAATGAGGTGTGGCCGGGACACTTGCGCTCCGGCCACATCTTTATCCGGCAATGACGAACAAGTTTGAGCTTGGACAGCGCTCGAACGGGCCACCAAGCGTTCAACCGTGTTGGAATGAAGGCCGTCCTGCCGGCGAAGCGGCGGCCGCATCCGTTCCCGGACCGCGGTCGTCTATCAAAAACATCTCCAGCCATGCCCCGCATTGTTGTCGGCACCACCTTTTGCGCAGGCCGTGAGCCGGATCATCTAGACGACATCGGAGGAGCGCAGCCGGCATTTTTCGGCGGTCTCCGACGTTTCGATCTGCAGCGTTGTGTGGCCGATCTCAAAGGTGTGGTGCAGCTCGTCGGGTAGGGTGGAAAGCAGGTTACGATTGTGGCTTTCGGCACAGACGATATGGGCGGTCAGCGCCGTCTCCGTGGTGCTCAAGGCCCAGATATGGAGATCGTGCACCTCCTCTACACCGTCAGTGTTTTCCATGTGACGGCGAACTTGCTCGATATCGATACCGGCCGGAACTGCGTCCATTGCGAGCCGCACTGAGTCGCGCAACAGGCTCCACGTTCCCACCAGAATGACGGCCCCGATGACGAGGCTGACAGCCGGGTCGATCCAGTCCCAGCCGGTCCAGCCAATCACAAGCGCGGCTATGATGACGCCGACAGTGACGGCGGCATCGGCGGCCATATGGAGGTAGGCCCCGCGAATATTGATATCGGATTTCCGCCCGGAGGCAAACAGCCAGGCGGTGAAGCCGTTAACCAGCACCCCGGCAAGCGCCACCCAGATGACGATGCCGGTTTCGATCGGCTCCGGGGTGCGGAAGCGGCCGATTGCCTCCCAGCTAATAGCGCCGACGGCCACGATCAGGATGATGGCATTGGCAAGCGACGCCAGGATCGGTGCGCGTTTGAAACCATAGGTGCGGATGCCGCCGGGCGGCTTTGCTGCCAGCCAGATTGCACCCCAGGCAAGAACGAGGCCCAACACATCGGAAAGATTGTGACCGGCATCGGCAAGAAGCGCCAGAGATCCGGTGATAACCCCGAAGATTGCCTCCAGCACCACATAGATAATATTGAGGCTGATGCCGATGGCAAAGGCGCGGCCAAAACTCTTCGGCGCATGAGAATGTCCATGACCGCCGTGCCCGTGCCCGCCGTGCCCGTGAGCGCCATGCCCATGACCGCCGGGGCTGTGCCCGTGATGATGCTCCAACATTGCTTGCCTCCATCGTTAAGATGAAACCAGTGTAGAAGCTATAGCGGGGTGAGGTTCAAGAGGGCCGGGCAGCGAAAAGAGCGCCGGACCGTTCGAAATCCCTACTTCTTCGTCTTGCCCACGCCCCAGAGTGCGATGGCAGCAATAATGACGCTGACGACCACGTTCCAGCCGGCAAAGGACAGGCCCAGTACACGCAGTGCAGCCTCGTCGCATTTTGGCCCTGTTACCCGGTTGAGGTCTGCCAGAAGTGAGCTGGCATTCGTCGTCATGCCGGAAAGCGAGCCAGAGCAATCTGCCGGTCCGGCCCACCAGTGCCATTCGACACCGGAATGGTAGACGCCCATGATCATGCCCCAGATCATCAGGCCGGCGATGACGAGAAGGGCGAGCTTGCCGACGAGGCGCGGCAGAAAGCCGAAGCGCCAGGCCAGAAGCCCGACAATGCCGACAGGGACTCCGATATAATAAGGCTTACGCTCCAGAAGGCACAGATGGCAGGGGATGTAGCCGCCGATATACTCGAAGCCGAGAGCCGAGAGGACCGAAACGGCCATGCCAAGGGTCACCAGAACAAGACTGATGACAAGGCGGTTATCTGTGATGAAGCGCGGGAGCATGGGGCACCTAGAAGACATATTTGACGAGATAGAATCCGCCGAAGAGAAGAACGACGAAAACGGTGAAGAGGATACCGAGATATTTCTCGATGAAATCGCGGATCGGCACGCCGTAGCGGTTAAGCAGGAAGGCGATCAGAAAAAAGCGGAACGAGCGGCCGATCACGCTGACCAGCAGGAAGATGCCAAAGTTCAGTCCGGTGGCGCCGGAGAAAATCGTCAGCACCTTGTAGGGAAAGGGGGTGATCGCGGCAAGCAGCACGCCCCAACCGCCCCAGGTGTTGTACCATTCGGCGATTTGGTCGAAAGAGTGTTCCTTGCCGTAAAAGGCGAGGATCGGTTGGCCGATGGCCTCAAACAGGAACATGCCGATCAGATAGCCGCCGATCGCGCCGAGAAGTGAGGCGATCGTGCAGATAAAGGCAATACGGACCCATTTGAGCGGCTTGGCGATGACCATCGGGATCATCAGCACGTCCGGCGGGATAGGAAAGAAGGAGCTTTCGGCAAAAGACACAGCGAACAGCGCGCGTTCTGCGTGGCGCGTCGCGGCAAGGGAGAGGGTCCAGTTGTAAAGGCGGCGCAACATCAGGGTCATCCAGAAGTGATTGGCGAAAAGGATTTAGAATATTGCCGGAGGATGGTAAATCCTGCGCCCCTTGTCCATTCATCACTACGCCGTGAGCGTGATTTTTAGCATGATCGGGATCAAAATCCCGGTTGACGCACCGGCCGATCTTCGTATAGTTCGCCCGATCCGGCCTTCAGCTAGGCGGGTGGCCCCTTTGGCGGAACTGGTAGACGCGCCTGACTCAAAATCAGGTTCCGAAAGGAGTGCTGGTTCGATTCCGGCAAGGGGCACCATAACTTCACTTGATTCCTCAATTATTTCAATGGTAACAGGCTTTTAGGAACTGTCCCGGTACGCTTTAAGGTACGTCGGGAGTACGTTTTGAGGCTTGTTTTGAAGTATGTTCGGAAAACCAACGCGGGAACTTGGCAGTATCGCCGGATTGTTCCTAAAGACATTAGGCAGTCCCTAGGCTCAGGACCTATTAAATCACTTGCGACGTTCTCTTCGTTTTGATTCATTGGACTCGAATGGAGAACCGCAATGAGTGATTTTCCGCTGCTGTCGCAGGCGCAGATGCGCCGGATTGAACCTTATTTCCCGCTGTCCCACGGTGTGCCTCGTGTTGATGATCGGCTGATCGTGAGCGGCATTGTCTTTGTCTTGCGCAATGGTTTGCGATGGCGCGATGCGCCGAAGGAATATGGACCGCACAAGACGATCTATAATCGCTTCATCCGCTGGAGCAGGCTTGGTGTGTTCAACAGGATTTTCGCTGAATTGGCGGCCGAATGCGGTGAGCCGGAACAGTTGATGATCGACGCCACGCATTTGAAAGCACATCGCACCGCAGCCAGTCTGCTAAAAAAGGGGATGTTCCCAGACGTATCGGGCGCACCAAAGGCGGCCTGAACTCCAAGCTGCATGCGGTTTGCGATGGCCATGGCCGACCACTGATCATGCTGTTGAGCGAAGGGCAGACGAGCGACTACAAAGGTGCTGCCCGAATGATAGAATCCTTTCCCAAAGCAAAGACGTTACTGGCCGACAAAGGCTACGATGCCGACTGGTTTCGAGAGGCCTTGGCGGAGCGCAAAATCAAGGCCTGCATTCCATCGAGGGCGAACAGAAAGGTCCCAATAGCGCATGACCGCAAGCTCTACCAAAAGCGTCATAAAATCGAGAACATGTTTGGCAGGCTCAAGGACTGGCGCCGAATTCACACCCGATACGACCGTTGTGCACACACTTTCTTCTCAAGCATATGCATCGCTGCTGCTGTTATCTTCTGGCTATGATTTTAACGAGTCCTGAGCCTAGGTCAGCGTGAATATCGTAGGGTGTTGGGTGAGACTGAAGCTGAGGCTGCCCGCAAATACTCTCAGGCACATGATGGTTTTGAACGCTTGGTAAAGCATGCGCGGCAAGCCTTGGCTGTTTCCTTGCAACCTAAGAGCCCGATTTAAAAGTTGTTGAGTGATATCAGAAGGATGTGATTCAACCACCTCTGCCAAGAACGTGGAGGATTGCATGCCCTGGACTGATATCACCCGCCTGCAGCATAACCGCGATCGCCTTCGCTATCCAACCGATTTGACGGATCGTGAGTGGGCTGTAATTGCTCCACTGATACCGCTGGCCAAGCCCGGTGGGCGGCCACGGAAAACGAATATGAGGGAAGTGGTGAACGCGATCCTTTATATTGCGGGCAGCGGCAGTCAATGGCGGGCTCTGCCGAAGGACTTCCCTCCGGTCTCCACGGTGCGAGGCTATTTCTATGGCTGGCGCGACATCGGCCTTTGGCAGACCATCAATCATCTGCTCGTCTGCGCTACGCGCGAACTGGAGGGGCGCGAGGCCTCGCCCACAGCCGGTGTCATCGACAGCCAGAGTGTCAAGACCACCGAAAGCGGCGGGGTTTCGGGCTACGACGCCGGCAAGAAGATCAAGGGCCGCAAGCGCCACATCATCACCGATACGATCGGGCTGATGCTGTTCGTGCTTGTCCATGCTGCCGATATCCAGGACCGCGACGGTGCGCCCGATGTCCTGAAAGCCATCCGCTACCGTTTCCCCTGGTTGCGCCATGTCTTCGCAGATGGCGGCTATGCCGGGCAGAAGTTGCGAAAAGCGCTGCGCGGATGCGGCCAATGGAACCTTGAAATCATCAAGCGCTCCGACATAGCGAAAGGCTTTGAGGTTCTGCCCCGCCGATGGGTGGTGGAGCGCACCTTCGGCTGGTTCGGACGATGCCGTCTGTTGGCCAAAGATTGGGAAAAGTCCATCGCAAGCGCCACAGCATGGGTCAACATCGCCAGCATCAGGGTGATGACCAGACGCCTCGCACGATATTGTTTCCCATCATGAACTTTTGAATCCGGCTCTGAATATTCGGCAGGCTCTTGTGGTACACTTCTGGGCGCTATAAGATACACATTAAATTTAGTAAGTGACTGGGGTCTTCCGTATAAGGCAATGTTATTTATATGAAATATTCGGTTCGATGATGGCTGTTTTTTAGCCGGATCAACCGGCAAGGGGCACCAATTTTCTTACTATTGTTTTTTAGTAACACCCTGATTTTTAATCAAAAATTATCAGTTTCGCTATGGGGCTATTGCTTTAGCGACCGTTTATGTGCCGCAAATTGGGTAACGAGCGCTATGCGAACGACTGTTCCGTCTCAACGCCTTTGAGACAGAAGTCCGGGCAGCAGAAGTCGAGCGCAGACAAGGCGATCAAGGATATCCGCCGTGCCACACGTAAATCCTATTCGGCTGAAGAAAAGATCCGTATCGTGCTGGAAGGCCTGCGTGGCGAAGACAGTATCGCCGCGCTCTGCCACCGCGAGGGTATCGCCGAAAGCATGTACTACACCTGGTCGAAGGAGTTTCTGGAGGCCGGCAAGCGGCGCCTGGCCGGTGATACGGCACGGGCCGCGACCACGGATGAGGTGCAGACGTTGCGCCGTGAAGCGCGCGATCTGAAAGAGGTCGTGGCCGAGCAGACACTGGAGCTGCGCCTGCTCAAAAAAGCATGATAGCGGATGGGGGCGTTTGAACTGTTTGAGCGAAAGCGACGATGATCAGGCCATGTCCTTGCCGGTAACTTTTACTGTTGGGTCAAATCGGTTGCGCTTGGGCCGCATCAGCGGCTCTGGGCTGACGGGATGGGTATGCAGCATGTCGGAGCCGGCCATAATGCCCTCGACGGCCTGTATCTCCAGTCGTTTGGCATCGCGCTTGCGAATATCATCGGTGATTGCGCTGGCCTCTTCCTCACTGGTGCCCAGCGCAATCAGTGTTTCCTTTCCGAACATAAGGCCGGATTCCAGCGTCTCGCGCAGCTCGTATTCCACCCCACGCTGGCGCAGCGCCAGCGTATGGCCCCGGTCATAGGATCGGGCGTAGATGTGCGCGCGGGGGAAATGTTCCTGCACGACATCGATCACGCGATCGGTGATCTCGCGTTTCTGGGTACAGACCGCAACGACCTTGGCCTTCTCGATACCGGCGGCAACCAGCACTTCCTTGCGGGTGCCGTCACCGAAATAGATATGAAAACCAAAGGCCGAGGCCTGACGGATACGCTCGGCCGAATAGTCGATGATGGTGACATCGCGGCCGCTTGCGAGCAGGATCTGCGCCGCAATCTGGCCGAAGCGCGAAAACCCGACCATCAGCACATCGGCATCGGCGCCGTCAAAATCTTCTTCAAGCTCTTCATGCCCTTCATGCCGGGTCGTCAGTCGCTCTGCGATGCGAACGGTGATTGGGGTCGTGACCATGGAGAGTGTGACCACCGCAATCAGGACCGAGGCCGTGGCATTGGAAAATACGCCTGCCGCCGCTGCCGTGGAAAACATCACGAAACCGAATTCACCGCCCTGTGGCAAAAGGGCGGCAATCCGCAATGCATCATCATGAGGCGAGCCGGATATGCGGCAAACACCGTAGATCACCGCAGCCTTGACGGCGATGAGCACCGGCACGGCGATGATGATGAGCAGGAGGTTTTCGTAGACCACCTTGAGCTCAAGTGACAGACCGACAGCGATAAAGAAGATTGAGAGGAAGACGCCTCGAAATGGCTCGATATCGGCTTCCAGTTCGTGGCGATAGGAGGATTCCGCCAGCATCACACCTGCCAGAAATGCGCCCATCGCCATGGACAGGCCGACCATCTGCATGGCCATCGCCGAGCCTATGACGAGGAAGAGTGCGGCCACGATCATGACTTCACGCGCACCCGTCGCGGCGATGATCTGGAACACCGGCGTCAGGACGTAGCGCCCGGCGGCGATCATCAGCGCGATGACCAGCAGTGCAAGTGCGGCACTCGTCATCATGTCGCCGGCGCTCGCTTCCTCGGCTCCCCCTCCGAGAATGCTCACAAGGGCGAGAAGCGGGACGATTGCGATATCCTGAAACAGCAGCATCGAAAATGATCGTTGGCCGTAGCGGGTGTTGACGTCGCCGCTGTCGTCAAGGATCTGCATGGCAAAGGCTGTGGATGACAGGGCAAGGCCGAAGCCGGCGATCACTGCCGCGCTCCAGTTGCCTGCGCCGCCGAGATAGGCAAGTGGCACTAGGATGGCGCCGGTGACCACCACCTGGGCCAGGCCCAAGCCAAAAATATCCTTGCGCATGGTCCACAAACGGGCGGGTTTCAATTCCAGTCCAATCATGAACAACAGGAACACGATACCAAGTTCGGCGACGTGGAGAACCTCCTCGCCATTGGTGATGCGCTGCAGAACCGGGCCGATGATGACGCCGCCAGCCAAGTAGCCAAGAACCGTGCCGAGCCCCAATCGCTTGAAGATCGGCGCGGCTATGGTCGCTGCGCCAAGCATCCAGACGGTTTCGGCGAACAGGCTCTGCGAAGTTGCCATATGGTGGCCCCTTAATGAGAAGAAAACGGATGGCCCGGGTGAACGGTACTTGATGAGATGCAAAGTGAACAATAAATGGTAGTCCAAGGAAAGGCCAATGCCCATGTCAGCGAATAAAGATTCCGATCGATTGATCGAAAGCGCGGCTCGCATCATCGAGGTTGCGAAGCGCAAGGGCGCCGATGCAGCCGACGTGGTTGTCTCCGAAGGCGTCTCTAACAGTGTTTCGGTGCGCGATGGCGCGCGCGAAAGTGCCCAGGCTTCCGAGAACCGGGGCTTCTCTCTGCGTGTTTTTTCCGGCGCCAAGGTGGCAAGCGTTTCAACCAATACCGATGATGATGTGGAAAGCCTTGTGGATCGCGCGCTTGCGATGGCACGCGTATCGCCCGAGGATCCGTTTGCGAGCCTAGCCCACAGGGACCGGCTGTCTCGCAATGTGCCCGACCTCGATCTCTACGACGAGACTGAGATTTCCACCGAGATCCTTGCCAGGCGTGCGATGGCCGCCGAGCAGTCCGCGCTGTCGGTGGCTGGTGTGACGAAAAGCTCTGGTGCCGGTGCCTCGCGCGGCGAAATCGGCTTTGCGCTCGTGACATCTGACGGGTTCGCAGGCGGCTATCGCCGTTCTTACTCGTCGATCTCGGTTTCGGTCGTGGCGGGTGAGGGCAGCAGCATGCAGCGCGACCATGATTCCGACGCGCGATCGCATGACAGCGATTTGCGTGGGCCGGAAGAGATTGGTCGCGAAGCCGGTGAGCGTGCGGTAGCGCGGCTTTCTCCGCGCCAGCTGGAAACCCGCAGGGGCGCTTCTGTTCTTTTCGAGGCAAGGCAGGCGCGAAGCCTGGTCGGTCATCTCGCCGGCGCAATTTCCGGCTCGGCGGTGGCCCGCAAGACCAGTTTCCTGCGCGATCAGCTCGGAAAACAGGTGCTCAAGGCCGGTATAGACCTTGTCGACGAGCCGGCTATTCTGCGTGGAGCAGGCTCCCAACCTTTCGATGGAGAGGGTGTCGAAAGCCACAGGCTGAGCATGATCGAAGACGGTGTGCTGCAACAGTGGTTCCTGTCGACCGCGCTTGGTCGCGAGCTTGGCTTCGACACCAACGGGCGCGGCCGCCGTTCAGGCAATTCGCTTTCGGCATCGCCGACCAATCTAAGCCTTGAGCCGGGCGACAAGTCGCCTGAGGAACTGATCAGGGAGATGGGAAACGGCCTTTACGTGACTGAGCTCATCGGCCACGGCGTAAATATGGTGACGGGTGAATACTCCCGCGGGGCGAGCGGCTTCTGGATCGAAAACGGCGAGATCGCCTATCCGGTGGCGCAGGTGACGATTGCCGGAAACCTGAAGGACATGTTCATGGCGATGACGCCTGCGAGCGACCTGGACCGGCTCTACTCGATCGCCGCTCCGACTATTCTGGTCGAAGGTCTGACGCTTGCCGGGCGCTAGCCTCCCAATTTCGTGTGCGGGCCTGAACCGGGCCAAAACTATAATCGTGTGAATGCGGCCGGGCAGGCCGTTTCACCGGAACCGCCTGGAAAGGCAGATGCGATTGACCGAATACGAGACCGCCAGCGAAGACTGGTCTGCCGATCTTGCGCTTATTGAGTCAGCCGCGCGCGAGGCGGGGGAGCTGGCGCTTTCCCATTTCGGTCAGGACCCCGAAGTCTGGTGGAAAAACGACGGGCAATCGCCGGTGAGTGCTGCTGACTACGCCGCCAACGAATGTCTCGAGTCCATTCTGATGGATGCGCGTCCGGACTATGGCTGGCTTTCCGAGGAAAGCCGCGATGATCTCAGGCGGCTTGAGACGCCGTGTGCGTTTGTGGTTGACCCGATCGACGGCACGCGCGGCTTTCTCGGCGGTCACAAGAGCTGGGTCGTCAGCGTCGCCGTGGTCAGCCAAAACCGTCCGGTGGCCGGTGTTCTGGTGGCGCCGGCGCTCGGGGATATATATTCGGCATACAAGGGCGGTCCGGCGCTTTTGAACGGTGCGCCGATCGTGACATCGATCGCTGATGGTGAGGCCGATGACACCGCGCTTGAACTGTGCCTTCCGGCCAGTCTTGCCGACCGGTTTGAACCGGCCTTTCTCGAACGTTTGCGGCGGGCATCCTATATCCCTTCGCTGGCCTATCGGCTGGCTCTGGTCGCAGAGGGGCGGCTGGACGGTACGCTTGTCAGGCCGAACTCGCACGACTGGGATCTGGCAGCGGCAGATATTATTCTTTCGGCCGCTGGCGCGTCGCTCGTTGATGTGCAAGGTCAGCCGCTGTCCTACAATCGCGCCAGCGTGCGTCACGGTACTCTATTTGCGGGTAATTCCGGGCTGGTCGGCACGTTGTTGCGGCAATTCGGCCCGCTTCCTCAATCTTGACAAGCCCCGGTAAACCCGGGAAACCATGATCGCTCAAATTGAGACCAACGGAACATGAGGTTCAGAAATGGCTGACACGGTCGAAAACAAGCAACTTCTTCACCTCGTCTTCGGTGGCGAGCTGGAAAGTCTGAAAAGCGTCCGCTTCACCGATCTCGATGCGCTCGATATCGTCGGTATCTATCCCAATTATGCAACCGCGCATGCCGCCTGGAAATCAAGGGCGCAGCAGACTGTTGATAACGCCCATATGCGTTATTTCATCGTGCACCTGCACAGGCTTCTCGACCCCGAGCAGTGATGCTCATTTCGTCGGTATCCATGTTTTCGCCGCATGATTCTGTATCATTAAATTTGCGAACATTTCGAGTATTCAATTTTCGAATAAAACCATTTGGTGTTATGCGAAAAAAATATTCGGAAAAGATGCAACGACTTCATTATTGGCGTGGTTCGATTTCCCGCTTGATGATACTTCTATGAACATGTGATTCGCGTTTTGGTAGCGGTGTTGCTGCCGGTCCTAGCTCAAGAACGGGGATGCGGACGGAATTATGAAATCTGGCTTTTCGGTATGGTTCGCGACTAACGGGTATTGGCTGGGGGGTATCCTCGGCTATCCGTTGCTGAAGCCGATACTTTATCAGCGGATGAGAAAAGGCAAGGAAGAGCGTTCGCGTCTCAACGAACGTTTCGGCCGGACCGATGTGAAACGACCCGATGGGCCAATTGTCTGGATCCATGCGGCAAGCGTGGGCGAGACACTGGCTGTCACCCAGCTGGTCGAAAGCATCAGGGCGTGCGAGATTTCAGTTCTTCTTACGACGGGTACGGTGACCTCTGCGAAGCTTTCGGCAGAGCGTTTCGGTGATGGCGTGATCCACCAGTATGTGCCTCTTGATGCCATGCCGGCCGTTTCGAGATTTCTCGATCACTGGCGGCCGGATCTTGCCATCAATGTCGAGACAGAAGTCTGGCCCGTGACGATTGCCGAACTCGCGCGTCGCAGAATTGCACATATTATCGTCAATGGACGCATTTCCGATCGTTCCTTCCAGCGATGGATGCAGCGGCGGCAACTGGCGCGGACATTGTTTTCGCGGTTTTCGCTGGTCATGGCCCAGACCGACATTGATGCCGAGCGCTTTGCCGACCTCGGTGCGTTGCATGTGACTGTCTCGGGCAATCTCAAGGTGGATCGCGATGCGCCCCCGGCTGATGACGACGCATTGACTGCGCTCAAACAAGCCGTTGGTGATCGCCCCGTCTGGGCTGCGATCTCGACCTTCGACGGCGAGGAAAAAATTGCCGCAGATGTCCATACCGCTTTGAAGGAGCGGCACAAGGGGCTTTTGACCGTCATCGTTCCACGTCACCCGGATCGTGGCGATGTGCTTGCGGGGCTGTTCGCCGCCAAGGGCCTCAATGTCCGGCGCCGCTCTCTGGGCGAAACACCGGCCGTTGATACCGATATCCTGCTTGGCGATACGATTGGTGATATGGGGCTTTACCTGCGCCTGAGTGAGATCGCCTTCGTCGGCCGGTCGATGACGGCAAAAGGCGGACAGAATCCGCTGGAGCCCGCAATCCTGGGCACCGCCGTTCTGACCGGTCCCTATGTTGAGAATTTCCGTGATACCTACAGGCAGCTGCGCCAGCGCGGCGCCGTGCGCACCGTCGAAGGGGCGGAAGCGCTTATGCAGTCGGTCGATTTCCTGTTGCGCGACGCGGATGCACGCCGCCACATGATTGAGTCGGGCTATGCCGGTGTGCGGGATATGCGCGGGGCACTGATCAAGACCATGAAGGGGCTTGAACGTTATCTTGCACCGCTTCGGCTGGAAGCCCGGTTTTTCGCCAGACCGAAGCCTGTTCCCAAGCATGAGCGTTCCTTGACCATTCAGGAAAAACTTGCCAGTCAGGACCTGCGCAAGGCGCTGCGGTGAATTCTTTTGGCCGTGCCAACGTCAAGTCGGAGACGGCTTCCCAATGCTTAGCAAAACTCAGCCTTTCTGGTGGAACGACAAGCGCCTCCTGAGCCGGCTGCTCTGGCCTCTTTCCTGGCTTTATGGTGCGGTTGTCGCAAGGCGGATGACGCGTATGCGAGGCGATCTTGTCACTGTGCCTGTTTTGTGCGTCGGCAATTTCACTGTCGGCGGAACCGGCAAGACGCCGGTTGCCGAAGCGCTCGCCCGGGCGGCGTTGGCACGGGGCAGGAAACCCGGCTTTGTATTGCGCGGTTACGGTGCGAAGATTACCGCGGCACGCCTCGTGGACCCGGAACGTCATACCTATGCCGATGTTGGCGACGAGGCGTTAATGCTATCGCGCACGGCGCCCGTTGCGGTCTCTCCCGGCAGGGTTGATGCCGCGCGGCTTTTGCAGGACGCAGGCGTGGATTTCATCATCATGGATGACGGCTTGCAGAGCGGCAAGCTCAGGCCGGACTTCACGGTCGCTGTGGTGGATGCTCGCCGCGGGTTCGGCAATGGGTACTGCTTGCCGGCTGGTCCGCTTCGCGCACCACTTGCCGCCCAGCTCCCCAAAGCCGAGGTGATCCTGCTCAACGGGACCGGAAGCGCGGCCCCGTCCGTGGTCGCGGCAGCTGATCGTGCAAATGTGCCTGTCGTCCATTTCAGCCAGAAGCCGGTGGAGGGGGCTGATCAAATGGCCGGCCAAAGGGTTCTGGCCTATGCGGGGATCGGTGATCCGCAAAAATTTTTTGATACGCTCACATCTCTCGGGGCTGATGTTGCCGACAGGCAAGCCCTTGCGGATCATGCTCCGATTACCGCAAGGCTGGCAGGCTCGCTCCTTGAGCGGGCCAGGCAGAACGGACTTGTTCTGGTCACGACTGCAAAGGACATGGCTCGGCTCGCCGGCGCTCGTGATGCTCACCTCGATGAATTGCGGACTGAGAGCACGGTGCTGGAAATCACTGCTGTATTCGAAGATGCAATGATGGCCGAACGATTCGTCTGTGCCACTGTCGATGCCTTCGAGGCGCGGACATACGGCCGCCGCTGAATGTGACGGTGTGGCCGTCGGCATGGACCGGCATCCGATTTTCGGTGGGCAAGCGGGGCTGTTTGGCGTATTCTTTCCGCGTACCGGCATTTTCAAGATCGGTTGGTTACGATGAGGATACTGTCTGGAGATGTGCGTCCCGCTGTGGTGGAAGACGCGGAAAAGATTGCGAATGTGCACTGGAGAGCATGGCAGCATGTGTATGCCGGCGTCATGCCTCATCGCGCGCTGCACGAGATGATCACGCGGCGCAATACCACTTGGTGGCGCAAGGCGATTGCCAGCGAGGAAACGTTGCTGGTCCTTGAAGTCCAGGGGCTGCCGGTCGGCTACGCTAATGTCGGGCTCAACCGGGTCAAGGCGCTCCCTCAGGAAGGTGAGATTTACGAAATCTATCTGCTGCCGGAATATCAGGGCCTCGGGTTTGGCCGTGAGCTGTTCTCCGAAGCGCGCGGACTGTTGAATTCACTTGGCTGCAAGGGCACGATTTGCTGGAGCATCGAGGCGCTTGAGCAGGCCGAGCTGTTCTTTGTTGCCATGGGTGGCAAGCGCTTTGCCTTTCTCGAAGAGACCTTTGGAGACAGAGCTCTCGCCAAAGTCTCCTATGTCTGGGACTGAGTTCTGCCGGGCCAGACTATATCCGAAGTATGACGCCAGACCGTCAAATTAACGGAAGTCATTTCTCATTATTGCTTTGTCTGGCCAATTTGATTATCCAAGGCACGATATTTTTCCCTGTTTGGAGGCACGAATGCGTATTGAAGCGATTGCGATCGGCAACAACCCGCCGGAAGACATTAATGTTATTGTCGAAGTCCCGATGGGCGGCCAGCCGATCAAGTACGAGATGGACAAGGATGCCGGTGTTCTGGTCGTCGACCGCTTTCTCTACACGCCGATGATGTATCCCGGCAATTATGGTTTCGTGCCGCATACGCTGTCTGATGACGGTGACCCGATCGATGTGCTGATCTGTAATTTCCGCCCGCTGATGCCGGGATGCCTGATCAATGTCCGTCCCATCGGTGTGATGATGATGGAAGACAATTCCGGCAAGGACGAGAAGATCATCGCCGTTCCGTCCCGCGAGCTCAGCGCCCGCTTCGACAAGGTCGAGAACTTTACCGATATTCCCGATATCCAACTCAAGCAGATCGAGCATTTCTTCGAGCACTACAAGGACCTGGAACCCGGCAAGTGGGTCAAGATCTTTGGTTGGCACGATGCCGATGAGGCCAAGAGGCTGATTGTTGAAGCAATCGAGCGCGCCAAGGAAAAAGGCTGAGTTTTCGTCAGCCATTGACGCGGTTTCACGCATAAAAAAACTCCGGGTCGTTGTACCCGGAGTTTTTTATTATCTTTGTCTTTGTCTCAGTAAAGCCGCGGGATCACACCGGTCAGGATCAGCCTCTGCAGGAAGAAGACAATCAGCAGCACAATGATCGGCGAAATGTCGATGCCGCCGAGATTGGGCAGAAAATTGCGGATCGGCCGGTAGACCGGCTCGGTGATCGCGTAGAGCGCGCGACCGATCGAGTTGATGAACTCGCTGTTCGCATTGATGATGTTGAATGCGTAAAGCCAGGAGAATATGGCGCTGGCGATAATCACCCACTTATAAATCTCGAGCGCGTAGTAAATCGTCTCGAATAGCGCGATCATGAATAACTCCCGTTTTTTCCTTGCAAACATTTAGACATTCAAATCTAAACGGGCAAGGGGTACGCAGTTCTCATTGGTTGATATCGACCGAAAACACGATACTGTCCCTTCATATAATTTCCGGAAAGCCTGCCCCCCGATGATCAATCCTGAGACCGGCGCCCGCTTCGACGCCTTTCGCCACCGTGGATATGCGCTCTATTTTTACTCGCGTTTCCTGGGGACGTTTGCGGTTCAGATCGTCTCGGTCGCCGTTGGCTGGCAGATGTATGAGGAGACCGGAAATGCCTTCTATCTCGGCCTGATCGGGCTTTTCCAGTTCCTGCCCTCGCTGTTTCTGACATTGGTGACAGGTACGATTGCCGATCGCTACAACCGGCGCATGATTGCGGCGGTCTGCTTCGGCGTCGCCACCGTGTGTGCGGCAACGCTGCTGGCGATCACGATCCTCGGTCTGTTCTCGCCCTGGCCTGTTTTTGCATTGCTGGCCGTGTTCGGCACGGAGCGCGCCTTTTCAGGCCCGGCGCTACAGTCGCTGGCGCCCAATCTCGTGCCGGAGAAGGATCTGGCTAATGCGATCGCCTGGAATTCCTCGTCATGGCAGATCGCCTCGATTGTCGGGCCTGTTGCCGGCGGTCTGCTTTATGGCATCGGCGCGACATTTGCCTATTCGACTGCGCTCGCCTTGTTTGCGGGCGCAACAGTGCTGATGGTGATGGTGCCGAAGCCCGAAAGCCGCAGGCCGCAAAGTGCGGTGTCGCTTCAGAGCATTCTCGCCGGCTTTCGGTTCATCACTTCGGAAAAAGTGGTTCTCGGGGCGATCTCGCTTGATCTTTTCGTTGTTCTGCTGGGCGGCGCAGTGGCGCTGATGCCGGTTTTTGCGAGTGATATTCTGGATCTCGGCCCCTGGGGGCTTGGGCTGTTGCGCGCCGCGCCCGGCTTTGGTGGTGTGCTCGTCGCACTTCTGCTTGCCAGTGTGCCGATCCGCCATCATGCCGGCTACTACATGTTTGCAGGCGTTGCCATTTTCGGCGTTTCGACCGTGGTTTTCGGGCTTTCGACCAGCCCGTGGATTTCGATTACAGCGCTTGCTGTCATGGGCGGGGC
Organism: Martelella sp. K41-7; assembly: GCF_055808365.1. Taxonomy (NCBI): domain Bacteria; kingdom Pseudomonadati; phylum Pseudomonadota; class Alphaproteobacteria; order Hyphomicrobiales; family Aurantimonadaceae; genus Martelella; species Martelella sp. K41-7. The sequence goes on from NZ_CM147867.1 coordinate 317,608, forward strand.
CGACATGATTTCGGTCTATGTGCGTGAAACCCTGATTGCGCTGTGGACGCCGGACGAGCTACGCGGTCGGGTCAATGCCGTCAACATGGTGTTTGTCGGTGCCTCGAACGAGCTTGGTGAATTCCGCGCAGGCACCATGGCCCATGTTATCGGCGCGGTGCCCGCCGTTGTCTTCGGCGGTGTCGGCTCGCTGGCGGTCGCTGGAATCTGGGCGATGAAATTCACCAAACTCAGAAAGATCGACAGTCTGGAAACGCCCGATCATCTTGTCGGGCGCTAGAGCGGATCAACCGGCGTCGTCGAACACGATATCGAGGAAATTGTCGAGCCAGGCCTTGAGCGCGCGGTCATGCAGCATGCGGCCTTCGAGATGCAGATTGCCCGGCTGGGCCTTGGGCAGGCTGAAACGGCTTGCGCCCCGCACCACCCAGCTTTGCATCATCATCCGTGTCAGCTCAGCATGGAATTGCACGCCGTAAGCCTTTTTGCCGTAGCGAAAGGCCTGGTTGGGGTACAGGTCGCCATGCGCCAGCAGGTTGGCCCCATGTGGCAGCTCGAAGCCTTCTCGGTGGAACTGATAGACCATGGACGGCCATGTCATCAACAAACGGCCGTGATTGGTGGCCTCGATCGGATACCAGCCGATCTCCACTGACCCGTCATTATTGCCGTAAACCCTGGCGCCGAGCTGGCGCGCCAGCATTTGCGCGCCTAGGCATATGCCGAGAAAGGGGCGATCTTCCTTCAGCGGAATATCAAGCCAGTCGATCTCGCGCCGGACATAGTCTTCATTGTCGTTGGCGCTCATCGGTCCGCCGAAAACGACGGCGCCGGAATGGTTTGCAAGCGTATACGGCAGCGGGTCGCCCAGCGCCGGGCGGCGGATGTCGAGGGGAAAGCGCTTCTGCATCAGAAGCTGACCAACCCGGCCGGGTGTCGAACGTTCCTGATGGAGAATGATCAGGACGGGTTTTTTGCTGTCACTCATTGGGTATCGGTGTCTTTCTCGTCCGTAGTCGAAGCCCGCTTCAGTGCCTCCTGCCGCTCCAGCACGCGGTCGCGTCCGGAAACACCGATCAGTTCGGCAATGCGCCACACCACATTGTCTTCCATCTCGCTGCGGCTGCCGTCGGCATAGGCGATGTCCCAGAGCAGACCGATCAGTTTGATGCGCTGATCTTCATCAAGATGGCGTTTCACATCGGAGGTGAAACGATAGAAATCGACGGCCTCGCTGCCAGCCTCCTCTCCAGCCGCAATGAGGTTTGAAAGGCCGGTGCCATGCAGCCCATACTTGGTTTCCATCAGTTCCCTGAGGCGCTTTTGCTCGCTCTCGCTGATCACACCATCTGCCTCCATCACCTGATAGCAGAGTGCAACTACGGCAACACGGGCATCGTTCGGCCGGTCATTGCTTTCGTCAGCGTCATTGGTGATGTCCTGCAGGAACCTGCTGATTTTTTGGAACATACGGGAAAATGCCTTGCTGGTGGATCATAAAAACATCATGGCGCGGGGGCGCTCGTTCGCCAATAGGCGAATTGCACCCGCATGGTCAAATTACAGTTATGACAATCGCCAGGAGAGGTGTTCAGAAAAACCTGCGTTTTTTCGGCGGCGGTGCGTCATCGTCGTCGCTGTCTGAAATGCCCGGATCATCCGGTGTACGGCCGCCAAAAGGCGAGAACCCAGGCTTCTTGTCAGCGTCTTCGTCCTCGTCCTCCGGCCCGCTTTCAGCCGGTTTCGGTGCGGCTAGGTCGTCTTCCGCAGTGCCTTGCTCTGGTACAGTCGCATCGTCCGTTGCCGGGTTTTCGGGGGAGGTGTCCCTCACTTCCGTTTCGTCCAGAGCAGGCTCGGCTTCGGGTTCTTCAGGCGTGGCCCTTTCTGTTTCGTCTTCTGTTTCAGCGGCCTGCGCTTCATCCTCTTTGCCACCCGTGTCGGCGATATGAGCCGCCTCGGCAACGGCGGCCGGGGCCACGGCTGCGGCGTCAATCATTGTTGGGCCGGCGGGCTTATCTTCGGTCAGCCCCTCGGGCGCATTGCTTGCGAACGCCTCCGCTTTGGCCTCGGCGGCATCATCGAAGATCGGCGCAGTGTCGTCGGCAGGCTCTTCGGCTTTCACACCACCAATGGGCGGCAGGCTTTTCAGGGCTGCGTCCAGACGGGTGGCCGAACCTTCCTCGACGGGACCTTCGATCGCGCCGTAAGGCACTTTCCACTCGAACGCATCGATCTTGCCGGTCGCAGGCGAATAGGGGCGCCAGTATTCCGAAACCAGGCCGTCGGCGACCCATGTCGGGTCGCGTTCGGCGCGCAGCGCTTGGGCCATCCAGTGGCGTACACGCCCCTGGTCTCCTGTTTCCGCTTCCTCGATATCGGCCAGCAGAAGAAAGGCGCTTTCGCGCGACTGCATACGCGCTGCCGCCTCCGCCTTGGTCCGGGCCTTTTCGAATTCGCGGGCGTCCAGCGCTGCGCGGGCAACGACCATCAGCGAAACCGGGTTGTTGGGCTTCAGACCTTCGAGCTTTTCGGCCCGTTTCAGACGGTCGACGGCAGTATCGCCGCCACGGGCGCGCGCATAGAGCGCACCGGTCTGCGGGTGTGGTTCCTTCTTCCACACCATCTCCAGAACGCCTGCGGATTTTCTGAGATTGCCCTGTGCGAGATAGGCCTTGGCGGCGATGATCGCGGCAGGATGGAAATCATCTCGCAGTTTCAGCGCCTGAAGCGCGTCGGCGGCCGCGCCCTTCTGATCGGTGTCAAGCTTGCTTTCAGCTCGTGCTGTCAGAAGAACGGCCTTGAGCCGGGCCGATTCCTGCTTGTCTGTAACCTTTGCCGAGCGCTGTTGGTCAAGCAACCGGATGGCATCATCCCAGCGGCCCTGACGGGTGCGGCTTTCCAGCGTCGCCTTGGCCGCCCAGGCCAGGTAGGGCGCCTTGTCGGCGGCGCGCTCGGCGTATTGCTGTGCGGCCTCGTCTGCGCCAACGCGTTTTGCCTCGAGGTAAAGACCGCGCAGGCCGAGTTCCTGTGTTTCGGGGTCGTCGGCCATGGTTTCAAACAGCCGCCGCGCCTTGTCGTGATTGCCCTCGATCAGCGCCACCTGCGCATCGAGCACGTGGATCAGCGGTTCCTGATCGACACTCAGCAGCGCATGGGCGCGCGTGCTCATCTTGCGCGCCATCACCAGATTGCCCGAGCCGGCTGCAATCAGACCGGTGGAGATTGCCTGATAGCCACGGTCGCGTTTGCGGGCGCGGAAATAGCGTCGTGCACTATTGGGGGAGGTCCAGAGTGCGCTGATCAGCCACCATACGACCATGACCACGAAAATCAACGCGATCAGCAGGGCAAGAGCGGTCGTCAGCGGTGTCTGGAACAGCTGGCCCTGCCATGTCAGCGTCAGCTCGCCGGGGCGGTCGGCAAACCAGGAGAAACCGAGAGCAAAGGCGAGAACGACGATCGCGAAAATGAGCAGTCTGATCATATCGTGCCCTCCTTAATTGGCTGGTGTGGATGGCGTTCCGGCAACCGGCGCGCCAGCGGTGCTGCCAAGCGCGCTTGCCAGCGTTTCCGACACCAGTTTGTTGGCCTTGATGCGAGCGGACAGTGCATTTTCGAAATCCGACGAGACCTGTTTGGCGTCCTCCGGCAGGGATTGCCATTCCTGCTCAGCCTGTTTGAGGTTGCCCTGCTTCAGGTCGTTTTCAATGCGTGCAACGATCGCGGGCGTGCCTTCGCCCTCGACATCGCCGACAGGGCGGACATTGACGAGGCCCTTGGCGCTGTCGACCAGGCGATTGAAAATGCCGGTATCGGGTGGCGGCTGGTTGGTGGCTGCAATGATGCTATCGGCGATCGATGAAAACTGCTCGGTCAGCGCTTCACGCGTCGGTACGCCGCTTGCAGCCAGCGATTTGAGCGTGGCCAGGTCTTTGGCTGCGGGGGCAACCTGCGCGTATGTCGCAAGCTCCGTCTCGAAATTCTGGCCCCGGTCGATGGCCGATTTCAGACCGGCGGCGGCAATGGCGCGGGCCACGGCGAGATCCTTGCCGGGCGTGTTCACCTTTTGCTCGAGCGCTGTCAGTTTCTGCTGCATGGCCTGCTGGGCGGAACTGATATTGCTTTTCAGGGTGGCGTTTTCCTGGGCAAGGGACTGCAGTTGGCTTGCATCGGACTGGACGGTGTTTCGAAGCTTTGAAACCTGCTGCTGAAGAGCGGCAACGCTGTCACTGCCATTGCCGGAGGATAGGCTTTCGATCTGGCTTTTCAGTGACGAGACGTCAGACTGAAGACTGCTGACGGCGCCGGACTGATCCCCGGATTTGAGGGTCGTGATTTCCTGGCGCAGGGCGGAAAGCTCGTCCTGCATCGATCCATTCGAAGATGACGGGCCAATAAGGCCGGCATAGGATAGTGCGGCGGCTCCCGCTAGTGCAATGACACCGCCCGCAACCCCTGCGGCGATGAAGCCACCGATACCCGGACCGTGGTTTTCCTGCGGCGGTTCATCTGCCGGAGGCGGCGGTGTTGCGGTATTGCCGCCGTCTGATATTGTTTCGGTCGTCTCATCAGCCGTCACGGTCTCGTCGGTTTCGCTGTCAGCTTCTCGGGAGGGCTCCTGCGCGCCGTGTTCTTCATGGCGCTTGATCGCCGCGGCGACATCGGCCATCGCCGTCTTGACGGCGGTGTCGTTATCTTCAGGCGCAACGGGCGGATTTCCGGTTTCGTGGCCGGCCTCATGGGCCGGCGTCACGTTGGTGTCTTCACGTTTTTCGTTCTTCGGGGGCTGTGACGGCGTGTCCGAAACCATGGTTACCTCTTTTGCGCTTCCTGCTGCTAAGTTAGAGGGCGCGCGCTGTTTAGAAAAGGTCTTTGTGGTGTAGTTGTTGCCGGACACGCGGAAAAGCCCGGCAGAAACCCTCAGTCAAGCAGACCAAACAGGCTGTTTTCATCAGGCGTTTCGGCAATTCGGGCCATTGCCGAAAGGTTTCCCGGCAGCCCCGCCGCGACAGCTGCACTCAGGCACAGGAATTCGGGCTGGAGACCGAATTCTTCCAGCAATGTGGGCCGGACGAGTGCGAAAAAGCGTGCGGCACCCGCCGCCGAATAAAACAGGATCGCATCCGGCCTTGCCGCCGTCAGTATCTTCTCAGCCTGCGCCGGTGAAACGACAACCGGTCGCATTGCGTAGACCGTCACGGTCTCGAACGCGATATTGTATTGCTGAAGCGCTTCTTCAAAGAACGGCGCGCGTTGACTGCCGGCGAGGTAAAGCAGCGGCGCATCTTCGTCGGGCGGACAGGCGGCTATGGTGCTGGCTAGGGATTGTCCGTTGCCGCCACCTTCGACTATACGGTTGAAACCGGCAGTCCTTGCGGCTTCTGCGGTCTTGTGGCCGACGGCAAACACCGGCCGGTCCTTCATGCCGGGTGCATCGCGTTCCGCGTTCACCCCGTAAAGCGCCTCGGTACTGGTGACGGCAAGCGCAGACCAGCGGTTCGGTCCAATGGCGTTGCGAACAGCATCCTCGAAATGCACCGGGCGAAACAATGGCATCTGAAACGCGGCGTGCCCCATGGCCTCAAGGCGCGCGCAAGTGCTGGCGGCCTTCTCCTGCGGTCGGGTCACGAGAACGCGCATGGCGTCAGGTCCAGTCTTCGAAAAAGCCGGGGCCTGCTCGTTTCTTCAGTGTTTCGCCGGCAAAGCGCCCGAGCTTTTCGGCTTCACCACGCATGCCGTCGGTGACGATGTCGTGTGCGGTGACGCCGTCCGGGGTCAAAATCATGCCGGAAAACGAAATACGCTCGTTGAAGCAGCGGGCATAGGCCGCAATCGGGGTGCGGCAGGAACCGTCAAGGGCGGCCAGAAATGCCCGTTCGCAGGAAACGGCAACTGTCGTGTCGTCGTCGTTGACGGGAGCCAGCAGTGCGCCGATACGGGCATCGCCGCTGCGTTGCTCGATACAGATCGCGCCCTGGGCGGGGGCGGGCAGAAAATCGCGTACGCTGAGGACTTCGGTTGCCACATCCTCCATGCCGAGACGTTGCAAACCGGCATGGGCGAGAAACGTGCCCTGCACCGCGCCATCAGCAAGCTTTTGCAGCCGCGTCTGCACCGAGCCGCGGAACATCACCACCTCGATATCCGGCCTGAGGCGGCGAATCAGAGCCTGGCGCCTGAGCGAGGACGAGCCGACAACAGCCCCTTCCGGCAGGTCAGCGAGCTTTTTGACCGCTCTGCCGATAAAGGCGTCGCGCGGATCGGCGCGGGGCAGAAAGGTGGTCAGTGTGAGGCCTTCCGGCAACTTCGTCGGCATGTCCTTTGACGAATGTACAGCGAAATCAAGCTCACCCGACAGAAGCTGGGCTTCCAGCTCTTCGGTGAAAAGCCCCTTGCCGCCGATGGCAGAAAGCGGCCGGTCGGTGATCCGATCGCCCTTGGTGGAAAGTACCACGACTTCGAACATGTCTTCTGGCAGGCCATGAGCCACCATCAGCCGGTCGCGTGTTTCATGAGCCTGTGCGAGCGCCAGCGGGCTGCCGCGCGTTCCGATCCTGTAAGGTTTCGTTTGCATCCTGCGTCCACCGTTGTTACCGGGTGTTTCGTAAACCGGATTGCGCGCCGTCGCAAATACTCGTCTGAGCCCATGAACAAGAAGACAGTCTTTCTCGGTATCGAATCGAGCTGTGATGAAACCGCCGCCGCTGTTGTTGCGCGTGGCGCCGACGGGCACGGTGAAATTCTGGCCGATGTGGTGCTAAGCCAGATGGAGGAGCACGCAGCCTTCGGTGGTGTGGTGCCGGAGATTGCCGCGCGCGCCCATGTCGAAGCGATGGACCGGCTGATTGCCGAGGCAATTCACCAATCCGGCGTCAGCCTGCAAGACATCGACGGCATTGCGGCGACCATTGGACCCGGGCTTATTGGTGGGCTGCTCGTCGGTGCGATGAGCGGCAAGGCGATTGCCTATGCCAGCGGCAAACCGTTTTACGGTGTCAATCACCTCGAAGGCCATGCGCTGACGGCGCGTTTGACGGACGGCGTTTCCTTTCCTTTCCTGATGCTGCTGGTTTCCGGCGGTCATACACAGATCGTGCTGGTGCGCGGTGTCGGCCAGTATGAGCGCTGGGGCACGACCATTGATGACGCGCTGGGCGAGGCCTTCGACAAGACGGCGAAGCTGATGGATCTCGGTTATCCCGGCGGTCCGCAGGTGGAAAAGGCAGCCGTGACCGGGAACCCGAAGCGCATTCCGCTGCCACGCCCGATGCGGGGCGAGGCGCGGCTGGATTTTTCCTTCTCCGGCCTCAAGACTGCAGTCCGGCAGGCCGCGCAGGCGCTGGCCCCGCTGGAAGAGCAAGATGTTGCCGATCTTTGTGCGGCCTTTCAACTGGCCGTCGCTGAAACATTGCGAGATCGCGTCGGACGTTCGCTCGCCCGTTTCAGGGCAGAGGGGCTGGCGGACGAAGATCGCCCGGCGCTGGTTGTCGCCGGCGGCGTTGCCGCCAACAGCGCCATTCGGGAGGTGCTGACATCATTGTGTGAAAGCCAGGGCTTTGCCTTCGTGGCGCCGCCCATCAGGCTGTGCACGGATAATGCTGTGATGATCGCGTGGGCCGGGCTCGAGCGTGAGGCCGCCGGCCTTTCCGCCAATGGACTCGATATGGCCGTGCGCTCGCGCTGGCCGCTTGACGCCAAGGCGAGCGCCCTGATCGGCAGCGGAAAGAAAGGTGCGAAAGCATGAGTGAGAAGAAAAAGACTGTCGTCATCGGCTCGGGAGCATTCGGCACGGCGCTGGCCGCCGTTTTTGCCCATGAGGGCGAGGACGCGGTGACGCTGCTCGGCCGCAATGCCGAGCTGATTGAGACGATGCGGACAAGCCGTCGCCATGAAGGAGTGCTGCCGGGCATCACCTTGCCGGACGCGCTGAATTTCACCATCGATCCCAAAATTCTCGGTCAGGCTGATACCGTGGTGCTTGCCGTTCCGGCGCAGGCCCAGCGCGCAGCGGCACTTTATTACGCGCCCTATCTCAATAGCGAGGCCGTCATCATATCTGCGGCCAAAGGGATCGAGCGGGCCAGCAGTCGGCTGATTACCGATGTCTTGAACGAGGCGCTGCCGCGCCATCATGCAGGCGCGCTGTCCGGGCCGGGCTTTGCGATTGATCTGGCTGGCGGCAAGCCGATCGCCATGGCACTCGCTTTCCGGGATCGGACGTTGGCGCAGGAGACGGCGACGATCCTTTCCGGGCGGACTTTCAGGATTTATGCCTCCGGCGACCCCGTCGGCGTGCAGATCGGCGGCGCACTGAAAAACGTGCTGGCGATTGCCTGCGGCATTGTCGAAGGCGCGGAGCTTGGCGAATCGGCACGCGCAGCGCTGATTTCGCGCGGCCTTGCGGAAATGTCTCGGCTGGCCGTTGCCATGGGTGGTGAGGCGGAGACCGTGCGCGGTCTTTCCGGCCTTGGCGATCTGGTGCTGACCGGCTCATCGCGCCAGTCGCGCAATTTCCGCTATGGCGTGGCGCTTGCCGAAGGTAATTTTGACGGGGTCAATGCAGCGCTTGTCGAAGGGGTCTATTCCGCCTCCGTCGCCAGCGAGCTTGCCGGCAGCTACGGTGTGCAGATGCCAATCTCGAATGCGGTCGCCCGCGTGCTCGAAGGCAAGCTCGACATACCGCAGGCGCTGGAAGAACTGATGACCCGGCCGATCACGACCGAATGAAGATTGAGATGCTCTAATTTTCCAGAAGGAGATGGGTGATGAAACCGGCAGCTGTTTTTTTGCTCCTTTGTGTCCTGATCTCGGGTTGTACGTCTCACGAAGCGGATCCCGCTGACGAGTATAGACGCTCAGATCGTCTGTATTACACGTATAAACTGTCTATTGAATGCAGAGCAGATGGTGTTGAGCCCAATAGCATAGGTCAGTGCGTGGACAGAAAGTACGAACAAATTCGGTCGCAGCGCGGGGATCCAAACTGTCAGGTCAGGATTTTTGATGGGCAGACGGTGACGCTGAAATGGAAAGACGAGATGTGGCCCGAGGTTTTTGAAGGAAAACCTAGAGTGAAAGGCTGTGTCGAGTGACCGTGCTACTTGAACCAGTGCACCGTACAGGCGGCGCAGAGTAGTGCTGATTGCTGGCAGCTGAAGGATTGATGAACTGGCCCATCATCACTGAATAGAACAAGAGGAGATATCACATGCTTTTCGCCGTATTGTGCAAGGACAAACCCGATCACATCCATATCCGTATGGAAAACCGGCCCCGCCATCTCGAATGGCTCGACGGGCTGAATGAAAAGGGCACGCTGAAGATTGCCGGCCCGTTTCTCGACGAGCAGGAAAAGCCCTGCGGCTCGATGCTGCTGATCGAGGCGAAGGACCAGACCTCGGCGGAGGCGATTGCGGCTGATGACCCCTATGGTAAGGCCGGGCTGTTCGAGAAGGTCGAGGTCAAGCCCTACAAGTGGCTCTACAACAATCCGGGGGTCTGAGCTTCATGGCCTACTGGCTTTTCAAATCCGAACCGTTCAAGTTTTCCTGGGAGATGCTCAAAGACAAGGGCGAGGCCGGTGAGGAATGGGACGGCGTGCGCAACTACCAGGCCCGCAATAACATGCGGGCCATGGAAATCGGCGACAAAGGCTTCTTCTATCATTCCAATGAGGGGCTGGAAGTCGTCGGCATCTGCGAAGTGTGTGCGCTTGCCCATCATGACAGCACGACCGAAGACCCGCGCTGGGAGTGCGTCGATATCCGTGCAGTGACCGCCATGCCCAAACCGGTGACGCTGAAGGATGTCAAAGCCAACCCGAAGCTTTCCGACATGGCGCTGGTCACTTCGATGCGGCTTTCCGTGCAGCCGGTGAAGGAAGACGAGTGGCTTGAAGTCTGCCGCATGGGCGGTCTGGATAATCCGCCACGGTAAACCTTCGTTGCTTCTTGACGTGTCCTTTCATCTGAAGCATCGGCAACAGGCCCAAGAACGTGCTGCCTCATGAATGATCGCAAGACCTTCATCCTGGAAAATACCGATGTCCTGACCCCGCCGCATGTGCCTGAAATCCGGCTGAGGCTGGCAAGCGAGGTGCACGACCTTTGGATGAGAACCGAGGCGGAGCTTGAGGAGATCGGCCTGCCGCCGCCATTTTGGGCCTTTGCCTGGGCGGGCGGGCAGGGACTTGCACGCTATGTGCTGGATCATCCTGAATGTGTTGCCGGAAAGCAGGTTGTCGACTTTGCCACCGGCTCCGGACTGGTGGCGATTGCAGCAGCAAAGGCTGGTGCAATGTCCGTTCTGGCTGCCGATATCGATCACTGGTCCGGTTGCGCGGTTGCCCTCAATGCGGGCCTGAACCATGTCACGGTCGACTATTGCGGCCAAAACCTGATGGGCGACGCGCTGGATTGCGACATTGTCCTCGCCGGAGATGTTTTCTACGACGCCGACTGGGCCGCGCAGTTGCTCCCGTGGTTTGAAACGCTGAGCGAAGCCGGCGTCGCTGTTCTCGTCGGCGACCCCGGACGGGCCTATTGCCCGGTGTCACGGCTTGAAAAGCTGGCCGGATATCAAGTGCCGGTCACACGTGTTCTGGAAGACAGCGAAGTGAAGAGAACCACAGTCTGGCGGTTCCGTTGAATTCCATTTTCAGGATGCCTCAGTCTTAAATATGACTTTTTAAGTCATGTTAAGCTATTGAAATTCAACGAATCGAGTGGACTTGGCCGTCCAGCCATGCGATTTTCCGCGTGCACGGTTGACCAACGGCCTGCACTTTGCCGATTCCCTGTTTCGTCTAACCGATTAAATCGGTCCGGCGAGCGTGAAACGTCTTGTCGCAGTGGCTTGTCATGGTTACACCACCGTGGAACAACGGTATTGTCCGGCGTCTTCGCGTCGGAAGCTCGCATCATGCTATGCGCCTTTTGAACACCCGTGAGGTTTTGATGGCCACTCCGACCAGCAACCGGCCCCTGTCGCCGCATCTTCAAGTCTACAAGTTCATTCCGACGATGGCGATGTCTATCATCCATCGTATCACCGGCGTGGCCCTGTATTTCGGTACCGTTCTTCTGGCCGCCTGGCTGGTGTCCGCGGCCATGGGCAAGGAAGCGTTTGACTGTGTCAGCTGGTTCCTCGGCTCCTGGCTCGGGCTTTTGATCATGTTCGGCTACACTTGGGCGCTGGTGCATCACCTTCTTGGCGGTTTGCGGCATTTCGTCTGGGATTTCGGCCATGGTCTCGGCAAGGAATTCACCACAAAAGTGGCAATCGCGCTGCCGTATGTGTCCGTGGGCGTCACAGTGGTGCTCTGGATCATCGGCCTGATCGCCTGGTAGGAGGAAAAACCAATGGATATGCGTACACCGCTCAAAAAGGTTCGCGGCCTCGGCTCCTCCAAGGAGGGCACCGGGCATTTCTGGATGCAGCGCATGACGGCTGTTGCTCTTGTGCCGCTCTTCATCTTCTTCATCCTGTTCGTCATCGCCCATCTCGGCGCGTCTTACGAGGCGGTCACCGCTTCGCTTGCCAATCCCTTCGTTTCCGTGCTGATGGCGATGATGGTGCTGGCCGGGCTGATCCACATGCGCATCGGCATGCAGGAAGTCATCGACGACTATATTCACAACGAGTTGTTGAAGCTTTCCGCTTTGATGGCGAACACGTTTTTCACAGTCCTGGTGGGCGGCTTCTGCATTTTCGCCCTCCTGAAGATTGCATTTGTGGGGTAACGACCAGATGGCACCTTCCTCTCCCGAAAAGAACGCCAAGGCCTATGAATATGTCGATCACGCTTATGACGTGATCGTCGTCGGCGCTGGCGGTGCAGGTCTGCGCGCCACGCTCGGCATGGCAGAGCAGGGCTTCAAGACCGCCTGCATTACCAAGGTTTTCCCGACGCGCTCGCATACGGTTGCCGCTCAGGGCGGTATTGCCGCCTCGCTTCAGAACATGACGCCGGACAGCTGGCAGTGGCATCTTTATGATACCGTCAAGGGTTCTGATTGGCTCGGCGATGTCGATGCCATGCAGTATCTCGCCATGGAAGCGCCACAGGCCGTTTACGAACTGGAGCATTACGGCGTTCCGTTCTCGCGCAATGAAGAGGGCAAGATCTATCAGCGGCCCTTCGGCGGGCATATGCAGAATTACGGTGAAGGCCCGCCGGTGCAGCGCACATGTGCCGCTGCCGACCGCACCGGCCATGCCATACTGCACACGCTTTACGGCCAGTCGCTGAAGAACAACGCCGAATTCTTCATTGAGTACTTCGCGCTCGACCTGATCATGAGCGATGATGGTGTCTGCACCGGCGTTGTGGCCTGGAACCTCGATGATGGCACCATCCATCGCTTTACGGCCAAGATGGTGGTTCTGGCGACCGGCGGTTATGGCCGTACCTATTTCTCCGCCACTTCCGCGCATACCTGCACGGGCGATGGCGCCGGGATGATTGCCCGTGCCGGCCTGCCGCTGCAGGATATGGAATTTGTGCAGTTCCACCCGACGGGTATTTACGGCGCCGGCTGCCTGATTACCGAGGGCGCGCGCGGCGAGGGCGGCTACCTGACCAACTCCGAGGGCGAGCGCTTTATGGAACGCTACGCGCCGTCCGCCAAGGATCTGGCGTCGCGTGACGTGGTGTCGCGCTGCATGACGATGGAAATCCGGGAAGGCCGCGGCGTCGGCAAGAACAAGGACCATATCTTCCTGCATCTCGATCATCTCGATCCGGCCATTCTTGCGGAACGTCTTCCCGGCATTTCGGAAAGCGCACGTATCTTCGCTGGCGTTGATGTTACCCGCGAGCCGATCCCGGTTCTGCCGACGGTGCATTACAATATGGGCGGCATCCCGACGAACTACTGGGGCGAGGTGCTGAATGCGGATAGCGAAAACCCCGAGCGGGTTGCGCCCGGCCTGATGGCCGTCGGTGAGGCCGGCTGCGCATCGGTTCACGGTGCCAACCGTCTCGGCTCCAACTCGCTGATCGACCTTGTGGTTTTCGGTCGCGCTGCCGCCATCCGTGCCGGACAGGTGATCGACCGTGAAAGTGCGATCCCGGCGCTTGATACCGATGCCTGCGACAAGATCATGGAGCGTTTTGATCGCATCCGCCATGCCGATGGCTCACAGCCGACGGCGGTGCTGCGCGACAAGATGCAGCGCGCCATGCAGGAAGATGCCGCCGTGTTCCGCATGCAGGAAACGCTCGAGCAGGGCTGCCAGCGCATTTCCGCGATCTGGAACGAACTGCCGGACGTCAAGGTGACCGACCGTTCGATGATCTGGAACTCGGATCTCGTCGAAACGCTTGAACTCCATAACCTGATGGCCTGCGCCATCACGACGGTGTACGGTGCCGAAGCCCGCAAGGAAAGCCGCGGCGCTCATGCCCGCGAGGACTATGTCGATGGCCCGTTCTCCGGTCGTGATGACGAGAACTGGCGCAAGCATACGCTTTCCTGGCTCAATGAGGCTGGCGAGGTCTCGCTTGATTATCGTCCGGTCCATCAGGATCTGATCGAAGAGGGCATCGACATCAACAAGATCGCGCCGAAAGCCCGCGTCTACTGATCGAGAGGAACAGGAAATGGTTGAATTCACGCTTCCCAAGAACTCGAAGATCAGCAAGGGCAAGACCTGGCCGAAGCCGGATGGCGGCACCAATGTTCGCGAGTTCAAGATTTATCGCTGGAACCCTGATGACGGTAAAAATCCGAGCATCGATACCTATTATATCGATCTGGATAATTGCGGTCCGATGGTTCTCGATGCGCTGTTGTACATCAAGGACAATATCGACCCGACGCTGACGCTGCGACGCTCCTGTCGTGAGGGGATCTGTGGTTCGTGTGCCATGAATATTGATGGCACCAATACGCTCGCCTGCACCAAGGGTATGGACGAGATCAGCGGCGAGGTAAAAATCTATCCTCTGCCGCATATGCCGGTGGTCAAGGATCTGGTTCCGGACCTCAACAATTTCTACGCCCAGCACCGCTCGATCGAACCCTGGCTGCAGACGGTATCACCGCCGCCGGCCAAGGAATGGAAGCAGAGCCATGAGGATCGGGTGAAGCTTGACGGGCTTTACGAGTGCATTCTGTGCGCCTGCTGCTCGACCTCGTGCCCGTCCTACTGGTGGAACGGCGACCGTTATCTCGGCCCTGCCGTGCTGCTGCAGGCCTATCGCTGGCTGATCGACAGCCGCGATGAGGCAACCGGCGAACGGCTCGATGATCTGGAAGATCCGTTCCGGCTCTATCGCTGCCACACCATCATGAACTGCACGCAGGCCTGTCCGAAGGGGCTCAACCCCGCCAAGGCCATTGCCGGCATAAAGAAGATGCTGGTCGAGCGCGCGGTCTGAGCCTGGTGAATGGGCGAGAGGCGGGTCTTTTCGGGCTGGCCTCTTGCAGGGCGATGAAAACGCACGATATGATTGCCGTCAATCATGATCGGCCGAGGATGAGCGGGAGTTTTTAACAGATGGTTCAAAAGGTTCTGATCGCAACGGCGATAGCCTCGGTCCTGGCGCTGAGCGCCTGTCAGCGGACCAGTTATAATTACTCCCAGCCAGTGGCGCCCCAGCCTCTGACACCTGCGCCCGCAGGCCAGGTGCAGAGCAGTAACCTTCCGCCACCTGGCGGCGTGCAGCAGGGCACTTATAATTCGGGTTCTATGCCGGTTGATATGGCGACGAAGGGGAATGCCGGACAGTTCCCGGCGGCGCCCGGCGCGCCGACGGGCAGCGGCGGCATGGGCAATGTCGCTGCGCCGGCTGGTGCGATGGCGCTTTCCAATTCTGATCTGGTCGGTAGTTGGAAGGTCAATGAAGGCGGTGTCCAGTGCGACATGTTCCTGACGCTGACCAATCTTGGCGACGGTCTTCGGGGCGGAACCCGGGGCTGCACCGGTGGTCTTTCACAGATGAAATCCTGGGGCATCAACGGCGATCAGGTCGTCCTCAACGATGCCAATGGTTTTGCGATTGCCCGGCTCTACAAGACGGGCGCGAGCCGCATTGAAGGCAGCAGCAGCTCGGGGCAACAGGTTGTGCTCAGCCGCTAAATCCGAAAAGGGCTCGCCGAGGCGGGCCCTTTCTTATAGCGGATTTGTCAGCTAAAGCCTTTGTGGCTTCCGGCCGCGCTTGCCTGCGGCATATCCATCCAATTTCCCGGAATAATTCATGGCCGCGATGACGAGCGTTACCCAACGTCTTGAGACAATGACCGCAGCGGGCAAACTCAAGGCCGATGCCGCACAGCTTGCTGTAGCGGGCGCGCTTGACCATATTCTTGTGAAGCTTGCCGCAGCCAGTGCCCGCGGAGAAGGGGGGCGACTGATTTCACGCCTCTTCGGGCTTTCGCGTCAGCCCGGTGGACCGTTGGTGGACGGGCTCTACATCCATGGCAGCGTCGGTCGCGGCAAGACCATGCTGATGGACATGTTCTTCGAGGCAGCCCCGATCGCCGACAAGCGCCGCGCCCATTTTCATGCCTTCATGGCCGATGTTCAGGAGCGGCTGAATGTGCACCGGCGCAAGCTGAAGGCGGGTGAGGTGAAGGAGGCTGATCCGATTGGCCCAGTCGCCGATCAGATCATCGGCGAGAACCGGCTTTTATGCTTCGATGAGTTTACCGTGACCGACATTGCCGATGCGATGATCCTGTCGCGGCTGTTTTCCGCCCTGTTCGAGCGGGGCTGCGTGCTTGTGGCGACATCCAATGTCGCGCCTGACGATCTCTACAAGGATGGCCTCAATCGCGGGCTGTTCCTGCCCTTCATCACGGTTCTGAAACAAAATGTCACGGTAACGACACTCGATTCCGATACCGATTACCGCATGGAGAAATTCGAGGGGCGTCCGGTTTATCTCACGCCGCTGAACGACGAGACCCGGCGCAAGATGGAGGAAAACTGGAACGTGGCCACAGGTGGCGCCGAAACCGGACCGGAAGAGCTTGAACTGCGCGGTCGCGTGCTGCATGTGCCAAAGGCGAGTGGCAAATTCGCGCGGTTCAGTTTCGATGATCTGTGCAGGAAGCCGCTTGGCGCTGCCGACTATATGGCGATCACCGATCGTTTCCACACTGTGTTCATCGATGACGTGCCGGTGCTGACCGCCGACCAGCGCAATGAAATCAAGCGCTTCATCATTCTCGTCGACACGCTTTATGACCGCACCATCCGCACGGTAATCTCTGCGGAAGCGATGCCCGAGGAACTTCTGGTTGATCGGAAGGGCCGCGAGGGGTTCGAGTTCGAGCGCACTGCCTCACGGCTTTTCGAGATGCGCAGCACGGATTATCTCGCCGCGCACAAGGAAAAATGGGCGAAATAAGGGCGCGGCTTCGCTATTTTTTGACGTTAACGTCAAATAAAATGGATATAACCGATTGAAAATATTGGCCTCAGAAAAATCGGTTGAAAAATACTGCAATTGCCGATATCCCAACATCGTCATGGGCACGGTTTTGACCATCGTCCAGAAATGAGTTTTCAGAGGATACATTCATGGCGCGCAATAAAATCGCATTGATCGGTTCGGGCATGATCGGGGGCACGCTCGCGCATCTCGCCGGGCTCAAGGAGCTGGGCGACGTCGTCCTGTTCGATATCGCTGACGGCCTGCCGCAGGGCAAGGCACTCGATATCGCGGAATCGTCGCCGGTCGATGGTTTTGATGCAAAGCTTTCCGGCGCTTCCGACTATTCGGCTATCGAAGGCGCGGATGTCTGCATCGTCACCGCCGGTGTGCCGCGCAAGCCAGGCATGAGCCGCGACGATCTGCTCGGTATCAACCTCAAGGTCATGGAAGCCGTCGGCGCCGGCATCAAGCAGTATGCCCCGAATGCTTTCGTGATCTGCATCACCAACCCGCTCGACGCTATGGTCTGGGCGCTGCAGAAGTTCTCCGGTCTTCCGGCTGAGAAGGTTGTCGGCATGGCTGGCGTGCTGGACTCGGCCCGTTTCCGTTATTTCCTCGCCGAAGAATTCAACGTCTCCGTTGAAGATGTCACCGCCTTCGTTCTTGGTGGTCACGGTGACACCATGGTTCCTGTCGCCCAGTATTCGACCGTTGCCGGCATTCCGCTTCCGGATCTGATCAAGATGGGCTGGACCACGCAGGAAAAACTCGACGCGATCATTACCCGCACACGCGGCGGCGGCGGCGAAATCGTTGCCCTGCTGAAGAATGGCTCTGCCTATTACGCACCGGCAGCCTCGGCCATCGCGATGGCGGAAAGCTATCTGAAAGACAAAAAGCGTGTCATGCCGGCGGCGGCTCTGCTCACCGGCCAGTACGGCGTTGACGGCATGTATGTCGGCGTTCCGATCGTTATCGGCGAAGGCGGTGTCGAGCGCATCGTCGAAATCGAGCTCAAGGGCGAAGACAAGGCTGGCTTTGAAAAGTCGGTGGACGCCGTCAAGGGGCTTTGCGACGCCTGCAAGGACATCGCACCCGCTCTGAAATAAGCCGCTTTCTTTAAAAAGGACGAATATCCGCATGAATATTCATGAATACCAGGCCAAGGCTCTGCTGAAGGGCTATGGCGCGCCGGTTGCCGATGGCGTTGCCATCCTGAGCGCCGAAGAGGTCGAGGCTGCGGTCGGCAAGCTTCCCGGTCCGCTTTATGTGGTCAAGAGCCAGATCCACGCCGGTGGCCGCGGCAAGGGCAAGTTCAAGGAACTGCCGGCTGATGCCAAGGGCGGCGTGCGCCTTGCTAAATCTGCCGACGAGGTCAAGGCCTTCGTCGAAGAGATGCTCGGCAACACGCTGGTGACCAAGCAGACCGGCCCGGCCGGCAAGCAGGTCAACCGCCTTTACATCGAAGATGGCGCCGATATCGACCGCGAACTGTATTGCTCGCTTCTGGTCGACCGCACTGTCGGTCAGGTTGCCTTCGTGGTCTCCACCGAGGGTGGCATGGACATCGAGGCCGTTGCCGAGTCAACGCCTGAAAAAATCATCACGGTCGCGATTGAACCGGAAGCCGGCGTGACCGCTGAAAACGTCAAAGCCATTAACGCCGCGCTCAAGCTTGAGGGCGATGCGGCCAAGGATGGCGAAACGCTGTTCCCGATCCTCTACAAGGCCTTTGTCGAGAAGGACATGAGCCTGCTTGAGATCAACCCGCTGATCGTCATGGAAAACGGTCGTTTGCGTGTTCTCGACGCCAAGTGCTCATTCGATGGCAATGCGCTGTTCCGCCACGACGATGTCCGCGAACTGCGCGACACGACGGAAGAAGACGCCAAGGAAATCGAAGCGTCGAAATACGACCTCGCCTATGTGGCGCTGGACGGCAACATCGGCTGCATGGTCAATGGCGCCGGTCTCGCCATGGCGACGATGGACATCATCAAGCTTTACGGTGCCGAGCCTGCCAACTTCCTCGACGTTGGCGGCGGCGCTTCCAAGGAAAAGGTCACAGCGGCCTTCAAGATCATCACCGCCGATCCGGCTGTGAAGGGCATTCTCGTCAACATCTTTGGCGGCATCATGCGTTGCGACGTCATCGCCGAAGGCGTGATCGCGGCTGTCAAGGAAGTGGGCCTGCAGGTTCCGCTGGTTGTCCGTCTGGAAGGTACGAATGTCGAACTCGGCAAGAAGATCATTGACGAAAGCGGTCTGAATGTCATCTCCGCCGATGATCTCGATGACGCGGCGCAGAAAATCGTTTCGGCCGTGAAGGAGGCCTGAGTACCCATGTCAATTCTGGTCAATAAAGACACCAAGGTTCTGGTTCAGGGCCTTACCGGCAAGACCGGCACCTTCCACACCGAGCAGGCGCTGGCTTATTACGGCACAAGGATGGTCGGCGGTATTCATCCCAAGAAGGGTGGCACCGAATGGTCTTCCGGTGTTGATGGTACGGCGCTGCCGATCTTCGCCTCCGTTGCCGAGGGCAAGGACAAGACCGGTGCCAATGCTTCCGTGATCTACGTTCCGCCGGCAGGCGCGGGCGCTGCGATTCTGGAAGCGATCGAGGCGGAAATTCCGCTGATCGTCTGCATCACCGAAGGCATCCCGGTTGCCGACATGGTCAAGGTCAAGGCGAAGCTCGACAAGTCGAAATCGCGCCTGATCGGCCCGAATTGCCCCGGCGTTCTGACGCCGGAAGAGTGCAAGATCGGCATCATGCCGGGCTCGATCTTCAAGAAGGGTTCCGTTGGCGTTCTGTCGCGTTCGGGTACGCTCACCTATGAAGCCGTGTTCCAGACCACCAATGAAGGCCTCGGCCAGACCACGGCCGTCGGCATCGGCGGCGATCCGGTCAAGGGCACCGAATTCATCGACATGCTGGAAATGTTCCTCGCAGATGATGCGACGGAGTCCATCATCATGATTGGTGAGATCGGTGGTTCGGCTGAAGAAGAAGCCGCGCAGTTCCTGAAGGACGAGGCCAAGAAGGGCCGCAAGAAGCCGATGGTTGGCTTTATCGCGGGTCGTACCGCTCCTCCCGGCCGCACCATGGGTCATGCCGGCGCCGTGATCTCCGGCGGCAAGGGCGGCGCTGAAGACAAGATCGAGGCAATGGAAGCCGCTGGCATCACCGTGTCGCCGTCTCCGGCGCGTCTCGGCAAGACTCTGGTTGAAGTCCTGAAGGGCTGATCCACCTAAGAACAGATGCGTGACGGCCTTTTTGTGAGGGCCGTCACGAATTTACCGTTTTTGTGGCCATTTGACGGTCGTCATAATCGGTGTTTCATCGGATGGTCCGGCTCAAGAGCCGGTTTCGTCGTTTCAAGCGGGAGGCGGATTGCGATCCGCGCGGTGCATATGTCAAGGCAAGAAGCCAACGAACAATTTCTTCTGACCTCGTTTCTCGATGGTGCCAACGCCACCTATATCGAGCATCTGTACGCGGCCTATGAAGATGATCCGAACTCGGTATCGGAAGAGTGGCGGGACTTCTTCAAGGCGCTCGGCGACGATCCGGATGCCGTGCGCAAGGCAGCCGAAGGCGCGTCCTGGAAAAAGGCCGACTGGCCGCAAAAGCCCAATGACGACCTGACGGCCGCGCTTGACGGCAACTGGGCCGATGTCGAGCAGGTGGTCGAGAAGAAGCTGCGCGGCAAGGCTGCCGCCAAAGGTGCTGACCTCTCGAACGAGGACGTGCTGCGCTCGACCCGCGATTCCGTGCGCGCGCTGATGATGATCCGTGCCTTCCGCATGCGTGGCCACCTTCATGCCAAGCTCGATCCGCTGGGTCTCGCCGGCATGGCCGATGACGACTACAACGAGCTATCGCCCAAGGCCTATGGCTTCACCGAGGCCGATTACGACCGCCGCATCTTCCTCGACAATGTTCTGGGGCTCGAATACGCCACCATCCCGGAAATGCTCGACATCCTGACGCGCACCTATTGCACCACGCTCGGCGTCGAGTTCATGCACATTTCGAATCCGGAAGAAAAATCCTGGATTCAGGAGCGCATCGAAGGCCCGGAAAAGAGCATCACCTTCACCGAAAACGGCAAGAAGGCGATCTTGCAGAAGCTGATCGAGGCGGAGGGCTTCGAAAAGTTCCTGGATGTCAAATACAAGGGCACCAAGCGCTTTGGTCTTGATGGCGCAGAATCGCTGATCCCGGCGATGGAGCAAATTATCAAGCGTGGTGGCGCGCTCGGCCTCAAGGAAGTCGTGCTCGGCATGCCGCATCGCGGTCGCCTGAACGTCTTGTCGCAGGTGATGGCCAAGACCCACCGTGCTATCTTCCACGAATTCAAGGGCGGCTCGTTCAAGCCCGACGATGTTGAGGGTTCCGGTGATGTTAAGTACCATCTGGGCGCTTCCTCCGACCGCGAATTCGACGGCAACAATGTCCACCTGTCGCTGACAGCGAACCCTTCGCATCTGGAAATCGTCGATCCAGTCGTTATGGGCAAGGCACGTGCCAAGCAGGATATCATCGCGACCCGCCGTGAAGGCGAAATCGTGCCGCTGTCCGAGCGCGCAAAGGTGATGCCGTTGCTGCTGCATGGTGATGCTGCCTTTGCCGGTCAGGGTGTGGTTGCTGAAATTCTCGGCCTATCCGGTCTGCGCGGCCACCGCGTTGCCGGTACGGTTCACTTCATCGTCAACAACCAGATCGGGTTCACCACCAACCCGGCGTTTTCGCGCTCCTCACCCTATCCGTCGGATGTCGCGAAGATGATCGAGTCTCCGATTTTCCACGTCAACGGTGACGATCCGGAGGCTGTCGTCTATGCGGCCAAGGTTGCGACCGAATTCCGCATGAAATTCCACAAGCCTGTGGTCATTGACATGTTCTGCTACCGCCGCTTCGGCCATAATGAGGGCGATGAGCCTGCGTTTACGCAGCCGAAGATGTACAAGGTGATTCGCGGCCACGAGACTGTTACCCAGCTTTACGCCGACCGGCTGATCAAGGAAGGCCTGATCACCAAGGAAGAATTCGAGGGCATGCTCGCCGACTGGAGAACGTTCCTTGAGCAGGAATTCGAAGCAGGCTCTTCCTACAAGCCGAACAAGGCTGACTGGCTGGATGGCGAATGGTCCGGTTTGCGTGCCGCTGACAATGCGGATGAACTGCGCCGCGGCAAGACCTCTATGCCGATGAAGACGCTGAAGGAAATCGGCAAGAAGCTCACCGAAGTTCCGGAGGGCTTCAATGTTCACCGTACGGTCAAGCGTTTCCTCGACAACCGCGCCAAGATGATCGAAACCGGCGAGGGTGTCGACTGGGCCATGGCCGAAGCTTTGGCTTTCGGCGCATTGTGCCACGAGGGTTTCAAGGTTCGCCTGTCCGGTCAGGATGTCGAGCGCGGCACTTTCTCGCAGCGTCATTCCGTGCTCTACGATCAGGAAACCGAAGAGCGTTATCTTCCGCTGCAGAATATCCGCGCCAGCCAGGGTCGCTATGAGGTGATCAATTCGATGCTGTCGGAAGAAGCCGTGCTCGGCTTCGAATACGGCTATTCACTGGCACGTCCGAACGCTTTGACACTGTGGGAAGCCCAGTTTGGCGACTTCGCCAATGGTGCGCAGGTGATTTTCGACCAGTTCATCTCGTCGGGTGAGCGCAAATGGCTGCGCATGTCCGGTCTCGTCTGCCTGCTGCCGCATGGCTATGAGGGGCAGGGGCCGGAACATTCTTCCGCCCGTCTGGAGCGCTGGTTGCAGATGTGTGCTGAAGACAACATGCAGGTCGCCAACTGCACCACGCCGGCGAACTACTTCCACATTCTGCGCCGCCAGCTCAAACGCGACTTCCGCAAGCCGCTGATCCTGATGACGCCGAAATCGCTGCTGCGCCACAAACGCGCTCAGTCGACGCTTTCGGAATTCGCCGGCGAGAGCGCCTTCCACCGACTGCTGTGGGACGATGCCGTCGAACACGATACGCCGATCAAGCTGGTCAAGGACTCCAAGATCTCGCCGCGTCGTGATGTGCTCGGGCAAGGTCTATTATGATCTGTTCGAGGAGCGTGAGAAGCGCGGTATCAACGATGTTTACCTACTGCGCGTCGAACAGCTTTATCCGTTTCCGGCCAAGGCTCTGATCAACATGCTTTCGCGCTTCAAGAACGCGGAGATGGTATGGTGTCAGGAAGAGCCGAAGAATATGGGTGCCTGGTCGTTCATCGAACCTTATCTGGAATGGGTGTTGACCCATATCGATGCCAAGCATTCGCGGGTTCGCTATGCCGGACGCGCCGCAGCCGCCTCAACGGCGACGGGCCTGATGTCGCGCCATCAGGCGCAACTCGCGGCCTTCCTCGATGACGCGCTCGGTGAATAAGAATGAATAGGCGCATGCCGGACCCAAAGCCCGGCATGCAATGACCGCCGCAAGGCGATCCGGACACACGTTTTTTCAAACTCGGGACTTTTGACATGGCCACTGAAATCCGCGTTCCCACTTTGGGTGAATCCGTTACCGAAGCAACGGTCGGCACCTGGTACAAGAAGGTCGGCGACGCCATCGTCGCCGATGAGCCGATTGTCGAACTGGAAACCGACAAGGTGACCATCGAGGTTCCGGCGCCGGCTTCCGGCACGCTTTCCGAAATCGTCTCCGGCGAAGGCGAGACCGTCGAACTTGACGCATTGCTCGGCCAGATCGCCGCGGGCGATGCCCTGGCCGCAGGCGGCGGCGAAAAGGAAGCCCCCAAGGAAGCGGCTCCTAAGGAAGACGCGACGAAGGAAGAGGCAGCCAAGGTTGAAGACAAGCCGAAGTCCGGTTCGGACATGCCGGCTGCTCCGGCCGCTGCCAAGATGATGGAAGAGAAGAACATTTCTTCCGATCAGGTTGAAGGTTCCGGCAAACGCGGCCAGATCCTGAAGGGCGATGTGATCGCAGCTGCGACCAAGGGCACGTCTTCTCCCGCAGCGGAACCTACCAAGGCCGCGCAGCGTGCGCCTTCCAAGGTTGAGGATGCCGACCGCGAGGAACGCGTGAAAATGACGCGCCTTCGCCAGACCATTGCGAAGCGCCTGAAGGACGCCCAGAACACCGCGGCCATGCTGACCACCTATAACGAGGTGGATATGACAGCGGTGATGGAACTGCGCTCCAAGTACAAGGACCTGTTCCTGAAGAAGCATGACGTCAAGCTCGGTTTCATGGGCTTCTTCACAAAGGCCGTCTGTCACGCGCTGAAGGAAATCCCGGCGGTCAACGCCGAGATCGACGGCACCGACATCATCTACAAGAAGTTCTGTCATGTCGGCATGGCCGTTGGCACAGACAAGGGCCTCGTCGTTCCGGTCGTGCGTGATGCCGACCAGATGACGATTGCCGAGATCGAAGCCGAGATTGCCCGTCTTGCAAAGGCAGCGCGCGGCGGTCAGCTTTCGATGGCGGACATGCAGGGTGGCACCTTCACCATCACCAATGGCGGCGTCTACGGTTCGCTGATGTCCTCGCCGATCCTGAATGCGCCGCAGTCCGGTATTCTCGGGATGCACAAGATCCAGGAACGGCCGGTGGCAATCGGCGGTCAGGTTGTCATCCGCCCGATGATGTATCTGGCACTGTCCTACGACCACCGTATGGTCGACGGCCAGGAGGCTGTGACCTTCCTGGTCCGCGTCAAGGAAACGCTGGAAGATCCCGAACGTCTCGTTCTCGATCTCTGATTTCAAAATAACCCGGGGGCCGGAACATGAGCATCGAATTCCTGATTACGGCGCTGATTGTTGTTCTGGCTCCAGGCACGGGCGTGGTCTACACGCTGGCGACCGGGCTGTCGCAGGGGCGGCTTGCAAGCGTTGCGGCCGCCTTTGGCTGCACGCTCGGCATCATCCCGGCGATCCTGGCCTCCGCGTTCGGCATCGCCGCACTGTTTCACACCAGCGCGCTTCTGTTCCAGACGGTGAAGTTTGCCGGCGTTGCCTATCTGCTCTATCTCGCATGGCAGACGCTGAGGGGTCGCGGTGCGTTGCGCATATCCGGCGAAGGCGCATCAGGGCGCAGCCTGTTCGCGATCGCCCGCAACGGCTTTCTGATCAATATCCTGAACCCGAAGCTTTCGATCTTCTTCCTTGCCTTCCTGCCGCAATTCGTATCGCCTGCCGCTGCCTCGCCCATACTGGAAATGTTGGTGATGTCGGCGGTGTTCATGGCAATGACCTTTGCCGTCTTTGTTGTCTATGGCCAGTTCTCCGGCCTGATGCGCGACCGGGTGCTGTCGAGCGAGCGGGCAATGGCGTGGATGCGCCGCAGCGTGGCGCTGACCTTTGCAGGGTTTGGCGTCAAGCTCGCGCTTAGCAGGCCATAGACCGGGAAAGCCCTTCATGGACCATCAATATCTGATCGAGCTTGCATCTCTGATGGCGATCTTCTCCTTCGCCATCGTCGCCCCAGGCGCGGACACCGCGATGATCATCCGGCAGGCGCTGGTGCATGGAAGACGCTCGGCCGTACTGAGCAGCTTCGGCGTCGGTACCTCGCTGATGTTCCATGTCAGCTATACGATCATGGGGCTCGGCCTGATCATTTCGCAGTCGATCATGGTGTTCAATGTGATCAAATGGACGGGTGCCGCCTATCTGATCTATCTCGGCATCCAGTCGTTGCGTTCCGGCAGGACGGAGATCGCTTCCGTTGCGGATGCCGAACCGACCGCAAAACAAGGGACCGCGAAGGCATTCTCGCTTGGCTTTCTCGCAAATGCGCTGAACCCGAAGCCGGTTCTGTTCTTCCTGTCGATATTCTCGACCGTTGTCAGCCACGAAACGCCGGCCGGGGTAAAATTCGGCTACGGCCTCGTTATGGCATCGTGCCTCATCGCCTGGTTCATTGGCGTCTCGCTGTTTCTGACCACACCGCGCATGCGCACGGCCTTTGAAAGGGCCAGTGTCTGGATCAATCGCGCGAGCGGCGCGGTCTTTATCGCTTTCGGGTTGAAACTGGCAACGGAGAAGGCGGGCTGAGCGGCGATTTGAAATTCGGCCTCCGGCCTCTACAAACACGGTCATCCAGCGCCCATCCTTCGCATCGGCGATGACCTCAATAAAGAGAAGGAAATCTGATGTCCTATGATCTTATCGTAATCGGTTCCGGCCCCGGCGGCTATGTCTGCGCGGTCAAGGCCTCGCAGCTCGGCCTGAAGGTCGCTGTGATAGAAAAGCGCGCCACCTATGGCGGCACCTGCCTCAATATTGGCTGCATCCCCTCCAAGGCGCTGCTGCATGCTTCCGAGACCTACGCGCATGCAGCCGACGGCATGGAAAGTCTTGGTATCAAGCTTTCCGGCGTCGAACTCGACCATGAAAAGCTGATGGGCCACAAGGACGCGGTGGTGAAGTCGAATGTCGAGGGGGTTGCCTTTCTGTTCAAGAAGAACAAGATCGACGGCGTCAAGGGCACCGGCAAGATCCTTGCCCCCGGCAAGGTTCAGGTCACCAAGGACGATGGCTCGACCGAAGAACTTGAGGCCAAGAACGTCGTGATCGCCACTGGCTCCGATGTCGCCGGTATTCCGGGCGTCGATGTCGATATTGATGAGGAAACCATCGTGTCATCGACCGGCGCCATTGCGCTGAAGAAGGTGCCGGAGCACATGATTGTCGTCGGTGGCGGCGTTATCGGGCTTGAGCTTGGCTCGGTCTGGTCGCGTCTCGGCGCCAAGGTCACGGTTGTCGAGTTCCTGGACAAGATCCTCGGCGGCATGGATGGAGAGGTTTCCAAGCAGTTCCAGAAAATGCTCGCCAAGCAGGGTCTCGATTTCAAGCTGTCCGCCAAGGTGACGGCTGTCGAGAAGGCCAAGAAGGGCGCCAAGGTCACATTCGAGCCGGTCAAGGGCGGCGATGCCGAAACCGTCGAAGCCGATATCGTGCTGATCTCCACCGGCCGCAAGCCTTATACCGAAGGCCTCGGTCTGGAAGACGCCGGCGTCAAGCTGGATGATCGCGGCCGCGTCGAAATCGATGGTCACTTCAAGACCAATGTCGACGGCATTTACGCGATTGGCGACGTGGTCAAGGGACCGATGCTGGCGCATAAGGCCGAAGATGAGGGCGTTGCCCTTGCCGAAATCCTCGCCGGTCAGGCCGGTCATGTGAATTACGATGTGATCCCGGGCGTGGTCTACACTCAGCCGGAAGTCGCCTCTGTCGGCAAGACCGAAGAAGAGCTGAAGAAGGACGGCGTTGCCTACAATGTCGGCAAGTTCCCGTTCATGGCCAATGGTCGTGCGCGGGCGATGGAAGCAACCGACGGTTTCGTCAAAGTGCTGGCCGACAAGGCAACCGACCGCGTGCTCGGCGTTCACATCGTCGGCTTCGGCGCCGGCGAAATGATCCACGAGGCTGCGGTGCTGATGGAATTCGGCGGTTCTTCGGAAGATCTCGGCCGCACTTGCCACGCCCACCCGACCATGTCGGAAGCGGTCAAGGAAGCTGCACTCGGCGCCTTCTTCAAGCCGATCCATATGTAAGGCGGTCGCCGGGTCCAGACTGTGACATAGAAAGTGATGAAGATGCGGCTTGCTAGGCAGGCCGCATTTTGTTTATTGAGGTAGCAGGTTAACCCATTGACTATAGAGGGAAATCCAGTGTCAAAAACTCCTCTTTCTTTTTCGATCAGCCAGCGTTTGCTGCATTGGACGGTCGCACTGCTGATTTTCTTCAACCTGATTTTCTCTGATGGCATGGAGCATTGGGCTCGGCTTCATTTCGGCGGTGAGGCGGTTTCTGCGGATGTGGTCGCGTCGGCGAATATCCATGCTTATGTCGGCATTGCAGTGCTGGTTCTGGCGCTTTTAAGGTTGGGACTGCGCTTCCTTCAGGGCGTTCCCGCCGAGCCTGAGGGGGAGCCTCCGCTGTTTCGCACACTTTCGCGCATTGGCCACTGGAGCTTTTATCTGCTGTTTATTGTCATGCCGCTTTCGGGCATGGTCGGCTATTACCTTGGCATTTCGGGCGCCGCGGAGGTTCATGGCAGTGTGCTGAAACTTCTGATGTGGATCCTGATTGTCGCTCATGTCGGCGCGGTGGCGGTGCACCAGTTCTATTGGAAGACAGGCATCCTCAAACGGATGACAACTGGCTGACTGGCCTGGCGGAAGTTCGAAGAGACTTCAGCCGGACGCCAAGGGGGCGCCGGTGTCATTCAAGAGATTGATCCTGTACTTCAGAAGAATTGACTATTCATCGCGCGGCGAATCCTGTTTGCATCAGGAATGCCTCGCAAACAGTTCGGACAGATTTTCGCCGCAGGACCGGGAGCCGGTATCGCGCTGATCACCGCCTCGGTCTTTCTGTTGTCGCTCTCCGATGCGCTGGTCAAGCTTTCCGGTGTCCGCTTCGGTCTTGCGCAACTGATCTTCTTGCGGTCGTTTGTTGCGGCGCTGCTGCTGGGGCTCGGCATCAGCCTGTTTGCACGCGGCGTTCGCTTGCGTCCGCGGCATGCCGGATGGGTGACGGCGCGCAGCCTTTGCCTCGTTGCCATGTGGTTTTGCTACTATGCGTCCCTGCCGAAGCTGCCTTTGTCGCTGGCAGCGGCCTGCTATTATACGGCGCCGCTGTTAATGGCACTGATGGCCCGGTTGCTGCTGGGCGAGCCTGTGGGAGTTGTGCGCTGGTGTGCGATTGTCCTGGCTCTCGCCGGTGTCGTCGTCAGCGTAAACCCTGCTGCCGGGGCAGTTCTCGTCCTTTGTGCTGTTGCCGTTGCTTGCGGCTGTTTTCTATGCGCTCGCGGCGATTCTCACCTGGAGCAAATGCCGTGGCGAGGCGCCTTTTGCCATGGCCTTCAATCTCAACCTGTCTCTCGCCGTTGCGGGGGCTGTGGCCATGGTCGGTCTGCTTGTCTTTCCTGCAGTTGAGGGGGATGGTTTCATGCTGACGGCATGGCGTCCTCTAGCTATGGCCGACTGGGCCATGATTGTGCTGCTCGCTGTTTTTCTGGTTGCGATCACCACCGGTGTTGCTGCCGCCTATCGGGATGCGCCGGCGCCACTGGTCGGCCTTTTTGACAATGCCTATCTCGTCTTTGCCGCGCTGTGGAGCGTTGTTATTTTCGGTGACATTCCCTCTGGTATAGAGGTCGGCGGCCTTGTGATGATTGGTCTGGGAGCAGCTATCGCGGCGCGGCCGCCGTCTCGGCAGCAGCGATGACCTGCAATCGTATTTTGTTGGGTGCAATTTAGAAAAATGTAATATTTACAGTAATTTAATGGATTCATTACAGAGAATTGAGTACCGACAAGATGGTCGTCGGGTGTATTGTCTGGATGGTTAGGGACGACCCTTTCCCAGTTTCAAAAGAAGACTGAAGCAACCCAAGGACAGATCCGATGAAAAAGATAATCGCACTCTCGCTTGCAACAATGATGGTTGGTGCAGGTGCCGCCTTTGCCGGCCAGCCGCTCAATCCAAGCTGGTATGGACCGAAGGTTACGACCGCCGACCGTGATATTGCCCAGCTCTCCATGCCAGGCGACACATTCTCCACGACGGTGAGCAACGGACCCAATTGGCAGGCGACAAAGACCTTCAAGGTTCGCCCCAACGGCACGCCCGAGCTGATCAGCTTCAGCTATGACAATAACGCCTGATGGCATTCGTCGCTGGGCCCCGCTTCAGCAGGCGGGGCCTGCTAGCGTCTAGTTTTCAGGCGCGTGGATGCGTCTTGTCGTAGATCTCCAAAAGCCGACCGGTATCGACGCCGGTGTAGACCTGGGTGGTCGACAGGCTTGCATGTCCCAGCAGTTCCTGAATGGTTCTGAGATCGCCTCCTGCGGCCAGCAGGTGTGTAGCGAACGAGTGGCGCAGAGCATGCGGTGTTGCCTTGTCCGACAGGCCGAGCGCACCGCGCATGGCCTGCATTTCCCGTTGAATAATCGCCGGCTGTAGTGTTTTCCCGCGCAGACCGCGGAAAACTGGCCCGTCCTCACCAAGATGGTAAGGACAGAGCGCGATGTAGCGCTGAACCGCCTCAAGGGCTGCTGGCAGCAGCGGTACGATGCGGGTTTTGTTTCCCTTGCCGGTAATCCTCAGGCTTTTCGGTCCCCCTGCAAAAGCCTCCGGTGTCAGCCCGATGGCCTCTGAAATGCGCAATCCACAGCCGTAGAGCAGGCAGAAAACAGCTGTGTTGCGCGCCGCAATCCACGGTTCTTCCGCCAGTTGGGCCTCCTTGCCCGCGACGGCAAGCGCTTCCTCAGCGCTTAATGGTTTTGGCAGGGATTTCGGCTGCTTGGGTGCACGCATGGCCCTGACGCCTGCGGCATTGGCAAGCCCGCGTTTCTCCAGCCACCGCAGAAATGATCGTATCCCAGCCAGATCCCGGCCAAGCGTGCGTGCTTGTGCACCCTTTCGCCGCCTGTAGGCGAGATAGGCCCGAACGTCGGCCGGCCGCAGCGAATCAATATCATTAAGCCTGACCGGCCTTGCGATATGGCCGCACAGAAAGGCGAGGAACTGCCGTGTATCACGCTCGTAGGCCTCGGTTGTTTTGGCCGCAAGCCTGCGCTCGCCAGCCAGCGTCCGCAGCCACTCTTGACGCAATTCAAGCAATGCATCATCAGCAGGCACCAATATGTCGGCCATGGGGCCCCCCTTGTCGGAACTTCTTGCGGCGTTGCGATTTTACAGTAAATTGAGTTTAAAAAACGCTAAACGGCCCGGGAGGTGTCATTGTCTTTTCATACAGAATTGCGATATAGGCCGCTCAGCAATAGCAGGAATACATATGGCGCGTCGTGATTCATCATCCGCTCTGGCGCAGTTCGCTGAGACTGTGGCGCTTGTTTCTCAGGGGCAGCCGGGGCACATCGTCGACACGCTGATCGCCGAGCGCGGCCAGAAGATTGTCCACAATCCGTTCTGGCCGGTCATGCGGCCGTTTCTTCATCTCCTTTTGGGCTATGGCAAGGCGATCGATTTTGCCAATGATGTCGAGTCCATGGACGGATATCAGGTCTTTGAATATATCTCCGACCGGCTGAAGCTCGACATCAGCTGCGTCCGCGGCGAGCGTATCCCTGAAAAGGGTGGCTTTGTGATGGTCTCAAACCATCCGACCGGTATTGCCGACGGTGTTGCGGTTTTCGATCTTCTGAAAGCACGTCGCCCTGACATGATGTTCTTCGCCAACAGGGACGCCGTGCGCGTGAACCCACGTCTGGTGGAAATGATCATCCCGGTTGAATGGCGCGAAGAGTTCAAGAGCAAGCTCAAGGCCCGCGAGACCCTGCAGATCACCAACAACGCCATCAGACAAGAAAAGGCGATGGTGCTGTTTCCTTCCGGCCGCATTGCCTATTGGGCGGATGGCAAGCTCAACGAACGCCCCTGGAAGACGTCAGCCATCGGTTTTGCGCGCAAATACGACCTGCCAATCCTGCCGGTACATCTGAAGGCGCGCAATTCCGGCCTGTTCTACTGGTTCGCCAAGTGGTCGACCGAACTGCGCGACATGACGGTTTTCCACGAGCTTTTGAACAAGAAGGGCGACCGTTTCGACTTCACCATTGGCAACATGATCATGCCCGAAGAACTGCAGGGCGAGCCGGCTGATGTGACCGCAGCCCTTGAGCATCACACCGTGCATGCTTTGGCTGGCGATCCTGATGCTGCCTTTGTGCTGGAAAAGAATAAACCCGCTCCGGCCGTGTCGGACGCATCTTGAATTCTCCGCTTCACTTTAGAGGATGCGGCAGGCAAGCTTGCCAGCCATGACCCGAGATTCTGCTCGACCTTTTTGGAAAACGCATCGATCCTGCGGTGGTGCGCAGCGTACCCGTTATGGTGCCGCTACCCGTGGCGGGCCCCTATTCCTATGCCGTTCCGGAAGGTATGGCGGTACAGCCCGGCTCTGTGGTTCAGGTGCCTGTTGGCCCCCGCAAGATGATCGGTATTGTCTGGGATGAAGCGGGCGACAATGTCGACCCTAAGAAGCTGAGGCCGATTGAGCACGTGTTCGACTGTCCGCCGGTCGCCGAGCATATGCGCCGCTTCATTTCCTGGGTTGCCGCCTACACGCTGACCCCGCCGGGCCTCGTTGCACGTATGGCCGTGCGCGCGCCAGCGGCCCTTGAACCGGAGCCGATGGTCGAGGGGCTGACGCTGACGGGAACCGTGCCGGAACGTATGACGCCGGCACGCAAGCGGGTGCTGGAACTGGCGGAGGACGGCGCCGGCTGGACCCGTCTCGGGCTGGCGCGCGCGGCGGGCGTCAGCGCCAGCGTTGTCGAGACGATGATGAAGCAGGGGGTGTTCGATACCGTGTTTCTGCCCCCGCCGCCGGCTTTCGGCATGCCCGATCCCGATTATGCGCCGCCTGGTCTTTCGCCCGATCAGGGGAGGCCGCCGGGGAGTTGCGCCAGGCTGTCGCGGCGGATCGATTCCATGTGTCGCTGATCGACGGCGTGACTGGCTCGGGCAAGACCGAGGTCTATTTCGAAGCCTTGGCCGAAACCCTGCGTAAGGGCAAACAGGTGCTGATCCTTCTGCCGGAAATCGCGCTGACTGCCAGTTTTCTGGACCGGTTCGAGGCGCGTTTCGGAGCGCGCCCAGGCGAATGGCATTCCGATCTTCCGCCGCGCATGCGTGAAAAGGTTTGGAGGCAGACTGCGGAAGGGGCGATCCGTGTCGTCGCCGGCGCGCGTTCGGCGCTGTTCCTGCCGTTCGAGGATCTCGGCCTGATCGTGGTCGATGAGGAGCATGATACCGCCTACAAGCAGGAAGACCGCGTGTTCTACAATGCGCGCGACATGGCGGTGGTGCGGGCCCGAATCGGCGGCTTTCCTGCCGTGCTCGCCTCTGCCACGCCATCGGTCGAAAGTCAGGTCAATGCGCTTGCCGGGCGTTATCAGCGTATTCACCTGCCGGGCCGGTTCGCCGAGGCTGCGCTTCCGAGCCTGAAAACGATTGATCTGAGGCGTAGGCCGCCCGCGCGCGGCGGGTTTCTGTCCCCGGTTCTTCTGTCGGAGATGGAAAAGACTGTCGGTCGCGGCGAGCAGGCGCTGTTGTTCCTGAACCGCCGCGGCTATGCGCCACTGACGCTTTGCCGGGTTTGCGGTCATCGCTTTCAGTGCCCCAATTGTTCCAGCTGGCTGGTTGAGCACCGGTTTCGCGGGCGGCTGATGTGTCATCACTGCGGCCACGCCGAGCCTGTGCCGGAAGCCTGTCCTGAGTGCGGCACGCTTGATCACCTCGTCGCCTGCGGGCCGGGGGTGGAGCGGATCGCCGAGGAGGTCGAGCAGCACTTTCCTGAAAAGCGCACCATCATTCTGTCATCGGATATGGCCGGTGGCGTCAAGCGGCTCCGGCTCGAGCTTGAGGCTGTTGCCAACGGCGAAGCTGATATCATCATCGGTACGCAACTGGTGGCTAAGGGGCATAACTTTCCGATGATGACACTCGTCGGCGTTGTTGACGCCGATATCGGCCTTGCAAATGGCGATCCGCGTGCTGCCGAGCGCACCTTCCAGCTTCTGGCGCAGGTCACCGGGCGGGCAGGGCGGACGGGTCTTGCGAGCAAGGGGTTGATCCAGACCTATCAACCGGCGCACCCGGTGATGCAGGCGATTGTCTCAGGCGAGGCGGATGCGTTTTATGAACGCGAGATCACCGAACGCGAAAAGAGCCGGCTGCCGCCCTTTGGCAGGCTCGCGGCCGTTATCATTTCCGCCGATAATCGTGGCGATGCAGAGGCCCATGCACGCGGATTG
The DNA here is from genome assembly GCF_055808365.1 of Martelella sp. K41-7. Taxonomy (NCBI): domain Bacteria; kingdom Pseudomonadati; phylum Pseudomonadota; class Alphaproteobacteria; order Hyphomicrobiales; family Aurantimonadaceae; genus Martelella; species Martelella sp. K41-7. The sequence continues at coordinate 350,770 of NZ_CM147867.1, forward strand.
CGCGGGGCCGCACCCGCCGGGCGCTCGATCTCCGTGCTCGGCCCGGCGGAAGCACCGCTGTCGCTGGTGCGCGGACGCTACCGTTTCCGCCTGCTCGTTCACGGCAGCCGGGCGGACGATATCCAGGCCTATTTGAGGGAGATGCTCGAAAACGGACCGCGACAACGTGGCTCAGTCCGGGTGCAGCTTGACATTGACCCACAGAGCTTTCTCTAGATAGATTGACGTTGAGAGCGCGGGGAGCCGCGCCGAAAATGGGAAGGATCTTCCAGATGAGTTTTTATTGGCCGGAGAGTTTCGTCGGACAGGTCGCCTTGTTCATGGCTGTCGTCATCCTGATCTGGGGGCTTGTGGTGGCGCTTGCGCCGCTGAAGCTCTTGGGTGTGGCAGGTTTTTCAGGGCTGAAAGAAGAGAGCGGAGCGAGCATTCACATCCGTTCGATGATCGGAGGAACCTATGCGGCGATGTCGCTGATGGCGCTGCTGTTCGATCAGCCTATGATCTACCGGACCTTTGGTCTGGCGCTGATTTTCGGATTCCTGACAAGGTTGTTGTGGATGGGGTCGACCGGGAGCCGGTCAATCAAGGGCGGCATATTTCTTGTCAGCCAGGCGGTAGCGGGTGTATTCATGCTGCTTTACGGCCTTGGTTGGGCTTGAGGCTGAAAGCTTTCAAAAGCACTGTGTTTCAAGGATTTTCGACTTTGTGACAAGAAACGAACGCCAATGCTTTAAACGGGCTTTGAGCGTGTTGCGAGTCGCTTTTACCTGTGCTAGACGAACCCCGACTATTGGGAGGGCCAGCATAGTTTTTTGCTGTTTCCCGGGGATATTGTGAGTTTTTAGAGGCTTCGGGCAACGCCGGTCACGACACGGCCCGAGCCGATTTTTAAGGGGAATTTGTGCCTGTGGCAGACCTATCCCAATCTGTTTCGAGCGTTGCACAGCGTTATGCTGTCTCTCTGTTCGAACTTGCCAAGGATGAAGACAGCATCGACGCCGTGGGTGCCGATCTCGACCGAGTCGAAGCGCTGTTGAACGAAAGCGACGATTTTAGGCGTCTGGTGATGAGTCCCGTTTTCAGTTCTGATGAACAGCTGAAGGCGGTGGTCGCGATTTTCGCCAAGGTCAAGATCGGCGGCTATGTCGCCAATTTCGTTAAGCTGGTTGCGGAAAATCGCCGTCTCTTTGTGCTACCCGGCATGATCTCCGCCTATCGCGGCGAGGTTGCTGCCCATCGCGGACAGGCGACGGCTGAAGTGGCAGTGGCGCATGCCCTGTCAGACGAACAACAACAGGAATTGAAGACTGCGCTGGCTGATGTGACGGGTAAGGATGTGACCCTTCAGATCACCGAAGATGCGTCGCTTCTCGGCGGAATGATCGTCAAGGTCGGTTCGCGTCAGATCGATACGTCACTGCGCACGAAACTCTCCAAACTTAAGCTTTCACTGAAAGAGGTTGGCTGATGGATATCCGGGCCGCGGAAATTTCCGCAATTCTGAAAGAACAGATCAAAAATTTCGGCGATGAGGCCGAAGTCTCTGAAGTCGGTCAGGTGCTTTCGGTCGGCGACGGCATCGCCCGTGTCTATGGTCTCGACAATGTCCAGGCCGGCGAGATGGTCGAGTTCGAAGGTGGTGTGCGCGGTATGGCGCTCAACCTTGAAAGCGACAATGTCGGTGTCGTTATCTTCGGTTCTGACCGTGAGATCGGCGAAGGTGACGTTGTCAAGCGGACTGGTGCAATCGTTGATGTTCCGGTCGGCCCTGGCCTTCTCGGCCGTGTTGTTGACGGTCTTGGTAATCCGATTGACGGCAAGGGGCCGATCGCGTCCGATACCCGCGCAGTTGTGGACGTCAAGGCGCCCGGGATTATCCCGCGGAAGTCTGTTCATGAGCCGATGTCGACAGGCCTCAAGGCCATTGATGCCCTGATCCCGATCGGTCGCGGCCAGCGCGAGCTTGTCATTGGCGACCGCCAGACTGGCAAGACCGCGATCATTCTTGACACCTTCCTGAACCAGAAGCCAATTCACGACAGCGGCCCTGACAGCGAGAAGCTTTACTGCGTCTACGTGGCTGTCGGTCAGAAGCGTTCGACCGTTGCCCAGTTCGTGAAGACGCTGGAAGAGCGCGGCGCGCTGCAATACTCTGTTGTGATCGCAGCAACGGCTTCCGATCCGGCGCCGATGCAGTACATCGCGCCGTTCGCCGGCTGCGCCATTGGCGAGTATTTCCGCGACAACGGGATGCATGCCCTGATCGCCTATGATGACCTTTCCAAGCAGGCGGTTGCCTATCGTCAGATGTCGCTACTTCTGCGTCGCCCGCCGGGCCGTGAAGCTTATCCAGGTGACGTTTTTTACCTGCACTCGCGCCTTCTGGAGCGTGCTGCCAAGCTCTCGGACGAGCGCGGCGGCGGTTCGCTGACGGCTCTGCCGGTCATCGAAACCCAGGGCAACGACGTTTCGGCGTTCATCCCGACCAACGTGATCTCGATCACCGATGGCCAGATCTTCCTTGAAACCGACCTGTTCTACCAGGGTATTCGTCCGGCGGTGAACGTCGGTCTTTCGGTGTCCCGCGTTGGTTCGTCGGCGCAAATCAAGGCGATGAAGCAGGTTGCGGGTTCGATCAAGGGTGAGCTTGCCCAGTATCGTGAAATGGCGGCCTTCGCCCAGTTCGGTTCCGACCTTGATGCTGCAACCCAGCGTCTTCTGAACCGTGGTGCGCGCCTGACCGAGCTTCTGAAGCAGCAGCAGTTCTCTCCGCTGAAGACCGAAGAGCAGGTCGTCGTTATCTTTGCCGGTGTTAACGGCTATCTCGACAAGCTCCCGGTTAGTGATGTCAGCAAGTTCGAGCAGGGATTGCTGTCCTACATGCGTGGCGAAGCCGGTGACGTGCTGGACGGCATCCGCACCGAAAAGGCGCTGAGCGACGATCTGAAGGGTAAGTTGAAGGCGGCAATCGAAGCCTTCTCCAAGAACTTCTCCAAGTAACCAGGTAATCTTAGCGGGGATTGAATACCCATGGCTTCATTGAAAGATCTGAAGCTTCGCATTGCCTCGGTGAAGGCGACGCAGAAGATCACCAAGGCGATGCAGATGGTCGCCGCGGCGAAGCTGCGTCGCGCACAGGAGGCCGCGGAAAATGCGCGGCCCTACTCCGAACGTATGGCGACGGTCATGGCTGATCTGACGGCTGCAGTCGGCGAGGGTGAAGAAGTGCCGAAGCTGATGAGCGGCACCGGCAAGGACGACGTCCATCTTCTGGTGGTCTGCACGGCAGAACGCGGCCTTTGCGGCGGCTTCAACTCGCAGATCGCGCGTCACGCGCGGCTGCACATACGGAAGCTGATTTCCGAAGGCAAGACCGTCAAGATATTCTGCGTCGGCCGCAAGGGCTATGATGCGCTGCGTCGTGAGTACGGTGAACTTATCGTTGAGCGTGCCGACCTGCGTGAAGTGCGCAGGATCGGTTTTGAGAACGCCGAGGATATCGCCAATCGCATGATGGAAATGTTCGAAGAGGGTGCGTTTGACGTCTGCACCTTGTTCTATTCCGAATTCAAGTCGGTGATCTCGCAGGTTCCGACAGGTCTTCAGCTTATTCCGTCTGCTGCGCCCGAAGGCCAGGAAGAGCGTTCAGAATCGGCTCTTTACGACTATGAACCGAATGCGGAATCCATCCTTTCCGAAATCGTACCACTCAATATTCGCGTGCAGGTTTTCCATGCTCTACTGGAAAATGCCGCTGGCGAGATGGGTGCGAAGATGTCGGCGATGGATAATGCGACGCGCAACGCCGGTGAGATGATCGACAAGCTGACGCTTTCCTATAACCGTCAGCGTCAGGAAAAGATCACCACGGAACTGATTGAAATTATTTCCGGCGCGGAAGCGCTGTAAGAGCTTGAAAAGAGGGTTTTATCATGGCTGAGGCCTCTAAAGGTAGAGTGACGCAGATTATTGGCGCCGTTGTGGACGTCGCCTTTGACGGCGAACTGCCCCCCATCATGAATGCGCTTGAAACCGATAACCACGGCAACCGTCTCGTTCTTGAGGTTGCACAGCACCTCGGCGAAAACGAAGTTCGTACGATTGCTATGGACGCGACCGAAGGTCTGGTTCGTGGTCAGGAAGTAAGAAACACCGGATCTCCGATCATGGTGCCGGTTGGTGTTGAGACGCTTGGCCGCATCATGAACGTCATCGGCGAGCCGGTGGATGAAGTCGGCCCGATCGTCACCAAGGAAAAGCGCGGCATTCACCAGGAAGCCCCGCCCTATGTCGATCAGTCGACGGAATCGGAAATCCTCGTCACCGGCATCAAGGTTGTCGACCTTCTGGCGCCTTACGCCAAGGGCGGCAAGATCGGCCTGTTCGGCGGCGCCGGCGTTGGTAAGACGGTTCTGATTCAGGAACTGATCAACAACATCGCCAAGGCGCACGGCGGTTATTCCGTATTCGCCGGTGTTGGTGAGCGTACCCGTGAAGGTAACGACCTTTACCACGAAATGATTGAATCCAACGTGAACGTCGATCCGGCTGAAAACAACGGTTCGGCCGAAGGTTCGAAATGTGCGCTGGTTTACGGCCAGATGAACGAGCCGCCCGGTGCGCGTGCCCGTGTTGCACTGTCAGGTCTGACGATTGCGGAAAACTTCCGCGATGAAGGCCAGGACGTTCTATTCTTCGTGGACAACATCTTCCGCTTCACCCAGGCCGGTTCGGAAATCTCCGCTCTGCTCGGTCGTATCCCGTCTGCTGTGGGTTATCAGCCGACGCTGGCGACCGACATGGGTGCCCTGCAGGAGCGCATTACAACGACGACCAAGGGTTCTATTACCTCGGTTCAGGCCATTTACGTGCCCGCCGATGATCTGACCGACCCGGCGCCTGCAACGTCGTTTGCTCACTTGGATGCGACCACGACCTTGTCGCGTTCGATTGCGGAAAAGGGTATCTATCCTGCTGTTGACCCGCTCGACTCGACATCGCGCATGCTGGACCCGCTGATCGTGGGTGAGGAGCATTATGCTGTTGCCCGTGCCGTTCAATCAACGCTGCAGCGCTACAAATCGCTTCAGGACATCATCGCCATCCTCGGCATGGACGAGCTTTCCGAAGAAGACAAGCTGTCGGTTGCCCGCGCCCGTAAGATCGAGCGCTTCCTGTCGCAGCCGTTCCACGTTGCCGAAGTCTTCACCGGTTCGCCGGGGATCCTGGTTTCGCTCGAAGACACGATCCGCTCGTTCAAGGGGCTGGTCGAAGGCGAGTATGACCATCTGCCGGAGGCCGCCTTCTACATGGTCGGCACGATCGACGACGCTGTCGCCAAGGCCAAGAAACTCGCCGAAGCGGCTTGATTTTTCTCGGGCGGACTTGCTGCCGCCCGTTTTTGGTTGCGGTGATTTGTTGAGACAAAAGATAGGAACGTCATGGCTGACATGCTGAATTTCGAGCTGGTGACCCCCGAAAAGCTGCTGGCCTCCGCGGAAACGGATGCTGTCGTCATTCCCGCGGCGGAAGGCGAAATGACTGTCATGCCGGATCACGCGCCGACCATGACGACGGTTCGCCCGGGCATGGTGAAGTTCAAAAACCGCGATGGCAAGGAATTTCAGTTTCTGGTGTTTCACGGCTTTGCCGATATCCAGGGCGATTCCTGCACGTTGTTGGCCGAAACCGCCGTGCCGATCGGTGAGGCTTCGGATGCGATCGAGCATCGTATCAAATCTCTGCGCAAGGAGCTGGATGATGCTGGCCACCGTGAGCACAAGAGCGCTATCGAGCAGATGATGAACGAGCTCACGCATTTGAACGAAACTGTATTCCCGGGCTGATCGGCCCTGATTATTCTGTTACTTCGTTTCGGCCGCGGCATTTTTGCTGCGGCTTTTCTCTTTTTTGGGTATTCTATCATATCCAGCGTTGAGTAAAGCGCGTGGTTCTGGTTTCCATCGCAATCTGCGGACGAAAAATAACAACAACGAACATCGATAGATCTCGATGTCAGGGTGTCGGGTTGAGGATATCGAAACTGAACGAGAAGATGCGTGGCGATATCGTGATAGCGCTCGTTGTCGGCGTACTTGTTGTTGCCGTTCTGGTTTACATTGAATCTTTCGAGCGTCTTCATGAGTTTTCGCGCGCGCATGAAAGCTGGGAACTCGATGAGCTCTTTACCGCCTTGATGGTGGCGAGCGTCGGGCTTCTGATCCTGCTTTTCCGGCGTACACGTGACTTGAAGAGAGAGGTTGCCAGCCGTCGCGAGGCCGAGCGTCTGGCCCACGCACTCGCGCGTCAGGACCCGCTGACGGGCGTCGCCAACCGACGGTATTTCGAAGAGGAGTGCGAGCGCAGACTGGCCCGTGCGCGCCGGCAGTCGGACCGTTTTGCGCTGATGTTCATCGATTTCGACCGTTTCAAGCAGATCAACGACAGTCTCGGGCATGAAGCCGGTGACAGGCTGCTTCAGGTTGTTTCGGACCGCCTGAAAAAGGGCGTGCGTCCGGATGATTTTCTCGGTCGGCTCGGTGGCGACGAATTCGCGATTTTGATGCAGGATGGCGGCGGGACGGATACGACCGAACAGGTGGCCGCCAGATTGCTGGCCGAAGTGTCGAGACCGGTCTCTTTCGTCGGACGTGAGATCACTCCGTCGATCAGCATCGGTATCGCGCTCTATCCGAAAGACGGCACCAATCGCGAAACGCTTGTCAAAAAGGCCGATACCGCGATGTACCGCGCCAAAGATGAGGGCCGCCGCCGAATTGTTTCCTTCACAGATGCTATCGACGGCGGCTCCACCGTCGAAAACATGCTTGAGCTTGATCTGGCCGAGGCGCTTTCGTCGGGCCAGATCGTTCCATATTACCAGTTGATCAGCAGTTGCAGTGCGGGCGATGTTCTGATGATCGAGGTATTGGCGCGCTGGCGGCATCCCAGACTTGGCGTGTTGAGTGCCGGCGATTTCATTCCTCATGCCGAGGCGGCCGGGCTGATCCCGGTACTGTTTTCCGCGATCCTGAATCAGGCCTGCAAGGATGCTTTGAAATGGCCGTCTGCCACGGCAATCGCCGTCAATGTTGCACCGCTTCAGCTGTGTGACCGCAATTTCGCTTCTATTGTTCTGGAAATATTGCGCGGCAATGGTTTCCCGCCGGTAAGGCTCGAGATCGAAGTGACGGAAGAGGCGATGGTTGTCGATCTTGAAACCACACGCATGAACATCAAGCGGCTCAAGGCCGAGGGCATCCGTGTTGCGCTGGATGATTTCGGTACCGGTTATTCCAGCCTGCGGCAACTGAGAGAGCTTCCTTTTGACCGGGTCAAGATCGATCGCAGCTTTATATCCGGTGTCGGCAACGATCCGCAAAGCGACGAGATTGTCGCGTCGACGATCAAACTTTGCCATGCGCTGGGAATGAAAATCGTTGCAGAAGGGATCGAGGACAAGCAGCAGATGGACTGGATCTGTGCGCACGGCGCCGATGCCCTGCAGGGCTATTTTAATGCTATGCCGGTGCCCGCCGAAGAACTGGCTGCGGCCTTGAAGGCATATCCCGACGGGCGGCCGCGTGGCTAATCTGAGATCGTCACGATCCCGCAATCGCCCGTTTCGGAAGCAAATGCCAGGCGTTGGCCGGCTTCATCCCACGAAAGAGCGGTGATGGCGCCCTTGCCCTGGCGGCGCAGCAGCGCTTCTTTGCCGTCGGAGATGCGCACCGCCAGCATCATGCCGTCGATAAATCCGATGGCCAGCATTTCTTCGGACGGATGAAACGCAACCTGTGTGACCATGATGTTGGCACGGGTCCCGAGTTCCAGAGGCGCCTTGCCCATAGGCCCGTCCTTGCCGGAGAACGGCCAGACGATTGCCGCTGGAGCGCCAGAGGTTGCTAGCCACTTGCCGCGCGGCGACCACGACCATGATTTGACCTTGGCGGGATAGCCGCTCATGCGCATGTGCCGCGCCTCGGCGGACAGTTTGCTGTCGAGCTTCCAGCCATGAAGGGCGTTTTCCTGCATCGAGGTCACGAGGAAGCGTCCATCTGGCGAGAACGCGATTCCGATATGGGCGCCCTTCCATTCCAATTCGACCGGCGGGGCCGTGCCCGTGACCCAGTGCAGCGAAGCACCATTATAACGCGCGGCCGCGATCCTGAGACCCTTGGGCGCGAAAGTCACAGCCTCGACGCTACGCTCCTCGGTGAAGAGGTGCGAGGTGCCGCTGGCGATCACGCGGGTTTCCTTGCCGACCGCATAGGCAACAGCACCGTGCGGCCCGCCGGAAACCGCCGAGATCCATTTGCGCGGGACGCTCGCCAGCTCTTCCGTCGAGCCATCCTTGGAAAGCCGCAGCACCCTGCCGTCTTCGCCGCCCGTCAGCAATGTCTGACTGAACGGGTCGCGCACACAGGTCAGCAAGCCATCATGGGCCTGCACAACCTTTTCGCCCTCATCGAGCCGGTGGACCGCGCCGCCGGCTGTGGCGAAGAACGGAACGCCGCCCAGAAAGGCGGTGGCGATGACGTGGTCGTCAATGTCGAGGGGGGCTACGCTCGGCATCAGTTCTGGACCGCGCAGGCCCGGAAGCTTTTCTCGAGCTTTTCACGGTCAAGATCTCGGCCGATGAAAACCAACCGGCTTTCGTGTTTTTCGCCGTCTTTCCATGCACGCTGGTGCTCGCCTTCGATGATCATGTGCACCCCTTGCACCACGTAGCGTTCGTCGTCGCCCTTGAATGCGATAATGCCTTTCAGACGCAGGATGCTCGGGCCCTGGTTCTGTGTTACCGACTGGATCCATGGGAAGAACCTGTTTGGATCCAGTTCGCCGCCGCGGAGCGAAACCGACTGCACCGTCACATCGTGATGATCGGAAAGACCATGATGATGGTGGTGATCATGGTCATGGTCATGGTGATCGTGATGATGATCATGGTCGCAATCAGGACCGCAGACATGATCATCATGATCGTGATCGAGAAAATGCGGATCATCCTCCAGCACATGCTTCAGGTCGAAGGCGTTCTGGTTGAGGATACGCTCCAGTTCGATGCCGGAGCGCTCTGTCCTGTAAATCCTGGCGGCCGGATTGATGGCGTGCACCAGACCTTCGACATCCGCTAGTTCCTCGGCACTGACGAGGTCGGTCTTGTTGAGCAGCACGATATCGGCAAAGGCGATCTGGTCTTCAGCCTCGCGGCTGTCCTTCAGGCGCAGCGGCAGGTGTTTGGCGTCGACCAGCGCAATCACGGCGTCGAGTGCGGTTTTGGCCCGCACGTCGTCATCCATGAAGAAGGTCTGAGCGACGGGAACAGGGTCGGCAAGACCGGTGGTTTCCACGATGATACCGTCGAAGCGCGGGCGCCGCATCAGTCCTTCGACAACCCGGATCAGGTCGCCGCGCACGGTGCAGCACACACAGCCATTGTTCATTTCGTAGATTTCCTCGTCGGATTCCACGATCAGGTCATTGTCGATGCCGATCTCGCCGAACTCGTTGACGATAACCGCATATTGCTTGCCGTGGTTTTCAGAAAGGATCCGGTTGAGCAGGGTGGTTTTTCCCGATCCCAGATAGCCTGTCAGTACAGTCACGGGAATTGGCTTTGCAGCTTGCGTGTCGGTCATGATTGTTCCTTTGAAGGATTTTGCGACTATATAAGGGTGATGCCCTCAGGCAGCAAGGCAGGGCCGGAAACTGCTTGTCGTTATGCCGCAACAGATCTCATCCGGTATCATTTCATGGGAAATTTAAACCGATTTTATCTTTTATGTTGAAATTTCGACGATTTTTGAATTAAAATTTTAAATCAGGATCCGAAGCGCAGCGCGCGCGCGTGCATTCATCGGGAGAAATGCCATGGCCCAGAAAGTCAAGCTTTCCACAATCGCCGAATCTCTTGGAATTTCCACGGCGACGGTCTCGCTGGCGCTCCGGGACAGTCCTCTGGTTGCGGCCACCACCCGCGAACGCATCAAGGAACAGGCCCGCGCTCTGGGGTATATCTACAATCGCCGCGCCGCCAGCCTCAGAACCTCGCGCTCGGGCATTATCGGTGTTGTCGTGCACGACATCATGAACCCCTTCTATGGCGAGATCCTCAAGGCGATCGAAAGCGAGCTTGATCGCAACCAGCACACTTTCATCCTCTCCAATCACTACGATTCGGTCGAAAAGCAGCGCAATTTCATCGAGACCCTGCTGCAGCTTGGCGGCGACGGGGTGATCATGTCACCGGCGATCGGTACGCCGCCAGCCGATGTCCAGCTCGCCGAGGATAATAACATGCCAGCGATTTTTGTCGCCCGTACCATGGAGGAGCTGGACCTGCCGACTTATCGCGGCGATGACAGCTACGGCATCGCACTTGCCACCAATCACCTGATCGGACTAGGCCATCGCTGTATCGCGATGATCGGCGGCACGGATCAAACGTCAACCGGGCGCGATCGCTATGCCGGATATGTCAACGCGTTGAAAAAGGCCGGAATCACGGTTGATCCGGGCCTGCGTATTCCCGGGCCACGCACCAAACAGGGCGGCTTCGAGGCGGCCGTACATTTCCTGTCCCTGCCGCAAAAACCCACGGCTGCCGTCTGCTGGAATGATCTGGTCGCCATCGGCCTTATGAATGGCATTTCGCGGGCAGGCCTGACACCGGGGGCCGACATTTCTGTGACTGGATATGACGACCTGGAGGAAGCCTCGATCTCCACGCCGTCGCTGACGACGGTTTGGAACGGTCAGGCCGAGGTTGGCCGGCTGGCGGCGCGCGCGCTGCTCGACAGGCTTGCCGGCTCGAATGCCCCCAATGGCATGCATCTCATCAAGCCGGAAATGCGGATCCGCCAGTCAACTGGCCCCCATCGCGAGACCGCCGAGAGCTATCTTGCGCTGTAAAGTCGGGCGCTATTCACGAATTTCAATCGCCAAAACATATTCGGGAGGCATTATGCCCAAACCAGTAGTCATGCTTTCGCAAAATATGAACCCCTTTATCCAGAACGTGCTGAAAGACGATTATGAACTTGTAACAATGCCCGAAGGCGGGCCCGACGCCCTTGGTGAAAAGGTAACCGATATCCGGGCCGTCGTGGCCTTTGGCGGTTTTTCCGGCGTACAGATGGACGCCTTACCGAATCTTGAGATCGTTGCGTGTCCGGGCGTTGGATATGACGGTATTGACACGGAGCATGCGGCAAATCGCGGCATCGTCATCACGCACACGCCGAATGTTTTGAATGACGAAGTTGCCGATACCACCATTGCGCTGTTTTTGAACGCAGTTCGTCGTCTTTACGCTGCTGAGACGTGGTTGCGCGATGGTCGTTGGCAGACCGAGGGCAACTTCCCGCTCTCGCCTTTTTCGGTGAAGGGGCGCAAGGTCGGTCTCTATGGTCTCGGCCGGATCGGGCTTGAAATCGCAGGTCGGCTGGAGCCGTTCAAGGTCGAAATTGCCTATCACACCCGGAGCCCGAAAAAGGGTGTCGCCTATGCCTATCACCCGACTCTTGCCTCACTGGCCGAGGCCGTCGATACGCTGATCTGCGTTGTGCCGAAGACCCCCGAGACCCACAAGGTGATCAATGCCGATATCCTTTCGGCGCTCGGCCCCAATGGTATTCTGGTCAATGTCGGGCGCGGCTGGAGTGTCGATGAGGATGCGCTGGTCGCCGCCCTCGAAGCCGGCACGATCGGCGGGGCGGGTCTCGATGTCTTCTATGACGAGCCGCATGTGCCGGAGAAACTGCGCGGCTTCGACAATGTCAGCCTGCTGCCCCACGTCGCTTCCGCCTCTGTACAGACCAGGAGAGCGATGGGTCAGCTCGTAGCCGACAATCTGAAGGGCTGGTTTGCCGAAGGCCGCCCGGTTACGCCCGTGCCGGAAACGCCGGTGCCGCCGAACGTCTGAAGCCGTCCTTCAGGATTGCTGTTTTCTGGCGGCAATGATCTTTTGCATGAGGCCTACAAACTGTGCGCTCTCTTCGTCCGAAAGGTTGAAGAGAGCGTCTTCGTTCTCGGCGGTGGCTGCCGCGATGGCGGGGTCGCGCAGGGCGCGGGCATGCTCCGTCAGCTTTATGCGCTGCACGCGGCCATCCTCCGGGTCTTTTTCCCGCTTGACTAGCCCGTCGCGTTCCATGCGCGAGAGCGTGTTGGCCATTGTCGCCTGCTCGATATCGAGCCGTTCCACCAACTGCTTCTGCGTCAGTCCGTCATGTTCCCACAATTCCAGAAGCGCCGGAAAGGTGCCCGTCGTCAGCCCAAGTGGCCTGATGCGACCAGCAAGTCCGCGTTCGAAAAGCCGTGCCAGATGATTAGCGAGATAGCCGGCGGAACTGTCTTTTGAAAAGGTCATGCGCTTTGTTAGCATTTGCATAGCAAGCTATGCAATGATATATAGCATGCTATATAAATAACGGAGTATGACCATGCTAAAGACTGTTCATCCCATCACCGGCGCTCTCGCGCTTGCAACCATCACCGCTTTCTGGCTGTCGACTATTCTGGCGGAGACCTTCGCCGGCCCCGCGCTTATCGTGATGGTCAAGACCACGATCCCCTGGGGGTTTTTACTGCTGGTGCCTTGTCTGGCGCTGGCGGGCTTTTCCGGTTTTCGCCTTGCGCGGCCAATGCGCGGACCGTTGGTGGCGGCAAAGCGCAAACGCATGCCGATCATTGCCATCAATGGCATTGTCGTTTTGATACCGTGCGCGCTGTTTCTTTCCGCAAAGGCCGAGGCTGGTGAGTTTGATACTTTGTTTTATGCCGTTCAAGCAGTCGAACTCGTCTCTGGTGCGGTCAATATCGCGCTTATGGGCATGAACATGCATGACGGCTTGCGGATGACGGCAAAGCGCCGCTGACCTGCGTTGCATATCACCGGCACAGCGCGTCAGCCCCGGCTGGTGCCAGCCGCATAGGCGCGCACAGCATCGCCAAACGCTTCGAAGAGCCTCCGCGAGGTGTTGTCGGTTGTCGCCCAGTATTCCGGGTGCCACTGGACGCCGACGGCGAAGTTCTTCGCGTCGATGACCGAAACCGCCTCGACCGTGCCATCCGGGGCGACGGCCTCGACGGTAAGAGCGGGCGCAACGTCGCCAATGGCCTGTCGATGCAGTGAATTGACCTGCACCTCCCCGGGGCCGAGGATATCGCCCAGGCAGGAGCCTTCCTTCACATGAACCGGCTGGCGGATGACGAACAGCGCGTCGCGGTCGCCTTCCTGCGGCTGGCGGTGGTCATGGCGGCCCTCAAGCTCATGCACTTCACTGACCAGCGTGCCGCCGAGCGCGACATTGAGCTCCTGAATGCCGCGGCAGATGCACAAAAGCGGCATACCGCGCTCGATTGCCCGGCGGATCATCGGCAGTGTGGTGGCATCGCGTCCGGGGTCGAACGGACCGTCGCGCTCTTCTTCTGCCTTGCCGTAAAGTGCGGGGGCTACATTGGTGCGCGAGCCGGTAATCATCACCCCGTCGACCCGGTCGAGCATGGCGTCAATGTCCTGCTTGTCACCAAGGGCGGGAACGATGAAGCTCATCGCGCCTGCCACATCGAGCGCCGCGCCGACATATTGCTGCTGTGCGGCATGCCAGGTGGTGTCGCGGAAAAAACAGGTGTCAGCAGGAACGGCGACGATCGGTTTCGGCATGGGAACTCCGGCGTTTGTTTTTCGAAGTGATGTCGCCTTGCCGGTATTCTGTCAAATGAAACCGTGGGGCCGCTCATGGCAAATTCTGATCGGTCGATAACGGCAGACAATCAGAGACCATTAGACAATGGTCGTATGGGCCGTGTTTCAGCGTACAAAAGTCCCGTTGACATGCGGGCGGGAGTTGAAAGACGTCAAGCAAAGTGCTTTGCTTTCAGGGACGCCCGCCGGAGGAGAACGTGCGCGGGTGCATCATATTTTGGGAGGAATCTATGGACCGTCGTTCGTTTATCAAAAAGGTCGGCGCGGGTGGCGTTGGCGCCGCTGCGGCAACCGCGCTTGCAGCCCCTGCGATTGCGCAGGAAAACCCGAAAGTGACTTGGCGTCTGACCTCGTCCTTTCCGAAGTCGCTCGACACAATCTATGGCGGCGCGGAAGACATCGCCAATCACGTTTCGGCCGCAACAGGCGGCAATTTCGAAATTCAGTGCTATGCCGCAGGCGAAATCGTACCCGGTCTTCAGGCTTTTGATGCGGTGCAGAGCGGCACGGTCGAGGCAGCCCATACTTGTTCCTATTATTTTTGGGGCAAGGATCCGACATTCGCCATCGGTACCGCCATTCCCTTCGGCCTGAACCAGCGGTTGTCCAACGCCTGGTTCTATGAAGGCAACGGCAACAAACTGATGAACGAGTTTTACGACACCTATGGCGTCTACGGTCTGCCGGCGGGCAATACCGGTGCACAGATGGGCGGCTGGTTCCGCAAGGAAGTGAATTCCGTTGAGGACCTGAAGGGCCTGAAGATGCGCATTGCCGGTCTTGCGGGCCGCGTGATGGAAAAGGTTGGCGTCGTGCCGCAGCAGATTGCCGGTGGCGATATCTATCCGGCGCTCGAAAAGGGCACGATCGATGCGGCCGAATTCGTCGGTCCCTATGATGACCAGAAGCTTGGCTTCTACAAGGTTGCCAAATATTACTACTATCCCGGTTGGTGGGAAGGTGGCCCGGTCATCCACGGCTTCTTCAACAAGGCCAAATATCAGGGGCTTCCGAAGCACTATCAGGCCGCACTCGATGATGCCTGTGCCTTTGCCAACACCAACATGATGGCGAAATACGACGTCAAGAACCCGGTCGCGATCCGCGAACTGATCGGCGACGGCGCGGTGATGAAGGGCTACAGCACCGAGATCATGCAGGCCTGCTACGAGGCGGCTATGGAAGTCTATGCCGAGCTTGGTGCCGAAAACGCGACGTTCAAGAAAATCTACAATGATCAGACCGAATACAAGAACGCCGCCTATGGCTGGCTGAAGACCTGCGAGTTCCGTTTTGACCAGTTCATGATGGCGCTGCAGAACGCTGGCCAGATCAAGCCACTGTCGTAAGCCACAAAGACCATTCAATCAAAAACGAAACCCCGGAAAGCAGAAGCTCCCGGGGTTTTTCTTTGCCTGCCTGACAACCGAGCTGTCAGTTGAAATTCAAGCTCGGCGGCTCGTCCAGGTTGAGGCTGTCTCCGTTCGAACCGCTATCGGAGGGGCTGTCTCCGAAGTTCGGCAGTGCGAAGGGATCATCAGCCCCGCCGTCGCCGCCGCCGAAATCGAGATTGAACGGATCATCCACGCTGCCACCGAAGGAGGGCATCTCGATCGTCACCGAATCAGGATCCACGGTTACCACGTCATCCTTGTAGTGGGTGACGAGCTTCGGGAAGAAGATCACTGCGAGGATGGCGAGGAACTGGATCACGATATAGGGGATGATGCCCTTGTAGATCTGCAGCGTGCGCACGCCCTGCATGATCCTGCCTGTCCCCTTGTCCGTCCATTCTCCGACCGGTGTCACTGAGCGCAGGTAGAACAGCGAGAAGCCGAAAGGCGGCGTCAGGAAGGAAGTCTGCAGGTTGAGGCCGAGAATGATGCCGAACCAGATCAGGTCGATCCCCAGCGCTTCCGCCGGCGCCACCAGAAGCGGCACCATGATGAAAGCGATCTCGAAGAAATCGAGGAAGCAGCCGAGAATGAAGATAATGATCGTGACCACGATCAGGAAGCCGTATTCACCGCCCGGAAGACCGGTCAGCAGTTCCTCGATCCAGACATTGCCGTTGATCCCGTAGAAGGTCAGGCTGAAGACGCGCGCGCCCATCAGGATCATCATCACGAATGCGGAAAGCTTGGTGGTGCTGTCGAGTGCGTTCTTCAGCGATTTGAAATCAAGCCGGCCCTTGGCGAGCGCGAGAAGAAGGGCGCCTGTTGCCCCCATGGCACCGCCTTCCGTGGGGGTCGCGATCCCGAGGAAGATTGTGCCGAGCACCAGGAAGATCAGCGCCAGCGGCGGCACCAGCACGATGATGACCTGCTGGCTGAGCCGCGACAGGATATTCAGCTTAAGCCGGTCATTGGCAATCGCCACGAGATAGACGGCGAGAACGCCGAAGACCATCGCCGACACAAACCGCCAGGCCTCGTCGAGCCCGGTGAACAGCACATGGTAGCCGACGAAATAGAGCGCGACGGCGACCGCGATCATCACGAACAGGGAGATGACCCCATTGCCAAGCGTGCGGGCCGCCACGGGCATGGCAGGCGCAGCCGACGGACGGATCATCGTCATGATGAAGACGTAAAGGCAGTAGGCGGCAATCACCATCAGCGCTGGATAGAGTGCGCCGACATACATGTCGCCAACGGAGCGGCCGAGCTGGTCGGCCATGACGATCAGAACCAGCGACGGTGGCACGATCTGCGCCAGCGTGCCCGACGCCGCGATGGTGCCGGTGGCAAAGGAGCGGTCATAATTGTATCGCAGCATCACCGGCAGCGAGATCAGGCCCATGGCCATCACCGAAGCGGCGACCACACCGGTGGTTGCCCCGAGCAGCGCACCGACAAGCACCACGGCATAGGCGACGCCGCCGCGAACGGGACCGAAAAGCTGGCCGATTGTGTCCAGCAGATCTTCGGCCATGCGTGAGCGTTCCAGGATGATGCCCATGAAGGTGAAGAACGGCACCGCCAACAGCGTCTCGTTCGACATGATGCCGCCGAAGAAACGGTCTGGATGAGATTGCAGCAACGGCCAGAACAGGGTGATCTCGGGCGAGATCGAAGAGAACTCAACGCCGAGAACGAAGAAGGCGAGCCCGCCGGCAGCCAGCGTGAAGGCGACGGGATAGCCCAGCAAAAGCATCGCCATCACGGTGATGAACATGATGGGGGCGAGATTATGCGCGATGAGATCAGTCATTCGGCATATCCTCAGTCATCATGTGTGCGGCGTTGCCGGCGTCTGAATAAAGCCCCGCGTCTTCCTTGATGTGTCCGGAGAGGGAGGCGGCGCGTTTGATGATTTCCGAAAAGGCCTGCAGCAGGAGCAGAATGAAACCGATCAGGATGAAGGATTTCGCAGGCCACAGGATGAGCCCGCCGGCATTGGTGGAGTGTTCGCCGCTCGCAAACGAGCGCCAGAACCACGGCCAGGCGAGATAGATCATCATCGAGGCGAAGGGCACGAGGAAGATGATATGCAGCACGAGATCAATCCAGTCGCGGGTGCGCTTGCTCCACGACGACGACAGAATGTCGATCCTGATGTGCTCGTTGCGCAAAAGCGCATAGGCGGCAGCCAGCATGAAGACCGCGCCAAAGAGATACCATTGTAGCTCCAGCATGGCGTTGGACGAAAGCGAGAACAGCTTTCGGCTTACAGCATTGCCGGCACTGACCAGAACTGCAATCAGAAGCAGCCAGGACACCGAATGTCCGATGAATTCGTTCAGCCTGTCGATGGTACGGCTTATTATTATAAGTGGTTTCATTTTGGGGCCTCCATACCGTCCGACTTCCTTAATGGAAGTTGTCAAGGCCACGCAACATGCCTTTGGTACAATATGAGATGAAAAAGGCCGTCTGATTGTATTTTTGCGCATGTTTTGCATCGGAGTGCGGAAACTAATTTCTTTTTCGCTGTTTCATCCTGTGTGCGGGTATGCGTCGGATTATTGCCCGGTGCAGGCATGATGTGGTAACTCGGGGATGAACGGGACATTTGTCCGGATGGCGCGGGAGGCCGGCCATGCCGGATCGCACAGGAGGGATCTATGCAGAATGTTGATACGGGCAGCGCCCAGCCCGCGGACGAGGTTGACTTTGCCGAGCACGCGAACACTTACAAGCAGTTCCTGAACGGCGCCAAATACGGTGCAGCTCTCGTCGTCGCGCTTCTTGTGGCCATGGCTGCCGGGCTCGTCGGGCCGTTCGGATTTATCAGCAGCTTGATTATTTTCATTCTCATCAGCGCCATCGGCATCTATATTCTTCGTTGAGCGCCTGTTCGGGCGTTTCTTTTTCTTCGAAGCGCGGCATAACGAACGCTAGGCCGTTGCCCTTTGTTGCGCGTTTCGATCTGTCTTTGGGAGACAAGCTTGAGCAAGAAATTATTTGTGCCGAAGGAGACGTCCGGCGCGGAAACGCGTGTGGCGGCTTCTCCCGACACAGTCAAAAAACTGAAAGCGCTCGGCCTCGACATCGTGATCGAGACGGGAGCGGGCTTTGCCTCTGGGATCGATGACGATGCGTTCCGCAATACCGGTGCCGAAATCGCCGGTCCGGATGCGGCATCCTCTGCCGATGTGATCTTCAAGGTGCGCCGGCCGGAGCCCCATGAGTTTGCTGCCTATAAAAACGGTGCGATCGTCGTGGCGATGATGGATCCCTATGGCAATGAAGAAGCCCTTGGCGCCATGGCCGAAAAGGGGATTTCGACGATTGCCATGGAATTAATGCCGCGCATTACCCGCGCGCAATCGATGGATGTGCTCTCCTCGCAGGCTAATCTTGCCGGCTATCAGGCGGTGATTGAGGCGGCGGTCGTGTTTGACCGTGCCATGCCGATGATGATGACGGCGGCGGGCACTGTGCCTGCCGGCCGCGTTTTCGTCATGGGCGCCGGTGTTGCCGGTCTCCAGGCGATTGCGACGGCGCGCAGGCTTGGCGCCGTGGTTTCGGCAACGGATGTTCGCCCGGCTGCCAAGGAGCAGGTTGCTTCGCTCGGCGCAAAATTCATCGCGGTCGAGGATGACGAGTTCAAAGCGGCAGAGACGTCAGGCGGCTATGCCAAGGAAATGTCGGACGAATATAAGGCCAAGCAGGCCGAACTCGTTGCTGCACACATCGCCAAGCAGGATATTATCATTACCACCGCGCTGATTCCGGGCCGTCCGGCGCCGCGGCTGGTCACCCGTCAAATGCTGTCTGCGATGAAACTCGGTTCGGTCGCCGTTGACCTGGCAGTCGAGCGTGGCGGCAATATTGAGGGCGTAGAAGCGGACAAGATTGCCAATGTCGAGGGCGTTTCGGTTGTCGGCTATCTCAATCTGCCGGGCCGGATCGCGGCCTCCGCCTCGCTTCTTTATGCCAAGAACCTGCTCACCTTCTTCCAGACGCTGGTCGACAAGGAGAGCGGCGAGATCAACATCAACCGGGACGATGAGCTTATCGCCGCCACGCTTTTAACGCATGAAGGCGCGGTCGTTCATCCGAAATTCGGCGGTGCTGCCGCCGGGGAGAGGCCTGATGGCTTTTGAAGATGTCACCACCTCCATCAATGAGGCGATCACCTCGCTGGAGCAGGCCAAGACCACGCTCGGCAATTTCGAGGACGGTTCGCTGGCCGCTCTTGCCCACGGGGCCACAGGCGGAGCCGTGGATCCCTTCGTGTTCCAGCTTGCGATTTTCGCGCTTGCCGTGTTTGTCGGCTATTACGTCGTCTGGTCGGTTACGCCTGCGCTTCATACACCGCTGATGGCCGTCACCAACGCCATTTCCTCTGTCATCGTCGTCGGCGCGCTTCTGGCGGTCGGCCTTTCAGCCAGTGGCATTGCCACCGGTTTCGGCTTTGTGGCGCTCATTCTGGTCGCCATCAATATTTTCGGCGGGTTTCTTGTAACCCAGCGCATGCTGGCGATGTACAAGAAAAAGGAAAAGTAAGGCGGTCAGAACATGTCAGTCAATTTCGCAGCCTTGCTGTTCCTGGTATCAGCGGTTCTCTTCATTCTTGCGCTTCGGGGCCTGTCACACCCCTCGACCAGTCGCAAGGGCAATATGTACGGCATGGTCGGTATGGCAATCGCCATCGGCACGACCCTGCTTCTGGCCAAGCCCGGCTTTTCGGCGCTGGTCTTCATCGTTCTGGCGCTGGCGATTGGCGGCGGCATCGGTGCCTATATCGCGCGCACCATTCCGATGACGGCAATGCCGCAGCTGGTTGCCGGGTTTCACTCGCTCGTCGGCCTTGCTGCCGTTCTGGTGGCCGCCGCGGCACTCTATTCGCCGGAAAGCTTCAATATCGGCGTGCCGGATGACATTCATCTCAGGGCGCTGATCGAGCTTGCGATCGGTGCCGCGATCGGCGCAATCACGTTTACCGGGTCGATCATTGCCTTCCTGAAACTCGATGGCCGCATGTCCGGCAAGCCGATCCTGTTGCCAGCCCGCCACGTGATCAATATCGCGCTTCTGGTCTCCCTTGTCGTGTTCATGGTGTCGCTTTCGGCCACAGCCAGCCCGATCCATTTCTGGCTGATCGTCATCGTCGCGCTGGTGCTGGGTGTTCTGCTGATCGTGCCCATCGGCGGTGCTGATATGCCGGTCGTGGTTTCGATGCTGAACTCCTATTCGGGTTGGGCTGCTGCCGGTATCGGCTTCACGCTCGGCAATATGGCGTTGATCGTCACCGGTGCGCTGGTCGGCTCATCCGGTGCGATCCTGTCCTACATCATGTGCAAGGGCATGAACCGCTCGTTCATCTCGGTCATACTCGGCGGTTTCGGCGGTGAGGCTGCTGCTGCTGGCGGCGGTGATCAGGTCGAACGCAACGTGAAGGCCGGTTCGGCCGACGACGCAGCCTTCCTGATGGAAAACGCCTCCAAGGTGATCATCGTGCCCGGATACGGCATGGCGGTTGCCCAGGCCCAGCACGCGCTGCGTGAACTGGCCGACCTGCTGAAAGAGAAGGGTGTCGATGTCAAATATGCCATTCATCCGGTTGCTGGCCGTATGCCTGGCCACATGAATGTGCTGCTGGCAGAAGCCAATGTGCCCTATGACGAGGTGTTCGAACTGGAGGATATCAACTCCGAATTCGCGCAGGCCGATGTGGCCTATGTGATCGGCGCCAATGACGTCACCAACCCGGCTGCCCGTGATGACAAGACCTCATCGATCTACGGCATGCCGATCCTCGACGTCGACAAGGCCAAGACCTGCCTGTTCGTCAAGCGTTCGCTTGGCTCAGGCTATGCCGGCATTGACAACGAGCTGTTCTACAAGGACGACACGATGATGCTGCTTGGCGATGCCAAGAAGATGACCGAGGACATCGTCAAGGCGATGGGTTGACCGGTTCTTGCCGAATGAGTGTTTCTGACGCCCTGGCCTTTTGAAGAAGGCCGGGGCGTTTTCATGTCTGAAAGGGTGGTTGAGGGAACCTCTGCCAGGGGGCAGGCGTTCAACTTCGACGATTGATCATGAGGAAATTGAGGTGAAGCTTGTTCGCACGATGTCTGCGCTCCCGTTGCTCGTCGCTTTATGCGTTTCAACGATGAGTCTCGACATGCCCGAAAATCCGCCCGTACCGGAACAGCGCCCCGATGACCTCGCGCCAACTGCCGCCGATGATGAGGCCAAAGCAGCGGAACCTGCAGAAGAAGTGGCAGAGCCAAAGGCACCTGCTGACCCCGCGCCCCCGATGGAAGACGACGGTGCATTCAGCCGCTGCACCGCGGCCCTGACGGCGCTCGGCGTGGAATACGAGGTGTTGGAGACCATCGATGATCCCGGCAGGTGCGGGGTGGGACGGCCGCTCAATGTCATCATGGCGCTTGAGGGCGTGCCGCTGGAACCGGCCGGAACGATGCGGTGCAAGACGGCGCTGTCGCTTGCCCGATGGCTTTCCGGCTATGTCGGGCCTTCAGCGGAAATCGCCTTCGGGTCGGGCACCAAGTTGACAGAAGTCCGACAGGCCTCGACCTATATCTGCCGCAACCGCAACAGCCGTTCCGATGGCAAGATTTCCGAACATGCCAAGGGCAATGCCGTTGATATCCGCTCGCTGACATTTTCGAACGGTGAGACGGTCGACATGGTGCCGCGCAAGGAGGATGGCAGCTTCACCGGCGCCTTCCAGCGCACGGCAAGCGCATCCGCCTGTCTGTTCTTCTCGACGGTTCTCTCACCCGGCAGCGACGCGACCCATCAGGACCACATGCACCTCGATGTCATCGAGCGCAGCCGCGGGTATCGCTATTGCCGCTGATTCAGGTCTGGAGCCAGGTGATGGCTGCATCTTCCTGTTCGGGCTCGAAGACCTTCACTTCGGCGTGGAACAGCATGCCGAACATCTGGACAGCCTGGGCGAAGCCGCGATTGTCGCTAACAATGGCGATGTTCTTGAAGTTCAACGGTTCGGAGCGCCGGAACGGCTGGCCGCCCATGGCGGAACCGATATCAGAGCCGGCGAAGTCCGTGGCTGTGACCAGCATCAGCCGCAGGCCATCATCGACGGTGCTGCGCTTTTCGAGCGCCGGCAGCAACTCGTTCTGATAATCGCTTGCGCTCAGCGCGTTGTGGATTGTGAAGCCGATGATGTTGTCCGGCAGGTCTTCGATCTTTTCGAGCATGTAAGGCCTCCATTTTGCGTTGTTTTAGCGCGGGTCGTTCGACAAGGCCAGTGAAAGAAGTTTGATCGCTTTCCATGGCGATGTAGCCGCTTCGTATCCACCTGCTGATAAAACATGAATAGGCCAGTCATATTTATACTTTACCTTTTTTGTCATGTTTTATAATGTCCTCCTGTCATCAATGAAACGGCGAAGGCCGGGAGGGTGAAAATGGCGAAGAAAAACAAGCGCAAGTCGGCCAGGAGCAATTCAGGCCAGCAACAGCAGGATGTGACCCTCGTTGCCGAGGCGCCGGAAGGTCTCAGCGGCCGCAGTTTTCTCTATGTCGGCGGGCGCGATTGCCAGGTCGCCCACCTTAAGGCGGTGGCCGATGATTTCGGCGCCGAGCTTTTCCATCATGACGGCGGGTTGCGCGAAGCCGTATCACGCATCGACAGGGTGTTGCCATCGGTCGACTGTGTTTTCTGTCCAATTGACTGTATCAGCCATGACGCCTGTGTGCGGGTTAAAAGCGGCTGCAAGAAGTTCAAGAAGGCCTTTATTCCGCTGCGCAATGGTTCGAAATCCTCGCTCGAGCGCGCGTTGCAGACCATGAGCGAGCGCAAGAATTGATCAACGGCCTTTATAAAGGCACGATGGGGGGCTGATCGGGCTGCACCGGGCATGCGGATGCGCAGGTCTGACACTGTGCGGGGTCAACCGGTCTCTTGCAAAAGAGCAATCGGCCGACATCCTCGATTTCCCCGTTCCTGAATTCAAAACACTGGCAGGTGAGGGCCGGCGTCCAGCCACGGTGATTGACCTTGCCCGCTGGCGAAACCACATTATTCCCGAGAAAGAAACGGCCTGAGGTGCTCACATGTATGTTGCGATGAACCGGTTTAAAATTGCCATCGGATCCGAGAAAGAATTCGAAGCCGTCTGGAAAGGGCGCGATTCGCGGCTTTCCGAGCTCGCTGGCTTCATCTCCTTTCATCTTCTGAAGGGCAGGACTTTTGATGACGACGGCTACACCCTCTATGCCTCGCACACGCTCTGGGAAAACGAGGAAGCCTTCGCCGCCTGGACCAAATCGGAACAGTTTCGCGACGCCCACAAGAACGCCGGTGAGCGCAAGGTGAACTATCTCGGCCATCCTGAGTTCGAAGGGTTTACCAGCGTCGAGGGGGCCTGAATGTCTGATCCGGCCAATATTGCCGTATTACCGGTTCTGCCGTCTCTCGATCTCAACGAGACCAAGGCGTTCTACAGCGAAAAGCTCGGCCTGTCGGACGTGGTCCACGAGGCCGATAACTATCTCATTCTGAGACGGCCGGGGATCGAGCTTCACTTCTGGCTGACGGACGACCGCTCTCTTTGCGAGAACACCTCAGTCTATATTCGCGGCGGCGGGGTCGAGGCGCTCTATTCAGAGTTCTCGATGCGCAAGATCGTGCATGAACGGGGCTTTGAGGAGCGCGAATGGGGCATGAAGGAATTTTATGTCGATGACCCGCATGGCAATCTGCTGCGGTTCGGGCGCATTCCCGGCGCGCCGGAATAGGCCGCAGGTCGATCACCCCTTGCGCGCCGGCATGAAGGCGGTGATGGCAACAAGCAGCCAGCTTGCGATCACCGATGTGCCGCCGATAGGGGCGGCCATCGGGAAAAAACCGAAACCGGCATAGTTTCGGGCGGCCAGATCGCCGGCAAAGAGGGCCGTTCCAAAGATCATCATGATGCCCGCCGCCAACGCCCCCATTGTTCGTGACGACAGGATTGCAAGGCCGATCAGGGCCGGGCCATTGGCAAGGCATATGAGAGCGGCGGAAAGCAGCACGGCGCTGTCGCCGTGATAGGAGGCAGCTGCCAGCATGATCCCGGCGGCACCTGCGAGGCCGCCGAAAAACAGCAATATGCGGGCGGAAAACGTCAGGTTGTCCATGGTCAGGCCTTGTTCTGCATGTGGTAGGCAAGCTTTTCGATCGGCGGCATGATGATCGCTCTGAGCTTGATGTCAGGCACCGTCTCTTCCAGCGCACGGCGGAAGCACAGCAGCCACTCGTCGCGCTCCTCCGGCCCGATCGCTGCCGGCATGTGGCGCATCTTGAGCCGCGGGTGCCCATGCTTTTCAACATAGATGGGCGGCCCGCCGAGATAGCCTGTCAGATAGTCGCGAAATTTTGCCTCGGATCCGGTCATATCAGTGGGATGAATTGCCCGGCAATGCGCGGCTTCCGGCATGCTGTCCATCAGTGCGTAGAAACGATGGGCAAGCCGTGCGACCGCATCGCTGCCGCCAATGGCCTCGTAAAGGCTGATCGTTTCCTTTGCGTTCATCGCACCATGCCCGGATCGTTCCACTTCATTCCGATGTAACCATTTCAGGTGGCGATGCAATGCAGCGATACACCTTTTTCCGTCAGGACCGCACGCTGCGCGGTGTCGAGTTCGTCACCGGTCAGGACCGCACTGAAGGTCTCAAGCCCGGTGAGGAAGTGCAGGCCCGGGCGGCCGAATTTGGTGTGGTCGACCAGAAGCACGCGGCGTTCCGCGCCTTTTACGATCAGCCGCTTGGTCTGAACCACTTCGGGGTCCTGATGAAATGCCTCGCCCTCATAGATCGCAGACGCGGAGATGAAGCTGATGTCAGCCCTCAGTCCGCGAAGTGCATCTTCGGTCAGTAGCCCGAAAAAACCGTTGAATTTGCGGCTGTACTGACCGCCAAGTGCCATCAGTTCGATCCCGGCCATTCCGGCGAGTTCGGAAATAACACTCAGATTGTTAGATATAACAGTCAGCGGCAGCCGCTGGGGAAGGTGGGCGGCGAGGTTTGCGGCGGTCGAGGAATCGTCGATCATCAGCGTCATGCCGGGCTCGATGAATTCGGCTGCTGCTGCAGCGATCCGCGCCTTCTCGCTGGCTGCCATCTTCTGGCGGTAGCGGAAATCGGCCTGAAACATCGCAGAGGACTGAACGGAAGCGCCGCCCCGCACCTTTCGCAACTGTCCGGAAGCTTCCAGCTCATCGAGGTCGCGATGCACCGTCATCTTGGAAATACTGAAGCGCTGGCTCAGTTCCTCCACGCTGGCATTGCCGCGTTCCATCAGCAGCGCCATCATCGCCGCCCGTCTTCTCGTCCGCTCTCAAAGCTCTGTCCTAAATCCGATGTTTCCGGAATTTTGATATAACACCATAGTTTACGGTATATATCACATATAAAAACGATTAAAATAACAATTAATATGATAATTATAAAATAATTTTGTGATTTTCTGTTCCCGCTGTATCATTGTTGAAGAATTAAGTCATTCGCGCCGGAAACGGCTTGACGCTTGGCAAACACATTCAGGCCCACGTCGGCTATGGCGTTGGTCAGGCAACAGGAGAATTTGTTATGGCACGGGTTACCTTGAGGCAATTGCTCGATCACGCAGCCGAATACGGCTATGGCGTGCCGGCCTACAACATCAACAATATGGAGCAGGGCCTGGCGATCATGGAGGCCGCTCAGAAGACCGCATCGCCAGTGATCATCCAGGCAAGCCGCGGCGCGCGCGCCTATGCCAACGACTTGATCCTTGCAAAACTGATCGACGGGCTGGCCGAACTCTATCCCGACATTCCGCTGGTGATGCATCTCGATCACGGCAACAGCGAACCGACCTGCATGACGGCGATCCAGTACGGCTTCACCTCGGTGATGATGGACGGTTCGCTGAAGGCCGATGGCAAGACGCCGTCCGATTACGCATACAATGCCGGTGTGACCAGGCGCGTCTGCGACTTTTCTCACTGGGCCGGCGTTTCCGTGGAAGGCGAGATCGGCGTTCTGGGCTCTCTGGAGACCGGTGAGGGCGAGAAGGAGGACGGCCATGGCTTCGAGGGCAAGCTTGAACATGACCAGCTCCTGACAGACCCAGACCAGGCCGTTCAGTTCGTCCGGGATACGCAGGTGGATGCGCTGGCGGTGGCCATGGGCACCAGCCACGGCGCCTATAAATTCACCCGCAAGCCCGATGGTGAAGTGCTGGCGATGGCGGTGATCGAAGAGATCCACCGCCGGCTGCCGGATACCCATCTGGTGATGCACGGCCTCGTCCTCCGTGCCGGAAGATCTGCAGGAGATCATCAACAAGTATGGCGGTGAAATGAAGCCGACCTGGGGTGTGCCGGTCGAGGAAATCCAGCGCGGCATCAAGCACGGGGTGCGCAAGGTCAATATCGACACCGACAACCGTATGGCGATGACCGGGGCGATCCGGAAGGTTTTTGCCGAAAACCCGGCGGAATTCGACCCGCGCAAATATCTCAAACCCGCCATGGAAGCGATGACCAAGCTTTGCGTTGAGCGCTTCGAGGCGTTCGGCACGGCAGGCCATGCCGACAGGATCAAGTCGATACCGTTGTCCGATATGGCCAAGCGCTATGCCGACGGATCGCTGGCACCGAAGATCGGCTGACAGCAGATCACCGGAATTTGAACGCCGCCGCATCCCGTGGCGGCTTTTTCACGCCCGGCGGTCCATCGAGCGCGAGACCAGCAATACCGGCACAAGGCCGGCAAGAATGATGATCATTGCCGGGACCGAGGCGCTTTCGACCTGCGCGCGGGAGGCATCCTCGTAGACGAGTGTGGAAAGCGTGTTGAAGTTGAAGGGGCGCAGCAGGATGGTTGCCGAGAGCTCCTTCAGTGTTTCGATGAACACCAGCAGGGCCGCTGTCCACAATGCGGGGCGCATGTTCGGCAACAGCACGGAGACGAGCGCTTTTGCCGGCGATCGGCCAAGCGTGCGCGCTGCCATGTCGAGGCTGGGTGACAGCTTGTGGAAACCGGCATCGACGCTGCCCTCCGCCATGGCGAGGAAACGCACGGTGCAGGCATAGACGATGGCAAAGCCGCTGCCGGACAGAAGCAGACCGCTGGAGATGCCGAAATTCGCCCTGAGCGCGCCGTCAACGGCGTTATCGAGACCTGCCAGCGGGATCAGTACACCGATGGCCAGCACGGTGCCGGGAATGCCGTAGCCGAGTGACGCAAGGCGGGTCACGGAGCGGATTTTCGGGCCGGGATGGGTTCTGACCGCATAGGAGAGCGTCAGCCCGAACAGAACGGCGAAAGCGGCGGCGAGGCTTGAGATCGAAATACTGGTAATCAAGGCTTCGAAAAGGCGTGCGGAGATGAACGCATCGAGCCTTCTGAGCGCAAACTCGGCGAGCACAAGCGCGGGAATTGCGAAGCCGATGATCACGGGCAGCAGGCAGGCAAGGCTTGCCGCGATTGCCCGGGCTCCGGAAAGCCGCTGGCGTTCGGCCTGTCCGCTGACAGAACGGCCTGCGCTGTAGCGCTGGTTGCGCCGGGCGATCCGTTCCAGCAGGATCAATGCCAGAACGAAGACTAGCATGATGGCCGAAAGCTGTGCGGCGCCCGCGAGGTTGCCGCGGTTGAGCCAGGTTTCATAGATCGAGAAGGTCAGCGTGTTGACCCCGAGATATTGCACGGCGCCGATATCGTTGAGGCTTTCCATCATCACCAGCGTCAGGCCGACGACAATGGCCGGCCGCGCCATTGGCAGCTGTACGGTGCGGAACACCCGAAACCGCCCGGCGCCAAGGGTGCGCGCCACTTCGGCTGCATTGCGCCCCTGCATCGAAAACACCGAACGCGCTGTGAGGTAGACATACGGGTAGAGCACGCCCGACATCACCAGCACCACACCGCCAAGCGACCTTATGTCCGGAAAATAATAGTCTCGCGCCGATTGAAAGCCGAACAATGAACGGTAAAGGGTCTGCACCGGCCCGGTGAAATCGAAGAACTCACCGAAGGCATAGGCAGCAAGGTAAACCGGCATGGCCAGCGGCAGCACAAGTGCTACCGACAGCAGCCGTCTCAAGGGAAAGTCGAAGGACACCACCAGCCATGCAGTGACGACCCCGATGGTGCCGGTGACGGCACCGTTTAAAACCAGAAGCCACAAGGTGCGTCCGGCCACGCGCGGCAGAACGGTTTCTGCGAGATGCACAACGGCAGAAAGATCCGACGAAAACGCCAGCCAGCAGATCGCCGCCAGCGGCAGCAGCATTAGAGCGCAGATGACACCGACCGCCAGAGGCAAAGGACGCAGCGCGCGTC
This sequence comes from Martelella sp. K41-7, assembly GCF_055808365.1. Lineage (NCBI taxonomy): Bacteria > Pseudomonadati > Pseudomonadota > Alphaproteobacteria > Hyphomicrobiales > Aurantimonadaceae > Martelella > Martelella sp. K41-7. The sequence goes on from NZ_CM147867.1 coordinate 379,237, forward strand.
GCCGTCTGGGGCGGGAAAGGCTCGCGCTTTCGGCGTTATCGAGGGACATTTGTATCCGGTCGTGTCTGGGCGGCACCTGCCATCGGCCTGCAGCGCCAAAGTTGACAAGTTTCGACCGGTTTTATTGCCTGTCGCCAAAATGCGCAATATGTCCGCTTGCCGCAGATAGCGGGTATGAACTGTCTAATAATGGAGAGGTCTTGCTTCGGTTTCCGGCAGGAACACCTCCACCAGCATGCCTTCGCTTGGAATTGCATGAACAAGGAGGCGCGCGCCGAGCCTTTCGGCAAGTCCACGGGCCTTGTGCAAATGGGCGCTTTCCGCAGCCTTACCCTCGGACTTTGCGCCCGCGCTTTGCCGTCTGCCCGGGGCTATGCCGTTGTCACGGAAGCGCAGAACCGTTTCTCCGCTTGCCGCGACCGCGGTTGAGACCACGATCTGGCCACCGGCAGGGGTGAAATGGACCGCTCCCTGGAGGAGTTGTAATGCGATTTCCTTCAGTGTTTCGGGGTCGCTCGGTGTTCGGGCGAGCACCGGAGAAAGCGCCGCGCGAATGATGATGCGTCTGGCATTGGCACGCGGCTGAACGAGGCTCACGGCTTCGGCCAGCGCATCATTGATCTGTGATGCGTCCTCGTCGTTCATCTTGCTTTCGGGGGCAGGCGGGATTGCGGCGGGCTCGGCTGCTGGCATTTCCAGCGGCGGTTCGCCAAGCAGCCTGCCGACGACCCCGCGCGCCTGCCGGCTCTTGGTGGCAATTTCGCGGGCAAGGGCGTGATAGCGGTTGTCGCCCAGCCTTCCAAAGGCCTGCTCATTGATCGTTTCGGAAAGCGAGATAATGGCGTCGAGCGGTTGTCGCAACTCGTGGCGCAAGGCCGAGCGGACACTGTCACGCTCTTCCTCGGCCTCATGGGCATCACGTCTGGCTGCGCGCAGATCGTCCTCGCGTCGCTTCAGGCCCGTTACGTCACGCAGGATGATGCAGACGCCGCCCGACTGCGGCAAGTACCCGAAATTGATGAACAGCGGGATGAGCCCGCCGCCGGATTCACGTCCGATCACCTCCAGGCTTTCTTGAATGCGGACGCCATCCTCGCCTGTCAGCAGCCTGTCCAGATGGGTTTTGAGATCATTTTGGCTTTCTTCGGCAAAAAGAACGCCTGCATCTCCACCAATCATATCCTCGGCCTCGACGCCGAAAAGAGCCAGAGCGGATCGGGACAGCGAGCGGATAAGCCCCTTGTCGTCGAGAACCAGTATGCCGTCAGCGGAAGTGTCCAGGATTGCGTGCAGCTCTTTGGCATCGCCGCCCGGCCACAGGTTCGCGACCGACGGATCAGATGGAGCGGCAGTGACACCATGATTGTGGGCGATGACCGGCATGTCGATCTGTCCGTCGGCGTTATGCTCGGGCCTCAATGTCAATGCAAGGGCCCGGTTGCCGTTCCAGGCAATTGCCTGAAGGTGGAAGGATACCGGCAGGCGGCCACCATCTGCAGTGCGCAGGAACAACCGATCGTCTGCGCCGCGCTCCACAAAGGCATTGGGGCCACCGGCAGCCGTGACTGCGTCAAGCGATCCGTAGCCGGAAAGGGAAAGAAACGCCGGATTGGTATGCAGAACGCGTTCGCCAGACTGGATTACGATAGCGTCCGCACTGGCATCAATGCTGGCAGAGGTCGTTTTGTGGCTCGGAATGCTGCGGTCCGGACTCTCCGCCGTTCGGCGGCGTATGACAGGTGATTGGGGCGATACCTTGTTTTCGGGCGGAACGGCCGTGACGGGGTGTTGTGGTGGTTCCGGTTCGTCGGCGGAACGCAACTGCGTGGCAATTTCTGCCAGAGCGTGGCGTTCATCTGCGGTCAGTTCCTTGGCGGCGGAAGGGCGTGCTTCTTTTGGGCTGGGCTGCGGGGCCTCCGTCTCCTCTCCGAGACGGACAAGTCCAAAGCCGCGGAAACCGCTGAAACTGCGTTCGCGGGAATATGTGGGAAGAGCGGCCAGGTCTACGGGAACCAGCATATCGGTGCCGGATACCGGCCATTCAACCGTGCGGCCGGACCATGTGTCCGCGCTCTTGAGAAGTTGCGCAATGGCTTTGCCACCCGCGACGCCGAGTTGTGTTTCGAGTTCTTCGAACCGCAGACCTTCGATTGTTGCTGTATCGGCACCCACGGCTGCGGCCAATTCCGCCGAGACGCTGATAATTCTTCCTTCTGCATCGGTCCGCCAGACAAAGCGAAGCGGGCGGCATGGATCATTGCCGTCCAGCGTTGTTTCGTCGTGCTGCTCCGGGTTTTCTGCGGGCAGGGGCTGTCGTTTGCGCACAACCACATTCCGGTTCTTCACGTCGGCATCGGCATCGACACCTGAGACGGTCTGCCGCACGAGCGCCCCGAGGCTCTCGTCGATCGCGGCGATGGCATCGCGGGCCGAGCGCTCCACTGTCACCCCGGTCCCTGTTTGCGCGCCGGACGGTTCGGTGGACCGGTTGCTGCCAGGCAGTTCACCGGAAAGCTCTTCGGAGACGAAGATCAGGAAAAGCCTGGGGTTGCCGGAAAGACGACCGAGAGCAACGGGCCATATCCCCGTATGGGTCGTCGCCAGACGCTCGGTGTAGCTTTCGGCACCCGCCGTCAGGCTTTCAGCGATGCGGGCGATATCAGGCTCGTTGAGCCCTGTACGGGCAAAGTCCGGCGTGGCGCGGGACAGGGCGCCGCTGGCGTCCACCAGGGCCAGATGCGCCTCGTCTTCGTCAAAGCCTGCGATCAGGTCTTCACTGACATCGCCCGGCCGTTTGGTGTCGCATCCGAACAAAACATAGCGGCGTCCGCCGAGCACGAACAATTGCGCTTCAGCCTGGGTGGGAACCCTGCGGAACCGTTGTGCAAGGTTCACCGTAAAGCTCCGGCTGTCACCCGGTTCGTTCAGCCTTCCGGCCATGGCCATGAACTGGCGAAGAAGGATGTTCTCGGTCGCATCCAGACCGGTCACCGAAGAGACGGTCTTTCCACCCAGCAGCCGTGCGCCGGCAGCGTTTGCCCAGACAACACGGTGTTTCACAGCATCGACAGCCACCATAGCTTGACCTGTGAGAAATCGGCCACGCAGCGCAGGATGGGTCGCGAATGCAATATAATGTGGGCTTGCCGTGTGCATGGCTTTGCTGTCCGGTTCGGTTTGCAGGCAGATCGCTATGTGCTGCGGTTCGAAGGGACCCGCCGCGCATCGTCTCATTTACGCTTTCTTAATAATAATGGCGATTGTGGTCCAGATCGGGCAGGATCATTTTCGTCCGCACGGTTAATGGCAAAAATGCGGACGGTCGCCGCGATCGGCCTTGTCATGATTTTTTGTGATCGTTGAAGTAGGGGCTTGCAAAATTCTGTCAGGCCTTCTATGTCAGCCGCGATGCAAAACGCATCATCGTTGTGCGGTTGTAGCTCAGTTGGTTAGAGCGCAGGTTTGTGGCACCTGAGGTCGGAGGTTCAATTCCCCCCAACCGTACCATTTTTCTTTCAAACTGTTTTCCTGAAGCGGCCGATAGTGATTGGCTTTGCCCCAGGGCGGTTGTTTCCTTCAAGCTCAAGTGATGTTGCCGTTCTGAAATATGCCAACGCGCGCTGTGGTTGTTTTGACGCTCATTTCCTCTTTATGGTTAACCGGCGGCAAATGGCGGGGCTGGTTTGCCCGCCATCCGCTGTGGAGATGTCGGTCGCGACAGCAGGAGAATCCGGTTTTCTGTCGCTCTTTGCCTAAATCAAGGTGACCGAACCTGCAGAAACCACTGGCTGACGAGCGTGCATCGGCTGGCGCGACCTTGCGCTCTACCGGTGGTTTAGATGTGCTCTCATGCTGCTGGGAAAAACGCTCGGCTCGCTTGTTTAGGAATTGTTAATGGGCTATCGTCCGATCGATTTTTAAAATTAATTTTCGTTGGGTAATCGCAGTCTATGTCCCGATTAACGAGCCGGACAGGCTTGGTAACCGTTTGTGTGTTTTTGAGTGGCTTCATCGGGCTGCCGGGCGAGAGATTCGCTGCCGCTCAGGTTCTTGAAGGACCAGGTGCGCTTTTCCTCGATCAGACACCAATCGAGATGATGGCGTCGAATTATACCAGTTTCGAAACGGGTTATCTCCTGCCCAAGGGCGCCGTTTACCTGCAGGTTGGCTCCGACCAGACCGCCGGCGGGTTAGCGACCGGCACACAGGTTTACGAGGGTCGCGCCGACTGGGCGATTACGGATCGTTTTCAGCTCAGTGCTTTCGGGCATGTGTTCGATGATCCGCCGCAATGTGGTACGCCGGCATGCGACGATAATCTGACCTTTATCGCTGGCGGTGCGGGCTTGAAATATGGCCTTATCGAAAGCTACGGACTTTCAATGGCTGCTTTCGGTTCGCTTGAGGGTGTGCTTTTGTCGGGCAACCTTTATCAGAACGATGGCAACCGCGATGTCGACCTCGCCGGAAGCCTGCAATTGCCTGTCAGCCTCACCGTTACAGACTCTCTTCGCTTTCACCTTACGCCGGGCGTCTCGTTTCTTCCCGAGAGTATCAACGGCCAGCCCTATTTCGGTACTATTCCCTTCTTTGGAGCAGGTCTGACCTGGCAGCCGGTTACGGGGCTCCAGTCCTACGCTACGGTCATGCTTCCTTACGGAACCGACGGCAATACGCTTTCAAGTTCGGGTGGATTCGAGACGACGCCTGTCTGGATGGCCGGTGTCAAGATGGCCGTGACGCCAAAGGCAGCTGTCGACATATTCGCCACCAACGGGTGGGGTATGACCCCGGCCACGAGTATCATCGCTTTGCCGCCGGAGGCAGACGATATCGCTTATGGTATCCGCCTAAGCTACACGCCGTTCGTCGGCAAGGCGACGCGCGATGTCTATTTTGACAGTTACCGCGTGGATATGCTGAGCCCTATTACCGAGCTTGAGCTTCAACGGCAGATCGGCGGGATAACACTGGCAAGCGCGGATACGCTGACCCCGCGCAGCTTCGTGATTGAGGCTGGCATGGGAAACCGGGATTTCCGTGATATTCACTTGGCCTTCAGCCCGGATCAGGATCTGCAGCTTGATGCGATATTTTCGCAGTATCCCGGCGGCGGGGCGATCGGGAATGCGCTAAGCCCCTGGAATGACGAATGGTCTTATATGGTTGGCGGCAAGTTGCGCATGATGGACCAGAAATACGGCGATCTGTTTTCGCTGTCAGGGCAGGTGCTCGCTGGCCGAGATTTCAACAAGCCGACGATCGGTGTGCTTTATGGCGCGCTTCCCGCAAGTCTCGCCATCTCGGACAAGGCGACCTTAACGCTTGAATCGAAGTTTGCGGCCTATCACTCTGAACGCCTGTGGGCTGTTGGTGGCGGTGTTTCCGTGCGGCCCTTCCGCGATCTGGAGTTGATGGGGGAGGTGACCACGGTTTCTGATGGCGGCGATACGATCTGGGCCGCAGGCGCGCGATATGATCTTCATGGAACGCCATTCAGCGCAGACCTCTATGCCACAAATGCAACAGGTTTGCACGGGATTGGGACAATGCTGGCTCAGGACGAACCCCGCTATGGACTCACACTGCGATTTGAGTATTAAGGAAGTTTAAAATGGCTCGTACATTGAAATCGTCGCAGTGCTCGCGGATGAGCGTGAGGCGCAATAGAGACCGCTTTAAGCGGCCAATACTTTCTATCTCAATGGATGAGCTTCGTTCTGGTTCAAATGTTTTAGGTATTCCATTTATTCTTGCCGGTCGCTCTGCTTGTCTCCCGCGGGTTGATACGTTTTGAGCTTTAGTTTTCGGGGCAAGTGGCAGAAGTTTGGAGAGTTTCAATTGCGTGCCATTATCGCTATCCTTCTGACGGTTGTTCTGTCCGGTTGCGGTGTGATTTACAACGTTTCGGAAGTCCGTCCGGTTGTGGGTGAAAGCTCGGTAGTCAAAGTTGTGCCCGTGTCTGGCCAGAATGTTCAAATGGCAAATGCCATGACACCCTACACGCCGCGCTCGCTGCCGCCCGTGTTCGACCAGACTGCGACCTTGCACAGCTCAGCTGTTCCGAGCATGTCGCCCTACAAGCCGCAGGCACGGCCCGGTGTGGTGCCAACCAAACTTCCGCCCGTGCAGCGGCCCAGGCCCTACAGGATCGGTGTCGGTGATGTTGTGCTACTGGCGACGCCGAATGCAGATTCGTCGTTGAACGAGATCAATGGTCTTCTCTCAGCCCAGAATGCCCGACAGGGTTTTACGGTTCAGGATGATGGTGCGATCGCCATACCGACTGTCGGCCGTGTGGCGATCGGCGGCATGACGCTGGAAGAAGCGCAGTCAGCATTGTTCCAGAATCTGGTGCAGAGCCAGATCGATCCGAATTTCAACCTGGAAATCACCGAATTCAATTCCCAGCGGGTTGCTGTTGGTGGTGCTGTGGCTGCCCCCCAACTGGTGCCGATTACGCTAACGCCGCTTTATCTTGATGAGGCAATCACGGAAGCGGGCGGCGTAGCAATTTCGGATCCGACTAACGCCACGGTCCGTATCTACCGGGACGATCAGTCCTATCAGATACCGGCAACCAAGCTTTTCGCCAAGAACGACATTCCGAAGGTGCTGCTGCATAATGGAGACCGGGTTTTCGTTGACACCGAGTATTCCGTCGAGTTGGCCGAGGGCTACATGCGGCAGGAGCTTGAACTGGCGAAGTTCCAGCGTGACGTGTTGGAGGAGCAGCGTGATATCTTCAAGACACGGGTTTCGATGGATGCTGTCAGCAGGGACTACGTTTATGTCTTCGGCGAGGTCAAAAACCAGGGGCGCTGGCCCTTGCCTTTCGATCAGTATGCCACACTTGCAGACGCGATGTTCGAGCAAGGCGGCATTCAGCCGGTTACCGGCAACCCGCGCCGCATCTACCTTCTGCGCAAGAACCGGGATACGGCAAGCGGGGGAATGGGGATAACGGCCTGGTCGCTTGACGCGCAGAACACTGCAAACCTTCTGCTGGCAACCGAACTGCAGCTTCGTCCGAACGATATCGTATTCGTTGCGAGCCAGCCGGTCACCAACTGGAACCGCCTGATTTCGCAGGTGCTTCCTTCGATCTCCGTTATCGGGATGGCCAACGGGCTTTTGAATTGATATCGGGCTCTTGATTGGGTGAGCTTCTCGCATGCCGCCCTGAATTCGACGTCGACAATTTCAGCTTACCCCAAGGGGCCCAGCTCAACTGCTGGGCCCCTTTTCTTGAGGCTTGAGCAGGTCTTCAAAATAAAGGCCGGCTGACAAACCTCTGGCTTGGTCGGAGGTGTTTGATTCAATGGGATATGTTGACGAAACCCGTCCCCGAGCAGACGGCATCTCGAGATAGTGACCCTTGATCGGCTGGTTCCAAAAGACTGGCTGCTTCGCAGGATCGCCGCATGGTGGATGTTGAGCTCGCCATCATCACCGATATTCATGTCACGCCTGTTCCTGATCGCAGCCCGGAACATCAAGAAGGTCACAATGGCCCTGGCAAAGGCGGCCAAACCGGCATCGGGATGAGGAAACACAGCCCGTTTTATCGCACACACGATAACGCCGAAAGCTGAGCTGAAATGTCGCTGGGCACAAAACTCAAAACCCACCGGATAAACCGGCGGGTTTGTCAGCAGTCTGGGCCGGTGGGGAAATACCGGCCTTTTCGTTTTTGGCGCAATCGGTTCTCAGAACTGAACCAGAATATTTTTGAACTGCCACGGATCCTTCTCGTCCTTGCGCTCATCGAAGAAGGTCTGACGGCCGGTGAGTGGGGTCCAGTCGGTGTAGTGGCCTTCGACCGGGCCAAGATAGGGAGTCTGGATTTCCAGGCAGCGGCGGTAATCCATTTCGTCAGCCTCGACGATACCGGCTTCCGGGTTTTCCAGCGCCCAGACCATGCCGGCCAGCACGGCGGAGGTGACCTGAAGAGCGGTGGCATTCTGATAAGGTACCAGATCGCGGGTTTCTTCGATCGAAAGCCTTGAGCCGAACCAGTAGGCGTTCTTTTCATGGCCGTAGAGCAGCACGCCGAGCTCGTCGATCCCGGTCAGGATGTCGGCCTCTTCGAGCACCAGTTGTTCTTCCTGCGCCGTGCCGCCATTGCCGAACATCTCATCAAGCGAAAGCACGGCGACATCGGCCGGATGATAGGCGTAATGGCAGGTCGGACGGTAGGTCACCTTGTCCTTATCGTTGATCACCGTGAAATAATCGGCAATCGAGACGGATTCATTATGGGTGACGAGAAAGCCGTATTGGGCGCCGGGCGTCGGGCACCAGCTTCTTACTCGTGTGTTGGCGCCGGGCTGTTCGAGATAGATCGAGGCCTTGCAGCCCTTCTTGTGCTCCTTGGCGTTCTTGGGCATCCATTTTTCATGTGTGCCCCAGCCAAGCTCGGCAGGCTGCATGCCTTCAGCCACAAAACCCTCGACCGACCATGTGTTCCAGAAGGTGTTCTGAGGACGTAGAAACTTGGAGCGTTGGGTGTCGCGTTCGGCAATGTGAACGCCCTTGACGCCGGCATCCTTCATCAACTGTGCCCAGCCCTCGCGGTCACCGGCCTGGGGCTCGACAAAATTCATGGAGGTGTCACGGGCAAGGTTGACCAACGCCTGCTTGACGAACCAGGAGACCATGCCGGGGTTTGCTCCGCAACACGAAACGGCGGTGCTGCCGCCGGGGTTCTTGCGCTTCTCCTTGCGCACGGTTTCGCGCAGCGCGTAATTGGTGCGTGCGGCATTGTCGGCATTGTCGTCAAAATAAAAGCCGAGCCAGGGTTCGGTTACGGTATCGATATAGAGCACGCCGAGCGAGCGGCAGAGCTTCATGAGGTCGAGCGAGGAGGTGTCGACGGAAAGGTTGACGCAGAAACCCCGGCCCTCGCCTTCGGTCAGAAGCGGCTCCAGCAGTTCCTCGTAATTGTCCTTGGTCACGGCGGCATGGATGAAGCGTACACCATGATTGGCCGCGATATGGGCCTGGGCGTCATTCGGGTCGATGATCACCATGCGCGACTTGTCGAAGTTGAAATGCCTTTCGATCAGCGGCAGAGCGCCTCTCCCGATGGACCCGAAACCGATCATGACAATGGGTCCGGTGATTTCGGCGTGGATCGGGTATTCCTGAAGCATTTCCGTTTCCTTCTCGGTTAGAACCTGCGTGCGAAGCCAATGCCGCGAACGTCGGAAGAAATTGTGACACGGCTATTTTGTTCCGTGGCGTATCTTCGCGCTGGAAGGGTGACCACAGCATCGGGCGACAGTAAAGCGGATTTGTCGCCACCATTCCAGAAGTCAGTTCAAAACTTCGCGGAGATGGCCGGCAACGGCATCGATTTTGGTGTCTGCCAGGGGGAGGGACGATCATGCGTGGTCCGCGCATGATGTGGGCGATCCCTTGCGGCAAGTGTTGGCGCGCCGATCTCATCCTGGCGCTATTTGTCTGGGGCGCAACGCCTGCTGGTGACATGGTGCGCGCCGAGGATTGTCATCAACCCAGTTTCACTGTTTATTCAGAACGCTCTGCAGACGATTCGCTTATCAGCTTCACCTATTTGAAAAAAAACAAGAAAATAGCATGACTGCATATTTCTTGGGCAATTGTCTATCTTGACACAAGTTTGAGCGCCTTCTAGAATTTTGAACCAAATGGTCAAAGAGGGATCTTTTAAGAGATGAAGTTTGATTTTTCACTGAGCCGGCGCTGTCTGATCGCGTCCACACTGGTCCTCGGGGCTGTCTCGCTTGCGCCTGCAATCAGTGCCGCTGAGCCGCTGAAGGTTGCTGGCATCCACGCTTCTCCGGTCGAAAATGCGTGGAATTCCGTCATGCATCAGGCCCTTCTCGAAGCCGCTGAGCAAGGCGAGATTGAATATGTCTTCTCTGAAAGCGTTTCCGGCACGGACTATCCGCGTGCCATGCGTGAATATGCCGAACAGGGTGTCGACCTGATCATCGGCGAATCCTATGCCGTTGAATCCGAAGCGCGCGAAGTCGCGGCTGACTATCCCGACACCCCTTTCGTGATGGGGTCTTCCGGCGGCCCGTCGGGCGATAATTTCGGCGTTTTCGGCACCTGGAACCATGATGGTGCCTATTTGGCCGGCATGCTCGCCGGCACGCTGACGGAAACCAACAAGGTCGGTTCAGTCGGCGCGATGCCGATACCGGAAGTCAATATGTTGATCAATGCCTTCGCAGAAGGCGTGAAGGCCACCAATCCTGAAGCCGAGCACTCGGTCACCTTCATCGGTACCTTCTTCGATCCGCCCAAGGCACGTGAAGCCGGTCTCGCCCAGATCGATCAGGGCGCAGACATTCTTTTCGGGGAACGTATCGGCACGGCTGACGCCGCCAAGGAGCGCGGCATTCTCGCCGTTGGCTCGCTGATCGACTACACCCCACGCTATCCCGATACCGTTTTCGCCAATGCGCTCTGGGGCTTCCGTCCGATCCTCGATGCTGCCGTGGCCGATGCAGCGGCCGGAAACCCGGTCGGCAAGAACTACACCGCCTATGGCATGCTGAAGGAAGGTGGCAGCGACATCGCTTTTGTTGAAGGCGTTGCTTCGCCTGAGGCTGTCGAGGCGATGCTGGCCACGCGCCAGGAAATCATTGACGGCACCTTTGAGGTTCCGCGCAACATGGACGAGCCGAAGTAAGGAACGCCCATGCAGGCCGATGCGACAGCGCTTGCCGTTGCGATCGGCAAAGGTGAATTGACGGCGCGGCAGGCGATGGAAACATCGCTTGCCGCGTTGTCGTCGTGGGACAGGCTGGGTGCTGCCACCCATACCGACGCGGCCAAGGGTCTTGCCGCCGCCGACGGTTTCGATGCGCTTTCTGACGCTGAAAAGGCGGAGATGCCTTTTGGTGGTGTCCCGACGCTTGCCAAGGATCTTGGCGGCCCGTTCAGGGGCTTTGCCGTTCAGGCAGGCTCGAATGCGCTAGACGATGCCAGCGATGACGCTGACAGCGATCTTGCCGCAAGGTTTCGCAACGCCGGCCTCTGCCTGTTCGGCCTGACGACCAGCCCGGAATTCGGCCTGTCATTGTCCAGCGAGCCTGACAAAGGCCCGTCCTGCCGCAATCCGCTCGACCAATCCCTTTCTCCCGGCGGTTCTTCCGGTGGCGCGGCGGCTGCCGTTGCTTCCGGCATTGTCGCTATCGCTCATGCTACGGATGCGGGTGGATCCATCCGCGTGCCGGCGGCCTGTTGTGGTCTCGTCGGATTGAAGCCCTCACGTGGGGCGATGGCGGCCGGGCCCGGCTACAGCAATTATCTCGGCGGCATTGCCACAGAGCTGGCGGTCTGCCGGTCCGTGCGTGATACGGCTGCCATTTTCGCCGCGGTTTCGGGCCGCACTTGCGGTCCGTTTCCACCGCCTGCATTCACCGCGCCGGACGCCGCCAAGCTGAAGATCGGCCTTCTGACCGAGACCGGAGATGATGCGCCGATCGACCCCGAACGATGTGCCGCTGTTGAAGACGCCGCGAAGGCTCTGGAAGCGCAGGGTCATACCGTCAGCCGGCTTGGCTGGGGCGATGTCGAAAAACCTGCGCGCGCAGCGGCCGATGCCTTTGCCGGTATTGCCGCCATCAATCTGGCCGAGACCGCGGATCGGTTTAGGCTTGATGTGTCAAAAACCGAAAAATTGACGCAAGCTGTGATCGCGCGCGGACGGGAGATGAGCGGTGAGGCTGTCTGGTCGCTGGTCAACAGCATTGCCTTTATCGCGCGTGATTTCTGGCGCGTTTTTGATGGTGTCGACGTCTTGATTGCACCGATGTTGACCACCGCACCAAAGCCCGTTGGCGCGTTCTTGACTAATCACAATGATACGGAAGCCCATTTTGAGAAAATGCGCGCCTTTGCCCCGCTTGCGGCCCTTGCCAACCTCTCCGGCTTTCCGGCAATAACACTGCCGTTCGGTGCGGATTCGCGCGGGCTGCCGCTGCCGGTGCAGATTTTTGCGCCGATGGGGGCGGAAGCCAGGCTTCTGGCGCTTGCGGTGACGCTTGAGCGGGAGCAACGCTGGTCGCATCCCTTCGAAATCGCAGGATTAGGCGCATGAGAGAAACCGTGCTCGACATTGCCGGAGTCAGCAAACGCTTCGGCGATACACTGGCCAATGACGATATCTCGCTGACTCTGGAAAAGGGCGAGATCGTCGCTCTTCTGGGCGAAAACGGTGCGGGTAAAACTACGCTGATGAGCATTCTGTTCGGCCATTACGTGCCGGATACCGGTTCTGTCAGCGTCATGGGCGCGGCACTGCCGCCGGGAAAACCGCGCGCGGCCATACGCGCCGGTGTCGGCATGGTGCATCAGCATTTTTCGCTGGCCCCAAACCTCACTGTGCTCGAAAACGTCATGACCGGAACCGAGAGCCTCTGGAAACTGGCGTCGGACAGCAGAGCAGGGCGGCAGAAGCTTGAAGCAATCTCGAAACGCTTCGGCCTCGCTGTCGATCCGGAAGCACGCGTCGGCGACCTCTCCGTTGGTGAACAGCAGCGCGTCGAAATCCTAAAAGCACTTTACAATGACGCACACATTCTGGTGCTCGATGAACCGACGGCGGTGCTGACCGGACCGGAAGCCGAGAAGCTGTTTTCGACACTGAAGGAAATGGCGGCGCAGGGCCTGTCGCTGATTTTCATCTCCCACAAGCTGGATGAGGTGATGGCGACAGCTGACCGTGTTGTGGTGCTGCGCGGCGGGCGGCAGGTGGCAGAGCGCAAGGCCTCTGAAACCAGCAAGGCCGAACTTGCCGAACTCATGGTTGGCCGCAAGGTGGAGCGGCCGGTGCGCGAGGCTGCGACGCCCGGTCCTGTGGTGCTGGAGGCCGTCGGCGTGACCGTGCGTGTCGATGGCGTCGACCGGCTGAAAGCGGTGGATTTCACCCTGCATGCAGGCGAGGTGCTCGGCATTATCGGCGTTTCCGGCAATGGCCAGTCGGTGCTGGCGGGGCTTTTGAGCGGCACGGCAAAGCGTTCCGCCGGAGACCTCGTTGTCTTTGGCAAAGGCGTTGGCGATCTTTCGGTGGCCGATGCCATCGCGCTCGGCATTGGGCGAGTGCCCGAGGACCGCAACGGCGAAGGCGCCATAGGTGAAATGGCGATCTGGGAAAATGCGGTTCTGGAGCGCATTGCCGATTATTCGAACAATGGTTTTGTCGACCGGAACCGTGCGGTCTCTTTCGCTGACAGCATTATTGAGGCTTTCGATGTGCGCGGCGGTACACCCTCAAGCCGCACGCGGCTTTTGTCCGGCGGCAATATGCAGAAGCTGATTCTCGGCCGTAATCTGATTGAAAATCCGAAAATCCTGCTCGCCGCCCAGCCGGCACGGGGCCTCGATGAAGGCGCGGTCGCTGCTGTGCATGAGCGCATTCTGGCCGCAAGACGCGCCGGAACGGCGGTGTTGCTGATTTCGGAAGACCTTGACGAGGTGATGGCGCTTGCCGATCGCATTCAGGCGATTGTCGGCGGTAGTCTTTCGCCGCCGGTTGCCGCCGAAGATGCCAATGCGCAGAAGCTGGGGCTGATGATGGCCGGTGAATGGACGGAGAATGCTGATGCGGTTTGAACGGCGCGAACACCGGCCCGCCGCCCTTGTCATTGCCACGCCGCTGATTGCGGTTGTCGCGGCCCTCGCGGTTTCCGGCATTCTGATTGCGCTGGCTGGCGCGCCGGTTTTCGAGGCCTACTGGAAAATTCTGGTCGGCGCTTTCGGCTCGAAGCTTTCGATCACGGAAACCCTGACGCGAGCGACGCCGCTGATCCTGACCGGACTGGCCGCCGCCGTTGCCTTTAGGGCAAAGCTCTGGAATATCGGTGCGGAGGGTCAGTTTTATCTAGGTGCAATAGCCACCGCCGCTGTCGGAGCGCGGATCACCGAGGGCATGGCGCCGATCATCCAGATTCCGATTCTGCTTGCCGCCGGGGCCGTTGCCGGCATGGTTCTGTTGCTGCTGCCACTCTGGCTCAGGCTGAAATTTTCCGTCGATGAAGTGGTGACGACGCTGCTTTTGAACTTTGTCGCCATACTGTTTGTTTCCATGCTTGTCGATACGGTGCTCAAAGACCCGATGGCCTTTGGCTGGCCACAGTCGGAAGCCGTTGAACGGGCCGCGCGCCTGCCCAAGCTGATTGACCGCTCCCGGCTTCATATCGGCCTGCTGATTGCCGTCGCCATTGCCTTTGCCGTCCACTTTGTCCAGTCGCGCACCACATTCGGCATGCGCGCGCGGGCAGCCGGGCTTAACCCCAGAGGCGCTGTGTTTGCGGGCGTACCGCTCGCGCGCACGCTGGTGCTGGTCGCCATGCTGTCCGGCGGACTGGCCGGCCTTGCAGGCAGTATCGAGGTGCTGGGCGTCAAGGGTTATGTCACCACGGACCTGTCGCCGGGTTATGGGTATTCCGGCATTGTCGTTGCCATGCTTGCCAATCTTCATCCGCTCGGCGTGGTACTGGCTGCGCTGTTCACCGCCGTCATGTTCGTCGGCGCAGATGGCATGAGCCGGTCGCTCGGCATCCCGACCTATATCGCCGATGTCACCGTGGCATTGTCGCTGATTTCGATGCTGGTTGCCGTCTTCTTCACGCAGTACAGGGTGCGCCGATGAACACGATTGTCGATATTCTGGCGTCAGCCGGCCTTTGGGGTGCCGTTCTGCGGATCGCCACGCCGCTGATCCTCGGCACACTCGGCGCGGTTTTGTGCGAGCGGTCCGGCGTGCTCAATCTTGGTATCGAAGGGATCATGACCTTTGGCGCAATGGTTGGCTGGCTGGCCGTTTTCAACGGAGCGGATTTATGGACCGGGCTTCTGGTGGCAGCCCTCGGCGGTGCGGTGTTCGGCGCGCTTCACGCGCTGCTGACGGTGACGCTTGGGCTGTCGCAACATGTTTCCGGTCTTGGCGTCACCCTGTTTGCCTCTAGCTTTGCCTATTATGTGTTCCGGTTGCTGGTGCCGGTCTCCGGTAGCCCGCCGACGATTGAGCCATTCCAGCCGATCAGCATTCCGGGCCTCTCCGATCTGCCGTTCATCGGCCCGGCTTTCTTCACACAGACCGCTCCGACCTATATGGCAATCGCGCTGGCGATCCTGCTCGCTTATATTCTGGCGAAAACGCCGCTTGGGCTGGCTGTGCGCATGGCCGGTGAAAACCCGCACGCGGCAGAAGCGCAGGGCGTCAACCCGATGGTGATGCGTTATGGCGCGGTGATCGTCGGAAGCGCACTGATGGGCGTCGGCGGTGCATTTCTGACACTATCCGCCTTCAACTCGTTCTTTCCCACCATGGTCCAGGGGCGCGGCTGGATCTGTATCGCGCTCGTGGTGTTTGCCTCGTGGCGGCCGGAGCGGGCGTTGTTCGGGGCGCTGCTGTTTGCCTTTTTCGATGGCTTCCAGTTGCGTCTTCAGACCGCGCTTGATGGCGCCGTGCCTTATCAGATATTCCTGATGATCCCCTATATCCTGTCCATCGCCGCTCTCGCCGTGATGGCGCGCCGCGCCCGCGTGCCGCAGGCGCTGATGCAACCCTACCGGCGCGGCGAGCGCTGACAATCCAGAGAAATATCCATGTTCGATCTCATCATCAAAAACGCTAACCTTCCCGATGGCCGCAAAGGCATCGATATCGGCATTGCGGGTGGAAAAATCATCGCCATCGAAAACAATCTCGCCGCAGAAGCCGGCGCGATCATCGATGCCACAAACCGGCTGGTTTCGCCGCCCTTCGTCGATCCGCACTTCCACATGGATGCGACGCTGTCGCTCGGCCTGCCGCGTATGAACACTTCCGGCACGCTGCTGGAAGGCATTGCGCTGTGGGGCGAGTTGCGTCCGACGCTGACCAAGGACGCGTTGATCGAACGGGCGCTTGCCTATTGCGACCTCGCTGTCAGTCAGGGCCTTCTGCATATCCGAACCCATGTCGATACATCCGATCCGAAACTGGTCACCGTCGAGGCAATGCTGGAGGTGAAGGAGAAGATTGCGCCCTATATCGACCTGCAGCTCGTCGCCTTTCCGCAGGATGGTTATTACCGCGCCACAGACGGCGTCAAAGCGCTGGAACGGGCCCTGGATATGGGCGTTGATGTCGTTGGCGGCATTCCGCATTTCGAGCGTACCATGGCCGATGGTGCGAAATCGGTGGAGGCGCTTTGCCGGATCGCGGCTGAACGCGGCCTGCCGGTGGACATGCATTGCGACGAGACCGACGATCCGCTGTCGCGCCATATCGAGACGCTGGCGGCGGAAACCGTGCGCTTCGGCCTTCAGGGGCGCGTTGCCGGTTCGCATCTGACCTCGATGCATTCGATGGACAATTACTATGTCTCCAAGCTGATCCCGTTGATGGCGGAAGCTCAAATCAACGCCATTCCCAATCCGCTGATCAACATCATGCTACAGGGCCGTCACGACAGCTTTCCTAAGCGTCGCGGGTTGACGCGGGTGCGCGAGCTGCTCGCCGCCGGGATCAATGTCGCCTTTGGCCATGACTGCGTGATGGACCCCTGGTATTCGATGGGTTCCGGCGACATGCTGGAAGTCGGTCATATGGCCGTTCACGTGGCGCAGATGTCTGGCGTGGAAGACAAAAGAGCGATTTTTGACTGCATCACGGTCAATTCGGCCAAAGCGCTTGGCCTTGAAGGCTATGGCGTTGAGACCGGCAATTCCGCCAATCTCGTGATCCTGCAGGCCGAAGATGTGGTGGAAGCGCTGCGACTGAAGCCGACACGGCTTGCGGTTCTGCGCGAAGGGCGCGTGATCGCGAAGACAGAGCCGAAGCTTGCCGCGCTGTCATTGCCGGGGCGTCCGGAGTGGATTGACAGCGGCATCAACCCGACCGGGCGACCTGCCTTTTGATGATCTGAACAAAATACGCTCGAAAACCGTTCAACCATCGATCTTTCGCGTCCCGTGTCTATAGTTGATCGCGACATTCAGTTTCGCATAACCGCAAAGGATAAGCGCATGCAGTATCGCACACTCGGCCGCTCTGGCCTGAAAGTCTCGGCACTCACGCTCGGCACCATGACCTTCGGCGGTAAGGACGGCTTTTCCAAAACCGGCAATACCGATCTTGAGGGCGCAAGGCGCCAGATCGACATGTGCGTCGATGCCGGTGTCAATATGATCGATACGGCCGATGTCTATTCCGCCGGCGTGTCCGAGGAGATTGTTGGCGAGGCGATCGCCGACAAGCGCGACCGTCTGCTGCTCGCCACCAAGGCGCGTTTTCCGGCGTTCGAACAGGGGCCGAACGACCGTGGCCTGTCGCGGCATCATCTTGTGCGTGCCTGCGAGGCTAGCCTGAAGCGGCTGAAGACTGACTATATCGACATGTACTGGCTGCATGAATGGGACGGTCAGACGCCGCTGGAAGAAACGCTTGGTGCGCTGGACGATCTCGTCAGTACCGGAAAGATCCGTTATGTCGGTGTTTCCAATTTTTCCGGCTGGCACCTGATGAAGACGCTCGGCATTGCCGAACGCGAAGGGCTGGTGCGACCCGTTGCCCAGCAGATCCATTATACGCTTCAGGCCCGCGAGGCGGAATATGAGCTGTTGCCGATCGCGCTCGATCAGGAGGTTGGCGTTGTCGTGTGGTCGCCTCTGGCCGGTGGGCTGCTGTCAGGCAAATACCGCCGCAACCAGCCGGAGCCGGAAGGCACGCGCCGCGCTGCTGATTGGAAAGAACCGCCGGTCAGCGATATCGAGGCGCTTTATGACATTGTTGAAGTGCTGATCGATATTGCGTCCGCCAAGGGGGCAACCCCGGCGCAGGTGGCGCTCGCCTGGCTTCTGGCGCGACCGGGCATCGCATCTCTGGTTGTCGGTGCCCGCACCGATCATCAGCTTGCCGATAATCTTGGCGCTGCAGAGTTGACGCTTACGGAGGAAGAGTTCTCCCGGCTGGAGGCCGTCAGCCGGCCACCTTTGCTTTATCCCTATTGGCATCAGACATGGACGGCCTCCGACCGCCTGTCGAAGGCCGATCTCGCGCTGATCGCGCCGTTTCTGCAAGACTGATCGCAACCGGAGCCCCTGACCCGTGGATTATGGCGCATATCTCGACCCGGAAATCCGGGCCTTCATTGCGGAAACCCAGTCTTTTTACCCGAGTGACCTTAGGGGGGATGACTGGCAGGCCCAGCGTGCGGTGTATGATCGTATGGCAGCGCATTTTCGCGCGTTGTCACCGGTGGGCATCACCACGCGTGATGATCGGGTGGATGGTGTTCCTGTGCGCCTTTACGGCACTGAAACCGAAACCGTCATTATTTTCGCCCATGGCGGCGGATTTGTGCTCGGCGGGTTGGAAAGCCATGACGATGTCTGCACCGAAATCGCAGCGACGACCGGTTTTCAGGTCGTTGCCGTCGATTATCGCCTCGCGCCCGAGCACAAACATCCCGCAGCCTATGACGATGTTCTGGCGGTTGCCCGGACGCTTTGCGAAAGCCATGCAGTGGTCCTTTGTGGTGACAGTGCCGGGGCAACGCTGTGCGCGGCTATCGCAGGAACATGGACGGCGCCGGAGCTCAAGGGGCAGGTCTTGATCTACCCGTCTCTCGGCTTTGCGCCGGAAGGTGGAAGCTTCGAAAGACACGCCCATGCACCGCTTCTGACGCGCGCGGAGTTACAGGGCTACAGCGATGTGCGCGGTGGCACGAAAGACGACCCGTCGGCAACGCCGAAGGCTGGCAATCTGGCGCAATTGCCGCCGACGCGGCTTTTCCCGGCCGAATGCGATCCGCTGCATGATGATTCTGTGCGCTATCGCGATACCGCTCTGGAAAAAGGTGCCGATGTGACGCTTGAGACCGGTGCCGGGCTGGTGCATGGCTGGCTCCGGGCGCGCCACAAAAGCGCCCGTGCCAGTGCACAGTTCGCGCTGGTTACCGAGGCTCTGACAGCGCTCTGCCGCAGCTAGCGCCCTGAAAGGCTCACGCGCCTTACAGTTGGCTAAGCCTGCCAGCCGACGATGCCCTTGATCTCGAGGAAATCATCGATTCCCCAGTCGGCATATTCGCGGCCATTGCCGGATTGTTTGTAGCCGCCGAAAGGGGCCATTGTGTCCCAGTCGGGATTGTTGAGATAAACCGATCCGGCGCGAAGACGCCGTGCAACGGCCCTGGCGTGTTGGAGGCTGCCTGACTGGATATAGGCACCAAGCCCGTAAACCGTGTCATTGGCGATCGCCACTGCGTCATCCTCGTCGGCATAGGGCAGGATCGAGAGTACGGGGCCGAAAATCTCTTCGCGGGCAATCGTCATGTCGTTTGTCACATGGCCGAACACCGTGGGTCGGACATAATAGCCGCGATCTAGCCCTTCCGGCTTGCCGGGGCCGCCTGTCACCAGGGTTGCACCCTCGGCAATGCCCGCTTCGATCAGGCGCTGGATTTTCTCGTATTGCTGGCTGGAGACGACCGGGCCGAGCATGGTTTTCTCCGACCTCGGATCGCCGGTAACAAGGCTTTCCGCCGCCGCTCTTGCATAGCCAAGCGCTTCATCATGACGGTCGGCTGGCACCAGCATGCGGGTCGGCGCATCGCAGGATTGGCCGGAATTTTCAAAACAGGAGGTGACGCCGGATCGAACGGATTCTTCGAGGTCGGCATCGGGCAGGATGATGTTCGGGGATTTGCCGCCGAGCTCCTGGGCCACGCGCTTGACTGTATCGGCCGCCGTTTTTGCAACAATGATTCCGGCACGGGTAGAACCGGTGAAGGATACCATATCGACGTCCGGGTGGCCGGCCATGATTTGGCCGACATCCGGGCCGGTGCCCTGTACCATGTTGTAGACGCCCTTCGGTGTCCCCGCCGCATCCATTACCTCGGAAAAAATGACACCGGAGACCGGCGCGATTTCGGAGGGTTTCAACACTACAGTGCAGCCGGCCGCAATGGCGGGCGCCACTTTGCAGACGATCTGGTTCAACGGCCAGTTCCAGGGCGTGATCAGCGCACACACACCGATCGGCTCGCGTACGATCATGGCCTTGCCGCGCGGTCTCTCGAATTCATAATCCTCAAGCGCCCTGATTGCCGCCTCGAGATGGCCGCGCCCCGCAGCAGCCTGTGAGCCGCGCGCAAACGAAATCGGCGCGCCCATTTCGCTGCTGACCGCCTCGGCAATGTCCTCATAGCGTGCGTTATAGGCGTCTAGTATGCGCTTCAGCAGCGCAAGCCGTTCGTCCTTTGCAATCAGAGAAAAGGTTGCGAATGCCGTCTTCGCAGCCGAAACCGCACGGTTGACGTCGCCGGCCGCACCGGCGGAGATCGTCGCAAAGACCTCCTCGGTTGCCGGGTTGATGACATCAAGCGCAGACGGTGCGAGGGGAGCGACCCATGCGCCATCAATGAAAAATTTGAGATTGTTGGACATGGGGTCTCCCTGGAAAAATCACCGTGCGGCACGGGTGTCTGCTGCGGATGCCGCCATTACCTGCGCTTGTTGCGCCTCACAGCGGTTCGCCGGCCAGAAGTTTGGGCTTGTCCTGCATGGTCCGTCCGGCCGCTTCCTCGATGAAGTAGCGTTTGAGGCCGGGCATGCGGTCAACGACGCCGAGGCCAAAGTCGCGAGCCATGCGCAGCGGGCCGACATCGTTGGAAAACAGCCGGTTGAGGATATCGGTGGTCATGCCCATGCGAACCGTATCGAAGCGCCGCCAGCTCTGGTAGCGCTCAAGCGTATCGACAGCACCAATATCAAGCCCCATACGGTCGGCCTCGACAATGGTTTCGGCAAGGGCTGCAACATCCTTGAAGCCGAGATTGAGACCCTGACCGGAAATCGGATGGATGCCGTGGGCGGCATCGCCCGCAAGCGCCAGACGCGGCGCAATGAAGGACCGCGACAGCGTAAGGCCAAGCGGAAAGGCGCGTCTGCCGCCTTCGAGGCTCAGCTTGCCAAGGTGGTGGCCGAAGCGGCGCTCAAGCTCGACCTCGAACACCATGTCATCGCTTTCGACCAGGCGTTTGGCGTCGTCGGTGCGCTCGGTCCAGACCAGCGAGGACCGGTTGCCTTTCAGGGGCAGAATTGCGAAAGGGCCGGCTGGCAGAAAATGCTCTTCGGCGCGGCCATTATGCGGACGCTCATGGGCAATCGTGGTGACAATGCCTGACTGGCCATAGTCGAACTTCACCGTCTTGATGCCCGCCATGTCTCGCAGGCGCGAGCGCACGCCATCGCAGGCGACCACCAGCCGGGTGGCGATTTCCTCGCCGCCGTCAAGCGTGATCTTCGCGGAACCGCCAGTGTTTGCAAAAGCGGTGACGGCGGCACCATGGCGGATGGTGATGCCAAGTTCGCCCGCCTTTTCGCGAAGGGCATGCACCATTGCAACATTGGGGATCATGTAGGCGAAGGGTTCATCCGCAGAGGCGCGGTCGGCAAAGGTCAGGAAAACCGGCTTCACAGGCTCGCCGGTCTTCGAATCGGTGACGATCATGTCGTTGATCGGCTGGGCGTCATCCTTGATGTCGTCCCAGAGCTCGAGCGTCTTGAGCATGTTGATGGCAGCCGCGATGATGGCTGAGGCCCTTTGGTCCTTTTGCCAGACATGTTCGGGGGCAGCTTCCATCAATTCGATCTCAAGGTGCGGCGCAGCCTTTTTGATGGCAACGGCGACGGAGAGGCCGACATAGCCACCGCCAACGATGATGATGTCTTTCATTTTGCGCTCCCTTCCTGTTTCGCCGCTACTGGCGGCATGCATTCGCGGTCTCTCGATCAGCACATGCGAAGCTGCTATACGGCATTCAAATACTTAAAGCGATATATAGGGAAGTGTTGCGGATGTCACAGGCCAATAATGCCAAAAGCGGCAGCGTGCTCGCAGATCTGCTTGATCTGGAGCGGCTGGAAGAAAATCTTTATCGGGGGCAAAGTCCGGTCACGACATGGCAGCGCGTTTTCGGCGGGCAGGTGGTGGCCCAGTCGCTGGTTGCAGCGCAACGGACCGTGTCCGAAGGGAAGTTTGTTCATTCGCTGCACGGTTATTTTATGCGTCCCGGCGACACCACGGTACCGATCGTGTTTCAGGTCGAGCGGCTGCGCGACGGCCGCAGTTTTTCGACGCGCAATGTCCGCGCGATCCAGCACGGCAAGCCGATCTTCATCATGGCGGCGTCCTTCCAGATAGAAGAAGACGGGTTTGCACACCAGGACGAAATGCCGGACGTGCCGCCACCCGAAGCGCTGGTTGCCAGCGACATCATGAATGACAGCGAGCATGCACCGGCTCCGATCCGCAACTACTGGAAGCGCGAGCGCCCGATCGAACTCCGACCCGTCGATCTGGATGAATTCCTGTGGCGCAAGAAAAGGTCCGCGCGGCAGAGCATCTGGATCAGGGGCAATGGCGTTCCGCCAAAGGGGCGGGCGTTCCAAACGGCTTTTCTGTCCTACATGTCGGATATGACGCTTCTGGATACGACGCTTTATCCGCATGAAAGTTCGGTTTTCTCCGACGGTGTTCAGGCCGCGAGCCTCGATCATGCGGTCTGGTTCCACCGTTCCTTCGATATATCGGACTGGCTGCTCTACGTGCATGAAAGCCCTTCGGCCAGCAATGCTCGGGGCCTGGCGTTCGGCAAGATATTCTCCCGGGATGGAACGCTGGTCGCCTCGGTGGCCCAGGAAGGCCTGATCCGCCTCAATCAGAATGCCCGACCGTTTTACGAATAGCGCGACGGCGATGGACGTTTCCGGCGTTTTAGCACTGGCCGGACAGATCGGCTCTGGAGATCTTCAGCCGGCGCTTTACCGCGTTGACGATCACGAAGTTTTGCGGCTGATCCTGGGATTCGCACAAATTTTAGGCATTTGCCGCGATATGCGCAGTGGCTCGCCCTAACTCTGACGCAATTTTGCCATGATGCGATTTTCTGTAGAAATATTACATAAATATCAAATAGATATAAGAAGGCTTCGAATCTGGCACGGACTTTGTATGTATCAGGTAGGCCGCTGACGGATTCGCCTGTCCAGGCGGTAAGGAGAACCGGCTTCTCAGGAAGCCGAGGGTAAACAAAGGATGGGAAACCAGATGAAAATTGTGATGGCCATCATAAAGCCGTTCAAGCTGGATGAGGTGCGCGAAGCCCTCACCGCTGTCGGCATTCAGGGCCTGACCGTCACCGAGGTCAAAGGGTACGGTCGGCAGAAGGGGCACACCGAGATTTATCGCGGCACGGAATATGCCGTCAGCTTTCTTCCCAAGCTGAAGATCGAAGTCGCGGTCGCTGCCGATGTGGTTGAGAAAGCTGTCGAGGCGATCGCCTCCTCCGCGAAGACCGGCCAGATCGGTGACGGCAAGATCTTTGTCTATTCCATCGAACAGGCCGTGCGCATCCGTACCGGCGAAACCGATTCCGAAGCGCTGTAAGACAGCAGGGGGTAATCAGTCTATGTCTTCCAAACTCAAACTTTTTGCGGGCGTCACTGCGATTGCGGCAGCTTCCTTTGCCCTTCCCGCGCTGGCTCAGGACGAAACCGTGATCGACCTGACAATGGCCACCGGCGTTTCGCCGGCGACCGCCGAAATCCTCAACACGATGCTGTTCCTCATTGGCGGCTTCCTGGTTATGTGGATGGCGGCCGGCTTTGCCATGCTCGAAATGGGCCTGGTGCGCAAGAAAAACGCCTCGATGCAGGGCCTGAAGAACATCGCCCTCTACTCGGTCGGCGGCATCATGTTCTGGTTCACCGGCTACAACCTGATGTACACCGGCGTTGACGGTGGCTTCATGGGCTCCTTCGGCCCCTACGTTTTCCCGGGTCCCGGCATGGATGATGGCTCTGCCGGCTATTCGGTCGCCTCTGACTGGTTCTTCCAGATGGTGTTCTGCGCCACGACCGCCTCGATCGTTTCGGGTACGGTTGCCGAGCGTATGAAGTTCTGGCCGTTCATCATCTTCACCGTCATCCTGACCGGTATTCTGTATCCGATCACCGGTTCCTGGCAGTGGGGCGGCGGCTGGCTCGCTGAAATGGGCTTCTCTGACTTCGCTGGCTCTTCGCTTGTTCACTCGGTCGGCGGCTGGGCCGCTCTTGCCGGTGCTCTGGTTGTCGGTTCGCGTGCGGGTAAATATGCAGCGGACGGCAGCGTTCATCCGATGCCGGGCTCGAACATTCCCCTCGCCGTTCTCGGTACCTTCATCCTGTGGCTCGGCTGGTTCGGCTTTAACGGTGCTTCTCAGCTTGCTATCGGCTCGATCGCCGATGCCGGCGACGTTTCCAAGATCTTCGTCAACACCAACCTCGCCGCTGCGGCAGGTGCCGTTGTCACGATGATCCTGCTGCAGATCGTCTACAAGAAGGTCGACGTCACCATGGTCCTGAACGGTGCGCTTGCCGGTCTGGTCTCAATCACGGCTGAACCGCTGACGCCGTCCGTTCCCGCTGCGCTGTTCATCGGCGGTATCGGTGGCGTTATCGTCATCATCTTTGTTCCGCTTCTCGACAAGCTCAAGATCGACGACGTCGTTGGTGCTATTCCGGTCCATCTGGTTGCCGGTATCTGGGGTACGTTCATTGTACCGCTCACCAATGACGGCACTTCGTTTGGTACGCAGATCATCGGTATCGTTGCCATCGGTGTCTTCACCTTTATCGCATCGCTGATCGTCTGGTTCATCCTCAAGGCTGTCATGGGTATCCGTGTCTCGCCGGAAGAGGAGGCTGACGGTCTCGACAAGTCGGAAGTCGGTGTCGAAGCCTATCCGGAATTCATGTAGCTCCGATCATCGCATTCGGTCCGCTTTATGCGGGCCGCACGAACCCGGGCCATACGGCCCGGGTTTTTTTGTGCCGTCTTCGGCCGTCCGGATTTTCGATGGTTAAAGAGGCTTTAACCGATGACTGCTAACCTTGCCGGAGATGCCTCTTGTCCCGGCTGTTGTTATGCGGAGAGAAGGGCAGAACCGAATCAGAACATTGTTTCAGGAACGGACAGACATGGCGGCACGAACAGAGCGATACGGTGAAAAGAGCGGTGGGGAGTTTTCCTTTACCGGATTTGTGCGGCGCTATGTTGTGGCCCTTTTCGGTCTGGCGCTGTTTGTCGCTCTTTGCCTTGCAATCGCTGCCATGGCGACATGGAATGTCGACGATCCGAGCGGTTCGCACGCGACCGGAAGACTGCCGACCAATCTGCTTGGCTATCCCGGTGCCAATTTCGCCGACATCATGATGCAGTCTTTCGGTCTGGCAAGCGTGTTTGCGCTCCTGCCTGTGCTGGCCTGGTCGCTGGCGCTGATGGGCGGCCGCCGGGTCTATCGCAGACCGTCTCGTTTTTTCGCCTGGATTGGGGCAGCTCTGGTGACGGCCGCCGTGCTTGGCTGCTTTCCGCCTCCGCCGACATGGCCGCTGCCCAACGGGCTCGGTGGGGTTTCTGGCGACCTGATCCTGCGGTTTCCGGCACTGTTCATCGGCCAATACCCTTCCGGCCTGTCAGCGATGATCATTGGTGCTATCTTCGTGATGCCTGCGCTTTTCCTGCAGCTTTATGCTGCCGGGCTGATCGTCCGGCAACCACCCTTGATTGAAGCAAAACCAGCCGCCCGGGAGGTTCATCTTGACCCCGGCGCACCGTCCGTGGCCGATCTTGCCGAAGAGCGCGATAGCTTCTTTTCGATCGCGCCGCTTCTCGGGCACCTGACACATTCATGGTATACCACCCGTGCCCGCCTGAACCGCCTCTTCGCTTCCAAGGCAGTCGATGATGACGACGACATGTTCGAAGCACCTTATGATTTCAATGAGGATAGTTTCGATCGTCTCGATGAAGATGGTGACAGCGATGCTGCCCCGGCCTATCAGCGGCGCGGCGAGCCGAGCCTTGTCGACCCGGAAGCCCGGCGCGAAAGCGGCTATGCGCCGGTTGATCCGCCACCGTTCGATTATGACGGTGATGACAACGGCTTTGATCCCGAAGACGATGAATATGATGATGGTGGCTATCTGCCCGATGGTGTTCTGAGCGCCGACTTCGACATGCCCACCGGCAGGCGCAGCGAACGGGAAGGCGATACCAGCCAGTCAGGCAGCAGAACGACCATCGCCGGTGAGGCATCGCGTGCTCCGGTGGTTGCCGAGCCGGTTCCGCCGCCGCGGCCAGCCAATGTCGATACGATCCGCCGTCCCGCCCGCGAACCGCTCCACCGCCGCAGAGGCTTCGAGCTTCCCTCGCACGCGCTGCTTGCCGAGCCAAAGGGGTTGTCGCGCGACAAGGCGCTGTCCAAGGATGTCCTGGAAGACAATGCACGCACACTCGAAAAGGTGCTGGAGGATTTCGGCGTCAAGGGTGAGATCATTCATGTCCGCCCCGGTCCCGTGGTCACGCTTTACGAACTGGAACCGGCCCCAGGCATCAAGTCTTCGCGTGTCATCGGTCTCGCTGACGACATCGCCCGCTCCATGGCCGCGATCTCGGCGCGTGTTGCTGTCATTCCCGGCCGCAACGCCATTGGCATTGAACTGCCAAATCCACACCGCGAAACGGTATTCCTGCGCGAGATCGTCGCCAGCCAGGATTTCCAGAATTCGAAGGCAAAGCTTGCCATGGCGCTCGGCAAGACAATCGGTGGCGAAAGCGTCACCGTCGACCTTGCAAAAATGCCGCATCTCCTGATCGCGGGCACCACTGGTTCTGGTAAATCGGTTGCCGTCAACACCATGATCCTGTCGCTGCTCTACCGGCTTACACCCGAACAGTGCCGGTTGATCATGATCGATCCGAAGATGCTGGAGCTTTCCGTTTATGACGGCATTCCGCACCTGTTGTCGCCGGTTGTGACTGACCCGAAGAAGGCCGTGGTGGCGCTCAAATGGACCGTACGCGAGATGGAAGAGCGCTACAAGAATATGGCCAAGCTCGGCGTACGCAACATTGACGGCTTCAACAGCCGTGTGCGCCAGGCTGCCGAAAAGGGCGAGACGCTGTCGCGTACCGTGCAGACCGGCTTTGACCGCGAGACCGGCGAGGCGATTTACGAGACGGAAGAGTTCGATCTGGAGCCAATGCCGTACATCGTTGTGATCATCGACGAAATGGCCGACCTGATGATGGTTGCCGGCAAGGATATCGAAGGCGCCGTTCAACGGCTGGCACAGATGGCGCGTGCCGCCGGGATCCATGTGGTGATGGCAACCCAGCGCCCTTCGGTCGATGTCATCACCGGCACAATCAAGGCCAACTTCCCGACGCGAATCTCTTTCCAGGTTACCTCGAAGATCGACAGCCGCACCATTCTGGGCGAGCAGGGCGCAGAACAGCTTCTCGGTCAGGGCGATATGCTGCACATGGCCGGCGGTGGCCGCATTCAGCGCGTCCATGGTCCGTTCGTTTCAGATCCGGAGGTCGAAGAGATCGTCGCCTATCTGAAGACGCAGGGCACGCCCGATTATCTCGATGCAATCACGGCGGACGATGATGATGAGATGGGAGATTCCGATGGCGGCAGCACCTCGAACCTCTCCAAGTCCGATGATCCTTATGACCAGGCTGTTGCCATTGTCCTGCGTGACGGCAAGGCATCCACCTCCTACGTACAGCGCAGGCTCGGCATCGGCTATAACCGTGCGGCCAGCCTGATCGAACGGATGGAGGATGAAGGCGTCATCGGGCCGGCCAACCATGCCGGAAAGCGCGAGATTCTGGTTCCTACGGAGCGCGATATCATTGAAGGCTCAAATTGAAGCCCCATCTTTGTCTGCACGCATAACGCGGCGACCTGCCCAGAAAATGCCGTCTTGGCCGGGCAGGGAGCTTATATCAGAGTTCCAGGATATTGACACATGAGTGACCGCAACGTGACCACGCCCCCCGCACCGACCGGTCACGCCGGATGTTTTTGAGCGGGATTGCCGGCGGCGTGGCGGCGTTGATGACGGGTGCCGCAATGGCGCAGTCCCTGCCATCATCCAACGATGTGCCGCTGCCGACCAAACGGGACGGCACGCAACAGGTGGCCCAGGTGGCCATGGCATCTTCCGATGTCGCCCAGAATATCGCCAACCACTTCTCGTCGGTCAAATCCATGACCGGTGAATTCATGCAGTTCGGTCCGCGCGGAGATCAAGCCGGCGGCAAGTTCTATCTCGAGCGTCCGGGCAAGCTGCGCTTCGACTATGATGCTCCTTCGACGCTGAAAGTTATTGCGGACGGCCGCAATGTGGCGGTCGGCAATGGCGAACTCGATACCTGGAATTTCTATCCGCTCTCGCGCACGCCACTCAGCCTGCTGCTTGCAGACAAAATTGACCTGCAAAACCGCATGGTGCGCGATGTGCGTCAGCAGAGCGGACTGACGGTTATCGTGCTTGGCGATAATTCGGTGTTTGGCGATCAGGTGATCACGCTGATGTTTGACTCCAAGACGTTCGAGTTGCGCCAGTGGACCATTACCGATGCCCAGGGCAAGGATACCACCGTGATCCTGTCCAATGTCCGCACCGGCGTGAAATTCGGCCGCTCGGTCTTTCGCATCCCTTACGACCAGATCATGTCAAGTCCCAGCAGCAGCGACTGAGGCCCATACAGGCTTTCGGTTATGACAAGAATCGCCTATTGCTGATGCCCCTTCGGCAGACGCAGGAAAGGCGTGAACTTGAAACTGAAGCTTACCACCTGGAACATCAACTCGGTGCGGTTGCGCCTGCCGATCGTCTCGCAGTTTCTCGAAGAGCACGCACCGGACGTCCTGTGCCTTCAGGAAATCAAATGCCTGAACGACCAGTTCCCCTATAAACCGCTGCGTGCCCTTGGTTATGAGCACATCGCGGTTCATGGTCAGAAGGGCTATCACGGCGTTGCCATCGTCTCGCGCCTGCCGCTCGGTGAAGGGTTTTCGACCGATTATTGCGCTATGGGTGATACCCGCCATATCTCAGCCGTGATCGAGGCCGGTGGCCGCAAGATCCGGCTGCACAATTTCTATGTGCCTGCCGGTGGCGATGAGCCGAACCCGGAGATCAATCCGAAATTCCGCCATAAACTCGATTTTCTCGAGGAAATGAAGGCGCTTCAGGCCGATGCCGGCGACGGTGTTGGATCAATTCTTGTTGGTGACCTCAATATTGCGCCGATGGAGCACGATGTCTGGTCGCACAAGCAGCTTCTCAAAGTCGTCAGCCACACACCTGTAGAAACCGAAGGGATGCAGGAGCTGATCGCCGCCGGCGGCTGGACTGACCTAATGCGCCATATCACGCCCCCGGAAGAGAAGCTCTATACTTGGTGGAGCTACCGCGCCAAAGACTGGCGGGCGGCAAACCGTGGGCGCAGGCTCGACCATATCTGGGCCTCAGCCGATCTCGTCCCGGCGTTTGAACGCTTCGAAATTCTGACGGATGCGCGCGGCTGGGAAAAGCCTTCCGATCATGTGCCGGTAAGCGGCTATTTCTCTTTCTGATCGCTTGCTGGGCCGGGCGGCATCGCTTTGACCGCCCCCATCAGCAGGATGCCGAGTACCATGGCGTTCAGCACGTGCCAGAGGAAATGGGTGCCGATCCCGCCCGTCATGGTGCATGAGGTCTGGTCGAGGCTTCGAAACATCAGTGACAAGATGAAAATTGCCGTGGCTCCTGCGAAATAGCGCCACACCGGATGGCTGCGGATGGTGGAAATTGCCG
Source organism: Martelella sp. K41-7 (assembly GCF_055808365.1). NCBI lineage: Bacteria > Pseudomonadati > Pseudomonadota > Alphaproteobacteria > Hyphomicrobiales > Aurantimonadaceae > Martelella > Martelella sp. K41-7. The sequence continues at coordinate 408,925 of NZ_CM147867.1, forward strand.
AGGCAAGCGCCATCGCGATCAGTGCTGGCGCATACTGCAGTGAACCATTGAGCGGTTCGCCGTTGCGGGACGTCAACCCGACGAGGTATATAACGGCGACAAAACCGAACAGCGTCGCGACAATATAGCCAATGATGTCGAAGGTTTTGCCGCCGGTGATCCGGATGAAGATCAGCAGGACATAGGCAAAAAAGAACAGCCAGATCGGTATGACATCCAGCGCGCCGGACAAAGGGGTTGCCAGCGTGTGGAACAGGAACGAGCCGACACCGATGGCTGCAACCAGCGCAATCACAGTCATTTCGATCAGCGAGCGTTGCGGGCGGTGCCATGCCGTCGGCCAGGCAATCAGGGCCGCGAGGATGAAGGCAAGGTTGGTCAGCGCATTGACCGGTTCGTTCCAGAACCCGGCGGCGGTGCGCTCGCAATAAAGATCGATAAAATTTTCCATCGCTCAGTAGACCTTCATGTCCCAAAGCTGTTTGAGCGATTGCCGGTAGTTCGGGAATTCGAACTCGTAACCCCGCTTTTTCAGCTTGGCATTGCTGACCCGCTTGTTCTCGCCCCAGAAAGAGCGGGCCATCGGCGAAAGGTCAGCGTTCTCGAACGCGATCGCCGGCGGCGGGTCGATGCCCATCAGCCGTGCAGCCTCCCCGACCACGTCTTGTGGCGGCGCCGGCTCGTCGTCGGTTATGTTGAAAATACCGCCGAAGCCGTGCTCGGCCAGAAAGGCTGTTGCATAGCCGATATCCTCGACCCGGATGCGGTTGAAGACCTGGTTTTCCTTGATCACCCGTTTCTGGCTGCCGTCCAGCAGTTTGCGAAAAGCGTTGCGGCCCGGGCCGTAGATGCCGGAAAGCCTCAATATTGCCACCGGCAGACCGTGTTTCTCGCCGGTCTCCAGCCATTGCTGTTCAATCTCAAGACGCCGTTTCGAGCGCTCGGAGGTCGGTCGGCATTCCGACGTTTCATCCACCCAGGCGCCGTCATGATCGCCATAGACGCCCACGGTTGAGAGGTAGCAGACCCATTGCAACGAGGGGAGCTCATTATGCACCGCGCGGCTGGCGATGTTCAAAACCGGGTCGCCGTCCTCGCCCGGCGGGATGGACTGGACGATATGTGTGGCCGAGCGCAGCTTGTGCGCAAGGGACGCGTCGATAGCCTGGCCATCGAAGATGAAGGTCTGGATGCCGCATGTGCCCAGAAGCGCTGCATTTTCTGCCGACCGCGTGGTGCCGGCGACATGGCCACAGGCCGGAGCCAGTGCCGAACCGATCACCCGTCCGGAGTATCCCGCGCCGAAAACAATCAGATGCATAGCATTTCCTCCTCGCGTTGCCACTCGCGTTGAACATCTTCATCACTGTCACGGTGGTGCGACTTTGCCAATGCGGCAAATTCCGTTTTCGAAAGCAGACGTGCTAGCGCCCAGACCGCCATTGCGCGAACCACGGGACTGTCATCATCAAGCAGCACGCGGCAGGGATCAGAGAGAAAACGGTGACCGCTGTTTCCGGCGGCAATGAGACAGTTGCGGACAAACCGGTTGCGCCCGATGCGCTTGACCGGCGAACCGGAGAAAAATTTACGAAATTCAGCGTCGTCCAGGGTCAGAAACATGGAAAGCTCCGGGGCTTTCAGGTCGTTGCGGGCCGCAAGCTTCATCTCCGATGCGCTTTGCGCGAACTTGTTCCAGGGACAGGCGGCCAGACAGTCGTCGCAGCCATAGATGCGGTTGCCCATCGCGCTTCGGAATTCTACCGGGATAATACCATGATGTTCGATGGTGAGATAGGAAATGCAGCGGCGGGCATCGAGTTTGTAGGGTGCGGGGAAGGCATCTGTCGGGCAGACGTCGAGACAGGCCCGGCAGGAGCCACAATGGTCCTTTTCGGGCCTGTCCGGCTCCAGATCTTCGGTGGTGAAGATCGAGCCAAGGAACAGCCATGAGCCGAATTGCCGGCTGACCAGATTGGTGTGCTTGCCCTGCCAACCGATGCCGGCCTTCTCGGCAAGAGGTTTCTCCATCACCGGGGCGGTATCGACAAAGACCTTAACGTCAGCGCCTGAGTGCGCGGCAAACCGGCCCGCCATCTGCTTCAGCTTACCTTTGATGACATCATGATAGTCGCGGTTGCGGGCATAGACGGAGACGTTGGCGCGGTCTTTCTGTTCCAGCAGCGGGCGCGGGTCTTCTTCCGGGCCGTAATTCATGGCCAGCATGATCACGGACCGCGCCTTGGGCCAGAGGTTGAGGGGGAGGAGCGTCGTTCCAGCGTGTCCGCCATCCACGCCATTTCGCCATGATAGCCGTTTTCAACGAATGCGCTGAGGGCGGCTGCGGCTTCCGGCATGTCTTCGGCACGCGCAATCCGGCAGGCATCGAAGCCTATTGCTTCTGCCTCATCCTTCACAAAGCGTTTCAGTTTTTCCCGGCGTTCAGCCATCGCTTCACCGCTTGTTTGCATCCGCCTCCTTCAAAGGTGGCGCCTTGCGGCTCAAAATCCAGATCGGCGTAGTGGGAAACCGGCACAACACCGCGCACCCGGTCTGCCAGCAGCGCGCGGAAGGCGGGGCGCGATTTCAGGCGCTGGTACCATTCCTTGGCGGCCGGTATCTCGTCCCAGTTGATCTCGCCCAGATAATCGAGCGCGGAAACGGCGCCACCGGCGGAAAGGTCGGCATAGCTCATCCGTTTGCCGGCAAGCCAGCCGCGGTTTGCCGCAAGCCATGCCAGATATTTCATATGCTGACGGATATTGGCGCGGGCTGCACGCAGAACGCGCGAATCCGGTGCGCCGCCGCCATGCTCGCTGCTCATCTGCAGCTTGTAGACGCGTTCGCGGCAAAGCGGATAGGTGACGTCCTGCTCAAGTTTAAGCAGGAACCACTCGGTCAGCCGGCGGATTTCGGCACGCTGGAACGGTTCTTCGGCGAGCAGTCGGCGTTCACGCTGCAACACGCCATGGGTTTCGTCCATGAACTCGGCGATCACGAACGGGCCGCAGAGCGCACGCATATTGTCATCGACATAGACCGGCAGTGTGCCTGCCGGGTTCGCGGTCAGGAAGGCCTTGCGCTTTTCCCATGGTCGTTCCTCGATCAGGTCGACTTCAAAGGCATATTCGCCGATGACGAGGCGAATGAACCGTGAGGCGGCGGACATGGGGTGATGATAGAGCGTAGACATCTGGCTTTCGTCGCTTGGAACATGAGCACAGTCACGCCGAAATCCCGTTTCAGATACGGGACAGGGGCCGCGACTGGCCGGTCAAGTCGTTCGGGTTCATGTCGCCACTGTACCGCCGAAGGATTAACGATGGGTGACCGGCTAGACCGCACCGCCTCCGGGGCTGATCACGCCAACGGACAGCAGCACAAGCAGCGCGACGCCGAGAACCAGACGGTAATATACGAATGGCATGTAGCTGCGCGTGGACACCAGCCGCAGGAAGAAGATGATCACCGCATAGCCGACGACGAAGGCGATCAGGGTCGCAAGCGCTGTCGGGCCCCAGCCGACCGGGTTGTCCTCGCCGATACTCTTGAATAACTGGTAGAAGCCGGATCCGAAGACGGCAGGTACGGCCAGCAGGAAGGAATAGCGCGCGGCGGCCTCACGGGTGTAGCCGAGCAGAAGCCCGGCGCTGATGGTGCCGCCCGAGCGTGATACGCCGGGGATCAGAGCCATCGCTTGGGCAAAACCGAAGAGAATGCCATCACGCCACGAGAGCTTGTCGAGCGTGATCTTCTTGATCCCGACCTTGTCGGCATAGCCCATGACAAGGCCGAAGACGATCAGCATGGTGGCGGTGATATAGAGATTGCGCAGAGAGTGCTCGATCTGGTCCTTGAAGAGCAGGCCGAGAACCACGATCGGAACAGAGCCGATGATGATCAACCAGCCCATGCGCACGTCGGCTGCCGCATGCCGGCCTGGATAATCGCCGAGTTTCAGATTCTTGGCGAGCCAGGCACTGGCGATCCGCATGATGTCTGACCAGAAATAAACGAGAACGGCGGTTTCCGTCCCGATTTGGGTAATGGCAGTGAAGGCCGCGCCCGGATCAGCGCCCGATGGCAGGAATTCGCCCGCGATGCGCAGATGCGCACTCGAGGAAATCGGCAGAAATTCTGTCAGGCCCTGCAGCAGGCCCAGAAATGCGGCTTCGATCCAACCGATATCCATACGCTCGAATGTCCCTGGTCTTTGAAAACGAAAACTGAAAAAAGCGATCTTGAAAACGAACAGTCCGCGCCGGAACAATGACCCTTGAAGGGCCATGCGGCAGCACTTCCTTACTACCGGAACACGGAAAGATTGGGAAGAGTGGGGATGTCCGTGCAGGGCTGATGATATCGTCCTTCAAACGGCAGTTTTCCTTTCGCTTGCCAATAGCCAGGGAGTGTCTATCCTCTTTCGCAGGGGTGAGACGGATATTTTGACAGGGAAACAACATGACAGATACGACAATAGTCGGCAGGGAACACCGAAATGTGGGCTTTGCCGAGGCTTTCAGGCTCGGGTTCAGCAATTACGCGCTGTTTCACGGGCGTTCTTCACGCGGTGCTTTGTGGTTCTGGGTGCTTGCGACCTGGATCGTCAGTGTGATCGTGTCGGGGGTCGACTATGCTCTTTTCGGCAGTTCGCAGCCCGGTATCCTCAGCGGAATATGGAGCCTTGCGATCCTGGTGCCGAGTTATGCCGTTGGCGCGCGGCGCCTGCATGACATCAACCGCAGCGGCTGGTGGCAGCTTCTGGTCATCTCCGTCATCGGCATCATTGTGCTGATTTACTGGTACTGCCAGCCGGGGCAGGCCCAGACCAATGATTTCGGCCCGGACGTCGAAGCCGGAAAGGGCTGAGGGTCGGCCTTTTCGCGACTGACAGTTCAAAGCAGGGGCGACGGCTCACCGGAGTGTGATCGCCGGTGGCATTGTTTTGCCACCACGACGCGTTTTCGTTCACTATTCGGTAACCATCTTCTTTCACAGTTGCGCGCGAAGGAGAATTTCCGATGTTCAGGTTCCGTCCACTGTATGCCGTCCGTGTCGTCTGCGCGCTTGCCGCTTTCGTGCTCGCTTTTGCGGCCGGGGCGGGGGTTTCCAGTGTTGCCAACGCCTATGACCGTGGGCAGGTCGACCGCCAGTTCCAGAACTGGATCCAGTCCGACATGCGCAATGCCGCGTTACGGTCTGGAGTTTCAGCCGGTGTCTATGACCGCGCCACGCAAGGGCTTTCCATCAACTGGTCGCTGCCCGATCTGGTTCCGCCGGGCACCAAGCCGCCGCAGACACGCAAGCAGACCCAGCCGGAATTCTCCGAACCCGGACCTTATTTCAGCGAGAACAATCTGAACTATCTCGCGATCAAGGGCCGCAAGCTCTACAACCAGTACAAGCCGGTTCTCGACCAGATCGAGGCGCGCTATGGTGTGCCGGGGCGCATTGTGCTGGCGATCTGGGGTCGGGAAATGGGCTATGGCGCGGCAGAGGAAAAATACGATATCCTTCAGGTGCTCGGCACCAAGGCGTTCATGACCGGCTCACGCCAGCAGATGTTCCAACGTGAATTCATCGCCGCTCTCCAGATTATTCAAAGTGGCGCGGCTCCCCTCGACAAGCGCAAGGCCTCATGGGCCGGTGCCTTCGGGCAGCCGCAACTGATGCCTTCGAATTTTCAGGCATACGCGGTCGATTTCGATGGCGATGGCGTGATCGATGTCTGGAACTCGGTGCCGGATTCGCTGGCGACGATTGCCAAGCATCTGGCAAGCGATGGCTGGGAGCGCGGCCGTGACTGGGGCTATGAGGCTGTCGTCCCCGACAATGTGTCCTGTGCACAGGAAGGCCCGGACAATGCTCGGGCGATTTCAGCCTGGGGCAAGCAGGGCATAGGCCGCGTTCAGGGCAAAAGCTTTCCGGCAGACGAACTGCGCAAGCCCGGCATGATGCTGGTGCCGCAGGGCCGTTACGGACCGGAATTCATCGTCACGCCGAATTTCTACGTGCTGAAGGAATATAACAATTCCGACCTCTACGCGCTTTTCGTTGGCAATCTCGCAGACCGCATCCAGTTTGGCATGGGCGCGTTTGTCCAGCCCTGGCAGCGCACGGGCACGCTATTGCGTTCCGATGTCGCCGCCATGCAGCGCAAGCTGATGGGAATGGGATACGACACTGGCGGCGCGGACGGGCTGGTCGGCTTCAAGACCCGCCGCTCCATCGGCGACTGGCAGATGCGCAACCGGGTGAGCCAGACCTGCTGGCCGACGCCGCAGTTGAAGAACGAATTGCTGCGATAGGCCGGGCTCGGCGCGGCAGAAAAGTTGAAGACTATCGCGCTGTCCTCAGTATCTTGCGGATGTAGCTGTTTGCAGATCGGAAATGGGATGGGCCCGAGGCCTCGATATACCGGCCAAGCGTCCATTTTCCGGTCCACGCGTGAGCACCGTGGGTGTAGAGCTCGTGATTGTCCTGAGAGACGATAAAGGTTCGCAACGTCTCACTGGCGTTTTCAAAATTCAAAAGCAACTCTGCCCACGGCGTGTTGTTGCCCTCTAAATAAATTGGCGCGTTATAAGCCTTGAGCTGGTTCCACTTGTAGCCTTCGGCGGGCACAAATACCCGCCGGCCGGCAACGCCGTCCTCGTACCATCGGTGGAGCATGCCCATCCAATGGGTTCTGTGTGCGATGATGCCTTTGATTGTGGTCGCGTCGTCAGGCGACGACAACGCCGAGGTCTCCTCGCCTACAACGGCGAGTGTCTTTCGCAGTTTCGCCAGATCCTTGTCGAAGGCCGTCAGTAATTCAGATTTGTTCTTGGCTGCTGGCATACCGCATTAATGTGAAAAAGCTCGGTCCGTGCTTTGATTGCGGTCAAACGATTCTGACTTATCGCTCGTTGATCGCGCGAAACGGCGGTCATTCGAACATGCGCCAAGTTGAAGCATGCGGGCGACGATCCGGCATGGGAGGGATGTTTTCGACAACGTCGTATGAAAGCCCCGCCATCAATGATGCTGGTGGTGCATGTGGTAGGGCCGGTTGAACACTTCGTCGCGTGGTGGGATCGCCTGGCGCTCGATCATCCGCCGAACCTCCGGCCTTTCTGCGCCACGATGCAGCGCGCGGATGCGGTCCAGGTTCTCGGCGTCAGCCACCGTGCGGCGCTGGTTGTGGCGCACATAATCCACCCATGTCGGCGCGTGATAGGTCTCGATCCATACTTCCGGATCGGCGATATCGCGCATCAGTGCCCATTTGCGTGCGCCGTCGCGTTTGCGGATCCGTCGGCGCTCGATCATCAGCCGCAGGAATTCTTCCGTATCTTCAGGGCCGATGATAAAGCGGGTTTCGACCACGATCGGGCCGCTTCGCGCCAACATGTCGAGTTTCGGCTCGGGCATCTGGAACCGGTTGAGCGGATCGAGATTGAGACTTTCGAGCGCCGGCATCTTGAAAAACAGGCCGATCACGGCACCCAGCGCCATCACGGCGGCGGCGGCGAGGAATGCGAGCGTGATCGAATGGTGTTCGGCCACCTGTCCCCAGAGCCAACTGCCGAGTGCCATGCCGCCGAAAGAGGCCGTCTGGTAGAGCGAGAGTGCGCGGCCAACGACCCAGCGTGGGGTTGTCAGCTGCACCACGGTGTTGAACAGCGACAACGCCAGCACCCAGCAGGCGCCGGCGAAAAGCAGCGCGAAACAATCGAGCACGAGCGATGTCGAAAAGCCGATAACGGCCGCGCTCGCAGCAAAAATGAGGAAGGAGAGGCTGACAATCGCCTCGTTGGAGAGCCGTGCGCGCGCCTGCGCATTGGCGAAGGCACCACCAATGGCCCCGATACCAAAAGCGCCCAGCATGATGCCGAAGGTTTGCGGTCCGCCGACGATCACATCGCGGGCAACAACCGGCAGAAGCGCGAGCACCGAAACGGAGGCAAGGCCGAAAATGAAGGCCCGCAGCAGAACCTTCAGAATGTTCGGCGACATCACCACGTAACGGAGCCCGGCGCCAATCGCCGTCGTCATCTTTTCACGCGGCAGCGGGTTCTCCGGCGGGCGGAACTTCCAGCGGTAGACCACGGTGAGAAGGCCGAGATAGCTGAAGGCGTTGACGGTGAAGGCAGCAGCCCCGCCGCCGATGGCAACGATGGTGCCGCCAATGGCGGGGCCGAGGCTGCGGGTGATATTGAAGCCGACGGAATTAAGCGTGACGGCGCCGGGAAGGTCGGAACGCGGCACCATGTCGCCGACGGAAGCCTGCCAGGACGGATTGTTGAGCGCGTTGCCGCAGCCAATGAGGAAGGTGAAGGCGAGCAGCAGCCAGGGCGTCAGCAGCCCGGCAAAGGCTGCCAGCGCCAGCAGCACCGAAACAGTGAACATGAACACCTGCGCGGAGAGAATCACCCGCCTGCGATCAAAACCGTCGGCAATGGCGCCGGCCAAAAGCGCGAACAGCATCACCGGCAGCGTCGTGGAGGCCTGAACCAGCGCCACCATGCTTTCCGAATCGGAAATCGAAGTCATCATCCACGCCGCGCCGACATTCTGGATCATGCTGCCGAGGTTGGAGGCAACGGAGGCGAGCCAGATATAGCGGAATGTCGGATGCGCAAAGGGCGCGAACAGTGATTTCGGGTCGGGAGCGGGCTGCATGGGGCTACTCTGTTTTGGTCTGGTGGCATGTCGCCGGGGTGATCTGGCAGTTCATTATAGGGCGTTGTGCTTTCACTTGCCTATATGCGCAGCAGCACGGCGGGTCTCAAACCTTTAGCGATAAAACTTGCAATTTGAGTGGTGAGGGCGTATTCAAACCTCAAATTCTTGATCGTCAGATGAAGGGTGGGACCTCGCGGACCCGCTCTTTTTATTTGGCGCAGGCGGCGGCGAGGTCGTCGGGAGCAACCTTTTTGGCAGATTTGATACAGATGGCGGAAAAAGAAAGAGAAGAACGGCTGATCGTGGAAACGGGCGTCGACAAGAAGATTGCCGACATTATCGAGCCTGTTCTGGAAGATATCGGCTTCAAACTGGTGCGCGTGCGGCTTTCGGGCCAGAACGGTCTGACACTGCAGATCATGGCCGAGCGTCTCGATGGCACCATGACGGTAGAGGGTTGCGAAGAGGTTTCGCAGGCCGTCTCTCCGGTGCTGGATGTCGAAGACCCGATCGACCGGGCTTATCATCTGGAAGTCTCCTCGCCGGGGATCGACAGGCCGATGGTGCGCAAGTCCGATTTTTATCGCTGGAAGGGCCATCTCCTGAAATGCGAGACCTCGGTGCTGGTCAATGAGCGCAAGCGCTTTCGCGGGCGGATCATCGAGGCCGATGTCGACGGTGTCACGCTTCTGCGCGACGGTGTTGCCTATGGCGAGCCGGCCGAGGTGACCATCCCCTTTTCGGCGCTGTCGGAGGCAAAGCTTGTTCTCACGGATGAACTGATCCGGGAGGCTTTGAGAGCCGACAAGCTGGCGAAGGAAAAGGCGGCTAACGATGACGACGAAGATGTTGGCGACGACGGCGACGCCGACGGCGGAGATAACTGAGATAAAAGCCAGGCCCTGCTGACGGGGGCCTTTCGATTTAAGATATTCACGGAACCGATGCGGTTCCGGTGGCAAGGACGGAGACCAGAACAATGGCAGTAAGTGCGAACCGGCTTGAATTGTTGCAGATCGCCGATGCGGTTGCGCGTGAAAAATCCATCGATCGCGAGATCGTTCTTACCGCCATGGCCGACGCCATCCAGAAGGCGGCCAAGTCGCGTTACGGGTCGGAAACCAACATCCGCGCCGACATCAATCCGAAGACCGGTGAGATCCATCTCCAGCGCCTGCTGGAAGTGGTCGAGGAAGCCGAAGATTACGGCACCCAGATCCCGCTGGCGCTGGCGCTTGATCGCAATCCGGAAGCCAAGCTCGGCGATTTTATTGCCGATCCGCTTCCGCCGATGGATTTTGGCCGCATTGCCGCCCAGTCCGCCAAGCAGGTGATCGTGCAGAAGGTGCGCGAGGCCGAGCGTGACCGTCAGTTCGACGAATACAAGGATCGTATCGGCGAGATTGTTAACGGCACGGTCAAGCGCGTCGAATACGGCAATGTCATTGTCGATCTCGGCCGTGGCGAAGCCATTATTCGCCGTGACGAGATGATCCCACGCGAAGTGCCGCGCTATGGCGACCGCATCCGCGCCTATGTCTACGATGTCCGCCGCGAACAGCGCGGCCCGCAGATTTTCCTGTCGCGCACCCATCCGCAGTTCATGGTCAAGCTGTTTGCCATGGAAGTGCCGGAAATCTACGACGGCATCATCACCATCAAGTCGGTTGCCCGTGATCCGGGTTCGCGCGCCAAGATCGCCGTGATTTCATCTGATTCATCGATTGATCCGGTCGGTGCCTGCGTTGGTATGCGCGGTTCGCGCGTTCAGGCCGTTGTCGGTGAGCTTCAGGGCGAAAAGATCGATATCATCCCGTGGTCGGAAGATCCGGCATCCTTCATCGTCAACGCGCTGCAGCCGGCCGAAGTCGCCAAGGTGGTGCTGGACGAGGATGCCGAGCGTATTGATGTTGTCGTGCCTGATGACCAGCTGTCGCTCGCGATCGGCCGTCGCGGTCAGAATGTCCGCCTCGCTTCGCAGTTGACCGGCTGGGACATCGACATCATGACGGAAAACGAAGAGTCGGAGCGCCGTCAGAAGGAGTTCAACGAACGCTCGCAGCTGTTCATGGATTCGCTGGACGTTGATGAAATGGTCGGTCAGGTTCTGGCTTCCGAAGGCTTTGCCGCCATCGAAGAACTGGCCTATGTCGAGCTGGAGGAAATCGCCTCTATCGAAGGCTTCGACGAGGAGACGGCCGAAGAAATCCAGATGCGCGCCAAGGAATTCCTGGAGCGTCAGGAGGCTGAACTCGATGAGAAGCGCCGAGAACTCGGTGTTTCCGATGATCTGCGCCAGATCGATGGCATGACCCTTGCGATGATGGTCAAGCTTGGTCAGGACGACATCAAGACGATGGAAGACTTTGCTGGCTGCGCCGCTGACGATCTTGTCGGCTGGACGGAGCGTCAGAACGGGCAGACCAAGCGATTCGAAGGCAGCCTGTCCGGGTTCGACCTGTCGCGGGTCGAGGCTGAAAACATGGTTGTTCAGGCTCGTCTTGCTGTTGGGTGGATCAAAGAGGAAGACCTCATTGTTGCCGAAGACGTGAATGAAGACGAAGAAGGTGTGCTTGAAGACGGTGTCGCTGAAGAAGAGGCCGGCGAAGACGCTGTACCGGCTTCCGAAGACGACACCGACAAGAGCGCGTAAGGCCCCCTGTGACTACTCCGCGCAAAGTGGCTGAAGAGGCGGCGATGAACGAGCGTACCTGCATCGTGACCCGCAATACCGGCGGACCGGATGATCTGATCCGCTTCGTTGCCGCTCCTGACGGGCAGGTGGTTCCCGATCTCAAACGGGAACTGCCGGGACGGGGCTGCTGGGTCACGGCCGAACGTTGGGCTGTCGATAAGGCGGTGTCCAAGGGGCTCTATGCCCGTGCGCTGAAACAGAAGGTGGAAGTGTCCACAGATATCGGCGCGATGGTCGATATGTTGATGGCGCGCCAGCTTGCGGGTATGATGAACATGGCCCGCAAGGCGGGTGAGTTCGTCACGGGGTCGGCGAAAGTTGATCTTGCGATCCGAAGTGGCGCTGCGCTGGCTGTATTTCACGCCGCCGATGCGGCTGCGGACGGCAAGCGCAAGCTTGATCAGGCCCGAAAGGCATTCTGGCTTCAGACCGAGGCCGAAGGGCCGATTCCGGCGATGAGCCCTTTTACTGCCGTGGAAATTGACACTCTTTTGCATGAGAATGCGTTTAAACATGCCGCAGCGCTTGCGGGAAAGGCCGGAGAGGGTGTAGTGAAGCGCGCGATGATGCTTCAAAGGTACCGGGCCGCTCCCGGAACTGAAGGAAAAGCCGCGATGACGAACAAATGACGACGTCACGGAATTTGGCCGTGCGCCAGAGCATGAATTTCAAGGCGGGAATTGCGTCTCTTTGAGGTGACAGCGGTTCCCGCGCCAAGGAACGGGAACCGAATGACGGACAGTAAAGACGACAAGACATCCAACGATGCGGGCAAGAAGACACTGAAGCTTAAGCCGTCGGGTGTCAGCCAAGGCACCGTGCGCCAGGATATGGGCCGCGGTCGCAGCAAGGCGGTCGTGGTGGAAACACGCAAGCGCCGGCTGCACAAGCCGAGCGAAGAAACAACTTCAACACCGGCACCAGCAGCACAGCGCACGCCAGCGCCCGCGCAACCGCGCGCGCCTGAAGGGCAGACACGCCGTGCAGACGACGCAAGCCGCCAGCAGCGACACCCCAAGGGGCAGCCTTCGCGTGCCGGCGCGCAGAACCGCCAGCGCAGCGGGCAGCAGCCCGACCGCGGCAATGGTGGCCAGGCTCGCCAGCGCGGCAATGTGCTTCACGATCTTTCTCAAGGCGAAATGGATGCCCGCCGCCGCGCTCTCGTAATGGCGCAGCAGCGTGAGGTTGAAGAAGCCGAACTCCGCAAGGTTCAAGAGGAAGAGCGTCGCAAGGCCGAGGAAATCGCCAAGCGCGAAGCCGAAGAACAGGCCAAGCGTGAGGCTGAAGAAGCCGCCGGGCAGCCGGTCAAGGAAAAAGAACCCGAAGTGGCGGAAACACCGGCGGCTGACGAAGTGCCCGTCGTTGCTGAGTTGCCGCCGGGCGAGGACGCCAAGCCAAGCCGCGTTGCACCGCGTCACCGCCCGCAGGCCCGCACCGATGGTGAGGAAGGCACAGACGCTGGTCGTGGGCGCAAGCCGCGCCGCGAAACGGAAGAAGCCAGCGCGCCAGCGCGCGGCAAGGCTGTTCGCCCGGAAACACCGGCAAAGCCCGCCTCCCGCCCGAAGGGCGCCGGCGAGCGTCGCCGCGGCAAGCTGACCGTGACGGCCGTGACCGGCGATGATGATGGTGGCAACCAGCGCGGTCGTTCGCTTTCGGCCATGCGCCGCCGTCAGGAAAAGATGCGCCGTGCCCAGGCACAGGAGCCGCGTGAAAAGGTTCTGCGCGAGGTCGTCCTGCCGGAGACCATCACCATTCAGGAACTGTCGCAGCGTATGTCCGAACGCGCCGTCGACGTTATCAAGTACCTGATGAAGGAAGGGCAGATGATGAAGCCCGGCGACATCATCGATGCTGATCTCGCCGAGTTGATCGCCTCCGAATTCGGCCATACCGTCAAGCGCGTTGCTGAATCGGATGTCGAGGAAGGCATTTTCGACGTCAGCGATGACGACGCGGATCTTGCACCGCGTGCGCCGGTCGTGACCATCATGGGCCACGTCGATCACGGCAAGACCTCGCTGCTTGATGCGATCCGTCATGCCAATGTTGTTTCCGGCGAGGCCGGCGGCATCACCCAGCATATCGGTGCCTATCAGGTCGAGAGGGAAGGTCAGAAGATCACCTTCATCGATACCCCCGGCCATGCTGCCTTTACCGCGATGCGTGCCCGTGGTGCCGATGTCACGGATATCGCCATTCTGGTGGTGGCCGCTGACGACAGCGTCATGCCGCAGACGATCGAGTCTATCAGCCATGCCAAGGCAGCCGGTGTTCCAATCATCGTGGCGATCAACAAGATCGACAAGCCGGAAGCCGACGCCCAGAAGGTTCGTACCCAACTGCTTCAGCATGAAGTGTTTGTCGAAACCATGGGCGGCGAGACGCTGGAAGTCGAGGTTTCGGCCAAGACCGGGCTCAATCTGGACAAGCTTCTGGAAGCCATTCTGCTGCAGGCTGAGTTCCTCGATCTCAAGGCCAATGCCGATCGTACGGCCGAAGGTGTTGTCATCGAAGCCCAACTCGACCGTGGCCGCGGCTCTGTCGCAACCGTTCTGGTCCAGAAGGGTACGCTGAAGCCGGGTCAGATCCTGGTTGCAGGCGACCAGTGGGGCCGAGTACGCGCGCTGATCGACGATCACGGCGAACATGTGAAGGAAGCCGGCCCCTCTATGCCGGTGGAAATTCTCGGTCTCGGCGGCACGCCGGCAGCTGGTGACCGCTTTGCCGTCGTTGAAAATGAGTCGAAGGCTCGTGAAGTTTCCGAGTATCGCCAGCGGCTTGCCCGTGACAAGGCGGCAGCCCGTCAGTCCGGTTCGCGCGGTTCGCTCGAGCAGATGATGAGTCAGCTGCAGGATACCGGCCTCAAGGAATTCCCGCTTCTGATCAAGGGTGACGTTCAGGGCTCGGTTGAAGCCATTAACGCCGCGCTTGAAAAGCTGGGAACGGACGAAGTGCGTGCCCGTGTGGTTCATGCGGCGGCCGGTGGTATCACCGAATCGGACATTTCGCTGGCCGAAGCGTCCGACGCCGCGATCATCGGCTTCAATGTCCGTGCAAACGTGCAGGCGCGTCGTGCGGCTGAACAGGCCGGGATCGAAATCCGCTACTACAACATCATCTACGATCTGGTGGACGATGTGAAAGCGGCGATGTCGGGTCTTCTGTCGCCTGAGCGCCGCGAGACGTTCCTCGGCAATGCGGAGATCCTCGAAGTCTTCAACATTACCAAGGTCGGCAAGGTCGCGGGTTGCCGCGTTACCGAAGGCAAGATGGAACGTGGTGCCGGTGTTCGCCTTATCCGCGACAACGTGGTCATCCACGAAGGCAAGCTGAAGACGCTGAAGCGCTTCAAGGACGAAGTGTCTGAAGTGCCGGGTGGCCAGGAATGCGGCATGGCCTTCGAGAACTACGAAGACATCCGCGCAGGCGATGTCATCGAAGCCTTCCGCGTCGAGCACATTACCCGCACGCTCTGATCTGAGCGTTCAGGATAGAATTGGGAAAACCGGCTTCGGCCGGTTTTTTCGTATGCGGATGAAATTATTGTCTGCACAAACAGAAAACCCGGCGGGCCATTCTGGAGGAGAGGCGCGCCGGGTTTTTCCGGTTGGACCGGAACTGAAACGGATCGCTTAGGGCGATCCGTTCTTTTCCCGCAAGAGAGAGGAGGGAGATTGGCCTGCGGGACGGCCTTACAAAGCGTTTCAGCTATTGAAGGAGGAGGAGATCGTGAAACGCCCTGAGCTTTGAATTCCTTTTCCGTTTAAGAGGCGGTACGTGCCTCACCGGTCTGAAATTGGGTTTAACCCCGAATCTCTCGGTGCGATTTGCGCTGAATCAAATGACTGAAGCCGATCAGCGAATTGTTGAACTTTTTGATGCTCGCTGCCTGATTGCGGCGGTCAGTCCTGGCGTATCGGTTGCGAAGTCCGGTTCTATGATTGACCTTCATCCGCCAAAGCGCTACACGACCGGCCAGTCATCGGAACATGTTCGCGCGGGTTCGAACCCCGTCAAATGGCCGGACATCAGACAAACACGAACGATTTAATCAAGGTTGATATGACGAGAGCTACCACCTCGGCGCCCTCCCAGCGCATGCTACGCGTTGGTGAACAGGTCCGCGCCGCCATTACCAAGGTTCTCCAGCGCGGCGATGTCCTCGATCCGCTGCTGGAGAAAACCGTCGTCTCCATTTCCGAGGTGCGGATGTCTCCGGACCTGAAGATCGCGACTGCCTATGTCACGCCGCTTGGCGACAAGGATCATGACGCGACCGTGAAGGCACTGAACCATCACGCGAAATTCATCCGTGGCCGCATCAGTCGTGAAATGCGACAGATGAAATTTATCCCGGAGCTGCGTTTCCGCGACGACACCAGCTTCGAGAATTTCCGCAAGATTGATGAATTGCTGCATTCGCCGGAAGTGGCGCGCGATCTCGATCACGACGACGACAACGAAGACAAAGAATAATTGCGCATATGGCACGACAGAGAAAACCCAAGGGCCGTCCCGTTTCTGGCTGGCTGATCCTCGACAAGCCGATCGATTTTGGCTCGACAGAAGCCGTTTCAAAAATCAAGTGGCTGTTCAAGGCGCAGAAGGTCGGTCACGCTGGAACGCTGGATCCGCTCGCCTCCGGCATGCTGCCGATCGCGCTCGGTGATGCGACCAAGACGGTGCCTTACGTCATGGACGGCCGCAAGATCTACGAGTTCACGGTAAGCTGGGGCGAAGAGCGCACCACGGATGACCTTGAGGGCGATGTTGCGGAGACATCTGACAGGCGCCCGGCGGTTGAGGATATCGAGGCACTATTGCCGAGATACACCGGTGTTATCGAGCAGGTTCCGCCGCAGTTTTCGGCGATCAAGATCGACGGCAACCGCGCCTATGATCTGGCTCGCGAAGGTGAAACGGTCGATATTCCGACCCGTGAGGTCGAAATTCACCGCCTGACGCTACTGGGCTGCCCGGACGAGCATTCCGCCGAGTTTGAGGTTGAATGCGGTAAGGGCACCTATGTGCGCGCGCTTGCCCGCGACTTCGGTCGCGAACTTGGCTGCTACGGCCATATCTCCGCATTGCGCCGTCCGCTTGTGGCGCCGTTTTCCGAAGATATGCTGGTGCCGCTTTCAGAGTTGACGGCGCTGGAAGAGATTGAGGATGATGCCGAGCGCTTTGCGGCCCTTGAAGCGTTCCTGCTCGATACTTCTGAAGGGCTGACCAGCCTTCCGCATGTTCCTGTGACCGACGAGCAGGCGCGTCGGCTTCGGCTTGGCAACCCGATCATCCTCAGAGGTCAGCATGCGCCGATTGAAGAACCTGAGGCCTATGCTTCGGCGGGTGGCCGGTTGGTGGCAATCGGTGAGATCGCCGAAGGGCAGTTCAAGCCGCGCCGTGTGTTCGGCTGAACTGTAGCTTTTGAGTTCGCACATGAAAACTGCCGCTATGAGCGGCTATCAACGTGTTGACAAAGCCCGCCTTACCCTCATTCGTCATGCTCGGGCCTGTCCCGAGCATCCAAGCATCTCTCGCACGACACACGTCCCAAATTGAAGGGCGAGATAATTCAGTCTGTTGTAAAGCAGAAGCTCCGCATATGCGACAACGTGTTTAGATCCTCGGCACAGGGCCGAGGATGATGCTCGTAGAATGGATAGGTTTGTCAGAGGTCTGACAGCCGCGTCGAGCGGCAGTTTTCTCTTTTCGATCAGCCTTCGACGAAATCATGTTTCGGTCGATCACGGATGCTGAAACGCTGATGGATGTGTCTATAACGTCCCCTGTCAAACGGGCAGATAGCGCTCTGGCTGCCTCTTTCAAAAGCGCAGCCAGATACCTGGACCGGTCACGGGTGCAGCATGACTTTGCCTTTGCGGCCGGGGGTCAGTGAGGCTTTGACCGCATCGGTGATCCTGGAAAGCGGGTATAGCCCATCGGTGTCGAGGTTCAGTTCTCCCTTGGCCGCGAGGGTCACCAGTTCGGTGATCAGTCGTTTTTTGTCATCTGCGTTCATATCCTTGCTGACGCGCGCGCCCCAGAAACCGCGAACAGTGATATGTTTCATGATCAGCGCACCGGAAGAAAGCGGCATCGGTGCGCCGGTTGCGGTTCCGAAGACAACCAGCTCGCCATCCAGTCCGAGAAGATCAACCAGGTCTGCAGAGATATCTCCGCCGACGGAATCGATGGAGGATGTTGCGCCGGCGTCGCCAATCAGGCTGCGAACCTTGTCTTTCCAGCCGTCTTCTGATGTCGAGAAGACGTTCTCAATGCCATGGGTTTCGAGTTCAGCGACGGCTTCAGGGCGTCTGACGAGATTGACGAGGTTGATGCCGCGGTTCTTCGCAAAGCTGGGCATCAGCTTGCCAACCGCGCCGTTGGCTGCCGTCTGAATAATCCAGTCGCCTTTCCTGGCCTTCAGATTTTCAAGAAGTGACAATGCGCTGAACGGCATGGCGATCAGCTGGGCGCCGGCTTCATCCGGGATCGCATCAGGAAGGGATAAAAGGCCTGCGGCGGGTGCGATGAAAAACTCGGCCCAACTGCCATGAATACCAGCGATCACAACCCGCTTGCCGATCAGTGCCGTATCAACGCCGTCCCCGACAGCTTCAACAGCTCCAAGTGCTTCGCTACCGGCGATTTCGCCCGGAAGCTCAGGCTTGTAGCCATAGGTGCCGCGCACGGTCCACAGATCGTGATTGTGGATCGGGCTCATCACCATGCGCACCAGAACTTCGCCGGTTGCAGGTTCAGGTTTGTTAACGTCCTTGGTGAATAGTGCGTCTGCGGGGTCGCCAAATGTGTCGTGGATGACAGCCAGCATGATCTTTAGTCCTCGTGTGGTTTCTTCGGATGGAAAAACGGTTGTTGGTTGAACAGCGCAGCCCTCTCATCCGGGATGGTTCAATCGTGGAGCCCATATAGGGAGCGGTTGCGGTTTTGTCATTGAAGGTGACGGATATTTCGCATGGCTCAACAGGACGGCAAGCCAGTCATTCCGCAAGAGTTGATCTGTTATCAGTTTCAATTAATTGGGGCATAAGTTAAACTATGCCCGTGCGGTTTCTGGGGAGGGCCACTACGTCTATGTCCCAATATATAATTATGACGGTCAACTTCGCCGGTTTGATGGCCTTGATCGCTATTGCATTTGCTTTGGTGTCACGGTCGGTGGCCGGGCTTTTCACAAGGCAGATTCTGTTGGGGCTTGTGTTGGGACTTGGTGCGGCTTTCGTCTCGCTTCAGCCGATCATGCATGTCAACGGATTGCAGGTCGACCCGCGAAACCTGTTCGTTGGCTGTGCAGGGGCATTCGCCGGGCCGGTTGCGGGCATGGTCAGTTTCCTGATCGCAGCAGCTACGCGCTACTATGAAGGCGACCCTTCCGCCTATATCTGCATCTTGTCACTTTTTCTTGCCACCTGCGCGGGTCTTGCCTGGAGAGCGCTTGTCTGGAAGCATGGCAATGTGGGGCCAGGTCGCCTCGTTGCGCTTGGTCTTGCCATCAGCCTGTCTTATGTCTGCACTTTCCTGTTGCCGCGTGATGATTGGCGGATGGTCTTCTCGTCAGCGATTCCGTTCCTGACGATGACCAATGCGATCGGCACTGTCGTGCTGGGCGGCTTTCTGGAACGGGAGCGAAGGCGCCGGTTGCGGGAGGAGAACCTGAAGGATCAGGCTTCGGTTGATCCGCTGACGGGACTGAAAAACCGTCGGGCCTTTGAGGCGGCCTACAATGCCGAGGTGCTTCCGCAGACGGCGACGTCCGGTGTGGCCTTCATCCTGATCGACCTCGATCACTTCAAGCGCGTCAATGACACCTATGGCCACGCCGCAGGGGACCGGGTACTGGCGGGGGTCGCCGCAAGGCTGGCTACCTGCCTGCGCGGTACCGATCTGACCGCGCGCTTCGGCGGTGAGGAGTTTGCCGTCTGTCTGCCCGATACAAACCGGCAGGGCGCTATCATGATCGCACAACGCCTGCGCTGTTCCGTGATCGAGGTTGGTGAGAGTGAAGCTGTTCCCGGTCTTTCAACCAGTATCGGTATATGCTGGGTTCAGGCACCGGTTGATATGGGGATTGCCTTCGATATTGCCGACCGGGCGCTTTATCAGGCAAAGCTGAATGGCCGGGATCAGGTGGTCCTCGGCGGAGATGAAGCCGATCCCGGCTTGCGTTCGTCCTCAGAAAATCGGTCGGTTGTCCGCAAACCGAAATCTGGCTGGCCGACTCCCGCCTGACGCGGGGTAGGGGCCGGGCAGAGAGTGCAAGACGAGGCCCCGGAGCGTTGTGCCGATGGCGGGCTTTACACTCGACATTCATGCCCTTTTGCCCTATATGGCGGCGAGCATTGAAAAAAATGCGCTTGAACGGCCCTTGCTGGACGACATCCCGGCCCGGGCGACCCCAAAACACCCTCATTTCGAAAGGATGAACCGATGTCGATTACTGCTGAACGCAAGGCAGAGCTTATCAAGGAATTCGCAACCAAGGAAGGCGACACTGGTTCGCCGGAAGTACAGGTTGCCATCCTCACCGAGCGGATTACCAACCTGACCGAGCACTTCAAGGACCACAAGAAGGATAACCATTCCCGCCGTGGCCTGCTGACGCTGGTTTCGACCCGCCGTTCGCTGCTTGACTATGTGAAGCGCATTGACGAATCCCGTTACACGACCCTCATCGGTCGCCTGGGCATTCGCCGCTAAGTCGTATAACCGGCGGGCGCGCTGCGTCCGCCGTTTTTGTTTTTGCGCATCATGTGCGCCGGTTCCAAGCTGTGGCAGGCGAAGGGATCTGAAACGTGGGCCCGGGGTGAAGGCATTCCCGTACCGCAAGCCGAAACGGACCTGTCATGGGGCAGGATTGCTGGCCGCTTCAGATGTTTGGAAGCGACAAGTTGTCTTGCCCGTGACGTGTCGAAAGAAACGCTGATCGCGTTGCGCTCTTTTCCCCAGGAAAAGAGCTGCGCGCCATATTGAAGGACAAGACATGTTCAACACCCACACAGTGGAAATCGAGTGGGCAGGACGCACACTCAAGCTTGAGACCGGCAAAATTGCCCGTCAGGCTGATGGTGCCGTTCTCGCCACTTACGGTGAAACCGCCGTTCTCGCGACTGTCGTCTCCGCCAAGCAGGCGAAACCAGGGCAGGATTTCTTCCCGCTAACGGTCAACTATCAGGAAAAGACCTATGCAGCCGGCAAGATTCCCGGTGGCTATTTCAAGCGTGAAGGTCGTCCGAGCGAAAATGAAACGCTGACGTCGCGCCTGATCGACCGTCCGATCCGTCCGCTGTTCCCGGAAGGCTATAAGAACGATACGCAGGTCGTTGTCACCGTTCTGCAGCATGACCTTGAAAACAACCCGGACGTTCTGGCGATGGTGGCCACGTCTGCCGCGCTGACGATTTCCGGTGTTCCCTTCATGGGCCCGATTGCCGGTGCGCGCGTTGGCTACATCAACGGCGAATACGTGCTGAACCCGCATGTTGACGAAATGCCCGAAACCGCGCTTGACCTGATTGTCGCCGGTACCGGTGATGCCGTCTTGATGGTGGAATCGGAAGCCAAGGAACTCAACGAAGAGATCATGCTCGGCGCTGTGATGTTCGGCCACAAGGGTTTCCAGCCGGTCATCGACGCGATTATCAAGCTCGCCGAAGTTGCCGCCAAGGAACCGCGTGAGTTCGAACCGGAAGATTTCTCCGCACTCGAAGCCGATATGCTGTCCTTCATCGAAGGCGAACTGCGCGACGCTTACAAGATCACCGACAAGGCTGCCCGCTACACGGCCGTTGACGCCTGCAAGGCGAAGGTCAAGGAGCGCTACGCGCCGGCTGAAGGCGAAGAAGCCAAGTACACCGCTGAAGAAATCGGCGCCGTGTTCAAGCATCTTCAGGCCAAGATCGTTCGCTGGAACATTCTCGACACCAAGAGCCGTATCGACGGTCGCGATCTGGAAACCGTTCGTCCTATCGTTTCGGAAGTCGGTCTTCTGCCGCGCACCCACGGTTCGGCCCTGTTCACCCGTGGCGAAACCCAGGCTTTGGTCGTTGCCACGCTGGGCACCGGCGAAGATGAGCAGTATGTCGATCACCTGACCGGCATGTACAAGGAAAAGTTCCTGCTGCATTACAACTTCCCGCCCTATTCGGTCGGTGAAACAGGCCGCATGGGCTCCCCGGGCCGCCGCGAAATCGGCCACGGCAAGCTGGCATGGCGCGCAATTCGCCCGATGCTGCCGACCACGGAGCAGTTCCCCTACACGCTGCGCGTCGTTTCCGAGATCACCGAATCCAACGGTTCCTCGTCGATGGCCACCGTTTGCGGCACCTCGCTGGCGCTGATGGATGCCGGTGTTCCGCTGGCAAAGCCGGTTGCCGGTATCGCCATGGGCCTGATCCTCGAAGGTGAGCGTTTTGCCGTTCTCTCTGACATTCTCGGTGATGAGGATCATCTCGGCGACATGGACTTCAAGGTTGCCGGTACCGCTGAAGGCATCACCTCGCTGCAGATGGACATCAAGATCGCCGGTATCACTGAAGAGATCATGAAGATCGCGCTCAATCAGGCGCAGGGTGGCCGCAAGCACATTCTCGGCGAAATGGCCAATGCCATCACCGAGGGCCGCGAGCAGCTCGGCGAATATGCACCGCGCATCGAAATGATGACCATTGCAGTCGACAAGATCCGTGACGTTATCGGTTCGGGCGGCAAGGTTATCCGCGAAATCGTCGAAAAGACCGGCGCCAAGATCAACATTGATGATGACGGCACGATCAAGATCGCGTCTTCTTCGGGCAAGGAAATCGAAGCCGCCAAGAAGTGGATCCACTCCATTGTTGACGAGCCGGAGCTGAATGCGATTTACGAAGGCACAGTCGTCAAGACCGCCGACTTTGGCGCGTTCGTCAACTTCTTCGGCCCGCGCGACGGTCTCGTCCACATCTCGCAGCTGGCTTCCGAGCGCGTTGCCAAGACCACCGATGTGGTCAAGGAAGGTGACAAGGTCTGGGTCAAGCTCATCGGCTTTGATGAGCGTGGCAAGGTCAAGCTGTCGATGAAGGTCGTCGACCAGGAAACCGGTAAGGAAGTGGCGTAAGCCAGTTTCCAGTTTAAGGACGACGCTGCCGAAAAATGCAGCGTCGGACCACGTTTTTGCTTCGTCGCTCAACGTCGGCGGTGCGGAGGCGTCGTCTTCGAGTTGGAATTATCAGGCGTGAGCGGAAAGCTCGCGCCTTTTTAACAGGTGCAATTCCCATGTCCCGTGAAACACTGAAAACGCTTTTCCATCCCTTCGATAGCGGCACCATAGAGCCGGCGTCTGGCCGCGTTCTGTTTCTGGGTGCTGAGGCCGGCTACCGTCTGCCGGAAGGTTTTTCCGATGACATCGCCGCCGTGCAGCCGTTCTCGTCCGCCTTATAATGCGCTTGAGAAGTCCGGGGCTACCGTTGCCCCGGAAGCCGGCGAGGGTCCATTTGCGCTCACGCTGATCCTTCTGACCAAGCATCGCGGTGAGAACGAAAACCGGGTGGCCGAGGCGCTCGAAAAGACGGCGCCCGGCGGCTTTATCGTCATTGCGGGCGCGAAGGACGACGGCGTTCAGTCGATGCGCAAACGGCTCGGCAAGCTTTTTCCCGACCTCGAAGCGATGCCGAAATATCACGGTGTCGCGCTCTGGTTCACCCGTCCGGATGACGTGACGGCGGCGATCGAGAGCATGACCCATCCGACGGTCGAGATCGATGGCCGGTTTACCACTGTGCCGGGGCTGTTCTCGCACGACCGGGTGGATGAGGGCTCGCGTATTCTGGCCGAACGGCTGCCGGCGAATTTCTCCGGGCTTGCTGCTGATTTCGGCGCGGGCTGGGGTTACCTTTCGGCCATGATGGCCGAAATTGCGCCCTCAACCGTCGGCATCGATCTTTATGAGGCGGATTGGCGGGCGCTCGAGCGGGCAAAGGTCAATCTTGCAGCCATTGGTCCATCCACACGTTTCTTCTGGCAGGACCTGGCAGGCGAGCCGGTCAAGACCCGCTATGATCTGATCTTCATGAACCCGCCTTTCCACGCTGGAAAGGCCGCCGAGCCGTCTCTTGGCAAGGCGATGGTGAAGGCGGCTTCTGACGCGCTGAAGCCCGGCGGCAGGTTGATGCTGGTTGCCAATCGCGGTCTGCCTTACGAAGACGTTCTGGCCGCCCATTGCAAGAAGAGTGGTGAAGACTATCGCAATGCCCGCTTCAAGCTTCTTTGGGGCGTGAAGTGAAATTCAATGCCCTGATCCCGGAATTCGGGATCAAGAACCTTGCCACCAGCCTCGATTTCTATGTCGGTCTTCTTGGCTTTTCGGTGGTGTATGACCGGCCGGAGGAGGGCTTTGCCTTCATTCAACTCGGTGAAGCACAACTGATGCTCGATACGATCGGCATGGGGCGCACCATTGGTGATGAAACGTCGGTGGTCGGCGGCGGCATCAATGTTCAGCTCGAGGTTGATGATTTCGACGGTATTGCAGACCGGCTGGCTGCCGCCGGCTGGCTCTTGCTGAAAGGGCCGGAAGTGCGCTGCTACCGCACGCCCGAGGGCGAAAAAGCTCAGCATCAACTCTGGGTGCGCGATCCCGATGGCTACCTGCTAAGGCCATTCAAGCCGCTTGATCAAGCAGCCTGAACAAGGCTTTTCTACTGTTCGCCAAGCTTGATCGACGGATCATACTCTTTGCCCTCGACCTCTTTCACCACGGCCTGACCGCAATAGGTCTTGCCGAGAAGCGGGTCGTAGGTCAGCGAAGGAGAGCCGTGCAGCTCCCAGCCCTTGTTCAGCGCGTCGGTCACCCGATGGCAGAAGCTGGATTCGTCCGGGCCGGTCAAAAATCGGTAGAGTTTCATATGGGGTCCTATTCGGAGTTTCTTGCCTTGGCGAGCAGGGCCTCGGCCTGTTCAAGATGCAGGCGCTCGATCATCCGGCCGTCAAGGTCGATGACGTTATGCCCGTCCGCTCCCGGTTTCGCAAATGCTTCGACGATGGCGCGGGCCTCCGCGAGGGCGGCCTCCGATGGGCTGAAATGCGCATTGGCCGGGTCGATCTGGCCGGGATGGATCAGCATCTTGCCATCAAAGCCCATGGCGCGCGCCTCTGTGCATTCAGTCTCGAACCCGGCATTGTCGGCAAAGTCGTTATAGACGCCATCGATGACAGCAACATCATAGGCGCGGGCGGCAAGAACCACCTGCATCAGCCAGGGTACCAGATAAGCGCGGCCGGGCGCAGGTGCCACGCCGGTTGCCGAGCGCAAATCGTTGACGCCGACGATCAGGGCTTCGAGCCTGCCGCCGGCGCTGATCTGCGAATAGGCCCCAGCAATGGCGGCGGCGTTGACGATGCCGGCGGGTGTTTCGAGCATGGCCCACAGGCGAATGCGCAGCGGCGCACCATTGCGGTTCAACATCGCGCTGGCCGCTGCAAGGTTGGCGACGGTCTCCACCTTTGGCAGCAGGATCGCATCCGGCTGGCAGGCCAGTGCCGTCTTCATATCTTCCTGGCCGGTCTCGGTGGTGAGCGGGTTTATCCTGATGGCGGTGGTCACGCCGGTGGGACGATTATGCGTAAAAAGCTGTTCCAGGTTTTCGCGTGCCTCGGCCTTGCGGCCATGCGCGACGGAATCTTCGAGATCGTAGATTACGGCGTCAGCAGCCAGGGTTTTGGACTTTTCAAGCGCACGGCGGTTGACGGCGGGCACAGACAGGGCGGAGCGCCAAAGTTTGATCTCTTTCACGGCCATATTCCTAACAATATCCGGACTCATTGTATTTACAGTCACATCGAATTGAAGCTTTTCAAAAAATGTATCGTCAATCAATGAGACAAAATGGCTTGGACCTCTTGCGAAAGCCTTGTCGAAGCGCCAGATTAGAAATTGTGAAAGGAATTTGACAATGGAAAATATCCGTACTGTTTTCATGGCAATTGTCGGTTTGGCCGCCTTGGCGTGTGTGACTGTCTTTGCTGCTTCCATTGGCCTTGCGCTGGTTGCCGTGCTCGCCGTTCTGACGGTTGCGCGGATGATCGCCTTCAAGCTTAACCACGCAGCCGTAACGGTGAAAAACCGCGATTGCCGTAAGCGTGATGGCATGCGCGTCTGGGATGACGGCCGCGGCAAGATCATCGACCTTTAAGGTCAGCGCAATTCCTGTCCAGCCCGGGCGGCTTTCCGGCCGCCTGTTTTGCGGGCGTACTCAAAGGTACAGTTTTTCGTTGAAATCGGCGGCAAAGCGCTTTAGATCGAAGGCCTCTATAAAAGCTTCAATCGCGCTGAGGGATCTAGCATGGAAAAATTCGTCAAGCTGACCGGTGTTGCCGCGCCGTTGCCCGTGGTCAATGTCGACACCGACATGATCATTCCCAAGGATTACCTCAAGACGATCAAGCGCACCGGGCTTGGCACAGGTCTCTTTGCCGAGGCGCGCTATAATCAGGACGGCACGGAAAACCCGGATTTTGTCCTGAACAAGCCGGCCTACCGGGATGCGAAAATCCTTGTTGCTGGCGATAATTTCGGCTGCGGCTCCTCGCGTGAGCATGCGCCGTGGGCGCTCGCCGATTTCGGCATCCGTTGCGTCATCTCCACCAGCTTTGCCGATATCTTCTACAATAACTGCTTCAAGAACGGTATTCTGCCGATTACTGTGTCGCAGAAGGAACTCGACCAGTTGATGGATGACGCCGAGCGCGGATCCAACGCTGTGGTCACCGTCGACCTGGAAAATCAGGAAATTTCCGGCCCGGATGGTGGTTCGGTCAAGTTCGAAGTCGATGCCTTCAGGCGTCATTGCCTGCTGAACGGTCTCGACGACATTTCGCTGACGCTGGAAAAGAGCGACAGTATCGCAGGCTATGAGACCAAGCTTGCCACCGAACGTCCCTGGGCCTGATCGGGCCGGCAATCTGATATCCGAATTGGCGGGGCCGGTCTTGTGACCGGCCTTTTTTGTTGCGGTAACCGCGTATGGCAGCACTCAATCTGGCTCGGCGGGGGAGGCATGCGGAATACTGATTCTGCAGAACGGGCGAACATTAAGATTTGCCGCGGTGGAAATGCTCAGCTACATTGCATGCAAGGGTTGCATTTAGGAGGGGAGCATGCGCTTTATCACAATTGCCGCTGCACTGACGCCTGTTGCGGTGGGATTTCCGTTCGCTTCGGTCGGACATGAGCTTTCGAGTGGAGCGCCGGTGTTTTCGGATGCGGACTTGCCGCTGTTGGCTGTCACCTGCCAGCGTCGCGATCAGGAAGAGAGCGGTTCGACCCGAAGATGTTACTATGAATGTCTTGGCAAACGCATTGAGATCGAAGTGCGGCGCTCGGAATCATGTCCGCTGATGATTGATCGCTGATCGGGTTCGGCGAGCTGCAGCACCTGTTCTCAAAAGTTAATCTCGTAGTGAGGGTGGCTGTCGTGCGGCGCGCATTATGCACGCCGCACCGCTTTTCAGATCGGCACGCCGAAATGGCGCAGGCCCTCGATCACGCCGTCGGCGATTTCGCCTTTGGCCTGATAAATCCGGCCATTGCCGTGGGCAAGCTGCCTGAGTTCGTCGAAGCCGTTGGCGGGGATGATGCCCCGAACATCCGACACCTCGAACATGGCAGCGTCGTTGCCGGTATCGCCTGCAACGACAACCTCGTCATGGGCGATGCCGAGTGTGTCGCAAAGCCAGGACAGGCAGGCGCCCTTGTCTGCCGTGCGCGGCAGAACATCGAGGTCGCGGTCCGATGAATAGACCAGCTTGACCACAAGTCCTTCGGCTGAGAGCGCATCCGCGATGGCGGAAAGCCGGTCCTTCCCGGCATTGTTCAGATACCAGCTTGACTTGAAGGCGTGCTGATAGCGTGCCGGCTGATAGCTGACATCCGGGATATCGCCCATGATCTTTCCAACCTTGGCGACGTCGAAACCGGCGCCGATATAGTCGTGGAAGCCATCGACGGGGCGCTTTGCCTTATGGTCGTGGACCATGGTGCCGACACCGCCGATCAGGAAGTCGGGCTCCGGAAGCCCGGCTGTGCCGATCAGCGCGCGGATATCGTCAACAAGACGCCCGCTGTTATAGACCAGGATCGGACGGTCACTCTCGGGGATCGCCTCGAAGGCGTTCCGGAAACGCGCCGTCGAGCCATTGTCGCCGACCAGCGTGCCGTCGAGATCGGAGGAGAAAAGTCTGATCGTCATGGTTCAGTCGCCGTCGTTCCAGGGTTCTGCCCAGTCACTGTCGGTCAGCGACTGTCGCATCGGTCGCCCTTCCACCAGCGAGATCAACTGCTGGGCGATGCCGGTCCAGGTGAACAGGCTGCGCGCCTTGTGGGCACCCATACGGGCCAGCCGGTTGTAAAGCCTCTGGTGTTTGAACGGCTTCATCATCATGATACCGAGATCGTATTTGTCGAACGTATCGGCAAACAGCGCATGGCGGCCGAAGCTGATCGCACGGTAAAGACCGCCATTGGTGGTCACCACGGTTGGTGTGCCGGAGGCCATGGCCTCGATTGCGGTCATGCCGAACGGTTCGTAGCGGCTGGAGAGCACGAACATGTCGGCCGCACGATAGATATCGGGCAGGGCCTCGTCGGAGACATAGCCGGAGAAATGAACCTTGTCTTCCAGCTCCAGCGTTTTGACCTGATCCTTCAACTCATTGAGAATGCGGGTTTCAAGCTCATCCATATCCGCGCCGCCGACAGCCAGATGAAGCTCGGCATCGGGCACACGCTCGACCATCACGGAAAACGCCTCGATCAGCAGGTCGTACCCCTTGTTGGTGGCCAGCCTGCCGAGTGCCAGCACGGACTTGCCCTTGAAGCCGAACTGTTCGCGCAGCATGTTTCGCGAGGCTGCCGAGATCGGATAGAACCGGTTGTCGTCGTAGCCCGGCGGGATCATGTAAACGCGGTCTTCGCGGATACCGTAATCCTCAACCAGCATGTCGACCTGGATCGGCGTTGTCGCGATCACACTGTCGCAGGCGCGGTATATCTTGTTTTCATGCTTGATCCGTTCGGTGAAGTTGAAGTCCTTTTCGAACTGCTCCTTCTTGTCCGGATAGTCCGTTTCCATCGTCCGCTTCTTCCACAGGCCCAGCGAATGCGGGGTATGGAGATGCGGAATGGACAGCGCTTCGGCCAGTCTCAGGCCGGCATAACCGGCATCCCAATAATGGGAATTGATGAAATTATAGCTCAGATCGTGCTCGCGCATGTAGCGCAGTGCGTTTTCGCTCCACTCCAGAAGGTTTTTATAAAGGTATTCCTTGGGAATGAATTCCTTGCCGCCGCAGGGAATGCGGACGACGCGCACGCGCTCGTCAACCTCGTCGATTTCCGGCTGGTCCTCGAACCGGCGGGTGTAGATGTCGACGGAAAAACCGAGTTGGGCGAGTTTCTTTGAAAGCTCGAGAATATAAACAACCTGGCCGCCGGTATCGGCAGCACCGAGTGGAGGATCGGCCGCGACATAGCCGTGGGTGGAAACAAGAGCGATACTGGGAAATTTATCGGACTCGTTTATGTGAGCCATAATGGATCCTTCCTTGCAATACGTCGGGTGACATCGCGCAGCGGTCGGTTTCGCTATCAAGCATGATGGTCGTCTGTGGTGAAATCTTCAGACGAAAGAAACGGCCGGGCACACGTCCCGCGCCATAGTAACGCATAAAGCACGCATTGGTTCCGAAGAAACTTGAGAAGGGCAGGTTTCTGTGGAAGATTTGGATCATACTCCAAGCCCTACAGGAAAAAACATGCAATTTAATGACGATCCGGCCGGTTTTCTGCGTTCACTCTTCGACGTTGCGGTGGCGGCCGCAGATCCGATGGAACAGGTCTCCAGATATCTGCCCGAATTGCCGAAGGGCCGCACCATCGTCGTTGGCGCGGGCAAGGGTTCGGCCCGCATGGCCGAGGCGCTGGAAGCTTGCTGGGAAGGTCCGCTCGAAGGTGTGGTCGTGACCCGCTATGGCCACGAAGCACCATGCGACAAGATCCAGATCCTCTCCGCCTCCCACCCTGTGCCGGACGAAGCCGGTGAGCGCGCCGCCAAGCAAATCCTGGAGACGGTGTCCGATCTCACGGAAGATGACCTGGTGATTGTGCTGATTTCCGGAGGGGGTCGGCGCTTCTGTCCCTTCCGCAGGAGGGGCTGACGCTGGATGACAAGATCGCGATCAACAAGGCGCTGTTGCGCTGCGGAGCCTCGATCGATGAGGTCAACTGCGTGCGCAAGCACCTGTCCGCGATCAAGGGCGGTTGGCTTGCCGCTGCGATCCATCCGGCTCGCTGCCACACATTGCTGATATCCGATGTGCCGGGCGATGACCCGGCGATCATCGCCTCGGGACCGACTGTCGGCGAGGCCACAACGGCGGAAGATGCCAAGGCGATCATCAAACGCTACCGCATCGAGCTGCCGGATCATGTGGCCCAGCATCTGGATTCGCGGCTTGCTGAATGCGTGGCGCCGGATGATCCACGGCTGGCGCGGGCCGACAATCACATCATTGCAACCCCGCTGATCTCGCTTCAGGCCGCGGCAGAAAAAGCGCGTGCGGCAGGGCTGAACGTACTGGTGCTTGGCGACACGATCGAAGGGGAGGCGAGCGAGGTCGGCATTGTGCATGCGGGCATTGTCGAGGCCATCTATCATCACAATGTTCCGCTACCCCGTCCGGCACTGGTTCTTTCCGGCGGCGAAACCAGCGTGACCGTGAAGGGCGACGGCCGCGGCGGCCGCAATGTCGAGTTTCTGCTTTCTCTGGCCGTGCACCTAAACGGGCTTCCGGATGTCCATGCGCTTTCTGGCGATACCGACGGGGTCGACGGGCGCGAAGAGGTCGCTGGCGCCGTAATCGGTCCCGACACGCTCGAACGGGCGAGGGCCGCCGGCATCGATGCGCGGGCGATGCTTGAAAACAATGATGCTCACAGTTTTTTCGAGGCGCTCGGCGATCAGGTGATCACCGGACCGACACTGACCAATGTCAACGATTTCAGGGCCATCCTTATACTTTAACCGGCAGGTGTTGGGCTTGCGGTGCTATGGACTGCTGACATAAGGCTCCAATGTACGGGCTGATTTACCGATTGGTAACCATATTGCCACATTTTTTGATGAAGACCCCGACCGGTGCATTTCGCCGGTCGCGATTCACAAGTCTCTGGCTGAACTGGATTACCAATGCATCGTTTGCTGAACGGCCTTTTCGGCCTTGGCGTCCTGGCGCTCGCCTCGTGCGCGTCCTCCGGACATCGTGATACGGTCGCATTGCAGACAGCGCTGGTTGCGACCGAAGCGCCCCTGGATATCAGCGGCGGCAGCCCGGAGGCTCTCGAGAAGATGGTGACGGGGTCAATCGACAACGAACCAGAACCCGCGCCGGTTCAGATCGGCTCGATCCACGCACGGATCGTTCCGGGCGCGGATCAAGGCGCGCCGTTGCAGCCTGTTCACCTCGCCGGGGATGGGGTGCCGCGTACATATCCGCTCGCCGGTCGCACGATCTATCTCGAGGAAACCCGTGACATCCTGCTTGCCCCCAAGGAAGTCGTCCTCACATTCGATGACGGCCCGGTTCCGGGCCGCACACCTGCGGTGCTGCATGCGCTCGAAAACCATGGCGTCAGGGGACTGTTTTTCATGGTCGGCGAAATGGCGCACTACTATCCTGAAATTGCAGCAGAAGTTGTCGAAAGCGGCCAGACCATCGGTTCGCACACCTATTCGCATCCGCACCTGCCGGCGCTTTCGCTTGCGGCGGCTGTTGCCAATATCGACCGCGGCGCACACGCGGTAGAGAAGGCAACCGGCGTGGCCCCACGCTTCTTCCGCTTCCCTTATCTTGCCGAGAATAAAAGCCTCGACCAGGCGCTGCTGGATCGCGGTATGATCCCGGTCGGCATCGATATCGATTCACGTGACTACGAGGAGGCCTCGACGTCTGTTCTGGTCAACAGGATCATGACCGGTCTCCAAAAGCGCGGTGGCGGGATTGTGCTGATGCACGACCTGCAGGGCCGCACGGCGCGTGCCATCGGTCCGTTGCTCAACCGGCTTGAGGTCGAAGGCTACAAGGTGGTAACGGTCAGATCCGGACGGCCACCGGAGGAAAAACCGGAAACGCTGATGGCACGGCTGTCCCGCAATACCCTCTTTGCGCAGTAGCCTGCGGTTTCAGGGCGTACCGCAAGCCGCCGAACCGGCTTGAAAAGGCTGAGATTGCGGTCTAGAACCGCGGCATTCCGGCGGATGCGATCGTGATCGGCCCGCCACCGATGTGCTGCCGCGGAGCATGACGTTTCAGCAGGCAGCGCACGGGTTTCAGCAAAACGGGAGGCGTCCATGAGCCATCGTAAACTGTTTCTTCTGCCCGGTGACGGTATCGGCCCGGAAATTACCGCAGAACTCGAAAAGATCATCGCGTTCATGAACGAGAAGACCGGTGCCGGCTTTGAGGTCGAAAAGGGTCTTGTCGGCGGATCGGCCTATGATGCTCATGGCGTCGCGATCTCCGATGATGACATGGCGCGGGCGATGGCGGCCGATGCTGTGATTCTGGCGGCTGTCGGCGGTCCGAAATGGGACAATGTGCCGTATGATGTGCGGCCCGAAGCCGGCCTGCTTCGCCTGCGCAAGGATATGCAGCTGTTCGCCAATCTGCGTCCGGCGATCTGCTATTCCGCACTGGCCGCGTCCTCCTCGCTGAAGCCTGAACTGGTCGAAGGCCTCGATATCCTGATCGTGCGTGAGCTCACCGGTGGCGTCTATTTCGGTGAGCCGAAGGAGATCATCGATCTCGACAACGGCCAGCAGCGCGCCATCGATACGCAGGTCTATGACACCTATGAAATCGAACGCATCGCAGCCGTTGCCTTCGATCTCGCCAGCACCCGTGACAACCGGGTCTGCTCGATGGATAAGCGCAATGTGATGAAGTCCGGCCTGTTCTGGAACCAGGTCGTCAGCCGTGTTCATGCCGAGAAATATCCCGATGTTCAGCTCTCGCACATGCTCGCCGACGCCGGTGGCATGCAACTGGTGCGCGCCCCGAAACAGTTCGATGTGATCGTCACCGATAATCTCTTCGGCGATCTGCTGTCCGATGTTGCCGCCATGCTGACCGGTTCGCTCGGTATGCTGCCGTCGGCCTCGCTTGGCGCTGAAGACCCGGCGACAGGCAAGCGCAAGGCAATGTATGAGCCCGTGCACGGCTCCGCGCCGGATATCGCCGGTCAGGGCGTTGCCAATCCGCTGGCCATGATTGCCTCGTTTGCAATGTGCATGCGTTACTCTTTCAACATGATTGCGGAAGCCGAAGCACTGGATGCGGCGATTGCCCAGGTGCTGGAAGACGGGCTTCGCACCGGTGACATCATGGCGGAAGGTTGCCGCAAGGTCGGGACCACGGCCATGGGTGACGCGGTGGTCGAAGCTTTTGCAAGCAAACTGGCTGTCTGAGAAATCCTTTGGCGCCGGTCCTTCCAAACCGGCGCCGATCCCTAAATTGGTGCGGATGAAAGAAACGCACCAATCTCAGCCCGTATCCGGCCTGCGCCTTTTCTGGAAACGCAAAACGGCGGCAAAGTCCTTTTCCATTGCTGCGACCCGCTGGCCCTGGTTCCTGTTTCCCGCCGCGACCATGGCTCTGTTGTTCCTGGCCACGCTCGATGGTCCGGTCGCGGTCGCCCGCGATGCCATGTCGCCAGCATTTCAGGATGTCGCCGGGCGCATGACCGACCTGACCACCGCGCCCTGGATTCTGGTCGTGAGCGGCGTTGTCGCACTTGCTGCGCTGGCTTTTCTGGCAAGGTCCTCAACCGTGTCTGGCCGATATCGCGCGGTCCTCATCGTTCATCAGGCCTCATATGTGTTTGCCACCGTGGCGCTTGCCAGTGCGACGGTCAATGTGGTGAAGCGGCTGATTGGAAGAGCGCGGCCGACGCTGTTCGAAAGCGTTGGCGATCTGCATTTCAATGTCGGCGGCTGGGCCTATGACTATGCGAGCTTTCCCTCCGGTCATGCCACCACCTCAGGTGCGGTCTTCGCCGCACTTGCGTTGCTTTTTCCCCGGATGGGGCCGGGTTTTGCCTGCGTTGCGATTTTCTTCGCATTTGCTCGCGTTGCTGTCGGAGCGCATTATCCAAGCGACATTTCGGCCGGCCTTTTTTACGGCGCATGGGTTGCGGTGCTGATGTCTGTGATATTCGCGCATTATCGTCTGCTGTTTGCAACTCCTGAAAAAGGGCTGCCGCGGCGCAGAGGTCCTGCCGGAGGGCGTGGCTGAACTGCGGCCTTTTGCCGGGAGTCGGGCTGTCAGGGCCGGCATGCTCTGTCATTGCGCCGGCATGCCGCAGAACGCCTGGGCCAATGCTCCTTGCTGTTTTAAAATGATAGCAGAACCGGTTGACCCCGGCTATTGTGCGGTATTCACCCACCTTTTTTGTCAGAAGTAATCGATGAGCCAATCAGATGAGAGCCGGGCAGGCGAGAGCCAGGCAGACGACACCCGTGCAGACGAGAACGGGGCAGACGAAACCCGGATTGAACACGAGCTGCACCGAGTTGCAGCCTCCAACGATCCCTTTGCCGCAGCTGTCCGCACCACCCGGATGCCGATGCTGATCACCGATCCGGCGCGGCCCGACAACCCTGTGGTTTTTGCCAATGACGCATTCCTGCTGCTGACAGGTTACGAGCGGGATGAGCTTTTGGGCCGGAACTGCCGGTTCCTGCAGGGCCCCGGCACGAATTCTGACGATATCACCAAGGTGCGCAATGCGATCGCGCGTCAGGAGCCGATCGAGATCGACCTGCTCAACTACCGCAAGGACGGTTCGAGTTTCTGGAACCGGGTTCTGATCTCGCCGGTTTTCGACGATCAAGGTAAGCTGACCTATTTCTTTGCCTCGCAGTTCGATGTGACGCCTGAGCGTCGGCGGATCGCGGAAATGCATGTCTCGCAGGAGGAGCTTGAGACGCAGATCGAGCAGCGCATCCAGGATCTGAGAGCTTCTGAAAACCGTCTGCGCTTTATCCTTGAAGCCGCGAAAATGGGATCGTGGACCCTCGAGCTTGCCACAAAAAGACTGATCGTTTCCGCGCAGGCCAAGGCCAATTTGGGGCTGGCACCCGCCGACCGGTTGACCCTCGAAGATGTCCGCAAGGCTGTCGACCCTGCAGATCTCGAGGACTGGTCCGCTGGGCTGGAGCGCACGATAAGCGGCGAGCAGGACCTCCACATGGTCTATCGCATCCGCACACCGAATGGTGAACTGCGCTGGCTGGAGGCACGCGGCCAGCTGTCCGGCGCTCCCGACGGTCACCAGTTCGTCAGCGGGATTACCCAGGACATCACAGAGCGCAAGGAGGCGGAGGAGCATAGAAAGCTGCTCGCCCGCGAACTCAACCACCGGGTCAAGAATTCACTCGCAATCGCGCAGTCGATCTTCTCGCAGTCGCTGAAGTCTGCTGGCTCAATCGATGAAGCCCAGAAAATCGCTTTCGGGCGTATCCACGCCATGTCGACGGCGCAGGACCTTCTGACCAAGGAGGGCTGGAATTCGGCCGAACTGCGCGCACTCGTCGGGGATGTGATGGAGCCGTTCAAGGGGGCCGATATCAGGATCGGTGGGCCGCGTGTCATCCTCAATGCGCAGGCGGTCTCCGCGTTGTCGCTGGCGCTTTACGAACTGGCGACCAATGCCACGAAATATGGCGCGCTTTCGGTGCCCGGAGGCTCGGTGACGATCCACTGGGAGATCGTCAAAAACGATCGCCGCACGCTGCATTTTCACTGGAGTGAGATGGGTGGGCCACCGGTCGAGCCGCCGAAAAAACGTGGATTCGGGTCGCGCATGATCGAAGAGATCGTTGCCAATTCGATGGAGGGCAAGGCCAGGATCGAATACCGGCCGACCGGTGTGCTTTACAGGATCGTGGCGGATCTTCCAGATGATCCCGACAGGATCGGCCCGCGCGAGAGGTAGGCCGGGGAGCCTGCCTGAGCAGCAGTGCCTTCCGGCAAAAGAAAGACCCCGAAGCTGCAATCAAAGCAGGCTTCAGGGCCAGTCGGGGAGGGGGCTTTTTTGTTATTCTGCCGGCCAGATGGCCTGCAGCTTTTCGCCCGCCAGAATGCGGTCGCGATTGGTGGCTTCTTCCTTGCCGAGCGCGTCGGCCTGATCGGCGACGGCCTTGACGTGTTCCTTTGCGATCACGACCACACCGTCGATATCGCCGAAGATCACATCGCCGGGTTTGACGGTCGCCTTGCCGATCTGCAGCGGGACCTGGCTTTTCTTCGGTTCCTTCTTGCCGGTCACGCCGATCGGGCTCGGCATGGTGCCGAACAGCGGATAGCCGAGCGAGCGCACCTGTGCGAGATCGCGCACTGTGCCGTTGACGACGGTTGCGGCGCAGCCGTGGGTCTTGGCGCCGGTGCTCATCAGTTCACCGGAGCAGGAGCCCGGTGCACAGGAGGCGTCGCAGACCATGATGCCGCCCTTGGGGGCGTTGTCGATGGCGTTGTGGTAAACGTCCTGAGGTTCGCCCTTCCTGTCGGACGGTTCGAACAGCACCGTGACAGCCGGTCCGCAGACCACGTCACCAGGTTCGAGTGCGCCGAGAAGCGAGATGCCCTCGAGGCAACCCCACAGGCCGAGCGCTTCCATGCTGTCATGGATGTCGCCGGAGTACCATTTCTTCAGGCGTTCGATTGCCTCCCAATCGGTGTCCGAATAGTCGAAGTCGGCCATTTTATTCCTCTTTTCTGGCTTTTTTCTGGTTGGATTTCTCGATCGCCTGTCGCAGGTAGTCTGCGGAATTGTCGATCTGGGCGCGCAGCAGCGCCTTGGAGCCGGCCTTGTCGCGCTTGCTGATCAGGTCGAAAATACTGGCGTGTTCGGCATAGGCCTCGTCGAGCGATTTTGTCGGCACCCGGCTGGATACGTGGATCACGTCGTTGATGAGGCCGGAAAGATTGTCATAGATGTGTTGCAGCACCTGGTTGTCGGTTGCATGCACCAGCGCCAGGTGGAAGCTGGCATCGGCGTTGACGAAGCCGGAAAAGTCTTTCTGGTCGCGGGCCTTCTGCATTGCTTCCAGCGCAGCCTCGACCGCCGGGGTGACCGGGTTTTCCAGATCCGTCAGGATTTCCAGAACCTCTGCCTCGATCATCCGGCGCACGGCCATGAGCTGCAGCAGGTAGTCGGGGTCGGTTGAAAAGCGCTGGCGCACCGTGACGGCAAGCGTGTCGAGGTAGCCATCGACATCGTCGCGCACAACTTCGGTGCGTTCGCCATGACGCCGGCGCACCAGCCCCTTGGTTTCTAGCACCTGGATCGCCTCGCGCACGGAGCGGGTGGACACGCCGAATTCACTGGCAATGGCGCTTTCGGAGCCAAGGCGGTCGCCGATATTCAGTTCGCCGTTCAGGATACGGTTTTCCAGAATGGACGATACTTCCGAGTGCAGGCGTTCACGCCGCCGGAGCAGTCCGCTATTGCTCTTTTCGGTTTCGACATCGGTTCTCGTCATGTGGTTCCGTTCCTCTTCATTGTGTTGACAATACTTATGTCATGAGTCATAAGTCAAGTGTTATGTCATTGCGGGGTCGCTGCGAAAGCGGGTTCGAAGCAAGACTCACAACGGGAGGTAGATATGAAAACCACACTGAAGACACTTGTCCACACCACGGTTGCCGCTGCGGCTCTTCTTGGGCTTGCAGGCGCTGCCCACGCCGAATGGCCGGAGCGCGCCGTCACGGTGATCGTGCCGTGGTCTGCCGGCGGTGGCACCGACGCTACCGCGCGTGCTGTCGCTGCCGATCTGGAGGAAAAGTTCGGCCAACCCTTCAACGTCGTCAACCGCACTGGCGGCGGCGGCCTCGTCGGTCACTCGGCAATCGCCAATGCCAAGCCGGATGGCTACACCATCGGCGTCATCACCATTGAAAGCACGATGTACGAGACGCAGGGACTTCCGGGCGTCAACCCTGACAGCTACGATTATGTCGGACGTTACAATGCTGATGCCATCGGCATCAATGTTCAGGCCGATGCCGGTTATGCCGGCGTCGAGGCGCTGATCGAGGACGTCAAGGCCAATCCCGGCACGATCACCGCATCGGGCGCCAATCGTGGCGGCCTTTCGCATCTGGCCTGGGCCGGTCTTCTCAACAAGCTCGGAATTGCCCCGGATGCCAGCATCTGGGTGGCATCCGATGGTTCGGCGCCTGCGCTGCAGCAGCTTGCTGCCGGCGCGATCGATGTGGTGTCCACGTCCCCGGCCGAAGCCCGTTCGCTGGTTGAGGCCGGTGAGGTCGCAACGCTGGCCCTGATCGCCGATGAGCGCAGCCCGCTGTTTCCCGATATCCCGACGACCACCGAAGCGCTCGACGTGGAATGGTCGCCGATGCCATTCCGCGGTCTTGCCGGCCCGGCCGGTCTGCCGGCTGAAACGGTCGAGGCGCTTGAGGCGGCGCTGCAGGAAATCTGCAACGATCCGGAGTTCAAGTCGTTCATGTCGTCGCGGGGCTTCTCCGTCGCCTATCAGGATTCCGCTACCTTCAAGCAAACGGTCTACAGCGACTATGAAGGGCTTGCGGAGACCATGAAGGTTCTGGGTCTGGCGAAATAGCATTGCCGGAGTGAACTGATATGAAAATTAGCGACCGGATCACCGGGCCCGCTTTGTCGCTCTTCGGAGTGGCCGTGATCGTGGGGGCTATGCAGCTCCCCACGGTCCCGGGCGTGCGCTTCGGTGCGGACCTCATGCCCATGCTGGTGGGCATCGGTTTTATCGGGCTGGGGATCGCCATCAGTGTGGGTGGTTTCATCGCCGGCGGCGATCAAAAGCTCATTGACCTTTCCGAATGGCGTGTGCCCTGGCGCAAGAAGGCTGCAGCGTTCTGGACGCTTGGCGGTCTCGTGCTCGGCATCTTCGTCTTTCATGCGGTTGGCTTTCCGCTCTACGCCTTCGTCTACATGGCCGTGCTGATGCTTCTCATGGGAGCATCATGGCCGGTGACCGTGATCATCAGCCCGACTGTGGTGCTGCTGCTCTATTTCGGCTTTTCGAAGGGGCTGCTTGTGCCACTGCCCGCAGGTCTTCTGGGAGGGATACTCTAATGAGCGCCGATACGCTGCTTCAGGCACTGACAATAGTGCTGCAGACAGATGTGCTTCTCGCGATCCTGCTGGGCGCTGTCTACGGACTTTTCATCGGCGCCTTGCCGGGGCTGACGGCAACCATGTCGACGGCACTGCTGGTACCGATCACCTTCTACATGGCGCCGGTGCCGGCCATCGCGCTGATCGTCTCCTCGACGGCGATGGCGATTTCCGCCGGTGACATGCCGGGCACGCTGCTGCGCATTCCCGGAACACCGGCCTCTGCCGCCTACACCGATGAATCCTATCAGATGACGCTCAAAGGCGAGGCCTCCACGGCGTTGTCGATCGGCTTTTTCTTCTCGGCTATGGGCGGTCTTGTCGGCGCCATGGTGCTGTTGGTCACCGGGCCGCTCCTTGCCAAGGTCTCGCTCAATTTCTCCAGTTTCGAGTTCTTCTGGCTGGCGGTGCTCGGCCTTTTGACCTGCGCTCTGGTTTCCGGTGCCGATGCTGCGCGCGGCTTCACCTCGTTATTGTTCGGGATCTTGATCGCAACGGTCGGTCTCGACATCACCACAGGCTCGCCGCGTTTCGTGTTCGGCCAGATGGAACTGATGGGCGGTGTGTCCTTTATTCCCGTGATGATCGGCATGTTCGCCTTTTCGGAAATCCTGCGCGGCTTCACCACCAACCAGAGCGGTGGCGAAGAAATGCCGAAGCTCGGAAAGATCGTGCCGTTTCAGGGCATTTTCGGGCTGTTCAGGAAATATCCGTTTTCCTTTGTACGCGGCGCCTCGCTTGGCACCGCCGTCGGTGCATTGCCGGGTGTCGGTGGCGATCTTGCTGCCTGGATTGCCTATGGCATGAGCAAACGCTTTTCCAAGACGCCGGAAAAATACGGAACCGGACACCCGGAGGGGCTGATCGAATCGACGTCGTCCAATAATGCGGGGCTTTCCAGCGCCTGGATCCCGGCACTTGTGTTCGGCATTCCCGGTGACGCGGTCACCGCCATTGCCGTTGGCGTGTTGTTCATGAAGGGCGTCAATCCCGGCCCACGGCTCTTTGTTGAAAACCCGTCAATGCCGACGGCGATCATCATGTGCTTTTTCCTCGCCAACCTGCTGCTGTTCCCGCTCG
Organism: Martelella sp. K41-7; assembly: GCF_055808365.1. Classification (NCBI taxonomy): domain Bacteria; kingdom Pseudomonadati; phylum Pseudomonadota; class Alphaproteobacteria; order Hyphomicrobiales; family Aurantimonadaceae; genus Martelella; species Martelella sp. K41-7. Next base: position 448,593 of record NZ_CM147867.1, read on the forward strand.
GCTTTGTGGCGATCAAGCTTGCCCGCCATGTCTTGTCGATCCCGCGCTCGGTGATCGTGCCGATCATCCTGGTGTGCTGCTTCCTTGGATCATACGCCGTCAATAACACCCTGTTTGGCGTCTGGATCATGCTGATTGCCGGTGCCGTTGGTTATGTGATGGAGCGCAACGGTTTTCCGATCGCACCGGTCATTCTCGGTCTCGTGCTGGGGCCGGTTCTGGAGCGCAATTTCATTATGTCGATGCAGATTTCCGGCGGCAATCTTCTGGGCTTTTTCGAACGTCCCATTGCGGCTTTCCTCGGCGTTGTCGTCTGTCTGATTTTGGTCGCGACCGTCGTGCGCTCGATCCTCTATTTCCGGCGCACAGAACCGGGCGGGGGCGATGCGGTTCACGAAGCGCAATAACCTGTTTCCGGCACAAGATGCTGGTTCACTTCAAACAAACCCCTTCTGAAAGGATGAAAACCATGGACAATATGTTCTCCGTTGAAGGTCGTATCGCTGTCGTTACAGGCGGTTTGGGCCAACTTGGTACCCAGTTCTCGAAATCGCTGGCAGAAGCCGGTGCCAAGGTCGCGATCTTTTCCCGCCGGCCTTTTTCCGAGGCCCAGATCGCGGAAAAATTCCCGGGTCTTGAAGATCGCATCAAGGTCTATGAGGCCTCGGTTACTGATAAGGCCGCGCTGCAGGTGGCAACCGATCAGTTAATCGCTGATTGGGGTGTGCCACATGTGCTTGTCAACAATGCTGGCATTGATTCCAAGCCGGATGGCGGCGCCGATCAGAATGCCCCCTTCGAGGACTATCCGCAGAAATATTGGGACGAGATCATCGATGCCAACCTGACGGGCGTAATGCTCACAAGCCAGGTTGTGGGCACCAAGATGGCCGAAGCCGAGCGCGGCTCGATCATCAATGTCGGTTCGATGTATGGCATGGTCTCGCCCAATCAGGCGCTTTATGCCTACAGGCTGGAACGTGACGGTGTGCCCTTCATCAAGGCCGTGTCCTATGCCGCTTCGAAGTCTGGTCTCTTGAACCTGACGCGCTATCTCGCAACCTATTGGGCGCCCAAGAAGGTCCGCTGCAACATCATCTCGTTTGGTGGTGTGAAGACGGGATCATATGACAAGGAATTCATCGATGCGTTTCTGGAACGCGTTCCGCTTGGCCGTCAGGCCGAGGTCGATGAATATAATGGTGTGGTCCGCTTCCTCGCCTCCGACGCCTCCTCCTACATGACCGGCTCCAATGTCGTCGTCGATGGCGGCTTCACCGCCTGGTAGGCGCGAAGCTGAAGATTTTTCTCTCCCGAAAATCTGGGCGGCGGCCGTGCTTGCGGTCGCCGCCTTTTCTGTGTTCGAGGTGGCCGTTTCTAGAAGAAGCTGACCCGACCTGTTGCGATATCGTAGATGCCTGCCGCCGAACCAAGCGTACCATCTGCGTTGGCGGCCGAAAGAATCGGGCCGGTGGTTGCCGCTATTTCGGCATTGCGAACTGCGTTTTTCGCCGTTGCTGCCATCATCAAATCTTCCGGCTCGTCCGCCATTGCTTCATAGACGGCAGGACGGATGGCGTTGACGAGGCTCGGCAGATGCCCCGGCGGCAGTTCATTGTCTTCGATGGAGGCGATGGTTGCCTCGACCGCGCCGCAACTGGTGTGGCCAAGGACGAGGACAGCCCTGATGCCGAGTACGGCTGCGGCATATTCGAGGCTGGCAATCCCGTCTTCATTCAGGAAATTGCCAGCGACCCGGACCACAAAAAGATCGCCCGGTGCCTGGTCGAAAATCAGTTCGGGTACGACACGGGAATCCGAACAGGTGACGATCGCAGCGAAAGGTTGCTGGCCGAGAGAGCGTGCAACGCGGGCGGCGGAGTGATCCGTATTGACCGGCTTATTCGCCACATAACGGCGGTTCCCCTCGACAAGCTTGCCGAGCGCCTCCTCCGCCGTTTGCGGGCGTGGCTCATCGCTCTGTGCAAATGCACGCGATGCAAGCGGCGCTGCCAGCGAAACGGCAAGGCCGCCAGCAAGCAATCCGCGGCGGCTGAGCATCCCTGTTGAGCATTTATGACACATGGCATGATCTCCTCTTTGACCTCTCTGGGTCTTTGCGCACCGATGCCGCCGCCGCATCATCAAAGGCTTGCGGGCAGGCATCGGAAATGATGCTGGTTGGAAGACGGACGGTCGGCTATCCGATTTACGCAAGGATTGACAAAAGCAAGGTCAGTTCAAGGACCTGCCGGCAAGTGTTGCTGATGGTGGTTCGCCGAAGGCGTTTCCGTAGTCTTGCGAAAAGCGTCCGAGATGCAGGAAGCCGAACTGCATCGCAACCCGTGTAACCGTCGTCTCATCACCACAGGCTACCGTGAGCGCATTGCGGGCCCGGTTCAGCCTGAGCGAGCGCAGATAGGCATTGGGAGACATGCCGATATAGTCGTTGAACGCATATTGCAGCGTGCGTGCGGAGACGCCGGTGTGGGCGCAGAGGTCCACCATGGTTGGCAAGGTGTCGGCATCGAGACAGTCTTTCGCAAAGTTGCGGGTACGACGACACAGGCTGACGGCCCGCGAGAGCGCGGGGCGGGGCGCGCTATCCTGATGTGGCCGCTCGGATGTGGCCGCGATCTCCAGCGCTGCCTGTAGCAGGAGCTGGTGCATGCGTTTGATCTCACCGGTTTGTCCGGTCGTCTTGTCTGTTTTTGCCAGACACATTTCGATCAGGGCTGCGAAGGCTGGCTTTAGTTTCGTTTGCCAGGCGCGCACCTGACTGGGGGCCTGTTCCCAGTGCTGTGGCTCAAGGATGCGGGCGGCCTCCGCAAAGCTGTCCTGATCAAACCGGATATAGACGGTCTGGGCACCTTTCGGCACGAACAGATCAAATTCCGTTCTTTCAGGCATGAAAAACACGGTGTCGGCATGTCCGTGGCCGTATTCAGAAAAGCGGAAGCCGGGGGCAGGTGTGCAATAGGAAAGGGTGCAGAGGTTTGTCGGTGTCGCGCCAAGTTTCTGGACAGCGGCATGCTGGCGCTCACGCACCACCGTCTGGCAGCCGAGTGCCAGCGTGTCCATAGTGCTGACCGGTTTTCCGCCTGTCAGCTGGAAGCACTCCATGTCGATCCAGGGCTGCAGTGCGGCCTGCTGCGCAGCATCGTAGACTTCCCATGATTGCCTGGGTTCCTGTTCGGCAGCGCTTTTTGCCTGCATCAGTGTGTCCTCTCGCGCACCAAAGTCATTTTTCTCTGACCTCCGCTCAGGAACCTTGCCTGACTTATGTACTGATCCGCAAGCGCTGTTTTGTCAGCCCAGTTCGAGACTGGTGACGGCGAAGACGCCGGCGATGTGCAGGTCGGGTTTTGTCCCGCAATACATCCGCGCGGTTTCAAACCCGCGGGTGAGGCCTGCGGCTTCCAGCCATGTGATGAAGCCGAGCTGCATCACCGGTACGTCGATATCGACGCGCTGGCTGCCGATATCGGCGATCAGGCCGGCCAGCAGTGCCTTGGCGGCTTGTGGGGTCTTGGCGAATAGCGGGCCGAACTTGAAGCCGTCGCGGCATTTGCGGGCGGCGCCATAGCCGAAGATTTCGCCATCCTTCTCGATCAGCCGGGCACTTTCGGCGGTTTTGAACCACGCGCTGAGGAAATTCGTGCGGGGGGCAGGAAAGAAGGCGGTTTCGAAGGCAGCGATCGCCTCTAGGTCGGCTTCGGCTATCGTCCGGCTATCGGCATGTCCCGAACAGAGTGTTGCATCGATCGTTCCGCTCCAGCGTGCGGTGGCGTAGTCGGCGGCAAAACCCATGCGGCCATAATTCTGCTGCTGTTCGGGGACACCGTCGAGACCGATCAGTCGGTTGCCAAGATAGGTCACCGCTTTTTCCCAGACCAGCCGGCCGTACCCTTTGCCACGCATGTCCGGCCGGGTGATGTAAAGTCCGATGAAGCCGAAACCGGTGCTGTAGGCCACGGCAGAAATGCCGGAGACCATGACGCCGTCAACAAAACAGCCGAAGAAGCCTTCGCGGTCTGCAGCCTGGAACGGTGTCGCATCGGACAGGCCCGGATTCCAGCCTTCCGTCGCGGCCCAGTCAAGCAGCGTTTCGATTTGGGAGAGATCCAGAACACGGATTTCGGGCTGCATGGCGATTGATCCTGTTCTGGCGGCAGGCGTGTCGGGTTGGCGCGCCTGTGTGCTGATTGTCCACGAAAGCATATGACGGTCGACCGGACAAGGAAAGGCCGATTGCTGAGAGGGAGCGGTTCTGCACCGCTCAGACGCCTCGGTTTGTTCAGGCGCCTCCACCCCATCGCCGGACGATATCATTGTCGAGGTCGAAGAGGTCGAGCGCTCGGGCCACGGTCTGGGAGACCATGTCATCGAGGCTTTTCGGTTTGGCATAAAAGGCAGGCACCGGCGGCATCACGATCGCCCCGGCTTCGGTCACTGCAGTCATGGCGCGCAGATGACCGAGATGTAGCGGCGTCTCGCGCACCATAAGCACCAGACGGCGACGATCTTTCAGCATGACGTCGGCAGCACGGGTCAACAGTCCCGCTGTCACCCCGGTCGCGATTTCCGAGAGGCTGCGGATCGAGCAGGGGGCGACGAGCATGCCCATTGTCCGAAAGGAGCCACTGGCAATCGCCGCCCCGACATCGTCGGGCTGATAGACCACATCGGCACTGGCATGGACCTCAGCAAGGCTCAGTTCGGTCTCGTGGCCGAGAGTGAGCGTGGCAGATCGCGTCATCACCAGATGCGTCTCGATCTCGAGCTGCCGCAACAGGTCAAGGGCACGGAGCCCGTAAATCACGCCGGAGGCACCGCTGATGCCGACGACAAGGCGCTTTCGATTGAGGTCTGTCATGTTTTCCTCGAAGAGAGAATACCATAGATGTCGGGGCCTCGTCGGGGAAGCCTATAGCGGATATCATTTCGATCCGAAATGTTGAATGACAACGGTACAACCGCTTGTGATTGAATTACTTCAATCTTCGGTTTAGCGCAAAAAAGCCTCAATGCATGTTGTATGCCATCACGGAATTTTGAAGTGGCGGAATTCGGTGAACTGTTAACTGGTGTAGCGGGCGCGCGGAGAACACGGCAAGTGGGATGACGCAACAATCTTTCAAAAAGCACTAGGCTCAGGACTCGTTAAAATCATAGCCAGAAGATAACAGCAGCAGCGATGCATATGCTTGAGAAGAAAGTGTGTGCACAACGGTCGTATCGGGTGTGAATTCGGCGCCAGTCCTTGAGCCTGCCAAACATGTTCTCGATTTTATGACGCTTTTGGTAGAGCTTGCGGTCATGCGCTATTGGGACCTTTCTGTTCGCCCTCGATGGAATGCAGGCCTTGATTTTGCGCTCCGCCAAGGCCTCTCGAAACCAGTCGGCATCGTAGCCTTTGTCGGCCAGTAACGTCTTTGCTTTGGGAAAGGATTCTATCATTCGGGCAGCACCTTTGTAGTCGCTCGTCTGCCCTTCGCTCAACAGCATGATCAGTGGTCGGCCATGGCCATCGCAAACCGCATGCAGCTTGGAGTTCAGGCCGCCTTTGGTGCGCCCGATACGTCTGGGAACATCCCCTTTTTTAGCAGACTGGCTGCGGTGCGATGTGCTTTCAAATGCGTGGCGTCGATCATCAACTGTTCCGGCTCACCGCATTCGGCCGCCAATTCAGCGAAAATCCTGTTGAACACACCAAGCCTGCTCCAGCGGATGAAGCGATTATAGATCGTCTTGTGCGGTCCATATTCCTTCGGCGCATCGCGCCATCGCAAACCATTGCGCAAGACAAAGACAATGCCGCTCACGATCAGCCGATCATCAACACGAGGCACACCGTGGGACAGCGGGAAATAAGGTTCAATCCGGCGCATCTGCGCCTGCGACAGCAGCGGAAAATCACTCATTGCGGTTCTCCATTCGAGTCCAATGAATCAAAACGAAGAGAACGTCGCAAGTGATTTAATAGGTCCTGAGCCTAGAGGTAAGGTTGTGATGTTTCGCGAAATTGAACGGAGGATACCGATCAGGAACGCAGCTCAATACGATTGTCAGTATAGCGAATGCGGTGCCTTTGAAAGACGTTCGCCTGTTTCTCAGTGCCATCCAACAAAAGGTCGGTCGCGACTTAAGTACATGTTCTGAGTATTTTTTTTGTTTTTCCCGGGAACCAAGCATGATATCTGAGCGTTAGATGATGTGTTTAAAAAAAACGGCCTATCAGAACTGAGCCAAGCTTGCGGCTTCAAATGTTAACTCAACGGGTTAGGCCAGTCAAAGCAACAGGGTGCTATCCAGTCGCAACCTTAAATTGTTCGGATTTGTATCGCATTGAAAAATCTCAGGCTGTTTAAATGCTCATGTCACTACCAATTGCGCTTCGGAACAAAGATCTGTTCCTATTGTTTCAGGCCAACTCCCCTCTACAACCGAAAGCCATTCTGGGTTGTGGTTGTTCTGATTGTCCTTCTTGTCATCTTGAAGCTCGCTGGCGTTGACTACGATCAAGAGTTGCTTTTATCGGTCAGGTCTGAAAACCCGACTTGATGGCTGGTCGGGCCTGCGTCACGCACTACTGTGTGTTTTTTCTGGCCAGGGTGTTTGCCTATGCCGGCTTGCCTGATCTGAAGACCGCCTCAGGCCAGCAATCCGCGTCCGCGCAGCATGGCGTCCGGTTCCGGCATCTTGCCTCTGAATGCGCGATAGGCCTCTTCGGGGCGGACTGATCCGCCCTTTGAGAGAATGGCATCCCGCAGACGCCGCGCCTTTTCCGGATCGAAGACGTTTCCGCCTTCCTCGAAAGCCTCAAAAGCGTCAGCGTCCAGCACCTCCGACCACATGTAGGAATAATAGCCGGCCGCATAGCCATCGCCGGAGAAGATGTGCAGGAAGTGGGGTATTGCGTGACGCATGGCGATGGCCTTGGGCATGCCGATTGCGTTGAGCACACCATCCTGAAACGCCACAGGATCGGCAGGCGGCGTGGCGGTCGTGTGCAGGTGCATGTCGACAATGGCGCAGGCCGTGTATTCCACCGTGGCGAAAGCCTGGTTGAAATTTGCCGCCTCCAGAACCTTTTCCATCAACGCTTCGGGCATCGCCTCGCCGGTGCGGTAATGCAGGGCGTAGCTGCGCAGGATATCGGGAATGGTGAGCCAGTGCTCGTAAAGCTGCGAGGGTAGTTCGACGAAATCGCGGGCAACGCCGGTGCCGGAAACCGACGGATAGGTGACGTCTGAAAGCATGCCATGCAATGCGTGCCCGAACTCGTGGAACAGCGTGCGGGCATCGTCGAGCGACAGCAATGCCGGTTTGCCTTCTGCAGGTTTGGCGAAATTGCAGACATTGATCACGATCGGCAATTCGCCGCGTTTCCCATTCGGCAAGGGCAGTTTGTGCTGGCTCCGCAGCGCGTTCATCCAGGCGCCCGAACGCTTGGTCGCGCGGTTGAAATAGTCACCGAGGAATATTGCGAAGGCTTCGTCGTTTTCATCGCGGATTTCGTAGACGCGCACATCGGGATGATATGCGGCAAGGTCCGTCCGTGCGACGGCGCGGATCCCGAACAGTCTTCCAGCGACCGCGAAACAGGCTTCCAGGATCTTTTCAAGCTGCAGGTAGGGTTTCACTTCGCTCTCGGAGAAGGCGAATTTGCGGGTCCTGAGCTTTTCCGCATAATAGCGCCAATCCCAGGCTTCGATGTCGTGGTTGGCGCCGTCTTCGGAAACCAGTGTCTGAAGCTCCTTCTCGTCATCTCCGGAAGCTTTCACGGCTTTTTCCCAGACATCCATCAACAGCGTGTCGACCGCATCTGCGGTTTTCGCCATGGTGTTGTCGAGCTTCAGAGCCGCGAAATTGTCATAGCCCAGGAGGTTTGCCTTTTCGGCGCGCAGCGCAAGCGTGTCCTTCATCACGGACCGGTTGTCATGTTCGTCGCCGGACAGGCCGCGGGAGGCCCATGCATGAAAGGCTTTTTCACGCAGGTCGCGCCGGGCGGAAAGGGTGAGGAACGGCTCCACAATCGAGCGTGAGAGCGTTACCGCATAGGCTTCGGGCCGGCCGCGCTCGCTGGCTGCAGCCGACATGGCGTCGATCAGGAAGTCGGGAAGGCCTTCAAGTTCGTCGTCTGCGGACAGAAACATTGCCCATTCGCTTTCGTCAGCCAGGACATTCTGTCCAAAACGTGTGCCGAGTTCGGCAAGCCGGCCATTGATGGCGGCAAGGCGCTTCTGTTCAGCGTCCGCCAACTGAGCACCGCTGCGGACCAGTCCCTTCCAGTGGCGCTCGAGCACAATCGACTGTTCTTCGGTCAGTGCGAGCGACTGGCGGTTGTTCCAGAGCGCGTCGATCCGCTGGAACAGCGCCTTGTTGGTGCCGATCTTCGAATAGTGCGCTGACAGTTTCGGCGCGATCTCGCGTTCCAGCGCCTGGATTTGCGGGTTGGTATCGGCTCCGGCACGGGTGAAGAATATCGAAGCCACCCGCGAAAGCGCATCGCCGGCAACTTCCAGCGCTTCGATTGTGTTGGCAAAGTCTGGTGTCGCGGCATTTTCGGCGATTGCGTCGATTTCGCGGAGATGATCGGTCAAAGCCCAGTCAAAGGCCGGAGCGAAGTCGTCGTCCGAAATTCTGTCGAATTGCGGCAGGCCCAAGGCACCGTCCCATGTCATCAGTGCCGGATTGAGATCTGTTGCATCTGCCATTGCCGTCAGTCCTGTTGTTGTCATGCCGTTTGCGCCGCTCCGGCGCGCATTCGATCTCTGCGGCATCATGGGCCCCGTGACAAGGGGGTTGATGACTGCGGGATAAAATACTAAGCAATGCTTATTAAATTTCAAGCCATGGAACTTTGATGGAAAACGAGATCGGTACAGACAGGCTGGGATTTCTGTTGTCCGATGTCGCGCGGCTATTTCGCATGGCCTTCGAGCGCGAGATTGGGACGGCTGGACTCGGCATTACACCGGGGGAAGCACGCACTCTGGCACGCATAGCCACTCGGAATGGCGCGCGTCAGAGCGAAATTGCCGAGGAACTCGGCATCGAGCCGATGACACTTTCGCGCTATCTCGACCGGCTGCAGCAATGCGGGCTGATCGAAAGACGGGTCGACCCACGTGATGGGCGGGCACGGCGCATTCACACCACCGCGCAGGCCGGTGCTGTTGTCGCCGCCATCAGGCAGCATGCCGATGGGCTGATACAGCGCGTTCAAAAGGAGCTTGCTGACGATGAAAAAGAAGTCCTGCGGAACGCGCTGAAAACCATGCGCAGTAATTTTTTGCTGCTCATTCCGGAATGACCATGACCGAGAATACCGCTTTGCCGGCGACACCGATGAGTGAGCGCCGCACCAGTCTTATCGGCGCGATGATGACCATGCTTGGCCCGTTTTCGCTCGCCATCTATACGCCTGCAATGCCTACGCTTGCGATTGCCTTTGATACGACCGACGCCGCGATCAAGCTATCGCTCTCGGTGTTTTTCGGCGGTTTTGCGTTTGCCATGCTGGTGGCCGGCCCGCTTTCCGATGCTTTCGGCCGGAGGAAGACGGCGATCGGCTTCCTTTCGGTCTACATGATCGGAAGCCTGCTTGCCGTGTTCGCCTGGGATGTCAATTCGCTGCTGCTCGGCCGCCTTGTGCAGGGGATCGGCGCGTCGGCTGGCCTCACCGTCGGGCGCGCTATCGTGCGCGACCAGTTTACCGGCGATCCCGCTGCCCGCATCATGAACATGATCGGCATCGTGCTGGCGGTCGGACCGGCTGTTGCACCGACGGTGGGCGGCCTCATTCTTTCCGTTTTCGGCTGGAAGGCGATTTTTCTGGCAATGGCCGGGTTTGGCGCGGCAAGCTCGGCCATCCTCATTACCATGATGTCGGAGACCACGGTTCCGGACCGGGAAAAGGCCAGACCCGTTCCGCTTTTGAAGGCCTATGGCCGCCTTGTGACCAGCCCGCATTTCCTGGCCGCCTCGCTTCTGATCGCCTCTGCGGTTGGTACACTCTATGCGCTGGCCTCGATACTGCCATTTGTGCTGATCAAGGTTGCGGGGCTAACGCCGTCGCAATATGGCATCGGCATGTTGATGCAGACGGGGCTTTATTTCACGGGATCCGTCGTCTTTCGCCTGGCCCTGAAACGGTTCTCCGCGCGGGCCATGGTCCGCGTCGGCCTGATATTCATCGCGCTCGGTGCGTCCGCTATCGCGATCTCGGTTGAAACACTGCCAATCAGCTATCTCTCAGTGATGCTGCCGGTGGGAAGCTTCGCTTTCGGCATTGCCTTCGTCATGCCCTATACGATGAATGCAGCGCTTCTGCCGTTTCCGGCAATCGCAGGCTCAGCTTCCGCGCTGATGGGCTTCATGCAGATGGGGTCCGGCCTTGTCACCGGCATTATCGCTGCGGCTATCGGTTCGCCCGTGCTCGCCTTGCAGTTTGTGGTGCCGTCAATGGGGGCAATCGCGGTCTGCTCCTATTTCTGGCTTGTCCGTTGTGAACGCCGGGACCGGATAGAAGAGGAAAACATGTATGCCGGTGATGCCTCGCATACCGATGTCGATGCCACACCGATCATCAAATAGTCCCCGAAACAGCAACGGGCCGGCGTTGCAGCGCCGGCCCGCGTGTGTTTTGACCGTCAGGCGGTTGAGTCTCAGCCCTGATCGCGCTTAGCAAGCGTTCTCAGGCGCAGCGCGTTGAGTTTGATGAAGCCGGCGGCGTCCTTCTGGTCATAGGCGCCGTGGTCATCCTCGAAGGTGACGAGGGCTTCGGAATAAAGCGACTTGTCGCTTTCACGGCCGATGACGATGACATTGCCCTTGTAGAGCTTCAGCGTGACTTCGCCTTCGACATGCTCCTGGCTCTTGTCGATTGCGGCCTGCAGCATGTAGCGCTCTGGCGAAAACCAGAAGCCGTAATAGATCAGCTCGGCATATTTCGGCATCAGCTCATCCTTGAGGTGGGCTGCACCCCGGTCGAGCGTGATGGATTCGATAGCGCGGTGGGCTGCGAGAAGAATGGTGCCGCCGGGCGTTTCGTAAATGCCGCGCGACTTCATGCCGACGAAGCGGTTTTCGACCAGATCAAGACGGCCAATACCGTTGTCGCGACCAAGATCGTTGAGCTTGGCGAGCAGTGTGGCCGGGCTGAGGCGTTCGCCATTGATGGAAACCGCGTCGCCCTTCTCAAAACCGATCTTGATGATGGTGGCCTTGTCGGGTGCGGCTTCCGGCGAAACCGTGCGCATATGCACATATTCCGGTGCCTCAATGGCCGGGTCTTCCAGCACGCGGCCTTCGGATGAGGAATGCAGCAAATTGGCATCGACGGAGAAGGGCGCTTCGCCACGCTTGTTCTTGGCGATCGGGATCTGGTGGTTTTCGGCGAATTCCAGAAGATCGGTCCGGCTCTTGAACGTCCAGTCGCGCCACGGCGCGATGATCTTGATATCGGGGTTCAGCGCATAAGCCGAAAGCTCGAAACGAACCTGGTCATTGCCCTTGCCGGTGGCACCATGGGCGATCGCGTCAGCGCCGGTTTCCTTGGCAATCTCGATCAGGCGCTTGGAAATCAGAGGCCGGGCAATCGAGGTGCCGAGCAGGTAGACGCCCTCGTAGACGGCATTGGCGCGGAACATCGGGAAGACGAAATCGCGCACAAATTCCTCGCGCACATCCTCGATGAAGATTTCCTTCACGCCAGCCTGTTCTGCCTTCAGGCGCGCCGGTTCCAGCTCCTCGCCCTGGCCGAGGTCGGCGGTGAAGGTCACGACTTCAGCGCCGAATTCGGTCTGGAGCCATTTCAGAATAATCGAGGTGTCGAGGCCGCCGGAATAGGCGAGCACGACCTTTTTGACGTCTTTGTGCGTTGCCATTTTTTGATCAAGTCCATCTGCTGTTTTTTGGCATGTTTGTTGCCGTTTTAGCGGCTTTGCCGCGCCACGCAAGAAAAACCCGTGTCTGCTGCGACTTTCCCGCGTGTCTCATGTGAATTTGCAGATTGACAGGGCACTTCAACTCGAAAACAGTCTGTTGAGGACAAGCGCGCGCTTCGGCTGTGACCGGTGTGTGCGAAAGAAAAGGACCATCCGCTCCATTGAGCGGTTGCGATCCGTTGCCGGCGTGAAAGCCGCCAACGACAATGGGAGGAAGACCATGAGCCAGAAGAAAGCGTCGCACCCCGCGTTGAAAGAGGGCAATTCCGCCGTGATTACCGGCGGCGCCTCGGGTATCGGATTTGCTGCCGCGAAAGCGTTCATCGGTCTCGGCATGAATGTGATGATCGCCGATATGAAGAGCGAAAAGCTGAAGGCCGCAGGCGCCGAGCTTGCCGTTCTTGCCGAAAAGAAGGGCGTGAAGGCGTTGATCCATGCTGCCGATGTCTCAGATCTGTCGGCATTGGAAGAACTCGAATGCGCGGCGGTTCAGGCTTTCGGCAAGGTCAATGTTCTGATGAACAATGCCGGCATCCAGCCAAGCACTGAAATTTTTGGCAAGCAGATGCCCTGGGAAAGGATCATCGACGTCAATCTTCTGGGCGTCATCAACGGCACGCGTATCTTTACTCCTGGCATGGCTTCACATGGCGAACCGGCACTGATCATCAATACAGGTTCGAAACAGGGTATCACCACGCCACCCGGCAATCCGGCCTATAATGTCTCTAAGGCCGGTGTGAAGGCGTTTACCGAAGCGCTTCAGCATGATCTGAGGAACCGGGAGAACTGCAAGGTCGAGGCGCATCTCCTCATCCCCGGCTTCGTCTTCACCCCGTTGACGGCGGGCGGACGTACCGAGAAACCGGAGGGCGCATGGACGCCGGAGCAGACGGTCGATTTCATGCTGCAAAGCCTTGCCGCCGGTGATTTTTATATTCTCTGCCCTGATGGTGAAGTGGATCGGGAAACCGACGAGAAACGGATGACCTGGGCCATGGGCGACATCGTCGAAAACCGCCCGCCGCTGTCGCGCTGGCATCCCGATTATGCCGATGCGTTCAAGGATTTCGTGAACGGGGCATGAGATGGCGATCGACGAGGAACTGGCGGCCCGGCTGCGCCACAGGCTTGAAGGCCTCGAAGGTGTCAGCGAAAAGAAGATGTTCGGCGGGCTCTGTTTCCTCGTCAATGGTCACATGATCGTGGCCGCTAGCCGCAGCAAGGCCGGCGAGGGGCGCTTTCTGTTCCGCATCGGCAAGAACAATGCCGATGCGGCCGTCAGCCTCGGCAAGCCGGAGCCGATGATCCACGGTGGGCGGAAGATGTCCGGGTTCTACTATCTCGACGCCGATGACCTTCCCGATCCGGTATTCGACGAATGGGTTTCGATCGCGCTGGAAAACGCCTTTTCGCTGCCGCCCAAAATGTAACACACAGCGTCTCGACTGGCCGCACTTGTCTTCATAAGGCTCTCCGACCATATTGCCGCCATCGCCGACGCCAATACCCAGAAGAAGGTGGCAGAGTTCATGTATACAGGCATTGTCCAGGCCGTCCGTCCGCTCGCTGATGTCAGCGCCTATCCCGGCGGCAAAACCTTCACCCTCGACCTCACCGATGATCTCCTTGCCGACCTGAAGCTTGGCGCCAGCGTCAATATCGAGGGCACCTGTCTTTCTGTCACCGGTATTTCCGGCAGCAATGTCACCTTTGACGCCATGACCGCCACGCTTGAGCGCACCAATCTCGGCGCGCTTCAAACGGGCCAGAACGTCAATGTCGAACGCTCGGCCAAGATGACGGATGAAAACGGCGGCCACGCTATCGCCGGCCATGTGGCAACGACAGCGGTGCTGGAGGAAATCTCGACGGCTGAAGAAAGGGCATTCATTCGCTTCCGGGTGCCTGAGGATTGGGCGAAATACATCTTTCCGCGTGGCTATCTTGCCGTTAACGGCTGCAGCCTGACGGTGGCTGAAGTTGACGATATGCTGTTCACCATCAACCTGATCCCCGAAACCATTCGCCAGACCACGTTTGCCCGCTACAAGGCCGGCGACCGGCTCAATATCGAAGTGGATCACCAGACTATGGTGATGGTGGATGTGATCGAGCGTACGGTTTCACGGGTGCTGCCGCAGCTGAGCGAAGCCCGTCGTTAAAGGTGAGCGGTTTGCACGGACCGCTTCACAAATTTGCATCCGATTAAGTGCCAATGACGGAAGTGAGATATCCATGCGGGCAAGTCTGCGCGACAAGGCGAAGGCCATCTGTGACGAAAAAATAGCCCGGAAAGGCGAAACGGTCGGTCTTTCGTTCTATGCTTTCTTCGCGAATAAAAATGACGATCCCGAACTTCTCATGGAAGCTGCAGAGTGGTGGATTAAAACCCATAAACTCGATCATTTTGAAAAGGCCGTAAAGATAAGAGACCTGATCAACTCCGGCGTCTGAGCAACGGGTTCTTCGCAGAGAGGACTGCGGGGTCATACAAGCAGAGCATAAAAAACCCGGCGCAGAGGCCGGGTTTCTTCATATCCGTAATGGCAAAACTTACTTCGTGGCGCCTTCATAGAGTTCGGCGACGTAATCCCAATTGATCATATTGTCGACGAAGGCTTCGAGGTATTTCGGACGCGCATTGCGGTAGTCGATGTAGTAGGAATGCTCCCACACGTCGACGCCGAGGATCGGCTTGGCGCCATGAACGACCGGGTTTTCGCCGTTCGGGGTCTTCATGATTTCAAGCTTGCCATCCTTGACGGCGAGCCATGCCCAGCCGGAGCCGAACTGGCCGACACCAGCGGCAATGAAATCGGACTTGAACTTGTCAAAGCCGCCGAGATCGGACGAGAATCGCGCTTTCGAGCGCGCCCGGAAGCTTGGTGCCGCCGCCGTCCTTCTTCATCCACTTCCAGAAGTGCATGTGGTTGAAGTGCTGCGCGGCATTGTTGAAGAGCGGCTGGTTGGAACCGTATGCCTTGACCATGACTTCTTCCACCGGAAGGTTGCCGAGACCGGCTTCTTCCGCCAGCTTGTTGCCGGTGGTCACATAGGTGTTGTGGTGCTTGTCGTGGTGAAACTCGAGCGTCTCAGCCGACATGTAGGGGGCGAGCGCGTCGTAAGCGTAAGGCAGTTCTGGAAGTTCAAAAGCCATCTTCAATACTCCTTTTGGCAGCCGAATAGGTAATTGGCTATTGCCAAATACATAGGGATGAAGGCCGCCGCCGACAACCTGAAAATCCCAAAAATAGGGGGATGTCGGCGCGGAACAAATACGGTTTCCGGTGCGTTCCGGTTTTTATTCGTGCCTTGCGTGCGGTCTCGGGTGCAGCGTGTCGTTTCCGAACCCGGTAAGTGCCACAATTGCTGCCAGCGACCCGAACCCCGCCATGATGACAAAAAGCGGAATGGCCGTACCATCTGCAAATGCGCTGACAAGCCCAGTTCCCAAAGCGCCCAGACCGAAACCGAGAGCACCCGTAAGTGCGGCGGCAACGCCGGCGATCTGCCCGTGGGCATCCATGGCCAGCATGTTGCAATTGGTCAGGATCGCGCCCAAAGCCGTCATGGCGACAAACAACAGCCCCATCATCACCCAGAGCTCAGCGCCGATTGTCAGCTCGATGCCTAACAGGACGATCAGCGAAAGCGCATAGGCCGAAGCACCGATGCGCGCGACATTGCGTGCGCCCAAGGCGCCGATCAGGCGGGCGCCGCCCTGGGCACCGATGGCCATGCCGATGGCATTGAGGCCGAAGGCGACCGAGAACATTTGCGGCGAAAGGCCCTTGAGATTGATGAAAATCGAAGACGAGCCGCCGATATAGGCGAAGAAACCGCCCTGAGCGAGCGCAAGCGTGCCTGCAAAGGGTATGAAATGCGGACTTTTCAGGAGTCTGGCGTAGTGGATGAGGGCGTGTCCAGGCCGGCTGTGTCGGCGCAGTTCTTCCATGCGCGTTTCGGGTACGGCAAAGCGGATGTAGATCAGGGAAAACAGACCGAAGGCGGCGAAGAAGGCGAAGATGACCCGCCATCCCGATAAAAGAATGATCAGGCTGCCGACAATCGGGGCGACAATCGGCGCAAGTCCGGTGATCATCATGATGATTGCCAGCAGTTTAGCGGCGGTCTCACCGGTATAGAGGTCGCGCACCATGGCCATCGAGGTCACCATGCCGACGGAGCCTCCGAGCCCCTGTATGAGGCGCCAGACCAGCATTGAGTTGACGGACTGCGACAGCATGGTTCCAAGCGAACCGAGGATGAACAGGGCAAGCGCGATATAGACCATCGGTTTGCGACCGGTCCGGTCGGAAATTGGGCCGTAGAACAGCTGTCCGACAGTGAAACCGGCAAAAAAGGTCATGACCGAGTAGGAGATCGCACCATCGGTTGTCGAAAGGTCTGCGGCGATCAGGGGGAGGGCAGGCAGATACATGTCGGTTGCAAGCGGAGCCAGCGCAGTAATGCAGGCCAGCCCGACCGCCATGGTCAGCGTATTCACGGTTTTCATTAAAAAGGTCTTTTGATGAACTACGGGACCAGTCATCCGCAAATGAGAAGCGCGGCAGGAATGCCGCGGCGGGCTGGCGGGTTCGTGGGTTGTAAATACCTTTCTGTGATGAAAGTCAATAATCGTCACTTTAATGAGTGCATTTTCCGGCACCACGCATTATTGGACTCAAAAGCAGAAAAGGCGCCGAACAGGCGCCTTTTCACCGGTCTTTGTCGCGTGCCGGAGTCAGCTCTCCGGCAGCTTGTAGGCGAGAATATAATCGCCTGTCTTGGTACCGACGGAGCCGTGGCCGCCAGCGACGATCAACACATATTGTGTGCCGTCCGAGATCTCATAGGTCATTGGCGTGGCTTGTCCGCCTGCGGGAAGGCGGGCTTCCCAGAGCTGTTTGCCGGTGGTCAGGTCATAGCCGCGCAGGTAGTTGTCCATCGCCGCACCAAGGAAGGCGACGCCGCCCTTGGTGATGATCGGGCCGCCAATGCCGGGAACGCCCATCTTGATCTTCAGTCCCAGCGGGTTCATGTCCTGGATCGTGCCGTTTTTGTGTTTCCACACGATCTCGCCGGTCGTCAGATCAGCACCTGCGACATAGCCCCATGGCGGCGCCTGGCAGGGGATGCCGAGCGGGCCGAGCAGCGTGGTGAAGGCCACAGCGTAGGGCGAGCCGTTGTTGGAATTGATGCCTTGCGTCGGCGCACCCGGATCAGTCTTCGGCACCAGCGTGGAGGTGTAGGCCATGTAAACCGGCATTGCGAACATCACCTGACGCTCGGGATCGACGGCGACGGAGCCCCAGTTCAGTGTACCGAAATTGCCGGGATAGACGATGGTACCGTTGACCGACGGCGGCGTGTAACGGCCTTCGTAGTTATACTGTTTCAGCTTGATCCGGCAGGCGAGCTGATCAAGCAGCGAGGCGCCCCACATATCTTTGCCGGTCAGCTTGGGCGGGTTGAAGGAAAGCGCAGAAACAGGCTGGGTCGGCGACAGGTTTTCGCCTTCGAGACCACCGTCCTGCGGGGCCGGAACTTCGGTCACCGGCAGGATAGGCTCACCGGTCTCGCGGTTCAGCACGAACACCTCGCCCTGCTTCGTCGGCATCACCAGTGCCGGCACGGTCTCGCCGTCAATCGTCAGGTCAAGAAGCGGAGGCTGGGCAGGTGCATCCATGTCCCAAAGGTCGTGATGGACGCCTTGAAACACCCATGCCGGTTCGCCGGTCTCGGCGTTGAGCGCGGTGACGGAAGAGGAATATTTCTCTTCCGATGGTGATCGGTTGAGGCCGATCTGGTCGGGCACCCTGTTGCCGAACGGCACATAGATCAGTCCCAGATCGCTGTCGCCGGACATCACCGTCCAGCTGTTCGGCGAGTTCTTGGTATAGGTTTCATCCGGGCCAAGCGGTTCGGTCTGGTCCGGATTGCCGGTATCGAAGTTCCAGACCAGTTCGCCGGTGTCGATATCGTAGGCGCGGATGACGCCCGACGGGCTCTGCGTCGAGTAATTGTCGTTGACCGAACCGCCAACAATAATCTTGCCGGCAATCGCAAGGGGCGCCGAGGTCGAATAATAATAGCCCTGCGTCTTGTAGGGCATGTTGGTTTCGAGATTCAGCGTGCCGTTATCTGCAAAATCCTCGCAGACCGTGCCATCTTCGGCGTTAAGCGCAATAAGGCGGGCGTCCGAGGTCGGCAGGTAGACACGCGTGCTGCAGCGCCCACCCGCGGCGATATCCGGGTCATCATAATAGGTGACACCACGGCAGGTCTGGTGCTGGCGGTTACCGTCTACGGGAACCTCCGGATCGAACTTCCATTTCTGCTCGCCGGTCTTCGCGTCAAAGGCCATGGCCCAGCTGTGCGGCGTACAGACATAAAGCGTGTCATCCACCATCAGAGGCGTGTTCTCATAGGTCGTTTCGACAACGTCGTTCACGCCCTTCATGTCGCCGGTCTGGATCTGCCAGGCAAGCTCCAGATCACCGACATTTTCCGTGTTGATCTGGTCAAGCGGCGAATAACGCTGGCCGCGTTCAGAGCGGCCATAGGCATGCCATTCATCGGCAGGCACGCGCTCGGTCACCGAGGCGTCGGCGTTACGGACGCCGGGAAGCGACCCGCTGATCGCGTGCGGATCGGTAAACAGCGAGATTGCCGCCACGACAATCGATAGTGCTACGGCCCCGGCAAGCGGCCAGGCGCCAGCGCGGGCGGCGGATTTTTGTTCGGGAAAGCCATACTGGTCGCGCAGGATCGGGCGCCGGACCCATGGCAGGAACATCCATAGGCCGAGAAGCACAACCAGTCCGCCACGGGTGCCGAGTTGCCACCAATCGAGGCCAACCTCGAGCAACGCCCATGCAAGCGTCACCAGGATGGTTGCGCCATAGACCCAGTAGGTCAGCGGATTGCGGGTGATTATTAAAAAGGCAGTCGCCAGAAACGCGACGCCGGCGATGAGATAAAACCAGCTGCCGCCCAGCACGATCAGCCAGATGCCGCCACCGCCCAGAAACAGGCCGATGAGCGCGAAGATTAGTGTTGTAAGCACTATCATAATGAAATTTCTCCCGAAATTTGGGCGTGTTTCCGGGTGGGTGGTCGAAATTGAAAAAGTTAAGCTCTAAAAAATACGTCCCCGCCGCCCCGGTATGGTCAGCGCATACGCCGATGAGCATGGAGCGCTGCCTTTTCGGTAACGTGAGAGGAGGGCTATTGTTCCGAGGTGTTTTTCCGGAAGGAGACAGGCGAGCTTGTGTTCCTGCTGCCGGCCGCTCGTTCGATACGTTCTATATCCGATTGAAAACGCAGGGTTTCGAGGGCTCTTGCTACGGTCAGCGTGGCGAACTTGTGTGACATTTCCGAAAAATCCGGGATCGCCGTGTGACCGAGCGCGCGGCACGCATGAAGCAGGTGGATGATCACCTCGGCCATGCCCGCGCCGTCGCGCGACATGGAGGTGAAGGCGGCGTCGAAGAACTCTTCCGCCAAGATCGCCGGAACATGGACGTGCGGATAGCGCGGTTCACGGCCTTGGTCCGGCATCTCTCCGGCCTCCATGATCCGCACCAGATGCGTGGTGACGTCAATTGCTGTTCCGGGGTCGTTGACGGCAGACGACAGCGCACGAAGGGCGATCTGCGACATCACCGTCAGGCCGTAGAGCGGATCCTGCGTGTAGTTGCGCTCATGGCCGATGGTAAATGCCCTGGCAATCTCAGAAACGATCTGCTGATCCGCAACCTTGCTGTCCTGCGGAAGCCTGATGCCGGCAATATGCCGTCCGGGCGCCACAAAAGCGCCGGGGCGTTCCAGAACATAGATATCGGCGTTTAGTTTGCGGGAAACGGTATTGAGGGCTGCCATGTCGACAAAGCAAATATAGCCTGTCTGCGGAGGATCAATGAGCTGAAGGCCTCCGGGCATGTTTCCGTCAAACTGTGTCCCGCCCAGAAACGGTTCGGCTCGGTAGTTGCGCATCGAGGTGATCGCCTGATCCTCGACCTGCTGAAGGGTGCGGCTGACCTTGCCGAGGCGTCCGAGATAATTGATCCAGCGCAGCAGAATGCCGATGATCAGCACGATGACAGCAAGCGTCGCGACAAAAAGCACAAGCCGACCGCCGGTGCCATAGAGATTGGTGTTGAGCGCGATCAGCCCGACCAGGCTGAAGATGAACGAGCCGAGAAAGGTCGAAAGCGCGGATTGGGCCGTCCTGTCCTGAAGCAAGGTTCCGACCGCGCGTGGTGTTGCGCTGTTGGCCGCAGCAGATGACGCCTGCACCACGGTGTTGAGCGAGAAAATCAGAACGGTCAGCATGCTGGAGGCGATGATGGACAGCAGCGAGCCGACAGAATCGACGCCGATGGTTTCGCCCAGGCCTTCGGGGATGTAGGGGTTTAAAAGAATGCCGATCAGCGCCGTTGCAATGCCGGCGACACAATAGATCGCGGCAACGAACCACAATTGCCGCATCACCTGCGACATTACCCATAACCGCCGGGACAACTGAAGTTTCATGGCGCTCTTTCTGTCAAGGCGGACTCTGCCAGACCGATCACAACCGCCAGCAGGTCCGTTTGTGTCGTGTCACCTGACGGTTCAGGCTGGTATCACTAAGGCAATAGCGCTCACCCGGCAACCAAAGCACCTGCCATGGTCTCGAGCTTGCGCAACGTGTTGAGGTTGCGCGCGGTTCCGCTTGAAAGCCCGGAAAGCTTCAGTTTCGAACGGCCCATGCCGTCTGGATAATGAATATGGACCTCGCGGCCGATGACGGCGGCTTGTTCGCCGGCGGGTGCCGTCATGGTTTCCAGCAAGGCCGGATCGAAGGCCTCATCGAAGAAGACGACGCTGACCTTGTTGCCTGGTTGTTTTGAAAAGGGGCAGACGGCGAGGAGGGCGGAAAGCTCGTCATGGGTGCGCAGGAATACGCCCGGTGCCTTGCCCATATGCGTTTCCAGCGTTGTGTTGAGCAAGGCTGCGGCCTGGGCTGCGCCAAGTTGGCTCGAGAACACGACATTGCCGCTCTGGATGTAGGTTGCGACATCCTCGAATCCGACCTTCAGGCAAAGTGCCTTCAGGTCGGCCATGGTGAGCTTGCCGGTGCCGCCGACATTGACCGCCCTCAAAAGTCCAATGAAGACGGTCATCGTCGTTCTCCCGGTTCAGCTTTCAGCCTTGTCCGAAACCTTCAGCGCGAAGGCATATTCGAGCGCAATTTCCTCAAGCCGCTGGAAACGCCCGGATGCGCCGCCATGGCCTGCATCCATATTTGTTCTGAGCAGAATGGGGGCGGTGCCGGTGGTGTTATCGCGCAGCCGTGCCACCCATTTCGCCGGCTCCCAATAGGTGACCCGCGGATCTGTAAGGCCGGCGAGAGCAAGGATTGCGGGGTAGGGCTTTTCTGCCACGTTGTCGTAGGGGCTGTAGCTGGCGATATAGTCGTAAGAGGCCTCCGAGGCGATCGGATTGCCCCATTCCGGCCATTCGGGCGGGGTCAGTGGCAGGGTGTCGTCCAGCATCGTGTTGAGCACGTCCACAAAAGGCACGGCGGCGATGATGCCGGAGAATTTCTCCGGTGCCATGTTGGCAACTGCTCCCATCAGCATGCCGCCAGCGGAACCGCCCTCGGCGACGATATTGCCGTATGCGGTGAAGTTTTCTGACACCAGCGCATCGGCAGCGGCGATGAAGTCGGAAAAAGTGTTTTTCTTGGAAAACATCTTGCCGTCTTCATACCAGGCAAAACCCTTGTCCTTGCCGCCGCGGATATGGGCGATGGCATAGATGAAGCCGCGATCGACCAGCGACAGGCAATTGGTGGAAAACGATGCCGTTATCGAAGTGCCGTAGGCGCCGTAGCCATAAAGCAGGCAGGGAGCCGAGCTATCAAGCGGCGTATTCTTGCGGTAGAGGAGGCTGACCGGTACGAGTTCACCATCTTCCGCTCTCGCCTGGATGCGGCGGGTGACATAGTCGTCTGGATTGTGGCCTGAGGGCACTTCCCGGGTTTTCAGAAGGCTGCGCTCCCGGGTTGCCATGTTGTAGTCGTAGAGCTGGCCTGGCGTCGTCATCGAGGAATAGGAAAAGCGGATCGTGGTCGCCTCGTATTCCTTCGCGCCCTGAAGGCCGAGCGCATAGGCTTCCTCATCGAAGGCTATCGCATGTTCCTCGCCGGTGTTGCGGTCGCGGATGACGATGCGGGGCAGGCCGGCGAAACGCTCCAGCCAGATCAGATGTCCGGCAAATGCCATGTGGGAGAGGATCAGTCGTCCCTGTTGGTGAGGCACGACCTCCTTCCAGTTTTCCTTGCCCGGCGCCGACGCCGGTGCTTCGACGATCTTGAAGTCTTTCGCCCCGCCGTCATTGGTCAGGATGTAGAAGACATCGCCGCCCTCGGTGACGTCATAATCGACCATGGTTTCGCGTTTCGCGATCAGCTTTGGTTTGGCCTTCAGATCGGTCGTCGGGATGATGTGGACTTCCGAGGTCTGGTGATCATGGATATCAATGAAGATGAAATCATCCAGCAGCGAGCCGCCGATGCCGACGAAAAAGCCGGGATCGGCTTCCTCGTAGACCAGCCGGTCTTCGCTCTGCGTCGTGCCGAGGACATGATGGTAGACCTTGGAAGGGCGATGGTTGTCGTCGACTTCGGTGTAGAAAAAGCTCTTACCGTCCGGTGCCCAGACGCCGCCGCCGCCGGTGTTTTCGATCACGTCATCCAGATCATGACCACCATCAAGGTTACGGACCTTGATGGTATAGAATTCCGAGCCCTTGTCGTCGTAGCTCCACAGCGCGTAGGCGTGGTCGGTGGTGTGGAAGAACCCGCCGAGATCAAAATAGGCCTTGCCGTCGCCTTCCTTGTCGCCCTCGAGCAGAACGGTCCGCAGATCCGGATCATGCAGATCGCCGTCGCGCGGGATGCGGAAGAAATAGGGCTGCTCGCCGCCGGTGCGGTAGGCGATGCCGTAGGCATAGGCCCCGTTCTTCATCGGCACGGAGCTGTCGTCTTCCTTGATGCGGCCGCGCATCTCGGCGAAGAGCGTCTTCTGAAACGCTTCCGTATCGGCCATTGCGGCTTTCATATAGGTGTTTTCCGCCTCCAGATGGCTGCGGATGTCGCCTTCCAGAATAGACGGATCCCTGAACATGGCCTGCCAGTTTTCCGCACGCAGCCAGGCATATTCATCGGTGCGGATCTTGCCGTGACGGGTGTCTGTCACGGGTTTCGCTGCGGCTTTCGGCGGGGTGGGGAGGTTCTTGAACTCAGTCACTGTGGCGAGCCTTTTTGTTTTCAGGTCGCCGGAAGATAAGGCGGCGGCCGGAGGACATCAAGCATGTGTCTGCAGACTTGCTACAACCAACAGGTTTGTGCATACCCGAGTTATGTTGTTACGTTTTAATCGGGAGAGTCATCGTGTTCAAACCTGTTCTGGTCGCCGCCCTTGTCCTCATGGCCGGTTCGTCGGCCTTTGCGATCAACAAGCGCGTCGCCGCCGAGCTTCAGCGGCTGGATCCGGAAGAGGAACTTGAGCAGCGCTGCGATGTCGAGGCGCTGTCCCGGATTGACGCCGCGCGCAAGGATATGACCCCGGACAAGGTGATTGCGTATACGTTCGAACCGCCCGTGGTTAAGGGGCATACGATTGATGCCGGAGGAGCCGTGTTCCGTTCACGTCAGCACTGGTATCATCTGGCCTATCATTGCGCGACCGACGACACCGCGCTCAAGGTCAAGGATTTCAGCTTCCGGATCGGGGCCGAAATCCCGCGCTCCGCGTGGGACAGATACTATCTCTATCCGTAAGAGCGTGCGGCCGGTGGAGCGTTTCCGCGCGGCCGCACATCACACGTTTAGTCGAAGGTCACAGCCTTCAGTTTGTCGATCCTCAGCGCCTGCAACGCGAGCTTCTCGTAGAACGGCTCGCTGACGCCGCTTCTCACCTTGCGCAGAAAATATTTCTCGAAGCCAACCTTGGCCGCATGCACCCAGCGGCCTTCGGATGCCCAGTTGACATTGCGCGGCGGGATTTGCGGCTGGGCCACGAAGGCCACGCCTCCATCGCCGAAATCGGCCAGGCAGACGGCGTTCCATGTGGCCTGAACATTCGGTTTTTCACCGGCAATCAGGCGTTCGATATTGGCGACCGTCGCCGTCGCCATGGATTCGATCATGAAGCCGGTTTTCGGCACGCCAACGGGCACGGCTGTCTTGCCGGTCGGCGCAATCGCGACACAGACGCCGATGGCGAAGATGTTTTCGAAGGTCGGGTTCTGCTGATGCTTGTCGATGGGAACGAAGCCGCGCGGATTGGTCAGCCCCTCGATCCCGCGAATGGCTGAGACACCGCGGAAGGCGGGCAGCATCATCTTGAATTGCGCCGGCAATTCGTGGCGTTCCTTGACAGCGCCGTCTTCGGCGATTTCTTCGGCAATGACGCTATCCGCTGTCATGTGGTCGACGCGGGCGTTTGTGATCCACTTGATGTGACGCTCGCGCAGTTCGCTTTCCATCAGTCCCTTGGTGTCGCCAACGCCGTCGAGGCCGAGATGGCCGATATAAGGTTCTGGGGTCACGAATGTCATGGGGACGCGGTCGCGCACCTTGGCGTCACGGAGCGCCTTGTCGAGAATGAACGCGAACTCGTAGGCCGGGCCGAAGCATGAGGCCCCCTGAACGGCGCCGATGACCACTGGTCCCGGATTTTCGACGAGCGCGTCGAAGGCCGATTTTGTTTGCGCTGCATGGCCTGTTTCGCAGACCGACTGCGAAAACCCGGAGCCGGGACCGAAGCCCTCGATTTCATCAAAAGCCAGCTCCGGGCCGGTTGCGATCACCAGATAGTCGTAGTCGACCGCGCTGCCATCGGTCAGTTCAATCCGGTTTTCAGACGGATGCAGCTTTTCCGCCCCTTCTGGCCTCAATGTGATGTTCCGTTTTGCAAACACCGGCGCCAGATCCACCTGAACCTCTTCTTCCGTGCGCCAGCCCACCGCCACCCAGGGGTTTGACGGCACAAACGAATAGACAGATCCTTTGTTGACGACGGTGACCGTGTGCTCCCGGCCGAGCTTCTCGCGCAGTTCATAAGCGACAATGGTGCCACCAAGACCTGCTCCCAGTACCACTATGTGTGCCATATCTTCCTCCCTTAAAGGACCGGATCTGCCCGAACGCGTATATGGCGAAGGCCGGATCCTCAATCACTGCCGCTCCCAGACAGTGACAATTCATTTATAGATATGTATTATTATGAAGATACGCAATAGCGTATATTAAACTTGTTACTTGAGGGTTGCGTTGCTGACAGGAAATTAACAAACGTCAATCATGGAATTGACCTTGATCAATGCGGGCGACCGCGCGCGGGGGGACTGTCGGGGCAACAAGTCAATGACCCGGGCCGCTGCAAATGCGCCGAAAGGCGGGATTTCGCCTAATTGCGGGACCGGGAAAGGAGGAAGCAATGTTTAAGAAAATCATCGTGCCGGTTGATATTTCCGTGCTCGACAAGGGGCTCGACATTCTGAGCAAAGCCAGTGAGTTGCTCGACCCGGCCGGCCAGATTGTGTTGCTGCATGTGGTCGAGGAAATCCCATCCTATCTGGCAATCGATGTGCCGGTGGATTTGCTGGATAGCGCCGTTGAGGATGCGCGCGACAAGCTTCAGGAACTCAGGTCCCGGGCCGGGGTGGATGCGGAAATCGAACTGCGCACTGGTCCGCCGGCACGTGAAATCTTGGCCTGTGCCAAGGCATATCAGGCCGATTTGATCCTGGTGGCCTCGCATCGGCCTGATTTCTCGAATTACCTGATCGGCTCGACAGCCGATCGCGTGGTTCGCCACGCCGCCTGTTCCGTTCTCGTTCGTCGCTGACCTCAGCGCCGGGCAGGTGCAAGAAGGGATGAAACCATGGACACGATGCACTACAAGGCTCTGCTGGAAGCCCGCAAGGCCGAGATACTGACACGGCTTCAGAAGATCGATACCGATCTCGGCCGGACCCGCAACCCTGACAGTCAGGAGCAGGCCGCCGAGGCCGAAAACGACGAAGTGCTGGAGGAGTTCGGCCATGTTGGCTCGGATGAAATGAAGGCTATCGATGCTGCGTTGCAGCGCGTCGCGGATGGCACTTTCGGTGTCTGTGTTAAATGTGGCAACGATATCGCGGAGGAAAGGCTTGAAGCCGTGCCTTATACGCCGTTCTGCAAAACATGCGCGGCCGCACTGGGCTAGAGCTGTCTCACGGCTCGATATCGGTCGGCGAAAGACTGCACATCGCCGTGCGGTCTTTCGCTGATCGCATTTTGAGGTTAGGCTAGATGCGTAGCCGGTGTTATCCAGAACCCGGCAGCGGTATCGCATGTTATGCTCGAAAAACGCGGAGCCTGGCACTCGTATGAAGCAATTCGCACGTCGCGACAGCCCATACGATCTTCCCGAACTGATTGCTGATGGCATTGTCCATGGTATCGGCGTCGTGATGGCGCTCATTGGAGCGACTGTGCTGATTTTTTATGCCGTGGTCTGGACGAGCGCAGCTCAGATTGTCGCCGCAGCTATCTATTCCGCTGGGCTGATTCTGACGCTCTCGATCTCGTTTTCCTACAATTTGTGGCCGCCGAAGGCCGGTCGCAGCAAGGCCATCTGGAAGCGGCTCGATCACAGTGCGATCTTCATCCTCATCGCCGCCACCTACACGCCGTTTCTTCAGCGGGGCCTTGCCGATCCTGTCATCATGTCGCTTCTCGTCGGCGTTTGGGTGATCGCAGCACTCGGCATTGCGCTGAAAGTGTTCTGGCCGGGGCGGTATGACCGGCTGGCCATCCTGCTCTATCTGGCCATGGGCTGGAGTGGCATTCTCGTCGCTAGGCCGCTTTTCCCCTTGCTGCCGCTCACGACTTGTATTCTCATCGTAATTGGCGGCGTGATTTATTCGGCCGGTGTGCTATTTCACATCTGGGAGCGGTTGCGGTTCCAGAACGCGATCTGGCACGGGTTTGTGGTTGCCGCCGCAGCCGTGCACTATGCGGCGGTGTTGACCTGTTTCAGCCTGACAGGCTGAGGTCTGAGGCAGGGTGGTGCTGGAAACGGCATGGCTGGGATCGCGAAAGATACGGAAAACAACGCATCAGGGAGAGAAACATGCAGATTGCAAAAGCTTTGACGGTCGCGGCGGTGCTGATAGCGTCACCCGCATTGGCCGAGGACGAGGTGATCTACTCGGATGATCTAGTGTCGCAATGTGTAAATCTCGCAGAAACCGAAGTTGAGATGCGCGCCTGCGCCGGTGTCTCTGCGCAAGCTTGCCAGAACGCATCGGACTACGGTTCCACCACCATCGGCCTGCAGGAGTGCTCAGCGCTTGAAACCAAGTTCTGGGATAGCTGGCTGAACCGGACCTACCGCGAGCTTCAGGCGCGCGCCAAAGCGGCCGATGCCGAGGCTGTAGATGATCCGCGCGCAAATGGAGAGATTGCCGAAAGCCTGCGCGACATGCAGCGTGTCTGGATCAATTTCAGAGACGCGACCTGCGAATTCGAAGCCAACCAGTATCAGGGCGGAACCATTGCCGGGCCGGTCTATGCCGGTTGCCGGTTGTGGATGACAGCCGACCAGGCGATCTATCTCGACCACTCGTGGCCGACTTATTGATTTGACGTGCAACTGGTTGCTCTGGCCATTGGTCCTGAAGCATCCTATGGCCTCGGACCGCGCTTACAGCCAGAACGTGAACCATGTTTCTGGTGAAATTTCAGGATGTGCTGTATTTTGACCGCTTTCCGCTGTTCTGTTGGGATTGGGTCGGAAAACGGTCAAACGGCAAAGCCGGGTTTGGTTCGGTCCGTGGTGGTTTTAGTGGTGTGGCGGCGGGTGCCGTGCCTCCATTCTGCGGGGCAGGCAAGCCCAACGGAAGCAGATTGAAGACAGATTTGTCGACGAGAGACATCCCGGAGATCGCATATGTTTTCGAAAACGTCTATCAGCGCCACCGTTGAAAATCTCGAGTCGGTTTTAAATGCCGTGCCGTTGCCTGTTCTGATCAAGGATCGCAGGCACCGGATCGTGGTGGCGAACGATGCCGCCTGTGTTTTTTTCGGACGGACGCGGGAGATGCTGCTCGGGTCCTTGGACGAACAGTTGCCGGATGACCAGAGGGCCGTCTTCTGGAAGGTTGATGACCGGGTATTCGAGACGGGAGAGCCGAACGAGAACGAAGAGGTTGTCACTGACGCCAAAGGTGATGTCCACGTCATCGTTACGCGAAAACGGCTTGTTGAACTCGACACCAACGAGGGGAGGCAATCGTTCATCCTGGCCATATTGTCGGATGTAACCAATATCCGGGAAGCCGAGGCGAGGGCCGCCTATCTCGCCGAGCATGATCCGCTAACGGGGCTTTCGAACCGCAACCGCCTCACCGTCAAGCTCGCCGAGGTTATCGCCGCCTCCAGCCGCTCTGATGCCAAGGTTGGCCTTTTGCTTCTGGATCTCGATGGCTTCAAGCAAGTCAACGACCAGCATGGTCATGTTGCGGGCGACGAACTCTTGCGGGTGGCCGCCCGACGCATGTCCGGCCATGTCCGCTCCGGCGATACGGTTGCGCGAACCGGCGGCGATGAGTTCTGCATCATACAAGCGGGTATCCAGCAGCCGAACGGCGCTTTCGCGCTGGCGGAGCGTCTCCTGCGGGCCTTTGAAAAACCCATTGTGATCGGCAAGATGCGGATCTTTATCTCTGCATCCATCGGCATTGCGCTTTATCCTGATGATGCCGCGGGTGAAGAGGAGCTGTATCACAGTGCTGACATGGCGCTCTACGCGGTCAAGCGTTCGGGTGGCGGCGGCTATCTTCGTTTCGATCATCCCGCCGGTAAACCCGCGTGGCCGCAATGGGATATCGAAAAGGAGCTTCGCGGGGCGATTTTACGCGGAGATCTCTCACTCGCCTACCAGCCCTTGTGCGGCGGGGTGGATTCGGCTGTTGTCGGCTATGAGGCGCTCGCCCGTTGGAACCATCCCGAAAGAGGTGAGATCTCGCCGGATGTTTTCATCCCTGTTGCCGAAAGGATCGGCATGATTCGCAAGCTCGGCACCTGGATTCTGGAAACGGCATGCCGCGATGCCGTGATGTGGCCGGAAAATGTGCGCGTATCCGTCAACATCTCATCAGCGCAGCTTGAGGATGGACGTCTCGTTGAAATGGTTCGGCAGGCACTTCGCGTCTCAGGGCTTGCGCCAGAACGCCTCGAGTTGGAGATCAAGGAATCCGCGCTTATCGGTGCCACAGAAATCATCACAGAAACCTTCTCTGCGCTGAAGAGAATTGGCGTCCTGCTGGCGCTGGACGACTTTGGTGCCGGTACATCGTCGATGTCCAGCATCCAGCGCATGCCGTTCGATCGCATCAAGATTGATCGTAGTTTTGTCTCCAGCCTTGCCTCCGATGCCCGTTCCGTTGCGATCATTCGCGCAATCCTGGCAATCGGCAGGGAGCTTAACCTGTCAGTCACAGCCGAAGGTGTGGAAGATGAAAGCCAGTTGGTTGCGCTCCGGCATATGGGCTGTCCTGAACTGCAGGGATTTCTCCTCGGGCGCCCTGAGCCGCTTTCGAAGGTGAACGAAATCGCAAAGCTCACACAAGGGCTGAAGGGAACGTTCTGACGCCCGCCTCCGGTTTGGTCAGGCTTCTGTGCAGCGTGCAGCCTGTGCGGGACGCTTCAAAGCGTGACGGCCTGTCCTTCTTGTGACGAGCGGGTGAGGGCTGCGATCAGCGCGTGGACGTCGAGGGCCGCCCGGCCGGAAACGACCGGAGGCCGGCCATCTTCTATGGCTTCGGCGAAATCCTCGATGATTGCCTGATGCCAGGCATGGGTAAATGCCATCGGATCCGCGCCCCCGCCGGTGGTGGCTGCTTCACCAAATTGCTGGTTCTCGCCGTTGCGCCAGTTGATATCGACCAGACCCGATTGCAGGCGGACAGAGGCATTCTCAAAGTGAAACAGAATGCTCTCAGCCGTCCCCGGAAAGCTGGCGGTACTCGCGACCAGCGAGCCGCAGGCCCCGTTTGCAAAATCAAGTCCGGCGCAGACGAAATCCTCTGCTTCCATCCGGTGCAGCCGCGATGTGCGGGCCATCGCCTGCACCCGGTTGACCGGCCCGCAGAGCGAAAGCGCCAGATCGAGGGTATGGATGGCCTGGGAAATCAGCACGCCGCCGCCATCGCGCGCATAGGTGCCACGCCCGACTTCGTCGTAATAGCTCTGCGGTCGCCACCAGGGGACCGCGATTTCCACAACGCCGATCGCACCGAATTTCCCGTCGACCATCAGCGTTTTGAGATGCTGAGACGCTTCGCGCATGCGGTGCTGAAAAACCACGCCCAGCGGCACGTCAGCCCGCTCGCATTGCTCAACGATTGCGGCCGCCTGCTCCAGTGTCCGCTCGATCGGCTTTTCCATCAGGATCGGTTTGTTCACATTGCAGAGCGCCTCCACAATGTCGGACCTTGAATCGGGAGGCGTGCAGATGATGACAAAGTCCATCATTTCGTCTGCAGCAAGCGCCTCAAGGTCGCTGTAGCAGACCGGCGCCGGCGCCCCATGGCTCTCAACATAGGTATCGCAAAAGGCCTGCGCGCGTTCCGGCCGCCGCGACAACACACCGTGCAGGACGAGTTTATCGCTGGCCGCGATCGCCGCCGCGTGAGTGCTCGCGACCATGCCCACACCGATCAATGCAACCCGTGCTACCATCTGTTCAGCCTCCACCTTGATTTCTGTCTGGCGACAATCAACAATTTTTCCCCCCGGTCGTCAAACCGGTGTGATTTTCATGCCCCTTTAGAACACCTGCAAAGACCGGCACAGCCTCAGGCAGAAAGCACGGCGTTCTCAGCCGTCCGTCTTCCTGCCCTTGAAGGATTTGGCGAGCAGAAACATTTCCACCGATTCTGAACGTGATGCTGCCGGCTTGACGTGAACCACCTGCTTGAAATTCTGTTTGAGCATTGTGAGAAGGTCCTGCTCCGCGCCGCCCTGAAAGGTCTTGGCCAGAAAGTGCCCGCCTTCGGCCAGGGTCTCGACGGCAAAGTGGGCGGCCACCTCGCACAGATACATGGTGCGCAGGTGGTCTGTGCGCTTATGTCCCGTGGTCGGCGCGGCCATGTCCGAGATCACGAGATCGGGCGGGCCGTCCAGCGCTTCGCGCAGAAGCCGCGGTGCTTCCTCGTCCAGAAAGTCCATCTCAAAGAACTTCACGCCGGGAACCGGGGCCATCTCGAGAAAGTCGATCGCAGCCACCCGGACTTCCGTGTCGGTGGAGCCGGTGACCTTGGCGGCGATCTGCGACCAACTGCCAGTGTGCTGCACCCAGATCGATGATCCGCCGTGCGCCCTTCAGGATCTGGTGCTTCTCGTCGATCTCGAGGAGCTTGTAGGCCGCGCGGGCGCGAAAGCCCTCGGTTTTGGCGCGCTGGACATAAGGGTCATTGATATGCCGCTCAATCCAGCGCCGCGACGAGGCCTTGAGCTTGGTCTTCTTGACCTTCTGGCCGAGCTTGCGGCCGACTCGGACTGGTTTTGCGGGTGTTTTGGCCATGGTGTCTTATCAGTCCCTGGTGTCGTGGCGTTGTGGGTGAGGGCGATTGAAACCGCCCCGTCGGCGCTTCGCGCGCCACACACCGTCGCGCATCATCATGTCGGTCAGGATGCCTTCGCGCAGGCCGCGATCGGCAACGCGCATGCGCGGGGACGGCCAGCGGCGGCGGATTGCCTCCAGAATGGCGCAGCCAGCGAGCACGAGATCGGCGCGGTCGGGGCCGATGCAGGGATTGGCCGCCCGTCCGGCAAAGTCCCAGGACAGCAGCTTGTCCTGCATCGCGGAAACCTCGTCATTGGAGAGCCAGATACCGTCGACCTTGCGCCGATCATAGCGCGGCAGATCAAGATGAACGCCGGCAAGCGTTGTCACTGTGCCCGAGGTGCCGATCAGATGAAACCCGTCGTTATCAGCGTTCCCTTCGATATCCGGGCAGTGGAAATCGCCGAGCAGTGCTGTCACTTCGGCGACCATATCCTCGAAAATTGCTGGCGTCACATTATGCCCGCCATAGCGTTCCGAAAGGGTGACGACGCCGACCGGCAGCGAGGTCCAGTGCGAGATATTATTGGCGAGACGCACGGAACGGTTTTCGCCCAAACGGATGACGGCGATTTCAGACGAGCCGCCGCCGATATCGAAAAGCACGGCGGAGCGAGTCTCCCGCCCGATCAGCGAGGCACAGCTCGAGACGGCCAGGCGTGCTTCGGTCTCGCGGTTGATGATTTCGAGTTCGAGCCCGGTTTCGCTGCGCACACGTTCGAGAAAGGCGTCGCCATTATCGGCCGCGCGGCAGGCTTCTGTCGCGATCAGCCGCATGCGACGGACCGAGCGCCCCTTCAGCTTTGCCGCACAAAGGCCGAGCGCTTCGACCGCGCGGTCCATGGCCTCGGGGGAAAGACTTCCCGTCGCCGCCAGCCCTTCTCCAAGCCTGACAATGCGCGAAAACCCGTCGACCACGCGAAACTGCTGGTGCCGCGTGGGCTGGGCGATCAGAAGCCGGCAATTATTGGTGCCAAGGTCAAGCGCGGCATAAAGCGTGTTGCTGAAATGTCGCTGGTTTGCGGGCTCGTTCCGGCTTGACGCAGCCTGCTCACGGCGGGTGTTGTGCGGTGCTGCTTTTGCTGTCGCACCGGCACCAGCATCTCGCTTTCTTGCAGAAGAAGGCGGATTGCCGGGGGATTGTTGTTCGCTGGGTTGCTGCTGTTCCGAGGCGTTGCCAGCAACGCGCACATGTTTGCAGCCGTCGACACCAAGCGGCCCCTTGGTATGGGCCCTGCGCCGCCGTCTACGCTTCTTCTGCCGTGCAGCGGACGCTTCATTATCGTGCTTTTCGTCTGGCGTGTGGCCGCTCGGCGTTGCCTGTTGAGCGACACCGTTCTCGTTTACGCCATTGCCACCGCCTCGGCGCTTGCCGCGGCGGCGCTTGCGTTTACGTGGAGCGGCTTCGGCTTGCGGCAAAGACGGATCACGGCCGGACTGCGGCGCGGAACCGTCATTGACTGCGGGCACTCCGGCGGCGGCATTTCTGCTGCCCTTCCGGGAACGGCGACGATGGGCTCGCTTGCCCCCGCCGCCTTTTGCCAAGCGCGCCCCGCCATCAGACAGCTTGTCGCTGTTTTGGGGGTCTTCCACTTTTCAAATTCCATTACACCGCGCAAGCTGTCACCCAAAGAAGGTCGCTCGCAACATGGTGCTCAATCGTTTTTCAGTTGGCGTCATCATAGCAGTGGTGGGAGACAAGGCCAATGCCTTTTCTTTTGTCTGTATTTCAACGCAGTGCTGCCAAAAACACCTGCCGGTGCGTGCCTCGAACGCAAATTTCGCGGTCTGTGTGCCGGCCTCTTCAGGGCGCGAAGGGGCTTCGCCGGCGGCTGGTGGCCGTCGACCGGAAAATTTTCAAAAGCCTCTTGGCAAGCCGGGGTGATTCTGTTTATAAGCCCACACACTAACTGCGCGCTTGTCGCCGGTCGTTGGGGAATAGGTTAACGGTAGACCCACGGACTCTGACTCCGTTAGTCCTGGTTCGAATCCAGGTTCCCCAGCCATTTGATTTCACAACGCATTCTCAGTTTAGATAGTAGAACAAAGCGGCTCAGTTGGACGTTCGTTTGGGGAATTCTGTTCCCGCTTCGAGCTTTCTGATCGCGCTTTCGGCCAGTCTGTGATCCCGCTTCAGGTAGTGCGAATCGAGGATAGAGCGGACCTGTCGGAGAGAGAGCTCGCTGATGGTCGCGATCTCCGCTCGCGTTTGCGCACGCTGTTTTCGCCGAAGGGCCAGTAGATGTGTTCATCCGTCAGCGCGTGGTGATAGAGATCGACAAGCCACGGCCCGCTTGCCTGAAGGCCCGGATCGTCGCTGAGCCAAAAAGGGCGGCAAGCGAGGTCGGCATTTCTGAGCTTCGGGAAGATGCCCTGGACGCAGGCGCCGTCAAACACCGGCCATAGACGCGCGTCCGGCTTTGCCGTGATCGCCCGCAACGCCTTGCCAAGCTTTTTGCGCGCTTCAGGCGTCACCGCATCGGGGGCTGGCGCGGGATCGTCAACCACGGCACTCATCCTTCATGCCCGGACTGGCGCTGTCTGCCATGGCGAGCGGGCAGGATGCCGAGCCGCCTCAGCCGATGGCATCGCCGAGCCCGACCGGCCGCGCGGCCATTGATGAACACGGTGGGCGATCCTGCGGCAAGGGCGCGGCCATAAGCAGGGGCCGGGCATGTTGGGCACCCATGGGCGGCGTAGCTGTCGCCGACGTGCATGGCGGGCTTGCCGTTGATGACGTCATCGCCGCTGCCACCGGTGGCCGGCGCCGGCCGATAGTGGCAGCCATGGCCGGAGCCGATATCGCCCTTTCTGTGGGCTGGAGGCATGTTCTTTTCCTCAGCCTGGATTGTTCTTTCTCTACTTTTGCTCTTTATGGTTGCTCATGAAGTACGGTCAACACAAAGAAAGTCCTTTCATGCAAAGGCCCGCCAAACTCACCACTGGCAGGCACGCCGCAGCGGCGGCAGCATGTCTGCGAGATTGCCCATTTCGAAAAGGAGGGCACGATTTTCATTACCGATGCCGAGCGATATCTGGATGCGCGGGGCGGTGCGCCATCGGGTAATGTCGGCGATGCTGGTGAGGCCGCGGGCGTTCATCAGCACGGTGCCATCGGCGATGGCCTGCCAGGTTTCGGTTTCCGGCCGGCCGCTCGCCGTTCTGATTTCGATTGCGTGGGGACCGAGCGAAAGAGGTTGCGGCAGGATCAGGCGTGCAGTGGTGATATTGGCCTCGCATGACAGCATCAGGATGGCGCGGTTGTCCGACCCCATTGCATCCGAGGGCGGCGTTTCCGGCATGGTCAGGTAGATGTTGGTCGTGCCCGGCTGAAGCAGGTCGCCGGGGATTTGCGCGGCGTAGATGGCTGCGCTCTTTTCCGGCAGCGCGCCGTTTTCGGTCGGCGGCGGCGGGGCCGCTGGGGCTGCGGCGGCTTCGGCCATCAGTTCCGGCAAGGTCAGCAGACGGTTGGAGCCGACCCGTGAATAGCGAAACTGCCAGCCGTCATCGCCTGCCGCCCGTGCCCGTTCCATCGCATGCGCCAGAGCGGCGATGGGCGTTTTTTCCTGCGAAGGCGGTGCAGGCGCATCGGATGGCGAAACGCCACCGGAAAGCACTGACATCGGCGTGCCCAGCAACTGGTCGAAACAATCGAGCCGGTTCAGCCGGTCGACGGTTTGCAGGCAGGTTCCGAGCCCCGCCTTTGGCACCGCCACGGTCTCCGCTGCCGCCGCCGGGTGAGCGGCAAGCAGAAGGCCGCTTATCAGTGAGAGCAGAACCGGCGTTTTCATATCGAACCTCGTGTTTGTGGCGGTCATCGCTCAGACCTCCTCCCTCTCCGTTTCGGTTATGCTCTCGTCACCGGCGCAAATGCCGTAGCGCGCCAGTTTTCGCGACAGCGTCCGGCGCGGAACACCTAGAGCCAGCGCCATTTCCGCCTGATTTCCGTGGAAGCGACGAAAGCAACGCGCAAGGATATTGGATTCGGCCTTGCTGACCATTTCCTTAAGCCCGCCTTGATCGGCTTCTGCGTTATCGGGTGCGTCGATCGCAGCAGAGGCAGCGCCGGCAAGCAGCGAAGCATGCGCCTCACGCACCTCTGCCAGAGAGATTTCGCCCTCGTCGCGGGCCAGCAGCACGCAGCGGAGTAGAAAATTCTGCAGTTCGCGCACATTGCCGGGAAAGGAATGGGTCTGAAGTTCGGCCATCGCCTCGGCGGTGAACGTCTTCACCGGCTCGTCTTCGCGAGCTGCAATCTCGGCGAGGAAATATTGGGCGAGATAGGCGATATCGCCCTCGCGTTCACGCAATGGCGGAAGCTTGATCGCAAGCTGAGCGATGCGGTGATAAAGATCGGCGCGGAAGGCTCCCTCGCCAATGGCGGCCTTGATGTCGCAATGGGTGGCGGTGATCAGTCGGAAATCGACATCGTGCTCGATGTCGGCGCCGAGTGGGCGCAGCTTCCGCTCCTGAAGCACTCGCAGCAGCTTGGCCTGAAGGGCGGGCGGCAGGTCGCCGATCTCATCGAGAAATAACGTGCCGCCATCGGCCCTCTTGATCAGGCCCTCGCGTGCGGCATCGGCGCCGGTGAAGGCGCCTTTTTCGTAGCCGAACAGCTCGCTTTCCATCAGGCTTTCCGGAATGGCGGCGCAGTTTTCGGCAATGAAGGCTTTCGCCTTGCGCGGCGACAGGCGGTGCAGTGCGCGGGCAGCCAGTTCCTTGCCGGTCCCCGTTTCCCCCTCCAGCAGCACGGCGTAGTCGCGGCCAGCATAGCGCGCGATCTGGCTGCGCAGATTGGCCATCTGCGGCGATTGGCCGACTAGCCTTTCGGCAAGCGCGTCGTCGAGCCGCTTCCAGCCGTCCTCGGCGCGCTTGCCGGTCTGGTCGTTGGTCCGGTTCGCAAAGGCATCAACCAGTG
The DNA here is from genome assembly GCF_055808365.1 of Martelella sp. K41-7. Taxonomy (NCBI): domain Bacteria; kingdom Pseudomonadati; phylum Pseudomonadota; class Alphaproteobacteria; order Hyphomicrobiales; family Aurantimonadaceae; genus Martelella; species Martelella sp. K41-7. The sequence goes on from NZ_CM147867.1 coordinate 485,138, forward strand.
GACGCAGCGCAAGGAAGGCCTGAAACAGCCAGGATAGAGCTGTGGCCTTTTGCGACAAGCCGGCATCGAGTAGCGCGCGCACATTGAAAAAAGCAATACCCGCACCTGGGTGGAAGCCGTTTTGCGCGTCCTCATTGAAGCGGGAATCGAGCCGGAAGGCCAGCAGGCGGCCATGAGTTTCGAACAGGCTTTTGCGTAAGGCCTCGTCGTCGCCGAACGTCGCCTTACCATGGCAATAGGCATTCTGGCGCTGCATGGCGAGGACGGCTGCCGGCGGTCTCCTGTCCAAGCCGAGGGCAAGCTGCGGTAACCGGTCGGTCGGCATCGTGCTATCGCCGGCAAGCGGCATCAGCACGCGCCCGGTCGCGTCAACGGCATAGACCGCCATGCCAATGGCCGGCTGGATATCAAGCGCCGCTTTGATGAATTGACTGCGCAACTGGCCATCGGTGCGCGCCGTCATCATGCGCAAGCCTGCCTCCCCGATGTCGTCAGCCACAGCCTCCATCGTCAGCCACCGTCCGCCAGTTGGGGAGACCGCTCGCGCGGTTCCGTCCGCGCAATCGTTTCAAACGAGAAGCCGTGCTCCTCGTCGTAGTCGACGACGATGGTCCCAAGCGCGATGCCCTGTTGCCCGGCCTCCAGAATTTCGAGTGAAATGGTCGGCAGTAATTGCCGCTGGATGATCTGATCGACGAAGCGTGCGCCATTAGTCGAAAAACCGCACATGGAGCGGATGCGCGCGGCGGCATTGTCGGTGACCGTCAAGGCGATGCGCTGGCTGTCGGCGAGAAGTTCCTTCAGCCCGCCGAGTTTCATGTCGACGATTTCGGCCATGACCGCTTCGGAAAGTGGCAGGTAGACGATCGGCTGCATGCGCGCGAGCAGTGCCGGCTTGAAATGCTGGACGAAGACCGGTTGCAGCGAGCGCGCCATGGTTTCGGCCGATGGCGTCTTGCCGTCCTCGGCCGTCGCCACCCAGTTTTCGATCTGGTCCGAGCCGAGATTGCTGGTCAGGAAGAAAACGACATTCTTGCAGTCGATGGCGCGCCCCTCGCCATCGGCGAGTTCTCCCTTGTCAAAGGCCTGGTAGAAAAGGTTTAGCACATTGGCATCGGCTTTTTCGACCTCGTCGAGCAGAACCACGGAATAGGGTTTCTTGCGGATGGCCTCCGTCAAGATGCCGCCCTCGCCATAACCGACATAGCCGGGCGGCGAGCCGATCAGGCGCGAGATGGTGTGGCGCTCCTGATATTCCGACATGTTGATCGTGGTCAGGAACTGCTCGCCGCCAAAAAGCTGTCGCGCAATCTCAAGCGCCGTTTCCGTCTTGCCGACGCCGGAGGGCCCGGCGAGGAAGAACACGCCCAAGGGTTGGCCCTTGCGGTGCAGATCGAGACGCGATGCTCTGAGCCGCTCCTCGATTGCCTTTAGCGCATGGTTCTGGCCACGGATCGTCTGCCCCATGGTTTCGGCCAGCGTCAGCAGTTTCTGATAATCGTCGGCCACCATGGAGGTGACCGGAATGCCGGTCCAGTCGCCGATGACGGCGGCAATTTCGGCAGCGCCCACATCGACGGGCACCAGGCGGTCGGCAAGAGCGATGCGGCTGAAGCGTTCGGCGGCATCGGCAAGATCCGGCTGATCTGTATCGGGTTGCGGGGCCTTTTCATTGCCTGAGCCGGTTTCAAGGAGGCTGCGTCTTTGCTCCAGCAGCGAACCCGCGATTTCACTCTGTTCGGAGAATTCCTTCTCCATCCTGCCGATTTCATCCTCGAGCACATCGAGACGGTTCTCGATAGCAGCAAGGCGCTCGTCTTGTTCATTCGTGAGGGTACCGATAGACTGGTCGCGCAGCAGTCCGTCGCGTTCCCGCATCAGGGCCGCGCGTTCCTCGCCATGCCTTTGAAGTATTGGCGGACTTGCCGAGCGTGCGGCCGAAACCCGCGCGCAGGCCGTATCGATAACATCGAGCGCCTTGTCAGGCAGCTGCCGGCCGGTGATGTAGCGCGCGGAAAGGCGGGCCGCTGCGTCCAGCGCGGCCTCGGTGATATAGACGCCATGCGCCTTTTCATAAGCAGTTTTCAACCCGCGCAGGATGATGACGGCCTCGTCCGCCGTCGGCTCATCGAGCTTGATCAGCTGAAATCGCCGGGTGAGGGCCGGGTCTTTTTCGAAATATTGTTTGTATTCGCTCCAGGTGGTGGCCGCTATGGTCTTCAGTTCACCACGGGCGAGTGCAGGTTTGAGAAGGTTGGCTGCATCCGAGCCGCCCTTGTCGCCGCCAGCACCAATCAGTGTATGGGCCTCATCGATAAACAGCACGATCGGTGTGGGGCTGGCCTTGACCTCGTCGATCACGGATTTCAGCCGCTTTTCGAACTCGCCCTTCATTGAGGCGCCGGCCTGCAGCGAGCCGATATCGAGGCCCCAGACCTCCACGCCCTTGAGCGGTTCAGGCACGTTGCCCTCGGCAATCTTGAGCGCAAACCCCTCGGCCAGCGCCGTTTTGCCGACACCGGCCTCGCCCACGCAAATCGGGTTGTTTTTGCGGCGGCGGCACAGGATTTCGATGATTTGCCGGATTTCAGCGTCGCGGCAGAACACCGGATCGATGCCGCCATTGCGTGCCAGTTCGGTAAAATTCGTGCCGTAGCGGGAAAGCGCGCTGTCTGATGTGTCGGGTTCTTGCGCGCCGACTTGGCCGCCGGGACCTGCGGTTCCCAGCGTCTCGACCGAACCGGACGTCAGCGTTTCAAACCGTTTGAGAATGTCCTCGGCGGAGAGTGTTTCCAGCAGATTGTAATAGGAAAAATCGAGATAGCGGCCCGCGTCGGACAGCATGGCGATCAGCACGGCGCCGGAACGGATCGAAGGCTCCTTCAGTTGCACCGATGCGACGATCCAGGCGTCCTGAAGAAGATCGAGGAGGAGCGGCGAAAACGTCGGCGTGCGGTCGGCCTCGCTCTGGCGCAGTCTGGCGAATGTTCCCTCGACAGTCTCTTTCGTCTGATCGGGCGAAAGGTTGTTTTCCTGCAGGATGACACGCATATCATTGCCGGGCTGGCCAAGAAGGCAGAACAGAAAATGTTCGATGGTGACTTCGCGGTGATACCGCGCCACGCAAAGCGATCCGGCTTCCTCGATTGCCAGCCGCGAACCCCGGTTGAACCTTTCGATGATTGCCCGGATATCCAGACGCGCCATGTCAGTTCCCCGCTTTCAAAGTATATTCTGCAATTGCTGGATCACCTGATCCGTGTAGTGGCCAAGGCGAATGTAGAAGGCGGCGAAGGTGCCGATGCACAAAACCGCGAACAGGATCCATATCAGCGACACAGGCGTCTGGCGGCGAATGATATGGGCTTTGCTGATGACCTTGTCGCGAAACGAGGTCAGCACTTCCGGCGGATCGCCGCGTTCCTTGCGAATGGCGTCGTGGACTTCGCGGATTACGGTTTCGAGCTGGCTGCGACCGTTGTGCATGACCCTGTATTTGCCTTCGAAATCAAGGCAGAGCAGTAGGTACAGAAATTCAATGAGCTCGATATAGCGTTCCGGATCGCGCATCAGCCGCGCCAGCACGATGAAGAATTTCTCGCCGCCCCAGGTCTCGGAATGGTACTGCGCCAGCAGGCTGCGCCCCGACCAGTCGGAATCCTGGCCCCAGGGCGAGCACATGACCGCTTCATCAACGGCCGTGCACAGGCAATATCGATGGGCAAGGATCGTCGCGCGGTCGTAACCCTCCCGATGCAGCTCCAGCTCGATGGATTCGATTTCGGCGCTGATATCGTGGTGAAGATGGTCGATGTTTTCAAAATTGCGGACGTCGGGAATGCGTGCCAGAAGCGCCAGCAACGGCTGGCTGGCATCGACAATTTTGTTGAGGCTGTTGCCGCGCAGCGGAAACGACAGGCGTGACGGCGCATAGGTTCTGGCCGAAACCGTCTTCATTTCCGGGGTGTCATTGGCCTCGATGAGCCTTTCGCTGTCACCCTCCCTACCGGGCTCGAATATGCCCGTTTGGCCCTCGGTCAAATCGCTCATGTCATTGCCCTCTCATTGCGGATGGCCCAGAACTGCATTTCGAGATCGGGGAAGTTGCCGGTCACGTGGAAAGCGAAGCCGCTAGCATCTTCGATGTACTTCCAACCCGGTGAGTTTTCATCAAGCTGGAAATAGGTGAACCCCGCATGATACGGCAACTGGCGCGGCGGCGCTGGCAGACGTTGCAGCACCACGCCGGGCAGTTGCACGTGGATCAGTTCGCGGATCTTTTCGATCGATGAGACCTTGGTCTGCGCCGGAAACTCCAGCGACAGTTTTTCCAACTGAACGCTCGCCTTCACGGCAATCACGAAAATAGCGGTCTTCAGCAGTGACCGGTCATTCAGCGGCGTGGTGTAGACGCCGTATTTCTGCTTGTTGAGCGGCAGCGCGACCGCATTCGCCTCGAAGATCGCCGTCAACGACTGGCGCAATGAAGTAATCACCGGTTCGAAGCAGATGGCCGGCTCTTCGTGGTGGTAAGGGGGCCACATTTCCGGCATCCGCTTTTCGTGGGTAAAGGTCGCAAGCTCGCCCGCCGCTCTTGCCAGAACCATATAGAGATCACGCAAGTGAATGCCCTGAACCGTGGCGAGATGCCTGAACTCCGGCCACAGCCTGTTGATGGTCTGCAGCATCAGGAAATCCGAGACATCCGAGACGCCACGCTGCCCGGGCGTGCCAAGCCGCTCGGCAATCTGGCGGGCGCGCTGCTGCAACAGGCCGACGAAATCCTCAAGCGTCTTCTTCAACTGTGGGGTCGCTTCGAGAGCCGATGCAGTCGGCAGAAAGCGGTCATCGAGAACGAGGCTGCCGTCGGATCGTTTCTCGCGGATACGGGCGATCGGAAGGCAAGTATAGGAGGAGCGATCCTCTTCCTCAAGCATCAGCCGCAGACGGTATTGCGCGACATTGATGTCTAATGTCTCGGTTTCCGCAGAGGCATTGTCGCGTACCTCCTGCAACACCGCGCTCATGCGCACATGCGACTGCGGTTGATCGGAATCCTCGATTTCCGGCACGCCATTGAGCCTGAGAGGCAGCGCGAGATAGACGCGCTGATCGACGATATTGCGCCCGCTGACATCGAGTGCTGCCGGCGGCTTGGTTTCGCCGGGAATGTCGAGCACCGAACCATCCGGAAACACGCCGCGCGCACTGTCGATAACGACCTTGCCGTGTAGCAGGTTCTCCGGACTGATCTCGACCTTTGACAGGCCTGTTTGATAGGCGTCGACGCCCTCGATCCGCGCCCTGATAAGATATTCGATATATCTCTGTTGTTGCTGGAAATGATGGGGTTTCAGAAACAGCCCGTCGCGCCAGACAACATGATTTCTCAATGACATTTTTCGCTTCGATCCATTCTGCCTAAAGCCTTACCGGTGCAGGTTCGTGATGATTTGCGTTGGTGTGATCGCGGTGAAGAGCTGGTAGGTCTCTCCCTTGGCATTCACCTGAACGGTGGTGCGCCAGTTGATATCCTGGTAGTTTACGTAGCCGGCGACGATGCCGATGAAGGTCGTGTCCTTTTTCAGTTCGATGTTTTTGATGGGCTTGGACCGGTCCGGCGTGACCTGGACCTGCTTCATGTCGACATAGGTCGATTGTAACGTGCCTTTCGGGTCGGTGGTCAGCGACTCAAAGTCGGATTGCATGAACTGGCCGTCGTCGGAGAGTTGAAAAAACCAGACATCGATCGGCAGGGACTGGCCATCATCGCCGCGATTGGCGCCCTTCTCCTCGAAGATCATCATGTTGAGTGTGCTCGGCTGGTCCGTAGTCTTGCCGACAGGGATATCGGGATTCGCGATGACCTTGAGAATCTTGCCCGTCGCCTGTGGAATGCCGCATGACGACAATCCGACCACGACAAACAGCAACGCAACCCACGCAATACGCCGACGCAAACACATTCGCCTACCGCTCCTCTCCCAAGCCAGCGAGCGCCTTGCTGCGCATCTCGCGGTCATAGACCTGCCGGAAAATCTCCCAGAACATGCGGGTGAGACCGCGCTGGCGGTCGGACTTCATCTCCTCGTAATAGTGACGGTACATCTGCCAGTGCCAGGCATCCTGATCGCCAATGCGCGGCGCATGGCCCTTGTAGCGGGCGAAGCGGCGCGAAAGCTGGTCCGGCGCCAGTGCCGCCAGCACAGCGCCCAAAGCCGCATCGATCGCAACCCGGCTCGCCTGTTCATGGGCGCTGATCTGCTCAAGACTTTCCTCGATGGCAGCAGTGGCGTTCAGATGAACCGGGCTTTGAACCAGAAACAGATCGCGCATCGCCTCCTCGGTGCTCATGTCGAGACGCAACGGATTGTCTTCGACTGGATGCAGATGTGTGTCGCTGAGATTGTTGCGGTCCTCGCCCTGGAGACTGTGAATCGCCATAAGCCCGGAAACAGCCGTTTTCAGCGCCGAACCCGTCTCGCGCGCAAGTCGGTTCGCCTCCGGGACCGGCATATCGGCGACCGGCAGTCCCATGGCCTGCATCAGCGGGCGGAGCACCACGTGATCGACCTGCTCGTCGTCTTCCAACTGCCCTGTCCTGGCGGCGGCGGGCCATTCCTCCCGCTCGCGCATTTCCTGAAGACCGCCTTCAACCGAGCGGTTTGCCAACTCGTCGAGATAGTCTTCCAGTTCCTCGCCTTCCTTCGTGACGCCAGGGCTTGCGAAATTCGCATGCTCGGCCATCGGATCGTCGACGCCGGGCCTCTTCTTGCTCGACTTCGGCTGGAGATTCAGGTCGTCGATCAGATCTTTCTTGTCTGGCATGGCTCTCATTCCTCGTTGGCTGTCGAACAGAACGACCGGGTCGTTGGACAAGTCCATCTCTCCGCTGGCGGTTCGGTCGAGATGCGTCACCGGGTCGATCCCCTCATCGAGATCGGTGTCGTCGCGTTCGAAAAAAACGCTTCCGCCGTCGTCGGCCTCCGAGGTATCGGCAAGCAGTGCGGCAGCATCAATCTGCTCATCGCGGCTTTCGCCCTTGAGCGTGCCGGGGATGATCGTTTCCACGGCGGAAAAGCGCTCTTCCCACCCCTGAAAGCTCTCGCCTCTGCCCTTTTTCCCGGCTTCGTCGGCGGCGAGATAGACGGAAACGTCGAAGTCGCCGATCCTCCATCGGTCGCCATCGGAAATCGAAAACGCGGCACCCCTGGGCAGGGGACGCGAGGAGCCGTTGACGACTATTCCCTCGTCATTTTCGGGCATGGCACAGAAACGGCCATCCTGAAGATATACGCGGACATGATGCGGACTGACGGATCCGGTGCGATCGGCAAGACGCCAGTTTGCGTCTTCGTCCGAGCCTACGGTTCCGCCGTGCTCGGAAAATACGGCGGTTGCGACAATGCCGCTTTCCAGATTGATGGTGTTATTGACGGCGAGGATCAGACGCATTGTCAAAGTCTCCCCGTCACGCGGACATCGCGGCGGCTTGCCTCACCGGTTCCCAGAAACGAAGACCAGCCGAGGTGCGAGCGATATCCCTCAACCTCTTCGGGCGAAACCTCTTCGCGCCCATGCAGGCAAAGCGGTTTGGCCTCTCCGGCCGCGAGACCGAGTTTGATGTCATAGGCATGCTGGTCGCGCAGCATGAACTCGATGAGCTGTTTCACCGCCTCATGGCTGCTGCCGCGCGGCAGGAATTCCTGGAAGCGTTCGAAGCCGAGATTTTTCAGGTAGATGTTGAACTTCGAAGCGATGTCGGGAACGCGCTCGCCGATGACGGCGCTTTCGCCCAGCACCGAATTCAACCGGCCAAGAGAGAACTGTTGTTCGGTGGGAATATCAACCTTGCGCCGGATCCATTCCTCGACTTCGACATCCGGATGGAAGAAGGCATGGGCCACAACGGATGACACCACCTGCGGCGATCTGTTGCGCGAGGCGAGCAGGCCGGTGAAGGTCAAAAGCCTCGCCCAGTTGATCGGCGACAGTTCGCGCGCTTCCCGGTCGGCAAGGCCGAACAGGCAGAATATCGCCTGCGAGAAATCATCCTTCGCACCGGGCTTGTAGCGCACATAATAGCGGTATTTGCGCATCGTGCGATGCATCAGCCCGACAAGCCGGTTGTGGAAGAAATCGAAGAAGCCCTTCAGCAGGGAGCCCTCGGCATCATAGCGCGCAACCGTTTCCTGATAATAGGAGGGCAGGGGGAGCCTGCCCCATGCAGGCCGAGAAATGTCACTTCCATGCGGAAGCGTTCGCGCCTGTCAGGTAAGACCGCCTTCTCGCGCTGATTGACGTCATCAATGGCATGGGCGTCGCCCGGCCCCTTTTCTTCAAGTACGATGCTGTTAATGTCGGACACCGGGAAACCGAGGCGGTTGTCGACGCTGAAAACGATTTTTTCGTCTGCCGGAAGCATGTGGGTTCCCGCCTCCGTCCCGTCGTCGAAAGCGCGCTGCGTCTGCTCAACCGCCTGGAAGAAAGACCAGGCGCGGGCATCGCGGACCAGAAGGTCCGTCAGATGATCGGCTGCCGACCTGTCTTCGCTGGCCATTGGTAAACCTCGTTGTTTTCCTCTCCTTCCACGATGAGTTCGTGGAAGGAGTTGATGCTGGCATAAAGGGTGAAGAACTCGGCAAGCACGCTGGCGAACAGATACATGTCGCCCTCGCTCTGAAAGCATGACTCGCGGATGGTCATGCGCGTCAGCAATCCGCGGATCGGCTGGCCGCGAAACAACTTGTCGAAGGGTTTGGTGTCGATCGCGCGGATGCCGTCCATGCGCTGGCGGCTGGTGCGCTCGGCGCGGCGGTCAGCATAGGCCTGGAAATCATAGATGGCGATCACAGCGCCAAGCGCGTCTTTGTTCAGCAGCGACACATAGTTCAGGGCGAGATTGGAAATCATCGTCCAGTAGAGAGACCCATCAAGCGGCGGGTAGATCGGGGCTGTCGGCTGGCGCAGATTGCGAAAGGTGACAAAGGCAGGCGTGTCCTCGGTCATGACGCAGATATCGCCGCCGCCGAGTTCGCGGGCGTGGCGGTTGTTGAAGCAGCTCAGCTCGGACGAAACCACTTCGTAGTCTGGAACGGCACTCGAATTGTCGTGCCGGACGAAGGAAATGAGGTGATCGGCGCCAGTCTGCCGCAGGGATTCCCGCATTCTGAGCCGGAAGTAGATCTGCGTCAGGTTCTGCTGGCGTTCTACCTCGTGATGAAAGGACTCAAACGCCGGATATTCACGCAGATGCTGACCGGTTGCGGGTTCGCCCTCGGAACGCCAACTCACCACCCGGTCGATCGAAAAGATTGCCTTCGCGCCGTCACCATTGGAGGACGGTCGCAGGGGATAGTGAAGTCGGCGGTGATCGACCTTCATCGGTTCGGCATCATGACGGAACAGGTTGATGGCCGGCGTGCAGTAGAGCTGCACGGTGTCCGGGCGCACCTTGACGTCCGGCGGCAGCGGTCGCTCGAACTGAACCGACAGGCGAAACGTCATGCCGCCTTCATTGCCGAGGCTTTCGCCGAAGCGGAGAAGATCGAAGCACTGGAATTTTTCGGGGAAGACGAAATATTCCTGCAGCAGACGATAGCCTTCGTAGGCCGTGTTGCCGGACGGCAGTATCGCCTCGTTCGCCGCGAAACCGCCGGGGTGGACATTGCGCAGCGGAAAGGAAACGGTGCGCCCGCCACTTTCTCCGCCCGTGACCGTGATGTCGATGGATTTCAGATAGCGACCGAACCACAGATAAAGCATCTGCGCGGTGTGATCGCCGCTTGCAAACCACAGCCGCAGATCGCGGAGATCGATCATGCCGAGCGGCAGACCGGACAGCGTTTCAAAATCGATGTGCAACGTGGTCGACTGCCGCGATCGCTCAAGATATTGCTCGGCGATCTCGAGCGGATAGACATGGGTTTCGGACGTTGTTCGAAACGGGCAGACCGTGCCGGATACCGGTCGCGACAGGATGATCGTGCCGTGCGGCACGACTTGCCGTTCGGTGATCGACTTTTCCTGCGGCGTGAGCTTCATCAGCGCAGTGGATGGAAACGGACGCAGAAAATTCGGCAGCAGCAGATTGACGACGGAATGGGTCAGTTCCGGCAGTTCGTCATCCAGCTTCTCCCGGAGCCGCGAGGTCAGGAACGCAAACCCCTCAAGCAGACGCTCAACATCGGGGTCCGTCGACTGTTCGGAAAGATACCGAGCAAGTTTGGGATTGTTTTCAGCAAAGAACCGACCGCTTTCCTTCAGATAGGTCAGTTCGTCCTGAAAATAGCGTGAGCGCGCCGAGTTTGCCAATTCTGGCTCCTGCAACTAATTACATAACTGTTCCGACGTAGCCATCTGCCGCATGACCGAACTGTTTTTTCTTTGGTCGACAGGCCCCGCCGGGTGCGTTTTTTGCGTCAATTCCCTGTCAGAACGTACCCTGCCGTCGAGCACCCTAGATAATCTGTGTGGCGTGTCCGTCCCGCATGAGCAGATCGATTTCGACCAGTTCCTGCCGCGATTTTGCCGGCACCAGAGCCTGGATCCGGAACTTTAGATCGAGCGGCCGATCCGGATCGCGCATGCACTCGACAGCTTTGACCTCGACGCGCGGCTCAAAGGTGTTGATGCAATCACGGATCGACGCCGCGATGTGTCGGGTCAGGTCATTGGATTCGATCGACGACTCGTTGAAATCGGCCAAACCGAGGTCGGGGGCGGATTGGGAAGCGCCGCTGCGTGCGTTGAGCAGGCGGATCAGGTGGCGCTTGATCGAACGTACGGTTGCCTCCGCGGCATCGTCTGTGCGCTCGATTGCCACATTCTCCTCGTCCAGCACAAGACGCTCGAACAGGCTGCCGGCCGACCGGCGATCGATGCTGTCCCGAATGTCGCTTTCGCGGTCCCTTCGCATGGTCGGATTGCGCCTATTCTTCCTTGTCGAGCTTGCCCACCAGGGACAGTTCGAAATTGGCGCCCATATATTTGAAGTGCGGACGAGACCTTCAGCGTGACCTGATACCAGCCGGGATCGCCCTCGACATCGGAGACCTCAACGCTTGCCGCGCGCAGCGGACGGCGCGAACGCACATCCGAAGGCGGGTTTTCCTGGTCGGCGACATACTGCTTGAGCCAGACGTTGAGCTCGCGCTCGAGGTCTTCCTTTTCCTTCCAACTGCCGATCTGCTCGCGCTGCAGCACTTTGATATAGTGCGCCAGCCGGTTGATGATCATCATGTAGGGCAGTTGCGTACCGAGCTTGTAATTGGTCTCGGCGGCCTTGCCTTCCTTCGTGTTCTGGAAGATTTTCGGCTTCTGAACGGAGTTGGCCGAGAAGAAGGCGGCGTTATCCGAGCCCTTGCGCATGGTCAGCGCGATGAAGCCTTCCTCGGCGAGTTCATATTCGCGCCGGTCGGTGATCAGGATTTCGGTCGGAATCTTTTCTTCGAGCTGCCCGAAGGCCTCGTAGACATGGACGGGCAGGTCGTACACCGCACCGCCCGATTGCGGGCCGATAATGTTCGGGCACCAGCGGTATTTGGCAAAGCTTTCGGTCAACCGAGTCGCGAGAACAAAGGAGGTATTGCCCCAAAGGTAATGCCCATGATCATCGGTGACACTCTCGGAATAGACGAAGCTCTTGACCGGATTTTCCTCCGCGTCATATGGCTGGCGCAACAGGAAGCGCGGGCAGGTCAGGCCGACATAGCGGGAATCCTCGCTCTGGCGGAAACCCATCCATTTTCGAAAGCGGGGGCCTTCATAAATTGAGAACAAGTCCTTCTGTGCTGGCAGATCGACGAATTCGTCGACATCGAAAATCTCCGGAGAAGCTGCCGCAATGAACGGTGCATGCGCCATGGCGCCGACCGAGGCGACGAACTGCAACAGCTTGACGTCGCGCGCGCCGGGACCGAAATCGTAATTGGCGATCATCGCGCCCACAGGCTCGCCACCGAACTGACCGTAGCCGGATGAATAGATGTGTTTGTAAAGACCGGACTGCACCACTTCCGGCGCGGTCTCGAAATCCTCCAGCAACCTCTCCTTGGAAACCGGCAGCAGGTCGATCTTGATGTTTTCCCGGAAGTCCGTCTGGTCGATCAGGAGCTTCAGCCCGCGCCAGGCCGACTCCATTTCTTGAAATCCCTTGTCGTGAATGATCTCGTCCACCTGACGCGAGACCTTCTCATCAAGCTGGGCAATCATCTGGTCGACGAGAACACGGTTGATGCGCTCGCCGGGCTTGCGGCTTGAGAGCATGTCGGCGATGAACGCTTCCATGCCCTTACGCGCTATGGAATAGGTCTCCGTATCGTCCGGACGGATCCGGGTTTCTTCCATGATCTGGTCCAGAAGCGAGACGCTTTGTGTTTCGCCGGACTTTTCCTTGAGAGCAGCACCTGATTGGGCCATGTTTTTCAACTCCGAACTACGCGCCGATGATTTCGGCAGGTCAAACTGCATTCCGGTATTCCTTCAGGAAAACGGGGACGTATTCAGCCTTTCTTGTCTTTCGGCTCGTCATCCTTGACGGCGATATCGCCCTCGGGCGTGCCGGACAGGTCAGGCTTTGGCTCTGCCGCCAGTTTTTCAGCCTCTCGCGCTTCGATGGTCTGCAACTCTTCGACCAGCTTCTGCCGTGCATCCTCGTCCTCAAGAATTTGCTCCAGCCGCTGGCGAAAGGCCGGCATATTGCCGAGCGGACCCTTCAGTGCGACAAGCGCCTCGCGAAGCTCGATCAGCTTCTGCAGTTCCGGAACCTGCCGCACCACCGCATCTGGTGAGAAATCCGCAAGGCTCGTGAACTCAAGTGTGGTGCGAAGGCGCGCTTCCTCGTCGTCGGAGAGCGTGTCCTTAACCTCCATCTCGCGCTTCAACCCGGCCTCCTTCATCACCGAGGCGAAGCTGTTCTTGTCCACTGAGAGCATCTCGCGCTCTTCCAGCGGCAAGCCGTCGTCATGACCCAGATAGTCGCCGAGCATGACGAGACGGAGAGGCAGTTCGACCTCCTCCTGCTGATCGCCTGTCGCGGGGACATAACGGATATTGATCCGCTCCTTCGGAGCGACGGAACTGTCTTTTCCAGCCATTTTGTCCTGTCTCCTGTGTTCATTCAGGCCCGTCGGAAGCCGTGCGGCTACGACCTTGGCGAGTATCCGGAAGAAAATTTCCTAAAATAAGGTAACCTCCATCAGTGGTAATAATCACTAACGTCAGTATCTCAGGTTGACAAGACGAGTTTTGAAAAATATCGAATATAAAGGCATTAAGGCTATATTTATTGTAATTTATATTGTTGTAATATATTTTTTACTTAAATATATTTGATCAACGAAATGGCGGCAAGGCGGGAGTGAAACCGTGAAGCGAGATCTTTGGACTGGCGAAAGCTCTGGTGCGCGGTTTCTTTGGTGCGCTGAAAAGCCTAGTAAAATCATATGGTACAGCCAGTTTGATCATCGCCTTCGCCCTTTGCGCGTTCATCTGGTTCCTCGGGCCTCGACTCAAGGTCTACGATTTCCAGCCATTTGGGCCAGTGACGTTCCGATTGATCGCAATCATTGCGATTATATTCTTCTGGGGGCTAAGCAATTTGCTCTTCGGCGCGGTGAGCAGACGCAGACAGGAGCGGGCTGGGGAAGAAGAGGTGACAAAGGCGCCGCGGGACCCGGTTAAGGATCGCGTTGATGCGTTCGACCGCAGTTTCCGCAATGCGATGTCCGCCATCGCAAAGCACTGGATCGGCTCTGATGGCAAGCGCGGGAAACGCTCGGTCTATTCGCTGCCCTGGTATGTGATGCTCGGCTTTCCCTCAGCCGGGAAGACCTCGTTCATCGTCGAGTCCGATCTCAAGTTTCCGCTGGCGCATCTTTTCTCGCAGGAAGACGCCAAGACTGTGACGAAAACCGAGGATGTCGATTATTGGGTTACCGATGACGCCGTTGTTTTCGATGTCGCCGGTCAGTTGCTCACCCATCAGCGCAACCGCGAAGACGACAATATTCTCGACGTTTCGCGACTTCTCTGGGACAAATTTCTGGGTCTGCTGAATGAATACAGACCCCGCAGGCCGATCAACGGCGCGATCGTCTGCATCGATCTCGTCGACCTTATACAGTCATCGCCCGAAGTCAGGGAAAACAAGGCAGCCCTTCTGCACGCCCGCCTGGTCGAAATGTCGGAAGCGCTCAGCACGCGCTATACCGTGCATGTCATCCTGTCCAAGCTGGACCTTCTGGACGGTTTTCACGAGTTCGTCTCCGGGCTGACCAAAGCTCAGCGCGAAGAACCTTTCGGTTTCACCTTCTCGGTCTATTCGGAGAAGGCCGGAGACAGCTGGGTGGCGGAGTTCGAGAAGGCCTATGACGGCTTTCTCGAGCGTCTCAACAATCTGATGCTGGATCGTATCGCCGATCAGCACTCCTCGGAGGCGCGACGTAAACTCTATACCTTCACGCGCCAGCTTTCCGGCCTGAAAATGCTGATCAAGGAATTTCTGGGAACCAGCCTCCATCAGGACAAGTTCTCGACGGCGCCGCTAGTGCGCGGCGTGTTCATGGCCTCCTGCCGCCAGGAAGCTGTGCCGTTCAACGCTGTCCTGACTGCGGCCTCGCAGAAATACGAGATCCGCCCGCCCGTGCTTGCCGTCCACGGCGATCACTCGAAGCACTATTTCTCGGCCAATGTGCTCAAATCCGTGATCTTCGAGGAAGCAGGCCTTGCTGGCGACAATATCCGGCTGGAGCGCGCCAAGCGGATGCGGTTCATCCTCTCAGGCGCCGCGGCTTCGGTTCTGTTCATCGGCTTTGTCGGCTTTTATTGGCAGGCCTATGAAAGCAACCGCGCCAAGATGGACGAGGTCGTCAATATCGCCAGGACCTACAAGGCGGACGGAGAAAATCAGATCGCAAACGTGGCAGATGCGGGGCAGTCTTTCCTCAAGCCGCTGAATGCGCTGCGTTCCGCCGGAACCATTTTCGGCAATTATGACCGCTGGGGCGTCGTGCCGTCCTTCCTGACGCTGTCGCAGGGGCGGAGGATCGGGCCGGTCATCGACAAGACCTATATCGACGTGTTGCAAGACGGTTTCCTTCCCGATCTTGCGAGCTATGTGGAGACCGATGTCGTCTCACTCGGCAAGTCGGCCGACACTCGCGATGGCGATAAAAGGCTTGAAGACCTGCGCATCTATCTGATGCTTGGTGACACGTCGAAACGCAATAATGCGTTGGTGGAGGAGTGGTACGGCGAAGTCTGGCAAACCCTCTATACCGGATACGACCAGACGCAGCAGGACCTTTCCAGTCATCTGAAATTTGCCGTCGAGGACGCTAACCTGGAAGTCCCGCTTGACCAGACCGAAGTCGCCTCGGCGCAGGCGGATCTGCGCGCCGTGCCGCGAGACCTGCGCCTTTATCGCAATATCGAGCAGCTTGCCAAAAGCCAGCTTGTGTCGTCCGTCAACTTCAGAAACGAGATCGGGCCGGCCTATAACATCATTTTCAAGCCTCCGGTCGACGCCAACGGCAAACCGGAACCGGTGGAAATCCCACCCTTCTTCACCAAGGCCGGCTTTACCGACTTTTTTGTCAAGCAGAACGAGGCGCTGTCCGTCGTTGCCATCGAGGACGCCTGGGTGGCCGGCGAGCGCGACACGGTAAGCTATTCCAAGGAGGATCTGGACGCTTTCCGCAAGCAGGTCGCCGAACGCTATGCGACCAATTACATCGATACCTGGACCACCGCTCTGAATCAGCTGGACATCGTCGATTTCGGCAGCCTCGACAAGGGCGTCGACGTGCTTGAGGAGATCACCGGGCCGGACGATCCATTCGCCCGGCTGATCGCGCTTGTGAAGGCGCAGACACAGATCTACGCCGAGAAAACCGTCACCCAGACACCGGATCAGGCTGCCGATGCCAAACAGCCCTATGACCTTTACCGGGAGCAGGGCATGCGCATCAACCGTGCCTTTGCCCGGCTCGATGCGCTGGACGATCCCCGGGACAACAAGGGCAGCTATCTTGAAGACCTCGAGGCATCGCTCTCGAAGCTTTACGAGTATCTCAAAGAGGTTCGCCAGGCTGGCGATCGTTCCGGCGAAATGGCGCTGGCCAAGGCGAAGGCGCGGGTGAAGCTGGAAGGCGATGACCCGATATACGTCGTCGAGCGCCAGGGGGTTGACCTGCCGGAACCGATGAGCCGGTTCTTCGCGACCATTTCCGACCAGAGCTGGGCGGTGGTGCTGGACAAGGCCAAGGAAGAACTCCAGCGCGCCTGGAACGACGATGTCTACGGCGAATACAATCTTTCGCTGGCAACGCGCTATCCGTTCACCATGGACGCTCAGGAGGATGTGCCGCTCACGGAATTCTCCGACTTCTTCGGTCCGAACGGCAAGATCGAGAATTTCTACAACGACAATCTGAGCCTGTTCCTTGATGCCGCAACCGGAAAGTCGAAGGTCATCGACGGACAAAGTCTGGTGATCAATCCCGAGTTTCTTGTGCAGTTGAAGAAGGCGCTGGCTCTGCAGAACGCCTATTTCGGCAATGACGGCGCGCTTGGCGTGAACTACACGGTGGAACCGAAGGGCCTTTCCGGCCGCTTCGGCCGCTCGGTCATGAATGTCGAAGGCCAGCTCGTGCCCTACTCGCATGGACCCCGCTTTCCGGTTCGTATCATCTGGCCGAACGAGCTTTCGAAGAAGGCCGAAAGCGTGCTGACGCTGTTTCCGAGCGGCGGCGGCAAGCCGCGCACCATGTCCTTCAGCGGCCCATGGTCGGGCTACAGGCTCCTGAATTCCGGCAAGATCGTCAATTACGATGCTAATGGCATGGTGGTCGAATTCAATGTCGGCGGCGGGACCGCGAGCTACACGATCACCCAGCAGGGGCAGAAAAACCCGGCGAGACAGGACCCGCTGGCCGATCTCGTTCTGCCTGCCCGTCTGTGATTGCACGTGGGAGAGGCCGATGGCGAATGAGGGATTCCTGAACGCGATTAATGCCACGCTTGCAGATCCTTATGACGGCGACGTCGAGGATCTGCACGCCTATGATGTGATCGGCGATGCGCTGATTCGGCGTGGAACGCCTAGTCAGGTATCGGTCGACTGGCAGCGTGTCGAGGAAGCGGCGTCAAGACTTCTGGCCTGCAACGCCAAGGATATCCGGTTGATCGAAGCGATCTGCATGGCGCGGTTCGCAACTCGCGACCGCGAGGGCCTGCTTGCTTGCCTTGACGGGCTTAACGCCTTTCTGGCTCTGCCGAAATCCCTGCGGAGGCTCGAGAAGAAAGCGCAGTTTCAATCGGCTCTGACCCGGCTGTTGGGGTTCTTGCTGCGCGATGAGCCGCCCGGTCCGGCCGGCGTGCTGGCCGAGGAATTGACCGCGAGTCTCCGGCTGCTCGGTGAGAACGAGGCGGTGCAGGAGGCCGGGCAGTCACGGATGATTTCGGGCTTTCTCGACCGGCTGGCCCATGATGCGGATGGGGCGGGCGGGGATCGCGGCGAGGGAGCCAAAGCCCGGCCTGTGTCGACCTCACAGACCAATGGCATAACAGCGGAGGCCAGACAGGTTGAGCCTCCTCCTTCAACTGCGGTCGACTTCCGGCTGCTGCGCCGTCAGGCCGGAGAGCTTGCCGACCTGCTGTTTGATCTCGAACCGGCAGCCCCCGTCTCCTATCTTCTGCGCCGCCATGTGACCTGGATTGACGTTACCGCGCCGCCGCCGCTCAAGGAGGGGCAGAACACGGTCGTTCCGCCGGTCTCCATTGAAAGCGTCGAGCGCTATGAAGCCGCCTTGCGCGAAAATCCGGACGACCCGGCACTTGCCAAAAGGCTGGAGCGAACGCTTCAGTCGCTGCCCTTCTGGATCGGCGGGCATGTTATTGCCGCACAGCTGGCGCAAAAATGCGGGCGTTCTGCCGCAGCCGCGGCCATCGCCGCGGAAACACGCCATTTCCTGGCGCGCCTGCCGGGGCTGACGGGCCTCAATTTCCTCGACGGTCAGCCGCTCGTCGCGACCGACGACCTGGCGGCTCTCGATCAGCTTGCCGGGCACGCCGAACGGGCGTCGGCGGCGGACGGGGATGGGATATATCTGGACAATCCCGGTGGCGAGATGCCGACACTTGAGAGCATGGCAGCAGACCCCGCGAAGGCCAGCGAATGGGATCAGAGTTATCGACAGGCCCCATCACCGCGCATGCGCGCCTTTCTGGAACTCGCCACATTGGAGATGATGGCGGCTTCCGGTTTTGCCGCGATCACCGCCGATCAGGCCATGCGCCTCGAACGGGCGGCCGAAGGCATCGGCGTCAAGGAATGGGACCCGGAGCTTTTCCGAAGGCTGGAGAAGTTCAGAAAATGATGGGTACTAACACTCTGAATCCAAATGGAAATTTTCGCACTCAACGGTACTGGCCAAAAATGGCCAAGCTTGGCCATTTTTGGCCGAGACGGATTCGCTGTTCTGGATCAATGGGTTATGCCGGATTTCGGCATTATGTTCGTACTTGTCCCGGCCATTTTTGGCCGGAGCTTCTTGGGTTCACTTACATAAATAAACGCTCATATGGCCTTGTCGCTGCCCTCGGTGATAAAAATATCCTTTTAAAATCAGTTGTTTGCCATTTTTCCGCTCAAAGAAATCGTCTCTGGCACGGTTTATGCTATGCGATGTTTGCCCGCTGCGGTTTGCCGCTGACGGGCCTGAACCCGCCGACGGCTGTTGCCGTGGCATTTGATAACGATGAAACGAAGACGCCTGCCGGATCTTGCATGTTTGGCGACAGGCGCAATGGCAGGAAAAGTGGAAACCGGTTTTCCGTCCGGCCACTGCGCGAGGCAAAACTCCGGCAGGCGTCTCATAACAGGCAGGAGTAACCCATGCCCACACCCGCTTATATCACGATCGACGGCTCGACGCAGGGCCCGATCACGCAAGGCGCCTTTACCGAGGATTCGGTCGGCAATGTCTGGCAGGAAGGCCATGAGGACGAGGTCATGGTTCAGGCCATCGACCACACCGTCGTCATTCCCCGCGACCCGCAGTCCGGCCAGCCGGCCGGCCAGCGCGTGCACACGCCGTTCAAGTTCACCTGCACGCTGAACAAGGCCGTGCCGCTGCTCTATAACGCGCTGTGCACTGGCGAGATGCTGACCAAATGCGATGTCAAATGGTATCGCACCAACTCCGCCGGCAAGCAGGAGCATTTCTTTACCACCACGCTGGAAGATGCGCTGGTGACCGACATGGACTGCACCCTGCCGCATTGTCAGGACCCGAAGAATGCCGACTTCACCCAGCTGGTAAAGGTCGAGCTTTCCTACCGCAAGATCACCTGGGAGCACACGGCATCCGGCACATCCGGCTCCGACGACTGGCGCGCGCCGGCCGCCTGACGAGGCCTTGCGAAGGTATCTCCGGAGCCGAATGGTTCCGGAGGTGTGCGGAAAAGTACAACCTTAGGTGATTTTCTTCTTGGTGTGCTCCTAATGGGAGCGGGAGTGCCGGAGGAAAGGAGGCAAACATGCTGCGCTATACGATCGGTAAGACCAGAAAAGCCCGCGACTTTCTGCTGGGGTTGTGGCAGCACGGACGGCTGCACCGCGGTGGCGGCCGTGACCAAACGCCCAAGAGCCTGCCGGAAGCGGAAGGTTTCTCCGGCACTGCGCTTGATGTCACCGGTGAACAGGGCGTGGTCGGTGTCACGATTGGCGGTCGCGGCGCAGTGCCGCATCGTGCGCATACCCCTTCAGCCGCCGATGCGCTCGATCCCGGCATCAGCTTCCTGGATCAGTTTGCCGACCACGCGCTGCTTGCCGAAAACGAACGTCGCGCCGCCCGTAGCCAAGCCTCCGCAGATGTTTCGCCGGAGGTCGTGAAAGCAAGGGCGACGGTAGCAAGACCGCATGCGCTGGCACCGCGAGCAGATCAGCGGCCTCGGGCGGATATGACAGGCAACAGGAGTCCGTCATGAACGAGATCATCGACATGCCGGTTCTCTTTCAGGATCAGGACATCGCCTTCACCTTCGCAGCCGTTCCGCTCCCCCGGCCAATATGAGAGAGCAGAGACCGGCAGCAGTTCACTGAGCTTGAGCGTAGGGAAGACGTCGCCATATTGAGGAGCGCTAATACCGGGTCCGTGCTTGCCATTGCAATTGACTCGCATCGCATTTATGTCGCATGAAGCTGTAGCACAGCAGGCTGATTCTCGTTTTAATCATTTATTTCAATGCTTTGGCTCTTGATCGGATTTCACTGAGAATCCAGGTTCCCCAGCCAAATCACTTTTCAATTCACCTAAAATTTGAGATCGTTTTTTCTGCTTCTCTGTGCTCATGCACTGCGGTGTCTCACAGACGGCATCATGCAGTTTCAGACGAGGTCGGGCCAGTGGTGGCCGATGTTTTTCGTCGGGGTGACGTCCACACTTGGTGCAGCCTTGTTCCCGTGCACTCTGGAAAAGGCGTGGTTCCGGTTGATCATCACTTACCGCTTAACCATCGTCTTCTCGCCCTTGACCGTTGCCAGAGCGACTTTCTCTTGGAAAGCGGGGCTGTGATTGCGGCCGGGGCTTCTCGTCATTGCGGTGTCTGTGAACGGTATGGCGCCGAATGGCAGAGCCGCAACCATTTATCCAAAGTGTTCAGTTTCCCCGAATCGCTTCAGATATATGGTCGGCCTCTACCCCCGCCAGCAGCGGAACTGTTCCGCCGCCGGCGTTGCCGACTTTTGCACCGCTATTGATGTCGATGTATCTGTTTTACCGGCTTAAAACTCGTCGTTGCAGCAGCCAAGCAGTGAAAGGCTTCTCCAGCCAAGAGTATGAAATCCGGGCAGCTGCCACCGAAGCACCAACAGCTAAAACAAGATAAGCCGTTGGAAAAGCGTTCGAAGGATCAAGTCGTAGCCAAAGAATTTTGACAATAGCCAATGCAAAAGGGTGGCAGAGGTAGAGGCTATAGGAGCTATCTCCAAGGAAATGAGCGACGCCAGCACCACGCTGCTCCCATCTCTCTGGTAGTGTGAAAACGAATCCTGCTACGAAAATAATCGCAGGAAGACCGAGGGAGATGAACCGGTTCTCTACACCCGCAGTAATGTAAAAATAAACAATCCCTGAAGTGAGAACGGCCAGAAAAAATCCTGAACCCGAGCGCATAGGCCCAATCTTCTGGAATAGTAAAGCCAATAGGCCTCCGGCAAGGAATTCCAGAACAATAGGATTGCCCCAGAAGCGGAAAGGTCCCCCAATCAGAGGGCCCAACACCAACGCCGCCAGCAACAATCCCCAGATGCGTAAAAACCAGGCGTTGGCTGGACGCCAAGCCAGCGCGAGAGCAAAAAGAACATAGAAAAACATTTCGTAGTTAAGTGTCCAACCGAGCGAAAGCACTGGTTGATAGTTGCCGTACGCACTCACACAGGGCAGGAAGAGGAAGGAGCAGGCCACCTGCTGAAACGTAGTTGTAGAATGATTGAGTTGGGTCGGAAACAGCAAAAGCGCCAGCAGCATCCCTGTGGTGTAGAACCAATAAAGAGGTACTACTCGAATAATTCTTCGGCGCATGAATTCGAGTGATGCTCCAGGCCGGGTCACGAGCTTTCCGCTCGTCAAGACCATAACGAAGCCACTAACGATGAAGAATATATCGACCCCGATGCCAAAATTGAATGGCAACTCGGGATAAGGGACCCCTACCTGATGAATTTCATTGATTGTATGGCCTGTAACGACACTGAGTGCTGCCACTGCACGTAAAATTTGGATTGATATCAACTGGGATTGGCTTTTTGCCTTAGCCTGCATGCTTGCCGTCCTTCAAAAAAAGGCCCTTCATGTTTGCTTGATAAAATGAAAATTACATTCGTTGTCTGAGCAACAACGTATTTGTTCCTAAAGGCATTTCGACACGAAACTGATACCTTCCTGAGGAAGGCTGAAAATATGATATCGATAAAATGTCTATTGATTTCTGTAAAAACAGTATGCTGTAGGTGACTTTTACGGTTCAGCGTAGAAGAAGCAAGAGGACGACCGGCATTTTGAAGGTTTTTATATCGCCGGTCTCAGGTCGATAAGAGCCCGATTTAAAAGTTGTTGAGTGATATCAGAAGGATGTGATTCAACCACCTCTGCCAAGAACGTGGAGGATCGCATGCCCTGGAATGATATCACCCGCCTGCAGCATAACCGGGATCGCCTTCGCTATCCAACCGATTTGACGGACCGTGAGTGGGCTGTAATTGCTCCACTGATACCGCTGGCCAAGCCCGGCGGGCGGCCACGGAAAACGAATATGAGGGAAGTGGTGAACGCGATCCTTTATATTGCGGGCAGCGGCAGTCAATGGCGGGCTCTGCCGAAGGACTTCCCTCCGGTCTCCACGGTGCGAGGCTATTTCTATGGCTGGCGCGACATCGGCCTTTGGCAGACCATCAATCATCTGCTCGTCTGCGCTACGCGCGAACTGGAGGGGCGCGAGGCCTCGCCCACAGCCGGTGTCATCGACAGCCAGAGTGTCAAGACCACCGAAAGCGGCGGGGTTTCGGGCTACGACGCCGGCAAGAAGATCAAGGGCCGCAAGCGCCACATCATCACCGATACGATCGGGCTGATGCTGTTCGTGCTTGTCCATGCTGCCGATATCCAGGACCGCGACGGTGCGCCCGATGTCCTGAAAGCCATCCGCTACCGTTTCCCCTGGTTGCGCCATGTCTTCGCAGATGGCGGCTATGCCGGGCAGAAGTTGCGAAAAGCGCTGCGCGGATGCGGCCAATGGAACCTTGAAATCATCAAGCGCTCCGACATAGCGAAAGGCTTTGAGGTTCTGCCCCGCCGATGGGTGGTGGAGCGCACCTTCGGCTGGTTCGGACGATGCCGTCGGTTGGCCAAAGATTGGGAAAAGTCCATCGCAAGCGCCACAGCATGGGTCAACATCGCCAGCATCAGGGTGATGACCAGACGCCTCGCACGATATTGTTTCCCATCATGAACTTTTGAATCCGGCTCTAAGCGCACTGATCCTGCCTGTCGGAACGGACGTGGTTCGCCGGCGTTGTTGGCAGCCTTGTCGACATCCGGGTTGACGACGACGCCTGGGCCGCAGCCGCAAGCAAGGTTCGCTTGACCGTCTCTGGCCAACGCCATATCTTTGCCTCGATAATCAAATTCCATTTGAACATTATGTTTCTTTAGCGCCGATACTGACTTCGGAATTCTTGCAGAACGAGCGGTCGGCACACGGATGTGCGGATCCTTTCAGGGCTTTTCATGAGAGTGCTTTCGATCTTGCTCGGCGCATGCGCCGTTTTCACTCTTTTCCTGGGCATTCTTCCCTCGATTTCGCACTTCTGGGTCGCCGCCTTCATTGGCGGAATGCGCACTCATATCGCGGCAGCAGCGCTGTTGTTTTCAATCGCTTTTGTTTTCTCTCAGCGGTCCGCCTTGTCAGTTCTGCCTTTTGTGGCATCCGTGCTGCTATGCCTGTGGGTCTGGTCTATCCACCAGACGATCTCTCAGCCGGAACCAGTCTCAGATGGCGGCGGAGAAATGCTCAAGGTGATTGAATTCAATATTCTGGGAAGCAATCGACACGGCGCTGAGATTGCGCGCTGGCTTGAGCGGGAGAATGCAGACCTCGTCTACGCGCTCGAGTCGCCCCCGATTGTGGGAGAAATCTCTGCGCTTTCAGATGTTTACCCTTATCGTGCCGGATGCGGAGAACTCGTATCCGATTGCGACCTGATGGTGATGTCCAAATACCCGCTTGAGGATGCCGGTTTCAGGAGCATGGGGGCATTTTCCGGCGATCGTTTTTTCCATGCGCGCATCGAGATCAACGGCAGTGCCGTGAACATTGTGGCGATGCATCTGACAAAACCGTATTTTGATGCCTTGCAGCGTCAAGAGCTGATCGTTGCGACCCGCTGGATCCGCGGAATCGAGGGGCCGGTCATTCTCGCAGGCGACTTTAATTCTTCCTTGCTGTCACCGGATATTCAAAATTTCATGATGGCGACAGGGCTTCGATCGTACGCCCGTGAGCCACGTACATGGCCAGTCGGTGCGTGGTCTCTCGGCCTGCCGATCGACCATGTCCTGGTGCGCCCGCCCGTTCACATCAAGAGCCTCCGGCGCGTTGAGGACAATATGGGGTCCAATCACTACGGCCTTGCGGCGGAAATCGTCCTGCCCTCCGCCGTGATGCCAAGGTGAAAATGCGTATCGAGAGCCGATGCTGCTGACAACGGTGACACGCGGGTGGGGATTTTTTTCTATTCTTTCGCCGATGAGTGGTTCAATTGGGTTTTACTGGTGCTTTGAAGCGGTTTAATCCGAGCCAGTCTCAGGGATTCAATTTCAGGAATAAATATGTCACTGACCCATTTGCAAAGGCTGGAAGCGGAAGCCATCCATATCTTCCGTGAAGTCGCGGCGAATTTCTCACGACCGGTCATGCTCTATTCGATCGGCAAGGATTCGTCGGTGATGATGCATCTGGCGATGAAAGCGTTTTACCCGGCCAGGCCGCCTTTTCCGTTTCTGCATGTCGATACGACCTGGAAGTTTCAGGCCATGTACGAATTCCGCGAGAAGATGGCCAAGGCGCTCGGCATCGATCTCTTGGTTCATGTCAATCCGGAAGGCATTGAGGGCGGCATCAATCCCTTCGATCACGGGTCGAGCGCCCACACCCATATCTGGAAAACGGTCGGCTTGCGCCAGGCGCTGGATAAATACGGTTTCGATGCGGCCTTCGGTGGCGCCCGGCGCGACGAGGAGAAGTCTCGCGCCAAGGAGCGCATCTTCTCCTTCCGCAATGCAAGCCATGCATGGGATCCGAAAAACCAGCGTCCGGAAATGTGGAAGACCTACAATACCCGCGTCGGCAAGGGTGAGTCGATCCGCGTCTTTCCTCTGTCAAACTGGACCGAGCTCGATATCTGGCAATATATCTTGAAGGAGAACATCCCGATCGTCCCGCTTTATTTTGCGGCAAAGCGGCCGGTCGTCGAAAGGGACGGCATGCTGGTTATGGTCGATGACGCGCGTATGCCGGTCGCGGCGGAAGAGAGGGTCGAGGAGAAGATGGTGCGCTTTCGCACGCTGGGCTGCTATCCGTTGACGGGGGCGGTCCAGTCCGATGCAACGGACCTTGTGGGTATTGTCCGCGAGATGCTGACGGCTCAGACCTCCGAGCGCCAGGGCAGGGCGATTGACATGGATGAGGCCGGTTCGATGGAGAAGAAAAAGCGCGAGGGGTATTTCTGATGCAGGAGCGCTCCGCATTGACCGGCGACATGACCGAGTATCTTGCCGAACAGGAACAGAAGACTCTTTTGCGTTTTCTCACCTGCGGCTCCGTCGATGATGGCAAGTCGACGCTGATCGGCCGGTTGCTCTACGATACCAAGCTGATTTTTGAAGATCAGCTCGCGGCACTTGAACGCGACAGTGAAAAACATGGCACGACCGGGGCGGATATCGACTTCGCGTTGCTGGTCGACGGGCTTGAGTCCGAGCGCGAGCAAGGCATCACCATCGATGTCGCCTATCGCTTTTTTGCAACCGCCGCCCGCAAATTCATCGTGGCCGATACGCCCGGCCATGAGGAGTATACCCGCAACATGGCGACCGGCGCCTCGACGGCGGACCTCGCTATTGTGCTGGTGGACAGCCGCCAGGGCATTTTGCGCCAGACCCGGCGCCATTCGTACATTGCCTCCCTTCTCGGCATCCGCCATGTCGTACTCGCGATCAACAAGATCGACCTGATGATGTATGCTCAGGAGGTCTATGACGGGATCGTTGCGGATTATATGGACTTTGCAAGGGACCTCGGCTTCGAGACGATCGTGCCGATCCCGCTCTCGGCGCGTTATGGCGACAATGTCACCACGCGCTCGCAGAATATGCCGTGGTATGATGGGCCGATCCTGCTTGAGCATCTGGAGCGGGTTCCGGTTGAAAAGGATATGGCCGAAAAGCCGTTCAGGATGCCGGTGCAGCTTGTAACGCGGCCTGACCTGAACTTTCGCGGCTTTTCCGGTGAACTTGCCTCCGGCCGGGTGGCCGTGGGCGACGCTGTGGCCGTGGCGAAATCCGGACAGACCTCAAAAGTCAGTCGGATCGTGACCATGGATGGTGATCTCCATGCTGCGGAAGCCGGTCAGGCAGTGACACTTGTTCTTGATGACGAAATAGAGGTGTCACGCGGCAATATTCTGGTGGCGCCCGATGCGCGGCCCGATGTCGCCGACCAGTTCCGGGCAAAGATCATCTGGTTCGATGCCGATGCGATGATTCCGGGCCGATCCTATATTCTGCGCACCGAAGCGGATACGACACCGGCGACAATTACAGGGCTGAAATACCAGGTCAACGTCAATACCTTTGCTCATGAAGCCGCAAAGACGCTGAATATGAACGAGGTGGGGGTCTGCAATATTTCCACCCAGTCGCCGATCGTCTTCGACGCCTACAAGGACAATCGCGCCACCGGCAATTTCGTGATCATCGACCGTTTGACCAACAAGACGCTCGGTGCAGGCATGATTGATTTTGCCCTGCGACGCTCGCTCAACGTAACGTGGCAGGCTGTCGAGGTGAACAAGAAGGCGCATGCCGAACTGAAGGCGCAAAAACCCGCCGTTCTCTGGTTTACCGGTCTTTCCGCTTCGGGCAAGTCGACGATCGCCAATGCGCTCGAGAAGATCCTCCACGCCAAGGGCAAGCACACCTATCTTCTGGACGGCGACAATATTCGCCATGGCCTCAGCCGTGATCTGGGCTTTACGGCCGAAGACCGCGTTGAAAACATCCGCCGGGTGGCCGAGGTCGCCAGGCTGATGGCCGATGCGGGCCTGATCGTGCTGGTGTCTTTCATCTCTCCGTTCCGTTCCGAAAGGCGGCTGGCGCGGGAAATGTTGGATGTGGGCGACTTCATCGAGATCTTTGTCGATACGCCGCTTGAGGTCTGCGCCGAACGCGACCCCAAGGGTCTCTACAAGAGGGCGCGGACTGGAGAAATTGCGAATTTCACCGGTATTTCATCCCCTTATGAAGAGCCGGAGAATCCGGAAATTCACCTGCGCACTTCTGAGCATGAGCCTTTCGAACTGGCCAACCGTATTGAAGACTATCTTACCAGGCATGAGCAGGAGGCGCAGGATGACCGAGACGATGCGTGATATGCAGGATGTGTTTCTTCAAGCCGCGCTTGAAGCCGGACGGGCGATCATGACCGTTTATGAAAACGGTATCGATGTTTCCTACAAGGAGGATGCCTCGCCCGTGACCGCCGCTGATGAGGCGGCCGAGGCAATCATTCTCGACTATCTCGGCAAGGCCTTTCCCGATATTCCTGTCGTCGCGGAGGAATCTGTTGCCGCCGGGCGGATCCCCGATATTGCCGGGAAACCGTTTTTCCTTGTGGACCCGCTTGATGGCACCAAGGAGTTCATCAACCGGCGCGAAGACTTCACCGTCAACATCGCGCTGATCGAAGAGGGCGTGCCGGTTTCCGGCATCGTATATGCCCCAGCAAAGGGGGCGGCTTACCGGACGAGCGGACGCGGAGCGGAGAAGCTGACGATCATTGACGATCAGGTTACCGCCGCCGCCGCGATTGCCTGCCGGGCAAAGACAAACAAGCCGGTCGCGGTGGCCAGCCGTTTGCACAACAACACGGAAACGCTCGCCTTTTTGGAACAGATCGGCGCGGCCGACTTTTCGGCGGTCGGCTCATCGCTCAAATTCTGCCTTATTGCGGAAGGTGAGGCGGACATCTACCCGCGCTTCGGCCGGACGATGGAATGGGATACGGCGGCGGGCGACGCCGTGTTGCGTGCTGCTGGCGGAAAGACAATGACCGTCGGCCCCGAACCCGCCGAACTGCGCTACGGCAAGACGTCAAAGTTCAGGGCTGAAGGGTTCGAAAATCCGTTCTTTGTCAGCTCCGGCATCTGATGGATCGGCTTCCGTCAAAATCTGAAACGCACTAAAAGAGGCAGCACTTTATGCCGCCGGATGCGATCACGATTACTTCCTTCTCCCGTGCAGGTCGGCTTAAGGCGGCTCTTTCGACCCTGTCTTCAGGACGGCTGTGGGTGTTCGCCTCTCTCCATGCGCGCGAGGAAACGGCACAGACAAAGCATGGGATCAGACAGGTGGCAGATGCTGGAGCAGATTATGTCGGGCGGCTCTCGTAGATAGTCCGGTATGAACTGGAGACCTCGACGGGGTCGTAGAAGGAGAAACGAAGGTCTTGTTGGTTCCTGCTCGTCAATGCGTCCAGGGTCTGCCGCACCGCCTCGATGGTGAGGGGGCCATTAAAGCTGTAGACCCAGTCTGACCCAACGGCTTCCCGCAGGTCGACCAGGGCGTTCGCATTCGGGCAGAGGACCGGCGTATCCTGGGAGAGGGCGGCGAGGACGCTACCGGAATTCAAAATGCTCTGAAAATTGAAAATGGCCAGATCGGCGCTCGAAAAGATCGAGGCAACTTCCTTGTGGGAGAGCATTTGCTTTTGGAAGGTAAAACGGTCGTCTCCGGCGATTTTTTCGGAGATCTCGGCGCAATATGAATTGTCTCCGTCGCCGGCGATCAGCAGGTGAAAGGGCCGGTCCATCTGTTTCAGCAGGTCTACGGTCTCCGAGATCCCCTTATATGGCCTGATCTTGCCGACGCAGCAAAGAAGCGGGGTTGCATCGCCAAGACCAAGCGCGCTGCGTACGTCAGTGAAGGGGCGGAAAACCGAGAAAAAGCCGGTATAATTCGGATGGGGGACAACATGCGCTCGCGCCCCGTCCACTTCCGGATAGGCTGTGCGGATCGCATCCTCGCTCGAGGGCGCCATGATCACCAGATCCGTCACCAGAGGCAGGAAATGCCTCCTCAGATAGGCAATTGCGTTCGCCTTTGCCGGGTTCGGGCTTTCATGTGGCTGGAGATTGTGCACAGTCCAGACGACCGGTTGTCCGTTCTGCCGCGCATAGCGCGCCTGCTCCACTATGCGCCATGCCTTCCACTGGGCGGCTGGCGTTACGCGCGCCGACAACTTGCCCCAGAAAATGCCCTCCAGCCAGTGGACGTGAAACGGCATCTTCCTTTTCACCAGGGAATTGGCGGTGAAATGATGCGGCGTAATGCCGTTCTTCTTCAGCCCGTCAGCGAGGATCGAAATAAAAGGATTATCGAGGCTGTGAACGCGCGCCGGGTACATCAAAATATTCACTTTAAATTTCCTTGATGCTCAAAAAAATCAAAAAAACGTATAAGCGCGCGCTCGGCAATATCCGGAAAGTTTGGCGCGCGCAGCCAAGTCTTGTCCTGTCCTGTCCGGTTAATTCAGGTTATCCGGGCTCAATGCTAGTGCATGACCGCCCAAATTTCTATGCTTGCGGACAGCACCAGCTTAAATTAGCCAGTCCGATCCCGCTCAGCAGACGGCTTACTCAAATGTGAAGTCGCATGCGGTAAATGCATCCGGATGCTTTTTATTCGTCCTGTGCCGAATTCTCTAAGGTGCCTGTTTAAAATTTCTCTAGTGATAATAAAGGTTTGTGATCCAATGCTTCTGTCTGGTAGGTGGACGAAAGCACGTTTTGTGATGATATCACAGACCATCATCATAACCGGGATCGTCTGCGTTATCCAACTGATTTGACGGGCCGAAAATGAGCTTTGAGTTCCTGGCTCGCCAATGGATCTAGGCAGCACTCTCGGCTGGTTCGGAAGACGATTTTCTTTTGGGCCCGGGTGGCTCTTGATCTGCCCACCGTCTAAAGTGAAGCGCCCGCCAAAAACAGGCCGGTCATCAGGGGACCTGGCTGCATCCCAATAATCTGCGTCCCGGTAAAAAGGATCTCCCGCATAAATCTGCTCCATATGATCGAGAAATCTCTGCGTTGAAATGCGGCATTGCGCGGGGTGCATGTCAGGAAGGCGGTATTATGCCTTGCGGAAGTCTGCGAAAAGACGGAGAATACAAGCCGATATTACAAAATGAATCGTTTTCACTCGTCTAATAGTTATAAAGAATTAATTGCCATGTATATTTCAGGTTGCGAAGCAAACCCGTTGTCGTGACCAGAATCAGAACAATCCAATATCCGTTGGTCCGGGATTAGGGCTGAAAGCAACGTGTTCGCGGTTCGCGGAAGACATTATCGGCTTCAGGCGGAAACGGCAGCCGGACGCGGTTCAGTTCATTTTTCAGGGGCGATTTTCTTTTAGGGGATTTAGTCATTAACGGCCGAATTGCGAAAAATACCGCAGCAATGTTTGCGCGTCAGATTTTTATGGCCCTGATAAGTCTTTTCACGATCAGGGTTCTGATCTCCGAGCTTGGTATCACTGATTTTGCACTGCTGAATGTTACTTTGAGTGTCGTTTCGCTCAGTATGTTCATCATCGGATCGCTCGAAATGATCACTCAGCGTTATATTGCCTATGCCATCGGCAAGGGGGATGCTTTTGATCTGAAGCGATATCACGATGCCCTGCTGGTGCTTCACTTTTCCTGTGTGGTTATCACTGTCCTTGCTCTTGAAACGCTGGGGGCCTGGTTCGTCTCGAACGAACTCGTGGTCGCTCCGGATCGGATCGGGGCGGTGCAGGTGCTCTATCAGTTTCTCATTTTTTCCTTCGTGGTGAAGATTATAGTCGGATTTCATTCCTGGGTGATCATAGCCCACGAGGACATGCACGTCTTTGCCATGTTTTCGATCCTGGATGCCGTACTCCGCCTCGCGGCCGCGCTTCTGATCGGGGTGCTCGGTACCGACGGGCTCATTACATATGGACCGGCTCTCGTCGCTGGAAATGTGCTGGTCCTGGCTGGACAATGGATCTACTGCGCTACACGGTATGAAGAATGTCGCATCGGCCGGATCCACTTCGACTTCAAGACATTGCGAGGGATGTTTGACTTCGTCGGATGGACTTTCTTCGGGCAATTCACAACCGTTTGCCGGACTTACGCCATTACGATTCTGATCAATCAGGCCTTCAGCCCTGCGACCGTCGCCGCGCGGGCACTGTCTTTCACAATCTATAACCAGACACTTGTTTTTGCCCGCAACTTCACGTCAGCACTCGGTCCGCCGATCATCAAGTCCTATGCGGGAGGCGACAAGGAGCAGACCTTCTCCTTGATCTTTTTTGGGTCGAAGCTTGCCTTTTTTCTGACTTGGGCGGTCACGCTGCCGCTGATGGCGCTTGCCCCGATCGTGTTGACGGTCTGGCTTGGCGAGTATCCCGAGGAAACCGTGTTGTTCATGCGACTTGCCTTGATTGATGCGACGATCATCACCGTCAGCTATCCGATCATGACAGCCGTGCGGGCTGTTGGCCAGGTGCGGACTTACGAGATTCTGCTTGGCAGTTTGCAACTGGGCGTGCTGTTCCTGTCATGGCTCGTGGTGCGCGCAGGGTTTCCGGCCTATTTTATATATCTTGTCGCGGCTACCGTCAGCGCGATCATGTTCTTTGTGCGCCTGTGGCTGACGGCCCGCCTGACCGGCATGCCCATCATACGGTTTTTCCGGTTGGTTTTCGTGCCGGTGTCGATGGTGGCGGTAGCTTCGACCGGAGCGATTCTGGTCGTGATGCAGTTCTTCCCGACCTCTATGGAGGCCGGGTTTCAATCGACAATGCTTGTAACGATCGGCGCAGCCCTGCTGCTGCCCTTGATCTGCGCCGGCGTGCTGGGACTTTCCAGGGAAGAGAGGTCATCCGCGCGGCGCCTCGTCCTGCAACGGTTTGGAAGGAACAAGGCTAAATCATGAAGATACTTGCTTTAGGCGCGACCGGTGCGATCGGCGGGCAGCTCGTCGATGTGCTGCTTAAAAGCGGCCACGAGGTCTCTGTTACCAGCCGCCGGGGGCGCACCTCTGCTGGTGGCCTTGTCTTCATTCAGGGCAATGCGCGGGACGATGCTTTTCTGGACGAAGTGTTGTCCCTTGAACGCTGGGACGCGATCGTGGATTTCATGGTCTACGACACCGCAGCCTTCGCTCAGCGGTTCGAACGCCTTCTGGGCGCAACCGATCAATACGTGCTCATCAGCACGGCGCGCGTGTTCGCTGACAGTGCCGCCCCTCTGACCGAGCGGTCGCCGCGGCTGCTCGATGTCAGCACGGATACGGACTATCTCGCCACCGACGAATACGCTTTGACCAAGGCGCGGCAGGAAAACCTCCTGCGCAATTCCGGCCAGAAAAACTGGACGATCATCCGCCCCTACATCACCTTCGGTGAAGGCCGTCTCCAACTTGGACCGCTGGAAAAGGAAGGCTGGCTTTATCGTGCCCTTAAAGGCCGGAACATTGTTTTCTGTGATGCCCTGATGGACAAGGTCACGACCCTGACCGATGGGGGGGATGTCGCCCGCATGATGGCGGGGGTGATTGGCAACGCCGAGGCTCTGGGCGAAGACTACAATCTCACTGGCGGCCATGCGGTGACCTGGCGGGAGGTGTTGTCGCTCTATCTGGACGAGACCGAAGCCGTCCGGGGAAGGCGGCCCGAGATCTCCCTGCTATCGCTGGAAGCGTTCTGCAAAACGTGCAAAAATGTACCCCAGGTGATCTATGACCGCGTCTATAACCGCCGTTTCGATCCCCGGAAGATCGCCGCGAATTTCGACATGTCGACGCTGCAGGACCCGCTTCCAGCCTTGGCCGGTCGGTTGCGGTCGCAACTTGATCCGGACGCCCGTTTCGGTACAGTGGAGTGGCGCGGAGAAGCACTGCGGGACAGGGCCACTGGAGCGCATGCCCGTCTCGGTGAAATACATGGGCTGAAAACCAAACTCTATTATCTCGGCTATCGCCACATATCGCCTGGCGCGATTAAGAGAATGAGGCAACTATGACATATTACACCGATGAAAAGCAGGCCCAGATCGTAATCCAGCTTTTGAAGGCGCATGGCATCCGGCATGTCATTGCCTCACCAGGCGCGACGAATATCTGTTTCGTCGGCAGCGTGCAAACCGATCCGTTCTTTACTGTCTATTCTGCCGTCGATGAAAGATCGGCCGCTTATATGGCTTGCGGCCTGGCGGCACAGTTGGGTGAGCCTGTCGTCATCAGCTGCACTGGTGCGACTGCATCCCGAAACTACCTGCCGGGGCTGACCGAGGCGTTTTACCGGAAGCTGCCGGTGCTGGCCCTGACCTCGACCCAGATACAGGCGCGGATCGGGCATCTTGTCGCGCAGGTGATCGACCGCAGCGAGATGCCAAACGATGTGGTCAAGCTCAGCGTCGATCTGCCTGTCGTCAAGGATGCAGACGATGTTTGGGAGGCCGAGATCAAGGTCAACAAGGCCATTCTCGAGTTGAAACGCCGCGGTGGCGGGCCGGTCCATATTAACTTGCCGACAGTCTATAGTGAGAATTTTCGACTGACCAAGCTCCCGGAGTACCGTGTCATCGATCGCTGGACCGAAAGCGACGCCCTGCCGCCGCTGAAGGGCCGTGTGGGCATTTTCGTCGGCTCTCACAAGACCTGGACGGCCGAGGAAACGGCTGCCGTGGAGCGTTTCTGCGAGACCAACAATGCTGTCGTGTTCTGCGACCATACCAGCGGCTATCACGGGAAATATCGCGTCATGGCCGCGTTGTTGGGTGGGCAGGAAGGCAAGGAGAAAGAGCCCTTGCGGCCTGACATCCACATTCATCTCGGCGAAGTGTCCGGCGATTACTTCACCCATGCGATCAGCGGCAAGGAGGTTTGGCGCGTCAGCCCGGATGGCGAAATACGCGACACCTTCCAAAAGCTGCGCCATGTCTTCGAGATGACTGAGGAGCGGTTCTTTCAAGCCTATTCCGATAAAGATATCAAGGCGACTACCTATTACGACAGCTGCAGAACCGAGATTGACGCGATCCGGGCCAAGCTGCCCGATTTGCCGCTTTCCAACATCTGGCTGGCCTCGCAGTTCTCGCAACAGGTCCCGGCCGGGTCAGTGGTTCATTTCGCGATCCTCAACTCGCTTCGCGCATGGAATTTCTTCAATCTGCCCCCTTCCGTCTCCTCCGCATCGAATGTTGGCGGGTTCGGTATCGACGGCTGTATGTCGTCGCTTGTCGGCGCATCGCTTGCAAATCCGGATCAGCTGTTCTTCCTGGTGACCGGCGATCTCGCTTTCTTCTATGACATGAATGCGCTCGGCAGCCGCCATCTGGGGCCGAATGTCCGTATCCTACTGGTCAACAATGGTAAGGGCATCGAATTTGCGCAGCACGGGCACCGCGGTGCGCGTTATGCGCATGGTCGGGATGAATTCATCGCTGCCGACCGGCATTTCGGCAGGAAGTCGCCCAAGCTCGTGAAGGGCTACGCTGAGGCACTCGGGCTGGACTATTTCGCGGCCTCCACCAAAGACGAAAGCGTGCAGGCCATGGCTGGTCTGCTGAACCCCGAGAAGCGGGAGCGTCCAATGCTTGTCGAGGTGTTCGTTGATGCCGATGACGAGAGCAAGGCGCTCCAGATCATCCGGAATATCGAGCTTGACGCGAGCGTGCGCCGGAAGCGCGTCGTCAAGGACATGATCGGGGCGGAGAACATCAAGCTCGCGAAACGCCTGCTTGTGCGCTGAAACACGTCAGAACGATCGGGTCCGGAGGCCTCTTCCGGATCTGGATTCTCACGCGCCAGACCGACATGATTGAAGGATTTAATCGGGGCGATCCGTCCTGAAGAGAATTCCGGTGGAGCAAGCCATCCAAGGACGAGACCCGATGCCGCAAAATGTTCTTCCCACTGTCTCCGCCGTTATCCCACTTTATAACAAGAAAAAGACGATTCGGCGGGCCGTAGAGTCCGTGCTTGCCCAGACCTTCACCGATCTGGAATTGATTGTGATCGATGATGGCAGCTCGGATGGATCGGACGAGGTAATGCGAAGCATTTGCGACCCCCGGATCGAACTGGTGCCGCAGAAAAATGCAGGCCCGGGACGGGCGCGCAACGCGGGCGTCGAACGCGCCCGGGGGCAGATCATCGCCTTTCTCGATGCTGACGACGCATGGAAACCCGATTATCTCGAGACCGGCGTGAAGGCATTGATTGCTCACGAAAATTCCATTGCTTACGTCACTGGATATGACAGTGGTGCTTATTCTGCGGATCGCCCCAACAGGGTCTTGATGCGCACTCAGGTTGCCCAAGAGCTCCCGCCTCCCGAAATACGCAACACAGAGGCTCAGTTGCGCAGCCATCTCAACGCGCTGCATTCAAGCTCTGTGTTGGTCCGAAAGGAGATTTTCGAACAGTATGGAGGGTTCTACGAAGAGAACCGCTGCCTTTGGGGGGAGGACAGCTATTTGTGGGCGCAAATTCTGTTTGCGGGACCGATCTTTTGGGATCCGCAAGCTCGAACAGATTATTATGTCGAAGACTCCGATCTGGGGTTTGCGGTCAAAAACCGATCGACGGCGCGACCCCTTACTTATCATGCGTCCGAACTCGTCAAACGTGTTCCAGCGGAGAACGCTGCGGCTTTCTGCAAGCTGGCGAAATCCATTGCCGCTCAGGATGCCTCAAGGCTTGTTAAATCGGGCTACCTGCACGACGCGAAGACCATTCGGAGCGCCCACAATATTTCGCCGATCGGCGCATGGGTCGGGGATAGTCTGCGTCTTGCAAAAAAGAAATTCATTGAAATGCGGCCGCGTTAATACGGTCGGAAAACAGTTTTGCAGTTCAAGTTGTATTAAGCACTCATACGAAAGCGCAGGTGGCGTTATGAAAAAACAAATTGGACTTCTCACTCTGCCCTTGCATTCGAATTACGGCGGGATTTTGCAAATTGCGGCCCTTCGCCAGTATCTTGAAGATGCAGGGCACACGACGGTTCTTATGGAGCGGGATTACAAGGGGCCGCTTAAAAACCAGATTGTGATGTGGGCTGCCGAAATTATCCCGCCAGCATTTTTGAAGGGCACAAATCCGGCGAAGGTGAAGGGCGAAAATGGCGGTGTCCGGGGAAAAATTGAACGCTTCATGGCGCGGATCAAACAGCGCCAGCTTCGTGGCACGCATGCCGCCTTTATCGAGCAATGCTTCAAAATGCGCACTGGCGTCATCTACAGCAGCGATGGCATGCGCCAGGCGGTAGCTGATTTTAACCTGGACGCCGTCATTGTCGGCAGTGATCAGGTTTGGCGTCTGAGATATCTCCCCGACGACGGAGTTGCTGATTACTTTCTTGGTTTCGCAGATCGGCCGGATATGCGCCGGATTTCGTATGCTGCCTCTTTCGGGAACAGCGAGTGGATCTATCATGACGAAACCGAAATGGTTTCCAAGCTCTTGGCAGATTTTTCCGCCGTCTCCGTGCGTGAAAAAACGGGGGTGGAGATTTGCCGGGATGATCTCGGCCGGGACGACGCAGAGCTTGTGCTGGATCCTACGATGCTCGTGGACGAAGCATTTTATGACACCGTCATGTCTCCTTCGCCAACCGGGCGCCCCCAAGGTGGATTGTTGACATATGTTCTGGATTTTGACAGCGACCACCCGGACCTGGCCGCTTCGGTGGCGCGGCGCCTTGGACCGGACTGCGCAGTTCATTCACTTGCTCTCGAAGGCAGGCAGAAGCTGGTGGGTGTTCCCGAATGGCTACGCGCCTTCAAGGATGCCCGTTGGGTTTTGACGGATTCCTTCCATGGCACGGTCTTTTCCATTCTGTTCAGAAAGGACTTCATTGCTATCGTGAACAAAAAACGCGGGTCTGACCGCTTTGTTTCACTCTTGTCCCAACTGGGCTTGCAGGATCGACTCGTGGATAGCGACGGCATTGAGGCCATTGCCGAGAAAATGGCGCAACCCGTTGACTATGCTGCTGTTGACGAGAAGCTGAGTGCGTTGCGAGACCATTCTATGCAATTTCTCAAGAAAGCCCTGGATTGAAATCGGTACTGCACACTCGACTATGATCGAACGCCCGTGAAACAAGGGATTTTTAGCAAAACTGCCCTCATCTGGGCGTCTCGATTTGCACTGTTTGCTGCAGAACTTAAGAGCAATGGGGTGATCGCCCGGTCATCTCGGTGTGTGCGTGTTCGATGTTTCTGCCACTTGTATCCTCAGCTTTGCCTTGTTGATGCCGATGGTT
The DNA here is from genome assembly GCF_055808365.1 of Martelella sp. K41-7. Taxonomy (NCBI): domain Bacteria; kingdom Pseudomonadati; phylum Pseudomonadota; class Alphaproteobacteria; order Hyphomicrobiales; family Aurantimonadaceae; genus Martelella; species Martelella sp. K41-7. The sequence continues at coordinate 522,286 of NZ_CM147867.1, forward strand.
CTGTTGAAGCGCTTCATTTTGTCCTGCCGTCCCGCGCGCGTCGCGATCCTTCTGCAATAGCTTTGCCGGCTTGTCTTTCCCGCGCTTGATTGCGCCCTTTTTCTCCTGAGCCCGGAGTATCGACCGATCAGTCAACATCGGCTGATGTTCCGGAGCCCTTGCCCTGGCGCGTCGAGTTCACGGAAAACGGATTTCACTTCTCCGCCAGACGCTCCAGGCTGGGTCTATTTTGCGCCTTGGTTCGATGCTGTTATGTCGTGATAAGCTGCATCGAGCGCGTCAAACATTGTCTGCGCCTGAAATAGAGTCTCGAAGCGCTGGCGCGCGCTAATACCCATTTCCCGAGGATTGCCATTGGCAATCCGACGTATGGCTTCTTCCAGAGCCGCGGGCGATTCCGGCTTGCAGATGGCGCCCGTCTTGCCGTCAGCGATCGCTTCGTGCAGGCTGCTCACCGCGGTTGCAGCAATGGGCCTTCCGGCGCGCATCGCCTCAAGTGCAACGATGCTGAACCCCTCCCATCTCGAAGGCATTACGACAATGTCGCATGCTGCCATGGCCGCGCTCACAGCTTCCGCGCTTTGCCAGCCATGATTGGTGACGTAGCTGGGAAATACAAATTCCTCTGTCCTGCCGACAACCGAGCCACCGATAACATCGAGGCTGAAACCGTCGTGCGATAATCCCGTCATTGCCTTCAATAAGGTGTCGATGCCTTTCTGACGGTCGAAGCGGCCGACGAACAAAAGTTTCCTGTAATTTTCCTTTTCCGGAACGGGACTCCAGGGCATGTCAGCGATGCCGTTGTAAATCAGTCTGCATTTATCTTCCGGGATCCATGCCTGCCTGGCTAGCGCGGCCTCGCTCTTTGAGATGTTGATGATGAGGTCCGTATTCATGGCCAAATAGCGTTCGGTAACCTGATAGACGGACTTCTTGAGTGTTGAGGCCGTCATCGCATGCGCCCATCCATGCGGGCAGTAAACAATCTTGGCCGAACCGCTGCGCATGATCCTGCCGACCAAACCGGCAAAAGAGCTGTGCAGATGAATGATGTCGTAATGGTCACGCGCGGTGATGCGTCGCCAATGCCGGAAGAGCGTCAAGAGGCCGGCGGCGCCGCGCTGATAGTGATCAAATGTGATGATATTGACCTTTTCATCCTTGATCAGATGCGCCTGATCTGCAGGACAAAACACGGTGACATCGTCATATTTTTTCGTCTGGAGGGGGATGACGACATTAAGATAGCTCGCCAACCCACCATACAAAGTTTCGGCGAAATGAAGAATTCTCAATTTGTAATTCCTTGGGCAATTTTGATTAAAAAAAAGAACTGAATTAATCTTGTTTAAAAAATAATAGCAGTTATGCACTCATGAGATCGGGATACCACGTCGTTCGCCCGAATGCTTGATTTCGGTCTTCAAATCTTAGTCTCATTTGCACTCTCGGACCAGGCGTTCGATCCCGGCAATTGGCAGCCTGAGCTTAATCTGAATTCTTCTCGATCCTTTGTCCAGACGCTGCATATGTATTCATCGGGCATCAAGCCTATCCCGGCTTTGGCCGTCGCGTGAAAATTCCTGCCGTGACAAGGTCGGCGATATATCTTCGCATCTGAACGTGGCTGTCATCATGAAACCCGCCTGATTGTTGCCTCCTTGATCGCGTGTTTCATTGGTTCGGATGTCCAGTTGTCCAAGGAGGGCTGGGGCTGGAAATCTGACGCCCGAGCCTGTTCAGCAGACTGGTTTCGGCGCGATACACGTTTGACGGGCATGTAACTTAATAGTCTACTTTGATACTTTTTTGAGAACAGCCGACCAGAAATCGCGAGCAAGCTGATTCTCAGCGTCATCGGCCAGTCTTTCGGCGCAGATCTACCTTGATCTTGCCTACCAAGATCGCTTAGCGTATCGCCAAGCATATTCCACAACACTGTCGAAGGCGTGTTATGCCTTACCGAAGAAAATTTTTGTAAAAAAAATCAGATAGCAACGCGGAAACTGCGGCCAATTTGGGCCAGGCGAGGAGCCATCAGGAAGAAAGTCTGACATTTCCGATCGGCAATCCGTCTCGATATGAACCTATTTATTTTGAGAGAAAATCATGAAAATCGCTGTCGCCGGCCTCGGCTATGTCGGGCTATCCAATGCCGTTCTGCTTTCTCAGAACCATGATGTCACCGCTGTTGACCTGAACGAGCAACGGGTCCTTCAGGTCAACGCGAAAAAGAGTCCGATTATGGACGCCGAGATCGAGGATTTCCTGAGCAATCGGCCGCTCAGGCTGACCGCGACGACGGATGCCGCGTCGGCCTTCAAGCATGCGGACTTCGTGATCATCGCCACGCCGACCAATTACAACACGGAGACGAACTACTTCGACACATCTTCGGTCGAGTCGGTCGTCAGCACCGTCAAGGCGCTCAACCCGAAGGCGACGATCGTTGTCAAATCGACAATCCCGGTCGGCTTTGTCGAACGTATCCGGCGCGAACTCGAAACGGATCAGGTCATCTTCTCGCCCGAGTTCCTGCGCGAAGGGCGCGCGCTTTACGACAATCTTCATCCTTCGCGCATCATCGTCGGGGAGCAGTCCGATCGAGCCAAGGTGTTTGCCGACCTTCTGCTTGAAGGTGCAATCACCAAGGATGTCCCGGTGTTGTTTACCAACCCGTCCGAGGCAGAGGCAATCAAGCTTTTTGCGAATACCTATCTCGCCATGCGCGTTGCTTATTTCAATGAACTCGACAGCTACGCGATGGCGCATGGCATGGATACACGGCAGATTGTCCACGGCATCGGGCTCGATCCCAGGATCGGCAGCCACTACAACAATCCATCCTTCGGCTATGGCGGCTACTGCCTCCCGAAAGACACCAGGCAGCTTCTGGCCAATTATTCCGAGGTTCCGCAAAACCTTATCCGCGCCATTGTCGACGCCAACACCACGCGCAAGGACTTTATCGCCGAACGCATCATCGCCCGCAAGCCTGAAACCGTCGGCATCTATCGCTTGGTGATGAAGGCTGGCTCGGACAATTTCCGCGATTCCTCCGTGCAAGGCATCATGAAACGCATCAAGGCCAAGGGTATTCGCGTCATCGTATTTGAGCCGGTCGTGACCGAACCGGAATTCTTCCGCTCACCGGTTGTCAATGACATCGAGGATTTCAAGCAGCAGGCCGACATCATCGTCGCCAACCGCATCACCGATGAAATCCGTGATGTGGCCGACAAGATCTTCACGCGTGACCTGTTCGGCTCTGACTGATGTGCTTTGAAGCGCCGCAGTTCGGAATGTCTTAGAGCCGGATTCAAAAGTTCATGATGGGAAACAATATCGTGCGAGGCGTCTGGTCATCACCCTGATGCTGGCGATGTTGACCCATGCTGTGGCGCTTGCGATGGACTTTTCCCAATCTTTGGCCAACCGACGGCATCGTCCGAACCAGCCGAAGGTGCGCTCCACCACCCATCGGCGGGGCAGAACCTCAAAGCCTTTCGCTATGTCGGAGCGCTTGATGATTTCAAGGTTCCATTGGCCGCATCCGCGCAGCGCTTTTCGCAACTTCTGCCCGGCATAGCCGCCATCTGCGAAGACATGGCGCAACCAGGGGAAACGGTAGCGGATGGCTTTCAGGACATCGGGCGCACCGTCGCGGTCCTGGATATCGGCAGCATGGACAAGCACGAACAGCATCAGCCCGATCGTATCGGTGATGATGTGGCGCTTGCGGCCCTTGATCTTCTTGCCGGCGTCGTAGCCCGAAACCCCGCCGCTTTCGGTGGTCTTGACACTCTGGCTGTCGATGACACCGGCTGTGGGCGAGGCCTCGCGCCCCTCCAGTTCGCGCGTAGCGCAGACGAGCAGATGATTGATGGTCTGCCAAAGGCCGATGTCGCGCCAGCCATAGAAATAGCCTCGCACCGTGGAGACCGGAGGGAAGTCCTTCGGCAGAGCCCGCCATTGACTGCCGCTGCCCGCAATATAAAGGATCGCGTTCACCACTTCCCTCATATTCGTTTTCCGTGGCCGCCCGCCGGGCTTGGCCAGCGGTATCAGTGGAGCAATTACAGCCCACTCACGGTCCGTCAAATCGGTTGGATAGCGAAGGCGATCCCGGTTATGCTGCAGGCGGGTGATATCATTCCAGGGCATGCGATCCTCCACGTTCTTGGCAGAGGTGGTTGAATCACATCCTTCTGATATCACTCAACAACTTTTAAATCGGGCTCTTAGGTAGTGATCGGCACGCATCATCCTGCGTGTCCGGACGTCCAGGAGGCCATGTGGTGTGGACGGAGTTGATCAAATTTGACCTGCTCCCGTTTGCGCCCGCTGTCAGAACATGGGCGCTTACGGTTTTGGGCTCGATTAGCTTTACCAGATTGGCCGTTGACGACAGTGATGCTGAGTTTTCGAAAAAAATAGAGCGAGAAGCGGCTGCTCTTGTTCAGTTGATCGAGCCGCGTCCAGACCCTGTCGGGGATGCAGTTTCGTCCAAGAGCGGCAATCCGCTGACGCAGCTTAAATCGACTCGCTCAAAATTTGCATACCGTCAGGGTTTCCGATGCCGCTTCAAAATTTCCGCTGGAAATACCCTGGGAGATATGGCATCGACAATAAAATGCAATTTTAGAGAAAAGAGTTTGCGCGTTCTCAGGGTTGCAAGATCTGGATATGGGGTCGACTAAATTCAGACATATTTTTTTTATTAACGCCTAATTCATGTTATGTTTTCTTGTTAGCTCATTGAATTTTAAAGAAAAGGTCTTTCGAGTACGATGAATCGAAAAGAAAATACAAATAACACTCACCGGGACTCGGATAAGGATGAGGTGATCGACATCCTTTCTATCGCACTGACTGTCTGGCGGGGAAAATGGGCTATATTAATTATCACGCTAATAACGATCGCGATAGGAACTTACTACGCTTATAGAATAGCTACGCCGCTCTATAATTCTTCAGCTATTGTGATGCTGAACACACAAAAGGAACGGGTAGTAGACATTCCTAGTGTGCTTACCGAACTGTCAAGCGACAAGACAGCTATCTTTACTGAAATCGAAGTCTTGAAGTCGCGGGTTCTTATCGGCAAGGTCGTCGATGAGCTAAACCTTGTAGAAGATCCGGAGTTCAATGCAACATTGCGTCCGAAGACGCTGCCCCAAAAGATTAAGGCGACCATACGTAGCTTTCTTTCTCAGGCCGGTAGCGCTTCTGGCGACGAAACCACGGATGCAGACCGTGAAATGCTCATTTACAATGGCGTTGTCTCGTCCTTGCTGTCGAAAATCGAGGTTGCTGTCGTCGCAAACACCACGGCTTACAGCATCACCGCCGAATCCGAGAGTGGAAAGAAAGCCGCATTAATTGCCGACACGATTGCGCAGGAATATGTCCAGAACCAGATCGACGTAAAGCGCGACGCCACGGTTGAGGCCATTGCCTGGCTAACGGATCAGGTTGGCGAATTACAGGTGGCGCTCGAGCAGTCGGAAATTCGCGTGAAGGATTTCAAGGCAGCCAAACCGATGATTTCGGCCGAGCTGTTGACCGGGTTGGAACGTCAGCTCAAGGCCGTGCGGGATCGGATCGCCGAGATGACCAAGACCGCGCAAGATCTCGGTTCACTGGTCAACCTGATGGAGAATGCCAGCAGCTATGCAGAAAAGGTCGCGCTCTCCAGCGACAGCCGTTTGAGCGATCTTGCCGGGGTTGCTGCCTTGGATACCAGCAACGCAGCCGAGTTCGAAGCGCGCTTTTCGCAGCTCATCGAACAGGCGCGCACGGCCGAGACCCGCGTGAAGAACCAGCTTTCTGCCTTGCGGAATTCACAGACGGATATCGAAAAGCAGGTTGAAAGCCGGAGCCAGGAGCTGATCGAACTGCAGCAACTGACTCGGGAGGCAGAGGCAACGCGGCTGCTCTACGAGTATTTTTTGAACCGCATGAAGGAAACGTCTGCGCAGCAGGGTATCCAGCAGCCCGACAGTCGAATCCTGTCCTATGCGGTGATGCAGACGGCGCCCTACAAGCCCAACAAATCCATCATCATGGCGGCATCCGCTCTGATGGGGCTGTTTTTCAGCGGCGGCCTGATCTTCCTGCGGGAAAACCTGCGTAGTGTCTTCCGCTCGTCAGAAGAAATTGAGCAGACCACAGGCATGCCGGTCATGGGCCAGGTTCCTCTGCTTCCTGTTCGCTTCCGTCAGGACACACTCGCCTATCTGAGGGACAAGCCCACATCCGCGGCGGCCGAGGCTGTGCGCAATCTTCGCACGTCCGTACTCCTGTCGAATATCGATCAGCCGCCCAAGGTGATCATGGTCACCTCCTCCCTGCCGGGCGAGGGCAAGACGATGATCTCGACTTCGGTCGCGCTCAATTTTGCCGGTATGGGTAAGAAGGTTCTTATGATCGAGGGCGATTTGCGGCGGCGGGTCCTCGGTCAGTATTTCAACAGCGGCGACCAGAAGCGCGGCCTGTTGTCTGTTCTAACCGGGCAGGCTGAACTCGACGAGGTCGTGGTCAGAAGCGAGGAAAACGGCCTCGATGTTCTCTTCGGAGAGAAATCGAACACGAATGCTGCGGACGTTCTGTCTTCCAACCGGTTCAAAGCCTTTATCGAAGAAACACGGGCGCGCTACGACATCATCATCATCGATACGCCACCGGTTCTTATTGTCCCGGATTCGCGCATTATCGCGCAGGAATGCGACGCCACACTTTTCGTGGTGAAATGGGATTCAACGTCCAGGCATCAGGTGGAAGAGGCGATGGGCATGTTTGACAATGTCAAGAACCGCTTGAGCGGGGCGGTGCTGAACCAGATCGACCCGAAGGGCCAGAAAAGTTATGGCTATGGGTATGGGTATAGCTATGGCTATGATGTCGGAAACAAATATTACACCAACTGACCTTGTCTGATGGCCGCGGCGATTGCCGCGGACCGTCTCGCCTAAGTGATTTTTGAAAGCCGTACCGCATAATTTTTACTGAGGGGTTGCCTGGCAATGACGGTCGGCCAACTCCAGCTATTATTTTTTCAGGCGCAGCGCCACCCGCCCACAAATTGATCAAAGGTTGATTTCATCATGACGGACAAGCCCAAACTGATTTTCATTCACGGCGGCGAAGCGATGTATCCGATGAACAAGTCACTCATGGCTCGCCTTTCGGACAAGATCGACTTCTTTGACGAGACCTTCGAATCTGCAGCCAGACGGCCTGATATCGGCGAATGTATATGCTGGCATCTGATGGGGCTTTATCGGGAAAAACTGCCGTGTAAATTCACGATCCACGATTACAGATCCATGTCGATAGGAAGGTTCCGCCGGGTCAAGGATATGGCGAAGCGCTTTCTAAACGCCAGGCCGGATGCGCGCGTCAGCAAACCCGAAATCGAAAAGGTGATGAGGTTCAATGACGATGTTGAAACGATCCTCATCGATATTTCCGTCAGCGACTATGTGATCGATTTCCGCCAGCCGCCGAGCACCGCGCCAGACTATGATTATTGCTATATTGGCGTGATCAGCCGCGAGCGCGGTATTGAGCGCATCATCCGTCAGTTCATCGAGAGTGCTGGAAAAGACAAGACGCTTCTTTTGGTCGGTCGGGTTCAAGATGGCATTCAGGAAGAATTCGCAGCTGCCAAGAATGTGACTTTCACCGGTCCGGTAGAGCAGAAGGAAGTCTTCCGGCTCCTGAACCGCAGCGGTGTCGCACTCTCATATTTTCCAAACCATTTTCCGCACACCCATCAAACCCCAACGAAATTGCTGGAATATGGCGCTCTCGGCATGCGCATACTCTGCAACAATCAGCCGATGAACCGCGCGCGTGCCGAAGATTACGGCCTCGAAGCCGTCTGGCGTGACGATGATCGTCTGTTCGAGGATTTGCCCGGTCTTGCGCAATGGCCCGAAAATTACGAAAAGAACCCTGTTCCTCTGCTGTTTTCCACGCATCTTGAGAACTCCGGGCTGAAGAAACTCCTCGAACGTTTAACCGGACTTACGCTTTAGGAACTGTTGTTTATCAGATAGCAGGCATCCCGTAATCTTCGTTCTGGAAGAGAGCTTCTCGGCGGAACGCTTCCGCCGCATCGAAACAGCGATCCTGATCCAATTGAATCAAGCTCTGTCTGGCGTTTCGCGATAGCTCGGCGCCGGGCGGGAGGTAAGCTCTTTTCTCGTTCGCCGGCTCCTGACGATGAACCGCCATTTGTGGCTCGTGAAATATTCCATTAGCGGGATCGTGGCGTATGGCAATGTGCAGGAAAGATGGCGGATATAAGACCCGAGATCCGGTTCGAAAAGCGTAAGAACGAGGAGGTGGGCCATCATCAGATAGGACGCGATACGCGCCTGCTGTGAGCCGCGGCGCAACGCCCATATAATCGCGAAAAAATAGGCAATGATATTGAGTTGAAGGAACAGCTCGCGCGGTCCCGGATTGAGCAGAAAAGCCAGATTGAGCTTTATGGCCGCATAGAAATAGTTGGCGATAAAGGACCAGGTTCCTTCAATCGGCATCAGGTTTAGAAACGCGGTCCGCACACCAACGGCATTCGGATTGTTCAGCCGGGTAAGATTGACGATGTCACGCGACCCTTGAAGCTCCTGGAAGACCGAAGCCGGCGTTATCAGCAGCACCGTCGCCAATCCCAAGCATAATACGATCTTGAAGGGCAGGGGACGGCGGATGACGAGGTATATGAATATGAAAATGAAAGCGATCAGGAAGTAATAACTGCGAAACTGCATTCCATAGACAAGATAGATCATGACCACGGAGAGTATGGCAAAGCGCGGGCGCTTGAGCCGCTCGATCGAGAAGGCGGCCAAAACCACGAAGGGAACGAGAAGCAAGTCCTTCTGGAAAGTGGCGATCGTCAACATCGACGGGGCAAGGCACAGAAAGGCCACGGTGAGGGCATGAACATTTGACTGAAGGTTACGGGTGCTGAAAAGAATGAACAGAGAGCCCAGAAGATAGACAGGAAACGGGCGGAGGGCATCTGGGACGAGGGTATAGACGAGGGCCGTGATGCCATAGCTCCCTGAGCCAATGATGCCATCCTCGGCCAAGTTCGCGACAAGGTCGGCATCGCGTCCGGCCGTAGCGGAGAAAAGGCTCTGCGCGCCGCTGGCAATGACGAAATAGGCCATCAGCGCAAGAAGCCTTATCAGCGTGGTCTGTTTCAATCGCATTGCCGAACCAACTTATGTCTTTTCAGATTTTTGCCGCGTTTTCGGAAATCGTCTCAATAATTCCAATCAGAGCGAACGGAATGCCCATGAGACCCGAAAACAGGCGAAAGCCGCAATCTTTCCAGGGTGACTGCATGTCACCATTTTCCGAAAAATAAGTGATCGGATTGAATCACATTTTGCCGGAAAGCGGTAGGTCTTTGAGGTCTCTAATTCAGTTTAATTGGAAGCTCAATTTACTCCGAGTTCAGCCATCAGGATGCTTTTAGTTCTTTTCGAGTTGCGATCAAGTGAGAACGGCGGTGCGTTGGCTGGGCAAGGTTGCGGCGGAATAGTTCCGCTGCGGGCGGCGTAAAAGTCGGGCACTTGTATTCCTTTCCGAAGTCGGCGCAGGAGGGGCAGAGGATGTGCACCGTGGAACGCTACCTGACGCAGCCTCTTGCATTTCTCTAAAAGGGATGAGCCCGCGGCATGCAGCCAGACACTTCAACATATCGGCCGACAGCGTTGCCAGGATGCTGGCCTATTCGACGCCGCCCGACTATCTATCGGCGCCGTTCACCTATGGGTCGGCCAAAACTCGATTGATTTATCCCAGCCATTGATCGTTGGCTTGCTGAGGATGAGCGGATGCTGCCCAGGTAGCGGCTACGGCCACACGAGTGCTCGGGTAATCCCCCCGAAAAATAATGGGCTTCAAAAGTAGAATTTTCTCGGGTTTTATGACTGAGAGCCCGATTTAAAAGTTGTTGAGTGATATCAGAAGGATGTGATTCAACCACCTCTGCCAAGAACGTGGAGGATCGCATGCCCTGGAATGATATCACCCGCCTGCAGCATAACCGGGATCGCCTTCGCTATCCAACCGATTTGACGGACCGTGAGTGGGCTGTAATTGCTCCACTGATACCGCTGGCCAAGCCCGGTGGGCGGCCACGGAAAACGAATATGAGGGAAGTGGTGAACGCGATCCTTTATATTGCGGGCAGTGGCAGTCAATGGCGGGCACTGCCGAAGGACTTCCCTCCGGTCTCCACGGTGCGAGGCTATTTCTATGGCTGGCGCGATATCGGCTTTTGGCAGACCATCAACCATCTGCTTGTCTGTGCTACGCGCGAACTGGAGGGGCGTGAGGCCTCGCCCACGGCCGGTGTGATCGACAGCCAGAGTGTCAAGACCACCGAAAGTGGCGGGGTCTCGGGCTACGACGCCGGCAAGAAGATCAAGGGCCGCAAGCGCCACATCATCACCGATACGATCGGGCTGATGCTGTTCGTGCTTGTCCATGCTGCCGATATCCAGGACCGCGACGGTGCGCCCGATGTCCTGAAAGCCATCCGCTACCGTTTCCCCTGGTTGCGCCATGTCTTCGCAGATGGCGGCTATGCCGGGCAGAAGTTGCGAAAAGCGCTGCGCGGATGCGGCCAATGGAACCTTGAGATCATCAAGCGTTCCGACACAGCGAAAGGCTTTGAGGTTCTGCCACGCCGATGGGTGGTCGAGCGCACCTTCGGCTGGTTCGGTCGATGCCGTCGACTGGCCAAAGATTGGGAAAAGTCCATCGCAAGCGCCACAGCATGGGTCAACATCGCAAGCATCAGGGTGATGACCAGACGCCTCGCACGATATCGTTTCCCATCATGAACTTTTGAATCCGGCTCTGAGGAGATTTTGATGAAAAAGACGAGATTTAGCGAAGCACAGATTATTGGCATTCTGCGTCAGGCAGAAGGTGGCGTTCCTGTGCCTGAACTTTGCCGGGAGCACGGGATGAGTTCAGCGAGTTTTTATAAATGGCGGGCCAAATATGGCGGCATGGATGCGTCGATGATCAGCCAGATGAAAGCGCTGGAAGACGAGAACCGCCGTCTGAAAAAGATGTATGCGGAGATGAGCATGCAAACCGAACTGCTGAAAGAGGCTTTGGGAAAAAATGACGCGGCCATCTCTACGCCGGGAGGTGGCCGCGCAAGCCGTGGCGATACGTGGGGTGAGCATAGCACTTGCCTGCCGAACGTTCGGTGTCAGCGAAACTTGCTACCGATACAAAGGCAAACGCAATGATGAGAATGAACAGATCGCCGATCTTCTGACCGGCTTGACGCAGGCAAAGAAGAACTGGGGCTTTGGCCTTTGTTTTCTCTATCTGCGGAACGTACAGGGACGGCGCTGGAATCATAAGCGTGTTTATCGCATCTACCGCGCGCTTGAGCTGAACCTCAGGATCAAGCCACGCCGGCGGCTGAAACGGGAAAAACCGGATACACTCAATGTCCCGACAACGCCGAACGCGGTCTGGTCCATGGACTTTATGGCGGATCGGCTGGCCGATGGCCGGCAGTTTCGGCTTTTGAATGTTCTGGATGACTTTAACCGTGAGGGGCTTGGCATTGAGGTCGATTTCTCTCTACCTGCGGAGCGTGTCATCCGTAGCCTGAACCAGATCATTGAGTGGCGCGGCAAACCGCTGGCAATACGTGTTGACAATGGCCCGGAATATGTCAGTGGAAGGCTTATGGACTGGGCTGAAAATCAGGGCATTGCGCTGAATTACATCCAGCCTGGAAAGCCGCAGCAGAACGCTTATGTCGAACGCTACAACCGGACAGTACGACACGAATGGCTTGACCAATACATCATCGAGAGTATCGAAGAGGCGCAGGCGTTCGCCACACAATGGTTATGGAGCTATAACAACGAGCGACCCAATATGGGCATCGGCGGAATGACACCCGCACAGAAACTGAAAATGGCTGCGTGAATTCTACCAAAAAGCCCCGTTAAAAAGGGGAGGATTACCCTCGGCCATCTTGCAGACGAGTGCGGGGTTACCAGCGGTTATACGATCATCAAGGACTATTTCGGGGAACGGGAGCTGCGATATCAGGATGTGTCGGTGCCGCCTCAGGCTTCGCCCGTTCGTTTAAATCCAACAAGCACCTATGCCAGCTGTCATTGAAATCAGGGGTAAACGCGCTTTGCCGATGATGGCCCTCTTGCATCGGTTTGTGTCAGATAAGCTTACATCGTGCTCGCAGTGTTTCCAGTCGTCCGTTCTGCCTATGGTCTGGTCCCGGAGCGTTATGCTGTTACTGCAGTGATATTCGACCGCCGGGATGGCGGACCAGCCGGCCAGCAAGATCGAGTTCCAGCAGGATCATCTGAACCGTCGCTGCACTTACACCTGTAAAGCGGATCAGGTCGTCGGTTTCGCATGGGCTTGGTCCCAGCGCCTGGGCAACGCGGAGACGGTCGTCTTCACCGGGTTCGACAGGCAGCCCTCCCTCCGGTTCTGTTTCCTCACCGGCATTGCCGGACAGGGGGAGTTCCATATTGGCCAGTGGTGCAAGCGCCTCCAGAACGTCTTCGGGTGAGCAGACGATCATGGCGCCCTGCTTGATCAGTCCGTTACAGCCCTGAGCGCGCGGATCGAGCGGGGATCCCGGGACGGCGAGCACAAGTCGCCCGCATTCATTGGCAAGCCGCGCTGTAATGAGAGAGCCGGAGCGCATCGCGGCTTCGACGACGACCACTGCAAGCGCGCATCCGGCGATCAACCTGTTGCGCCGGGGAAATCCCGGGCGCGCGGCTCCCAGCCATAGGGCATCTCGCTGATGGCAACGCCGCCTTCCGCGCAGATCCTGCGGTAAAGCTCTGCATTCTCCGCCGGGTAGACGCGATCAAGCCCACCGGCCAGTGCGGCCAGCGTTCCGTGCTTCAGGCTTGCATGATGGGCCGCAGCGTCAATGCCGCGGGCAAGGCCCGAGGCGACGGTATAGCCTGCGCCTGCTGCCGCAGTGGCAACCATGGCCGCGAACTTTGCACCGGCAACCGAGGCGTTGCGGGCGCCGACGATACCAAGCGTCGGCCGGGTTGCGGTTTCACCGCTGCCGCACATCGCCAGAAGCGGCGGGGCACCGTCGACGGCGCGCAATGCCGGTGGATAATCGGGCTCGCCGATAGCAACGAAACGTCCGCCATTGTCGGCGGCAATTTCCATCTCGCGTTCCGCCTCAACGATGCCGGCCACGCGGATACGTTTCATTGCACCGCCGCGCTTTGCCAGCTCGGGCAGCATTTGGAGTGCGTTTTCGGCACTGCCGCAATGGTTGATGAGTTCGCGGAATGTTGCCGGGCCGACATTGTCGCTTCTGATCAGTCGGAGCCAAGCAATGCGCTGGCTCGTCGAAAGCGATATGCCGGCGGGTCTCAACGGCTGGCTTCCATGTCTCGGCGCAGCGCCACAGCGCTTGCATTGCCGCCGGAAGCCTCTTTATCCGTCACCCCTTGTCTCCGATCCTGCTTTCCGTGCCCGAAATCAGACGCTCGATATTGGTCTTGTGCCGCCACCAGGAAATGATTGTTAAGATCGCCATCACTAATGAAGCTTGCGGTTGACCCATTATCCACAGAGCAACCGGAATGACAAGTGTGGCCACCAGTGCCGACAGTGATGAATAGCGCGAAATACGGGCGACCAGCAGCCAGACGAAAGCGAAGATCAGCACGGCTGCCGGTGCGATGCCGAGCAGCACACCAATATAGGTTGCGACACCCTTGCCGCCCTTGAAGCCGAGCCAGACCGGAAACAGATGGCCGATGAACGCTGCCGCTCCGGCCAGCAGGCCCGCGTTTGGGCCATAGAGTTTGGCACAGATGATTACAGCGAAGGTGGCCTTTAATGCGTCCAGCAGGAGTGTGAGAGCGGCCAGATGACGCTTTCCGGTGCGCAGCACATTGGTCGCGCCGATATTGCCGGAGCCCATCTCGCGGATGTCGCCAAGCCCCGATACCCGGGTGATCAGATAGCCGAAGGGCAGGGAGCCCAGAAGGTAGCCGATACCCAGAACGATCAGTGCTTGCACCGGCGTCAGCCCGAAAGCGAATATATCCCCCACGATCCGTTTCCTCTCTTAGCTCGCCTGATAAACGCATATGCCGGCGACATAGGTGCGCACGGCGCGACCAGAGAAGCGGGCATTTTCAAACGTCGTGTTCTTCGAAAGCGAGACCAGCCGGTCGGGCGTGACGACCCACGGCTCTTCCAGATCGATGAGCGTGATATCGGCCCGGGCGCCGGGCTGAAGCGTGCCTGCGTCGAGGTCGAAGACTTTCGCCGGACGGGTGGACATCGCGTCGATCAGGCGCATCAGCGGCACTTCGTCCGAATGATGCAGGCGAAGTGCTGCCGACAGCATGGTTTCAAGGCCGATGGCCCCGTCCTCGGCGTCGGAGTACGGCAGACGCTTGGTATCGACATCCTGCGGGTCGTGCGACGAGACGATGATATCGATCAGGCCGTTTTTCAGCGCTTCGACCATCTGCAACCGGTCTTCCTCGTGACGCAGCGGTGGTGTCAGCTTGAAGAAGGTGCGGTATTCGCCGATGTCGTTTTCGTTGAGGGTCAAATTGTTGATCGAAATGCCGCTCGAAACCAATGCGCCGCGTTCACCCGCCACACGGATCGCTTCTACGGATTCGGGCACGGAGATCAGGGCTGCATGATAGCGGGCACCGGTGAGTGCTGCGAGCCTCAGATCGCGTTCCAGCGGAATAATCTCTGCCTCGCGCGGAATGCCGGAAAGGCCGAGCCAGCTTGCAAAAAGCCCCTCGTTCATCACGCCGGTCTCGCTCAGATAGCGGTCGCGCGGCTCCAGCGACACCACGGCGTCAAAGGCGCGGGCATAGGTCATCGCCCGGCGCAACACGCGATTATCTGAAAGCGAGTAACGGCCATTGGCGAAGGCCACCGCGCCTTCTCCCTTCAACAGGCCGATCTCGGTCATCTCGAGGCCGGCAAGCCCCTTGGTGAGCGCTGCCGCCGGAAAAATATTGACGACGGCCTTGTCGCGGGCGGTTTTCAGCACGAATTCCAGCAGCGCGACATCATCGATCGGCGGATTGGTGTCGGGCATCATGATAAACGAGGTGATGCCGCCGGCCGCTGCTGCAAGACTTGCCGAGCGGATGGTTTCGGTGTGTTCGGCGCCGGGCTCGCCGACGAACACATGGGCATCGACGAGGCCGGGGGCAGCAATGAGTCCGCCGCAATCGACAATCTCCGCCCCATCGGGTGTGCCCTGATTGGCGGCATTGCTGCCGGCAGCGGAGATACGACCGTTTTCGACGATGATTGTGCCGGTTTCGTCGAGGTCGCGTGAGGGATCGACGATGCGGGCGTTTTTCAGGACAAGCGGTTTCATATGCGCGCACCTCCATTGTCCGAGAGCATGAGCGTTTCCATAACGGCCATGCGCACGGCGACCCCCATTTCCACCTGTTTTTCGATCACGCTCTGCGGGCCATCGGCAACATCGGAGGCGATTTCCACGCCCCGGTTCATCGGCCCCGGATGCATCACCAGTGCGTCGTCCTTGGCGGCCTTGAGTTTTTCGTTGTCGAGGCCCCAGAAGCGGAAATATTCCCGGATAGATGGCACGAAGGCGCCGGACATGCGCTCACGCTGTAGCCTGAGCATCATCACCACGTCGGCACCCTTCAGCCCGTCTTCCATATTGTCGAACACCTCTACGCTCATATCGCGGATGCCGGCGGGCAGCAGCGTTGCCGGTCCGACGACGCGCACACGTGCGCCCATCGTGTTCAGCAAAATGATGTTGGAGCGGGCGACGCGCGAATGCAGGATGTCGCCGCAGATCGCGACCACAATATTGTCGAGCCTGCCCTTCGCCTGACGGATGGTGAGGGCATCGAGCAGCGCCTGAGTCGGATGTTCATGCGCGCCGTCACCGGCGTTGATGACCGAGCATGCAACTTTCTGTGACAAAAGTTCTGCCGCACCGGCGGAGACGTGGCGGATCACCAGCACATCGGGGTGCATGGCATTCAGCGTCATCGCCGTATCGATCAGGGTCTCGCCTTTTTTCACGGATGAATTGCCAACCGACATATTCATCACATCGGCGCCGAGGCGTTTACCGGCAAGCTCGAATGAGGCCTGTGTCCGAGTTGAGGCCTCGAAGAACAGGTTGATCTGAGTGAGCCCGCGCAACACGCTGTTTTTCTTTTCGCGTGAACGATTGAATGTTATGGCCTCTTCGGCCTTGTCGAGAAGTGTCCCGATATCAACGGGCGAAAGGCCCTTGATGCCGATCAGGTGGCGGTGGGGAAAGAAGACCATTGAGCTTTCCTCCATATGAGGCCGTGCGGTCTATCGCTTGAAGTCCTGCGGTCTATACTGGCTCACCGGCTTTGCTGCAAGCTTTGACAGATCATATCGAAGCGTGCCAACTCTGTGACCTGTCTTCAAAGAGAAGTGCGTAAACGGCAATGACCGACAATGATGTTTTCCGGACGTTGAACCAGCCGAAGCCCTGGAGCGGGTACAACGCCTTTCATTCCGACCCGCTTTTGGGCGATCTGACCCGCAATCTGGCGCGGCCGCTGCGTGACGAGTTCGACACGATCGGCACGTTTGTGACATCGCCGGAGGCGCAGGAACTGGCGCAAATGGCGAACAACAGTCCGCCGCATCTGAAAACCCATGGCCTTGCCGGTGAGCGCCTGGATGCAGTCAGCTTTCATCCCGCATGGCATGCGCTGTTGCGCCGCTCGATGTCATCGGGCCTGCATTCCTCGCTCTGGGAGCCGCCACGCGATGCCGATCTCGAAATCGAAGGCGCATAAGCTCAGGGCCGTTCGCCTGTTCCTGACGGCCCAACTTGAATGCGGGCACCTCGAGCCGTTGTCGTCGACATCGGCCTCTCTTGCCGTGCTGGCAGCTTCTCCGCCGTTGCGGGATGAATGGGCGCCGAAAATCCTGTCGCGCAAATATGATTCGACCAATCGTGCCCAGTCGCAGAAAAACTCCGCCACCATCGGGCTGGCGATCACCGAAAAACAGGCTGGCAGCGATATGCGCGGGCTCGCCACCAAAGCGGTGCGTGTCAGCGAGGGCGTATATCGCCTGACCGGCCACAAATGGTTCGTGTCGGCGCCGATGAGCGACGCCTTCATCATGCTCGCCGATGTTGATGGTAAGCCCGGCTGCTTTCTGGTGCCGCGCCTTCTGGATGAGGGGCGGACCAATGCGCTGCGCTATCAGCGGCTGAAGGACAAGCTCGGCCTGCGCTCGAATGCGGCAGCCGAGATCGAGTTTTCCGATGCCTTCGGTTTCCTGCTGGGCCCGCCCGACGGGGGCCAGAGGACGATCCTGGACATGCTGACGCTGATGCGTCTGGACAGTGCCGTTATGGCGTCCGGGCTGATGCGCGCCGCTCTTGCCGAAGCGACCCATGCAGCGCGTGGCCGGAAAATTCAGGGGCGCGCACTGGTTGCGCAACCGCTTATGACGCGGGTCCTCGCCGATCTGGCGCTCGATGTGGCTGCTGCCGGAGCGCTGTCCTTCCGGCTCGCCGAAAGCTTCGACCGGGCCCGCGACAGCGCAGAGGAGGCCGCCTATGCCCGGGTGATGACGCCGGTGACCAAATACTGGACAACCAAGATCGCCCCGGCCGTGGTGGCTGAAGCCATGGAAGCCATGGGCGGCAACGGTTTTGTCGAGGAACGTCCGATTGCGCGTCACTACCGGGATGCGCCCGGCCTTGCCCTGCATGACGGTGCGGGCAACATGATGGCGCTGGACCTTCGGCGCGTTGTCGAACACGGCAGCGATCTGTTCGAGGCCGTCTTCCAGGTGATCGCACGGGACCTCGGGGCATCGGGCGCCAAGATTGTCGAATTGCTGAGGGCGGCGATGGCGCTCTGCAAGAGCCATGAAAGTGCCGCGCGGATTTTCATCGAGCAGCTTGCGCTGGCTGCGGGTGCCGCAGAACTTT
The DNA here is from genome assembly GCF_055808365.1 of Martelella sp. K41-7. Lineage (NCBI taxonomy): Bacteria > Pseudomonadati > Pseudomonadota > Alphaproteobacteria > Hyphomicrobiales > Aurantimonadaceae > Martelella > Martelella sp. K41-7. The sequence goes on from NZ_CM147867.1 coordinate 540,317, forward strand.
ACCGGCTTGGTGCTGGGCGCATCGCTGATGCCTTCCTTGAGACCCGGCTGGCGGCTGGCTGGCGCTCAACCTACGGCATGCTCGATACCCGTTTTGACGCGAGCTATATTGTCGAGTTGTTGTTTCCGGAGATGGATTAAGCCTCCAACGTTTCGGCAAAAACAAAGGGCCATGCCTTGCGGCATGGCCCTTATTTGCTGACCTGCGGCGTTCCGCGAGCGGGGAGGGCGCTCAAGCAGTTCGCGGGGTCTGCACGGCGCTGAGACGCGCCGAAATCGTCTCGATTAAAACAGCATCGAGGTATTGGAGTTGCGACGCAGGTCAGCGCGCGACTTGCCGATCTTCTTCAGGGATTCGTCATCGAGCTTCAGAAGTTCGGCGTTGACGAAACGGTTGGCCTGGCTTTGACGGGCGTTGGCGATATTCTTGTAAGCGGTGCGGAAGAAACCCATTTTAGTTCTCCTTTTCTGGCGGATCATGTCGGACGGCCATTCCGTCCTTAGATCCATTCTGCTTCGCGGCTATCAGCCCTGATCCTTCTGATCATCACCGGCGCGAAGCCTTCATCAATCAACTGTTTGCAATATAGACTGCGGCTCATGCTTCAGGCAGGTGGGCAGCCGAATGGGAGCTATGCAGAAAACGCATGTGGTTTTGGTTGGTCCGTAAAATACCCGTCACGATGCATGATTTTTGTGCAGCTGTGCCTGAGTTGAGGGCAGGAGCATTCGGCGCCGGGTCCGGAGCGGCAAATGCGGATTGTTGTGATGCCGCATGTTTCGCACTATCGTCGCGCCGGTCAAATTGATTGGTGATTTTCATGTTTCAGTCCTACGACGTTTCCGCCCGCCCGGAGCAGGCCGCACCGCGGCTGAAGGCCCTGCGAGCACTTTTCCCGCCCCTTGGTATCGATGCGGTTCTGGTGCCACGTACCGATGAATATCAGGGAGAATATGTGCCTCCATCTGCCGAACGGCTCGCTTGGCTCACCGGCTTTACCGGCTCTGCCGGGATAGCGCTGGTGATGGCGGAAACTGCGATCGTGTTCGTCGACGGACGCTATACCGCGCAGCTAAAAATGCAGACCGATCCTGCGCTGATCTCTGGCGGCGATCTGGTTGGGTGCCCACCCACTGCATGGCTCACTGAGAATCGTCCCGAAGGCATGCGTCTCGGTGTCGATCCGTGGCTGCATACGCCGAGCGAAGTGGAGCGCCTGAGGGATGCGCTGCGCGAGATCGGCGGCGAACTCGTTCCGCTTGGCGAAAACCCTGTCGATTGCATTTGGGATGACCGGCCCGCATCGCCATCCGCACCGGTCTCGGTTCAGCCGCTGCAATTTGCGGGTGCCCCGGCTACGGAGAAGCTGGCCTTGGTCGCCGAGGCGGTCCGCAAGAAACAGGCGGCGGCGGTGTTGATTGCCGACTCGACCTCGGTTGCCTGGTTGTTCAATATTCGCGGTAATGATGTCGCCCACACCCCTGCACCGCTGTCGCGCGCAATCGTGAAGGCAGATGGCAGTGCAACGCTGTTTCTGGCATCGGAAAAGGTTTCCGGCGAGGCGGAATCACATATTCACACGATCGCCCGGCTTGAAGCGCCTGAAGCCGTTTCAGCGCATCTGGCCGCTCTTGCACGCGAGGGTCACGCAGTCATGCTGGACCGCTCTGCCGTTCCTTATGCCGCCCTCAAGGTCATTGAGGATGCCGGTGGGCGAGCCATCGATGCCGCCGATCCGGTCGTTTCTGCGCGCGCGATCAAAAACACCGCCGAGCAGGCCGGAACGCGCCTTGCGCATGTGCAAGACGGTGCGGCCATGGTGACTTTCCTGAGCTGGCTCGATCACCAGGCCCCCGGAACGGTCAGCGAAATCGAGGCTGCAACGGCGCTGGAGACGGCGCGAGCGTCTGCCGGCGAGCGCATGCAGAACCTGCTGCGCGACATTTCCTTTGACACGATCTCCGGCGCCGGTCCCAATGCGGCGATCATCCACTACCGTGTGACCACCGACACGGATCGCAACCTTCAGGGTGGTGAGATGTATCTGGTCGATTCCGGCGCACAATATCAAAACGGAACGACGGACATTACCCGCACGCTGGCTATCGGTGCGGTAGATGATGAAAAACGACGTTTCTTCACGCTGGTGCTGAAAGGCATGATCGCGCTTTCGACGGCCCGCTTCCCTGCCGGCACGCGCGGTATGGATCTCGACCCGTTGGCCCGCCTCGCTCTCTGGAAGGCGGGTGTCGACTATGCCCATGGCACGGGGCACGGCGTTGGCTCCTACCTCTCAGTTCATGAAGGGCCGCAGCGGCTTTCCCGGCTCGGTTCGCCGGAGCTGAAACCGGGCATGATCCTGTCAAACGAGCCCGGCTATTACCGTCCCGGCGATTTCGGTATCCGCATCGAAAATCTGCTTCTGGTGAAGGAAGCCGAGACGATTGAAGGCGGCGAAATACCGATGCTGGGCTTCGAAACGCTGACATGGTGCCCGATCGATCTTCGGCTGGTCATGCCGGAGTTGCTGACGGATGACGAGCGCGCGTGGCTCGATGCCTACCACACGGAAACGCGCAAAAAGCTGATGCCGCTTATCTCCGATGACTCCGAACGCGCCTGGCTGGAGCAGGCGACGCGACCTGTCAGCCGATGATGAAATAGCGGCAGATCATCACTGTCGACCAACCAACCGCAATCATCGGCAGAGGCGATTCGTAGCGCAGCCCCGTGACAAGGGCTGCCGCAATCGCAAGCTTGCTTTCCCATCCGCCGGCATAAAAGGCCGGTGCCACCAGCGTGGTCAGCACGGCCGCAGGAATGGCGTTGAGCGCAGCCTCGGCGCGCGGCGGAATATCGGAGACCACGGACAGCAAAAGGTAGCCTGCGATACGCGTCATATAGGTCGCAACAGCGGCGCCCAGGATCACGAGGATCATGTGCTCATTGGTAAAATCGCTCACTGTGCCGTCTCCTTTTTTGCGCCCGGTGGCAGGATCGCGGCCAGCAGAATGCCGGCAACCGCGCCGATGCTGACATGCCAGGGCGAACCGACAATGGCATAGGCCAGAATCGAGCCGAGCGCGCTGACCGCAACAACCGGTAGATAGTTCGGTCGCTTTCTGAAGCCCATCACGAGGCTGAGGAAATAGATCGGCAGCAGGACGTCGAGACCAAGCGCTTCCGGGTTCTTGATGAAACCGCCCAGGGTCGCACCGATCAGAGTCATGATATTCCAGAGAATATAGAGAACGAGGCCGGCACCCAGATACCAGGAGAAGGTGACACCTTGTTCCTTCTCGTGGCGCTTGAGCGCCTCCGCGAATTGCGGATCGGTCATCAGGAAAAAGGCGATCATCTTCTTCGGCAGCGGAAAGTGCGAAATCACCGGCGTCAGCGCCGCCGAATAGAGCACATGGCGGAAATTGACCGCGACAATCGAGACGATGATCAGCCAGGGTGCGACCCGCTGTCCGAACAGCTCTACACCGACGAGCTGGCTGGCACCGGCAAAGATGGTGATGCTCATCAGCGCGGTTTCAAAAACACTCTGGCCATCGGCGACGGAAACCGCGCCGAACAGCATGCCGAAAGGGGCCGCCGAAAGGGCGGGTACAAAGCCGGATCGAAGGCCGCTCGTAAACTCCGTGGTCTCTGACAAGTGGAAAAATCTCCTGGTCATGGGGCGGCAGTTCGTGCGGTATCCCGAATACCGAAGCGGCCAAGAAGAGGCAAGCTAAGTGGTGTTTTACCCGTTTACCGTCTTTCACATCCGTGCACAAATGAGAGGAATTGATAGTGTGATCAATCGAGAGGAAACACATCAGGATGATCAAGCTCAATGCCCGGGAAAAGGCCGCTCTGTCCGAACGGCTGCAGGACTATTGCGCAGAAGAGTTCGACTGCGAGATCGGCAGTCTGCAGTCCGAACTCTTCGCCGAAGTCATCGCACGTGAATTCGCGCCGGTCTTTTACAACAGCGGTCTCAAAGACGCAGAGGCCCTGTTGATGAAACGCATGGAAACCTTCGGCGACGAAATCGCTGCACTGGAAATGCCGGCTTAATCTGCTCTGCGGTCGCCGGTGGCAACATCGATAATGTCCACGCCGGCCTCGCGCATTTCAGCAAGCGCCTGCTCGACGCCTTCCTCGCTTATGCCCCGGCAACCCTCAAGGATCAGGCGGACCCTGACACCGGGCATCATTTCACGGGCATCGAGAGCTGTGAATTTGACGCAGAAATCGAGGGCAAGGCCGGCAATGTCGAGCGTGGTGACGTTGTTTTCCCTCAAATAGACGTCAAGGCCGGTAGCGGCGTGGTGGTCATTGTCCCGAAACGCCGAATAGGAATCGATGTTCGGGTTCTCACCTTTGCGCTGCACGAAGTCGAGCGCAGCGAGGTTGAGTTCCGGATGCAACGCGGCGTCATCGGTGTTCTGCACGCAGTGATCCGGCCACATCATCTGTGGCTTTCCGGAAAGTTCGCCCATTTCGAAAGGCTTTGCTCCCGGGTGGGCGGAGGCGAACGAACCGTGGCCTTCTGGGTGCCAGTCCTGCGAGGCTACAATGATATCGTACCCGCCGCCCTCAATAAGCCGGTTGGCGATCGGCACCACGGCGTCGCCATCGGCAACCGCGAGGTTGCCGCCCGGGCAGAATCCATTTTGGATATCAACAAGCAAAAGGGCCTTCATGACACTTCTCCGATAGAACAAGACAATGAAAGAGGAACGCGGTCACTTTGAAGATTGCAGGTAATGTTCGCAGGGCCTGGGCGGGCTGAACAGGAAGCCCTGGAGACCCTCGCAGCCTTGCATACGGAGCCAGGTCTCCTGTTCGCGGGTCTCAACCCCCTCGGCAACGATGGAAATGCCGAGATGATGGGCCATGGTAATGATCAGCGCGACTAATGATGTGTCACTGCTGTCATGCGGGACGCCGGCAATGAAGGTCTTGTCGATCTTCAACTCGTCCAGGGGAAGCTGTTTGAGGTAGACGAGCGCAGAGTAGCCGGTGCCAAAATCGTCGATCGAAAGCCTGATTTTGAGGTCACGGATCTTTTTCAACTGCGAGAGTGCCAGATCGAAATTCACGATCATCAGACTTTCGGTCATTTCGAGCGTCAGTCGCTCCGGCTCGAACGGGTAGCGCGCAAGAAGGTCGGCAAGGTCGGTCACGAACCTTTCCCGCAGAAACTGGCGTACAGAGACGTTGACTGCCAGGTGCAGGTCTTGGTTTTGGGCGAGCATCTTGCAGGCCTGCTCAAGAACCCACGCTCCGATCGGAACGATAAGTCCCGTCGTTTCGGCGACATCGATGAAACTGCCCGGTCCGACAATGCCACGTTCGGGATGGTTGAGGCGGAGGAGAACCTCAAAGTGCCGCCCGGTCGCACCCTCAATGATCTTGGGTTGCAGGAAGAGGCTGAAACCGTCGTTCTGAAGCGCCTTTTCCAGTTCGCTTTCCACATTGAACCTGGACACGATATCCGACACCATCTCGGTGTGGAACCAGGTGATGCTTCCACGTCCTTTCGATTTCGCGTTGTGCATGGCGAGATCGGCGCGCCGAAGCTCTTCGTCTGCGCTTTCGGCACCGGGCTGGACAAGCACCACGCCGGCGCTTGCACTCGGGGTGATCTGGTTGCCGCTGATAAAGGTCCGGCGCGAGAGGGTTTCGTGAAATTCCTCGATTTTTTTGTGGGCCAGCGCGCGTGCGGCATTCTCGTCTGTGCCGAGCGCTGTCAGCAGCACGACGAATTCGTCGCTGGAAACGCGTGCAGTGAAACTGCCCCGGTCGAGCTTGCTGTTCATTCGTGCTGCGGTGATGCGCAGTAAAGCATCGCCGATTGCATGACCGAAGATGGAATTCACGGCTGCGAAATTATCGAGATCGAAAATCGCAATCGCCATATACTGCTTGTCCACCCGGTGGGTTGCCAGAAATCCGAAAAGGACTTCCTGTGCCTTGGCGCGGTTGGCCAGTTTCGTCAGCGGGTCGTAATAGGCCAGCGCTTCGATACGGGCCTCGGTGCGCCGGCGTTCGGTGACGTCGCGCCAGACGCTGACGGAACCGAGACGTTCTCCGCGGGCATCGATGACGGGTGCCTTGATCATCTCGAGCGTGTATTTCCGGCCAGCCGAATTGGTGACCTCGCCCTGATTGACCAGCTTGCCCTGATTGTTGACGTCGCTGAATACCTGCTGAATCAGCAGTGCGTCACTGCTCTGGCCGAAAATCTCCTTGTCGGTTTTGCCGACGATCATCTCCACAGGCATGCCCACGAATTCGGCCGCCGCCTCGTTGCAGGCCTCGAGCTTGCCGTTTGGACGCTTGAAGTAGATCTGGTCGGGGATTGCATCGATCACGACCCGCAAGAGAAGGTGCTGTCTGCCAAGCTCCCGAACAAGCCTGCGTCTGCGGGTAAGGACGATGGCGAGCATGATGACAATGCAGGAGAGCACCGCGACTGCGGAAATGAGCGTCAGGTTCAACAGACCATCGGTTTGCCGCAGTTCTGCCGTCGTCTGGCGCACAGCATCCTCGAGGTTCGATGAATAATTGGCCAGCGGCTCGTTACCGGTGTTCAGATCGCCCGCTTCAGAGATGACTGAAAGAAGGATTGTCCTTTCCTGCTGGATGACCGGCCAGGAGAAAACCCGCACCGTGTGTACCGAGCCGTCCTTGAAGCGGTGGGGGAATAGGAAATAGTGTCGTCGGCCGTTTCGCGCTTCGTCAATCTGAAGTCGGATTTTCTCTTTCGACATCTGGTTCAGGTCGGCAAGGAAAAGTTTGCGGAATTCATTCGCGGTCCAGCCATAGAGCGATTGGGCGGCGTGGTTGGCTGCGATGATCTTACCATTGAGCGGCTCGATCAGTATCATCGCAACCGGGCTGCTCTTGAACAGGTCGAGCGGGAGCAGGGATTGCGATTGAGCAAACGCTGACCCAGAAATCCCAAAAACGATAGCCGCACAGAAAACACCAGCTACACGCTTGCCGAGCCATCGCGTCTTTCGGGTTGCCGTCTGCATATTGTGGAGAGACCTTATGCGTTTTAATAAAATAGCATGGTGCTAATAATACCGTTGAGCGCGCAAGCGAAACACGGTCATTATGTAAGCTAAAACTAAATAACGATAGGTTAAATAACTAAAATTATGTCCGAACTTTTTGCACCTTGGCGAGCAAGGTGCGCGGTGGCCCGGCAACTTCGCCGAAACGGTTCATGCGCCGTCATGCCGGCTGAACGAAACCGTCCAGAACACGTTTCTGACCTGCTTTGTCGAATTCGATTGTCAGCTTGTTGCCCTCGATCGCCGTGACGTTTCCATTGCCGAATTTCAGATGAAACACGCGATCGCCCACCGAGAACCGCGACGGCTTTTCCTCGCTGCTGCGGGCAACGAGTTCGCCTTCTATCGTCCGTCCCCTAGGGCCGCTTTCACCATAACCGATGCGCTCGACCGCGTGGCCAGATCGTGTGCCCCAGTTATCCCGTGTCGCATCGGTGCGGTTTTCCTGGGCACGTTTCCAGCCGGGCGTCGCATAGGTATTGGAGAACGGTGCGGCCCGGTCGAAGCGCGATTGCCCGTAGCCGCCATAAGAGACCTCGGTCTCGCCGACTTCCACATGCTCCTCCGGTAACTCATCGAGAAAACGCGAGGGCATGGTCGACTGCCAGAGGCCATGAATGCGCCGGTTGGAGACGAACCATATGTGGCAGTTGCGCTTGGCGCGCGTCAGGCCGACATAGGCAAGGCGGCGCTCTTCCTCCAGTCCGGCGCGGCCGCTTTCGTCAAGCGCGCGCTGGTGGGGGAAAAGACCCTCTTCCCAGCCCGGCAGGAACACAGTCTTGAATTCCAGGCCCTTGGCGGAATGCAGCGTCATGATTGAGACGGCATCCATATCCTCATTCTTGTCGACGTCCATCACCAGCGACACATGCTCCAAAAAGCCGCGCATGCTTTCAAAGCCATCCATCGAGCGGATCAGTTCCTTGAGGTTTTCCAGACGCCCCGGCGCCTCGGCGGAGCGGTCGTTCTGCCACATCTCGGTGTAGCCGCTTTCCTCCAGAATGATCTCGGCCAGCTCGGTATGCGGTGTGGTCTCCAGCAGCTCCTGCCACCGCGTGAACTGGCTGACGACGTCGAACAGCGCCTTGCGCGGCTTCGGTTTCAGTTCGTCGGTTTCGATCATCTCGCGGGCTGCCGCGAGCATCGGAATGTCACGGGCGCGGGCGTAATCATGGACCTTGCGCACACTGGCGTCACCGAGACCGCGCTTCGGGGTGTTGATGATCCGCTCCAGCGCCAGATCGTCGGCCGGCTGGCAGGTCAGGCGGAAAAACGCCATCGCGTCGCGAATTTCGAGCCGTTCGTAAAAGCGCGGGCCGCCTATGACCCGATAATTGAGGCCAAGGGTGACGAAGCGGTCTTCAAACTCGCGCATCTGAAAGGACGCACGCACCAGAATGGCCATATCGTTGAGAAGCTCGCCATTGCGCTGCAACTGCTCGATCTCTTCGCCGATAGCGCGGGCTTCCTCTTCGGAGTCCCAGGCCGCATGGACCTGAACCTTGCTGTCATCAGGGTCGGAGCGTTCAGTGAACAGCGTCTTGCCAAGGCGCCCCTCATTATGGGCAATGAGATTGCCGGCCGCCCCGAGAATATGGGCTGTGGAGCGGTAATTGCGCTCCAGCCGGACGACCTTTGCTCCGCGGAAATCCTTTTCGAACCGAAGGATGTTGTCGACCTCTGCGCCGCGCCAGCCATAGATCGACTGATCGTCGTCGCCGACACAGCAGATGTTGACCGGACCGTCGTCTTCGCCCGGCCGCTGGGCCAGCAGCCGCAGCCACATATATTGCGCGGTGTTGGTGTCCTGATATTCGTCCACCAGAATATAGCGGAAGCGGCGATGGTATTCTTTCAGGATATCCGGGTTTTCGCGGAAAAGCCGGATCGGATGCAGCAACAAGTCGCCGAAATCGCAGGCGTTCAGTGTCTTCAGCCGATCCTGATAAGCCTGGTAGAGTTGGCGGCCGCGGCCATTGGCAAAGGCACGGGCATCGCCTTCGGGGATCAGCTCCGGCGTCAGCCCCTTGTTCTTCCAGCCGTCGATCATCGCGGAGAACTGACGGGCCGGCCAGCGCTTGTCGTCAAGCCCATCGGCCTGAATGAGCTGCTTGATCAGACGGATAACATCGTCGGTGTCCAGAATGGTGAAATCGGAGCGCAGGCCGACAAGTTCGGCATGGCGGCGCAAAAGCTTGACGCCGATGGAATGGAAGGTGCCAAGCCAGGGCATGCCTTCAACCGCACCGCCGACGAGAACACCGATGCGCTCCTTCATCTCCCGCGCGGCCTTGTTGGTGAAGGTCACCGCGAGGATCTGGCTCGGCCATGCCCGGCCGGATCCGAGGATATGTGCGATACGGGTGGTCAGAACCCGTGTCTTGCCCGTTCCCGCTCCCGCCAGCACCAGAAGCGGTCCTTCGATGGTTTCGACCGCATCGCGCTGTTCCGGGTTAAGCCCGTTCAGATAGTCCGGTGCGTCGGGCGCGCGCCGCGCCGCCATTGCGCGCGCAGCAAACCCGCTTTGTTGAGTCGGAGCGGAATTATCCGCCGGTTTACGCGGTTCATCGTCATCGAAAAACGGAATGTCGTCTTGGCCCTGATTCATGAAGTCAATCTAGTGGCTCGAAACGCAAAGGTGAAGGCATGCATCGCGTTGAGAACAAAATATGCACAGACGAAGCCTGTTCCATGCCGGGAAGCGGATCAGAGCTTTCTTGGCTATCCAAGAAAGATTACAATTTTGTGAGGTTTCATTCCATAGCTTGCAGAGCGGTGGGTGATCTGGATACTTCCACTCATAATTCTCCCATTTGCGTCTGCCGGCGTTTCCGGCATCTTCTTCATGCCGGAGTCATTAATGCGTTTTTACAAACAGGTTGCTGTCAGTGTGTGCGTACTGGCAATCGGGGCAGCGGCCTGGTTCTTTCTGGCGCCCGGCGGGCGCGCACTCCTTACATCCTATGGCGTCCTGAGCAATGAGGCTGGCGGCGGTGATGCCCGTCCGTCCCGCGGGTTTGCCGGTGGCGGGATACAGGTGGTAACCGCGCCGGTGGAGACCGGAACCGTGAATGATGAGCTGACGGCAATCGGCAGTGGTGAGGCGATCCGCTCGGTCACCGTGCTGCCTGAGGAAGCCGGCACGATCAGGGAACTGATGATTTCGTCCGGCGATACGGTTGAACAGGGCGAGGTTATTGCCGTTCTCGATGACCGCGAACAGGTGCTGGCCCGCGATCTGGCTCAGGTGGCACTGGAAAGCGCGACCCGCCAGGCGGAGGTCAATCAGCGTATCAAGTCTGCGATTTCAAACCTCGAAGTCTATAATGCCGAGATCGCACAGAGATCCGCAGAATTGGATCTGAAGTCTGCAGAACTGGCGCTTTCACGCCGCAGGATCACGGCCCCGATCGACGGCTCTGCCGGCATTGTCGGGGTGAATGTCGGAGACTACATCACGACCTCATCCGAGATTGTCACCATTGATGACCGGACGACGATTCTTGTCGATTTCTCGGTCCCGGAGCGTTTCGCAACCGCAATCCGGCCGGGTGCGCCTGTGAAGGCAAGTCTGGTGGCGGCGCCGGGGCAGATGTTTGACGGTGAGGTTGAAGCTGTCGACAACCGTATCGATGCGGCGAGCCGGACCTTCAAGGTCCGTGCGCGCATTGACAATAAAGGCGATGCACTGCGCGCCGGGATGTCCTTTGATGTCTCCATGCGCTTCCCCGGCGATGTCTATCCGGCGGTCGACCCGCTCGCGATACAGTGGGATTCCGAGGGCGCCTATGTCTGGCAGCTTGCTGAAGGCCAGTCCACAAAAGTCCGCGTCCGCATCATTCAGCGCGACCCCGATGCGGTGCTGGTCGATGCCGATCTCGGTGAAGGCGACAGTGTGATCACCGAAGGCATCCAGCGACTGCGGGAAGGCGCGTCAGTCACCGATATCACCACTGGAAGCCAAACCGACGGGCGCAGCCGGACCAAGGCGGAGAGTGCGTCATGAGCGAGGATGATCAGAAAGACCAGACGACGCCCCATGACGAAAATGCCGACAATGCCACCGAAGCTGCTTCTAGCGATGCGCGTGACGAAGTGCAAAAGGTGATTGCGGAGCACGAAAGCGAGCACGGGTTTACCGCGCTTTTCGTGCGCCGTCCGATACTTGCCTTGGTGTTTAACGCGCTGATCGTCGTTGCGGGGCTGGCTGCCTTTTTCGGCGTCGAGGTGCGCGAACTCCCCGACGTGGACCAGCCTGTGATTACCGTGCGCACGAGTTATTCCGGCGCAGCCCCTGAGACCATCGACCGCGAGGTCACAAATGTGATCGAGGGCGCGGTTGCCCGCGTGCCCGGATTGCAGGCAATGTCCTCACGCTCATCAACCGGATCGAGCCGTGTGACGCTGGAATTCAGCACCGACACAGACATCAATGTCGCATCGATGGATGTGCGTGATGCCGTCGGTCAGGTTCAGGGGCAATTGCCGGATGATGCGGATGAGCCACGCATCGTCAAGGCGGATTCAGACTCCCAGCCCGTGATGCGACTGGCCATCACCTCGTCGATTCTGAGTATTGACGACCTGACGGAGCTTGTTTCCGACGAAATCGAGGATCGGTTTGCCTCCGTTCCGGGTGTTGCCGATGTCGAGGTCTATGGCGAACGCGACAAGATATTCCGTATCGATATCAACCCGGCAGCGCTTGCCAGTCGCGGTCTTTCTGTGGCCGATCTGGCTGCCGCGCTCTCCGATATTTCCTGGGATGTTCCGGCTGGGTCGCTGACCAGCACGACCCAGGCGCTCGGTGTTCGGGCGACGGCCGACATCACCACGCCGGAAGAATTTGCCGGTCTCCGCATTGCTGAAAATGTTCGCCTGGGCGATGTTGCCACCGTCGTCTTTGGTCCGGATACGGCAGCGACGGCGCTGCGTTATAACGGCCAGCCGGGGATCGGACTGGGGATTGTCCGGCAGGCAAAATCCAATACGCTGCAGATTTCCGAGGGTGTGCGCCGTGTGGTCGCCGAAATCGCGCCGAACCTGCCAGAGGGCACCACGATCAAGGTGTCGAGCGATGATGCGGTGTTTATCTCCGGCTCTATCGAGGAGGTGGTGCGTTCGTTGTTGCTGGCCGCGCTCATTGTGGTGGCCATCATCTATCTGTTCCTGCGCGACTGGCGCGCGACCATCATTCCCGCAATCACCCTTCCTGTCGCGCTTGTCGGGACCCTTGCCGCGATCTATCTCGCGGGCTTTTCAGTCAATATCCTGACTTTGCTGGCAATCGTGCTGGCAACCGGCATGGTCGTCGATGATGCGATTGTCGTGCTCGAAAACATTGTGCGGCTGCGCGCGCAGGGCATGGGGCCGCGAGCCGCTGCGGTTCTGGGCACACGGCAGGTGTTCTTCGCGGTCATTACCACCACGGCGACCCTTGCCGCCGTGTTCGTGCCGCTTTCCTTCCTGCCGGGGCAGGCGGGTGGTCTGTTCCGCGAGTTCGGCTTTGTACTCGCCTTTTCGGTGATGCTGTCCTCATTCGTGGCTCTGACGCTGTGCCCGATGCTCGCTTCCCGCATTCTGGTTCACCACGAGGATGCGACGCCCGGTCCTGTGGCGCGGATGGGGGAGTTCTTGGCGCGGTTTTACGCCGTGACGCTGAGATGGGCGCTGGCCGCTCCGCTGGTTCTTCTGTCGCTTGCCGGATTGCTGATGTTCGGTGCCTATCTCGCCTACGCCAACCTCACGACAGAGCTTCTGCCGCGCGAGGACCGTTCACTGCTGTTGATGCGCGTTTCTGCGCCGCAGGGCGTCAGCCTGGATTACACCCGCGACCGCATTCAGCAGGTGGAAGAACGGCTGCAGCCGCTGATCGACAGCGGTGAGGTTGAAAGCGTGTTTTCGATCTCCGGCTTCGGCAACAATACCAACAGTGGTTTCGTGGTGATGACGCTTGCGCCGTGGAGTGAACGCACCCGCACACAGGACGAGATCTCGCGCGATGTGAACGCGGCCGCCGGGGGATCCCCGCTGTGCGCGCCTTCGCCTTCCAGCCCAATTCGCTGAATATTCGCGGCGCCGGAAACGGACTGAGCGTGGCGCTTGTGGGCTCAAGCCATGAAAGGCTTTCGCAAGCCGCGAGTGCGCTCGTCGCAGCCATGGAAGAAGATCCGATGTTCTCTGCGCCACGGCTTTCCAACGAGGCTTCGCAGGCACAGCTCGCCCTGACGCTCGACCGCCGCCGGGCCGCCGATCTAGGGATCGATATCGCCGGACTGTCCCAGGCGCTGATCGCCTTGCTCGATGGTCGGTCGGTCGGTGAGGTGTTCATCGAGGGCGATTCCTATGATGTTCAGTTGCGTGCCGATACGCGCAAACTCGATGATCCCACCGACCTGAGAAATGTATTCCTGCGGACAGGCGATGGTCGCATCGTGCCATTGTCGACCATTGCCGATCTGGAAGAAAAGTCGATTGCGCCGACGCTCGAGCGCGAACAGCAGCAGGCCGCGGTTTCGCTGTCTTCAAGCCTCGGCCCCGATGTGGCGCTAGGCGATGCCTATCAGCGCCTGCTTGAACTGGCCGAGCCGCTATTGCCTGCCGGTGCCCATGTGGAGGCGCAGGCCGAGGCCGCCGCTCTCGATGAAAATGCGTCGGGCATGACTATGGTCTTCGGATTTGCGATTATTATCGTCTTTCTCGTGCTGGCAGCCCAGTTTGAAAGCATGTGGAGCGCACTCATCATCCTTTCGACGGTGCCCTTCGGAATTGGCTGTGCCGTGATCGCCATGCTTTTGACCGGAACCAGTCTCAACATCTATTCGCAGATCGGCCTTGTGCTTCTGATCGGCGTGATGGCGAAAAACGGTATTCTGATCGTCGAGTTTGCCAACCAATTGCGGGACCGAGGCGAGAGCGTACGCGATGCGATCGAGCATGCAACCATGTTGCGCCTAAGGCCGGTGATGATGACAATGATCTCTACCGTCCTCGGCGGCATTCCGCTGGTGCTGGCATCAGGTGCAGGCGCAGAAGCGCGCATCGCACTTGGGTGGGTGATTGTCGGCGGGCTGGGGTTTGCCACGCTGGTGACGTTGTATGTGACGCCGGTGGCCTATTTCATTCTCGCTCGACTATCCAAGCCGAAAGCTGACGAAGAAAGGTTGTTGAACGCGGAAATGCACGACGCTGCCGCGATAGAGCACTGACGGGGAAGGCGGCAGCAAGTACCGGCTTGCATTCACTCAGCATGGAAAAACTTGCTAAACCGTGTCCATACTGTTGATATAGGCAATCATATGTAGTGATCGGCACAGCCGATTCTGAAATTCCTGAAGGGGGAAACATGTCACCAAAAACAATTCTGGCCGTTTGTGCAACCGCGCTGCTCGCAAGCTGCGCGGCCAACACGCAGAACAGCGTGAACCCGGCTTCCAATGAAGTATCGGTCACCAACATTTCCGTCAGTGATCCGGCTACCTACATGGATACGCAGGAAGCGGAGATGCGTCAGCAGCTTGAAGGCACGGGTGTGACCATTATACGCACGCCGAAATATATCGCGCTGGTCTTCGACTCGAGCATTACCTTTGCAACGGATAGCTCGGACATTGTGCCCGAATTCAACCCGTCTCTCACCGTGGTCGCCGGCTTGCTGAAGAAATACAATGCCACCGATCTTGACGTGAATGGCTATACCGATTCGACCGGTTCGGACGCTTACAATCTCAAGCTCTCGCAGCAGCGCGCCAACGCCGTTGCTGGTGCGTTGATCCAGCGCGGTGTCAGTCCGCAGCGCATCATGCCGGTTGGTTACGGCAAGGCCAATCCTGTCGCTTCGAATGACACAGCCGACGGGCGTGCACAGAACCGTCGTGTTGAAATCAGGATTGCACCGCCGGCAGTTGCCGGCTCGGCCACCACTGCGGTCAACTGATCGCGCTTCTGATTTCCTTGAATACTGTGGCCCGGTTCGTGTTATCGGGCCACAACCATAT
This sequence comes from Martelella sp. K41-7, assembly GCF_055808365.1. NCBI lineage: Bacteria > Pseudomonadati > Pseudomonadota > Alphaproteobacteria > Hyphomicrobiales > Aurantimonadaceae > Martelella > Martelella sp. K41-7. The sequence goes on from NZ_CM147867.1 coordinate 555,390, forward strand.
TTGGCAGGCACTTTCGCCATATGATTGCCGCAATAGCGCGGCTTGAGATTGAGCGAGATTCACATCTGAGGGACATCATGCTGAAAAAAATGACCATTGCTGCAGCAGGCTTTGCGTTTCTTGCCGGTTGCACCACCACGGATCCCTATTCGGGCCAGACCGTCAACAACAACACCGGTACCGGTGCGCTTGCAGGCGGCGCGCTTGGCGCACTTGCAGGCCTGGCTGTCGGCGGCGATGCGAAAGGCGCTGCCATCGGCGGCGCCATTGGCGCGCTCGCTGGTGGCGGCATCGGCGTCTACATGGACAATCAGGAAGCTGAGTTCCGCCGCTCGCTCGCGGGTACCGGCATTTCCGTGGTTCGCAATGGCGACATGCTGACGCTGATTATGCCCGGCAACGTCACCTTCCCAACGGACCAGTACACGATCCTGCCAAACTTCTACTCGACGCTGAACGCTGTTTCGACCGTGCTGCGTAAATATGACCGCACGGCCGTCAACGTCAATGGTTACACGGATTCAACCGGTTCTGCGGAATATAACCAACGGCTGTCGCAGGAGCGCGCCAACAGCGTTGGCAACTACCTCATCCAGAGCGGCGTAAGCGGTAACCGGATCTCCGCTGTTGGTTTCGGCCCGTCAAATCCGATCGCCTCGAACGCGACACCGGACGGCCGCGCTCAGAACCGTCGCGTCGAAATCCAGATTTCGGCCGTCAAGATGTAGTGTTTTCAGGCGCTGGATAACAACAAAAGGCGCCGGAAGGCGCCTTTCTTGTATCCGGTTCTTGCTTTTAGATACGGTTACCGGAGCCTGAGACTGACCGGTGCCCGGCCACGTTTTTCGCTCTGAATAAAGAGATGAATACGGGCGGCTGGCTGTACGGCGCGCGCTGCACGCTCTCCCTGGCTCGTCAGCAGGCCGACAAGCTCTCGCGCCTTGTAGCGCCCCTGAAACCGGGCATATTCCGCCAACTTCTGGGCTGCTTCATGGAGAGGGTTGAAACCGCTTCGACGCGCGGTTGAGGGTTCGGTATTGCCTGACATCATGCCGGAACGCTGTTTCCTGTTCACGTCAATCCCCATAGCTACGCAGGACAGATAGAGGGCTATTGTGTGGCATCGGAAGCATTTTTGGTTTGTGCTTTCCGAAACCTTACCAACAAGCTACCGGCTAAATCTTTCGAAACCCTTTACGGAAAACGCCGGCCCGCGATGTGGACCGGCGTTTTATTCACTATTTTTGCTCCAGTGTCTGACAGTACCGGACTGTTCTTGCGCGCTACTGCAGACTGGCCCAGCAACTGACGCCATTCCGCTTCAGCGCACGGCAGGCTCTGACCGCCTCTTCCTGGTCGGGGAAGCCACCGAAGCGGGCCCGGTATATCTCCTGGCCGCCGTTGTTGTAGGCGAGCGCGAAGGGTTCGGATTCTTCAAGTGCGCCACCGGCCTTTCCCTGGGTACGGATGAGGATCGCGCGTGCATCTTCCGCAGTCGCTGCGGTTCCAACCTGCACGACCCAGCCACGCGGCTGACTGATCGAACTGGTCTTGATAGATGTGTCCGGTACGCTTTCGGAAGCCTGGGCTGAAGGTATGATTGCATCGCCCACGGCATCGACAGCGTTGTCGGCTGTCTGCAGAACGTCCTCAACGCTCAGACCATCGTCATTGTCGGCCGGACGGCGGGCGCTCGGCAGCGGCACGTTGGATACGAGCTCGGCCTGAACGCCGGTGAGACCCGCCGCTGCTGCCGGTTTGGCATTGTCGTTTGCTGCATAGGCAAGCGCGACGCCACCCTCTGCCGCTGGACGCGGGTAGGGGATCGGTCCTTTTTCCGGGAACACCATGCTGCCGGCGCGGGCAATCACAAAATTGCCGCCGCGGCCATTGGAAGCCTTCGGCAGATAGGTCGTGACCAGTCGCGTTGCCCATTTATTCCGGCTGGCCGAAGTTGCACCACCCATGACAACGGCGACAATCGAGCGATTGCCGGAAACGGCAGAGGTGGCCAGATTGTATCCCGAAGCGTTGGTGTAGCCGGTCTTGATACCGTCGACGCCCTTGACCTGGCCAAGCAAGCGGTTGTGATTGCCGATATTGTATTTGCCGTATTTGAAATTACGCGTACCGAAATAGTGATAATATTCCGGAAAATGCTGGCGCAGCGCAATGCCGAGGCGGGCCTGGTCGCGGGCCGTGGTTTTCTGCGCGCTGTTCGGCAGGCCGTGTGCATTGCGGTAGGTCGTGCGCGTCATGCCAAGCGAATGCGCCTTGTTGGTCATCATCCTGGCGAAATTGGATTCCGACCCGCCGAGATACTCGGCAAGCGCGGTCGAGACGTCATTGGCCGAACGGGTGACCAGAGAGTAGATCGCGGTTTCCACCGTGACACTGCCGCCGGCGGGAATGCCGAGCTTTGTCGGCGGCTCGGAAGCGGCATTCTTGGAAAACGGGATCTTAGAATTCAGCGTGATGCGCCCTTCATCGAGCGCCTCAAACACCATGTAGAGGGTCATCATCTTGGTCAGCGATGCCGGATAGCGCGGCGCATCGGGCGCCTCGCTGTAAAGAACTTTACCGGTGTGGGCGTCGATCACGATCGCGGCGTCATTGGAATCAGCGCGGGCGTTGTGCACGGGGAGGCCGGTGATAAGAATCATCAATGCCGCGAAAAGCATCGCGACGTTCGAAAACCGGCTCATACGGAAGCGGCGGGTGGCCTGTCTCTGCATTCGAAAAACTCTTGCGAAATCTGGCGGTTGTTGTTTCCTGGCGAAGCCGTGGCGGCATGATACCGGCCGCCTTCGCCCTTTGCTAGGCTTGCCAGCACTGTGATCAATTTGCAGTTAATATTCGTTTAAGTTTTTGCCGGGCTGGCGATTTTTGTGAACCTGCCTCCACCTGAACCCAAGCGCCAGTTTACCGTTCTGTCATGCCCGTCGCCGCTTTTCAAACGCCTTTCCATCAGATATTCAATGCGCGAACAGGAGCAAGACCATGCAGACACCGCGGACCGGCGGCGATCCCTTCAGGCCGCGGAAACGTCGCGAGCCGCCGATCAATCTGCCTCCGGCGGTGCTGGTGGCGCTCGGCCTGCTGTTTGCGATCTTCCTGCTTCAACAGTTTGTTTTCGACTATCGCACCAACATGATGATCTGGCAGGATTTCGGTTTTCTGCCGGTGCGTTATGCACACCCGCTCTCGGATCAGGGCTTCGCATGGCTTTGGTCGCCATTGACCTATTCGTTTCTGCATGGTGGCTGGACGCATATCATCTTCAACGCCATCTGGCTGTCGATTTTCGGTGCGCCGGTTGCAAAGCGCATTGGCGCGCTGCGCTTCCTGTTGCTATGGGTGACAAGTTCGGCGGCTTCGGCCTTTTTCTTCGCCGCCACGGATTGGGGCGCGGTCAGCGTTCTGATCGGAGCGTCCGGCGTGGTTTCCGCCTATATGGGGGCTTCCTGCCGTTTCGTCTTCAGCGGCGGCCGGTTCCTGCCGCAGGCGCATTTGGCGCCACGCCTGACCATCGGCGAAGTGTTCGCCGATCCGACGGCCCGCGCCTTCGTCCTGGTCTGGCTTGTCGGCAATCTGCTCGTTGCCGCAGGCGTCAGCTTTGTCGGGATAAGCGCTGCCGATATTGCCTGGCAGGCGCATGTGGGCGGCTTCCTGTTCGGGTTTCTCGCCTTCCCGCTTTTTGATGTCAGGACCCCGCGCACCCTGGTGTTTTGAGGGGACAGCCCGATTTTCCTCCGCCCAGCGTTTGCTTGCAATCGTCAAAAACCTCATGCACCATCTTTTCGTGCACATTTCCTGACAGGCGGAAATGCGCTTGGGAGCTGAAAACGAGGAGGTTTTTATGGCGATCACTGTCAGAATGATACTGGACGAAAAGGGCAGGTCGGTTGTGACGGCGCCGGCTCAGACGCCGATCTCGGAAATGGCTGTCATCCTGCATCAAAACCGCATCGGCGCTGTTGTGATCGTGAATGATGACAACAAGATTGCGGGCATTTTTACGGAACGTGACCTTGCCGCCGCCATCGGCAAGCATGGTGCGCGCTGTCTGGCCGCACCGGTGTCTGAAGAGATGACCGACACCGTCTATCGCTGTGACGAGGGCACCAGCGTCAACGAGTTGATGGAGGTGATGACAACAAGGCATTTCCGCCATGTGCCGGTGGAGGTCGATGGTCGGCTTATCGGGATCATCTCGATCGGCGACGTGGTCAAGTCACGCATCCGCGAGGTCGAGCAAGAGGCCGAGCATATCAAGTCTTATATCGCCGGCTGAGTGCGAGAGGCTTATTTGCCGTAGACAGTTTTGGGATCGAAGGCCTTGTGGTCGTCGATGCTTTTCAGCGCGGCCGCATCATCCTTGGCTGTCACTTCGCGATAGAAGCAGGAACGACGGCCGGTGTGGCAGGCCGCGTCATGGCCGGCAACCGAGACCTTCAGCAGGATAGCGTCCTGATCGCAATCGGTGAGTATCTGTTCCACCTTTTGCAGATTGCCCGAGGTCTCGCCCTTCTTCCAGATCGTGTCGCGTGACCGGCTGTAATAGTGGGCAAAGCCGGTTTCGAGCGTCAGCGACAGCGCTTCGTCGTTCATATGGGCAAGCATCAGCACCGCATTGTCGCGGGCATCAGTGACCACGGCGGTGACGAGCCCCTTGTCGTCGAAACGGGGGGTGAAGGCGGTGGCCTCGTCAAGAAGGGCCTTGTCTCTCGGCGGCTTTGCGAAATTCATCATGCTTTTTCCTGTCGTTGCCCGGAGGTGATAGACCGGGTGGCCACGCTTGGCAATTCCCTCTGGGTCTTGCCGCGCTCTTGCCGAAATCCCATGTTTTCCTGTAATCAATCTGCACAGGCCCGCTTACGGGCAAGGCGTCACGGAAAGCGAAAATGGACGATATCTATTCCGCCCGGATCTTGAGCCATGCCGGCAATGTCACCCGGCTGGGCGTGCTTGAAGGTGCCGATGCGAGCGCTTCCGCCCATTCCAGGCTGTGCGGATCACGGCTGACGGTTTATCTCGACATGTCCGATGGCAAGGTCAGCGACTATTCCCATGAGGTGAAGGCCTGCGCTCTGGGGCAGGCGTCATCGGCAATCATGGCTGCTTGTGTGATCGGCGCCACGCCGGACGAGATCAGACGTGCGCGCATCGAGATGCGTGCGATGCTGAAAGAGGGTGGCGAGGGGCCGGAAGGCCGATTTGCGGAAATGCGCTGCCTGTTGCCGGTCAGGGACTATCCGGCGCGTCATGGCTCTGTGATGCTGACCTTTGAGGCTGTTGTCAAAGCGCTCGACACGCTCGACGCAAGCACCCCGAACCAGAAAGAGGCCGCCGGGCACGATGTGTGAGACCCATGGCGACGCGAAAACGACGTCGCGCAATTGGCAGGGACCGTTTAGCAAGACGCCGGGACGCCTGTTCGGGCTCGGCATCATCCGTTTCTACCAACTGACATTCTCAAGCCTGATCGGTCAGTCCTGCCGCCATTTGCCGACTTGCTCGGAATATGGCTATGAGGCGATTGCCCGCCACGGGCTCTGGGCCGGCGGCTTTCTCACGCTGTTTCGCGTCGGGCGCTGCGGACCGGGTGGCACACACGGTTTCGATCCGGTTCCCGAAACGCTGGATGACGATTGGCACTGGTATATGCCATGGCGTTATTTTCTGGCCGGCCGACGCTCTCACGCGTCGGAGTAGCGGGCGATCACGAGGTAGCCGGGTGTTGGCTGGCCATTTTCAAAGCGCACATTGATATCGGTGACTTCGACCGTAGAGAACCCTGCCTTTTCGAGACTTGCGGAAAGGTAGGCAAGGCTGTGACCGAAACGGTGATGCGGGGCGACCATGTAATCGCGTCCCTTCAGCGTTTCATCCGGCAGGGTTTCTGCCGAAAACGCCAGAACGCCGCCACCGGCGATGCTCTTGGCAGCCCCGGAGAAAAAGGCGTCGAGCGTTCCCAGATAGGGCAGCACATCTGCGGCGACGATCAGGTCGAACGCCTCTTCGCCATCGTCATGTAGAAATTCCTCGACCTCGGCGACGAACAGCGTGTCGTAGAGCTCTTTCTCATAGGCGATTTCGACCATGTTCTCGGAGATATCGAGCCCGGTGATCTCGCCTGTCATGTCGCGCAGCGCACTGGCGCCAAGACCCGTGCCGCAGCCAAGATCGAGCATGCGTTCGAACGGACCGATGCTGAGCGCCTGAAACCGCTGGCGGATGATCATCGGCACACAATAGCCAAGCTGGTCAACGAGAATATCCTCGAAATCCTCGGCATGCTGGTCGAACAGCGTCTCGACATAGGCATCGGGTGCCTTTTTCGGCACTTCGCCAAAGCCGATCGCCGCAAGACGGACAGCCGCGCCGCCGTGATCGTCGGGGTCGATTGCAAGGACTTCGCGATAGGCTTCGGCTGCTTCGGCAAGCTTGCCTGCCTTTTCAAGCGTCAGGGCCCTGTTATAGGCCTCCGCCAGTTTTTCCTCATCGATCTTCTTTGTCATTGCGGTCGCCCTTTTCCGTGTCGGTCACGCTCTATGCCGTGATCGTTCAAAGCGCAACCGCTACCGGCTGTCCGTCATCATCTTTGCGATCAGCCGTGCGGTATCGAGATCCTGGGGAGTATTGATGTTGAAAAACGGGTCCACCGGGCCTTGCGGCGTTGTGACAGCGGCAAAATCGACAACCTGACTGGTGTGCCGTCCGATGAAGTCCATCAGCCGGCGGTTTGATCGGTCAGAAAACCAGCATTCGAGATCACCGCGAAGGACAACCGGCCAGAGCGCGAAGACGGGATGCGCCCGGCCTTTCGAGCCCGCAAGGACAATTTCGTCCCTGGCGGGTTGAGGCTCTGAAAGCCGCTCCACCAGGCTATTCGGGAAAAATGGCGTATCAACCGCAACCGAAATCATGTGGGTTGCTTGCGAGCCGGTCTGTTGCAAATGATCGAGTGCGGCAAGAATGCCGGCAAGCGGGCCTTGATGGCCGGTTGAGGCATCGGTGACAGGGATCGTTCCGGAGGGATCGGTCGTACCGTGGCCATGTCGGCTGACCATCACCGGAGAAGCCTGTTGCGCGATCCGGCGATGAACGCGCGCTATCAGGGTTTCACCATCAAGCACCAGCTCCGCCTTGTCCACGCCTATGCGCCGTGACGCGCCCCCGGCCAGGATCACGGCGGGCAGGGCGGGGGTGGTCATTTTTTATCCTTCAGCATTTGCACTTCCGCCTTGACGATCGGGCCGCCGCCTTCAGACGCGACCGGCTGGCCGGTCTCGGCCAGCGGTGCCAGCCCCTTCTTGCGTTCGCGGTGGAAGGAGTAAAGACCGGCTGCAACGATGATCAGGCCGCCGACCAGCACGTTGATACCGGGGTAGGCGGCGAAGATGACCATGCCGAGCAGCGTGGCCCATAGCAGGCCGACATAGCGGAACGGCGCGATATAGGAGATATCGGCAAGACGCACGGCAAAGACGACGAATTGATAGCCGGAAAGCAGAAAGACGGCTGCCAGCACCAGCTTGAACATGATCGGCCATGTCATCATGCTCCAGTCCTGCTCGACTGTACCGAGAACCGCGCCGCCGATCGTCAGCAGTCCGGCTGTTGCCAGCGTGATGATGATGGCCGGGATGTCGTTACGGATCGTCTTGGTCAGAAGGTCGCGCCCGGACGCGGCGAGCATGGCGATCACGGCAAAGCCCGCCCCCTGCTCAAATCCATCGGGACCGGGGCGGATGATGATCAGCACGCCGATAAAGCCGACGGTGATTGCGCTCCAGCGCCGCCAGCCGACCGGCTCCTTCATGAAAAGTGCCGCACCCAGCGTGACGGCGAGTGGCAGGCACTGGATGATGGCGGCGGCATTGGCAAGCGGCATCGCCTTCAACGCCTGCAAAAAGGCAATGGCGGCAACCAACTCACAAACGCTGCGGGCCAGCACGCGCAGATCGAAGACACCGCCCAAGCTTGAAAATACGCGGCTCCTCCATGCGATCAGCAGGGCAAAGCAGGTGAGGATAAGCCCCCTGAAAAACATGATCTGGCCGAGCCCGATTTCCTCGGTCAGCAGTTTGACCGTGGCATCGTTCAACGCAAAGCCGGCCATCGCCGCGATCATGAAGGCGGCGCCGGTAACATTGGAAGAGGTGCGCATTATTCGTCTCGTTATTGTGTTTTTCGTTCTTATAGAGGAATGACGAGACAGGAAAGTGATCTGTGTCAGCCGTCGACGCCTTAGCCGCCGGTCATGCTCATGTGGCGGGCAACGGCGACCCGCGAGCGGGTCTCGTCGAGCTCGAAATTGTGCGCTTCCGGCTTTTTAGCAATGGCCCGGTCGATGGCGCGGTGCAGCACGGAATCATCATCCGGATGGTCGCGCAGTACTTTGCGGAAATCGGCATTGTCGTCATGGCCGAGACAGAGATACAGCATGCCGGTGCAGGTCAGGCGCACGCGATTGCAGGCCGCGCAGAAATTATGCGAAAGCGGTGTGATGAAGCCTAGCTTGCCGCCTGTTTCCGCGACCTGCACAAACCGCGCCGGTCCGCCCGTCGTCATCGGGACGTCGCTCAGGGTAAACTGACCTTCAAGGTCGCGGCGGACTTTTGAAAGCGGCAGATATTGGGCGGAACGGTCGGTGTCGACCTCACCCAGCGGCATCGCCTCGATAAGCGTGAGGTCCATGCCCTCGCCATGGGCAAAGCGCAGCAGTTCGGGGATTTCGTGCTCGTTGAAACCGGCAAGTGCCACGGCATTCAGCTTCACCCTGAGACCCGCCTTGCGGGCGGCCTCAAGGCCTGCCATCACCTTGTCGAAATCACCCCATCGGGTGATCTCCCGGAATTTCTGCGGATCAAGCGTGTCCAGCGAAACATTGATACGCCGCACGCCAGCGGCATAAAGCCCCTCGGCAAACCGGGAGAGCTGCGAGCCGTTGGTCGTCAATGTCAGTTCATCAAGCCTGCCCTCGGGGATGCGTCGTCCGAGATTTTCGATCAGCTGCATGACGTTCTTGCGCATCAGGGGCTCGCCGCCGGTCAATCGCAGTTTCCGCACACCCTTGTCGATGAAGGCGTTGCACAGGCGCTCCAGCTCTTCCAGTGTGAGAAGGTCGCGCTTGGGCAGAAAGGTCATGTTTTCCGCCATGCAATAGGTGCAGCGGAAGTCGCAGCGGTCCGTCACCGAAACGCGCAGATAGGTGATTGACCGACCAAATGGGTCGATCATCGGCGCCGGTTGGCCGGTAACAGGCTCTTTTTCCAGAATATGCTGATCCACGGCGGATTCTCCTTCAGCCGAAGATGGCGCGGGGGTTGGCAAGCGTCAAGTGAAGTGCCAAACACGGTCATGTGAAATCGGGCATTCTCAGGACATGACAATGGTCTCAGCACCGACAGAAATCAGGGTTTCGCGTGATCGAAGAACCCTTACAGTGTCTTTCGAGGACGACAAGCGCTATGCGCTTCCCGCCGAAATGCTGCGCGTGCTCTCACCGTCTGCCGAGGTGAAGGGACACGGACCGGGCCAGGCGGTGACAGTGCCGGGCAAGCGCAATGTCGGGATCATGACGCTTGAGCCCGCCGGCAATTATGCGATTCGCATCGGCTTTGACGATATGCACGACAGCGGCATCTATACCTGGACCTATCTGAGAGAACTCGGCGAGGACGGCGCATCGATGTTTGCCGAATATGAGCGAGAGCTTGCCGAAAAGGGAATGACCCGCGATAGGGCGGAGCGGCCGCGCTGAAGCGGAAAAGGAAAAGCATGAAAGTCATTACAAACGTTGAAGACCTCAAGGCCGTATATGGCGAACCGGGGCAGACAGCGCTTGAGAAGGTGACGGCGCATCTCACTCCGGCATATCGGCGAATGATTGAGATTTCGCCGTTTCTGGCATTGGCGACCGTTGGTCCGGAAGGGCTCGATTGTTCACCGCGCGGCGATGCCCAGGCCGTTGTGCGCATCGCCGACCAGAAAACGGTTCTACTTCCGGATTGGCGTGGCAACAACCGGGTCGATTCGCTGATCAATATCGTCCGAGATCCGCGCGTCGCACTGATGTTTCTCATACCCGGTTCGAACAATGCCCTGCGGATCAACGGCCGGGCGGTTGTCGCCGTCGAGCCGTCCCTGCTCGAAAGCTTCGCAATGAACGGCAAGCATCCCCGAAGCGTTATTGTGGTGACGATCGACGAAATCTACTTCCAGTGCGCTCGCGCACTGATGCGCTCCGATCTTTGGAACCCGGAGCGTCATGTCGACCCACAGACACTGCCAACACCGGGTGAAATGACGAAGGTGGCAGGCGCTGCGGACTTCGATGCGGAAACCTATGATCGCGAATGGCCGGAGCGGGCGACAAAGTCGATGTGGTGAGATGGCGGCGCAGGGGGAGGCGGCTCAGTCTTCGCGCGCCGTTGTCTGTGCCTGCACCTGTTTTCGCTTTCCGCCGAGGATTTCCGTTACCCAGTTGAGCGAAGGCACGTTCTCGCACGCGGTCAAGAGTGCAATCGTGATCGGGACGCCGAGAAACGTGCCGAACAGGCCCCACATGAAGGTCCAGAAGAAGATCGAGAACACCACCACGAAGGGCGAGATCGACAGCGTCGAGCCGGAAACCATCGGCTCGACGTAATTGCCGATGACGAACTGGATCAGGTTGAGGCAGACGAACAGCGCCAGCGCCGTCTCCCAGTGCTCGAACTGGATAACGCCGTAGAGCGAAGGAAACACGGTAGCGATCACCGATCCGATGAACGGGATATAGTTCAGCGCAAAGGCGATCACGCCCCACTCCACCGGGAAATCGAGCCCGGTCAGCGTTGCAGAACTCCAGAACAATACGCCCGTTATCGCACTCATCTGCGTGCGGACCAGCATATAGCGGCCGAATTTCTTGGCCGTTGCGTCGGCAATGCGGATGGCGGCGAAGGCAAAGTCGGGCTTGCTCAGGGCGCTGAGCTTGTGGCGGAGCTTGTCCACTTCAGTCAAGCCTAAAACGACATAGGCGAGAACCACGAGCCAGAAGCTGAGCGTCGTGCTTGCCTGTCCGGTCACCTGGCGCACGGTGCGGGCGATCAGGCCGACATTGAAAACATCGTTGAGCGAGCTTGCAACCGAGAACCCCTGTTCTCCGAGCCATGCGACGGCATCCTGATAGGCGGCCTGAAGCTGCCATGCCGCGTCGATGAACGAGGTGGCCATCCGGCTGAAGCCCCAGATGATCAGGGTCGCGAAGATGACGAAGACCACGATGGTGCTGATGACGGTGATCGCAAGCGCCACGAGCGGCGGCATGAAGCGTTGAAGCGCGTTCTTGATCGGCCAGGTGATTGCGATGATGAAGAGGGCAAGCGCCACGGGTTTCAGGAAGCCGCCCGCCGCGCGGATCGCGATCAAAAGCAGAATGACAAAAATCAGGGATGTGACGACGGTAACACCGCGCCGCGAGCCCGTTGGCCCAATTTCAGGCATTCATGCCTCTTCAAATGTCTTGCTTGAGCGGATGTGTATGAAAATGTATCGTTCGCGCCTGTCATGCGCAAGCGTCGTACACGCTGCGACACGCAATTGTTGTGCGCCGGAAGGAAAGCAATGAGTGAATTCATCGAAACTGTCACCAGCCCTGAACAGGTGCTTTCTTTCTGGTTTGACGAACTGACGCCGAAGGACTGGTTCAATCCGGACGATGTCGCGGCGCTCGACAACACCATCCTCTACCGCTTTTTCTCGACCCACCGGGCGCTGGCGCGTGATGTCGGTGCGGTCTGGCGGGCAAGCCCTGAGGCTCAACTCGCCGCCGTGATCGTGCTCGACCAGTTTCCCCGCAACATCTACCGTGCAACACCGATGGCGTTTGCCACCGATATGTTGGCGCTGAGGGAAGCGAAGCTTGCGATTGCCAGCGGCGCGCACGAGAAAGTTCCGGCCGAACGCCGGGCGTTCTTCTTCATGCCCTTCGAACATTCGGAAGTCCTTGCCGACCAGGACCGCTCCGTGGCGTTGTTTGCGACATTGGGGAATGAGGAATTCTCGAACTATGCTGAAAGTCACCGCGAGGTGATTGCCCGCTTCGGTCGCTTCCCGCATCGTAATCCGATCCTGAAGAGGCGTTCGACGCGCGCGGAACTGGCCTACCTTTCAGATGATGAGAATACTGGCTGGGGACAGAAATAGACGCGCTTGACGGTCATGGACGGGCTGGAAACCGCTTAATCGAGGGACGTGATTTGATGCAGCTTACGGCGATAAGGGAACCTTTCAGGCTCGCCTTGTTGATTGCGGCGTTGTTTTATACGTTTGCCGTTTCGCCCGCTTTCGCTCAGCAGACGGCGACGTCGCCACAAGCGGTGGCGGCGTCCAAGGGCACCGGACAAAAACCGAATGACGCTGTCAGCCAGCCGAGCACTCCTTTCGTCGCCGATACTGTAAACACACTTGACGGCTATGCCAGTACGCTTTCAGCCATATCGGAACAGGTTTCCGGCGTCAGCAATAGCGATGATTCACTCGCAAAACTTCAGCTGCAGGTCGATCAGCTTCAGGGTGAGCTCTCCAAGGTCGAGACCGCCATTCAGGCCAGGCTTGGCGAGGTCCGTGCCCAGTTGACAGAGCTTGGGAGCGCGCCAGGACCTGGAGAGAGCCCGGAGCCGGAAGTGACAACGCGGGAGCGCAACGCGCTTCTGGCGCAGCGCTCCGAAATCAATACGCTCGCTGAGCGTGTAGGCAAGCTTGCGACCTCCGCCGAGGAAATCTCCGATACTGTTTCCCGGATCAGACGCGAGCAGTTTGCGCGTGCGCTTTTCAAACATACCGATCTGGCGGCGTTGTTTTCGACCGATTTCACGATGCTCTGGCAGGGGCAGCTTGCGGCCTCCAAATCATCTTACGGCGGCTGGCTGCGTTTTATCTGGCAGTCGAAACGTATTCAGTTCATCGGGGCCAATCTGCTCTCGATTCTGGCTGCATTTTTTGCCTACCGGGTTTCCACAAACTTTGTGGAACGCACGAAACTCGATCTCCAGATGGAGGAACCCGATTATGTGATCCGGCTGCTTGCGGCCTTCTGGACGACCGTCATTCCTTGTCTCGCGCTGTTTGCGTTTCTTGCTGTCTCCTATGTTCTCTTTGTCGGTATGGGGATTTTCCTGCCGGACGTGCAGCGCTTTGTGCTGCAGACCTATATTTCCGGTGCGATCATTTTTTTCGTCTTCTTGCTGTCTCGCAATGTGCTGACGCCTGGCCGGCCGCAATGGCGACTGATGCCGATCGGCAATGCAGCCTCGCGTAATCTGATGATCGCCTTTGCTGCGATGGCCTTCATCAACTGGGGCGATATTCTGATTGGCGTGTTGAATGATACGCTCGACGTGGGCGTCCAGCTGGATGTCCTGCGCAGCCTGATATCCTCGGTGCTGATCGGCGGCATCCTGGTGGCTATTTCCTTCATCCGTCCACGTACACCGGTCCATGCGGAGATAAAGCACACGCGGGCGATTGATATTCTGTTCCCCTCCGTAATTGCATTTTCAGCCCGTCTCGTCGGCCTGTTCGTCGTCCTTTGCGCACTTGTCGGGTATATTGCGCTTGCACGCTTTGCCTCTCAACAGGTGGTGCTCACGGGCGCCGTGCTGATCACCATGTATATCGGCATATTGGTAGGGCAGGCCGTCTCTCAAGCAGGCAGCATCGCTCGCACCAGCTTCGGGAAAAACCTGGTTGAGCGATTCCAGCTTTCCGCTGTGCGTGCCGATCAGTTGTCGCTTCTGGGCGGATTGTTGATCTATGCGCTGACACTCCTGATCGGTATTCCGCTCATCCTTCTGTCATGGGGGGTGCGCTATGAGGAAATGCGTTTGTGGGCAGCCAGCAACCTGACCTCGGTCACGGTCGGCTCCATCACGATTTCGCTCGGCGGCATTCTGATCGGGATATTGCTGTTCATCGGCGGGTTTCTCGCAACCCGCTGGTTCCAGGGCTGGTTCGACAATAATGTGCTGTTGCGCTCGCGCGCGGATGCCGGCGTCCGGAACTCGGTCAAAACCGGCATCAGCTATCTCGGAATCGTTGTGGCCGGGCTTCTGGCGATTTCGGCCGCCGGTGTCAATTTGTCGAGTCTTGCGCTGGTGGCGTCCGCTCTTTCGATCGGTATCGGCTTCGGCCTTCAGACGATCGTGTCCAACTTTGTTTCCGGCCTGATCCTGCTCGTGGAGCGCCCCTTCAAGGTCGGCGATTGGATCGTGTCCGGTTCAACGGAGGGCTTCGTGAAGCGCATCTCGGTGCGCGCAACCGAAATCGAAACCTTCCAGCGCCAGTCGATTATTGTGCCGAATTCCGAACTCATCAACGCTTCCCTCGGAAACTGGATGCACCACAACCAGATGGGGCGCTCGGAAGTGGCCATCGGGGTTTCCTATGACAGCGATCCGCGCAAGGTGATGGACATTCTGATGGATATCGGCACCAGTCACCCGCTGGTGTTGCAAAACCCGGAACCGTTCGTGATCTTCATGGGGTTCGGCGAATCGACGCTCGACTTCGAGGTGCGTGTCTATCTGGCCGACGTTTTCAACGGCATTGCCGTGCGCAACGATATCCGCGTGGCGATCTTCGAGCGCTTCAAGGATGAGGGGATTACCATTCCCTATCCGCAGCGTGACCTGCATATCATTCCGCAAAAGGAGCGTCGTGATGAGCTGGCGGATTCGATCCGCAAGCACAGGAAACGCGATGCTCCCGAAGAGCACTCCGAGCCGGAGGTGGTCTCCAAACCAATGTTCGACCATCCAGATGCCGGAAATGATGACGGTGGCGAGCGCTGAGCCTAAAATCAGCCGCGTCGCGCCCGCAAGACTGCATGTCGCAAACGGGCTGTTTCCGCTCTCCCACCCGTTGCATAGTCTTCAGGAACAACGCCCGACAGACGGGCGGTCAAGACAAGCTTGAGAGGCGGAACGGATGACAACGAAGACTAGGGCTCTGGTGATCGGTGGCGGTGTTGTCGGCGTATCAACGCTTTATCATCTGGCGAAGAAGGGCTGGGACGATGCCGTTCTGATCGAGCGCAAGGAGTTGACCTCCGGCTCGACCTGGCATGCCGCCGGCCTGCTGCCGCTTTTCAACATGAGCTATTCCGTCGGCCAGCTTCACAAATATTCGGTGGATCTCTATTCGGCGCTGGAGGAAGAGACTGGTCTGAACGTCGGCTTCTCGAAGGTGTCCAATATCCGCCTTGCGATGACCAAAGACCGGATGGACGAATATCTTTACTATTCGGGCATTGCTGAAACCATCGGCGTCGATTTCAAATTCCTCACACCTGAGGAGGTCAAGGAGGTCTGGCCGCTGTGCGAGACCGATGGCATCCTCGGCGCTATCCAGCATCCCGATGACGGCTATATCCAGCCCGCCGATCTGACTCAGGCCTTTGCCAAGGGCGCGCGCGACAATGGCGGGCGTATCCTGCGTAACACCACCGTCACCGAAATCCGTCAGAACGCCGATGGCACGTGGCATGTGGAAACGGACAAGGAAGCTTTCACGGCTGATCATGTGATTTCCTGCACCGGCAATTTTGCCCGCCGTACCGGCGCCATGGTCGGCCTTGATATTCCGGTCATCCCGGTGGAGCACCAGTATGTCGTCACCGAGCCTCACCCCGACATTCTGGAGCGGAAGAAACAGGGCCTTCCGGAAATGGGGGTTTTGCGTGAATCCGACAGCGCCTGGTACATGCGTGAGGAAGCTGGCGGCCTGATCCTCGGGCCTTATGAAGTCGGTGCGCCGGTCTGTTATGTCGACGGGCCATCCGACGACAGCGAGTACGAGCTGTTCCAGGAAGAACTTGACCGGCTGATGCCGCATATCGAAACGGCGATGGCGCGGGTTCCTGCCTTTGCCGAGGTTGGCATCAAGAAGGTCTATAACGGCGCGATTGCCTATACACCGGACGGCAACCCGATTGTCGGGCCTGCGCCGGGCCTGAAGAATTTCTGGCTCAACGAGGGTCATTCCTTCGGCATCACAGCCGCCGGCGGCGCTGGCTGGCAGTTGGCCGAATGGATCGTCGACGGCGAGCCGACGGTGGACCTTGCCGGTGTCGATCCGCGCCGCTTCGGGCCTTACGCCACCGAGGGCTATCTCATTGCCAAGAATGAGGAGGCCTATGCCAATGTCTTCACCATGCACTACCCGGATGAGGAGCGTTCGGCCGCGCGCCCGCTGAAGACCGCGCCGGTCTATGAGCGGCTGAAGGCGCTTGGCGGGGTGTTCGGCTCCGTTTACGGCTGGGAGCGCGCCAACTGGTATACGCCGGAAGGCTATGCTCTCGATGAGAGTGAACTTGGCGTTGGTGCCGATGTTATCACCGCGCACAATCACGCGCCGCCGCTTGATGATGGCCGCATTGTCGAAAAATGGTCGTTCCGGCGGTCGAACTATTTCGAGCATGTCGGCAACGAGGTGAAGCACGTCCACGAGAAAGTGGGCATTCTCGACATGACACCGTTTGCAAAGATGGAGGTTTCAGGCCCCGGCGCGCGTGAATTTCTCGATTCTATCTTCGCCAATGCCGTGCCGAAAAAGCGCGGCCGTATCGCGCTGTGCCATCTTTTGGGCGGTCAGGGCGGTGTACGCGCGGAATTCACGCTCTATGAATGGGCGCCCGGCCGCTTCTATCTGGTCTCCGGCGCGGGGCTGGAAGCCCATGATCACGACCTTCTGGCAAGACTCGCGCCGACTGACGGTTCCGTCACGCTGAAGCCGTTGACCATGGAGATGGGCGTTCTTGTCATTGCCGGACCGAAATCCCGTGATCTTTTGAAAAAGCTGACGCGAACGCCGCTGGAAAATGCCGACTTCGGCTGGCTCACGGGCCGACCGATTTCGATCGGTTCCGCAAGCGCCCACGCGCTTCGGGTCAATTTCGTCGGCGAACTTGGTTGGGAACTGCATCATCCGATCGCGATGCAGCCTTATATATTCGACCAATTGATGGAGGCCGGAGCCGAGTTCGACATCAAGCCCTTCGGTATTCGCGCCATGGGTGCCATGGCATTGGAGAAATCCTATCGCGCCATGCAGCGAGAAATGTCGATCGAATACACCGCCTACGAATCGGGCCTCGACCGCTTCGTCAAGCCGAAGAAGGATTTTATCGGCAAGGAGGCGCTGCTGTCGAAGAAGGAGGCGGGACTTTCCGCCGTATTCTCGACGCTCGTCGTTGACGGGGTGACCGATTGCGATGCGCGCGGCTCCGAAGCGATCTATGATGCTGACGGCAAGCTGGCTGGTCGCGCGACCCAGGGCGGCTTCGGCTGGCGCATCGGCAAGTCGATTGCGCTGGCAATGCTGAGCCCCGCCTATGCGACGCCGGGGACAAAGCTCAAAATCCGCATTCTCGGTGAACTCTTTGATGCGACCGTCGTTGAGGAAAGCCCGTTCGATCCGGACAATGAGGCGCTGAGGGCCTGAGTCGGCCTGGAAGGAGTGTCACATGCCTTTTTTTGTTACGCCTGAACCCAGCTAAAAATGCCTGTCGTCCGGTGAGCAGGCGAAAGTCATGTATTTCATGGCCTTCTGTGGAGTTTCCTTGAAAAACACTCTTGCCAAGACGGCGTCATCCCCGTAAATGGGGCGCCAGATCGGATCAGGCGGCGCGGTGACGCAAGCAGCCGGATGTGATGAAGGGGTATAGCTCAGTTGGTAGAGCGGCGGTCTCCAAAACCGCAGGTCGTAGGTTCGAGCCCTACTGCCCCTGCCAGTTTAGCGGTTCTGCAAATGCCTGGCATGGCAGGGCGCGTTGACGCTATCGAAGAAATTTTCGTTTTTCTCTTGTCTGAGCGAAAAACGATGATATGTAATGCAAAACAGACTCGCGGTGCGTGGAGCTGGTTACTTCCGCTTTACGTGCCGTAAAGGTGTGGGCAGTTTATGGCATCGAAAACCAATCCATTCACGTTTCTGCAGCAAGTGCGTGCTGAGACGACTAAAGTCGTTTGGCCTTCCCGGCGCGAAACTGTGATCTCGACCCTTATGGTCATGGTTATGGTGGTTGTGGCGGCGCTCTTTTTCTTCGCTGCTGACCAGCTGATGAGTTTGGCGATGAATTTCATCCTCAACCTCGGCGCCTGATCGGGAAAAAGGGGAGAAATAAAATGGCTATGCGCTGGTATATTGTTCATGCTTATTCCAACTTCGAAAAGAAGGTGGCGGAAGCAATCGAGGAGAAGGCCAAGCAGAAGGGCCTCGATCATTTCTTTGATCGTATCCTTGTTCCGACCGAAAAGGTCGTGGAAGTCCGTCGTGGCCGCAAGGTCGATTCGGAGCGCAAGTTCTTCCCCGGGTATGTTCTGGTGCGGGCTGATCTCAATGACGAGGTCTTCCATCTGATCAAGAACACGCCGCGGGTTACCGGTTTTCTGGGGAGTGATCAGAGGCCTGTTCCGATCCCGGATTCAGAGGCTGATCATATTCTCGGTCAGGTTCAGGAAGGTGTCGAGCGCCCGAAGGCGACCGTGTCTTTCGAAATCGGCGAGAATGTCCGTGTCTCCGATGGTCCGTTCGCCTCCTTTAATGGTGTCGTTCAGGATGTCGATGAGGAGCGTGCCCGCCTGAAGGTCGAAGTTTCGATCTTTGGTCGCGCAACCCCGGTCGAGCTGGAATACAGCCAGGTCGAAAAGTTTGAGTTTTTGCCCTTCGGGGCATTTCGCGTGGAAGAGCAGGGCGCTTAGCCGGTGTCCCGGAAGCTCGTACCACGCAACCGCAGCCGCCGGCAGATGCCGGCATGAAGGGCCGGGTATCCGGTCCGAGATGAGAAAGGCAGAGTAATGGCTAAGAAAGTTGCAGGCCAGCTCAAGTTGCAGGTCCCGGCAGGTTCGGCAAATCCGTCGCCGCCGATCGGTCCCGCACTTGGTCAGCGCGGCATTAATATCATGGAATTCTGCAAGGCGTTCAATGCCGCCTCGCAGGAAATGGAAAAGGGCATGCCGATCCCGGTAATCATTACCTATTACCAGGACAAGTCCTTTACCTTCGTCATGAAGCAGCCCCCGGTCTCCTACTTCCTGAAGCGGGAAGCGAAGCTGAAGAAGGGTTCGCAGACGCCGGGCAAGTCGAGCGCCGGTTCGATCTCTTCAGAGCAGGTCCGCAAGATTGCGGAAGCGAAGATGAGCGACCTCAACGCCGCCGATATCGAAGGCGCAATGCGCATGGTTGAGGGTTCCGCCCGCGCCATGGGCCTGGAAGTGACGGGTTGATAGCCATGACCAAGATTGCAAAGCGTATTCAGAAGACCCGTGAGGGCATCGACGCCGACAAGTTCTATCCGCTTGCTGAGGCGGTTAAGTTGGTCAAGGAGCGGGCCACCGCCAAGTTCGACGAGACCATTGAAGTTGCTATGAATCTCGGTGTTGATCCTCGCCATGCGGACCAGATGGTTCGCGGTGTTGTCAACCTGCCGAACGGCACAGGTCGCAGCGTTCGCGTTGCCGTTTTTGCCCGTGGCGCCAAGGCTGATGAAGCCAAGGAAGCCGGTGCTGACGTCGTTGGTGCGGAAGATCTTGTTGAGCAGGTTCAGGCCGGCAACATCGATTTCGACCGTTGCATCGCCACCCCGGACATGATGCCGCTCGTCGGTCGTCTCGGTAAGGTTCTCGGCCCGCGCGGCATGATGCCGAACCCGAAGGTTGGTACGGTTACCATGGACGTCAAGGCGGCGATCGATGCCTCCAAGGGCGGCGCTGTTGAGTTCCGTGTCGAGAAGGCCGGTATCGTCCATGCTGGCGTCGGCAAAGCTTCGTTTGCCGAAAGCGCGCTGGAAGAAAATATCCGCGCCTTTGCTGATGCCGTCGTCAAGGCAAAGCCGGCTGGCGCCAAGGGCAATTACGTCAAGCGCGTGGCTCTGTCGTCGACGATGGGGCCTGGCGTCAAGATCGACTTCTCGTCGGTCAATGCCTGATTTTGCGAATTTCCGGAAGGTAGACTTTCGGTGACAAGTTTCCGGGCTCCAGGGCCCGGAAAAACCCGGGATGAAAATCCCGGTTTCCTGTCCGAGATTGCAGGTGGGCAACCTTAATTCATTGCCTGCATGAGACGGGTGAGACCCAATTTTTCCGCGATGGACGATGAAGATCCTCCCGCGGTTTAGTTCGGTTCGAACCTGGTGTGCCTTGGCGCTTGAGAAATCGCGCGCTGAAGGGGGGCAGGATCCTCGAGCGTCGCTTGGGATCTTGGATAGAACAAGTCCCTTGCGGCAAAGGCAACCGACAGGTCCGGTTTTGGACCTGTCAACTGGAGATAGGCAGTGGAAAGAGCGGAAAAACGCGAATTCGTCACGGAACTGAACGAAGTCTTTAAGGCTTCGGGCTCGGTTGTCGTGGCCCACTATGCCGGTGTCACCGTTGCGCAGATGAACGTATTCCGTTCGAAGATGCGTGAAGCGGGAGGCACTGTCAGAGTCGCGAAGAACCGCCTGGCCAAGATTGCCCTTCAGGGTACGGAGTCCGAGGGAATGTCCGATCTGTTTACAGGTCAGACGCTCATCGCATTTTGCGATGACCCGGTGACGGCTCCGAAGGTCTGCATGGATTTCGCCAAGACCAACGACAAGCTCGTTGTTCTCGGTGGTGCCATGGGGGCAACCGTGCTCGATGCTGATGGTGTCAAGTCGCTTGCGACGATGCCTTCGCTGGACGAGCTGCGTGCGAAGCTGGTTGGTATGATCCAGACCCCGGCAACCCGTATCGCGACGATTGCTTCTGCACCCGCAAGCCAGCTTGCGCGTGTGCTCAATGCCTACGCCACGAAGGACGAAGCCGCTTGAGGCGGTTTTTCGCTGTTTATGAAATTTCGACCCAGTTCGAACCAAACACCTAAGGAAGACTGACATGGCTGATCTCGCCAAAATCGTAGACGAACTTTCTGAACTGACAGTTCTTGAAGCCGCTGAATTGTCCAAGATGCTCGAAGAGAAGTGGGGCGTTTCCGCCGCTGCTCCGGTCGCTGTTGCTGCTGCTGGCGGTGCTGTTGCTGCCGAAGCTGCTGAAGAGCAGACCGAATTCGATGTTGTTCTGGCTGAAGCCGGTGGCAACAAGATCGGTGTCATCAAGGAAGTCCGTGCCATCACCGGTCTCGGTCTCAAGGAAGCCAAGGAACTCGTTGAGAGCGCTCCTAAGGCTGTCAAGGAAGCCGTTTCCAAGGGCGAAGCTGAAGAACTCAAGGCCAAGCTGGAAGCAGCCGGCGCCAAGGTTGAGCTCAAGTAAGCTTTTATATCTGTTCTGCGGGCGGGCGATTGCCTGCCCGCAGGACGAAAACTGATGTGAAGCCATTACCCAAAGTCCCGTTTCGGGCCTTTGGGTAATGGGTTCTCAAGAAGACCTCTCGAATAACGACGGAACCGACTGGCCATCGGTACCCGTCTGTTGCAGGCCCGGATGCAGATTGACAAGGAGCGACGATGGCTCAGACCCTTTCCTTTAATGGTCGCAGGCGCGTACGCAAGTTCTTCGGAAAAATTCCGGAAGTGGCGGAGATGCCGAACCTCATCGAGGTTCAGAAGGCGTCTTACGACCAGTTCCTGATGGTGGATGAACCCAAGGGTGGTCGTCCCGATGATGGGCTGCAGGCGGTCTTCAAGTCCGTCTTCCCGATGACCGATTTCTCGGGCGCTTCGATGCTCGAATTCGTTTCCTACGAGTTCGAACAGCCGAAGTTTGACGTCGAGGAGTGCCGTCAGCGCGACCTGACTTATGCAGCGCCTTTGAAGGTCAAGCTGCGCCTGATCGTGTTCGATATCGACGAAGATACCGGCGCCAAGTCGATCAAGGACATCAAGGAGCAGTCGGTCTACATGGGCGATATGCCGCTCATGACCAACAATGCGACCTTCATCGTCAACGGTACCGAGCGTGTTATCGTTTCGCAGATGCACCGTTCGCCGGGCGTGTTCTTTGACCATGACAAGGGCAAGAGTCATTCCTCGGGCAAGCTTTTGTTTGCCGCTCGCGTGATCCCGTATCGCGGTTCCTGGCTCGACATCGAGTTCGATGCCAAGGACATCGTGCATGCGCGTATCGACCGTCGCCGCAAGATACCGGCCACGTCGCTTCTGATGGCGCTCGGTATGGATACCGAAGAGATCCTCGAGACGTTTTACGAGAAGGCGGTTTATGAGCGTGACGGCGACGGCTGGAAAGTGCCGTTCTCGCCGGAGCGGCTGCGTGGCCAGAAGGTCATCACGGATCTGATCGATGCCGATACCGGCGAAGTCGTGATCCAGGCTGGCAAGAAGCTGACCCCGCGCATGCTCAAGAAGCTTGCTGAGGCTGGCCTCAAGGCGCTGAAGGTCACCGATGAGGAGCTTTACGGCACCTTCCTTGCTGAGGATATCGTCAACATGGAGACCGGCGAGATCTTTCTCGAAGCCGGCGAAGAACTTGACGAGAAGAACATCGCCAGCGTGATCGAGCAGGGCCTGGACGAGCTTTCGATCCTCAACATCGACCACGTCAATGTCGGCGCCTATATCCGCAATACGCTGGTTGCTGACAAGAACGAAAATCGCCAGGATGCGCTGTTCGATATCTATCGTGTGATGCGCCCGGGTGAGCCGCCGACCATGGATTCGGCCGAGGCCATGTTCAATTCGCTGTTCTTCGATTCCGAACGCTACGACCTTTCCGCCGTTGGTCGCGTTAAGATGAATATGCGTCTCGAGCTCGATGCGCCGGACACGATGCGTGTGCTGCGCAAGGAAGATATTCTGGCTGTCGTAAAGACGCTGGTTGATCTTCGTGATGGCAAGGGCGAGATCGACGATATTGATAATCTTGGCAACCGCCGTGTCCGTTCGGTCGGTGAGCTGATGGAAAACCAGTACCGTCTGGGCCTGCTGCGCATGGAGCGTGCGATCAAGGAACGCATGTCCTCGATCGAAATCGACACCGTGATGCCGCAGGATCTGATCAACGCCAAGCCGGCTGCTGCCGCCGTGCGCGAGTTCTTCGGTTCTTCGCAGCTGTCGCAGTTTATGGACCAGATCAACCCGCTTTCGGAAATCACCCACAAGCGTCGTCTTTCGGCTCTTGGACCGGGTGGTCTGACGCGCGAACGTGCGGGCTTTGAAGTCCGCGACGTGCATCCGACCCATTACGGTCGTATCTGCCCGATCGAAACGCCGGAAGGCCCGAATATCGGTCTGATCAATTCGCTGGCAACGTTTGCACGCGTCAATAAGTACGGTTTTATCGAGAGCCCGTATCGCAAGATCGCTGAAGACGGCACATTGACCTCTGAAGTGATCTATCTGTCGGCTATGGAAGAGGCGAAGTACTACATCGCGCAGGCCAACTCGGTGATGACCGATGAAGGCAAGTTCGAGGACGAGTTCGTCGTCTGCCGTCATGCCGGTGAAGTGATGCTGGCACCGCGTGAAAACATCAACCTGATGGACGTTTCGCCGAAGCAGCTGGTTTCGGTCGCTGCCGCCCTCATTCCGTTCCTGGAAAACGATGACGCCAACCGCGCTCTGATGGGCTCGAACATGCAGCGTCAGGCCGTGCCGCTTCTGCGCGCTGAAGCGCCGTTCGTCGGTACCGGCATGGAGCCTGTTGTGGCGCGCGATTCCGGTGCTGCCATTGGTGCCAAACGTGGCGGTGTGGTCGACCAGGTCGATGCGACGCGTATCGTTATCCGCGCCACGGAAGATCTGGATGCCTCGAAATCGGGCGTTGATATCTACCGTCTTATGAAGTTCCAGCGTTCCAACCAGAACACCTGCGTCAACCAGCGTCCGCTGGTGCGCGTCGGGGACTTCGTTAACCAGGGCGACATCATCGCCGACGGTCCGTCGACAGATCTTGGCGATCTGGCGCTCGGCCGCAACGCGCTGGTCGCGTTCATGCCCTGGAACGGCTACAATTACGAGGATTCGATCCTGCTTTCCGAGCGGATCGTTTCGGATGATGTCTTCACCTCGATCCATCTGGAAGAATTCGAGGTAATGGCCCGCGACACCAAGCTCGGCCCGGAAGAAATCACCCGTGATATTCCGAATGTTTCGGAAGAAGCGCTGAAGAACCTTGATGAGGCCGGCATCGTCTATATCGGTGCTGAGGTTCATCCTGGCGACATTCTGTGTGGCAAGATCACGCCGAAGGGCGAAAGCCCGATGACGCCGGAAGAAAAGCTTCTGCGCGCCATCTTCGGCGAGAAAGCCTCCGACGTTCGCGACACCTCGATGCGTATGCCGCCCGGCACCTTTGGTACGGTCGTTGAAGTCCGCGTGTTCAACCGTCACGGCGTCGAAAAAGACGAGCGTGCGATGGCAATCGAGCGCGAGGAAATCGAGCGTCTTGCCAAGGACCGTGACGACGAACAGGCTATCCTGGACCGTAACGTGTATTCCCGTCTTTCGGACATGCTGCGCGGTCACACGGCGATTGCCGGCCCCAAGGGCTTCAGGAAGGGCGCACAGCTCTCTGATGAAGTCATCGGTGCTTACCCGCGTTCGCAGTGGTGGATGTTCGCTGTTGAGGACGAAGAAGCGCAGGCTGAACTCGAAGCGCTTCGCGGCCAGTACGACGAATCCAAGAATCGCCTTGAGCAGCGGTTCATGGACAAGGTCGAAAAGGTCCAGCGCGGCGATGAAATGCCTCCGGGCGTGATGAAGATGGTCAAGGTCTTCGTTGCTGTGAAGCGCAAGATCCAGCCGGGCGACAAGATGGCCGGCCGTCACGGTAACAAGGGTGTGGTTTCCCGCATTCTGCCTGCCGAGGACATGCCGTTCCTGGAAGATGGAACCCATGTCGATGTCGTGCTGAACCCGCTTGGCGTTCCGAGCCGAATGAATGTCGGCCAGATCCTCGAAACCCATCTGGCCTGGGGTTGTGCCGGCATGGGCAAGCGGATCGGTGAGATGCTTGAAGAGTATCAGGAAAACAACGACATCGCGCCGTTGAAGGAAACGCTGACCCGGGTCTATGCATCGGAAGCCAAGGACGAAGTCTCGAATTTCGATGACGAATCCCTGTTGCGTCTTGCCGATGAAGCAAAGCGCGGCGTTTCGATCGCCACGCCGGTCTTTGACGGTGCGCATGAGGGTGATGTTTCCGAGATGCTGTCATGGGCGGGTTACGATCCGTCGGGTCAGTCCGTGCTCTATGACGGACGTACCGGCGAGCCGTTCGACCGCAAGGTGACCGTGGGCTACATGTACATGATCAAGCTCAACCACCTTGTCGACGACAAGATCCACGCCCGTTCGATCGGTCCGTACTCGCTCGTGACCCAGCAGCCGCTGGGCGGTAAGGCGCAGTTTGGTGGTCAGCGCTTCGGCGAAATGGAGGTCTGGGCGCTTGAAGCATATGGTGCCGCCTACACGCTGCAGGAAATGCTGACCGTGAAGTCGGACGACGTTGCCGGTCGTACCAAGGTCTATGAAGCCATCGTCCGTGGCGATGATACGTTCGAAGCCGGTATTCCGGAGAGCTTCAACGTTCTCGTCAAGGAAATGCGCTCGCTTGGCCTTTCCGTCGAGCTTGAAAACCGTGCTGAAGAGTCCGGTGCAGAAGCAGACGAACTACCGGACGCAGCGGAATAGAGAACAAAAACGGTGCGCCCGCCGCCAAAAGCCGGGCGCACCAATGACACGGCAGGCTGGTTGGTAAGCATGCAATGTCATTTTGCCGCATTTCGCGGCTAGAACCGTTTTAAGAGACAGAAAACCGGCATCGGGGTTTGGCCGGATTTCTCTGTCAGCAAGGGCGATGCCGCCCAGTCAAGGAGACAGGCATGAACCAAGAGGTCATGAATCTTTTCAATCCGCAGGCACCGGCCCAGGTCTTCGATTCGATCCGGATCTCGATCGCCAGCCCGGAAAAGATCCTTTCCTGGTCTTATGGCGAAATCAAGAAGCCGGAAACGATCAATTACCGTACATTCAAGCCTGAACGTGATGGCCTGTTTTGCTCGCGCATTTTCGGTCCGATGAAGGACTATGAGTGCCTGTGCGGCAAGTACAAGCGCATGAAATACAAAGGCATTATCTGCGAAAAATGCGGTGTTGAAGTCACGCTGTCGCGTGTTCGCCGTGAGCGCATGGGCCATATCGAGCTGGCCGCACCCGTTGCCCATATTTGGTTCTTGAAGTCGCTGCCGAGCCGCATTTCGACGCTGCTCGACATGACGCTGAAGGATGTCGAGCGCGTTCTCTATTTCGAAAACTACATCGTCACTGAGCCAGGCCTGACGGACCTGAAGGAAAATCAGCTCCTGTCGGAAGAGGAATACATGCTGGCCGTCGATGAGTTCGGCGAAGACCAGTTTTCTGCCAATATCGGTGCAGAAGCGATCTATGAAATGCTTGCCGGCATGGATCTTGAAAAGATCGCGGGCGATCTGCGTGCAGAGCTTGCCGACACTACGTCGGATCTGAAGCAGAAGAAGTTGATGAAGCGGCTCAAGATCGTTGAGAATTTTCTCGATTCCGGCAACCGCCCGGAATGGATGATCATGAAGATCGTTCCGGTGATCCCGCCTGATCTGCGTCCGCTTGTGCCGCTGGATGGCGGTCGTTTCGCGACGTCGGACCTCAACGATCTCTATCGTCGTGTGATCAACCGTAACAACCGCCTGAAGCGTCTGATTGAGCTCCGCGCGCCGGGCATCATCATTCGCAACGAAAAGCGGATGCTGCAGGAATCCGTCGATGCGCTGTTCGACAACGGTCGTCGCGGCCGCGTCATCACCGGGGCCAACAAGCGTCCGCTGAAGTCGATTTCGGACATGCTCAAGGGCAAGCAGGGCCGGTTCCGCCAGAACCTGCTTGGCAAGCGTGTGGACTATTCCGGCCGTTCGGTCATCGTGACCGGTCCGGAACTGAAGCTGCACCAGTGCGGCCTGCCGAAAAAGATGGCGCTCGAACTGTTCAAGCCGTTCATCTATGCTCGTCTTGATGCCAAGGGTTATTCCTCGACCGTCAAGCAGGCGAAGAAGCTGGTTGAAAAAGAACGTCCGGAAGTCTGGGATATCCTCGATGAGGTCATTCGCGAACATCCGGTGCTTTTGAACCGCGCGCCGACCCTTCACCGTCTTGGCATTCAGGCATTCGAACCGATCCTGGTCGAAGGCAAGGCTATCCAGCTTCATCCGCTGGTCTGCACCGCCTTCAACGCCGACTTTGACGGCGACCAGATGGCCGTTCACATCCCGCTGTCGCTCGAAGCGCAGCTGGAAGCGCGCGTGCTGATGATGTCGACCAACAACATTCTGCATCCGGCCAATGGTCTTCCGATCATCGTTCCGTCGCAGGACATGGTTCTCGGTCTCTATTACCTTTCGATCATGAATCAGAATGAACCGGGCGAGGGCATGGCGTTTGCCGATATGGGCGAACTGCACCATGCACTTGAAAACAAGGTCGTCACGCTGCATTCCAAGATCAAGGGTCGTTTCAAGACGGTCGATGAGGACGGCAACGAAGTCTCGAACATCTATGAGACCACGCCCGGCCGCATGATCATTGGCGAGCTTCTGCCGAAAAACGTCAACGTGCCGTTCGAGACCTGCAATCAGGAAATGACCAAGAAGAACATCTCCAAGATGATTGATACGGTCTACCGTCACTGCGGGCAGAAGGACACGGTTATCTTCTGTGACCGGATCATGAGCCTTGGCTTTGGTCATGCCTGCCGCGCCGGTATTTCCTTCGGCAAGGATGATATGGTCATTCCTGATGCCAAGCACACAATCGTCGCCGAGACGGAAGCCTTGGTGAAGGAATACGAGCAGCAGTATAATGACGGCTTGATCACTCAGGGCGAGAAGTACAACAAGGTTGTCGACGCCTGGGGTAAGGCGACTGAAAAGGTTACCGAAGAGATGATGGCGCGCATTAAGGCCGTCGAATTCGACCCGGAAACCGGTCGCCAGAAGCAGATGAACTCGATCTACATGATGAGCCATTCCGGTGCGCGTGGTTCGCAGAACCAGATGCGTCAGCTTGGCGGGATGCGCGGTCTGATGGCCAAGCCTTCCGGTGAGATCATCGAAACGCCGATCATCTCAAACTTTAAAGAAGGCCTGACCGTGAACGAGTACTTCAACTCGTCGCACGGTGCCCGTAAGGGTCTTGCCGATACCGCTTTGAAGACGGCGAACTCGGGTTATCTGACCCGTCGTCTCGTCGACGTGGCACAGGACTGCATCGTCAACACCGCCGATTGTGGGACGGACAAGGGCCTGACCATGACAGCGATCGTCGATGCCGGTCAGGTGGTGGCTTCCATCGGTCAGCGTGTGCTTGGGCGTGCGGCTCTGGTCGACATCGAGGATCCGGTCACCGGTGAGCTGATCGTTGAGGCCGGCCGACAGATCCACGAGCCGGATGTCGTCAAGATCGAAGCTTCGGGTATCCAGTCGGTGCAGATCCGTTCGGCTCTGACCTGCGAAGTCCAGACCGGCGTCTGCCAGGTCTGCTATGGTCGTGACCTTGCCCGTGGCACACCGGTCAACCTCGGTGAGGCTGTCGGCGTCATTGCCGCTCAGTCGATCGGTGAACCCGGTACCCAGCTGACCATGCGTACCTTCCACCTTGGCGGTACGGCGACCGTGGTTGACCAGTCGTTCCTGGAATCGTCCTACGAGGGCAAGGTGCGCATCAAGAACCGCAATGTTCTGCGCAATTCCGACGGCGTTCTGGTGGCAATGGGCCGCAACATGGCGGTCCAGATCCTCGACCAGCGCGATCAGGAGCGGTCTTCGCAGAAGGTCGCCTATGGTTCGAAGCTGTTCGTCGATGACGGTGACGCGGTCCGCCGTGGCCAGCGTCTTGCCGAGTGGGACCCCTATACCCGCCCGATGATGACGGAACTTTCCGGTACGGTCGAGTTCGAAGACCTCGTCGAAGGCCTGTCTGTCACCGAAACGACGGACGAAGCCACCGGCTTCACCAAGCGTTCGGTCATGGACTGGCGTTCAACGCCGCGCGGTGCTGATCTGAAGCCGGCAATCGTCATCAAGGACGAGAACGGCGAAGTCATGAAGCTTGCGCGTGGCACCGAGGCTCGCCTGCCCCTGTCGGTGGATGCGATCCTGTCGGTCGAACCGGGCCAGAAGGTCAGCCAGGGTGACGTGCTTGCGCGTTCGCCGCTGGAAAGCGCCAAGACCAAGGATATTACCGGTGGTCTGCCGCGCGTTGCGGAACTGTTCGAAGCCCGTCGTCCGAAGGACCATGCCGTGATCGCAGAGATCGACGGTACGATCCGCTTCGGCCGCGACTACAAGAACAAGCGCCGCATCCAGATCGAGCCTGCAGAGGACGGTGTCGAGCCCGTGGAATATCTCATTCCGAAGGCCAAGCCGTTCCACCTTCAGGACGGTGACTATATCGAAAAGGGTGATTACATCCTCGACGGTAACCCGGCTCCGCACGACATCCTTGCGATCAAGGGCGTCGAGGCGCTGGCGTCCTATCTCGTTAACGAGATCCAGGAAGTCTATCGTCTGCAGGGCGTGATCATCAACGACAAGCACATCGAGGTGATCGTTCGCCAGATGCTGCAGAAGATCGAGATCACCGCTTCGGGTGACAGCGGCCAGATTACCGGCGATATCATCGAGGCGATTGCCTTTGACGATATGAACGAGGAACTGGTGGCTCAGGGTAAGCGGCCCGCCGAAGGCGAGCCGGTGCTGCTCGGGATCACCAAGGCTTCGCTGCAGACGCCGTCCTTCTTCTCGGCTGCGTCCTTCCAGGAGACCACCAAGGTTCTCACGGAAGCTGCAATTGCCGGCAAGGTCGATACGCTGCAGGGCCTGAAGGAAAACATCATCGTCGGCCGTCTGATCCCGGCCGGTACGGGACGTGCCATGGGGCAGGTTCGCCGCATTGCTTCCACGCGAGACGACCTCATCGTCGACGCCCGCCGCAAGGCTTCCGGCGCCGACGAGGCAACCCCGATGCTGTCTTCCATGAACGAAGAGCCTCAGCCGGGCGAATAAGCCCAGCCACAATGACTGAAGAAAGGCCCGGTGCGAAAGCGCCGGGCCTTTTTGGTTTTCGGGAGAGGGCGTGTCAGTCCAGCGTCTTGTTGAACCGGCTGACGGCGATGGCCATGGCGACGAGCGCGATCACCGCCAGCATGACGCTGTCGAAGCCGAGCACGGTGATATCAGCGCCCTTCAGCATGATGGCGCGCACGATGCGAAGATAATGCGTAAGCGGCAGGGCTTCGCCGAGATATTGCGCCC
Organism: Martelella sp. K41-7; assembly: GCF_055808365.1. Lineage (NCBI taxonomy): Bacteria > Pseudomonadati > Pseudomonadota > Alphaproteobacteria > Hyphomicrobiales > Aurantimonadaceae > Martelella > Martelella sp. K41-7. The sequence continues at coordinate 585,657 of NZ_CM147867.1, forward strand.
AGCGCGGCATGCCGTCGAAGGGGAACATGAAACCCGAGAGCAGAATGCTCGGCAGGAAGAACATCATCGACATCTGAACGGCTTGAAGCTGGTTCTTGGCAATGGTGGAGAATGTGTAGCCGATTGAAAGATTGGTGATGACGAAAAGCAGGGTCAGAAGTGCCAGTGACCACGGGTCACCAAGGATCGGCACGTCGAAGATCAACAGGCCCGAGGCGATGATCAGTGCGGCCTGAAAAGCGCCGACAAAGACATAGGGCATGATCTTGCCCAACATGATCTCGATCGGCCGGATCGGCATGGCGAGCAGGTTTTCCATCGTGCCGCGCTCGATCTCGCGGGTCACGGCAAGGGCGGTGAAGATCAAAAGCGTCATCGTCAGGATCGTGCCAAGCAGGCCGGGCACGATATTGAGTGTCGACTTGCCCGCCGGATTATAGCGGCGGTGCTGGATGATGTTGAACGCCGGCTTCTGCGGTTCTGCGATGGTGATGCCGTGAAGGCCCGCCAGCGATGTCGAAACGATGCCCGAAAGCGCGCCGAGAGCGGACGAAGCGGCAACAGGATCCGTCGCGTCCGCCGCCACCAGCAGGGAAGGCGAAAGCCCGCGCCTGAGGTCGCGCTCGAAATCCGGCGGTATTTCGACGACAAACAGCACCTCACCGGATTCCAGCACCCGGTCCATTTCCGCATCGCTGGTGACAATCCCGGTAATATCGAAGAAATCGGTGTTCTCAAGCGATGCCAGAATGGCGCGCGAGGCATTGGTGCTTTCGCTGAGCATGACGGCGGTCGGCAGGTGGTGCGGCGTGGTGTTGATGGCGAAGCCAAACAACAGCAACTGCATGATCGGCAGCATGATCATCATGCCCATGGTCAGCCGGTCACGTGTCATCTGGATAAATTCCTTGACCGTCATCGCCCAGAAACGCCTGACGGACGCCAAGGGTTGCGCCCTGTCACCCGTCATTGAAATTATCCTTCGACGCATTCATCATGTAAATAAAGGCATCCTCCAGGGTCGCTTCGCCCGGGCGGCACTGGGTGTCGGGTCGGTCCCGATAGGGTTGGATCGCGCGCTCAAGCGCTGCCCGGTCATGGCCGCAGACATGAAGCGAAGAGCCGAACGGCGCCACCAGATCGACGCCTTCTGCGGTTTCCAGTTCTGCCTGAAGCTCGTGCACGTGGGCGCCGGTAATCAGGTAGCTTTCCAGGTTTGAGGCGGCGACCACCTCCTTCACCGTGCCTGTCACCATCAGCTTGCCATAGGCCATGTAGGCGATCTCGTGGCAGCGTTCGGCCTCATCCATGTAATGGGTGGAGACCAGAACGGAGAGCCCCCCTGCGGCGAGGGCGTGAATCTGCGCCCAGAATTCGCGGCGCGCCTTGGGGTCGACACCGGCCGTCGGCTCGTCAAGGAGGAGAAGGTCGGGATCGGGGAGCGTGCAAGCGCCGAGTGCAAGGCGCTGTTTCCAACCGCCGGAGAGATTGCCAGCAAGCTGTTTCTCACGCCCGCCTAGCCCGAGCCTTTCGATAGCGTCGGAAACCTTTTGACTCGGTTTGGTGAGCCCATGGATGCGGGCAACGAAATCGAGGTTTTCCCGAATGGTAAGGTCCTGGTAGAGCGAAAAACGCTGGGTCATGTAGCCGACATGCCGTCTCAAGCGCTCGCCGTCGCGGATGATGTCATAGCCAAGGCATGTGCCGGAACCGCTGTCAGGTGTCAAAAGACCGCAGAGCATGCGGATGGTGGTTGTCTTGCCTGACCCATTTGGCCCGAGAAAGCCATGAATTGTACCCTTGCGGACATTCATGGTCAGATGATCGACGACGGTGCGCCCGCTGAAACTTTTGGTCAGATCCTGAACCGAGATCACATTGTCTTCTGCAGACATCAGTTGCTCTCCGCCTGAATGTTGACGGGAAGCCCCACGGGCAGGGCAGCAGGGTCTGTCGGTCGGGCTTCGAGGCGATAGACCATCTTGGCCCGCTCCTCGCGCGAGAAGATTTGCGGCGGGGTATATTCGGCGTCTCGGGCGATGAAGGAAATAGTGGCGTTCTGAGGCGAACAATTGTCACAAGTGACGCTGACGTGATCGCCGACCTTCAGCGAAGCCCGTTCGCGCTCGGGCACGAAGAATTCAATCTTGATGTTGTCCGGTGGCAGAAGCGAGACGACCGGGCGCCCCGCCGGCACCACTTCGCCGGTGCGGTAGTAGATCTTCTCGATGCTGCCGGCAGCCGGCGCTGCAACGGTCTTGAGCGCGAGCATGGCGTGTGCTGCCGAAAGCTCGGATTCTGCTGCGGCAACGCTCTGTTCCGCCTGTTCGATCTGCTGGACGCGCTCGGGCAGCTTACCAAGCGCGATCTGCGCTTCAATCTTGTCGAGCGCGGCCTTGGCCTGTGCATAGGCACTGACGGCATTATCCAGATTTGCCTTTGTGCCACTTTGTTGTTCGAATAGAGATTTGGCGCGGGTGAGCGATTTTTCCGTGTATTCGAGAGCCGCCGTTGCCTCCTTGCGCGATGCTTCCAGCGCGTCGAGCTGTTCCTGCCGGTCCTGCGGCGCCTTTGCCAGCGCAAGTGCGGCTCTTGCCTTTTTGAGGTTGGCCTTTGTGGTTTCAACAGTGGCCCTCTCGGCGTCGGCTTCAAGGGTGAACAGCGTTTGGCCTTGATCGGCCATATCGCCTTCGCTCACCGTTAGCTGTGTCAGTCGCGCCGTATTGGCGGCACCGATGTAAAGCGTGTCCGCCTCTATCCAGCCCAGCCAGCCATGGTTCTGGACAGGCCGGAAAATGGAATAACCGAACCCAGCTGCGGCAGAGAGCAGAATGATGGCGATCAGAATGCGCTTCATGGGGCTTCCCCTTCAGCAGGTTTGAACAGCGTATCCAGATAAAAATCGAATGCGGCATCGAGATCGAGGTCGCCATAACGGGCGAAATTGGCATCCCAGACCACCGATAGGAGGGCAGGTGCGAAAATGACCTGCGGTGCCTTGAGCACATGAACAGAGCGCAGTTCGCCCTGCTTCTGGGCCTTCTCCAGAACGCGGACAATCAGTGTCAGTCCGGAGCGGATGATGTTTTTATGGTAAAATTCGGCAATGTCTGGGAAATTCCGCATCTCCATTACCATCAGCCGCACCAGGTCGCGCTTTTCTGTGGCAAGGATTTCGGTCTTCAGCAGCTGAAAGAAGATGCCGAGGGTTTCGCGCGGGCTTAAGTCGGTTTCTTCAAACGTCGACGAAGCTGCCATCAGAAGCGGGCCGAGTGCATCGCTGATCAGCGATTTGAACAGGCTCTCTTTGTCCGGAAAATACAGATAGACCGTACCCTTGCCGATTTCGGCGCGTCGGGCAATGTCCTCGATCCGGGCATTGGCAAAGCCTTTTTCGGAAAAGACAGCAAGGGCGGCGTCCAGAATGGAATTCCGGCGCACTTCGGGGGCGAGAGACTTGCGCTTAGGTGGCGTGTTCATGGGTTTTCGACGTTCACTAAGATATGACTGACCAGTCAGTCATATTGGAAAAGGTCACTGGATGCAAGTATTATAAGGGGCATGGGGTTTCGCCATGCGAGAACGGCGCCTGGTAGCAGAAGCGGACGGCTCTCGGTTCAGGTTCACCCCGGGCAGCCTGCCATATGGGCAAGGCGGCAAAACGGTCGCAGGATTGGCGATGGACGAAAGCGACATTCCCTCAGGTTACGCGCCGCTTTGCAATGCGCTTTTGTTTCAAGTCATTGCCCGTTCAGTTTTTATTCTCGAACAATCTCCGGACAAAAAATACAGTGATGATGCAACGCAGCAATATGGTGGGCTTTCGGGCTTGCAGGTTGAAATGAAAATGTATAGTACCCACCGGTACGGATCGCCCGGCACACGGCCATACTTGCCGTTATGCCTGATGAGGGCCGATCCTTTGACAAAGTAGCAGGAAACACCAATGGATCGCCGCACATTCTTCAAAAAGGCGGGCGTTGCTTCGGCCGGCGCACTTGCCCCGGCAGCACTCGCCGCACCTGCCATCGCGCAGGAAACACCAAAGCTCAACTGGCGCCTTTCGTCCGCCTTTCCGCAGTCGCTCGACATTCTCTATTCCGGCGCGACCGGGATTGCCGATCGCGTCCGCGAAGCGACCGATGGCAATTTCGACATTCAGGTTTTTGCCGGTGGCGAACTGGTTCCGCCGTTGCAGGTGCTTAATGCCGTGCGCGACGGCACCATCGAAATGTGCCACACGCCGTCCTACTACTATATCGGCCAGGACATGACCTACGGCCTCGGCACTGCCGTTCCGTTCGGCATGAATGCCCGGCTTAAGAACGCCTGGCTCTATCAGGGCGGTGGCAATGACCTGTTTGACGCCTTCTTTGCCGAACAGGGCGTCTGGGGCCGTCCGGCCGGCAATACCGGTGCGCAGATGGGTGGCTGGTTTTCCAAGGAAATCAACTCCCTTGAAGACCTGAAGGGCCTGAAGATGCGCATTGCCGGTCTCGCCGGACAGGTGATGGCGAAACTCGGCGTCACACCGCAGCAGATCGCCGCCGGTGACGTCTACTCAGCGCTTGAGCGCGGCACGATCGACGCCACCGAGTTTGTCGGTCCCTATGACGACCTCAGCCTCGGCCTCGTCGAAGTTGCCAAATATTACTACTACCCTGCCTGGTGGGAAGGTGGTCCGGTGATCCACGCCTTCACCAACCTCGACAAGTTCAACGAACTTCCAGCAAGCTATCAGCAGATCCTCCGCGATGCATGCGATGCGGTCAATCTCGACATGCTGGCTCGCTATGATGCCGGCAATCCGAAGGCGCTGCGCCAGCTGGTTGCCGAGGGTGCCATCCTCAAACCGTTCAGCGACGAGATTCTCGATGCCTGCTATGCGGTTTCTCAGGAAACCTTTGCCGAAATCTCGGCGGAGAATGCCTGGTTCAAGCGCATCTATGACAGCCAGCAGGCTTTCAAGAAAGATGCTTATCTCTGGATGCAGCTTGCCGAGTTCTCCTTCGACAAGTTCATGATGGTTCAGCAGCGCAAGGGCAATCTCTGAACCGCGCCAGAAGCTGTCAAACAGAGCTACAAGAAGCCCGGAGCTTGCTGCCGGGCTTCTTGCCGTGGTCTGCGGATGGTGGCAGTCTGTTACATGATTGACGGATTCGACGCCACAGCGTAGCGCATGGGGCGTCTCGATGAAGAAAACGGAAAAGAGGGTAAGGCGTGTCGGATAGGATTGTGATTGTTGGAGCTGGGCAGGGCGGCTTTGCCGTTGCGGCGAAACTCCGGGCACTCAAGGACCACCGTCCTATCACCCTTATCGGCGCTGAAGCCGTTCCGCCGTATCAGCGTCCACCTTTGTCGAAAAAATACCTGCTTGGTGAGATGGCGTTTGAACGGCTGCTTTTCCGGCCAATGGATTGGTACGCCGAAAACGGCGTCGAGCTCAGGCTGGAGTGCTTCGTCGAGCGGATCGACCGGGAGGCGAAAACCGTGGCGATGCAGGACGGCACCACGATTGAATACGGCACGCTGGTCGTTGCGACCGGCGCATCACCGCGGCGGCTGCCCAAGGATATCGGTGGCGAGCTCGACGGTGTCTTTGTCATGCGTGACAAGACAGACGCGGACCGGCTTGCAGCCGTCATGAAGCCGGGAGCCAGGCTTCTGGTCGTTGGTGGAGGATATGTCGGCCTGGAAGCGGCTGCCGTGGCGCGCAAATTTGATGTTGATGTCACAGTCATCGAAATGGCTGATCGTATCCTGAAGCGCGTCGCCGCGCCGGAAACAGCAGCGATCATGGGTGAAATACATCGCTCACACGGGGTCGAAATCCTGGAAAATACCGGATTGGTGCATCTGGAGGGCGAGAACGGCCATGTTAGGCGTGCTGTGCTGTCCGGCGGCACAACGATCGAGGTGGGCATGGTTGTGGTTGGGATCGGCGTGACGCCGAACGACCAGCTTGCCAAGGAAGCGGGCCTGACGGTTGCCAATGGCATTGTCGTGGATGCGTTCGGGCGGACTTCCGATCCGGCGGTTTTCGCCGTCGGTGACTGTGTTGAGCTACCCTTCAAGGGCGAGCGCATTCGCCTTGAATCCGTTCCCAATGCGGTTGATCAGGGCGAAGCGGTTGCTGCAATTCTCACGGGGTCGCACATGCCGTACGAACCCGAGCCTTGGTTCTGGTCAGATCAGTATGATGTGAAGCTGCAGATAGCTGGTTACAATGGCGGCTATGACCGTGTCGTCACGCGCGACGGTGCACGTGAGGGCAGCAAGTCGATCTGGTATTTCAAGGGGATGGAGTTGCTGGCCGTCGACGCTATCAACGACGCGCGTGCCTATGTTTGTGCTAAGAAGCTACTGGCTGCGGGAATCAATCCTGCGCCCGATGCCATTGCGGATCCACAGACGGACCTGAAGGCGTTGACCAGTCGGTGACCGTCAGCGCGACATCGTGCTTTGCCTTGGGTCCGGACTTGGGGCATTGTATTTTGGTTTGGAAGCGAATTCCATAGATTGATATAGGGCCGGAGCTATGCCGGTCAGCGAAATAGGGGATTGAAGAATTGTCTTTTCGGCTGAGGGGCGGCTCTAAGTCACGAACTACATTAAGCGATGTCGCACGCTTGGCGGGTGTAAGTCCGATCACCGTTTCGCGCGCCCTGCGCGAGCCGCACAAGGTCAGCGACAAGTTACGCGAAGCGATCCTGGATGTGGTGGAGGAGATCGGCTATGTGCCGAACTTTGCCGCCCGGGCGCTTGCAAGCCGTCACAGTGGTATCGTCGCCGTCCTCGCACCTATTTTGGAGATGAGCGGTTTTTTCACGCCGCGCGCGGGGTCGAGGATCGCTTTCTGAACAGCGATGTCACGACCCAGTTTGCCAATATTGGGCTGAACGCGGCGGAAGAGGCGAAGCTTCTGAGGCTTTTCGTTGCCCAGAACCCCGCTGGCATCATTTTGGAGAGCGTTGCTGAATTTCCCGTCAACAAGCCGTTGATCGCGGAGCTTGGCTGTCCCGTTGTCCAGATGATGGATACGAGCATTGAGCCGCTGGATATGGGAGTGGGTATCCGCAATCGCGAAGCGGCCGCTGCTGCAGTGGATCATCTGCTCTCAAAAGGTTACGAACACATCGCTCTGCTCGGTGGCGGAAAGGACATCCGTTCGCGTCGTCGCTTCGAGGGGTATCGCGACGCGCTTTTGAAAGTCGGGCGTTACGACCCGGCCTATGTCTTCGAGGCCGAGGGTGGCAATCCAATGGAGCAGGGGGTGAAGTTGGTGGATGCCCTGCGCTCTCGCATGCCTCAAATCGATGCGGTCTTCTGTCACAATGACAGGCTCGCAATGGGGGTCTATTTTGGTGCCCAGCAGATGGGCGTCCGCGTGCCGGAGGAATTCGGCATTTGTGGATATTACGGTTTGGATTTTGCCGAGATGGCGGAATCGCCCCTGACGTCCGTGCATGTGCCGCTCTACGAAATCGGCTTCAAGGCAGCGGATATGATCATGCGTTATCTGGCCGATGGCGTGAGGCCGGATGCCGCCGTTGAACTGCCGTTTGAGATCATTGATGGCAACTCGACGCGTCGCTGACGTAACGCCTCCTCACCAACCGACACGCTCCCTTCGGTGACCGCGCAATTCTAGCAGTGGCCCAATCCGATCGCATTTTCAGGCTGGAGCGGTGATAACGCTTTGCGGCCGATCCCCATGATGATGGCCTAACTCCGGGTATGCAAAAGCCGCAGGCAAGGCCCGCGGCTTTCAAAGAGCGTCGGTAAAGGGCTGCGCTTACTCTTCGGCGCCGCCTTCTTCTCCGGTTGCTTCTGCACCGTCTTCAGCGTCGTCCTTTTCGGATTTCAGGCCGGCCGGAGCAGCAATCGTGGCGATGGTAAAGTCGCGATCAGTGATAACTGGGTGCACGTTTTCCGGAACATTGACGGAGGAGATGTGGATCGACTCGCCTAGCTCGGCTGTTGCCAAATCAACCGTAATGCTGTCGGGAATGGCATTCGCCGGGCAGTTGAACTCGACCTCATGGCGTACGATGTTCAACACGCCGCCCTTCTTGATTCCGGGGCAGGTTTCATCATTGATGAAGTGCACAGGAACAGCGACGGTAACGGTGCTCTTTTCGGAGACCCGCAGAAAGTCGATATGCATCACGAAGTCGCGGACCGGGTCGAGCTGGTAGTCCTTGGGGAGGACCATGTATTTCTTCTTGCCGACTTCGATCGTGAAGGTGGTGGTCATAAAACCGCCGCCAAAGATCCGCTTGGTTACTTCGTTGCGGGAAACCGCAATCGAAACCGGGGCTTGCTTGTCGCCGTAAATGACGGCGGGCACCATGCCGTTGCGGCGCAGTTCACGGGAGGACCCCTTACCGACCCGTTCGCGCGCTTCGGCCGTGAGCAGCGAGCTGTTATCGCTCATGGCATTTCCTTTCAGGTTGTCTGGAGCGTTTTGCCGGCTTCTGTTTTTGCCCGCAAAACGGAGGGCACGCCCTCATTCGCGCTGCCTCCAAGGGTGTCTGCGCGAACGGGCTGTCCATATAGGAGGTAAGCGAAAAAGGCAAGCGTGTTCGCCGTTGCAGACGTCATAATACAATCGTCATCGAGGACAATTTGTTGTTGTTCCGGCATAGTCCCAAGCGCTACTAATGAGTGTCACGGGGCTATTTCACGGCCAGATACCCGGAGGGACAAGTTGGACGCACTCATTTCATGCGTTGTTGTCGACCATACACATCGTTCGCTCTTTGCTGCGCTTTTCATTGCGTTTATCGGCAGCTACCTGGGTGTCAGCCTCGTTGTCCGTGTTCGCGTCATGTCGCTGGAGTATTCCTGGCCGTGGCTGGTTCTTGCCGGCATTGTTGGTGGCATGACAATCTGGTGCACGCATTTTATTGCGATGCTTGGTTACAGGCTGGATCTGCCGTACTCATTCGATCCGGTTCTGACCTTCCTGTCGCTAGGCGTTGCGATCGCCACTACAACGTTCGCTATGCTGGTTGGTTGCAGCGGCGGCAAGACGCTGCTGATAGAGGCGGGCGGTTTGGTCTTCGGGCTGGGCGTAGCCTTGATGCATTTCATCGGCATGGCCGGCTTCAATGTACCGGCGCGGTTCCACTGGTCACCAGGTTATGTCGTCACCGCGGTCATGCTGGGCGCACTTGGCGGCCTGATTTCCAGTTCCGTGATCGCTCGTGCCAATTGGCGTTGGAATAAGGCGCTCGGGGCGGCTTTCGTGGTGGTCACGATCTTCGCCGTCCATATGATCAGTCTGGTCGGCCTCTCCGTCGTCCCTGATGGTACGGTCCACTGGCCCAATGCTGGGCTCCAGCCGCAGACGATGACGTTTTTCACCGCGCTGGCCGTCAGCGTGGTAGTTGTCCTCGGCCTCGCGCTTCTGATGCTTGATGCCAAAAACCAAGAGCTTGTCTCCGCTCAGCTCCATCGGGCGAGCTCACACGATGCTTTGACGGGGCTGCCAAACCGGCGGGCTTTGATCGAGGAGCTGCAGAGATCGCTGGAGCAAACACGCAGAGGGTTGTCATTTGCGCTTGGTTTTCTCGACATCAAGGGCTTCAAGGAGATCAATGTCGTACACGGCAATGCTGCAGGTGATGATATTCTGGGAATGCTGGCGCAGGGTCTCGTCAGTGTCCTGCCGGCTGATGCTTTCGTTGCGCGTACCGGAAATGACGAGTTTGCAGTTCTACTGCGTGGCTACAGCCGCCGCCAGGATGTGTTGAAGGTCTGTCGCCGTGTGATGAACGAGCTGACGCGCCCCTTTGTCTGGGGCGGCAAGAAGATAGAGATCGTGCTTCATGCAGGCTGTGTGATCTGTCCGGCCGATGGTGCTGTGGCTGACGAGCTTATCGCCCGCCTCGACGCAGCTCTGCAGCGCGCCAAGCGTGGAAAGGGCGGAGAGCTTATCTTTTACGACGAAAAACTGGATCACGGTGAGCGACATCTGAATGCGCTGGCGCTCGACATGCGACGCGCTCTTGAGGACGGCGAGTTCCGTCTTTTTTATCAGCAGCAGCACCTGACGGATGACCGTACGATTTTCGGATTCGAGGTCCTGCTGCGCTGGTTTCACAAGGATCATGGGCTGATTGCGCCGGATGATTTCATTCCTGTTGCCGAGAAAACCGGCTTCATCGGCACGCTGGGAGAATGGGTGTTGCGCGAGGCATGCGCCGATGCGGTACGCTGGAAACAGCCGTATCAGGTTGGCGTCAATGTTGCCGCCCAGCAACTCGGTGATATTCGCTTCCCTGAAAAGGTGGCGGACATCCTGAGGGAAACGGGGCTACCCGCAGAGCGTCTTGAACTGGAATTCACCGAGAGTGGCATTATCGAGAATGTGCATCGTGCGGATGAGACCTTCGCCAGACTTAAGGCGCTTGGTGTCAGGATCGCCATGGACGATTTCGGGACCGGCTATTCATCGCTGGCGACGTTGCAGCAATTTCCCTTCAACAAGATCAAGGTCGACCGCTCATTTGTCTCGGGCCTGCCCCAGGACACGCTGTCGGCAGCGATCATCCGCTCAACGGTCATTATCGGAAAGAGCCTCGGTCTCAAGGTTCTGGCCGAGGGTGTCGAGACGGAGGAGCAGCTGGAGTTCTTGCGGCTCGAGGGCTGTCCCAGCGCCCAGGGCTATTATTTCGGAAAGCCCAAGCCCCGCAGTGAAATCGACGCGATCGTGAATGAGGATGGTGTTTTCGGTAAGCCGGAATTGCAGAGCACGCCTGAACCGGCACAAGACCAGGCTAGCTAGTCGAAAAGGCTCGAGACGGAGGACTCGTGGCTGGTCCTGTTTATCGCTTCGCCGATGAGTGCGGCCGTCGAAATCACGCGGATATTGCTCGAAGCGACCATTTCGCCGCGCGGCTGGATCGAGTCGGTAATTACCAGTTCTTCAAGCTTGGATGAACTGATGCGCTGCACCGCTGCGCCCGAGAGCACGCCATGGGTAATGTAAGCGGTGACAGAAAGCGCGCCGTTGTTCAAAAGCGCCTCGGCGGCATTGCAGAGCGTGCCGCCGGAATCGATAATGTCGTCGATCAGGATACACTCCCGACCTTCGACCTCGCCGATGATATTCATAACCTCGGATTCACCGGGACGTTCACGCCGCTTGTCGACGATAGCCAGCAGACAGTCTAACCGCTTGGCAAGCGCGCGGGCCCGCACAACGCCGCCGACATCGGGCGAGACCACCATGACATTGTCGAGATTGCGGCGCGCCTTGATGTCACGCGCAAGGATCGGCAAAGCATAGAGATTGTCGGTCGGGATGTCGAAAAAACCCTGGATCTGGCCAGCATGCAGGTCAAGCGTCATCACGCGGTTGGCGCCGGCCTGGGTGATCAGATTGGCAACCAGCTTGGCTGAAATCGGTGTGCGCGGTCCGGGTTTGCGATCCTGCCGGGCATAGCCGAAATAGGGAAGAACCGCCGTGATGCGCCGCGCCGATGAACGCCGGAACGCATCGATCATGATCAGCAATTCCATCAGGTGGTCGTTGGTCGGAAACGAGGTTGACTGGACGACGAAAACGTCCTCGCCGCGCACATTTTCCTGAATTTCAACGAAGATTTCCTGATCGGCGAACCGCCTTACGCTCGCCTTGCCCATCGGGACATTGAGATAGTTGCAAATCGCTTCGGCAAGCTGTCGGTTGGAATTGCCCGCGAAAACCTTCATGTCATATCGCCCGTTGCGTCTCACTGCCCGCTTTTTAACTGGCTTCCCGGCGAATGCAAGGTGGTTGTTACGGTATCGTGACGGATTCAGCCGACTTTCCCGGCTTGTCTTTCATCACAGGTGCCTGTTCGTGGTGTTTTAACCCTGACTATCGAGCCAGGCGAGTAGCGAACCGACCGATTTCTGTCCGATATCCGCCATCATGGCCGGAGTTACGCCATCCCACGGATCGGTGCCGGAGAAGCCTGTATCCGTCGAGGGCTCGCTGCCTTGAATGCGGTGAAGGCGCAGTCCGTCAGGTCCGATGACATCCCAGACATAGACTACCGAGACCACACCATTCTGATTGACGACGGAGAAATAGCCCTTGAGGCTTAGGTCTGCGGTCGCCTGGTCCATCGGTACTATGGTCAGCCCGGCGGCGCGTACGCTGTCGCCGAGGCGAGCGGAAAGCGGTTCGAGCTTGTCCGAGGGGGCGCCGATGATCGGCAGGAAGCGAACTGACTGGATGATCGTAACCGGGGTTGTTTGCGCTGAAGCGGTTTGTGGTGTTGCTGCGGGTTGAGCCATGGCAGTCAGCGCTGCGGTCTGCTGAGGCGCGGCGACGGGAGTCGGAGACGCGGCCTGTTGCGGTGATGCCGCCACCTGCGGTGCAGGTTGCGAAGCCACTTGGGCAGCAGGTGTCGCTACGCCGGCTTGCTGCGTTTGGCCGAGTTGTTGTGCCTGTTGGCCGAATGTGCTCGGTGGACGACCTCTACCGGGCGTGGTGTCATAGGCCGTTGCGGTTTGCTGGACATATGTTGCTGCACCGGCCGGCCCGCCTGCGCTGGCGGGCGTTGCCAGGTTCTGGCGGGAGGTAGCGGTCTCGGCCACCGGCGGTGGAGTCTGATAGGCTTGAGGGGCCGCAGCGCCAACCGTTGCCGGCGGTGTTGACGACACTGTCAGCATGTCGCTGGTGGAGCAGGCGGAAAGCAGGCCCGCAGCAATAAAAATGCCTGCCATCCGGAACATTCGACCACGCCCTTTCCCTTGAAAATACATGTGATTTTCGGGAGAGGGCGCAGCCTTGTCAAACGATGGCGGTCATCATGCTTTATTTTGTGTAAAGGTCGAGGGTGAGCCGCGAAAGCGGCCTTGGATCGTCCTCGCCGGTCAGATAGGTACGGCCGAGCGTCATCGCCGTGCCGCTGTCGGAATCCATAATGATGATGTGCACGAACAGCGACATCGAAGGCAGGATCGGGTTGGGGTTCCCGGCGTGGAACATCTGGTGTTCCATCCATGACGGCGCGAACCGCGCGCCAAGCGAATAGCCGCAGGCGTTCAGCCGGTGGCGCGACAGGCCGCGGCTGTCCATGATCTCGGCATGTTTGTCGAAAACATCGCCGAAACTGTGCCCCGGACGCAAAAGCTCCTCGATGGCTTCAAGGGCAGCCTTGCCCGCACCATAAAGCGCGTGGTGTCTGTCTGTAGGCTCGCCGATCACGACCGTGCGCATCGCCGCAACGTGATAGTGCGCCCAGACGCCGGCCCATTCGAGGGTGAGTTGGTCGTTATCAGAAAGCGTCCGGCGGCCTGATTTCGACCTGCAGAGCAGCGCGCTTTCGCCAGAACCGATGATAAAATTATTGGCCGGATAGTCGCCGCCGCCGGAAAGCACCGCGCCCTGCATTGCCGACAGGATTTCGCCTTCATCCGCTCCGGGTTTGATCAGGGGGAGCGCTGCATCGAAGGCGTCGTCACACAGGGTCGCCGCCTTTTCGATGCAGGTGATCTCGGCCGGGCTTTTGATCAGACGCAGATTGCTGACCAGATAGGACGAGATCCTCAATCTGGCAGAAGGTCGACAGTTGCTCATCCAGCAGATGGGCGGACCGTCCGGTCATGCCGTGGGTGTCGTATTCGACGCCGATACGGCAGCCGAGCAGATCAAGATCGGCCAGCATTTCCTTAAGGTCGCGGCTCGGGTCTGTCTGGCCACGGTCGACCCAAATGCGGATATCGCTGATATTGGAGGTCTGGCGAGCCTGACGGACATCGGCCGAGCGGGTCAGAAGTGTCATCTTGCCGTCGGCGGTCACAGCCAGGCACTGGAAAAATACGAAACCGAATGTGTCGTATCCCGTCAACCAGTACATGCTCTCCTGCGCGAACAGCAGCACGGCATCGAGTTTCTTGGCCGCCATCGCGCTTTTCAGCCGCGTCAGCCTGTCTGCATATTCGTCGCTTTCAAAAATCAGCGCCATATCTGTCTCCCCGGGCGTGCATCGCACGCAGTTGAAGTACGAGGCTCATTGAGCCGCAATCGAAATCGCCGAAATCTGGCGGCCGTAATCCGGCTCGCCGCGATGGGTTGAGCGGCGATAGGAAAAGAAATCCCGCTCGTTCTCGTAAGTGCACTGACCGATGATGTCGTGCGCAATGCCTGCGCGGTCAAGTTTCAGGCCGATGAACCCGGCAAGGTCGAACAGGGCATGGCCGTCCGTTTCGGCAGGCGAGAAGAAACGCGAGAATGTGCTGTCGGCTTCTGTGAAACGGTCGATGAATTCCGGGCCGACCTCATAGGCCTTACTACTGATTGCCGGCCCCAGACTGGCGACAATCGCCTCCCGTCTTGCACCGAGCGATATCATCGCCTCTGCGGTTGCCTCCAGAATGCCGCCAAATGCGCCGCGCCAGCCCGCATGGGCCGCGCCGATGACGCCGTTTTCCGGATCGGCGAACAGCACCGGGCCGCAATCGGCTGTCAACACGCCGAGAACAAGACCCGGCGTTCTGGACGCAAGGCCATCGGCGCGCGGCCGTTCTCCGGCAAACGGTGCCGCAACGCCAACCGCATCCGCCGAATGGCATTGATGGAGGTTGACAAGACGGGCAACGTTTTCGCCGAACCATGCGGCGACTTCGGCACGGTTCTCGGAGACGTTTTCAGCCGCGTCATCGGATCCGGCGCCGCAGTTGAGGCTTTCATAGATGCCAGTCGAAGTGCCGCCCCGGCGTGTAAAAAAGCCGTGACGAATACCCGTCTCGGAAAGCCGCGCAGTGAGAAGCGGGCTTTGAACCGGGGCAGGGGCTGTCTCTCTCTCGGCTGTTCGGCCGGGCTGAAGCATTGCAGTATCCTGTTGCATGTTTTGGCGGATGGTGGTGCGCGGAGAGCCTGTTTGTCAATCCTCAACGTCGAAAGGGATAAGTCGAAGATGATGGCTTGATGCGCACAATACCTTGAAAAGATTACCCATTTCATCAGCGTCTTCACCTGCGAGCCGGCGGGCAGCTGCGACGATCTGTTGCTGGGTGCCGGTGTCTTTTCCCCGACCAAGCTCAGAGGCCCGGGGACCGAGGCCGAGACCTGCCAGAAAGGCGCCCTGCATCATCATCGGGTGGACTTGAAGCCCTTCATGCTGTGCCACTCCGGCAAGGGCGGCGAAATCCACATGGCTGGTAAGGTCGGCTTCGCCCGGATGGGCAAGCGGCGGATCGAAGCCATGGTCGCGGACGGCCTGCAGCGTGTCTCCGAACCCGCTCTTTAGGTGGCCGTAATCGATGATCAGTGCACTGCCGCCTTCTTTTTTAAGCCTTTCGGCAAGCGTTGCCATCAGTGCTTCGCGCACCGGTGCAGGCTCGAAGATCGCGCCGTCGGGCTGCACTTTCCAGTTTTCGGGAAGCCCGGCGGGGTCAAGCAGGGCCGGGGACACACCGAAGGCCAGCGCGCCTTTGTCGTCAAGTGTCACCACGCGCTCGAAAAAGCCTGATCCGGCCTTAACGAACTGGCGGGTTGCGATGGCGTCGAACAGCTCGTTGGCGACAAACAGGGTGAAGCCTTCCGGCGCTTCGACGAGATTGTCAATCCAGCCGATCCGGTCGGCGTGGCATTTGAGCGTTTCAGCCTGCCGCGCGCGCAATGGTAGGCTGGTTTCCATCAGCGTTACGCTGAGCCCGTTGTAAAGATCGGGTGAAAGCTTCGCGATGACATTCAGAACATCCGCCATCATCGTGCCGCGCCCGGGACCGCCTTCGATCAGTACGGTCTGTTGCGGGCGGCCGTGTTGTTGCCAGGCCTGGATCAGGAAAATGCCGATGAGTTCGCCGAAAAGCTGCGAGATTTCGGGCGCCGTGGTGAAGTCACCACTGCGACCCAGAGGATCGCGAGTGCGGTAATAGCCATGGTCGGGATCAGCGAGGCAGAGGGTGAAATAGGTACTGACCGGCATCGGACCGCCGGTCTCGATCATGGTCTTGATCTTGTTGCCAAGCGGCGTGGTCACGATCATTTGCCCGTGTCTTTACGCCTTGCCATGCAGCCGGAATACCAGATGCCCCAGAGCCCTGCGATCAGCATTGGCAGGGAAAGCAGCATTCCCATGGTCAGCCAGCCGCCGAAAAGATAGCCAAGCTGCGGGTCCGGTTCGCGGAAGAACTCCACGAAAATGCGCGACAATGCGTAAAGGCAGATGAAGATACCGCCCGTCAGCGCCGGCCGCTTCAGTGTGTGATAAAACTGCGTGGCGATGAACAGGATCACGAGTATGGCGAGCCCCTCAAGGCCGGCCTCGTAAAGCTGGCTCGGGTGGCGCGGCAGCGGGCCGGCGCCGGGAAACACCATCGCCCAGGCAACATCGCTGGCCCGTCCCCAAAGCTCACCATTGATGAAATTGGCAAGCCGACCGAATAACAGGCCGATCGGAGCGACGGCCGCCATCAGGTCGAGCAGCGACCATGTGTTGATGCCGTGCTTGCGCGAGAAGATCACCATCACGGTGATCATCCCGATCAGGCCGCCGTGGAATGACATGCCGCCGTCCCAGATCTTGAACACGACCAGCGGGTTGGAAAGGAATGCGCCGGGCGCGTAAAACAGCATGTAGCCGAGTCTGCCGCCTACGACGATGCCGACCACCGACCAGGTGACGAAATCGTCCAGCCGCGCCAGTGGCATCGGCGGCTTTCCGGCAGGCCAGAGCTGGTCTTTCTTCAGCAGCCAGCGTGCATAGAGCCAGCCGAGCAGAATGCCCGCAACGTAAGCCAGTCCGTACCAGTGTATCTGCAGCGGCCCGAGACGGATCGCCACGGGATCGATGGCGGGATAGGGCATGGCGGCGAGCATGATGTGGTCTGGCAGCAAGGTTTGAAATCCTCTATGGTCGGCGGGAAGATGGCGACATAATGCGGTCTGGTCAAGCTTCCCGCAGGGCGAATAGTCCGCACATTGTGCGCTGCCGGGCTTGCGCCTTCAAACCGATCTCACTACCTCATGGAGAGGCACCGAGATGGTGCGTCCCGGCATCGCGACAGGAGAAACCGACATGACATCCGGCACCACCCGTATTCTCGACGATCTGGCGAAACTGATGACCGACGCCGCAGGCTCGGTCCAGAGCGCAGGCAAGGACCTCGAAACCGCGGTGAAAGCGCAGGTGGAGCGTTGGCTGAACAGCATGGACGTGGTCCAGCGCGAGGAGTTCGATGCCGTGCGCGATATGGCGATCAAGGCGCGCGACGAAAACGACGAACTGCGTTCGCGCATCGAGGCGCTTGAAGCAAAGCTGAACGAAAAGACCGGGAAGTAATCAAAGCCTGAGGCTTTTGAAAAAGCGGATTATGAATAAGCAAAGCAGGTCTCTTCGAGATCTGCTTTTTGCATTGTCGGAGACATCGCTGTCATCAGATACTGGTCCGGCTCGGTTCTGAGAGGCCCTTTGAAACCATCCGGCAAAACTATCACCAAAAAAATCCAGCCTGTGGACATGGTTAAAAAAGGCAATTCACTGAATCATTTAGGTCGTGGGCCTGAATCATTTTCGGAACGCAAAAATGATAGATCACTAGAAAGCAGAGCCCGGGGGCTGGTGTTGGCGTTTGCGCATTATACACTGATTTTAATAGATGATTCGAAATGGAGCCCGGTGCGTGCATCGCGGGGAGGCCGGCCACGCAAATGGCTGGAGCCAACGGGCAGCGATCGGAAAAAGGTGGTTTATGGGTCTTGGTCTTTTGGAAATAGAACGTCTGAACAATCCGGTCGACATGATCGAGTTCGTGGCTTCCACGAATGACTGGAGTTTCGAGCGTTCCGGAGAGGACGAGATCGCGATGACGGTCGGTGGCCGTTGGGCCGACTATCACGTGTCGTTCTCGTGGATGAACCAGCACGAAGCGCTGCATCTTGCCTGCGCCTTCGATCTGCGCGTTCCCGACCACCGGGTGACCGAACTGGTGCGCCTGCTCTCGCGCGTTAATTCCCAGGTGCTGATGGGCCATTTCGATTTCTGGCCGTATGAGAATGTGGTGGTGTTCCGGCACTCGCTGCTTCTGGCTGGCGGTGCCGAGCCCACCAACCAGCAGGTCGAGGGTACGCTTTCCAACGGTCTTGACTCCTGCGAGAATTATTTCCAGGCCTTCCAGTTCGTTGTCTGGTCCGGCATGTCTGCTGATGATGCGATGAAGGCGGTGTTGTTCGAAACGGTTGGAGAGGCCTGATATGGCGGATCTCAGCGATATTGATGGGCTGGTTTTGGTCGGTGCCGGCAATATGGGCGGGGCTATGCTGTCCGGCTGGGTTACGGGTGGGGTCCGCCGTGAAGCGATCACAGTGATTGATCCGAACCCTTCCAACAGCATCAAGAGCCTTCTGGATCGTAGCGGCATCCGCCATACGGTGGCACTGCCGGACAATGTCAAGGCGAAGATCCTGGTTCTCGCGGTCAAGCCGCAGGTCATGTATGCGGTGCTCGACACGCTTGCGCCGGTGATTGATGAGGACACTCTTGTCGTCTCCGTTGCCGCCGGCAAGACGCTTCAATATTTCGAGGAGCGCCTTGGAAAACTTGCGATGATCCGCACAATCCCGAACACGCCGTCCATGGTTGGGCGCGGGGTCATTGGCGCTTTTGCCAATGGCCGCGTCAGCGAAACGGCACGCGAAGAGGCAGACATGCTGCTAGCAGCCGTCGGTCAGGTCGAATGGGTGGAAAAGGAAGCCGATATCGACGCCGTAACCGCGATTTCGGGAAGCGGCCCTGCTTACGTCTTCTATCTGGTCGAGTGCTTGGCTGAAGCGGGGCGTAAGCTCGGTCTTGATAAAGACCTCGCCATGCGGCTTGCACGCGGCACGGTGACGGGTGCGGGGGCGCTGATGGATGGGTCGGAGGACGATGCCGGCACACTGCGCAAGAATGTGACGTCCCCGGGCGGCACGACTGCTGCCGCGCTGGAGCATCTGATGGCCGAAGAGGGCTTGCAGCCGATTTTCGACCGTGCCCTTGAAGCGGCCTGCAAGCGCTCAAAGGAACTGGCGGGCTGAGCCGGGAGTGCTGTTATGAGGAACGAGATTACCTTTGACGACTTTCTGGAGGTCGATATCCGCGCAGGCACGATCATCGCGGCAGAAGCCTTTCCCGAAGCCCGCAAGCCTGCCTACAAGCTGAAGATCGACTTCGGATCCGAGATCGGCGTGAAGAAATCCTCCGCCCAGATCACGGTGCACTATACGCCCGAAACGCTCGTCGGCCGGCAGGTGATGGCGGTGGTGAATTTTCCACCGCGCCAGATCGGGCCTTTCCGCTCTGAAGTCCTGACACTCGGCATGGCGGACGACAATGGCGATATTGTCCTTGCCGCCGTCGACAAACCGGTCGAAAACGGCGCGAAGCTTCACTGAACCATCAGCACGGAATGTGAATTGATGCCCGAAGCCCGCCGAGCGGGCTTTCAGAAAGTACCACATTGCCGCCATGGGCACGGGCGATATCGCGGGCGATCGCCAAACCGAGGCCGGTGCCAGACGAGTCCAGGTTGCGCGCATTGTCGAGCCGCAGGAACGGTTTGAACACTTCCTCACGCATATCCTCGGCGATGCCGGGACCATCATCGTCAAACGAAATCGACAGCCATTTGGCACCGTGCTTGGCAGTAATCTCCAGGCGGCTGGCGTGGCGCTTGGCGTTGGAGGCGAGATTGCCGACAAGCCGGGCGAAGGCGTTTGGGCGCACGGTTACCGCGTCATCGCCGACGACGACATATTGCAGTGACTTGCCGGAAAGCTCAAAATCCTCCTGCTGGCGCTTGAAAAGCGCTGACAGGCTTGCCGTTCCGGTGGTCTCCTCGGCATCGCCCCGGGCAAAGTCGATATAGCCCTCCAGCATTTTCTGCATTTCCTCGATATCCTGATTGAGTGCCTCGACCTCGGGACTGTCGCCGATCAGAGCAAGCTGCAGTTTGAACCGCGTCAGGATGGTGCGCAGGTCGTGGCTGACACCGTTGAGCATGGTGGTGCGCTGCTCGATCTGGCGTTCGATCCGTTCGCGCATCAGGATAAAGGCAAGACCCGCGCGCCGGATTTCAATCGCGCCGCGCGGCGTAAAGGGTTGTGACGAGACTTGCCCCTTGCCGAAATCATCTGCGGCACGTGTCAGCTTCAGGATAGGACGGATCTGGCCGCGCAGAAACAGTGTGGCGATGCCGATCAGTACAAGAGAAGTGCCGACCATCCACAGGATAAAGATGTGGGTGTTCGAGGCATAGGTCATCGAACGACGGGCAAAAATTCTCAGGATCCCGGCTTCAAGCTTGATGCGGATTTCAACCACCCGCGAATCGCCCAGAGTATCGATCCAGAAGGGGCGGCCGATCTTGGTTGAAATCAGCTCCGCCAGCACCTGATCCAACAGGCCAAAAAACGGTTTTGGCAGCGGCGGCGGAAGCTTGCCTCCGGGTTCGATAGCGACCCTCAGCCCCATGTCGCGCGCGGCAATCGACACGATTTCTTCCTGATAGTCGGCATCGGTGGTGTCGATGAGATCGATGATTGCAGCAATGTCACCGGTCACAGCATCGGCGAGCCGGCGGGTCACCATCTGCCAATGGCGCTCCATGAAGACCGTGGCGACAACCGCCTGAAGCAGTAGCATCGGGATGATGATGATCAGCAGCGAACGTGCGAAAAGACCGCGCGGCAGGCGGTGATGCGTCCAGCGGCCGACGATCTTGTAGGCCCAGAATAGATGACGCAGGCCCGGAAGCCGCGCGAGCGCACGGAATGCCTGACGCAGGCTCTCGGCGACGTTCTCGCAGATATTCTTCAAGCTTTGGCGCAGATGTCTCAAGGACACACCCTGTTAGTCCCGGTTCAGCCGGTAGCCGATGCCGCGCACCGTCTGCAGGTAACGCGGATTGGCCGGATCGCTCTCGATCTTGCGCCTGAGCCGGTTTATCTGCACATCGATCGTGCGTTCGTTGATCTCTGTGTCGGAGCTGACCAGGTCGTAGCGCGCGACGGTTTCGCCTGCCTTCTGCGCCAGCATGGCCATGATGTCCTGCTCGCGCTCGGTCAAACGGATGGGCGTTGCGCCCTGTTTCAGCTCTCGGCGGGACAGCGAAAAAGTGAAGGGTCCGAACATGATCTGCTCGATTGCCATCGTTTTGGGGGCTTGGGAGCGGCGCAGGATATTACTGATACGGAGCAAGAGCTCTCGTGGCTCGAAGGGCTTGGCGAGGTAGTCGTCGGCACCAGCCTCAAGCCCTTCTATACGGGCATCGGCTTCGGCCCTGGCGGTCAGCAGTAATACCGGTATCGGGCGCATTTTGCTGAGATCCCGGGTCAGCGACACGCCATCCTCGCCCGGCATCATCACATCCAGCACGAGAAGGTCGAAGTCGAGCCCTTCAAGCTTGCGCCGGGCTTCTGCCGAACTCCCGGCGGTTGAAACGCGGTAGCCTTGTTCGCTGAGATAGCGTTTCAAAAGCGTGCGGATGCGGGTGTCGTCGTCGACGATCAGCAGATGTGCTGCATCGTCAGCAATCTCCCTGGTCATGGGTTACTCCCGTCATTGGCTGAGAGCAGGGCGCCGCAGCGGTTTGCGGGGTCGGCATTGCACATCCGCGCCAGAAAAAGCTTAACAGCCCCCGTTCGCTTTCCGGCAGGTCTTTCAGCGCACATGCAATGCGTTCCAGCTGCGGTGCAAGCAATTGCTGGCGCAGGCTTTCACCCTTTGAAGAAAGAAACAGGCGGCGCTGGCGGCGGTCTTCGGGGCCGGTGGTCTGGCCTACATAGCCGCCGTCGATCAGCTGTTTGAGAACACGGGCGAGGCTCTGCTTGGTGATCCCCAGTGTTTCGAGCAGATCGGCGACGCTCATGCCCGGCCGGCTGCCGACGAAATGCACAACGCGGTGGTGCGCGCGGCCAAAGCCGATCTCATCAAGGATGGCGTCCGGATCGGAGATGAAATCACGGTAGGCGAAGAACAGCAGTTCGACGATCTCGAACTCCGCTTCGCCTTCATCACGGTCCGGACCGGTGAATTCATCCGTTCTTGTCGCATGGCTTTTCGACACTGAAGCTTGCGTCCTTTCGCCGTTTTGCATTTCCCGGACGGCAGGGGTTTTGCAATCAAATCAAGTCTGACATAGGTGTTGCAATAGGTTTAGAGCGGTTCACCGTGAAATGGAAGCCGCAGCGCCGGATCGAGTAAAAGGGACAAGAAGAGCATACCATGGCACAGCTTCAAGCCGGGATCATTCCCGTCACACCCTTGCAGCAGAACTGCACCGTGATGTTCGATCTGGAAAGCCGGGAGGGCGTCCTCGTAGATCCGGGCGGTGATGCCGAAGTGATTGTGCAGACCATCGAGGAAAACGGCATCAAGCTTCAGGCGATCTGGCTGACCCATGGACATCTCGACCACGCAGGCGGGGCGATGGACATGAAGGAGCAACTGGGCCTTGAAATCATTGGCCCGCATGAGAATGACAAGTCTGTTCTGGAGGCGATTGAGGAAAGCGCGTTGAAATTCGGGATGGCGGGCATGGTCCGTAATGCCTATCCCGACCGTTTCCTGACGGAAGGGGAAACGCTCAGTTTCGGTGAGCATGAATTCGAGGTGTTTCACACCCCCGGCCATTCGCCGGGACATGTGATCTTCTTCAACAGGCGACAGAAATTCGCCCATGTCGGCGATGTTCTGTTCCATGGCTCGATCGGCCGCACCGACCTGCCGGGTGGCGATCACGAAACCCTTCTGAACTCGATCCGCAACAAGCTGTTGCCGCTCGGTGACGATGTCGGTTTCATCTGTGGCCACGGTCCCGGTGGCCGGATCGGTGAAGAACGACGCACCAATCCTTTCATTCAGGGGCTTTGAAAAACGTGCTTCAGCCCGCGAGGATGGTCTGGCTATCGTCGAACCCGGCGTTGCCGGTAAAGACTGCCCGTCCGTCTTCCATGCGTACACTGCCTGTGGCAAGGCGGCGCAGCGCAGCGGGGTACAACCGGTGCTCGACGGTCAGAATGCGTGCGGCAAGGCTCGCGGCCTCGTCTCCGGGCACAACCGGAACGACGGCCTGGCCGATGATCGGCCCTTCATCCATGCCTTCCGTAACAAAATGAACGGTGCAGCCCGCGACACGCATGCCGGCGTCGATGGCGCGCTGGTGAGTGTTGAGGCCGGGAAACAGCGGCAGCAGCGAGGGATGAATATTGATGATACGGCCCTGATAGGCGCGAATGAAGTCGGCTGAAAGCAGCCGCATGAAACCGGCAAGGCATATGAAATCGGGCCGAACGTCTGCAAGCAGGTCGAGCATTGCCTGTTCATGGCCGGCCTTGCTGTCGTAATCCTTGCGCGGCAGCGCATAGGCGGGGATCGAAAGTGCGCGGGCCTTATCGAGGCCCATCGCATCCGGCTTGTCGGCGATCACCGCCACGATTTCGGCGGGAAAATCATCCGCCTTGGCGGCTTCGGCGAGCCTGACCATGTTCGAGCCGCTTCCCGAGACGAAAACGGCGACGCGCTTCTTGGTCATAGATTGATCATGCCCTTGTAGACCGTGCCGTCCATGCCGCGTTCGCGGGTGATGATCCGGCCGAGCGCAAATGCGGTCTCGCCTTCGCGCGTCAAAACCTCAAGAACCGCATCAAGATCTTCGGCCTTGCACACGCCGATCATGCCGACACCGCAATTGAACGTACGCATCATTTCAGCCGGCGCCACACCGCCTGCGCGCGCAAGCCAAGAAAAGACTGCCGGTACGGAAATCGCTTCAAGATCGATTTCGGCGGAAAGTGTCTTCGGCAGAACGCGCGGAATGTTTTCGGGAAAGCCGCCGCCGGTAATGTGGGCAAGGGCCTTGATCGCCCTGGTCTCGCGGATCGCGGCCAGAAGCGGTTTTACATAAATGCGGGTCGGCTCCAGCAAGGCTTCGCCAAGCGACTTACCCGGGGCGAAGGGCGCTGCGGCCTGCCAGCCGAGGCCGTTCATTTCGGCAACGCGGCGCACCAGCGAAAACCCGTTGGAATGCACGCCGGAGGACGCAAGGCCGAAGATCACATCGCCGTCTTCAAGATTTGCCGCTGGCAGAAGTGCGCCGCGTTCGGCAGCGCCCACAGCGAAACCGGCGAGATCGTAATCACCTTTGGAATACATGCCCGGCATTTCGGCGGTTTCGCCGCCGATCAGCGCGCAGCCGGCCTGCCGGCAGCCCTCCGCAATTCCCTCGACGATGGTCGCGCCTTCATTCGGGTCCAGCGCGCCGGTCGCGAAGTAATCGAGGAAGAAAAGTGGCTCGGCGCCCTGCACGACCAGATCGTTGACGCACATGGCGACAAGGTCGATGCCGACGGTGTCGTGCTTGCCTGCCTCGATGGCGATCTTTAACTTGGTGCCCACACCGTCATTGGCAGCAACCAGTACAGGGTCAGTAAAACCCGCCGCCTTCAGGTCGAACAGGCCACCGAAACCGCCGATTTCGCTGTCGGCGCCTGGACGGCGCGTCGATTTGACGGCCGGCTTGATCATTTCGACCAGAAGGTTACCAGCATCGATATCAACGCCGGCATCGGAATAGGTCAGTCCGTTTTTGCGGTTCTCGCTCATGGGGAAATCCTCATGCAAATTCGAAAGGTGGGCATTGCACGGGTTTCGGTTCGATGCAAGCGGAGAGGCGGGAAGCCGGTGCCGATATCGACAAAAAGCCCTGTCTTCGGGCCATGGAGCAGGGTGGAAAGTCGGTTTTTTGCCGGTGGATATCGGGGAGGCCCGTCGGGACCCTCATCGTTGAGACTTGACGCTGAAGGCGCAATGTCCAACAAACGGAGCGTGGCGGATGTCCCTGCTGGCGGCGTTTGGCCCGTGCTTTTCAACAATGCTGGCAATCGCTTCATCGTTCCGGAGCGGGTCGGCAACGGGAGTGTGGTAGATGACAGGACGCATCAGCGGCGCGGGCCTTCGCAGACAGGTGATATTCTGGCTCCTGTTCGCGGCCTTTGTGGCGCTCTTCCTCTATGTGTTCCGCAGCATTCTGCTGCCCTTCGTGGCGGGCATGGCGTTGGCCTATTTCCTTGATCCGGTTGCCGACCGGCTGGAGAAACTCGGCATGAACCGCTTGTGGGCGACGACGGCAATCATGCTGTTTTTCCTGCTCGCCGTCATTGTGGTTCTTCTGCTGTTCATTCCGCTGATCGTATCGCAGGCGTCCGATGTGGTTCAGCAATTCCCGAAATATGTTGCGCAGCTGGAGCACCTCGTCCAGACGACGCAGCTGAGCAAACTTGTGGACTGGGGGAACAACCAGCTCACGGATTTGAGCGAGAATGTTGGCAAGATGCTGTCCGGCGGTGCCTCCATTGCCAGCACGCTCTTCGGCAGCATCTGGAGCTCGTCGATGGCGGTCGTCAACGTCGTCTCCTTTGTGGTTCTGGCGCCGGTGATTGCATTTTACCTACTGCTTGACTGGGACCGGATGATTGCCAAGGTCGACCAATGGATCCCGCGCGGACAGGTCGACGACGTGCGCTACCTGGCGCGCGAGATCAACAGCGTCATTTCCGGTTTTGTGCGCGGACAGGGGTCGCTCTGCCTGATCCTCGGCATCTATTATGCCGCAGCGCTCAGCCTCGCAGGGCTCAATTTCGGCGCCCTGATCGGGCTTTTCGCAGGATTCGTCAGCTTTATTCCCTATCTCGGATCGACCTCGGGTCTCGTCTTGTCGATGGGCGTCGCATTGTTTCAGTTCTGGCCGGACTTCTGGATGATCGCGCTGATCTTCGGCATTTACCTGTTGGGGCAGTTTCTTGAGGGCAATATCCTGCAGCCCAAGCTCGTCGGTGGCAGCGTACGTCTTCATCCCGTCTGGCTGATGTTCGCGCTGTTTGCATTCAGTGTGCTGTTCGGCTTTGTCGGTCTGCTTGTGGCGGTGCCGGTAGCAGCGGCGGTGGGTGTTCTAGTGCGCTTTGCAATCGACCGCTATCTGACGAGCGATCTCTATTGGGACGGTATCGAGCATCACACCGAAGAGACGACATCGGTGCAGAAAGAAGAGAGCTGAGCCTGGAAGCCGTGACGAAAAAGCCCGACATCCTGCAACTACCGCTCGCCCTGAGCCACGATTCGGCGGCCGGCCGCGAGCATTTGCTGGTCTCCGCCTCGATTGCACCGGCGGTTGATCTCGTTGACTGCTGGCCTCACTGGCGCGCGCCGGTCGTGATCTTGAGCGGTCCGCCGGGTTCCGGCAAGAGCCATCTTGCCACCATATGGAAGGGTGTGAGCACGGCGCGTGACGTGACCGACAGTTTGCGCATGGGGCGTTCTGTGCCCTACAGGCAGGGCGCCTTTCTGTTCGAGGACGCGGATCGCGCGGAGTTTGACGAGACCGGGCTCTTCCACCTCATCAACACCGTCCGTCAGTATGGCGGAAGTCTGCTGATCACGGCGCGTTCGGCGCCGGGCCTCTGGAATGTCGCGCTTGCCGATCTTCGTTCACGGCTTCAGGCGGCAACGCTGGTCGAAATCGGAGCGCCGGATGATGAACTGCTTCGCCAGATCATCTTCAAACTATTTTCCGACCGTCAACTGGAAGTTGATCAGCGGGTGGTCGCGTATCTTGTGTCGCGTATGGAACGCTCTCTCGATGCCGCTTGCCAGATCGTCGACCAGATCGACCGGTTTGCGCTGGCACGCGGGCGCCGGATCACGCGTGCGCTGGCCGCTGAAGTGCTCTCTGAACGCGAAAATGCCCAGCGGTAGCTTTAGCATTCAAACGCAAGCGAAATTCACATTGTCCTGCTTGCAAGCGCTGATAAACTGGGTGATTCTGGTGTCGTGTCACAGTTTCGTTGCCAAAGTCGGATAGTTCGGCAGGTGGTGACGCCATCGTTGCGGTGATGCGTGACCGTGTCTTAGCCAATGAGAGGGAAAAGCTGAAACCATGGAAAATATTTTGTCGCGTGTGGATGGTGTGAACGATCTCAACGGAGCCGAAGACCTGATCCGGAGCCCCGAGCGCTTCATCAACCGCGAGTTTTCCTGGCTGCAGTTCAACCGGCGTGTTCTTGAGGAAACGCTGAACCCGGCCCACCCGCTTCTGGAGCGTGTGCGCTTCCTGTCGATTTCGGCGGCCAATCTCGACGAATTCTTCATGGTCCGGGTCGCCGGTCTGGAAGGCCAGGTGCGCCAGGGCGTGACCATGCTGTCGGCAGACGGCAAGACACCGGCCGAGCAGCTTTCCGATATCCTGCGCGAAATAGACAATCTGCAGATGGAACAGCAGGCCGCGCTTGCTGTGCTGCAGCAGTATATGGCCAATGAAGGCGTCGTGATTATTCGCCCCTCCGTGCTGTCGGATGAGGATCGCGCCTGGCTCACCAATGAATTCGAGCGCGGCATATTCCCGGTTCTGACCCCGCTTTCCATTGATCCGGCCCATCCGTTCCCCTTCATTCCCAATCTCGGTTTCACCATGGGGCTGCAGCTTGTCAGCCGCCATGGCCGTGATCCGATGAATGCGCTTTTGCGCCTGCCGCCCTCTATGAACCGCTTCGTGCGCATGCCCGATCTGGACGGCACGATCCGCTACATCACCATGGAAGACGTGATCGGCCTGTTCATCCACCGGCTTTATCCGGGGTACGAGGTGCAGGGGCTTGGTACATTTCGCGTTATCCGCGACAGCGATATCGAGCTTGAGGAAGAGGCCGAGGATCTGGTGCGCTACTTCGAAACGGCGCTGAAGCAGCGGCGTCGCGGATCGGTGATCCGGATCGAAACCGACAGCGAGATGCCGGCATCTCTACGCCATTTCGTGATCCATGAACTCAGCGTTCCCGAAGACCGCGTTGCCGTTCTGCCGGGGCTTCTGGCGCTCAATACGCTGTCTGAAATCACCAAGGCGCCGCGCCCCGACCTTCTGTTCAAATCGTTCAATCCGCGTTTTCCCGAGCGCGTACGCGAACATGTTGGCGACAGTTTTGCAGCGATCCGCGAAAAGGACTTCGTGGTCCATCATCCTTACGAATCCTTCGATGTTGTGGTCCAGTTCCTGATCCAGGCCGCGCGTGATCCGAATGTTCTGGCGATCAAGCAGACGCTTTACCGCACCTCCAATGATAGCCCGATCGTACGCGCGCTGATCGATGCGGCCGAAGCCGGCAAGTCGGTAACGGCGCTGGTGGAGCTGAAGGCGCGGTTTGACGAGGAGGCCAATATCCGCTGGGCGCGCGATCTGGAACGCGCCGGCGTCCAGGTGGTCTTCGGTTTTATTGAGTTGAAGACCCACGCGAAACTGTCGCTGGTGGTTCGCCGCGAAGACAATAATCTGAGAACCTACTGCCATATGGGGACCGGCAATTACCATCCGATCACGGCCAAGATCTATACCGATCTCTCCTATTTCACCTGCGATCCGAAGATTGCCCATGATGTTGCGGAAGTGTTCAACTTCATCACCGGCTATGGTGAACTTGAACAGAACATGCGGCTCGCAGTCTCGCCGCGCACCATGCGCCCGCGTATCCTCGAACATATCGAGGAAGAGATCGAGCACGTTCGCAACGGTTTGCCGGGCGCGATCTGGATGAAGATGAACTCGCTGGTTGATCCCAAGATCATTGATGCGCTCTACCGGGCCAGCGGCGAGGGTGTGAAGATCGATCTCGTGGTGCGCGGCATCTGCTGCCTGCGTCCCCAGGTGCCGGGACTCTCGGAAAATATCCGGGTCAAATCGATCGTCGGCCGCTTCCTGGAGCACTCTCGGATCTTCTGCTTCGGCAATGGCCACGGTCTGCCGTCGGAGAATGCACATGTCTATGTCGGCTCGGCCGATCTGATGCCGCGCAATCTCGACCGGCGCGTTGAAACCATCGTGCCGCTGACCAATCCGACTGTGCATGAGCAGGTGCTTTCACAGATCATGCTGGGCAATATCATTGACAACCAGCAGAGCTACGAGATACTGCCCGACGGAACCTCACGTCGGGTGGAGCCGCGCGAGGGCGAGGAACCGTTCAACGCGCAGGAGTACTTCATGACCAATCCGAGCCTTTCGGGCCGCGGTGAAGCTTTGAAATCGAGTGCGCCAAAGCTCATCGCCGGGCTTTTGTCTGGCCACAATAAATAAGCCGGTATTTTATGGTCGAGTCAGAAGCACAGGGGCGCCTTCCAGGCATAAACCCTGTCTCCGTGGTCGATATCGGGTCAAACTCGGTTCGTATCGTTATCTATGAGGGCTTGTCGCGTGCGCCGACGGTCCTCTTCAACGAAAAGGTCCTGTGCGGCCTCGGACGCGGCATCGCCGCTACCGGCAAGATGAACGAGGAAGGCGTTGAGCGTGCCTTGAGAGCGCTCAAACGTTTCAAGGCGCTCGCCGAACAGGCCCGTTCGGGCACCATGCATGTGCTGGCCACCGCTGCTGCGCGCGAGGCCGAAAACGGACCAGCCTTCATCGCATCGGCCGAAGAAATCCTCGGCATGGAGATCCGGGTTCTCACCGGCCGGGAAGAGGCGCTTTATTCCGCATACGGCATTATCAGCGGCTTTTACGAGCCCGACGGCATTGCCGGTGACCTTGGCGGCGGTTCGCTGGAGCTCATCGACATCAAGGACAAGACCTATGGTGACGGCATCACCCTGCCGCTCGGCGGTATTCGTCTTTCCGAGCTGTCGGAAGGCTCGCTGACCAAGGCGCGTAACTTCGCGAAAAAACAGGTCAAGAAGGTCGGCTTTCTGGAAAAGGGACGCGGCCGGACCTTTTATGCGGTCGGCGGCACATGGCGTAACATCGCCCGTCTGCACATGGAAATGACAGATTATCCGTTGACCATGATGCAGGGCTATGAGCTCGGCTATGAGGAGATGATGAATTTCCTCGACCGGATCGGCGAGGACGAGGATCAGAAGGACGAGGCCTGGCAGGCGGTTTCGAAAAACCGTCGTATGTTGCTGCCTTTCGGTGCTGTTGCCATGCGCGAGGTGCTGAGCGTCATGGAGCCGAAATCGATCTGTTTTTCCGCGCAAGGTGTGCGTGAGGGTCTGCTTTATTCGCTGCTGAGCAGCGAGGATCAGCAGCAGGATCCGCTTCTGGTGGCATCACGGCAGCTTGCGCTTTTGCGCGCACGCTCGCCCAAGCATGCCAACGAGATTGCCGCATGGACGGGGCTGATGCTGCGGCGCTTCGGTATTGAGGAAACACCGGAAGAGGCGCGTTACCGTCAGGCAGCCTGTCTGCTTGCCGATATCAGCTGGCGCGCGCACCCCGATTTCCGCGGGCCGCAATCTTTGAACGTGATCGCACATTCCTCGGTCACCGGCATTACCCATCCCGGACGCGCCTTCGTCGCGCTTGCGAATTATTACCGCTTTGAAGGCTTGCGTGACGACGATCATACCAATGGTCTCGGCACCATCGCCACGCCGGAACTGCTCGACAGGGCAAAATTGCTCGGCGGGCTGCTGCGTGTCGCCTATCTGTTCTCCGCCTCGATGCCGGGGATCGTCGGCGCGCTGGATTTCCTGCCGGGCAAGAAGGACAGCGATGTGGATCTCGAACTGGTGGTGCCGGCGCAATATGCTGATTTCATCGGAGAACGCGTCGAAGGCCGCCTGCAGCAACTTTCCAAACTGACTGGTAAGAATTTGGCGATTGCGACGGTTTAAGACCGCAACGCGAGGCTTTTCGCGAAACGGGCCTTATTCCGGCGCGGTTGTGGTTTTCGTCTGTTTCAGCGATGCCACCTCCTGCCTGAGTGCCTTCAGCTCCGACAAGATTATTTGCATCTCCGGCTCTCGCGCCTGGCGGTTTTCCTCGAGCAGTTCCTGCTCGTGTTCCTTCTGCATGGCCGAGACGATGATACCGATGAACAGGTTCAGCACTGTAAAGGCTGTTGAGAGGATGAAGGGTACGAAGAACAGCCAGGCATTGGGATAGACCTCCATCACCGGGCGGACGATGCCCATTGACCAGCTTTCCAGTGTCATAATCTGGAACAGCGAATAAATCGTGGCACCGAGCGAGCCGAACCATTCCGGAAAGGCTTCGCCGTAGAGTTTTGTGGCGATCACGGCGAAGATATAGAACACCAGCGCCATCAGCACGATGATCGATCCCATGCCGGGAAGGGCGGCAACGAGGCCGCCGATCACGCGCTTCAGCGACGGGATCATGGAAAGCAGCCTCAGGGCGCGCAGAATGCGCAGCGCGCGGAGCACCTGCAGCGGGCCGCTAGCAGGAATCACGCTGATCGCGACGATCGAAAAATCGAACAGGCTCCAGGGATCACGGAAGAAGCGCAGCCGGTTTGCATAAAGACGCAGCGCGATTTCGATGACGAAGATAATGAGAACTGTGCGGTCGAAAAAGCGCAGGACAGGCCCTGCAAAGCTCTGCATCACAGTCTCGGATGTTTCGAACCCCAACGTGATCGCGTTGATGATGATGACCGTCAGAATAAAGGCCTCCCAGTTACGGGACGTCGTCAAAGCCAGCACCTTGTCACGCATATTGTCTCGATCTCCGTTTGTCTCCGGCAACCGAGATGGGGAAAGGCCGGCAACATGGCAAGACTTGCCGGGCTTTTGCGCTTGCAGGCCTGGGCCAACTGTCATCACGAATGTGTGAACGCGTTTGCAGAGCCCTCACATGGACCTTTCGGACGTTCTCCCGCATTCTGCCGTCATCCTCAAAAACGGGGGAATGGCAATGCTTCGTCAACTTGCGATGCTCGTTCCTGCAGTTCTGGTGCTCGCAGCAGCGAATGCGGCTGCGCAATCGCGCCCGCCGGTCAGCCAGTGCCAGGCGATAGCCGCGCGGCTGCCCGACGTGAAGTTTGCCAGCTTTGTTCCCATTGCCTACGAAGCGCCGGAGGTGACGATCACCTTCATCGGCCATTCGACCTATCTGATCGAGACGCCGGGCGGGGTCAGGATCGCCACTGACTATTCCGGCTTTTTGCTTCCCGGCGGTCCGCCGGATGTCGCGACCATGAACAAGGCGCATGAGAGCCACTTCACCCTGTCGCCCGATCCGGAGATCGGCCTGATCCTGCACGGCTGGGGTGATAGCCCGGGCGAGGCTGCCGACCACGACCTTGTCATCGGCGATACCTATATTCGCAACGTCACAACCGATATCCGTGCCTGGGGCAGTTTTGAGGAAGACGGCAATTCGATTTTCATCTTTGAGGTGGCGGGCCTGTGCATCGGGCACCTTGGCCATTTGCATCATGAACTGACCGACAGCCATATCATGGAGATCGGTCGGCTTGATGTGGTCATGGTGCCCGTGGACGGGGGCCTCACTCTGGGGGCGGAAAGCATGCGCAACGTGATCGAGCGGCTGTATTCCTCGATCGTGCTGCCGATGCACCGTACCGGCCCGCGCGTCCGCAGCTTTGCCGATATGATGGGCGAAGGCTTCGAGGTCGTTTATTCAGACAGCCGTTCGCTGACGCTCTCGCTTCGAACGCTGTCAAGCCCGCCGAAGATCGTGCTGCTGGACGGCGTCTGGTAGGTTTGGCCGGTTTTCGCCACGACACTTCCGGCCGCTTCATGCTCTTGGGCTTGAACCGGAAGCCTCTCGCCCTTATAAGGCGCCCATTCTATCCATTGAACGATAAAGACAGGGCGGAGCTCATGGCGGGCCATTCACAGTTCAAAAATATCATGCACCGCAAGGGCAAGCAGGACTCGGTGCGGTCGAAAATGTTTTCGAAGCTTGCGCGTGAAATTACCGTCGCCGCGAAAATGGGCGCGCCCGATCCGGACATGAACCCGCGCCTGCGTCTGGCGATCCAGAACGCCAAATCACAATCGATGCCGAAGGACAACATCGAGCGCGCCGTCAAGAAGGCGTCAGGCGGCGATGCTGAGAACTATGATGAGGTCCGCTATGAGGGCTATGGCCCCGGCGGTGTTGCTGTGATCGTCGAGGCGCTGACCGATAATCGCAACCGGACAGCGTCGAGCGTGCGTTCGATCTTTTCGAAGGCTGGCGGCGCAATGGGCGAAACCGGCTCGGTCGCATTCTCCTTCGATCGTGTCGGTGAAATCGTCTACAAGCCTGAAGCCGGCGATGCGGACGCCATCATGGAAGCTGCCATCGAGGCTGGCGCAGAGGATGTTGTTTTCGACGAAGACGGCCATACAATCTACTGTGGCTTCGAGGATATCAACGAGGTATCTTCCGCGCTGGAAACGGCGCTCGGCGAAGCCGAAAGCGTCAAGGCGATCTGGAAGCCGCAAAACACCATCCCCGTTGACGAAGACCGCGCAACCTCACTGATGCGTCTCATCGACAATCTGGAAGACGATGATGACGTCCAGAACGTCTATTCGAACTTCGAGGTCGATGACGAGGTTATGGCCAAGCTGTCTGCCTGATCTTTCGCGACAACCAATCTGATCAAAAAGCCGCCGGCGAAAATGCCGGCGGCTTTTTGGTATCACGCGGCGGCCTTTGCGAGGCTGTTGCGCAGCTCCCCGAACATCGCCACCGATTTCAGTCGTGCCTCCACCGAGTGCACCGGCACGGAGATGATCACTTCGTCGGCCCTGGTGTCGGCGATGAAGCCTTCCATCTTGGCGCGCGCCTTTTCCGGACCGCCGACAACGGCGAACTGGAAAGTGTGTTCGACCGAGAATTTCTCCATTTCGCTCCAGAGGCCGTCCATGCTTTTCACCGGTCGCGGGGTCTTGCCGCGGGCATTGCGGCGAAGCGCCACGAAGCTCTGCAGCGCGGAGGTGAAATGGTACTCGGCCTCGTCATCCGTCTCGGCCATCGCCCCCATGACACCGACGATGACATGGGGCTTGTCGAGCTGGGCGGAGGGCTTGAACTGGGACCGGTAAATATCGAGCGCTTCGAACAGCATGTCCGGCGCGAAATGCGAGGCGAAGGCGTAAGGCAGGCCAAGGGCTGCAGCCAGATGTGCGCTGTATGTAGAGGAGCCAAGAACATAGAGCGGAACCTTTGCACCGGCGCCGGGGTTTGCGATCAGCCTTTGGCCCTCTTCCGGGTCGTCCATCAGCGTCTGCAATTCAACGATGTCATTGGGGAATGTCTGGGCCCCGGCCTCCAGATTGCGACGCAGCGCCCTGGCGGTGTTCATGTCGGTACCGGGTGCCCGGCCGAGCCCGAGATCAATGCGACCGGGATAAAGCGCCTCCAGCGTGCCGAACTGTTCGGCAATCACCAGTGGCGAATGGTTCGGCAGCATGATGCCGCCTGAGCCGACCCGGATCGTTTCCGTCGCGCGCGCCGCCTCTGAGATGACCAGTGAGGTTGCCGCGCTGGCAATGCCGGTCATGCCGTGGTGCTCGGCCAGCCAGAAGCGGGTGAAGCCCGATGCTTCAGCCTGTTTCGCCATCTGGCGGGTGGCGTCCAGTGCCTCTGAAACCGTGCCGCCTTCAACAACGGGACAGAGGTCGAGAATCGAAAATGCAGTCATCGGAAAATCCTGTTCCGGAGAGTGGGGTTGAACCACACTTAGGAATTAATCATCTGATTTGCAAAGAATGGCTGCCGATGCAAAAAAAAGGCCCGCCGTACGGATCGGCGGGCCTTTCTGTTGTCCGGTTCCAAGCACCGGGCCTTTTGCAGCTTTGCTGCTGGTCCCGGCTATCCGAAATCCCTTTTTCTTGCTCAGAGAAGCTTGCCCATGGCAACGGCCACGTCGGCCATGCGGTTGGAGAAGCCCCATTCATTGTCGTACCAGGACAGCACGCGCACGAGCTTGCCTTCCAGAACCTTGGTCTGCTGGGCGGCAAAGATCGAGGAGGCCGGGTCGTGGTTGAAGTCGCGCGAGACGAGCGGCTCGTCGGAGTATTCGAGAACGCCCTTCAGTTCGCCTTCGGCCGCTTCCTTGATCGCGGCGTTGATTTCTTCCGCTGTGACGTCCCTGCTCGGAACGAACTTCAGGTCGACGACCGAGACGTTCGGCGTGGGAACGCGGATCGACGAGCCGTCAAGCTTGCCGTTCAGTTCTGGCAGAACCAGACCGACGGCCTTTGCCGCGCCGGTGGAGGTCGGGATCATCGACAGCGCTGCAGCACGGGCGCGGTAGAGGTCCTTGTGCATCGTGTCGAGCGTCGGCTGGTCACCCGTGTAGGAGTGGATCGTGGTCATGTAACCACGTTCGATGCCGAACGTCTTGCTCATTACATAGGCAACAGGTGCCAGGCAGTTGGTGGTGCACGAACCGTTGGAGACGATCAGATCGTCGTTCGTCAGCGTGTTGTGGTTGACACCATAGACGATCGTCTTGTCAGCGCCCTTGGAAGGGGCGGAAACCAGAACGCGCTTGGCACCCGATGCCAGCAGCATTTCTGCCTTTTCCTTGGCGGTGAAGATGCCGGTGCACTCCAGCGCAATATCAACATCGCTCCAGGGCAGTTCCTTGGGGTCGCGGATCGCGGTGACGCGCATCGGGCCAAGGCCGGCGTCGAT
Source organism: Martelella sp. K41-7 (assembly GCF_055808365.1). Taxonomy (NCBI): domain Bacteria; kingdom Pseudomonadati; phylum Pseudomonadota; class Alphaproteobacteria; order Hyphomicrobiales; family Aurantimonadaceae; genus Martelella; species Martelella sp. K41-7. The sequence goes on from NZ_CM147867.1 coordinate 621,081, forward strand.
GGTGTCGCCCTTGACGGTCACTTCGTGCGGGAAACGTCCGTGAACGGAATCGTATTTCAGCAAATGAGCATTGGTTTCGACCGGGCCGAGATCGTTGATGGCCACGACTTCGATGTCCTTGCGGCCCGATTCGACGATGGCACGCAGAACATTGCGGCCGATACGACCGAAGCCGTTAATGGCAACTTTAACTGTCATGGTAGGGACTCCCTATTCGCGAGTAGAGTTTTACAAAACGCAGAGCCGCCGGATGGCGTTCTAGGGGCGGCTGAGCAATCCATTTAGAGACTGTTAGCGCATCGGCCATCGCGCACCGGTAAGCTGGCAGCCCTGATATAGACATTTTTCGCCGGAAATTCAGCATCCGACTGGCAAAATGCTGTTCTTTTCGACAAGAGACAGCCCGGCAACAGGCCGGGCTGCTCGGTTCATTGTATCAGCCGCTTAGGCGCGCTTGTTCTCGACCGCCTCGACAACCGCCTCAGCGGTAATGCCGAAGTGCTTGAACAGGTCGGGACCCTTGCCGGATGCACCATAGCCGTTCATGCCGATGAAGATGCCGTCATTGCCAATGAAGGTGTCCCAGCCCATTCTGATCGCGGCTTCGACGCCAACCTTGATCGGCGAATTGCCGATGATGGCCTTCTGGTAGTCTTCCGGCTGTTCAAAGAACAGTTCCATGCACGGCACCGAAACGACGCGGGTGGTGATGCCCTTGCCGTCAAGCATCTTCTGGGCTTCGACAGCCAGACCGACTTCCGAGCCGGAGGCGAAGATTGTGACTTCGGCTTCATTGGCCGGGATCAGATCATAGGCACCCGTGGCGCAGAGGTTCTTCTCGGAATAGTCGAGACGAACGGCCGGCAGGTTCTGGCGGGTCAGCGCGATGCCTGAAGGGGCATGCTGGCTTTCAAGTGCAAGCTGCCAGCATTCGGCCGTTTCCATGGCATCTGCCGGACGGAACATCAAAAGGCCCGGGATTGCCCTGAGCGAAGCCATCTGTTCGACAGGTTCGTGGGTCGGACCATCTTCGCCGACGCCGATCGAATCATGCGTCCAGACATGAATGACACGGATGCCCATGATCGCGGCCAGTCGCACCGAGGTACGGCAATAGTCCGAGAAGATCAGGAAGCCGCCGGAATAGGGGATCAACCCGCCGTGGAGTGCGATACCGTTCATGGCGGCAGCCATGGCGTGTTCGCGGATGCCCCAGTGGAGGAACCGGCCGGAAAAATCGTCGGGCGTGATCGACGGTGTCTGGCTGGTATCGGTGTTGTTCGAGCCGGTCAGGTCGGCAGAGCCGCCGAGCGTTTCCGGGATCGCACCGTTGATGACCTCGAGAGCATTCTGCGAAGATTTGCGCGAAGCCAGTGTCGGCTTTTCGTCCGCCAGCTTCTGCTTGTATTTCTGTACCGTACGGTCGAAGGAGCCCGGCAGTTCGCCGGCAAAGCGGCGGTTGAACTCGGCCTTGATTTCGGCCTTCGTGCCGTTCAGGCGCTCGTCCCACTCGACGCGAGCCTTGGTGGAGCGCAGTCCTGCAACGCGCCATGCGTCCAGAATGTCTTCCGGCAGTTCGAAGGGCGCATATTCCCAACCAAGGGCCTTGCGGGTTTCGGCGATTTCTTCGTCACCGAGCGGCGAGCCATGGGCCTTGTTGGTCCCGGCCTTTTTAGGTGCACCATAACCGATGGTCGTCTTGCAGGCGATCATTGTCGGCTTGTCGGACTTCTGTGCTTCCTCAATAGCGGCAGCGACTTCATCCGGATTGTGGCCGTCAATGTCGATCGTGTGCCAGTTGGCCGAACGGAAGCGGGCATGCTGGTCAGTCGAGATCGGCGAGCGAAACAGCACCGTCGATGGTGATCGAGTTGTTGTCCCAGAACAGGATCAGCTTGCTAAGCTTCAGGTGGCCGGCAAGCGTGATCGCTTCCTGGCTGATACCTTCCATCAGGCAGCCATCACCACACAGTGCATAGGTGTAGTGATCCATCAACTTTTCGCCGAACTCGTCGGCAAGCTTGCGCTCGGCAATTGCCATGCCGACGGCGTTGCCGATGCCCTGGCCGAGCGGACCGGTGGTCGTCTCGATGCCGGAAGCGTGTCCGTATTCCGGGTGACCGGCGGTCTTGGAGCCGAGCTGGCGGAAATTCTTCAGGTCATCAAGCGTCATATCCTCGTAGCCGAGGAGGTAAAGCAGTGAATAAAGCAGCATGGAGCCGTGGCCGGCAGACAGCACAAAGCGGTCGCGGTTGGGCCAGTTCGGGTTCTTGGGATCGAAACGCATGAACCGCGTAAACAGCACCGTCGCGACATCGGCTGCGCCCATCGGCAGACCGGGATGTCCCGAATTGGCTTTCTGTACGGCGTCCATGGAGAGGAAACGGATCGCGTTGGCCATCCGGTTGTGTTTTTCAAGAGAAGTCATGTGTTCTTCGCTTTTCTTGATTCTGAGGGATTACGTGGTGCGTTGGAAATCCCGGCTCATGCGGCCGGGCGGCAGTGATGCCGGTTAAATTACAGAGTTACCCGAACCAATCAAGGCGGCAAATACGAAAGCGCCCCGACGGACCTCGAGCCCGAAAACGCGTGGACACTACACCATTTCAAATGGGGCCGCCACAGCTTAACCAGCCATGGTGTAATATGGTGCATTCAATGCTTCTTTCCAGCGTTTATCGTGTCTCTAAATCGATTGATATATGAGGTTTATTACCGTTTCATTGTTTTATGACAAATCGGGGCGGGTCAGCGCAGTTCGAAAGCTTGCGCGCGGCTTTGCGGACCCTGACGCCCCCTGATGAACGAGTCCGGGGGCCGAGTTTCCACTTGACAATGCTGTCTCTCAGTTGACGTCGGCTGTTAACACTCCCTAAGATCATAATGAAATTTCGGGCATCTTGACGATTCGAAAAGCCTGTTTTGCACTAGATGGTGGCAGGGTTCGCGATAATTCAAGCAATGCGCGTCTCTCTCTTCGGGAGGAAAGTCAATGGTGGCGGAAACGGGACGGCTCGGCAATGCGCTTCAGGCGCTGGAAAAGGCGCTTTCGGGGCTGGAAAACGCCGTGGATGCCCGTGCCGACAAGCTTCAGAACCGTGAAGATCTCGAAAACGAGGTTCGTATTGTCCATGAGGATCGAGCCGGGCTTGCGCGTGAGCTTGACCAGGCGCAGTTTCGGGCCAACCGGCTGGAAGAGGTGAACCGCGAGGTCTCCCGCAGGCTGGTGACGGCGATGGAGACGATCCGCTCTGTTCTCGATCACGAGAAATAGGCGGCAAGAGGAACAGGGGCATATGGCGCAAGTCACCGTCAATATCGATGGCAAGGCCTATCGAATGGCCTGTGAAGCGGGGCAGGAGGATCACCTCGTCGACCTCGCGGACCGTTTCGATTCCTATATCGGCAATCTGCGCGGCCAGTTTGGCGAGATTGGCGACCTCAGGCTGACGGTTATGGCTGGCATCATGATCATGGATGAACTGCACGATCTCCAGGCTCTTGTTGATGCCAATGCCGCAGAGCTCAATGATCTGCGCACAAAAGCGGGCTCGGCGGACAGTGCACAGGCTGCCCACGAAGATGAATTGGCGAGCGTATTGGAAAACCTTGCCGAGCGGCTTTCGAGCCTTTCCAAAAAGGTTTCCGGCGTCGAAAAATAGCTTTTTTCCAGCCATTTGGCTGCTTGCGCTGGCGCGCGATCAGAAATCGTAGCGGTGAAGCGTTTTTCCCTCTGGCAGGTGGACGGCGAGAAGCCTATATAGGTATTACGGTCTGCGCTTCTCGACAGGAATCAACGAATCCCCGGGGCCTTACTTGATCCTAAGGGAGCTGTCCCTGACCTCGCTCGTGGGCTTGGTTATATGGCGCCCACCTACTTATGTAGGCGCCCAGGATCCAACAGATTCCATCGGTCGCCGTGGACCGCATATTTTTTTGACGCAAGCAGTCAGGAGCGCTTGTGAACGACCTGCCAGACAGCAAGCCGGTCATGCGCCACAGAATTCTTGCCCTGCGCGATGGGCTTATATTTGATGAGCGTCGCGAAAAGAGCCTCGCCCTCGCCACTCATGGCGCAGAGGCTCTCGGGCCTGACATTTCCGGAAAATGTGTTGCCGGCTACCACCCCATCCGTTCCGAAGTTGATGTCGGCGTCCTAATGGCCCTCTTGGAAGAGGCCGGCGCATCGCTTGCGCTTCCTGCTGTCATTGATCGGGAAACAATCGTCTTCCGCGCTTTTCGCTCGGGCGAGGATCTTGAACCGGGTGGCTTTGGAACACTGGCGCCCGGCAATAAAGCGCGGCAAGTTGACCCTGATATCCTGTTGATGCCGCTTTCGGTGTTTGATGAAGCCGGTAATCGCATTGGCTATGGCGCCGGTCATTATGACCGGGCCATTGAACGCTTGCATGCGCGTCAGATCTGCCCTCTGCTTGTCGGTATCGCTTTCAACATGCAGAAAGTGCCGTCAGTTCCCGCCGAGCCGCATGACGTGCCTCTCAATGCAATCATTACCGAGAGTGGCTTTCGGTGGACCGGCAAAGAGGCGTGAAACCCGGGTTTCCCGGATGATTTCGACAAAAAAACATTTGCATCACGGCGATGGAGCGTTAGAGCCTGTCATGAAATATGCCGGCGCAGCGATGGATCCGGCATGCGCCGCACGGGACAGATTGGATTTTTCATGCGTTTGCTTTTTCTCGGAGACATGGTCGGCAAGACGGGCCGCAAGGCGGTATGGGACCGCCTGCCGGGGCTGATCAGCGATCTGAAACTCGATTTCGTGATCGTCAACGGCGAGAACGCCGCCGGCGGCTTCGGCATCACTGAGGCCATCTTTCAGGAAACCGTCAATGCCGGGGCCGATGTGGTGACCACCGGCAACCATGTGTGGGACCAGAAAGACGCGATCATTTTTGCCGACCGGCATGAACAGTTCCTGCGCCCCGCAAACTATCCTGCAGGAACGCCGGGCAGGGGGCGAGCATCCAGTATGCCCGTAATGGCGCGCGCGTGCTGGTTGCCAACATCATGGGGCGGGTGTTTATGCACCCCGAACTCGATGATCCCTTCAAAGCTGGCGAGGACATTCTGGCGGCCTGCCAGCTCAAGGATCAGGTCGATGCCGTGATTTTCGATTTTCACGCCGAGGCGACCAGCGAGAAGCAGGCCTTCGGCCATTTTGTTGATGGAAGGGCGAGCCTCGTCGTCGGCACCCACACCCATGTGCCGACCGCCGACTGCCAGATCCTCAATGGTGGAACCGCCTATATGTCGGATGCCGGGATGTGTGGCGATTATGATTCGTCTCTTGGCATGGACAAGGAAGAGCCGCTGAGCCGATTTGTTTCCAAGATGAACAAATCCCGTTTCGAGGCGGCGACCGGCCCCGCCACGATCTGCGGCGTCGGCGTCGAAATTTCCGACGCGACCGGCCTGGCCGAAAAGATCGCGCCCTTGCGGCTTGGTCCGCGGCTTTCCGAAACTGTCCCGGAATTCTGGCTCTAGAGTATCTGGCAGTCCGGTGGAGACACCTGACGTTCGCGAAATGCGGCGAAACTAAACGATAGAGCGCGACCGCGCTTCCGTTAAACACAGAACGGCTCTGGTGGCACGCCGCTCACGCGGATGGTCGGTTTGGCACCCTGCTTCGGCTGATCAGTCGGTAGTGCACAATGGCTGCAGCTGTAGGCTCAGAGTATGTGCTCTGATTGTTTGCTGATCTCGTCCAGTGGCAGCGGTTTTGAGTAGAGGAAGCCCTGTAGGCTGTCGCAACCGATCCTGGTCAGGCTTTCATCCTGTTCGCGTGTTTCGACATCTCCAGCCGTTGTCTTGAGCCCCTTGGCGTGCGCGAGATCGACGATCGCGCGAATGATCGCTTCGTCGTCGCCCCGGCGTCCAAGCCCCCTTACGAAATTTCTGTGGATCTTGATCTGATCGACATTGAGGGTTTGCAGGCGTCCGAGCGATGAAAAAACTGTTCCGAAATCATCAATAGTGCACGGACAACTGGTCGCCGGTGTGCAGGGCCAAACGCAGATCCATCTCGATTGAGAAAAGGAATACCGGCCGCACCCGGTTGTCTTTGGGTAGTAGAGCGCAATGTCTGCCTTTCGCAGCAGGTTGACCCGCTCTTGGCCGTCTCGCGGCGATACGGCTGCACCGATACTGACGCCTACGAAAACCTTGCTGACGTCAATCTCGAACGGTCTGCGCGCCGCGTCGATCATGGCCTGACAGAGGCGGTCAATTTCCTCAATGCCCCCTCTGCCGCAGAGCATGACATTGAACTCGTCGCCTCCGGTCCGGGCGACCAGATCATCCGGCCTGGCGATCTCGTTCAAGCGCGCCGCGAAGTCACACATCAGTGCATCACCGGCAGGGTGACCAAGGGTGTCATTGACCTGTTTGAACCTGTCGAGGTCGAGGTCGAGATAGAGCAGAGCAACTGGCCCCGAAGCCGTCCCTGAACGCGCGCGGTCGACTTGATCGTTGAGGTTCATCGGGTTGGGGAGGCCGGTCAGCGGGTCGTGAAGTGCTAGCTCTCTAATGCCCTCGATGATTGTGAAGTGCAGGCCCAAGCCGCTCAAGCAGATAGCGGCTTGGCGGCTTGCCGACCATCTTTCGAAACATGGTCACGAAACTGCTGGCGCTTTCATAGCCGAGATCCATCGCGACGGCCTGGACTGTCTGGCCGGCGCTCAGCTGTCGCAAGGCGAGGATAACATGCAACTGCCGGCGCCAGCGGCCGAAACTCACGCCCACTTCTTTGGCCAGCAGGCGGCTCAGGCTGCGCTCGCTGAGCGCGACGCGGGAGGCCCACTCCGCGACGGTTGCATGATCCTCAGGCGTCGCAATTAGCAGGTCAGTGAGCTTCTTCAGGCGCGGATCGCCGGGGATCGGGAGGCGAAGGTCTTCGACCGGTGCCGCAGCCAGCTCATCGAAGATGACGGACACAATGCGGCCGTCCGGACCGTCAACGTCATAGAGTTCCGGAAGCGCGTTAGCCCGCATCAGTAAATGACGGAAAAAGCCCGACACCGTGATCGTGCAGCATTCGCTCGGCAGGTTCGGAGCTTCAGGAGGTTCGATGAAGAGCGAAATGCACTCCACCTCGCCCGAGCCAAAAACAGTATGGGGCAGCCCGCCGGGGATCCACACGGCGCATTGCGGCGGCACGATCCAGACCGCGTCTTCAACCTCGCAGTTGATGACGCCGCGGACCGTGAAAAGCAGTTGCGCCTTCTGATGGTGGTGCCGCGGCGATTGCTCCAGGGCCTCAAGATTGGCGACAGCGTTGGTCGCAACGAGCGCGCGAGGAACCTCATCGACATAGGAAAGCCAATCGCTACGGACGTCCAGATGCATCAAAATCCTCGGCATTTTCACTTGGCCGGATTAAAACATATAATGGCCAGCTTGCGCAATGACGCCATTCGCCGACTGACTTATTACTTTCGGGCAGAATAGGCGCGCTCAACTGCCCAATCGCGCACATTCGGATAGGAGTTTTGACGTGATCGAACATAACCCAGTTAAGCTCGCACTCGCATGGCTCGTCCCAGCGGTCGGTGCCGCAATCTTCGTCGCGATCCAGTGCTTCTCTTATCTGAACGCCTACGTCGGTAGCGGCGGGACGATGCAGGCCGCTACGTTCGGCCCCGCCGCGTTATGGGGCGTATCCATTTTTTACGGCGCCTGGGTCGTCCCGCCATTGCTGGCGCTTGCCGCAAGGCGCGCGACCGACTGGGCCATGCTCGTTCTCGGCGGTCTTCTTTTCGCCATGAGCACGCTCACCGGCGTATTCGATGGCTTGCGAGACGGCGGCCATCTCGTTGCCCTGGAGCTGTTGGCAGTCACGCTTCCGGGTGTGGTCGCGCTGATCATGTCGTGGCGGCACATCCGCTCGAATTGAAACCATCCATCCCGGCAAGGAGACGAACCATGCCTTTGGACAATACCAACTTCCCGCTCGTCTGGATGAGCTATGACGAAGCGCCCGATCACGACCACGACGAGGACTTCGACGTGTTGGAGGAGAGCTTTAAGCATGGCGCGCCGTTCGTGATCCTGACCGACAACGCGCCGAGCGAAGAGCACGAACACAGCCAGGAAGAAAAGAAGCGCACCGCGCTGTGGATGAAGAAACACAAGGCCGAACTGCGGACACTCGTGCTGGCGATGATCGTGATTGAGCCGAACGCCGCCAAGCGTATGGCATTCAAGACTTTCGGTGTGGCCTTTGCCAAATTCTGGGGCTATCCGTTGAGGCTCGCCACGACCCGCGAGGAGGCCATGGAGATCGCCGGAAAACTGCTGCCGGAGTACGCCGGGTCTGCAACTGCCTGGCCCAACGATGCCCGCTGATCCATATCCTGCGCCATCCCCGAGAGATGGGGGAGGAGAGGGTGTGACTCCAAACCACGAAAATTGGAGGGCTGACGCGCCATGCGATCTCCCGGCAACACATCTATATTGTGCGGCATCCTGCTTTCGCAGACCGTTCAGCGTCTTCATTTTTAAAGAAGAATGGCGCACCCGACAGGATTCGAACCTGTGACCTCTGCCTTCGGAGGGTGAAATTTTCTTATTTCCCGACTTTACCCATCATATCTGGTCTTTACCTAACATATTGATTTAGCTGTAAAAATAGTGTTTCTTTTGGGTGGGCGGTACTTTCGAGATTTCTCGGCTTTACCGCCAATGTGCTACCCCGGTGCTACCCGAGAGAACAGATGATGCCAAAACCGCGCTTGACCAAACAGGTTGTCGATGGCCTGCCCGCGACAGGGAAGGACTATGTGGAGTGGTGCGGAAAGCTATCGGGCTTTGGGTGCAGGGTTCGAGGAAACGGGCACAAGACCTTTATCGTCATGTATCGCGCTGGTGGCCGAAACGCTGTCCCGCGCAAAGTCACCATTGGCACCTATGGAAAGTTGACCGTCGATCAGGCGCGTGTGGAGGCATCGAAGATTTTGGCCAAGGCACAGCTTGGCGAGGACGTTGCCGCCGAACGCGCGAAGCAGCGAGCGGAAATGACGGTTTCCGAATTGTGCGACGAGTACATGCAGGAGGGCGTCGAGCACAAAAAGCCGACCACCATTCAAAGCGACAACAGCCGGATCGAAGCTCACATTAGGCCCCTCCTCGGTCGAAGGCGCGTTGGCGCTGTATCCCGCGCAGACATTGAGCGCTTCTTGCGTGATGTTGCGCAGGGCAAGACAGCCCGAGAGAAAAAGACAGGGAAGCGGGGCCGGTCGATTGTGAAGGGAGGCCGAGGAACAGCCACGCGGACCGTGCGGTTGCTAGGCGGCATCTTCACCTACGCGGTCAGGCGCGACTATGTACAGGACAATCCCTGCCGGGGTGTGCAGCTCTATAGGGACGGAAGAGGCGACCGCTTTTTGAAGCCCGAGGAGTTTCGCCGACTTGGCGAAACCTTGAAGCTTGCGGAAACCGAGGGCCTGCCTTGGAAGTTCAAAGAAGGCAGAAAGGCAAAGCACCGACCGAAACGCCCCGAGAACCAGCGGGAGATATTTTCGCCGCATGTCATCGCCGCGATCCGGCTGCTGATGCTGACCGGTTGCCGCCTGCGCGAAATCCTGCATTTGCGATGGCAAGAAGTGGATTTCGAGCGCGGCATTCTCAATCTTCCAGACAGCAAAACAGGCCAGAAAAAGATTGTAGTGCCAAGAGCGGCTATCGAAATCCTTTCGGGCCTCAAACGTTCGAGCTGCTATGTTATCGCGGGCAACAATCCCGACAAGCCGCGTGCCGATCTGCAACGGCCTTGGCAGCGCATAACCGAACATGCAGAGCTTCAGGGTCTACGGCTGCACGACCTCAGGCACACCTACGCGTCGATTGGAGCCGAAAGCGGCATGGGGTTGGTTATCCTTGGCAAGCTGCTAGGTCACAGGTCGACCGCCACCACGCAGCGTTACGCGCATTTGGGCGACGATCCATTGAAAAGGACGTCAGAACAAATCGCGGACACCATCATGAGCGCTTTGAGTGCGGCACCGCAAAAGCCGCCCGCCGACAGCTAGAATAATATTTCACCCGGATTTTGTGGGACAAATCATGAACGCCGGTATCTACAGTTACCGGAGGGCGTCTCCGGCAACTTTGAGAAACGGAGAAACATGATGAGACCCATTTATCTTACCCGCATTCAAGCGGCCAGATTCGTTCGAGAACAGCTTGGCCTCACCTGCTCACCCAACTGGCTGGCCAAACTTATCGTAACCGGCGGAGGCCCCCGTTACTGGAAATTCGGTCGTGCCGTGCGTTATCGAGCAGACGCCCTGGAGGCTTGGACCTTTCAGCGCCTCGAAGGCCCCTTCGAAAACTCCAGCGAACGAGCGCGACGCAGAACGGCATTCTCCTACCAGAAATCCGGCCTCGGCATGCCGTTTGAGGAGGCTTGAACTATGCAAAAAGGAAAATTTTCTGAACAAAAACAATTAGTTGACACCACTGGTGGGTCTGGTTTGTTATTAGAGGTGAAGGCCGCTGTGCCTCACCATGACACCAACCCATTGAAAGGACACATGTCATGGAACACGAAACCAACGACTTCATTCTCATTCCGGCAAAAGGCGGCGGGGCACTGGTACGCCGGAGCGAAATCGCCGGAGGTCGCCCGAACGGTGCTGAAGGCGGCATCGTCTACCTCAAATCCGGTCCCTCGGTCTACACGACCGCTAGCATCCCGCAGATCGCGGGATACCTGGAGGCCGAAGTCGCCCACGTCCGCGAGGGCTGACGCCATTGGTGCCGCTGGCATTGACCGGCGGCACCATTCCACGGCTACCATGTGGGGAGGCAGGTCATGACTCTGTACCCTGATGGGCTTCCCTACGACGATATAGACCCTGACACAGCAGCTATTATTGACGCGGAACGCGATGGCGAGCCTGCCGTCGCTCGGCATCGCAAATACCGATCTCACGGGGCATCGCTGGAACTGACCGACGAGCTTGTAGCGCAGGCTCGGAGCCTTGAGACCGAACAGTGGATGTTCGACACCATTAATCGAAGTCTCGCTGTTCGGATCAAACCGACTGGTGGAAAGACCTTCTATTTTTACGGCCAAGCGTCAGACGGTGAAAATTCCCGCCGAATCCGGCTAGGCAGCACAGACGACTACACGGTCAAACAAGCGCGGGTCAAAGCGGAATGGGAGGCATCCTCACCGTCGCTGGTCGCCGAGCCAAAGCTGCGCCGAAGTCTGCCGATCAGCAAAGCGCTGGTAGAGTATTTCGGCGATCATTCACCCGCCGATTCCGATCACTTCAAGACGGTACAGGGCTATTTCTACAGCCACATCGAACCGCGATTTGGTGACCGGCCTTTCTCGGGCGTCTCACGCGAAGAATGGATTGTTCTGGCTGAAACGATTACCTTGGACCAGCGAAGTCGCGGGATCAACTTTCACAAGTCGCTCAAGGCGCTGCTCGGCTGGGCGGTGCGTCGCGGTCTCTTGAAAATCAATCCGCTGCACCACCACAAGCTCGAAATTCCACCCGTCCGCTCCAAGCGCAATCTGGACAAGCATGAACTTGGCGCGATCTACATCGAAGCCGAGCAATTGGGTCAACCGTGGCAGGATATGGTTCGACTGGTGATCCTGACCGGTGAACCCATCGAGTATGTGCGAAAGATGCGCGGGGGCGATATCGACTGGAAACGCGGCATTTGGCACGTGGAGCACAGCGGTGGTTTCGTTAGGCGACGGAGACCATTTCGAAGTGTGTCTCTCACGCCGGAAGCCTTGGCGCTGCTAGACGCGTACCGGAATATTTCCGGGCCATTCTTTCCCTCGCCTGCATCCTTGCACAAGGACGCTTGCCTCAACTATCGGCAGGAAATCCATGAGCAGCTTATCGAGCTTTGCGAGTTCAAGAAGCGGTTCGGTATGGGCGACGTGCGGCGCGGGGTCCATGCGATGGTGAAGGAACTGGGCGGTCTGCCAGAATGGACCTCCTATCTCATGCGGCAATTGCCGACATGGAGGAGTGCTCGACCGATCCGAGACATGGATGATTGGATTTAACGCCGACAGCCCGATCCAATGGAGAAAACAGCATGGCGCAGTCGGGAAACACCGATTGCGCCATTTTCACGCTTGTTGACTCACGGCCAAAGATATTCCGCCCGTAGCCGAGAATCATGTCCGGGGAAACAAGAAACATGGCGCACTAGCCTGTCACACCACCACAAGGCCGGGAAGCAGCTCTCGGCGGGAACCGAAGGAAACAGGCAAGAAACAGACGACCTGGGCAGGAAACACGGTCGCTTCCATTGCCACTTTGTCTGGGCAAGTCGGCATTGCCCGTCGCTTCTAAAGGCCACCTGTAGGCAAAACGGATTAGAAATATGAGGCGAGGACACGTAGTTGGCTGGCGCGCCCCGAAGACTTCGGGGGCGGGAGTTTTTGCGGTGAAATTCATCGGAATCTATTCGCCTAACCTGAGTCACAGCATTTGGTGCCGACTATCGAGTCTGTATGGACGTTACATGAGAGCGAGATGTGCGCACCATGCGACTCCCATTTTCGTCTCTCCACCGAGGTTGTCGCCGGCCTCAGTCATCGGTGCGGAGTAACAGGGTAACGGACCGGCACCCCAACCCAAGCATCTACTTCATGCTCCCGAGCATGAAACGGATCAGGTAACAGGCAATAATCCAGCAGAGAATAACAGGATAAGAATGCAGGAAAGTATTCCAAGGAAAGCTCGACAGGACAGGCAAAGCCCAACCCTTGCCGATTGGGAGAAATCGGCATCAGCCTTCCGGTGAGGATAGAACGTCCAAACCGGAAGGCATCAGCTTTCACTGAAAGTCAGCAGCGTGATGCACCTTTCGAAACGTGGTGCCCCTTGCGCGTTCCCGGCGCATGATTTCGCGCCTTATCCGCCGCCAGCGGCCTTGCTCGAAAGTGTTGGAGCGGTACCATGCAGCGTGTTCTTCCGAGCAGGCCACATCAAAGGCGCGATCATCATCGATTGCCCACAACCTATCAGCTTCAGTCATGATCTCGTTGCGTGGGACCAGGCCGGGCCGGATGGACCCTTCCCAAAAAGCCCATGCGAATGCGCCCCAGATCGGGGAAAGGCAGACCACCCAAATTGTCACCTGGATCCAGTCCATAGAAAAGCCCTCGGAATATCTGAATTTAAGATAACTGAAAATCAGATATAACTGAAGACCCCATCGGGAATCAGATGGGGTAGGCGAGGTGGTAAAGACACTCGGGAGCGCGCGGCACAGGGCACTGATTGCCTACCTGATCGAAGCGCGCGAACGGGCAGGTGTCACCCAAACCGAGCTTGCGGAAAAGCTTGGCGAGTATCAGTCGTTTATAGCTAGACTGGAGAGCGGACAACGAAGGGTGGACGTGGTGGAATTTTTGGAGTTCGCCGAAATACTCGGATTTGACCCGTACAATGCGCTCAAAAAGGTTGAGGCCGCGTGAGAATGCCAAAAGACTTTAGTTTGCTTGTGGTTCGGAAAATAATGAGCAAGAAGTAGTAAATGGACAAAACAGCTAACCCAACCTTCCGACCCAGAGCGCGGCTACTTCAGTTGCTGGGGGATCAACTGATTGGAAGCGCTCGTCTAGCTGTTTTTGAACTTGTCAAAAACGCTTACGATGCGGATGCTTCGAAGGTGGATATTCATTTTTATGATCTCGACAATCCCGACGCTCGAATCGTTATTCGGGACGATGGCGAAGGAATGGATCGCGAGACCATTGAAGAGGTTTGGCTTGAGCCAGGCGCGGACTATCGGGAACGGCAACGGAAAGAAAATAAGCGCAGTGCCCGCTATTTCCGCCTTCCACTAGGTGAGAAAGGTGTGGGGCGTTTTGCGGTCCATAAGCTGGGTACACGCATCGAGCTTAGAACCAGGAAGCAAGATGGCCCAGAATTTACGGTCGAAGTAGATTGGGATTCGTATTCTCAACACCGTTACATGGACCAAGCGCCGGTCTCGGTCATTGAAAGCGCCGATCCGCAATTTGATGCTTCATCAAGCGGCACTCAGATTACCATCTCTGGTTTGAGGGAGACGTGGAAACGAGGTGATATTCGACGACTTTGGAGAAATGTAAAATCGATCTCATCTCCTACCAAGTCACCAGAAAGTTTTTTGGTATCGCTCTCCGTTCCAGACCACGAGGATTGGCTTGCAGGACTACTTGACACTCCGGACTTCCTTGATCGAGCAATGTGGCGCTTCGTGTTCTTATACGAGCGCGGCAAGTACGAGTGGTCATACAATTTTCGACCATTGCCTGGAATTAAGATTGAAGGAAACGAGAAACAGTCTGAAGCGGACGCCCGCCTCAAACTAGCTCCCCACGATCAGAGACTGTTCGGAACGACCGACGAAAACGGCAAGTTCACTAAACGAACAGTTGCTGATTCTGAGTTCACCAAGCTTCAGACCGATAATGGGCCATTGGAGCAGCTTGGCCCTGTGATTGGGGAGTTTTACGGATTCGACCGAGATAGAGACGTCCTCGAGTTTATGGCCGAGGCTGCATCGCTCAACGAATTTCTGGACGAAAATGGTGGGGTTCGCGTCTTTCGCGACGGTGTCCGCGTGTACAATTACGGCGAGCGGGCCGCAGGTGATGACTGGCTCGGATTGGACCAGAGGCGAGTCAATATTCCTACGAGGCGCATAAGCAATAATATCATTCTCGGGGCAGTTGACGTCTCGCTGGAGGCTAGCGGAAATCCGCAACATGGCTTGATTGAGAAGACCAACCGAGAGGGTTTCGTTGAAAATGAAGCCTATGCAAAATTCAAGGCTATTGTTCTTGGCGCGCTTATCGAATTTGAGAATCTTCGCCAGGAAGATAAAGAGCGCATAAAATCCATTCTCAAGACACCTTCAGAAAAAGCCATCGGGGACCTTACTGACCCGATAAACGCGCTGAGGGATGAGCTTGAAAAACGAAAATTGTCGGAAGCTCTGGGCAATCACCTGAAGGCAATAGAGCGCAAGTTCAACGAAATGAAGGAGGTGATGACCCATTCTGGTAATGCTGGTCTGAATCTGGGAATCCTGTTTCACGAAATTGATCGGGGTGTCAAAGGCCTGACAAACGATATTCGGAGGAAGGCACCGGCTGACGAGCTTTTGAGCCGGGCCGAGCACCTCAGCCAGCTACTAGATGGCTTTTCGACGCTCTTGCGAAAAGATAAAAAGAAGAAGCAGCGCATAAAGACGATCTTGCGAGAGTCGAAGCTCCTCAACGACAACCGTTTTGTCGCCCACGATGTTGTTTTCTCCTGCCCGCCGCTCGTTGCTGAACAGGACGATTTCGAAGTCAATGTTTCATTCGGAATGATTCTTGGCGCACTCTCTAACTTGATCGACAATGCGATCTATTGGTTGCAGGTAAAATGGCCGGAGAATTCCGAAGATAGAAAGAGGCGGGCGATCTACATCGGAACAACCGACTATTTTGAAGAGGGGCCTGCAATAGTGGTTGCAGACAATGGCGTTGGCCTCCCCTTGGATACCAGCTCGCTATTGAAACCATTCGTTACAATGAAGCCGGATGGGATGGGGCTTGGGCTATACTACGTAAATCTGGTTTGCGAACTCAATAATGCGCGCCTTGTGGTATCACCTGACCCCGAGGACGTAGGCATTCCCCCAGCCTATGATGGCGCTGCATTTGCAATTATTTTCAATCAGGAAATCAAATAATGTTTCCAGGCGCAAAGATCATCGCTGTGGACGATGAAGTGGATGAACTGGAAAAGATTGTATCGTCCCTCCGCAAGCTGGGCTTGGCCTGTATTGCTTATAACTATCCCGACGAGCTACCCGAAGAATTTCCGAATGGCTCAGGGCTTCGTGTACTCTTTTTGGATATTAACCTGATTGGAGGTGCTTCGCCGGACCAAGATGCGAATGTCTTTAACGCGCCAGTCAGCTTGATTGATAGGCTCGTGTCGGACAGCAATGGTCCTTATGCTCTGATCACTTGGTCAAGCACTGATCTCCATGATCGATTGATCGAGCGGATCGCAGCAACCGCCTCGCTCGCGCACAAGCAGCCATTTTATTCTAAAGCTCTTTCCAAGGATGAATATTCCAATGCACCCGAGAAACTGAAGGAGGAGGTGCAAAAGATTTTTTCAGAGAATGCGCCATTCGGCGCGCTTCTGGATTGGGAAAAGCGGGTATGCAGGGCTGGCGAAACTGTCCTACGGGACGTTAGTGGTTTGGCCCTTGAGTTCGAGGGTGCAAGTGCGTCGGAAAAGATGGATCGAATGCTGAGCAAGCTCGCCGTTGATGCGTTTGGAAAAGCTCACGTCGAGGCCCATGTGTTTGAATCCGTAAATGAAGCGTTGATGCCATTGCTCGGCGATGCCTTGAACATTCAATTCAATGCGGAGTCAGATGACGGTATCTGGAAGACTGCTGTTACAAAGCACGATGAAACAGATGGCCTCGGTACTGCGGCTATATCGAAACTTAATACCGCTGTCGTTTTTGAAGCCTCCGATACATTTGTAGCTTACCGGAGGGGTGCAGTAATCGAGCTACCAGAGGCTTGGTGCGAGGATGAAGAATTTGAGCGTAGATTTGGGGCAAAGCCATCGCAAGTTCGCGGTGGCATTCTCAAACTCGAAAAGCCGAAGAAGCCCGCCTGGGTTTTGATCCAAGCCCAGGCTGCGTGCGATTTTGCCCAGGGCAATGTTGGCCCGCTCCCCTTCCTATTAGCCGCGATAGTGCCAAGTGACCATCAAAGGAAGGCCAATGCAGCCGGGGAACCACTTGGCCTGCCAGCCACTGTTTGGAAAACACCTGAGTTGTGCTGTGAGAGCGTCTTTGCCGATAAGGATTTTCACTTCGAGATCATTCATGGGATTCCATGTCAAATTACTCGAAAGGTTCTGGATGAGCTTGGGTGCAAGGTGATTGGCCGACTAAAGGAGCAGATAGTTGCATCGCTGGCGTTCGAGCATCACAGCCACGGTTCTCGACCCGGTTTCGTCAGTTTTCGCTGAGAGTTCGCACTATTTCAGTCATCACTGGCGGGCAGACACCATTGCCCAACATGTGAACTTTTTGACGGCGGGTTCCCGTTTCGAGCTTGTAGTTCCTTGTAAAGCCCATCGCTTTGGTAAGCTCGGGGACCTGCAACATGCGCATTTGGTGCCCGGCTTCGGAGGGCACGACCAATGCAAATCGATCAACAGTTGTAATCGTCCGTAGCGGCCTGTTCAGCGGCTGCCAACCACCTGAGCCATCCGTTCCATAATAAACTATGAGGAAGGGCGTTTGCTCCCCCACAGCCGCCATGCCCCTTTGAGCGCGTTCTAGCGTAGCTTTTGCGCGTCTTTCGGTATGCAGAGCAGTGGTTCTCCATGTTCCCGGGCAGTCAAGAATGTCCAGCACACATTTGCGTTTTTTGCGCTTTGGAGTGGCAACAGTCACCGGATCAGTCCCAAGCCCACAAACAAGAAAAAGTCTTCGGCGGCTCTGGGCGACGCCGAAATCAGAAGCATCCAAGACCATTTCGGATATTGTGTAACCTAGCGCAGCCAGTTCTGACTTCATTTCATCGTACCGAGACCACGGGCGCATATGGACCACGTTTTCCATGACCACCCATTTCGGCTTGAAGGCCTTGGCGAAACGAATGGTCTGCATGGCCGTCGCTCGGCTCTCCTCTGATCGAGGCGCTGATCCCTTCGCACAGGTGTGGTTGGTGCATTCTGGAGATGCCAGAAGAAGATCGATATCACCTATCTCATCCCTCAACTTCGAAGGTGAAAAGGTCTCAAGCCTACCCGTCTTAACGACCGCGTTTGGGAAGTTATTCTTGTAGGTGGACGTAGCAACGTCCCACATATCGATTCCGCAAACGATTTCGGCCCCGGCACTACGTGCGCCGAAGCTGCTGCCGCCACCACCGCAGAACATATCAAGAACCCGGATCGACCTACTCCTTACAAAAACTCAATCCGCGATCTCGTACCAGGTTGCGAGGGTGCTGACCAGGTGCCATCTTGTTCCAGAGGAATTTTCTTGATGGCTGACGTTCTTACGCTCTCTCAGAGAAGTTACTGCATGTCGCGAAACCGCGGCTCAAACACTAAACCAGAAATCCTTCTAAGAAGTGAAATCTGGAGTCGGGGCCTGCGATATCGACTGAAGTCGAAGGTCATTGGAAAACCTGATATAATTATGCACGGGCTAAAGATTGCAGTATTTGTCGATGGATGTTTTTGGCACGGGTGTCCCAAACATAGCATTCAGCCTAAATCAAACAGCGAGTTCTGGATTGCCAAGCTTGAAAAGAATAAGCGTCGGGACTCCGAAGTTTCAGAAGCTCTTCGGCAGGACGGATGGCTTGTGCTGCGATTCTGGGAACACGATGTCGTAAAGGATTGTATCCGGTGTGCCGATGAAATCGAAAATGCAGTCCGAGGCCGCAGGCGACATACTGCGCACGGCTGATCTCAAGAACACGGACCTGATTGTCGATTGTATTTATGAAGGCGGCCGGAGAGGCAACGCTGGCGATGATCCGCTAAATGCTCTCCTTGGTGTGAGCAACCAGGGAGGTTTTCGGATACTTGGTAGCCGTGAAGCCCCAAGGTTGATCGTAATGACCACATCTCTGGCAGACGCCGACTGGCCCGATTTTCTGGATCATGAAACCGGGCGCTTCACCTATTACGGCGACAACAAGAAGCCGGGTTCAGACCTTCACGGGACAAGTCGGTATGGAAACAAGCTTCTCAGGTGGGTTTTCGAAAACGCCCATTCCGGCATCGAAGGGCGGCAGCGCGTCCCACCCATTCTTGTCTTCTCTGCCGCTGGAACGCATCGCGATATGAGGTTTCTCGGCTTGGCTGTTCCGGGAGCAGACGGAGTGCCCTTAACTGAAGACCTTGTAGCAGTCTGGAAATCGGCAGGTGGTCTCCGGTTTCAGAATTATCGGGCGATGATGACCATTTTGGATATACCTCGCATTAACCGGACTTGGTTGCGATCAATTATCGATTCAACAAACAGCGTTGCCGATGGGCCGGAAGCATGGGTGCTCTGGAAGCGGACAGGCGGGTTCCGACCACTTAAGGCTGAGAAAACTCTAAAATATCGGACACGAGCGCAACAGGAGCCGCAAACGCCGGGACAAAAAGAGGTCATCGCTTCGATCTTGCGAACTTTTGAAGGCGAACCGGTCAAATTCGAACGCTGTGCAGGCCGGATTGCGGAACTATTGCTCGGGCAGGTGACGCAAATAGACATCACACGACCCACCCAAGATGGTGGACGAGACGCGGTTGGAAAGTATCGGATTGGCGGTGCGGCCAATGGCGTTGAAGTTGAGTTTGCGATGGAGGCAAAGTGCTACGCCCCTCACGTGAGCGTGGGAGTGAAGGAACTATCCAGGCTGATTTCTCGCCTTCGCCATCGGCAATTTGGACTCCTGATAACAACATCCTTTGTGGCGGCTCAGGCCTATCAGGAAATTAAGGACGATGACCATCCGATCATCGTCGTATCGGCACGTGACATCGCAGAAATCCTTGAGCAAAACGGACTGGCAGGACCTACGGAGCTGGCCGGATGGCTATCGCAATTTTAGCGTTGGTTGCTCTTGCTCACCAAGGAAAGCGCCGTTTGCCTCCCTCGGACCCGCCTTCCTTCGCTTTGTGCGAAGGCGGCTCCGAGGAAAGCAAACTCTCTTATATCCCTATCTCTAACTCTATCTTGTGGCCGCAGAGTTGTACCCCGATCAGGCCGGGCTTTCGATGGGATGGAGATCGACAGAGAAATTGGCGGAAAACGGCGGATTTTGCCACAGCCAGAACGGCGCGATGTCTTAGCCCGGCGTGCTACCCCGGTGCTACCCGGAGCATTTCAGCGGAAAGCTGCAATCACCTAAGTTATTGATTTTGTTGGTGCACCCGACAGGATTCGAACCTGTGACCTCTGCCTTCGGAGGGCAGACGCTGATCACAAAAGAAAGCGAGGCCGCTCAAACCGTCTGGCAGACGGTCAGCGACACTTTGCAAAGGCTGCATTCCGCGGCAGGGGCGGACGCGGTCGTCCCTGCCTGATCGCCACATGGCTGCATGCTTCCCATTTTCCGCGAATGCCGTTCCCCATTTTGGGGGCCACTGCCTCTTGGCAAGATGGATAAGAACGGCACAGCAGGAGGTTTTCGCAGATGCGACACTTGGCCTTGGCTGTTAGAAATTTCTGGCGGGTCGGGCTTTGGCGGACGGCTGCCCGATACTGGCCGCGCGCCAACAGCGCGAGGAGATCGCGCGGGCTTCATCGTTGCACCTCAGGCGTGTTCTGGCTAACCTGAAATTGTATCGTGGTGTTGTGACATGAGGCGGCCGTTGGTGCCGAAGGGGAATTGCTGAGAAAAATTTCTTTTATCCTGCTTGTTTTGTTGTTTTCTGCAGGACCGCTTGGCTTTGCTGGTCTTGTCTTCGAGAGCCAGGCGCTGGCCCAGCAGACCGAAGATGAAGACAGCACAAGAGGCATAGAGCTGGATGCGGAAATACGCAGGAGCATTTCCCGGGGCTGGTACAGTGATTTCATGCTGATGCTGTCTGCCTTTCTCGGCGACGGCGCCAGCCAGAACAATCTCGGTATACAATATCTCACAGGTGTTGGCCGTCCACGCGATCCGGAAGATGCAGCCATCTGGTTCGAAAAGGCGGCGACCAAGAACATTACCTCTGCTCAGGCCATTCTCGGGTCGCTCTACATGTCTGGGGAAGGCGTTCCCGTCGACTATTCAAAGGCAGCTCTTTATCTGCGTCCGGCGGCGTCAAACGGGCACAAGCAAGCACAGTATAATCTAGGGGTACTCTACCAGCAGGGCTGGGGTGTTGAGCAGGACGACGGCGAGGCCTTCACTCAGTTTCATAGCGCCGCTGCACAGGGATATATGCTGGCGGAGTTCAACGTTGGCATATATTTCCTGCAAGGAATTTATGTCGAGCAGAATGATCAGAAAGCCTTCGAATGGCTGGAGCGGGCCGCCTACAAGGAAATGCCTGAGGCACAACTCAATTTCGGCTATCTCTACGAGCATGGAATAGGCACGGACCGCGATATCAGCAAAGCACTCCGTTGGTACAAAAGAGCGGCACGTCAGGGGCTGAGTGACGCGCAGTTCGTCACAGGCATGTTCTACCGCAACGGAAATGGCGTTGAGAAAGACTGCGATCAGGCTGTGCACTGGCTGATCAATTCAGCCGAGCAGAACCATCGTGATGCCTTAAAAGAGCTCGGTTTTATGTATGAACACGGGCTTTGTGTTCCCTATGATCCCGGCGAAGCCAAGGAATGGTATGCCCGCGCCGGTGCATTCAAACGCGGCTGATTGGAGCAAGGCTTTTCCGCTTTGTCACTCAATCTCAATCCTTTGGTAACCAAAACAGGAGAGAATCCGGACAGTCACCAGTTGTTGAGTACCTGTACAAGCGAGTAACACATGGTTCCGGTCACTGCCCTTAAGACGAAGGCGGCATCGCCCGCGCGCGCCGAATGGATTGACACCATCCTCAAGGGTGATTGCGTTGCGGCGCTCGAAGCGCTCCCGGATCATTCGGTCGATGCGATTTTCGCCGATCCGCCCTACAATCTCCAGCTCGGCGGCGTTCTCCACCGGCCCGATCAGTCGAAGGTCGATGCCGTCGATGACGCCTGGGACCAGTTCGCCTCTTTTGAGGTTTACGACGCCTTTACCCGGGCATGGCTGCTGGCCTGCCGCCGCGTTTTGAAGCCGAACGGCACCATCTGGGTGATCGGCTCCTATCACAATATTTTCCGCGTTGGCGCCAAGATGCAGGATCTCGGCTTCTGGCTCCTCAACGATATCGTCTGGCGCAAGACCAACCCGATGCCGAATTTCAAGGGTCGACGGTTCCAGAACGCGCATGAGACGATGATCTGGGCCAGTCCTTCTGCCGATTCCCGTGGCTACACCTTCAACTATGACGCCCTGAAGGCGGCCAATGACGATGTGCAGATGCGCTCCGATTGGCTGTTCCCGATCTGCTCGGGCGGCGAGCGGTTGAAGGGGAACGACGGCAAGAAGGTACATCCGACGCAAAAGCCGGAAGCGCTGCTGTCGCGGATCATTCTGTCCTCAACCAAGCCCGGTGATGTTGTGCTTGATCCTTTCCTCGGCTCTGGCACAACGGCCGCTGTTGCCAAGCGTCTCGGCCGGCATTTCGTCGGTGTCGAGCGTGAACAGGACTATATCGATGCCGCCACCGCCCGTATTGCTGCCGTAGAGCCGCTGGCCGATGACATGCTGGCGCCGACACCGAGCAAGAAATCGCTGCCGCGCGTGGCTTTCCTGTCGCTGATCGAAAGCGGCCTTCTGGCCGCCGGTGACCGGTTGACCTCGCCCAAGGGCGATTTCACGGCCCAGGTTCGGGCAGACGGCACCCTTGTGAGCGGTGAAGACAGTGGTTCGATCCATCGTCTCGGCGCGCGCGTTCAGGGGGCGGAAGCGTGCAATGGCTGGACATACTGGCACTATGATGAGGGCGATGAGCGCTACCCGATTGACCGGCTGCGCGGGCGCATTCGCGCCGCCATGGCCAGCACCTGAATTCGTGCATGTCTACATTAGGACTTTGTCAACCATATATAGAAATTATTCATAAGTTTCCCATATAGGTTGAATTATTCCCTGCAGCAGCGTTGCGGTTCAGGACCTCCGGACAACACGCAGCAAATTCCGGGCCCGGTATAAATCGGGCCCGGTCTTATTTTGAGGGGATCAGGCGGTAATGCCGAAAGATGCGAAATCGGCTTTCAGCGTCTTGGCATCTGTGAAACGAACCGCATTCCAGCCTGCAGCCTTTGCCCCTTCAACATTGACGGCCTTGTCGTCAATGAACAGCGTTGCCTCGGGCGCAAGGCCGAATTCCTCGGCGTGGCGGTCGAAAATATCGCGGTCGGGTTTGACCATCCCGACTTCGCCGGAAACGGTGATGCCACGGCCCTCTTCGAGAAACGGGTAGCGGGCTCGGCAGATGCTGAAGGTATCGGGCGCAAAATTCGTCAACAGCGTCACATCCCG
Source organism: Martelella sp. K41-7 (assembly GCF_055808365.1). NCBI lineage: Bacteria > Pseudomonadati > Pseudomonadota > Alphaproteobacteria > Hyphomicrobiales > Aurantimonadaceae > Martelella > Martelella sp. K41-7. Next base: position 644,188 of record NZ_CM147867.1, read on the forward strand.
CCCCGAGGCGATCAACGACTGGTAAAGTGCGACTGAATCTTCATAAACATAGGGAATCATCTCTTCCCAATGAGCGCGAAAAGCCCGGATGTTGTCGGCCTCTTGCGGGTGACGGGCGATTGCCTCGGCTTCTGCTTCAGGCCAGGGGCGCCCGCGGTCCTGCTCGTGGTTCCAGGCATCGGTGCAGACCTCGGCAAAGAAACGGGCGCGTTTTTCCGGGTCCGGAATGATGCGCGAGAACGGCACCAGCGGGTCGTAATGCACCAGTACATGGCCGATGTCATAGACGATGTGGCGGATTTCAGTGGTCATGATCTCTCCCTGCGGGCCTTGAATGCGTCAGGTATAGCCTGCGTGATTGCCTTTTTCATTACACTGGGAAGGGCTTCTTCACCAAGTGCGGCGATTTTAGTCCAGCGTGCCCCGGCCACCGGGCGTTCGCCAAGGTTTGCGTGCCAGATGGCGAGCCTGAGCTCAAAATGGGTGAAGACGTGAACGACTTCGCCCTTGGCCGTCCAGTCTGCGGTAAACGGGGCGGCACCCGCTCCGGTTTCACCGTCAATCCTTGCGGTCCAAGCGGTTGTCGGCACCTCCGCCATGCCGCCGAGAAGACCTTTGTTTTCGCGGGTTTTCAGCAGTATCCGTTGGTCTGGCGTTTCCGCGATGAAGGCCGCGCCCCGGCGCACAGGCCGTGCGGCTTTCGGCATTTTCAGTGGAAAGCGCTGCGGGTCGTCGCGGGCAAGCGCGATGCAGTCATCGCGCAGCGGACAGAGCACGCAGGCCGGCCGTTTCGGTGTGCAGATGGTGGCGCCCAGATCCATCATCGCCTGTGCGAAATCGCCCGGGCGCTGGTCGGGCGTCATTTGTCTGGTGTGCGTTTTGATGTCCGGTTTGGCTTTCGGCAACGGCGTTTCGATGGCAAAAAAACGCGTGATCACGCGTTCGACATTGCCATCGACAACGGCCTCCGGACGGTCGAAGGCAATGGCGGCAATCGCTGCGGCGGTATAATCGCCGATGCCGGGCAGTGCTTTCAGCCCTTCGAAAGTCTCCGGAAATGCGCCGTCATGTTCGCGCGCCAGCACTTCGGCGCATTTTTTCAGATTGCGGGCACGGGCGTAATAGCCGAGCCCCGCCCAGGCGGCCATCACCTCATCTGTGTCCGCGGCGGCGAGATCTGATACCTTTGGCCAGCGCGTGAGGAACTTGTCGAAATAGGGTTTGACCGCCTGTACGGTGGTCTGCTGCAGCATGATTTCTGAAAGCCAGACGTGATAGGGGTCGGGCAGGACGCCTTGCGCCTTATCGGCAGGGCCGACGCGCCATGGCAGTTCCCGGTGGTGGCGATCATACCAGACGAGAAGCTTTCGGGCGAAATGATCCATGATGTCCTTGCTTTCATGCGCGGTCCTCATCGCTTATCGCGGAAGACCTTCGCCGGGCAATATATGTACGGAAATTACCTCGTGCTTTTCCGTCCTCCCTGTTCATTGCGGGACAAATTCACTAAGGTCTGCAAACCTTCTGCCGCATGACGCGGCCGACTTTGTGAAGGTTTGGAAAAATGCGTTCGTTCCGCCAGAAAAATGCCAGCCAGATTGCCGATGTGGCCAACAGCCTCATCGACCCGATTCTTGCGCGTCGCTCGGGCATTTCGACAGCGCTGCTTGGGGCCTGGGACGAAATTGCCGGCGCAGCCTATGCTGATTTTTCGCGGCCGGAAAAGATCGTCTGGCCGAAACGTCCTTCCGAAAGTGAAGATGGCGGCTTCCGGCCCGGATGCCTGACGATTGCCTGCGAAGGCGCGCGCGTTCTGTTTCTGACTCACGCGCAGGACGAGCTGATCCATCGGGTCAACGGCTTTTTCGGCTATTCGGCGATCGATCGCATCAAGGTGATCCAAAAACCGGTGCAGCCGCCGGGCGGACGCCGCAGGCCGCCACCGCAGCTTTCCCCGGCTGAAGCGCGTGACCTGGAAGCGCGGCTTTCAGGCATCGAGTCTGAGAAACTGCGCGCGGCGATCATGCGGCTTGGCGCAGGTGTGATGAGCGAAAAGCGCAAAAAAGGAAGCGTCGGCCGCAAGGAGCGAGGTTGATGGCTCATTTCGCAGTCACATATGTTTGAAGGTCGGGCAGGTGTGCCGGCTTGTGAAAACGTTCGCCGGTCGCTAGTGAAGGTTAAACGGGAAACCAGATGAGAGACATGAAAATGGCTGAATTCGAGATCACCAAGCGGACCCTTTTGCGCGGCGTTGCTGCCGGTGGCGCGGTGGCGGGGCTGTCCTTTGCCCCTTCCGCTTTTGCCCAGAGCGCTGAACTTCCCAAAAGCACGGGCAATGTCGACATGGAAAAGGCGCTGCAGCCCGGACCTCTTGTGGACATATCGATGGGCGAGGAAGATGCGCCGGTCAAGATCATCGAATATCTGTCTATGACCTGCCCGCACTGCGCCAATTACCAGGAAGATACCTTTCCGGCGATCAAGGAAAACTACATCGACACCGGCAAGGTCTATTACATCTTCCGCGAATTCCCCTTCGATCCGCGCGCCATGGCGGCCTTCATGCTGGCCCGCTGTGCCCCGAACGGAAAATATGTGCCCTTCATGGACATGATGTTATCGCAGTTGAGGACCTGGGCAACGGCCGAGGATGGCAGCGCGGCAATGCTGCAAATGGCGAAACTGGCCGGTTTTACACAGGAAAGCTTCCAGGCTTGCTTGACGGACCAGACTCTGCTCGATGAAATAAATGCTGTAAGAGAGCGCGGGGCGGAAGAATTCGGCATCAATTCAACGCCGACCTTTCTGATCAACGGCAAGAAATATTCGGGGGACATGTCGGTTGACACTATGTCGGCCCTTATCGACAGCATGCTCTGAAATAACGTCCGCTGAGATTTTGGCGCGCGCCGGGAAAGGCGCGCGCTTTTTTGTGTCTGCAGCCATGTTGTGGGGCGGCAGACGATGAAGTTCAATCGCCTGCGTCTTGTTGGTTTCAAGTCCTTCGTCGAGGTGGGCGACTTCGTCATTGAACCCGGCCTGACGGGCGTGGTCGGCCCCAATGGCTGTGGCAAGTCCAACCTGGTTGAGGCGCTGCGCTGGGTGATGGGCGAAAATTCCTATAAAAATATGCGCGCCTCCGGCATGGACGACGTGATTTTTTCGGGATCCGGCAACCGTCCGTCGCGTAATTCGGCCGAAGTCGGCCTTCATATCGACAATTCAGACCGCACCGCACCGGCAGCCTTCAACGACAGCGACGAGATCCAGGTCTCACGCCGGATCACCCGCGAGCAGGGGTCGCTCTACCGCATCAACGGCAAGGAGGCCCGCGCCAAGGATGTGCAGCTTCTGTTTGCCGATGCCTCGACCGGTGCGCGCTCACCTTCGATGGTCGGGCAGGGGCGGATCGGGGAACTGATCCAGGCCAAGCCGCAGGCCCGCCGTCAATTGCTGGAAGAAGCGGCCGGCATTTCCGGCCTTTATTCGCGCCGCCACGAGGCAGAACTCAGATTGCGCGGTGCCGAAACCAATCTGGAACGGCTGGAGGATGTCACCGCCCAGCTTTCCAGCCAGATCGAAAGCCTGAAACGTCAGACCCGGCAGGCCACGCGGTTTAAGTCATTGTCTGCCGGTATCCGCGCGCATGACGCCATTCTTTTGCATCTGCGTTGGGTGGAGGCGAAGAAGGTTGAGGCCGAGGCGACCAGCGCACTCAATCAACTGACGACTGCTGTGGCCGGACGCGCCAACGAGCAGATGGAAGCGGCCAAGACACAGGCTGTTTCCGGTCTCAAAATGCCGGAACTGCGTGATGAAGAGGTCAAGGCCGCTGCTCTACTCCAGCGCTTGCAGATTGCCCGCCGCCAGCTTGAAGATGATGCCGCGCGGATGATGCGCCGCCGCGACGAGCTATCGCGCCGCCTGCTGCAGCTTGCCGAGGATATCCGCCGCGAGGAGGCGATGGTCGCAGACAACAGCGCCATTCTTGAGCGGCTTGCCACCGAAGAGGCCGAGCTTTCAGAGTTGCTGGAATTTTCCGGTGAGGAGGTTGCCGGTGCGCGCGAAACCATGGATGAGGCGGCGGCGCGGCTTTCCGAAAGCGAAGCCACCCTGACCGCACTGACGTCCGAGCGGGCCGAGGCCGCTGCCAATCGCGCCCAGCTGGAGCGCGCGATTACCGATCTGACCGACCGGCGGGCGCGGCTGGAAAAACAGATTGGTGAGGCTGACAGCGAGCTCAACGGCATTTCTACCCGCATGGCCGCGCTACCGGACCCCGGGGAAAAGCGCGAGGCGCTGGATGCTGCCCAGAACGCCGAGGAAGAGGCCTATGGTGCGCAGGAGAGCGCGGAGGAGAACCTTGCCGAAGCGCGCCGCAATGAAGCGCTGACCCGTCAACCGGTGGAAGCGGCAAAGGCAAGGCTTTCCGAAATTGAGACCGAGGCGCGGACCATTGCAAACATGCTTTCGGCCAGTGCCGCCGCCGGTGATTTCACACCGCTTGCCGATCTTCTCAGCATCGAACAGGGATATGAAACCGCGCTTGGCGCCGTACTGGGCGATGATCTGGAAGCGCCTCTGCAGGCCGAAGCGCAGGCACATTGGCATGGCAATGGCGATGGTGCGGATGATCCGCCGCTGCCGGCTGGCTGCCGACCGTTGAGCGAAAGGGTCGATGCGCCGCCAGAAGTGATGCGGCGGCTGAAACAGGTTGGCCTCGTTGAGGACGGCGAGGGCCAGTCTCTGATGCGTTCACTTTCGCCGGGGCAGGAACTGGTGACCAAAGACGGTGCCGTTTTCCGCTGGGATGGCTATGTGAAAGGGGCTGATGCGCCAAGTGCGGCAGCTCTCAGGCTCTCCCAGAAAAACCGGCTGGCTGCGCTCGAGGGTGAGCGGCGTGAGGCGGAGGTGACGCTAGAAGATGTCCATCAGCGCCAGCAGCAGGCCGGCGACGAAGTCCGCACCGTCGAGGGCGCGCTTTCCGCGGCCAGAGAAGCTGTCCGTATGGCCGGTCGAATGGTGGCGGATGCGCGCGCGGCTCTTGCCGAAGCCGAGCGGGCGTCCGGTGAACTGGTGCGCCGCCGCGATGTCGTGGCTGAAACCCGCAGCCAGCTCGCCGGCCAGCTTGAGGATGTCGCAATTCGCCACGAGGAAACCGAAGCTCAGCTTGCCGCAGCGCCCGATTTTTCACAGCTTGAACAGCGTCTCGCCACGCAAGGCGCGGAGGTCGGCCGGATGCGCGGCGAACTGGCCGAAGCGCGCGCGCGCCATGATGGGCTGATGCGCGAAAACGATGCGCGCAAACGCCGGATCGTAGCGATTGGGCAGGAACGCGCCAGTTGGGAAAACCGTGCAAAGGGCGCTGAAGCGCAGATCGCCACGCTGAGGGCGCGCGAGGAAGAGGCACGTGATGAACTTGAAGGCCTTGATGAGGCGCCGGAGGAACTGGAGGACAAGCGCCGCCAGCTGACGCGCGAACTGGAAACCGCCGAAACCGCTCGCACGGCTGCCGCCGACCGGCTGGCCGAGGCGGAGGAAGCCCAGCGCGAGGCCGACCGGCATGCCGCCAAGGCGCTTGCCGACCTTGCCGAGGCACGCGAGAAAAGAGGGCGTGCGGAAGAGCGTCTGGTATCCGCGCGCGAGCGGCGCGAGGCGGCCGAAGCGCGTATTGGCGAAGTCCTGGAGGTCGCCCCCCATGAGGCCTTCCGCCTGACCGGCCTTGCGCCCGATGCCGATCTGCCTGATCCGATGGCGGTTGAGCGCGCGCTCGAACGCCTGAAGGTCGAGCGCGAACGCCTGGGCGCGGTCAATCTGCGTGCGGAAGAAGAGCAGGCCGAGCTTTCCGAGAAACTCGAGGATCTGGTGCGGGAACGCGACGATATCCTTGATGCCATCCGCAAATTGCGCGGTGCCATCCAGAGCCTCAACCGTGAGGGGCGTGAGCGCCTGCTGGCGGCCTTCGATGAGGTCAATGACCAGTTCCAGCGGCTGTTTATCCATCTGTTTGGCGGCGGCACGGCCGAACTGCAACTGATCGAGTCGGATGACCCTCTGGAGGCCGGCCTCGAAATCCTCGCCCGCCCGCCCGGCAAGAAGCCGCAGACGATGACGCTTCTGTCGGGCGGCGAGCAGGCGCTGACGGCGATGGCATTGATTTTTGCGGTGTTCCTCACCAATCCGGCGCCGATATGCGTGCTCGACGAGGTCGATGCTCCCCTCGACGATCACAATGTCGAGCGCTACTGCAATCTGCTGGACGAAATGGCGGAAACCACCCAGACCCGCTTCATCGTTATCACCCACAACCCGATCACGATGGCGCGGATGGACCGGCTCTTCGGTGTGACGATGGCGGAGCAGGGGGTCTCGCAGCTTGTTTCGGTCGATCTGAGAACGGCCGAAAAACTCGTTGAGGAAGCCTGATCGCGCGCTGTCTTGAAGCGCCCACCTGGATTTTTCTCTTTTCTCCAATTCTCATTTCGGTGCCGATGCTCTAACGTCCCGGAAAACAACAGTGAAAACGGGTGCCGTTGCGGCGCATCCGGCAACCGGGCGGATAGATGGCGAACTGGGTTTACGGTTTCGGTTTCAGCGAGGCGGAAGAACATGAGATTGACCGGGACCGGCTGGGCGGCAAGGGCGCGAGTCTCGCCGAAATGTCGCGCATGGGGCTGCCTGTGCCACCGGGGCTGACCGTGGTTTCCGATGTCTGTCTTCATTTCTACGAAAACGCCAAGACCTTTCCCGAAGGCCTTAAGGAGGAGGTTGCCGAAGGCCTGAAGCAGATTGAGCAGGCGACGGGCAAGCTTTTCGGCCGTGGTGAAAACCCGCTGCTGGTGTCGGTGCGCTCGGGGTCGCGCGTTTCCATGCCCGGGATGATGGATACGGTTCTCAATCTGGGGCTGAACGACGAGACGGTTGGACTTCTCGCAGACCATACCGGTGATCCGCGCTTTGCGTGGGACAGCTACCGCCGCTTCATCCAGATGTATTGCGACGTGGCACTGGGGCTCGATCAGGAATTTTTCGAGGAGCTGCTGGAAGAGCGGCTTTCCGAACTCGGCCACGCCTATGAAACCCAGCTGACGGCCGGCCAGCTTGAAGACCTCGTTACAAGTTACAAGGAACTGGTTGAGGACGAGCTTGACGACGCCTTTCCGCAAGACCCCTATGAACAGCTCTGGGGGGCCATCTCGGCTGTGTTTTCAAGCTGGACCAGTGCGCGTGCCACCACCTATCGCGCGCTTCACGCCATCCCCTTCGAATGGGGCACAGCCGTCAATATTCAGGCGATGGTATTCGGCAATCTCGGCAATGACTCGGCCACCGGCGTTGCCTTCACCCGCAATCCCTCGACGGGTGAAAACGCGCTCTACGGCGAGTTCCTTGTCAATGCCCAGGGCGAGGATGTGGTTGCCGGGATTCGCACGCCGCAAAGTGTAACGGAGCCTGGTCGCATTGCCTCCGGCGGTGAAAAACCGTCGCTGGAAAAGCTGATGCCGGAGGCGTTCCGGGAGCTTGAAACCGTTTCTGCCCGGCTGGAGCGCCATTATGGCGACATGCAGGACATGGAATTCACCATTGAGCGCGGCACGCTTTTCATGCTGCAGACACGGGCGGGCAAGCGCGCTGCCGCTGCGGCCATGAAGGTTGCGATGGATATGGCCGATGAGGGGCTGATCACCCGTTCGGAAGCAATCATCCGCGTCGATCCGGCAACGCTCGACCAGATGCTGCATCCGACCATAAAGCCAGGTTACAAGGGCCATCAGATCGGCTCCGGCCTGCCCGCGTCCCCCGGCGCCGTGACCGGCGAAATCGTGTTTACCGCCGAAGAGGCGATGACCGCCCATGCCGAGGGCCGCAAGGTCATCCTGGTGCGCACCGAGACCAGCCCCGAAGATATTCACGGCATGACGACCGCAATTGGCGTTTTGACAACGCGTGGCGGCATGACCAGCCATGCCGCTGTGGTGGCGCGCGGCATGGGCGTGCCCTGCGTGACGGGCGCCGGCAATATGCGGGTCGACCGCTTCGCCAACATATTGCACGGGGTTGGCGGAACGATGCTGCATGCGGGCGACACGGTGACCATCGATGGCGCGACCGGACGTGTGATGAAGGGGACCGCTCCGACCCAGAAACCGTCACTTTCGGGCAATTTTCAGCGGCTGATGGAATGGGCCGATGATGTCCGGCGCATGAAGGTCAGAACCAACGCCGACACGCCAGGTGACGCCCGTGCCGCGCGCGATTTCGGTGCGGAGGGTATCGGGCTTTGCCGCACCGAGCACATGTTCTTCGATGGTGGTCGCATTCATATGATGCGCCGGATGATACTGGCGGAAACCGAAGATGGGCGCAGGCAGGCGCTGGACCAGCTTTTGCCGATGCAGAGAGCCGACTTCGAGGAACTGTTTGCCATTATGCACGGCCTGCCGGTGACCATTCGCCTGCTTGACCCGCCGCTTCATGAGTTCCTGCCCAAGACGGCTGGCGAGGTCGAAGACGTCGCTGAGGCGCTGGGTATGGAAACCGACGCGCTGCGCCATCGGCTTGACGCGCTTCATGAATTCAATCCGATGCTCGGCCATCGCGGTTGCAGGCTGGCGATCTCCTACCCTGAGATAGCCGAAATGCAGGCGCGTGCGATCTTCGAGGCCGCCATCGCCGCCGCGCGCACGACCGGTGAGCCTGTTGTACCGGAAATCATGGTCCCGCTTGTGAGCCTGCGTGCCGAGCTTGACTATGTGAAGGCGCGGATCGACGAGGTTGCACATGCGGTTATGGCGGAAAGCGGGATGGAGATTTCCTATCTCGTCGGCACCATGGTCGAACTGCCGCGCGCCGCCCTCAGGGCCCACGAGATTGCGGAAACGGCCGCCTTTTTCTCGCTCGGCACCAACGACCTGACGCAAACAACCTTCGGGCTTTCACGTGACGATGCGCCAAGCTTCCTCAGCACCTACCAGAAAAAGGGTATCATCGAGCGCGATCCGTTCATTTCACTCGATTTCGATGGTGTGGGAGAGCTGATGCAGCTTGCCACCGAACGCGGACGGCAGACCAAGCCGGACCTGCAGGTCGGCATCTGCGGCGAGCATGGCGGTGATCCGGTTTCAATCCGCTTCTGCGAGGGGCTTTTGCTCGACTACGTCTCCTGTTCGCCGTTCCGCGTGCCAACGGCCCGTCTTGCCGCGGCACAGGCGACGATCCGGCAGGCCGGGGAAAACCGCGGCGATCAGCCGGCAAGCCGGTAGCGGCCACCCAACACAGGCGGACCGTCAGTTGCAGCCCTGCCGCTTTCGACAAGGGCCTCCAGATGGGCAAGCACGGAAAGGGCGGCAGCGCCGTGAAGTTTCCGGTCCGTGGTGCGGTAGATCACCTCCACCATTTCGGCAATCGTCTGATCGCCAACCGCGAGCCGTTCGATGATCGCCCGTTCGCGCATGCGCCGGTGTGAGCGGATGCCGCGGACGAAACCATGTGCTGATTTCACCGGCGCGCCATGGCCCGGCAGATAAATGGTTTCCGGGCGCGTCAGCAGTTTTTCGAGCGAGGCGATATAATCATTCATCGACCCGTCGGGTGGCGCGACGATGGTTGTCGACCAGCCCATGACGTGGTCTCCTGAGAACAAAAAAGGGGTGCCTTCCAGCGCAAAGGCGAGGTGGTTGGCGGTGTGGCCGGGCGTGTGCAGCGCGCGCAGTAGAAAACCGTCGACGGTCAGCTGCTCGCCGTCACCGATTTCCAGATCCGGCACCAGGCTCATATCCGCGCTTTCCGCAAAAGGGTTTTGCTCCCCTTCATGCAGTGGGCGCGCCGCAGTATGCGGGGCGAATGCGACAATCGGCGCACCGGTTGCAGCCTTCAGGCGGCGGGCCATCGGGGTGTGGTCGAGATGCGTATGGGTCAAGGCGATGTGCTCGACCCTTCGGCCCGCGATCGCCTTTATCCATATCTCGAAATGGCCCTCGATATCGGGCCCCGGATCGATGATGGTCAGCGTGTTGTCGCCGACGAGGTAGCCGTTTGTGCCATGGAAGGTGAAAGGCGAAGGATTTTCAGCGGTCAGCCGGGAAACACCATCGGTAATCGCGACTGTTCGACCGTAGGCCGGATCGAATGCGCGTTCAAACTCAGGCTCGTTCATGATCTTCTCCGTGCCTGCAATGTGCGGCCTGAAGGAACCTATCTGACATCGTTGCGACAGATTGCAAGTGCGGCGAGGGGGGGCAGGGCCTTGCGTGATGATAAAAACTCGGACGAGCGACCGATTTAGTCGTTGTGGCCTGCGGTGAGCTTTGCTAAGAGGCATGTCGTTCCGCAGGTGTTATTCCAGCGGACATGTTGGGGTATAGCCAAGCGGTAAGGCACCGGTTTTTGGTATCGGCATCCCTGGTTCGAATCCAGGTACCCCAGCCATATCGATCTTCTGATGACAATGAAGCATAAGAATGCACGAAATCGCCATTTCTCGTGCACCCCCGAGTCAAGCGATTTCTCGGGATTTGCAAATTTTCTTTGAAAATCAAATTAAATCAGATACTTGTGTCTTTATTGGATCAGATCGCGATGAAGATCGGGATTCTGTCATGTTAGGACTTTAATCAGAGTTCAGCTCTTGCCCCCGGTTTTCTTGAAGAGGCGGAAGCCCAAAGCGTGCGGGGCAAAGCATCCTGAACGCACCCTCAACCACATATATGCGCCCGCAGTTTTCCTGGCGCGGCATCTGGGAACGACAGCTTAGCGCCCCCATTTCGGACGTCCAGAGATTGCCGACCTGATCCGAAAAGCTGCCGTTCGTGACGTCGCGTGCGAAGGTCTGCAGAGGGCCGATAGCGGTTAACTCACCGAGGCCTCCGAAGCTACCCATTCAATGGGAAGTCCTTCAGCCGTTTGATTGAAGCAATCAATTTGAGGCGGAGGCTGTCATTTTCTTTATCAAAATGCAACTTTCGATGACAGTTCGGGCAGCACACAACTGCATTATCTGTTGTGTCCGGGCCACCTTCGCCAAGTGACCTCACGTGATGTACTTCCAAGAATGGTTCGCCATTTAGGCGTTTAAACGGGGCCGCGCTGCCGCAATTCTCACAATTTCCAGCGGCTTCTCTGAGTACCCAAGCGATGACTTCTGGATCTCGAACATACCGCTCTAGTGTGGTGGAACTCTTGGGGACCTTGTGGTGCCCTTTTGGGACTGGTGGTTTTCTTGTGTGAATCCGCCTGAGCGCGCGCTCGACGCGTTCAGTTAGTTCTTTTGGATCCGCTGTAGGTGTTTCTGCCGAAGCAGGACCTAACACCCAATATCGACGCTTAAGACCGTGCTGGGATGGTAAGATACCTTTTTGATTGCAGTAATCCAAGAAGCCTTGATCTATAGCGTCATAGCCCTCGTCACTAGGCCCCAATGCTTCGCCGAATAGACTGGACAGCACCATGTTTGTCTTCCGACCATCCCGTTCAGCAAGATTGTCAGCATGGCTAATGTCGTTGTTTACGTATCCAGCGAATTTGCCGGGAGCAAATCGAAAACTACCGTGAATTTGCACAACAGCAAAGAGTTTGCCGTTTTTGATCCGCGCATCGTGAAATCGTCTCTCGCTTACGTTGGTGCTCTCGCCATAGAGATAGAGTGTTTCGATATTATCGAGGACTTGTTCAACAGTGCTTACGATTTCATCCATAACAACCCCAGTCGCTAATGTGGTTGATTTACCAGTAGCATAGGTAACATATAGGCCGCGCGCACCTACTGTGTCTTCTTTGAAAGCCGCAGCGTAGCATCGGCAAGATTGCTAAAGGTCAGTGATGGGCCGGAAGCCACAAGGCGCCTCTTGGTTCCCAAGGTCCGTTTAGTCTACCTTGTTGCCACAACTTGCCTGACAGCTCCCGGCCCCTTCGCCGTCATACGCCATCAATGCAGCATCGGTCGGTTTTCCAGCCTATCTGCTCGCTCAAGCATTCGGATGACCGACCTGAGGCTCAGCGCCGGTTTTCTGCCGGCAAACCTCTCGATGACTTCGGTGATGATCTCGATCGAATTCTCCGACAATCCACGGCGCCGCCCTTCCTGACTGGCGAAGGCGGTGAGAGCCGGTGTGCTGAGCTCAGTCAGGTTGATGGTGACAAGCCGGCTTAACAGCGGTTCCGACACTCCGTCGAGGCTGTTTGCCGTCAGGATCCAGCCAACCCAGCGCATGTCGAAGCGGAGTTGATAGAAAGGACACTCCCATCGTCGCGATGTTTCTGGTTCCAGCAAGGGCAGCAGACTGTCAGCAATGCTGTGCCGCTCTCCCCGGGTGGATACGGCCGCAGTTGCTTTCTCGATCTCATCAAGGACAATGATTGGGTTGGCGACCAAGTGCGTTATTATTGTCGCAACCGGCTTTCCTGCATGAGCGGAACTCCAACCACGCTGCACGCCGCCGACTGAAAACGAGGACTGCTCCACGGTGGCATCGATCGTGCGCAGCGGCACATCGAGAGCGGCACTGGTCCGGCGCGCCCAGGTACTTTTGCCGATCCCAGGTGGACCGACCAGCAACATCGGGGGAAGCCGGAAACCAGGATCACCCCGGCGGACCTGAGTTCGCATTGCGTACCAGACGTGCTCAGTAGCAGGGGCCATCCACGGCATTTCCGTATGCAGTGCGGATGCTATCTCGTCGGCCTCTGTTTCGGTTTCGATGCGGCGCAATTCAACACCGCCCGAAAGCATCTCGATCTGCTGACGGTCATCGGCCTTGAGATGCGAAAATCCGGAAGCTCGGTGGCGGTTTTGTTCAATTCTGTTGACCCGGCGCCTGATGCGCGCGTGATCCTCACGGGTGACTGTATCAGCGGCTCTCTGCCAGTCCTCCTTTTCCCGCTCTTCCGGCGAGAGCTTTGCCTCCCGCAGCTTTCGAAGGTGCTCTTCGAAACGGCGCGTGACCTCGATGGTATTGAGGGGCTCGAAGAACCGGGCTTCGACAAAGGTTATGCGGGTCATGGGTACTCAAGCTGACGGTGATAGGCGTGGACGAATACTGAGGAGCAGTAATGTGGAGGGCGGATATTCGGGGCCAGGTGTGGCCGCCTTCAAACAGGAGGCGGAGATAGCACCAATATCAAACGCTTTTAAAGTCCTGATTTTTCCACATAAATAATTGAATACGTTGATTTAATGCGAGAAAGGAAACTCCGCCTTGTTGGCAGTCAAAGACCCGGGCGGCGTGCATGTGAAACAGCCGCGCGAATACCCGAAACGGGTTCGGAATTTCTCATCGCACGGCCAGACGCATACCCTGAAAGAGCGGCCATCTGAGGTTTTCGCATTTCGTATGATTTGCGTATCGAACTGACGAAGCAGCCGTCGCCACACTAAGAGGTAATGCGAAAATCAGAATGCCATTCGCATCGTCAGGGGTCGTTTGAGGCCTGTGGCAGAGGTCGCTCAAACCAGGTTCCGTGAATCGTGGTTAACGGCACGTTGACCGTCATTGGTTTCGGTGTGACATGCAGTCGAAATGATCTGCCTGCCTTCCACCCCATCGCGCTTCTCGCTGTGCAAATGTGAACATCATGCCCGTTTTGGTCACCGCCGACCTGCATCTCGACCAATGGCTCGGAGAAGGACGTGATCCCTTCGCCGCGCTGCCTCCTGAAACCTTCGGCACATTGGATGCACTGATCATCGCAGGAGATCTGGCGGACAAACCGAAAACGAGATGGCCAAGAATGCTTCAGCAGCTCGGGCGTCATATCGACCCGGCACGCATTTACGTGTTCCCCGGAAACCACGACTATTACCACCACGTCATTGATGGCGATGACCGTCTTGCCGAATTGACAGCTCACGCTGGAGCCAACTTTGCCCAGAAGGCAGAAATCACGGTCGGCAATACAAGGTTTCTGTGTTGCACGCTCTGGACTGACTTCGCGCTTCATGGCGCGCCTGCTACGGCCATGGCGTTCGCCAGAACACGGATGAATGATTACCGCTATATCCGTAAACCACCCCGGTACGGCAAGATCCAGCCCTCCGACACGGCGCTCGTTCACGGTGATCATCGGCGCTGGCTGGAAGACCAGTTGGCGTCGCCGTTTGCTGGCAAAACGGTCGTGGTGACGCATCACTGTCCGCATCCGGAGCTGCTGTCAGATACGCCAACCGAGTTTGATCCGATCTACGGATCGGATCTTCGGGCACTGATCACGAAGCACGATCCTGACGCCTGGTTGTTCGGACATACGCATCGACAGCGTGAAGCCGTTGAAGGCGACACGATCGTCCGCAATGTTTCGCTTGGTTATCCGTCGGAGGTGGAGGCCGGGCAGGAAGCTGAACTCTTGATGCGGGGCATGGTTGAAGCCTGAACATGCCGGGATCGTGTCCCGAGGCGTGGTGTAGCTGGATCGGTGGTCACCGGTGTTTTTCCGGTAGGGTCGGGTTGTTGAAGCTCAACCTGACGCCATCGAGATTGCGTCAGAGCCCCATTGCAACGCCGATTGACAATCTGGATGTTCACCGCCTCGCCCCAGCTGTTCGAGGCAGGCTCGGCGCTCATGGTCAGCATTCTTTCTCCACCGCAGCTTAAATGGCTCTCGACAGATACCTTGGTATCGGGTCGCCATACTTTGGAACCGTGGGCAAAACCCCAAGTGTGATTTCGCAAAAGGGCGGACGAATGCAAATAATTGGGCCACGTTGGCTGGGCACGATTTCTTCCTTCCATAGCCTGCTCCGCGTTCGTTCCCGGTCTTCAATGGCGAAAACTAAGCTGAAGACGAGGTGACCGTCAGGAGCGGAGGCGTGGACAAGAAGCTCAGCGGTCCAGATGTCGGTAATCCGCGAGAATGGCCTACGTAAATGACACCTTAAGTAACCAAACGGAGAAATTGAACATGAATGACGACGCACTTGCCAAAGTTCGTGTAACCATAGCCGCCGATTATTTCCGGTATGTCGATAATGGTGACCCCAGGCTCCCGGACCTGATGACCGACGACGTGGAAATCTATTTTCCCAAGTTTGGAACAAGTAAAGGAAAAGAAGCACTGGCAGAGGCCGCCCGGGGTCTAATGGCTTCCCTTCTGAGCCTCGCTCACGACATGGAAAGCATGAAGTATCATGTGGCCGGCAACCATGTAATCACAGAAGGCTTCGAGAGCGGTGTAACCAAAGACGGGATAGCATGGCCGATCGCCGGACGGTCTGAAGGTCGGTTCTGCAATGTTTTTGAGTTTGAAGGCGAGCTGATCAAACGACTGTTTGTGTATGTCGATCCCGATTTCGCCAGCACGCACGGTGAAAGGTTTCTTTGGGGAGATAGAATCCGGACATTGGAGGAATAAACGCCCTGCTCTGGATGATAACGTTTGCTTGCAACGTTTTGGACCATTCTCAGCAACTTCGAACGTCGACGCGGCTAAGTATCTGTCCAAGAATTGCGCTGACGCCCGGGGTTGAGTGAAGAGCGGCAATCAGATTCTTTGTATTTTGCGACAAATACGGAGATATCGAATGGCCTGGACACCCTTCACCTGGCGTCACCATGACAGAAGCCGCCTGCGCTACGCGAGTGACCTGACGGATCGGGAATGGAGCATGATCGCCCCTTTTATGCCATCACAGCCTTTGCGAGGCCGCAGGCGCAAGACCTCGCTTTGCGCCGTGATGGACGCCATTTTCTACCTGCTGCAGTCCCGATTACCAATGGGCGTTGCTGCCGCACGACTTTCCGCCGAAGAGCACAGTCCATCACTATTTCAAACGATTCTGCCGGGACGGGACATGGCGACGTATTCATGACGCGCTCTATTGCCGGACCCGGCGATTGGAGGGGCGCGAGGAGCAGACGTCGTTTGCCATCATTGACAGCCAGTCGGTGAAGACCGGCCCGGATGCCCGCCGCGATGTCGGCCATGATGCAGGCAAAAGGTCAAGGGCCGCAAGCGGCACATTCTGGTCGACACGCTCGGCATGCTTCTCAAGGCCGAGGTTCACTCGGCAGGCATTCAGGATCGCGACGGAGCAGCGCTCGTGTTCAACAAAATCGCCAATCGTTTTCCCTTCATCGAGAAAATCTGCGGTGATGGCGGCTATCAGGGCCGAAGGGTGGAAGAGGCAAACGCAATCAAGCAGGTTTTCAGGTTCTGCCGAAGCGCTGGATTGTCGAACGAACATTGGCGTGGCTCGGGATAAACCGCCGTTTGACAAAGGATTTTGAGCGGTTCTCAGCAATGAGCCTCGCCTTCATTCAGACCGCTATGATCAAGCTCATGACAAAGCGGCTCGCTCGCTATCCGCTTTCTTGAACAGACTCTAAGTTGGCTTCGAGAGTCCGGGTAGGCTTACCTGCTTACAGTGAAGTTGGCAGGTCGCGGTCGGTGGGTCAGTGTCAAGAGCGTTGAGGCCGCAATTGCAATTGCGGCGCACATGAAGAGAACAGGTCCCAGCATCACGTAACCTAATCCTCCGGCGATCAGACCGACAATACTTGCCACGGCGCCCGTGCTTTGCGTGTAGCCTGAGACTGTCTAGAATTTTGTGCCCTGGCGTTGTTTCAGGACATAGGGAAACGTTCTTCGAACATGATTGCGAGCTGGCTTTTGACGGCGTGCCATTCTCGCACTGAACGCTTCCACTCGGTTGAGGTAGCATTGAGGGCCAGATAGATCAACTTGGCCGCAGCCTCATCGCTCGGGAAGTGTCCGCGCGTTCTGACGGCGCGCCGGATTTTCGAGTTCAGCGCCTCAATGGAATTCGTGGTGTAGATCAGCCTGCGCACCTCGGGCGGATAGTCGAGAAACGGGATGACCTCGTTCCAGGCCCGCCGCCAGCTTGGCGCGATCGCCGGATAGCGCCCGGCAAGGTCACTGTCCTCGAAAGTTGCCAGCGCTTCTTCCGCCGCCTCGATATTCACGGCGGTGTAGACCGTCTTGAGCGCCTTGGCGACGGCCTTGCGGTCCTTGTAGCTGGCGAAATTCATGGAATGGCGCAGGAGATGGACAATGCAGGTCTGAACCTGCGTCCTCGGGAAGGCTGCCTCGATGGCCTGCGGAAAGCCCTTGAGGCCGTCGACCACGGCGATCAGAATGTCCTGAACACCCCGGTTGCGCAGATCGGAAAGCACGCTGGCCCAGAATTTGGCGCCTTCATTGGCCTGGAACCACAGGCCCAGCACGTCGCGCGTGCCGTCCGGAAGGATCGCCAGCGCCACGAACACCGCCTTGTTGGAGACCGCGCCGTCGCTGCGGATATTGACCCGGATCGCGTCCATGAAGACGATCGGATAGCAGGGCTCCAGAGGCCGGTTCTGCCATGCCGTGACCTCATCCATCACGCTATCGGTGATGGCGGAAATCAGGCCGGGGGACGCCTCCACGCCGTAGATTTCCTCGATATGCCCCTGGATCTCCCGGGTCGTCATGCCCCGGGCATACATCGAGATGATCTTGCGGTCGAAATCGGGAAAGCGGCGCTGGTATTTGGCGATCAGCACCGGATCGAAGGTGCCGTTGCGGTCGCGTGGGATGTCGAGGACCACCTTGCCGCTGTCGGTGGTCACCGTCTTGCTGCTGCTGCCATTGCGGCGGTTTGCCGGCTCGTTATGGCCTTCGGGCACAGCCTCAGCCCGCTCTTCGTCGAGATGGACGTCAATCTCGGTGCTCAGGGCACGTTCGGCCAGTGCTTTCGTCAGTTCGGACAGAATACCATCCTTGCCGAAAAGGTCACCGGGCGAGCGCCCTTGCATCAGGCGGTCCAGGAGTTCTTTGTCGATGCTCATACGTGGGTCTCCTCAAAGAGCAGTTACCACGCCAGAGCACAAAAATCAGGACAGTCCCTGTAGCCTTGGACCGCGCCCTGAAGCCGTTCACACGCCGCCTTGGACAGAACCGCCATGAAGGTCGGCCACATGAGCCCGTTTCCAAGTGCGATCAACGCTGCACCAGCATACACAAATTCCGCCCGAGGAAAGAAGAAGGCGGCGAACCCTAATGCCAGACACGCGCCGCCAAAGCTCATCAACGCCCTGTCACCGGATGTTTCGCCGAGACGTGCCAGAACTGGCCCTTGCACCAGGATCATTGCGACACTGAGAAGCGCAAAGAAAAGGCCGATCTGCGTCACACCCCAATCCAGAACTTCGATCGCATGGACAGGGAAAGCCACGTAAAAGAAACTGAATCCAAGCATGACGAGGAAGTTGACAACCATGAGCACTGGCATCCGCGGAAGAGCCAGAATTGCGCCTATCCCATCTGACTCGACACCCTCGACTTTGTAAGCGGACTGCTTTTCCTGTCCGTAGAGGTCACACGCGCTCGGCTCTTCAATAAATTTCGTAATTGGCTTGGGGACCGCTTCAACCAAACCAAACTGGATGAACCCCAAGGCGATCGCGGAGATGACTACCGCTGCAATCACGGGCAATGCCGCGCCCAAGACTGTTGCGCCAAGAAGCCCGGCCACTGCCGGGCCGACCACGAATCCAAGATTGCTGGCGACAGCCATTCGACCGAAATTCCTGGTGCGATCCTCTTCTGCAGTGATGTCCGACAAGTAGGCGTTGGACACGGATACATTTCCGCCTGTAAGCCCATCAGCCGCCCGTGCGAAAAACAACGCCAGCAAGGGAAGCGTCAGAACAAAATCCCCGAACCATGGGTTCGATACTTGGAATAACACTCCGTCCGGCAAGGCGAATGCGACCAGGAAGACGATCCAAGACAACAACGTTCCCAGCTGGCTGAGAAGCAAAAGTCGCCGACGCCCCATCCGGTCGGACATTTTGCCCAAGGCTGGCGCACCGAAGAGCTGAAAGAAGGAGTAAGTCGCCGCGAGGATGCCATAGACAACGGCGTTCCCGCCCCATTGTGTTACCAGAACCACGAGGAACGGCGTCACGATCGAAAAGCCCAGGGTGCCAACGAATGTCACGGCCAAGAGCGGAGCGATGGAAGGATTGGCATTTTTCGCGCTCAAGAGGCCCCACCGTCGTTTCCCGAAAAGAGCTTGGTGATCGAGCGGATGGTCGCTGTCCGCCAAGTTCTTAGCATTGTGCGCTAGTTCGAGCCGTCGATCCAGCCCTTGGCTACGGGCCGTCATCCGATGCGAAATCACTCCTGAGCATCAGCTTGAAAGACGCATGGCGAAAACTCGATCGGTGGTCCATTGGCGCTCGCAAAGCCGGGCACCTTCACAAGGCAACCGTCTGCGTGCAGCGCCTATACCTTGGCGTTAGCAGCACTGCCGGAACGGGCTAGTCGCGGTCGTCACGTATGATTGTGGCATCCTCCATCAGGCGCGATTCTTCCTTCAAGGCAGACACTTGCTCAGGTCGTTGGAGACCCTGCAACCAAGTCTGTCCATCGAGAATGGAGGACCCAATGCCTGCGCTGTCAAACCACCGAGAGACATCGTCCAAAGCGTCACCGACCGTGCAGCCAAGAAGCATAGCTTCGCCGCGAAGGCTAGCCACGTTCTCGCATCTGGTTGCCCTTCGCGCGCTTGAAAACGTTTCGCTGACAGCGCCGCTGCCGCCTTCCGTCACGATGGTGGAAACCTCGGCGAACGGGGCTGGCACCAGTCTCATCGCGACCGATTTCCTACTCAAGACCCCCCGAGATTTCCTGTCAATGCCCTGAATCGAACTGCGGCTGATGACAGGCAATACCCCGCCAACCAAACTCGAAACGAAAGGAAAACCAATGACTTTCAAGATCCTGACCTCTGCCTGCGTCGCACTGACGCTGTCGGCCTATGCCGGTCTGGCAGCCGACCCCGCTGACAGCCTGCTGACGGCGGACAACCACACGCTGATCCTTATCGATCACCAGCCGCAGATGGCGTTTGCCACCAAGTCAATCGACATTACCGAACTGCGCAACAACACGGTTGGCCTGACCAAGAGCGCCAAACTGTTCGAGGTACCCACCATCCTGACCACCGTCGCGGCCGACAGCTTCTCGGGCGCGATTTTCCCTGAAATCCAGGCCGTCTATCCGGACGTCGCGCCGATCGACCGCACAACGATGAACGCCTGGGAAGATGACAACGTCGTCGATGTGGTCGAGGATCTGGGCAGGAAGAAGCTGGTGCTGGCCGGGCTTTGGACCGAGATTTGTATCCTGCTGCCCGCTCTATCAGCGATCGAGGATGGTTACGAGGTCTATGTGGTTGTCGACGCGTCAGGCGGGGTCTCGGACGCCGCCCACGACATGGCCGTCGAACGCATGATCGCCGGCGGGGCTACGCCAATCACCTGGCTGCAGTACCTGCTTGAGTTGCAGCGCGACTGGGCTCGTGGTGAGACTTATGCCGGGGTCGCCGACATCGCGGTCGAGCATGGCGGCGCCTACGGGGTGGGCATTTTCTACGCCACCGAAATGTTCAACTCCACCGAAAGCAACTGAACACGGATCGCGAGGCGGGCCAGCGCCCGCTTCGTGTCCCGGCAAAGGGTTAACAGCATGAAATATTTGAGCGCTCTTGCGGTGATTGCCACTATCTTTGGCCCGCTCCATGCCCAGGCCGAAAATGGAAAGCTGGGCGAAAGAATCGGTTCTGCCGTCTACGGCCACCACTGTGCAGCCTGTCATGCACCACATGTCATCATGGTAGCATCGCCAAAACTGCATGACGAACGCGCCTGGAGCCAGAGGCTGGAAAAAGGCTTCAATGCGGTTCTTAGCAACGCGCTGAACGGGATCGGCGCGATGCCGGAAATGGGCGGATGTTCCGAGTGCTCCGAAGCAGAAATCGAAGCGGCGTTGCGCTACATGGCCGCCCCGGCGCTTTCAGCAACTGACCCGAGCGGTCAGTGAAGTCGCTCTTAGGGCGAACAGCCGATTTACGCTCAGTTACGACTTTGCCTGCGTTCAAGATCCGGCTCCGGAACCGGTGTTTGGAAGATTGATTTTCTTGCGGTGCACTTCAGCTTTAGTTTCTCCCAAGATCATTGTAACGTCTTCAGCGCTTGCAGATTGCAATACAGCAGTAGCGGCCAATAGAGTGGCAAATCTTGCACACTGTCGCGCCGGCCGGGTTGGTTCGTCGGTGCGAGCGATGCGAGGTGGGATTCTCGGGGACGCGGTTTATGAGGTTGAAACTTACTGCACAAAAGCTCTCACTGTCGCCTTGGTCGAGGTACCAGCGACACAGCACGGCAATGCATGGTTTTCGCGCCAGCACTGCCATGGCCATGCGTTCCAGTGCTCCTGCAATGGTGTTAGGATTCAGATGAGCACTGTTCTTGTCACCGGTGGTGCCGGCTTTCTGGCCAGTCACATCATCGTCCGGCTTCTGGGCCAGGGGCACCAGGTGCGCGCGACATTGCGCGACATGGCCCGACGGGACGCCGCCAGATCGTTGCTCCTTGGCGGTGGCGCAGATCCGTCACCGATTGAATTCACCCACGCGGACCTGACCGCTGACGCTGGTTGGCAGGAGGCCGTAAGGGGGTGCGACCACGTCTTGCACGTCGCCTCGCCCTTTCCCTCCCGGGCCTCCGAGCGACAGGATCAGCTGATAGGTCCGGCACATGACGGAACCTTGCGTGTGCTTCGGGCGGCGCGGGATGCAGGTGTTCGGCGCGTCGTGATGACCTCATGCTTCGGTGCTGTAGGGTTCGGGCAGCCGATGCGCGAAACTCCGTTCACCGAGGCCGACTGGTCCGATCCCGCAGCGCCGGACGTCGATGCATATACCAGATCCAAGATCGTGGCCGAACGCACCGCTTGGGAGTTCAAGGAAACCGAGGCCGGCGACATGGAGGTTTGCGTGATAAATCCAGGGGGAATACTGGGGCCTGTACTCGGGGCCGATTACTCCTGCTCAATCGGGCTCATCAAGACAATGATCGACGGCCGCCTTCCCGTCGCGCCAAAGGTCTTGTTTGGCATTGTGGATGTCAGGGATGCCGCCGATCTGCATATAGCTGCCATGATGGCTCCCGAGGCAGCAGGCCAGCGGTTCATCGCCGTATCAGGGGCGCCCTTATCTCTGATCCAAATTGCAGGAACATTGCGGGGTCTTGGTTCGATCGGCAGCAGAGCGCCGGTCTGGCAGCCGCCGGATTGGGCCGTCCCAGCAATGGCGCGGTTCCTGCCACCGCTGCGCCAGTTCGTTTCGCGGATTGGAATGCCGCGCCTTGCCTCCAGCGACAAGGCCAGAACGGTGTTGGGCTGGAGCCCGAGGCCGGTCGAGGAGACCATCGCCGCTACAGCAGAAAGTCTCGTGGCCCTCAATCAATGACAGCAGGGCCGCGCTGGACACCTGAAACAGGTCGATGGCCCTTCCCAAAGGGCCATCGACGTTTTCATAAACCGCGAAGATCACTGGATCTTCGAGAGGTGAAATTTCACCGCCCGTGTCTTTCCTGATTGGAAGAATCGCCATCGCCGAGGATCCCTTCAGTTTTGCGAGATCGCCGATGCTCAGCACAGGCAGCTCGATCTGGGGGACCGACTGGCGAAGACTGTTCTCCACGCCTTTCTGAAGCTGGAAGATCAAGGCCGCGGCCAACTTATAGACGCGGACAAAACTGGGAGCAGGTCAAGCTATTTCCAGAAAGCGCGATCCCGACCTGGTCCCGGGGCTCGCGCTTTCTTTTTATCCTTCCTCAAAGACTTTGTTTGCGGGCTTGGTGCGAGGGCTAAATCGTCTCTTGCAACAAGTGTTGTATGGACAGTAGCAGTGATCTCGGTGAATATCTCCAAGTGAACCGTTTTGGAGAACCGCCCCGTCGATGCGGTTTGGACTTTGCCCAGCAGATGGATCAAACTAAACGTTGGCCCGGGACGTCAGGAGGACTTCGCTTGGCGCATTTCAAACTGGGCGACTATGCCTTTTTCGCCGCCCCGACTTTGGTGCTGTTGCTGAGTATCCTGGCGTCGAATACGGCGAGCCTTCTGCCTTTCGTGCTGTCAGTTTTTCACCTCCTAATCCTGATCCTGGCCAAGCCGAGATTGGTACGCGAAAAGTTTCGGGCGCTGGCGGCCCTGGTCGTCACATGCGCCATGCTTGGCGTCGCACTCGCGCCCTCCGCAGCTTGGGACGATGGTGTTTGGCTCACCGCTGCCCTTTCGGCCTGCCTGGGCATCTGTTGCTGTGCGGCGGCTCTGGTCCTCCAGGGCAGTCGAGACGATGAGTTTATGGAGATGAAAACGCTGATCAACACCGTTCCCGCGCTTCTTTGGACCGCCGATGGGACGACCGCTGGCGTTAACTATATTAATCAGGTCTGGCAAGAGTTGGGCTGGACCCTCGAAGATCTCGAAGGCGACAAATGGGGCGATATGATGCACCCCGGTGACATCGATCGGCTGAGAGTACGGTGGCAGCATTCGGTGGAAACCGGCGAGCGCTACGAGGAAACCATGCGTGTGCGCCGACGCTGGGGCGAGTATCGATGGATGGTCATCCGCGCCACACCGGAATTCGACGCCACGGGCGGGGTGCGGCGCTGGTATGGCGTCGCCAACGATATCGACGATCTGAAGAAGGCCGAGGAGCGGCTGGAAGGGATGCGCCGCGATCTGGCCAGGGTGGTGCGTGCCAACACGATGGGCGAGCTCACCGCATCCATTGCACACGAGATCAACCAGCCATTGGCCGCAGCTGTGACCAACGGACAGGTTGCCATGCGCTGGTTGGCGGCTGAAACGCCAGATACATCGGAGATCGCGGAGGCGGTGGAAGAGTCCGTGGCTGGCGCGAAACGCGCCAGCGATGTGGTCGAGAGGTTGCGCAAGCTTTACCAGAAGTCCGATACCGAGCCTGTGCCGATCGATATTGCCGCTGTCATCGACGATTCCGTCACGCTGCTCGCCTCGACGGCGCGCAGTTCCGATATCGCTCTGATGGTCGAAAAGCCGGACACCATCGCCATGGTCATGGGCGACGCGATACAGTTGCAGCAGGTGCTTGTCAATCTGGTCGTCAACGGCATTGATGCGATCAGGTCAACGAGCGCCGAAACGGGGTCGGTCTCGATCGGGGTCAGGATCAAAGATGACGGGATCACCATCGAGGTGGAAGATTCCGGACCCGGCCTTTCTGCCTCGGACAAAGAGCGCCTGTTCGATGCGTTCTATTCGACAAAGTCGTCGGGTCTGGGCATGGGACTGGCCATTTGCCGCAGCATCATAGAGCGGATGGACGGAAGGATCACCGGCGAGAATTCGGCAAGGGGTGGCGCTTTGTTCAGTGTCTCGCTTCCGGTGGCGACCACGGCTGGCCTCGCTGCGACCGGGCCGGACTGACAAGCTGCATTATTATCCGGCCCAGCCGGGCTTGAAAAACCGGTTTGTCAGGTGGGTCACCAGCGCCTCGACCTTGGCCGGACGTGACCGGGCGGTCGGCGTCACGCAATAAAGCGCGTCGCCGGGCAGGGGCCAGTCGATCAGCAACGAACGCAGCCGACCGTCCAAAAAATGCTCGGCGGCAATGAAGTCAGCCAGTTCGGCGATGCCCAGACTATCGAGGACCGTGGCCACTGACACCCCAAGCGCGCGGCAGCGCCATAAGAGCGCTCCTCCGCCACCTTTGCGAATATCGCCAACCCTTCGAGATCCGGGAGCTTGGACGTGGCATTCTCTGCAACAATACACCTACACTGTTTCTATTTTGCGCTGCATTCCTTGTCCACCGCAGCTTAAATGGCTCTCACCAGATACCTTGGTATCGGGTTGCCATCCTTTGGAACCGTGCGTGAAACCCCAAGTGTGATTTCGCAAAAGCACCGCGCAGCCGATGCTGTTGCACATGCGTCGGTGGCCGATAGCCCGAGAGCGGCCTAGCCACGATGCAGCGGCGCCAGGCGATCCGACCCTCCCCGCAGTCGCTTGGCGCCGCCTACATATTACGTCATATTTGAAATGATGAATTTTAGTCATTGCTGTTTTGCAAGGCAATCGTGGCGAGTATTCATGGGGGGAACGAAACACCAACGGAGCAACTCCAGTGACAAAGAAACTTGAAGGAAAGATCGCCTTCGTCACCGGTGGCACGTCGGGCATCGGTCTGGCTGGCACGGACGAGAGTGCGCAGCAGGGCCTGCATGATTTCCTGGCCAGCCAGGTACCGTCGGGTCGGGTGGCGAACCGGACGAGATCGCCGAGGCGGTCGTCTTCCTGGCTTCGGATGCATCCACCTTCGTCAACGGGGCCGAGTTGTTCGTCGATGGCGGCATGGCCCAGGTCTGACGCCGTAGCCTTATGGGCCCGGCGCGACCGGCCGGCCTCCGTTTCCACAAGACCAGCCATGCCGAGGACATCATGACCAGCACACCTGCACTTCCCGCCTCCTCCCACCACCACCTAGGATCGGCGTTGGTCGTCTTTGCGACGGCGCAGTTGATCACGTCAATCGACTATAACATCGTCTATGTCGCGCTGCCCGAGATCGGCCAGAAACTGGGTTTCACTCCGCAATCGCTGCAGTGGGTGTTCAGCGCCTACTCGGTCGCATTCGGCGGGCTGCTTCTGTTGGGTGGGCGCGCGGCCGATCTTCTGGGGCGTCGGCGCATGTTCTTTCTGGGACTGGCGCTGTATGCATCATCATCATTGCTGGGCGGGTTTGCGCAATCCCCAGGCGAGATCATTCTGGCCCGTGCCATCCAAGGGGTCGGGGGCGCCGCTCTTGTGCCCGCGACGTTGTCGCTGATCTCGACTCTGTTCGCGGAGGGGCCTGAGAGGAACCGTGCGCTCGGCATTTGGGCGCTGGCCGGTTCTCTGGGACTGACGACCGGCTCGCTGGTCGGCGGCATTCTGGTGGGCACGTTCGGCTGGCCATCGGTGTTTTTCGTGAATGTCCCGATCGCACTTGCCGCGATGCTGGGTGCCTTGATTGCCATTCCCCCGGACGTGCCGGCCGAAACCGACCAGAGTTTTGATCTGCCCGGTGCCATGACCGCGACCCTTGGGATCACGCTGCTGGTTTTCACGCTGGCGCAGGCGCCGGAATGGGGCTGGACCTCGGCCGCGATCCTGTTTTCGGCCCTGGCCGCGCTGATCCTGCTGGCCGTTTTCCTGGGGCTCGAGGGCCGGGCCGCCTCCCCGTTGATGCCGTTGCGCCTGTTGCGGAGCGGCGGGCTGCCGACGGCAATGGCTTTGACCTTCACCTTTATGGCCACCTTCATGGCGCTGCCTTATTTCACGACCGAGCTGTTTCAGCGTGTTTATGGCTATACTCCGTTTCAAACCGGCCTTGCGTTCCTGTTGCCGAGCATAGCGATCGCGATCGGCACGCAGATCGGCGGCCGCATGGCATCGCGGCTTGGCGTTCGTCTACTGCTGCTGGCCGGTCTGGCGACCGGAGCGGTCGGAACCGCTCTGCTGGGCCTGATGATCACCCCTCAGGGCGACTATGGCGCGCTTGTACCAGGCTTCCTGATCCTTGGAGTGGGCCAGGGCGTGGCTTGGACGCCGATGTGGATTACCGCGACTGCCGGGGTCCGTGAAAACGAACACGGCATCGCGTCGGGCATGGCATCAACGGCGCTTTGGGTCGGTGGGGCCATGGGATTGGCCGTTCTGGTCCTACTGGCAGATGCCCCCGTCGGTGCGGCGGTGTCGCCGGACAGCCTGACTGTCAGCATTCGCACCGCCATCTTCGCCATAGCCGTCGGCATCGCCCTGATGCTGCCGATTGCGCACAGAGCCGGACGGGTGAAACCGACCGCCCCTTCCGTCATCGACACCTGAATAACCGAATAGGCCTGCAAATCAGAGGACACGAATGATGCAACACGACCCCGAAACCTCAAGCCAAGCCGTCTCCACGCGGCGCGACCTAATCCGGACATTCGGCGCCGTCGCACTGGGCGCGGGCGCAGCCCTGGCCGTAACCCAACCTGGCAGAGCGGCCTCAGCAACGTTCACCTTGCCGCCCGCGACAAGTGATGTAACGCCGTTTGAAGCCGGTTTTTCCCCCGAGGCCATCGCCGACCTCAAGCGCCGTCTCGACCGCACCCGTTGGCCCCAGGCCGAGACGGTTGCGGACCGGAGCCAGGGCGTTCGTCTTTCCGAGGTGCGCACCCTGGTCGACCATTGGCGCGACAGCTACGATTTCCGGCGATTGGCAGCCCGACTGAACGCCCTCCCGCAGTTCCGGACCGAAATCGACGGGCTGGGCATCCACTTCATCCATGTCCGCTCACCTCACGAGGGTGCAACGCCGATCATCCTGACCCATGGCTGGCCGGGCTCGGTTCTGGAATTCCTGAGTGTCGTCGACCCGCTGACCAACCCCACCGCCCATGGCGGCCGGGCCGAGGATGCCTTTCACGTCGTCATCCCGTCGCTGCCGGGCTACGGCTTTTCCGACAAGCCGGTGGAAGCAGGCTGGGGCTTGCCGCGCATTGCCCGTGCCTGGGGCGTTCTGATGGAGCGCCTGGGCTATTCCGACTGGCTTGCCCAGGGTGGGGACTGGGGCGCGGGTGTAACCACCTGGATGGCCAAGCAGCATGTGCCCGGCCTGAAGGGCGTGCATCTGAACCTGCCGATCCTCTTCCCGCCCCCCATCGAGGGCCAGCCGAGCGACGAGGAAATGGCCTCCATCGGCCAATTGATCGAGTTCGGCAATGTCGGCTCGGGCTATGCAAGGCTGCAGGCAACGCGACCGCAGACCCTGGGTTACGGGTTGCATGATTCACCCGCCGGTCAGGCCGCTTGGATCTACGAGAAGTTCAGCGAATGGACCGACAGCAGCGGCGACCCGGCCGAGGTTCTGTCGGGCGACGAGATGCTCGACAACATCACGCTCTATTGGTTGACAGACACCGCGGCGTCGTCCGCCCGGCTTTACGGCGAAAGCTTCGCCAGTGACTTCTCGACCCAGGTGCTGGACCTGCCGGTGGCCGTCAGCGTCTTTCCGGGCGAGCTCTATCGCCCGCTGAAGGTCTGGGGCGAGCGCGCCTACTCCGACCTTGTCTATTGGAACGAGGTCAACCGCGGCGGCCATTTCGCCGCTTTCGAGCAACCCGAAATCTTCGT
The DNA here is from genome assembly GCF_055808365.1 of Martelella sp. K41-7. Lineage (NCBI taxonomy): Bacteria > Pseudomonadati > Pseudomonadota > Alphaproteobacteria > Hyphomicrobiales > Aurantimonadaceae > Martelella > Martelella sp. K41-7. The sequence continues at coordinate 672,175 of NZ_CM147867.1, forward strand.
CACCGAGCTTCGCCGCGCGCTGCAAGCGCTGCGTTGATTACGGACGCCCCCCATCGAAAGGATCGAACCCATGGCAATCTTGACTGATCACACACTTTCCCGCCGCTCTGTTCTGGTCGGCCTGACCGTCGGCGGCACGGCATTGGCCCTGCCGTCCGGCATGGCGTGGGCCGTTTCGGGCGCTGTCGCTCTACCGGAGGCAACCGAAGCTATCACCCCCTTCACCGTTGATATTCCGCAAGAGGCCATCGCCGATCTTCGCTTACGGCTTGAAGAGACGCGCTGGCCCGGTGCCGCGACGACCGACGACTGGTCGCAGGGCGTTCCCTTGGCGCGGATGCAGGAGCTGGCCGCGTACTGGCGCAATGATTATGACATGAGCCGGTTGCAAACGCGGCTGAACGCCTACCCGCAGTTCCGCACGCGCATCGACGGGCTGGGGATCCACTTCCTGCATGTCCGCTCACCCCACGCGGACGCGATGCCGATCCTCTTGACCCATGGCTGGCCCGGTTCGGTGCTGGAATTTCTGAACCTGATCGGCCCGCTGACCGACCCCACCGCCCATGGTGGCCGGGCCGAGGATGCCTTCCACGTCGTCATCCCGTCGCTTCCCGGCTTCGGTTTTTCCGACAAACCGGCCGAGGAAGGCTGGAACGTCGCCCGGATCGCCACGGCCTGGGGTACGCTGATGCAGCGCCTCGGCTATGACAAGTGGGTTGCACAGGGAGGCGACTGGGGGGCGGGTGTGACCACCGCGCTCGGCCATATCAAGCCGGCGGGTCTGGCGGGCGTCCACCTGAACTGGCCGCTGGTCTTTCCCGAGAAAGTTCCGGCCGAGGGGCTGTCTGCGGATGAACAACGCGCCGTCGATGCCGCCGGTGTCTTCCTCAGCGACGGGTACGGTTATTTCCTGCAGCAGTCCACCCGGCCGCAGACGGTCGCCTATGCGCTGACCGACAGCCCGGTCGGCCAGGCCGCCTGGATCTATGAGAAATTCCAGGCCTGGGCCGATCATGACGGCGACGTCGAAACTGTCCTGAGCCGCGACGAAATCCTCGACGATATCTCGCTTTTCTGGTTCACCGAGACGGCGGCGTCTTCGGCCCGGATCTATTGGGAAAACTACCCGTCCAGCTTCTCGGGCGGACGGATCGACTTGCCGGTGGGGGCCAGCATCTTCCCGGGTGAGCTTTACCGCGCGCCGCGCAGTTGGGCGGAGCAGGCCTATCCCCAACTGATCCACTGGAACGAGCTGGACAAGGGCGGCCATTTCGCGGCGTTCGAACAGCCGGACATCTTCATCGATGAATTGCGCGCTACATTCAGCCAGTTGCGGTGAAGAGAGTGATGTGATCGAACTTCGCGCCCATGACGGCATTGGCCGGGTGCAGAACGACTGGCTGAACGCCCGCCTGCATTTCGCCTTTGCCTGCATGGGCAACCCCGAGCATGTGCCGTTGGATGCGCTGAAGGTCTGGAACGACGATGCGTTCTCGGCTGGCGGCGACTGGGAGACCGCCGCTTCCAGGCATGGCAACCGCTTAAGCTTACGCCCGCAAAGGCGCACAACGCGACAGAGACATGTGGGCCTTCTCCGTGTCGACGAAGGCGAACCTTATCGATTTGTCTCCCGTGCGAAGAAGGCCGTCGCTTTTATTTAACAAGTCGCGCTCGTGTCGAAGAAGTTCATTCTTCTTGCGCAGACGCGCAAGCTCCTTGTTCACGTCCTCGTGCGGACCGGCAAGAAGATGCTGCTCCTCGAAAACCTGACGCCAGCGACCAAGTGTCGATTTCCCAATCCCAAGAGCCGCCGCAACCGACGATATCCCACGACCGCTCGTCGTCAGAATGCGGACCGCCTCCCGTTTGAACTCTTCTGTAAACTCTCGCTGCTTCAGTTCCATAACTCCTGTCAGGTAATACCAACGGAAGCTCTCCACTTTCGAAGGGGAAGTCCATGCCTGACCCGAAGACAGTGCGGCGGTATTTCTCGAACACTTTTGCCCAAACAACGAGATTGGCCACGGCAGTTCTCGTCCTCAAGCGTGATGAACATCACGCCTTTGGCGGAGCCTGGTCGTTGGTGCGCGAGAGTGAGGTCCACAAAGTTGGCCCGGCGGCCGTCGTGCAGGCGGCTTCGCCAGTCTTCGCGCAATTGACATCGACCAACTTTACTATATTGTCCAAATTAGTAAATCTGGTAGGAATTGCATGGAAACAACGAACAATCCGCGTCGGGAAGCCATACTCGCCGAAGCGGTGCGGGTATTCGGCCGGTTCGGCTACAAGAAAACAGCTGTCCAGGATCTGGCGGATGCGGCGGGGCTTTCCAAGCCTGGTCTCTATCTGCACTTCGCAAGTAAGGACGAGATTTTCCGCGCGGCGATGGAGAAGTATCTTTCGGACGCGCTGGACGATGTCAAAAATCTGCTGACGCAGCACGAGGTTCCGCTGGATAAACGCGTGCTCGGCGCGATGGATAGCTGGTTCGGACGGCATCTGAGAACCTTTACGCCTGAAGCCTTTGACGTGATCGCCGCGGGCGATCGTCTGTCCTTCAAGGAAGTCGAAGGCATCAAGCAGTTGCTTATGCAGCTTTTTGCCGAGACGTTCCAGCAGGCCGGTTTCGATCCATCGGATGCGGCAAACCGGGCTCAGGTCCTTTTCCTCTGCGGCCTGAGCTGGAAGCAGCCTGGCATGACACCACAAGCCTTCCTGTCGGCGATCAAACCCTGCGTTCAGGTTTGCTGCGAGGGCGCATCTGGAGCCAATGGAGACGAAATTAAATGAGCAAGGTACTTGTTACCGGCGGTACGGGATTTCTCGGGGCGCATATACTGGTGCAGCTCCTGAATGCCGGTCATGACGCGCGCGCGACCATCAGGAGCATGGACAAGAAAGACAGACTCCTGAAAATGCTGCAGGCGGGCGGCGCCCGCTCCGAAGCGCTTGAGCTTTTCGAAGCCGATCTTGAAGACGACAATGGCTGGGCGGAAGCGATGGCAGACTGCGACTATGTCTTGCATGTCGCATCGCCATTTCCTGCCGGAAGCCCCGATGACGAAGGCGCGCTCATCCGCCCGGCGCGAGACGGCACCATACGGGTGCTGCAGGCAGCGCGTGCGGCCGGCATCAAACGCGTTGTGATGACATCGTCGTTTGCCGCCATTGGTTACGGTCATCCGCCACGACGCGAAGCCTTCACCGAAGCCGATTGGTCGAACCTCGATGCGCCGGACGTTTCCGCCTACATCAAATCGAAGATACTGGCCGAACGCGCTGCATGGAAATTTACGGAAATGGAGGGCAAAGCTGCTGAGCTGTCGGTTATCAACCCCACCGGAATTTTCGGTCCGGTTCTGGGGTCTGACTATGCGAGTTCCATCAGCCTGATTGATGCCATGCTTGAGGGGCGGATGCCATTTGCTCCGCGTATCTTCTTCGGCGTGGTCGATGTCAGGGACGTGGCTGCGCTGCATCTTCTGGCCATGAATGCTCCCGAGGCTGCAGGGCAACGGTTCATTGCCGCTTCCGGCGAGCCCGTCTCGATGATTGCCGTCGCGCAGATATTGCGCAGTCACCTCGGGCCGGCAGCGGCAAAGGCCCCGCGACGTCAGCTTCCCGATTGGGTTTTCAAAGTGATGGCCCGGTTTTCGCCGCCATTGCGAGAGTTGACGCCGCAACTCGGCAAGTTTCGGAATGCCTCGAACACAAAAGCCAGGGAGGCGCTTGGCTGGTCTCCGCGCAGCGCGGATGAGACCATTCTGGCGACGGCGAGAAGCTTGCTTGAATTGAGAAGCTGACGGGCTGAGGCAATCCGGGAGCGGTCGGCGCCTCGACAGCCTGCTGTTTTACTTTCCTCTGCAATCTTTCCTTGGGCAAAGGCTGAAGCGGCTCGGCGAGTTGCTTCTCCTTCCTGTCAAGCCACGCCACCGCAAAAGGTCAAGGCGCGGCAGACCGATCGATAGTGCCGCACTCATACCAAGGTTTCGGCCACTCACCCCAAAATTCAGCGCGTTCGGCCGCATGTATGATTCCTGCAGCGCCCGGGATTCCCGACAATTCGATCAGATGAACCGGCCCGGGCAATGTTTCGCCTGTTCCCGGTCGTTCGGGCAAACGCCGCTGCGTATCGCCTGAGCGTGCCGACGAGCTTCGCCGTCAAGGCGGCTTGGCCTGAGCCGGATGCAGCTTTTTGTCTCGAAGCGAAAGGAAGGTCTCCCATGCGCAGATATAACCGAACCGCCATGTTTGCGGTTGTCTTGATAGCGGTCGTCACCACGACGGCTGGCAAACGGGCGGAAGCCCAGTCTGATCCCTATGCGGGAACTGATGTCTCCGATGCGACCCTTGTCGGCGAACTTTCCGGGTTTTCCGAGGGCTTTGCCAAGGTCAACGGCATTCGCCTTCATTATGTCGAGGGCGGCGAGGGGACGCCCGTCGTTCTGCTGCCAGGCTGGCCGCAGACATGGTGGGCCTATCACAAGATCATGCCCGCCCTTGCCGAACGCTACCACGTCATTGCCGTTGATATCCGCGGCATGGGCGCCTCGGACAAGCCGGAGGGCGGTTACGACAAGAAAAACATGGCCGCCGATGTTCTCGAACTGATCGAGAGCCTTGGCTACGACAAGGCGCATATTGTCGGTCACGACATTGGCTCGCAGGTAACCTACGCCTTTGCCGCGAACTATCCTGATGCGACGCTCTCCGCGACGTTTCTTGATGTGCCTGGCCTCGATGACGCGGTCCTTGGCCTGAAGCTCCTGCCGGAGCCCGGCGGAATGACCGAGAAGGCAACACCGGAAAATTTCTTTCTCTGGTGGTTCGCGTTTAATCAAGTGGAAGGATTGCCAGAAGACCTGATCGCGGGCCGCGCGCATCTCTATGAAGACTGGTTCTTCAACTACCTTATGGTTGATCAGTTGGATATGAGCGAGCGAGACCGTGCCATCTATGCGCATGCCTATAATTCACGCGATGCGATCCGTGCCGGCAACGGCTGGTACCAAGCCTTTCCGCAGGACATCGTCGACGCTCGAGTCTACTCGGATCTCGAGATGCCGACGCTGGGGCTCGGCGGCTTTGGCTACTACTGGATAGCCAACTTCCTCGAGACGCACGCCGAATCCTATCAGATCGAGCAACTGGAAGGTGTTGGCCATTACGTCATGGAAGAAGCGCCTGATGTCGTGACCGGATACCTGCTCAATTTCCTCGAAGTGGCTGAGACCAACTAGTCGATAGCCATCTTCTCACCTGCGTCGAAAGACGGCGCAGGGATAGCGGGGAGGCCGCCTTCTCGTGGCCTTTCACATTCAAACGCAACCTCACTCCAAAGGAACCTATGCTATGTCCACAGTCACCACCGCCGATAACGTCGAAATCTACTTCAAGGACTGGGGGCCGAAAGACACCCGTCCGATCGTCTTTCACCATGGCTGGCCGCTCAGCTCGGATGAATGGGATGCGCAGATTCTCTACTTCCTCTCCAAGGGTTACCGGGTAGTCGCGCATGATCGGCGCGGGCATGGAAGGTCCGCCCAGGTCGATCACGGGCATGATATGGACCACTATGCCGCAGACGCTTTTGCGGTGGCCGAGGCGCTGGATCTGAAAAACGCGGTCCACATCGGTCACTCGACGGGAGGAGGCGAAGTGGCGCGCTATGTCGCCAGGCACGGCCAGCCGGCCGGGCGCGTCGCCAAGGCCGTACTGGTCGCGGCGGTGCCGCCTCTGATGATGAAGACCGATGCCAATCCCGAAGGTCTGCCCAAGGACGTCTTTGACGGTTTCCGCCAGGCCCTTGCCGCCAGCCGTGCGCAGTTTTTCCGCGATGTCCCCGCCGGGCCGTTCTACGGCTTCAACCGCGATGGCGTGGAAATGCAGGAAGGCGTCGTTCAGAACTGGTGGCGCCAGGGGATGATGGGCGGCGCCAAGGCGCATTTCGATGGCATCAAGGCGTTTTCGGAGACGGACCAGACCGAAGATCTGAAGGCCATTTCGGTGCCGACTCTCGTCATGCACGGCGAGGACGACCAGATCGTTCCGATTGTCGCTTCCGCGCACAAGGCAGTGAAGCTGCTGCAGAATGGCAGCCTCAAGACCTATCCCGGTCTCTCGCATGGGATGTTGACGGTGAATGCCGACGTTCTGAACGCGGATCTGCTTGCCTTCATTGAGAGTTGACCGTTCCCGAAGACCGAGACGACCTCAGTTTCGTTGTATTTGATACAATCTCTTTCAAGGCATGATCCGGCTTCGCCAGGGTCATGCTTTTCTTTTTATCAGTTGCTGTAGGGTTTACCCGAAAGGCTCGATTAGAAGACCAGGACCGGTCCAGACTGCGTGATCGGCCAACGCGATTATATCCGATCTGGAACGAAGCAGGACTGCGCCGTTTCCGATTTGGCCCGACGAAAAGGCCGGATAGGGAGAACTTTGTGTAAGAAGCCTTCGAGGAGGGCGCGTGTCACCACTTATCTTCGCTCGTGCTGCATTCTTCTCGGCCCCGTTCCTTCTTCTGCTATTCTCCATTGGCTGGATGGGCGGAACGATGCAGTTGCCGTTCGCCGCAAGCATCTTTTGCATTGTCATTATGGTTGTCGGGCAAGCGATACTAAAGGCAAAACTGTTCCGGTTTCTCGCTGCGCTCTCCACGTTTTCTGCCGCACTTATTCTTGTGGCTGTGCCCTTTCAGCAAAGAGTAGGCGGAGAATGGGTTGCTGCGGCAGTGTTGTCTTTCCTGGGTGTGGCGCTGAGCGCGGTCTTTCTCGATCGTCGCAGCAGAGAGCTTGATCGCCTTCTCGAACTGGAAACGCTGACGGATACTGTTCCCGCCCTCATATGGACTGCGGACGGGGAGCGCGGCGTCGATTATGTGAACCAGCGCTGGCAGGATCTGGGCTGGACCTTTGAAGATCTCTCCGGCCACAATTGGGGCGTGATGATGCATCCCGACGATCTCCCGCGATTGCGCAGACAATGGCAGGCCTCAGTCGATACAGGCAAGGCGTATGAAGAGACCATGCGCGTGCGCAAGCCATGGGGAGATTACCGCTGGATGGTTCTCCGCGCGACGCCGGAGCGTGATGAAAACGGTGCTGTGCTTCGCTGGTGCGGCATTGCCAGTGACATTGATGATTTGAAGAAGGCAGAGGACCGTCTGGAGGTGATGCGCAATGACCTTGCGCGCGTCACGCGCGCCAACACGATGGGAGAACTCACCGCCTCGATCGCACACGACATCAACCAGCCGCTGACGGCCGCCGTGACCAACGGTCAGGTCGCGTTGCGATGGCTTTCGACTGGTGCACCTGACCTGAGTGAGGTCGTTGAGGCCGTCGAGGAATCTGTGGCCGGGGCGAAGCGCGCCAGCGATGTCGTCGAGCGGCTTCGCAACCTCTATCAGAACTCGGAAATAAAGCCGGTCGCCGTTGACGTGCGCTCGGTCATTGAGGATTCCGTGTCGCTGGTGTCAGCGCTGGCCCGGCGCTCGGATGTCGCCTTGCAGGTGGATCAGGCCGCCGAGCTCGAACCTATCCTTGGCGATCCGATCCAGCTGCAGCAAGTTGTCATCAACCTTATTGTTAACGGCATTGATGCCACGAAATCGGCTGGTCGTCCGTCCGGAACCATCATGATACGGACCTCTACCGAAGCTGATGGCCGCGTGGCTATCGAAGTGGAGGATGAGGGCACCGGCATTTCTCCCGAGATTGCCGACCGCCTGTTCGATGCCTTCTTCTCCACGAAAACTTCGGGCCTCGGCATGGGGCTGGCAATTTGCCGTACCATTATCGAGCGACTGGGCGGGACGATAACCACCCGAAATGCTCCGAACGGCGGTGCGATCTTCCGTGTGTGTCTGCCTCCGATCAAGCGGCATGCAGAGGGGTGAAATGCTGCTGTTCGCCTGCGCCGGCCAGCGCTTCGATCAGACGTTTGCCCAACTCGGCCTGGCGAGATGATCGCCCAGAAACGCCGCCAGAGCTTCGACCTTGGCGGGCCTGGATCGCGCCGTAGGCGTCAGAAAATAAAGTCCCCCCTCAGGCAGGGTCCAGTCTTCAAGGACAGCCTGCAGGCGTCCGTCGGCCAGATATTCGGCTGCGATAAAATCCGGAAACTCGGCAATGCCGATACCATCCAGAACAGTCGGTATGAGTGCTTCCACATTGGTGACACGCAGCGGCCCATTGGGGGTGACGCTCACCTCTTCCCCGGCATGGTTGGAAAAACGCCATACATCGCGGCGGGCGCGGTAGGCGTAGCCGAGACAATCATGCGTCGCAAGTTCTCTCGGATGGCGCGGTTTGCCGTGCCGGGCAATATAAGCCGGCGCGGCTGTCACGATCGGCCTGACGGGGCATAGTTTTCGGGCCACGAGCGCGGAATCCCGAAGGTCGCCGATGCGCAGGGCTGCGTCGAACCCGTCTCCGACGAGATCGACCAGATCGTCGCTCAGGTGAAGGTCCACTGCAACATCGGGATACATTCGGAAGAACTTGGGCAGGATCGGCGCGACCCAGCGCACGCCGAATGCCATGGGGGCTGCAAGGCGTATTGTGCCCCGCGGCTGGCTGGAAAGTTCGCGCGCCGCGCTTTCGATTTCTTCGGCGTCAAGGCAGACCTGTATTGCCCGTTCGGCCAGTCCGCGCCCGAATTCCGTAAGCGCCAATTGCCGCGATGTCCGGTTGAAGAGGCGCGCGCCCAGCCTGTCTTCCAATCGGCTGACCCCGCGTGACACGGTTGCGACCGATACGCCGAGCGCGCGCGCTGCCGCTGCATATGAACGTTCTTCTGCGACCTTGGCGAACATGGCCAGGCCTTCGAAATCCGGAATCTTCGACATGTGTTTTTTCTGCAATGATCTCTGGGTTCCATTTCGATATTGCGTGGTGATGAATGCCGGCACAAGGCCTCCGGCATACTTTGGTTTGGCTTTGTTCAACCAAGAGAGGTCGTCAGCTTCTTTCGTGTGATTTTCTCTCTCCCGCATTTCCCCGATAGTTCGAACACCGGCCCGGAAGCAGCCCGATGGGTCGGAGAAGCCGAACCTGACGGGGAGACCGATCCCTCCTCCCCAAACAAGAGTTCGACGCTTTCGAGGCCGCGGGTGCCGCGCGACCTCGAACCGACAGCGCCAGGCGGTCCCTCCTCGGGTGTCCCCTCCGCAACCGCCTGGCGCCGTCGGCAATCAAGAGTACTGCATATATGCAATGATGAATTTCAGTCATTGCTATTTTGAGAAAATGCGCAAAGCGGTAGCACTGAACTCAATCGCAACACAAACGGAGACAAGCAAATGACACAGAAACTTGAAGGAAAGATCGCCGTCATCACCGGCGGCACTTCGGGCATCGGACTTGCAACCGCAAAGCGTTTTGCCGCTGAAGGCGCACATGTTTTCATCACCGGTCGGCGTGAAGCCACGCTTGAGCGCGCGCTGGCGGAAATCGGACCCAACGCTACCGGTGTCAGGGCCGACTCTGCCAGCACGGCCGACCTTGATGCACTGTTCGACACGGTGAAGTCGAGCAAGGGCCGCATCGATGTCCTGTTCGTGAGCGCAGGCGGCGGAGATATGGCGCCTCTGGGCGCAATCACCGAAGAGCAATATGAGAGCACTTTCGGCCGTAACGTGAAGGGGCTGATCTTCACGGTTCAAAAGGCTCTTCCGCTCATGGCAGACGGCGGTTCGGTGATCCTGACCGGGTCGACGACGGGCGTCGCTGGCACCGCCAGTTTCAGCGTCTACAGCGCCTCGAAGGCCGCCGTGCGCAACCTTGCAAGAAGCTGGATCCTGGACCTGAAGGGCCGCGATATCCGGGTAAATGTGGTCTCGCCGGGCCCGACCCGCACGCCTGGCCTCGTTGAACTGGCCGGCCCCGACGAAGGCAATCAGAAGGGCTTTCTCGATTTTCTTGCAAGCCAGGTTCCAGCCGGGCGCGTGGGCGAGCCGGACGAGATTGCGAAAGCGGTTGTCTTCCTGGCCTCGGACGATGCGAGTTTCGTCACCGGCGCCGAACTCTTCGTCGATGGCGGCCTGGTTCAAGTTTAGGTCGTTAAATCAGACGTTTGCGATCGTCCCGGAGGTCGGGCGCAAACGCGTTCGACCTCCGCCCGCCTCATAGAGTGGATCCAGCCTCAATCCGTTTCAACGAAAACGCTCTTTTTTCAAAGGACCTGACATGAGAAGTATCGTTTACACGCAATATGGCGAACCGAAAGAGGTTCTCGAACTTCAGGACGCTTCCGATCTGCCCCCTCCGGGCCAGAATGAGGTGCTTATCCGCGTGCTTTCCCGACCTGTCCATCCTGGTGACCTCATCGGGATCAGGGGCGGATACCGATCTCCGGACAGTGCGGCTGGGGCTCCGGTGGAGGGCGGCCGTCCGGGCTTCGAAGGGTTCGGCATTGTCGAGGCGCTCGGACCCAACGCAGGTGTCTCGAAAGGGCTGACGCCGGGCGCACGCGTCGCGTTCTTTCCTGCGAAGGGAGCTTGGGGCGAACAGGCCCTGGCGCCCGTTCAGTTCGTAACATCTGTACCGGATGAGGTTTCTGATGCTATTGCCAGTCAGCTGCACGTAAACCCGCTGACAGCCGCGATGCTGCTTCGGGCGGCAAGCAGATCGGGTCTGGGGGGCAATGACGTCATTGTCTTTTCGGCGGCAGGCTCTGCCGTTGGCAGACTTGCGATCAAGCTGGCGCTGGGCAAGGGGCTTTCCGTTATCGGACTGGTCCGCTCTAATCAGGGTGCGGAAAGCCTGCAGGCGATGTTCCCGGAGGCAACAATCCTGTCCACTGCGGCGGCGGATTGGCCTGACCGGCTTCGCGCGATCGCAGGAAAAAGGCCCGTTCGCGCCGTTCTCGATCCAGTCGGCGGCCGGCTTGCGGGACAACTGATTGACCTGCTTGCCGATGGCGGCGCCTTCATCGGCTACGGTGATCTCTCGGGCGAACCGATTCCGGTTCCGCCGCTTGCCTTTCCTGTTCGCGGCCTGCGCATGTCCGGTATCTCGGTTGGTCGCTGGGCCGGCCTGTCAGAGGCCGAGCGCGCCAAAGACATCCAGACGGCCCTGGAACTTGCTCATCGGTCGCCGGAATTGTTTGCCGTGACTGCCGAATATGACTTGTCCGCGATCGCCGAAGCGGTCGCGCATGCGGAGCGTCCCGGACGAACGGGAACCGTTCTGCTAACATCGAACTGACTATCGCGCTGGAGAGAACACCATGAAGATTGGCATTATAGGCGCATCAAGGCTGGGGCAGTCCCTGGCCCGCCATCTCTCAGGGGTCGGCATCGAGCTGGTCATCGCAAACAGCCGTGGCCCCGAAACTCTGGCGGCGTTGACTGCAGAACTGGGCAGCAAAGTCTCCGCCGGAACGCCCGACGAAGCGGCAACATGCGACATGACCATCATCGCTGTACCTTGGACCCGGGTTGAAGAACTCCTCGAAAGCTTGCCTGACTGGAATGGGCGCATCCTGATTGATGCGACAAATGCGTTCCTGTCATACGCGCCGAACTTTGAACTGGCAGATTTGGGCGGCAGAGCGTCCAGTGAGATTGTTGCCGAACATGCTCCGGGTGCCCGCGTTGTGAAAGCGTTCAATACACTGGATGCCAGGCTCCTTTCCAAGAACCCGCGTGAGCCCGGTGGGCGACGCGTAGTGTTCATATCCGGCGATGATGCCGACGCAAAAGGTGAAGTGTCGTCAATTCTCGCCGCGCTCGGCTTCGCCGCAATCGATCTCGGCGGCCTCGCCGATGGCGGACGTATCCAGCAGGTTGGCGGCCCCCTTGCCGGGCTTGACCTCCTGAAGGCCGGCTGACAGGCCTCCCGACCGTTATGGCGATATGCGGCCAGTCCCGTTCAACCGGGCGGGGGAGCTATCGTTGCAGTCCAGATGGACGACTTCAATCCCTAAGCTCAAGGGCATGTTTAATGCAGGCCGTCAATTCGGTGGCATCGAACGGCTTCTTCAAGATACAGGCGGCATCTGAGGCCTCCGGTCGGCTCGCGATGTCCTGATGGTGTGCCGATATGAAAATGATCGGTATTGTAAACCCTTGCATCCTGAGCGCCTGCAATAACTCCGAACCGTGCATTCCAGGGAGCCTGAGGTCGCAGATGACGCACGAGGTGCAGGCCATCCGCGGCCATTCCAGGAAAGCCTCCGCTGTCGGAAATGTCTGTATCTCAAAGTTCTCCATAGCGAGCAGCCGCGCTGTCGCCTTCAGCACATGCGCGTCGTCATCAATAATCGCTATGAGGGTGACCGAGTTCGACACGGCGCCATTTTCCAACCGGTTTTGCAGGCCCATGACGTGGGACTTTGACGCGATTAATACCGCCTGGAGAAGGAAATGGAATCATACATAGGTTTGTGGCTTCAGCTCGACTTCAGCAGCTCTGCCATCCTCACAAGATCGGCCAGGGACCGCGCGGCCATTTTCCTCATCACATTGCCGCGATGGATCTTCACCGTTATCTCGCTCAAACCGAGCTCGCCGGCGACCTGCTTGTTCATGAGCCCGGCTGTGACGTGCTGCATGACTTCGCATTCGCGCGGGGTCAGCGTCGCATAGCGATTGTGAATATCGGCTTTGGCGCTGTCGGCCTCACGACGTTCTCTGTCGTGCCGGAGAGCCACGGTCACGGCGTCGAGCATGTCCTGATCCCGAAACGGCTTTGTCAGGAAATCCAGCGCGCCGGACTTCATCGCCCGCACCGACATGGGAATGTCGCCATAGCCCGTCAGAAAGATCAGCGGAACGGCGATGCCGCGTGCGCGCAAGGATTGCTGAATATCCAGGCCTCCGGCCCCAGGCAGGCGCACATCGAGCACCAGGCAGCAGGGCGCGTCGGGAAATCTTGCCTGATCGAGCTCGCTTGCCGAACCGTATGACTGGGTTTTCAGACCAACGGAGCGGAAAAGCCGCTCGAGCGCATGGCGCACGTCTGCATCATCATCGACGACCAGAACCACGCCGTTCGTGATTGTGTCTTCGGAGTTCGAACGCGACATGTTTTCTATCCCGACCTTCTCTGGCGAAAGGAATACCTAATCTGTAGCGCAATATAGCATGCGCTGGAAACCTGAACCGAAACAACAAAATCTTGGAGATTGCCTGTTATCCGCGACTTGCACCTCGTAAACGCCGCCCCTCTCTCTTTGCGTGTTTTCAGGCAACGCTCGTATCAGCATACAAGACACTTTGGCTGGAAACGTCAAACCTATGTTTAGGGTGCGTCCCCCTTAGGCGCAATCGTCAGGGCGGGTTGCGCCCGGCATCATTGGAAGCATCGAAAACATCGATAGAGGAATGCTCCGATGACTGTCAGTCCCACCATGTCTTTCGATCTACCGATCACCGAGCGCCGTTCTGCGAGACCCCATCAAAACGCGTCAGACCAGAATGCGCGGCGCAATACCCATTCTGCCGATGCCGGGGGTGCTGCAGTCTATCGGGGTGGATTGACCACCTGGCAGAGACGCAGGGTCGTCTCCTATGTCGAGGAGAATCTGAGCCGATCAATCCGGATAGAAGAGATGGCCTCGCTTGCGCGTCTCAGCAAAAGCCATTTCTCGAGAGCTTTTCGCGAGAGCTTTGGCGACTCACCTTACAATTATGTTCTCGTCCAGCGTGTTGCCCGAGCCAAGGAACTGATGATTGCGACGAGGGCCCCGTTGAGCGAAATCGCGCTGGATTGCGGCATGTGCGATCAGGCGCATTTTTGCAGGGTGTTCAAACACGCAGTTGGGACCAGCCCCGATCGCTGGCGCCGGCCGAACATGCCGGTCTCGCGAACGGCGAGGCGTCAAGAGTGAGGGGACTGGCCGCCAAAACGCCAGAGACCTTTTTTGAGTTGACTACGACGGCAAGTGGCTCTGCTGGCGGCCTGCTTTGTCCACGCCATCTGTCCGGGAAATGGTGCCCGACCCGTCAACCAGTTTTTTTCAAGAAACGGATTGAGGCAGTAGCGAGAGCCTTTGTCATCGGCGCGGAATTGCCGCGCCGATGACTGCAGTCTGTCATCAGTTGCTGTTGGATTCAGAGCGCTGGATCAGTTCCAACTGCCGATCCGGACCGACGACATAGGTTTCGGTATAGCGATGGCCGCCATTGTAGAAGTCGTGCGTGACAGCCGAACCGACCGGTGCCTTGGTGAGCTGACCGTACTGCTCACCGTAGGTGATGCTGCCGCGAATGGGCTGAAGAGCAAGAGCGGGACCGGCAATCAACCCGGTGAGGGCGATGGAAGCGATGATGGTTTTCATTTTACTGTTCCTTTCTAAAGAGCACCGGAGAACCATTCTCCGACTGCTCTATCGTCGCCGAAACAGCATTTCTTCTATTGTAGCTTGCACGCGATTTTGGCTGATCGGCGCATGCGCTCCTTCTCGTCGAGATAATGCCGCTGCAGGTCCAGATCCGTCGATTTTGCAACGAAGGATCGACGGTCAGAGCCGCGCTCTCGATCGGCTCACGCGTCACTGAGGTAGTGTCGAAAGGAGAAACGAAGCTTGGTACTTCAAAACCCGTTTCTGAGCCAAAGACGCTAGAAGGCCGACTGCCGTGAGAATCTACGTCAAATTGATGGCCCCCGACCGGCACGTGCTAGTCGCCCAGCGGACTTGGCGGAAGGGGCTCTGAATTCTGCACAGAGCCGGAAATTCTAACATCCGGCGGTCCAACAATAGGGCGCACTGCAGCACTAATCCGCAGACTCTCAAATTGAACTTGGGACGCGAGGGGGCAAGTCAATAAGCAACATGTGTCTCATCAATCATCCGGCATGAAAACGGGCATTACCTCCTCTCGCAACCAAAGCGGCCCGAAATCTTGTCCACCCGGTGCAAACCGTTCAACACCTGCTGCTCTCAGTTTTGCGTGGATCGTATTGTATGGCAATCCATGCTCGGCATGCAGCATTGCGACTGTAACGAACTTGGCACGGAAGGCCGCGATTTGCTCTTCCGTAATACGGGTTTGAGGGTAGAGATTGTGTGGATGAATTACAGTGATGACGGATATATGCCCGCTGTCGGCCAATTTTGCGAAGTAGGATTGGTCTCTGAAACCGATCGCCCGCCCGAACTCAGGCAAAGACATTGTACCCGCTAAAGGCGTCGCCATTGACGTTTCAGAGAACCAGTCATCGAATGCGCGCTTATTTATCCGTATGCCGTGATAACCCTTTTCACCCTGCATAAGGCCCATTCTGATTTCGCCCGTTCGGATGGCGTTGATAACTGTGTCTACGGAAAGTCCCTTCCGCCGGGCGGCGAGGTTGATTGTCTCCCATTCCTCGTCATTGACGTCTGCATCGGTCGCTTTCGCGCGTAACTCGGCGACAAGGGCAAGGCCTTCGTCAATTTTCCATGGGAATTTGACTGTGTTGCCTGAAATGCGCGGCTTTAGGACGCCGGTTTTGTGCAGCGCCTCAAACTCATGGTGAGTGGCGCCAATGGCTTTCCGATATTCCTTCGGTCCGACCAGAGTGGGTATCTCTGCAAGCACACCGGCAAATTTCTCCGTGTCAAACAATTTTCTGGTCGCCGGTCGTGGGTCGTCCGCATTCCACGCACCGGCATCCACGAGGAACAGGTTGAGCAGGTGCTGGCCAATGCCAGTTTCCTTCGATGCTGTGGTCAAGGAATGTAAACGCCGGCGTTCCACTGCTTTTCCGAGCAGGGTTTCGTTGGCGCCGATTGGCCAATGTGCCAGTACGCAGTCTCGCAGTATCGTCCGGAACGAAGCGAATGCCGGATCTTCGAGTAAATCGATTGAGAGTTTCTCATACAGCCGGCCAAATGCCCTTTTCGGTTCATCACCCGCTGCGTCCGCCTCGGCAACGAGGCCATTCAGTACGTTGAGGATTTCGTCTTCTCCACGTTTGACGACATCAAAGCCGGTCGACAGCGCCATATGTCGTGACTGCCAATCGTCATTTACATGGGATCTTGAAAGTGATTGCAGCTGCACACCTAGCAAGAGGCAGAAGGTTGATACGGCATAGACAGTCTGGCTGGACAGCCATGTTTCTTCCCCGCCATTTTCAAGACGCCTGTCCAGCCAGATATCATAGGGGGTCGGATCGCACTGTTGCGAATTCAACTCGCCCGCGTTCAGGGAAGTCGCGATTG
This sequence comes from Martelella sp. K41-7, assembly GCF_055808365.1. NCBI lineage: Bacteria > Pseudomonadati > Pseudomonadota > Alphaproteobacteria > Hyphomicrobiales > Aurantimonadaceae > Martelella > Martelella sp. K41-7. The sequence continues at coordinate 688,333 of NZ_CM147867.1, forward strand.
CCGGCAGATGCTGGCTGAAATCATACCGGTCTATGGGCGCTTGGATTGTCCATAGCGGGACAAGCTGACGATGATGCTTCACGCATATCAGCGCTTCTCGAAATTGCCAGTGTCCGCGCATGACAAGAACTTCGAGCGGGTCGTCGTGGTCATTATCAAGATCTTCACGGAGGCAGTCGGGGCAACCGCGAATGGTCGGGTTCCTGAGCGAGCGTGATACATAGAGTTCCCCGCGAAATTTGAGCCTTACGTTGCCAGCGCGGCAGCCAGTCCATGATTTCATTTCGTCGAGTTGCTCGGGGGAGAGCTTTCCCCAATAGGCCATTCGCTTAAGGGCTTCGTCGTCCTGATTGACAACGCGTTTCAGCGAAGCGCCCATATCGGAAGCATACTCTCTTGCGCTAACGCCTTTGGACGCGGCCAGCCGTGAAAGGTAGGAAATCGTTGTCTCGCGTGATTTGGGCGACGGAGGCGCGGGCAAGACGCTAGACATCAGAGCAAAATCCTCAAGCTGTGTGGAATCGCAGGCTAACGAGCCGCGTCATGGCCAACAAGTGGAGTAAACCCCATTTGGCAAATCACTCTGTAATTTGGTGGGGTTCTCGATAAAGAGATGCCAACAATATAAACTTTAAATAGTTTAACTGAGATAACTGCACTTTAGAGGTGTTGTCGTCGCAAGTTTTTCTCATGGTTTCTTCCCGGGCTCACTAAATGCGAAAAATCAGCTGTGAGTGGGGTCTTTTCTTCTTTCACCTGATAGCACCGAACATTGCTGCAAGGACGCGGTCCTTTTGGGCGCGGCCTATTCAACGAATTCTCTCGCGAACTCGGGGTTCGGCGGAATAGTGTTTTGGGCATAAAATGGAAAATGCGAAAAATATAAAAGTTGTACTCATTAGGAGTGTATGCACCAAAAAACAATCAGAAATATGTAGAATCGCGATTCTGTCGACGAAGATACAAGAATGATTCGATTCGTGTGATGGAACCATGAAACACAAAGATCCACCGATTGACCGCAGCAGGCATGCCCGCATCAAATTCGAACTTGAGGTTCGGGGGCTGACGCTCGCTGATGTTGCGCGTCAAGCGAAAGTCGGACCTTCCGCTGTCAGCGCGGTATCCATCGGTAAGGGAAGATCGGCACATATCGAAAAGCATATTGCCGAAGCCTTGCAGCTCGATGTGAAAGACCTGTTCCCCGAGCGATACCCCAACTAAGGAGGCGCATTTCATGAGCTAGACAAAAGCCGAGCTCTGAAAAGGCAGAGGCCCGAAGGATTGCAGTCCTTCGAGCCCCATAAGAATCGTTCTGGACGATTGGCCTCTTTCATCTCACACCTCTCATTTCAGTTCAAGGTCAAACCTGTGCGGAGGCTCTCCGCGCACCATGAAACATGCTGTCTTCACGCGGCGTTGTGAACGAAGAAATCAAGAAGGAGATACGAAAAGCGTGTGGCAGGTTCAGTTGGCACGACGACATCAATGTCGTTGTACTTGCTGGCAAGCCGGGGCCATTCGCAAGACTTACGCGATATCTAAGGAAATGCGAAAAATGGAGTCGCGCTTTCCTTTCATAAGGCATTGAAATTAATGCCTTATTGACTGTCGTTTGTAAGTGTTGTTACACGGTCTTCACTTCCATGACCCCGCTCGTCTATATCTGGCCCAGCCGGCGATACGGCAAAAAAAACGCACCGGGAAAACCGGTGCGCATAGAAGTTGGGGCGAGATCGCCCTTTGTGTGTTGCCATTATAGAGCTTCAAAAGGAGCCGGGCAAGCGTCGATCTCCCCCGTGATATCAACCGCAATCTGTGCAGCCTGCTGTACGGACTAGGAGGCGCTATGCCTGATTACATTATTGAGCATGATCACTGGAATACCGGACTGGCGAAACTGCCGCCGGCCTCAAATATCAAACTCGGTCCAATCCACGGGGTTCTTCCTTTCGACGGTGTCCGTAACCCGTCAGGACGGAGTGCCTGGTCGCACAAAATTCACCTTCCTTATCGTACGCGCGCCAATAACTGGCGGCCGACAGTGGGCATCGCGGAAAGTGCTGCCGAGGCGGCCTGCGCCCATCAAGCTCTGGTTTGCCCGGAGCTTTATGACCTCAAGTTCCAGCCGTTTACGGTGAAATATCGCGACGAAGATGGAAGGACCCGGAATCATACCTTCGATCTGTTGCTCACTTTCTGCAACGGCTTCCGCCGGGCTCTTTATGTTCGTCACGAGCATAGCCTCAGCAAGCCTGCGACCGCTCGCCAAATCGACGCCATTGTTGCAGCGACGAGCAGACGAGACGCCGATGACGTGTGCGTCGTAAACGCTAGCAACTTCACACGGCAGCGGCGTGAGAATTTGTTCAGGATGCATCACTTCGTTTTCGACCCGGATCCCGAGGCCGATGAAATCGTACTTGATGTGGCGCGAGGCCTGACGACGCTTTGGTTGATGTCGGGTCTGTTCTCTCATGTGCCGCTTGATAGGGATCGTGTCTTTCGTTCCTGCTATCGTCTTGTCGCAAAACGCAAGCTGACAACGGACCTGGACAATGTCTTTTGGGAGAATTCCCGTTTGTGGGTGGCGGCATGACGATTACACCGCAATATGCAGTGCCCTCGGGGACACAAATCACCGTGCGGCAGCGAACACTTCAGGTGAACAGACGCCACGCAAGTGGCTACGAAGCACTGGATGTCGAAAGCGGTGAGGGGCGCTTCATTCCATTCGCAGCCTTTGCTGCAGCCCTCAAGGCACCCGGCACCAGGTTGATGCGTGGCCTGTCTGCTTCAACCTCTGCTTCGCGTCTTGGTGAATATGAAACCGTCGAGGCTCTCTCGCCGCAACAACGAAAAGCAGCCGAGTTCCATCACGCACTTTGTAAAGGCATGGAGGAACTGCGCGCCCGGCTGGTGAAGAAACAAAGAAGGCCAGGTCTGAATCTGTCAATCAGGATGCTGAACGCACCCGCCAATCGAGAAAAGATTGTTGCAGTGGCGCAAGGTTATTTCGACGAGAGAATCCGACTGCAGCCGCGACTGGGAGGCAAAAGTGCTGACTGGACCTTGTATCAAGGACGCACGCTGCGGAAATATTGGCAGCTATATCAAGACCTTCCGCCAGACGTTGATCCACTGGAAGCACTAGTATGTCGTGATGACCGAAAGGGCAATCGACAAGCTCGCCTTGGACAGGAAGTCTGCGAACTCATGACCCAGGCATGGGAAGCTGTCGGACTTGATCTCAAGAACCCTTCAATTGCCAGTGTGAGCAATCACCTGGAAATGCTCATCGCGGAAAAGAACCGATTCCGGCAGATGAATGAGCTGCCCGGGCTGGTAATGCCGTCCGCCGCCACCTTGAAAGCGCATCGCGACTTGTTGGTGGACCCAACGGCATACGAGGTGGCAACGATGGGAGAACGCCATGCCCGGAACACGCGGGGACGCGGCAGCACCGACATCAGAGCACTATTGCCGGGCGAGTATGTAGAAATCGATGAATACAAGTTTTCTCTTGTCACCGTCGCGAAGGTACACGGCCTGTGGGCGAACCTTTCATCAGATCACCGTTCCCTTTTGAGAAAGACCGACACCGAAATCCAGAAGCGATGGCAGCTTCTATATATGATCGATGTGGCTTCTCGCATGCCCTTGGCGTGGGTAATCGCTGAGAGGCAAGGTGCCGACGCTACGATGGCGCTCCTACGGATGGCAACGCGCGACAAGACCGAAGAAAAGGTTCGCTACGGATGCAGAGGTGACGCGATGCCGGCCATTGGCCTCGGAAATATTAAATCTGACAATGGCACCGGTCTGAGAAACGCAGAAGTTGTTGAGGCCATCGTAGGTTTGGGCGCACAAAGCACGATTGCACGCACCTATGCCTCGACGGATAAGCCTTTTGTTGAACGAATGTTCGGCACCCTGGAAGACACTGTGCTCAGGACTCTTCACGGTTATACGGGCCGAAAGGCCGGAGAGCTGCCCGGATATGATGCGACAGCGAATGGTGTGCTCGACGTTGAGCAGCTTTACGGCATTCTGACGCGGTATTTCATCGATGAATATCCGTCCACCTGTCACTGTGGCATCGGCATGTGGGGCCAAAGACCGATCGAAGTCTTTAAGAAGCTCAATCGTGAACGTGGTTGCTTTCCGCCAATTGATCCCAACCTCCGGCGTATCCGCCTGGGTTGGGAAGACAAGGTTACCCCAACGGATGAGGGCGTCAGGGTCTTCACCGGTATCTGGTTCAACTCAGCAGAATTGCAGCGCCTCAGGGAAGAACACAGGATCCAAGGAAAAGTTTCGGTGTTCGTCGACCCTGACAATTTGGCACATGCGACGGTTGTCCTGCCCAAGGTCGAGACCGTCGTCGAAGTTCAACTGCAAATGACGCTCCTCAAGAGCATGACACTGGCGCAGTTCCTAGCCTATGTAGCTCGGGTGCGTAAAGAGAGCCCGGCGGCGACTGAAATTCACGAACAACGCATTATGCAGGTGCGCAGGGAGCGCCATGATCTCATGCAGGCGATCGGCGTCGAAAAGGGGCTCCCTCGAAGTTATGTGACAGCAGAAGAAGCCAAGGAAAAAGCAAAAGTGGTTCTCGCCGGTGCGAAGCTTGTTCCGAGCGCAGCCGATGGCGCGTTTGATATCGGCGCATCGCCTGACGCCATCACGGACATCAGCACTGACGGCTCACCTCAAACGTACAAGGTCGCGGGAGCTGATCTGGTCATGGATGCAACCATAACGCCCGAGGATACGGCGAGAAAACAAAGAGCTGCCGCTCCTGGTCATGTCGAGGAGCCGACAAAAGCGAAGGCTCCTGAATTGAAACCCGAAGCATCGCAGAGAAAGAAACCGAACAAGCAGAATAGCGGGCATCTGGGCCGTCCTGCGCAGATCAAGGATCTGGAGTGAAATCATGAACACGTTCATTGATATGGAGACGGCCAAATTCGCTGCGCAGCTCAAGGCAGGTCATTACCCGTTTCCACGAGCGCAGGAATTGCGGAAGCAATTCAACAAATGTGTCGAAGACTATTATGCGAAGGCATTGACCGGAAAGCCATTTGAAGCCCGTGGGCTTCTCGTAACCGGAAAGTCCCGGATCGGAAAGTCTCATGAGATTGACCACATGATCAGGACCTTCAATGAAAGCGGCACTCTGATGCCAGATGGTCGGCCCGCGCGCTTTGTACAGCTTCGTTTGTGGGGGCGGAACTCATTGAAGGATCTGGGCAGTTCGACATTGGAAGCTCTCGACTACCCCGCCTCCGGAAAGTCAAAGCCGCATCAAATCTGGGAAATGGTCCTCAAGCAGGCACGGCGAAACAGTGTCATCGGCATCCACTACGATGAAGCACAACATGCTTTCACGGATACCGGCGCCGCCATGAACCGGGCCATGCTCGACAGCTTCAAGGCTTTGCTCAAGGAGCCGCGCTGGCCAATGATCTTGATTCTGTCCGGTGTCGACGGTCTGGCTCAGCACGTAGAAAGAGCCGGACCAGAGGAACGCCGCCAATTGCGGCATCTCCTGCGGCCAGTCCGCTTTCAACCAATCGATTTCGCCGCAGACTGGGAAGAGGTACAGAGCGTTGCTTTCTCATATGGGAAAAAAGCAGAGATCGATTTTGAGCCTCTCTCAAATAACGATTTCTTCGAACGCCTGTGCTACGCCTGCGCCAACCGTTGGGGGCTCGTTATCGAGTTGATCATCGAGGCCTTGACCCTATGTAAATCGGCCGGCGAAAAGTATATTTCACTGGACCATTTCGTCGATGCATATGCCGAAACGCACGGCATGTCTCGCGAGTTCTCGCCGTTTACTGCGTCGGACTATCGGGAGCAGTTTGACCCAGACAGATTGCTGGAACTTCTCAACGAGGATAGCTGATCCATACTTTTCTACGCCGAATGCAAGAAGGTCCGCTCCGAGCGGGCCTTTTTTCATGCCGTGCGATGACCATGTTTTTGGAGGTGTGCACGCTTATGCTTCCTATGTGCACCGATATGCCGCGACCCTAGGAGAGCTCAATTAAGTAATTGAATATAAATAATAAATTACGGACTTTGGTGTCCAAAGTGATTCGGTGTGCACACTTATGCCTTATCGGCACCTGCTGACAATGAAGCATAAGAATGCACGAAATCGACATTTCTCGTGCACCCCGAGTCAAGCGATTTCTCTTGATTTGCAAATTTCCTTTGAAAATCAAATTAAATCAGATGGTTGTGGCTTTATTGGATCAGATCACGATGAAAATCGGGATTCTGTCGTGTTAGGACTTTAATCAGAGTTCAGCTCTTGCCGCCTTCTCTTGAAGGCGGGGAAACCAAAAGCGTACGGGGCAAAGCCTCCAGAAAACACCACCTACCGTGTCGATGCGCCCGGAAGTTTACAGGCGCGGCATCTGGGAACGATAGCTTAGCGCCCCCAATTCAGTCGTTCGATCAACAAACTGTCAACGGCGGGACCTTTCGGCGCGGACTGGGAGGCGACACGCTCAACTCGGCCATATATATGGCCCGTCTCCTTGCGAGACGCATGGACTAATCTTCAGCCACGATGCAACGGTTCGCCCCGGCCTCTCTCCTACCCCCTTTCCAGAAGGTAAAAGAGCTCGCTGCGGTATGGCCAAGTTGTTTGACTTCGGTGTTTCTTGAGGCGATATAAGAGCTGCTGTCCGACGATACAGCATGTCTTCCACCACGGGCAAACTTGAGTCGAGGCGCTGTGAAGCATGCGGTTGCAACGAGGTCGTGGCCGGGGCAGCTCACGCGCTGACTTTTACTGGTTCTGATATTTGAACCTGGAAAAATCCGCAACGAATTCACCACCGGCAAGATCGTAGGCTGCCATACCTATGAAAGTGCCAGTGAAGCTGCCATTCACACCGCGCCCGCTTTCGTCTGAAAGCATAGATGCATCAAGAGTTGGTCCGCAGGTCAGCCATTCGTCTTCGTCAATGGCGTAGCGGAATTGCAATACGACTCCGTCGATATCAAGGCCCAGACGGATGATGCCTTTCGCGGGCAGAGGCAGCGGCTGAGTTAGTGAGAAGGTGAGATTGGATTCTGGCCAGGCGCCTTCGCAGGAAATGATCGAAAGTTCACGTCCGTCGTTTCCACCGCCGGAAATCGCCAGATAGTGAAACTTTGAGCGATTATAGTAGGCGATCAGTCCGGCCAGATGCTGAAACGATTTCGGTGCGACATCAGTCTCGGTTTCCGCCATGCACTTGAAACCGGTTTGGCGGCGGGCCACGAGAGCCTGTTCATACCAGCTGCCGATAGACTGACGGCCGTGCAGGCGCAGATTGCCAGGCCGCTCAGACAGGCTGAAAATCCGCTCAGGATAAGGCGTTCTCAGCCACTGGAATTCGATCGGCAGCGTCTCACTGTCAAAGGTCGTATCCGTATCGGTCGAGACTTCATCACCGACGGTCACACCTTTTGGGGTCTCTATCTCCAGCGCCGGCGCCATTCCTCCATTTTCCAGTCGTGGCCAGCCTTCGGCATCAAATACAATCTTCTGGATCGAGGTTTCACGACCGAGAACACTGCGCTGGACTCCGGGCAATGGGCGGCTCATCAGATGGGTCATGAAATACTCCCCATCTGGTGTATCGACGATGCAGCCGTGGCCAGAGCGCTGGATCGGTGACTGGGGAACGTGCTTGCTGGTCAGAATATGAAGGTCAGGATGGTTTTCATACGGGCCTTCGACGTTTTTTGAGCGCGCGCAGGAAACAGTGTGGTTGTAGCCCGTGCCGCCTTCCGCAGTGATCATGTAGTACCAGTCGTTGAACTTCTGGATATGCGGTCCTTCGGTAATGCCGGCAGATGTGCCGTGATAGATCACCCGAGGTTCACCGATCAGCTTTTTCTCGTCGTGGGAATATTCCTGCATCACAATACCGGCAAAAGCTGACGGCTTGCGACGATAATCCCAAAGCTGATTAGTTAGATATTTGCGACCATTGTCATCATGAAACAGCGATGGGTCAAAGCCGGAGGCATTGAGGTAAATGGGATCAGACCACGGCCCTTCGATGGAGGGCGCGGTAACCAGATAGTTGAAGGCATCCTTGAAGTTACCTTCGGCACGTTTCATGTCTGTGTATATCAGCCAGAACAGGCCGTCGGCATAGGTCAGGCACGGTGCCCACACCCCGCCTGAATCCTGCTCTCCGCGCATATCCAGCTGCGAAGCGCGGTCCAGCGGACGTTTTGTCAGGGTCCAGTTCTTCAGGTCACGAGAGTGGTGGATCTGTACGCCTGGAAACCATTCAAATGTGGACGTTGCGATATAATAGTCCTCGCCGACGCGGCAGATTGCGGGGTCTGCATTGAAGCCGGGCAAGATCGGATTCTGAATTTTCGTCATAATAGAAACCTTATGTGCAATGTGTCCGCTGATCAGCCCTTGACGGCTCCGCCGGTCAGTCCGGCGACGATGTATTTCTGCGCGGCAAAGAAGAAGACAATGGCCGGCGTCATGGTCAGCGTCACGAAAGCAAGAACCCGGCTCCAGTCGGTCATGTAGGCACCGCGATACTGCATGATTCCCAGCGTCCAGGTGTAGGAGGGCTGTTCGTTCAGCACCACAAGAGGCAGCAGGAAGTTGTTCCAGCTCTGCACAAACACAAAGGTGGCAACCGTCGACAGGATCGGGACGGAAAGCGGCAGGGTGAAGCGGAAGAAGAATCCCATATATCCAATGCCATCGATCTGGGCTGCCTCGAATAGCTCCTTCGGCAATTGCTCGAAGAACCCGCGGAACAGCATCATCGAAAAGGCGAGACCAAAGGCGACCTGCGGGAAGATGACGCCTGCGGGTGTATCCAGAAGCCCGAGATCTCGAATCTTCAGAAACAGCGGCAGAATGGCTGTGGCAAACGGGAACATCATTCCGATTGTGAAATAGGCAAACAGCATCTTTTTTCCAAAGAAGTGCAGCTGTGCGAAACAATAGGCCGCCATCCCGGAAACGATCAGCGTCAGCACTACGCAGGACATCGAAATCACCAGGGAGTTGCGCAGATAGCGCCAGAAATCAGCCGATGACAGGATGCCGGCATAATTGCTGAGCACCCAGTGATCGGGCAGCCCGATTGGCGAGGTGCGCAGTTCACCGAGCGATTTGAACCCGCCCAGAACCGTGATCGACAGCGGTCCCATGATCACGACGGTCATGATCAGCAGGAATATGATGCGCAACGCCGTGCGCCACCCGAACATGTTATCCGTAATCATCGCGCTGCTCCTTTTTCACGCTGGAATGTCGCACGGTAGGTGAAGGCGAAAGTCGCGCAGCATACAAAGAGCACGATGCCAACCGCGCTGCCGAAGCCGATGTTCATGCGTTGCAAGCCGAAGGTGTAAAGGAAGCTGACGATGGTGTGTGTCGAGTTGGACGGGCCGCCATTTGTCAGTGGAATGATGATATCGAATATCTGCAGGGCACCGATGACAGAGAAGAAGACTGACATGATGATCGCTGGCTTCAGCATCGGCAGTTTGACGTATCGGATCACCTGCAGCGGCCCGGCGCCATCAATGGTGATCGCTTCGATCTGATCCTTCGGAATTGATTGCAGGCCGGCGATATAGATCATCATGTGAAAGCCGAAATACTTCCAGACGATGACAACCAGAATGGCCGTGAATGCCCATTGCCTGTTTGCCAGGATGTAAAAGTTTTCGATGTTGAGCCAGCGCGCAATCTCTGCCGCCAGGCCATAGTCGCCATCGAAGATGAAGCTCCAGATCAGGCCACTGGCGACTTCCGCGAGAATATAGGGCAGGAAGAAAACCAGCCGGAAAACGGTGTTTGACCAGCGCTTTTCATAAATCAGCAGTGCCAGGCCCAGCGCCAGTGGCAACTGAATGAACATGGAGGCGGCGATGATCTTCAGCGAATTGCCAAGTGAATGCAGAAAGATGCGGTTACTGGCTAGCCGTTCGAAATTCTGCGTTCCGACAAAATCCGTCGGAGCGCCATAGCCGGACCATTTGTAAAGTGAGAAATGCGCCGCATCTATCATCGGCAGCATGACGAAAGTGGTGAAAAGCACAAAGGCCGGCAACATGAAGACGATAAAGGTCACCAATGCATTTGATGGCCGCCATAAGGTTTTCCTGACGCCCGGTTGCGTCTGCGCGAGGGTCGACATCCTGTCCTCCTGCGGCGCCGCGCACTTGGGAAAGTGCCGGACGTCACAAAAAACGGCAAACGGTCACGCTTTTGCCGTCACGACAAAACATGTGCGCTGATTGCCACTGAAAAGAGAAATGTACCGGCGGACCGAAGTCCGCCGGCCGTCAGTCCGGAGATAGCTACTCCATCATCCGATAGTCTTCGAGCATTTCCGCCGCCTCTTCAGGCGTGATGGCTCCAACGGCGAGATCCACTGAGATGTCATTGACGGCACCACCAAGGTTCGGGCCGAACGCCTGATCGAGATAGAGCTGCATATGGGCAGCATCACCCGACATCTGTGAAACCTTCTGGAAGTAGGGGTTGGTCAAAGCCTCACCAGCGCCTTTTGCAATCGGGATCCATTGACCGGCGGCAGCGTATTTTTCCTCAACTGGTTTGCTGACCCAGTATTTCAGAAAATCGACGGCCTCCTTCGGAGCGTCCTTGGTCACAACCCAACCATTGATGCCGCCGAGAACGTCGGACGGATCGCCGTTTCCGCCGTCAACAGCGGGAAATGCCATCATGCCGAGATTTTCTTCCGGCAGGCCTTCGCCGCTGGCGGAGTTGGCTTTCTGGGTAGAATAGTTCCACTGACCAGCAAGCTCGAACAGTGCTTGGCCATCACCGAACATGCCACTTTCTTTTGCGAATGTGGCGCTGGCGAAGCCTTTCTGGAACGGCTCGATATCGGCCAGACGCTTGAACTCTTCGAGAGCCTTGATGAAATCGGGATTTGTAAAGCCGCCATTCTCGCCTGCGCGGGCTGCAGCAAGTGCTTCAGTGCCCATGATGCGTTCGGCAAGGTAAGCAACGTAAAAGTGCAGAGGGAACTTGTCTTTGCCGCCGGCCACGATCGGGGTCACGCCGGAATCCTTGGCCTGCAGGGCAGCCGCCAGAAAGTCATCCCAGGTCTTGATCTGGCTGACATCAACGCCAGCTTCCTCGGCAAGTGCCTTGTTGTACCAAATCACGATCAGCGAAACCTTGCTCGGTGCACCGACGATTTCGCCCTTGTAGCTGAAGGCTTCGACAGCGCCTTTGGGCATGGTTTCATCGAAGGTGGCCTTGACCTGTTCGGTGATGTTTTGTGTCACACCATTGCGGGCCTGCTCTTCAAGCACGCCGCCGGCCCAAGACCAGTACAGATCCGGACGCTTGTCGGATTGCAATACCGTTGGTAGCTTGGACTTGAAGGCCGAGTTTTCAAGATATTCGATGGTGATCTTTGTGCCGGGGTTTTCCGCTTCGTAAGCATCAACCACGTCCTGGTTGATCGTCTTTTCGAATGGGTCGTTTGGCTCGATGCCCATCACACGAACGGTTGTCTCAGCCTGAGCAACCCCCATCAGCTCCACAAGGGCAACCGCAGTACCAAGCGAGAGCTTGCGATACAATTTCATTGATATTTCCTCCACCGGCGCATCGCCAGCCCCACCCGGAGCCGCTCATGCGCGAAACCGAAATCCAAGAACACCCGCCATAACCATGCCGGGTAAGGTTATCCTCCGCGAAGACCCTCCCTTCAGTGCCGTTCAGGCCTCCCGCGCATCAGCACGAATTTCACGAAAATTCATAGAGAAATGGAAAATAGGCGCGAAAACTCGATCGATGAAGCGAAAATACAGATATGGCATACGTGCGTCAATCGCGTATTTTCGCTTTCGTTATCATTTAAGGGCCTGAAATGTGATCAACACGCTTTATTTTTAGGCCTTTTGCGCCAGATTCATTCACTGAAAGCGCCTTGTGTTGACGGAAATTAATTTAAGAAAAAGAAAATAAATAAATCATATTTTCTTTTTCGCGTGATGTTGCTAGCTTATACGCAGACTTCGCAGTTTCCGCGACGCAGCCAGCTTGCCAACCGCATGAAAAACTGGTGCCGTATGGCAGTTAAAACGGGAGGCGGATTTGAGTGGACCTAGGCAGATGCAAGCAGCTGACGAAATGATCAAAGGCAAAGGGCGAAAAGCCGCGCAATCGGCAACCCTGCACGATATTGCCGCAGCATCCGGTGTTTCGATCAGCACAGTTTCCAAGGTGTTGAACGAGCGTGTCGGGGTCAGCCCCAATAACCGGGCACGGGTGATGCAGGTGGTCGAGGATCTCGGCTATCGCCGCCCGGAATCGAAACTCCGGTCCGCTCCCGATATCAGCTCGGTCACCATCGTCACTTTCGATCGCTACGCTGCCAATGACCATTACTATGTTGACACGATGCGCGGCCTCACGGACGAGGCCCGCCAACTGGGATGGGATCTTGTACTCGATCTGGCCCATATCAACGAAGGCTACACCCGCGTTGACCCGAAAACATTGTTCCGGCGCGGTAAGCCAGAGAGCGTTATCCTTCTGGGCCTCGACCAGCCGGCAGTGATTCAGGCGACCGTCGAAATCGGGTGCCCGGCGGTTATCGTGCATGGCATGGATCCGTTGATGCGCTTATCAAGCGTCTCCCCGGATCATTATTACGGCTCCTATATGGCGACCCGGCATTTGATTGAGAAAGGGCACAAGCGCTTTCTTCATGTCGGGCATATCTTTCGCGATACCGTCGTTCAGCGAATGGACGGGATGAAGCACGCCCTGAATGAGGCCGGGATCGCATTTGATCAGCAGCGCGACTTTCTCGATACCGGCAGTGCTGATTTGACCAGCTATGATGCTGCCGGCGCCATCCAGCGCATGCTCGACGAGAAACGTTTCGACCATACGGCCATTGTTTGCGCTTCAGACACGCTGGCGATGGGAACTATTCAAGCACTGATCTCTGCCGGGTTACGGGTGCCGGACGATGTGTCCGTGATCGGCTTTGATGACCTTCCGTTCAGCGCTCACTGCGAAGTTCCGCTGACAACGATGCATATCGAGCGCGGCGAGATGGGGCGCATCGGTATCAAAATGCTGGTCGAGCAGATGACCGGAAAGCTGGTTTCGAAAAGCCGGGTCGGCATGACCATGAGCCTTGTTGAGCGTATGTCCGTGGCTGCGCCTCCACCAGAACATAGATAGCAATACTGCTCCCGACCCCGGGGGCGGGCTTTGTTCGGAATAAATTGAGGACCGGCAAAGTTTAGAGAAAAGGGAGTGAGTAAATGGCGAATGTCAGTCTCCAGAAAATCCGGAAGATCTACCCCAACGGATTCGAGGCTGTTCACGGGGTTGACCTTGATGTGCGCGACGGCGAGTTCATGGTGTTTGTCGGGCCGTCCGGTTGCGCCAAAAGCACCATTCTGCGCATGGTTGCCGGGCTGGAGCAGATCTCTGATGGTCAGTTGAGTATCGGCGAGACCGTGGTCAACAAGCTTCCGCCGAAGCAGCGCGGCATTGGGATGGTATTCCAGAACTACGCGCTCTATCCGCATATGAAGGTCTTCGACAATATGGCGCTCGGGCTCAAGCTGGCGCATGTTCCGAAGGACGAAATCAAGAAACGCGTGATGCATGCCGCCGAGCTGCTGGAAATGGTCAATCTGCTTGATCGCTATCCCAAGCAGCTTTCCGGTGGCCAGGCTCAACGTGTCGCCGTTGGCCGCTGCATCGTCAAACGGCCCGAGGTTTTCCTGTTTGATGAGCCACTCTCAAACCTTGACGCCAAACTGCGCGCTTCGATGCGTGTGCGCATTACCGAGTTGCACCGCGAACTGCGTAACGCCGGGCAGCCATCGACCGCAATTTATGTGACACATGATCAGGTCGAAGCCATGACCATGGGCGAAAGGATCTGCGTTCTAAAGGAAGGCACGATCCAGCAGGTTGATGTTCCGACAAGCCTTTATGAGCGCCCCGCCAATGCATTTGTGGCCGGATTTATCGGCTCTCCGGAAATGAACATTCATTCCGCCACCATCGTTGCCAATGATGGAACACCGGCACTGCTTCTGGGCGAACAGACGCTTCTGACACTGCCGAAAAATTATGCGGAAAAGCTTTCCGGCCATATCGGCCAGAAAGTGCGGTTCGGCATTCGCCCGGAACATATTGCAACGCCAGAAAGCGCGGCCCTGCGCCGCAACGAAAATTCCGTGATCGCTGAAGCCATTGGTCCCGTGCGTCTGGTCGAGCATATGGGCAATGAAGTCTATGTCTATTTTGACATCGAAGGCCTGTCCTTTACAGCACGTATCCCCACCGATGATTCCAGGATGCTGGACGATTCCATGCGCGGCACACCTTTCCGGTTCAGCTTCATTATGGAAAGAACGCACGTCTTCGCCGATGGCGAAGCTGGCATCAATTTGACGCTTTGATCGGCAGATCTGAAGAGCAGGAGATGTTGCTTACTGTGTCAGAATAGCGCCTGGATGCGCTGCCCGAGGGCCCGGTTTCAGCCGGGCCCTTAACTGTCATTCGGCGCGGCAGCAAGACCCCACACGCTTTATATCATTTCAATGACTTATCGCGCCGATCAGCTTCGAACCATTCTGTCGATTACATTCCATCGAGGCGCTGAATTCGAAAATCCGGCGCGCCGTCAGAACCAGAGGCTACTTCCCGCGCGATGAGGCGGCGGCCAAGTTGATCTATCTGGCCCTCAATGCTACCTCCACCGAGTGGAAGCGTTCAGTGCGCGAATGGCACACAGTCAAAAGCCAGATCGCCATCATGTTCGAAGAACGTTTCCCTATGTCCTGAAATAATGTCAGGGCACAAAGTTTTAGACAGTCTCAACCGTCCTGATCTACGGCGCACCAGGGCCTGCCAGCGCCCTCTGAGCTTGCGTATCGTCGCCATCGTGATCTCCCAGGGTTGATTGCCTGAAATCACGCGTAGGATGCCGGTGGTGGGGATGAGAGATACGCCCGGCTTTTCGGCCGGGCGACTTGCGTTGAGGGGGCGGCGAACCTTAGGTCTCGACACTCGGGTAGTCCTTGCCGTGCCAGCCCTGAAGCCTTGCGGCGAACTCGCGCTGGAACGACAGCGGACCGCTTTTTGCCACGTAGGGCTCGTCATAGATGCCGATGAAGATCGTCAGGTTGAGGAAGAAGTGCGCGCCCATCTCGAACAGTGCCGCATAATCATGGTTGACCAACGCCTCGCGCTCCTCATGGGTGAAGGTGTGGACGGTGGAGGCTTCGACCTCGTTTCCGAGCAGCTTCGGGCCGATTGACTGTTCCCAGGTGGCCACGAAGGTGCGCGGTTCGTCGATATAGCGTTGCAACAGATCGGGGTCGCGGTCGACGGTGTAGAGGAATTTGTTGACGTAATATTTGCTCATGCCGCAGCCTCCTTGGGATACCAGGTGAAATAGGCTTCCATGGTGTGGAACAGGTCGAGATTGTCGACATAGTCCGCACCTTCGGGACCGGCGACGCCGAGCATCAGGATGAAATTCAGGAAGCCGTGGGTGGCGTTACCGCTCGTCGCCATGCTCTCATGGGTGACGTTTTCTAGGATCGCGTCGATATCGCCGGCCTTCAGCCATTCAATTGCCTGTTTGTCGAAAACCGGATCGGGGCCGGTCTCCATGAACTGGCGCGGACCGCCAAGTTCAAGCGAAAGGTGCCCGGTGCCGATCGCGGCAACGCGCTTGTCTGACGGGAAGTCGTCGATGGCCTTGCGGATCGCGCGGCCGACTTCATAGAAGCGCTTCGGCGTGTGCAGCGGCGGCGCGAAGATGTTGGTGTAGATCGGTACCACCGGCAGATCGTTCTGCGGTCGCACGGTGATGATCGGGCAGATGATCGAATGGTCGATCTTCAGTTCGTTGGAAAATGCGAAGTCGAAATTCTGGCTCATCAGCGACTGGTGCATGAAGCGCGACATGTTTTCGTCGCCCTCCAGCACATATTTCGGAATGCCGAATTCTCGCTCCTCGTTATAGAAGGTCGCATCGTAGCGCTCGGCCTTTCCGATCAGGAACTGCGGGCAGTTATCGAGGAAGATCTGGTGGAAATGGTCCGATCCGACCATCACCAGAATGTCCGGTTCCGCCTTCGCAAGCGTTTCGCGGTAGGCCTCGATCTTGCGCTTCCATGTCGGCGCTTCGGGCATCTGCTGTTCGGGTGGCGCCGTGGTTGCCTTCAGATAGAAGGGATGGTGGGTAGACGCCAGTGTTGCAACGAGTTTTGCCAATGCTCTCTCCTCCTGTCGGATGTCCTCATTGCCCGCGCGGCTCCAGAAAGCTTGCGCAGGCATCATGTCGTCGTCTTTTTCGCCTACGGCTTCAGTCGCCGAACAGCGATCGGGTGATGCCGGCCTTTTTGAAAATGTAGTCGCGGCTTTTTTCCAGCTCGTCGCGCAGATGAGCGATGTCCGCGCCCACAAGCTCGCCCTTCCACTTGCGCACCTTGCCGGCCACCAGAACACTGTCGACATTCGAGCGCTCCATCAGGGTGACGACGGTGCCGGGGACATTATTGAGAGGCGCGACATTGAGTGCTTCGGCATCGAGCAGGATGATGTCGGCATCCTTGCCCGGCGTCAGAGATCCGGTGCGGCTCTCGAGTTTGAGCCCTTCGGCGCCGCCCATTGTTGCTGCGCGGATTGCCTCCCGGGCTGTCAGCAGAGCAGGGTATTCTTCGCCGGCAAGTGCCTTTTCGTTGGCGAACATCCGCTGCATGGTGACCATGGCCCGCATCTGGGTGAAGAAGTCCGCCGTCATCGTGCATTCCACATCGGTGGAAAGCGACAGGCTCATCTTGTTGTCGATTGCCTTTTGAATCGGCGGCGTGCCATGGCGCATTTGCATTTCGATCGGCACGGAAAGCGAAATATGCGCACCGGCATCGCGGGCGTATTTCCAACCGTCCTCCGACATGCCGGTCATGTGGATGAAGATGTTATCCGGTCCGAAAGCGCCATTGGCACCAAGCTCGTCAAAGGTCGGCTGCATTCCGAATGTGCCGACCACGTGGAGCGCGACCGGCAGGTCGAGGTCGCGCCCCGTCTTCCATGACTGCTCATGGAACGGCAGATAGATCTCGCCGCCCATAATCATGGTCAGTAACTGGTCGTTCGACGAAAAATACCGCTCGCGCAGCCGTGCCGCGTCGCCCGGATATTGCGCGTCGTCGCCCCAGCCTTCGAAATAACCGAAGACCGAGCGGCGACCGGAATCCTTCAACGCCGAAATCACTGCGTCGGAATGCGCCGGCGAGTGGTGGATCTGGCTGACATCCATCACGGTCGTCACGCCGGCATCCAGTTGCGAAAGGGCGCCGAAAAGCTCGTTGATGTAAACATCCTCCGGCCTGTAGACGAGGGAGAAGGACTGCAGCACGGTCTCATAATAGTTCTGCGCATTGGCCGGCAGACCGTCATTGATGAGGATGGCGTTTGCAAGCTGACCGCGCAGCGCGGTTTCGAACTGGTGATGATGGGTGTCGATGAAGCCGGGCATAACGATCTTGCCGCGGGCGTCGATCACGATGGCGTCGTCCGCAGAAATCGTTTCGGCAATCTCGACAATGCGTGATCCCTCGGTCAGGACGTCGCCCTTGGCAAAATCTCCGACGCTCTCATCCATAGACAGGATGATGCCGTTTTTGATCAGTGTGCGCTGGCCCTCTCGCCCGCATGCCTCCGGCACGCCTCTTGCCACTGGCGATGGGGAGGCGGTTGCTCCCATGCCGCCTCCAGCCGACGGGCCGAATGCGGGGTAGGGTAGATGCCCTCTGGAAATGTCGCAAAGCCTGCACATGGTTTCTCCTCCCTTGAACCTGCGCTGGGAACCTGTCTTTCGCTCAGGTTCCCATTGTCGATTGCAGAACCGGATACCGACTCATGGCATGCGCGATATGCGATGCCGCCTCCCTGAGCGCGGGCAGCCGTTCGGCTATCATGCTTTCGGGGGTCACCATGCCGGTGTAGCCCGAGGTGTTGAGTGCCGCGATGGTGCGGCCTTCGAAATTTCTGATTGGCACGGCGAGTGCTGTAATGCCGTAATCGAGCTGGTCGACAGTGGTGGCGTAACCGTCCGCCCTGACTGCCATGACCTTGTCGCGGAGCACGTCGGGGTCGGTGACCGTCTTCGAGGTCAGTGTCTCCAGCTTTGCGGTTTTGAAATAGTGCTCCAGCGCTTCATCCGAAAGTCCGGCCAGCAGAACGCGGCCGAGCGAGGTTGCGCCCGCCGGGTAACGCGCACCGATGACGGCCGCCGCACGACGCGCGCGCTGGACCGAGACATGCGCGACATAGATGACATGATCGCCATCGAGCGTTCCCACCGAAGAGGCGTCGCCGAACTCTTCGACAAGCGCCCTCAGATTCGGTTGCAGCACCTCGTCGATATGTGCGGAGAAATAGAACGCCGAACTCAGTGTCATGACCTTGGGGCGTAGATGGAATTTCTTCTGGTTCTGGCCGACGTAACCAAGCGTTTGCAGCGTGATCAGGCTGCGGCGCGCGGCGGCGGGTGAAAGGCCGACCCGGCGCGCGACCTCGCTCAGCGTCATTTCGGGGTGGGTGGCGTCGAAGCATTCGAGGATTGCCAGCCCCTTGGCCAGCGCTTCCACGAATTCGGAAGGTCGTTCGCTCTCTTCAATAATTTTCAGAACTTCAGCCACGTCAATCTTCCTCAAGAACCAGATCCGTAAAGCCGGAGAGTGGTCGAGCCGCACCTGCAAGACAAGGGCTCATCCTCTTCGCTCGGGGCCTGATCTCTCTCCCGGTGAAAACGGCTTCTCGGCCCTGACGACCAACCAACACGCTTTCAACTTGACGATAGCCTAGTTGCTCTCTACGATTTCGGCAAGAGGAAATTATTTCGCAGAGCGAAAAGGGAGTATGTTGTGCGAATTGGAAAACAGGATGGCGCCTTTACGGAAATTGCCGAATCCGATGCCGAAAGCATCACCGTGCGTGGCTACGATCTTTGCAGCGAGCTGATCGGAAAGATCGATTTCACCGACTATTTCTGGCTTCTTGTGACCGGCGAAAAGCCGGACGCGGTGCAGCGGCGGATGATGGATTCCTGCCTGGTCGCTATCGCCGAGCATGGTCTGGTGCCGAGCGTTCAGGCCGCGCGCATGACGCTTGCTGCCGGACCGGAAGCCTGGCAGGGCGCCATGGCCGCTGGCATTCTCGGTATGGGCAGTGTCGTGGCGGGCTCATCGGAGCAGGCAGGCCGTTTTCTGGTCTCCGTCGTGGAGACGGCGGACAGCATGGATGGCGATCTGGAAAAGGCGGCGATTGAAAGCGTCAAGGCCCTGAAGGCCGAGCGTCGCAAAGTGCCCGGCCTTGGTCATCCTCAGCATTCCGATGGCGACCCGCGCGCCAACAGGCTGCTGGCCGTTGCCGCTGAAGAGGGCATTCGCGGCCGCTATATCGAGGCTCTCTACATGCTGGCGAAGGTGGCTCCGGGGATTGTCGAACGACCGCTGCCGATCAACGTGTCCGGTGCCATACCCGCAACCATCCTCGATGCCGGCTGGCCGGTCGATGCCCTGAAGGCTGTTCCGATCCTTGCCCGCACAGCCGGTCTCTCCGCGCATCTTTTCGAGGAAAGCCGGCGCTCGATCGGCTTCATCATGTCGCACAAGGCGGATGTTTCGATTGAATATGATGGCCGGAAGGCTTCCGGAAAAAGCAACTGAACGGAGCAGGCCGGATGGTCAAAATTCTAAAAAATATCCGCGTTGTCGAGCTTGGAACCTATATCACGGGTCCGGCCGCAGCGATGCATCTTGGCGATCTCGGCGCCGATGTGATCAAGGTGGAGCGCCCCGGTTCCGGTGACCCGTTCCGGGCATTCAAGGGCGGGCTGTATTCGCCGCACTACCAGACCTACAACCGCAACAAACGCTCGATCGCGATCGATACCAAGGATCCGGTCGAACTGGCGTTCTTGCGCGATCTCGTCTCGACCGCTGATGTTTTTATCCAGAATTTCAGGCCCGGTGTTGCCGAACGACTCGGTGTCGGCGAGGCCGATCTGCGCAAAGTGAAGCCCGACCTGATCTATTGTGCGATCTCCGGCTTCGGTCAGAGCGGCCCGTCGCGGGATCGTCCTGCATTCGATACCGTGGCGCAGGCGGCCAGCGGGTTTTTGAGACTTGTAACCCCGCCGACCAATCCACGCGTGATCGGGCCCGCAATTGCCGATGCGCTGACCGGGCAATATGCGGCAATGGCCATCCTTGCCGCGCTTTTGGAACGGGCGGGCACCGGCAAGGGGCGTCGTATCGACATTTCCATGCTCGAGGCCATGACCCATTTTAACCTCGACAGCTTTACGCATTATTTTGCTGTCGACGAGGTGATGGGGCCGCTTTCCCGCCCGACGGTCTCGCAGAGCTATACATTCGAATGTGCGGACGGCAAATGGGTTGCGATCCACATGTCCTCGCCCGCCAAGTTCTGGGAAGGGCTGCTAGCGGCGACCGGACAGGGCCAGCTTGCTGAAGATTCGCGTTTTGCCGAACGGCTGGAGCGCATCGAACATCAGGACGATCTCATCGAAATCCTGACGCCCGTCTTCAAGGCCGAGACGCGCGATCGCTGGTGCGAAAAGCTGCTTGAGGCCGGTGTGCCCCATGCGCCGGCCTATGATTCCGATGAGGCGCTCGATGATCCTCAGGCGCGGCACTTGCAGATTGCGGTCGACATGGACCATCCCGAAAAGGGAAAGACCACGACCGTGCGCGCGCCCTACAGCTTCGATGAGCAGGTCGAAACCGACATCGCCGCGCCGCCATTGCTCGACCAGCATGGCGCGGAAATACGCGCTGAGATCGCCCGTCGGAAAGCGGGCTGACACACAGGTTTCGCCGCGGACACAGGGAGAAGGTGACCGGCATGCACAAGACCGAAGAAACCGTTCCGGCAGCAGCCGTGATGGAAGCCAGCAAGGACATGCTGCAAAAGAAGCTTTTTGCGATCTTCACCGAAGCGACGAATGGCATGGGGCCGGTTTTTGAAAACATGGAGGCGCATCTGGCCTATCAGGTCGGCTTGGAAAGGGACGGCGTGCTTTATGCCGCAGGCCCGCTCTTTTCCGATGACGGCGAAAGCTGGGCCGGCGAGGGGATGGTGGTCATCCGCGCCGAAAATGCCGAAGCGGCAGCCGGGATCGCCCGCAACGACCCGATGCATAAAGCGGGCGCCCGGCGTTTCAGGGTGCGCCCCTGGATGATCAATGAAGGCCGGGTGTCTATCCGGCTCGACTATTCGACACAGACATTTGTGGTGGACTGAACGCATCTTTCGGGAGGAACAAAAATGCGTCATTTTCTGAGACTGACAACCGTCGCCATGGTGGCAATGCCTTCAGCGCTTTTCGCGCAGGAAACCATCAATCTGACAGTGGCTTCGAGCCACCCGACCGTGATCCCGTGGGTGGGCATGATACAGACCCACTTCATGGCCAAAACCGATGAAATCCTCGCTGAAACCGGGGACTACGAGATCAACTGGAACGAGGCCTTCGGCGGTCAGCTCTACAAGGCCAACGCCACACTCTCATCCGTTGAAGAAGGCATTACCGATATCGGCTGGGTATTCTCGCTGCTGGAACCGGCGAAGCTGCCGCTCAGCCAGGCGACGAGCTATGCGCCGTTCTCCACCGCCAACCCGCAGCTTCAGCTTGAGGTGATGGAAGACCTGATGGAGAACAACGAGGCCTTCCGCGAAGAGTGGGAACAGTACAATCTCAAGGTACTCGGGCTCACCGGAACCGATATGTACGATATCTACACCAAGGAGCCGATTACAGGCATCGCCGACATCGAGGGCATGAAGATCTCGGCCCCGGGCGTCCTCGGCACTTGGCTGCGAGGAACCGGCGCCAATGCCGTCGACGGCGCGCTGACGACCTTTTACACCGACATCCAGACTGGCGTTTCCGACGGCGTTCTGACACTTGCGCTCGGCGCCAAGCCGGCGAAGCTTTACGAGGTTGCCCCCTATCTCAACCGCTTCGACACGGCTGTTTCGTTTTCCGGTGCAATCGCCATCAATCGTGATGTCTGGGATACGCTACCGGCAGAAGTGCAGGATGCCATGATTGAGGCGGGTACCTATTACACCGCAGCCCACGGCAAGCAGCTCCTGGAAGGCCACGAGGCCGCCCTTCAGGACATGGTCGAAATGGGAGCCGGGCAGAACCCGCCGGTGACGCTGGTGACGATGCCCGAGGAAGAGCGCGAGGCCTGGGTTGCGATGCTGCCGGATCTGGCCGGTGAATGGGCGGACGGTCTTGAAGCACAGGGCCTTCCTGCGCGTGAATTCCTGAGCGCCTATATGGATGGTTTGCGCGAACGCGGTGAAACGCCGATGCGCGACTGGGATCAGTAAGGCGGTCTGCGGATATGTCATCCAACACTGAAAACGCCCGCCATTCAGGCGGGCGCCCCCCAAATGCCATCGAGCGTGCGTGGCATATCCTTGTCGACGGTCTTGCCGCGCTCGGCACTGTGCTCATTCTGGTGCTGATGCTGGTCATCTCGGCCGATATCTTCATGCGTAACCTGCTGGGTGCATCCCTTCCGCTCGTATCCGAACTCGGCGCGCTTCTTCTGGTGATGATCGTCTCGTTGCAGCTTGCAACCACCATCCGTGCCGACAGGCTGGCGCGTACGGAGATATTTTTTCCCGGGTTCAGGCTCAAACGGCCGGTCGCGGGCAGCGTTCTGTCGGCTCTCTTCAATCTGACGGGTGCCGTGATGATCGGGCTGATCGCGTGGTCGAGCATTCTGATTTTCCAGAAGGACTGGGCGTCCGGTGAATATATCGGTGTTTCCGGCATCGCCACGCTGCAGGTCTGGCCGTTCCGCGCTTTCATCGTCCTCGGTGTTTCCGTTGCCGCGCTAGAGTTTCTTTTTCGGGCTGCGAGTGACATCGCCGCCTGTCGCAACCCCGGAGAGCGCTCATGAGCCCGCTTGAAATCGGAGGATTGGCAATCGCCGGTCTGCTGATCCTGATCTATGTCGGCATGCCGATTGGTGTCAGCATGCTGTTTGTTTCCTTTATCGGGGTTTCGGCGATCCGGGGCGAGACGGTCTCCATGCGTATGCTTGGCGCTGTCGCCAACAATTCACTGCGCGAATACCTTTATGCCATCGTGCCGCTTTTCGTGTTGATGGGCCTGCTGGTGACCATTTCGAAGGTGGGCAAGGATACATTCGACGTGTTCCAGAAGCTCATGGGGCGGATCACGGCGGGCCTTGGTATCGCGACTGTTTTTGCCAATGCGGTCTTTGCCGCGATCACCGGCGTTTCGATTGCTTCCGCCACGGTTTTCAGCCGGGTCGCCGTCCCGGAAATGACGCGTCATGGTTATACCGCCAAATTCGCAACCGGTGTCGTCGCCGGTCTCGTCCGTTCTCGGCATGCTGATCCCGCCGTCATTGCTGATGATCGTCTATGCGGTTCTGGCCGAGGAATCGGTTGGTCGGATGTTCCTCGCGGGCGTCGGTCCGGGCATTCTGCTGGCCTTTGCCTTCTCCATCACCATATTTCTCTTGGCTTGGCTGAAGCCGGATTTCGTCTTTACGGCGGAAAAACTGGCCTCAGAGGACGAAGAAATCGGCTGGTTGGCGCTCATTCGCAAGGCGGTGCCGATCGTCTTCTTGATGGTTCTGGTGCTCGGCGGATTGTATGGCGGTTTTTTAAACCCGACAGAGGCAGGCGCTGCCGGCGCCCTTGGCGCCTTGCTGATCGCACTTTTGCGCCGCTCGCTGACGCCGCGCTCGTTCTGGCGGCTTCTGGTCGAGACCGGGCAGATTACCGTCTCCGTCCTGTTCCTGATCCTGGCCGCGACCTTTTTCAGCCGCATGCTGGCGCTTTCCGGCGTGCCACGTTTTCTGGCCGAAACCCTGCTCTCCGGTCCGATCGGCCCCTATGGTTTCCTGCTGCTCTATTTGCTGCTGATCATCGCGCTTGGCTGTCTGATCGATTCCATCTCGATCATGCTGATCCTGCTGCCGATTGCGCTGCCGGTGGCAGACGCTGCCGGGTTCGATCTGATCTGGTTCGGGGTGCTGACGGTGGTCGCTGTGGAGGTCGGGCTGTTGACGCCGCCTTTCGGCCTGTCCGTCTACATTATCAAGTCCGCCATCGCGGACCAGTCGTTGAAGGTCTCGGATATCTTCAGAGGCGCTTTGCCGTTCGTCGGCGCCATGCTGGTTTCGCTTGCCCTGATCGTCGCGTTTCCGTCGATTGCGACCTGGCTTGCACGGCTTTAGCGCTTCAGCATGCATCCGACAAAATGGTCGGGAGCCACCGTCATCCCGTGCGCCCTTCGGCTTATGTACGCCATTGATGCAGGCAGAGCAGAAAACGGGTCGATATAACACTTGCGGTGTTTCGCGCAGGAAATGACTTCAACGCTGCAAGGCTGGCAGGAGTGTTTCGGGAAAATTCAAGGTCGCATTGATCATGAAAATCCCCAACACGTTGAAAAATATGTGTTTTGAATAGACTGTCCACCAGCTTGCGCCATAGCTTCGGGCGGCGCGTGTATGCTGAAGCCGCGCGACATGTTCGACCCCTATGCGCAGATTGGCGAGATCAGGGTTAATACGCGGGACTTTCGATGATCGGAGCGAGTGTGGTCATCGAGTGAACGCTTTCGGATTCGCTCCGAAAGGACGGTCTGCGCCTTGTCGTGCACCCGGACTATTTTCTTAGCCATTGCAGTAAGCTTGCATCGCATCTATGTTGCACGAAACAGTAGCGCAGCAGGCCGATGCTCGTTTTAATTCTTTAATTTCAACGCCTTGACTCTCGATCGAATTTCACTGAGAATCTAGGTACCCAGCCGACTTGATCTCCAAGAGCGCCGAGGTTCAAAGCGTGCGATGGTGGCTTTGGCTAGGCGCATCGGCACCATCCTGCACCGGATGTGGAGGGATGGTACTGAATTTTCCACCACAGCCCTATTGATCGCCAAAACGGACTGAGCTTTAACATCCCATATCGTTGAAGTCTGTCTGAGTGCAGACCTTCGAGGTCCCAACCGGGACGCGGTTCCGATGATGCCGTGGTCAGGGCTGTCGCCGACTTCAGGTCGAGCACGCCAACGACATGGCACATCGGAATTACCGCACTGGACCAGCATCATGTCGGCAGCCGCTGCGCTGACCACGGACCGAAGCATGAACCCGGGGTGGCCTCAGATGAAGGGCAAACCAAGCCAGGCATCGGCGAAATGAGTTCTATCGCCAAGGATATTGCCAAGCCAACTGCATGACTGCGGCCGTCATTTCTTGCTTGACTGGAACTGTTCCGTTACCGAAGTCCTGAACCTAGTCATCATAGGCCATCTTCATGATATAAACGAGCAAAAGATATGGCCCCAGAACGTCAACTGAGTGATCGTGGCCACTGTCGCTGGAGGTCGCGGAATGGCTATGCGCCTGACCGCCGCCAGACGCCTGGAAGATGACTTCTGACGAATTCCAATCAGATATCGCCTCCGCGGTTGTTGACGTTGTTCCGAACAACAAATAGGCCCCCTCGCTCGCATCCTTGTATTTCGCCCGGTTTTCGAATGACATATAGGTATGCACTTCTTGCTGCCCGGCAGTGAGTTTTGACGTCACGTTTGGCAACTGCGAGGTGTCAAGTGCCGTTCCACTAACACTTGTTTTTACCTGCGCGACCCCGGTTGCCGTTGTTTTGCTATATGTCTTGTCTTTGCCAGTGCCGGTTGCTTTGGCTGAAGCGATCCCCAATTGATCATCAAGACTTTCAGCACCAAGAATAAAACGATCCCGAAGATCGGGCGTTCCGTTTGTTCCATCGCAAATTTGCCAGCCGGCAGGAATACCGGAGCCATAAAATGCGACAATTGTTCCATATGGAATTGAATCGGACATGATAAACCCTTTCTGTTGTCGATTTTGTATATAGTTTTATAAAAAATGATATCGTCAATATTAAAAGTGAATTTATTATTATTATATGTTATATTTACAAAAATAAATTATCCAATAATTATTTAATCTCCAAAATATAGGAGATTGAAATGAAACATGTTATTGATTTAGAAGATATGCTCAAAAACTCTTCTGAAGAAGAGTTGATCAATTTTCTTATGATCCTTATCGAGGATCTCGATGAAATGGGTGCCCTCAACGCGGTCGAATATTTCTCGCTCCGGAAGTTCTTCTGCAAGGCGTGGCCTTTCGCGTCAAACGCACTGCAATATCTTTCCGCAACGGCGATGCGTCCCAGCGTCCAGGTCGTCTCGAAGGTCGCCTACACGGTCGGAAATTATGTTTCCGGAAAGAAATGCGCACCGTCCGCGTTCAGCGTTCCTGGTAGTTCGGAGGCCTGATCATGTCTGTTTACGAAAACTCTCCGAACGCCGTCCGCGCTCACGATCTGGCGAGAAAGCTCTACCTCAGCGTTGCCATGTCCGGCCTTTTGTGCAGCGCCCCTGGTCTTGCAAGCAAGGCCATGGCTGCATGCAGCGAAGACACTGAACAGTTAGCTTCGACCACCGTTGTCCTTTACTGGAACGGCGCAGATTCGGTCGTCAACGGAAATCCAGGATCCGGGCCTCAGGGCGGAAGCGGCGAATGGAACGGCTCTAATCAAAACTGGACGAGACGAATGCGGCACCATCGCTTCGGTATGGAGTTCCCCGGCCTTGGGCGTGTTCAGCGAAAAGGGCGGGACAGTCACCCTTACAGACAACCTAAAAGTATATAGCCTGACGTTCGAAGATGACAGCTACAGCATTGAGCCGCCCGCCGACGGCGATGACAATATCGGAACCCTGAGTATTGCGCCCTTTCCCTCTGTAACGTGGACCGTTGACAGCCAGTATGCCCAAATTTTCGTTAATTTTGATCGACAGATGGGCGCTTTGGCGACACCAAACAAAGAGCTCATCATCTCTGGTTCCGGAGAAATGATTTTCTACAACAAAAAATCATACACAGGGAGGGTTGTTGTCGATAAAGGTTCAACCTTAACGTTAGGACAGGATAGGAATCCAGCAAGCGTCGATGGTCAAATTGAACTGCTGTCAGATGCACGCATCAATTTCTACTCTTATGATAAGAACAGGAATGATGCTCCGACGACACTTAGTAATTTTGTTTTCAGTAACATCGATAATACGCAGCCGGCTAAAATCTATTTTACCGGCCCTCAAAGCTTTAATCTGACTGGAAACTTTAGCGGATTTCACGGCAACTCCTACATTAAGAGCGATATCGAAATAAGTGACATCGGCTTGCTTGGCGGGGCGGTGAATGTCGAGATAAATCCAACCAAGCAGTTCGGTTCTACGATTTCAGGAACCGGCACGATCGGCGGAGCGGGAAAAGATTTCGTTCTCGGTCCAGGCTTCCTGCAGCCGGGCGACGAAGATACGACCGGAATGCTTACCATCGGCGGCAACCTGATATTATCAGACCAGTCCACAATCATTGTGGCAATCAAAGGGACCAACCCCGACCTAAATGACCAGGTCCGTATCAATGGATCAATCAACACCTTGGCAGCAAAACAGTTTACGATCAACGGGGACCCGGATCCGGGTGACTATACCATCATGTATTACGATGCCGACGCTGGAGACCCGAGTGGCGCTCCAACCTCTGTCCTCATTCAGGGCAACTCAAGAAAAGAGGGAAAAATATCGGCAAGTGATGGAAAAGTAATTTTAACAGTTACGGAGCTTAACGAGTAATTAGAGATTCTATCTATGATTCTTTTCAATATATCATTGATATATCAAAATAAAACGTGACCCGATAATATCGTAAGTTCGTGAAAAAATGGGTGAACAGAATACGCAAGCTATAGAGCGTCAATCGATCCATTACCACATTTGTATTCTGTGAAGAGCTCGACGGAGGGAAAAATGCGCGCTGAAATGCAACCTATACGATATATTAAGCGAGGGACAATCGCGCTCATGGTGCCTCTCGCATTTCTTGCCGGTGTGCAGCTCACGCCGGCAAAGGCAACGGAGTCCGCAACCGAAGGGAATGGTTCTGATTCGTTTGGGGTTCCGGCCGAGTTGAACTGGAACGGCGACGCAGGCGGTCCAGGCACGTGGTCCACAACGGCGGTAAATTGGTTCGATCCGGAAAGCGACATCACCAGGAGCTGGCCGGGGCCACCCACACAGGCCGTTTTTGCGGGGCAGCAAGCCGGTACCGTCAGCGTGAGATCAGCCATAACCGTGCTGGACATGTCGTTTGATGATCCAGTTCACAGCGGATATTACACTCTGCAAGCTGACCCGGAATATGGTGGCTATTTACAAATAGCACGCGGCGGGCAGACCGCTTCTATAGTTGGCGAAAACCTCCCTAAACTGGCTGAATTAAAGGTCGATATTGTCGATGCCCCGGCAGCGTTGTCGAGTAACGTGGTCTCCAATATCGAGATCTCCAAGGGCATCAAGTATATTGGCGAAAAGCAGTATTTCGGGAACACGACAATCCTTGCAGGCGGGTTTCTTCAACTTGGAGATGAAAACGGGATTGGCGGCTTTTCCGGCAATGTGGATTTCGCAACCACCACCTCCATATATGACGCACCAAGACTATCCATTTTCTACGATGGAAATACACAGTTCAATACACGGCTGAGCGGGCAGCCCACGAATAGTGCCGTGGGCCTCACATGTACAGATCAGGACGCAGACAGCACCATCGTCAATTACACATCGGATAATAGCACAGCGAATGGGAGCACGCTGGTTTCGAACTGCAACCTGGAAGTCGACGGCAAAATCGGAGGCAATGTCTATGGCATGGACATCATGACCGGAAATCTGCGCCCTTTTTCGCTTTCCGGCGAGGGGGTCGTCGGCATCCTTCAAAACAGCATGACCTATGTCACGACCGCAGATATCGGCCCGGGCGGGGTCGCGCCAGATAACATTGGAAAGCTAACCCTCAATGGGCTGGCATTCAAGGCGGTCCCGGCTGATGGAAGCGGCGGTGACGGTACTGTATCGATCGATCTGGAAATCAATGATGCGAGTACGGGTGGGCACGTCACCCACGACCTCCTGACGGTCGAGGGCTACTTTATTCCGACCCGGAATTACAACTTTATGATCTCCGGAACTATGCGGACGAATGGCCAATATCAGCTCGCAAAATTTGGCTATCTTGGCTCCACCGCTGTGGACTATGGCAAGTTCGATACCAGTCAGCTGGACGATCAGGGCAACTGCAAGGCCGAAATATCGACAACAGATAACAACGTGGCCAATGTCTATTTGACCTGCACTGGCTTTTAGTGGTCGACGGCTGCATCTGGTTTCCTTTCCGAGCGCAAATTTCGAGTGCTTGCGACTGTAAGAGCCGGATTCAAAAGTTCATGATGGGAAACAATATCGTGCGAGGCGTCTGGTCATCACCCTGATGCTGGCGATGTTGACCCATGCTGTGGCGCTTGCGATGGACTTTTCCCAATCTTTGGCCAACCGACGGCATCGTCCGAACCAGCCGAAGGTGCGCTCCACCACCCATCGGCGGGGCAGAACCTCAAAGCCTTTCGCTATGTCGGAGCGCTTGATGATTTCAAGGTTCCATTGGCCGCATCCGCGCAGCGCTTTTCGCAACTTCTGCCCGGCATAGCCGCCATCTGCGAAGACATGGCGCAACCAGGGGAAACGGTAGCGGATGGCTTTCAGGACATCGGGCGCACCGTCGCGGTCCTGGATATCGGCAGCATGGACAAGCACGAACAGCATCAGCCCGATCGTATCGGTGATGATGTGGCGCTTGCGGCCCTTGATCTTCTTGCCGGCGTCGTAGCCCGAAACCCCGCCGCTTTCGGTGGTCTTGACACTCTGGCTGTCGATGACACCGGCTGTGGGCGAGGCCTCGCGCCCCTCCAGTTCGCGCGTAGCGCAGACGAGCAGATGATTGATGGTCTGCCAAAGGCCGATGTCGCGCCAGCCATAGAAATAGCCTCGCACCGTGGAGACCGGAGGGAAGTCCTTCGGCAGAGCCCGCCATTGACTGCCGCTGCCCGCAATATAAAGGATCGCGTTCACCACTTCCCTCATATTCGTTTTCCGTGGCCGCCCGCCGGGCTTGGCCAGCGGTATCAGTGGAGCAATTACAGCCCACTCACGGTCCGTCAAATCGGTTGGATAGCGAAGGCGATCCCGGTTATGCTGCAGGCGGGTGATATCATTCCAGGGCATGCGATCCTCCACGTTCTTGGCAGAGGTGGTTGAATCACATCCTTCTGATATCACTCAACAACTTTTAAATCGGGCTCTAAGAGAACGAACAAGCACATTTTCTGTTGGTGTCGAATTTTCCACTCTAGAAATAGTAAAAAATACATGCAGACGTATATGTATAATTCTTTTAACAGGTCATAAAGCACTTCTGATGCGACCTATGCGTGGTGTTGAAGCAAAAAATGGAACATGTTATGCGCGCTATAAAAATGTTGAAAGACTATAATCTGCTATGCGGAGTGTTTGTTGGGCTGATCTCCGTATTTCTAACGGGAAAAGCTTCCGTGGCGGCTGCAGAGAGTGTGCCGCGGCTCGCCGCCCCCGTATTCTGGCGCCGCAATACCCGGATACCATGCTCTACTGGAGGGAACCGACTGGCGGATCGGGCACCTGGAACACGACCGATCTCGACTGGGTGGACCTGGATACAAACAACATTACGGCTTGGCCGGGTCCTCCGGCAGGAGCCAATTTCTATGGCACCCAAGGCGGGACCGTAACCGTAGCCGGTGCGATTCAGGCGCTTTTCATCACCGCCTCTGCGCCAAACGGCTATACTTTCAGGGGAGGCGATATCACCTTGCCGCGCGGACTGGGCGATGCCACTATTGCGGGCCCAACCGCAGGCAGCGGGATTGACGAATTCAGCGTTTTTGAAAGCGATATCAAGGATACAGCGGCTGCCCTTGCGGCGCGGTACCCTGTCCCGGATGTCTATATTCGCGGCGCGGTAAAGTTTAAGGGCACCAAAAGCTATCGGGGTGACACCTATATTGAGGCGCAGGGAAAGCTTCTACTGGGAGACGCTGACCCGGACACCGAGTTTACTGACTTGAATGGCGATATAGGCTTCGTAAATCTCATACCCTATCCTCAAGATGAAGCCTGGGGCATTTTGGAATATTACCTGGAAGCAGCGGCGTTTGACTTCGACAAAACAATTTTATCATCATTTCCGGAATCCGAAATTCAATTCTTTTGCAAGCAAGATGTTGTTTGCATAATAAATTATTCTTCCGATAACGGTGAATATATTGGAAAAACATTTTGCTACGATTGCACTATTAATCTTGATGGAAACATTGGTGGATCTTTATCAAACCTCAATGAGGAAGGTGAATATAGTCATATCTCAATAGCTGGCTCTGGTATTATCGGCCAGCCTGGAGTTGAGAACTCATTTTATGGTGTCGTCATCATGCCATCCATCCAGGAAAGCACGACCGAACTCTTATTTCGTGGATCCGTAAGAACATACCAATCGGAGCCGAACGGCGAGAATGATAATAGGACGCACCTCGGCTTTGCTTTATTGGATGAAGTAGACGACAACAATAACACTTCATTTGCTACACTGAGAATAGCCGAAGATTTTGAGCCATGGGACAGACAAATAAGCGTTACCTTATCGGGAACGCTGTCTGCGCCTGGCCAGTATCGGCTGGCCTCCTTTGGCGGCGTGCCCAACGCGCCGCTGGCAATTCATATCCGCGACGACAACCTCATAACAGCAATACCCTTGCAAATAGATGTTGAACTTTTGCCGAACGGCGAGGGGTTTGATCTCGTGTTGATGGCCACGCAACAATAGCGCGCGGCCACAGGCAGCTTAAAAATATGTGGGTTTATGGCCCAGATGGACCAAGCGTCCAAATTCAAGTGGAGCATCCCATGCATGCAACAACACAGCTGAAAACGTATGCCCTTTTAGGCGGAATATTCCTTGGCTCGATCGCTGCATTTCTGTCGGTCCGGATGCCGGCGAAAGCAACCGAGGTTGGAACGCATGACGCCGTCCGCCCTGTTCTGGTCCCGCAAAATCCCGGCACCATGCTCTACTGGAAAGACCCGACTGGTGGTTCGGGCACCTGGAACACGACCAACTTGGACTGGAGGTTCCGGGAGACAAATAGGGATCTGGCATGGCCGGGCCCTCCGGCAGGAGCCAATTTTCAGGGTGACCAGGGTGGGACAGTAACAGTAGAAGGCACAGTTAAGGCGCTTTTTATCGCCATTTCCGGACCAGGCATCTACACCTTCACGGGAGGAGACATCATTTTACCACTCGGTCTGGGGGATGCCTCTATCTCAGGCACATCGGCTGATGATAATCATGTTGGAGATTTCAACGTTTTTGAAAGTGACATCAAGGATTCAAGGGCTGTCCTTTCGGCGCAATACCCGGTGGCAGACGTCTATGTTCGCGGGGCGGTGAAATTCAAGGGCACCAAAAGCTATGAGGGCGATACGTACATCGATATGCCCGGAGAGTTGTCGTTGGGCGACGTCCAGCAGAACACCCCTTTCACAGACCTGAACGGCAATATAGGTTTTGTTAATCTAACGCATCGTCCTGTCGGTGAAGCTTGGGGCATTTTGGAATATTACCTGACCGCTGCGGATTTTACTTTCGACAAGAGCATTTTATCGTCTTTCAGAAACTCCGAAATATCCTTCACATGCAAGGCCGAGGTGATCTGTAATGTAATATACACCGCGGACAACGGAGATTACAACGGAAACACATTTTGCTACGGTTGCAGATTTATACTCTCGGGAAACATAGGTGGGGCGCTATCAAGCCGAGGATCGGACGATCATCTGAGAGCAATAACAATAGCGGGGTCCGGAAACATTGGATCTCATAATATTGAAAGTTCATTTTACGGACTGAATATACAGCCACGTATAGCCGGAAATAGCGATGCGTTGACATTTCTCGGCTCTGTTAGGACCTACCCTCTCGCAGATCCAGAAACGAGCGACGACGAGACCTGGGTTTCATTTAATATAGAGAATGAAAATGAAGACGAAAATGTTTTATTTGCCCCTCTGATCATAGAAGAAGCTTTTTCCCCTTGGGATGGGCGTATAACCGTTGACCTATCCGGGTCGTTGTTCAGGCCGGGTGAGTATCGGTTGGCATCTTTCAGAAATGTTCCCAACGGCAACCTGGCTATTGTCCGCACGGCTCTATCCCTGACAACCACTTTGCGAATAGACGTCGATCTTGTTGCAACTGACGATACAGGCCTAGATCTCATTCTAACGGCAACGCAACAATAGCGACCTGTTGCAGGCGCGCGGGCGTCCGAAGTTAGCCAGCAGGTGTCACGACACGTATATGAAGGAGAGAAAGAAATGCGCATATCAATACAACCTATACGATTAATATGTGCTTCAATGTTGCTTTTGGGAGCGCTCGCAATACTGTCAGCCGGACAGATACCGGTTATGGCCGGCGAAATTGAAACCGGGCAGGAGCTTATCGCCTCGCGTATGGTTGCGCCGGGTCAACAACTCTCATGGCAGGCCAGAAATACAGATTTCGATGTGTGGAATACAACCGCCGTCAACTGGCGTGACGAGGCTACCGGAGCGATAGGCAGATGGCCTGGCGCTCAGGCAACTGCCAATTTCACGAGCAACCAGAATTACAATGTTCAGATTGACGACGGAGGGATTGAAGCACTCACAATAAATGCCGTCGCTGGTGGATACACGTTAACCGGCGGTAACATCGTGCTGCCGCGCGGCACAGATCCCGCCACGCTTTCAGGTCCTTCGGTTGCCACCACTACGACAAACTACCTAAAGGTTCAATCAGACATCGTCGATGGTCAGATAAGAAGTATTTATCAACCCGCCACTTTCGCTGATATGCGCATCCAAGGATACGTGCAATTCCTTGGCTCTAAATCCTACGCGGGAAATACGTACATCGAACCAGAGAGCCTGCTTTTGGTCGACCTTGACAGATCGACCCCTAATCCAGCAAACGGATATTTGCGCGGCGCAATCAATTTTCGTAGCCC
Source organism: Martelella sp. K41-7 (assembly GCF_055808365.1). NCBI lineage: Bacteria > Pseudomonadati > Pseudomonadota > Alphaproteobacteria > Hyphomicrobiales > Aurantimonadaceae > Martelella > Martelella sp. K41-7. The sequence goes on from NZ_CM147867.1 coordinate 722,480, forward strand.
TCAAAATGGGTTCCCGGCTGCGTTCGGCTCCCAGATCATTTTTGCCCTAACTCCAAACTCGACCTATAGATACACAAACCGTATCAGTGCATCTTCTATGAATTCGATCATGTCTTTCAATTGCTTCGGCCAAGGAAGAAAATGCAACATAGATTACCATCAAGATAACAGCGACTTTGAAGGAACGACATATTGCTTTGGATGCAATTTTAATATTACAAGTTCCGCTCCAATTGGTGGTTCTCTTTCTAATAGTATTCCATATGGAATTTTTGACCGCATCACAATACGCGGCGCGGGATCGATAGGCAGCCAAAACAGGCAGAGTTCTTTTCTTGCTGCCGATATTATTACGGCCCTAGCCGCTCAACCCGGCCAAAATATAGTCTTCCCTGGTGATCTTGTCGGGGCAGTGCTTCCAGTCGGAGTCGCAGGTGACGGCAGGAACCAATTCAGACTGGGCTTTTCCTTTTTCGGCAACAATACATCACAAGTTCAGGTAATGGGAAGTTTCGTTCCAGCCGGAAATGAGATTGACGTAGTCGTTACTGGAACGCTTACCGAGCCGCGCGACTATGTTCTGGCAACTTTCGGCGGGATTCCCAACGGGCCACCGCAAATCAACTTAATCACCGACACACTTACAACGCAGCTGCAAACCGAAGCAAATTTCGCCGCGAATGGCGAGGGTTTCAATCTTGTTTTATCGGCTACGCAACATTAGCGACGGTCTGCAGGCCACTGGCGATGGAGCTTCATCAATAAACAACTCCCGCACAACCGAAGTGCTCTGCCCCCATGCATCTACACTGCGCCCATTTATTGGACCGCCGGATGTTGGGTTTTCCGGCTCCGATCACGATGGCGGGCTGGCAGTGCCACCGGGATTATGCAATGCGATCGGGACGTTGTATCCGATCGCCGAATGAGGACGGTCCTCATTGTAGTGTCTACGCCAATCCTCCAACTTTTCGCGCGCATCCGCAAGGCTCATGAACCAGTTCGCGTTCAGGCATTCCGCACGCAGCTTGCTGTTGAAGGCTTCGATGAAGCCGTTGTCGGTCGGCTTGTCAGGCCGCGAGAAGTCCAGTGTGACCTATGTTCACATAGGCCCACAGATCGAGGTCGCGGGAGATAAATTCGCTGCCATTGTCGCCCCTTATCGTCTTCGGATAGCCGTCTTTCCCGCAGATCCGTTCCAGCGTTTGCACCACATCCTCACCGCGATAAGTGAAGCGCGGATCGGTCGCCGGGCTGAAGCGGGAATGGATATCCACAATGGTCAGGATCCGCAGCTTCTTGCCTGCCGCGAGCTGATCATGAACAAAGTCCATCGCCCAGATATCGTTCGGCCCTATTGCCTCCTGACGATCCTCGCGCAGCTTTGCCTTCACCCGACGTTTCGGGTGTTTGTTCCTGAGCTGTAGCCCTAACGCCTTGTAAATCCTGCGCGTCTTCTTGATATTGACAGTCCAGCCTTCTCTTCGCAGGAGTACGTGAACGCGGCGGTAGCCAAACCGGACGCGTGTCTCGTATATCTCCTTGATCCCCCTTTCAAGAGCGGCCTGACCGATGTGGCGGGATTTGTAGTGGTAGGTCGAGGTGTCGAACGTCAGAACCTTGAGAGGCTCGTCTGATCGACACGCCCCAGTCTACCAGCATCCCATCCACAAGCTTGCGCGTGCGGGCAGGCACTAGAGCTTTTGGCGGATGACATGCCTCGAAGCATCTCGCGGTCCAGCGTCAGATCCGCAACGATCCGTTTCAGTTTCGCATTCTCATCTTCCAAAGCCTTCAGCCGGCGCGATGCAAAGACCAAGAGGCTAGCGCGATCACTGGGGAGCTGTTGGTAACCCAGATTTGACATAATTCAACTGATACAATCACTTATTTGATTGTTCATTTAATAATAACTACTATTCATCATTTAATATCTTGTCGAACCATGCAAAAGCGAGTAAACGCAAAACGCTAACACGTAATAGCATATGGGTTTTGAGGATGTGCGCCGTTGCAGTTTCTGAAGTTGACGGGAGTATGGCGTTCTTGCGCAGCCGGTTTTCAATCCGCGTCAGCGAAGTCGTTGCAGCTGCGCCGAGCGCAGTAAATGCTGCAGGCGTGAGACAGGCCGCGCACATCAGGCCAGGTAATTCAGAGTTCAGCTTCGTTTATATGAAGCCTGTGTTCTCGGCAGTGAGGAAAGAGTAAATGACCAAGGCAACCACAGGCGCTGCAGACCATCACACGGGCATCTGGCCTGTTATGCTCACGCCCTTCACAGAGAAACTAGAAGTCGACTGGTTTTCGCTGGAAAGCCTGATCGACTGGTATCTCGGCTCGGGCGTTCATGGTCTCTTCGCAAACTGCCAGTCCAGCGAGATGTTCTTTCTGGGCGACGCCGAATCGAGAAAGCTGACGCGGTTTGTCGTCGATTATGTCGATGGACGGGTTCCCGTCGTTGCTTCCGGCCACACCGGTAGCGCCCCTAGTCATCAGGCTGAGCAGCTTCAGGCTGTCGCTGAATGCGGTGTCGACAGTGTTATCATGATTTCCAATCGGCTGGCAGCTCAGGATCAGTCAGACAGCGTCTTTCTTGAAAACCTTTCAGCGCTTACAGAAAAACTGCCGACCAATGTCGGACTTGGCGTTTATGAATGCCCCTATCCTTACAAACGTCTCTTGAGTGACGAGGCGGTTTCATGGGCTGCAAAGTCCGACCGGTTCACCTTCCTGAAGGATACCTGCTGCAACATTGATATTCTTGCCCGCCGCGCTGAACTGGCTGCCGGTACACGCCTGCATATCGCCAATGCCAATGCGCAGACGTTTCTGCAAAGCTTGAAGGCCGGTTGCCATGGCTATAGCGGTGTGATGGCGAATTTCCATCCCGCGCTTTATGTCTGGCTGTTCGAAAACTGGCAGAAAGAGCCGGAAAAGGCTGAAACCCTTTCCAACTATCTGTCGCTGGCCGCACTGACTGAAAGCATGAGCTACCCAGCCTGTGCCAAGGACTACCAGAAAGTAATTGGCAACTTCTCCACGATGAAGTGCCGCTCACTTCCCACCGGCGGATATTTCGATAACCACTTTTCGTCAACGGTCGCTCAGATGATTTCACTTGGTGACTGGTTGAACGAAACGCTGCAACTGGGTCTGCGCCCTTCCGGCCAAGCCTCGGCAACGCGGGTTGCCGCCGAGTGAGATAACCGACCAAATTCATCGAAGAGGAGGAGACCTTGTCGATGCTGACAGCAAGACTTCTGAGCCAGACATTTGTCGTTCCGCTCAACCATGACCTTTTCAGGAATTGCCACGCTTCCACCGTCGTTGTCCTCAAAGACAATAGCCGACTGGTCGCCTTTTTCGGCGGTGAGCGCGAAGGCGAGGGCGATGTTGCGATCTGGACCGTCAGGGGTGACGGTTCGAATTGGGAAGAACCACGGCGACTGTTTGCAGAAGACGGGCTGGCACACTGGAACCCCGTACTCCTCAACGAAGGCGATACGGTCTGGCTTTTCTACAAGGTCGGTCCGACAGTGCATGAGTGGACCACCCGCTGGAGCATGTCGCATGATGGAGGGGTGAGTTGGACCGAGCCTTCAGAACTTGTGGCCGGTGACAAGGCGCCGCGCGGCCCGGTCAAGAACAAGCTTCTCGTGATGTCGAATGGTGAGTGGCTGGCCCCGGCCTCAGTAGAAACCAATGAGATCTGGGACGCCTTTGTCGATATTTCACCGGACAAAGGCGAAAGCTGGCGCCGGGTCGACGTTCCTTTCACCCATCAAACCAGCGCTGAAGAAAAGAGCGACAGCGGCGTATGGGGCGGTCTGGCTGAAAACGCCCTTTGGGAAACCGATCCTCAAAAGGTTTTCAAATGGGATGGCGTGATCCAGCCAAGTGCGTGGGAATCCCAACCAGGCCACATCCATATGCTGATGCGCTCGACACGCGGTTTTCTGTACCGATCTGACTCCAGCGATTTTGGCAGAACCTGGTCAGAAGCCTATCCGACCAAAACCGTCAACAACAATTCCGGCATCGATGTTGCCGACACAGGCGGCGCTCTGGCGCTGGCCTTTAACCCCAATGGCGGCAACTGGGGCCGTCGTACGCCTCTTTCCCTGGCGCTTTCAAATGATAATGCCGAAACTTTTCATCGGGTTATCGACCTAGAAACTGAAGAGGGCGAGTTCTCGTATCCGGCGATTATTGCTCAAGGGAAAGAGCTCCACCTGACTTACACCCACAATCGTAAGTCAATTATCTACTGCCATTTGACACTGGAGGATGGCGCGTTATCCGGCTTGAAAAAGAAATAAACAGGCCGAAATCAACAGTATAACAAGGGAGTTGAGAATGTTAAAAGCAATAGGTTTAGCGCTGTGTGGAGTACTGGCACTGGCTAGTGTTCAGGCCACCGCGCAGGAACTGACATATCCGGAGAAAAACATCACTGTCATCATCCCGAAAAATCCGGGTGGCGGCACGGATACGTCTGCGCGTTTGACACTTGAATATGCCAAGAAATATCTTCCGGAAGGCGTTATCTTCGTTCCGGAAAACAAGCCTGCCGGCAACGGTGTGACAGGCCTCATCGAGGCTGCACGCGCCAAGCCCGATGGTCAGACCCTGGTGATGACCACTGTTGAGCTGGCCATGTTCCCGCACCAGGGCAAGTCGCCGGTCAATTATGAAAACTTTACCGGCCTTTATGCTCCGATCGCTGACCCGGCTTCGCTGGTGGTCAATGCCAACAGCCCATACGAGACGCTTGAAGAGTTTGTGGCAGCGGCCAAGAAAAACCCGGGCGATATTCAGGTTGCCAATTCCGGCACGGGCGCGATCTTTGATCTCGCTACGCTCAATATGGAACAGCAGCTCGGGATCGAACTGAAGCGGATTCCGTATTCAGAAGGTATCGGCCCGGCAATTGCTGCACTGGTGGGTGGTCACGTTGATGCCGTTATCACCACGCCGGGCGCTGCCAAGCCGCAGATTGATGCCGGTGCGCTGCGGATGCTCGGTGTCATGGACTCCAAGCGCTTTGACCTGTTTCCCGACGTTCCGACCTTCAATGAAGTTCTGGGTGCTGGCACAGACACGCAGCTGCGTGCATGGGCAGCCATTGCCGGTCCTGCCAATATGCCGGAAGACGTCAAGGCTCAGCTGGTTGAAGTCTTCACAGCCGTTGCTGCCGATCCTGATTTCCAGCAGGCCATGAAAAACCAGGGCATCATGCCGAGCATGATTGTCGGTGATGAAGTCTCCGAAATGATGATGCGCGACGACGAAATGTACGCCAAGCTCATCAAAGAATCCCAGTAAGCAATAATTGCTGCGCTCAACCGTGGCCCCCTTTATTAAAAGAAAAGGGGGCCACGGCCCCGGGCGGGGAGGAAAGCAATGAAAAAATATAATGTCCTGGTGGCAGGCGCTTCTGTTCTTTTGGGCCTTGCCATTTTCTGGTTCTCCCGCGGTCTGACGACAATATCGGCTGACGGCGTTCCCGGAGAAGCTTTCTGGCCGCATATGATTGCATGGCTTTTAATCGGCCTTGGTGTTTTGCAGCTGATCGAGGTCATCGCATTTCCCGCCACAAACGCTGATCGCACAGTCACTCTTGGTGGGACGGGGAACCTTTGGGCCTATCTGACGGCAGCCGTCGCTTTCGGATTTGCAACGCTGATGACGTGGGCTGGCTTCCTGATCGCCGGTGGTGTCACGATGCCGATTGTGATGCTGATCATGGGCGAGCGGCGTCCGTTGGTCATCGGCCTCACAACTGTGGCTGCCATTGGCGTCATCTGGTTCTTCTTCGTTCACATTTTCAACATTTCATTGCCGGTCCCGGCATTCGTGGAATAGCGCCGGGGAAAGAACCAGAACCATGCATGATATTCTTCAAGCCGCAGGCATTGTCTTCAGCTACCAGACGCTTCTGGTGGTTTTCATGGGTACACTTGCCGGTATTCTGATTGGCTCACTGCCAGGCCTGACAGTGAATATGGGCATCGCACTGCTGATGCCGCTAACTTTCTCCTTCCAGGGGCTGGAAGGCATCTTGATGCTGCTCGGCGTTTATTGCGGCGCCATTTACGGTGGCTCTATCAGCGCCATTTTGATCAACACACCTGGAACACCCGCCTCTGCTGCAACAGTTCTCGACGGCTATCCGATGACGCTGAAGGGCGAAGCCGGACGCGCGCTTGGTCTGTCGACGGCAAGTTCCATGTTCGGTGGCCTTTTCTCTGCCTTGGCGTTGATCATCGTTGCCCCGCAACTGGCAAAGGTTGCCACGGGGCTGGCGGCACCGGATTACTTCGCACTGGGCGTTTTCGGCATCTCGATCATTACCTCGGTCTCATCGCAATCTGTTATCAAGGGCCTGATGGGGGGCTGCGTCGGTTTGTTCATTGCCACGATCGGTCTTGATCCGATGACGGCCGGAATGCGGTTCACATTCGATTCCTTTTATCTGATGGGTGGCATCTCGTTCGTTCCCGTTCTTGTCGGTCTGTTTGCCTTTTCCCAAGCGCTTCTGGGCATTGAGGAAAACTGGAAAGAGCGCATGGAAAACGCGCCGAAGCGGCCACGCACCAAAATTACGCGGGTGCTGCCGACCTGGGTGGATTTCCGCCGTGTTCTGCCGACCTATATCCGCTCCTCGGTCATCGGCACGGCCATCGGCTCCATCCCTGGCACAGGCGGCGATATTGCGTCCTTTGTTTCCTATACAGAGGCCAAGCGCTGGTCGAAGCATCCTGAAGAATTCGGCAAAGGCTCGATTGAAGGTGTTTCTGCTCCTGAAGCGGGGGCCAATTCGGTTGCCGGTGGTGCCATGGTGCCGCTGATGACCCTTGGAATTCCCGGTGACGGCGCAACCGCCATCATGATGGGTGCCTTCATGGTGCAAGGCCTTCAGCTTGGTCCGCTGCTGTTCACCGAACATCCGGTTGAGGTCAACACGATTTTCATCGGCCTTTTGGTCGCCAACCTGATGATGGGCATTCTGGGCTTTTCTTCGATCCGCCTGTTCACCCGCGTTATGTCGGTTCCGCGCAATCTGCTGGTTCCGATCATCCTCGTGCTGTGCACAGTGGGTGCATATTCGGTCAATAATACGATGATCGATGTGTTTGTGATGATGATCGCCGGTGTCTGCGCTTACGTATTGCTGAAGCTCGACTTCTCGATGTCGCCGGTCATTATCGGCATCATTCTGGGGCCGATGGTTGAAGGCAATCTTCGCCGCTCGCTGATCATGTCCGATGGCGACTTCTCGATCTTCGCCACAAGCCCGGTCTGCGCAATCTTCCTCATGATCGCCCTTCTAACGCTGACGATCCCCGTTATCGGCCCGAAAATCAAGGCACGCCGACAGGCACGCAAGGCAGCCGAAAGAGGGGCTGACGCCTGATGAGGCGGAACCGTTATCAATGATCTAAAAAGAAGAACCGGCAGTTTTCTGCCGGTTTTTCTGCGCTCAGCCTTCAGCAAAAAACTGCGCCCCCACAAGCTTTTTGACGACGAAATTGCTGCGTTTAATCAATGTATCAGAAGATACCAGATCAGGCTGATCGCCCGGATGGGTTGAGCCGCTGTCGAGTTGTTCCGGGCGTCCCGGAAGCGAAAGCGTGGCGAGCTTCGGCCCCGTCGCCGCAATCACCTTACTGCCGCGCGGGACGGTAAACCGTGTCGACTTCAGACGCTGCGATTCTTCTCCATCCTCGGTTTGCAGGACCACGATATTGGCGGCGTTTCAGGTCTCAAGGCCATAGCCTTCCAGGCCGAGCGCTTTGACCGAATTCACTGTGAGGCAGTCGAAGATCGCCTTCTTGTCTTCCTCGTCCGATAGCTGGATCAGGCTTACTTCAACACGCTGCCCGCAATATCAGCGGTAGCATGAATGAAGCCGGAAACCACTTAAGAACCAGCACCGGCCTGTTCAAACAAAACAAGCCACTTCATCATCATAGCCCCTCTAAACGAAGCGAAAAGGGGTGAGATCGCGAATGGTTCAACGAACTCCTCCAGGCCACGATCGACAAGCTGGAAGGAGGGTACCCTGTTTCATCCAAAGGTTGAAAATATGACTTGGAAAATGCTCGTATATGGTCAATAGTCAGTTGTCTTGAAATGTTCAAACTTATTTTGAGTGATGGTGAGGGCTTACACGATGAGGGTATCTTCAACCCGATACTTGACGAGCGCAAATGCTGAAATCGATTTCGAGCACGGAGGGAAGGTTTCTGTCCTCGCTTCAACTGACAAGAAGGCGCCTTACGCTGACTGTCTCCGCTGCGTCGCTGTCCTTCATACTCGCGCTTGTACCCATCACAGCCGCAGCCAGCGATGTTTCCGATGCCAATGCTGCACTGACGGCGGCAATTCAGGCGTATGCAAGCGCCCCCACTGTTGCGAATGCGGCGGCGATCAGTTCCGCATACACCACCTACAATGCTGCCGTGGCTGCCAATGCTACGACGACCTACACAACGCCGACCACAAACATCACCAAGGAGGTGGTGAACAGCGAAGTCGTCATTTACGTCGACAATACGACGATAAGCTATCAAGATCCCGGTGCCTTGGGTAATGGTGAAGCGTTCGACGTCCAGAGCGGCGGCGATCTGTTTTTCGGCAGCGCTACGACCAGTCTCGCCGATGCTGGTGCCAATTCATCGATCGTGTTTGACAGTAATGCAACTGGTGAAGGCGCAGCGATACACAGCGGTGGCGGCGCAGTGACGATTGTCGATAGCCTCTTCTCCAATGGTTCCTCGGGTATCAATGGATCGGCGCTTTCCAATCAAGATGGCGGCTCGATGACGATTGTGGACAGTCGTTTTTTCAACAATGACGGTAATTTGAGCGGCACGGTTTTCAATGACGATGGCAGTACACTCACAATTGCCAACAGCCGTTTCGATCAGAATTCGAGCTCCCAGGAAGGCGGAGCCATCGCGAGCACGGCCGGTGGCACCGTTATTGTCGTAGACAGCAGCTTTTCCGACAATACGGCAGGTAGCGTGGGTGGCGCCGTCGACAATAGCGCTGGCACATTGCAGGTCGCCGGCAGTAGTTTCTCCGGAAATAGTGCAGCCGCTGGCGGTGCGTTAATCAACACCGGCACTTCAACGATTAAAAACAGCAGTTTTTCCGAAAATACAGCGCAGTTTGGCGGTGCGTTATACAACTCTGGAATATTGTCGATCACCGACAGCAGCTTCACCGGCAATTCGGCCAACCTTGGCGGCGGCGGAATTTTGGCAGCCGGTGGAACAATCGATCTGGTAACAACCAGTGGCAATGTCAGCCTGTTTTCCGGCAATACCTCAGGCGGGGAAGAAAATTCGATTGCGCTCTCTTCGGGGGCGGGCAGTACAACAACTCTCGACACATCGGTGGAAAGCGGCGGGCTGCTCGATATTCGCGACCCGATGTCGATTTTTTCTGGTAATGCCGGAACGCTTGCCATTGCCAAATCCGGTGCTGGTGTCTGGGCTCTGGGTGGTGAAAATGAATTCACTCAAACTGGTGCCGGGAAGACGACCTTTGATGTGTCGGAAGGGACATTCTATCTTTACCGCGAGGGTGAAGTGGCCAATGCCACGGCCTCAGATGCCAATGCTACGGTCGGGGTTGCCACGATCGCTCTTGCCGGTGCAGATTCAGAATTTACGCTTGGTGGCGATGCAACGTTGGTGGCCGCAGGGGACAATGCCATTACCACTGACGGTGCCATCACGTTTGCCGATGGTGCAACGATCCGCGGTGGCACGGCAGGTGATGCAACCGCTCTTCCCAACAGATCTGCCCCACTGATGACGCTGGGTGGCGCCACTTCGCTGGACCTTTCAGGATCCGGCGGCGTTTCGCAGCTGGATGGCACGGTAAACCTGGCCGCCCCCGCCAGCGCCGATACCTTTACCTTGAATGCCGACCTGGTTGATGGCGTAGGCACAGGCAGCGTCAATGTTCTAGGCGCGGGCCGCACGGTTCTGACCGGCACCAATACTTATACCGGCGCCACCACTATCACCGATAGTGCCACACTGGCGCTTACAGGCACGGGCAGCATTGCCGCATCCAGCGGTGTGAATGTTGGCACCAGCAGTACATTCGATATTGCTGATACCACCGCCGGTGCGTCGATCATCACATTAAACGGCGCTGGTTCGACGGTTCTGGGAGATCAGATGTTGACCCAGACTGCTGCCAACGGCGCCTATGCCGGTGTCATCTCCGGCACTGGCAGCATGGCGGTCACCACCGCCAGCACCTACACGCTTTTAGGAAATAACACCTATACCGGCGATACGCAGGTCCTGGCAGGCACACTTCAGCTTGGCAATGGCGGGACGAGTGGTGCAATTGTTGGCAATGCGGCGATCAGCAGCGGTGCCACGCTTGCGGTCAATCGCAGTGATGTCTGGACCTATGACGGCACGATCAGCGGTGCGGGTGACTTTTCTCAAAATGGCACAGGCCGTACGGTTCTGACCGGCACCAATACCTACACTGGCAGCACGCAGATCGAGCAAGGAACACTGGCGCTTACAGGCACGGGCAGCTTTGCCGCGTCCAGCGGTGTGAATGTTGGCACCAGCAGCACATTCGATATTGCTGATACCACCGCCGGTGCGTCGATCATCACATTAAACGGCGCTGGTTCGACGGTTCTGGGAGATCAGATGTTGACCCAGACTGCTGCCAACGGCACCTATGCCGGTGTCATCTCCGGCACAGGCAGCATGGCGGTCACCACCGCCAGCACCTACACGCTTTTAGGAAATAACACTTATACCGGCGATACGCAGGTCCTGGCAGGCACACTTCAGCTTGGCAATGGCGGGACGAGTGGTGCAATTGTTGGCGATGCGGCGATCAGCAGCGGTGCCACGCTTGCGGTCAATCGCAGTGATGTCTGGACCTATGATGGCACGATCGGCGGTGCAGGGGTCTTCTCTCAAGATGGCACAGGCCGCACAATCCTGACGGCTGATAACACCTATACCGGTGGCACGCAGGTGACAGCCGGGATCTTGCAACTTGGCAATGGCGGCACAAGTGGTGCAATTGTTGGCGATGCGGCAATCAGCAGCGGTGCCACGCTTGCGGTCAATCGCAGTGATGTCTGGACCTATGACGGCATGATCAGCGGTGCGGGTGCCTTCTCTCAGAGCCGGATTCAAAAGTTCATGATGGGAAACAATATCGTGCGAGGCGTCTGGTCATCACCCTGATGCTGGCGATGTTGACCCATGCTGTGGCGCTTGCGATGGACTTTTCCCAATCTTTGGCCAACCGACGGCATCGTCCGAACCAGCCGAAGGTGCGCTCCACCACCCATCGGCGGGGCAGAACCTCAAAGCCTTTCGCTATGTCGGAGCGCTTGATGATTTCAAGGTTCCATTGGCCGCATCCGCGCAGCGCTTTTCGCAACTTCTGCCCGGCATAGCCGCCATCTGCGAAGACATGGCGCAACCAGGGGAAACGGTAGCGGATGGCTTTCAGGACATCGGGCGCACCGTCGCGGTCCTGGATATCGGCAGCATGGACAAGCACGAACAGCATCAGCCCGATCGTATCGGTGATGATGTGGCGCTTGCGGCCCTTGATCTTCTTGCCGGCGTCGTAGCCCGAAACCCCGCCGCTTTCGGTGGTCTTGACACTCTGGCTGTCGATGACACCGGCTGTGGGCGAGGCCTCGCGCCCCTCCAGTTCGCGCGTAGCGCAGACGAGCAGATGATTGATGGTCTGCCAAAGGCCGATGTCGCGCCAGCCATAGAAATAGCCTCGCACCGTGGAGACCGGAGGGAAGTCCTTCGGCAGAGCCCGCCATTGACTGCCGCTGCCCGCAATATAAAGGATCGCGTTCACCACTTCCCTCATATTCGTTTTCCGTGGCCGCCCGCCGGGCTTGGCCAGCGGTATCAGTGGAGCAATTACAGCCCACTCACGGTCCGTCAAATCGGTTGGATAGCGAAGGCGATCCCGGTTATGCTGCAGGCGGGTGATATCATTCCAGGGCATGCGATCCTCCACGTTCTTGGCAGAGGTGGTTGAATCACATCCTTCTGATATCACTCAACAACTTTTAAATCGGGCTCTCAGGATGGCACGGGCCGCACAATCCTGACGGCTGACAATAGTGCGTTTGCCGGTCGCTCCTCGGTGACCAGAGGTACGCTGGAGGTCAACGGCACACTTGGTGGTATGATGGCCGTAGACGATGGTGCGCTGCTGACCGGTCTCGGCACTGTTGGTGAAACGTCGATTGCCGCTGGAGGTGTGATGGCGCCGGGAACCGCAGCAGGCGGCTTCGGTGGCGTTATGAGGGTAAATGGCAACCTCACAAATGCCGGCCTGATCACGCTTCAAAACGGACGGAACGGTGATGGTCTGGTGATTTCCGGCCATTACGCGGGAACCGGAGGGCTGGCCGTTGATACCGATTTCAGCCGTGCCTTATCCGATGTTTTGACGGTCAACGGCTCTATTCTCGGCGGTCAAACGCTGATCACCGTGAACAATATCACATCCGGAAATGTGCTCGGCGACGATGTGCTTGTTGTTGATGTCGGCGGCACCAGCGCGGCGGATGATTTTGCCCTTGCCAATGGCCCGATCGGTAGCGGTGCCTTTCTGTATGATCTGGCGCAGAAATCCAATGATTTCTATCTGGCGACAGATGGCACGTATCAGCCTGCTGTTCCGGTTTACGAATCCTACCCGCAGATCCTCATGGCGCTTGGCCGGTTGCCGACCCTGCGCCAGCGCGTTGGCGAGCGTGGGGTCTATGACGACAAGACCTGGCGCGTTTCCGAAGGTGGAGACACGGCGAAGGTGGATGCGTTGTGGACCCGCATTGATGGCACGCATGATCATTTTGCCCCAGATACAGCGGCCACGAAATATCAAACGGATTTCGGTCACTGGTCTGTGAATACCGGTCTGGACGGTCTGTTTTATGATGGCAGCAGCGGCCAGCTGATTGGTGGCGTTTACGCCAAATATGCCAATGGCTTTGCCAAAACCACGTCGGACTATGGTGATGGCAAAACATCCGTCGATGGCTATGGGCTGGGTGCCACGCTGACCTGGTATGGCGAAAACGGCTTTTATGCCGATGGTCAGGCCCAGTTCCTGTGGTCGGAAAGTGATCTGACGAGCAATTCGCTTGGCTCGCTTGTCGACAACAATAATGGCACGGGCTTTTCGACCTCGCTTGAGGTCGGCCAGGGGTTTGCGCTGAATGATAAAGTCTCGCTGACGCCACAGGCACAGCTGATCTATACCAAGACATCATTTGATGACTTTACCGGCTATTACGGTGAACGTGTTTCGCTCGGCAATGACGATAGCCTGCGCTTACGCCTTGGTCTTTCCGCCGAAAACAAAACGGGTTGGACCGATGATGCGGGGCAAGGCCGGTCGGCGGGGATCTACACCATCGCCAATGTCCATCATGAGTTCCTTGATGGCACCGGCGTCAACATCAGCGGTGTGACGCTCGATAGTGACATGCAGGGCTGGTATGGCGAGGTTGGTCTGGGTGGTACCTATTCATGGGCCAATGGAAAATATGCCACCTATGGCGAGCTTTCCGGCCTTGCCGGAATCGGAGATACGCAAGGCAACTACAGTATTGGTGGTAAGCTCGGACTCATGATGCGCTGGTGAAACACCCGCAGGGCAAACACATGAAGACCAGAAGCCGGACGACACGATTTACCTGATCCCCAATGAGTCCGCGTTTACAAGTTTACCCTGTTCTGGCTTGGGCCTTCCATTGACCGGTTGAAATATCCCTGTGGTGTCAGAGCAGCCCGGCTGGAATGCGGGCGGTGATGGTTGACGACGTGGCGCCATGCCGCCAACAGATTGTGGGCATGGCGTAAGTTGTCGAATAGGTGCTCGTTTAAGAGGTTCGTCACGCTTCCGGTCACTGACGTGTAGCCGGCGCTTCAAATGGTCGTGTTTTGCCGTAAGCTGATGACCCGGCGGGCAAGGCTTGAACGTGAGGAAGCCGTAGTCAATCTGAGCTTCGGGCGCGCCATTTTGCATTAATTGGGACGGGCAGGTCCGGCAAGGCTCATCTCCCGCGCCGTCTCGGTGGCCTTGTCCGGCAGGCCGGTTGAAACCGGATGACTGGGGTGCTCTGTGTTGTCGGCCGCGATTGCGCAAAGCTGGGCAAAATGACTTACCGCGATGTGATGGCCGGCATCCGGAATGACGTGCAGATCGGACGAAGCGAGACCATCTTGCAACCGGCGGACCGCCTCAGGCGGGCACATCGTGTCTTGTCCGCCATGGAGAAAGAAGAGGGGTAATTGCAGGTTGACGGCCTCGTTTTCCCAACCCCTTTCGTTGACGGCGAGATCGGCAACCACGGCGGCTGTCGCCCGTTCACCGATCAGATGGAGCCAGTCGAGCGCCCAGCCCGATTCAATATAGCCGTTGACTGTGGCCAGATCGACCGGATTGTCGCGATAGGCATGGCGGTAGGCCCGGGCGGCGAGTTTCGGCGAGCGCGTCAGCATGGCATAGGATCTGACAAGCGCCGTGAGCACGAAGGGGCGCTGTCTGATCGCGTTTGAAAGCGCTGCCTGTATGCTGCGATCCGTCGTATCGAAAGCCTGCGAAGGCGGATAGGGCGATCCGGCAATTACTATTTTGTCGGCGAGTTCGGGATAACGGCTCGCGAATTTCACAGCCCAGGACACGCCGGAATTGACTGCCACGCAGGTCACTGGCTCGCCGATGAAGTGCCTGACATATTCGGCCAGCGCATCGGTGTAGCGATCCAGAAAGCCGAGGGGATGGGCCCTTGTGGCGCCGGCAACGAAAAAACGCGGCACAACAATCCAGCGCAATCCGTGCTGGCGCAGAATGGCGACCTTTTCTTCGCACAGGATCGTCGGCGAGATCAGCCCGTGAAACAGGATACAGGACCTGCCTCTGCGATCACCGAATTCCCAGACCGGCAGCTCCTTGCCGGATTCCAGCGCAACGGAGTGAACCAGGACGTCACTGCCGTAGTGGCGGGCGAGCAGCTTGCGTTCGGGCTTTTCGCTGACCGGCCGGCTCAGCGTTTCGATAAAATATCCCATCAGCCGGGTGGAGATGAGACGTATCAGCGCCGCCTGACTGGTAACTCCGAACTTCTGAAAGATGATCTGCAACTGTTTACGCTTGGTATCATAGGAGGCGTTAAGACGCTCAGCCACCTGTTTGAGATCGAGGCCAGAAAGCAGGCCGGTGACCAACTGATATTCGCTGTTGGTCAATCCGCTATCGGATGTCATCGCGTCGAAAAACCTTGGCCCCACGCTCAATGCAAGCCAGGCAGCGCCGGACGGTGGATTGTTCCAGTAGCGGCGCAGTTCGAGCAGGACAACTATGTGATTTGCATGCTCGGAAATAGAGATGCCGTGCTCGTTGACCTCCGGCAACATCAGCCTTGCCGGCCGAAAGTCGCTGTCTCCGAAATACACGCTCTCGCCTTCCTTATCGAGGAGGCAGCACGGCATGTCAAAGGTTGGCAGCCGGGTGTGGAAGAACTGCTGAACCTCGATCTGGTGACGGGCGTTCCTGATTGCGGGATCGTCCTCGTCCCAGCCACGCGGCAATGTCGCCGGAGCGAACAGTCTTGGAATTTCGGCGAGCCGGGAAAGATGCCGCCTCAGGGATATTCGGGGAGGTCTCATGCAGCAGACATTTCAGGAAATCGCGAGAAAGATCAATGGTCGACGCTAAAGAAAGGCAAGGTCTATATTTCAGCTGTTGCCCGAACAGCATGTTGCCCATGACGGTCGCATGTACCAGCGCGCCAGGCATGATGTGGCTCTGTCTCAGATCCCTGGATGAAGGTGAGGGGTCGCAGTCGTGTTGCCTACAAAGGGTGAGGTCGGGGTCATTCCAGCGCAATATAGCGGCGCCAGCTTCCAAGCTCGGTGATGTCTTCAGCACCGTTCTCTCCGCTCGCCTCGCAAATAAAGCCGCAGACCATTTCGCCGCCTTCAAGCTCGACCTTGCCAAGGCCGAGCGGTGATGGAATGCCGGTGAGGAAAGAGCCGAGCTTTTGTTCCGGAATGGCCCAGATCTCAAGGGCAATACCATTTTTCTGCTGCGTGACTGTGCGGATCATGCCTGGTCGTTTCACACCGTCATCGGCCAGCGCGAGAAAACGGTAAAGCGGAGCGGAAACGGTCTCTTCAAGCAGGAATGCACCCCGTTCGGTCAGTTGATGGTTGAGGGGCAGGCCGGAGAGATGTGCACCACAGACCGCGATCTTCACAAAACCTGACGGGTAGGGCGCCGCCGCCGAACGTGCAGGACGGTCCCAACCCGTCGCGCCAAGCGTCCGCTCGCCCGCCATTTCAAGCGGTGCGGACAATGCAGCGAGAAGTGTATCCTCGCCTGATTTTGCAAGAAGCGTAGCGCTTCCCGGCCGTCCGTCTTCGCGCGCGGCCAACGGCACGGCGAGACCGCACATATCGAGGAGGTTCACGAAATTGGTGTAAGTGCCGAGATTGGAATTCGGCGTGACGGGGTCGGCCTCAAGATCGGCGCGTGAGTAAAAGGTTGGGATCGTCGGGACACACAGCGCATCAAGGCCGGCAAGCACCGGCTCGACCGCCCGTGTCAGTTCCTTCAGCCGGTAGAAACCGCGGAAGGCGTCGGTTGCGCTCAGCGTTTCCGCCTTGCCGATGATTTTGCGGGTGACGGGCAGGACCGTATTGGGATCGGTCTGCATCAGATCTTCGATGACGCTGTGGCGTTCGGCCACCCAGGCACCCTCGTAAAGCATTTCGGCAATGGCATAAAACGGCGTGAAGTCGATGTGGTGGATGACGTGGCCCGCCTGTTCGAGCAGGCTGAGTGCATGCTGGAAGGACCGTGCCTGGGCTTCGTCACCGAAGAAACGGATGCTACTTTCGTCCGGTACCCCGATAGCGCGGCCTGCCGGTGCCTCAAAAAGCTCCGGTGTGGCGATCGTTTTCGAATAGGCGTCGGCCGGATCGAAACCGGCAGCCGCCTGAAACGCAGCGCTGGCATCTTCCACCGTCAGGGCGAAGATTGAAATCGTTTCGGTGGAGCGGCAGGCCGGAACCACGCCCGAGGCCGACAGCGCGCCGAGCGAGGGTTTCAGCCCGACAATATTGTTGAGTGCTGCAGGAACGCGGCCGGAGCCTGCGGTATCCGTGCCAAGCGCAAAGGAGACAAGACCGTGGGCGACGGCCACGCCAGAACCGGAGGACGAGCCACCCGGTACGATTTCGGGATCAAGCGCGTTGTTTGGAACACCATAGGGCGAGCGCACGCCGACGAGGCCGGTGGCGAACTGGTCGAGGTTTGTCTTGCCGATCACGATTGCGCCTGCCGCGCGCAATTTGGCGACGGCAAAGGCATCTGTTTTCGGCAAGTATTCCCAGGCCGGGCAGGCCGCGGTGGTGGGCAGGCCGGCGACATCGATATTGTCCTTGACCGCAAAGGGAACACCCCAAAGCGGTTTCTCAGGATCGCAGGCACCCAATGTGCGCGCCTCGGCCTTCACTTCATCTTGATCCCTAAGCGTGATGAAGATGGCGGGGTCGTTGATTTCTGCGATCCGGTCATAGATCTGGCCGATGATCTGCTCCGGCGTTGTGCCGTCCTGATAGGCCGCGCGCAATCCCGACAAGGTCAGTGGGGTCGTCATCTCGTCTGTCCTCATGTTGTGCAGACAGTCATTGGCGGTTTTGCGTGAAAACGCTATTGCTATATTTTCACAAATCCGATGCAATTTTTGCACCGCGTATTTGAAAGAGGTTTTTCGCCGACATGAAACACCTGCAGGATTTTCGCTATATCGAGGCGGTCATGCGTGCCGGGTCTATCCGCAAGGCCGCCGATGACATGAACATCACGGCTTCGGCGTTGAACCGGCGTATCCAGCGTTTCGAGGAGGAGTTCGGCTACGAGATTTTCGAAAGATTGCCGCGCGGTGTGCGTCTGAACCCCGCCGGAGAGCTCCTCGTGCAGCACTTTCGCACGCAGCTTTCCGAGCTTCGCCGTGTGCAGGGCCAGGTGGCGGATCTTACCGGAGAACGGCGCGGTCATGTCACGATAGCCTGTTCGCAGGCACTCAGTCCGTATTTCCTGCCCGCCCGTGTCGCCGCCTATCGGGCCGAGCACCCGGGCGTTACCTTTGCCGTCAAGATCCGCGACAGGGCCGCTGCGGAGCAGGACCTGATCACCTTTCAAAGTGATCTCGCTCTGGTGCTGGAACCGGTCCATATGGTTGACTTCACCGTGCTTTCCGCTGTGCCTCAGGTGGTTCATGCGATCATGCGCGAAGGGCATCCGTTGGCAGGTCAAAGCGAAATCCGGCTGCGACAATGCCTGGACTTCTGCCATGTTCTGCCGTCTTCGGCCTATGCGGTCCGGCATATGATGGAGCAGGCGCTTGCCGGGGCCTCGCGCAATCTTCAGCCCGTGATTGAATCGGATTCTTTCGATTTCATGCGTCATTATATCGAGTTTGAGGACGCGCTGAGCTTTCAGATACCGGTGGGGCTCCGTTTCCCCGCAGGCAGTGGACTGACAAGCCGTCCGATTTCGACCCGCGACTTGCCTGCGGGCTCTTTGCTTTTGGGACAGATGAAGGGCAGAACACTGCCCATTGCTTCGGCGCGTTTCGCCCAAAGCCTGATATCCGCCATGGAAGAGTTTGCAGACTGACAAGCAACGGTCACGAGTGGTGCATTTTTTTCACCGGTCATGGGAAAAAATAGCAGAAGTCAGAACAGATGAATGTGGATAGGCTTTCCTCAAGCCAAGAAACCGGCAATTGAAAATCGGCACGCCGGTCAGCCAAACTGGAGAGCTTCAATGAAGAAGATGACAGCATTTTCCCGACGCCGTTTCCTGCAAACCTCGGCTGCGCTGGCGGCAACAACCGCAATGCCGTTTGGCCTGCGTCAGGCCATGGCTGCTGGCAGCCTCACTGTCGGCTTTATCTATGTCGGTCCGAAAGACGATTACGGCTATAATCAGGCCCATGCTGAAGGCGCAGCTGCCGTCAAGAAAATGGACGGCGTGACCGTTGTCGAAGAAGAAAATGTTCCTGAATCCGTCGATGTCGTCAATACGATGGAATCGATGATCAATTTCGACGGTGCGTCGCTCCTGTTCCCGACCTCTTTCGGCTATTACGCCCCCTATGTGAAGGAAACCGCGCCGCGTTATCCCGATGTCCGGTTTGAGCATTGTGGTGGTCTTTGGGCGGAGGGTGACCCTGTAAATGCCGGTTCCTATTTCGGTTATATCGGTATGGGGCAGTATCTGAACGGCATCGTTGCCGGCCATATGTCCAAATCGAAAAAGCTCGGATTTGTTGCCGCCAAGCCGATCCCGCAGGTGCTCAACAACATCAACTCCTTCCTGCTGGGTGCGCGTGCCGTTGATCCGAACATCACCTGTCAGGTGATTTTCACCGGAGCATGGTCTTCGCCGGTCAAGGAGGCCGAGGCCACCAATGCGCTGGCCGACCAGGGCGCTGATGTCATCACCTGCCATGTCGACGGGCCGAAAGTGGTGGTCGAAACGGCGGCGGCGCGCGACTGCTATATCTGCGGCTACCACGCCGACCAGAGCCCGCTCGCGCCCGAGCTTTATCTGACCGGTGCCGAATGGAACTGGCCGCATGTCTATACCGAATTCGTCAAGACGACGCTGGCCGGCGGCGACATCCCGAATTTCGTGCGCGGTGGCCTGGCCGAAGGCTTTATCAAGATGTCGCCGCTCGGTCCGGCTGTGACCGATGTTGCGGCCAAGCAGTTCAATGCCGTGCGCGATGAAATCCTGCTCGGCGGCTTCGCGGCTATCAAGGGCCCGCTCAAGGACAATGCAGGTAATGTCATCGCGACCGCCGGACAGTCCTTCCCCGAAACCGATATCGCGCTGGAATCGATGAATTATCTCGTCGAGGGCGTGATCGGTTCAACGAACTGATCGACCATGACAAGTGCTGACGAAACGTCTGCGGCGGGGCCTGCACCCCGCCGCTCGGCCATCCCCGCCTGGCTGGTCTCGCGCCTGGAAGCGATGGCGATCCCTGTGTTCGCCCTTTTGGCGGGCAGCCTGCTGTTCTCGCTGTTTCTGCTGACGCAGGGGCAATCTCCGGCCGAGTTTTTCGCGCTGGTCTGGAAGGCGGGTTTTTCGTCGGCATTTTCGTGGAAGAACACACTTTCACGGGTCAGTCCGCTGCTGATGGCCGCCCTTTGTGTGGCCATTCCGGCGCGGCTCGGCCTGATGATCATCGGCGGCGAGGGGGCAATCGTGCTCGGCGGTCTCGCCGCTGCGGTCGCCGGTGTGGCCTGTGCCGGTCTGCCGCCGTTGTTTGGCTTTGCGGCCATGATTGCGGCAGCGATCATCGTCGGCGGCGTCTGGATCGGTGCCGTCGGCGCGCTGCGCATCCTGCGCGGGGTCAATGAAACGATTGCCTCCTTGCTGATGGCCTATATCGCCACTGCGCTCTTCAATCAGTTGGTCGAAAGCGTCTTTCGCGATCCTTCCAGCCTGAACAAGCCCGCGACCTATCCAGTGCCGGATGGCCTGAGGATCGGCAATATGCCCTTCATTGATGCACATTGGGGTGTTGCTTTTGGTGTTATGGCCTGCATAGCCTGCTTTTTCCTGATTGAGCGCACCACCGTCGGTTTTGCCGCGCGGGTCACCGGTGACAATATCCGCGCTGCGCAGGTTCAGGGCTTTCCTGTGGCGCGTTTGGTGATCGGTTTTACTGCCCTCGGTGGTGCGCTGGCCGGGCTTGGTGGCTTTTTCGAAGTTTCCGCAATTTATGGTTCGGCCAATGACTCGCTGATCTCCGGGGTTGGCTATACCGGCATTCTGGTCGCGTTTCTCGCGCGTCATAATCCGTTGGCGATCATTCCTATGGCGATGCTGCTTGGCGGTTTCGAAGCATCAAGCGGTTTGGTTCAGCGCCGGATGGACCTGCCCGATGCGACGATCCTCGTCTTCGAAGGCACCATTTTTGTGATCGTTCTTCTGAGCGAGACGCTTTACGGGCGCTCGGGTTCACTCATCCAAAAAGTGTTTGAACGGGGAAGGAACTGAGATGGCTGATGCTTCTGCACTTGGGCTCTGGGGCGTGCCGCTCGCCATTTTCGGCGGTGCCATCCGTGTGTCGACGCCGTTTCTGTTCGTCTCGCTCGGCGAGTGCCTGACCGAGAGAGCCGGCCGGATCAATCTCGGCCTCGAAGGCACGCTCGTCATCGGTGCTGTGACCGGTTACGCCATGTCCTATCATTCCGGCAATCCATTCATTGGGGTCGCCTTTGCCGCCTTTGCCGGTTTGCTCTTCGGTCTGATCCATGGCTGGCTGTGCAGTTTCAAGGGCGTCAATGATATTGCCGTCGGCATTGCCATGATGGTGCTGGGCATGGGCCTCGCCTTCTATTTCGGCAAGCCCTATGTCCAGCCGGTTGCCCCCGGGCTGCCCGCCATCCCCTTCGGCTGGTGGTCCGATATTCCACAGGTGCGGGCGGCGCTTCAGGTCAATGTTCTGTTTATCGCCGGTGCCATCCTGGCCTTCGTCATGGCATGGATGTTCCGCAACACCCGCATCGGGCTTACCGTGCGTGTCGTCGGCGACAGCACCGATGCTGCCCGCACGCTGGCGATCCGGCCTATCCGTGTGCGGATCCTTGCAACGGCCATCGGTGGCGCCTTTGCCGGTATCGGCGGGGCCTATCTCTCGCTTTACTACCCCGGCAGCTGGAACGAGGGCATTTCTTCGGGCCAGGGGCTGATGGCTGTGGCGTTGGTGATCTTTGCGCGCTGGAACCCGATCAACTGTTTCTGGGCGGCCCTTCTTTTCGGTGGCGCGGGCGCGCTTGGTCCGGCGCTGCAATCTGTCGGGGTCACCGAGGGTTACTACCTGTTCTACGCCGCGCCCTATGTGCTGACCCTCGGCATTCTGATCGCGACGTCTTCCACCGAGCGCGCGCTCACAGGCGCACCGCGCGAACTTGCCATCACGAAATAACGGAGAAAAACATGAGCGGACTTGGCGGTCTCAATGTCTCGGAAAGCGGTGTCGGCATCGGTCTGGTGCAGCTTCAGCTTCCGTTGGTCAAAACCAAGGCGGATCTGACAGCACAGACGGCGCGTGTTGTTGCGCTTGTCGGCAAGGCGCGGCGTAACCAGCCCGGCATGGATCTCGTTGTCTTTCCGGAATATGCGCTGCACGGCCTGTCGATGGATACCAATCCGGAAATCATGTGTACCATGGACGGCCCGGAAGTGGCGGCCATGCGGCAGGCCTGCATCGAAAATCAGATCTGGGGTTGCTTTTCCATCATGGAACTCAACCCCGGCGGCATGCCCTACAATACCGGAATCATCTTTGACGATCAGGGCGATCTGAAGCTCTATTACCGCAAGATGCATCCCTGGGTTCCGGTTGAACCGTGGGAGCCGGGCGATACCGGCATCCCGGTCTGCGACGGGCCGAAGGGCGCCAAACTGGCGCTGATTATCTGCCATGACGGTATGTTCCCGGAAATGGCGCGCGAATGCGCCTACAAGGGCGCTGACATTATGATCCGCACGGCTGGCTACACCGCGCCGATCCGCGAGAGCTGGCGGTTCACCAACCAGTCCAACGCTTTCTGCAACCTGATGGTCACGGCCAATGTCTGTATGGGTGGGTCGGATGGAACATTCGATTCCATGGGTGAAGGAATGATCTGCAATTTCGACGGTACCGTTCTGGCCCATGGCAAAACCGGCCGGCCCGATGAGATCATCACCGCGGAAGTGCGCCCGGACCTCGTGCGCGAGGCGCGTCTTGGCTGGGGTGTGGAGAACAATATCTATCAGTTCGGCCATCGCGGTTACGTCGCCGTCAAGGGCGGCGCGCAGGACTGCCCCTATACCTACATGCATGATCTTGCCGCCGGACAATATCGCCTGCCATGGGAAGACGCGGTGAAGGTCACCGATGGAACCGGCTGCGGGTTTGATGCTCCGACCCGCCTTTTTGGCGAACAACAGAAGGGCTGAGTGATGACAGCAATCGAATCCAACCCCTATGCATGGCCGTATAATGGTGATCTCAGGCCGGAAAACACCGCGTTGATCGTCATTGACATGCAGACCGATTTCTGTGGCAAGGGCGGCTATGTCGACAAGATGGGCTATGATCTGTCGCTGACACGCGCGCCGATCGAACCGATCAAGGCCGTGCTCTCGGCGATGCGCGCTGCTGGCTATCATATTTTCCATACCCGCGAAGGTCATCGCCCCGACCTCTCTGATCTTCCGGCCAACAAGCGCTGGCGATCGCGCCAGATTGGCGCGGGTATCGGTGATCCGGGACCGTGCGGGAAGGTCCTGGTGCGTGGCGAACCGGGCTGGGAAATCATCGATGAACTGGCGCCCGAACCCGGCGAAATCATTATCGACAAGCCCGGAAAAGGCTCCTTCTGCGCCACCGATCTGGAAATGATCCTCAGGCTGAAGGGCATCGAAAACATCATCCTGACCGGCATCACCACCGATGTCTGTGTTCACACCACTATGCGCGAGGCCAATGACCGCGGCTTTGAATGCGTGCTTCTGGAAGATTGCTGCGGGGCCACCGATGAAGCCAATCATGATGCGGCACTTTCGATGATCAGGATGCAGGGCGGTGTGTTCGGCGCCGTCTCCACCAGCCGGGCGCTGCTGGCGGGGCTCAGGCAATGACACAAAGCCGCAAAGCGCCATCGATCGAGACGATTGGCATGACCATGCGCTTTGGTGATTTCACCGCGCTCGATAACGTATCGATGAAGGTTCGTTCCGGGTCGTTTCATGCGCTTCTGGGCGAAAACGGCGCCGGCAAGTCGACGCTTGTGAAGTGTATGATGGGGTTTTACGCGGCCACTGATGGCCAGGTGGCTGTGAACGGTAAGGAAGTCGCCATCAGGGACCCGAGGGATGCGCATGATCTCGGGCTCGGCATGGTTTACCAGCACTTCACGCTGGTGCCATCGCTGACGGCGGCTGAAAACCTGGTGATTGCCCGGATCGACACTCCGGCCATGATTGACTGGCGCAGGGAAATGAAATCCCTTGAGGCTTTCATGCAGACCATGCCCTTTATCGTTCCGCTTGATCGCAGGGTCGAAAGTCTTGCCGCCGGCGAAAAGCAGAAGCTGGAAATCCTGAAGCAGCTTTATCTCGGTCATCGTTTTCTGATCCTCGACGAGCCGACATCGGTGCTGACGCCGTTGGAAGCCGACGAGGTGCTTGGCCATGTCAGCGCGCTGACCAAAGCCGGTGAGCTGAGTGTGCTGATGATCACTCACAAATTCCGTGAGGTCAGGGCGTTTGCGGATGAAGTCACCGTCCTGCGCCGGGGAAAGCTGGCGGGCAAGGGGCCGGTCAGCGACCTGACCAATGAGGATATGGCGGCGATGATGATGGGGCGTTCCGAGATCGGCACGCCTGCGCCGCGTCATGGCGAGGCCGGAGAGCCAGTGCTTGCCATCGAGAATGCTACGGCTCTTGATCGCAGTGGCTACAAGGACATCCATATCGATGGCCTGACCGTTCGGGCCGGTGAGATTGTCGGTATCGCCGGGATTTCTGGCAATGGTCAGGTCGAGCTGATGGAAATGCTGACCGGACAGCGCTCGCTCAAGCAGGGTCGGATCACAGTCAGAGGGGAGGCCTATCGCGCCCGGCGCGACGAGGCCCGGCGCCACAAGGTGCGCTACCTGCCGGAAGAGCCTCTGGTCAATGCCTGCGCGCCGCATATGAGTGTGGCGGAAAATCTGGCGCTCAGGGATTTCGATGGCGACGGGAGCCGCATATTCCTCGGCAAAAAGGCGATGATGCGCAGGGCCGCGGACCTGATTGGTGAATTCGATATCCGCACACAGGGGCCGCGCGCACCGATCCGTGATCTTTCAGGCGGCAACGTCCAGCGCGCCGCACTGGCACGGGAGCTGACCGGCGATGTCGCGCTGCTGATCGTTTCCAATCCCTGTTTCGGTCTGGACTTTTCGGCAGCCCGTGCCATTCGTGACCGCATTATCGAGGCGCGCAATGCCGGTGTGGCAGTGCTGCTGATCAGTGAGGACCTGGACGAAGTCCTTGAATTGTCCGACCGTGTTCTGGTGATGAGTGAAGGCCGGATCACCTTTGAGACCCCGGTCGGGAACGCTGATCCGAAAGCGCTGGGGCACTTTATGGCGGGACATGCGTGATGGCAGTGATCAAGGCGCACCCTTTCGATTTTCCCTGCGATAACAAGCATCTGGCGCTGATCGTCATCGATATGCAGCGCGATTTCGTCGAGGAAGGCGGTTTTGGTGCGTCACTCGGCAACGATGTGTCACGGCTGCGCGCGATCATTCCCACGGTAGCCCGTCTGATCGATGGCTTCAGGGCGGCCGGACTGCCGGTGGTTCATACTCGTGAATGTCACCGTCCGGACCTTTCCGATCTGCCGGTTTCCAAGCGCGACCGTGGCGCACCGTCGCTCAGGATCGGCGATCCGGGTCCCATGGGCCGTTTGCTTGTTGCCGGTGAACCGGGCGCGGAAATCATTCCCGAGCTTTCTCCGATCGGTGACGAGGTCGTCATCGACAAACCCGGAAAGGGTGCATTCTACGCAACGGATCTTCAGGACATCCTGAAGGCGCGCGATGTTCGCCAACTCGTGTTTGCCGGTGTAACGACCGAGGTCTGCGTGCAGACAACCATGCGAGAGGCCAATGACCGCGGCTATGACGGCATTCTGGCGACCGACGCCACCGAGAGCTATTTCGCAGCCTTCAGGGATGCGACGATCGCGATGATTACAGCACAAGGTGGCATTGTCGGCTGTGCCGCTGAAACCGACCACATTCTGGAGGCGCTCAATGGCTAACTCCCGGCCCTTTGCCGATCTTCTTTCCGGCGGCTGGCGTGACCTGCCGTTCGAGCCCTTTCGAGATGGTGTTGATGTGCATTATCTCTGGCAAGTGGAGGAGGGGCCTGTCTGGGCGTTTCTGCGCTATCAACCCGGGGCAAGCGTGCCGGAACACCTGCATACCGGTCTGGAGACGATCATTGTCGTTGACGGTGTGCAGAGCGATGAGAGCGGTACCTACGGCACTGGCAGCGTCATCTGCAATCCGCCGGGAACGCGCCACAGCGTCTGGACGGACGAGGGCTGCGTTGTCTTCATTCAGTGGGAACGGCCTGTTGAGATCCTGTAGACCTTGTCAGACTTGCTTCGCGCACGATTGAGGCGTTCGTCTTGATACGCTCCTGTACATTGAGGGCGGTATCCGGTTCCGCGTTGCTCAGAATGTCCGGTGTCGATCAAGCACCGGCCCTGCAAAACTTGCGGTGGAGAACCCGCATCTGGTGGGCGGCCTGCAGGTCACCATTACGGGCCGCAATATCTGCACCCTTGCCGAAGGTTTCGATGGCCCGTGCAGTTTCACCCTTGCGCTGATAGGCCTTGCCGAGTGCGGCATAGGCGGCGGAATAGTCCGGGTCGAGCGCGAGCGCCCGGGTGAAGTGGGCAATCGCATCGTCATGGCGGTCCTCGGCAAAGACGATACGGCCAAGGGTCAGTCGGCACAGCGCGTTGTCCTTGCCTGCCGTAACCTGTTTCTCCAATGCCTGGCGAATTCCAGGCGGCATGCAGCTTTCCCTCGCCATGGCTGTCAGCTCTCGTTCAGCACGTAGGCGCAGCGTCGTCCGCCGCTGACGATATGCTCGTCGCGCCGGATCAACTGCTGGCGTGCGGCCTCACCGGTCGTGCCCAGGCGCTTGCCAAGCACAGTGGCTGTGAGGCCCCCGTGCATTTTCAACTGCATCAGAATGCGGTCGTCAGCGCTGCGGGCTAAATATCCGGGGCTTGCAGCGTTGCTGTCGGGAGGGATTTCAGTATCGCGTGCCATGGCTTATCGGGTATCGTGTGTTGTCCAACCCGTATATTGACCCTGCTTTTTCAAAGCAATGGCTTAGTAAATAGCAAAGCCTAGCGCGAGCCCGGATTGTCCGGGTCGAAGTCAAAACGCTCAGGCACGGCAAGCCCGTTTTCGAGGTGCTTTGCGATGGCGCGCAGCGACACGCCATCGCGGTAAAGCCATGGATCATGGGTGTCGCGCTGCCACGCCTCGGTTGCTTTCCGCATGGCCAGCAATTGCTCGCGGTGGTCCGGGTCGTCGGCTAGGTTTTTGACCTCGTGCGGATCGGCCTCAAGGTCGTAGAGTTCTTCCGGCGGGCGTCGAACATAGTCCCGCACCGAACGCCGGCCGATCATTGCCGGGGCCTCGTTGCGGATCCCCTCCCATGTCAATGAGCCATAGAGATCACCGGAAAACGGAAAATCGAGCTGCCAGGCGACATTGCGATGATATTTGTAACGCGTGGTGCGCATGAAGCGTGTCGGCCAGTAATTGGTGACCTCGTGGAAGGTATGCGAGCCGAACACGGCCTGCCAGTCATCTTGAAGCGTTTCGTTTTCGAGGATTGGCAACAGGGATCGGCCCTTTCGCGGGCCGCACGGGACTTCGTGGCCCGCCCAGTCGAGAAAGGTCGGCAAAAGGTCGGTGAAGGACACCAGATTGGGGTTATGAACACCCGCGCGCCCACCCGGTTTGCGCATGATCAGCGGCAGGTGAATGCCGGCGTCGTAAAGTGTGGTCTTGGAATTGAGGAAGGGCGAACCATTGTCTGAGAGAAAGACGACGAGTGTGTCGTCAGCAAGGCCTGCGCTTTCCAGTTCATCGAGAACCATGCCGACGCCCTGATCGAGCCGGTAGATCGAGCGGTAATAGTCGGTAAGCTCCTGCCGCACTTCCGGCAGGTCTGTCAGGAAGGGCGGCACGCTGATTGCTTCGGGCGAAAATACCCGGTCCTCAACACCGGGATAGGCCCGGTCATTGCCGAAACCGCCCCTTGTCTCGTCGCGGTGCGGATCGATGAAGCCGATGGTCAGGAAGAACGGTTTTTCCTCCGCCTCGGCGCTTTCGAAGAAAGTCGAGGCGCGGTCAGCTGCCCATCTGACGTCACGTTCCCAGCTTTCCGCGCGTACCTGCCAAGGATAGGCCGCATCCGGGCCGACATGAACCTTGCCGATGATCCCCGTCAGCATGCCTGCCGCGTTCAAAAGCGCGGGCGCGGTCTCGACATGATCGAAGGTCATGAAATGGTGGTGATCGTGATTGAGGCCGTATTGCCCAGTCTCGTGCGTGTGCAGCCCGGTATAGATCACCGAACGGCTGGCTGAACAGGAGGCGGTGGAGGTAAACGCCATGTCAAAGCGCGTGCCGCTTTCGGCAAGGCGGTCGATATTGGGTGTTGCAATTGCCTTTTCACCATAGCAGCCGGTCATCCGTCCGAGATCGTCGGCAATCAGAAGGAGGATATTGCGCATGGCTCGGCACTTTCTTGAAAGCTGATGGCGGTGTGGCTGCGGGGGAATTCGCTGATCACTGCGCCAGCGACATCAATGCCGCGCCTCAACGCTGCACGCGCGGAGGCCCCTTCGGCAACGGCGCTCAGATAACCCGCGTTGAAGGCGTCTCCGGCGCCCACCGTGTCGATCACGTCGAGCGCGCGCGCGTGTTCGGTGATGAAATTGCGATGCCGGTAGCATGCCGCGCCTTCGGGGCCGCGCTTGACCACGAGTGCGGCATTCGCCCGCATGATTGGCGCAAGCGCGCGGCAGGCGGCGTGGACGGTCCCTTCGCCGGTCAGGCCAAGGATTTCCTTGTCGTTGAGAAGGATGTGGTCGGCACAACCGATCCAGGCCCTAGCATCCGCAATAGCGGCCTCTGTCCAGCCATGGCCGGGCCAGCCCGGATCGATCGCGATGCTCGCGCCGCGCGACAACAGCATTTCCAGAAACTCCGTATGATCGGCCTCAAGGCCCGGCAGGGCGAAGCCGCCGGACACAAGTGTGAGGGCGTTCACGAGCGGCCAGCGCTTGAGCGCGTCGGCGAAGAAGGCAGCGTCGAGATTGTCGAGATGTCCGTTTGTCGACAGGAAGCTGCGCTCACCGCCTTTGCGCAGAACCCCGACAGAAATCGATGTCGGTTCCGGGCGCGCCGCGATCCTGTCGAGGGGGCCTGCGAACTGATGGGTGATCATCGCGCCCGCCGCATCGCTGCCGGTCGCCGAGACCAGGCCCGAGGGATGATTGAGGCGCTGGAGCACGAGCGCGGTATTGGCCGCCGAACCGCCGATGCGGAAATCAGATTTTTCCAGAAAAACCTCCGTGCCCCATTCCGGCCAGTCATCGATACTGCCGGTCACCAGATCGAGATTGGCATTGCCGATCACGCAGATCGGACGGTTGGTGGCGGGTGGGGTGCCGTTCATGTTGCTCTCCTAAGCGGAAACTGCCAGACCCGCTGCGTTGAAGCGGTGAAGGGCCGTCTCATCCGGTGTTACGAAGACCCGCTCGCCTGAGGCAAAATCCTGGGCGCCCGGCGCGCGCACATTCAGCATGCCGGCGCTTTCTGTCTCGACATGAATGAAAGTGTCGCTGCCGAGTTCTTCCGACAGCAGAACCTTGCCTGCCCAGCGGCCCTGGGCGCGCGAAATCGTCATATGCTCCGGCCTGATGCCGCAGGCCGCTGCGCCGAAATCTGCGGCGATTTCTCCTTCGATCACATTCATCCGCGGCGATCCGATGAACTCGGCGACGAAGCGGCTGGCAGGGTTCATGTAGAGTTCCATCGGCGTGCCAACCTGTTCCACCCGCCCTGCATTCAGCACCACGATACGGTCGGCAAGCGTCATCGCCTCGACCTGGTCGTGGGTCACATAGATCATGGTGACGCCTTCCATCCGCTTGTGCAGCGCGGCGATCTCGATGCGGGTGTCGACCCTGAGTGCCGCGTCGAGATTGGACAGCGGCTCGTCGAACAGGAAGATACGTGGCTGGCGGGTGATCGCCCGGCCGATGGCGACGCGCTGGCGCTGGCCGCCGGAAAGCTGACGGGGCTTACGGTCCAGATAGGGGGTGATCTGGAGCATCTCGGCGGCTTCGCGGATGCGCTTGTCGGCTTGCGCCTTGTCGAGCTTCGCCTGCTCGAGGCCGAAGGCCATGTTCTCGTAGACCGTCATATGCGGATAGAGCGCATAGGACTGGAACACCATGGAGATACCGCGCTTTGCCGGCAGTACGGTGTTGACGCGCTCGCCGTCGACCATCAGGTCGCCGCCGGAAACATCCTCAAGCCCCGCAATCAGGCGCAGAAGCGTGGACTTGCCGCAGCCGGAAGGGCCAACGAAGACGATGAACTCGCCTTTCTCGAGGCTGAGGTCGATATCCTTCAGAACCTCGACATGGCCGAAGGATTTGCAGATTTTCTTGAGTTCGATGGATGCCATGAGACTATCCTTTCACGGCGCCGGCGGTCAGGCCGGAAACGATTTTTCTCTGGAAGATGAGGACGAGCACAATCAGCGGAACGGTGACGATCACCGAGGCCGCCATGATGTTGCCCCACGGGACTTCGAATTCGGAAAGACCGGAGATCATCGCGATTGCGACGGGGACGGTGCGCTGACTGTCGGTGGACAGGAAGGTCAGCGCGAACAGGAACTCGTTCCAGGCGTGGATGAAGGCCAGAAGCCCGGTGGTCACCATCGCCGGCCACATCAGCGGCAGGAAGATGCGGCGGATGATGGTGAAGGACGACGCCCCGTCCATGATCGCGGCTTCCTCGACCTCGATCGGCATGTCGCGCATGAAGGTGGTCAGCACCCAGACCGTAAAGGGCAGGGTGAAGATCATGTAGGAGAACACCAGCGACCACAGCGAGTTGAACAGGCCGAAGGTGCGGATCAGTTCAAACAGGCCGGAAAGTACGGCGATCTGCGGAAACATCGACACCGAGAGGATGGTGAACAGCAGAAGTCCGCGGCCCGTGAAGCGGATCCGGCTGAGCGCAAAGGCCGCCGTGACGCCCAGAAACAGCGAGAAGATCACAACCACGGTGGCAACGAAGATCGAATTGAAGATCTGGTGGCCGAAGACCCCGTCGGTCAGCATGTGGGCATAATTGTCGAAGGTCAGCGCTTTGGGCAGATAGTTGACCTCGAACAGCGCCTGACCGTTTTCGAGCGATGTCAGGATGGCGTAGTAGAACGGAAACAGCGCCTGGGCGAGGATGATCAGAACGAGCGCGTAAAACGCGATGCGTTTGACAGGGGAGGGGATGGTCATCTGTCGCCTCCAAGGTTCATGCGGGTGGCGCGGATAAAGCCGATCGTCAACAGTGCGATGATCAGGAACAGCAGCGTGGAGGCCGCTGAGCCATAGGCAAACTTGTCGAAATCGAACAGGTTTTCACGCGCGAACACCGACATGGTGGCCGTATTGGCATTGTTGGGGGTCAGTACATAGACGATGTCGAAGACGCGCAGCGCATCGAGCGCGCGGAAGACGATCGCCACCAGGACGGCTGGCATGATCAGCGGCAGGGTGACCTTGCGGAACACGCGCACCGGATGAATGCCGTCGAGCTTGGCCGCCTCATACATATCCTTCGGCACCATCTGCAAACCGGCCAGGATCAAAAGCGCCATGAATGGCGTGGTCTTCCAGATGTCGACGATCAGCACGGCAAGCATCGCGGTATCGGGATCGGCCGTCCAGGCCACAGGCTCGGCGATGATGTGCAGTTTCATCAGGATATCGTTCAAAATGCCGAACTGGTCATGCATCATCCACGCCCACATCTTTGCCGAAACGATGGTCGGGATCGCCCAGGGGATCAGCACGGCGGCACGAACGAGCGAGCGGCCGTGAAACTGCGTGTTCAGGACCAGCGCGATGACCATGCCGAAGATGGTTTCAAACAGAACCGAGAAGAAGGTGAAACGCAGGGTGTTCCAGACAGCCCGCCACCAGTCGGGATCAGCAAGTAGGCCGTAATATTCGCCTTCGCCTCCGCCATAATCGAGATATTCGAGATAGTTGCGGAAGCCGACCCATTGTGCCTCGCCGGGAAAGTCGATCGATGCGTCGGTGAAGCCGAAATAGATCGTCCGTACCAGCGGATAGACCGCAACCACGGCAAGCACCGCCAGCATCGGCGCCAGAAACATCCAGGCCGAGATAACCCGCTGATGTGACAGGGTCGATTTTTCGACCGGTTCTGCCATGTTCCGTTCCCTTCCTGTCGTGCGTTGAAACGGCGCCGCGCGACGTCTTGCCTGCGGCGCCGCCCGATTTTACCAGCCGTTGCCGCGCAGACGCTTCAGCTTGGCTTCCAGCTTTGCAAGGTTCTGTTCGGCGGTGCCGTCGCCCGAAAGCGTATCGTGAACGGCAGTCCAGAATTCCGACGAAACCTCGTTATATTTGCGCTTGGTCGCAGCCGAGGGACGCGGCAGGGCGTTGAGCACCACCGGCTTCCAGCGCGGAACGAACGGCTGGGCCTCACCGACTTCCGGATCGTCGTAAACGGCCGTGACTGTCGGCGGACGCGAGGTCTCGATGGCGCGTTCCTTCTGGTTTTCGAAGTTGTTGAGATACTTTACCAGCTCGATCGCTTCGTCCGGGTTGGGCGAATATTTCGAGACCGCAAGGTGCCAGCCGCCAAGCGTGGCCGCCGAGCTGTCGCCCTCCGCTCCGACAGGAAGCGTGGTCACGTCGAACTTGCCCTTGACCGGCGAATCCGGGCCGTCGGCCAGCGCATAGGCATAGTTCCAGTTGCGCATGAATACGGCATTGCCCGTCTGGAATACGCCGCGGGCATCTTCTTCCATGTAGTTGAGGACGCCCTGCGGGGCGATGGTGCCGACCCATGACTTGGCCATGTTGAGCGCCTCAGCGGCCTTGGGGTTGTTGATGCCGATTGAGCCGTCAAGTTCGACAATACGGCCACCGCCATAAGAGTAGATCCATTCCTGGCCGTCACAGGTCAGACCCTCATAAGGCGCACCCTGAAAGACATAGCCCCACATGTCCTCATTCCCATCGGTCCGCTCGCCATCCATGATGATCTGCGCGGTCTCGGTCATCTCGTCCCAGGTTTCGGGAACCGGCTGATCGTATTTCTCCAGAAGGTCCGTGCGATAATAGAGCGCCGGTGCGCCGAGGAACATGGGCAGCGCCACGAGCTTGCCGTCGACGGTCTGCGATTCCACTGCGGCTGGAACAAACTGGTCGATGATGTCGGCGGTTGCCTCCGTCAGGTCGACGAAGTGGCTGGCCAGTTGTGGCGCGCCGATAACGTCAATGCGGTAGACATCGATATCCGGCGATTTGGCCGAAAGCCAGAGCTTGTACTGGCCGAACTGGTCAGTGGTTGATTCCGGCATTGACACGATGTTGACGGTGTTGCCGGTCATCTCTTGGTAGCGGTCGAGTTCCTTGCGCAGAACCTCATTGTCCTTGCCGATCGCGCCGTGGACGATATTGAGTTCGACGGCACTCGCCGATACCGTCATCAGGGCGCTCGCAGCAAGCAGCACGCCTGTGAATTTCCTAAAATGCTTCATTGCCTGTTCTCCCTCCGGCCCTTGGCGGACCGGGTTGATGAAGTTCCCGCTTTTTTGAAATCAGGCCCTTCGGGGCCGGATGTTTTTTCGGTGTGGCTCTCCGGCGGTCATCCGCCTTGTCTGCCGCAATCAGCCGGTCCGATGATGACGAGCCGGCGGTGGTTTTGCTGATCCTTTTTACGTCTCCTTTCTGCAGAAAATCGGCGAGGTCCAGGCCATCTGCCCGGTTTTCTCGCGCAGTCGCACATAGATACTTTCGCCGGCTGAAAACGCCCCCAGCGGTATCTCGCCCTGCCATTGCCATTGATGGGGAAGGGGCAGGCTGTGAAAACGAAAAGCCGGGCTGTCGATCGGGCCGAGATTGCCCGAGCGCGCGCCTTCGAACAGCTTTCTCAGCGGAATATCCAGCTCGGTGCCGGAAAGCGTGGCTTTCAGCCTTGCTTCGGGGCCTGCATTGATGTGGATAGCAAAGCCCTGTGTTGCCGAGGTGACATTGTTGGGATTGGCGGCTGCAGTGATCGAAAACGAAACGATGCCGCCGATCAGTTGCAGCTCCGGCAGCGAGGCCGCCTGATCCTCGCCTTCCAGCGGGGAGACGATCTCGGCACCGCGGAACCGGGGCTCGACTTTGAGGATATCGCCGCCCGCAAGGCTCAGTTCACCGGTCCAGTCATGGCTTTTGCCACGTGCGCCCCAGCCGAGTTCGACGAACAGAATGGTCGGTGTTGTCGTGTCGTCACCGGCATCAACCGGGGCGGGCTGCAATTCGGGCGATATGCGTTCGAACAGCGCGCCGTTGCGAAACACGTCGATACTGTCGATGAAGCCGCCGCCGATTGCCTCGATCTCGAGCGTGGCCGCCCCCGAGGGCGCTACGATGCCGCCCTGAACCGTGTCGCCGATTGCTGTCAGCAGGTGGATATTGTCGCCGGTCAGCGCGTTGGTGTGCCGAGCGCGCATGGCCTGGAAGATCGCATCCCGGTCATCATTTTCGGCATAGACCGCCATGCGGCCATGGCCGTAGGAGCCGGGGTAGGCGGAGTGGTGATCTGTATTGCCGACAATGCCGAAGACCGCGCCGCGTTTCAGCCCCGACCGCATGGTGGAGGCGCCATTCACCGGCCCCATGGAATGCAGATAGGAACGATCGGATTCTGACTCTTCCGCACAGCCGTGCATAGAAAACATTTCGACAAAGGGCGACAGTTCAGGGTCGAACGTGTCCCAGTTGATGCCGCGTGCGCCCTGCCGGTAACCGATATGATGCGGGAAGGCGAGCGCGCGTTCACCCTTGGCGTCTTCAAGGGCGGCCTTGAGGTCGGCCGGGGTGTCGGCGATCTCAGGTTCTGCCACATCGAGGTCTGCGTAGACGATGGTGTAGTCGCCGTGTTCACAGGAATGGATTTCGTAACCCGGAAAAACGGCAAATCGCGCCGGAGCCTCGTAGCTTCTCAGTGTCTCGAAGTGATCCTTCCAATTGGCCTTGAGCTTCGCGAAACCCTTGACGTGGAAATCGACGATATGTGCGACCTCCGGAACGTCGACCGGCATGTCTGGCCATGCCGCATGGCCGGTGATGGAGACGAAATCGAGTTGAAGCGCAGCTCTTGCCAGCGCGTCCTCCAGCCGTCCATGGCCATAGGAAAGCGCCGCGTGGTTATGGATATCGCCAAACAGCGGCTGAATGCCGAGGCGATTGGCAAGCGGGGTCAGGTGCTCCGAAAAACGTCTTGTCATTTCAAGAACTCCTGCGTTTTCGGATCGACCGGCATGCCGCCATTGTCCATGGATTTCTGCGCGGCCAGTACGAGACGCAGCGCCGCCAGTCCGTCCCCGACGCCGACCGGCGGGTTTTCCCCGTCCATGAAACGGCGCAGCGTGCGCACAAGCTCGAGATCTGCGCCGAAATGGGTCGATGTGCGATCCGGGCTGGTAAAGGCCAGCGTGCCATGCTTGCGGCCGTAGTCCTCGACGATATCGATGGCGCCGGATTGGCGTTCCATGCGGATACGGCCGGACGAGCCAACGATTTCAAGCGTTTCCTGATCCTCGGCAAAGGGGCCGAAAATGGCGAAGAACAGACAGGCCGAAACGCCATTTTCATAGCGGATCGTTACGATGGCGTGGTCGTCGATGTCGGCGCCGGACTGATAGACGCAGGTGTCATTGCGGTCCTCGATCCGTTCCGCCGCGCTCCAGCTTGCGTTGGCAACGGCGCCTGCGCCCTCAAAACGGTCCACCAGCGTTTCATGGCGGCGGTAGGGGCAGTCGCGGTCGCAGACCGAACAGCGCTCCGGTGCGTTCGGGTCGGGCTGGAACACATTGCTGCGGCCGCCGACAGCGGTGACGGAGAGCGGTTTGGCGGCGGCCAGCCAGTTCAGCACATCGAAATGGTGCGAGCACTTGTCATTGAGCGCGCCACCCGAAAGCGCCTGTTTGCGGTGCCAGAGCTGGAGGTAGCGTGAATAGGGAATGACCGAGCGCAGCAGGATCATCTGCGGGGTGCCGATACGGCCCGAATGGCAAAGTTTCACGGTCTCCACCCAGGGCTTTTCGTAGCGTCGGGTGAATGCCATCAGCATGGGGCGGCCGGCGTTTTCTTCCGCTGCCAGAATTGCTTCGGCATCTTCCAGCGTCACCGAGATCGGCTTGTCGAGGTAGACACGCTTGCCGGCAGCGATCGCTGCTTCCACCGGCGCCCTGTGCGCATTGGTATGGGTGGTGACAACCACGAGATCAACGGCGGGATCGGATACGGCGGCTTCAAGGGTTTCGAAAACCCGCACGATGTGACGGACACCGGCCTTGCCGTAAAGCGCATTCAGGTGGTCCGCAGCGAAGCCGGCACGGTCTTCAAGCCGGTCGAATACGCCGACAATGCGAAATCCGGTTTCGCCGGCAATCTCGGCCATGCGTGAGCCGACATAGTAGATGCCGCGCTCGCCGGCACCGACGATTGCCACACCTGTTGTTTTTTGCTGGACCGGCTGGTGGAGCATTCGACGCCTCTGAACTTGATCATTATCATTGGCTCCGGATGCTATTTGAGTATAAATATGGCTACAACATCATATGTACTCAATCTGATGTAAGATCGATCACCGATCCATGGTGCACATGGGAGATCGGCAGGTAATGGGTCTGCGGTTCGTCGGACCTGTCGCCGATCCGTTCCGTGATGATCCGTTCGAACACGGCAAGTTTTTCGTCGTGGCTGTTGCCGACGACATCGAAACGGCCAAGATGCTCTGACTGGAAATCGGTGCTTCCGAGCATGATGACGCTGAGGTCGCGCCCGGCTTCAAGTCCGAGTTGCGCAAGGGCGCGCTCCAGAATGAAGCCTTCGACAACGCCCCAGACGATCAGGCCGGAAAACGGAAGGCCCCCGTCGGTGCTCGCGTGCCGGCCGATCGCTTCGGCAATGTCCTCGATCTGGTAACTGCCGGGCAGGGCGTCGAGTTCGATCAGCCAGCGTTGTGTCGGGTCGGGCAGCGAACTGCCGAGCAGTTCGAATTCACGGCGCGCCATGGCAATCTGGCGCGCATTGTGTGCGGATGTCAGGAAGGCAATCTTCTCATGACCGTTCTCTCTGATCTTACGGAAGGCGATAGAAAGTGCCTCGCGCCAGTTTGTTCCGATGGCATCGACATCTATACCGGTGGCCGAAACGCCGTCGATAACGATGTGGTCGGCCTGTCTGTGTAGGGCAGCCAGAAACGCGACCGTGAGGATCTCGAAATTGACCTGGATGAGGCACGCGCGGAATCGGCCGATCCGCTCCAGCACATCGATTGCCTGACCATCGCCGGAAAACCCCAGCTGCAGGACCGAAAAGCCGGCAGCCTTCACCCGTGCTGCGACTTCCTGAAGTGTGACCCGTGCAAGCCTGCTGTCGGAATTGCGATAGAGGATCAGAAGGTCCGCGGCGAAAGACTGTCTCGGACTTTGCGGCAGGCATTCGGCGGTGACGATGCCCGCGCCTGGCCGGGCGACAATGCGACCGTCTTCGAAGAACGGCTTCAATGCCGTTTCAACGGTTCGCTGCGCTGTTCTGAATTCGCGCATGATATGGCGGACAGTCGGCAGGCGCTCTCCCGGTTCCGCAGCCGCAATTCTCTCTTCCGTCCATGTTCTTATAGCGTCCACGATTTGTCGTGTTTTTTTCTGCATTCGTAGAATATGAGTATAAATTGTAATCGAAGCAAGCGGCGATCTGCCAGATGACCCATCGATCTGAGCGCTCGGGATGCAATCCGACGCGAACATAGCGCCGTGTCTTTATCGCTTCGTGGAGCAGCGGTGGGATCAGAGTACCAGATGCACGGTCAATGCAGCCAATACGAGCACCGTTAATCCTATGGCTGCGACCCAGAAAAGTGCACGATTGTAAATGGGAGTTGGTTGGTAGCAACCTGAGCAAGTCGATTGCGGAAATCGAAGCTTATGTTCACAGTAAGTGCAATGATAAAGCCGCATATTCGAGTCTTTTCATGTTTTTAAAAATCGTAAATAGAAATGTCTTCGCAAGAAATAACGAAGTGTTTTTACACAAAATCACGTTTTTTGATTGGTGTTTGTATTCGTGCTCTGTCGCCTATGATGGCAAATATTTCATCTGAAGATACGTGGCCGTTGTTTCAGGAGATGTGCTGTCTTTGATATTGGAGCGGTTGCCTTCCGTAAGACAGCGCTATCGTAAAGTGATAGCCATAGATGAATCAAGGGGTGTGGAAGAAAAATATGACAAATGGAGTATATTTTTCCCGTCTGTATGCTGTGGTTCGGTTTTGGCACGCCATAGTGAGCAGCAACGCACTGATGCCTACCTGGAACGCGCACTATTCACCCTCATTGAGCGGAAGTTCGACGGTTACGCGCAGCCCGCCCTGCTCTGAGCGGTTACTCAGCGAAATTTTGCCGCCATGGGCGAGGACGGTGGTTCGCGCGATCGAAAGTCCGAGACCGACGCCACCCGTATCGCGCGAGCGCGATTTTTCAAGCCGCACAAACGGATCGAAGACGCGGACCATACTTTCGTCTGGAATCCCGGGGCCTTCATCATCGATGAAAATGACAGCCTGCCCGTTTTCAGCAATTGCGGAAATCGTGGTTCGCTGCCCGTAGCGCACGGCGTTTTCAAGAAGGTTGCGGAGTGCGCGTCGCATAGCCGTGGTCCTGACGCGCAGTGTGACGTCGGCGATTGCACCGGAGGTGACGGATGCGCCGGTTTCACGCAGCTCTTGCGTGAGCGCGCCAAGAAATGCTGGCAGACTTACCGTTTCCACCGGTCCGCTCAGTGACATGCCCCGGGAAAAAGTGAGTGTTGCCTCGACCATCTCCTGCATTTCGTCGATCGTCGCAATCATCCGCACACGCGTTTCCGCGTCCTCCACCATTTCGGCGCGCACGCGCAGCGCGGTCAACGGTGAGCGCAGGTCATGGCCGAGTGCGCCGAGCATTTGCGTGCGCTCGCGTACGAACCGATCAAGCCGGGCCTGCATGTCGTTAAACGAGGCCGCCAGCTTCTGCATTTCATCGGGACCGGTAAGGTCAAGAGGCTCGACATCTTCGCCCCGTCCGAGCCGGTCGGTGGCTCTGGCAAGTTTACGCAGGGGGCCGATCAGTCGGGATAAAGCAGCCCACAGCACGACCACCAGCAGGATAGCCGTAATCGCGAAAGGCAGGACCTCCGACCAGACCCATTGATAGGGCGGGTCACGAAACCGGGACGTGACATTCAGCCAGTTACCGTCGTCAAGCGCAATGGAGAGGTTGAGCTCGACGGCACTAGCAGGTGGCTGGTTCGGCGGTTGGCGCATCTGGTTCATGCCGCGCATTGCGCCTGCACCCGGTACTGCGCCGGGAACGGGGCCGACACGCGGAGGTCGGGATTGATCGCTGTGCAGGTCGACGCGGATGGTACGTGGATCATCGCGGGCAAACACGGAGCGGATCCGCCGTTCGATCCAGCTCGGCGCACTGGCGTTCTGATCTGTGACCAGTGGAGTTTCGCCCACGCTGAATTGAACGAGGGAAGAGCTTGCCGCCTGCAATATCTCGGCCCTGAGGTCCTGCGGCGCATCTTCCAGGAGTTGCGTCGTGTTACCGGCGCGGTCTGCCGCCTCAATGGCGAGCGCCGATCGCACCGCGAGTGCACGCTGATCCACAAACAGCCACAACGTCAGCGACTGGGCGATGGCGAGCGCCATAACGATGAGCGCGATGATCTGGCCGCGCAATGTGCGTGGAAGAAGCGGTCTCACGGCACATGCTCCACATCGCAGGCGAGGCTGTAGCCGCCGCCGCGCACCGTCACGATGATTTCTGGCGTTGCGGGATCGCGTTCTATTTTGCGGCGCAGACGGCTGATCTGGTTATCGATGGTGCGATCAAAAACATGGGCGCTGCGTCCGGAAGTCGCGTCCAGCAACTGCTCGCGGCTGAGCACAAAGCGCGGGCGCGACAGCAAGACAGTCAAGAGCCGGAAATCTGCCGTGGTCAAAACCTCATCACGCCCGTCATCGGCGGCAAGGCGGCGTGTGTCGGTGTCGAGTGTCCAGTTCGCGAAACGGAGTTTTTCACCAGCCGGCGCGCCGGAAAAACGCGGCTGCCGGTCCGATCGGCGCAGGATGGCACGGATGCGCGCCAGAAGCTCGCGCGGATTGAAGGGTTTCGGCAGATAGTCGTCAGCACCGACTTCCAGGCCGATGATCCTGTCGGTCTCCTCGCCGAGTGCTGTCAGCATCAGGATCGGTATGCTGCCGTCGGCACTCAAGCGGCGGCAGACGGAAATGCCGTCCTCGCCCGGCATCATCACGTCGAGAACGATCAGGTCAAAGCTTCCGCCGCGCAACTTGTCGTCCATCTCCGTCGCGTCGCGGGCGGCGGTGGCCCGGTAGCCGTTACGCTGCAAGTAGCTTAACACCGCATCGCGGATTTCGCGGTGATCGTCGACGATCAGGATGTGGGGTTCTTTGCTCATGACCTTATCATAGCGCAGGCTTGGGGCCGGTTGCGCAAAACTGTGTCACGTTTTGTATCAGATGCCCTGCCTTGCGACCAATGGATACAATTGAGGGCGGTCTCGGCATTCTTCTGCGACAGTGAGGGAGCAGATTGGCGACATCGAAAAACCGAAAAGGAGCGATGTCATGAAACGCAGAACGATTTTCGCAGCAGGACTGGTTGCAGCACTCATCGGCGGTGCCGCCGTTCCCGCATTGGCGGCTGGGCCCGACGACAATTGGGGTGGTCGCGGTCAGGGCGGGCGGCAGATGATGACGGATTGCAACGGCCCGCAGGGGGGCGCGAGAGGGCAGGGTGCGCGCCAGGGTATGATGCAGGACCGCCAGCAGGCGGGACAGGCCCGTGGTTACGCCCAGAACGGCGTCGCACAGGGTGGAAATGGTACCGGCTGGACGGCGATGCGCAACAATGACCCGGGCAATTATGGCCCCGGCACGATGAACGGCCGGCAGGGCGGGCCGCAGGGTGATTTCGGTCCCGGCGGCATGCGTGGCACTGGAAACGGAACACGCGGCAACGGTCCGGCGATGATGGGCGAACTTGGTGCGTTTGATGCCAATAACGACGGCTTCCTTTCGCTGGACGAATTCGAGGCCTTCCAGGTTGAGGTCGGCCGGCCAATGTTTGCGCGTCATTTCCAGTATCTCGACACCGACGGCGACGGCAAGGTTGCCGTATCCGAACTGTCGGTTATGGGCACGGGACCGCAGCAGCCTGGCGGTCAGGGCCCGGCCGGCAATCAGCGTCAGCCGCAGATGCCGCGCAGCATGGGCAACTTTAACAACTGAAGCGCGGTAGCGGAGAAATAAGCGGGCGCCGGAGTGATCCGGCGCCCGCACTCATTTATGGCCCGTATATCAACTGGAGCCTTAGCCGCTCGATGTTGCGGCCTAGGTGAATTTGCCGCTGAGATAGTCGAGATAAGGTTTGCAGTCTTGAGCATCCGCCCCGATCTCCGCCAGCATTTCGCGTCGGTTTTTGGAGCGGCCGTGCTGCCAGACAATTGCGCCAAGCCTTGCCCTGAGTGGGGCCAAATCGCCCATTTTGGCAGCATCGCGCAGCGAGGGCTCGGTTTCGTCCAGCCGCGCCATGATCTGGGCTGCGGTGACATTGCCAATCGTGTAGGTCGGGAACGAGCCGATATAGCCGCTCGACCAATGCACGTCCTGCAGGCAGCCAAGTCCGTCATGCGGAACGTCGATGCCGAGGTCCTCACGCATGGCGGTGTTCCAGGCTTCGGGGACGTCGTCGACGGCAAGCGAGCCGTCCATCAGTGCCATTTCGATGCGGACCCGCAGCATAATGTGCAGGTCATAGGTCAGCTCATCGGCCTCCACGCGCACTAGTCCGGGCTCCGTGCGGTTGACGGCGCACACAAACTCCGCCTCGCTGACATCCCCAAGTTGATCGGGAAAATGGGATTTCAGGCGGTCGAAATGGAGCGCCCAGAAATCAGCCGAGCGTCCGATGTGATTTTCAAATAGCCGCGACTGGCTTTCATGCATACCGAAACTACTCCCGCCGACGGCGTAAAGGCCGATCATGTCGGTGGTATGAGCCGAGCGCGTCAGTTCCGGATCGACCCCCTGTTCATACATCGCATGGCCGGTTTCGTGCATGGTGCCGAAGATCGACATCGGAAGATAGTTCGGGTTCCAGCGCGAGGTGATGCGCACATCCTGACGGGTGAAGGAAATCTCGAAGGGATGGACGGCGGTGTCAAGGCGGCTGCGATCCATGTCGAGACCGAGGTGCTCGGCAAGTTCCGCGCAGAGCGCCTTCTGTGTTTCGACCGGATAGTCACGATAGAGAAAATCTGTACGCGGCTTGGGTCGCTTGAGGGCTGCCTCCAGTACCGGTTTGATGCCATCGCGAAGATCATCGAACAACGCCTTTAGCGATGCGGCACTTTCGCCGGGTTCATAGATCTGCACCATCGGATCATAGGGGTGCGCTTCATAGCCGATGGCGTCGGCCGTTTGCCGCGCCAGCGTCACGATTTCGGAAAGGTGCGGCCGGAACAGGCTGAAATCGCCTTCCGCCCGCGCCCTGGCCCAGACACGCCCGGCGATGATCGAGATTTCGTCCTGACGCTTCAGGAGTTCGGGTGGCACGCTCATATGCCACTTGCGGGCTGAAAGAACGGCTTCGGCAGCACGGCGGTTGCGTTCAGTGGCGTTGCTGGCGAGCACGGCTT
The DNA here is from genome assembly GCF_055808365.1 of Martelella sp. K41-7. Taxonomy (NCBI): domain Bacteria; kingdom Pseudomonadati; phylum Pseudomonadota; class Alphaproteobacteria; order Hyphomicrobiales; family Aurantimonadaceae; genus Martelella; species Martelella sp. K41-7. The sequence continues at coordinate 765,222 of NZ_CM147867.1, forward strand.
CGGCCGTTTCCTCCGTTGCTCCGTCAAGTAACAATCCACGCGCCATTGCCTTCAGCGTTGCGATCTGCTGGCCACGGGTTGCCGCTCCGCCTGCGGGCATCATTACGCGCGCATCCCATTGCAGCATGTTGACGGCACAGAGAATGTCGTTGATCTCGGCGATGCGGTTTGAAAATTCGATCATGCTGCCTCCGTTTTCGGTGTCACGGCGGTGCCGCCGTCGTTGAGGTGGCATGCCACCTGCGCGCTGCCGGCTTCCGCCGGTTTCAGGCGCGGCAGCTCCGTTTTGCATCTCGGTCCGGCCATCGGACAGCGCGGATGAAAGGCGCAGCCCTTCGGCGGGTTGAGCGGCGAGGGGATCTCCCCCTCGATCGGCTGAAACGATCCGCGTCCGGCGCCAAGCTTTGGGATCGAGGCGAACAGAGCCTTTGTGTACGGATGAAGCGGCCTGGCATAAAGCTCTTCAGCGGAAGCAAGCTCGACGATGCGTCCGAGATACATGATTGCCACACGGTCGCACACATGACGCACGACCGAAAGGTCATGGCTGATGAAGATGGCCGTGAGGCCCAGTTCGCGGCGCAGATCCATGAACAGGTTCAACACCTGTGCCTGGATTGAGACGTCAAGCGAGGCGACGGCCTCATCGAGTACCAGCAGTTCCGGCTCCATGGCAAGCGCGCGGGCAATGGCGATACGCTGGCGCTGGCCGCCGGAAAACTGGTGTGGCAGGCGATCGGCATAGGCGGCTTCAAGCCCCACCTGCTGCAAGAGGCTGCGCACCCGTGCGCGCACAGCATTGGCCTTGACGATCCCGTGAATGCGCGGCCCCTCGGCAATGGTCTCTCCCACCTTCATGCGCGGATTGAGGCTTGCAAACGGGTCCTGGTGGATCATCTGGACCTTGGTGGTGAGCTTTTCGACGTTGTTCCCGCGCTTGCGGGCAACGGGCGCTCCCTTGAGGAAAACCTCGCCATCGCTTGGTGTATAGATGCCCGATATGATCCGCCCGAGCGTGGATTTGCCGCAACCCGATTCCCCGACAAGACCCAGAACTTCACCTTCGGTTACCGACAGCGAAATGTCGGAGAGCGCGTGAACGGTTGAGCCCGAAGGCCTGCCGGTGAGCCGATCAATACCTTGCATGACAAGGCCGGACTTGCGGGTAAAGCGCTTGTGAACGCCTTCGATCTTAAGAAGTGGCTGGTTCATGGGGCCTCCATCGGGCGATGACAGGAAACCGAATGACTGCCGGTTTCGATGAGCGGCGGCTCGGTGGCACAGAGATCGCTCGCGCGCGGACAGCGCGGCCTGAACGGACAGCCCGACGGCAGATTGGCAAGCTGCGGTGTTGAGCCGGGGATCTGCGGCAGATGTGCGCCCGGTTCATGTAGGCTTGGCACGGAACCGATCAGCCCGACCGTGTAGGGGTGGCGCGGGGCGGCGATCACGTCTTCGGCGGTGCCGCGCTCCACGATCCGTCCGGCGTACATCACGCAGATGTCGTCTGCGAGGCTGGAGATGACGGCAAGGTCGTGGGTGACCCAGACGATTGCCGTTCCTGTCTCGTCGGCAAGCCGGCGAACTTCCGCGAGGATCTGGCTCTGGATCGAGACGTCGAGCGCCGTGGTCGGCTCATCGGCGATGATGACGGCGGGGCGGTGCAGAAGTGCCGTCGCAATCGCCACGCGCTGGCGCATGCCGCCGGAGAGCTGGTGCGGATACGCCTTCAGCCGTTCACCGGCGGCGGGTATGCCGACGATTTCAAGGGCTTCGCGGGCGCGTTCCCATGCGGCGCGTTTCGACATGTTCTCGTGCACGCGCACGGCCATCGCCATCTGGTCGCCAATCCTCAACACCGGGTTCAGTGTCATCATCGGGTCCTGGAATACCATTGCAACCTTGGAACCGCGCAGTTTGCGCAGCGCTTCCGGTTTCAGCGCGCGCAGATCCTGGCCTTCCACCAGCACTTCGCCGCCGCTGATATGACCGGGCTCCTCGACGAGGCCAAGAATGGAAAAGCCAGTGACGCTCTTGCCTGATCCACTTTCGCCGACAAGGCCCATGATCCGGCCGCGTTCGACCGAGAAGCTGACATTGTTGACGGCCGTGACGTCGCCGCTGCGTGTTTCAAACCGGGTCGTCAGGCCCCGGACGTCAAGTGCTTTGGTCATCTGCTGCGCCTCGGATCAAGAACGGTGCGGACCTGGTCGCCGACCAGATTGATCGTTACCACGGTGACCATCAGGAACAGGCCCGGATAGATCGACAGCCAGTACCGGTCCGTGTGGATGTATTTGAAGCCGTTGGCGATCAGCGACCCGAGCGAAGGTTCGGTGAGCGGAAGGCCAACGCCGAGGAAGGAGAGGGTCGCTTCCAGCGCAATCGCACTGGCGACCTGTACCGTTGCCACCACGATCAGCGGTGGCAGCACGTTCGGCAGGAGATGACGGAACAACACACGGCTGGTGGGGAGCGGCGTGGAACGGGCGGCTTCGATATAATCCTTGCTGCGTTCCACCGTTGCGGCGCCATGGGTGGTGCGGGCGAAGTATGCATATTGGGCAACCACCAGCGCCAAGATGATCTGGCCCACGCCCTGACCGAGAACGGCGACAAGGACCAGTGCAAGCAAAATGGCCGGCATCGACAATTGCAGGTCGACGATACGCATCAGAAATGCCTCGATCCGTCCGCCGAAATAGGCCGCCGACAGGCCGATGCAGATGCCGACGAACAGCGCCAGCGCACCGGCGGAAAGGCCGATGATGAAACTGGTGCGCAGACCGTAAAAGATCGCCGACAGCATGTCGCGGCCGACATTGTCAGTGCCGAGAAGATGCGTGTAGCCGCCCGAGCCGACGGTTCCCGGCTTTAAAAACGCGTCCATCCAGTCGAGTTTCGCCATGTCGTATGGATCCTGGGGGGAGACCAGAGGGGCCGCAAACGACACGAACAGCAAACTCACGATCAGGATCAGGGAAATCACGGCGACCGGCGAACGGGCGAAGTCGGAACAGAAATTGCGGAAGCGGGCCAGGCGGGTTTCCACCGGGGCTGCCGCAGATGTTGCGTCGGTCATCACTTGCCTCCTTTCAGCCGAACACGCGGGTCGAGCTGGGCATAGACGATATCGACGACGAGATTGATGAGCACGAACAGGATCACCACGAGAATGAGATATGTGACCATAACAGGTCGGTCGAGCTGAAGGATGCTGTCGATGATCAGCTTGCCAATGCCCGGCCAGTTGAAGACGCTTTCGGTGACGACGGCAAAGGCGAGCGTCGAGCCGAGTTCCAGCCCGAAAACCGTGACGATCGGGATCGAAATGTTGCGCAGCACATGGCTGAAAACGATCTGCCTGTCCGGCAGACCTTGCGCGCGCGCGAATTTCACATAGTCCGTCTGCATCGCCTCGACCATGCCGGCACGGGTGAGGCGAATGAGAAGCCCCATCATGAACAGCGACAGATTGAAGGCTGGCATGATCACATGCCGCCAGCCGTCGACCGTCGCAAGCGAAGTGCGCAGGCCGAGGAACGAGCTGACATCGCCGCGCCCGCCCGAGGGCAGCCAGCCGAGATTGACGGCAAAGGCCATAACCAGCAGCATACCGATCCAGAAGGTGGGGACCGAAAAGCCGAGAACCGAAAGCGCCATGATCGCCCTGGCGAGTAGGCTGTTCGGGCGGTAGCCCGCATAGATGCCGGCCGGAATGCCGATCAGCGTGGCAATCATCACAGCGACGAAAACCAGTTCCACGGTCGCCGGAAGCCGCGAGAACACCAGCTTGATCACCGAGACATTGTAGACCATCGAAGTGCCGAGGTCGCCATGGACGACATTGGACAGGAATGTCCAGTATTGCTGCCAAAGCGGCTGGTCGAGGCCGTATTGCTCGATCAGCTTCTGGCGAATTGCCTGGGTCGCGCCCGGGTCAATCATCACGTCAATCGGATTGCCGATGGCGTAGACACCCAGAAACACAATGATCGACATTGCAAAGATGACAACAACGGCCTGCAGCAGCCGCTGGACAAGAAAACCGAGCATCCGAGCCTCTTGGATTTAAGCGTGCGCGTATTTGCGACGCGCTGAATATCGTACGAATGCGGGTTGCCGGCACCTGCCGGTGGTCATTCGCCGATGATTGGCTGCGGCCGGTGTCGGCCGCAGCACTTGATACCCTCTCGCAAGGGTGTTCAGCGGTCCACCTTACTCAGCAGGCTTGATTTCGTAGGCGCGCGTTTCCTGGTCGACACGAGGCGTGATCTCAAGCGTGTCGGCATCGGCGGCCCAGACGGTCTGCAGAATGACGGTCGGGATCAGAGCGCGGTCGTCCATGGCGATGAAGGAGGCTTCCTCATAGAGCTTGCGGCGTGCGTCGGCGTCGAGCGTCTGAGTGCCCTCTTCAAAGACCTTGTCGAATTCCGGGTTGGAATATCCGGTGCGATTGAAGTTGCCGAAACCCTTTTCCGCATCCTTGGAGTGCGCCAGCGCACCGTAGGTATAGGCGGCTTCACCCGTGAGCGTGCCCCATGCGGACATCGTCATCGTGTATTCCTCACGTGCCGCTGCGGGGAAGAAGACCGTGCCGTTGAGCGCTTGGGCGTTCACCTTCAGGCCGAGACGGGACCACATCTGTGCAAGCGCCTCGCAGACGACAGCATCGCCGGGAACGCGGTTGTTGGTGCAGGTAAAATCGATCTCGAACCCGTCCGGATAACCGGCCTCGGTAAGCAGGGCCTTGGCCTGTTCGATGTCGTATTCACGGGCCCCAAGCTTGTCAGTATAGCCGAAGAAACCTTCCGGCATAAGCTGGTTGGCCGGGTTGCCAAGGCCTTCGAGCACGACATCAACCAGGATGTCGCGGTTGATGGCGAGATCGAGCGCTTTGCGTACGCGCAGATCCTGCAGCGGATTGCCGTCAACCGGCTTGCCGTTGACCGTGATCGGCTGCGGCTCTTCGTCCTTCACGCTTGGCGCGATGTTGAGGATGTAGATCGAGTCGGAGATGAAGGTTTCCAGGCTGTCGTCGTTCTGGAAAGCCAGATAGTCGGAGGCCGGGACATAGTTGATCATGTCGACATCGCCGGAACGCAGTGCTGCAACGCGGGCTGCATCGTCTGGAATTTCGCGGCGGACGACCGTTTCCCATGCAGGCTCTTCGCCCCAGTAATCGTCGAAACGTTCAAGCACGAGATCGCCCTTCGGCTCCCAGGAAACGAATTTGTAGGGGCCGGTGCCGATGGCGGCTTCGCCTGAGTTGAACTCCTCGTTGCGGGCTTCCATGCCTGTGCCGGAGGAAACGACGAAAAGGCGGGTAAAGTCGTTGGGAAGGGCTGGTGCCATGCCCTTGGTGTGGACGCGCAGCGTATAGTCATCGACCACTTCGACACTGTCGACATATTTTGTGTAGAGCGTCATCGGCATCGGACCGGTGACTTCCGGAATGCGCTCGATGGAAAACTTGACGTCTTCGGCGGTAAAGTCCGATCCGTCATGGAATTTGACGCCTTCACGCAGCTTGAATTCCCAGGTTGTGTCGTCAATCGGCTCCCAACTGACGGCAAGGCCCGGCTTAAGCTGCAGCTTGTCATCGACATCGACAACCGTGTCGTAGATGTGGCGAAGCGCTTCTGCACTGGCTTCCGAGCGTCGACCAGTGCGGGTCGATCGAGTCAGGGCCGGCGCGCAGACCGATGATCAGGTCTTCGGCGAGCACTGCGGGCGCTGCGGCCATGAGCGCAAGAGCAGTGACGGCCGAGCGGAGAAGAGATTTATTCATCAGGATTGTTCCCCTTTGTTTCAACTGATTGATACGATAGTCCCGGTTTTTTAATACGGTCAACCCTGATTTGAGACAAATATCGTTTTGAAAACATAAAAACTGTCGGTTCAAAGGCTTGGCAGGCTTGGTGTTTTTGTTCATTATAACACTATGATAGACACTCAGGTGCAATTCGATCAGGCAATGGATCGCATCGTCGATGCCATTGATCGCAAGTCCTCTGTTCCCGTTTCGGTGCAGTTGCGCGGAGCGCTGGAATTCGGCATCGCCTCGGGCGAGCTTCCGGCAGGCGGTCGCATGCCGTCGGTCCGCTCGCTTGCGTCCAGGCTCGGCATTTCCCCGGTTACGGTCAGCACGGTCTATGCGGCTCTGCAGGAAGTCGGGCATACCGAAGGCCGGGTCGGTTCAGGCACATTCGTCAAAAGCATTTCGGTTGCCGCAAATCAGGTCCGTCTGCGTGAACTCGACATGCGGATCGCCGAACTGGTGGATCTCGGTCGCGATTGCGGCATTTCGCCCACTGAACTCGCAACGCGCGTTTCCATGGTTTCCAGCAGGCCGCATATGAATATGCGGCTTCTGATCGTCGGCAATTTCATCGAGGCGACCGAGGCCTATGCGCAGGCCCTGCGTCGGCATCTGGCTCATGGCGATGTGCTTTCGGTTGCGACCATGGATACATTGAAGGATGTTGCGCCTGAAAGTGTTGATCTGGTGATTTCGCCGCGCAGCCTTCTGAAGTCTGCACGCGATTATTTCGCCGAGACGCCGATCACCGGCGTTACTCTCATTCCTGATGAGGCCACGCGGGTTTCGCTCGCCTCGCTTGCAACCGATGCAGAAGTCGTCGGCTATTCCTATTTCGATACCTTCGTCACGCTGATGAAGGCGGGTATCCGCCGGTTCGGCCCGCATATCACAGAACTGACGATGGTGGTGCGCGGTGAACCCGGCATTGAGGAGGCGATCACCCGCGCCGATGTTCTGGTCTACGCCACCGGAGCGGAATACCTGCTTGAAACACTGCGGCCCGACCAGATCGCTTTCGAATACCGGCACACGCCGGACATTCATTCGGTGCGCAAGGAACTGCTTCCGACAATTGAAGCCTACAGAACAAAAGTCATGAAAAAACGGAGAGGCAACGTTGAAAATTTCCGACAGCAACTGGTTTGAGATCGAAGAATACCTGAAGAACGACGATCGCTGCATTCTGCCGCTGGGCAGCACGGAGCAGCATGCCTGGCTCAGCCTCTCAGTCGACAGCATCCTGTCCGAAAAAGTGGCGGCGGATGCGGCTGCCCCGCTTGGCGTTCCTGTGTTTCCCGCCGTCGCCTACGGGCTGACGCCCTATTTCATGGCGTTTCCGGGGTCCGTCACGCTGAAGCTTACGACCTACGCCGCGCTCATCTCAGATATTCTCGACAGCCTCTATGCGACCGGCTTCCGTCGCATCCTTATCGTCAACGGCCATGGCGGTAATTCGCCGGTGCAACCGGTGACCATGGAGTGGATGGAGCAGAATGAGGGCGCGCGCTGCCGTTTTCATGATTGGTGGCGGGCGCCGAAGACCATGGCAACCGTGCGCGAGATCGATCCCGTCGCCAGCCACGCAAGCTGGATGGAGAATTTCCCCTGGACCCGGCTTCCCGGCCGCGCCATGCCTGCCGAACAGAAGCCCTATGTAGACTTTGACCGGTTGCGCGACCGCAATTCCGCCGGTGTGCGCGAACTGATCGGCGATGGCAATTACGGTGGGTTTTACCAACGCCCCGATGAGGACATGGAGCGCGTCTGGTCGGTTGCCGTTGAGGAAACCCGTTCCCTGCTGGAAGGCGACTGGGCATGAGTGATTCCACTATTCTGATCTGGGGCGCTGGCGCGATCGGCGGCGTCCTCGGTGCCTATTTCGCACGCGCCGGCCATAAGGTGCATATGGTCGATATCGTGCCGGAGCATGTCGAGGCGATGCGCATGACGGGCCTGAGGATTGAAGGTCCGGTGGAAGAGTTCACGCAAATCCTGCCGGCAAGTACGCCGGACGAATTGCAGGGGCGGTTCGATCGTGTTTTTCTTTCGGTGAAGGCCCACCATACCGCTGCAGCGCTTGAAATGCTCGCGCCACATCTGTCTGCGGGCGGCTATGTTGTTTCGGCGCAGAACGGTCTGAATGAAAAGGTGATTGCCGAAAGGATCGGCGCGGAGAATACCGTCGGCTGCTTTGTCAATTTCGGCGCAGACTGGCTGGAACCGGGGCGTATCCTCTACGGAAACCGTGCCGCCGTTGCTGTTGGCGAACTCGATGGCCGGATGACACCGCGTGTTGCCGAGATCCATCAGCTTTTATCGTTGGTCGAACCCGAGGCTGTCGCCACCGACAATATCTGGGGGTATCTCTGGGGCAAGATGGGCTACGGCTCGCTGTTGTTTTGCACTGCTCTGACGCCTGATTCCATGTCTGATGCGATGGCGCGGCCCGAACATCGGATGGTCTATGAAAGGCTCGGCCATGAGGTGATGAAACTGGCCGAAGCCGAAGGCGTCAGCCCGCTTGGTTTCAATGGTTTCGATCCGAAAGCCTTTTTGTCCGCCGACCCCGAAGGAATGCGCGCGGCACTTGAAAAGATGGTGGCGCATAACCGCAAGACGGCCAAGACGCATTCCGGCATCTGGCGCGACCTTGCCGTGCGCAAGCGCAAGACTGAGATCGATGCGCAGATTGGCACGATGATTCCGCTGGCTGCCTCGCACGGGCTGGCGGTTCCTGCCCTGGCAAAAATGGTCGAGCTTGTCCACGACATCGAGGATGGCAGGCGCCAGCAATCGTCAGTGCTGGTGGATGAGATGGTGCGGCTGTGCAGCTAGATCTTTCAGGCAAGGTTTTCGCCGTGACCGGCGCGGCGCAGGGGATTGGTTCGGCCATTGCCCGTCAGTTGAAGGACTCGGGCGCGCAAGTCGCGGCAATCGATATCGATGGTACAGGCATGGAACCGCTACGCGAGGCTGGCATCAGCCTTCATCAGTGCGACCTCGGTACCCGCGATGGTGCGCACAAGTCCATTCAGTCCGTGATCGCGCATTTTGGCTGCATTGACGGGCTGGTGACATCGGCTGGCGGTGTGCGCGGGCAGATCGGGCGGCCCATCGAAGAGATCGGCGTCGATGACTGGCGCGTGATCTTTGAGGCCAATGTCGATGCCGCCATTTGGTGCGCGCAGGCCGTGGCACCGGGCATGAAAGAGCGCGGCGCAGGCCGGATTATCACCATTTCATCCGGCGCGGGGTTGCGGCCGAGCCTCACCGGCATTCAGGCCTATGCCAGCGCCAAGCACGCGCTCGTCGGGCTGACAAAACAACTGGCGCTCGAACTCGGCCCCTTCGGTATCACAGTCAACTCCGTGGCGCCGGGTTTCATTCTGTCCAACCCGTCGACTGAGACGCAATGGTCGGCCTTCGGGGCGGCGCGGCAGAAGTCGGTGATTGACGGTATTCATATGCGGCGCCTCGGTCAGCCGCAGGATGTTGCAAACGCCGTGGCCTTTCTGGCCGCGCCGCAGGCGGGCTGGATCAGCGGACAAATACTATCGGTCGATGGAGGCCACGCATGAGCGAACCCTATGAATGGGACGAGGCGATCTGGCGCGGCCGGGTTAATCAGGTTCGTGCGGGGAAAAATCTGCTGCCAAAGGCCTGGCCGGGCGGTGCGCGGTGCGCCGTGGCTCTGAGTTTCGACAGTGACCACGAGACAAACGAACTACGCGATGGCGGACAGTCTCCCGGCCGTTTGAGCTGGGGTGAGTTCGGCGCCAGTGCGCGGCATTCCACGTATCCGCAAGGTGCTGGACCGCTATGGCGCGAAGGTGAGCTTCTTCGTGCCCGCCGTTTCCGCTCTACTCCATTCGGAGGAACAGAAATCGCTGACGGACGACGGCCACGAGATCGCGCTTCACGGCTGGATTCACGAGCGAAATGCTGAGGTGCCGGCCGACAAGGAGCGCGAACTGATGCTGCGGTCTGCCGACACGCTGGAGAAGATCACCGGCAACCGGCCCGTCGGCATGCGCACGCCGTCATGGGACTATTCCGATGCGACGCTGAAAATCGCGCGCGAACTCGACCTTCTTTATGACAGCTCGCTGTTTGCCGATGACGATCCTTATGAAATTCTCGATAATGGCGAGAAAACGGGAATTGTCGAACTGCCGGTCGAGTGGATCCGCGATGACGCCGTCTATTTCATGATGAACCGGTTTGGCGCGCAGCGGCCCTATACGCCGCCCGCCGATGTCCTTGATATCTTCCGGCGTGAATTTGACGGTGCCTATGAAGAGGGCGGGCTATTCCTTCTGACCATGCATCCGCATATCACCGGCTATCGTTCACGTATCTTCATTCTGGAAGAACTTCTGTCTCACATCACGGCAAAGGGCGATTGCTGGATAGCCACCCATGCCGATATCGCCCGCTATTGTGCACAACAATCCGGGCTGAAGGGGTAACACATGCGCTATTCTCTCGCGGTCCATGGCGGGGCCGGAACCATCCTGAAATCGAAGATGACGCCGGAAGGGGAAGCGGCCTATCACGCCGGCCTGCGCCGCGCGCTTGAAGCCGGCGAGGCCGTTCTGAGAAAGGCCGGCAGTGCCTTTGATGCGGTCACCGAAGCCGTCTGCGCGCTGGAAGATGAGCCGCTATTCAACGCCGGGCGCGGGGCCGTTTTCACGGACCATGGCGAACAGGAAATGGACGCCGCGGTCATGGACGGCCGAGACCGCAGGGCGGGTACCGTCGCCAGCATTTTCGGCCCGAAAAACCCGGTTCGTGCTGCTCGTGCGGTGATGGAACAGACGGCGCATGTCTGCATGACCGGACCGAACGCTCTGGAGATTGCCCGCAAGGCCGGCCTGGAATTTTGTGGCAAGGACTATTTCTTTACCCAGGCTCGCTGGGATGCGCTGCAGGAGACGCTCAAATTGAAGGCAGCTGGTGAAGACAATGATGACCCGGCGCGACGACATGGCACGGTCGGTGCCGTTGCCTGCGACAGCGAAGGCAATTTGGCGGCTGCCACCTCGACCGGCGGCTGGACCGGAAAGGCTGCAGGCCGCATCGGCGATACTCCGATGATCGGCGCGGGAACCTATGCCGATAACGCGACCTGTGCTGTTTCCGGCACGGGCCACGGTGAAATCTTCATCCGCTGGACGGCGGCATCCGAAATCGCGGCACGCATGCGGTATGCGGGCGAAAGCCTCGAACAGGCGGCGAAACATGTGGTGATGGTCGATCTTGCCGAAAATGACGGCTCCGGCGGTGTCATCGCCGTCGACCGGGAGGGCAACATAACCCTGCCGTTTAATTCGGAGGGCATGTATCGCGGCTTTGTCCGTGCCGGCGAGGAAGCCGTCACGGCGATCTATCGTTGAGCATAAAGACCGGCTGCGTCTGCTTTCTCATGCGCCGGTCTACTTGCTGATCAGCGCCGAAAGCTTTTCGGCGGCAGCATGCAGAAGACCGAGGTGACCGAGGGCCTCTTCCAGCGAGAGGCGCTGCAGCGGTGCATGGAAGGAAAGTGCGGAGACCAGGCGACCGAAACTGTCGCGGATCGGTACGGCAACCGCGATCATACCGTCCATGAATTCCTCATTATCCGTCGCATAACCGCAGGCCCCCACCCGTTCGATTTCAGCAACAAGGTCTCCTGGTGTGGTGATGGTGTTGGCCGCGCCTGCCGTCAGTTCGGTCGCGTTCAGATAGTTTTCGAGATGCTTGCGGTCGAGCGAGCTCAGATACATCTTTCCGCTGGCTGTGCAATAGAACGGCACGCGAGTGCCGACGGGCAGCTGGATCCGGAGTGGCCATTTGGTTTCCACGCGCTCCAGATAGATCATCGCATCAAGGTCCGGCAGCGAGATATTACAGGTCTCGTTGATCGCCTCGGCAAGCTCGGTCAGGATTGCCACGCGCGCTGTTCTGATACGCAGGGACGACAGGATGCCCGCCGACATCACCCGCAGTCTCCGGCCCGGACAATATCCGCGGCCATCGATCTCGCGCTGAATGAAGCCCTCAGCCTCAAGCGTGGCGAATAGCCGGTGGATGGTCGGTTTCGGCAGGCCGAGTTGCTGGTTCACCTCGGTCGGCGTGACCGGCGATCCTTTTTCCGCCAGCGCCTCAAGCACCAGCAGAAGCCGGAGGTTTGTCGGTATCTGTCCGTCTTTGACTTGATCGTCCAATGTATATTCCAACCGCTTTCATTAAATCTGGCAGATGGCGAAGCGCCGTTTCATCGCTGCGGGATGAGCATTGTCGAGAGTGACGGGACAAGCGCGACCAGAAACCAGACTGCAACCAGCGCAACGATATAGGGATAGATATAGCGCAATATCCTGAAATAGGACACGCCGGTCACGCCCGATGCGACGTAAAGATTGAGGCCATAGGGCGGTGTGATGAAGCCGATTGAGGCACCGATCAGGAAGACCACGGCAAACTGGATCGGATCGACGCCGATGGAGGCTGCAATCGGTGCCAGTATCGGCGCCATGATGATCGTTGTCGGCAGGCTTTCCAGCACCATGCCTGTAATGAAGACCAGCGCCATCGCTGTAAACAGGACTGGATAATAGCCGCCCATGGAGCGCACGAAATCGCCGATCACCTGTTCAGCGCCCATGACCGAGAGGATCTGCTGCATGACCACAGAGATTGCGATCAGTGGGGCGAGAATGCCTGTGATCTGAGCTGAGCGCAGGGTGATTGAGGGGATGTCGAGCGGAGTGAAGCCGCGCACCACCAGCATTTCCCCATAGCTGCGCTCGTTGGGGGGCGGTCTTCGGAGGGCGATCCCATCATCCGGTGAAGCGGCAGCGACAGGAAGCCGACCAGCACGCAGAAGCCGACGGTGACGGCAGCGGCCTCGGTCGGCGAGAATTTACCGGTATAAATCCCCCACAACACGATGCCGATGGCGAAGAAGCCGAGCCATGAGCCGATGGCCGTCTTGATGACGCGAGAGGGCTGAAGCGCGATGATATGGCCCCAGCCATTTCTGCGGCAGATCAGCCAGCAGAAGAACATCATCGACAACCCCATCAACAGGCCCGGAATGATGCCAGCCACGAACAGGTCCGAGATCGGCAAATTCATCAGGAAGCCGTAGACGATGAAGATGATCGACGGCGGGATGATGATGCCGAGCGTGCCGCCGGCTGCTGCCGTTGCTGCAGAAAAGCGCTCGTCATAGCCGCCCTTCTTCATTTCCGGATGCAGCATGGCGCCAATGGTTGCCGTCGTCGCCGAGTTGGAACCGGAGATCGCCGCGAACAGGCCGCAGGCGCCGATGGCCGCCATGGCCAGGCCGCCGCGCATCCAGCCGAGGCAGGAATAGGCGAAATCGGACATGCGCCGGGCAATCCCGGACTGGTTGATCAGGTCACCCGTCAGGATGAACAGCGGCATCGCCAGCAGCGCAAAGCCGTCAGTGAAGACATCGGAAAGCGCGGAGCCGAGATTGTCGAGCGGCAGGCCAAGCATCAGGCTCATGCCAACGACCCAAAGGCCGATGACGAGCAGCACGGGTACGCCAATCAGGAAGAAGGCGGTCGCGCCGAGTGAGATCAATGTGATCAGAAGAGAGTCAGCCATCTGTTCTTCCTCAATCGCCGAATTGCGCCGACGCGGAAATCAGGTCGGCGCCATTCTTGTATCTGCGATAGTCGATCGCGAGATTTTCGATCGCCCGTCCGGCGATCAGGATGAAGCTGATGGGCACGGAGATCAGCAGCCACCACTGCATCACATTGTCGGTGCCGAGCAGGATCTGGAAATTTGCCGCCGAGTTGAACACCACCCGAGTCGAGGTGACCACGACGATCCAGGAAAACGTGAACCAGAGAATGGCATCGACGATCAGGCAGGCAAACTGGAAGGTCCGTGGCATCATCGAGCGGAATTCTGCAAAGCTGAGGTGGTTGCGGAATTTGAGATTATAGGCGCAGCCGGCCCAGCTCATGATCAGGAACAGGAATGGCGGCAAGGTCGTCGACCATGGCGCCTGCACCGAGAATACGAAACGGCGGATGACCTCGACCCCGATGATCGCGGCGATCAGCAGATAGGACCAGATCATCACCGATTTCTCGAAGTGGCGCTCAAGTGCTGGAAATCGTCCGTACAGAACGGCAACGAGGAGGCCGCCAAAAAGCGTCGCAAAAAAACCGACAAGCCAGGCGCCGTTCGTGCCAAGCGCACTGCTTATCGTCCAACTATCCCAGCTTGGTATTGCCGCAACAATCGACCAGGCTTCGCCAAACAACGAATCCAACGTCATCTCCTCCCAAAGTGATGTTTCCGTCCGCGCTTCAGCCGAAAGGCAGTGCCGCGGTCCGGCGATCGTCTGCAACAGCCGGCATCCCTCCAGAGTGCCGGCTGTCTTTATATAGTCGCTGGCGCTAGATCAGCTTTTCCACCAGCGGCGCGGTTCGACATTTTCAGGCTTCATGTCGGCCGGGACCTCGCGGGCGATGGCGCTGATTTCAGCGTAGGTGTCAATGCCGCCGGCCCAGTTGTTGAGCCGCTCGCGCCACTGTTCCCACGGGCCGGGGTTGAATTCCGGCGAGCACATTTCCTCTGCCATCTTGATCTGGTCGTCTGCAAGAAACGCAGGCCGAACATTGTATTCATCGAAGATGGTGCCGGGAAGCTGCGGATCGGAGAAGCCGACCGTCTTGACCAGCGCTGCCTCATTGGCCGCCTGAATCTGTACCTGTGTCAGATAGGCTGATTCCATCACCGCTTCCTGCACCTCCGGCTCGAACCGGTCGAACGCCTTCGAGGAGATGGAGGTGTGCTCCGTGCCGCAGAAGAATTTGAGGTCGACGGATTGTGAGACAACCGGTGACATGTTCGCATATGCCACGGCAGACGCCCAGGTTTCCGCGCCGTCGATCAGTCCCTGCTTGAGACCGTCAAGTGTTTCTTCCCAGGCGATCGGAACCGGGTTGAGGTTCAAGAGCTGCATGGCGATACGGCCAAGCTGTGTGCCGGTGACGCGGTTCTTGGTGCCGAAAAGCTCCTCCAGCTTGGTGATTGTTGGCTGATCATCATATTTCATGCCGAGCTGGATGCCGCGCAGCTCGCAATGCGAGAACAGGAATTTCAGCCCGTGGCGTTTTTCCAGCGGATCCCGCAGGATGCGCTGCGAACCGGGGCTGTAAAGGAAGTGATACTGCGAGGCCCGGCCCGGGAACATATAGGCATAGTCCAACACGTTCAGATAGGGCGCGCCGCCGGCCGAGTTCTGGGTCGATGCGGCATAGAGGTCGATAATGCCGAGCTGCGTCTTCTCCACGCAGTTCAACTGCCCGCAGATCTGGTTGTCGCCGATGAACTCGACGCGCACCAGACCGTTGGTGCGTGATTCGAGGTCGCGGGCAAATTCCAGGCAGCCGGCACGCTCAATCAGAAGATTGCGCGCGTTGAACCCGGATGCACCGTATTTCAGCGTGTATTTCGGCTCCTTCGAAAAACGCTTCTCATAGGTCGACTCGACCGCCTGTGCCAGGCGCGGCAGCGTAACGACGCCTGCCATCGAACTTGCCGCAAGCAGCGTCGAGCTCAATCCGAATTTTCCTGAAAGTTTGAATAAATCGCGCCGCGATATGCCGCGCAGCTTCTCGTTCAGTCCAGACATTTCTTCCCTCCCTCTGAAAAAATGAGACTTGCAGTATCGATTTCAATCATATATCGACTGTCCTTGCAAGGAATATTCGTCGCCTCGGCGGCAATTCAGGGCTTGAGGGGGGCTCATGGAGCGGCTGGAAGCAGATTATGTGATTGTCGGAGCAGGGTCGGCGGGCTGTGTGATTGCCAACAGGCTGAGTGCGGATCCAAACGTTCGTGTCGTGCTGCTGGAGGCAGGCCCGACCGACTGGAATCCGTGGATCCACATCCCCGTTGGCTATTTCCGCATGATGCACAATCCGTCTGTCGACTGGTGCTACAGGACCGAGCCGGACCCGGGCCTTAATGGCCGTTCTCTTGACTGGCCACGCGGCAAGGTGCTCGGCGGATCATCCTCACTGAACGGCCTGCTTTATGTGCGCGGCCAGAGCCAGGACTATGACCGCTGGGCCCAGATGGGCAATGCTGGCTGGAGCTGGGAGGACGTTCTGCCGCTGTTCAAGCGTTCTGAAAATCAGGAGCGTGGCGAGGATGAGTATCACGGCGCAAAAGGCGAGCTTTCGGTCTCGAACATGCGTCTGCAGCGGCCGATCTGCGATGCCTGGGTGGCTGCCGCCAATGCCGCTGGTTATCCCTTCAACCCGGATTATAACGGTGCCACGCAGGAAGGAGTTGGTTATTTCCAGCTCACGGCGCGAAAGGGGCGGCGGTGTTCTTCCGCCGTTGCATTCCTGAAGCCGGCGCGCAAGCGGCCCAACCTGATCGTCGTCACCGGCGCACTGGTGCAGAAGGTTGTGATCGAGGATGGCCGCGCCACCGGTGTCAGCTACTTGGCGCGCGGCGAGACAGAGGCGTTGCTGACCGCGCGGCGCGAGGTCATCCTGTCATCCGGCGCCATCAATTCGCCCCAGCTTCTGATGCTTTCCGGCATCGGCGATGCGGAGCAACTGAAGAAGAACGGTATCGATGTCGTGCGCCATTCCCCGGATGTCGGCCGTAATCTTCAGGACCATCTTCAGGCACGTCTGGTGTTCAAATGTAACGAGCCGACATTGAACGACGAGGTGCGCAGCATTTTCAACCAGGCCCGGATCGCGCTGAAATATGCCCTGTTCCGTGCTGGACCGATGACCATGGCCGCAAGCCTCGCCACCGGTTTCCTGCGCACCGGCGATCATGTCGAAACGCCCGATATCCAGTTTCATGTCCAGCCGTGGTCGGCGGACAGCCCGGGCGAGGGGGTGCATCCGTTTTCGGCCTTCACCATGTCGGTCTGCCAGCTGCGGCCGGAAAGCCGGGGGGAGATCGTGCTTGATGGCCCGGACCCGCGCACTTATCCGAAGATCCATCCCAATTATCTCTCGACCGAGACCGACCGCCGCACCGTCGTCGAAGGTGTGCGTATTGCCCGGCGGATCGCACGGCAGGCGCCGCTCAACTCCAAGATTTCGGAGGAATTCCGACCGGCTAGTGATCTGGCGATGGATGACTACGAGGGCACGCTGGCCTGGGCGCGCGATTATTCCACGACGATATATCACCCGACCGGCACCTGCCGTATGGGCCAGGATGAGCGCGCCGTTGTCGATGAGCGATTAAGAGTGCGCGGCGTTCAAGGGCTGCGTGTCGCCGACTGCTCGATCATGCCGGAAATCGTCTCCGGCAACACCAACGCGCCGGCGATCATGATCGGCGAGAAGCTGAGTGATCTTATTCGCGAGGAATACAGCGCGAATGCCTGATCGCAGAAACCACAATAAGAGTTCGAAAATTCGGAGAGGAGAAACCCGATGAAAATGACAACCGAGGAAGCCTTCGTCAAAGTCCTGCAGATGCACAGCATTCAGCACGCCTTTGGGATTATCGGTTCGGCGATGATGCCGATTTCAGACCTGTTCCCGCAAGCGGGCATCAAGTTCTGGGACTGTGCGCATGAATGCAATGCCGGGATGATGGCCGATGGCTACAGCCGGGCCAGCGGACAGATGTCGATGGTGGTTGCCCAGAACGGTCCCGGCATTACCTCGCTGGTGACCCCGGTCAAGACCGCATACTGGAACCACACGCCGCTTCTGGTGGTCACCCCGCAGGCCGCCAACAAGACCATGGGGCAAGGCGGCTTTCAGGAAGTCGAGCAGATGGCGCTGTTCAAGGATATGGTTGCCTATCAGGAAGAAGTGCGCGATCCGACCCGGATGGCTGAAGTGCTCAACCGCGTGATCCTCAAGGCCAAACGCGCCTGCGGTCCGGCGCAGATCAACGTGCCCCGCGACTTCTGGACCCAAATTGTCGATATCGACCTGCCGGCCATCGTCGAATTCGAGCGTCCTGCCGGTGGCGAAGAGGCGGTTGACCGTGCGGCCGCACTTTTGAGTAAGGCGAAGTTCCCGGTCATTCTCAATGGCGCCGGCGTCGTTCTTGGCGGCGCGATCGATGCGTCGAAGGCGCTTGCCGAGCGGCTCGATGCGCCGGTCTGCGTCGGCTACCAGCACAATGATGCGTTTCCCGGTTCGCATCCTTTGTTTGCCGGGCCGCTTGGCTATAACGGCTCCAAGGCGGCGATGGAGCTGATCGCCAAGGCCGATGTGGTGCTGGCGCTCGGCACCCGCCTCAATCCGTTTTCCACGCTGCCGGGCTACGGGATCGATTACTGGCCGAAGGATGCCGAGATCATTCAGGTCGACATCAATCCGGACCGGATCGGTCTCACCAAGACGGTGACGGTCGGCATTGTCGGTGATTCGAAGAAGGTCGCCACCGGCATTCTCGACCGGCTTTCCGGTTCCGCCGGTGATGCCGACCGCGAGCAACGCAAGGCACTGATTGCCAAAACCAAATCGGCCTGGGCGCAGGAGTTGACCTCGCTTGACCACGAGGAGGATGATGCCGGGACAAGCTGGAACGAGCGCGCCCGTGACCGCGAGCCGGAGCGGATGAGCCCGCGTATGGCTTGGCGGGCGATCCAGAAAGCGATGCCGAAAGATGCGATTATCACCTCGGATATCGGCAATAATTGTGCCATCGGCAATGCCTATCCGACCTTTGAGGAGGGACGCAAATATCTTGCGCCCGGCCTGTTCGGCCCATGCGGCTATGGTTTCCCCGCGATCACCGGTGCCAAGATTGGCAAGCCGGAAACCCCGGTCATCGGCTTTGCCGGCGACGGCGCCTTCGGCATTTCCATGAATGAAATGGTGTCGTTGAAACGGGAAGACTGGCCGGCGATCACCATGGTGATCTTCCGCAACTATCAGTGGGGGGCTGAAAAGCGCAACACGACGCTGTGGTTCGATGATAATTTCGTCGGAACCGAACTCTCGCTTGACGTGCGCTATGCCGACATTGCCAAAGCCTGCGGTGTCGAGGGTGTTCAGGTCACGACGATGGATGCGCTTTCCTCCGAGCTCGACAAGGCAATTGAGCGGCAGATGAAGGAGAAGAAAACCACCTTCATCGAGGTTGTGCTCAATCAGGAGTTGGGCGAACCCTTCCGCCGCGACGCTATGAAAAAGCCGGTTTCCGTGGCCGGGATCGACCCCGCGGACATGCGCGCCAACGCGTGACGGCAAGATAATGAGAGGCCGGAAAATGTTCTCCGGCCTCTCCGTCATCTTCCGGGGAGGGAAGAATATGGCCGATGATGGCCCAAAAGCCGATACGCTGACGCGTGTCCGCAGCTTTTTCGATATCAATAAATACGGTCTTCTTGTCTGTGCGCTGATCGCGACCGCAGCGCAGTTTCTGTCTGAGCATTACGGCGCGCCGGCCATGCTGATGGCGCTTCTGATCGGCATCGCTTTTCATTTTCTGACCGAGGATGCCCGCTGCGCTGCCGGCATCGACCTCACTGCGAAGAAGGTGCTGCGCTTCGGCGTTGCCATTCTCGGCGCGCGCATCAGTGCTGATATGCTGATCGGGCTTGGCTGGCAGATGGTTCTGGCTCTGGTGCTGGCGGTTGCCGGAACCATTCTTTTCGGTGTAGCGGTTGCCCGGATGATGGGGCGAAGCTGGCATTTCGGCGCCTTGTCCGGCGGTTCGGTCGCCATCTGCGGTGCATCCGCCGCCATGGCGATTGCCGCTGTGCTGCCGAAGGATGAGCATTCCGAGCGCAATCTGATCTTCGTCGTCATGGGTGTGACGATCCTGAGCACGATCGCGATGATTTTCTATCCGATCCTGACCAGCGTGCTTGCCTTTACCGATGTCCAGTCGGGAACCTTTCTCGGCGGCACGATCCACGATGTCGCTCAGGTCGTCGGTGCAGGATTTTCGGTATCGGTGCCTGCCGGCGAGATGGCGACACTGGTGAAGCTGATCCGGGTGACGATGCTGGCGCCGGTCATTCTGGTGCTCTCGCTGGTGATCCGTAACCAGATGGCGGGCCGGGTGGAAGAGGCTGGCAGGCCGCCGCTTCTGCCATTTTTCGTGATCGCCTTTCTCGTGCTGGCAGCAGCAAACACATTCGGCCTCGTTCCCGAGGCACTCGGCCTTCTGCTTGCGGAGATTTCCCGTTGGGCGCTACTGTTCGCGGTGGCGGCGGTGGGCATGAAGACTTCGCTCAAAAGCATGCTGCAGGTCGGCGGCCAGGCGATCCTGCTGATCGTTCTGGAAACCCTGTTCATCGGCACGGTCGTGCTGGTGGGCACAATCGTGATTGTGAGGTGAAAGCATGAAACCGCTTGAGAAGATCATGGCCGCCGCAAAGCGGCTCGACAAGAAGATCGTTCTGCCCGAGGCCGACGATCCGCGTATTCTGGAGGCGGCCTGCAAAGCGGCCGAAATGGGGCTTGCGCGCATCGTGCTTGTCGGCAATCGGGAGCAGATCGCGGAACGATGCTCGATTCTGGGGCTGACGTTTTCGGCCTCGATCGAGACGGAGGATCCGCAAACCTCCCCACTTTTCGAGGAGCTTGCCGCGCTCTATTTCAGGCTCCGAAAGCATAAGGGGATCAGCGAAGAGGACGCCGCAGCGGCTGCGCGCGAGCCCCATGTGTTCGCGGCCCTGATGGTCAAGGCGGATCACGCCGACGGAACCGTCGGCGGCGCGCATCATTCGACCGCCGATATGGTGCGCACGGCCATCCAGGTGATTGGCCCGGCGCCGGGAACGCGGCTGGTCTCGAGTTTCTTCCTGATGCTGATGGAAGGTGACCACCACCCGAAGAAAGGCGCGTTCATCTTCTGCGATCCGGCGTTGGTCATCGATCCCAATCCCGGTGATCTCAGCAAGATCGCGATTGCGGCTGCTCATTCCTATGAAGTGCTGACCGGCGAAACGCCGAAGATTGCGATGCTCTCCTTCGCCACGCGCGGCAGTGCCTCGCACCCGTCCGTAGACAAGGTCGAGGCGGCGGTGAAGCTTGTGTCCCTCAACCGGCCCGATCTACTGCTAGACGGTCCGATCCAGTTCGATGCCGCCTTCGTGCCGGAAGTGGCCGCAGCCAAGGGCGCGCGTGAGCCGCTCGGCGGTGAGGCCAACATCTTCATCTTCCCCAATCTGGAGTCCGGCAATATCGGATACAAGATTGCCGAGCGCATCGGTGGTGCCACCGCAGTCGGTCCGGTGTTGCAGGGGCTGGCAAAACCTGCCAACGATCTTTCGCGCGGCTGCTCTGCAGAGGATGTGCTCGATATGATTGCGGTCACGGCGTGCCAGGTCGATGCGCATCTATGATGGAGGAAAGTCTGAGGCAGAGATTTCAGCGCGCCCGGAGACGGGCGGATGCCTGATCTTGCCTTCACATTGCCAGTCTATCTGGGCTTTGCGCTGATCCTGTCGGTTGGCGCTTTTTTTCGCGGCTTTTCCGGTTTCGGCATGGCACTTGTGGCGATGCCGCTGCTCATTTTGCTGGTGCCACCGACCGTTGCCATTCTGGCGCTGATGATTGTGCAGATCGTGCTCAGCAGTTTTGACATGAGGGAGTGTTTTGGGTTTGCCGATCGTCAGGCGGTCGGCATTCTTGCAGTTGCCGCTCTGTTTGGGACGCCGGTCGGGTTGATAGCCATCGGCTTTGTGCCGCTCTGGCTGGCGCAGATCATCATCGGCGTGATCGCCGGTGCTGCTGCGGTAGCGCTGTTTTTCCGGTTTTCGCTGAAGGCCGAGCTCGGTGTTGCCAGAACCGGCGCGGTCGGCTTTTTCGCCGGGCTTTTCGGCGGGTTGGCGGCAGCACCCGGTCCGCCGGTGGTGGCCTATTTTCTCGCACGTGAGGTGGCACCGCGCCAGAAGCGGGCCTCGATGATCCTGCTGTTTGCGATCATGGCGGTGTTTGCGCTGCTGACTGCGGCCATCAGAGGCACGCTCAGCCTCGATATCGTATTGTTGGGATTATTTTCCTCGCCCTTCTGCTATGCCGGATCGGCGTTGGGCGCGGCATGTTTCCGGCGCGGGTCGGATGATGGCTACCGAATTCTGGCGCTCGCCGCCATGGAGTTTTCGGCTCTGTTCAGCATTGTGCTGGGACTGGCACGGTTGTTCCGCGGTTAGCCCGAACTCAACTGACCGGTCGTCAGAGTTCGGTTTTTTCGTCAGCATCCGGTCGTTCAAGCCGGGAATGTTCGAACAGGCCCGGATAAGCCAGCCCGACCCTTGCCTGCAGGCCACACCACCACTTGCGATTGGCCGGGCAGTTTACCGGGTGTTCCAGATCGGGCATGCCATTGACCCGTTTCTTGCCCGGATTCCGGCGTGCAAAGGTCATAAGAGGCCCGAGAAAGAACGAGCGCGTCGTCAGAAACGGACGATTGGACCAGTTTATGCAGTCGGAATGGGTGAGATAGAATCCATCTTCGAGCTTTCGGATAAACCGGTTTCCGTTCTCGATTGTATCCGCCATTGCAATTGATTCATGCACGCGCAATCGAGCTGCGAGCGGCCGCAGATAACCGCGAAGCGTCTTGCGCAGCGGTTCTTCGGGCTTCCAGTAGCGCAAAAAACGGTGTGAGACACCGGACTTGCGTTCGCCAAGCTGGAAGGCTTTCATTTCATGTTGATCGAACAGAAACACAGCGCGCTTCAGAAGATCGCGTGCATGATCGCTCGCCACAAAGAAATTGTCGCTCTCGACGATCAGAATACGCTCGCTCGAAAGGCTTTCTGCGCAGCGCGCAAGCCCCTCCTGGATACCGAGATTTTTCTCGGTCGCCACCGGTTCGAAGTCATAGCGCCGGGCGATGTCCATTTCTTCCGGACTGCCTTCCTGACAGACCACTGTACGCTGGGAAAACAGGTCGCCTACAGGCTGAAGAGAACGCAAGGTGCGCTCCAGGGTCCTGGGCGATTTCCATGTCAGCACGGAGAGACCGACTTCTGGAAACGGGCCTTCCTGCATGTCTGAAAGGGACGTCATTTTGATTTCCCGATACCCGGAGTCACGAGGTCGTCGGTGCCAGCAGCCAATGCCCGACAGCAATATGCCATCGGGGTGTTGGCTTTTCTGAGCATGGCCGAGAGCCGGTTCCTAACGCCACAAAATCTCAAGAATTTCGTAGGCGCGCGAACCACCGGGTGCATTGACCTCGATGCTGTCACCAACTTCCTTGCTGATGAGCGCGCGCGAGATCGGGGACGAGAACAGAGATCCGGCCGGACTTAACATCGGCTTCAAGGTCACCGACGATCTGGTAGATCTTTTCTTCTTCCGTATCTTCGTCGATGAGTTTCACAGTTGCACCGAAGCGCACCGTGTCACCGGACATCTTGGTCGGGTCAATGACTTCAGCGCGTGTGGTCACGTCCTCAAGCTCGTCTATGCGGCCTTCATTGTAGCTCTGGGCTTCCTTGGCAGCATGGTATTCGGCATTTTCCGAGAGGTCGCCATGGGCGCGCGCTTCGGAAATCGCCTGAATAATGCGAGGACGTTCCTCCTGCTGACGCCAGCGGAGCTCTTCCCTGAGCTTCTCGGAGCCGATTTTGGTCATCGGTACTTTCTCGACCATATTCTTGTCCTTTGGTCATTTGCGAAGCGGCGGCGCAGGTCAGGCTTAAGGGCCGTTTCCTGCCGCCGCCGCATGTGTGCAAGCGTTAGTTTGTGAGACAAACAGCCCTCCACTTAGGAAGTCCCAAGCTGCATTGCCACATAAAAAAGAAACAGGTTCCGAAGCGTTGACCCCGGAACCAGTTTCGAACCTGATGCGCATTATAGCAGAAGCCTTGACGCCATTTCCAGATAAATCGACGGTCGGGCTTTGCGACAAACGTTCCGCCGTCATGACGAAAAGGTTCCGGGTGTGCGGTCCGTATCCGGCGTGGTGCTAATGTCCGCCATCGACAATGCGCGGCTGGTCAACCCTGTAGATTTTCCGGGCAGCGAATGTGAGCAGAAGCATTGCAACGGCGGCGACAGCCGAACAGATGGCATAACTCAGGCTGAAAGCGGCCCGTGCCGTTTCAAGCCATGCCGGGTCGGCAAGTGCGAGCTCCCGCGCGCCATCGACAGCGCCTGCAAGTGTCTGGCTGGCAGCTGTTGCGATTTCGCCGGGCAGGTTCGATAGGTCGGCCGCTTTCATCTCCAGACGGTAGACCAGCGTGGCAAGGCTGCCGAGCACGCCGACGCCGAGCGCGCCGCCGAATTCGGCGCTGGTCTCCGACATGGCGGAGGCGACACCGCCGCGCTCGGGCGGCGCCGAGCCGACGATCAGACCGGTCGTGGTCAAAACCACAGGAATGAAGCCCGCGCCCAGAACTGCATTAGCCACAAGAATGCCCGCAAGGCTTTCTGCATAGGCCGCAACTGCCATCAGGGCCGCCCCTGCAGAAAAGATCACCAACCCGCCAAGCACGGTGCTGACAGGACCGAACCGGTTGGTGACACGATAGGCCTGCAGCGACATCACCGTATAAAACAGACCTGGAATAGCCGCCCACAGCGCTGCCTCAAGTGGCGTCAGGCCGAGCACAAGCTGGAAAAACTGGGCCTGCATCAGGAACATGGCGAAGATAAAGAACACGACGCCGAGATTAACGAGCATGGAGACTGTAAAGGCCGGCGTGCGAAACAGCGCGAGGTCGACCAGCGGTTCGGCAAGTCCGCGTTGACGACGTACAAACAGCGCGCCGAAGCCGATGCCAGCAGCAACGGGCAGAAGAGGAATGATGTCTAAGCCATAGACCGCAACATGCTTGAACCCATAGATCACGGGCAGGACGGTCGCGAGCGAAAGCACGACGCTTGCCAGGTCCAGCTTCGGGCTCTCGCCGGAACAGTATTCCGGCAGAAGAAAGGGCGCACAGACAATCAGCGTTGCCATAATCGGCACATTGACCAGAAACACGGATCCCCAATGGAAGAAATGGAGCAGCAGGCCGCCAATCAGTGGTCCGACGAGCCCACCGAGCGCAAACGCCGTGCCCCAGACGCCGATTGCGCGATTGCGTTCGGCCTCGTCCGGGAACATGTTCATGATCAGCGAAAGAGTGGATGGCGCTATCGTGGCGCCTGCGATGCCGAGAAGCGCACGCGCAAGAACCAGCATGCCGGCGCTCTGAGCGAATGCAGCGAAAACGGAGGCCGCTGCGAAGGCCGCTGCGCCCAGCATCAGCAGTTTGCGCCGGCCGATACGATCGCCAAGCCCACCCATGGTGACCAGAAAGCCGGCAACCATGAAGCCGTAGATGTCGTTCATCCACAGCAGTTCCGTGGCCGACGGCTCCAGGTCGCGGACAATCGCGGGGATCGCCAGAAACAGCACAGACAGATCCATCGAATAGACCAGACAGGCGACGGAAAGCGCCACAAGGCCGATCCACTCGCGTCTGGTGGCTTTCGCCGGTACCAAGGCGGTGTCTGTCATTGTTCAGTCCTGCATGATGGGGGCAAACATGCGCAAAAACGCACCAGAAGACGGCGCGCCTTTAATATCTTCAAAGCTCGACCCCAGGCAATGCGAAAAATAACGTCGGCGGCGCTTGCCGTTTCGCTCAGCGCTTGCGCTCAACCAGCGAGAAGAAGGCGCCCTGCGGATCGAGGCACTGTGCGATCATGTCGCCGCCGGGGACTGCCATCGGACCGTTGGCCACCTGTCCGCCGCCGGACCTGACCCGTTCGACCGCCGCTTCGATGCCGTCAACGATGATGTAGAACGACCAGCAGGGTTGAGCGACCTGCGGTGGTTTGGTGATCATGCCGCCGATCGCGTCGTCACCGGTTCCGAAGATCAGGTAGGTGCCCATGGGGCCGAGATCGTGGGCGGACAGCTGTTTCCAGTCGAACATCTCGGAATAGAACGACATGGCCTCGGCACCGTCATCCGCATAAAGTTCGTGCCAGCCGAAAGTGCCGGGGGAACCCGGTTGCGGGCATGATGGCATGGGGCCTTCCGGCATGACCGGCTGCATCAGGCAGATCGCAGCGCTCTGCGGATCGCGCATCACCGAGAACCGGCCGATACCGGGAATGTCGTGGGGCGGCATCAGTGTCGTGCTGCCTTTATCCGCGAATTCGGCAGTCTTTGCGTCGACGTCGTCAACATAGACATAGCCAAGCCAGTGCGGTGGCACATTCTGCTCGCACATATCGTCCGTCAGCGCCATCATGCCCGCGAGGCCCATCTCGTAGCCGGGCAGATCGCATATGGTATAATCGATGGCGGGCATGCCGCTGTCCTTCGCGACCCAACCCGCAACGCTGCCATAGAAAGCCGACGCGGCCTTTGTGTCCGTCGTCAGAAGCTCATACCAGATGAATTGTCCCTGCATCATGCCCTCCGACAGTGCCCAATGATGACTGCAGCTGATGTTTACATCAACGTAAACTGCCGTCGTCAAGTTAAATTGACAGATGGCAGGTTATATCACGGCGTACGAGGCGTATTGACTGCAGCCGCAGGTCGGACAAATCTTCACCGAGACTCCAGCCGATCAGGAGACGTGCCCGAAAGGCACCTGCCATCTCATTTCAGGATGGCGCCCAGCCGGTCAAGATACTGTTCATTGGCAGCCCGCAGCAGGTGCCGAATGGCCTCGTTTT
Source organism: Martelella sp. K41-7 (assembly GCF_055808365.1). NCBI lineage: Bacteria > Pseudomonadati > Pseudomonadota > Alphaproteobacteria > Hyphomicrobiales > Aurantimonadaceae > Martelella > Martelella sp. K41-7. The sequence continues at coordinate 791,664 of NZ_CM147867.1, forward strand.
CCTCTGTCTTCTCGAAACGCATACGCCAGGTCAGCCGCGCGCCGTCTGCGTCATCCGCGAAGGTCATTTCCAGTGTAAAGACGTGGACCGGCTCATGATGAACGGCGCGGATGAAGCGTTGCTCCACCACGTCTTCAAAACGCCAGCGATTGTGAAAATCGGTACCGTTCGATGCCGTCATAGTGATCAGCCAATGGCCGCCGGGCACAAGATCAAATGCTGTTATCCGGTTGGTGAAGCCGTGAGGCCCCCACCAGCGCGCCAGCGTCGCCGGATCGGCAAAGCATCCATAAAGCGTCTGCCGGTCAACCGCAAAAGTGCGCTTATTGATGATCTCGATGTTTTGGCCATCGCGGTTGCTCTCTTTCAGAGATGACAAAAAAGGCGGGTTGGGGCCCGCCTTCCTGTCTTGCGTCTTGCAGTCAGGTGTAGCTCTGCAACGGCCGGACTTCGAGTTGGCCATTCTTCAACGCCCTGATAGCCATGGCGGCGGCGAGTGCGCCGGACATGGTGGTGTAATAGGGCACTTTCTGGGTGAGTGCTGCGCGGCGCAGCGATTTGGAGTCCGAGATCGTCTTGTCATTGCTCGTGGTGTTGAACACGAGCTGGACCTGACGGTTGCGGATCGCGTCCTCGATATGCGGACGTCCCTCGCGCACCTTGTTAATCTTGATCGTCTCGATGCCGTTTTCGACCAGGAAATCGCGGGTGCCACCGGTCGCCATTACCGAAAAGCCCTGTTCGACCAGAAGTTTGACGGCTGGCAGAACGCGCACCTTGTCTTCCTGCTTGACCGAGACGAAGACGCAGCCTTCGCGCGGCAGGTCGACGCTGGCACCGAGCTGCGATTTGGCAAAGGCGATCGCGAAATCGGTGTCGAGGCCGATGACCTCGCCGGTCGAGCGCATTTCCGGGCCGAGCAGCGTATCGACGCCGGGGAACTTGGCGAAGGGGAAGACCGCTTCCTTGACGGCGATGTGGTTCAGGTTGCGCGGGTTCGGGCGCTCGCCATAAGAGGCTATCACGTCGTTGAGCTTCTCGCCCGCCATCACCCGGGCGGCGATCTTGGCAATCGGGGAGCCGATGGTCTTGGCAACGAACGGCACGGTGCGCGATGCGCGTGGGTTGACCTCGAGAATATAGACAACGCCGTCCTTGATGGCGAACTGCACATTCATCAGACCCTTGACGTTGAGCGCGAGCGCCATCGCCCGGGTCTGTTCCTCAAGTTCGTCCAATATGGCTGGCGAAAGAGAGTGCGGTGGCAGCGAACAGGCGCTGTCGCCGGAGTGGATCCCCGCTTCCTCGATATGCTCCATGATGCCGGCAATGAACACATCCTTGCCATCGCAAAGGCAATCGACATCCACCTCGATAGCATTCGTCAGATAGCTGTCGAACAGCAGCGGGTTCTTGCCGAGCATGGTATTGATCTGCCCGGTCTTGTCGTTCGGATAACGCTGCTTGATGTCCTCTGTCACGAGTTCCGGCACGACTTCCAGCAGGTAGTGCGAAAGACCGGCATCATTGTGAACGATTTCCATGGCGCGCCCGCCGAGCACGTAAGACGGGCGAACCACCAGCGGATAGCCGATTTCGCCAGCAACAAGACGCGCCTGTTCCACCGAATAGGCGATGCCGTTGTTCGGCTGGTTGAGGTCAAGCTTGATCAGGAGCTTCTGGAACCGGTCGCGGTCTTCGGCAAGGTCGATCATATCGGGCGCGGTGCCAAGGATCGGGATGCCGTTCTTCTCAAGCGCTTCGGCAAGCTTCAGCGGTGTCTGGCCACCAAACTGCACGATAACACCGACAAGCGTGCCCTTTTCCTGTTCGGCGCGCATGATCTCGATGACGTCTTCCGCCGTCAGCGATTCGAAATAGAGCCGGTCGGAGGTGTCATAGTCGGTTGAAACCGTTTCCGGATTGCAGTTGATCATGATCGATTCGTAGCCGGCTTCCTTCAGCGCGAAGGCAGCATGGCAGCAGCAATAATCGAATTCGATGCCCTGACCTATCCTGTTTGGTCCGCCGCCGAGGATGACGACCTTCTTCTTGTCGGAGATCCCGGCTTCCGAGCGGGCCACACCGTCGAACGGCGTTTCGTAAGTGGAATACATGTAGGCTGTCGGCGAGGCGAACTCGGCGGCACAGGTATCGATGCGCTTGTAGACAGGACGAACGCCAAGCCGGTTTCTGAGCTGGGCGACTTCCTTGGGGCGGCCGTGGGTGAGGCTGGCCAGACGCTGATCGGAAAAGCCCATGGCTTTCAGCATGCGAAGATTGTCGGCATCTTCCGGCAGCCCGTGGGTGCGGACCTTTTCTTCCATGTCCACGATGGCCTTGATCTGGTCGAGGAACCACGGGTCGATATGGCTGTGCTCGTGGATTTCCTCGAGGCTGACGCCAAGGCGCATCGCCTGAGCGACCATGCGCAGGCGGTCCGGCGTGCCGGTGCCGATGGCAGCGCGGATGGCATTGCTCGGCTCGCCGTTTTCGATGCCGGGAATTTCGATTTCGTCGAGACCGGAGAGGCCGCGTTCAAGGCCGCGCAGCGCCTTCTGCAGCGATTCCGAGAAGGTGCGGCCAATGGCCATGACTTCGCCGACGGATTTCATCGCCGTCGTCAGCGTGTTTTCCGCGCCTGGAAATTTTTCGAACGCAAAGCGCGGGATCTTGGTGACCACATAGTCGATGGAGGGTTCGAACGAGGCAGGCGTGGCGCCGCCGGTAATGTCGTTTTCCAGCTCATCCAGCGTGTAGCCGATGGCCAGTTTGGCCGCGACCTTGGCGATCGGGAAGCCGGTGGCCTTGGAGGCAAGGGCAGATGAGCGCGAAACACGCGGGTTCATCTCGATGACGACAAGGCGGCCATCGGCCGGGTTGACGGCGAACTGAACATTGGAACCACCGGTTTCCACACCGATCTCACGCAGCACCGCCAGCGAGGCGTTGCGCATCATCTGGTATTCCTTGTCGGTCAGCGTCAGGGCGGGGGCAACCGTGATCGAATCGCCGGTGTGGACACCCATCGGGTCTATGTTTTCGATCGAGCAGATGATGATGCAATTGTCCGCCTTGTCGCGGACCACTTCCATTTCATACTCCTTCCAGCCGAGCACGGATTCCTCGATCAGCACTTCGGTGGTCGGCGAGGCGTCGAGGCCGCGTTCGACAATCTCGAAGAATTCGGAGCGGTTATAGGCAATGCCGCCGCCTGTACCGCCAAGGGTGAAGGACGGGCGGATGATCGTCGGCAGCCCGATTGTGTCGAGCGCCTGTGCGGCAATCGCCATGGCGTGCGACATGTAGCGTTGCTTGCGGTCGGTGTTGCCGAGGTTCCACTGGTTTTCAAGCTCATCGAGGGCGGTGTCGAGGGCATCGCCGGACAGCGTCTTCTTCAGCTCCGCACGCTTGGCCTCGTGCTCCTGACGGTGCTGGTCCTTGATCTCTGTGGCGTTGGCCAGCATGGATTTCGGTGTTTCCAGCCCGATCTTGGCCATGGCCTCGCGGAACAGTGCCCGGTCTTCCGCCTTGTCGATGGCATCCGGCTTGGCGCCGATCATCTCGACATTATAGCGTTCCAGCACGCCCATGCGGCGCAGCGACAATGCGGTGTTGAGCGCGGTCTGGCCGCCCATGGTCGGCAGCAGCGCGTCCGGGCGTTCCTTGGCGATGATCTTGGCGACGACTTCCGGCGTGATCGGCTCGACATAGGTCGCGTCGGCAAGTTCCGGGTCGGTCATTATGGTGGCCGGGTTGGAGTTGACCAGTATGACCCGGTAGCCTTCCTCCTTCAGGGCCTTACAGGCCTGGGCGCCGGAATAATCGAACTCGCAGGCCTGGCCGATGACAATCGGCCCCGCGCCGATGATGAGGATGGACTTGAGGTCTTGGCGCTTGGGCATGGGTGCTATCCGTCGGTTCTTCTTTTCATCCTGCATTAAAGGCCGGCGCGGTTGTCCGGGCCGGGTGCAGGATGCGAAATCATTTAGGCTAGGTGGGCCTTATAGGGAAGATGGAGGTGGAACGGAACCCCGAAAATGAACCGATCACACAGCCGTCAACCATGTTTTTTGTGACAATCGTCAGCGTGAATGTGAACTTTTTCCCTGTTTGCCTCGTTATCACTCCAAACAGAGGAGTTAACAATGTTTGAATATCTGCCTCTCATCGCTTTTCAGGCCGCCTTCGCCACCGCCGGACTGACCATTCTTTACCGCATTGTCGGCGGTCGGTTTGTCACTGTGCAGGAAAACTCGCACCGTGCGCCGAGCAAACTCTATCGCAAGCGGGCGCGCGACTGAAAATCGTGTCTGTCTGAAGCGGCTCAACGCGATCCGCTTGCCGTTGGCCAGAAACGGCAAACATCGACACGTTAGCCCCGGCCCGCGGTCAGGCGCTCGGCTTCTGAACCCTGAAGCGCAGTTGTGCTGTACGAGAATGTACCTTCACTGATTACTTCATCAGCCGCCCTTTTGAGGGCGCCGAGTGCCGCCCGCGCAAACGAGCCGCCGACGCTGATGCGTTTCACGCCGACGCGGTCAAGTTCTTCGACAGAATAGAGCGGACCGCCAAGGCCCATGACCACATTGACCGGTCTACTGACGGCACTGCAGACAGCTTTGATTGCCTGCAGATCTGGAAGTCCCGGCGCGTATAGCACGTCTGCTCCGGCCTTTTCGAAGGCCTGCAATCTCCTGATGGTGTCATCAAGATCCGGTCTGCCCCACAGAAAGTTCTCCGCGCGTGCCGTCAGCAAAAACGGCAGGTCCCTTGTGGCTTCGGCCGCTGCCCGGATGCGGCTCACGGCCACCTCGAAATCGTAAATCGGGTCTTCGCGCTGACCCGACGCATCCTCGATCGAACCACCGACAAGCCCTGTTGCCGCAGCGAGCCGTACTGTTTCCGCACAGTCTTCCGGCGAAGCGCCGAAACCGTTTTCCAGATCTGCAGAAACTGGCAGGTCGGTTGCCTCGACAATGGCGCGGGCGTTTGCGAGCACCTCTTCACGCGTCAGGACGGCAGCGGAATCACGTTTGCCGATGGAAAAGGCGAGGCCAGCGCTGGTGGTGGCCAGTGCCTTGAAGCCCAGATTGGCCAGCAGGTTTGCGCTTCCGGCATCCCAGGGATTCGGCATCGCGAATGCGCCATCTGCATCGTGCAGGGCTTTGAACGCAGCGTATTTCAAATGTTGATCAATCATGCTGTTTGCCTTTCAGTCGGAACATAAAGTGAACAATAATATGTATTCCGCGGATCGGCAAATTCGCCGGGGTGCGTTCTCCACAGGAGTGAACAAAGGCGCGTCTGACGCGTTGCCTGAACAACACGGAGAACAGAATGAATTTTGAAAACCTGTCGCTTGTCTGGCTGATCGCGATCTTTGCCGGTGCCGGTCTCGTTATCCTCGCATGCGGTGTGAGGATTACCGATATTGCCGACCGCATTGCCGACCGCACAGGCCTCGGCGAGGCGTTGATCGGCGGCTTGCTCCTGGGCGCTGCGACCTCGCTTTCCGGCACAGTGGTGTCGATCACGACCGCATTCGAGGGAAGGGCGTCTCTGAGCTTCTCCAACGCCGTTGGCGGTATTGCCGCGCAGACGGCGTTTCTGGCGCTGGCAGATATGATCTACCGCCGCGTCAATCTGGAACATGCGGCTGCCGATCTCTCCAATCTGTTTCAGGGCGCGCTTCTGGTACTGCTGCTCTCCATTCCGCTGATTGCCTATGTTTCACCCGATATCTCGCTTCTGGCCGTCAGTCCGTTTTCGCTCATTCTGTTCTGTATCTATATCGCCGGTGTTGTCGCCTCCAAACGTGTTCGTGACGATCCGATGTGGCGGCCGGTCGGCACGCGTGAAACCCGCACCGACACGCCGGACGAGGCGCAACAGGATGCCCGCGGAAATGTGACGATTTTTGCCGTTTTCATCGTGCTGATGCTGCTGATGGGGCTTGCGGGCTATGCGATTTCAGGCGTGGCCGGTGTGATGACCGACCGCTACGGACTGTCCGCATCGCTGGTCGGCGCGCTGATGACGGCGGTTTTGACCTCGCTGCCAGAGCTGGTGACCACGCTTGCCGCTGTTCGGCGTGGCGCGCTTCAGCTTGCCGTCGGGGGTATCATTGGCGGTAATACCTTCGATACGCTGTTCCTGACGCTTTCTGATGTTGCCTATCGTGAGGGCTCGCTCTATCAGGCGATCACCAAGGATGATCTGATCTGGCTGTCGGTCGGTCTTTCGGCAACCGCTATCCTGCTGCTCGGCCTGATCGTGCGCCAGAAAGCGGGTCCGGGCCGGATCGGTTTTGAAAGTGCGGGCATTCTGGCGCTTTATGCGGGTGCGGTGGCGTTGACCGTTACATGAGCGATGACGGATTCGCGTGGCCGGCGGTGATCCATATGGCCGCCACCCACGTTGTCCCTTGTATCGACCTCGTCTGCAAACCATCCGGATCATATACCCCGTACCCGACAGGACTTCTCCATGCTGATTGTTCACTATCTCGAAGATTCCCGTGCCCATCGCATTCTCTGGCTGCTTGAAGAGCTCGGCGTCGAATACGAGGTCAGGTCCTACAAGCGCGGCGAAAACATGAGCGCACCGGAAAGCCTCAAAAAAATCCATCCCCTCGGCAAGTCCCCGGTGATTGAGGATGACGGCGTGATCGTCGCCGAAAGTGCCGCAATCGTTGAATATCTGATCGACAAATACGGTGCCGACAGCGGTCTTCGTCCTCAGCCGGGAACCGATGCTGCGCTGCGCTACCGCTACTGGCTGCACTATTCGGAAGGCTCGGCCATGCCGATCCTGGTGATGAAGCTGGTGTTCCAGAAAATCCCGGAGCAGGGGCCGAAGCTTCTACGCCCGCTGCTGAGCGCAATCTCGAAGGCTGTGATGGGCAAGCTTACCGATCCGCAGCTTAAAACCCACGGTGCCTTCTGGGAAAAAGAGCTTCAGCGCGATGGCTGGTTCGCCGGGCCGGATTTTACTGCCGCCGACATCATGATGAGCTTTCCGGTAGAAACCGGGTTTGAGCGCATTCCATTCGACGAGCGCCCGCAGGCGCTTCTAGACTATCTTCTCGCCATCCATGCCCGCCCGGCCTATCGGCAAGCGCTGCAACGCGGTGGCGCCTATCGCTACGGCGGCAACCCGATTTCGTGATGATCTGATCCACCTGGATCGCTCGCATTCCGGCATACCGCAGGGGTATTGCCCATTTGTCGGGAGATGTGCGCGCTTCGTACTGGCAATTGCCTAAAAATCGGGCTAGGGAAACTGGCCGCCGGAGCCCCGCTATTGTCTGGTTCCGGCGTGTCAGCTTCTGGTGAAATCATGTCTGTCACAATGCCTCCTGCGCATGCAGCCGGTCATTCGTGGTTGTCCCATTTCAGGGAAACCTTCGCTCTCGGAATTCCTCTCATCGGTGCGCAGCTCGCCCAGCAGGGCATCAATGCCACCGATATTTTCATTCTTGGACAATTGAGCGCGCTGGATCTCGCGGCTGCTGTCCTTGCAACCCAATATTACTTTACGATCTTCATCTTCGGCATGGGGCTCGCCATTGCGGTGATGCCCATGGTCGCGCAGGCCTATGGCCGCGGCGATGAGGTCGCCGTGCGCCGCTCCATGCGCATGGGCATGTGGGCTTCGATCATTTACAGCGTCTTGTCTCTGCCGTTGTTCTTCTGGGCCGAACCGATCCTTCTGGCGCTCGGTCAGGACCCGGATGTGGCGGCCAGGGCGGCGCAGTATCTTTTTGTCGTCGGCTTCGCGCTGTTCCCGGCGCTGCTGTTCCAGGTCCTGCGTTCGCTGGTGAGCGCAACGGCGCGCGCGCGGGTGGTTCTGTGGGTTTCGGTTCTGACGCTGGTCGTCAATGCCTTGGTTGCGTACGGTCTGGTGCTCGGCGGCTTCGGGATGCCGCAAATCGGCATTCGCGGCGCGGCGATCGCGACCTTTGTCGGTCAGGCATTTGGCTTCCTGTATCTGGTCGCCTATATCGGCCGCGACGCGATGCTTGCCCGTTATGCGCTTTTCGTCCGCTTCTGGAAGCCAGACTGGCAGGCGCTGAGAGAGGTGGTCCTGCTTGGCCTGCCGATCGGGATCTCCGTTCTGGCGGAAGTATCGATGTTCACCGTTTCGTCGGTGCTGATGGGCCAGTTCGGCACTGTGCCGCTGGCCGCCCATGGCATTGCCATCCAGCTGTCCTCGATCACCTTCATGGTGCCGCTGGGCTTGTCCCAGGCGGCCACGGTGCGCGTCGGCGTGTTCCAAGGTGCGGATGACCGGGCCAATGTGACGCGGGCCTCCGCAACGGTCATGGTGGTGGCGATCGGTTTTGCCGTTGCAAGTGGTCTGGCCTTTGCGTTCGCGCCGCGGGCGCTGTCAGCGCTCTTCATCGATGTCAGCCTGCCGGAAGCGGCAGCCGTGATCGCCTATGCCGCGCCTTTGATCGTCATCGCGGCGCTGTTCCAGCTGCTCGATACGGCACAGGTGATCATGAACGGGTTTCTGCGCGGTCTGAAGGATACCCGTATCCCCATGGTGCTGGTGCTGATTGCCTACTGGATCATCGGCCTGCCGCTCGCCTGGCTGCTGGCGTTTCCTTTCGGTCTTGGCGGCATCGGCATCTGGATCGGCTTTCTCTGCGGCCTCGGTGCTGCGGCCGTGATGCTCAGCATACGCTACTGGCGCCTGCTGCAACGCGCATAAAGTCGACAAGGCTGCGCGTTTCGTCTTTCGTTTTGGCCGGAACAGGCGGATACTGACGGGACCGGCGCAGTGCCGGGCCTGTCACCTCGGGGGAGGGAAACATGCGTAACGACATCATATTCGGGGCGATTCTGCCCTGGTTGACCTATCTTCTGGCCAAGCACTTCGACTATTCGACAGTCCACGCGCTTGCGCTGGGCTCGATCTTCCCGATCGCGGTGATTGTTGTGGCCTATGTCCGCAGCAACCGGCTTGCGGCGATTGGCGTCATTACGCTTGCCGCAACCGTGGCTTCGCTGGTGGGCAGCCTCTATTTCGATAGTCCCTATCTGGCGCTGTTGAAGAACTCGCTGATCACCGGCTTTATCGGACTGGTCTTTGCCGGGTCGCTTTTGATGCCGCGCCCGCTGGTCTTCCACTTTGCCACCGAAGGTGATCCAGAGGAGCGTAAGCGCCTGAAACGGCTCTACGCAGCCTCGCCGGATTATCGCGCGCTGATGCGCTTCATGACGCTTGCCTGGGCGGTGGTGCTGATCGGCGAAGCCTGTGTCCGGGCGCTGATCATTCCGCTGATGCCGGTTAGCGTTTTTCTGGTTGTTTCGGAAGTGATGTGGATCGGCGTCTTTGCTCTGATGATGGCTTGGAGCTGGCGCTATGGCGGGCGAAAAGGCACGGCGATTGCCAACGCTGAAGCCGCGCGCGAACAGCACTCCTTTTCACGCCATCCACGCAAAAAAGGGCCGCGACAGGCGACCCCTTGAGACCTTTTGAAAGGCCTTTGCGTTCAGGCGCGCTCCTCCAGAAGCGCTTCCCCCTTGTTCTCGCGCAACAGATTGACGAAGCGGCGGAACAGGTAGTGGCTGTCCTGCGGACCGGGGGAGGCCTCCGGGTGATGCTGAACGGAGAACACCGGCTTGCCGGCAAGTGAGATGCCGCAATTTGAGCCGTCGAACAGCGAGACATGGGTTTCGGTGACACCGTCCGGCAGCGACTCGGAATCAACCGCAAAGCCGTGGTTCATCGAAACGATCTCGACCTTGCCGGTGGTGAAATCCTTGACCGGATGGTTGGCGCCATGGTGGCCCTGATGCATCTTCACGGTCTTGCCGCCCAGTGTCAGCGCCAGTATCTGGTGACCGAGGCAGATGCCGAAGACCGGCAGGCCACTATCAATCAGCGTGCGAATCACCGGCACGGCATACTCGCCGGTTGCCGCCGGGTCGCCCGGGCCGTTGGACAGAAACACGCCATCGGGCGACAATGCCAGAATGTCTTCGGCCGATGTCTTTGCCGGGACGACGGTGACCTTGCAGGAGAGCCCGGCGAACAGGCGCAGGATATTGCGCTTCACACCGTAATCGATGCAGACGACGTGGTATTTTGCGTCGGTTTCGCCGAGTGCGCCATAGCCTTCGTCCCAGACCCAGGGGGTCTCGTTCCATTTGGAAGACTGACCGGAGGTGGCGACGACGGCAAGATCGAGCCCTTCGAGTCCACCCCATGCCTTGGCTTCCGCCTTCAGCGCATCAATGTCGAAATTGCCGTCGGGGTCGTGGGCGATCACGGCGTTGGGTGCGCCATGCTCGCGGATCCAGGCGGTGAGTGCGCGGGTGTCTATGCCGGAAAGACCGATAATGCCGCGGGCCTTGAGCCATGCATCGAGATCGCTGGACGAACGGTAGTTCGACGGCTCGGTGATGTCGGCCTTGAAGATCGTGCCGACCGCGCCGCGGCGTGCTGCTGGCGTCAGGTCTTCGATATCTTCGCTATTGGCGCCGATATTGCCGATATGCGGAAAGGTGAAAGTCACGATCTGTCCGAGATAGGACGGATCGGTGAGGATTTCCTGATAGCCGGTCAGCGCGGTGTTGAAGCAGACTTCCGCCTGCACATGGCCCGTGGCACCGATACCCTTGCCGAAAATCGTCGTGCCGTCGGCCAGCACCAGAACGGCCGTCGGCTTTTCCGTAATCCATGCGGAGGAGGTCGTCATCGTAATCCTTATAATGTTCCTCGACGGCGTCTAGCCGATTGAACAAGGTCTGCGTTGCGCTATATATATCCCGCACGAACGGGGTTCACTCTTTCGGTCCGGTCTGAACCGGGCGACGGAGAGAAGGGCAGACCTTTTTTGATGCGGTCGCGGGAAAATAGTCAAACGCGGCTTGCGGGTCAATTGCTCTCGGTGCAGACTTGTGGCATCTGGTCAAATTATATGTCGAACCCGTTTTTTAATTTGATTGCAGTCCACGATTTCGGTAAACGCCGCCGCCTGTCGACATGTGTCGGCAATGGTTTTGAAAGCTGGCGTTGCCAGGAGTAGGTTCATGTTGCGCGATCAACTCGCCTTTGCACTCAAAGACAGCTCGAAAGCGGACGATCCCGTCCGCTTTTGTACGCTGCGGCTGGTCCAAGCGGCCATCAAGGACCGCGACCTTGCCCACCGCGCAAGCGGCAAAGACCCCGTCAGCGACGATGATATCGGCCAGATTCTTCTGAAAATGCTGAAGCAGCGCAAGGAATCCTCCCGTCTCTACGAGGAGAAGGGACGTCACGATCTGGCCGCGCAGGAGCGCGAGGAAATGGCAGTGATCCGCGAATTCCTGCCGGCGCAATTGCCGGAGGCAAAAATCCGCGAGGTCTGCGCTTCCGTCGTTGAGGAAACCGGTGCGCAGGGGCTTCGCGATATGGGCAAGTGCATTGAGACGCTGAAGGATCGCTATTCTGGCCAGATGGACTTCTCCAAGGCCTCCGGCGTTGTCAAGGAAATGCTGAAATAGCAACCGCGCCCCAAGGCTGTGGATAACTCCGTGGATATGAGGGATAACCCATACCGGCGGAGCTGGAAGTTTGCGGGACACCGTAAGGTGATTGACCTGCAGGCCGGTCGGTTTCAGGCGAAAACGAGGGCTTTATGCGCTTTCCGTCATCATTTCTGGATGAAATTCGCGACCGCGTACCGATTTCGGGCGTCATCGGTCAACGGGTGACGTGGGATCGCAAGAAGACCAATGCCGGGCGCGGCGATTTCTGGGCCTGCTGCCCGTTTCATGGCGAAAAGACCCCGAGCTTTCACTGCGAGGACCGCAAGGGCCGCTATCATTGTTTCGGCTGCGGGGTTTCCGGCGATCATTTCCGGTTTCTGACCGACCTTGACGGCATGAGTTTTCCCGAGGCAGTGCAACGGATTGCCGACATGGCCGGCGTACCGATGCCGGCGATCGATCCGCAGGCTGAAAAGCGCGAGGAGAAGCGTCGCACCCTGATTGACGTGATGGAACTGGCGGCCGGCTTCTTTCGGGACCGGTTGCAGGCCAGCGAAGGCGCAAAGGCCAGGGCCTATTTGCGCGAAAGAGGCCTTTCCGCCCGCACCATAGACACCTTCCAGCTTGGCTATGCGCCGGAAAGTCGCAATGCGCTGAAAGAATTTCTGGCCTCCAAGGGTGTTGAAAAACACGAGATCGAGGCCTGTGGCCTGGTCGTTCACGGTCCCGAAATCGCTGTCTCCTATGATCGCTTCCGCGACCGGATCATGTTTCCGATCCTGTCATCGCGCGAAAAGGTGATCGCTTTCGGGGGTCGCGCCATGCGCCCGGACGCGCTGGCGAAATATCTGAATTCCAACGAGACCGAGCTGTTCCACAAGGGCAATGTGCTGTTCAATTTCGCCCGTGCCCGCCGGGCGCTTTCCGGCGCAGATGGCGCGGGCACGGTGATTGCCGTTGAAGGCTATATGGATGTCATAGCGCTACATCAGGCTGGCGTTGAAAACGCGGTGGCGCCGCTGGGCACTGCGATGACCGAAAACCAGCTTCAGCTTCTCTGGCGCATGACCAGCGAGCCGGTGCTCTGCTTTGACGGCGACGGCGCGGGGCAGCGTGCTGCCGAAAGAGCGGCGGGTGTGGCCTTGCCGCTGCTGAAGCCGGGCCATTCACTGAAGTTTGCCTATATGCCGGAGGGCAAGGATCCCGATGACCTCGTGCGCGATGGCGGGCGTCAGGCCTTTGACCAGATCCTGCGTCAGGCAAGACCGCTTGCCGATACGGTATTCGAGCGCGAGGCGGGCAGCGAAGAGAGCACAACGCCCGAACGAAGGGCGGCCATCGAGGCCAGGATCAATCAGCTGGTGCAAACCATCGGCGATGAGAATGTGCGTCGCCACTACCAGCAGGATTTCCGCAATCGCCTGTATCAGCACTTTCGCGGGGGGCAGCCCCGGGGAGGGCGGAATTTCACCCCAAAAAAGGGTCAGGGCAAGGGCTACGGTGCGCCGCAGGCCGGCGGCTTTTCGGCCTCCGAGCGCCTCTCGCGTTCGCCGCTTGCTAGCTTCCGTCCGGCAGGCGCCTCGCTGTCATTTCGTGAGTGTCAGCTTGTCTTTTTTCTTCTGACCCATCCTGAACTGGCACGTGAAGATTTCGACAGCATCGCCACGCTTTCGTTTGATCTCGTCCGAAATGCGGGCGTTCTGGCCGGTTTTTCTTGCCGAGGCATCGCGGCCTGACGCCGGACGGGAGCGGCTTCGGCAAAAGCTTGATGATGCCGGGTTCGCGCCACTGATCAAGCAGTTGCAGGGGCATGTCAGCCGCAATGTCAGCTGGATTGCCGGTCCTGACACCGCCCTTGAGGATGTGCGGGAGATGTTTCATCAGGCGCTTTCCCTGCATAACCGGGCCCGCTCGCTTGCCCGTCAGAAGGGCGAAATTGAGCGCGAGATCGGTGAGGCGACGGAAGCGGGTAATCTGGCGCTGCTTGATGAACTGATGCCCGCGCTTGTTTCTGTCCAGAACGAAATTAGCCGGATCGACAATCAGGAAGCGGAAATCGAGGGTTTCGGGCTGATGTCAGGGCGCGGCGGGCGCTCCGGCGCCTCGAGCTAGCGATCAGCGTCCAGCAGAGCGTGCTGGTTTCGGAATGATATAGGTGACCGGTACTTGTATTTCTTTGAGTTCGTTCTAAATGTAGTCTCGCGGACCGTCAGGAAGGCTGCATCGGTTCGGACATCTACTGAAGCGTCGCGCGGGTGGCTTTTAAGGCGCATTTGCGATATGAAATCGCGCGATACCCTATTTGGCGCTTGACGGATGGCGAAAATCTGGGAATCACCAGTTTGAATGGCACAACGCAGCGAAATTTCATGATCTGGACAGTGTTCACCCGGGGTGACTGGCTCCGCGGCGGTGAATTCTGTCCTCTTCATGGTTAAAATTTTGAGGCCGGCTGGAATGACCCCCTAAAGGGTCTTTAATCATTTGCCGGTATTGCCGCTGTGGAATTACGGCAGAAGCGTCAAGGAAACAAAATCTATGGCAACAAAAGTCAAGGAAAACGAAGAAGCCGAAACCGAACGCGAAGGCGGAACCGACGGCCCTCTTCTGGACCTTTCCGATGATGCCGTCAAGAAGATGATCAAGGCCGCCAAGAAGCGCGGCTTTGTGACCATGGACGAGCTGAATTCCGTTCTGCCTTCCTCCGAAGTGACCTCCGAACAAATCGAGGACACGATGGCAATGCTGTCCGATATGGGCATCAATGTTATCGAGGACGAGGAAGAAGCCGAAAGCGATAGCGGTAGCGGTAGCGGTAGCAATTCCGACGACGACAGCAATTCCGAAAGCGACAGCACGGAAGTGGCGACGTCGACCGGCACGGCTGTTGCGGCGACCAAGAAGAAAGAACCGACCGACCGGACCGACGATCCGGTGCGCATGTATCTGCGTGAAATGGGTTCGGTCGAGCTTCTGTCGCGTGAGGGTGAGATCGCAATCGCCAAGCGGATCGAGTCCGGCCGCGAGACCATGATCGCCGGTCTGTGTGAAAGCCCACTGACCTTCCAGGCGCTGATCATCTGGCGTGACGAGCTGAATGAAGGCACCACGCTTTTGCGTGAGATCATCGATTTGGAGACCACCTATTCCGGTCCCGAGGCCAAGGCTGCGCCTCAGTTCCAGAGCCCGGAAAAGATCGAGGCCGACCGCAAGAAGGCCGAGGAAAAGGAGAACGCCCGCAAGAAACGTTCGGACGATGTGACCGATGTTGGCGGCGAGGGTGTTCAATCGGACGAAGAGGACGAGGAAGACGACGAATCCAACCTGTCGCTGGCCGCCATGGAAGCGGAGCTGCGCCCGCAGGTGATGGAGACGCTCGACCTGATCGCCGAGACCTATGTGAAGCTCAGAAAGCTGCAGGACCAGCAGGTGGAAGCCCGTCTGGCCGCCACTGGAACGCTGACCAATGCCCAGGAGCGCCGCTACAAGGAATTGAAGGAAGGTCTGATCGGGGCAGTCAAGTCGCTGTCGCTCAACCAGAACCGTATCGACCTGCTTGTCGAACAGCTTTATGACATCAACAAGCGTCTCGTCGAGAATGAAGGCAAGTTGTTGCGCAAGGCGACCCATCGCGGCGTCTCGCGGGATGAATTCCTGCAGCATTATCATGGCGCCGAGCTTGATCCCAACTGGATGAAGTCGATCGGCAATCTGTCCGGCAAGGGCTGGAAGGATTTCGCCAGCCAGGACGGTGCCGATATCAAGGTGCTGCGCAGCGAGATCCAGAGCCTTGCGACCGAAACCGGCATCTCGATTGCCGAATTCCGTCGCATCGTCCACATGGTCAAGAAGGGCGAGCGCGAAGCCCGGATCGCCAAGAAGGAAATGGTCGAGGCCAATCTGCGTCTGGTGATTTCGATTGCCAAGAAATACACCAATCGCGGTCTGCAGTTCCTCGACCTTATTCAGGAAGGCAATATCGGCCTGATGAAGGCGGTCGACAAGTTTGAATACCGCCGCGGCTACAAGTTCTCGACCTATGCGACATGGTGGATCCGGCAGGCGATCACGCGTTCGATCGCCGACCAAGCCCGTACCATCCGTATTCCGGTGCACATGATCGAGACGATCAACAAGATCGTCCGGACATCGCGCCAGATGCTGCATGAGATCGGCCGCGAACCGACGCCGGAGGAGCTTTCAGAAAAGCTTTCCATGCCGCTCGAGAAGGTGCGTAAAGTGCTGAAGATTGCCAAGGAGCCGATCTCGCTCGAAACCCCTGTGGGCGACGAGGAAGATTCGCATCTCGGCGACTTCATCGAGGACAAGAACGCACTTCTGCCGATCGATGCCGCCATTCAGGCGAACCTGCGCGAGACCACGACCCGTGTTCTGGCCTCGCTCACCCCGCGTGAAGAACGTGTTCTGCGCATGCGCTTCGGCATCGGCATGAACACCGACCACACGTTGGAAGAAGTCGGCCAGCAGTTCTCGGTCACCCGCGAACGTATCCGCCAGATCGAAGCCAAGGCGCTTCGCAAGCTGAAGCATCCGAGCCGCTCACGGAAGCTCAGAAGCTTCCTGGATAGCTGATTAGCCAAGAAAATGCGAAATCTAGAAAACCCGGTCGCAAGGCCGGGTTTTTTGTGCCGTTGCGGGCAGAAATGAAACAGTTCCGCTTCGAAGCCTGGCGACAAAAGCAAAGCTCGAAAATCACCTTGCTTCGACGCTGCAGCAGCTGGTGTTTGCCACGCCTTGCAAAAAACACTAAAGCCCAGGCGCCACGCAAGAAGCGCCAGGGCGCGCTCGGGAAAGGCTGACGGTGAGGAACCATCAGCCGTGCTTCCGGCGAAAAGCTCCGGAGAACTATTCCGTGATCTGAAGGTTGACCGCTTTCGGCCCCTTGCCACGCCGGTCGGGCTCGGTGTCAAAGCTGACTTTCTGGTTTTCCGCCAGCTCGGTCAGGCCGGAGGCCTGCACGGCGGAGATGTGGACAAAAATGTCCGCGCTGCCATTGTCCGGCTTGATAAAGCCGTAACCCTTATCTGTATTGAAAAATTTAACGGTGCCAGTTTCGGCCATACTTCAAGGTCCTTTTCTTACCGCCCCGCTTGCACAAAATGGGCGGATATTCCGATGCTCGTTTGCCCTTATGGACAGCGCAGGCGTTTCTCGAATTTTTAAGGAAAGGAACCTTTTTTACCGCAGTCTTCGGATGGCCTGGACACGTTTACAGGCCAAATCCTTCAAGGACCGCCCGGAAAGTTAGCGTTTCCGGCGCGCATGAGATTATATGGTCTTCCCGTGCTCGCAAAATGCCCGAACAATGGCAGGATGCTGCGTTTACACAGTTTTGGCAAGCGAAACTTTGAAGAACGGTGGTGCGTCGGTTCGATAGGCGACCATATCCTGTATTTGTCGGCACTTGTCATCCAGAAGACAAGAACAGCGCAGAGGGATATACTGCTCTCACTTGCAGCCGTTGCTGGCGGGCGCGTTCGCTGCGTCGTGCCGACGCAGGTTTGAGGCATCTGTGATGGCTATCGGCCCTAGCTTTTTGTCTTGAAGCTGGTGTAGGAGCATGGATACCGATGAAGCCTCGTTCAAAGAGTGCACGCCGGTGGTGCGCAATTGCCATGTCTGAACATTCCGGGAGATGCCGATGCGTCGACACATGTCAATTCCGATGGCCGCGTCAGCCATGCTTGCGCTCGGCCTGTCCTGTTCTGCCGCCGGTGCTTTCGAATACCGTCAGATCGACGGTTGGGCCGTCAGTTGCAACAATGCCTATGTCTGCACAATCTCGCTCAATCCGCCTGCCGGAGAGGGCCAGAGCACGGAACTGGCCGCTATTCAGTGGCACCGGGATGCAGCGCCATCGGCCCCGCTGACGCTCAGCCTGCCCTATCCTCCCGGCTTTTATCAGCAGGGTGATTCCAAAGGCGTGTTTCAGATTGGTGTCGATGGTAGCCCGGTTTTTTCGGTACCGGTGAGCGATCTCTCGAAGGATGACGCGGTTGGCACCTTTGGCGTCAACGCCCCCGGTGCGCTGAATTCATTGTTCGAAAAAATGGTGGTGGGGACGTCGGCAAGCGTCAGCTATTCAGGCGGGCTCGGTAAGTTTTCCGCGACGATAAGTATGGCCGGACTGTTGGAAGGTGCCCGTTTCGTGGATGACTTGCAGGGGCGTGCAGGACGGGTCGATGCGCTGGTCGAAGCTGGCGATGCGCCCGCGCCGGAGCGCGTCAATGTCTGGTCGATCGAGCGCTATGATCAGCTTCCACCGTCTATATTGCGGAATCTGGGTGATACGGAAAGCGGTTGCTACACCGACGAAACCCATCTCGATCAGGCCGATGCCTTCGGTTTTGATGCCGGTTCGAGCACCATTATCCTGCTCCCGTGTGGCCCTGCCGGGGCCTATAATCAGCCTTATCAGCTTTATGTCGGAAAGGAACAGGCGTTCCACCGCGCGGCGTTTCCCAATGTCAGTGAGGCGGGGATCACCGTTCTGGATACGGTTTACAATGTGAATTTCGACCTCAGAAACAGAAAGCTGTCCTCGGTCTATCTGGGGCGCGGGCTTGGCGACTGCGGTCTCGCGCATTACTGGAGCCTCGACGAGAATGCTTCCGGGAATCCGCTGGTTCTGACCCATGAACGTTCCAAGAGCGCCTGCGACGGCAATGATGTCGGCGCACACAACTGGCCCGTCACCTGGAAGTCTGCGGTTGGCCGGTTTGCCGAAGCCGGCGCGCTACAGACTAAATAAGCGTCCGGCTCTAAGAGGGGCGGTAGACCCGCAGCAATTGCCCGTTCGCCTCGTCGGTGACGATCAGCAATGCGCCATCGGGCGCCACCTTGATGTCACGCAGCCGTCCAAATTCATCCTCCAACAACCGGGTTTCGGCTGTCGGGGTGCCGTCCGCGTCGCGGGCGACATGCGCGAGCAGCTGATCCTTGAGTGCGGCGATCAGAAAGTCGCCGTCCCATTCGGGAAACATCTCACCGCGATAGACCGCGATGGCCCCGGGCGCGATCGACGGATCCCAATAATAGAGCGGTTGTTCTAGCCCTTCGGCATGGGTGCCCCTACCGATCTCTGCGCCGGAATAGTGCGTGCCGTAAGAGATCTCGGGCCAGCCATAGTTTTCGCCGGCTTCGGGCGTGTTGATTTCGTCGCCGCCGCGCGCACCGTGCTCTACGGTGTAGAGAATACCGGTCCGGGGATCGATAGTGAGGCCTTGCGGGTTACGGTGGCCGATCGACCAGAGTGCCGGCAGGGCGTCCGTGTTGCCGACGAACGGATTGTCGGCCGGCACACTGCCATCGGCGTGAATGCGCAGGATCGAGCCGGCATGGTCATCCTTGTTCTGCGCACGTACACCTTCGCCTCGGTCTCCGATGCCGAAGAACAGATGGCCGGTATCGTCGATGGCGATTCGGGAGCCGAAATGGCGGGTTGTGCCGGAAAACCGGTTCATCGAGAAGATTTGCGCTACCGAATCGAGGTGAAGGGCCTCCCGGTCGAGTTCTGCGCGGAAGACGGCTGTGCCCTGCCCATTTTTGCCAGAGATCGAAGCGGTGAAATAGATTGTCCGGTTTGTTTCAAAATCGGGATCGAGCGACAGATCGAGCAGCCCGCCCTGACCCCCAACATAAAATTCCGGAAGGCCGGCAATCTCGCGGACGGTCCCGTCGGCGCTGATCAGGTTCAGGCGCCCGGGGCGCTCGCTCACGAGGTAGGCGCCATCGGCGAGAGGTTCGACGGACCAGGGGTGCGACAGTCCGGATGCGATCTCTTCGACGGCAAGCGGTGGTGTCTGGGCGCTGACGGAAAAGGCGGGTAGCAATATCCAGAGTGCGGCTGCTGCAGAGGTCAGAGCGGGCTGGGTCTTGAAGGGGGAGAATCTCAACAGTGCGCTCCTCAGGCGTTGGCGTCATCATTGCCGTCGGAATCTGAACTAGGCGGATGCTGACCGACGGCAAGGCGCAGCAACCACACAAGTCCGTGAGCCCGCTCTGCGAGCGCGTTTGAGCAGGCTGACGGCGCGGTCCCGATCATCTTCAAACTGGTTTCATGTTCCTGACGTTAGTTCGCGTTCGGTGCGGCCTTTGACTGCGCCAAAAGTGGCACGAGCGGGTTTCTCGGTGCCAATTCTTAAGGCGAACCACAAAAAAGCTCTTGGGATCATAGCGGTGTGCTCGCTGTCAATTGGATCCAGCTTGAGCGCCGTCTAGGGCGCGACATCTGTTACCACATGCGCATCAATCAGTTCAGGTAATTCCGGATACCACATGTCTGAAGGCATGCTGTCGAACATCATGTCGAGGAACCAGACAGCAACCCCAGCCTGAAGGAAGATCGCGCGGTCTCGGTCTTGTTCGCGCAAGGGGTCTGCATTCAGGACGGCATAGTCGGCCTCAATCCGGTATTGGTGGAACCCGAGCCTGCCGCCAGACGACAATTGTCGTTTTATCCCGCCGATGAAAACAGTCGTGCAAGACGAACTGCATTCAGACGTGACCAATGTGTTCAGACCATTCTGCCTGATAGTATTGGACAACCCTCTGGCTTGGTAGATATTGCCGCCGGTGCTGGCCAGAATGATCTGTTTTACATCCGGATACGCTTTGAGTTGGCGTTTGAGATGGCTGGTAATTCCAAGCTCCAACGAACCGTTCAGGGTCAATGACCGTCCGTCAGATGTCGGTTCGATGCTGTATTTTTTTGCGCGTTCAGCTTCAATCTCAGATTGACGTATTGAGCTATCCGGAGCGGGAAGTGTCATATGCCAAGCATCAATCGCATAGGTCATGACCCAAAAAAAGGCCAATACCAGGACCATCTGAGTTCCCCAGACTGGGGCCATATATCCGGTGATGCGACCATAGAGCTCTGCAGCGCGAATGACTCCAACGGCCTGCCAGACGAATAAAATTCCATAAAAAAACAAAGCTAAAAGCAGGACTAATACCTGAGTTTCATGGAAATCCTGCCCCTTGCCTGGGCGGAGCCATTCCTGCAACAGCAACACTAAAACGCGAATTAAGACAAGATTGATCCAGAACGACCATGCAAGTCCATGCTCGCCGCGCCAATGCCCGATCAGGTATCGTCTGACTGTTTGGATCAGCATGCCCCCCTGCCATACTCCATTGTCTTTAGCCGGAACGATATACTGCGTTCGTTTGTTGCGTCTATCCCGAGCGGGAACAAATGACGGTCAACAAAAGGCCCCACCCTTTAGCACTACTTTTACAGAAGCGCTGAAGCACAAATCGTGTCTCATTCAACTCCTTTTCGGTCAGGCTCTAAGAGCCGGATTCAAAAGTTCATGATGGGAAACAATATCGTGCGAGGCGTCTGGTCATCACCCTGATGCTGGCGATGTTGACCCATGCTGTGGCGCTTGCGATGGACTTTTCCCAATCTTTGGCCAACCGACGGCATCGTCCGAACCAGCCGAAGGTGCGCTCCACCACCCATCGGCGGGGCAGAACCTCAAAGCCTTTCGCTATGTCGGAGCGCTTGATGATTTCAAGGTTCCATTGGCCGCATCCGCGCAGCGCTTTTCGCAACTTCTGCCCGGCATAGCCGCCATCTGCGAAGACATGGCGCAACCAGGGGAAACGGTAGCGGATGGCTTTCAGGACATCGGGCGCACCGTCGCGGTCCTGGATATCGGCAGCATGGACAAGCACGAACAGCATCAGCCCGATCGTATCGGTGATGATGTGGCGCTTGCGGCCCTTGATCTTCTTGCCGGCGTCGTAGCCCGAAACCCCGCCGCTTTCGGTGGTCTTGACACTCTGGCTGTCGATGACACCGGCTGTGGGCGAGGCCTCGCGCCCCTCCAGTTCGCGCGTAGCGCAGACGAGCAGATGATTGATGGTCTGCCAAAGGCCGATGTCGCGCCAGCCATAGAAATAGCCTCGCACCGTGGAGACCGGAGGGAAGTCCTTCGGCAGAGCCCGCCATTGACTGCCGCTGCCCGCAATATAAAGGATCGCGTTCACCACTTCCCTCATATTCGTTTTCCGTGGCCGCCCGCCGGGCTTGGCCAGCGGTATCAGTGGAGCAATTACAGCCCACTCACGGTCCGTCAAATCGGTTGGATAGCGAAGGCGATCCCGGTTATGCTGCAGGCGGGTGATATCATTCCAGGGCATGCGATCCTCCACGTTCTTGGCAGAGGTGGTTGAATCACATCCTTCTGATATCACTCAACTCCTTTTCGGTCAGGCTCTAAATGACCGGGTTGGTGTTGGGCGACCTGTTGTGGTGGTCCATGACGAACAGGTTTGATCTGACCGTTCGAGATGTATTGCGTTTCTGCATCCTGGCTGCTTCCCGTTCAGTGAAGTCTTCTTCGAATCGCCAGAAAGGGGACGTCAGACTTTTGTTTCATTGCTTCCGCGGTGTCGCGTCCACGTCGCATGGATTTGCTGACACTCACCGTATTGCGATGAAATCATAGGGAACTCAGATGCAACACGGATTTGAAGTGAAGCGGTGCTGAAGGTATTATTTGAATGGCGCGCCCGACAGGATTCGAACCTGTGACCTTTGGAATCGGAATCCAACACTCTATCCAGCTGAGCTACGGGCGCCCGTCGCAGTCCGGTTTAAGTCGGCTGCGTTGCGGGGTTGTTTAGCGCAGCTTGCCGCGCGCATCAATCGCAAAAACAAACGGGCATTCGAAAAAGCGCACTGCCTCGGCTGCGGGGAGGCTGTTCACCTGGTCCGTGTGCACCAGTGGCTCTAGACCAAAGTATAAGTAAGTTAAAGCTAACTAAATCGGGCGTTTCGGGAAAATATAACTTTGCCATGCTGTTACCGGTCGGTCGCTGCAACATATAGCAGAATTGGTATATCTGCTTCGGCGTTCTCAATTTGACACTTCAGGTCGGTTCTACCACCCTCCAATTGCGATCTGCTCCTTGCAATCGTCTCATCTTTGCCAGCCGGGAGGGCCGAGGCTGCCGGAAATTTTCTCCGGAGCGAGGACAGAAGAAATACACGTTTCGTGAATTGGGAGAGAGATATGAAACTCGTAGTATCTGCATTCGCCGTTGCGGCGATGGCGGTGACATCTTTTGCCGTGCCGGGGTTTGCGCAGGACAAGGGCACGATCGGCATTGCGATGCCGACGAAATCGTCTGCCCGCTGGATTTCCGACGGTGAATCCATGGTCCGGCAGTTCAAAGAGGCCGGGTACGATACCGACCTTCAGTATGCCGAAGACAATATTCCCAACCAGCTGTCGCAGATCGAAAATATGATTACCAAGGGCGTAGACGCGCTTGTTATTGCCTCGATCGACGGCACGACGCTTTCGAATGCGCTTGCCAACGCCGCAGCTTCTGGCATTCCGGTTGTGGCCTATGACCGCCTGATCCGTGAGAGCGGTGACGTCGACTATTATGCGACGTTCGACAACTTCCAGGTCGGCGTTCAACAGGGCTCTAGCCTCGTCAAGGGTCTTGAGGAGCGCTTCCCGGGGCAGGATGTCTGGAATGTTGAGCTTTTTGGTGGTTCGCCGGACGACAATAACGCCTATTATTTTTATGACGGCGCTATGTCGGTGCTGCAGCCGATGATTGACGAAGGCAAGATCGATATTGTTTCAGGCCAGATGGGCATGAACCAGGTCGGTACGCTGCGCTGGGACGGCGCTGTGGCTCAGGCCCGCATGGATAACCTGCTTTCGGCAAACTATACCGACGAAACCATCCATGGCGTGCTTTCGCCCTATGATGGCCTTTCCATCGGTATCCTGTCGTCGCTGAAGGGCGTCGGCTACGGCTCGGGCGATCAGAAAATGCCGATCGTGACCGGTCAGGACGCCGAGCTCCCCTCGATCAAGTCGATCAACATGGGCGAGCAGTACTCCACCGTGTTCAAGGACACGCGCGAACTGGCCCGTGTGACCGTCGGCATGGTTGAGGCATTGCTTGAAGGTGGTGAGCCGGAAATCAACGACACGAAAACCTACGACAATGGCGTCAAGGTTGTGCCGTCCTATCTGCTTTCGCCCGTCTCTGTCGATGGATCCAACTGGGAAGAAATCCTGGTCGACAAGAGCGGCTACTATACGCTCGAAGAAGTTCAGAATTGAGCGTCAATTAAATAAAAGGCGGGGTTAATCTCCGCCTTTTCATGTTATTGGATTGAATAATCTATAGAATCTGAAGTGTTGATAGTGAACAGAAGTGACGACTTGTAAGTTTTCGTGATAAGTACGTACTAAATTAATTCGAAAGCACTGCGCGGTGAATAATGATATTTATCAGATAGTACAAAAATGTACTGCGCAAAGAGGTTTCAATCGAATTAATTGATTTGACTTACGTGCCTCACGATGTATCGTCGCCCCATCCGTAATGGTCGATGTCGGCAATTGCCGGGTGCTTTGCGGAGGTGCCGGTAGGGTGTTCATCAGCGCTTCAACCGGTGGGCATACATTTCAAGGACATGCCGGAACATGGCGTTCCCGGCTTTCAAATGGGAGAGAGACATGAAAAGCGTTATCTCTATGCTTGCTGCTGCAAGCGTGGCCGTTGCGGCACTTGCAGTGCCGGCGATGGCTGCAGACAAGGGGTATGTCGGTATCGCGATGCCGACGAAGGGGCTCGATCGCTGGAACAAGGACGGTGCGTCCATGGTGAAGCAGTTCGAGGATGCCGGTTACAAGACCGACCTTCAATATGCTGAAAACGAGATTCCTGCACAGCTCTCGCAGGTCGAGAACATGATCACCAAGGGCGTCAATGTCCTCGTGATCGCTGCGATTGATGGTGGCTCGCTGACGGCGCCGCTCGCCAATGCCGCGGCCGCCGGTATTCCGGTCATTGCCTATGACCGCCTGATCCTCAATACGCCGAATGTCGACTATTATGCCACCTTCGACAATTACAAGGTCGGTGTGATTCAGGGCAACAGCCTGGTGGAAGGCCTGAAGGCCCGCTTCCCCGACACCAAGCCCTGGAATGTCGAGCTGTTTGGCGGTTCGCCCGACGATAACAACGCCTACTTCTTCTATAATGGCGCCATGTCGGTGATTCAGCCGCTGATCGATTCCGGTGACATCGTCATCCCGTCAGGCCAGATGGGTATGGACAAGATCGGTACCCTGAACTGGTCGAACGCCGCCGCGCAGGCCCGCATGGATAATCTGCTTTCTGCCTATTACACGCAGGATCAGCTCCACGGCGTTTATGCCTCCAACGATGACCTCGCCATGGGCGCCATTTCCTCGGTGAAGAGCCTTGGATACGGTTCGGGCGATATGCCGATGCCGATCATCACAGGTCAGGACTCGAACCTGCCCAACGTCAAGGCGATCATCGAAGGCCTGCAGTATTCCTCGATCTTCAAGGACACCCGCAAGTTGGCCGAAGTTACCGTTGAAATGGTCGAGGCGATTTCCGAAGGCAATGCCCCGGAAATCAATGATACCTCGACCTATAACAACGGTGAAAAGGTCGTGCCGTCCTATCTGCTGGAGCCGGTTGCTGTAACCCAGGACAACTGGAAGCAGATCCTGGTCGACGACAGCGGCTACTACACGATGAAGCAGATCGAAGAATAACCCCGAGAGCTTTGCGCGAGGCCTGCCGCCGGCCGAAAGGGTCGGCGACAGTGCCAGGCGCCAGCCGGGTGAGGGTGTCATGACAACATTGCTCGAAATGAAAAAAATCACAAAGACCTTTCCGGGTGTGAAAGCGTTGAGTGATGTCGATCTCGCTGTCGAAGAAGGTGAAATTCACGCGCTTGTAGGCGAAAACGGTGCCGGCAAGTCGACGCTGATGAAGGTGCTTTCAGGCGTCTATCCGCATGGCAGTTATGAGGGCGAGATCCATTATGACGGTGAGCTGGCGGCGTTCGGCGGTATCTCCGACAGTGAGAAAAAGGGTATCATTATTATCCATCAGGAACTTGCCCTGGTTCCGCAATTGTCGATCGCCGAAAATATCTTTCTCGGCAACGAGGTCGCCAAAACCGGCGTGATCAGCTGGCCGGATACCTATCAGCGTACTGAGGCACTTCTCAAGAAGGTCGGCCTCAAGGATCCGCCGGCCACGCTCGTGGAAAAGATCGGCGTCGGCAAACAGCAACTTGTCGAGATCGCCAAAGCGCTTTCCAAGGACGTGCGGCTTCTGATTCTCGACGAACCAACCGCCGCGCTTTCGGAAGGCGACAGTGCCAAGCTCTTGAACCTTCTTATGGAGCTCAAGCAGCAGGGCATTACCTCGATCTTGATCTCCCACAAGCTGAACGAGGTCGAACAGGTAGCCGATAATATCACGGTGATCCGTGACGGTTCCTCCGTAGCCGATATCGATTGCAACAAGGAAGAGGTTTCGGAAGCCAAGATCATCCAGGCCATGGTCGGCCGGACGATGGAAAACCGCTACCCCGACCGCGAACGCAATATCGGCGAAGAGCTGATGTCTGTGAAGGACTGGACGGTCTGGCACCCTGAACAGACCGATCGTCAGGTCATCAAGGGCGTCGAGTTCAACGTCCATGCCGGCGAAATTGTCGGGATCGCGGGCCTTATGGGCTCCGGTCGCACCGAACTTGCGATGAGCATTTTCGGCCGCAGCTACGGTCGCAACATCTCGGGCGAAGTCACGCTGGGCGGGCAGAAGGTCGATGTCTCGACGGTGCCGAAGGCGATTTTTGCAGGCCTGGCCTACGTGACCGAGGACCGAAAGGCTTTGGGCCTGATCCTTGACGAACCGATTACCAAGAACGTCACCCTGGCCAATCTTCCCGGCGTTTCCAGATATGGCGTTCTGAATACGGCGGAGGAAACCAAAACCTCCGAATATTATCGCAAGGCGATGAATATCCGCACACCGACGGTCGCGCAAAGAGTGGTGAACCTTTCCGGGGGTAACCAGCAAAAGGTGGTGCTGTCCAAATGGCTGTTCACGCAGCCGGACGTGCTCATTCTGGACGAGCCGACGCGCGGTATCGATGTCGGCGCGAAGTTCGAGATCTACAGTTTGATGAACCAGCTTGCAGCCGAAGGCCGCGGTGTGGTGATGATCTCGTCCGAAATGCCGGAACTGCTCGGCATGTGTGACCGCATCTACGTCATGAACGAGGGGGCATTGGTGGGAGAACTGAGCGCCGAAGAGGCGAGCCAGGAACGCATCATGTCCTTCATTGTCAGAAAATAGAAAGAGATGACGATGAGTACTCCTGAGGAAACTACGGGCCAGAGCAAGCCGTCGATTCGCTCCTACCTGACCCTTCGCATGCGCGACTACGGCATCCTGCTTGCCCTGATTGTCATTATCGCGTTCTTCCAGGTCATGACCGACGGCGTATTGATGCGTCCGGTCAATATTACCAACCTGTTCCTTCAAAACAGCTATGTCATCATTATGGCGCTTGGCATGCTGATGATCATCGTGGCGGGACATATCGATCTGTCCGTCGGCTCCATTGTCGGCTTTATCGGCGCGCTTGCGGCGGTGATGATGGTGCAGTGGCACTTGCCGATTCTTGTGGCCATTCCCGCCTGTATCGTCGCTGGCATGCTGATCGGTGCCTGGCAGGGCTATTGGGTGGCCTATTGGCGTATCCCGTCATTTATCGTGACGCTGGCGGGCATGCTGATCTTCCGCGGCCTGTCGCTGTGGCTGCTCAACGGTCAGTCGGTGGGTCCGTTCCCGCCCGGTTTCCAGTTGCTGTCCACCGGCTTCGTGCCCGATATCTTCGGGGTCGGCAAGCCGAACATGACGGCGCTGGCCGCTGGCATTATCGCCGCTGCCACAATTGTCTATCTCGCCTGGCGTGGCCGGTCGCGCAATCTTGCCTACGGCATCGAGGATGAACCCTATTCCTTCTTCCTCGGCCGCAACATCATCGTGGCGGCGGTTCTGGTGTTCGTCTCGTGGAAGCTTGCGTCTTTTCGGGGTCTGCCCAACGTTCTGGTCTCGATGGCGGTCCTGACGGTGATCTACACCTTCATCACCGAGAGCACGACTTTTGGCCGCAGGGTCTACGCGATCGGCGGCAACGAGAAGGCAGCAGCGCTGTCCGGTATCAATACCCGACGGCTGAATTTCATCGTGTTCGTCAATATGGGCATGCTGGCAGCCCTTGCCGGTCTCGTCTTCGCAGCCCGCCTGAATATCGCAACGCCGAAGGCCGGCAACGGCTTCGAGCTGGACGTGATCGCGGCAGTCTTCATCGGCGGTGCGTCGATGTCCGGCGGCGTGGGCAAGATCGTCGGCGCGGTCGTCGGTGCCTTCATCATGGGCATTATGAACAACGGCATGTCGATCATGGGTATCGGTATCGATTACCAGCAGGTGATCAAGGGTCTCGTCCTTCTCGCAGCCGTCGTCTTCGACGTCTACAACAAGAACAAGGCCTGACGGCGAAAGTCATCTTTGAAAAGCCGAAGGGGCAGGGCGGTTTCCGTTCTGCCCCTTTTTTTGTGCCTTTGACTTGAGTCTGGGGCCAATTTCCCTGTTTGAGGGCATGGGCTAGCTTTCTGGGGTCTGCGTATAGCAATCAATGACTTCAGGCGGTCAGCACCACGCCGGAAGCGGCGGTTGATATGGGTCAAGGTGCATATGCGGCAGGGCGCATATGCGATTCTCATGCAAAAATTACTTGATGCCCTTAGTGATCCGACCCGCCGAGCTGCTCTCTCCATTGTCTGGGAAGATGGTGAGCATTGCGTTTGCGAATTGATGGAGCGCCTCGACGCAAGCCAGAGCCGCATGTCGCGGCACATGAAGATATTGCGTGAAGCCGGCCTGGTTTTGGACCGGCGAGATGCGCAGTGGGTTCGTTTTCGGCGCAACCCGGATATAGCGCCGGCCGCCGCCGCAGTTGTCTCAAGCGTGTTGAATGCGGAAAAATGCTGGAGCAGGAGTTGTCATGATAACCCAGATCTCCGGGAACGCCCGGAAGCGTGAAACACCGGATTGGGTTTGGTTTGCTGGCATTGCCGCCGCCGCCATCCTTGGGTGGTGGGTATATGGGCAGCTGATCCCGTTTTCCGAATGGGTCACCGCGCTGTTTCCCGTGGCCCACGACAGTCACACAGGCGAGGCGATTACCTTTTTCTTCTACGATGTCCCGAAGGTGTTGCTGCTTCTGACCGCCATCGTCTTTGTGACGGGTGTGTTGCGCAGTTGGTTCAGCCCCGAAAAGACCCGGGCGATCCTTGCCGGCAAGCGTGAGATCCTGGGGTATCCGCTGGCTGCATTGTTAGGGGTGCTGACCCCTTTCTGCTCCTGCTCGTCCGTCCCCCTTTTCATCGGCTTTGTTTCTGCGGGCATTCCTCTTGGTGTCACGTTTTCGTTTCTGATCGCGGGCCCGATGGTGGGGCCTGTCGGGCTCGGGCTGCTTTATGGTCTGGTCGGCTGGAAAATCGCGACGATCTATCTCACATTCGGGTTTTCGGTTGCCACGCTTGCGGGATATGCAATGGGCAGGATGGGGTTGGAACGCTACCTGCAGGATTGGGTGCGCACCCTGAACACGGGGCCGGTCAACGCGTTGCCCGAGGAAAAGATCACATTCGTTGAGAGGTTGAAAACAGGAGCCGAACAAGTCCGTGAAATCGTCGGAAAGGTCTGGATCTGGGTTTTAGTCGGGATCGGGATCGGCGCGCTGATCCACGGTTATGTTCCCGAGGCTGTGATGCTGAGAATCATGGGCGGCGAGGCCTGGTGGTCGGTGCCGGCGGCGATCGTTGTCGGTGTGCCGATGTATACCAATGCCGCTGGCGTCATTCCCATCGTTGAAGCGCTGCTCGGCAAGGGGGCCGCTCTTGGCACCACGCTCGCTTTCATGATGTCTGTGATCGCCCTGTCTCTTCCGGAGATGATTATTCTGAAACAGGTTCTGACGCTGCGGTTGATCGCAATATTCATCGCTGTTGTTTCGGTTGGTATTCTCGCGACCGGCTATCTCTTCAACTTCCTTCTGTAACCGGGGTCACCCCCGGAAAGGAGACGCTATGAAAACTGTCAAAGTCTATGGCCCTGGTTGCAAGCGATGCGAAGCAACCGAAACAATGATCCGCAATGCGGCCGCGAGACTGGGCATTGAGGTCGAGATCGAAAAGGTGACGAGCGCCCAATCCATCGCAGCGGCGGGCGTGATGTCGACGCCCGCAGTTTCTGTTGATGGCAAGCTTGTCCATGCTGGTGGGCTTCCTGACGAAACCAGACTGGAGCAATGGCTGAAAGTCTGATTTTCCGGGAGCCGCCGTTTCTGGTTCAGGTGAGACCAAAGGCCCTTTGAAGGTTCAGTTCTGGCTCTGATCAATCCTGCGGCAGGACGACCGAACGATCAGCCGGGCGGGCAGGCGCAGCTGGCGTGGCGGTTTGGCGCGGACGCCGGCCGGCGCGCTCTCCGCCTCCAGCCGCTCCGTCAGCATGTCGGCGGCGGCTTCCGCGATGGCTGGAATATCCTGATCGAGCGAGGTGATTTCGGGATCGAAGCCTGCCGAATAATGTAGCCCGTCGAAGGAAATCAGCGAGACATCGTCCGGTGCCTTCAGCCCCATGGATTTGAGCCCCTGCAGAATGCCGCGGGTCTGGACCGTATTGATGGTGACGATCGCTGTCGGGCGGTTGTGGCGCGACATCAGGTCCTGGGCGGCGCGGAAGGCCTGGTCCTCGCGCTGGTGGTGGGTGTAGGCGAAATCGTCTTGGATCGGGTGCCCGGCTTCGGCCATTGCCGTGCGGATCCCCGCGATCCGCTCGTCCGAAACCGAAATGCCGGTGCGCCCGGCAATGACAGCGATGTTGCGGTGGCCGAACTGGAGCAGATGATGGACGATCAGGCGGGCGCCGAGTGCATTGTCGTCGACCACGCAGTCAAACGGTGCCCCCTCGATCACGCGGTCGATAATCACCGTTGGAACCTTGATCGCCGGAATGATGTTTCTGGCGTAGTTCTCGCCAAGGCAGGTGGGAAACAGCACAAGGCCCGCCACCTGGTGGTCGCCCATGCG
The DNA here is from genome assembly GCF_055808365.1 of Martelella sp. K41-7. NCBI lineage: Bacteria > Pseudomonadati > Pseudomonadota > Alphaproteobacteria > Hyphomicrobiales > Aurantimonadaceae > Martelella > Martelella sp. K41-7. Next base: position 822,148 of record NZ_CM147867.1, read on the forward strand.
GGCAATGTCGGCCAGTTCACGCACCGGGTCATCGCCATTGGAGGCGAAGAACATCGAATAGCCCTTGTCGGACAGCGCCACCTGCATGCTGCGGGCGATGCTGGCGGCATAAGGGGCGGCAATATCCGGCACTAGCAGGCCGATCTGGCGCGAACGGCCGAGTCTCAGATTTCTGGCAACCGGATTGGGGACATAGCCGACGGCCGCGATCGCTGCGTTAACGCGTGCGCGTAACGTTGCGCTGACCGGTGCGCTGTCATTGATCGTGGCCGACACCGTTGTCACCGAAACGCCGGCAGCCTTCGCTACATCCTTGATTGTCGACATGTCTCTCCCTGACCCAATACACTCTATTTACATGCTTATTCCGGTTTTGCCAGCCTGCTGAGACAAATCGGCTTGATCATCGTCTGTTTTCACGTTAAATACGTAACGTTACGTGTTCTTAGTATACGGAATTTCGGGGAGAAAAGCGACCTGTTCGTTGAGGATGCGAAAGGTTGCGTGTTTTGGGAGGATAAATTGAAGAAATCTGCTTTGTTGCTCACCGCCGCTCTGGCCACCGCCGCCGCACCGGCATTTGCCGATGACAGCGTGCTTCGCCTGCGCATGAACGGCGATATCAATTCCGTCGACCCTATTTCGACGACGAACTACACCATCCGCAATGCCAGCTATCTGATCTATGACGTGCTGTTTGCGCTGGACGAGAATTTCGAGGTGCAGCCGCAGATGGCTGAAAGCGTCGAAGTTTCCGAGGACGACCTCGTCTACACCATCACGCTGCGCGATGGTCTGACCTTTCACGACGGCAGCCCGGTAACGGCAGAAGATGCTGTTGCCTCGCTGACACGCTGGGGCAAGGTCGACGGTCTCGGCAAGATCATGTTCTCCAAGATGGAAAGCATCGCTGCGACCGACGACAAGACATTGGTGATTACCATGGCAGAACCATGGGCACAGGTGCTGCCGGCCATTGGCAAGATTTCATCCAATATCCCGGTGATCATGCCCAAGCGGCTGGCCGAACAGGATCCGGGCGATCCGGTGATCGAGCCGATCGGCTCCGGACCTTTCCGTCTGCTGGTCGACGAATGGGTGCCGGGCTCGATTGCGCCGTATGAGAAATTCGAGGGCTATGTGCCACGTGATGAACCGGCCTCCATGGCAGCCGGAGGCAAGCTCGCGAATTTCGACCGCATCGAGATCGTCAACATTCCGGATACGTCAACGGCAATCGACGCACTGCTTACCGGCGAGATCGACTGGATGGAGGAAGTGCCCGCCGACATGCTGCCATTGTTTGAGGGGCAGGACGAAGCCGTAGCCGAGCCGGCGCTCCAGTCGGGCAATTCGCTGCAACTGGTCGTCAACCACCTCAACCCGCCTTTCGACGATCCGAAGATCCGCCATGCGCTGCAGCTGGCGCTGGAGCAGGAACCGTTCATGCAGTCCATGAATGGTGACAATACCGAACTCTATGAAATCTGCGGCGCGGTGTTCTTTTGCAACACGCCGTTTGAGAGCGACGTCAATACCGACCGGGTGCTGACCCGCGACGTGGAGGCGGCAAAGGCGCTGCTCGAGGAAGCGGGCTATGACGGAACGCCGGTCCACATCATGCATGTCACCGATATCGCCGGTCAGGACGCCGCCTATTCGGTATTGAAGCCGATGCTGGAGGAGGCCGGGTTTGTGGTTGACGAGCAGATCGCAGACTGGGCCACCGTCTCGACACGTCGCGCCTCCAAGGAACCGGTCGCCGATGGCGGGTGGAACGTGTTCTTCACCGGCTGGGGCTATGTCGACCAGATCAACCCGATGACCAATGTCTATGTCGCCGGGGCTTGTGAGGATGGCTGGTTCGGCTGGGCCTGCTCGGAGGAACTGCAGGAGCTGCGTGAACGGTTCGCCGCCACCAACGACCCGGAAGAACAGAAGGCGCTGGCCATCCGCATGCAGGAGATCACCCACGATCTGGTGCCCTATGTGCCGCTCGGCCAGGTCTATCCGAGCCAGGGTCTGTCGACCGATCTGGAAGGCTATATCGAAAGCCCCGTACCGTTCTTCTGGAATGTGTCGCGCGCCGAAAACTGAGTATGATAACGGGCCGGAGCGTGTGTCTTCGGCCCATCTTGCCTGATTAATTCCGGGAGGAACGCGTGCCGGCTTATATTCTCGGCCGACTTGCAGCGGCGATACCGACCCTGCTTTTGGTCTCCGTCTTTATCTTTCTGCTTGTGCATCTGGCACCGGGCGACCCGGCCTTGCTGATTGCCGGCGACAATGCCAGTCCGGCGCAGGTCGACCAGATCCGCGAGCGGCTTCATCTCGACCAGTCGTTGCCGGCGCAGTTCGTCATCTGGTTTTCCAACGCCATCCAGCTCGATCTCGGCGCGAGCGTTTATTCCGGCAAGCCGGTGACCGTGCTGATCGCCCAGCGCATTGAGCCCACTTTCATGCTCGCCGCCTATACCATGGTGCTGACCGTGCTGGTCGCCATTCCGCTCGGCACAATCGCAGCCTGGCGTGCAAATGGCCTTGTTGACCGAACCATCATGGCATTTTCCGTGGCGGGCTTCTCGGTGCCGGTGTTCGTGACCTCCTATCTGTTGGTTTATCTGTTTGCGGTGAAGCTGCGCTGGTTTCCGGTTCAAGGCTACAAACCGCTGTCGGATGGTATCGGTGCCACCTTGGTTTCGCTGACGCTTCCGTCGATTGCGCTGATGCTGGTTTTCGCGGCTCTGATTGCCCGCGTCACCCGCGCTGCCGTTCTGGAAGTGCTGCAGGAGAATTTCGTGCGCACCCTGAAGGCCAAGGGCATGAGCACCGGCCGCATCCTGGTGCTGCATGTGCTGAAGACGGCCGGTGTGCCGATCGTCACGGTCATCGGTATCGGCTTTGCCGCTCTGATCGGCGGCGTGGTGGTGACGGAAAGCGTGTTCAACATTCCCGGCATTGGCCGGCTCACTGTCGATGCCATTGTGCGCCGTGATTATCCGGTGGTTCAGGGCATTATCCTGTTCTTTTCCGTCACGCTGATCCTCATCAACCTGATGGTCGATCTCAGCTACGCATTGTTCGATCCGAGGGTGAGGGGATGACTGCCATCATGGAACAGAGCGAAAAGCCCGTCCACGCTTCTGAGACACGTTTGCTTTTCGGGGAAGGGGTGCGGTTTTTGAAGGCCCACCGCGAAGTCACCATCGTGCTTTTGATGCTGGTCGCCATGGCGCTGGTTGGGGTGTTCGCACCACTTCTGGCGGGCGATCCGATGGCGATCAACCCCGCCATGCGCTACCGGCCGCCATCGGCGGAGCACTGGCTTGGCACAGACAAACTCGGTCGCGATGTCTATGCCCGGCTGATCTATGGCACGCGTAATTCCATGACCGTCGGCTTTGCCGTTGCCGGCATCACCACTGTCATCGGTGTTGCCATCGGTGTTTATGCGGGCTTTTTCAGCATCGGCGGCGCCATCGTCATGCGTCTCAACGATGCGATGATGTCGATCCCGGCGGTGCTGCTGGCAATCGCGCTGGCCTCCCTGATGGAGCAGGGGCTTGCCGCCGTCATCGTCGCTATCACGGTGCCGGAGATTCCGCGTATGGTGCGGGTGGTTCGCGCGCTGGTGCTCGGCATTCGCCGCCAGCCTTATCTTGCCGCCGCCGTTTCGATCGGCACGCGCGGCCTGCCGCTGGTGTTCCGCCATGTGCTGCCGAACATGTTAGGCCCGGTTCTGGTGCAGGCGACCTATGCCTGTGCGTCTGCCGTCATCACCTCGGCCGTGCTGGCCTTTCTCGGCGTCGGCGTTTCACCGGATATTCCGAGCTGGGGCGGCATGATGGCAGCGGCCAAATCGATGTTCAGGCTTCATCCCGAGCTGATGCTTTATCCAGGGTTGGCGCTGTCACTGCTGGTGCTGCTCGTCAATATTCTGGGCGACCGGCTCTCCGATGCCGTTGATCCGCGCAAGGCCAGAAGGGGAATCCTATGATGGGCGAGACATTTCTTTCCGTCGATAACCTGTCGCTGACGTTTTCCGGAAAGGCAGGCATTCACCATGCACTCACCGATGTCTCGTTTCATGTCGATCGCGGCGAAATCCTCTCCTTTGTCGGGGAATCAGGATGCGGTAAATCGGTGACGGCGATGTCGGTGATGCGGCTTTTGCCCCGTTACGGCGTTGAGTATCCAGCCGGCAGCATTGTGCTCGATGGCGAAGACCTGCTGGCCAAGAGCGAGCGTGAGATGCGCGCGATACGCGGCGGCAAGATCGGCATGATTTTTCAGGACCCGATGACCTCGTTCACGCCGGTCCACACCATCGGTATGCAGATCGCAGAGACCGTCTCGCACCACAAGGGTGTTTCGAAACGGGTGGCAATGGCGCGTGCATTGGAAATGCTCGATCTGGTGCGCATTCCCGATGCGAAGAACCGTATCGGCGCCTATCCGCACGAGCTTTCCGGCGGCATGCGGCAAAGGGTGATGATCGCCATGGTGCTTGCCTGCGATCCGGAGCTTCTGATCGCCGATGAGCCGACGACAGCGCTCGATGTGACGGTGCAGGCCGAAATTCTGGAGCTGATTACCGATCTGCGGCGCGACCTCGGCATGTCGGTGATCCTGATCACCCATGATCTCGGGGTGGTCGCCGAAACCGCCGACCGGGTGATGGTGATGTATGCCGGCCGCGTGGTCGAGGAGGGGGCGGTCGCCGCGGTGCTTGGAAACCCGGCGCATGGCTACACAGCCGGTCTGATCGAGGCTTTGCCGCTATCGGGCGCTGCCTATCACCGTCAGCCGCTGAAGGAAATTCCGGGCGCTGTGCCGCGGCTCGACCATCTGGTGGAGCACTGCATCTATGCCGATCGCTGCGGCTTCGTGACATCGGCCTGCCGGCAGGCGGTGCCTGAACGGCAGGTCGTCGGACGAAATCACCGGGCGACCTGCCTGAATACCGGTAACGTGACCTCGGCGCTCAGAGACAATGAAATCGTGAGGGCTTGGCAATGAATGTGCAGGTGAAGCTTGAAGGCGTCAGCAAGGCCTATGACATCGGCAAGGCCGGGCTCTTCGGAAAACAACGGTTGCTGCATGCGGTCAACGGGGTCGATCTAGAGATCAGAAAGGGTGAAACGCTGGGGCTGGTCGGCGAATCGGGCTGCGGAAAATCGACGCTTGCCCGGCTGATCATGCATCTGGAAAAGCCAACCGAAGGCGCGATCGCTTTTGACGGCGAGGATCTGAATACGGTTTCCTCATCAAGGCTGCATGCCGCAAGGCGGCGGTTCCAGATGGTGTTTCAGGATCCTTACGCCTCGCTCAATGCTCGCATGACGGCACGGGTGATCCTGGCCGAAGCGCTGAAGAACTACCGCTATGGCAGCCCGGCGGAGATCGGCAAACGTGTCGAGGCGGTGGCCGCCGCCTGCGGGCTGTCGTCCTATCACCTCGACAAGTTCCCGCATGAACTTTCCGGCGGTCAGTGCCAGCGGATCGGTATCGCCCGCGCCATCGCGCTCGATCCGGAGATGATCGTGGCCGACGAACCGGTGTCAGCGCTTGACGTTTCGATCCAGGCCCAGATCATCAATCTGATCCTGAAACTGCAGCAGGAAATGGGCCTCACGCTGGTTTTCGTTTCGCATGATCTGTCAGTCGTCGCCCATATCGCAGACCGGGTGGCGGTGATGTATCTGGGGCGGATTGTCGAGCTGGCACCGGTGCATGACCTTTTTTACGGCAGCGCACATCCCTATACGCGGCTTTTGCTTTCGGCGGTGCCGCGTCCGGCCCCGTCTGTGAACCGCGAGCGGCAGATGAAGGGCGAACTTCCAAGCCCGCTTAAGCCACCCGAGGGGTGTCACTTCTCGTCCGCGCTGCCCCTATGCGACGGATAAATGCCTTGAAAAACCACCGCTCAGGCAGATCGGCGCGGAACGTCTAGTGGCCTGCCATTACGGCGAGCAAGTCGCAGGTGCCCAATGAGCGGACATGAAAAACTGCCGGTGATGCTGATCCCGGGTCTTCAGTGCGACCGCCGGGTCTGGCAGTTGCAGACCGCATTTCTGGAAGCGCGCGGCCATGACGTGATTATTCCGGACGGGCATTTTGAGGCGGATACGATCAACGCCATGGCGGAAATCGTTGCCGGACAATTGCCGCAAAGGGTGCACGTCGCGGGGTGGTCCATGGGTGGCTATATCCTTTGCCGTCTTCTGGCCACCCATCCCGATCGGATCGCGCGTGCCGCGCTGATCGCGACCTCGGCGCAGCCCGAGAATGCAAGGCGGACCGTGGAACGCCGGGCAGCGATGATGTCCGCACGCCGGCTGGGCATGGACGTGGCCTATCGCGCCAGCCTTGAAGCCTGTTGCTACCGGCCGGAAAACGTGCCCGCCGCGCTGATGAACGACCTTGTCCACATGGGCGTCGATCTGGGCATAGACACGTTCTTCTCCCAGCAGAACGCCATCATTGCGCGTCCTGACGGTCGTCCGGCGCTGGCTGCCTTTGAAGGCCCCGTCACCATCATCTGTGGTGAGCAGGATACGGTCACGCCGCCTGAATTTTCGCGGGAAATGCACGAGATCGCGAAGGGATCGCGCCTCCAGATGATCCCGGAAGCGGGCCACAATGCACCGGTAGAACGACCGGATGCTGTGAATGCGGCCCTGCGGGACTGGCTTGATTCCGGGCCGGCCGGCAGCGATGTAACGCGCGCGGCAACGGCCTCCTGAAAAGCATCCCCGGCACACTCACGTGTGCCGGGGCGGGACGCACCCCGATTGTCCAGACAACCGGGTCACCCCGGCACCTTGGCATGTCTGGACCCTCTATCAACGTGTGGGTTGCGCACTCGGTTTCATCATTGCCGATGTTTAATCCGATAAACTTTCTACCGCCGTCTTGCTTCCCGCAATTTCATCCGCTGCCAAAATGCGCTAATGCGGTTCGCAAAGAAGCGCGCCCGGGAGGTATGAAACGAAAATGGCCAGTCTCACGCTGCGCAACGTCGTCAAGAAATACGGCCAACGTCAGGTCATTCACGGGATCGATCTCGACATCGCCGATGGCGAATTCGTCGTTCTGGTCGGCCCGTCCGGCTGTGGCAAGTCAACGCTGCTGAGAATGGTTTCGGGGCTCGAGGACATTACCGGCGGTGAGGTTCTGGTGAATGGAACGCTTGCCAACAAGATGCAGCCGCGCCAGCGCAATATTGCCATGGTGTTCCAGGATTTCGCGCTCTATCCGCATATGAGCGTGCGAAAGAATATGGCTTTTGCGCTGCGCATGGCCGGCATTTCCCGCTCCGAGCGCGATGCGGCAGTCGAGCGGGCCGCCGAGATGCTGGGGCTGACGCCGGAACTGGAGCGCTATCCGAGTGAGCTTTCCGGCGGCCAGAAGCAGCGCGTTGCCATGGGCCGGGCACTGGTGCGCAATCCGGAAGCATTCCTGTTTGACGAACCGCTGTCGAACCTCGATGCCAAGCTCAGGGCGCAGATGCGCGCGGAAATCAAGGCGCTGCATCGCCGGCTCGAAACCACGATGATTTATGTCACCCATGACCAGATGGAAGCCATGACCATGGGCGAGCGTATCGTGCTGATGCGTGCGGGTGTGGTCGAACAGGCCGGAACACCACTGGAGCTTTACGACCGGCCGCAAAATGTTTTCGTCGCGGGCTTTATCGGCGCGCCGGGCATGAACCTCATTGAAGGCACGGTTGAGGAGCAGGACGGCACATTGGTGCTGCGCAGCAAGGGCGGGGCGCTCTGGTCGCTTCCGGCCCTTCCAGCGCTTCCGGCTGGTGCCGCGATTACCATCGGAGTGCGGCCCGAACATGTGTCGTTTTCCGAAAGTGGAACCGAAGCCGTGATCGAGTTCACCGAGACGACCGGTTCCGAAACCCATGCGACTATGACAGCGGGCGGCGATCAGGTGCTGCTGCTGACACCCGAACGCGTGCCCTATGAGCGCCACCAGAAGGTGAAGATTGCCTTTGAGACCGAGCGTCTGCATGTGTTCGACACCGAAAGCGGTGCAAGGCTGAACTGAGACCGGAATGCCCCGTCGTGACCTGGACCCGCTTTTTGATCGGCTGTCGCGTTCGAAATTTCGAAGCCGGTTTGCGCTTTCGACGAAGGACCGCGCCTATGCCGCCTCAAAAGGCCGGGCGGAGGTGAACGCCCATGCCGAGGATTTCATCCGCAAGCGGCTGGCACCCGCCGCACCGGTCAATGATGGAAAACAGACGCCGATGCGCGGCCACCCGGCCTTTATCGCCCAGCATGCAACGGCGACCTGCTGCCGAGGCTGCCTGATGAAATGGCACGGTGTTGAACCGGGGCGCCCGCTCAATGAACGCGAAATCGCCTATGTGGTTGCGGTGCTCGACCGCTGGATCGTCAGCCAGATGTCACCCAGCCGAGAATGACAAAGCCGGTTCAGGCAGAACGCTTCAGATCTTTCAGTTTCTCGGGTTTTTCGCCGCCATAGGCCCATTCGAGCAGTTCGACGGTATGCAGGATCGGAATGGCGGTGCCGGATGCGATCTGGGTGATGCAGCCGATATTGCCGGTGGCAATGACGTCCGGTTTCACGGCCTCGATATTGTTGACCTTGCGGGTTTTGAGCTTGGCGGAAATTTCCGGCTGCATGATGTTGTAGGTGCCGGCCGAGCCGCAACACAGATGCCCCTCCGCCGGTTCCTTCACTGCAAAGCCGGCTGCTTCGAGAAGCAGTTTCGGCCCGGCCTTGATCTGCTGGCCATGCTGCATGGAGCAGGCGGAATGATAGGCAACGGTGATGCCTTTCCGCTTCTGGTCAGGAAGATCGAGCACCGTCAGATATTCGGTGATGTCCTTTGCAAGCGCGGAAACCTTTTCGGCTTTTTGCCGATAGGCGGGATCGCGCGCCAGCATGTGGCCGTAATCCTTGATCGTGGTGCCACAGCCCGATGCGGTGATGATGACGGCATCAAGCCCGCCGGCCTCGATTTCGCGTGTCCAGACATCGACATTGCGCCGGGCCTCGCTGAGTGCCTGTTCCTCCCGGCCCATATGATGGACCAGAGAGCCGCAACAGCCTTCGCCTTCGGGCACCACGACCTCGATGCCGAGCCGGGTCAGCAGCCGGACGGTGGCCTCGTTGATGGCCGGGTCCAGCACCGATTGCGCGCAGCCGGTCAAAAGCGCCACGCGGCCGCGCTTTTCGGCGGTTGCGGCATGCGTTGCCGGCTTTGAAACGGGAGAGGCGGCGGGCAGGCGTGTTGGCGCCAGCTTCAGCATCGCTTCAAACGGTTTCAGTACTGCAATGCCGCCGAAAAGGCCCGCAAACGGCCGCCCGAGCCGGGCCAGCGAAAGGGCGGCGCGGAAGCGGGCGGGATAAGGCAGAACTGCCGCTAGAACCGCGCGGGTGACGCGGTTCATGAAAGGGCGCTTGTAGGTCTTTTCAATATGGACGCGGGCATGGTCGACCAGGTGCATATAGTCGACGCCCGAGGGGCAGGTGGTCACACAGGAAAGGCAGGAGAGGCAGCGGTCGATATGGGTGACCACCTCCTCATCCGCCGGTCTGCCATTTTCCAGCATGTCCTTGATCAGGTAGATCCGCCCGCGCGGGCTGTCGAGCTCATTGCCGAGCGTCACATAGGTCGGACAGGTCGCAGTGCAGAAACCGCAATGCACGCATTTGCGCAGGATCGACTCGGCTTCGGCGGTCTTCGGGTCGGCAAGCTGTTCGGCTGAAAAACGGGTCTGCATGTCGGGTGCCTAGACCAACCAGCTTTGCGGACGCTCGATCGGCTCCGAGCGGTTGACCTTCTGCAGACCGATAATCACGCGGACAATGACCCAGACGGCCGTCGCAACGAAGCCGAGAACGCCGATGAGCACAAATGTCAGCACAAAGGAAATTGCAGAAAAAAGCAGCGCAATCCAGAAGGTGCGAATCGCCCAGGTGTAATGAGTCTTCAACCAGTCCTCGGCCTTGTCACGGTTCATATAGGCCGAAATCAGGCCGATAATGCCGGCGATGAAGATCGCGCAGCTGATAAGGTAGAGGATGTAGATCAGAATGACGTTGTTTTTGGTCGGGTCCATCCAACCGTCGCCAAAACGCTTCGGCGGTGTTGTTTCAGGCTCGCTCATGCTGCCATCTCCTCGGTGTTCATCTTGCCAGGGCTGAAAATGCCCTTCGGGTCGAATTTCTGCTTGATCCGTGCGGACAATGCCGCAATGGCCGCGGGCTGCGGTTCAAAGGCGGGTATCAGGGCGCGTGTTGCCGGGGCAGCCCGCATCAGTGTGGCGTGGCCGCCGCCATGGATCTTGAGAAGCGCCCGCACCCGCTCGGCCTCCGGCGCGCCGTCCATGCGCATCCAGATGAGGCCGCCCTGCCAATCGTAGAGCGCATCGACAGCCGCCTCAAGGCGGATTGCTGCGACAAATTTCGCGGCTTCAGACGGCGCAACGCTGACGCGCCAAAGCGGACGCATCGACTTTTCGGCGTAAGGGGCCGCATCGCGGATCTCGCGCCACAACGTTCTGGTTTTTGCTCCGTCAAGTTCCGAGACCGCCCCAAGCGCGCTTGCATAATCCTTCAGCTTTTCAGCACGAACGGCAACGGAGTCCGGAAGCCCTTCGAGCCGAAGACAAGTGGCGCTGTCACCTTCGAGCGCGCCGGAAAGGAAGGCGGAGCGGACGCTGTAGGGCAGGTGGGCCGCGCCCGAGACCTCCAGCGGCAGCGCCATGGCCGCCGCCATCAGGGCAATGGCGTCGTCATCGGTCAGGTTCGAGATCACGATTGTGGTGGCCGCTTTCGGGGCCGGAAGCACCTTGAAGGTCACCTCGGTCAGAAACCCGAGGGTGCCGTGGGAGCCGGCCATCAGCCGGGCAAGATCAAGCCCGGTGACATTCTTCATCACCCGCCCGCCTGCCTTGATGATGTCGCCCTTGCCATTGACAAAACGTGTGCCGAGCAGGTGGTCGCGCGCAGCCCCTGCCAGGGCAAACCGGCGGGGGCCTGAGACATTGGCAGCAAACACGCCGCCGATTGTCGGCGTGCCCTCGTTGTTCATAATGCCGCGATGGTCCATCGGCTCGAACGCCAGAAACTGGCCGTTTTTCTGAAGCGCCGCCTCGATTTCCGCAAGCGGCGTTCCCGCGCGCGCTGTCATCACCATTTCGGACGGCTCGTAGTTCACGATGCCCGACAGTGCCGAAGATGACAGGCTGATTTCGGCCTGTGGCGGATTGCCGAAACCGGAACGGGTATTGCCGCCGCAAAGGGCAAGCGCTACGCCGCGTTCAAAATGGCGGGCGATAATGCCGGCGGCTTCCGTCTCGCTTTCAGGTGTCAGGTGTTCAGTCATCACGTCCCTCGAGCGGGAATACCTTGGAGGGGTTCAACACCCAGTCCGGATCGAATGCGGCGCGCACCGCCATCTGCTGGCGAAGGTCGATGTCTGAATACTGATGGCGCATCAGGTCGCGTTTTTCGATGCCCACGCCGTGTTCCCCGGTCAGGCAGCCACCGGCATCGACACAGAGTTTCAGGATTTCGGCGCCCGCTTCTTCAGCGCGTGCGGCATCTTCGGGGTCGTTGATATTGTAGAGGATCAGCGGATGCATGTTGCCATCGCCGGCATGGAACACATTGGCGACGCGCAGGCCATAGCGATCAGTGATTTCGCTGGTCTTCTGCAGCACATAGGAAAGCTGGCTGAGCGGCACGGTGCCGTCCATGCAGATATAATCGGCGATGCGACCTGTGGCCCCGAACGCGGATTTTCTGCCCTTCCAGATCAGTGCAGCTTCGGTTGCAGACTGGCTGCGGCGGATCGCCATCACCGCGTGGCGCTCGGCAATCGCGATGATTTCGGCGAGCATCGCCTCCATCTCGTCATCCGAGCCCTCGACCTCGATGATCAAAAGTGCACCGGCATCGAGCGGATAACCCGCCTTGGCGAAGGCCTCGCAGATTTCGATGGCCGGTTTGTCCATGAACTCGATGGCAACGGGAATGATGCCGGAGGCAATGATCTCGGTGACGCAGGCGCCAGCCTGTTCGGAGGTTGGGAAGCCGAACAGCACGGGGCGCGCGCCTTCGGGGCTTGCCAGAAGTCGCACCGTTGCCTCGGTGATGATGCCGAGCTGGCCTTCCGATCCGCAGACGAGCGCCATCAGGTCGTAACCGCCAGAATCCAGCGATTTGCCGCCGATGTCTATAATGGTGCCGTCGACCAGCACCATTTTCACGCCGAGCAGGTTATTCGTCGTCACGCCGTATTTAAGGCAATGAGCACCGCCGGAATTCATGCCGATATTGCCGCCTATGGTGCAGGCAAGCTGGGAACTCGGGTCAGGCGCGTAGAAAAAACTCTCGGGCTTCACCGCTTCGGAGATGGCGATGTTGGTGACGCCGGCCTGTACCACCGCGGCGCGGTTTGGCAGGTCGATATCGAGAATGCGGTTCATTCGCGACAGCCCCAGGATGATCGCGTCCTCCTGGCCGATGGCGCCGCCCGAAAGCGAGGTGCCGGCACCGCGTGGTACAACAGGAATGCCGTTTTCGTGGCAGTAGCGCAGCAGCTTTGCCACCTGCTCGGTGTTTTCCGGCAGGCATACGGCCAGCGGAACACGGGTATAGGCTATGAACCCGTCAGTCTCGAAAGGCACAAGCTCGCGCGCCTCGTGGACGAGAGCGTCCTTGGGCAGCAGGGCTTGCAGATCGGAAATGATATCGTTTCGCCGAGCCACAATCTCGGCCTTCAGCGCGCTGAACGCGATCGCACCTGACAAGGGCTTGCCTCCGCATCAAATAGAAACGCCGCTACAGGCGCTTCAAACTCCCAATGCGTTCTAGCACTGGCTCCGGGGCAAGACAAATGCTAACACTTATTCCGAAACGGCAATAATTACGGCGACTATGAACCTCACAGACATCGAGATCTTTGCCCGCGTGGCAACCACCGGCAGCATGACGGCGGCGGCGCAGGAATTGCGGCTTTCGCCGGCCGTCGTGTCCAAGAGCATCAAACGGCTGGAGGCAGAACTTGGCGCCCGTCTTTTGCAAAGGACCACGCGTCGGGTGATGCTGACGGAGACCGGCCGCGGCTACCACGAGCGCATATTGCCGGTTCTGGCCGGTGCGGAGGAGGCACGGGCGTTTGTGGAAGGGCGCACCGCGGCCGTCAGGGGACGGCTTCGGGTCTCAGCGCCCACATCTTTCGGGCGCATGCACATTGCGCCCCACCTCAGCACGTTCATGAACGCGCATGGGGCGCTGCAGATCGAACTGCTTTTGAACGACTCATTCGTCGATATTGTCGCGGATGGGTTTGATGTCGCGATCCGGATCGGTGAACTCAGCGACAGTACGCTGGTGGCCCGCAAGCTTGCGCCGGTGCGTCGGATCCTCTGTGCGTCGCCGGCTTATATCGCGCGGATGGGACTGCCGGAAACGCTGGCCGAACTTGAGGACCATATCTGCCTGCCGGCACACAATGGCGAACACTGGCGGCTGGAAAGCTTGCAGGGGCCGGTCTCGCTGCGCCCGGAGGGCCATCTTGTCACCAATTCCAGCGAGGTGGTGCGTGAGGCGGTGCTGGCCGGCATGGGGATTGCCCTGCGCTCGACCTGGGATATCGGACCGGAGCTTTCAAGCGGCCGGCTGGTGCAGGTTCTTGCTGACTACGAAAGCCCGGGCGATGTCGGACTTTTCGCCGTTTATCCCAGCCGCAATTTCCTGCCCGAAAAAGTGCGGCTATTCATCGATTTCCTGGCTAAGCTCTACGCCCCCGCATCTTATTGGGACAGGGGGGCGTGAAGTCTGTCGTCACGCAATGATCAATATGCCTGTGACCAGCGAGATCAGGATGACGATGAGAACGATGAAGATCAGAATGCGGGCGATGCCGGCCGAAAGACCCGCTACGCCGCGAAAGCCGAGAAGGCTCGCCACTGCGGCGACAATCAGCAATATCAAAATCCACTCAAGCATGGGTGTTCCTTTCGGGCTGAATTCGTCTTTGCAAGTCGAGATAAAAACGGCGCCGTAGGCGGAAAGTTCCGCGAGGCGGAGCGAAAACAGTCGCTGCAGGCAGGCGGACAGGCCGTGCAACCTGGCAATTTCATAAAAGCTTCACTTGCGGGTAGTTTCTATTCAGACAAGCCATGATAGAAACAACCTTTGTCAAATTTGCAGGAGTTCTGGGTCTGTACGCCAGCAGCCTCGCCTGCCGGAAGGAATACAGCGGGAAATGCCTTCAGACAGTAAGTTGGCTGACACCAAGGAAACGAGCGAAGCCCGCCAGCAATATGCAGCCCTGTGCTACAGGCTTATCAAGTCAAAAAAGAAGACTTGCATCGAGGTGTTGTTGATCACCAGCCGCGATACCGGACGCTGGGTGACGCCGAAGGGCTGGCCGATGGCCGACAAGGCCCCGCACGAAGTTGCCGCGCAAGAGGCATTCGAGGAGGCCGGCATCAGGGGCAAGGTCTCCGATAAACCGCTTGGCAACTTTTCCTATCTGAAGCGCCTCGATAACGGCACCTCCGTGCCCTGTATTGTCGCGCTTTTTCCGCTGCTTGTGCGCAAGACCAAGACGAAATTTCCCGAAGCGGACGAGCGGACACGTAAGTGGACGACGCCGGAAGAGGCTGCCGGACTGGTGCAGGAAAGCGAGCTGAAAACCCTGCTGATCGACTTCGTCGACCGGTTCGACAGGTGATTTGCCCGCCGTCAGGGCATTCTGATCTACTGCAATTTGCATTAGGTTACGCGCGATCTCATTCGAATCGCGGGAGCCCCCATGCGCGCCAACTACCGCCTTCAGCGCCTTTTTGTGGATGTCGATCTTGCCGCCGGCGCAAGCATCGAGGCCGACAAAAATCAGTTTCACTACCTTGCCCATGTCATCCGCGCCGATGAGGGAAGCGAACTTCTGCTCTTCAACGGGCGGGATGGTGAGTGGCTGGCACGGCTATCATATCCCACCCGCAAGAAGATCACCCTTGAACCGGTTGAGCAAACCCGTCCGCAGCCGCCATTGCCCTACCTTTCCTATCTGTTTGCGCCGCTGAAAACGGGGCGGATGGATTATATGGTGCAGAAGGCCGTCGAGATGGGGGTCGGGCGCATCCAGCCGGTTCTGACGCAGCATGTTCAGGGTAAGCCTGCCAAATCCGACCGGCTCAGGGCCAATATCATCGAGGCCGCCGAGCAATGCGGCGTGCTTGCCGTGCCCGACCTGGATGAGCCGGTCAAGCTTCCCGAACTGATGGAAAACTGGGATGCCGACCGGCGGCTGATCTTCTGCGACGAGGCGGACGAGCATCAAAACCCCGTTACCGCGCTTGGAGAAATCAAAGAGAAAAAGCTGGCGCTGCTGATCGGGCCGGAAGGCGGATTTTCCGATGAGGAGCGTGCCTTGCTGCACGAACTGCCTTTCGTAACAGCGATTCCGCTTGGTCCTCGTATCCTGCGCGCCGATACCGCTGCAGTCGCTGCGCTGGCGGTAATCCAGGCGACGATCGGCGACTGGAAATAAGGAAGTGACCTTTGGGAGCATGTCACGTCGTCGTGCATTTATGCTTTAATCAATGAAATTGACTTGATCGCTCCGGCAAACCGCGCCAATAGCGGGGGAACTTCCGGCCTTGCCGGCACACGATATCGAGGACGCTTCCATGGCCCGTGACACTTCCGACGCTACGCCGATTACAGATACGGCAGAACTTGCTGCCTATCTGGAGGCTGGATCAAAGCCCGAGGCGGATTTCCGCATCGGCACCGAGCATGAGAAGTTTCCGTTCTTCAAGGCGGATAATACCCCGGTTCCCTATGCGGGCGAGTATTCGATCTCGGCCATTCTGCAGGGCATGAAGGCCAAGCTCGGCTGGGAAGCCATCATGGACGGCGACAATATCATCGGCCTATCCGAGCCGTCCGGCATGGGCGCGATCTCGCTGGAGCCGGGCGGCCAGTTCGAGTTGTCCGGTGCCCCCGTGAAGACGCTGCACGAGACCTGCCGGGAATCAAACCGGCATCTGGCGGTGCTGCGCTCCGTTGCCGAGCCGATGGGGATCGGCTTCCTGGGTATCGGCGGTAGCCCAAAATGGACCCTCGAAGAAACCCCGCGCATGCCGAAATCGCGCTACGACATCATGAGCCGGTATATGCCGAAAGTCGGCACTCAGGGCCTCGATATGATGTACCGGACCTGCACGATCCAGGTGAATATCGATTTCTCGTGCGAGAGCGACATGCGCCGCAAGATGGCGCTGTCGCAAAAGCTGCAGCCGCTGGCAACGGCGCTTTTTGCGTCATCTCCCTTCACCGAAGGCAAGCCCAACGGGCTGTTGTCCTGGCGCGGTGATATCTGGCGCGACACCGACAACAACCGTTCCGGTCTGCTTGACTGCGCTTTCGAGCCGGGTTTCGGGTTCGAGCAATATGTCGAATGGGCACTCGACGTGCCGATGTATTTCATCATCCGCGACGGGCGTTATCGCGACTGCACCAACATCACCTTCCGCCAGTTCATGGCTGGCGCGCTTAAGGGCGAGGTGGAAGAGTGGCAGCCGACCATGGGTGACTGGACCAACCACCTTTCGACGCTGTTTCCCGATGTGCGGCTGAAGCGCTTCCTGGAAATGCGCGGCGCTGACGGCGGCACCTGGCGGCGCATTTGCGCGCTGCCGTCCTTCTGGGTCGGCCTGCTTTACGAAACCGGCGCGATGGATGCCGCCGAGCAGCTGACCTCAGACTGGACGATTGCCGATATTCACCGGCTGCGTGAGGAGGTTCCCCGCCTTGCGCTGAAGGCCGAGATCGGCGGCCGTTCACTTCTCGATGTTGGTCGCGATGTCATCGAAATCGCGCGCATGGGGCTGAAGGCCCGCCAAAACCTGAACAGCAGCGGTCAGAGCGAAGCCGTGTTCCTGATGACGCTCGACGAGATCGTCGCCAAGAAGGCGACCTTCGCCGAAGATCTTCTGGCACTGTACAATGGCCGCTGGAAAGGCTCGGTCGATCCGTTGTTTTCCGAGTTCCAGTACTGATTTTAACGTCTGGACGCTCGTTCAAGCAGGCACTACTGTCTTCTCCAGCGAGGAGATTGGAATGGGTGTGACCGGCATTGGCGGGTTCTTCTTTCGCGCGAAGAACCCTGAAGCGCTCAGCGCTTGGTACAGTGAACATCTCGGCGTTGGTGCCGGAGAACATGGCCATTGGGAAACTGCGGCCGGCGCTTCCGTGTTCGCGCCATTTCCCGAGACCAGCGACTATTTTCCAGCCGATAGGGCTTTCATGCTCAATTTGAGAGTGGATGATATTGACGCTATGTGTGAACGGCTGCACACCGCCGGTATCGAAATCAGCACCGATCCCGCTTGGGATATTCCTGGTGTTGGTCGCTTCGCACGGATCCACGATCCTGAAGGAAACCCGATTGAGCTGTGGCAGCCCGATCAAGCCTGAAGCCATTCGATAAAAAAAGCCCGGAAACCGAGTTTCCGGGCAAAATGCAGAGTGAAGGCTGAACCACCCTGCGGGGAAAATGACGCTTCCATCAGGCCGTGGTTGGGACGACGACCGTCAAATCAACGCCAAATTCTGGAATACATGCCGTCTATGCGAAACGACCGGCGAAAAAAACGGTGCAGGTGTCGGGCCCGCACCTGTCGGAAATTGTGGTCAGATCACCATACGCTGGGCGCGGTTGCAGGCCGCCCGCTTCAGGTCCACCATCGGATCTTCCTTGATGGAGGCCATATAGGCCTGTTCGACGTCTGTACGGGTCAGGCCTATATCCTTCAGCAGGGCATCGTCCATGTCGGCCATATAGCGGACGGCCGAGCGGTTTTTCGTGAACCGTGCCAGCGCAGCACGAAACGCGCTAAGGCTTTCCATCAAAGAGTTGGACCGGTGCGCCAGGGCCCGGCTATCAGATGCTCTTTCCATCAACGACATTGTCGCCTCCTGCGGTCGGGCCTTGACCATTCTGATCCGCGGCCCATTGAATAGATCCGAACGTATTCCCTTCGCGCTGTTTTGCGCGTCGTGTCCGACTGAATGTGAGCAAACCGGATTTCATGTACCGCAGCCACCCGAAACATGCTCGGGTCATAATTGACTGCGATTGGAATGCCCTTCTTGTTGTTTGACAAAATGGCGATTTCTTATTGATCAGTCCAACGAATGTTTCTAATATCAAACATCAATACTCTTGATGGGTGGTATTATGGTTGCGCCTTTGGATATCGATCAGCTTCAGACCTTCGTTGCCATTGTGGACAATGGGTCGTTTACGCGTGCCGCCGAGCAGGTTTTCAAAACCCAGTCGGCGGTATCCATGCAGATGCGTCGGCTTGAGGAGCGGATCGGCAAGCGACTGTTTACCAAGGATGGTCGCGGCGTCCGGCTGACCGACGAGGGTGACAAGCTTTTAAACTACGCGCGGCGGATCATCCGCCTCAATAATGAGGCGATTTCCGCATTCGACGACAATCGGCTTGAAGGCTCGATCCGCATCGGCACGCCGGATGACTATGCCGACCGCTATATGCCGGACATCATCAACCGGTTTGCCAAATCGCACCCCAATGTCGAGCTTTACATCGTCTGCGAGGATTCCAACGACCTTGTGGAGCGTCTGAAAAGGGGCGAACTCGATATGGCGCTGGTCACCCACAATCCGCGAACGCGCGATTCGGAAGTTGTGCGCACCGAGCCCTTGTGCTGGGTGGCGTCTGCCAACCATGCGCTGCCTGTGGACCGTCCGGTGCCGCTCGCGGTCGGCCGGCGTGATTGCCGCTGGCGCCAGCTCGCGATCTCTGCGCTTGAAGGTGTGGATCGCGATTACCGCGTTCTGTTCACCAGCTGGTCGGCAACCGTCGTGGCCTCTGCCGTGCTTGCCGGCATGGCGATCTCGATCCTGCCGGAATCGGCGCTGCGCAACGGCATGCGCGTGCTCTCGCAGGCCGACGGTTTCCCGTCGCTGCCGCCGGTACAGATCGGCCTGATGAAACGCCCCGGCGCCGCAGCCTCGCTGACGACCGCGCTTTCCAACCACATCATCGCCTCGCTCGACAATATCAGCACCGTGGAGGCAGCTCCGGGCTTCGATCTGGACGTCAAGGCACTGCCGCGCTCACAGCGGCTGAAGTCGGGCCCGATTTCGGCAAGCTGGTAGGTTTCGCAAAGAGCAAAGACCGGTGCATCGCGCACCGGCCTTTTTCTTCGTCGTTGAGGAGCTTCATCGGGAGGCGGCCCCTCAGGCCATCGCCGCCGGGCTCTTGAGCGCGGCCATGCCGGCTTCGGCATCGGCGCCAGCGGGCAGGCGCATCGGTGTTGAGGGATCGGTTGCCGCGCGCCACACGCCTTGCGCGACATCTTCAGGTGTGGTTACCAGATCGGCGGGTTCGGCGGCCCACTGTTTGAAGACGCCATCGGCGATTTCAGCGTAGGCTTCGGCGACGCCCATGCCATCGGGTGAAAGCTTCGCGGCATTCTTGCCAAACTCGGTGGTGGGGCCGCGCCCGGGCAGAACCACACGCACACCGACGCCGAAGGGCGCAAGTTCCAACGCCAGTGCAGTCGCTGAAAGCGTTCACCGCCGCCTTGCTGGCCGTATAGACGGAGAGCAGGAGAAGCGGCCGGAGCGTGACCGTCGAGGTGACATTGACGATCATGCCGGAGCGCCGGGCTCGAAACTGCGGCAGGAAAGCCTGAGTCAGCGCCATGAGGCCGATGGTGTTGGTCTCGAAGACCTTGCGAATGATATCAACCGGCGTGCCTTCAAGGGCGTTGAGCCAGCCGACACCGGCATTGTTGACGAGGACATCCACCGGCCCGGCCGCTTCGACCACATTGGCAATGCTTTGTGGATCGGTAACGTCGAGCGGCAGGATTTTCAGATTGTCGGATGCGGGAAACAGCTCCGCGCGGGGTGTACGCATGGTGGCGATGACCCGGAAGCCGCGGTCGAGGAAGATTTTTGCGGTCTCAAGGCCGAAACCGGAAGAGCAACCGGTGATCAGGACAGTTTTCATGGATAGCTCCTTTGCACAAGGCGACAGACGCACGAGCGCCAGACGCCGGAAGGCGTTGAACAGAATTGTCGGTTTATCGGGTGGTCAACGGCGGTGGCGCGCTGACAATGCCAATATAGACAGTCAGGTCCGGACGGACCATAATGGGAGATCGCATTTGCATCATAGGAAGTCCGGATTTGACCGATCCCCTTGCCGATATCGTCACATTTCTTCAGCCGCGCGCGCCTTATTCAAAATGGGTGACAACGGCAGGCCCATGGCGCATCCGGAGGCAGCAGACCGGACAGGTTTTCTATTGTCTGGTGCTTGAGGGTTCCATTCGGTTTCAGACAGACGGCCGCGAGGAGATTACCCTGATGCAGGGCGATTTCGCGCTGGTGCCGTCGTCTTTCGGCTTTACGACGACCAGCCCGACGGAATCATTGCCGCCGGGCGAAGTCTCGGCGCCCGTTTTCCTCGACAACGGTTCGCTCAGGCTCGGCCGCCCGCACGGTCACGCCGACAGCCAGTATCTCGTTGGCCACTGTGTTTTCGGTTCTGAGGATGCGGCTCTGCTGGTATCGCTGCTGCCCGAAACCATCATCGTCCGGCAAGATGACCGGCTGACGGCTCTTGCAAAGCTGGTGCGCGGCGAGACGCTGTCGCGGCGTCCGGCACGCGATGTCGTGCTCGAGCGTCTTCTTGAGCTTTTGTTCATCGAGGCGTTGCGGTCGACGGCTGCCGGTGCATCGGCTCCTGGCCTGTTACGCGGGCTTGGGGATCCGCGGCTGTCGGAGGTTATCCGCGCGATCCATCGTGAACCGGGACGCGGCTGGACGGTCGCTGATCTCGCCGCGATCGCGGCGCTGTCACGCTCGTCCTTCTTTGCGCGCTTCAGCCGTGCCGTTGGGGTGCCGCCGATGGAATATCTGTTCGCATGGCGGATGGCTCTGGCGAAAAACCTCCTGAGCCAGGGCCAGCTTTCGGTCGCCGCCATTGCGGAGCGTATCGGCTATGGTTCCTCCAGCGCCTTCAGTCTTGCCTTCACTCGTCACAGCGGCATCGCGCCGACCTATTTCGCCCGCTCCGAGGCCAAAATGGCGGCGGAATAGCAAAAGGCCGGCGCTTTCCGCACCGGCCTTTGTCTTGTTCGTTCGTATCCTTAACGCGGCCTATTCGGCTGCGTTCGGGGCGCCGGGCGTCGAGATCGCGTTGGCCTCGTAGCCATGGGCTTCCTTCAGTGCCGCGCGCACGCCGGCCTCATAGGCGGGATGGACCTGCTTGAACAGCGCAAGCTGACGCTCGATGATTTCACCCGGCACACCGCCCATGGCGGCGGCGACATTGTCGAACAGACGCGCCTTCTGGCCATCGTCGAACAGTTCGAACAGCGCACGGGGCTGGCCGAAATCGTCATTGCCTTCACGGTGGTTGAACCTGCCCATGTCGCCTTCGATGCGCAGCGGTGGTTCCTGCACGGACTTGTCCTCAACCGCGCCCCCCATGCTGTTGGGCTCGTAGTAAGCATCCGTTGCTCCGGTCTTCTGGCCGAAGAAATTCATCTGGCCATCCTTGTGGTAGTGATGGACCGGACACTTCGGAGCGTTGACCGGCAGCGCCTCATAATGGGTGCCAAGACGATAGCGGTGGGCATCTGCATAGGAAAAGATTCTGGCCTGAAGCATCTTGTCCGGTGAATGCGAGATGCCGGGCACGACGTTGGAAGGCGAAAACGCCGCCTGTTCGATTTCGGCGAAGTAATTGTCGGCGTTGCGGTTCAGCTCCATCACGCCGATATCTATCGGCGGATAGTCACTGTGCGGCCAGACCTTGGTGAGGTCGAAGGGGTTATAGGAGGTCTTATCGGCGTCCGCCTCCGGCATCACCTGCACCTGGACCTTCCATCGCGGGTAATTGCCTGTCTCGACCTTTTCGAACAACGCTTCCTGATAGGTCTCGCGGCTCTTGCCGATCAGTGTTTCGGCCTCGTCATTGGTGTAGTGCTTGTGGCCCTGTTCGGTTTTGAAGTGGAACTTGACCCAGAAGCGTTCGCCGGCATCGTTCAAGAGCGAATAGGTATGCGATCCATAACCGTTCATGAAGGTCGGGTCGACGGGAATGCCGCGGTCTGACATCAAGATCGTGACTTGATGCAGGCTTTCCGGCGACAGTGACCAAAAATCCCACATTGCCGTTGGTGAACGAAGATTGGTGCGCGGATGACGTTTCTGGGTATGGATGAAATCCGGGAACTTGTAAGCGTCGCGAACAAAGAACACCGGCGTGTTGTTGCCAACAAGATCCCAGTTGCCGTCCTCGGTATAGAACTTCAACGCAAAGCCGCGCACGTCGCGCTCGGCGTCGGCCGCCCCCAGTTCGCCGGCAACGGTCGAGAACCGGGCGAGCATCGGTGTTTCCGCGCCCGGCTGGAGACACTTGGCCTTGGTATATCTGGAAATGTTGCCAGTGATCTTCAGCGTGCCGAATGCGCCCCAGCCCTTAGCATGGACGACGCGCTCGGGGATGCGCTCGCGGTTTTGATGGGCAAGCTTCTCGAGAAGCTGATAGTCCTGAATCATCACCCCGCCACGCGGGCCGGCGGTGATCGAATTCTGGTTGTCCGGCAGCGCAGCGCCGGCTGTGGTCGTCAGTGTCGGTTTCTTGTCGGTCATGGTTTCCTCCTTCTCTGGACACATTGTCTGGCCGCAAACACGGCATTTTCGCGGCAAACGCCGGTTGCCTCGGATTATCCTGAAACTATCGCACCTTGCGTCAATAATTCCCAATTGTGATTTCTGAATTTTTCGATAATGAAAACCTATGATAACATTCAAGCAACTCCGTTACTTCGAAGCGCTTTCGCGTGAACGCCATTTCGGCCGCGCGGCGGAATCCGTGCATGTCAGCCAACCGGCGCTTTCCGCGCAAATCATGGAGATGGAGGCGAGCCTCGGTGCGCGTCTTGTCGAGCGCGGTCGCCGCAAGGTCATACTCACACGTGAGGGAAAGCGCGTTCTTGCCCATGCACGCACCGTGCTGACGTCTATGGCCGAACTGGAGCGCGCTGCCAGTGCCATCCTCCGCGCCGCTTGTCGGCCCGCTTGCCATCGGCCTGATCCCGACGGTCGCCCCCTATCTCATTCCCCGGCTGGTGCCGTATCTGAACGACCACTTTCCCGAGGCCGAGATTGCGCTGAAGGAAGCGATCACAGATCGCCTGCTCGATGATCTTCAGGACGGAACGCTCGATGCGGTGATCGCGGCCTTGCCTCTGGAGCGCGATGGGCTGAGCGTGAAAAAGCTCTTCGAGGATCAGTTTTTCATGGCCGTGGCGCGCAACAACAGAACCGTACTTGCTTCTCCGTTGACGCAGGCTAGCATTGCGCCGGAGCGACTTCTACTTCTGGAAGAGGGGCATTGCCTGCGCGATCAGGCGCTGGCGGTTTGCGAGCGTGCACCGCGCCGGGCGATTGTCAATGTCGGGGCCACATCGATGACGACACTGCTGCAGATGGTGGCAAACGACATGGGCATGACGCTGATACCCGAAATGGCGGTTGCGGCAGAGACTGCACGCACCGCGCTTTCGATTCTGCCCTTTGCCGAGCCTGCTCCCGCGCGCGCCATAGGCCTCGCCTGGCGACGTTCGGATGCGCGCGACGATGATATGGAGGCCCTTTCACAGGCCGTCGTGGCCTGTGGCACATCATCGCCACAGGGACAACGCGTATAAAAAGCGAAAATCATGTCACCGGCCTGTCAGGAGAGATAGCTATTTCTCCACGGACACGGCATGATTGCGGTGAACGCGCCCGGGGCTGGCGCTATATTGCATGAAGAGAGGGATATCATGATTGGAACAGCAAAGCGGCTGGTCATTGCGGGGGTGCTGGCGCTGAGCCCGGCAGCGGCGTTTGCCGACGATGATGTCATGGTCTTCGGCGACGACACCTATGTCAGCGGCCAGACGACCAATCTCGATACCGACAGCCCGCGCAGCGCATTCGTTTCCGGTTTTTCCGCCTCGATCAACGGCCCGGTGGCCAAGGATGCGCACATCGCTGGCGGTCATGTCAGTGTCGATGCGCCGGTGGCCGGCGATCTTTACGCCGCCGGCTTCTGGGTCGCGATCGACGGTTCCATCGGCGGCGACCTCTCGGCGTCCGGCTATTCCGTTTCCCTTGAGAAAAACGCCTCGATTGGCGGCAATTCCCGCGTTTCCGCTCGCTCTATTGAAGTCGATGCGCCGATGAGTGGCAGCTTTCTGGCCGTGGCTCAGAAAATCGCCATCAACGCGCCGATCACCGGCGACGTCATGATCGGCATCACTGAACTTACATTTGGCCCGGATGCGAGGATCGATGGCACGCTGACCTATGTCGGGCCGAAGTCGATCGAGATTCCTGAAAATGTAATTTCGCCGGATCGCGTCATTCATCGGCAATTCGCAGGCACGGCGCTTTCCACACTTGCGCAGATGTCGGCGGCAGGGGGGCGATCCACGAAATTCGGGAGAATGGCGTGGTTCGCACCACCGCAGAAGGCGTGGCGACAAAGGCAGCTGTCAATGTTGCCAAAAACCAACTCCTTGGTGGTGACGACGCCGGGTTCTGGGCGCTGCTGGCCGGCTTACTGGTGACCCTGATTATCTATTTGGTGATAGTGGCAATCTTTCTGGCTTATGTTCCGGGACGCACCGAAGCGGTCCGCGCGCGGCTTGCAGCCAAGCCGTTTTCGTCTCTGTGCCTGGGCTTCCTTTTTCTTTCAATGCTGGTCGGTGCTGTTCCTGTTGCCGCCGTCACCGTTGTCGGGATCGTCTTCATTCCCTTTATTCTGCTGGCGATTTTCGCCGCATGTGTTCTGGCCTATCTGGTCGCTACCTATACGATGGCCTGGGCCGTTCTCTCGCGGATCAAGCCGATTGTGCCGTCACTTCTCAACAAGCTTCTTGCGACGGCTGCCGGCCTCGTTCTCCTGTCGCTGACCCATTATCTGTGGTTCTTCGGCTGGATCATCAATCTGGCCGTTGTTCTGTTCGGCCTCGGTGCCATTGCCGCGGTTTGCGCGAAGACCATGCTGGCGCGCCGTGAGGGCGATGCCGCAGAAGAGGCCGCAACCTTGCCGCCTGAAACAGCGGCGGCTGACAAGCCGGCGGCGGGCGAAAGCGGAAATGAGCCTGACAGCCCCTAAGATGAAGCGTCATGCCGGTTCTCAGTCCCTCGTGTTTCCGCTAGAAGCATCCGGTTCGCGAGAAAAACAGGGAGTGGGGCATGACTGAAAAAGCCGGGTTGATTACAGGCGAGGATGGGCGCGCACGCTGTTTCTGGCACGGCAATCTGCCGGATTATCTGCGCTACCATGATGAAGAATGGGGGCGGCCGGTCGTTGATGATGCCCGGCTGTTCGAAAAGATCTGTCTGGAAGGGTTTCAGTCGGGTCTGTCGTGGCTCACAATCTTGCGCAAGCGTGAGAATTTTCGCGAGGCCTTTGATGGTTTCGATTTTCACAAAATTGCGCGCTACACCGAATCCGATGTCGAGCGGCTTTTGGGCAATGCCGGAATCATTCGCCATCGCGGCAAGATCGAGGCGACGATCAACAATGCCGGCCGCGCCATCGAGATGAAGCGTGAATTCGGCACGCTTGCCGCATGGTTCTGGGCGCAGGAGCCGGGACCTGAGGTTCGCCCCGCGATTGTCGATCGCGAAACGCTGGTGGCAAATCCGACGACGCCGGTCTCCGTCAAGATTTCGAAGGACCTGAAAAAGCGCGGATGGAAATTTGTCGGCCCCACCACCGTCTATGCTTTCATGCAGGCCATGGGGCTGGTGAATGACCATATTGAAGGCTGTTGCTGCCGGGGCGAGGTGGAAAGGTTGAGGGCGGAGTTGGTCCGCCCCGCAATCAGATCGGCCTAGCCGATCTGCAACACGAAGATCAGGCTGAGCGCGATTGCCGTCAGCACGCCGATGGACAGGATCGCGGTGGCGACCACGCGGCCACCGGCGCGGCCGAGAGAGCGGATATCGACCGAAAGGCCGAGTGCAGCCATGGCCAGCACCGTGAGCGCGTTTGAGGTGTGGGCCAGCGGCGGAACGAGGTTTTCCGGAATGGCGCCGAAAGAGCGCAGCGCCATCATCAACGCAAAGCCAATGATGAACCACGGGGCGATGTGCCTGAGCCGGACCTTTGCGCCCGAACCTTTGGAGGCGGCCCGTGCGCTCATGCCGAGTGCGAACAGAACCGGACCGAGCATCATCACGCGGATCAGCTTGACCAGCGTGCCGGTCTGCACCGCGATGAGCCCGCCCGGCTGGGCGGCGGCCAGCACCTGCGGCACGGCATAGACGGTCAGTCCCGACAGAACGCCATATTGCGTGCCGGTCAGTCCAAGGCCGACGAGCGCCAGCGGCAGTGCCAGAACCATGACGACGCCGAGAACGGCGGTAAAGGCAATTGCCGAGGCAACATCCTCCGGCTCAGCGTCAATCACCGGGGCCGCCGCCGCAATGGCGGAATTGCCGCAGATTGAATTGCCGCAGGCCACCAGCGTGGCTAGCTTGTGCTTGAGGCCAAGGCCGCGGCCGATTCCATAGGAAATCGCGATTGCTGCGATGACGGTGAAAATGATGCCGAGCACCAGTGCTGGCCCTGCCGCCTTCAGCGCCTGCATGCTGATCGAGGCGCCAAGCAGTACAATCGCGACCTCAAGCACGAATTTCTCGCAGAAGCGAATGCCGGGCGTGAACGCTGCCGGCAGGTTCACAAGCGAGCGGATGGCGGTGCCGATCAGGATCGCCAGCACCAGATTTTCGATGAAACGATGCTCGGTGAGGTGCACCTCTACCGCCTCAAGCCCGAAGGCCGAAAGCGCGACGATACATGACAGCACAATGCCGGGCGCCAGCGACAGAAAAGGCGCGGCCCAGGGATGGGTGTTTTCATTTTGAAGAGCAATGCGCATTGGGGAATCCTGTGTTGCACAAAGCATGTCATGCTCAAATGTCGCCTTCCATCGAATAATAATTGACGTTTCGTTCGATTAAAGCGAATGTTTTTCCATGATGACACTTGAACAATTGGTGGTGTTTGTGGCGGTTGCCGAGCGCGAGCATTTGACGCGCGCAGCGGAAAGCCTGCATCTGACGCCGTCTGCCGTTTCCAGCGCCATTCGCAAACTGGAAGATTTTTATTCCGTGACGCTTTTCGACCGGGTCGGGCGCGGCATCGTGCTGACGGCGGAGGGCAGGGCCTTTCTGGAAGAGGCTCGGGCAACGCTGGCGCGGGTTCGTTCAGCCGAACGCGTTCTGGGCGAACTCGGCGGGCTGGAACGCGGCGCGCTCTCGGTGTTCGCCAGCCAGACAATCGCCAGCTACTGGCTGCCGGAAGTGCTGATGCGCTTTCACGCGCGCTATCCCGGCATCGAATTGCAGCTCTCCATCGGCAACACCATGATGGTGGCCGATGCGGTGGCCCGTGGCGAGGCGGAGCTTGGCTATATCGAGGGCACGCTTGACAACCCGCTTCTGGCCAAGCGCCATCTCACCGATGATGCGCTGATGGTGGTGGTGGCGCCTACCCATCCGCTGGCAAAGGACCAGCCGGTGACGCCCGGCGAACTTGCCAGAAATGTCGCCTTCGTGCTGCGCGAGGAGGGATCCGGCACGCGGTTTGAATTCGAACATGCCATGGCGGATTTCGGCATCGCGCCCGCCGATCTCAATGTGGTCATGGTGCTGCCATCCAATGAAGCGGTGCTGTCTGCTGTGCGCTCCGGCCATGCCGCCACGGCGATTTCCGGCGCGGTTGCAGCCCCATGGCTGGCGTCCGGCGAGCTGAAACG
This sequence comes from Martelella sp. K41-7, assembly GCF_055808365.1. Classification (NCBI taxonomy): domain Bacteria; kingdom Pseudomonadati; phylum Pseudomonadota; class Alphaproteobacteria; order Hyphomicrobiales; family Aurantimonadaceae; genus Martelella; species Martelella sp. K41-7. Next base: position 850,033 of record NZ_CM147867.1, read on the forward strand.
GGTCAATTTCGACCTGCCGTCTCGCGCCTTCCAGCTCTTGAGCCATAAGGAACGCCACCTCAGCAAGGCGGCGAATGAGCTGGTGGCGTTTTCGCTTGCGGGCAGCAAGCAGGCGTGAACGGTTCTGCAAGACTTGCCGCACGGGCCTTGATCACTTAAGACAGCGGGCGAAATTCCTCTCCTTTCGATGATGAAGAGCACCATGAGCGACAAGAAGAAAAACAAGCCGCAGAAACTGAAGGCCCGCCTGCCGCGCGGTTTTGGCGACCGCTCTGCTGCCGATATCCGCGCGACCGAGGAAATGGTGGCGAAGATCAAGGCGGTTTATGAAAATTACGGTTTCGATCCGGTGGAAACGCCGCTGTTTGAATATACCGATGCGCTGGGAAAATTCCTGCCGGATAGCGACCGCCCGAATGAGGGTGTGTTTTCGCTGACAGACGACGACGACCAGTGGATGAGCCTGCGCTATGACCTGACAGCGCCGCTCGCCCGCCATGTCGCTGAAAACTTCAACGAGATCCAGCTGCCCTACCGCACCTATCGCAACGGCTATGTGTTTCGCAACGAAAAGCCGGGACCGGGCCGCTTCCGCCAGTTTATGCAGTTCGATGCCGACGTCGTCGGCGCGCCCGGCGTCCAGACCGATGCCGAAATGTGCATGATGATGGCCGATACGATGGAAGCGCTTGGCATTCCGCGTGGGGATTATGTGATCCGGGTGAATAACCGCAAGGTGCTGGATGGCGTGCTGGAGGGGATCGGCCTCAGCGGCGAGGAGAATGCAGCGCAGCGGCTGACGGTGCTGCGGGCGATCGACAAGCTCGATAAGTTTGGCGTCGACGGCGTCCGGCTGCTGCTTGGGGAGGGGCGCAAGGATGAGAGTGGGGACTTTACCAAGGGCGCTGGGCTCGATGATAAGGAGATAGAACAGCTTATTAAGCTTGTTGACTGGACCAACTCGAGAATAGCGACCAAACGAGTTGGCGATAGCTATCCGATTAGTTGGAGTGAGAGAGCCGAAACGGATGAAAATCGTTCTGATCAGTTTTCGTCGTCAAATTTGTCAAGGATCCAGGCTCTATTTATCGGGTTCGGCTGGCATAAGGCAACGCATGTCGGGATTGACGAACTGTCGCAAATATCCTCGTTGATTTCATCAGCTGGATACGATGATAGAGTACAAATTGACCCCTCCTGTGTCCGTGGCCTCGAATACTACACTGGCCCCGTCTACGAAGCCGAGCTCACCTTCGACGTCACCAATGAAAAAGGCGACAAGGTCGTGTTTGGCTCGGTCGGTGGTGGCGGGCGGTATGATGGGCTGGTGTCGCGGTTCATGGGCCAGCCGGTTCCGGCGACGGGCTTTTCCATCGGCGTGTCGCGGCTGATGACGGCGCTGAAGAACCTCGGCAAGCTGGGTGCATCCGACGTTCTCGAGCCGGTGCTGGTCACCGTCATGGACGGCGATGCGGAAAGCATGGGCCGCTATCAGAAGATGACGCAGCAATTGCGAAGCGAAGGCATCCGCGCCGAGATGTATCAGGGCAACTGGAAGAAATTCGGCAATCAGCTGAAATATGCCGACCGTCGCGGCTGCCCCATCGCCATCATTCAGGGCGGCGACGAGCGCGCCGAGGGCGTGGTTCAGATCAAGGACCTGATCGAGGGCAAGCGGCTTTCCGGCGAGATCGAGGACAATGCCGAATGGCGCGAGGCCCGCGTGGCCCAGAAGACCGTGCCGGAAAGCGCGCTCGTCGAGGAAGTCCGCGCCATGCTGGAAGCGCAGGCGGAGGATCGGCGCCGGGCCGGATAGCAAGCCGGAGAGGGCAATGAAGGGACCATTCAGGCGCGATGTTTCCGATACGGTCGCGAACGAACTGAAGAAGCTTCAGGCGTCCTGGCTTGACCGCCTTTCGACATCCTGTGTGACCATCGGCATTCTGGGACCGGTGGTCGCCAGCATTTTCGTGAACGATGTCAGCCGGTCCTTTTCCGTGCTGGGGCTCCTGATCTGGATTTTTCTGGCAATCGTGCTACATATAGCGGCAAGGATGACAATCCTGTCGATGAGGTAAGCCATGAGTTTTGAACAGGTCTATATCACGATACCGCTGATCCTGCTGGTTCCGGCATTGGGTATGCTTGGCTTCCAGCTTTGGCGTGCCCGCCACAACCATTGAAGATCGCTGCGCCGGTGATCTTTTCCGGTCCCGCCGGTCTTTTCCGATGATTCTCAAATCCATCCATCACGTTCAGCTTGCCATGCCCGAGGGCGGGGAAGTCGATGCGCGGGCATTTTATGCCGGTGTGCTCGGTGTTCCCGAGGCCGAGAAGCCCGACAATCTGAAGGCGCGCGGCGGGTGCTGGTTCGAGGCTGAAGGCCTGCGCATCCACCTCGGCGTTGAGCAGGATTTCCGGCCCGCAAGAAAGGCGCATCCGGCGTTTGTCGTGGATGATGTCGCCGCGGTTGCGGCGGCGGTAGAAAAGGCGGGATACGCTGTGAAGCCGGACGAGCCTCTTGAGGGCTTCCTGCGGACCTATGTTTACGATCCCTTCGGTAACCGGATCGAGCTGATGCAGGTTTTGGACTGAAGGCGGCCGCAATCGTTGACTTTTGGTGCAAAGGATGGTCATCGGATGCGGCACAATGAATGACGATGGGACAATTATGCCGTCCACCAGCCTGCCGGATTGCGCCGGCGCCATCCTTGCCGCTTTTTCGGCGCGCGATACGGTTTTGACCGACACCCCGGTGATCCAGCCCGCCGCTCCGTTTCTGGACATGACCGGCGAGGCGCTGCGCCGCCGTATTTTCATGACCGAGAGCGAGACCGGCGAGAGCCTGTGTCTGCGCCCGGAATTCACCATCCCCGTTTGCCGCCACCATATCGCGGAAAATGCCGGCACGCCGCAGCGCTATGCCTATTGCGGCATGGTGTTCCGCCAGTCGCGCGAGGATGGCGCGGACGAGTTCTTCCAGGCCGGTATCGAGGATCTCGGCACCACGGATGTGGCCGCTGCCGACGCCCGCGCGATTGCCGATGCCACCGCCGCCCTCGGTGCCTGTCTGCCCGGTCAGCGGTTTTCGGTTATTCTCGGCGATCAGGCGATTTTCGAGGCGGTTGTGCGCGCGCTGGGGCTTCCCGGCGGCTGGCAGAAACGACTTATCCAGGCCTTCGGCAACCATGCCCGGCTTGAGGCGCTGCTGGAAACACTGGCCCGCCCGAACCCTGTTTCCGGGCTGGACCGCCGCGTCGCTGCCTTCCTCGCCGATGGGGATGAGGCCGGGCTGATTGTCCATATCGACCAGACCATGCAGGCCACCGGCTATTCCACCAATGCCAGCCGCAACCCTGAGGAAATTGCGCGGCGGCTGAAGGAGAAACTGGCGCTTTCGGTGACCAGCCTTGACCGCGATGCGCTGGAAGCGCTGAAAACCTTTCTGTCGCTTGAGGTCAGCCTTGATGCGGCCTCTTCCGAACTGTCTGCATTTTCGGAGAATTTCGATCTCGATATCGGTGCGGCGATTGGCGTGTTTGAACGCCGGATCACGGCCTTGCGGTCCGCCAAGGTCGATGTTGCGGCGATCACCTACCGCGCTGCCTTCGGCCGTCCGCTTGATTATTATACCGGTCTGGTGTTCGAAATCGCGGAAGCCGGTGAACGCGGGGCGCTTTTGGCAGGCGGCGGGCGCTATGACCGTCTGCTGACGCTGCTGGGCGCCAGCGATCATATTCCCGCCGTCGGCTTTTCGCTGTGGCTCGACCGGATCGAACGCGCCGGAGAACAAGCATGACAGTTACCATCGCATTGCCCTCCAAGGGGCGCATCAAGGAAGGCGCGGAACAGGCTCTGGAACGCGCAGGTTTCCCCGTCGAGACAAATGGCAATGACCGATCCTATCGCGGCCATGTGCGCGGACGTGAGGATATCGAGATTGCCTTCCTGTCGGCGTCTGAAATTTCCCGTGAGGTTGGCAATGGCGCGGTCGATTTCGGCGTGACCGGCGAGGATGTGGTGCGCGAGAACGTGCCGGAAGCCGATGCCCGGGTCGAGTTCGTCTCCCGTCTTGGTTTCGGTCAGGCCGATGTGATTGTCGCCGTGCCGGAGATCTGGCTCGATGTCGACACCATGGCCGATCTCAATGATGTCGCCTCGGAATTCCGCAGCCGCCATGGCCGCCGGCTGGCGATTGCCACAAAGTTCTGGCGGCTGACACAGCAGTTCTTCACCGCTAAGCACGGGATCCAGCTTTATCGGATCGTCGAAAGTCTCGGCGCAACAGAAGGCGCGCCAATGGCGGGCCAGGCCGATATCATTGTCGATATCACCTCCACCGGCTCGACGCTGCGGGCCAACCACCTGAAGACCCTCTCCGACGGTGTGATCCTGAAATCGGAAGCCTGTTTCGTGCGTGCCAGGACGCCTGCGCATGAGGGGGATCCGGTGATTGCAGAAATTCTCGCGGCGATGCGCGACTGATATCTGCACCTTTCTCTGCGCGATGGGGTTGCCACCGTTGCGGCGAAGTAAGTGATGATTGTGTAAGATCGTCATTTTCTGGTCGTTTGACAATTTTTTGCCATAAAAATGACAAGTGTGGGCTTGTGCTATGTCGTCGCAAGGCACATTTGGCACATATACAAAAACAATTTTTCAGGAGCGTCCATGTCACGCTTGACCGAATTTCCGATCACTCAGAAATGGCCGCCCAACGATCCGGACGTCATTCAGCTCTATTCGCTTCCTACCCCCAATGGCGTAAAGATCTCGATCGCCCTTGAGGAGATGGAACTGCCCTACGAGGCGCATCGCGTGTCCTTCGGCACGGACGACCAGATGTCGCCGGAGTTCCTGTCGCTCAATCCCAACAACAAGATTCCCGCAATCATCGATCCCCATGGCCCGGACGATATGCCCATCGGCCTGTTCGAATCCGGCGCGATCCTGCTCTATCTTGCCGACAAGACCGGCCGGTTGGTCCCCAATGATCCGATCGGGCGCTATGAGACGATCCAGTGGGTGATGTTCCAGATGGGAGGCGTCGGGCCGATGTTCGGTCAGTTCGGCCATTTCTACAAATATGCCGCCGACAAGGTTGCCAATAATCCCTATCCGGTCGAGCGCTACAAGAATGAAGCCCGGCGGCTGCTCGGCGTTCTCGAAGGGCGCCTTCGCGATCGCAAGTTCATTATGGGCGAAGAACCCTCAGACTACAGCATTGCCGATATCGCGATCTTTCCCTGGGTGCGTGGGCTGTCTGCCCACTACGAGGCAGACGATGTGCTTCAGCTTTCCGACTTCAAGGCGGTCAATGTCTGGGCCGAGCGCTGCTCGGATCGTCCCGCCAGCGTCAAAGGGTTTACGGTTCCTGGCGAGGTTTAAGCGCCTCCCTGACGAACTCGATGAGAGCGCGGCCCTTGGGTCGCGCTTTTTGTTTGTCCGCCCCTCTTTTTTCAGGAGTAGACGAAATGCCAGGGCCGCGCGGCCACCCTTTTTGTGGCCGGCCGACGATCAGAATTTGAATCCGATACCCGCCATCAAGCTGGCCTGGCTCAGTTTGGCATCGGGAAGCCCGGGAATGCCAGTCGCCTTGGTAATGATGTCTGTGGAGCCGTAGTCGCTGTAGCTTGCCTTCAACCGGGCAAAGACGTTGTCAGTCAGCGCATAGTCGATGCCGGCGCCCAACGTCCAGCCGTTCATGACCTCGTCAAAGCTCTGGTTGGTCAGCGAGAAGGAGCCGTCAAGCCGCGTTGCCGTCCAGCCGCCGCTGGCAAACACCAGAATACGGTCAAAGGCGTAGCCGACGCGTCCTTCGACACTAGCCCGCCATTCGGTCCCGAACGTCACGCTCTGGCCATTCAGGATGGGAAAGGGTGATACGATGGCGTAGGAATTGTCGTTCCAGTTATAGCCGAATTCGGCGTCGATACCGACAACGAAATTGTTGGACAATTGATGACTGTAACCGCCGAAGATCGCGGCAGCGGCGCCATCGGCACTTTCGGTCTTTGTTCCGTCAAAGATGTTTTTCGGCACTTCGCCGGCAACCCAGCCATACCCGCCTTGGGCGCCAAAATACGCGCCGGACCAGTCATAGGCAGCGGCCTCGGGGCCGGGTAAGGTCAAAGGATCCGCGGCCTGGACTGTGGCTGCTGTGGAGGCTAAGGCAACAATCGCCAGAAAATAAGACTTCATTCTATCAATTCACCCTGCATATTTGTCTTACTGAACGCGCGACAGCATCCTGATGACATGTCGTTCGAAAACAGGCAGGGGTCTAAGCCTGAACATGCCATTCGACGCTTTTCGCTGCTTCTTCTGAATTCCAACGATTTCAGCAGGCATTGCGTACGTTCGCAAACGAATTATTAATTTTTGTTCAGGTTTTTGAGGTCTGGCGGCATTCGGGCCTCAGTTGTTATCTTTCGTTCAGGGTATCACGCAAAAAAAGGCGCCCCGAAAGGCGCCTTTCTTAAATTCCGGATGGCCGGTTGGGCTGTCCGCAATCAGGCTTCTGACCTGATTACATCATGCCGCCAGTTTAGCGCGCTTGCCGCGCTAAACCATAAGACATGATGGGCGTGCTTTATGCTGCAATCAGGCTTTTTGCCTGATTACATCATGCCGCCCATGCCACCCATTCCGCCCATGCCGCCCATGTCAGGCATGCCGCCGCCAGCGCCGCCATCCTTCTTCGGAGCTTCGGCAATCATGGCTTCCGTCGTGATCAGCAGCGAAGCAACCGAAGCTGCGTTCTGCAGAGCCGTGCGAACAACCTTGACCGGGTCAACAATACCCATGGCAATCATGTCACCATATTCGCCGGTCTGGGCGTTATAGCCGTAGTTGTCTTCGTTCTTGTCGAGGATCTTGCCAACAACGATCGAGGCTTCGTCGCCTGCGTTGGTTGCGATCTGACGAACGAGCGACTGAAGGGCCCGGCGAACGATATTGACGCCAGCATCCTGATCGTCGTTTTCGCCCTTGACCGTGATCTTCGTGGAAGACCGTAGAAGAGCAACGCCACCACCGGCAACGATACCTTCCTGAACAGCGGCGCGCGTTGCGTTCAGCGCGTCGTCGATGCGGTCTTTCTTTTCCTTCACTTCAACTTCCGTGGAGCCGCCAACGCGGATCACGGCAACACCGCCAGCGAGCTTGGCAAGGCGTTCCTGCAGCTTTTCGCGGTCGTAGTCAGAAGTGGTTTCTTCGATCTGAGCCTTGATCTGGGCAACACGTGCCTCGATGTCGGACTTCTGGCCTGCGCCGTCGACAATCGTGGTGGTTTCCTTGGTGATCGAGACCTTCTTGGCCGTGCCGAGCATGTCGAGGGTGACGTTTTCGAGCTTGATGCCGATGTCCTCGGAGATAACCGTGCCGCCCGTCAGGATGGCGATGTCTTCGAGCATGGCCTTGCGGCGATCGCCGAAGCCGGGCGCCTTGACGGCAGCAATCTTCAGGCCGCCACGCAGCTTGTTGACAACCAGCGTTGCAAGGGCTTCGCCTTCAACATCTTCAGAGATGATGAGGAGCGGCTTGCTGGACTGAACGACGGATTCCAGAACCGGCAGGAGAGCCTGAAGGTTGGAAAGCTTCTTTTCGTGCAGAAGGATGTAGCAGTCTTCCAGCTCGGCAATCATCTTTTCCGAATTGGTGACGAAGTACGGCGACAGGTAGCCGCGGTCGAACTGCATGCCTTCAACGACTTCAAGTTCGGTTTCGGCGGTCTTGGCTTCTTCAACCGTGATGACGCCTTCATTGCCGACCTTCTGCATGGCAGCAGCAATGTCTTCACCGACCTGCTTTTCGCCATTTGCGGAGATCGTGCCGACCTGTGCAACTTCTTCAGACGTGTTGATCTTCTTGGCCTTGGCCTGCAGATCCTTCACAACTTCCGAAACGGCCATGTCAATGCCGCGCTTCAGATCCATCGGGTTCATGCCGGCAGCAACAGCCTTGTTGCCTTCGCGGATGATCGAGGAAGCAAGTACGGTTGCCGTCGTGGTACCGTCACCGGCGATGTCGTTGGTCTTCGAAGCAACTTCGCGGACCATCTGGGCGCCCATATTCTCGAACTTGTCTTCAAGTTCGATTTCCTTGGCAACCGAAACGCCGTCCTTGGTGATGCGCGGAGCGCCGAAGGACTTTTCGATAACGACGTTACGACCCTTGGGGCCGAGTGTGACCTTGACAGCATCGCCGAGCACGTCAACGCCGTGCATCATCTTTTCGCGCGCTGTGCGGCCGAATTTGATTTCTTTAGCAGCCATTTGAAAACTCCTGGTTTGTCAAAACCTGATGGGCTTTAAAGCCCGGCTGAATGGATAGGGTGGCTCGGTGGAGTGCGCTTGATTAAGCGACAACGCCCATGATGTCGGCTTCCTTCATGATCAGAAGGTCTTCGCCGTCGAGCTTCACCTCGGTGCCCGACCACTTGCCGAACAGGACGCGGTCGCCGACCTTGACGTCGAGCGCGACAACGTTGCCGCTGTCGTCACGGGCGCCATTGCCGACGGCGACGATTTCGCCTTCCTGCGGCTTTTCCTTGGCAGTGTCAGGGATGATGATGCCGCCCTTTGTCTTTTCTTCGGACTCGACGCGACGTACGACGACGCGGTCGTGCAGTGGGCGGAAAGAAATGCTTGCCATTGTCTATACCCTCGATCAAATGACATTCGCAGCCGCTTTTGCGGCCGCCTGGATAAGTGTTAGCACTCTAGTTAGGTGAGTGCCAATGACGCTGATTTAGGAAGTGATATGCGGCATGTCAAGAAATCGACGAAAGATTTTTTGGCGCCAGAGAGCGGCGGCGAGCCTTGAATTTCGCCGTTCATACAGGTTTTACGTTGCGGCGATAACCCTTGGCCCATGATTTCTAACAGTAATGCGAGGAGATTGTGACGGAAGTCGCCGAGATCAAGCCAACCCCGTCTTTTTCTGAACTGGTCGCGGTATTCACCCGCATCGGCTTTCTGTCGTTTGGCGGCCCGGCGGGACAGATCGCCTTGATGCACAGGATCGTGGTTGACGAGAAGCGCTGGATCCGGGAAGACCGTTATCTTCATGCCCTGAATTACTGCATGCTGCTGCCCGGTCCGGAAGCGCAGCAGCTCGCCACCTACCTCGGCTGGCTGATGCATGGTGTGCGCGGTGGGGTCGTGGCCGGGCTGTTGTTCGTGCTGCCGGGGCTTGGCGTCATCGTCGGGCTTGCTGCCGCCTATTCCATGCTTGCCGATACCTCGTGGATGGAGGCGGTGTTCATGGGGCTGAAGGCCGCGGTTCTTGCCATTGTTGTCCAGGCACTCTGGCGGATGGCGAGGAAGTCGCTGAAGGGACCGGTCTCGGTAGGCTTCGCGGTGACGGCTTTCCTCGCGTTGTTCGTCTTTGGTGTTGCCTTCCCGATTGTCGTGCTTGCAGCGGGTATCTGTGGTTATTTTTTCATGCGCGGCAGCGTTGGAGATGTCGGCGAGGATGAGGTCATCGGGCCTGTCAGGACAAAAAAAGGCCTGAGAGCGATCGGTACAATCGCGGTCTGGACACTTGTCTGGTTGATGCCGCTCGGCTTTCTCGCTGTCTTCGGCGCGGCAGGGACGCTCACAGACATTTTCGGCTTCTTCGTCAAGGTGGCGCTGTTTTCCTTCGGCGGTGCCTATGCTGTGCTGTCTTTTGTCGCGCAGGAGGCGGTGGTGACCTATCACTGGCTGACGCCCGCCCAGATGCTCGACGGGCTGGCGCTCGCGGAGACAACGCCGGGCCCGCTGGTGCTGGTGCTGTGCTTCGTCGGATTTCTCGGTGCTTATGCTGCGCCCGCGTTTGCCGCGCCGCTGATCTCCGGCATGATCGGTGCCCTGTTGACGGCCTGGGCGATTTTCGTGCCGAGCTTTGTCTTCATCTTCGCCGGCGCCCCCTTTATCGAGGATTTGCGCAAGAACCCGGCTCTTTCCGGTGCGATGGCCGGAATTGGTGCCGCGATTGTCGGGGTGATCGCCAACCTTTCGCTCTGGTTCGCACTGCATGTGATGTTCGGCAGCGTGGAGCGTATCGAACTCTTCGCCCTTCGCCCGTTATTTGATGCCGGGCCGGTCTGGCCGGTCTGGTCGAGCCTCCATCTCTCTTCGCTGGTCTTGAGCCTTATGGCCGCTGTCGCGCTTTTCGGTCTGCGTATCGGCGTTGTACCGCTTCTTCTGGCCGCCGGGCTTGCGGGACTTGCCATCTCCAGCTGGTTGTGAACAAAAGAGCGCTGAACCTGCCGCCGGACGACCCATCTGACACAAGAAAGACACGCTATGCCCCGATCGATTCCTGCTCTCAGTGCGCTTTATGCCGATTATGATGTCGTGCTGTGTGATGTCTGGGGTGTTCTTCACAATGGCGTTGCGGCGTTTCCCGCAGCCAGGCAGGCGCTCGCCGAGGCCCGAAAGGCTGGCAAGACCGTGATCCTGCTGACCAATTCGCCCCGGCTTTCAGCCTCTGTGGTTGAACAGCTGGCGGTCCTTGATATCTTTTCGGAAAGCTATGATGCCATTGTTACCTCCGGCGATGTTACCAGAACACTTGTCGTGGAAGGTCCGCGCAAGCTGTTCCATCTGGGCCCGAAACGCGACACCGGGCTTACTGAGGGAACCGGTGCGTCGCTGGTCGGCGAGGCGGAGGCCGAGGGCATTCTCTGCACCGGCCTTTTCGATGACGAGACCGAGACGCCGGAAGATTACCGCGACATGCTTGTCGGCTTTCAAAAACGTGGCGCGCCGCTGATCTGCGCCAACCCGGACCTCGTCGTCACACGCGGCAACCGGCTGATCCCGTGTGCCGGTGCTCTGGCCGCGCTTTATGAGGAAATCGGCGGCGAAACCCGCATTGCCGGCAAGCCGCACACGCCGATTTATGAGGCCGCCATTGAAAATGCCCGCTCGCTCCTTGGCAATGTCGACAAGGCCCGGGTTCTGGCGATCGGCGACGGCATGCCGACAGACGTGAAAGGCGCGCTCGGCTACGGGCTTGACCTGCTGTTCATCGCCGAAGGTATTCACGCCGCCGACTACACGGTCGATGGAAAGGTTGACGAAGCGTCGCTCGATCGGTTCTTGACGGAGCGGAACGCAGAGCCGAAATACTGGATGCCCGATCTCGCTTGAGGCCGGCCGTATTCACGTGAGCAACATAAAATGACCGTATTTCACCGCAACGAATTTCGTGACCCCCTGCCGTCGGCGCTGAAGGGCGGGGTAGTGGCCATCGGTAATTTCGACGGTGTGCATCGCGGCCATCAAAGCGTACTCCGCAGTGCACTGGCCATTGCCGAGGAGCGCGGCGTGCCCGCTCTGGTGCTGACCTTCGAACCGCATCCGCGCACGGTCTTTAATCAACAGGCCCCGGTTTTCCGTCTGACGCCGGCGCCGATGAAGGCGCGTTTGCTGGAGGCGATGGGCTATCATGCCGTCATTGAATATCCCTTCGACCGAACCTTTTCGCAGCGTTCACCGGAGGAATTCGTCACCTCTGTGCTGATTGACTGGCTGGCTGCAAGCGAGGTGGTGACCGGTTTCGATTTTCACTTTGGCCGCAACCGCGAGGGTGGACCGGCCTATCTGATGGCCGCTGGCAAACGCCACGGTTTCGGTGTCACTCTGATGGATGCGTTTCGTGACGAAAACGCTGATGTCGTTTCCTCAAGCCGCATCCGGGATCTTTTGACCCGCGGCGAAGTGGTGGAAGCCTCCGGCCTGCTCGGCTATCGCTACACCGTCTTGGGCGAAGTGATCCACGGCGAAAAGCTTGGCCGCACGCTTGGCTTTCCGACCGCCAATATGGCGTTCGATCCCGACGCCAAGCTTCGTCCCGGCATCTATGCCGTGCGCTACCGTCGCCCCTGCGGCACGCTGCATGACGGCGTGGCAAGCTTCGGCCGCCGCCCGACCGTGGTGGAAGACGGCAGGCCGCTGCTCGAAACCTATATCTTCGATTTCAAGGGCGATCTTTACGGTGAAACCGGCTCCGTCTCGCTCTTCGGGCGGCTGCGCGACGAATTGAAGTTCGACGGACTGGAAGCCCTCGTCGCCCAGATGCACCGCGACGCCGACCAGGCCAGGGCACTGCTGTCCGCCGTTCAACCGTTCTCGCCGCTCGACGCGGAGATTGCGTTTTGAATTGGGTGACGGGCGCTAATTGGCAATTTGCCCGCAGCCTTGCCGTCGACTCCCTCTTTTCTTTGCGACCAAAAAGCCTTAAAGACGGCCCCATGATGACTGGGATACGGTTTCGCACCATTCGAATTATTGGCCCGGCTTTCCGCGCAGCCTGAATTGAGGCGCCGGAAGGTCCGGGATTTCGGCGTTTCCCACGCCCCTGCCACCGACAGATTTCCATGACACTTGCGAGCGCGCCATCCGGCGCCGCACCAGAGAAAAAGCCGCGAAACCATGAGCGATACAAAAGACACGATCGACTACTCTGAAACGCTTTACCTGCCGAAAACGGACTTTCCGATGCGCGCGGGCCTTCCCAGGAAGGAACCCGAAATCGTTGCCCGCTGGCAGGAGATGGCGCTTTACAAGAAGCTGCGCGAAGACGCCAAGGGCCGCGAGAAATTCGTGCTTCATGATGGCCCGCCCTATGCCAACGGCAACATCCATATCGGCCATGCGCTGAACAAGATCCTGAAGGATGTCATCACCCGCTCGTTCCAGATGCGCGGCTATGACAGCAATTATGTGCCGGGCTGGGACTGCCACGGCCTGCCGATCGAATGGAAGATCGAGGAAGCCTACCGCGCCAAAGGCAAGAACAAGGATGAGGTGCCGATCAACGAATTCCGCAAGGAATGCCGTGAGTTCGCCCAGCACTGGATCGATGTCCAGACCCCCGAATTCAAACGTCTCGGTATCGAGGGTGACTTCGAAAACCCCTACACCACGATGAATTTTCACGCCGAGGCCCGGATCGCCGGCGAATTGCTGAAGATCGCAAAATCCGGCCTGCTTTACCGTGGTTCGAAGCCGGTGATGTGGTCGGTGGTCGAGCGCACTGCGCTGGCAGAGGCCGAAGTGGAGTATCACGAGGTCCAGTCGGATACGATCTGGGTGAAGTTCCCGGTCGCCAAAGGTCCGCAAGACCTTCTCGGCGCCTTCGTTGTGATCTGGACGACCACGCCATGGACGATCCCTGGAAATCGGGCGATATCATTCTCGTCACGTTTTCCCTGTGCGGTTTACGAAGTCACGTCTGCTGAGAATGATTTTGGCCCGCAGCCGGGCGAGCGTCTTCTTTTCGGCAAGCGGTTGGCAGAAGAATGCGCGGCCAAGGCCAAGCTGGAATTTGCTTTTGTTCGTGATGTCGCTGCAGAAGAGCTGGAGGGGATGGTTTGTGACCACCCGCTGAAGGGGCTTGCTGGTGGCTATGAATTTGCGGTTCCGCTCATCGCTGGCGATCACGTCACTGACGAGGCCGGTACCGGTTCTGTCCACACCGCCCCCGGCCATGGCCGCGAGGACTTTGACGCGTGGATGGATGCAGCCCGCGAACTTGGCGCGCGCGGCATCTCGGCAAAGATCCCGTTCACGGTCGGTGATGACGGCTACTACACCGATGATGCGCCGGGCTTCGGTCCGTCGGCAGAGGGCGGGGCTGCCCGCGTCATGGATGATAACGGCAAGAAGGGCGATGCCAATGACCGGGTCATCAAGGCGCTGATCGCTGCGAACAATCTGTTTGCCCGTGGCCGGATCAAGCACGACTATCCGCATTCCTGGCGTTCGAAGAAGCAGGTCATCTTCCGCAACACCCCGCAGTGGTTTGTCTATATGGACAAGGATCTCGGCGATGCGACGACGTTGCGTTCGCGGGCACTTTCCGCCATCGACGATACCCGGTTTGTACCGGCCGGCGGCAAAAATCGGCTGCGCGGTATGATCGAAAACCGTCCGGACTGGGTGCTTTCCCGTCAGCGTGCCTGGGGCGTGCCGATCTGCGTGTTCGCCGACAAGGCCGGTAATGTGCTCATCGATGACGCCGTCAACGCCCGTATCCTTGAGGCCTTCGAGGCCGAAGGCGCCGACGCCTGGTTCGCCGAAGGCGCGCGCGAGCGTTTCCTGGGTGAAAAGGCGAGTGAAGACTGGGATATGGTCACTGACATTCTCGATGTCTGGTTCGACTCAGGTTCCACCCACACCTTCACGCTGGAGGACCGTCCGGACTTGAAATGGCCGGCGGACGTCTATCTCGAAGGCTCGGACCAGCATCGCGGCTGGTTCCATTCCTCGCTTTTGGAAGGCTGTGCCACGCGTGGTCGTGCACCCTATAACGCCGTCATCACACATGGTTTCACGATGGACGAGCAGGGTCGCAAACAGTCGAAGTCGCTGGGCAACCAGGTCTTTCCGCAGGATGTAATGGCAAAATCCGGTGCCGATATTCTGCGCCTGTGGGTCATGACGACGGACTACTGGGAGGATCAGCGGCTTGGTGAACAGATCATCAAGACCAATATCGACAGCTACCGCAAGCTGCGCAACACGCTGCGCTGGATGCTCGGGACGCTTGGCCACGACGAGGGCGAGGAAATCGCAATTGCCGACATGCCGGAACTCGAGCAGTTGATGCTGCATCGCCTGTTCGAATTCGATCAGCTGGTGCGCAAGGGCTATGATGATTTCGACTTCAAGCGGATTGCCCGCGCACTGACGGATTTTGCCAATATCGAGCTGTCGGCGTTTTACTTCGACGTTCGCAAGGATGCGCTTTACTGCGATGCGCCGTCGAGCCTGCGCCGCCGTTCGGCATTGGTGGTCATCCGCAAGCTGTTCGATTGCCTGGTGACCTGGCTTGCGCCGATGCTGCCGTTCACCATGGAAGAGGCCTGGCTTTCGCGTGATCCGGAAGCCGTCTCGGTTCATCTGGAACAGTTCCCTGCGGTTCCGGCCGACTGGAGAAACGAAGCGCTTGCCGAAAAATGGCTGAAGGTTCGTGAGGTCCGCAAGGTCGTTACCGGAGCGCTTGAAGTCGAGCGCCGTGAAAAGCGGATCGGCTCTTCGCTGGAAGCCGCGCCGGTTGTCTACATCGATGACGAAGACCTGCTGGCCGCGATCGAGGGCCGGGATTTCGAGGAGATCTGCATCACCTCGGCAATCACGGTGAAGGAAGGCGAGGGGCCGGACAATGCCTTCCGCCTGCCCGAGGTTGCCAATGTCGCTGTCGTTCCCGCACTTGCCGAGGGCCGCAAATGCGCGCGCTCCTGGCGGATCACCGATGATGTCGGGGCGGATCCCGCCTATCCGGATGTCTCCGCGCGTGATGCGGCGGCCCTGCGGGAGCTTGCAGGCAAGGCCTGATGCACGATATGGCAGCCGGACATTGTTGTGGCCGGCTGCCTGAAGATGACGATTGCTGCAGATGAATTGCGAAAAAGACCGTTCTACGTTAGAAATGTCGCGTTTTCGCCGGATTTATAGCCAAACAATGGCATATGGCCGAAATTCTGATTGGGTGTCCACCGGCACCAAGGAGTGGTAGTAGAGCGCATGACTTTTGTTCCCCGTTCGATGAAGATCGCAATCGCTCTTGCGGGCATTGCTTCGCTCGCCTCCTGCGTCAGTGCGCC
This sequence comes from Martelella sp. K41-7, assembly GCF_055808365.1. Classification (NCBI taxonomy): domain Bacteria; kingdom Pseudomonadati; phylum Pseudomonadota; class Alphaproteobacteria; order Hyphomicrobiales; family Aurantimonadaceae; genus Martelella; species Martelella sp. K41-7. Next base: position 865,634 of record NZ_CM147867.1, read on the forward strand.
GACCTATGGCACCGGCAAATCAGCGACCGCGCAGCTCGTGGAGGATCTCGGAGAAGCCGTTCTGGTGATCAACCCGGATCAGCCTGATCTTCAGTATGAAGCCCGGCCGACACTTGTGACGCCGAGCAAGGATGTTTCCGGCCGCCCGCTGATTGCGCCGCAGAAATCGGTCGCCTCCGTTGACAATCCGAACTGGATCGAATCACCGGAAGAGCAGCGCAGCCGCCTTTATGAGGAAGCGGAGGATAACAAGGACAATCCGTTCTATCGATCGCCGCTTCTGGCAGGCGACAACCCGCAGGCCATGACCGAGAAGGAACAGCTGGAAGCCTTCAGAAAGGCGCGGTCCGAGGCGACTTCGATTGACATCACCCAGCGCCGTTACCTGATCGATCCGCCGGAACAGTATCGTGTCCCCTCAAGCTCCGAAGCGCTGAATGATCTTGGTGAGTCGGAGCGTGCAAAGGAACGTCGCCGCCAGAAGCTGGCCGAGGGCAAGGACCCGGATCGTTGTTTCCTGTTCCTGAACTGCAAAAGCGGTAAGTCGGACAGCTTCCTCGAATCGTCCAAGAATGCCGGACAGCAATAGCCGCTTCCATCGGGGGACATCATGAATTACGCGATCCGCCCTGCGGTCAGGTCCGACGCTGCAACCATCTATCGCTTTGTCTGCGAACTGGCCGCGTTCGAAAAAGCGCTGGAAAAGGTGGAGACCACCGAAGAAGGTCTGGCCGAGGCGGTTTTTGGCAGTGGTTCGGTCACTGATGCGCTGATTGCCGAGATTGACGGCAAGCCGGCTGGGTTCGCGCTTTACTATTTCACCTTTTCGACGTGGCAGGGCCGCAACGGTATCTATCTGGAAGACCTTTATGTCTCGCCCGAATTTCGGGGTGCGGGGCTCGGCAAGGCGCTGATGCGCGCGGTTGCCGATGTCGCTGTTGAAAAGACGTGCGGGCGGATGGAATGGAGCGTGCTCGACTGGAATGTCGATGCGATCCGTGTTTATGACGGCGTGGGCGGCAAGCCGCAAAGCGAGTGGATCCGCTACCGGCTGGAAGACGAGACGCTTGCGGTCTTTGCCGGCCGTTGAGAAGAACTAGCGGCGCGTGGTGAAGAAGTCCCTGAGAAGGGCTGCGGCGCGGGTTTCGGAGAAACCGGAATAGACATCGGGACGGTGATGACAGGTCGGCTGGTCAAAGAAGCGGCCGCCATGATCGACACCACCGCCCTTGGGATCGGTCGCGCCGTAGTAAAGCCGTTCGATGCGTGCAAACGAGATCGCTGCCGCGCACATGGCGCAGGGTTCCAGGGTGACGTAGAGATGGGCGCCGGGAAGCCGTTCGGAGTCGAACGTTTCGCAGGCTGTACGGATGGCCAGTATTTCAGCATGGGCTGTCGGGTCATTCAGTTCGCGTGTGCGGTTCCCGGCAGCAGCGACCAGCGTGCCGTCCAGAACGATGACCGCTCCGATCGGAACTTCACCGCGTGTACCCGCAGCTTCGGCCTGTTCAATCGCAAGTGCCATGAAATCTTGGCCCGCAGCCATTTTGACAAGTTTCCTCTTAACCAATTCTTCCTGTCCTGATAGAGGATCGGGATCAACAGGCAAAGCGAAATGACCCAGAAAGACAAATTCCCCAAACGCGGCGGAAAGCCCTCAGGCAAGCCCGCACCCGCTGCCGGCAAAGATGCTCCGGCGGTTGACGCCGAGGAGCGTGCGCCGGAACGGATTGCGAAGCTTCTCGCGCGGGCCGGCGTGGCTTCCAGGCGCGATGCCGAGCGGATGATCCTCGACGGGCGCGTGAAGGTCAACGGCAAGACGCTGGAGAGCCCCGCGCTTAACGTCACGCTTTCCGATCGTATTGAGGTCGATGACGAGGAAATCCGTGGCATCGAGCGTACACGGCTGTGGATTTACCACAAGCCTGCCGGTCTGGTGACCACCAATTCCGACCCCGAGGGCCGGGCAACGGTGTTTGAAAAGCTGCCGAAGGAGCTGCCGCGGGTTGTCTCTATCGGTCGCCTTGACATCAACACCGAAGGCCTTCTGCTTTTGACCAATGACGGCGGGCTGGCGCGCGTGCTTGAACTTCCCGCGACCGGCTGGCTGCGCCGCTACCGCGTGCGCGCCCATGGCCGGATCGCGCAGGCGGACCTCGACAAGCTGAAGGATGGCATTGCCGTTGACGGCGTGCTCTATGGCGCTATCGATGCCACGCTTGACCGTGAGCAGGGTTCCAATGTGTGGATCACCATAGGGCTGCGCGAAGGCAAGAACCGGGAGATCAAGAATGTGCTCGGCGCGCTCGGTCTCGAGGTTTCACGTCTGATCCGCATTTCCTACGGGCCTTTCCAGCTTGGCGAACTGCCTGAGGGCAATGCGCTGGAGGTGCGTGGCCGCACACTGCGCGATCAGCTCGGGCCGCGCCTGATCGAGGAGGCCGGCGCCAATTTTGACGCGCCGATCTACAACGACGGCGAGGCCGCGGTTGCAAAACCGGAACAACAGCCGGAAGCGCCGAAACGCGCACCGCGCAAGGACAAGCTGGATCGCGGCGAGCGGGCCGAACGTGGCCGTGACCGCCTCGACACCAAGCGCAAGGGCGACGACGAAAAGACCTTCAAGGACATCGTGACGCGAAACCGGTCGACGAATGTCTGGATGGCGCCGGGCGCCCGTCCGCTCGGCCCGAAGGCCAAGAAGAAGGCCGAAGACAAGGCGCGCGAAGACGAACGACGTGACGCCCGCCGTGATGGCCGGCCGAGGCTCGATGGCGACGCCCCGCGTAAACCACGGCCCACCGGTGGCAAGGGCAAACCTTTTGCCGGAAAACCGGGGGCAAGCGCTGCCAAGGGGCCGCGCAAGCCGCGCGCCGAAGCCGGCGAAGGTGCAAGTGAGGGCAAGCGTTTCTCCGGGCCGAAGCGGCCAGGCGGAGACAACCGTTCGCGCAGTGAAGGCCGCCCCGCCGGCGCCCGTCCTTCAGGCGATAACAAGCGCGGTGGACGTCCTGACAGTGACAGCCGCGGCAGCCGGGACAAGCCGGGCGGCGACAGGCCACGTGGTGGTGCAGGCAAGGGGCCGAGGGGCAATGCGGATCGTCGGCGGTGAATTTCGCGGACGGGCGCTCAACGCGCCCAAGTCCACTGATATCAGGCCGACAACGGATCGTACCCGCGAAAGCCTGTTCAACATTCTCGCGCATGGCTATCCCGATGCGGTCGAGGGCGCGCGCCTGCTGGAGCTTTTTGCGGGCACCGGCGCGGTCGGCCTTGAAGCCCTGTCGCGGGGCGCGCGTGCGGCGCTTTTCGTTGAAAACAGCGTTGAAGGGCGCGGCCTGCTCTGGGCCAACATCGAGGCGCTCGGTCTGGCAGGGCGCGCCCGAATCATGCGCCGCGATGCCACCAGACTTGGAAGCGTCGGACGGATTGAGCCTTATGACCTGCTGTTCGCGGATCCGCCCTATGGCAAGGGACTTGGCGAAAAGGCGCTTGCTGCGGCGGGTGAGGGCGGTTGGTTGAAACCGGGTGCCCTCGTTATTCTGGAGGAAGCCGCAGACGTCACGCTGACGCTTCCGGCAGGCTTTGTCATGCTGGAAGAGCGGGAATTTGGCGATACGCGGATGCATTTCCTTCGCTATCAGCCATAGGTCAGCTAGATTTTCCGATCAAAGCGCGCTGTGCGGCAGGACGAAGGTCGTGTCGTCGGCAGGTGTCTGATTGACCGAAAGCCGGGCGCCGAAAACGGCGTAGAGATTGTCATCGGTCAGCACCTGCTTCGGTGTTCCTGAAGCTGCGACCTCACCGTTTTTCATCAGCACGATCCGGTCTGCGAACAGCGCCGTCAGGTTAAGGTCGTGCATCACCGAAATCACACCGCCGCCGGCTCGGCAGAAGCCTTGTGCCAAGCGCATGATGGCAAGCTGGTGGAGAATGTCGAGGCTTGCCACGGGCTCATCCAGCAGCAGCCAGCGTGGCGCACCTTCGGCAATTGGTGCCTCGATCTGGCACAGCACGCGGGCAAGCTGGACGCGCTGCTGCTCCCCACCTGAAAGCTCCTGATAAAAGCGACCTTCGAAGCCGTTGAGATCGACGGCTTTGAGTGCCCGCGCCATGGTCTGGCGGTCTTTATTGCCATCCCGGTGACTGCGGCCCGAAAGCCCCATGCGCAGCACTTCGGTGACGGTGAAGGGGAAGGCGAGGTTCGAGGCCTGCGGCAGCACCCCGCGCACCTCCGCAAGCTGCCAGGGATGAAGAGCCGCGATGTTGGTGCCATTGATGGCGACGCTGCCTGTATCCGGCTTCAGATCACCCGCTATCGCCTTTAGTGTTGTCGTCTTGCCGGAGCCGTTCGGCCCGCAAATGGCGGTCAGTTCGCCGGCATGCGCCTCAAGCGAAACATCGTTCAGGACCGGGCGTCCGGAAAGCGCCACGGTAATCCGGTTGGTCGAGATCATGGTCATGTTGTCACAGGTTCAGGCGCGAGCGGTTTTTCAGCAGGATCCACAGGAAGAACGGGCCGCCTGCGATTGCGGTGATGATGCCGATCGGCAGTTCGGCGGGCGCAACGATGGTGCGGGCAAAAAGATCGGCCAGCACCAGAAGCGCGCCGCCGAGAAGGGCTGACGCCGGGAGCAGATAGCGATGATCCGGGCCGATGACGAGTCGTAGAAGGTGCGGCACCACGATGCCGACAAAACCGATGCCGCCGGAAACGGCGACGCCCGCACCGGTGGCCGCTGCGACGGCAATAATGGTGATGTTCTTCAATCGTTGGACCGGAATGCCGATGTGATAGGCCGTCGCCTCGCCGAGCGTGATGGCGTTGAGGCCGCGCGCCATGAACGGAAGCACCGCAAAAGCTGCCAGCATGATCGGCGTGATGGCCCAGATCTTGGGCCAAGTGGCACCGGCCAGCGAGCCCATCGACCAGAATGTCAGGTCACGCAATTGCTGGTCATTGGCGAGATAGACGAGGAAACCGGTGGCCGCACCGGCAAGGGCTGCCAGCGCGATACCGGCAAGCAGCATGGTCGCGACCGAGGTTTGCCCGTGACGGGTCGAAATGCGGTAGAGCGTCAGCGTTGTAGCCAGAGCGCCGACAAACGCGGCGGCAGGCAGCGCGTAAAAGCCCATAAGATTGGTGATCGGTGCGGCGATTGTTCCGCCAAGCACAATCATCACCACCGCGCCGAGACTGGCACCCGCAGAAACCCCGACGAGGCCCGGATCGGCGAGCGGGTTGCGGAACAGGCCCTGCATTGCCGTGCCGCAGACGGCAAGCGATGCGCCCACCAGAAAGCCCATCATGGCACGCGGCAAGCGGATATCGAAGACGATGATGCGGTCACGCGCGGCCAGCGCATCATCCGCGTTTCCGGTGAGTATTGCGCGGCCGACATCGAAGACGGAGGCATCCGAGGCGCCGTTGGCCACAGAAATCAGAACAGCAAAGACCGAGGCCACGGCGAGCACCAGTATGGTGAACACCGCAACCGAGGAACGGTCGCCGCTTTCCCGCCAGTTCAGCCGTCGTCCGGCCGAGGTCAGTGTGTCGATCACCACCATGCCCGAATCAATCCCCGTAGATTTCCGTCGTCAGCGCCGCCAGGTTTTCCCCAAAGCGCGGGCCGAAATTCATCATGCCGACCGGGTCGATCCTGTAGATCGCCATGGATTCACCGGCGGGCGTGAGCGCAAGGGCAGGCTGTCCGGCAACATCCTCATTGGTCGGTACGTGATTGCCGGCAGCACCATCCATCAGCAAAATGACATCGGGCGCGGCCTCGATCACAGCCTCGTCGGAAAGCGTCTTGTAACCCTCAAAGTCACCGAAGGCGTTTTCAAGACCAGCCGCCTCGATCACACCGTTGGCGGCCGTGCCGGTGCCCGAACCCATCACCTTGCCGCCGCGCAGGCTGAGAATGAAGATCGCACTTTTCCTCTCGTCAGGCGCGCGGGCAGCGTTTTCGGCCAGAACCGGATCGAGCTCGGCTGTAATTTCATCGGCAAGCTGCTTCGCGTCATCTTCGCGGCCAAGCAGCGTGCCGATCATCGCGACCTTTTCGAGAATGCCGTCGCGGCTATAGTCTTCGGGAACGAAAGCCAGATCCACATTGGCGGTGGTCATAACCTCCATGGTTTCCGGCGGTCCGGCACCCTCGATAGTGATGATCGCCGACGGATTGACCGACAGAATGCCTTCCGGCGAGAGCTGACGCATATAGCCGATATCCGGGAGGCTCAGCGCTTCCGGTGGGTAGGTGCTGGTGGTGTCGCGCCCGATCACGCTGTCGCCTGCGCCGAGCGCATAGACGATCTCGGTTACGGAACCGCCAATGGTGACAAGACGGGATGGATCCTCAAGCGGTTCGAGAGCCTTGGCCGCGGTGACGCCGGCAAGCAGCATGCCGGCGAGGAGGAGCGCTTTAACGAGTGCGGATGAGATGGCCTTCATGATATCTCCTCAGGCGGCGGCGGTTTCGCTGTAGCGCGGCAGGTTTTCGGCAAGATCGCGCCAGACTGGGCGCTCGGCATAGCCTTCCAGACGCTTGCCGAAGAACTGGATGATCATCTCACCCGCAGCATTGAAGGCCTCGACCGAGGTCACATGGCCGTCGCTCGTGGGTTTGCGGACCAGCCATGTCTCTGCAATCTGGTCGCGGCGCAGATGCAGATGGAAGCTCGGGTCCATGACATTAATCCACGGTCCCATCTCGACGATCTTCTTCACCGGGCCCGAATGGATCTGCACGATGCCGTTATTGTTGACGAACACCATGATCGGCAGGTCTTCGATCTCGGAGGCCTTGTGAAGCAAGTTCGCAACGGCGTCGTCGGCAAGGCGGAAGGCGTAGTCATCGCCAACCGTCGAGATCGCCGTCTGGCGATGAACCTTGAGGTCGCTGAGCATGCCGAAGAACTGGTGGGTGTCCGTCAGTGCGCTCCAACGGTCGCGCAACAGCTCGACATCGACCGCGCGCGGATCACGGGAATGCTCGGCATCATGGGCGGTGATTTCGCCGGTCGTAATCGTCTGACTGTCGTCATCGAGCTTGTGGGTCTCGACAAAGTTACGGTAGGCCTCGACGTTGGATGCGGGGCGCCAGTGCAGTTTGAAAACCGCCGCACCGCTGGCATCGAAATATTGCAGGCTCAGCTTTTCATTGCCGTCTGCATCCATCTTGGTGACGGCGAAGGCATGGATCCAGCGGCTCGGAAAAATCCTGAGATCGATATTCTCACCGAGCACGATTGCGGATTTCTTGCCGCTCCTGATGTTTTCGAAAACACCGATCTTCTCGTGGACCGCGCTTTCATTGCGCGACAGCGCCATGATCTCGCCGAAACCCTCGGCATGGGCCAGAAGGTGGGCAGGTTCGGGCGAAATCCGCGTTGCCGTCAGGCCGGTTTCTGCGGCAACAAGGGCGGCCTCGGAGATGCCGAGCTGAGCGGCGATGTCGCGCTCGCGCATTTTTGGATTGTCACGGCGGAAGGCGCGAATTTCTTCGGGTGTCTTGGTCATCGGTCTCGTCTACTTGTTCAAAATAAGCTTGCCCTGGCGGGTGATTTTCATGCGATAATCGGCGCCCTGGTGACGAATGATGATCTCATGGCCGCCTTTGAAGAGCGCCTCGCTTTCATGCACCGGCGCGCCGTTTTCTCTGATCTGCGTTTCGGCCCGTCCGGCCGTCTTGTCGTCATTCATTCTGATTGATATGTCTGTTAGTGTTTAAAACTTGAACTTTAGAGTCCGGTTTTATAAGTTGACTCTATTAGTCACCTTTGTCTATCCATGCAATAGACGTTTTGCAAAGTGAGCGGTAGGATGACGCGCTACCGGGTAACCCTTGCGTTACCGATCAATTCCGATCCGAAACCGCCGGAGATTTGAGAAATGAGAATTTTCCCATGCGCCGCCGTCGCGCTTTTTGTCATGTCGCAGCCACTTCTGGCGCAGGAGGCCGCAACCGGTGCCGCCGCGATGCCGGCCAAGGAGCCGGCGGGTCTTTCGATCTCGCTCAATGCACTGGATACGACCGATAACGGCTGCAAGCTGACCTTCCTTGTGGAAAACGATCTGTCGGAGACGATCGACAGCCTGCAGGCTGAAGTCGCGCTGTTTGACACGGACGGTATCGTAGACCGGCTGACCATGCTCGATTTCCTGTCTCTGCCCGCCGGCAAGATGCGGGTTCGCCAGTTCGAACTGCCGGGCGCGGGCTGCGATGCGTTGGGCGGCCTGCTGCTCAACGATATAAAGGTCTGCGATGGCGCCGGCGTCGACTGCATGGCCGCACTTGAGACCGGGTCGAAGGCTGGAATTCCTTTCGACGGCTAATTGCGCCAAAGGACACCGCGCATTCTGCGCCAAGACCAATAAGACACGCTGTAGCGAAGCCGCCGATGATGGATGACAGGGCAATGTTTGCGATGGGGTTGCCGGGTGGCGTACGCGATGCGGAGCCGGTGAAGCCTGATCGTCGCCGTGCTGAGCCGGCGTCCGCAAGCGCATCCGAGATTGCATCGGAAAGCCGTGTGCCTGTCGATCTTGATCGCGTTGTGCTGGAGCTCAAGGCCGCAGCCGGTGCGTCCGTTGAAAAGCCGATCGACACCGAGCAGGAAGCGGCAGAAGGCACGCCTGAACTGCCGCTTGAAGATGAAAGTCTCGACAGCGTGACTTTGCCGCGCATCAGCGGCGGCCCGCAGAACCCGTCGGCAGGAAAACGCCTGCCGATGGCCGTTCTGGTGTCGGTTCTTTTTCACACCGTCGCCTTTGCAATGGCGCTTCATGTCTCCGGAGTCCTTCCCGAAGCGGCGAAAGAAGAGGGCGGCGTGGTCGTCAATGTTGTTATGCTCGGCAGCGGCGATGTTGATGCGGCTGCAAGTGGCGCCGAGGATGCGCAGCCGACCGAAGTCGAGGCGCAACCGGTGCCCGTGGAGCAGGCGGTCAGTCCTGAAGCCGAGACTTTGAGCCCGGAAACATCCGAGTCACAGCCGACCGAGGTGCCTGCGAAAGCGCTTGCAGCGCCCACACCGGCGCCCGAAGAAGCGTTGACGCCGCCGGTTGAGGCGGCTCAGGCATTACCCACGGAAACAGCGGAACCGGCAGCCGTCGCAGCGCTTTCTCGCCCGGAACCGGAAATGCTCGCGGTTGCGCCGACTGAGGCCGTCGTTCCTGATCGCGTGCCCCCGGCAGCGCCGACCGCTTCTAGTAGTGCAGCACCGCCGCCGGAAATGGCTTACGCTGCCCGTTCTGAGGCGGTAGACGCTGCTGCGCCCCCAGAAACAAATAGGCTTGCTGCGCAGGCCGCCCAGACCGAGACCATCACCGCCCAGGAAGACGATCCCGAGCTGGCCTATGATATCGCGCCGCCGATCCCGCAGCGCTCACCATGGGAATCCGAGCCGCTTCCTGCCGATCAGGTCGCGGCCCGGCAGGCGCAGGCCGAACGCGCCCGCCAGCGGACGAGAGCCGCAAAGCGCCAGTCCGCCGGTTCGGGAGGGCAATCCAACCGCGATGCGCGCAAAGGCTTGGTCAGCGGCACATCTGAGCGCGGGGCAACACAGACAGCGGAAGCGCGCAGCGGTTCATCCGGCGATGGTGCGGCCGCGATGGCGAATTATGCGGGAAAGGTCGGGTCGCGGCTGCGCCGTGCGGTTGCCACCGAACGGGCCTACCGGGGGCTTGGACCGCTGCAGGCAACCGTGATCGTCAACCTGACCCTGAACCGTTCGGGGGGGATAGCATCATTGTCTCTTGTGCGTTCGTCGGGCAGCAGCAGCGTCGACGCGATCGTGCTGCAAAGGGCCCGTGCAGCAGGGCCCTTCGGTTCGTTCCCGGCGAGCTATGCCGGCACACGGCATAAATTCCGCCTGCCGATCAATCTCAATCTGCGCCGATAAAATACCGCTTACGTGGTGCCGAGTGTGCGCTGAAGGCCCTGCAGGGCCGGCTGATAGTTCGGGTTCAGCTGCTTGGCCTTCTGATAATAGGAGGCCGCCTTGGTAAAATCGCCCTGCCGCTCGAAAATCAGGCCAAGATTGGCCCAGCTCTCGGCGTTCTGCTGGTCAAGTGCCAGCGCTTTGTCGAAATCGGCCTTGGCGTTCTGGTCGTCGTTGAGCGCCAGATAGGAAACGCCACGGCCGTTATAGGGCTGTGCGGATTTGGGCGAGAGCGAGATAGCCTTGGTGAAATCTGCGATCGCCAGTTCCTGCTGGCCGCGCTGCTGGTAGATCAGGCCGCGATTGTGGTAGGCACGCGGATCGGTGGTGTTCAGCTGAATGGCGCGTGTGAAATCGTTGAAAGCATCATTCTGCTGGCCGGATTCGCGGTAGAGATTGCCGCGTCCGATATAGGCGACATCATAGTTTGCGTTGATCTGTAGCGCCCTGTTGTAGTCGTTCAGAGCGTCCATCTGTCGGCCGAGGCTGCGTTCGATCAGCGCACGATTGGCATAGGCCTGATAATAATTCGGATTGAGTGCGACGGCCTTGTTGAAATCTTCCATCGCGCGTCGGTCGTCGCCCGCCCGACCATAGGCCGCGCCGCGCACATTATAGGCCTCGGGGTCGTTCGGGTTGGCGGCGATCACATTGGAAAGAGATGCGATGTTCTGCTCGGATCCCTGGGCCGCATCGATCGAAACGATATTCTGGTTCATCGACTGGGAACTCTGACAGGCTGCCAACAGGCTGACGGCACCAAGCAAGAGCGCGGTCCTCAGCGTCCGGCCGGTGCATGTTATGAATGTGCCAGCGGTCAATTCTGTCATTTCCGTCCCTCATGTCGTGTCATTCGGCGCGCAGCGAATTGCGGACGCGCGGAGTTTTTACCGGCGCAAGGTAAATATCTAGCAAATAAAAAGGCGGGGGCCTACGCTCCCGCCATCACAACATGGTCAATGTGCCGAAAAAACGACAATCAGCGCGAAACCAGACCTTCGCGGACGGCACGCTTGCGGGCCAGCTTGCGAACGCGGCGGATCGCTTCGGCCTTTTCGCGGGCGCGCTTCTGCGAGGGCTTCTCGTAGAAATCACGCATCTTCATTTCGCGGAAGATGCCTTCGCGCTGCATCTTTTTCTTCAAAGCGCGGAGAGCCTGGTCGACATTGTTGTCGCGGACAAGTACTTGCACGTGTATCCCGTTCCTTAAAATCGTTGGTGTCGTTCGGCCTGGCAAATACTTGCACGTCAGGCGTTGTTGCTTGTCATCGTCGGGTTCGGCCCAACATTTGGCGTCGCGGATATCAGGTTTTTGCCGGCTAGTCCAGCCCCTTTGGCCATGATGTCAGGCGATTGTCCGGAAACATCCCTCTGCTGAAGCGTCAAAATCCTGTCGTTGAGGACCGGGTGACTGTGGTCATCCAGGCCTTCAGAAAAACGATGTCGAACGCAGGTGGCAAAAGCGTCGCAAAAAGGACGTTGCGTCACTTTCCGATTTGCGATTGGTATAGGGTAACGAATACGATCAAACCCGGTCGGAGGGAGCATTCAGATGCGCAAATATTCCGTTTTCGCTTTGGCGCGCGAGGCTATGCGGCATCACAGCGGCTGGGAAAAACACTGGACCTCGCCGGAGCCGAAATCCGAATATGATGTCATCATCATCGGCGGCGGCGGTCATGGCATGGGCGCTGCCTATTACCTTGCCAAGGAACACGGCATCACCAATATCGCCGTGATCGAAAAGGGCTGGATCGGCGGCGGCAATACCGGCCGCAACACCACGATCGTGCGCTCCAATTATCTCTATGACGAGAGCATGGACATCTACGAGCATTCCCTCAAACTCTGGGAAGGCCTGGCGCTCGATCTTAACTATAATGTGATGTATTCGCCGCGTGGCGTGATGATGCTGTCGCACAACGAGCATGACCGCCAGACGTTCAAGCGTCATGTCCATGCCAACCGGCTTTATGGCATCGACAATGAATGGCTGACGCCTGAGGCTGCGAAAGAATACTGTCCGCCGCTCGATATTGCCGCGACGGCACGTTACCCGATTAACGGCGCGGCATTGCAAAGGCGCGCTGGCACGGCCCGCCACGACGCTGTCGTCTGGGGCTATGGCCGCGCGGCATCAGACCGCGGCATTCACATCATTCAAAACTGTGAGGTCAAGGGTATTCGCCGCGGGCCGGATGGCGCCGTGAGCGGGGTCGAAACCTCGAAGGGCTTTATCGGCGCGAAGAAGATCGGCGTTTCGGCTTCGGGTCATAATTCGGTGGTGATGGCGATGGCCGATGTCAGTCTGCCGCTGGAAAGTCAGCCGCTGCAGGCGTTGGTGTCCGAGCCGCTGAAGCCGATCTTTCCCTGCGTGGTTATGTCCAACACGGTGCACGCCTATATCTCCCAGTCCGACAAGGGCGAACTCGTCATCGGCGCTGGCACCGACCAGTATAATTCCTATTCGCAGACCGGTGGGCTTCAGATCGTCACCCACACGCTCGATGCCATCTGCGAGCTGTTCCCGATCTTCCGCCGGGTCAAGATGATGCGGCAATGGGGCGGGATCACCGATAACACGCCTGACCGCTCGCCGATCCAGAGCATCACCCCGGTTCCGGGCCTGTTCGTCAATTGCGGCTGGGGCACGGGAGGCTTCAAGGCGACGCCGGGTTCGGCCCATCTCTTTGCCCATCTGATTGCCAAGGGCGAACCCCACAAGCTGGCTGCGGGCCTGACACTTGATCGCTATCGCACCGGCCGCCTGATCGACGAGGCTGCTGCTGCCGCCGTCGCGCATTGAGGCCCGCCATGCTCTGGAACGTCAACAACAAGACAGAAACCAGCGCCGGGGCCGTTGCCTGGGGCTCGGCCGGCAGCGGGCCGCCGCTGGTGCTTGCCCATGGCTGGCCGTGGTCGTCGTTTTCCTGGCACCGGCTTATCCTGCCCCTGTCGAAGGCCTACACGGTCTACTGGTATGATATGCCGGGTTTCGGTCGCTCGGCGAAGGATGCCGGGCAGGCGACCGGTCTTGATGTGCAGGGCCTTGTGTTCAAGGAAATGCTGGAATTCTGGGCGCTCGACCGGCCGAGCGTCTTCGCCCATGATTTCGGCGGCGCGGTGACGCTGCGCGCCAACCTCCTGCATGATGTCGCCTATACCGACCTGCTGTTGATGAATGTCGTTGCTGTCAGCCCCTGGGGCTCGGAATTCTTCGATCATGTCAGCCGCCATATTGACGCTTTCACGCCGTTGCCGCCGCATATCCATTCGGCCATCGTTTCGGCCTATATTCGTGGCGCGCTGGTGAGTGAACTCGACGAGCACGAGCTGCATGAACTGGCCTCGCCCTGGCTGACCCCGGAGGGACAGGCGAGTTTCTACAAGCAGTTCGCCCAGGCCGATGACCGCTTCACCGACGAATTCGCCGACAGGCTGAAGGCAATCGCATGCCCCGTCACTGTCATCTGGGGTGAGAAAGACCCGTGGATCCCGATCGCGCGCGGCCATCAGCTTGCCGGTGCCATCGGTGTTCAGCTTCACGCGCTTGAGGGCGTGGGCCACATGCCGCAACTTGAGGCGCCGCGTCCGCTGCTCGACCTGATCATGACCTTACCCGAGACCCTGCCCGAACTGGAAGGGAACTAGACCATGCTGCTCATCCATTGTCCCTATTGCGGCGAAGCGCGAAGCGAGCTGGAATTTGCCGGCGCCGGCGAGGCCCATATCGCCCGTCCGGAAAATATCACCGAGGTTTCCGACGAGGACTTTGCGCAATATTTCTTCATGCGGACCAATCCCAAGGGCATCCATTACGAGCGTTGGCGCCACATCCATGGTTGCGGGCGTTTCTTCAATGCGGTGCGCGATACTGTCTCTGACCGGTTTTTGAAGACCTACAAGACCGGCGAGCCAAAGCCCGACCGCGCCGAATTTGAGGGAGAAGGCCGATGAGCGGTGGATTGCGTATTGCGGGCAAGGGGCGGCTTACGCCAGCCAAGACCATCCGCTTTTCCTTCGACGGCAAGACCTATTCGGCGCTAGAGGGCGACACCCTTGCCTCCGCGCTTTTGGCCAATGGCGTGCATCTGGTCGGCCGTTCCTACAAGTATCACCGCCCGCGCGGGTTTCTGACGGCCGGTTCCGAGGAGCCGAATGCACTCTTCGATATCGCTCGCGATAGCGCGCGGCGTCAGCCGAATGTGCGCGGGCCGGTTCAGGAAGTCTTTGACGGCATGAAGGCGTCCTCGCAAAATCGCTGGCCCTCGCTTTCCTTCGATGCCGGTGCGGTCAATGATTTCCTCTCGCCGTTCTTTATTGCCGGGTTCTACTACAAGACCTTCATGTGGCCGCGCGTTGCCTGGCACAAGCTGTATGAGCCGATGATTCGCAGGGCTGCCGGGCTTGGCGTAGCGCCCACGGAGGAAGATGCCGACACCTATGCCTGCCGCTATATACATTGCGATGTTCTGGTGGTCGGCGCCGGTATCGCCGGGCTGACGGCAGCCCTTTCTGCGGCCAAAGCCGGCAAGGACGTCATCCTCTGTGATGAGAAGCCGGAGCCGGGCGGTGCGCTTCAATATGAGAGCGGCACCACCGTGAATGGCATGCCGGGCTATGACTGGGCGCTTGCCGCCGTGGCAGAGCTTGAGGGCATGGATAATGTACGCATCCTGCCGCGCACCACGGCCTTTGGTTATTACAACCACAATTTTCTCGCGCTTTGCGAACGCCTCACCGATCATTTGCCGAACGCCAAGGCCAACGGTCCGCGTGAGCGGCTCTGGCAGCTGCGGACGGATGAGGTGATTCTCGCCACCGGTGCCATCGAACGGCCGATGGTTTTCCCGCAAAACGACCGGCCGGGCATCATGCTGGCCTCTGCTGCGCGTGCCTACCTCAATCATTACGGCGTTGCCCTCGGCAAGCGGGTTGGCGTCTATTGCGCCCATGATTCCGCTTATGAGGCGGCGTTCGATCTGAAGAAGGCCGGTGTCGATGTGGCTGTCATCGTCGACAGCCGGGCAGAGGCTGGAGACGGTCTGGCAGGGCAGGCCAAGGCACTCGGCATCAAGGTGCTCGCCAACAACGCGGTCGTCGGCACCAAGGGGCGCCTCAGAATTTCCTCCATGAAAGTGAAGGACAAGGCAAGCGGCAAGTCCCGCAGTTTCGATATAGACGCGCTGATCACATCTGCGGGCTGGACTCCGTCCGTGCACCTGTTTTCGCAGTCGCGCGGCAAGCTGGTCTTCGATGCGGATGAGCAGCGTTTCGTTCCCGGCACCCATGCGCAGAATTCCGTCTGCGTCGGGGCCTGCAATGGTACCGATGCCATTCATGCCATCATCGGCGAGGCGGCGGCTGCAGGCGGCGGCGTTGCCGATATTGCGGCGGAAAATGCCCGTCAATGGACCGGTGGCATGCTGGGCGAGGATGAGAGCGCCGACAGCCACGCGCGCGCTTTCATCGACTATCAGCACGATGTCTGCGCCAAGGATATCCGCCAGGCTGTGCATGAGGGCATGGCCTCCATCGAGCATATCAAGCGGTTTACCACCAATGGCATGGCATCCGACCAGGGCAAGCTTTCCAACATGCACGGTCTGGCGATTGCCGCCGAGATGCTCGACCGGCCAATCCCGCAGGTGGGGCTCACCACCTTCCGTCAGCCGTTCACGCCGGTCACTTTTGGAACACTGATCGGCCACTCACGGGGTCCGCTTTTCGACCCCGCCCGCAAGACGCCGATCAATGGATGGGCGGAAGAACGCGGTGCGGCGTTTGAGGATGTCGGCAACTGGAAGCGGGCCTGGTATTTCCCGAGGCCCGGCGAAACCAAGCACGACGCGGTCAACCGCGAATGCCGGACAGTGCGCGAAAGCGCGGGTGTCTTCGATGCCTCGACACTTGGCAAAATCGAGGTCGTCGGACCGGATGCCGAAGCCTTTATGAACCTGATGTATTCCAACGCATGGTCGACGCTGAAACCCGGCAAGTGCCGCTATGGCCTGATGCTGCGCGAAGACGGCTATATCTATGACGACGGCGTGGTTGGCCGGCTTGCTCATGATCGCTTCCATGTGACTACGACGACCGGCGGTGCGCCGCGCGTCCTCAACCTTATGGAAGACTATCTGCAGACCGAGTTTCCGCATCTGAATGTCTGGCTGACGTCTGCGACCGAACAATGGGCGGTGATTGCCGTGCAGGGGCCGAAAGCGCGCGAGATCATCGAGCCCTTTGTCGAGGGCGTGGATATTTCGGCGGATGCGTTCACGCATATGAGCCTTGCCGAATGCACGGTCTGCGGCGTGCCGGCGCGGCTTTTCCGGGTATCGTTTACCGGCGAACTCGGCTTTGAGATCAATGTGCCGGCCGACTTCGGCCTGTCGGTCTGGAAGCGTATTTTCGAGCGGGCAGAGAGCTTTGGCGGCTGCGCCTACGGCACCGAGACCATGCATGTGTTACGCGCCGAGAAGGGCTATATCGTTGTCGGACAGGATACCGACGGCACGGTGACGCCGTTCGATGCCGGCATGGGCTGGGCGGTGTCTAAGAAAAAGACCGATTTTGTCGGCATTCGCGGGCTCAAACGGCCGGATCTGGTGGCCCAGGATCGCAAGCAGCTTGTCGGTCTGATGGTCAAGAACAATCCGCGTCTGGTGCTGGAGGAGGGCGCGCAGGTCGTTGCCGATCCGAATGCGGCCAAGCCGGTGCCGATGCTCGGCCATGTGACGTCGGCCTACTGGTCGGAGGCACTTCAGAGCGGCATCGCCATGGCCGTGGTCAAGAACGGGCACGCACTCAAGGGTGAGACGCTCTATGTGCCGATGCCGGACCGCAATATCGCCGTCGAGGTGGTCGATACCGTTTTCTACGACAAGGAAGGAGCGCGCATCCATGGTTGAGGAACTCGTTGCGACACGCACAACTCCGCTATCCGGCACCTATGGCGGCTCCGGCCTTGCCCGGCTTGTGATCGCCGGTGATGCGACCCGGCTTTCGGTCAGGGCCGGTGAAGAGGCACTTGGCGCGCTTTCGGGTGCGCTGGATATCGAACTCCCGCGTGCGCCGCTTTCTGCTTCGGTGACGGACGGCGGCTATGCCTTCTGGCTCGGGCCGGATGAGTGGTTGGTGATCAATGAGCATGGCGAGGAAATGATCCCGCGCCTTCAGGGCATCGAAGCGCCGTTTTCCGCCGTTGACGTCTCCCACCGAAACGTTGCCGTGACGGTTGTAGGTCCGGGAGCGGCGGCGGCGATCAATGCCGCTTGCCCGCAGGACCTCAGGCCAGACCGGTTTCCCGTCGGCAAGGTCGTGCGTACCGTTCTCGGCAAGGCCGAGATCGTGCTTTTCCGCAAGGAAGAGAACACGTTTCGCATCGAGTGCTGGCGCTCGTTTGCACCCTATGTCTTCGGCCTTCTCGACCAGGCAGCGAAGGACACTGCCTACTGAGTGTCCTAAAATCCACCGCAAATCTTGGACATTAACGTGGGCCCTTATTGCTCATCAGACAGGTCACGTTCGACAGTCATTCCATCGGAGACTGAAACTGGTGTGGTCAACGTTACAGGTACCTTTTCACCGCGAACAATTTTGCTGGTTGAGGCATACAAATAATATTTGCCGTCGGGAATCATGCTAAAGCTGAACGAACCTGATCGGTCGGCCCTGTTATATCGCATTGAGGTATAAAAGGCTTGTGGCGCCCCAATGTATATACCGCCATCGTAATCCGCCTCGTAATGAAGCCTCTCCTCAGAAAATGGAGTTTTGGGAACAAGGAAAACTCTCAAGCCTCGTTTGTATTTTATGGTTCCATCTTCGTTTTCAACGAAGACCTGTCCTATTATGGTGTTGTCTCCACGGCCTTTCGCATAAGCGACTTCGGTTGTGCTGAAACGGGTAGTGGGCTGCCAAACCTCGCCTACCTTTGCCATGTTCTCCAAGGTCCCCTCTGGTACACAGGCAGAAAGAAGCACGACAACAATAACCGCTACAGTCGCACGAATCATCGGAATGCCCCTTTTTCGTTCTTTGGTCTGCAAAACTACTTTCCTGAAATAACTCAAATTTTCATTGATTTCCAAGTGCATCGCCGACTTAAGTTATCGAGTCTTTGCTAACTCTATCTCTGACTGGCCACCCTCAATAGGCTGTATCCTTGGCACCCAGATCGAGAATGCCGAAGACATAGGGTGCAAACAAGCACCAGCATTCGATATGACTGAAGGTTTTGACTCTCAGTTCAAACCGTTTCCGGTCGGTCTTCGGCGGCGAACTGGACAAGCGTGATCCATTCGGCAGTCAGCGCCGGTTTACGCTCGTCCTCAACTTCAATGCTGACGGTGTAATGGATCGCCAGAAGTTCCGCGCCCCGGAAGCGGGCTTCCTTCAGGGTGAAATGGCCGCGGACGCGCTTGCCGCACTTCACCGGAGCGACGAACCGGACCTTGTCGAAGCCAAAATTGATGCCCATGGTCTGTTCGCGCACCTGCGGGGCGCAATCGTAGTTCATGGCCGAAAGGAGAGACAGTGTCAGGAACCCATGCGCGATCGTACCGCCGAAAGGTGTCTCTTCGCGCGCGCGTTCGGGGTCGGTATGGATAAACTGGCGGTCGAGTGTGGCGTCGGCGAAGGTGTCTATCATCGTCTGATCGACTGTGAACCAGCGCGATACACCGACTTCATGGCCGATGTAGTCCTGCACTTCAGCAAGCGAAATCTCTTTGCCCATGGCCTTCTTTCAGGTTTTCCGGTTGTCGCCAGGCTTTCGTTCAAGTGCTATCCGGCATTCGACAGCTTTTCGGCATAAAACGATACCGAGCGCGGTGCAAGCGCGATCTCGACGGCGCCGCGGCTCTGGCCTGTCAGGTTGTGCCAGCCGTGATCATCGCGTTCGGGTAGCCGGAATACCATGTCCACCTGGCTCCGGTTGATGAGCATGGCCAGCTGGTTCGGTTCACCGGTCTCCCGTTCGACGGTCGAGAACACAATGCTCAGACTGTCGCATCCGGCCGCTTCCCAGTCCTCCACCGTCATGATATTGCCGTCCGGGCGCAGCCAGGTGACGTCGTCTTCGGTGAAGAAATCGGTTCCGGAAAAGACGGCAAACTGTTTGCGCAGCGCCGAAAGCTCGCCGGTATAGGCTACCAGTTCTTTATCCATGGCGTCCCAGTCGATCCAGGTCGTCTCATTGTCCTGGCAATAGGCATTGTTGTTGCCATGTTGGGTCATGCCGCCCTCATCGCCGGCCTTCAGCATGATGGTGCCGCGGCTGCCAAACAGCGTAGCGAGCAGCGCCTTCACGTCCTGACGGCGGCGGGCGAGTGCACCCTCATTGTCGGTATCGCCCTCGACACCATTGTTCCAGGAGTAGTTTTCGTCATGGCCGTCCCGGTTGCTCTCGCCATTGGGACCATTGTGTTTGTGGACATAGGCGGTCACGTCGTGGAGCGAGAAACCGTCATGGGCAGCGATGAAATTGACCGAGCGGGTGACATGCTGGTCGCGTAAGGAAAAAATATGCGAGGATCCTGAAAGCGCATCGGCGAGCCGGCCGGTCATATAGTCGTCACCGCGCCAGAATTTACGCAGGTCATCGCGCGCCCGGTCGTTCCATTCCAAAAAAGGTGCCGGGAAATGGCCGAGTTGATAGCCGCCCGGACCGATATCCCAGGGCTCGGCGATCATCGTCCGTCCCTTCAGTACGGGATCGGCGAGGATCGCTTCCAGTGTTTCGGCATGGGTATCGAAACCCTGACGCGTGCGCCCGAGTATCGGCGCCAGATCGAAGCGAAAGCCGTCGACACCGGCCTCTGTGACGAAGAACCGAAGGCTGTCGACGATATACTGGCGGACCATCGGATGATCGCAGGCAATGGTGTTGCCGCAGCCGGTATCATTGATGAATACCGACGGATCGTCTTCGGCCAAACGGTAATAGGTCGGGTTGTCGAGCCCGCGAAAGCTGAGCGAACCGCCGAACTGGTCGCTTTCGCCGGTATGGTTGAAGACGAGATCGAGGATCACGGCTATGCCGGCCTCGTGGAGTGCTGCGACCGCTCCGCGCAATTCAGCAATGCCGCCCGGGCAAAGGCGCGGATCGGGCGCCATGAAGGTGACCGGGTTGTAGCCCCAGGCGTTGGTGAGGCCGAGCGGCTGAAGATGGCGCTCGTCGATCCAGGCCGTCACCGGCATCAGTTCGATTGCATCGACGCCGATCTTTTGAAGGTGTTCGATCAGGGCCGGGTGGCCAAGGGCTGCGACCGTGCCGCGAATGCTTTTCGGAATATGCGGGTTGAGCGTGGTCAGCGATTTGATGCCTGCCTCATAGATGAACCCGCCTTCGGGCAGGTCCACGTGAGACGGCTCTTCGCCAAGGTCCGCAACCACAACGCCTTTCGGCACAAGTGCGCTGGTATCGGAGCCATGCCGCGCAAGCTGAGCATCATAGCGGTAAGGGCTGTCGATTTCCCGTGCATAGGGGTCGACCAGAAGTTTCGAGGAATCGAACCAGTGCCCAGCCATCGGGTCAAAGCGACCGAAGGCGCGGTAGCCATAACGCTGACCGGGTTTTGCGCCGTCAACCAGCAGGCGGAAGAGATTGCCGCGCTCATGTGCCATTGGCAGGCGCGCGGTCTCCGTTCCATCTGCGTCGAACAGGCAAAGCTCCACGCCAGTCGCGTTTTCCGAATAGACGGAAAATTCGACACCCCGGTCGAGAACCCTCACACCGGGCTTTGCTGTTGCGTCGTTCATCAGCAGGCTCAGGTGATCACAGTCGGGGCATCTCGGCCGGTATGTTCCCTGATGCCGGCAATATGCTCGGCATAGGCAATCAGGCCGGCAAGCGTTTTCTGCGTTTCTTCCTCGTGGTGGGCCGGGTCCGGCTCGTAGTGTTCCAGATAGACGCGCAGCGTCGCTCCCGAAGTGCCGGTGCCCGAAAGCCTGAAGACCACGCGCGAACCGCTTTCAAACATGATGCGCACGCCCTGATGCTTGCTGACCGAACCGTCGACCGGATCGTGATAGGCAAAGTCGTCGGCCTCCTTCACGGTCAGATCGCCGAAACTGGTGCCGGGCAGGGTGGCAAGCTTTTCACGCAGCGCGTCCATCAGGCCGTTGGCCGCATCGGTTTCGATGCCTTCATAGTCGTGGCGGGAATAGTAGTTGCGGCCAAATTCGGCCCAATGCTTCTTGACGATGTCGAACGCGGTCTCTCCGCGCACGGCCAGAACGTTTAGCCAGAGCAGCACTGCCCACAGCCCGTCTTTCTCACGGACATGGTTGGAGCCTGTTCCAAAGCTTTCTTCACCGCAGAGCGTGGCCTTGCCGTCATCGAGAAGATTGCCGAAAAACTTCCAGCCGGTCGGCGTTTCATAGGCGCCGATGCCGAGTTTTTCAGCCACGCGGTCGGCGGCCTGGCTCGTCGGCATGGAGCGCGCAATCCCGGCGAGGCCGATCTTGTAGGCCGGTGCTAGATGGGCGTTGGCGGCAAGGATCGCAAGGCTGTCGGAGGGGGTGATGAAAATGCCCTTGCCGACGACCATGTTGCGGTCGCCGTCGCCGTCGGATGCAGCGCCGAAATCGGGACCGTCGGCACTCATCACTTCGTCATAGAGCTCTTTGGCATGCACCAGATTCGGGTCCGGGTGGTGACCGCCGAAATCCTCCAGCGGGACGAAATTGCGCACCGAGCCTTCGGGCGCGCCGAGTTGGTTTTCGATGATTTCCTTGGCATAGGGGCCTGTCACGGCGCTCATCGCATCGAAGGCAATCCGAAAGCCACCAGCGATATAGGAGCGGATCGCCTCGAAATCGAAGAGCTCTTCCATCAGTGCGGCGTAGTCGGCGACCGGATCGAAGACTTCAACTTCCATATCGTCGACATGATAGCTGCCGATGGCATCAAGCGGCACGTCGTCGGCTTCGGATATGCGGTAGCGGTCGATCAGCTTGGTGCGCTCATAGATCGCATCGGTAATGCGTTCCGGCGCCGGACCGCCATTGGCGGTATTGTACTTGATCCCGAAATCCTCATTCGGGCCGCCGGGATTGTGGCTGGCTGACAGGATGATGCCGCCGAAGGCCTGATATTTGCGGATCATGTTGGAGGCTGCCGGCGTTGACAGGATGCCGCCCTGACCGACCATCACTTTTCCGAAACCATTGGCAGCGGCCATCTTGATCGCGGTCTGGATCACTTCGCGGTTGAGGTAACGCCCGTCACCGCCGATCACCAGTGTCTTGCCCTGATAGTCTTCAAGACTGTCGAAAACCGACTGTATGAAGTTCTCGGCGTAGTGTGGCTGGGCGAACTCCGGCACTTTCTTGCGCAGGCCTGAGGTGCCCGGTTTCTGTCCGGCAAAGGGTTTGGTAGCAATCGTTTTCGTCATGATTTGGGAACCGTCATATTAAGGCTTGAATATAAATCAGCATAAAGTTTTGCGCTTGATTTCCATGAAACGTCGCTCTTCATGCCTTGTTTTTGGATATGCATCCAGGTTTTCTTGTCTTTGAAAAGATTGACCGTGCGGCGCAGTGCATGGACCAGGGCCCAGGTTTCAGCGGGCGAAAACTGGATGCCGGTGGCCGCCTTGATGTCGAGGGCTGCCGGGTTGGCATCAATCACCGTATCGGCAAGGCCGCCGGTGCGGGCCACGAGTGGGACGCAGCCGTAGCGCAGGCCATAAAGCTGGGTCAGGCCGCAGGGCTCGAAACGCGAGGGGATGACGATGACATCGGCGCCGGCCTGTTGAATGTGCGAGAGCGTTTCGTCATAGCCGATAATCGTTCCGACGCGACCGGGGTATAGCCGCACCGCATTGCGGAAGGCTTCTTCCAGATCGTGTTCGCCCGTGCCCAGAACTGCCAGTTTGCCGCCCATGGCCACAAGTGGACCGATGGCCTCGGCAAGCAGGTCCATGCCTTTCTGCCAGGTCAGGCGTGAAACCACGCAGAAAATCGGGGAATCATCATCATCGAGGCCGAAGCGTTCGCTCAAAACCTGTCGGTTGGGCTGGCGCAGTCTCAGTCGGCTTGGTGTGTAGCGGCTTGCGAGGGACATGTCCGCGGTCGGGTCCCAGACATCTGTATCGATACCATTGACGATGCCATGCACCGTGTGGGCACGGGCGGAAATCAACCCTTCCAGTCCCATGCCGTACATCGGGGTTTGGATTTCGCGGGCATAGGTCGGGCTGACGGTCGTCACCGCCCATGCCGTCTGCAACCCGCCTTTCAGAAAACCGACATTGCCGTAATATTCAACACCATCAACTGACAGGGCGTGGGCGGGCAGGCCGAGCCAGGGGAAAATGTCAGGTCCGAAGGTGCCCTGGAAGGCGATGTTGTGAATGGTCAGGATCGACGGTTTTTCCGGTGTCTCCGAGTAGCGCATGAAAACCGGTGTCATCGCAGCCTGCCAGTCGTGGCAATGGACTAGGTCTGGCTCCCAGCCCGGCATCACGCCGGCAGCCACGTCCGCTGCCGCCTTCGAAAGTGCGCCGAAGCGCCGCCAGTTGTCGGAATAGCCTTCCCCGGTTGCTGAATTGTAGGGATTTCCGAAACGGCCGAAGAGTGCCGGTATATCGAGAATCAGGAGATCAAGGCCCTCGTGACTGGCCGCGTAAAGTGTAGCCCTTTCGCCGAAAAGGTCATCGAATTCGTGAACCTTTTCGGCATGCCCGTCGACCGCCTTCATGACCGCCGGATAGCCGGGGATCATGGTGCGGGTTTCAATGCCAAGACCGGCAAGAGCGAGCGGCAGTGCGCCTGCCACATCGGCCAGACCACCTGTCTTGATCAGCGGGTAGATTTCCGACGTAACGGAAAGGACCTTCATTTTTCAGCTATCCAATCTGTCAATCATCGACTGTGTAATCAGGCAAATGCCGTTTTCCGAACGTCGGAAACGGCGGGCATCAACATCCGGATCCTCGCCGACAACAAGGCCTTCGGGAATATGTACACCGTGGTCAATGACAACGTTTTTCAGTTGCGCATGGCGTCCGATGTGAACATGGGGGAGAATGACGGCACCTTCGAGGCGGGAATAGGAATTCGCGCGCACACCGGTGAACAGCAGGCTCTTGTAGAGTTGTGAGCCGGAGATGATGCAATCTCCCGAGACCACGGATGATATGGCCGAACCACGGCGGTTTTCATCGTCATGAACGAATTTTGCCGGCGGCGTGACCTCGGAATAGGACCAAATCGGCCAGGACTTGTCGTAGATATCGAGTTCCGGAACGATAGCGGTCAGATCGATATTGGCCTGCCAGTAGGCATCGATCGTACCAACATCACGCCAGTAGGATTCCTTTTCGTAGCTTGACCGCACGCAGCTTTCGGAAAAGCGGTGCGCCATCGCCTTGCCATTCTTGACGATGTAGGGAACGATGTCCTTGCCGAAGTCGCGGCTCGACGTCGGGTCGGCGGCATCGCGGTAGAGGCAGTCGAACAGGAATTTGGTATTGAAAACGTAAATACCCATTGACGCGAGCGCCATGCTCTCATTGCCGGGAATGCCTGGCGGATTGGCCGGCTTCTCGACGAAATCGACGATCCGGTCGGTGGCGTCAACATGCATCACGCCGAAGCCCTTGGCTTCTTCCACCGGCACTTCGAGGCAACCGATGGTGATGTCGGCGCCCTCGTTGACGTGCTGCTGGAGCATCGCCTCGTAATCCATCTTGTAGATATGGTCACCAGCCAGAATGATCATGTATTCCGGACCATAGGAATCGATGATGTCGATGTTCTGGTAGACCGCGTCCGCGGTTCCTTCATACCACTGCGTTTCGGAAACGCGCTGGGAGGCGGGAAGCACGTCGAAACTTTCGTTTCGCTCCGGCCGGAAGAAATTCCAGCCCTGATGCAGGTGGCGGATCAGCGAGTGCGCCTTATACTGGGTGGCGACGCCAATGCGCCGGATACCGGAATTGAGCGCGTTGGAAAGCGCAAAGTCGATAATGCGTGTCTTGCCGCCAAAATAGACCGCTGGCTTGGCGCGCGTGTCGGTTAGTTCTTTAAGGCGGCTTCCGCGTCCCCCGGCCAGTACATAGGCCATGGCGTCACGCGAAAGGGGGTATCCGATCCGTCTATTATTCATCCTTCCCTCCCTCTCAGTCTTCCGGTTCCAGCATGATGGTTGCAAGTGGCGGCAAAAGCAGCGTGGCGGAGATGCCGCCATGGCCCTGGATCTCGGCACGCACGCGGCCACCATTGCCCTTGCCGCTACCGCCGTAGATTTCGGCGTCGGTATTCACAATTTCCCGCCAGGCGCCGGTTTTCGGCAGCGGGACCTGGTAATTTTCGCGTGGGATCGGTGTGAAGTTACAGATCACGATGATCGGCTTCTCGCCCGGGGCCTTGCGTTGCCAGGCGAAGACGGAATTCTCGTCATCATCGACAATCGTCCACTCGAAACCTTCGGGTTCACAGTCGCGCGCATGCAGTGCCGGTTTGGCGCGGTAGGCGAAGTTGAGATCGCGTACCAGCCGGCGCATGCCTTCATGGTTCGGGTAGTCGAGCAGGTTCCAGTCGAGGCCGCGCGCCTCGCTCCATTCGCTCCACTGGGCAAATTCCTGACCCATGAACAAGAGCTTCTTGCCAGGATAACCCCACATGAAGGCGTAATAGGCTCTGAGATTGGCGAATTTCTGCCAGTCGTCGCCGGCCATTTTGGCAATCAGCGATCCCTTGCCGTGCACCACTTCGTCATGAGACAGAGGCAGGACATAGTTTTCGGCAAAGGCGTAGAGCAGACCGAAAGTGATCTCCTGATGGTGATGCTTGCGGTAGATCGGTTCACGCGCGAAATAGCTCAGCGTGTCGTGCATGAAGCCCATATTCCACTTGAAGCCGAAGCCAAGACCGCCCTCATGAACCGGCTGTGAAACCTTGGGCCACGCAGTCGATTCCTCGGCAATCGTCATCATCTCCGGATGATTGCCGTAAACTGCCTTGTTGGTTTCCTGAATGAAACGTACGGCACCGAGGTTTTCATTGCCGCCGTATTCGTTCGGCACCCACTCGCCGTGTTTGCGTGAATAGTCGAGGTACAGCATCGAGGCCACTGCATCGACACGAAGGCCGTCAATATGGAATTTCTCACCCCAGTAAAGCGCGTTGTTCAGGAGGAAAGAGGCCACTTCTGTGCGGCTGAAATTGTAGATCGCCGTGTTCCAGTCGGGGTGAAAACCCTGACGCGGATCGGCGTGCTCATAAAGCGATGTGCCGTCGAACTGCCTCAGGCCATGCGCGTCGGTGGGAAAATGCGCCGGCACCCAGTCGAGAATGACGCCGATACCGACCTTGTGGCAGCCATTGATGAAGCGGGCAAAGCCTTCCGGCTCGCCAAAGCGGGCGGTTGGCGTGTAAAGCCCGGTTGTCTGGTAGCCCCAGGACGGATCATAGGGGTATTCGGAAACCGGCAGAAATTCGATATGGGTAAAGCCCATGTCGGTGCAATAGGGGATCAGGCGGTCGGCCAACTCATCCCATGAAAGAAACGAACCGTCCTCGTGCCGCTGCCACGACCCGGCGTGGACCTCATAAATCGTTATCGGCTCGCGCCGTCGGTCGCTGCCCGCCCAATGTTCGCGGTGGGCGTCATCATCCCATTTCTGCACCAGATCGCCCGTTGTGACCGAAGCGGTCTGCGGGCGCAGCTCGCTGCGGCGCGCGAACGGATCAGCTTTGAGCGGAAGGAGATTGCCATCGGCGCCGATAAGTTCGAACTTGTAGGGTTGTCCCGGCTTGACGTCGGGCGCGAAGATTTCCCAAACGCCGGAATCGCGGCGAAACCGCATCATGTGGCGGCGGCCGTCCCAGCCATTGAAGGCACCGACAACCGAGACGCGGCGGGCATTGGGTGCCCAGACCGCGAAATGAAACCCCTCAACGCCCTGATGCGTGATCTGATGGGCGCCGAGCTTGTCGAACAGCCTCAGATGCGAGCCCTCGCGGACGTAATAGTCGTCCATCGGGCCTAGAACCGGCCAGAAACTGTAAGGATCGGTTACCGTCCATTCGGTCTCGCCCCGTGTGGCATGGTAACGGACCGGCACGAAGCCGGACACATCAACCGGTCCGGCGAAGAAGCCGGACTCATCAAGGCGTTTCAGTTTGCCGAGCGGTTTACCTTCAAGGTCGAAGGTCTCGACGGTCTCCGCACCGGGTAAGAAGCACCGGGTGACATGGGCCTCGCCGACATCCTGGATGCCCAGCACGGAGAATGCGTCTCCGTGCGTTGCATTCAGAACAGCATTAATTTCCTCCCGCGACGGGGCATAGCCCCGTGCTCGTTCCGGATCGTCTGATCCCGGTTTTTTCATAAAGCGCTCCAGATGTCGTGTGCATACTCCCTGATCGTCCTGTCGGACGAAAACCATCCCATGCGGGCAGTATTTCTTATCACCTTAACGTTCCATGACGTCTGATCGTTCCAGATCGCGTCAACTTCCCGCTGGGCGGCTGCGTAGGCATCAAAATCGGCAGCGACCATGAACCAGTCATGGTCGTATAGTCCGCCGATCAGATCGACATACCGGCTCGGATCGTCATGGGAGAACACGCCGGACGAGATAGCCGAGAGAGCCTGGGACAGCTCCTTCGACCCCTCGATGATCTCGCGGGGATTGTGACCTTTTGCACGGGCCTGATCAACCTCTTCGGCAGTCATACCGAAAATCACCATGTTTTCGGCGCCGACCCAGTCACGCATCTCGACATTGGCGCCATCGAGTGTGCCGATCGTCAGGGCGCCGTTGATGGCGAATTTCATGTTGCCTGTTCCCGAGGCTTCCATGCCGGCAGTCGATATCTGCTCGGAGAGGTCAGCTGCGGGGATCATCACTTCGGCCAGAGAGACATTGTAGTTTGGAATGAACACGATTTTCAGCAGGCCGCGTACCGCTGGGTCATTGTTGATGACACGGGCAACATCATTGGCGAGCTTGATGATCAGCTTGGCATTGTGATAGCTCGGCGCTGCCTTGCCGGCGAATAGTTTGACGCGCGGCACCCAGTCCATTTCCGGATGCGAGCGGATCTGGTCGTAAAGTGCCACGGCTTCGATGATGTTGAGAAGCTGGCGCTTGTATTCATGGATACGCTTGATCTGAATATCAAACATCGCCGTCGGGTCGATGCGCGTTCCAAGCCGCTCGCCGATGAGGTTGGAAAGCTTGACCTTGTTCGCCTGCTTGACCGCATAAAATTTCTCCTGAAAGGCGGAATCCTCGGCAAGGTCATTGAGCGATTGCAGCTTTTCTGCGTCATCGAGAAATTCGTCGCCGATCGCCTCGCGAATAATGCCGGTCAGGCCCGGATTGCATTCCTTCAGCCAGCGGCGCGGGGTGATGCCGTTGGTCTTGTTGTTGATCCGGTCGGGGTGAAGGCGATGGAGGTTGTAGAACACCGTTTCCTTCATCAATTCCGTATGAAGAGCGGAAACGCCGTTGATGCTGTGGGAGCCGAGAAAGGCGATATTGCCCATGCGCACCCGGCGCTCGCCCCCCTCATCAATCAGCGAGATCTCGCGGATCGCCTCATCGCTGGCATTGGCTTCCTTGCGGGCCTTCAAAAGGACCTTGGCATTGATTGCGTAGATCAACTGCATATGCCGCGGGAACAGCCGTTCGAACAGCGGCACCGGCCAGGTTTCCAGCGCTTCGGGCAGAAGCGTATGATTGGTATAGGCAAAGATGCCGTTCGTCAGGTCCCACGCTTCGTCGAATTCGACATCGTGGATATCGATCAGAAGGCGCATCATCTCGACAATGGCGATGGCCGGATGGGTGTCGTTGAGGTGGATGGCGACCTTTTCCGGCAGCATACGGATGTCATTGAATTGCTGCATGTGCCTGCGCAGAATGTCCTGCAGCGAGGCCGACGAGAAGAAATATTCCTGCCGGAGCCTCAGCTCCTGGCCGGCAGGGTTGGCGTCCGCCGGGTAGAGAACGCGGGTCAGCGTCTCCGCCTTGGTGCTTTCCTGAAGCGCACCGATATGGTCGCCGGCATTGAACTTGTCGAGCAGGATCGGGTCGATCGGCTCTGCCGACCACAGGCGCAGCGTGTTGACGCGTTTGGCGCGCCAGCCAACCACCGGGGTGTCATAGGCCTCGGCGGTCATGCGCTCGGTCGGCTTCCAGACATAACGCGGCTCCTTGCCTGCGGCCTCGATGATATCAACCTTACCGCCGAAATTGATTTCGTAGGTGCTCTCGCGTCGGTGGAATTCCCAGGGGTTGCCATGGGAGAGCCAGTTTTCCGGCAGCTCCACCTGCCAGCCATCGGCGATTTCCTGGCGGAACAGGCCGTTGACGTAGCGGATGCCATAGCCATAGGCGGGCACATCGACGGTCGCCATCGATTCCATGAAACAGGCGGCGAGACGGCCAAGGCCGCCATTGCCGAGCGCTGCATCAGGCTCGAGGCCTGCGAGTTCAGCCAGGTTGACGTCGAACTTGGCGAGCGCCCCGTTGATGGCTTCGACCATTTCAAGGTTGGAGATGGCGTCGCGCATCAGGCGGCCGATCAGGAATTCGAGTGAGAGGTAATAGACCCGCTTGGAGCCCGCCTCATATGTCTTGCGGGTGGATTCCATCCACTTGTCGGTAATGCGGTCGCGGATTGCCAGGGTGACGGCGCGCAGCCAGTCATGCGGCTGGGCAACAATGGTGTCCTTTCCGACCTGATATGTCAGCTTTTCGAGAATATCGGCGGCCAGACCGTCGACGTCCAGGGAGCGTGGCGTCGGCAGGGGCAGATCGGGATGGGTCAATTTGCTCATTAGCTTTTTCCGTCAAACAGTGGCTGGAAAATCTGAAAAGTGCGGCGCCTGAAAACAGTCTCCCCGACGAGGAGCGACCGGTATACTCTTATTCTTCCGTGCAATTTATGCACTGATATGACGCACTTGCAACAAAGTGATGAGCTGGCGCACGAATTTCTCGCTGGCGTATCAGACGCATGGGCGCCAGACGCCTTCAAGCCGAGAGAAAAAACGGAATCAGGTAAGATTACCGGCCGGAGTTGTATTTACGGTATCGTGCACGAGGAGTGACGTCGGGCGCTCATGTTGCAGGCGCGAAGATACGGGCGCCAATCGCAGGGGTTTTGCCACCTTGGCCGGCGATGTCAGAACGCGCCGTGGATTGTCTGAACGGGAGTGACGTCCACAGCCTGGCTCGCCTTGTGCTCACCATAAGTCTTCATCACGCCAAGAACCGGCGCGACATCGGCATAATCGCGGCCGTAGCCGACCACGATATGGTCCGAGCCCGCTTCCATATTGTTGGTCGGATCGAATTCGACCCAGCCGGTTGCGTTGCCGCACCAGACACGGACCCAGGCATGCATGGCATCGGCACCTTCAAGGCGCGGCTTGCCGGGCGGCGGAATGGTGCGCAGGTAGCCGCTCACATAGCCGGCCGGTACCCCGATCATCCGCAGCGCCGAGATCATCACATGCGAGAAATCCTGACATACACCGCGCCGCATCCGGAAGGCTTCGCCCGGCGTGCTGTCGACCGTCGTCGCCTCGCCGTCATAGGAGAAATCCTCAAAGATCCGGGCGCAGATTGCTTTCGCGATCTGGTACACACTGCTGTCGGCTGGGGCCAGTTCCCGACCATAGGCGCCGATCGCCCGGTCAAGCGGAATGCGCGAGCTCGGTCCGATGAAATGGTGCGGAGAATCTCGGCCGAGATCCAGCACGCGATCATATTCGCGCTTCAGTTCGGAAAGTACGGTGGTGAACTCCAGCATGGTGCGCGGGGCATCGACGTTGACACGGGCCTTCATCATGATGGCGAAGCGCTGATGCGGCGGGTTGATCAGAGTTGCGATCGCGGGATGACCGAAGAAATCGGTAAAGCCGCGCTCTTCGCTGGGCGCTGGATCAAATTTGACGTGACCGGCGATCAGCCGCTGACGCTGGGTGACCGAAAGCGGCATCACACGGGTAATGTGGCGCGCGAGCGAGGCCGGCGTGTCGTATTGATATTCCATTTTGAGAGACAGATCGTAAAGCATTGTCCCTCACAGGTAATTCTGGGCAAGACAGTCCGAAAGCGCCTCGAAATCGCGCTCCAGCGTCTGGTAATAATCGGTCGAAACTGTATCGGCGGTCATCACCGCAAGCCCCGACTGCACCCGCATGCTTTCGCGGTGTAAAGGGGACATCTGGGTCGGGTAGCCGTGTTCGGGCAGTTTTTCGACTTCAGCCAGAACCTGGTTCAGCTGGAACAGAACCGAACGCGGGTTCTGCGGATCGAGCGCCAGAAGGTCGGTGATCGTTAGATGATCGGTGTAGACATTGTAGTGGCGGCGGTGGGTCATGACATTGTCGCTGATTTCCAGCAGCATATCGAGCGCGCCGTCGGGCGCATCCTCGCCGGAAAGCTCACCGAGAAGCCGGGTCATGTGCAGGCCGCGCTCCAGATAGCGGCCGATCGACAGGAACCGCCAGCCAGTCGAGCGGTACATGTTTTCGTGCACCAGACCGGCAAAACCGGCAAGCTTGCGCAACAACACCGTCACCGCATGCGCGGCGTCGTCGCCCGGCTTCACACGGTCAACGAAACGACGGGCCGTCTTGGAGAGGTCGTTCAGCGCCAGCCAGCCATCGGGCGAGAACCGGTCGCGGATATTGCCGGCGGAATAAACGGCGCTGTCGATATCACGCAACAGGGAGGGCGGTAGCGCGGCCTCTGAAAGGTCGAGCCCGATCTGATCGAGATAGTCTTCTACCTGCGTCAGCAGAGCCTGTCCGCGATCGTCCACTTCGGCAAAGCGTCCGTGCCAGGCACGCAGGATACGCAGATTACCTTCCGCACGCTCGATATAGCGGCCAAGCCAGAAAAGATTGTCGGCGGCACGGCTAGGCAGGTTCGCGGGCTTGTTGCGCGGAATGCGGCTTTCACGTGTCAGGAGCGTGGGCTTTTCGACGGGCGTCTGACTGACGACCCAGACATCGGCGGCGCGCCCGCCTGCCTGCATTGCAATAGCCGCGACATCATCAGACGAGCCGATGCGGGCAAAGCCACCCGGCATCAGCGTCCAGCCATCATGGGTGCGCGCTGCAAAGACGCGCAGCGAGAAAGGATGCGGTGTCAGCTTGCCGTCAACGAAAGCCGGAGCGGTCGAAAGCTTGACGGCTTCCTGGCCGACGAGCCAGGGCGCGCGTTTTTCGAGCCAGCGGGCCACCGCGCCACATTTGCGCTCACGCAACCGCTCGCCGGTGAAGGATTGTCCGGAATCGTCGAAGAACGGCATGCGCGAATAGGCCGGGCCGATCAACATCTGGTCCAGGTTTTCTGCAACGTGGCGGCGTTCGTTCTCCTGTCCGCACCACCATGTGGCAATCGACGGGATCTTGAGGTCCTCGTTGAGCAGACGGCGGGAAAGTGCCGGCAGGAAGGCGAGAAAGGCACGGGTTTCGACCATGCCGGAACCCAGCGCATTGACCATGGTGAGGTTGCCCGCGCGGATGGCGCTGACGAGGCCGGGCGTGCCGATGCGCGAATTCTGGTTGAGTTCCAGCGGATCGGTGAAACTGGCATCGAGGCGCCGCCACAATACGCTGACCGGCATCGGTCCTGCGACGGTGCGGACCATCAGCCGGTCGTTGATGACGATAAGGTCTTCGCCTTCCAGGAGCGAGACGCCGAGATAGCGAGCGATATAGGCATGCTCATAATAGGTTTCGTTTGCGGGGCCGGGGGTCAAAACGCCGATGCGGCCCTCGTTTCCGCCCGGCTCCGCCTGTAACGCATCACGGAACGCGCCGAAAAAGGTTGCCACGCGACGCACATGCATGTCGCTGTAAATACCGGAAAAGGCGCGTGATGCGGCAACGCGGTTTTCCAGCGCAAAACCGGCGCCGGAGGGGGCCTGCGCGCGATCGGCCAACACCCACCATTTGCCGTCCGGGCCGCGCCCGACTTCAAACGATATGAAATGCAGGTAATGGCCGCCGGGCGGATCGATGCCGACGAGCGGCCGCAGGAACTCGCTGTTGGAGGCGACGAGGGCGGGGGGGATGAAACCTTCGGAAACGAGGCGGTTGTCGCTATAGAAATCCGCCATCATCGCTTCAAGCAGGTCGGCGCGTTGCTTCAGCCCGTCAGCAAGTTCCTGCCACTCATTGTCATCGATGATGATCGGAATATGGGAGAATGGCCATGCGCGTGTGTCATCCTGCCCATCATAGGCGCGGTAGAAAACACCGGCGTCGCGAAGGTAGCGGTCCGCGCGGGCAAAACGTTCCGAGAGTTCGCTGGCCGTCATCCCCGAAAGCGCGTTGACGAAGGGCTGCCACACCGGGCGCACGTTTCCTGCGGCGTCGACCATCTCGTCGGGCACACCGGGTAGGGGAGCATAGTCCCGGGCATTCCAGGCGATGGCGGGTTCCGCCTCGTGGTGCTCGTCTGCCATATTCTTTTCGGCGAAACTTTCCGCCTTGGGTTCTGCCATTTGCAGCGCTTCCTGCCGCCCGCATCGCTGGAGACCCCTGTCGCAAAAGCACGATGAGGGGCTCCTGTTCGCCAAACGTTAAATCGGTCCGGGCGAAGTGTCGTCGCCCGCTGCCGAGGTGTTAAAGCCCTGTCGGGCGCCTGAGATCGAGCGTTAGCGGGAACTCCGGTGACGGCGCTTCGTTGAAGACCGCGTAGCCGCCAGCAGTGTGCCCCGCAGCCTCGAATCGTGCAAGTCGCCTTGCTTCCGCCTCGTTGCCATTGATCGGAAAGGTCTCATAATTGCGCCCGCCGGGATGCGCAACATGATAAATGCAGCCCCCGACTGATCTTGCTGACCATGTGTCGTAAATGTCGAAGGTCAGCGGTGAGTTGACCGGCAGGACGGGGTGAAGGCCGGAGGCCGGCTGCCAGGCCTTGAAGCGCACGCCGGCAACCGAGACGCCGTTGGCTCCGGTTGGCTTTAGTGGCACCTTGCGGCCATTGCAGGTCACGATATAGCGCTCCGGGGCCTGGGTCTCGAGGCGGACCTGAAGGCGTTCGACGGACGAATCCACATAGCGCACCGTGCCGCCGGGCGCACCCTGTTCACCCATCACATTCCAGGGCTCAAGCGCCTGACGGAGCTCCAGCTTGTTGCCCTCATATTCAACCTCGCCGAAGAACGGGAAGCGGAACTGCAATTGTGCCTCGAACCATTCCGGACGGAATTCCAGGCCGTTTTCCTTCAGGTCCTGAAGAACATCCATGAAATCCTGCCAGATGAAGTGCGGCAGCATGAAACGGTCGGCAAGCGCCGTGCCCCAGCGCGCCAGCTTGCCCTCGATCGGGTTCTTCCAGAACCGGGCGAGAAGCGCGCGTACCAGAAGCTGCTGGGCCAGGTTCATGCGGGCATTCGGCGGCATTTCGAACCCGCGGAACTCGACGAGGCCGAGACGTCCTGTGGCGCTGTCGGGCGAAAACAGCTTGTCGATGCAGATTTCGGCGCGGTGGGTATTGCCGGTGACATCGATCAGCAGATTGCGGAACAGACGGTCGACCATCCAGGGCAGCGGCGGCTCGGTGTCGGATTGCGGGTGCGGAATATGTCCCATGGCGATTTCGAGCTCGTAGAGCGCGTCGTGGCGAGCCTCGTCGATGCGCGGTGCCTGGCTGGTCGGGCCGATGAACAGGCTCGAGAACAGATAGGAGAGCGAGGGATGGCGCTGCCAGTGCAGGACCACGCTCTTCAGCAGATCGGGCCGGCGCAGGAACGGACTGTCAGCGGGGTTGGCGCCGCCGACCACCACATGGTTGCCGCCGCCGGTGCCGGTGTGCCTGCCGTCGATCATGAACTTGTCGGCGCCCAGCCGTGTTGCACGGGCTTCCTCGTAGATCGCCGTGGTGGTCTCCACGCATTCATTCCAGTTCGCGGCGGGATGGATGTTGACCTCGATGACGCCGGGGTCGGGTGCGACACGGATGACGTCGATACGCTCATCCTGTGGCGGCGAATAACCCTCGATGTGGACGGGGAGGTTGAGCTTTTCAGCCGCGCGTTCGGCCGAGGCGACCAGATCGAGATATTCCTCCAGCGTTTCGGTCGGCGGCATGAAAATGCACAGCCGCCCCTCTCGCGGTTCAACCGACATGGTGGTCCGCACGTGACTGGCTTCCAGCGGGCCGTAGGCTGCGGGCCTCGGCGCCGGCGGTTTGTACTGAAACGAGGCGAAAGGCAAGGTCGGCAGAACTCGTCCTTCATCCTGCCTGAAGTCGGGTAGAGGTCCGCGTTTGACCGAAGGATCAAGCGGGTTGATGAACGGGTACTCGGCCGGCGGGATCCAGGCAAGCGAATCGAGCGGCAGGCGGAAGCCGATAGGGCTGTCGCCGGGAATAAGGTAGATGCGCCCGCGCCGTGTCGTCCATTTTTCGGAAACCCATTTGACCCCCGAAGCGCGGCTGCCCCCCGAAGCGCGGCCCTGCCATGCCTGCACGGGCAAGATATATCCGACGGGCTTTGTCAGTCCGCGTTCGAAAACCTTGGTGATGCGCGCCCGGTCTTCGGGGCTTTTGAGCTTTGAATTGGACGGGTCGACATTATCCGGCAGTTTGCCTTCGCGGATCAGCCATTCCGCGGGATCCTCGAACACCGGTTCGACGACGTCCGGCTCGATGTCCAGTTCGTTGGCGA
This sequence comes from Martelella sp. K41-7, assembly GCF_055808365.1. Classification (NCBI taxonomy): domain Bacteria; kingdom Pseudomonadati; phylum Pseudomonadota; class Alphaproteobacteria; order Hyphomicrobiales; family Aurantimonadaceae; genus Martelella; species Martelella sp. K41-7. The sequence goes on from NZ_CM147867.1 coordinate 901,235, forward strand.
TGGCCTGCAACAATCGTCCGGCGTCGTTCTCGTCAACCTTGATTTCCTGCGCTTCCTCGGCGATCAGGTCCTGATTGTTCCAGATCGGCACGCCGTCCTTGCGCCAGTAAAGCGAGAAGGTCCAGCGTGGCAGGCTCTCGCCCGGATACCATTTGCCCTGGCCGTAATGCAGAAAGCCGCCGGGGGCGAAACGCTCCCTCAGCCGGCGGATCAACTCGTCGGCCAGCCCGCGTTTGGTCGGGCCGACAGCGCCGGTATTCCATTCATCGGCCTCGAAATCGTCGATGGAAACGAAGGTCGGCTCGCCACCCATGGTCAGGCGCATGTCTGTTTCTTCGATCAGCTTGTCGACCTTGGCGCCAAGCGTATTGAGCGCATCCCAGCTCTCGTCTGAATACGGTTTGGTGATGCGCGGATGTTCTGCCACCCGGTCGATCTTCATATCGAAGTCGAAGCTGATCTCGGCCTTGCCGGCATAGCCGCCGGTAATTGGCGCAGCGTTGCTGAAATGCGGCGTGGCGGCCAGCGGGATATGGCTTTCCCCAGTCAGAAGGCCGGATGTGGCATCAAGGCCGATCCAGCCCGCACCGGGCAGGAAAACCTCCGCCCAGGCATGAAGGTCGGTGAAATCGTGATCGGTTCCAGACGGGCCGTCGAGGGCCTTGATATCCGGCTCAAGCTGGATCAGGTAGCCGGAGACGAACCTTGCTGCGAGCCCCATATTGCGCAGGATTTGCACCAGAAGCCAGGCGCTGTCACGGCACGAACCCGAGGCGCGCTCAAGTGTTTCCTCCGGCGTCTGGACGCCGGGCTCCATGCGGATAATGTAATTGACGTCATGCTGCAGGCTGGCATTGATACCGACGATCATGTCGACCGTGCCCTGACCGGGCGAAAGATCGAGCTTCTCCATCAGCGTCTTCAGCCGCGGCCCCATCGGCTCGGGCCTCAGGTAGATCGACAGATCCTCGTGGATCGCTTCGTCATATTTGAACGGGTATTTGGTCGCCTGTTCTTCGACGAAGAAGTCGAACGGATTGTAGACCGTCATGTCGGCGACCAGGTCGACCTCGATCTTGAACTCGGTGACCGGCTCCGGGAACACGAAACGAGCCTGATAATTGCCGTAAGGGTCCTGCTGGAGATTGACGAAGTGGTTCTCCGGCGTGACCTTCAGCGAATGCGAGATGACCTTTGTCTTCGAGTGGGCTGCCGGTTTCAGCCTGATGATCTGTGGTCCGAGACTGACGGGATTGTCGTATTTATAATGTGTGAGGTGGTAAATCGCTGCTTTGATTGACATCTGCGTCCTTGCCGACGGTGAAGGGCATCTTCGGCACAAACCGAAAACGCTCTTTCAAGTTCCCCTGTTCTTTTGCCGGGAAGTGTGGGCAAAGCTTGACGATAAAGCAAGCAGGATTGCCCGTACGGCGCGAAATTCCGAACGGGCTTTCTCAAGCGGTGGCGCGTAGCGATTTTGATAGCCGGCCAGCCGGGAAGTCAGTCGCTGAGCTTGACGATCGCCACTTCGCCTTCAAGCGCTGTCTGATAGGCGGAAGCATGCGGTTCTTCATCCGGGATTTCGGTGATCAGGCCGATCTGGTCGAGATCAGCTTCCGAGTAGCCTTCATTGGCCAGCGCGTTCAGTGTATTGCGCACGGCAGTATCTTCATCGGGTGCGGCGATGATCACATGGACCTCGGTGTCGCCGTTCCACTCGTGATAGACCTTGCCGGTAATGATGAAAACCATGCGCTCGCCGTCGCTGGTGTAGCCGGGGATGGCAATCATGTCCCCTCCTTTCCTGGGTCGTACTTTTGCTGCTTCGTTTGAGTATCACAACGAGGGACAGATATCTCCCTCCCGGAACAGCGCCTTTTTTTGATTGCATAGTGATTTATTGTGTACTAATAGTTGTATCTGGCAATGCGTGCAAGGATGGTGGCCGATGTACACGGTGATTGATACCCCATGGGATACGACATCATACATTCCTCAACTGATAAGCGGCGGTGTTGAGGCCGTTATCCGCTATTATAATCATCAAAATTCGACGGCCCTTCCGGAGAAACAGCTTGGTGAAAACGAAGCCAAGGCTCTGGCCGGCGCCGGGCTTTCGATTGCGGTGATCTTCGAGCAGGACGGCGGCGCGGGCGGGCGGATCAGTGACCTGGATGCCGAAAGTGGAAACAGTGATTCTGCGCGAGCTCTGGCGCTGGCAAAGTCGCTCGGTCAGCCGCCGGGCTCAGCGATCTATTTTTCAGTCGATTACGATTACTACGAGGACGCGGACCTGCAGAAAATCAAACCCTATTTCGCGGCGGTGTCATCAGGCCTTGCCGGGATGTACAGAGTGGGGGTCTATGGTTCCGGGACGGTCGGGGCCACCATGCAGGACGCAGGCTATGCCGAACTGATCTGGCTTGCCGGTTCCACAGGGTGGTCTGGGACCCAGAAAACCCTGGACACAGATCGCTGGGCTCTGTTTCAGAGCGAGCTGGATATTGCCACCCCCTTGCCGCATGACGGCGACGTGATTGCCGCCGGCCTTGCCGACTTCGGGCAGTTCACGCTCGACGGCGTATCGTCACCGGCGGTCGGGAACGGACAATCGGTGTCGGTTTGAATACAGAACGTTGCCCTCCGCATCGCCGGCGGGGCGCCTTGAAAAGGTCGCACGGCAGGTGTAGAACGACACCAACCGAAAAACCAACAAGGACGTGCCACCGATGATTTCTCACCTCGAAACAGCAATTGCACTGGCTTCGAAGGAGATCTCTGTTCATGCACGCCACCATCACACTTTCCGGTCTGTCCCTTACCACCACTGACGAACGTCCACTTTTCCAAAACATCGACGCCGTTTTCGGTCCCGGTCTTACCGGCTTGGTCGGACGCAACGGTGCCGGTAAAACCACGCTTTTGAGAGTGATCGCCGGTCATGTCCGTCCGTCTTCCGGCGCCGTGCATGTTTCGGGCAGGCTCGCGATGTTTGCTCAGGAGGCCCGGCCGCGCTCCGGTGAGACACTGGCGGATTGCTTCGGGATCAGCGCCATGCTTGAGATGACCGAAGCGGCGGAAAATGGCGGAGCCTGTGTCGAGGACCTTGCTGCTATCGACTGGATGGCGGAGGAGAAGGCTGTCACCGCACTCGGGCGCTTCGATATCGACTATCCGCTTTCGACGTCGCTAGCCCGGCTTTCGGGCGGGGAACTGACACGGGCGCGACTCGCGGCAATTTTTCACGCCGAGTCTGACTTCATTCTCCTCGATGAGCCGACCAATAATCTCGATGCAAGCGGGCGCAAGCACCTTCTCGATGTCCTTGCCGGCTTTCGTGGTGGGGCATTGGTCGTGAGCCATGATCGCGAATTGCTTGAAACGATGACGGCCATCGCCGAACTGTCAAGCCTTGGCCTCAAGCGCTACGGCGGCAATTTCAGCTTCTACGCTGCGGAAAAGGCGGCGGAACTGAAAAATCGGGAAAGAGCGCTCATCGAGGCCCGGCACGAGGTGCGCCGGATATCACAGGTCACACGACAGCGGGCCGAACGCAAGGCGCGCACAGATGCTGCGGGCCGGAAAACGCGCAAGCGCAACGATATGCCGAAAATGATGCTGGATAGAATGAAGGGGAGGGCCGAATCGACGGCAGCCAGACAGGCCGCGCTGTCCGGGCGGCAGGCCGAAAAGGCATCCGAAGAGCTTGAGAGTGCGAGGGCGTCCCTTGAGGTGATTGCACCTTTCTCCGTTACCTTGCCGCCATCGGGACTGGCGTCCGACCGCCGAGTGCTGCGGGCGGCCCATCTGAGCGTCGGCTATGAGGCTGCGAGCCCGCTGTTGGTGGATCTTTCAGTGGAGATGTCCGGGCCACAGCGAGTGGTGATTGAAGGCGCAAATGGGACGGGCAAGTCGAGCCTCGTCAAAACCCTTAAAGGTGCATTGGCGCCGCTTGCTGGAACGGCGGAGATCTTTGTGCCTTGTGCCATCTTCGATCAAACTGTATCGCTGCTCAAACAGGAAAGCAGCGTGCGCGACAATTTCATGAGGCTTAATCCGCACGATGATGACAATGCCTGCCGGGCGGCGCTCGCCCGCTTTCGTTTTCGCTCGGATGATGCACTGAAGCCGGTGTCGGCACTGAGCGGTGGTGAGGTGCTGCGTGCGGGGCTCGCTGTGGCGATCGGCGGCACGCGGCCCGCGCAGTTGCTCATTCTGGATGAACCAACCAACCACCTGGACCTCGAAACGCTCGCAACGCTCGAGGCGGGACTCAAGGCCTATGACGGTGCGCTGCTTGTCATCAGCCATGACCCGGTTTTTCTGAAGAGAATCGGTGTTGGCAGTAGAATCGCGCTTTCCGGTGCAGGCCGGACGCCGAGACATATTATTGCGTGAATACCGCGACAGGGGCGGCGAAAATTGCCCGGTACGGTCAAAGGATCCAGAAAGGGCGCGAACCGCAGCTGGGATTCGAGAATTTCGGGGCATCGGACTTGACGGCATACAGGGAAATGAGTATGTGGACGCCAACAGAACCCATGTGAGGCATGGCCGTTCGGGAAGCCAAATGTCCCGGAGTTCACCTCAGACTAGGTTCTCATACAGCACGTTGAAGATCAAATGCTGCACGCATGACGCGGCAAGGTGCCCGAGTCCTCTGCTTTAAGGTCCATCTGCCGGGAAGGCGGGTCGGGCCGTGCTTGTGCGCATATAGACACTCAGTGTGCTTCTGTTCGCCGGTGACGGCATTGAATTGAAATGCCCCACAAGGGCGACGAGACACGTAATTCTAAAGGGATGGGTATATGCCTACCGTAAACCAACTGATCCGCAAGCCGCGCCAGCCTCAGGTCAAGCGGAACAAGGTTCCCGCGCTGGAGCAGAACCCGCAGAAGCGCGGCGTTTGCACCCGCGTCTACACCACGACGCCGAAGAAGCCGAACTCGGCTCTGCGTAAGGTTGCCAAGATCCGTCTGACCAATGGCTTTGAGGTCATCGGCTATATTCCTGGCGAAGGCCATAACCTTCAGGAGCACTCCGTGGTGATGATCCGCGGCGGCCGCGTGAAGGACTTGCCGGGTGTTCGTTATCACATCATTCGTGGTGTTCTCGATACCCAGGGCGTCAAGAACCGTAAGCAGCGCCGTTCGAAGTACGGTGCGAAGCGTCCGAAGTAATTCGGTTTTCATTTCTCTGGCGCTGCGCGAGGTTCTCCGCGCTTTAAGTGCCGCAACTGTTGAGAGACAAAAAGTATGTCACGACGCCATAGTGCAGAAAAGCGTGAGATCAATCCGGACCCCAAGTTCGGCGATCTGGTGATCACCAAGTTCATGAATGCCATCATGCTTCATGGCAAGAAATCGGTCGCAGAATCGATCGTTTACGGTGCGCTCGACGCTGTTGAGGGTAAGTTGAAGCAGGATCCTATCGAGGCCTTTCATCAGGCTCTCGAAAACGTTGCTCCGCACGTTGAGGTTCGTTCGCGCCGCGTTGGCGGTGCAACTTACCAGGTTCCGGTCGATGTTCGTCCCGAGCGCCGTCAGGCTCTCGCGATTCGTTGGTTGATTGCTGCTGCCCGCAAGCGTAACGAAACCACCATGATCGAGCGCCTGTCCGGCGAGCTCATGGACGCTGCGAGCAACCGCGGTTCTGCCGTCAAGAAGCGTGAAGACACGCACAAGATGGCTGATGCCAACCGCGCATTCTCCCATTACCGCTGGTAATACTGATACGAGGGAAGGCCTGATATCATGGCTCGCGAATATAAAATCGAAGATTACCGTAATTTCGGTATCATGGCGCACATCGACGCTGGCAAGACCACGACGACCGAGCGTATCCTGTTCTACACCGGCAAGTCGCACAAGATCGGTGAAGTTCACGACGGCGCAGCCACGATGGACTGGATGGAGCAAGAGCAGGAGCGTGGCATCACGATCACGTCCGCTGCCACCACCACTTTCTGGCAGGGCCGCGATGGCAAGAAGCGTCGCTTCAACATCATCGACACCCCCGGACACGTTGATTTCACCATTGAAGTCGAGCGTTCGCTGCGTGTGCTCGATGGCGCCGTAGCGCTTCTTGACGCCAATGCCGGTGTTGAGCCGCAGACGGAAACCGTGTGGCGTCAGGCTGACAAGTACAATGTCCCGCGGATGATCTTCTGCAACAAGATGGACAAGATCGGTGCCGACTTCTATCGCTCGGTCGATATGATCAAATCCCGTCTCGGTGCGATCCCGGTTGTCATCCAGCTGCCGATCGGTGCTGAGAACGACTTTGCCGGTGTCATCGACCTGATCGAGATGAAGGCGCTTGTCTGGGACGGTGAGCATCTTGGTGCCGAATGGGAAGTCACCGACATCCCCGCTGACATGAAGGAAAAGGCTGAAGAGTGGCGCGAGACGATGATCGAAACGATCGTCGAAGTCGACGAAGCCGCTATGGAAGCCTATCTCGAAGGCGAAATGCCGGATAACGACAAGATCCGCGAACTTATCCGCAAGGGTACGATTGGCGTTCAGTTCTATCCGATGCTGTGCGGATCGGCCTTCAAGAACAAGGGTGTTCAGCCGCTTCTCGATGCCGTTGTCGACTTCCTGCCGTCTCCGATAGATATCGAGGCGATCAAGGGTATCGACGTCAAGACTGAATCCGATATCGAGCGTCATGCTGATGACGAAGAGCCGCTTTCGATGCTGGCCTTCAAGATCATGAACGACCCCTTCGTTGGTTCGCTCACCTTCTGCCGCATCTATTCCGGCAAGCTCGAAAAGGGCTCCGGTGTTTTGAATACAGTGAAGGAAAAGCGTGAGCGTGTCGGCCGTATGTTGCAGATGCACTCGAACTCGCGTTCTGACGTTGAAGTCGCTTATGCTGGCGACATCATTGCTTTGGCTGGCCTCAAGGAAACCACCACCGGTGACACGCTTTGCGATCCGCTGAAGCCTGTTATCCTGGAGCGGATGGAATTCCCCGAGCCGGTTATCCGGATCGCTATCGAGCCCAAGACCAAGGCCGACCAGGAAAAGATGGGTATAGCCCTGAACCGTCTGGCTGCTGAGGATCCGTCCTTCCGCGTTTCGTCCGATGAAGAATCCGGCCAAACGATCATCGCTGGCATGGGCGAGCTTCATCTCGACATTCTCGTCGACCGTATGAAGCGCGAGTTCAAGGTTGAGGCTAACGTCGGTGCGCCGCAGGTTGCCTACCGCGAAACCATCACCCAGGCCCACGAAGAAGATTACACCCACAAGAAGCAGTCGGGTGGTTCGGGGCAGTTCGCCCGCGTCAAGATCGTCTTCGAACCCAATCCGGATGGCGAGGATTTCGTATTCGAATCCAAGATCGTCGGCGGTTCTGTTCCGAAGGAATATATTCCGGGCGTTCAGAAGGGTATCCAGAGCGTTCTGTCGTCCGGTCCGCTTGCCGGCTTCCCGATGCTCGGCATCAAGGCGACCCTGATCGACGGTGCCTACCATGACGTCGACTCATCGGTTCTGGCCTTTGAAATCGCCGCGCGTGCATGCTTCCGGGAATCTGCCCGCAAGGCAGGTGCCCAGCTTCTCGAGCCGGTCATGAACGTTGAGGTCGTTACCCCGGAAGATTACGTGGGTGATGTTATCGGCGATCTGAACTCCCGCCGTGGTCAGATCCAGGGGCAGGAGCCGCGTGGCAACGCGACTGTTATCGAGGCTCAAGTGCCGCTGGCGAACATGTTTAAATATGTCGACACGCTGCGCTCCATGTCGCAGGGCCGCGCCCAGTACACGATGACCTTCGATCACAATGCACCCGTGCCGTCGAATGTCGCACAGGAAATTCAGGCGAAGTATTCCGGTTCGAAGTAACCGGAATACACCCGTAACGCATAAATGACATAACCCCGTCGCGGGGTCTGAAAAGAATAGGAGCCTAAAATGGCAAAGGCAAAGTTTGAGCGGAGCAAACCGCACGTCAACATTGGCACGATCGGTCACGTTGACCACGGCAAGACGACACTGACGGCTGCGATCACGAAGTACTTTGGTGACTTCCGTGCGTATGACCAGATTGACGCAGCGCCGGAAGAAAAGGCCCGTGGCATCACCATCTCGACGGCGCACGTTGAGTATGAAACCGACGCTCGCCACTATGCGCACGTCGACTGCCCCGGCCACGCCGACTACGTCAAGAACATGATCACCGGTGCGGCCCAGATGGACGGCGCAATCCTGGTGTGTTCGGCTGCTGATGGGCCGATGCCGCAGACCCGCGAGCACATTCTGCTTGCCCGTCAGGTTGGCGTTCCGGCAATCGTGGTGTTCCTGAACAAGGTTGACCAGGTCGACGACGAAGAGCTTCTCGAACTCGTCGAAATGGAAGTCCGCGAGCTTCTCGACTCTTACGAGTTCCCGGGCGACGAAATCCCGATCATCAAGGGTTCGGCTCTTGCTGCTATCGATGACAGCAACAAGGAAATCGGCGAAGACGCCATCCGCGCGCTGATGGCCGCTGTTGACGACTACATCCCGACGCCTGAGCGTCCGGTTGATCTGCCGTTCCTGATGCCGATCGAAGACGTTTTCTCGATCTCGGGTCGTGGTACGGTTGTGACCGGTCGTGTTGAGCGCGGCATTGTCAAAGTTGGCGAAGAAGTCGAAATCGTCGGCATCAAGGACACGCAGAAGACGACGGTTACCGGCGTTGAAATGTTCCGCAAGCTGCTCGATCAGGGCCAGGCCGGCGACAACATCGGCGCACTGATCCGTGGTATCCAGCGTGAACAGGTCGAGCGTGGCCAGATTCTCTGCAAGCCCGGTTCGGTCAAGCCGCACACCAAGTTCAAGGCAGAAGCCTACATCCTGACCAAGGATGAGGGTGGCCGTCATACGCCGTTCTTCACGAACTACCGTCCGCAGTTCTACTTCCGCACGACGGACGTGACCGGTGTTGTCACGCTTCCCGAAGGCACGGAAATGGTTATGCCGGGCGACAACGTTACGGTTGACGTCGAGCTGATCGTTCCGATCGCGATGGAAGAAAAGCTGCGCTTCGCGATCCGCGAAGGCGGCCGTACCGTCGGCGCCGGCATCGTGGCCGCTATCGTCGAGTAGTCGGCGGGCGACAGGCACTTTTGAACAAGGTAGGGACGGGGCAACCTGTCCCTACTTTTGAAGATTGAAGTGTGCGGTCGAAGTTCAATGAATGCGCCTTATCGATGACGACAAGGCGGAGACAAGAAGAAGACAAGGACGAGTCGCATGAACGGCCAGAATATCCGCATCCGCCTGAAGGCGTTTGATCATCGGATCCTTGATGCCTCCACGCGTGAGATCGTATCGACGGCCAAGCGTACCGGCGCGAATGTTCGCGGACCGGTTCCGCTCCCGACCAGGATCGAAAAATTCACGGTCAACCGTGGCCCGCATATCGACAAGAAGAGCCGCGAGCAGTTTGAAATGCGCACCCATAAGCGCCTGCTCGACATTGTCGATCCGACCCCGCAGACGGTTGATGCTCTGATGAAGCTCGATCTGGCTGCCGGCGTCGATGTTGAAATTAAGCTCTGAGTTTCAGAGTTAGACAGTTAAACGGGACCAATCGATGCGCGCTCTTATCTTGAGTGGCGCTTGAAGTCCCAGACAGAGACACGCCGGGCCTGCAAGGGCTTGGCCGGAACTCTAAAAGGAACGAACCGATGCGTTCAGGTGTAATAGCACAAAAGGTGGGAATGACCCGCGTCTTCAATGACGCAGGAGAGCATATCCCTGTAACAGTTTTGCGAATGGACGGCTGCCAGGTCGTTGCAACGCGCACGAAAGAAAAAAACGGCTATACGGCAGTTCAGCTCGGTGCAGGCCACTCCAAGGTCAAGAACACCACCAAGGCGCTGCGCGGTCATTTTGCCAAAGCTTCGGTAGAGCCCAAGGCCAAGCTGGTCGAGTTCCGCGTTTCCGAAGACAACCTGCTCGATATCGGCGCCGAAATTACGGCTGGCCATTTCGTGTCGGGTCAGCTCGTTGACGTGACCGGAACCACCATCGGTAAGGGGTTTGCCGGTGCGATGAAGCGCCACAATTTCGGCGGTCTTCGCGCTACCCACGGTGTTTCGGTCTCGCACCGTTCGCATGGTTCGACCGGTTCCAACCAGGATCCCGGCAAGGTCTGGAAGGGCAAGAAGATGGCCGGTCACATGGGCCAGACCCGTGTCACCACCCAGAACCTTGAAATTGTCCGCACCGATGAAGAGCGCGGTCTGATCCTCGTCAAGGGTGCCGTCCCAGGCTCCAAGGGCGCATGGATTACCGTTCGTGACGCTGTGAAGTCTGGTGTTCCTGAAAATGCCCCGCGGCCTGCCGGCCTGCGCGCGGCTGAAACCAATGGAGCCGAGTAATGGATCTCACAGTTAAAACACTTGAGGGCAAGGACGCCGGCAAGGTCAGCCTGAAGGACGAGATCTTCGGTCTGGAACCGCGCGAAGATATTCTTGCTCGTATGGTGCGTTACCAGCTCGCTGCAAAGCGTCAGGGTTCGCACAAGACGAAAAGCCGTTCGGAGGTCGCTCTGACCGGCGCCAAAATGTACAAGCAGAAGGGCACCGGTAACGCCCGCCACCACGCAAAGCGTGCGCCGCAGTTCCGTGGCGGTGGTCGTGCTCATGGTCCGGTCGTTCGCGATCACAGCCATGACCTGCCGAAGAAGGTACGCGCTCTGGCGCTGAAGCATGCGCTTTCGACGAAGATGAAATCTGAAGACCTGATCATCATTGATGACCTTGTCGCTTCGGAAGCCAAGACAAAAGCGCTTCTCGCACAGTTTGCCGGCCTCGGTCTGGAAAACGCTCTGATCATCGGCGGTTCGGAACTCGACGGCAATTTTAGGCTAGCCGCCCGCAACATTCCGAATATCGATGTTCTGCCGGTTCAGGGCATCAATGTTTACGACATTCTGCGCCGTGGAAAGCTTGTGCTTTCCAAGTCTGCAGTCGAAGCTCTGGAGGAGCGGTTCAAATGAGCGATATCCGCCATTACGACGTGATCGTTTCGCCGGTCATTACTGAGAAGTCGACGCTGGTTTCTGATAACAACCAGGTCGTCTTCAACGTTGCCAAAACTGCGAGCAAGCCCCAGATCAAAGCCGCTGTCGAAGAACTCTTCGGCGTCAAGGTCAAGGCTGTGAATACGCTTGTACGCAAGGGCAAGATCAAGCGCTTCCGGAATTTCTCCGGCAAGCAAAAAGACGTCAAGAAGGCGATCGTCACGCTGGCTGAAGGTCAGTCCGTAGACGTGACGACCGGCGTTTGAAACAGACCCGGTAGGGTAAAGACCCAATAGGGAATGAGAAAATGGCATTGAAAACATTCAATCCGACAACGCCGAGCCAGCGCCAACTGGTAATCGTCGAGCGTTCGGAGCTTTACAAGGGCAAGCCCGTCAAGGCTTTGACGCAGGGCCTGTCGTCCAAGGGCGGTCGTAACAATTACGGTCGTGTTACCGCGCGCTTCCAGGGCGGCGGTCACAAGCGGACGTACCGCATGATCGACTTCAAGCGTCGCAAGTTCGACGTTGAGGGCACGGTTGAGCGTCTGGAATATGACCCCAACCGGTCGGCTTTCATCGCGCTCATCAATTATGCGGATGGTGAACTGGCCTACATCCTGGCGCCGCAGCGGCTTGCTGTTGGCGACAAGGTCATGGCTGCTGAAAAGGCGATCGACGTGAAGCCCGGCAATGCGATGCCGCTGCAGAACATCCCGGTCGGCTCGATTGTTCACAACGTTGAGATGAAGCCGGGCAAGGGCGGACAAATCGCCCGTTCCGCCGGTACCTATGTTCAGCTGGTCGGTCGTGACCAGGGCATGGCGATCCTGCGTTTGAATTCCGGCGAACAGCGTCTGGTGCCTGGCTCTTGCCTTGCGTCCATCGGCGCTGTATCCAACCCCGATCATTCCAACACGAACGACGGTAAGGCCGGTCGTACGCGTTGGCGGGGCAAGCGTCCGCATGTTCGCGGCGTTGTCATGAACCCGATCGACCACCCGCACGGTGGTGGTGAAGGCCGCACATCCGGTGGCCGTCATCCCGTTTCGCCCTGGGGCAAGCCCACAAAGGGCAAGCGCACCCGTTCGAACAAGTCGACCGACAAGTTCATCATGCGCTCGCGCCACCAGAAGAAGAAATAAGAGAGGTAGTCTGTAATGGCTCGTTCAGTATGGAAGGGACCGTTTGTTGACGGCTATCTTCTCAAGAAAGCTGAGAAGGTGCGTGAAGGCGGTCGCCACGAAGTGATCAAGATCTGGAGCCGCCGTTCCACGATCATGCCGCAGTTCGTCGGCCTGACCTTCGGCGTTTACAATGGTTCCAAGCACATTCCGGTATCCGTGTCGGAAGAGATGGTCGGCCACAAGTTCGGTGAATTTGCACCGACCCGGACCTATTACGGTCACGGCGCCGACAAGAAGGCGAAGAGGAAGTAACAATGGGCAAGGCAAAAGCCGCACGCCGGCTTAAGGAAAACGAGGCGCAGGCCGTTACGCGCACGATCCGCGTCAGCCCGCAGAAGCTCAACCTCGTCGCCGCTATGATTCGCGGCAAGAAGGTTGACCGGGCTCTGGCCGATCTCGAATTCTCGCGGAAGCGTATTTCCGATACCGTCCGCAAGACGCTCGAATCGGCAATCGCAAATGCAGAAAACAACCACGATCTCGACGTCGACTCGCTCGTCGTCGCTGAGGCCTATGTCGGCAAGTCGATTGTCGCCAAGCGTTTCATGGTTCGCGGTCGCGGTCGCGCTTCGCGCATCCTCAAGCCGTTTTCGCATCTGACGATCGTCGTCCGTGAAGTCGAAGAGGAGGCCGCATAATGGGTCAGAAAATCAATCCGATCGGTTTCCGTCTCGGCGTCAACCGCACATGGGACAGCCGCTGGTTCGCTGACAACCACGAATACGGCAAGTTGCTCCATGAAGACCTGAAGATTCGCGCCTACATTCAGAAAGAACTGAAGCAGGCTGGTATCTCCAAGGTCGTTATCGAGCGTCCGCACAAGAAGTGCCGCGTGACGATCCATTCGGCCCGTCCTGGTCTCATCATCGGTAAGAAGGGCGCTGACATCGAAAAGCTGCGCCGTCAGCTGGCGACGATGACCGACTCGGAAATGCACCTCAACATCGTTGAAGTGCGCAAGCCGGAGACCGACGCCACGCTCGTCGCCCAGTCGATCGCTCAGCAGCTGGAACGCCGTATCGCGTTCCGCCGCGCCATGAAGCGCTCGGTTCAGTCGGCTATGCGTCTTGGTGCTGAAGGTATTCGTATTGTCTGCGCGGGCCGTCTTGGCGGTGCTGAAATCGCACGTACCGAATGGTATCGGGAAGGCCGCGTTCCGCTTCATACGCTGCGCGCCGACATCGACTACGGCACGGCCGAAGCACAAACCGCATACGGCATCTGCGGCATCAAGGTCTGGGTCTTCAAGGGAGAAATCCTTGAGCATGATCCGATGGCCTCCGAGCGTCGCGCGACCGAGGGCGACAACAAGGGTAACAGCGGCAACAATCGCCGCCGCGAACACGCCTGAGAAGGCGCTGTCCGCGAAGTTCGGAGATAGAAGAAAATGTTGCAGCCAAAGCGTACAAAGTACCGCAAGCAGTTCAAGGGGCGCATTCATGGCGTCGCCAAGGGCGGCAGCGATCTGGCTTTCGGTGAATATGGGCTGAAGTCGCAGGAACCCAACCGCGTCAACGCACGTGAAATCGAAGCGGCCCGCCGCGCGATTACCCGTCACATGAAGCGTGCCGGCCGTGTGTGGATCCGGATTTTCCCCGATACGCCGGTCACCTCCAAGCCGACCGAAGTGCGTATGGGTAAAGGTAAGGGCGGTGTCGATTATTGGGCGGCCCGCGTTAAACCTGGCCGGATCATGTTCGAAATCGATGGTGTGAGCGAAGAAATTGCTCGTGAAGCCCTGCGCCTCGGCGCGGCAAAGCTTTCGGTCAAGACGCGCTTCATCCAGCGTATCGCAGAATAAGGAGTGGTACTGATGAAAACCTCTGACGTACACGCCATGACCGAAGACCAGCTCAAGGACGAGCTCGCCAACCTCAAGAAAGAGCAGTTCAACCTGCGCTTCCAGAAGGCGACCGGACAGCTGGAAAAAACGGCGCGCATTAGAGAAGTGCGCCGCGACATCGCGCGTGTTAAGACAATCGTTGCCCAAAAGGCAGCTGCCGCTAAGGCTTGAGATTAAAGGACCGACAAGAAAATGCCTAAACGCATCCTGCAAGGCGTTGTCGTAAGCGACAAGAACGATAAAACGGTCGTAGTCCGGGTTGAGCGTCGTTTCGCCCACCCGCTGATGCAGAAGACTGTTCGCCGCTCGAAGAAGTACAAGGCGCATGACGCCGAAAATCAGTACAAGATCGGCGACAGCGTCGTCATCGAAGAATGCGCACCGATCTCCAAAGACAAGCGCTGGACGGTCGTTTCCGCCCAGGCTTGAAAGCAAAATTGAACAGCTATTTCGCCGGGCCTCTTGTGCTTTGGCGAAATATCTGTATGTAGCACGGCATTGAGATGCGGGGCGTCCGGCAACGGGCGGCCTTTTCCGTAAGGGCTTTCCCCTGTTGTAGGGTGTTTGCGCCCCGAAAGACGCTACAAGAAGACGCTCTGGCTCTTGCACACAGGTGCATGCCCCCGAAAGAAATCCTTTTCGGGCTGCACGGTTAGAAAAGTGCTGGACAGGAAATTCAGGCGACCGCCGGGTCTTTGAAAGACAGGGCGGGCGCCTTGATACGTGTCGATTAAGCTGGTCTAGGGGGCAGAGTGCCCAACCGGTCCGGTAACAACAAGAAGGCGACCTGATATGATTCAGATGCAAACAAACCTCGACGTGGCGGATAATTCCGGCGCACGTCGTGTCATGTGCATCAAGGTTCTGGGCGGCTCAAAGCGTAAATATGCCTCGATCGGCGACATTATCGTCGTTTCGGTCAAGGAGGCTGTTCCGCGCGGGCGCGTCAAGAAGGGCGATGTGATGAAGGCCGTTGTCGTTCGCACGGCAAAGGACATCCGCCGCGCTGACGGCTCCGTCATCCGCTTCGACGGCAATGCCGCCGTTTTGATCAACAACAACAAAGAGCCGATTGGTACGCGTATCTTCGGGCCGGTACCGCGCGAGTTGCGTGGCAAGAGCCATATGAAGATCATCTCCCTGGCTCCAGAAGTTCTGTAAGGGAGCGCGGAACATGCAGAGAATCAAAAAAGGCGACAAGGTTGTCGTTATCGCCGGTAAGGACAAGGGTCGTACCGGTGAAGTCGTAAAGGTTTTCCCGAAGGAAGACCGTGCCGTCGTTTCGGGCATTAACGTCGTGCGCCGCCATCAGAAGCAGTCGCAGACTGCCGAAGCCGGTATCATCACCAAGGAAGCGCCGGTTCACCTTTCGAACCTCGCTGTTGCCGACCCCAAGGACGGCAAGGCGACTCGCGTCGGCTTTAAGGTCGAAGGTGAGAAGAAGGTCCGCTATGCAAAGCGTTCGGGAGAAGTGATCGATGGCTGAAGCAACGTATGAACCGCGTCTGAAGTCGGTATTCAAAGAGACGATCCGTCCGCAGATGCTCGAATCCTTCTCCTATGGCAATGAAATGATGATCCCGCGCCTTGATAAGGTCGTGATCAACATGGGCGTGGGCGAAGCTGTTGGTGACTCGAAGAAGCCTGCCAATGCTGCTGCCGATCTCGCAGCAATTGCCGGCCAGAAGGCGATCATCACACATGCACGCAATTCCATCGCAGGCTTCAAGGTCCGTGAAGGCATGCCCATCGGCGCCAAGGTTACGCTTCGTGGCGACCGCATGTATGATTTCGTTGACCGCCTGATCAACATCGCGCTGCCGCGCGTTCGCGACTTTCGCGGCCTGAATCCGAAGAGCTTTGACGGTCGTGGCAACTTTGCCATGGGCATCAAGGAGCACATCGTGTTCCCAGAGATCGAATACGACAAAGTCGATCAGATGTGGGGCATGGATATTATCGTTTGCACGACGGCGAACACGGACGACGAAGCACGGGCGCTCCTGACAGCGTTCAACTTCCCGTTCCGCAAGTAACCGTAACGACGAGCGTAGAAAAGGAAAACGACATGGCGAAAGTAAGCGCAGTCGAAAAGAACAAGCGCCGCCGCAAGACGGTCGCCCGGGACGCCGGAAAGCGTGCCGAGCTGAAAGCGATCATCAAGGATCAGAAGCTGCCGATCGAAGATCGGTTCCGCGCTTCCCTGAAGCTGGCGGACATGCCGCGCGATGGTTCCAAGACGCGTATCCGTAACCGCTGCGAAGTATCTGGTCGCCCGCGTGCGTATTATCGCAAGCTGGGCATGTCCCGTATCGCACTTCGTGACCTTGGCAATACCGGCAAGGTGCCGGGTATCGTCAAGTCGAGCTGGTAAGGAGGCGTCCAATGGCAATGTCTGATCCCCTGGGCGATATGCTCACCCGTATCCGCAACGGTGCCTCGCGCCGCAAGTCCTCCGTGACCACGCCGGCTTCGAAGCTGCGTGCCCATGTTCTGGACGTGCTGCAGGCTGAAGGTTACATCCGCGGTTATACACAGTCCGAGTTCGAAAACGGCAAGTCCGAGATCGAAATCGAGCTGAAGTACTATGAAAACGCCTCGGTGATCCGTGAGATCGCCCGCGTTTCCAAGCCGGGCCGCCGGGTTTATGTCTCGGTCAAGTCCATTCCGCAGATCGCAAATGGTCTTGGTATCACGATCCTTTCCACCCCCAAGGGTGTGATGGCTGATCACCAGGCACGCGAACAGAATGTTGGTGGTGAGGTTCTCTGCTCGGTCTTCTAAGACCGGGTCGACCCTCCTAACGAAACAGACAGGTAGATAAAATGTCTCGTATCGGTAAAAAGCCCGTTCAGGTTCCCGCTGGTGTAACTGCGACCGTAGAAGGCCAGAAAATCACAGCCAAGGGCCCCAAGGGCGAGCTCACTTTCGTCGCCAATGACGAAGTCAGCCTTAAGCTCGAGGACAACGGTGTCGTTGTTACCCCGGTTAACCAGTCCAAGGACGCACGCTCCAAGTGGGGCATGTCGCGCACCATGGTCGAAAACATCATCAACGGTGTTACCAGCGGTTACGAGCGTAAGCTCGAAATCAACGGCGTTGGTTACCGCGCGGCCATGCAGGGCAAGAACCTGCAGCTGTCGCTCGGCTTCAGCCACGAAGTTGTTTATCAGCCGCCGGAAGGCATCACCATTACCTGCCCGAAGCCGACGGAAATCACCGTTACCGGCATCGACAAGCAGGTTGTCGGCCAGGTCGCTGCGAACATTCGCGAATATCGCGGTCCCGAACCCTACAAGGGTAAGGGCGTGAAATACGCGGAAGAACGTATCGTCCGCAAGGAAGGCAAGAAGAAGTAAGGATCACGCGTTATGGCTAGCAGGAAACAAACCATTGCACGCCGCGCCACCCGCGTGCGCCGCCAGGTCAAGAAAGTGGCAAACGGTCGTCCGCGTCTGTCGGTTCACCGTTCGTCGAAGAACATCTATGCTCAGATCATCGACGATACGGCAGGCCGCACGCTGGCAGCCGCTTCGTCGCTCGATGCTTCGCTGAAGACTTCGCTGAAGACCGGTGCAGACCGTGAAGCAGCTGAAGCCGTTGGCAAGCTCGTCGCTGAGCGTGCCACCAAGGCAGGTGTCAAGGAAGTCGTGTTTGATCGCGGCGCATTCATCTTTCACGGTCGTGTCAAGGCTCTCGCCGACGGCGCCCGGGAAGGTGGCCTGAGCTTCTGATGAAGCTTTGAGCGCCCTTGTTAAGAGGGCGCTCCTGAAATTCGGCCAAGGCGATACTGTTCCCTTAGAATCAAGTCGCCTTGTGCCCTTCACCGGCCGCCAACCTGTCAGAAATGGCAGAAGCGGCTTTTGCATATGCCGATTGCACCCGGAAAAGAAAAAGGAACAGGACAATGGCACAGGATAGAAGGGGATCGCGCGACGATCGCCACAACAGGGATGAGCGCGACAGCGAATTCGTTGACAAGCTCGTTGCTATCAACCGCGTTGCAAAGACCGTCAAGGGCGGTCGACGCATGGGTTTCGCAGCACTGGTCGTCGTTGGTGACGGCAAGGGCCGCGTTGGCTTCGGCCATGGCAAGGCGCGCGAAGTGCCGGAAGCCATCCGCAAGGCGACCGAAGCTGCCAAGCGCGAGATGATCTTCGTGCCGTTGCGCGACGGCCGTACGCTGCATCACGACGTCAAGGGCCGCCACGGCGCGGGCAAGGTTTTGATGCGCACTGCCAAGGCCGGTACCGGTATCATTGCCGGTGGTCCGATGCGTGCCGTTTTCGAAACGCTGGGTGTTGCTGATGTCGTTGCCAAGTCGACCGGCCTCGTCCAACCCCTACAACATGGTTCGCGCCACTTTTGATGCCCTGAAGAACCAGGTCCATCCGAAGGACATCGCGGCCCAGCGCGGCCTGAAATACGCCACGCTGCAGGCCCGTCGCGAAGCCGCCGGCGCAATCACCGACGAGTGATGGGAGCAGCATCAATGGCCAAAGCAAGCACCAAGAAGACTGTCACCGTTGAGCAGACCGGTTCGCCGATCCGCCGTCCAGCCTCACAGCGTCAGACGCTGATCGGCCTCGGCCTCAACAAGATGCATCGCGTCCGTACCCTGGAAGACACGCCTGCAGTGCGCGGCATGATCAACAAGGTCGCCCATCTCGTGCGCGTCGTCGACGAGAAGTGAGACGGGAGAACACTATGAAACTGAACGAAATCAAAGACCACGAAGGCGCAACTCACGCTAAGAAGCGCGTAGGCCGTGGTATCGGTTCGGGCACCGGCAAGACCGGCGGCCGGGGCGTTAAGGGTCAGAAGTCGCGTTCGGGCGTTGCTATCAACGGCTTCGAAGGCGGTCAGATGCCAATCTACCGTCGTCTGCCGAAGCGTGGTTTTACCAACATCTTCGCGAAGGACTTCGCTGAAGTATCGCTTGGCCGCCTTCAGGCTGCTGTCGATGCCAAGAAGATCGACGCCAAGAAGACGGTAACGGCTGAAGTGCTCAAGGAAGCTGGCGTGATTCGTCGCGTTAAGGATGGCGTTCGCGTCTTGTCCGACGGCGAACTCAAGGCAAAGCTCACTCTTGAGGTTGCTGGCGCTTCCAAGTCGGCAATCGAGAAGATTGAAAAGGCTGGCGGCTCCATAACCGTGCAGACCAAAGCCAAGAACGCTGAGTAATTAGCGTAGATTCGAAAAATGATCGCCCGGAGTGCTTCACACCGGGCGTTTTTTCTTCCATATGTGCCTCGACCACCGGCCGGCCCGTTTGTTCGTGCCCGGCGGGTGGTTTATCGCGAAGGCTGCCGAGCGCCCGTAAAGGGCTGCATGTCGACCCCAGCGATTTGGCATTTAATCGCATCGGGCGCCTTTGTGGTGGCCGTGCGGCGACGCGGAGATACGCATGGCTTCTGCAGCGGAACAACTCGCATCCAATCTCAATTTCTCGACCTTCGCGAAAGCGACGGATCTGAAGAAGCGCATCTGGTTTACCCTGATGGCGCTTCTGGTCTACCGGCTCGGCACGCATATTCCGCTGCCCGGCATCAACCTTGATGCCTATGCGCAGGCCTTCCAGGGGCAGTCCGAGGGGATCCTCGGCATGTTCAACATGTTCTCCGGCGGCGCGGTGCAGCGCATGGCGATTTTTGCGCTGGGGATTATGCCCTACATCTCGGCCTCCATTATCGTGCAGCTCATGACGGCGGTGGTGCCGTCGCTTGAAGCGCTGAAGAAGGAGGGCGAACAGGGCCGCAAGATCATCAACCAGTACACCCGTTACGGCACGGTCGTGCTCGCCACCGCACAGGCTTACGGTATTGCCATCGGCCTGCAGTCGAGCAGCAATCTGGTCACCAATCCAGGCTGGTTCTTTATCATGTCGACCGTCGTCACGCTGGTTGGCGGTACGATGTTTCTGATGTGGCTCGGCGAACAGATCACCTCGCGCGGCATCGGCAATGGTATTTCGCTTATCATCTTCTCGGGGATCGTGGCCGGTCTTCCTTCAGCCGTCGGAAATCTGCTTGAACTCTCCCGCGTCGGTTCGATCTCGGCATTCGTTGCCGTCGGCATTTTGGTGGTCGTCATTGCCATTTTCGCTTTGATCGTCTTCGTAGAGCGGGCGCAGCGCCGGCTTCTGATCCAGTATCCGAAGCGCCAGGTCGGTAACCGCATGTTCCAGGGCGACACTTCGCACCTGCCGCTGAAGCTCAACACCTCCGGTGTGATCCCGGCGATCTTTGCGTCCTCGCTGCTGCTGCTGCCGGCGACACTGGCGGGCTTTTCGTCGAATGAGCTTCCGGGCTGGGCCACGGGCGTTATCGCGGCTCTGGGTCACGGTCAGGCGCTTTACATGGTCGCCTATGGTGCCCTGATTGCGTTCTTTGCATTCTTCTACACCGCCATCGTCTTCAACCCGAAGGAAACGGCGGACAATCTGAAGCGCCATGGCGGCTTCATTCCGGGCATCCGTCCGGGAGAGCGCACGGCCGAGTACATAGACTATGTTCTGACTCGCATTACCGTCGTCGGTGCGATCTATCTGGTGTTCGTGTGCATCCTGCCTGAGATCCTGGTGTCGCGCACCGGTGTTTCGCTGGCGCTCGGTGGCACCTCGCTGCTCATTATCGTTAGTGTGACGCTGGATACCGTATCGCAGATCCAGGGACATCTGATCGCCCAGCAGTATGAAGGGCTGATCAAGAAATCGAAATTGCGGGGAGGCAAGAGGGGACGATGAGACTGATACTTCTGGGACCGCCCGGCGCCGGCAAGGGGACGCAGGCGCAGCGTATTGTAGCCAATCATGGCATTCCGCAGCTCTCGACCGGAGACATGCTCCGGGCAGCGGTCGCTGCTGAAACCGAGGTTGGCAAGAAGGCCAAGGCTGTCATGGATGCCGGAGGACTGGTTTCCGACGACATCGTGATTGCAATCGTTTCCGAACGGATCGATCAGGACGACTGTAAGGATGGCTTCATCCTCGATGGTTTCCCGCGCACGCTGGTGCAGGCAGATGCTACCGAGAAAATGCTTTCGACCAAGGGTATCGAACTCGATGCCGTGATCGAGATCAAGGTTGATGACGAGACGCTGGCAGAGCGAATCGCTGGCCGCTACAGCTGCGCCAAGTGTGGCACGGGCTATCACGACGACTTCCACAAGCCGAAGGCGGATGGCGTTTGCGACAAGTGCGGATCGACCGAATTCAAGCGTCGTCCGGATGACAACCGTGAGACTGTCGAAAAGCGCCTGAAGGCCTATTACAAGGAAACTGCGCCGCTGATTGGCTACTACTATGCCAAGGGTACGCTTTCCTCGGTTGACGGTATGTCTGATATGGACACCGTGACGGCCAGTATCGAGAAGGTTCTGGCAAAGATCTGATTTTGCCGTGCCGTATCCCCGATGTTTGAAGGGGGCGGGGCCGGTGTTGAAAACGCGAACTGACGTCCGGGCATGCGGCTTCCGGCTGTCACAAAAATTAAGGAAATAGTTGCATTGAGGCGCTGTTTCCGCTATGAGCGCTCCAACTCGCGACACTTGGCAAGACTGTCAAAGTCCTTTTTGATTTCGAACGGGACCGGTTTTGCCACGGAATTTTGTTGCAGCAGAGCTATTTGAGGCGGCGTGTCCGTCTGCTAGAAACCGGCAAGTGCCAGACTTAGGCAAACTGCCCATGATAATTGCTAAGGAGAATCGGCGTGGCTCGTATTGCTGGCGTCAACATCCCGACTGCCAAGCGCGTAGTAATCGCGCTGCAGTATATTCACGGGATTGGACCGAAATTCGCACAGGAAATCTGTGAAGCCGCATCCATTCCGGCAGAACGCCGGGTGCATGAGATGACGGACGCGGAAGTTCTGCAGGTTCGTGAAAAGATCGACCGCGACTACATGGTCGAAGGCGACCTGCGTCGTGAGAACTCGATGAATATCAAGCGTCTGATGGACCTTGGTTGCTACCGTGGCCTGCGTCACCGTCGTGGCCTTCCGGTTCACGGTCAGCGCACGCACACCAATGCCCGTACCCGCAAGGGCCCGGCAAAGGCGATTGCAGGCAAGAAGAAGTAATTTCGGATTATATCCAATCCGGACAGAGCCGGCGGTTTACGCCGGCTTTCTGCGTGAATGACAGGGTGTCGGTTTTAACCGGGGCCTCGTCGGTGGAGCCGCTGGGACTACGGCGGTGAAGAGATCAACGGAAGGAAGATCATGGCCAGAGAAGCCACACGCGTTCGTCGTAAAGAGCGCAAGAATATTTCGTCGGGCGTTGCCCACGTCAACTCGTCGTTCAACAACACGATGATCACCATCACAGATGCACAAGGCAACGCCATTGCCTGGTCGTCTGCCGGTGCCCAGGGCTTCAAGGGTTCGCGTAAGTCGACCCCGTTTGCTGCCCAGATCGCTGCTGAAGACTGCGCCAAGAAGGCTCAGGAACATGGCATGAAGTCGCTTGAAGTCGAAGTCTGCGGTCCCGGTTCGGGTCGCGAGTCGGCTCTGCGCGCGCTCCAGGCTGCTGGTTTCGTCATCACGTCGATCCGCGACGTTACGCCGATCCCGCACAATGGTTGCCGCCCGCGCAAGAAGCGTCGCGTTTAATCAGCTGTCAATTTGCTCCGGCGTTTCCGTGTGAAGCTCCGGTTCTACGAAGCTCGGCCGTCACGATTGGATAGTGCGGCGAACGAAAGGTAGAAACATGATACAGAAAAACTGGCAGGAACTGATCAAGCCGTCGAAGGTGGAGTTCACTTCCAGCGGGGCCAAGAAGGTCACGCTCGTTGCTGAACCGCTGGAACGCGGCTTCGGTCTGACGCTCGGCAATGCGCTGCGGCGCGTTCTTCTGTCGTCGCTGCGTGGCGCTGCTGTCACCGCCGTTCAGATCGACGGCGTGCTGCACGAGTTCTCGTCGATCCCAGGTGTTCGTGAGGATGTCACCGACATCGTTTTGAACATCAAGGAAATCGCCATCCGCATGGAAGGCGATGAAGCCAAGCGCATGGTTGTCCGCAAGCAGGGCCCCGGCGTGGTGACTGCAGGCGATATCCAGACCGTTGGCGATATCGAGATTCTTAACCCGGGCCTCGTTATCTGCACGCTGGATGAAGCTGCGGAAATCCGCATGGAGTTCACGGTCAACAACGGCAAGGGCTACGTGCCTGCCGAGCGTAACCGCTCGGAAGACGCGCCGATCGGCCTCATTCCGGTCGACAGCCTGTACTCGCCGATTCGCAAGGTGTCCTACAAGGTCGAAAACACCCGTGAGGGTCAGGTTCTCGACTATGACAAGCTCTTGATGACGATCGAGTCGGATGGTTCGGTCTCTGGTGAAGACGCTGTTGCCTTTGCGGCCCGTATTCTTCAGGACCAGCTTGGCGTTTTCGTCAACTTCGAGGAACCGCAGAAGGATACGGAAGAAGACGATGTCACCGAACTCGCCTTCAACCCGGCCCTTCTCAAGAAGGTCGACGAGCTGGAACTTTCCGTCCGTTCGGCCAACTGCCTGAAGAACGACAACATCGTCTATATCGGCGATCTTATCCAGAAGACCGAAGCCGAAATGCTGCGTACGCCGAATTTCGGTCGGAAGTCGCTGAACGAGATCAAGGAAGTGCTGGCCTCGATGGGCCTGCATCTTGGCATGGAAGTGCCGGCCTGGCCGCCGGAAAATATCGAGGACCTCGCCAAGCGGTACGAGGATCAGTACTAACCACTCATACTGCGGGCTTGTTGCCTGCAAGTGAAGGAGAATAGCAATGCGCCATAAAATTGCAGGCCGCAAGCTGAACAGAACGGCAAGCCATCGCAAGGCGATGTTTGCAAACATGGCTGTCTCGCTCATCATCCATGAGCAGATTGTTACCACTGTGCCGAAGGCGAAGGAAATTCGCCCGATCGTCGAAAAGCTTGTCACCCTCGGCAAGCGCGGTGATCTGCATGCGCGCCGTCAGGCGATCTCGCAGGTCAAGGATGTCGAAGCCGTCAAGAAGCTGTTTGACGTTATTGCTTCGCGTTACGCAGACCGCAACGGTGGCTATACGCGCATCATGCGTGCCGGCTTCCGCTACGGCGACAACGCGGCTCTCGCCGTCATCGAATTCGTTGACCGCGACGTGAACGCCAAGGGCGCCGAAGACAAGGCCCGCGTGGCCGCAGAAGCCGATCTCGGAAATGGAAGCCGCTTAAGGTCTTCTGACTGAAGTGGACTGAATTGAGAGCCGGGTGCGAAAGCGCCCGGCTTTTTCTATATTCAACCGAGTTCATTATTAGGAAAAGCGACGATGCAGGATCGTTATGCCGGGGACGTCGGTGACTATATAAAGTTTGGTCTGCTGCGAGCTATTTCAGCGGATAAGAAGTTGGGAATTGCTTGGTACCGCTATCCAGATGAAACCCGGGGCGGCGACGGCAGGCATATAGCCTATCTGGATAGGCCCGAACTATGGGAGAAGTTCGATCCAGAGCTGTTCCAGCATTTGCGTCGCGTGGTTCGCGGTGCGCGCTCAATCGATTCGCTCGTCCCTGTTGTCCAAGATAGTATCGTGTTCGATCGCGCTTTGGATACATCGACTATGCCAGCATCAGATAGATCGAGTTGGCGAAAGCAGTGGTTTCTCCAGTTGCTTTCTACTATTGATGGATGTGACGTGGTGTTTGCTGATCCGGACAACGGTATTGTCTACGATAGCGGCCACCGAAGAAGATCCCTTGATTTCGGCAAGCGTATCCCACTTTCAGAGGTAGTGGATTTGGCGCAAGGTCGGTGTGCTGTTATCTATCATCACAATAGCCGCTTCAAGGGCGGGCATGATAGGGAGGTCGACTTCTGGCTTTCCCAATTTAGGGTGCCGGCGGTTGCTGTGCGCGCCAGGAAGTATAGTTGCCGGACGTTGGATCGTGTCCCGCAGCGTGGTGTAGCTTCGGCGTTCGCCATGCCTTCCGGACAGGGCTGGGAACGGATCAGCTTGCCGCAGCGGGCAGGCTGATGAGCGGATCATCGCTCATTGTGGCGATGGTCTCAAGGGTCATGTAGCGGGACCGCTGGACGGCCCACTCGTCGTTTTGTTCGAGGAGTAGCGCGCCGACCAGTCTGACGATGGCGTCATCGTTGGGGAAAATGCCGACGACCTCGGTGCGGCGCTTGATCTCGCCGTTCAGGCGTTCGATCGGGTTTGTCGAGTGAAGCTTGGCCCAATGCTGCCTGGGAAAGGTCATATAGGCGAGCACGTCCTGTTCGGCGCTGTCCATGAGCGTGGCGAGTTTCGGCACGTTCGGCCTGATCTGGTCGGCAACATTGGAGACTGTCTAGAATTTTGTGCCCTGGCGTTGTTTCAGGACATAGGGAAACGTTCTTCGAACATGATTGCGAGCTGGCTTTTGACGGCGTGCCATTCTCGCACTGAACGCTTCCACTCGGTTGAGGTAGCATTGAGGGCCAGATAGATCAACTTGGCCGCAGCCTCATCGCTCGGGAAGTGTCCGCGCGTTCTGACGGCGCGCCGGATTTTCGAGTTCAGCGCCTCAATGGAATTCGTGGTGTAGATCAGCCTGCGCACCTCGGGCGGATAGTCGAGAAACGGGATGACCTCGTTCCAGGCCCGCCGCCAGCTTGGCGCGATCGCCGGATAGCGCCTGGCAAGGTCACTGTCCTCGAAAGTTGCCAGCGCTTCTTCCGCCGCCTCGATATTCACGGCGGTGTAGACCGTCTTGAGCGCCTTGGCGACGGCCTTGCGGTCCTTGTAGCTGGCGAAATTCATGGAATGGCGCAGGAGATGGACAATGCAGGTCTGAACCTGCGTCCTCGGGAAGGCTGCCTCGATGGCCTGCGGAAAGCCCTTGAGGCCGTCGACCACGGCGATCAGAATGTCCTGAACACCCCGGTTGCGCAGATCGGAAAGCACGCTGGCCCAGAATTTGGCGCCTTCATTGGCCTGGAACCACAGGCCCAGCACGTCGCGCGTGCCGTCCGGAAGGATCGCCAGCGCCACGAACACCGCCTTGTTGGAGACCGCGCCGTCGCTGCGGATATTGACCCGGATCGCGTCCATGAAGACGATCGGATAGCAGGGCTCCAGAGGCCGGTTCTGCCATGCCGTGACCTCATCCATCACGCTATCGGTGATGGCGGAAATCAGGCCGGGGGACGCCTCCACGCCGTAGATTTCCTCGATATGCCCCTGGATCTCCCGGGTCGTCATGCCCCGGGCATACATCGAGATGATCTTGCGGTCGAAATCGGGAAAGCGGCGCTGGTATTTGGCGATCAGCACCGGATCGAAGGTGCCGTTGCGGTCGCGTGGGATGTCGAGGACCACCTTGCCGCTGTCGGTGGTCACCGTCTTGCTGCTGCTGCCATTGCGGCGGTTTGCCGGCTCGTTATGGCCTTCGGGCACAGCCTCAGCCCGCTCTTCGTCGAGATGGACGTCAATCTCGGTGCTCAGGGCACGTTCGGCCAGTGCTTTCGTCAGTTCGGACAGAATACCATCCTTGCCGAAAAGGTCACCGGGCGAGCGCCCTTGCATCAGGCGGTCCAGGAGTTCTTTGTCGATGCTCATACGTGGGTCTCCTCAAAGAGCAGTTACCACGCCAGAGCACAAAAATCAGGACAGTCCCCAACATTGCGCCACTGGGTGCTCGCCGCCTCCGGCGTGTCCTGTGCAAAGGCGGTGGCGATGAAGGCGGAGACGACCCGCCGCCCGTTCTTCCCGGCATGGGCGAGCGCATTGCGCATGAAATGGACCCGGCACCTCTGCCAGGTGGCGCAAAGCACCTTCGACACGGCTGCCTTGATGCCCTCGTGGGCATCGGAGACGACCAGCTTGACGCCGCGCAGACCCCGCCTTGTCAGCTTGCGCAGGAATTCCGTCCAGATCGGCTCCGCCTCGGATGTGCCAACCTCCATGCCGAGCACTTCGCGCCGGCCGTCGGTGTTGACGCCGACGGCAATGATGACGGCGACGGAGACGATCCGCCCGCCGCGCCGGACCTTCATGTAGGTGGCATCAATCCAGAGGTAGGGCCATTCTCCTTCAATAGGCCTTTCGAGAAAGGCCTTCACCTTGTCGTCGATCTCCTCGCAAAGTCGGGAGACCTGGCTCTTGGAGATGCCAGACATGCCCATGGCCTTCACCAGATCATCGACGGATCGGGTCGAGACGCCCTGGATATAGGCCTCCTGGATCACCGCCGTCAGTGCCTTCTCGGCCATGCGCCGTGGTTCGAGGAAGCTCGGGAAATAGCTGCCGGTGCGAAGCTTCGGAATGCGAAGCTCCACCGTCCCTGCTCGCGTCTCCCAGTCCCGGTCGCGGTAGCCGTTGCGCTGGGCATGCCGGAACGCGTTCTTCTCGCCATAGCCCGCGCCGGTCTTCGCGCTCACTTCCAGCGCCATCAGCTTCTCGGCGGCAAAGCCGATCATCTCGCGGAGCAAATCGGCATCGGCGCTCTTCTCAATCAGTGAGCGCAGGTTCATCATATCGTCGGTCATCGGTGGTCTTTCCATCAGGTTGGTCTTTGACAACCCGACCCTAGCGGAAAACACTGGTGACCACCGATCCAACTACACCACATGCAGGGACACGATCGGACGTTCTTTGTCCTGAACCCTGACTCCGTGATAACAGACGGTCTGTCAGCGTTTTGTCAGAAATGGTCAGCATTTCGGGTTACGCTACACAAAGGGCAAAGCTAACGCGGCACATCAATCGTCGCCCGCACATGCTTCAGCGAGGCCACGATGGTGAAGGTCATGATGACGAGCAGGGACCATGAGCTCCATTTGCCGATATGCACGGTCGACCATGCGCCGAGCTGGTCCGGATACTGCCAGACCGAGAAGAAGGTCGAGATGTTTTCAGCGAGCCAGATGAAGAAGCCGATCAGCACGAAGGCGAGCAACATCGGCATCTTGAGATCGCGGTCATAGGGGCGGAAGATCACGGTGGTGCGGGCATAAAGACCGATCGCCAAAGCTGCGATATACCAACGATAGTCGCCGATATAGTGGTGGGTGAAGAAGTTGAGATAGATCGCCAGCGCCACGAGCGTCGCCATCCAGTAGGGCGGGTGGTGTATGATGCGAAGGTCGAATAGGCGCCAGGCCTGAATGATATAGCTGCCGACGGCGGCATACATGAAGCCGGAGAAAAGCGGCACGCCGAGAAGCTTGGTATAGGCGAAATCCGGATAGGCCCAGGACTGAATCGCCCCCGATGTCTTGAACGCCTCGAGCGCAAAGCCGACGACGTGGAACAGGCAGATCGCCTTGAACTCGTCCATCGTCTCCAGCCCGAACCGGATCATCGCAAGCTGGATGACAAGCGCGATGATTAAAAGCAGATCGTAGCGGGGAATGCCGGCAAGTCCTTCGCGCGGCGCGGCAAAGATCGCGATGAAGAAAAGCCCCGCAAACAGGCAGGCGCGGGCCTCCTTGAAGCCGAAGAACAGGAACTCCACGCAGAAGCGGCGAAGCCCCCTGAGCGCCGGATCGGGCGCAATGTCGGTTAGCCACCGATCGGGTGCCCACGTGCTTCTGCCTGCCGCCAAATCGGTCATGTCCCCGCGCATTCTGTTGAGTGCGCGGAAACTGACGCAGAGTAATGGCGATATTGAGGCTCGGTATGGATGTATTGTGGCGCGGTTGTCCGGCTCCGGCGCCTCGCTATCTGGCGCCCGCCTGCAGCCGAGCTGCCCTTTTCTTCGCGCGCTTGCGCTCCATCAGCTTTGGCCGGATGAGGCGATAGCCGAGGAGAGCGACGCAAACGGCGATATAGAACATGATTTCCGGGCCGATCACCTTGCGGCCCATGGCGAAATGCAGCGTGCCAAGGGCCGCAATCACATAAACCAGCTTGTGAAGCCGATACCAGTTTTGCTTCAGCGTGCGGATCGCCCAGTTGTTGGAGGTGAGCGCCAGCGGGATCAGAAGCACAAGCGCGATCATGCCGAAGGTGATGAAGGGGCGCTTGATAACGTCCTGCACCACGACGGAAATATTCATCTGCTGGTCGAGCACCAAATAGACCAGGAAGTGGAACGAGACGTAATAGAAGCCGAGCAGGCCAAGGGCGCGGCGATAGCGCAGCAGGTTGATATCGGCGAGATCTCTCAGTGGCGTCACGCAGAGTGTCAGCAGGATGAACCGCAGTGCCCATATGCCGAGCAGGTGCTCGAAGGTCTTGACCGGATCGACACCGAGATTGTTGGTCGCGCCGAGCCAGAAATACCAGAGCGCGGGCAAAAGCCCCACGATATAGAGCGCCCAGACGGAAGCCGGCCGCCACCGGGCGGCGCCTGTTTTTTTGCAGATTTCTGGGCCATGTTTTGCGCCACCGGGTCAGTAATTCTTCGCAAGGTCCATGCCGGCATAGAGGCTCGCGACCTCGTCGCCATAACCATTGAAGATCTGCGTGTCGATCCGCTTGCCGCCGCCGAAAAGCCCGCCGCCTTCGCCAATCACACGTTCCGTCGCCTGGCTCCAGCGTGGATGCGGCACATTCGGGTTCACATTGGCGTAAAAGCCATATTCGCTCGGCTGCAGCAGGTTCCAGCTATTGGGCGGCTGTTTGTCTGTGAGCGTGATCCTGGTGATCGATTTGATGCCCTTGAAGCCGTATTTCCACGGCACGACCAGGCGCATCGGCGCGCCCGACTGGTTCAGCAGCGTCTTGCCGTAAAGCCCGACAGAGATGATGGTGAGCGGGTGGTTGGCCTCGTCGAGACGCAAGCCCTCGACATAGGGCCACGGCATGGGTTGACCGAAACCGCTCTGGCCGGGCATTTGCTCCGGCCGCACCACGCCCTCGAAGGCAACATATTTTGCCGCGCCGGTCGGTTCCGCCATATCGATGATCGATTTTAGCGGAATGCCGACCCATGGAATGACCATCGACCACGCTTCCACGCATCGCATGCGATAGACGCGGTCTTCCAGCGGAAACTTCGTCATCAGTGTTTCGATATCGACAGTCTGCGGCTTTTGCACCATGCCGCCGATTTCGAAGGTCCAGGGATAGGGCTGGAAGTTTTCCGAATTCTTGAACGGATCAGCCTTGCCTGTGCCGAATTCGTAGAAATTGTTGTAGTGGGTGATGTCCTCGAAGCCGGTCTCGGCGCGCGCGGGCTTGGGGAAAGGGCCGGGAACGGTCTTCAGGTCCTCACCCTGCGAGAGCGCGGCTGCGCTGGCCTGGCCAAAGCCCGTCGCAAAAGTGGCGCCGGCGGCAAGGCCCGCAGCCAGAAGCGTGCGACGTTTCAGATAAAGATGTTCCGGTGTGATCTCGGATGCAGGTATATGGGGCGGCTTGTAAGCGGACATCGAAATGTCTCCCGTAATGCTCATTATGAACTATTACGTTGGAACATCGCCGATAGTTTCAGCTTGCACAAGAAACTTCGAGACCACGTTTTTGTGTTCGGGGCGTGAGGGGCGCGCGATCTGCCTGCCGCGTCAGCCGTCAGGTCTCAATCATTCTTTTTCGTCAGACCCGGCGTGCGAGATGCCTTCTCCCAGAAGCTCTTCGACAAACCATGCGGCAAACTGGGCGCGGCCCGAAACCCCGGCCTTGGCATAAATCCGGGCCATCTGAGCGCGCACCGTGCCTTGGGCCGATCCGCGCAGGTTGGCGATTTCCGACATGTCCATGCCCTTCAGTGCGAGCATGCCGACTTCCCGCTCTGCCGCCGTCAGGCCCCAGACATCAAATTGTGTTTCGATGATACGAACGAAATCGCCGCTGGCGATATCGAGCGCGCGGCCTTGCGCAGCCATGCGTTCCAGCGTCAGCCGCAACTGCCAGCCAGCCATAAATATGCCGAACACGAGAACGAATGCCGTCAACGCCTCGATAATCGACTCAGCGCCCGCTGGACCGGAGACAAGGTCGCGAACAGCATCGGCAACGAAGAAAAGCGCTGCTACGCTCTGAAGAAGCATGAAGATCGCAAGGGCGATCGTCTGTGACCGCCCTTGCCGTGTTGTTTTCTGAAGTCTCGTCAACGGGTTGGACCCTTGATCATCGGGCGGACAAGATTTCTCCTGAGCGCGTAGCTTTCTGCCGCAACACCTGCGACATGAATGAGCGCCAATATTAGCATGAGATTGGCCGCCGTTTCATGCACTGCTTTCACGACATCGCTCTCTGAGGATGCCTCGCTATCAGAATCGCCATCCGTCACAAGCACAGACCAGTCACCCTGTTCGACCGCAGCGCGCTCCTTTGCGATAGCGATCGGGGTTTTGGCGTCCGTCATGATCAGTCCCGTCGCGATCACCGCGGCAAGGCAGGCCCAGAGCGCATAGACCATCATCGCACCGGCCGGGTTGTGCGAGGGGTATTCTTTTGGCTTGCCACGCAGCAGCGAGAAAAGATGCGATGCCGCTGCACGCGGATCCGGGAGGAAGGCGGCAAACCGGGCTTCCTTCGGGCCAATGAACCCCCAGACAAGACGAATGATCAGCACAGCCATCGCGATCCAGCCGATCCAGATGTGGATGGCTCCGCCCGGCTCTGAAATCAGACCGTTGATGATGACTGCGGCGGCAATCAACCAGTGACTGAGGCGCACAATCGGGTCCCACGGGTTGGGCGGGGCAATCATTGCCCCTTTCCCTGCTTGTCCAGTCCTCGACATGTCAGTCTTTTCCGGAAATTTTGACGATCGCGCCGGTCTTCGGGCTGATATAGACTTCGTGCATCACATTGTTTTCATCGTAGCACTTTGCCTCGATCATGCCAGCCTCGGCCTCAAAGCCCTTGAGGTTGCAACCGGCCTTTTGCAGAGCTGTAGCGGCATCCGTAGGAGTGGTGCCGACGATATCGCCGATGGCGGGCATTGCGAATGCGGTGACGGGGGCGGCAATGAGCGAGGCCGCAAGCATCAGTGAACGGATCATGGTAATTCCTCTGTTGGTACGACGCTCCGCATGTGGAGCGCAACGCCCCCATCTGCTGCCTTGAAGCACAGCCGTCCATCTGCTTATGGCTGATCTGGGTGCGCGTAAGCAATTGCTTATGGGGCGGTCTCCGGTTTTTGGAGTAACCGTACCGGAGAGTACCGTTTTGCCGCTAACCGATAGTGACAGCCCGGCCTATATGGGATACCACCACCACAAGCGGCGATACCTGCGTGAGGCGCAGGAGCACATTGAGGAGGACCGGATAGGTCATATGTGCTGTGAACGCCTGATTTAAGAAAGGAAGCACCCATGCCTGCCTATCGTTCCAGAACGACGACACACGGACGCAACATGGCCGGCGCGCGCGGTCTCTGGCGCGCAACCGGCATGAAGGATGGCGATTTCGGCAAGCCGATTATCGCCGTCGTCAATTCTTTCACGCAGTTCGTGCCCGGTCACGTGCATTTGAAAGACCTCGGCCAGCTTGTCGCCCGCGAGATCGAGGCGGCCGGTGGCGTTGCCAAGGAATTCAACACCATTGCCGTCGACGACGGCATCGCCATGGGCCATGACGGCATGCTCTATTCGCTGCCGTCGCGCGAGATCATTGCCGACAGCGTCGAATACATGGTCAATGCCCACTGCGCCGATGCGATGGTCTGCATCTCCAATTGCGACAAGATCACCCCCGGCATGCTGATGGCGTCGCTGCGCCTCAACGTCCCCACCGTTTTCGTTTCCGGCGGCCCGATGGAGGCCGGCAAGGTGGTGCTGAACGGCAAGGAACAGGCGCTGGATCTGGTTGACGCCATGGTCGCCGCCGCCGATGACAAGTATTCCGACAGCGACGTCCAGTCGATCGAGCGCTCGGCCTGCCCGACCTGCGGGTCCTGCTCCGGCATGTTCACCGCCAATTCGATGAACTGTCTGACGGAAGCCCTCGGCCTGTCGCTGCCGGGCAATGGCTCGACGCTTGCGACCCACGCAGACCGCCGCCGCCTGTTCGAGGAAGCTGGCCACCGGATCGTCGATCTCGCCCGCCGCTATTACGAGCAGGATGACGAGACGACGCTGCCGCGCAATATTGCCAGCAAGGCGGCGTTTGAAAACGCCATGACACTCGATATCGCCATGGGTGGCTCGACCAATACCGTGCTGCATATTCTGGCCGCCGCCCATGAGGCGGAACTTGACTTCACCATGGACGATATCGACAGGCTGTCGCGCTACGTGCCGTGCCTGTGCAAGGTTGCGCCGGCGAAGAACGACGTTCACATGGAAGACGTCCACCGCGCCGGCGGCATCATGGCGATCCTCGGCGAGCTGGACCGGGCCGGGTTGATCAAGCGCGATAGTCCGACCGTGCATTCGGCGACGTTGGGCGACGCTATCGACCAATGGGATATCGTGCGCACCAATTCCGAAAGCGTGCGCAACTTCTTCATGGCCGCCCCGGGTGGCGTCCCGTCACAGCAGGCATTCTCGCAGGAGCGCCGCTGGTCCGAGCTCGATCTCGACCGGGTTTCCGGTGCGATCCGCAATGCCGAGCATCCGTTCTCCAAGGATGGCGGTCTTGCCGTTCTCAAGGGCAATATCGCGCTCGACGG
The DNA here is from genome assembly GCF_055808365.1 of Martelella sp. K41-7. Classification (NCBI taxonomy): domain Bacteria; kingdom Pseudomonadati; phylum Pseudomonadota; class Alphaproteobacteria; order Hyphomicrobiales; family Aurantimonadaceae; genus Martelella; species Martelella sp. K41-7. The sequence goes on from NZ_CM147867.1 coordinate 934,791, forward strand.
CTGCATCGTGAAGACCGCTGGCGTTGACGAGAGCATTCTGAAATTCTCCGGCCCCGCTGTGGTCTTCGAAAGCCAGGATGCGGCGGTCAAGGGCATCCTCTCCAACGAGGTCAAGGCCGGCGATGTTGTCGTCATCCGCTACGAAGGGCCGAAGGGCGGGCCGGGCATGCAGGAAATGCTGTATCCGACCAGCTATCTGAAGTCGAAGGGCCTCGGCAAGGATTGCGCACTGATCACTGATGGACGCTTTTCAGGCGGCACATCCGGCCTTTCCATCGGCCATGCTTCGCCCGAAGCAGCCCAGGGCGGCACGATCGGCCTCGTGCGTCAGGGCGACATGATCGATATCGACATCCCCGGCCGGACGATCGATCTGCGCATCTCGCCCGCCGAGCTTGAAGCCCGGCGCAGCGCGCAGGACGAAAAGGGCTGGAAGCCGGAGCACCCCCGCCGCCGCAAGGTGACGACCGCGCTCAAGGCCTACGCCGCCTTCGCCGCCAGCGCCGATAGGGGCGCTGTGCGCATCCTGCCGGAATAGGCGAGGGTATTGGGTTTACGGATGCAGAAGGCGCGGTCCCTGAGGGCCGCGCCTTTTTTGTGTCTGGATGCTATGAGGCTAATTACGCGCGCTCGAATGAGGCAAGCTCACGGCACATGTCGTGGCAAGTCTGGCGCATTGACACTCGGCAAAAGTTTTAGGGCCCATCGCTCTCAGAAAGTGCATTGACGAGTGTTCGTGCCTCTTGGTCGGTCAACTTGTGGTATTGCACATTGCCGGCGTAACGAAATTTGACAACAAAGCGAAAGTCATCAGAAACAATGTGGTAAAGCGTGATGTGATCGGCAATTCGCGACACTTTCGCGACCTTGCGGCGAGAAAGGAAGATTCTGTCGACAAGGCTGAGCTTTTTCAGCTTGGCACCCGAGGAACGCCTTTCCGGCGGAATTCGCGTTTTGAAGACATCGCATACGGTGCCTCCGGCATCAAGGTAGTTTTCAAGCATGGTCTGGGCAAAAGCGTCACAAGCCTACGCCCACCCAGCCCGCCTGTCTCCAGGTGATTAGGTTGTCTTCGTTGACGGTCCAGCAGATCAGTCGCCATCCGCTGCCAAGGAATACGCTGTACTCTTTGGAGAAGCAGGAGAGCTGCCCTTCAGGTTCGCCTTTCAGATCGACAAACCCGATATTTTGCCGAGCAAGTTCCTGCAGCCCCACCGTCCGCTCTTCAGCCCGCTTCTTTGCAGCGTTATAGCTATAATCGGTTGTACCAATAAGCTCTCTCTGACTGAAGCCTCGTTTCTCCAGGTCGAGACGGGCTGTGGAAGACTGTCTGCCGACGGGAATCCGCTGCTCAAGAAAGTCGACATCGGCTGCGGGGATTCGCGCGCAGCCTTCTGCACTCGCAAGTGCAGCGAGGAGAAGGACAGTCAGGCATCGTTTCGTTTGTCGAAGCATGGCTCGGTTTCTAGCAGAGCGGTTCTCCCGATCACCTTGAGGCAACTGCTCGTTTTCCGTAAAAATAGTGTGGCGAATCGAAATGGCTAGATCGCTTGCATCACTGTTGAAAAGCGGTGGCTCTGGATACGGTAACACTCAAATAGGCTTGTCGATCCCGTCATAGAGCTTCTGCAACTGACCAATCCGAACCTGATAGGCCTTTTCGATGCAGGAGACGTCGGTACCGCAGGCCTCGCGCTGCTTCAGCCATGCCTTCTGGTCGTCGGCCATATTGCCGGAAACGCCCATGGCGAAGAGGCCCTTGAGCATGGTGTACATGGTCGCCATCTTTACATCGTCATCATTGAGCGTGAGGTTGGCGCAGATGGTCTTCTCGTTCGGGGTCAGGCCGGAAGCCGAGCAGTCGAAGCTGGCTGCTCTGGCCTCGTTGGCGCCGCCGAAGGGGGCGGACATGGAAAGCGTCAGGGCCAGTGCCATCGTTGCCGGCAGGCTGCCGAAGGCGAGATAGGTTTTGCGGGGCATTGCGATCTCCTCTTGTGAAACTGGCGCATGCCAGATGTTTTGAAAAGTGCAGCCGGAATTGCGGCAATTTCATGCTTTGGCCAAACAGCCTTTCTAGCCTTGCATCATGCCTCCGGCGTAAGCATCTCTATCGCCGGGACTTCCAAAAGGCTATGTCGTTACACATGAAGGAATTCTGAATGGCAATGGACATGATGAAAGAGCCGATGAGTTTTGCTGCCGGAGCCGGTGCAGTGCCGCGCCGGGGGGCTGAAATCGAAGCGCTTTGCCGTTGCAGGCGCGCTTTCGCTTTCTCTGGCGCTTTGCGGCGGCAGCCAGGCTCTGGCCGAGCGGGAAGTGCCACAAGGACAGGCACAAGTGATGCTGTCCTTTGCGCCGCTGGTCAAGGAAACCGCGCCCGCCGTCGTCAATGTCTATGCCGAGCGCATGGTGCAGCGGCGGATGTCGCCCTTGTTTTCCGATCCGTTCTTCAGCCGGTTCTTCGGCGAGCAGATGCCGGGTCGCTCCGAGCGGCAAACCTCGCTCGGATCCGGCGTGATCGTCACCGGCAACGGCATGGTGATCACCAATAACCACGTCATCGCCGGGGCAGATGATGTTCGGGTGGCGCTTTCCGACGGACGCGAATTTTCCAGCACGGTGCTGTTGAAGGATGATCGTTACGATCTCGCGGTGTTGAAAATTGACGCCGACGAGGAATTCCCGACCGTGCCGATCGGCAATTCCGATGCGGTCGAGGTCGGCGACCTTTCGCTTGCCATCGGCAATCCGTTTGCGGTCGGCCAGACGGTGACCAGCGGCATCATTTCGGGTCGGGCGCGCAATTCCGTCAATGATGGCGAATTCGGCTTTTTTCTACAGACCGATGCAGCGATCAACCCCGGCAATTCCGGCGGCGCGCTGTTGAGCATGAATGGTGAGCTGATCGGCATCAACACGGCGATCTTTTCCTCCGGCGGCGGGTCGAATGGCGTCGGTTTCGCGATTCCTGCGAATATGGTGAAAGTGTTTCTGGCGGCGGCTGAAAACGGGGATGCCAGTTTCCAGCGACCCTATGTCGGGGCGTCCTTCGGTCCGGTCAGCTCGGATATTGCTGAGGCGCTGGGGCTCAAGGCGGCGCGCGGAGCCATCATCTCGGCCATACGGCCGAACAGTCCGGCGGAAAAGGCGGGGCTCGAACCAGGCTCTGTGATCATTGCCGTCAATGATATTCCGGTCGAACACCCCGATGCTCTGCTCTACCGGCTGACGGTCGCCGGTATCGGCAATAGCGCCGACCTGACCGTCGAGCGGAATGGTGAGATTGCCCACGTGGCACTGCCCTTGCAGCTTGCGCCGGAAGATCCACCGCGCGACACGCGCGTGATCGACGGTGCTTCTCCATTCTCCGGTCTGACGGTGGAAAACATTTCGCCACGTGTGTCTGAGGAGTTGCGCCTTTCCGGCATCAGTGATGGAGTGGTGGTGAGCGATATCGAACAAGGCACGCCTGCCGCACGTATCGGCTTTGCGAAAGGCGATGTGATCGTTTCCGTCAATGGCGAGGCAATCGACACGACACGGACGCTTGAAGGCGAGGCCGGACACACCCCCGTCCAGTGGCGCTTTTCCGTCAATCGCGGCGGCAGGATGATAAACCAGATACTCAGATGACCGACCTGTTTGCCCCGCACGTCCCCGAAGACATCGAAAACAAGCGGCCGCTTGCCGATCGGTTGCGGCCAAAATCGCTTGCCGAGGTCACCGGTCAACCGCATCTGACCGGCCCCGATGGTGCGTTGACGCGGATGATCGGCTCCGGTTCTCTTGGATCGATGGTATTTTGGGGGCCTCCGGGCACAGGCAAGACCACTGTGGCGCGGTTGTTGTCCGGCGAGGCCAATCTCGCCTTCGAGCAGATCTCGGCCATCTTTTCCGGCGTGGCTGACCTCAAGAAAGTGTTCGAATCGGCCCGCGCCCGGCGCATGAACGGGCGCCAGACGCTGCTGTTCGTCGACGAGATACACCGCTTCAACCGCGCCCAGCAGGACAGTTTTCTGCCCGTCATGGAAGATGGCACCATCATTCTTGTCGGGGCGACGACCGAAAACCCGTCCTTCGAACTCAATGCGGCTCTTCTGTCGCGCGCGCGGGTGCTGACCTTCCGCTCGCATGATGGCGAAAGCCTGACGGAACTGATGAAGCGCGCCGAAGAGACCGAGGGCAGGGCGCTGCCGCTGGATGATGCCGCGCGCGAAACACTGGTGATGATGGCCGACGGCGATGGCCGCGCGATCCTGACGCTGGCCGAAGAGATCTGGCGTTCTGCGCGCGAGGACGAACGTCTGGATCCGCAAAGCCTGATGAATATCGTCCAGCGCCGCGCGCCGATTTATGACAAGGGGCAGGACGGCCACTACAATCTGATCTCGGCGTTGCACAAATCGGTGCGCGGCTCGGACCCGGATGCGGCGCTTTATTATCTCGCCCGCATGTTCGATGCCGGCGAGGACCCACTGTTTCTGGGGCGACGTCTGGTGCGCATGGCGAGCGAGGATATCGGCCTCGCCGATCCGCAGGCGCTTGTTATCGCCAATGCCGCCAAGGATGCCTATGACTTTCTCGGCTCACCCGAGGGCGAACTGGCGCTGGCTGAGGCCTGCGTCTATCTGGCCACCGCGCCGAAGTCCAACGGCGTCTATACCGCCTTCAAGGCGGCGATGCGCGCGGCGAAAAACCATGGTTCGTTGCTGCCGCCCAAGCATATCCTCAACGCGCCGACCAAGCTGATGAAGGATGAGGGCTACAACGCCGGTTATCGCTATGACCACGACGAGCCCGACGCCTTTTCCGGACAGGATTATTTTCCCACCGAGATGGGCAGGCAGCAATTCTATCGCCCGCCCGAACGTGGTTTCGAACGCGAAATCAACAAGCGTCTGCAATGGTGGGACAAGTTGCGGCGCGATCGCAACAACAGCTGAGGCCTTTTCGGCGGGTCCCCCGGGAACTCTTCTCTTCAGGTTGCGTTTACCATGCAACAAGAAGGGAAAACTGCAATGGATAACCTGCCCGCACGTGTTCTTGCTTATCTTATCATTGCTATCGGTGCAGCCGCGGTCGTTTCGGTGATCCTCATCGTGCCACCGCTTTACGACGCCCGTGCCTTCCTGCTGCCAGTGATTCTGTTGATCGCCTGGGTCGCCGGCCCCGTCCTCACGCATTATCTCGCGCCCGCCACGCGACCGCGTCTCCGCAAGCGGTAGCCCCTGCCGCGTGACGCAAACGCCCGACCGGAAGGGAAGCCGGCCGGGCGTTTGTTGTTTTCGATCCGAAAATCAGCGCGTGCTTATTGCGCCGGACCCTTCTTGATTGGCTCCTGATAGGTGAAGCCCATGTCCCAGGGGAAATAGATCCAGGTGTCCTGGCTGACCTCGGTGACGAATGTATCGACGGTCGGCACGCCCTTGGGCTTGGCATAGACGCAGGCAAAATGGGCTTTCGGCAGCATCTCACGCACTTCCCGCGCGGTATTGCCGGTATCTGTCAGGTCGTCGATGATCAGCACGCCTTCACCGGCGGTTTTGATCAGTTCCTCGGAAATGCCCTTCAAAAGCTGGGTTTGGCCCTGGCTGGAGTAGTCGTGATAGCTGGCGATGCAGACCGTCTCGATCAGGCGGATTTCAAGCTCCCGCGAGATCACGGCCGCCGGGACCAGCCCGCCGCGGGTCACGCAGACGATTGCGGTGAAGGTCTGTTCGAGGCCAGCGAGGCGCCAGGCCAGTGCGCGGGCATCGCGGTGAAACTGATCCCACGTAACGGGAAAGGCTTTTTCGGGAAGGGACATGTTTGGCTCCGGGGCACGCTGACGCAGAATGATTTTGCCGGCGGTCAAAACCCTCCGGTCTGTGGCATGCGAACCCGCCCCGGCGCTTGTTTTCTGGACAAGCAATGCCCGAGACAGATGACGCTCTGCCGTTGGGCATCGCTATTAGCCCCATTCACCGTCAAAAGGCAAGCAGGGCGGGGCGTCAGGCACCGGAAAGATGGGCCTTGGCGATCAGGCAGACTGGATCAGCGCGACATCAGTGTCGCAGCTGTCATCGATTCCAGCAGGGTGCGGGTTACACCGCCGAACAGCATCTCCCACAGCCGCGAATGGGTATAGGCACCCATGACCAGAAGATCGACGGATTTATCCGACAGCCGGTTTTCGATGATGGTCCCCGCCTTGGCCTTGTCGGCATGGGCGCTGGTGGCCGTCACATTGACGCCATGGCGGGCGAGCGTCGAGGCGATTTCGGCGCCTGTGAGACCGCTTTCCTGCTCGTCGCTGTCATGCGGGTTGACCGAGAAAATCTCGACTTCGTTTGCCTTCAGCAGGAACGGCATGGCGTCAAATGTGGCGCGGGCTGCCTCGCGCGAGCCATTCCAGGCGACCATTACCCGGTTGAACGGCTTGGCGACCTTGTCGACATGAGGCACCAGCAGAACCGGCCTTCCGCTTTCAAACAGGAAGCTCTCGAAATCGGATCGCGCATCTCCGGGGGCATCGGGGCTGACTTGCGGAGCGATGATCAGGTCGCAGGTGCGTGCGCTGTCGATGACCGAGGAACCGGCAAAGCCGGCGGCGGAGACGATTTTTCGCCATTCGTAGGACAGGCCTTCCCGGTCTGCCCGTTTGCGGAATATCTCGCCAAGCTCGGCGCTGCGCTTTTCGGCGATGTCCTGCAGCGACTGGATCGAAATCGGGTCCGGAATTTCCATCGGCGCGATGATCGGTGTCGGGTTTACGGTTTCTGCATGGAGGCCGATGAGGTGTGCGTCGAATGAGCGAACGATCTCAACGGTGTAATCCAGGAAACCACCAGCCTGTGTGGGTGATTCCATGACGGCGAGAATGGTCTTGTAGGTCATCTGAAACGCTCCTCTTGGGCTTGGCTCCCTGCCCATATAGGTCGCCGGCGACCGATTGGCGGTTCCGGCAGTTACTGCAACGACAGTCTATTCCTATTGCCAGAAAATGCGAAGGGCGGAAACGCGTCTTTCGGGTAAGGCCGAACGGAATTCAGTGTGCCGTCATCGCCTCCAGCATGGATCGGATATCGGCGGCGGCGGCCTCGACGTCGGCTTTCTCACGGGCACGGACGACGAGCTGCGTGCGGAAGCCTTCTGCTGAAAAACGAGGATAGGAGCCAATCGAGGTTTCGGGATGGGCCTTCTGAATTTCGCCAAGTCTGGCGGCGATATCGCCTTCGCCGAAGGGGCATTCCACGGTCTCGGAAATAAGCGGCACTCCGCCCTTCAGTGTGGGGATCACATTGTCGAGCATCGCCTGGAAAATGCTCGGCACACCGGCCATCACGTAAATATTGCCGATCACGAAACCGGGGGCCGTGGAAACCGGATTGTCGATCAGTGTGGCGCCTTCCGGCATGCGCGCCATGCGCTGACGCGAGGCGTTGAATTCGATGCCGCGCCGCTGGTAATGCGTGGTGAGGCGGGTCATTGCCTCGTCATTGTAGATGCAGGGCAGGCCGAAAGCGGTGGAAACCGAGTCGGCGGTTATGTCGTCATGCGTGCCGCCAATGCCGCCGGACGTGAATACATAAGTATAGCGAGACCGCAGCGTATTGACCGCCTCAATGATCGCGTCCGCGTCGTCGGCAACGATCCGCACCTCTTTCAGGCCGATCCCGATGAGCGTCATGGCTTCTGCCAGATGGCCGATATTCTTGTCCTTGGTCCGTCCGGACAAGAGTTCGTCGCCGATGGCGAGCATGGCTGCGGTCGGATTGTCGTCTTCGCTCATTGTCGTCGGACCCATGGTTCTGTTGAAGCAGGAATTGCGGTTCCGTTTTGGACCCATGTTTGGCTTTCTTCAAGCCCGCGGCTCGGTAAGTGAGGCAAAGCCGTTGTGAACCTGCTGATGAGTGAACACTGCGTCTATCGTCCGGCGTCTGGACTTCGCCCAGCCGGAAGGCCTATCTCTCGATTACCAATTTTTGAGCCAACCCAAGTGGAGTTTTCCAAAATGGCTAAAGTTCTCGTTCTCTATTACTCGGCCTATGGTCACGTCGAAACCATGGCCAAGGCCGTTGCCGAGGGTGCCGCTGCCGAAGGCGCCGAAGTCACCATCAAGCGCGTTCCCGAGCTGGTTCCCGAAGACGTTGCCAAGGCATCGCATTTCAAGCTCGATCAGGAAGCCCCGATTGCCGACCCGAACGAACTTGACCAGTATGATGCCGTGATCTTCGGTGCCGGAACGCGCTTCGGTACCGTCGCCTCGCAGATGCGCAACTTCATGGATCAGACCGGTGGTCTCTGGGCACAGGGCAAGCTCGTCGGCAAGGTCGGCTCGGTGTTCACCGCTTCGGCAACCCAGCATGGCGGCCAGGAATCGACCATTCTCAGCTTCATTCCGACGCTTCTCCATCACGGCATGGTGGTTGTCGGCCTGCCCTACGCCTTTGCCGGTCAGATGGGTCTCGACGAAATCAAGGGCGGCTCACCCTACGGCGCTTCCACCATTACCGATGGCGACGGCTCGCGTATGCCGTCGACGGTCGAACTCGAAGCCGCCCGTTTCCAGGGCGCGCATGTTGCCAAGCTTGCCGGCAAGCTTTCGGCCTGAGCTTCTCTTTTCTGACATGTTGATGACGCGCGGTCCCTGTGGCCGCGCGTTTTTGTTCCCCGGTTTTCCCCGTCAGCTCCCGACCCGGCCACAGCGCTTAGGATTCCTGCAGTTTTCACAGGCAGGGAGGAGCCGCACGATGCGGATCGAAAACCATAAAATTCCAGGGATCTGGTACGGACAATCCGCCAATCTGGGTGCCCGGCGGCAAAACCCGCCGGTCATCATTGTGCTGCATTACACCACCGGCTGGAATGGTGCGGCAAGCCGCGACTGGCTGATGGGCGCTGCAGCCGGCTCATCCAACCGCGGCTCCAGCGCCCATGTCGTGATCGACCGCGACGGCACGGCCTGGCAGATTGCACCGTTCAACCGCAAGGCATGGCATGCCGGTCCATCGCGCTATGGCACGCTGGAGGGGCTCAACAGCTATTCCGTCGGCATCGAATTCGTCAATGCCGGTTGGCTGAGGCCGAACGGGCTCGGCGATTTCACCGACGCTTATGGCAAGCGGTTTACCGAGCGTGCGCTGAAAAAGACCGGCGGCTATCAGATGGCGCCGCATCAGCGCGTCGGCACAGGCCGGTTTGCCTGGCCGCTTTACCCCGAGGCACAGCTTGCCACCGGTCTCGATCTGGTTCAGGCCCTCATCGGCCACTATCCGATCAAGGCAATCGTCAGCCATGAGGAGATTGACACGCGCGGCTGGAAGACCGATCCGGGGCCGGCCTTCCCCATGGAGCGCTTCCGCGCGACGCTGGGTGAGGCCAACGACAGGGAGCCGATGGCGGTGGTTACCGCCGGGCGGCTCAATCTGCGCGGCGGTCCGGGCGCGCAATTTGAGAAGGTGGTTCCGCCGGGAACGCTTCTGAAGGGCACGCAACTCAAGATCATGAGCCGGGATGGCGACTGGGCCTTCGTCGCGCCCGAACACCCGGACGGCCGAGAGGGCGTTGTTACCGGCTGGGTGCATACGGCCTATATCGCGCCCATGATCGCGGCCTAGTGGAATGAATTTGACATTTGAGGTCCGTTTCAGCGACCTCGCCCATCAAATGTCAAATTTTAAAATTCCACTAGAGCGCCGTGCGTCCCTTCTGACGCATATAGGACAATGCACCCGGTCGCAGCGAGCGGCTTGCAAAGGCTTTGCTTGCGTCTTGCGGGCAGGGCCTCTATATCAGCGCCAAATAAACGGTTTGACATCCAACCTTGAACTGGACTGGCGGATCATGAATACACTCGGTTTTGACAAGAAGCCGGAGGACACGCGCGTTGTTGTGGCGATGTCCGGCGGCGTTGACAGCTCGGTCGTGGCCGGGCTTTTGAAGCGCGAGGGCTATGATGTCCTCGGCATCACCCTTCAGCTTTACGATCATGGCGCGGCTGTGCACCGCGCAGGCTCATGCTGTGCAGGGCAGGATATCGACGATGCCCGTCGCGTGTCCGAGCGGCTCGGCATCCCGCATTATGTGCTGGATTATGAGGCCCGGTTCCGCGAGACGGTCATCAATCCGTTTGCCGAAAGCTATATCGCCGGTGAAACGCCAATCCCCTGTGTGGCCTGCAACCAGACGGTCAAATTCGCTGATCTGTTGACGACGGCGAGGGAACTCGGTGCCGATGCGCTGGCGACCGGCCACTACATCCGTTCCCGGTCGAACCCGACACCGGAGAACCCGATGCGCCGCGCCCTCTACCGGCCTGTGGATGCCGAGCGCGACCAGAGCTATTTCCTGTTTGCGACCACGCAGGAACAGATCGATTTTCTCAGATTTCCGCTCGGCGGTCTGCCAAAGGCCGATACCCGTCGGTTGGCTGAGGAAATGGGCCTGATCGTTGCCGACAAGCCGGACAGCCAGGACATCTGCTTTGTGCCGCATGGCAAGTATTCCGACGTGATCGCCAAGCTGAAGCCGAATGCTGAACTTGGCGGTGAGATCGTGCATCTCGACGGTCGCGTGCTTGGCCGCCACGAGGGCATCGTCCGCTACACGATCGGCCAGCGCAAGGGGCTGGGCGTTGCCACCGGGGAACCGCTTTATGTGGTTTATCTGGATGCCCGCTCGCGCCGTGTCATCGTCGGCCCGCGCGAGGCTCTGGAGACCAGGCGTATTTATCTGCGCGACGTCAACTGGCTGGGGGACCGCCCGGTGGCTGAAGAGGCTGCAAGCGGGTTTTCGTGTTTCGCCAAGGTGCGCTCGACGCGGCCGCCACTGCCCGTGATGCTGCATGTCGACGATGACGGCGTCTACGTCGATCTTCTGGAAGGCGAGGACGGGATCGCCAGCGGTCAGGCCTGTGTGCTTTACGATGCGCCCGGCAATGATGCCCGCGTCTTCGGCGGCGGCTTTATCAGCCGTTCGGAACGCTCAGCCGATGCGGAAGAGCAGCTCAAGACCCTGCTGACGGGACTGGCCGCCTGAGCGCGGCCGCCGTCAGGTGGCAATAGGCTTTTCGGCGGCCATGAACAGCTTCAGCGATTCCTGGTAGCCGAGCTGCAGCAGCTGTTCGATATAGCCGATCAGCTGATCGGCCCAGCTGAAGCCGAGATAGGCAGCCAGCCAGACGATCAGCCCGGCAAGGATCAGCCCATAGACGAAATTCCTCAGGATCATCAGCAGCATGGCGAGCAGCACAAAGGCGATCAGGCCGTAAAATAGCGAGGGCGCCAGCGCGACACCGTCGGAATGGGCGAGATAGCCCATATAGACACCGAAGATGATGCAGATGGCCGCACTCAGCCGGTCGCGGATCATTCTGTGGGTGTAGCTTGAACTTGCCATCTGTTGCGGTCTTTCTTCCCTGGATGCTCAATTTGTTTCAAGTCTTGAACGCGCAGCATGTGATGCGGGTTCCGGGTGCATAATAGCACTGTGCAACCAAAACGTCAGGAGAGTTCTGCGACAACCCGGTTCAAGAGCAACATGCCCTCTGGCGTGGCGCGCAGCCGGCTGTTGCCGATCCGCTCGATCAGGCCGAGGCTGATCAGAAAATCCTCGCGTTCGCTGTCCAGCGGTTTACCGGCAAGCGATGACCAGCGGGCAATATCGATGCCCTCCCTGACCCGAAGCCCCATCAGCAGCAGTTCGTCTGCCTGTTGTTCGCGTGAGAGCGTTGTCTGCTCGCTTACGCCGTGCCCGTCCGCTTCGACCATCTGCAGCCAGGTTTCAGGGTGTTTTTCGGCTGCGGTCGCGACCTTGCCAGAGGTTGTATTCAGCCTGCCATGGGCGCCGGGGCCGATCCCGGCATAATCGCCATAGCGCCAGTACGTCAGATTGTGCCGGCTTTCCGCACCGGGGCGGGCGTGGTTCGAGACCTCATAGGCCGGAAGACCGCGCCCGGCGGTGACCGCCTGCGTGACTTCGTAAAGATGGGCGGCATGGTCGTCGTCAGGCACGACGAGCTTACCCGCACGGTGGAGATCGAAGAAGCGCGTGCCTTCCTCTATGGTGAGCTGGTAGAGCGAGAGGTGATCTGCGGCGAGATCAATCGCCTGGTTGAGCTCGCGCTCCCAGTCTTCGGCGCGCTGCCCGGGCCGGGCATAGATCAGGTCGAAAGACATGCGCGGAAAGATCTCGCGCGCCAGCCGGATTGCACCAAGGGCCTGCTCGACATTGTGCAGGCGCCCGAGAAAGCGCAGTTCCCTGTCGTTCAACGCCTGAACCCCCATGGAAACCCGGTTGACGCCCGCCGCGCGATAGCCGCGAAAGCGTTCGGCTTCCACGCTCGAGGGATTGGCCTCCAGCGTTACCTCGATGCCGTCCGGCACATGCCAGGCGGCAGCGACGCCGTCGAGAATGGCGCCCAGCGTATCGGGTTCCATCAGCGAGGGGGTCCCGCCGCCGATGAAAATGCTGGTGACCGTCCGGGGGCCGGAAAGCGCCCGCATATGGCCAATTTCACGCAGGAAACCCGCGACAAAGCGCTGCTGGTCGACCGGCTGGTGGCGGACATGGCTGTTGAAATCGCAATAGGGGCATTTGGCCGCGCAGAACGGCCAGTGCAGATAGACGCCGAAACCCGGGTCGCCGTTATCGCCATTGATCGCTGCGATCATTGCCGGGTCGGTGGTCAGCGCGAAAGCCCCGTCTCGGTGAAGAGCGCGAAGGCGCGGGCGCGGTGGGAAAGCGCCCCACCATCGGCCGGGCCGCCTTCTGCTTTCTCGGTCGCTTCCATCTGGCCGAAGGTCCTGTCATGGCCTGCGGGCTGGAACACGGGGTCATAACCATGGCCCTTGTCGCCGCGCGGCGGCCAGACGAGGTTGCCTTCCACTTCACCACGGAAGGTTTCGGTGTGGCCATCCGGCCATGCAAGGCAGAGTACGCAGACGAAACGGGCGGTGCGGGCTTCCGGCGTCACCGCGCCTTTTTCCGCAAGCGCTGTCTCGACCTTCTCCATGGCCATCATGAAGTCGCGGCTGCCGTCTGCGGTCTCGGCCCAGTCGGCAGTGTAGACGCCGGGCGCGCCGTCGAGTGCATCGACAACGATGCCGCTGTCGTCAGCCAGTGCAGGAAGTCCGGATTTTTCCGCAGAAGCCAGCGCCTTGATCGCTGCATTTTCCTCGAATGTGGTTCCGGTTTCATCCGGCACGTCGAAGGAAAGCTCGGCGGCTGATTTTGCCGAAAAGCCGAGCGGGCCGATCAATTCGGCGATCTCGGCAATCTTGCCGGCATTGTGGCTGGCGACGACAATGGTCTTGGTTTCGAGTTTGCGCATATTTTCCTATAGTCCCCAGAGCTTTGCTTCCGCGCATTCCAGGCTGTTGCCTGCGGGGTCGCGGAAATAGATCGAGCGGGCGCCGTTTGGCCAGCAAAAGTCACTCTCAATGGCGATGTTTCGCGCTTCAAGCTGTGCAATCACCGCGCTGAAATCATCCCGTTCCAGCCGGAAGCACACATGGCCCGCGCCGCGCGCGCCATGAGTGGGCACTGGGAGCGAACCGGGGGCAGCGGGCTTTTCGGTCTCGGCCGGATTGAAGATCAGCAGCACAGCGGAGCCTGCGCGAAAGAACACATGCCGGTTTCCGACGCGGGAGATTTTTTCCAGCCCGAGAACGCCGCCGTAAAACGCCTCGGCGGCGTCAAGATCGTCGGCATAGAGCGCTGTCTCCAGAACGGCGGCAATCGGCATGGCGTGTTCCTCAATCGCCGGCGATGGTCTTCTTCTGCAGTTCAACCAGTTCGGCAATGCCGTCCTTTGCCAGGCCCATCAGCGTCAGGAACTCGTCCTGGCTGAACGGCTTGCCTTCGGCGGTACCCTGGATTTCGACGATGCCGCCGGTGCCGGTCATGACGAAATTGGCGTCGGTCTCGGCGGACGAGATCTTCCAGATAATCGAGGTCGATGACCGGCTGATCGGCGAAGATGCCGCAGGAGATTGCGGCGACGTGGTCCTTCAGCACCTTGTCGGTCTTGACCATGCTGCGCGCTTCCATCCATTTCAGGCAATCATGCAGCGCAATCCAGGCCCCGGTGATAGACGCGGTGCGGGTGCCGCCATCGGCCTGGATGACATCGCAGTCGACGCTGATCTGGCGTTCACCAAGGGCCTCGAGATTGACAACGGCGCGCAGCGACCGTCCGATCAGGCGCTGGATTTCCTGGGTGCGGCCACCCTGCTTGCCGGCAGAAGCCTCGCGGCGCATGCGATCGCCGGTAGCGCGCGGCAGCATTCCGTATTCGGCGGTGACCCAACCCTTGCCGGCATTGCGCAGCCACGGCGGAACGCGCTCTTCTAGGGAGGCGGTGCACAGCACATGCGTATCGCCGAATTTCACAAAGCAGGAGCCTTCAGCGTGTTTGGAGAAGCCACGCTCGAAGGAGACATTGCGCATCTGGTTGAGTTGTCTGCCTGACGGCCGCATGATCTGATCCTTCCGGTTTCAATTGCGGGCTTTCTACGGGGTAGAGGGGGTATTTGCAAAGAAAAACGGCATGCGGCGATGATGCAAAGACGAATTGCGCAGCCGCCTTCCGACACTATATTGAGGGGGAGGCCTCACACCATCCGGCAAAGCAGAGCATGACATCAGATCACAGACCAATCGCAGATAATTCGGCTATGGCGCTGGACGACCGTTCGCGGGAGGTGTTTCGCAAAATCGTCGAGAGCTATCTGGAAAGCGGGGAGCCGCTGGGCTCGCGCAGTCTTTCGCGGCTTTTGCCGATGTCATTGTCGCCGGCATCGGTCCGCAACGTCATGAGCGATCTCGAAGAACTCGGGCTGATCTATGCGCCCCATATCAGCGCCGGCCGTTTGCCGACGGAAAGTGGCCTTCGCTTCTTTGTCGATGCCTATATGCAGATCGGTGACCTGGCAGAAGACGAACGCTCCGAGATCGACCGCCATATGAGCAGTGTTGATCACGGCCAGCCGGTCGACGGGCTTTTGAATGAAGCAAGCCAGATGCTGTCCGGCATGTCGCGCGGGGCAGGGCTGGTGATGACATCGAAGAGCAATACCGTGCTCAAGCATGTCGAATTCATCCGTCTGGAGCCGACAAAGGCGCTCGCCGTGCTGGTTGGTGAGCACAACGAAGTCGAAAACCGCATCATCGAGCTTCCGGCAGGCACGACCTCCTCGCAACTGACGGCGGCGGCGAATTTCCTCAATGCGCATCTGAACGGCCAGACCCTGCCGGAGCTGAAATCGGTTTTGGCAAAGCTCAAGGATGAGGTCCGCCATGAGCTCGACCAGCTTTCGCAGGATCTCATTGGACGCGGGCTTGCCATCTGGTCCGGCAGTTCGGACGATGGTCATCCGGGGCGGTTGATTGTGCGCGGCCGCGCCAATCTTCTCGAAGGTGTTGCCGATGTCGCCGATATTGACCGCCTTCGCATGCTGTTCGACGACCTTGAGAAAAAGGAAAGCCTGATCGAACTGATCAACCTGGCCGAAAGCGGGTCGGGGGTCCGCATTTTCATCGGCTCGGAAAACAAGCTGTTCTCACTGTCGGGCTCTTCGCTCGTGGTTGCACCCTATCGTGACAGTGACAATCAGGTCGTTGGCGCGGTCGGCGTGATCGGCCCGACCCGGCTGAATTACGCCCGCGTGGTTCCGATGGTCGACTATACGGCGCATCTCCTGTCGAGACTGTCGCGGTCTCGTTGACTGACATCATGCGAATACTGGGTGAGGCCTTGATTTTTCGGGAGTGAACCTCGATATCGGGGCTCGAGAGATTCAAAGAAAATGAAACTTGCGGAGACGTCATGACCGACGAGACCAAGAAGAACGGCACTGACGAGGAAATCAACGAGACGGTTGTCGACCTTGAAGCCGAAGCGCCGGTTGAAGAAACCGAGACCGCGGAGGCCGAATTCGCCGAACCCGATCCGATCGATCTCCTTCGTGAGGAGAACGAAAAGCAGCGCGACCAGTTGCTCCGGCTTGCTGCCGAAATGGAAAACCTGCGCCGGCGCACTGCCCGAGACGTGAAGGACGCCAAGGCCTATGCGGTGACGGCGTTTGCACGCGACATGCTCGGTGTTTCGGACAATCTTCGCCGCGCGCTGGACGCTATACCGGAAGAAAAGCGCAGCGAAGAGATCAAAGGCTTCATCGAAGGCATGGAGATGACAGAGCGTTCCATGCTGACTGGGCTTGAGCGCCACGGGGTCAAGAAGATCGAAGCTGACGGCGCGCGATTCGATCCACACTTCCATCAGGCGATGTTCGAAGTGCCGAATCCGGAAATTCCTGCCAACACTGTAGTGCAGGTCGTCCAGGCCGGTTACATGATTGGCGAGCGCGTTCTGCGTCCGGCCATGGTGGGTGTCTCCAAGGGCGGTCCCAAGGCCGATGTCGCCCCGTCGACAGCCGAAGGCGAAAAGCCTGAATAATCGCGGATGTCGCGATCATCGTTTTGAAAGGCGTTTCGCTAATGCGGGACGCCTTTTTTAATGTTTGTGGGAGGTGTGGTTCAGGCTGCGGAAGAATCCAGGTCGGAATTCAAAAAGGCGTAGATCGCACTTTCCGAATCAGACGCTCTAAGCTTTTTGACCAGTTCCTGGTCGCGCAGAAGCCGGGCAACGCGCGACAGCGCCTTCAGGTGGTCGGCGCCCGCGCCTTCCGGGGCGAGCAGCAGAAACACCAGATCGACCGGCTGGTCATCAAGCGCCTCGAAATTGACGGGATGCTGCAAGCGGGCAAAGACACCGCAAATATGCTCAAGTTTCGGCAATTTTCCGTGTGGAATGGCGATACCATTGCCGACGCCGGTGGAGCCGAGGCGCTCGCGCTGGAGCACCACTTCAAAGATCTCGCGCTCGGGTACTCCCGTCACGGCCTCCGCTTTGGCGGCCAGCTCCTGCAGCAATTGCTTCTTGGAGTTTGCCTTGAGGGCGGGGATGATCGCCTCCTGTTTCAGCAGGTCGTCAAGGGCCATATCCTGGTATCCTGGGTTGCGGCTTGAAGGGCGGGCGCCGGAAACGGCGCCCGCCGAAGTGGGGTCAGCCCTGAATGCCGGCTGTATCGATCCAGCCGATATTGCCATCGGGGCGGCGGTAGACGATGTTGAGCGTCTTGTTGTCCGGGTTGCGGAACAGCATCAGCGGCTTGTCGGTCATATCAAGTGCCATGACAGCCGTTGCAACCGCCATCATGCGCACTTCGGTTTTAGCTTCCGCGACAATAGCCGGTGCATAGTCCTCCGGAATTTCGGTCTCATCCTCCTGCGGCATATCCATAACCGAATAGGCGACTTCGGCGAAATCGGCATGACCGTTATGCTGATGATGATCCTTCAGTTTGCGCTTGTAGCGGCGCAGCCGCTTGGCGATGCGTTCGAAAGCTGCATCAAAGGCGGCCTGGGGATCATGCGCCTTACCGGCCGCGTGAAGCACAGCACCGCTGTCGAGATGCACCTTGCAGTCAGCCTCAAAGCCACCTGCGGATTTCTCGACGGTAACCTGGCTGGAGTAGCCGCCGTCGAAATACTTGGTGACCGCTTCCTCGATTTGGTCTTCGATTTTTTCACGGAAAGCCTCGCCGACTTCCATCTGTTTTCCCGAGACGCGAACACTCATGAATCTTCCCTTCTTCTATGTTGGCGGCCACCAGTCTAAGCCAAGCCTCGTTCTCCTCCAAGAACTCAACGGCTGGCCGACCGGCAACCGGCACGGCATTTCAATGACGCGATGTCATCATAACGTATTTGGGCATTTTTCAGCCGTTTGCCAGCGGGATTTTAGCAATATTCTTCTGCGTGTTTTTTTGCAGGCACCATCGGTTCGTCTGCTCGCTCGCGCTGGCCGGTCCGCATTTCGTCTCGCGATCACATGCGGTGATCCCTCTTGCGGCGGATGCTCTAGCGTTCATGGCCAGTGAAGTCAATCATACCGGTCTTTTGCATGTCCCGGAATTCCGAAAGTTCACGCGCCGACAGCCCGGGCGTAGGCTCGTTTTTCGCGCCGGCGCTGGACAGAGGAGGGGATATTCATTGCTTCCCTGTATTTTGCAACTGTGCGACGGGCGAGGGTGATGTCTTCGCGTTTGAGGGCTGCAACGATGTCGTCGTCAGAGAGGACCGTTTCGGGGGGCTCGGCGGCAATCATCCGGCGGATTTTGTGGCGGATTGACTCTGCCGAAAGCGCCTGACCATCGATCTGGGCCGAGGCAATGGAGACCGAGAAGAAATAGCGTAGTTCGAACAGCCCGCGCGGCGTCAGGATAAACTTGTTCGAGGTCACGCGGCTTACCGTGGATTCGTGCATCTTTATGGCTTCGGCCACGGTCTTGAGGTTCAGCGGGCGCAGATGGTCAACTCCGTGTTTCAGGAAGCCATCCTGCTGGCGCACGATTTCGCTGCCGACCTTGAGAATGGTGCGGGCGCGCTGGTCGAGGCTGCGTGTCAGCCAGTTTGCCGTCTGCAGGCAGGTGTTGAGGAAGGCCTGATCGGCATCAGACAGGCCGGAAGATGTCTTGATCTGCGTGAGGTAGGAACGGTTGACGAGCACCCGCGGCAATGTGTCCGGGTTCAACTCGACTTGCCATTCGCCGTCCTTGCGGGCGGAAACGATGACATCGGGAAGGACTGATTCGGGTGGCTGGTTGCTGAAGGCGCTGGCCGGCTTCGGGTTCAGCCGGCGCAGAGCCTGCACCATTTTGAGCAGGTCTTCTTCATCCACGCCGCACAGCTTCGTCAGCTTGGTGAAGTCGCGTCGGGCGACCAGGTCGAGGTTTTCGACAAGCTTGGCCGTGGCAGGCGTCAGTGTGCCGAGTTGAAGCAACTGCTGGTACATGCAGTCAGACAAAGATTGCGCGAAAACACCGGGTGGATCGAGCGATTTGAGGGTATCAAGGACCGCGTCGATCCGCTCCGTTTCCAGCCCGGCTCTTTCTGCGATTTCAGCGGTCTCACCACGGAAATAACCCGCCTCGTCGATATAATCGACAAGATGGCGGGCAATCGCCTGTTCGTCGGGACGTTTGAAGGTCAGCGCGATCTGGCCGGTGAGGTGGTCGCGCAGGCAGGGCCTGGAGGCGACGAATTCGTCGAGGTCGACATGATCGTCTCCACCTCCGCTGCCGGGCATCGATTTCCACTGGCTCATCAGTTCGGGGGCGTCGGGACTAACAGTAGCGCCATCATCACCGAAAGCGCTGTCATAATTGCTGTCGAGGCTTTCTCCCAGCCGGCCCATATCCTGACTCTGCTGATCCTCGGAAAACCAGTCGCTTGACATTTCCGAAGCTTCGGTAGCCTCCGCTTCGGAGGGGTCGGGCCGGTCATCGACCGCTGCGTCATCGCTGGCGACTTCCAGAAGCGGGTTCTTTTCCACTTCCTGCGCGATGAACTGGTCCAGTTCCGCAAGCGGCATCTGGAGAAGCTGGATCGACTGCATCAGTTGCGGTGTCATGACCAGCGACTGGTTCTGGCGCAGGAACATGTTGGCGCTGAGTGCCATGATGAGAGCAAAACCCCTTCATAGCAACGGAACGGCTTTGGCGCGCATCCGTTGACACAATATTCTGGTTGTCAGATCCTGTTCGGGAGACTGGCACAGAAATTGCTTGTCTATCAAGCCCTAATCCGCACTCAATGATGAACCGCAAGGCCGGTCGCTACAGGCTGAAATCGTCGCCGAGGTAGAAGCGACGCACGTCGCTGTTGGCAACGATCTCGTCCGCCTTGCCGTGGGTCAGGACTTCACCGGCATGAATGATGTAGGCGCGGTCGATCATTCCCAGGGTTTCACGGACATTATGGTCCGTGATCAGAACGCCGATGCCGCGCCGTGTCAGGTGACGGATAAGGTTCTGGATGTCGGTGACGGAAATCGGGTCGACGCCGGCAAACGGCTCATCGAGCAGCATGAAGGCGGGATCGGTGGCAAGCGCACGTGCAATCTCCAGACGGCGACGCTCGCCGCCGGAAAGAGCGACCGCTGGCGATTTGCGCAACTTGGCTATGCCGAACTCTTCCATCAGGGTCTCAAGTTTCTCTTCCCTCTCGTTTTTTTTGAGAGGGGTGAGTTCCAGTACGGCCCGAATGTTGTTTTCGACCGTCAGGCCACGGAAGATCGAGGCTTCCTGCGGGAGGTAACCGACGCCGAGACGTGCACGGCGGTACATGGGAAGACCGGTGACATCGCGGCCATGCAACGCGATGCTGCCCTCATCCACCGGTACAAGCCCTGTAATCATGTAGAAGCAGGTTGTCTTGCCAGCCCCGTTTGGTCCAAGCAGGCCGACCGCTTCACCGCGGCGCACGACAAGCGATACGCCGTTGACAACGCGCCGGTTGCGATAGGCCTTGGTCAATCCCTGTGCAATCAGGGTGCCGTCATAGCGGCCATTCTTGCCATTTTCGGGCTTGGTCGCGGTGGCATCGGATTGCTCGGCTGAGGATAGTGTCCTCGTTGCATTGTGCTTTGGCATGCGGATCAGTTGCCCGGGCGCGATTGTGGATTGAGTCTGATCTGCACCCGCTCGCCGCAGGCGTCGAGCTTGGCCTGGCTTGTCGCCATGTTGACGGTCAGCTTGCAGCCCACAAAGACGTTCTCATTTTCCTTGAGGACCACCTGTTTGCCTTCAAGCACGAATTGCTGGGCGGTCATGTCGAAAAAACCTGTGTCGCCGGTCGCGTGCTGGGTCGCTGTTTGCAATTCCACGTTGTCAGTCAGGTCAATTCTTTCGATATCGCCCTGTCCGGAGGCTATGCCTGTTGAGCCGCCGGCATAGCTTACCGTCATCTTGCCGGCCTTGACCTGGCTGTCGCCCTGCACGGCAACGACATTGCCCGTGAAGGTGATGAGCTTGGTCGAGTCATCGACTTCGAACTCGTCCGCGTCGATGTCGATCGGCTGGTCGCCGGACAGCTGGAACCCGCCGGTTTGCGTCGATTGCGCTTGCCCGTCGGCGACGGACAGAGACAAAAGGGAGGCCGATGCCAGCACGAATACCGCAGTGAGCCGGGTGGCGCAGTCTTTCAAATCGCTCAGATCCATACGAACCTCATTCACCGCTCTGTGCCAATGCTGTTGGAGCGAGCGTAACATGAACACCGCCGCCAAACCGAATCTTCTGACCGTTATCGATGATATTCACATTTTGAGCAACCACTGAAGCCTGGGGGAGTTGACCGACACGGGGTGATCGCTTGTCAGCGTTCCCGCCTTGATATCGATCTGCGCGGAGGTGAAATCTGCGGTCATGCCGTTTGACATAGTGATTGTGAATGGTTCGTCGATGCTCAACCGTTCGGTCACGCGGTCATAAAGCGTCCTGGTGGCGTTGACCACGGCGGTGACGGATTCGTCGACCGGAACGGAGGCGACCACGTTTTCCAGAAGGACAGTGGTGTCCTCGGGATTGGTCGCAGGCAAAAGTGCCCGCTCGGCTTTCAGCGAGTAACGGATGCCGTCCGAATTGCGACCCGACATGCCTGGGTTGGTCATGACGATCATGCCATCCTCGATCGATGCCGCATCAAGGGTAATGTTATCAGGCACAATGGAGCGCAGAAATGTCGCTGCGATTAGACCGAGCGTGATGAGAACGGCAGCAAGGGGCAGCAGGATTTTCAATCGGCGGACATGTCCGGAATGACGTGACGCGCGCCGAAAATTCTCCTCAATGGTCGGTCTTGCAGGTGTTTGTTCGTTTTGCGCCGTGCTTGAAATACTCATTCGTGCCGTCTGGTCTTGCTTCCATGAGCGGTTTCTTTTCGGCGCGGGCGCACCTGCGGCGTCCTGATCCATTGCCAGCCTTGGCTTATCGGTAGTATGTTTTTGTGGCCATAACAAGTTGATCCCGCGAGAAACCGTTCAGTACCGGTTGACATCATATGTGGGCGGCACGCACATTCACCAACCTTGACGGCGGAAAACGCCGTTCAAAACGTTGCGAGGGCTCTCATGAATCTGTCGGACATCCTTGAACGTAGGCGCTTGCGCAGGCGCGTGGGATGGTGGCGTGCGGCTGCTTTGGTGATTGCCGTTCTGTTTGTCGTTGTCCTTTACCGGGCGTATGGCGAGGATTCGGCCGGTTCAATGCTGTCGCGTCCCCACGTCGCGCAGCTCACGATTTCCGGCTTGATCGACGATGATCCGATCATGCTCGAAACCATTCGCCAGATCGGTGAGGATCCTTCGGCCAAGGCCTTGGTGGTATCGTTGTCGACCGGTGGTGGAACCACTTTCGGCGGCGAGGCTCTTTACAAGGCGTTGCGCAAAGTCGGAGAAAAGAAGCCTGTCATCAGCGAAATCCGGACTCAGGCCGCCTCAGCCGGTTATATGATCGCGCTTGCGGGTGAGCGTATTTTTGCAGGCGACACCTCAATTACCGGTTCGATCGGCGTGATTTTTCTCTATCCGCAGGCCAAGGATCTTCTCGACAAGATCGGTATTTCGATGGACTCGGTGAAATCCGCCCCCCTGAAGGCAGAGCCGTCACCGTTCAACAATGCGAGCGATGAGGCCGAAGCCATGGTGCGCGCCATGGTGATGGACAGTTATGACTGGTTTGTCGACGTTGTCGCGGAGCGGCGCAACATGCCACGCGATCAGACGCTGGCACTTGCCGACGGGCGGATTCTGACCGGACGGCAGGCGCTTGAGGCCGGTCTTATCGATGAAATCGGCGGGCGAGAGCAGATTTCTGCCTATCTGGTCGAGAACGGCGTTTCAGAGTCCCTTGAAATCAAGACATGGGATAACGTAAACAGGGATGGCTTCGGGGTCAGTTTCGCAAGTTTGGGGGCCAAACTGGTCGAATCACTTGGTTTGGGATGGTTTGTCAGCGAAGACGCTCTGCACCAGACCGGACTTGTTGACGGTTTGCTGTCTGTGGGGCAGACTGATTGGCATTGAAAATCAGAGAGTTGAGGGGCTGAGCGTGATCAAGTCGGAATTGGTACAGATTGTTGCGGCGCGCAATCCGCATCTCTATCATCGTGATGTCGAGAATATTGTGAACGCCATTCTCGACGAAATCGCGGATGCACTGGCTGCGGGCAACCGAGTCGAGTTGCGCGGTTTCGGGGCATTTTCGGTCAAAAACCGCCCGTCGCGCTCCGGGCGGAACCCGCGCACCGGCGATACCGTTTTCGTGGAAGAAAAATGGGTGCCGTTCTTCAAGACCGGCAAAGAGCTGCGCGAGCGCCTCAATCCCGACCAGAAGGACGACCAGTAGGGGTGCCGACGGAACCATTCAAAGATAAATCGCTCGAGGCGCATGATGTCAAAGCTTGTCAATATTCTGATTCTGCTGCCGATCGGGGTGGTGCTCGTTTTGCTTTCGGTTGCCAACCGGCAATCGGTCACGATGGCGCTCAATCCCTTCAATGCCGGCGATAAAGTCCTGTCTGTTTCCGCCCCCTTCTTTGTTTACATCTTCATTGCCTTCATTCTCGGTATATTGGCTGGCGCGCTGTTTACCTGGATCTCGCAACGCAAGTACCGAAAAACAGCAAAACACAGCAAGCGCGAGGCAGCGCTCTGGCGCGCGGAGGCCGACAAGCAGAAAGCCCAGTCCGCCGAACTTTCCGCCAGCCACCCTCTCGATCAGTTACCCTCTGCCTGAGAAGACTTGCCATTTTCCGGACAGGGCTGATAAACCGCAGCTTTCGATCACTCCGGAATGATGGCCTTTCATGACGCCTTCCAGACAGGACAAGACACGCCGCAAACCGTCGGGCGGGAAGCCGCAGGCTAAGCCGGACCGACCGCGCAAAGGCCCTCGCTCAGCTGCCCGAGGCGATGAACCGTCCGGACACCGTCCGGCTGAAAAGCAGAGTGAGCGTCGCAGCCGCCAGCCGGAACCGCAATGGATTGCACTGCGCAGCGGCGATCGTCCCGCCGAGCGCGTGCCCAGCATCCTGCAGTCCGGTTGCGCCGACGGTTTCCACCTGATCGACAGCGGTCATGGTCTCAAGCTCGAACAATATGGCGACTACCGCATTGTCCGCCCGGAAGCGCAGGCTCTGTGGCCGCCGCTGCTCGAAGAGAAGATCTGGGCCAATGCGGATGCGATCTTCACCGGCGATACGGATGAAGACGGCATGGGGCGCTGGCGCTTCCCGAAGGGCGCGCTCGGCGAGACCTGGCCGCTTCGGATCATGGATATCGATTTCCTCGGCCGGTTCACCGCGTTTCGCCATGTCGGTGTGTTCCCAGAGCAGGTGGCTCACTGGCTATGGATGCGGGATACGCTGGAGCGAACGTCGGGCCGCAGCACGAATCCGCCGAAAGTGCTCAACCTCTTCGGCTATACCGGTGTTGCCTCGCTGGTCGCCGCAGCAGCCGGAGCAGAAGTGACCCACGTCGACGCCTCGAAGAAGGCCATCGGCTGGGCGCGCGAAAATCAGGCACTGTCCGGTCTCAATGACCGGCCGATCCGCTGGATCTGCGACGATGCGATGAAGTTCATCGAACGCGAGGAGCGGCGCGGCAATCACTATGACATCATCCTCACCGATCCGCCGAAATTCGGGCGCGGACCCAGTGGTGAGGTCTGGCAGTTGTTCGAACACCTGCCGAAAATGCTGGATCTTTGCCGTGCGATTCTGAAACCGGATGCACTCGGATTCGTGCTGACGGCCTATTCGATCCGCGCCAGCTTCTATTCCGTTCATGAGTTGATGATGGAAACGATGCGCGGTTTTGGCGGCACGGTCGAATCGGGCGAACTGGTTATGCGCGAGGCCGGGCTTTCCGGGAATGAACCGGGCCGCGCCCTTTCAACATCCCTTTATGCGCGGTGGTTGCCTCAATGAGCTTCGAGCGAGACGAAAGGCGCGGCCAGCGCGTTGGAACCGTGAAAGAGGTCACATCCCTTTCCAATCCGATCATCAAGGACATCCGCGCGCTTTCGCAAAAGAAGCACCGCGAAGAGACCGGCACGTTCATGGCCGAGGGACTGAAGCTTGTCATCGATGCGCTGGAGCTCAACTGGTCGATCCGCACGCTGATCTACGCCAAGGCTGCAAAGGGCAAGGCGCCGGTGGAGAAGGTCGCCGCCAAGACGGTCGCCTCCGGCGGTCTGGTGCTGGAGGTGTCAGAAAAAGTGCTTTCGGCGATTACCCGCCGCGACAATCCGCAGATGGTCGTTGGCGTGTTTGAAAGCCACTACAGGCCGCTTTCCGATATCCGCCCGGCCAGGGACGAGACCTATGTCGCGCTCGACCGGGTGCGCGATCCCGGCAATCTCGGTACGATCATTCGCACCGCCGATGCCGCCGGGGCGTCTGGTGTGATCCTCGTTGGCGAGACCACGGATCCTTTTTCGCTTGAAACTGTTCGAGCGACCATGGGCTCTGTGTTCGCGCTGTCGGTTTCGCGCGCAGAACCGCGTGCTTTTCTCGACTGGGCCAAAAACAGCGGCGTTGAGATCGTTGCCACCCATCTTGCCGGCTCAGTTGACTACCGCACCATCAACTACGCAATAAAACCGGTTGTCCTGCTGATGGGCAATGAACAACAGGGCCTGCCGCCAGAACTAGCAGATGGTGCCGGGCGGCTTGCCCGTATCCCCCAGCAGGGGCGTGCTGATTCGCTCAACCTTGCGGTTGCGACCGGCGTGATGATTTATGAGGCGCGCCGTCATCTGTTGTCGCTTGACCTGCCGGAGGCTGAACGTTGACCTCTCCGCTTTCGCGCCCGCTGCCTGCTGCAGTCTTCGTCATTGTAGCAATCCTGATCGATGCGATCATCAAATATGCAGTAGAGATTTATCTGCCGTTTCACCGCACCATCGGCGTCCTGCC
The DNA here is from genome assembly GCF_055808365.1 of Martelella sp. K41-7. Lineage (NCBI taxonomy): Bacteria > Pseudomonadati > Pseudomonadota > Alphaproteobacteria > Hyphomicrobiales > Aurantimonadaceae > Martelella > Martelella sp. K41-7. The sequence goes on from NZ_CM147867.1 coordinate 960,594, forward strand.
GTTTCTGGGGCTGTTCAAGACCTATAATCCCGGGATCGCCTTCTCGCTTCTGTCGGATACCAACGGCTGGGCGCTGGTCGGCATGCGGTTGGTGATCGTCGCGGTTGTAATCTATCTGTGGCGCAAGACCGAGCCCGGGCAGACATGGGCGCTGCTGGGTTTTGCGCTGGTGGTTGCCGGTGCGCTCGGCAATATTCTCGACCATTTCATCTACGGTCATGTGGTCGATTACATCCGCTTCGACATCGGTGGGCGGACCTTCCCGATCTTCAACCTTGCCGACAGTTACATCACGGTCGGGGCGGTGTTGATCTTCGTCCAGGAATTTCTGTTCAAAAGCCCCGGGAGCGGCGGACGCTAGGGCGGGCATCTCGAATTTTTATTAGAAAACGCTTGAACATCAATGGATTGCAAAGGTTGTCCGGTGATATTCAGTGCGGTTGCATGTCGCTTGACGGTCAAAAGATTCTGGACCATGCTTTCTCCATGTACTAGTGTTTAGCCCGTTGGAACGGTGCCCGGACGGCACAGGAGAGGCGGCGCGGAATTGACGCGAGAGCACCTCTTTCAAACGAATTGACCTCCAGAGCGGCGGTATGCGACTGTCACGAACGTGTCGCAGTGAGATGGTTTATGACATCCAAGATGAACGATCCGGAACACGCTATGACCATGGAAGCGCTCGACCTTCTTAAGGCCGCAGAACGCACCGGTGCCGCTCCGGCGGTAACCAAGGCGCTTTTGGAGGAGGGCATTCTCGGCCGCATTGGTAGCCTTGAAACCCGCATCGCACGCACCCCCGGTGAAATTGAAGCCGCGCAGGCGGTGCGTTATCGCGTTTTCGTCGATGAAATGCAGGCCCGCCTTCCGGCAGAGGCGATGCGTTCCAAACGCGACTTTGACCAGTGGGATGCGATGTGTGACCACCTGCTGGTGCTCGACACCAAACTTGACGGCGATGTCGAAGACCAGATCGTCGCGACTTACCGGCTTTTGCGTCATGAAGTGGCGATGGAGCATGGCGGGTTCTATTCCGATTCGGAATATCAGACCGACAGGCTGGTGGCCCGTCATCCGGATGTCCGGTTCATGGAACTCGGCCGCTCCTGCGTGCTGCCGGATTACCGCAGCAAGCGGACGGTGGAGCTGCTGTGGCAGGGTAACTGGTCCTATGCGCTGAAGCATAATATCGGGGTGATGTTCGGCTGTGCCTCGTTCCATGGCACGGATTCGGCGGAGCACGCGATGGCGCTCTCCTTCCTTTATCACAACGCCCGCGCCACCGGCGAATGGGCGGTAAAAGCCCGGCCTGAACTCGCCGTCGACATGAACCTGATGAGCGCGGAAGAGGTTTCCGGACGTCGGGCGCTGACAGGGCTGCCGCCACTGATCAAGGGCTATCTGCGCCTTGGTGCCATGGTTGGCGAGGGGGCCGTGGTCGACCACGCCTTCAATACCACCGATGTGCTGGTGGTTCTGCCGATTGCGTCGATTTCCGACCGCTACATCAATTACTACGGCGCCGACGCTGGCCGTTTCGCAAGCTGACCGCTTCGGCGGCCTTTTGTGTAACTCAGTCACCATCAAAACCGTTTTGCCCAGCTTTCTCTTGCCGGGCTCTTTCGGCAGGTCCGATTTCGTGAGACATGGAAAGACAACCGAGGCGCCGAGAGCGTCTCCGGCGAAGCATTTCCGCCGGTAAGAGCTCCAAACCATACACAAGCAAGCAAGTGACCGTGGCAGACGACAACCGCATCAAGATCGAAGAGCTGATTTCCGAGGAAAGCAGGACAACGGCAACGCCGATGATGGAGCAGTATATCGAGATCAAGGCGGCCAACCCCGATCTCCTGCTGTTTTATCGCATGGGCGATTTCTACGAGCTGTTCTTCGACGATGCCGTGGAGGCTGCCCGTGCGCTTTCGATCACGCTCACGAAGCGCGGCCAGCATCTCGGTCGTGATATTCCGATGTGCGGCGTCCCTGTTCATGCTGCCGATGATTATCTCCAGAAGCTGATTGCCTTCGGTTTCCGCGTTGCCGTCTGTGAGCAGACGGAAGACCCGGCGGAAGCGAAGAAGCGTGGCGGCAAATCCGTGGTCAGGCGCGATGTCACCCGACTTGTCACCGCGGGAACGCTGACGGAAGAAAAGCTGCTGGCGCCGGGCGAAAGCAATTTTCTGATGGCGCTTTCGCGGGTGAAGGGCGAGGGCGAGGCGGCTTACGGGTTGGCCTGGATCGATATTTCCACCGGCGTCTTCAGGCTCTGCGCGACATCGGAAAGCCGGCTGGCAGCCGATATCATGCGGGTCGAACCGCGCGAACTGGTGGTTTCAGATGCGCTGTTTGCAGATCAGAAGCTGCGGCCGGTGTTCGATCTCCTCGGTCGTGCGGTTGCCCCGCAGCCGGCGGTTCTGTTCGACAGTGCCACAGCGAAGGACCGACTGTCGCGGTTCTTCGGGGTGGCGACGCTCGATGGGTTTGGCCGGTTCTCGCGGCCCGAACTGTCTGCGGCCGCCGCTGCTGTTGCCTATGTCGAAAAGACCCAGATCAATGAGCGTCCGGCCCTCGGCATTCCCGAGCAGGACGGCGGGTCAGGCTCGATGTTCATCGATCCGGCAACCCGCACCAATCTGGAACTGGTCCGCACCATGAATGGCGGCCGCGACGGCTCGCTGCTCAAGGCCGTTGACCGGACGGTGACCAGTGGCGGTGCGCGGCTTTTGTGCGAGCGGCTGATGTCGCCGCTGACAGATCCCGAACATGTCCACCGGCGCCTTGATTCGGTCGGTTTTTTCCTCGGCGAGGTCAGTCTTTCCGCAGCCCTTCGCGATCACCTGAAGCAATTGCCGGATATGCCACGCGCGCTGTCGCGCCTGGCGCTTGATCGTGGCGGGCCGCGTGACCTCGGTGCGATCCTCAGAGGGCTTGAGGTTGCGCGTGCGATTGCCGCTGATCTGCAACCCGCATCGCTTCCCGAAGAGCTTGCCGCAGCGCTTGATGCGCTCGAGGCTCTGCCGGAAGAGCTGGAGGCGCAACTCGCGGCCAAGCTTGCCGACGAACTGCCGCTTCTGAAGCGCGATGGTGGCTTCGTGCGCGAAGGGGCCGATCAGCGCCTGGATGAGGCGCGCGGCCTTCGCGACACCTCACGGCGGGTGATTGCGGGCCTTCAGGCGCAGTATGCCGAGGAGACCGGCGTCAAGGCGTTGAAAATCAAGCATAACAATATGCTTGGCTATTTCATCGAAGTGACCAGCGGTAATTCACGGGCTCTGACGGAGGGCGATGAGGCCAAGGCAAAATTCATCCATCGCCAGACGATGGCGAACGCAATGCGGTTTACGACAGCTGAACTTGCCGATCTCGAAAGCCGGATCGCCAATGCTGCCGGTGAGGCGCTGGTAGTTGAACTTGAGGCCTTCGAGGCGCTCAGGCAAGCCGTTGTTGCCAGCGCGGAACGGCTGAAACAGGGCGCAGTTGCGCTTTCCGTGCTGGATGTGTCCGCCGGGTTTGCCATTCTCGCCGAAGCAGAGGCCTACTGCCGACCAGTGGTGGACGGCACCACCGCCTTTGAAATCGAAGGTGGCCGTCATCCGGTGGTCGAACAGGCGCTGGCGCGGCAATCGGCAGGGCCATTTGTCGCCAATGATTGCACGCTGTCGCCCGAAAGTGGCGAAAAGGGCTGCCTCTGGCTTCTGACCGGCCCGAATATGGGGGGTAAATCGACATTCCTGCGCCAGAACGCCTTGATTGCCATCCTCGCGCAAATCGGTGCCTATGTTCCGGCGGTCAAAGCCCATATCGGCATCGTCGACAGGTTGTTTTCCCGCGTCGGCGCATCAGATGATTTGGCGCGCGGCCGCTCGACCTTTATGGTCGAGATGGTGGAAACGGCGGCGATCCTCAATCAGGCAGGACCGCGCTCGCTGGTCATTCTCGACGAGATCGGCCGCGGTACGGCGACCTTCGACGGGTTGTCGATTGCCTGGGCGGCGGTCGAGCATCTGCACGACGTCAATAGTTGCCGTGGCCTGTTCGCGACCCATTTTCACGAGCTGACCGCGCTTTCGGAAAAACTGCCGCGCCTCGTCAATGCCACGATGCGGGTCAAGGAATGGAAGGGCGAGGTCGTTTTCCTGCATGAGGTTGGTCCGGGTGCTGCCGACCGCTCTTACGGTATTCAGGTCGCACGTCTAGCCGGGCTGCCCTCAGCCGTGGTCAAGCGGGCGAAAAACGTACTCGCCCGGCTCGAGGATGCCGACCGCAAGAACCCGGCGGCAAGTCTGATCGACGATCTGCCGCTGTTTCAGGCCTCCATGCGCGCACCGGAACCGGAGCCGAATGCGTCGGAGGTCGAAGCGATGCTCAATAGCCTGAAGCCGGACGACATGACACCGCGCGAGGCGCTGGAGGCGTTATATGCGTTGAAGCGGAAAATGCACGATGATGTTTCCATTGAAGGCTGATTTGCCTTAAGACACCACCGGTGGCACAGGAAAACACCAATGGCGGCAAAAGAACCGCAGGTGAAAAGGCAAGTCTATGCAGAAATCCGCGGGCGAGCAGCGCGAAAGCACTGCCGAGCACACAGTCAAAAAAACGCGCGCAAGGCGCAGCCTGACCGTTATGCAATGACGGAGGTGCTTGAGCCATCAAGGCTCAAGGCCGCTCTGCGTGCGATCGCCAAGAAGAACGCCGACAATTCCGATCAGCTGCGGCAGGATATTCTTTCCCATCTCAAACAGGTGAATGCCGCTGGCCGTGCTCGTGCCTACGATATCCTGAAGGAAAATGGCGGCGGGCTGGAGTGCGCCCGCCGGGTGTCCTGGCTGCAGGATCAGATCCTGATCGCGCTGAATACGCTCGTGACCCAGACGATCTACCCAGAAACCGGCAATGAATTCACGATCACCGCCGTTGGTGGCTACGGACGCGGCACGCTGGCGCCCGGCTCGGATATCGATCTTCTGTTCCTGATCAATGACGGCGACCATGCCGAGACGCTGAAATCGATCGAATATGTGCTCTATATGCTTTGGGATTTGGGGCTTAAGGTTGGCCATGCCACCCGCACCATTTCCGAGTGCATCAAGCTTTCCAAATCCGACATGACGATCCGCACCTCGATTCTGGAGATGCGCTATATCGCCGGACGGAAGACGCTTGCGAATACACTCGAGCGCCGCTTTGATGATGAGATCGTCGCCAATAGCGCGCCGGAATTCATTGCTGCAAAGCTTGCCGAACGCGATCAGCGCCATCAAAAATCATTCGATACGCGCTATCTCGTGGTTCCCAACGTCAAGGAAGGCAAGGGCGGATTGCGTGATCTCAACACGCTGTTCTGGATCGCCAAATATTTCTACCGGGTGCCCGAAACCACCCAGCTCGTTGACCTCGGCGTGCTGTCGCGACAGGAGCTGAAGCTGTTTCTCCGTGCTGAGGATTTTCTGTGGGCGGTACGCTGCCACATGCATTTTCTCACCGGCAAGGCGGAGGAGCGGCTGTCCTTCGATATTCAGCGCGAGATTGCCGAAGCGCTCGGCTATCAGGATCGGCCCGGCCTTTCGGCTGTCGAACGGTTCATGAAACACTATTTTCTGGTCGCCAAGGATGTTGGCGATCTGACGCGGATTTTCTGCTCGGACCTTGAAGAGCAGCAGGCCAAGGCCGCGCCCTCGCTGACGCGCGCAGTCCTGTCCAAATTCTCCCGGCGGCAGCGGACCATTCCCGGCTCGATCGAGTTTGTCTCTGATAGCGGGCGCATAGCGCTTGCGGAGCCGGATGTGTTCAAGAAGGACCCGGTGGCGATCATTCGGTTCTTCTATGTTGCGATCATCAACGATCTCGAATTTCATCCCGATGCGCTGAAGGTCGTGACCCGTTCGCTGTCGCTGATCAATGCGAGATCTGCGCGAAAACGAGGAGGCCAACCGGCTGTTCCTGTCGATCCTGACCTCGCGCAACAATCCCGCGCTTTATCTCAGGCGCATGAACGAGGCGGGCGTGCTTGGCCGCTTCCTGCCGGAGTTTGGCCGCATCGTCTCGATGATGCAGTTCAACATGTATCACCACTTCACCGTGGACGAGCACCTCATCCGCTCGGTCGATGTGTTGTCCGAACTCGACAATGCCGGTGGCGAGAGCGAATTGCATCCCCTGGCCGCCCGCCTGATCACTTCGGTCGAAGAGCGGACGGTGCTTTATGTCGCGGTGCTGCTGCACGATGTCGCCAAGGGCCGCAAGGAGGATCATTCGATTGCCGGAGCACGGCTGGCGCGCAAGATCTGCCCGCGGCTTGGTCTTTCGGTCAAACAGACCGAGCTGGTTGCCTGGCTGATCGAGTATCACCTGCTGATGTCGATGACTTCGCAGACCCGCGACCTCAACGACCGCAAGACCGTGGTCGATTTCGCCGACAAGGTGCAGTCGCTCGACCGGCTCAACATGCTGCTGATCCTCACCGTCTGCGATATCCGCGCCGTTGGCCCGGATGTCTGGAATGGCTGGAAAGGCCAGCTTCTGCGTACGCTCTATTACGAGACCGAGATCCTGCTGTCCGGCGGCTTTTCTGCGGTCTCGCGCAAGGCACGTACTCAGCACGCTGTCGAATCGCTTGATAATGCTCTGGAAGGTTGGGGCGACAACGAGCGGCACAAATACGCCAATCTGCAATACCAGAACTACCTGCTTTCCGTGCCGCTGGAAGATCAGGTGCGCCATGCCCGCTTCATTCGCGAGGCTGATACAGGCCGCAAGCTGTTTGCGACCATGGTGCGCACTAATACGTTCCACGATATCACCGAGATCACGCTTCTGGCGCCCGACCATCCGCGGCTTTTGTCGATTATCGCGGGAGCATGCGCTGCCACTGGTGCTAATATTGCAGACGCGCAGATCTTCACCACCACGGATGGCCGCGCACTTGATACCATTTTGCTCAACCGCGCGTTCGACGACGATGCGGATGAGCTGCGGCGCGCCAACACGATTGGCAAGCTGATCGAGGATGTGCTCACGGGCCGCAAGCATCTGACGGATCTGATTGCCGCGCGCAGCCGAGAGCGGCGTACGGCGAGCGCGTTTTCCGTTTCGACGCATGTATCGGTCTCAAACAAGCTCTCGAACATCTTCACCGTGATCGAGATCGAGTGTCTGGACCGGACCGGACTTCTCGCCGACGTCACCCAGACGCTTTCGGAATTGTCGCTGGATATCCAGACCGCGCGGATCACCACTTTCGGTGAAAAGGTGATCGACAGCTTTTATGTGACCGACCTTGTTGGTGCCAAGATCACCAACGAAAACCGTCAGGCGGCGATCCTGGAGCGGATGAAAGCCGTGTTGGAAGACAAGGGAGACGCCTATCGCAAGGGCATGCCGCAGGGCATGCTGCTGCCGGCGGAAAACGGGCAGGATACGACGGTCAAAGAGGACGGAAACGCTCGATGAGCCTCGTCGGCAAGTTCGCCACCGTCGGCGGCGCCACATTTGCAAGCCGGCTGCTCGGTTTTGCGCGTGAGACGATGATGGCGGCCGCTCTCGGAAACGGTGCTATGGCCGACGTTTTTTACGCGGCCTTCCGCTTTCCCAACCTGTTCCGGCGCCTGTTTGCCGAAGGCGCTTTCAACGCCGCATTCGTGCCACTGTTTTCCAAGGAGATCGAGGAAAACGGCGTCGACGGTGCCAAGCGCTTTTCCGAGCAGGTGTTTGGCGTTCTGTTTTCCTTTCTCCTCGTCATCACTGTGGTGATGGAACTCGCCATGCCGCTTCTGGTGCGGTTCATCATCGCGCCTGGCTTTGCCGATGATGTCGAGAAATTCGAGATGACCGTGCGGCTTGCCTCGGTGATGTTTCCCTATCTGATCTGCATGTCGCTGATGGCGATGATGAGCGGCATGCTCAATTCGCTGCACCGCTATTTCGCCGCTGCGATCGCGCCGGTGTTCCTCAATGTCGTGCTGATCGGTGTGTTGGCCTACGGTGTCTATACCGGCGCGGACCCGGAGCAGATGGCGCGCAATCTCTCCTGGGGGGTGCTGGGCGCTGGCATCATCCAGCTTTCCGTTGTCTATTTCGATGTGCGCCGCGCCGGCATGCGGCTGACGTTCCGCCTGCCGAAGATTACACCGAAAATTCGCCGTCTGGTTGCCCTTGCCGTGCCTGCAGCGATCACCGGCGGCGTTATCCAGATCAACCAGATCATCGGCCAGGCGGTCGCCTCGGGCAAGGATGGCGCAATCTCCGCGCTGCAATATGCCGACAGGCTTTACCAGTTGCCGCTCGGCGTCGTCGGGGTCGCTGGCGGCGTCGTGCTGTTGCCGGAGCTGTCGCGGGCGCTCAAGGCCGGCAACAGTTCCGAAGCCTCGCATATCCAGAACAGGACAATCGAATTCGTGCTGTTTCTGACGGTGCCGGCCGCCTTCGGGCTGATGGTGATTTCGCCGGAGATTACCCGCGTGCTTTATGAGCGCGGAGCCTTCGGGCCGGAAACGACGGCGCTGGTGTCCGCGATCATGACGGTCTATGCCTTCGGGCTTCCGGCCTTTGCGCTGACCAAGGCGCTTCAGCCGGCGTTTTACGCGCGCGAAAACACCAAGCTGCCGATGCGTTTCACGCTGGTGGCCGTGGTGATCAATTCGATCCTCGCAATCTCGCTGTTCCCGATCCTTGCCGAACGCGGCATCGCGCTGGCCGAAGTGGTCTCAGGCTGGACCAATGTTCTGCTGTTGGCCGCAACTCTGATCATCACCGGGCAGTTGCGGTTCGATCGGCTGCTGATGCGCCGCGGGCCGCTGATCATCGCCAGCGCTGTTGCCATGGCGGTTGCTGTCCGGCTTGCGGCAGGGCGGATGTCTGACTGGTTTACGCCGGAAGCGGCTTTCCTGCAGCAGCTTGGTGGGCTTCTCATTCTGCTTGGACTTGCAGCCGTCGTCTATTTCGGCCTCGTCCTGGCAACCGGTGGCGTCAACCGGGCGCTGATCGGCCGTCTTGTCAGGCGTCGCGGCAAGGGCTAGGGCGTCTGGCTGTTTGACCTGCCGCTGCCAGCGGTGCATAAGCGCTATCGAAATTCAACCGACCGGGCCTTCCACCCGTCCGAAAGAGACCATCACATGAGCGAATTCAAGCCGCAAATCTTCTCCGGCGTGCAGCCGACCGGCAACCTCCATCTCGGTAACTATCTGGGCGCACTGCGCAAATTCGTCGCGCTGCAGGATCAGATGGACTGCATCTACTGCGTGGTAGACCTGCATTCGATCACCGCACAGCTCGTCCATGAGGATCTGAAGAGCCAGACCCGTTCGATCACCGCGGCCTATCTCGCCTCCGGTATCGATCCGGTGAAGCACATCGTCTTCAACCAGTCCGCCGTACCGCAGCATGCGGAACTGGCCTGGATCTTCAACTGCGTGGCGCGGATCGGCTGGATGAACCGGATGACTCAGTTCAAGGACAAGGCCGGCAAGGACCGTGAAAACGCCTCGCTCGGCCTGCTGGCCTATCCGAGCCTGATGGCGGCCGACATTCTGGTTTACCGCGCAACCCATGTGCCCGTCGGTGATGATCAGAAGCAGCATCTTGAGTTGACGCGCGATATCGCGATGAAGTTCAATCTTGATTTTTCCAAGAAGATCAAGGAGATCGGCAAGGGTGTTGATATCATGGTCGGCGATCAGCCGGTGAACGCCTTCTTCCCTATGGTCGAGCCGCTGATCGAGGGACCGGCGCCGCGCGTCATGAGCCTCAAGGACGGTTCGAAGAAGATGTCGAAGTCGGACCCCTCTGATCTTTCGCGCATCAACCTGACCGATGACGCCGATACGGTGGCCCGCAAGATCCGCAAGGCCAAGACCGATCCGGATGCACTGCCGAGCGAAACCGAAGGCCTAAAGGGGCGGGCCGAAGCCGATAATCTTGTTGGCATTTTTGCAGCCCTTTCCGATCGCACCAAGGCTGATGTGCTTGCTGAATACGGTGGCCAGCAGTTCTCGCAGTTCAAGCCGGCGCTGGCTGAGCTTGCCGTCTCTGTGCTCTCGCCGGTCAACGCCGAGATGCGCCGTCTCATCGATGATCCCGCCCATATCGATGCCGTTTTGAAGGATGGTTCGGAACGGGCAGGGGCAATCGCCGAGACAACGATGAAAGATGTGCACGAGATCGTTGGCCTGCTCTGACGCTTGCTTTTACGTCATCTATGCTATGATACGGTGTCTGGATCGCTGGCAGACGGTCGCCCGCAAGGCGGCGTGACTGTCCGGTCCGGCGCTTGTCGCCGGGCTTTTCAGGCGGTTCGGGGCCGGACAATTGGAGTTTCGCAAACATGGTTTCCAAACGACTTTCCGGCGAAGCCGGACATCGCCGAAAATTCATGGCCATTGTCGACGATACGCCAGAATGCAACCGCGCAGTTCGCTACGCTGGCCGTCGTGCAAAGAACACCAATGGCGGGCTCGTGCTCTGCTATGTGATCCCTGAACATGAGGTTCAGCAGTGGATCGGCGTTCAGGAGTTCATGCGGGCCGAGGCCTGGCAGGAAGCAGAAGCGATCGTCAACAAGGCGGCCGAGGCTGCGCGCGAGGCGATCGGTGTTGAGCCGGAAATCGTGATCCGCGAGGGTGATCGTTCCGATGAGATCAACGCCGCTGTCGAGGAAGACCGCGATATCGCGATTCTGGTGCTTGCTGCCGGTTCGGCAAAGGATGGGCCGGGCCCGCTGGTCTCGCTGCTGGCCGGACGCAACAAGGCCTTCAGCATTCCGGTTACCGTTCTGCCCGAAGGGCTGGACGATGCCGATATCGATGCGCTTTGCTGATGCCCTTGCGATTGACGGTCAAAGCGCCGATATAAAGGCAAAGCCGCCCCCGACGATATGATTTGGAGATGAATATGTTCATCCAGACCGAAACGACGCCGAACCCGTCGACCCTGAAATTCCTGCCCGGCCGGATCGTGATGGAAAGCGGTAATGCGGATTTCCGCTCGGCGGATGACGCGATTGTGTCGCCGTTGGCAACCCGGCTTTTCGCCGTACCCGGCGTTGAGGGCGTGATGTTCGGCTATGATTTCGTAGCCGTCACCAAGGGTGACGCCGAATGGCAGCATCTCAAGCCCGCAATCCTCGGCGCGATCATGGAGCATTTCATGTCCGATGCGCCGGTGATGGCCGGTGAGGCGCCGCAGGTGGACGCTGATAGCGACGAGGAGTTTTTCGATACCGGCGATGAAACCATCGTCGCCACGATCAAGGAACTGCTCGATACCCGCGTGCGCCCGGCCGTCGCCCAGGATGGCGGCGATATCACCTTCCGCGGTTATCGCGAGGGAACGGTATTTCTCAATATGCGCGGTGCCTGCTCTGGCTGCCCGTCGTCTACGGCGACACTGAAGCATGGTGTTCAGAATTTGCTGCATCACTTCGTGCCCGAAGTGGAGCATGTCGAGGCCGTCTGACAAAGGCTTCACGGCGGCTTACCGTCGGTTCTGAAAGGTCCGGAATGCTTATACTGGCGCTCGATACGGCTCAGGCGGATTGTGCTGCATGCCTCTTTGAAACGGAAAGCGCCACGGTGCTGTCCCGCACGGTCGAGACCATCGGTAAAGGCCATGCCGAGCGGCTGATGGCCGTCATAGACGAAACGCTGCAAAAGGCCGGAAAGGCGCCGTCAGGCTTTGACCGGGTTGCGGTCAATATCGGCCCAGGTTCCTTTACCGGTGTCCGGATCGGAGTGTCCACAGCGCGTGCGCTGGCGGTTGCGACCGGAGCCGAATGCGTGGGTGTGTCGACGCTGTCGGCGATTGGGCGACAGGCGCTTCGATTTGCCACTGGCCGCGCTGTGCTGGCGACCATTGATGCCCGTCGCGGTGAGGCCTATGCTCAGGTTTTCGATGCGCAGGGACGGGCGCTGAACCCACCGGCGACCTATGCCTATGGCGCGCTTGAAGAGCTGTTGCGGGAGCATGATGCGGTCGCCTTTGGCACCGGGGCGGTTGCGGCCGGGGTTGAGACCGGCGGTGATGTCACAGGGGCTGAAATCGATAGTATCGCGCGGCTTGGCCGTGAACCGATGCCAGGACAGCCGGTGAGCCCGCTCTATCTGCGCGCGCCCGATGCCAAGCCACAGACCGGCTTTGCGGTCGCTCGCCGCTGATCGATCGGATTTGCAATGTTGCCGTTTTTGAGACGATCGCCGGAAATAGATCTGTTTCCTTTGTCTGACGAGCATCTGGGGCTGGCCGCCGATATCCACCGAAAGCGGTTTTCACCGGCCTGGAGCGCGGGCGAGCTGCGAAAGCTTTTGGGGCAGAAGCCGGTGTTCGGCCATATTGCGCGGCATATGAACAGGGTTGTCAGTCCTCCTGCCTCGGGTTTCGTTCTGGCCCGCAGTGTGGGTGAGGAGTCTGAAATTCTCACCATCTGTGTCGATCGCAATTACATCCACAACGGTGTTGGCTGGCGTTTGATGGTCGCAGCCATGCAGGAGGCGCGCGCACGCGGCGCGGGTTATATGCTTCTGGAAGTCGATGCCAACAACGGCGTAGCGCTCGGCCTCTACCGCAAGCTCGGCTTTTTCGAGGTCGGCCGCCGCAACGCCTATTACGCCCATGATGACGGGACACGCTCTACCGCGCTTGTCTTGCGGCGTGATCTCGGCTAACCGGAAACGTCAAAACGCAAATGTGGGAGGCCCAAGGCGATGATATGGCTGCGCTATGCCTATGTGGCGCTTGCCCTGTTTCTCGCCACGGCGGTGCTCGCTCCCCTGCAGATCATCGCACTCTGGCGCGGCTGGGCGCTTGCCCGCAGGATGCCGCGCTACTGGCACATGGTTGCCTGTTTCGTGCTCGGCATCCGCATTCACGTCCATGGCGGGATCGAGACCCGGCGGCCGCTGATGCTGTCTTCGAACCATACCAGCTGGCTCGATATCATCGTGCTGGGCCGGGTGGCCGATGTTGCCTTCATCGCCAAGTCGGAAGTGCGATCCTGGCCGATTTTCGGGCTGTTCGCGCGGCTGCAGAATTCGGTCTTCATCGAGCGTGCCGACCGGCGGGGCACAGGGCGTCAGGTGAATTCGATTGCCGAACGGCTGGCAGGCGGCGAGATCATCATCCTGTTTCCCGAAGGCACGACCTCTGACGGCAATAGGCTTTTGCCGCTGAAATACTCACTCTTCGGCGCGGCTTCGAGTGCAGTGCCGTTTTCGCCGGACGGTACGGTCTATGTGCAGCCGGTGGCGCTCGCATATACCGGCATTCATGGACTACCGATGGGGCGCTTCATGCGCTCCATTGTGTCATGGCCGGGGGATGTCGATATGCTCCCTTCGCTTGCCGGCGTCATCAAGGCGCGCGCACTGGACGTTGATGTCTGTTTCGGCGACAGCGTGACATTCGAGGCGGGTACGAAGCGCAAGGCTGCAGCGGTCGAGGTCGAAGAGCGTATGCGTATTCTACTCTCTGAGCGGTTGTGCGGCCGCTCTCGGCCCTGAGCCATTTACGTCGCGCGCATTTTTTCATTTTCTCAAAACTGAAACCGCGTTAAAAGGCCGACCATGACACAGGACACCACGACATTGACCCGGCAGGATGCGCCCGCAACCAACCAGCGCAAGGTTTTCATCAAAACCTATGGCTGTCAGATGAATGTCTATGACAGTGAACGCATGGGCGAGGCGCTCGCCGCTGACGGCTATCAGCCGACCGAGGTGATCGAGGATGCGGATCTCATTCTACTCAACACCTGTCACATCCGTGAAAAGGCGGCGGAAAAAGTCTATTCCGCGCTCGGGCGCTACCGCGACCTGAAGGCTGACCGCAAGCGGCAGGGCCGTGAAACCCTGATCGGCGTTGCCGGTTGCGTTGCTCAGGCGGAAGGCGAGGAAATCCTGCGCCGTGCGCCGGATGTCAACGTCGTGATTGGCCCGCAGACCTATCACCGGCTTCCCGAAGCGCTGCGCCGCGCCAAGACCGGCGAGCGCGTGGTCGATACCGAATACGCGGTCGAGGACAAGTTCGACTACCTGCCAAAGAAAGAGCGCGGCAACGGTCCGAAGAATGTTTCCGCATTTCTGACGGTGCAGGAAGGCTGCGACAAGTTCTGTACCTTCTGCGTGGTGCCTTATACGCGCGGGTCCGAAATCTCCCGCTCGCGCAAACAGATCGTCGATGAGGCGAACCGGTTGGCCGAAAACGGCGTGCGTGAAATCACGCTGCTGGGTCAAAATGTCAACGCCTGGCACGGCGAGGGGCCGGACGGCGCGGAATGGGGGCTTGGCGCGCTTCTGTTTGATCTTGCCGCAATCCACGGTATCGACCGGTTGCGCTACACCACCAGCCACCCGCGCGATATGGATGAGCGGCTGATGGCGGCTCACCGTGAATTGCCGGAGCTGATGCCCTATCTGCATCTGCCGGTACAGTCCGGTTCCGACCGAATTCTGAAAGCGATGAACCGCCGCCATACGGCTGAAGAATATCTGGCTCTGATCGAGCGTATCCGTGAAGTGCGGCCCGATATCGCCATGTCCGGCGATTTCATTGTCGGCTTTCCCGGTGAGACGGAAGAGGATTTCCAGGCCACGCTCGACCTGGTTGAAAAGGTGCGTTATGCGCAGGCCTTCTCGTTCAAATATTCGCCGCGTCCGGGAACTCCTGGTGCTGAACTTGGCGATCAGGTGCCGGAAGCGGTCAAGGCCGAGCGCCTGCAGCGGCTGCAGGCGATGCTCACGCGTCATCAGCTCGAGTTCGCGCAATCGCGGATCGGCATGGAAATGGACATTCTGCTGGAAAAGCCCGGTCGTAATTCCGGCCAGCTGATTGGTCGTTCGCCTTGGCTGCAATCGGTGGTGATCGATGCCGGTGATGCCAATGTCGGCGATATGGTGCGTGTAAAAGTGACAGATGCCAGTGCCAATAGCCTGGCGGCGATCTCGTCTCAGTTGACCTGTGACAGCGCGGTGAAATCTTGGGCGCTGCCTGAAATTCACTTCACAAAGCGAAGAATCGCGTTTAGCCTTTCTCCATGAAGAGCGATTGGCGAATAAAGAATCACATTTCTGCCGCTTTACCTCTGTCGTTGACTGAACGATTTCCTATGTATCGCAACAAAGACACTGCATGTGCCGGGCTGAGGCCTGCAGGTGGTGCCATTTGCTTTTGTCAAGGAGACGGACCGCTTGAACGCTACTGAGATGGTTGCAAAGCATGAAATCCAGGCCGGGCCGACCGCCGAGGCCAGCCATTTCGTCCTGACATTCGAGAACAACCGCTATGCCAGCGCGTTGTTCGGCCAGTTCGACGAGCATCTGAAATTGCTGGAAAAGCAGCTTGCCGTAACGGCGGTGCCGCGTGGCAATTCGGTCGCGCTCAGCGGCTCGACGCTCGCCACGCATCAGGCAAGACGCGCGCTCGATTATCTCTATGAGCAGCTTCAGAAAGGCGTTCAGTTGGAAAAATCCGATGTCGAAGGGGCAATCCGCATGGCGCAGGCCGCTGACGATCAGCTGACCCTGCCGACGCTGGAGCGCAAGGCACGGCTTTCGATGTCGCAGGTTTCGACACGCAAGAAGTCGATTGCTGCCCGCACACCGGCACAGGATGCCTATATCCGCGCCATGGAACGCAACGAACTGGTCTTCGGTGTTGGCCCTGCGGGGACCGGCAAAACCTATCTTGCCGTGGCCCATGCCGCCCAGCTTCTGGAGCGCGGTGCAATCGAGAAGATCATTCTGTCGCGCCCTGCTGTGGAAGCGGGTGAACGGCTCGGCTTCCTGCCGGGCGATATGAAGGAAAAGGTCGACCCTTATCTGAGGCCGCTTTACGATGCGCTTTATGACATGATCCCGGGCGAGCGGGTGGAGCGCGCCCTGACGGCGGGCGTGATCGAGATTGCGCCGCTGGCCTTCATGCGCGGACGTACGCTGACGAATGCCGCGATCATTCTCGACGAGGCGCAGAACACCACCTCGATGCAGATGAAGATGTTTCTGACGCGGCTTGGCGAAAATTCGCGCATGGTTGTCACCGGCGATCCGAGCCAGGTCGATCTGCCGCGCGGTGTCAAATCCGGCCTAGTCGAAGCGTTGTCCGTGCTTGAGGGCGTGGAAGGTGTTTCGACCAACCGGTTTACCGATAAGGATGTCGTCCGTCACCCGCTCGTCGCCCGCATCGTTGCGGCCTATGAGGGACGTCTTGTACCGTCCACCAGCGGCGATGATCGCTGACGATGCCAGCATTTGACTATCAGGTCAGCCGGGACGCTGATGGCTGGCCCCAGGAGGAGGAGCTCGAGGCTCAGGTTGCGCGCGTGATCGGGGCGGCTGCCGTTTACCTTACCGAACAGGAAGGGCAGCCGTTTCCTGAAAATCCGCCGGAACTGTCGCTTGTTTTTTCTGATGATGCGGCCATCCGCGACATCAATGCGGAGTGGCGGGACAAGGACAGCGCGACCAATGTGCTGTCGTTCCCGGCCTTTCCGGTCTTCCCTGGCGACATGCCGGGGCCGATGCTCGGCGATATCGTGATTGCCTTTGAAACGGTTGCGCGGGAGGCCGAAGTGCTCGAAAAGAGCTTCGACGATCATCTGACCCATCTTCTGGTGCATGGATTCCTGCATCTTTTGGGGTATGATCACATCGAAAATGACGAAGCAGAGGTCATGGAGGGGCTGGAGACTCGCATTCTGGCCACACTTGACCTATCTGATCCGTATCAGGGCAGCGACCCTCTCTAACGCCGAAAGAACGATGAACCAGCAACAAACAGTACCGCTTGCAGACAGCGGTCAGGGAGCCGAAGACGGCTCCTCACTCGACGAGCCCAACAGTCCGGTCTCGGACAAAAACCCTCAGAAACATGCCAGCTCCCCGCTGCGGGGCCTTCTGCTGCGCTTCAAGCGCAACGGAAACGGCTCCTCCCGCCTGCGTGAGGATCTGGAGGATGCGCTTTCGACCGAAAGGGCCGGGGACAATGATTTCTCGCCCGAAGAAAGGGCGATGCTCAACAATATACTCCGTTTTCGAGAGGTCCGGGTCGAGGACACGATGGTTCCCCGGGCCGATATCGATGCGGTGGAGCAGGGCACAACAATCGGGGAATTGCTGCTGATTTTTGAAAATTGCGGTCATTCGCGCATGCCGGTCTTCTGCGAGACGCTGGATGACCCGCGCGGTATGGTCCACATCCGCGATCTTCTGGCCTATCTTTCCAAGCAGGCCCGCGGTCGCCGTCGCGCGCGGCCCGCCAATGCGCGTGATGCGGCAAAGTCGACCGCGGCCAAGAGCGGTGAGGTCAAGCCCGCCGAACGGCAGGGTCGGGGCCACCAGAACCCGCTCGACCTCGGCAAGGTCAATCTTGACAAGACAGTCGCCGAAGCCGGAATTATCAGGCCGGTTCTGTTCGTGCCGCCGTCCATGCTCGCATCCGATCTGCTGCAGCGCATGCAGGCCGGTCGTACCCAGATGGCGCTTGTGATCGATGAATATGGCGGGACAGACGGCCTCGTCTCCCATGAAGATATCGTGGAAATGGTCATTGGCGAGATCGACGACGAGCACGACAGCGAAGAAGCGATGTTCACGCGCGTATCCGAGGATGTATTCTTGGCCGATGCCCGTGTCGAGCTGGAGGATATCGCGGAAGCGATCGGTCCCGATTTCGAAATCGGCGAACATGCCGAGGATGTCGATACGCTCGGCGGCCTGATTTTCTCTGCTATCGGCCGGATCCCCGCCCGTGGCGAGGTGATCCAGGCACTGCCCGGATTCGAAGTACACATTCTTGATGCCGACCCCCGCCGCATCCGCCGCGTCAGGGTTCTGCGCAAGCGCGGGTCTGCCCGCCGTCGTTCAGCCGCTGCCGCCCGTGCCGGTGTTCCAGGCCATGATGAGGCTCGAGAGGCGGGGCAGGGCGACGAAGTTGCTGCCGACGATATCATGGTCGATGGGCACTCCGAGGCCAGAGACTAGGCCCGAGGTGCTGTTTCCAGACAAGGTGGGGCCGTCTTTGAGGCTGGCGCGTTACTTTCAGTCACTTCGCAGCTGGCATAGGCGTTTTGCGCTTTTTGCCTGCGGTGCTCTGGCGACCTTTGCGTTGGCGCCGTTTGGCCTGTTGCCCGTCATGTTCGTCGCCATGCCCGCTCTGGTGTGGATGATGGACGGTGCGCTTGATGCAAAGACAGGCCAGCAGCGGCTTCTCGCCGGCTTTGCCTGCGGCTGGTGGTTTGGATTCGGTTATTTCGTTTTTGGGCTCTGGTGGCTCGGTGTTGCCCTTTTGAAGGAAGCCTCGCTTTACGCCTGGGCGCTTCCGCTGGCCGTGTTGGGTTTTCCGGCTGCGCTTGCGCTGTTTTACGGGCTTGCCGGTGCCATGGCGGCCCGGTTCTGGGCAAAAGGCCCGCTTCGTCTCGTCGCTCTCGCAGCAGCATTGACGTTGGTTGAATGGCTGCGCGGACATATGGCGAGCGGGTTTCCGTGGAATGCGATTGCCTACACCGCGATTCCGGTACCGCTGTTGATGCAGTCGGTTCGGCTCACCGGGCTTTATGTGATGGGCGGTCTTGCTGTGTTCATCTTCGCATCACCGGTGCTTGTTGCCGATCCCAGGGGACGTTTCATCGGGCTGTCGGTTTCGCTCATGCTGGTCGCAGGTGATCTCGGCTATGGCTGGTATCGGCTCAATACCGCCGACGATAATGCGGAAAGAAGCATCAATTTTCGCCTGGTTCAGCCCGCTATCGAAGAACAGGCATGGCGCAGCAGCGAGGGCCGTGCTGATATCTTCGCAAGACTGATCGCGCTTTCCACCCGTCCTGCTGAACCGGGCGCTCCTGAACCCGATGTGATCGTCTGGCCTGAAAGCACGCTGCCGTTTCTTCTTGAGGAACGGCCTGACGCGCGGACGGCGATTGGCGAAATGCTGAAGCCTGGACAAGTACTGATCCTCGGGGCGGCACAGTTTGCCGGACGCAAACCGGATGGCTGGCCGGAATTCTACAATGCCATTTATGTTCTCGATGATAGCGGCCAGACGGTATCGGTTGCCGGAAAAACGCATCTGGTACCCTTTGGCGAGTATTTACCGTTCGAGGATTTCTTCCGCTCGATCGGGCTTGCGGCGCTGACCGCGCTTCCGGGGAGCTATGTGCCGGCAGACAACCGGCAGATGTTGATCCTGCCTGACGGCCTGACGTTGTTTCCACTGGTCTGCTACGAGGCCAGTTTTCCGCGCCTCGTCGCTGGCCAGACCGCCGGGACTGCGGCTCTGTTGAACCTGACCTATGACGCATGGTTCGGCCGGACGCCGGGCCCGTACCAGCATTTTGGGCAGGCGCGTTTGCGGGCTGTCGAAACGGGCAAGATGTTGATCCGTGTCGGAGAAAACGGTGTTACCGCTATCATCGATAGCAGGGGCAATATACTCGACAGACTGCCCTTCGACAGACCTGGCGTGCTCGACCGCAAGATTGCTCTTCCTTAGATTGCACCGATTGTGAAAATAGCTAAAAGATGTATCTATGGTTGAGGTCAATGTACTAAATAAGCTATTATTTATTCACCCCATGGTTTTATATTTTGCGCATAATTGACCGGATTACTGCAAAATTGCATAGTGATTCAGCTTGGCCGTCAACCAAGGCTTTTTGTTGCCGCACTCTTATGGTTGTAGTCCAGCTTGATCGGGTGTGGCTTGAAAGAAGATGCCAGGCTGCGAAAAAGTAGGATAAGAAATGACAGAAAACAAAAAAAAACCGAACCCCATCGACATTCATGTTGGGAGTCGGATCAGGTTGCGCCGTACCATGTTGGGCATGAGCCAGGAAAAGCTTGGTGAAAGCCTAGGAATTACATTCCAGCAGATTCAGAAATACGAAAAGGGCACCAATCGTGTTGGTGCCAGCCGCCTTCAGAATATTTCTACGATTCTGAACGTTCCGGTGGCCTTCTTCTTCGAAGACGCGCCCGGCGATCAGGGACCGAATGCCGCAGGCATGGCCGAAGCTTCGAGCTCCAGCTATGTCGTCGACTTTCTGTCTTCTTCTGAAGGTCTTCAACTCAACCGGGCTTTTGTGAAGATCAGCGACGCGAAAGTGCGCCGCAAGCTGGTTGATCTCGTCAAAACACTGGCAGCTGAGGCAGACTGAGCCTCTCAATCGCAAGACCGAGAACCGGAAGGCCGCCATGCTGCCTTCCGGGTCCGTTCCATGTCGCGTCGACTATGACGTAAATGGCATAAAGATATATTTATATGGTTGTCCGCTTGTCATTTTGTGGCGAAGCGTCTAACAAATTCGGGCCAATTTCTATGTGGGAATCCCGATGCGCACCAATTATTTCTTCACCAGCGAATCCGTGTCCGAAGGACATCCCGACAAGGTCTGTGACCGGATTTCCGATGAAATCGTGGATCTCATATATCGCGAAGCCGTCAAAACCGGCGTTGATCCGTGGTCGGTGCGGGTCGCCTGTGAGGCGCTGGCAACGACCAATCGTGTCGTGATTGCCGGTGAGGTGCGGTTGCCGCCGAGCCTGATGAAGAAGGACAAGAACGGCAACGAGATCGTCAACCCGTCTCGTTTCAAATCTGCGGCGCGCCGTGCGATCCGAAGCATCGGCTATGAGCAGGATGGGTTTAGCTGGAAGACAGTGCGCATTGATGTGCTGTTGCACGCCCAGTCGGCTCATATCGCGCAGGGCGTCGACAGTGCCTCCGACAGACAGGGTGACGAGGGCGCAGGCGACCAGGGAATCATGTTCGGCTTCGCCTGCAGCGAAACGCCCGATCTGATGCCTGCGCCGATCTATTACGCTCACCGCATTCTCCAGACGCTTTCCGAAGCCCGCAAGGCAGGAGAAGGCGAGGTTGCGCTTCTCGGGCCGGATGCCAAGAGCCAGGTGACGGTGCGGTATCACTACGGCAAGGCTGCCGAAGTCACATCCATTGTGCTGTCCACACAGCATACCGATGAAAGCTGGGATTCCCAAAAGGTACGCAGCGTAGTCGAACCCTATATCCGCGAAGCGCTTAGCGGACTGCCGATTTCCGATGACTGTGTCTGGTACATCAATCCGACCGGAAAATTCGTCATCGGAGGTCCGGACGGCGACGCGGGGCTGACCGGTCGCAAGATTATCGTTGATACCTATGGCGGCGCAGCCCCCATGGTGGCGGCGCATTTTCCGGCAAGGACACCACCAAGGTGGACCGCTCCGCTGCCTATGCCGCGCGCTATCTTGCGAAGAATGTGGTTGCCGCCAATTTTGCCGAGAAATGCACGATCCAGCTCGCTTATGCTATCGGCGTTTCACAACCGCTCTCGGTGTATGTCGATCTGCACGGAACGGGAAAAATAAGTGAGGATGAAGTCGAAAAAGCGATCCGCGCGACCATGGACCTTTCGCCATCCGGCATTCGCCGTCACCTGAACCTCAACAAGCCGATTTATGCCAAGACAGCCGCTTACGGCCATTTCGGCCGCAAGGCCGGTCGCGATGGTTCGTTTTCGTGGGAGCGTCTTGATCTGGTGCGCCCATTGAAGCAGGCTTTGAAGAACTGATCGATCGACGTGAGCGAAAACAGTCAACATGAAGCCGGAAAGGCCTTTTTCGGTCGCCGCAAGGGAAAGCCTCTGCGCGACAGGCAATCACGCAATCTTGCCGAGGTATTGCCGGGTCTTGCGATCAATCCGGATGAAAGCGCACCTTATGATTTGCGGTCACTTTTTGGCGCAGATGTTAGCACAATCCGCCTCGAGATCGGGTTTGGCGGTGGTGAGCATCTGCTGCACCGGGTCCGCGAGAACCCCGGGACCGGCTTCATCGGCATCGAACCTTTCGTCAATTCGATGGCGAAGCTGCTGGGACAGGTGGAAGGCGCTGAGCCTGACAATCTGCGGCTTTATGACGACGATGCGGTTGCCATCCTCGATTGGCTGCCGGAGGCCTCTCTCGACCATATCGACCTTCTTTATCCCGACCCCTGGCCGAAGCGCCGTCACTGGAAGCGCCGGTTTGTGTCGCAGGTCAATCTCGACCGCTTTTGTCGCGTGCTGAAGCCCGGTGGTCGGTTTTGTTTCGCCTCCGACATCGATTCTTACATCAACTGGACATTGCTGCATTGCCGCCGGCACGGTGGCTTTGGCTGGCAGGCGCAGTCTTCAGAAGACTGGCTTCGGCCTTATGACAACTGGCCGGGAACACGCTATGAGGACAAGGCGCGCCGGGAAGGGCGCTCCAGCGCCTATCTGACCTTCTTGAGGATCTGAACCCGGCGTTCCTCTGTTCTCTTCAGTGGAGTGTAACGGTCTTCAGGTCTTCTTCCATGGCCTTGAAGAAGATACTTGTGCGGTTTTCCGTCAGCAGGAGAAGTGTTCCGTCGGCGCCGAAAAGCGCCCAGAGCTTTTCGGCCGTCCTCAGTTCTTTGGCGTCAGGGAACTGTCTGAGCGCCTCTTCTCGCTCGAACACGCGGAAATAGCCGAGGCGGCCGGCGCCGAAGGCGGCGAGTTGATCGGATTCGGAGAAGGTTGCCGCGGACGGAAATGTCATGAGATCAACTTGCCTTTGCCTTTAAGTATGGGGAAACGACAGGGGCGGCACTGCGCTTGCGCAGACAACCGAACCTTGTGTTTTCAAAGGCTATTCTGAAACCGAAATCTTAATTTTTCGTACCTCTTGCGGCTTTCTTGCAATGTCGATGGCCAGGAGGCCGCGATCGAGCTTTGCGCCGATAACCTCCATTCCGTCTGCGAGGGAAAACTGCCGGCGGAACTGGCGTCCGGCTATGCCGCGAAACAGGAATTCACCGCTTTCGCGTTCTTCCCGATTGCCGCTGACGACAAGAATATTATCCTGCGCCACGGCGTCGAGTTCGCCCTCATCGAAACCGGCGACGGCGAGCGTAATTCTCAGAAAGATGCCGCCAGGCTCGTCGGGGAACCATTCCACGTCAAAGGGCGGGTAACCGGATGCCCCCTTCAGCGCCTCGCCCGGCGCGCTTTTCTCCAGCATTGTGGGATTGATACGCAGATCGATTCTCGGCATTTGGCGCCTCCCGTCCTTTCGCTTGCGATATGCGGCATATGGGCGAACGTGGCAAGGTCAAGCGAACTTGACAAGTCCAGGGGCAGTGTCCATTCACTCAACCTGAGTTTCATGAATACAGAGACAGACAAAATGAGCGCACGAAAAATCATAATCGACACCGATCCTGGACAGGACGATGCCGCCGCAATCATGCTGGCGCTGGCCAGCCCGGTGGAGATCGATGTACTCGGCATTACGGCTGTTGCCGGCAATGTTCCCCTGGCGCTGACCGAGCGCAATGCGCGCATTATCTGTGAGCTTTCTGGCCGCAACGATATCAAGGTTTTTGCTGGTTGCGACCGGCCGATGCACCGACCGCTGGTGACCGCTGAACATGTGCATGGCAAAACCGGTCTCGACGGACCCGAACTCGGCGATCCTGCAATGCCGCTTCAGGACATGCACGCCGTCGACTTTATCATCGAGACGCTGAAGAGTGAGCCGGAAAAGACTGTGACGCTTTGTGCGCTCGGTCCGCTAACCAATATTGCGACCGCCTTTGAAAGGGCGCCGGAAATTGTCGGCCGGGTGCAGGAAATCGTGTTGATGGGCGGCGGCTATTTTGAAGGTGGTAACATTACACCGTCGGCCGAGTTCAACATCTATGTCGATCCGGAAGCAGCCAAAGCCGTGTTTGCCGCCGGCATTCCGATCGTGATGATGCCGCTTGATGTGACCCATCAGTTGCTTTGCCTGAAAGAGCGGGTCGATCGCATCGATGCAATCGGCAGGCCTGCGGCGCAAGCCATGGCGGCGATGTTGCGCTTCTATGAGCGTTTCGATATCGAGAAATACGGCTCCGACGGTGGCCCGCTGCATGACCCTTCGGTGACGGCCTATCTGCTGAAGCCGGAGCTTTTTTCCGGGCGGCAGTGCAATGTCGAGATCGAGACCGTATCGGAGCTCACGCTTGGCGAAACCGTCATCGACTGGTGGCATGTCACCGATCGCAAACCCAATGCGCTGGTGATCGGCAAGGCGGATGCGGACGGATTTTTTGCGCTGCTGACGGAACGTCTGTCGCGCCTATAAGGCAAAGCGATGCCGCCGCGACGGTGGCATCGCTTTCACCGGATGTGACGCTCAAAGCCGCTTCTTGACCTCATCGGCGGTGGGAATCGAGGGCTGGGCGCCGGGTTTCAGGCAGGCCAGTGCGCCGGCCACCGAGGCACGGTGTGCTGCGTCTTCGAAGGAAAGCCCCTGTTCCAGGCCGCTTGCGAGATACCCGCAAAACGTATCGCCGGCGCCAACCGTGTCGACGGGCTCGATCTTCAGCGCATCAATCTTGAAGAAAGATCCCTTGTGCATGGCAATGACGCCGTCGCCGCCAAGGGTGATCACCATGGTCTGGCCGGTGCGGTCGTGATGGGTCTTCAGCATAGCGATGCGGCCTTCGCTGCCGAGTTCTTCTGCACCGACGAGGCGCTCGAATTCGGTCTCGTTGGCGATGACGATATCCGCCAGAGTGCTGAGATCTGCGGCCTCAGAGGTCAGCGGTGCGGTGTTCAGAACGGACGTCACGCCCTTTTTGCGCGCAGCTTCCAGTGCAGCTCGAATGGCAGGCGCCGGCACTTCCAGCTGCAGCATCAGGATATCGCCCGCCGACATGCGATCTACGGCCGCACGGGCATCCTCTTCGGTGAGCGTGCCGTTGGCGGCAGCATTGATCACAATGACGTTTTCGCCGTCGCCGCCGACAAGGATCATTGCTGTGCCCGTTGCCCCGTTCGTGGTGCTGAGCGACGACAGGTCGACGCCCGCTTCGGCCAGAAGCGCGATGGCGGGTGTTGCGAATTCATCGCTGCCGACAGCCCCCACCATTGCCACATCGGAGCCGGCGCGGCGGGCGGCGAGCGTCTGGTTCGCGCCCTTGCCGCCGGGCGCGGTGGAAAACGACAGCCCGGTCACTGTTTCGCCCGGTTCCGGCAGGCGTTTTGTGGTGCTGATGAGGTCCATGTTGATGGACCCGAAAACCGTGATCATGGCTGTGTCTCCTCGCATTCCGTTCATGGCTTTCGCGAAGAACAACGCTTCAAACGGAAAGCCGCCTCCCGGGGTTTTATGGCCGGGACGACGGAAAGACAATCAGTCCTCGTCGACAACACGCAGTTTCATGCGGCCGACGCCCGAGCTTGCCGGATCGTTCTCGCTGGGCGGGGCAGACGGCTGGTCGGCCTTGTCCGCGGGATCCCCACGTCTTTCGAATTCAAGCGCGCCGATTCGCTCGCCGCGCCGTGCGATCTTGCCGGTTGAAACCCGGATCTGTTCGACATCCTGGCGTGCCTGCGAGAAATGGCTGTTGAGCTTTTCCACACGATCGTTCAGGCGGGTGAGATCGCCAATCAGGTGCGCGACCTCGCCCTGGATAAGATGCGCCTGTTCGCGCATCCGCTGGTCCTTCATCACCGCCTGCACCACCTGAATAGATAACAGCAGCAGCGTCGGCGAGACAATCACAACGCGGGCCGCATGGGCACGCTGAATGCTGGCTTCGAAATGTTCGTGGATATCGGCGAAAATCGATTCCGACGGGACGAACAGAAACGCGGTATCCTGGGTTTCACCGGGAAGAAGGTATTTGCCGGAAATGTCGCGGATATGGGTCTCCAGATCGCGGCGGAAGCGCTGGCTGGCAGCGCGGGTTTCCTCCTCGTTCCTGGCATCGCGCATCGCGTTCCACGCTTCCAACGGGAATTTGGCGTCGATTATGAGCGGCGGCGCGCCGTTCGGCATGTCGACCACACAATCCGGCCTGGTGCCGTTTGAAAGCGTGGCCTGAAACCGGAATGTGCCCGATGGCAGGGCATCGGCAATGATCGTCTCCATCCGTCCCTGACCGAAAGCGCCGCGGGTCTGCTTGTTCGAAAGGATCGCCTGCAGGCCGACGACATCCTTGGCCAGAGACTGGATATTGTTCTGTGCGGCGTCGATCACCGCCAGCCGCTCCTGAAGGCGGCGCAGGTTTTCATGGGTGGTCTGGTGCTGCTGGTGCAGCGTGGAGCCGATTCGCTGCGATAGTCCGTCGAGACGCGAGCCAAGCGAGGCGTTCAGCTCCGATTGGCGGCTGCCGAAAAGCTCGGCCATGGTTGACATCCGCCCCTGCATCTCTGTCTGGGCGCGGACCAGATTGTGCAGTTCGCGCTCAAGAGTGCGCGCCCGTCGACTGGCACCGGATCGAAGCGCCACAAAAAAGACTGCTGCAATGACGATGAATATCGCGAGCCCGCCGAACATCATAATGACCGGGTCAGTCATCGCGATTGCATCTGTCAGTCTGTTCATCGAGCCACCTTTTATTCCCTGTGAGGGTAGCATAAAAGCGACCAATGGAAAGATCAAAACATGAACATCGGAAAATTGACCGGGAATGAGTTTTGTCGGCGGGCTTCGTTGAAACGAAACCATTTCCTCTTTTGCCAACATGCGCTATGGGAGGCGCATGACCACGATGCCTTTGATAATTCTGCCGGACCCTCTGCTGCGCAAGGTCTCCGAACCGGTCGAGCGTTTCGACGACGACCTGAAAAAACTGGCTGGCGACATGCTGGAAACCATGTATGAGGCGCCCGGTATCGGGCTTGCCGCGATACAGGTCGGTGTGCCGCGCCGCTTGCTGGTGGTTGATGTCGCCACCAGAGACGAAGAGGAAGACGACAGCGCGCCGGAGCAGGAGAGGGCGAAAAACCCTCTCGTTGTCATCAACCCGACCATTCTGACGTCGTCTGACGAACGTTCGGTTTATGAGGAAGGCTGCCTGTCGATTCCCGAATTCTTCGCCGAGGTGGAGCGTCCCGCCAGTGTCCGGGTGCGCTATACCGACCTCGACGGCAAAGAGCAGGAACTCGAGGCCGATGGCCTGCTTGCGACCTGTCTTCAGCATGAAATCGACCACCTCGATGGTGCCCTGTTCATTGACTATATTTCACGGTTGAAGCGCGACCGGGTGATCAAGCGATTTACCAAGGCGGCGCGACAGCAGACGCTTTAAGGTTGCGACCGGCTGCCACACCACAGAACTGAACATCGCGAAAGGACGGACAATGGCGCTCAGGATCATTTTCATGGGAACGCCGGATTTTTCCGTCCCGACCTTGCGGGCGCTTTGCGAGGCCGGGCATGAGATCACCTGTGTCTACACCCAGCCGCCGCGCGCGGCCGGACGCCGCGGACTTTCGGAGGTCAAGTCGCCGGTCCATCAGGCCGCCGAACTACTCGGCCTGCAAGTGCGCACGCCGGTCAATTTCAAACAGGACGAAGACCGTGAGGCGTTTCTGGCGCTCGACGCCGATGTTGCGGTGGTCGTGGCCTACGGGCTGATCCTGCCGGAAGCGATCCTCTCCGGCACGCGGCTTGGTGCTTACAATGGTCACGCCTCGCTTTTGCCGCGCTGGCGTGGAGCGGCGCCGATCCAGCGCGCCATCATGGCGGGCGATGCCGAGACCGGCATGATGATCATGCGCATGGACAAGGGGCTCGATACCGGCCCGGTGGCTATGACCGAAAAGGTCGCGATTGGCGAAAACATGACAGCTGGCGACCTGCACGACCGGCTGATGCTGAAGGGCGCGAAGCTGATGGCAGAAGCCATGCAGAAGCTTGAAGACGGTGACCTGACGCTGACCCCGCAGGCCCAAGATGGCGTCACCTATGCGAAGAAAATCGTCAAGGGCGAGACCCGTATCGATTTCAGCCGTCCGGCCGCAGAGGTTCACAATCACATTCGTGGCCTTGCGCCGTTTCCCGGTGCCTGGACCGAAATGCCGGCGGGACGGCGTGCCGAGCGCGTCAAGGTCCATGAAAGCCGGATCGGCAATGGCGAAGGACCGGCCGGCGCCGTTCTTGATGGCGATCCGCTTACCATTGCCTGCGGCACGGGCGCCGTCTGCCTCACCCGGCTGCAGAAGGCTGGTGGTAAGGTGCTGTCGGCGGACGATTTTCTGCGCGGCAATCCGCTCGCTGCCGGCACGGTTTTCGT
Organism: Martelella sp. K41-7; assembly: GCF_055808365.1. Taxonomy (NCBI): domain Bacteria; kingdom Pseudomonadati; phylum Pseudomonadota; class Alphaproteobacteria; order Hyphomicrobiales; family Aurantimonadaceae; genus Martelella; species Martelella sp. K41-7. The sequence goes on from NZ_CM147867.1 coordinate 988,644, forward strand.
CTGATGCCGCGCTATCGTTTCACAGTCGAATATGACGGCACGCCCTATGTCGGCTGGCAGCGTCAGGCGACAGGCCGCTCCGTTCAGGGCTCGCTCGAAATTGCCGTGAAGGGCTTTTCCGGTCAGGACGTTTCGATCCGCGGGGCGGGCCGCACCGATTCCGGTGTTCATGCGCTGGGGCAGGTCTGCCATTTCGATCTGGACCGCGAATGGAGCGCGTTCACCATGCTGAATGCCGTGAACGCACATCTGCGCATGGCCCGCGACAGTATCGCCGTCACCGAGGTCACGCGGGTTGCGGATGATTTCGACGCGCGGTTTTCCGCTCTCAAGCGTCACTATGTCTATCGTATCGTCAACCGCAGAGCGCACCTTTCGGTGGACTATATGCGGGCCTGGTGGGTGCCGCGTCCACTGGACCACGAGGCTATGCATGAGGCCGCGCAGCGGCTTGTCGGCCGGCATGATTTCACGACCTTCCGCTCGGTCCAGTGTCAGGCGAATTCTCCGGTGCGCACGTTGGACCGGCTCGCGGTCACCCGTGCGGGCGAGATGATCGAAATTCACGCTTCGGCCCAGAGCTTTCTGCATAACCAGATCCGCTCCTTTGCCGGCACGCTGAAACTTGCGGGCGAGGGCAAGCTGAGCGCCGACGATGTCGAGCGCGCACTTGAGGCGCGGGACCGCAAGGCCTGCGGAACCGTAGCGCCGCCGGAGGGGCTTTTTTCCGCAAGGTCGATTATCCGTAATCGGCTTGATGGCAACTTGCGTCCTGCGTGGGTTTTATGTATCAATATTTCCAGATTTATGGATATATTGGAGGCCAGAATGCCGGTGACCATCTACCACAATCCGAAATGCGGCACCTCGCGCAATGTGCTGGCGATGATCCGCCAGTCCGGCGAAGAACCTGAAATCATAGAATATCTGAAGACGCCGCCGAGTCGTGAGCGTCTTGTCGGGTTGATTGCGGCGATGGAGATTTCGGTGCGCGATCTGCTGAGGCGCAAGGGTACGCCCTATGACGAGCTGGGCCTCGATGATCCGGCACTTTCCTATGACGCACTGATCGACGCGATGATGGATCACCCGATCCTGATCAACCGGCCTATCGTGGTGACCGCGAAGGGCACGAAACTCTGCCGCCCTTCCGAGGTTGTGCTGGAAATTCTGGATAACCCGGATATCGGTGGATTTTCGAAAGAGGATGGTGAGGTCGTCGTCCCGGACGGGAGCAAGGGCGCATGAGTTCAGACTTTGATGACAGCATGCCATTGCTGGACCAGACGGCGTTCCGGCCTCTCGACCGCGAGCGCCTTTTTGCCAAAGATGACAATCCGCATGCGCCGCGTGTGCTGATGCTCTACGGGTCGCTTAGGGAGCGTTCCTATTCGCGTCTTTTGACCGAGGAAGCCGCACGGATTCTCAGAGCCTATGGTGCCGATGTCCAAATTTTCGATCCCCACGGCCTGCCGCTGGTTGGCAGTGAGCCGGATGATCATCCCAAGGTGCGCGAACTCAGAGATCTGTCGATCTGGTCTGAAGCACAGGTGTGGTGCTCGCCGGAACGCCACGGGGCAATGAGTTCGGTGATGAAGACGCAGATTGACTGGTTGCCGCTGTCGGACGGCGCGGTGCGGCCGACCCAGGGCAGGGTGCTGGCGCTGATGCAGGTCTGTGGGGGATCACAAAGTTTCAACACCGTCAATCAGCTCAGAATCCTGGGCCGGTGGATGCGGATGGTCACCATTCCAAACCAGTCATCGGTGCCAAAGGCCTTTACCGAATTCGACGAGACCGGGCGCATGAAACCGTCCGCCTATTACCGCCGCGTCGTCGACGTGATGGAAGAACTGATGAAGTTCACAATGCTGCTGCGCGGCAGGAGCGAGTACCTGACCGAGCGCTATTCCGAACGCGTGGAAAGCGCCGAGGCCTTGTCGCGCCGGGTCAACCAGCGCGCCCTGTGAGGCCAGTTCAGTTCGGCTCGAAGCTCTGGCCGGCCACGCAGGCGATCTGGGCGGCATTGGGTTGCGCCGGCAGCAGCGCATAGGCGTTGCGCTGTTCACGGCTTTCGCAGATCGGACGTTCGATGGTCGAAAATCCCTTTTCGGCAAGGCAGCGATTGACGATCCGGTTTCGAAGCCGCTCATTGGTGTCATAGCTGACGCTGGAGACAGGCGTGGTATAGCCGCCGACCTCGCCGCAATAGGTTCTGTCGCCATCGGTATTGCAGTCGATGAAGCCGGGGACGCTATAGCCGCCGGAAACCTCGGTCACCATGTTCTGCGGTACTTCCTTCAGCGCCTGAATGAAGCACTGATCATAGGCCAGCTGGCGCTCGGAGCGGGTGCTACCTTCCTTGTAGAGCAAATCGATCGGTCCGGTCTGGCATCCCGTCAGTGCTACAAGCATGCCAACGGAAAGAATTGATTTTGCCTTCATACCCTTGTCCCCACCAAAACTGTCTCAATTACGATTGTGGTCAGCAGTCAGCCCTGTCAAGCCTCGTTCAAGCGCCGAGGATATAACGTGTGCCCATATCGGTGATCAAAAGTGCTGTGATCGTCGAGGCGATGATGGCAGCTGCCGTGGGCAGAGCCTTCTGCTCCATCAACAGGTAGACAATTCTGATTTCGAGCAGGAACGCGGCAAGGACAACCGCCTGGAAGATCAGCAGCAGCACGCTGGCGAGCGGTTGAAGGCCGGTCGCAATCAGCAATATTGCCAATGCTGCGAAAATATTGATCGGCAGGCTTATCCAGTTGCTGGCGACGACGACTTTCAGGAACGCGCGCGGCATGCCGGAGACCATACAGACGAGACCAAGAGCCACAATTGGCCCCATCCAGCCCAGCCCCTGGACAAGCGCGCTTCTGAAAATGCTCTGCGCACCCAGAGGAAAGGCCTGGGGAACGAGTTTCGAAAGACTGACGAGCTCGCTGGCCACCATGAACGGGAATGAATAGGCGAGTGCCCAGAACGAACGCGCCAGGCCGCGTTCGGAAAAATCGAGATAGCGCGTATGCGCCGGGTCACCCTTGACCAGCAGCCACAGGCCCCGCATATAAAACAGGATTTCACCGGGTGTGGGCAAGGCTAAACCACCTTTCGATGAAATGGCTGTAAATCTCGGTCAGCATTTCAAGGTCAGAGACCGGCACATGTTCGTCGACCTTGTGCATGGTCTGGCCGACAAGGCCGAATTCGACCACCGGGCAGTAATCTTTGATGAACCGCGCATCGGATGTGCCACCGGTGGTGGAAAGCGCCGGGCTATTGCCGGTGACCGTTTCGACGGCTGCGGCCAAACTGCCCGACAGGCGCTGGTCGCGGGTCAGAAAAACCGGGCTGATACGACCGAGCCATTCGAGGCTGAACCTGGCTGCATCGCGTCCGGGTCTCAGCTTTTCATCATGCGCCGCGCGTTCCAGTCGGGTCTTGAGTTCCGCCTTCAGGGTTTCTTCGCTCCAAATGTCGTTGAAGCGGATGTTGAAGGTGGCCGTCGCGCTTTCGGGAAGGACATTGGTGGCGGTGTTGCCGGTATCGACGGAGGTCACTTCCAGATTGGACGGCGGAAACAGATCGGTGCCGCCATCGAGCGGCTCGCCCATCAGTGCATCGAGCATTGCCGTCATCGCGCGCAGCGGATTATCGGCAAGGTGGGGATAGGCCACATGACCCTGCGTTCCGGTGACCGTCAGCTTCGCCGTCAGCGATCCCCTGCGGCCGACCTTGATCATGTCGCCGAGCGCATCCGGGTTGGTAGGCTCTCCGACAAGGGCTGCATCCCAGTGCTCGCCGCGCTCCTTCGCCCATTGGAGAAGCTTTTCAGTGCCGTTGATGCCAGGGCCTTCCTCATCGCCGGTGATCAGCAGCGATACGGAACCGGGCAGGGCATGGCCCTTGTCGATGAGCCGGGCGAGGGCAGCAATGAAGCAGGCGATGCCGCCCTTCATGTCGACGGTGCCGCGCCCGAACAAAAGCCCGTTCTCGATGACGGCGGAAAATGGCGGATGGCGCCACGAGGCCGCGTTGCCGGGCGGCACCACATCGGTATGGCCGGCAAACATCAGGTGCGGACCGCAGCTGCCCCGGCGTGCATAAAGGTTCTCGACATCAGGCGTGCCATCCTGACGCCCGGTCATGCGCGTAACCGAAAAGCCGAGCGGGGTCAGCATCGCCTCAAGGGCTGAAAGCGCGCCGCCTTCTTCCGGTGTAACGGAGGGGCAGCGAACAAGCGTTTCGAGGACTGAGACGGGATCGGTGACGGTCATAAGGGATATCTAGACGCTTTTTCTGCCGTTGCGAGGGGGGAAGGGCCCGACACGAGACATTTGCTGGCCGGGCCCTTGATTTTCTCTGAATATCAGTCGCGCAGCAATTCGTTGATGCCGGTCTTGGAGCGGGTGCGCTCGTCGACGCGCTTGACGATGACGGCGCAGTAAAGGCCGGGTCCCGGAGCGCCGTTGCCCATCGGCTTCGCCGCGGGAAGCGACCCGGCAACAACGACCGAGTAGGGCGGGATTTCGCCATAGGTGATTTCACCGGTGGCACGGTCGACGATCTTGGTGGACTTGCCGATAAAGACGCCCATGCCGAGCACCGAGCCCTCGCGCACGATGCAGCCTTCAACGACTTCCGAACGGGCGCCGATGAAGCAATTGTCTTCGATGATGGTCGGGCCGGCCTGCATCGGCTCCAGAACGCCGCCAATGCCAACGCCGCCGGACAGGTGGACATGCTTGCCGATCTGGGCACAGGAACCGACGGTCGCCCAGGTGTCGACCATCGTGCCTTCATCGACATAGGCGCCTAGATTGACAAAGGACGGCATCAGCACCACGCCGGGCGCGATGTAGGCCGAGCGGCGCACGACAGCATTGGGCACAGCGCGGAAACCGGCAGCGCGGAACTGGTTTTCGCCCCAGCCTTCGAACTTGGACGGCACCTTGTCCCACCAGGTGGCGTTATCGGGGCCACCCTTGACGACTTCCATGTCGTTGAGGCGGAAGGACAGCAGAACGGCCTTCTTCAGCCACTGATTGACCTTCCATGCACCATGTTCCTGATGCTCGGCGACCCGTGCCTCGCCGCTGTCCAGCAGATTGAGCGCGTCTTCCACCGCTTCGCGCACTTCGCCTTTGGTCGAGACGGAAATTTCTGCACGGTTTTCAAATGCGGTGTCGATGGTTTTTTCAAGCGATGCGTGGTCGGTCATTTGGTGGTCCTTTGAAAGTCGCGCTGAACATGCGCGGAAGAATCCGTGAGCTCTAAGCTTTCCAACATGCTCTAGGCGAGGTGTGGCAGTGCGTCAATCTTTGCCGCAGGGCGGCCACAACGCAAATGCCCCCGCGAAACCGCGAGGGCATGCCGATGAAGCGCATCGGATGCGACCGATGGAGACGGTCTTCAGAAGTGGTGTGGTGCTACCAGTGCATGGGGCGGTCTGGCAGGTCGTCGACGGTAATCACCAGGTCGCCGTTGTGGTCAATGCGAGCGAACATTTTCGCGGAGATGGCTGAAAATTCTTCCGCTGATATCTGGCCGCTGCGGTCGGTATCAGTGCGGACAAAGAAGACCCGCTGCATATCGCCGCGGCGTTGACCGTCCCGCATGCCATACTGGCGCGCGCCGTCGGGGCCCATCCTGTGGTGCCCGCCGTCCTGCATCGCCATGTGGGGCGTCCAGCCATTCCTGTTTCCAGCTCGGCTGCTACCATCGGCCGCCATCCGACTGTCGTCGGCCGCTTCGGGCATTTGGTTCTTATTGGCAGCGGTTTCCGCACGGGGATTGTCCTTGCGGTATTCCGCGATCTTTGCCTTGCGGTAGTCGGAAAATTCGCCGGGCGTGATCACGCTGTCACTGTTGACGTCAATGTCCGCAAAGCGACCGTCCTGAAAGGCGATGAACTCGTCTTCGGTGATCCGCCCGTCCTTGTTGGCGTCCGACGTCTTCAGCAGATAGATAAATCCGCGCTCGGAAGGCGCTGTCCCGCGCAAGTCGCGGGCGGCTCCCGGTATTGCGGTCACGCTGATCGCCAGCGTGGTTGCAAGTGCCGTCAGTGTCAGATGCTTAGCGGTCATGGCTCAATTCCTCGTTTTGCCGTGATGACAACAGCAAAGGTAAGCGAGCATGAGCGTTAAAACGACTTAACTTTTGGAAAGGTCGCTGAATTATCGGTAATTCATATTCTGTTCACCATAAAAATCGAGCACGCTGCCGACAAAGCCGGTCATATCCTCGGTGATATAGTCTATATGGCCGGTTTCATCGTCAAGCCGTTCAAAGGCCTGCGCAAAACCATATTCCAGATTGGGCGGCACGATCAGAACGGTCTTCATGCCGAGCGCCTTCGGTTGTTTCAGATTGCGCGGCAGGTCCTCGAACATCGCGGCATGGTCGGTATCGACACCGGAACGGCGGAGAAATTTAGCGTAGGCATCGGCCTCCGGTTTAGGCGTAAACCCGGCCGCGACGATGTCAAAAATATCATCGAAATGGTCGAGAATGCCGAGCGCTTCGGCTGTCTTCTGCGCATGCGGAACGGAGCCGTTGGTGAAGATGAATTTGCGGCCCGGCAGTGCCTTGATCGCCGCCCCCAGCACCGGGTTTGGCTCCAGCACCGAATAATCGATCGCATGCGCCTTTTCGAGAAAATCATTGGGGTCAATGTCATGGTTGATCATCAGCCCCTGCAAAGTCGTGCCGTGATCGCGGTAATACTTCTTCTGGATAATGCGCGCGTCTTCTTCCGGCAATGACAAGAGGTCCGAAACATAGGCGGTCATGTTGCGATCAACCTGAGCGAACAGGTCGACGTCGTGGGGATAGAGCGTATTGTCGAGATCGAAGACCCAGTCGCGGATCGTCTCGAAATCGGAAAGCTCCGGGTGTGTTTTAGGCTTGGTCATGGCCTGCTTATGGCAGAGCAGGCAGGCGAAGGAAACTGCTTTCCGTCAATACCGACGGCTTGCTGTCTTCCGGGACCAACAAGACTGTGCTAAGTCGAAGCCATGAAAACCGGCATGATCTGTTTCGGCCATTGCGGCGCGGTCATCCTGCAGGACAGAAAGCGCCTGCCGGCCCGGTTTTTCGCAACCTTCTGCAAGACCGCCTGCGGACGGCGTCTTTCGAGCGTGAACTGACCTCCGTCTTTTCGGTTTCTCACCTCGCAAGGTCTCATCTCCATGGAACTCTGGATCGGCATTACATTCGCCGCTGCCTTTTTGCAGAACATGCGCTCCACGCTTCAGAAATATCTGAAGGGACGCATGGCAACGCTTGGCTCCACCTTCACCCGTTTCGGCTTCGGTCTGCCCTTTGCCGCGCTCTACTTCGCCATTCTGGCTTTCGGCCTCGACCGGCCGGTGCCGGCGATGAACGGCGATTTCGCCTTCTGGGCGCTGATTGGCGCGGGCGGTCAGATCGGCGCCACCTTTCTGCTGGTCTATCTGTTTTCCTTCCGCAATTTCGTGGTCGGAACCGCCTATTCGCGCACCGAACCGGCGCAGGCGGCCATCCTTGCCTTCGTCTTTTTCGGCGCGACCATCTCGTTTGCCGCCATCGCCGCCATTCTCATATCCATTGCCGGTGTCATGCTGATTTCGCTGTCGCGCAATGACATGGGGTTCGGCGGGCTCGTCCGTGGGTTGTTGACCCGTACGGCGCTGGTTGGCATCGCGTCGGGCACGCTGTTCGGGCTTTCGGCGGTGTCTTATCGCGCCGCCTCTCTGTCGCTTGCGCCGAGCCTGCCGCAACCCGATGCGATCATGCAGGCCGCCTACACCCTGGTGATTGTCATCGCCATTCAGACGCTGGCCATGCTGTTGTGGATGCTCGCCTTCGACCGGGACGAGCTCATCAAGGTCGCAAAAGCTTGGCGACCGGCGCTTGCCGTCGGGTTCGTCGGCGCGACAGCGTCCTTTGGCTGGTTTGTTGCTATGACGCTGCAGCAGGCCGCGATCGTCAAGGCGGTGGCGCAGGTGGAAATGCTGTTTTCCTTCGCAACGTCGGTTCTGGTGTTCAAGGAAAGGATGACGTCGGTGGAGGCGCTTGGCTGCGCGCTGGTCGTGCTCGGCGTGCTGACGCTTCTGCTGGCTTAGCGGTGATTGACTTGTCCTCCGCAAGCGGCAAAGGATGGGTAAGGGGACAACCAATCCGCGCGGGGACATGATGACGGAAGCTTCTGAAGTGCAGGAGACAGCCTATCCGGGCCGCTGGCTGGCAATGTCGGTGCTGATCGCCGCCGTTTTCATGAACCTGCTCGATGCCACGATCGTCAATGTCGCGCTTCCCTCCATCGGCAAGGATCTCAATGCCCACAGCTCGTCGCTGGAATGGATCGTGGCCGGCTATGTGCTGGTGTTCGCGCTGGCGCTGATGCCCTGCGGGCGGCTTGGAGATATCATCGGCAAGAAACGGATGTTTCTTCTCGGCGTCGGCTTCTTCACCGTGGCCTCGGCCTGTTCCGGTGCTGCCCCCAACATCGGCACGCTGGTGGTTGCTCGCCTTTGCCAAGGGCTTGGGGCTGCGATCATGGCGCCGCAGGTGCTGGCGCTGGCTCAGGACATGTTTTCCTCCAAGGAGCGCTCCAGTGCGTTCTCGCTGTTCGGGATCGCAAGTGGCGTTGCCATTGTGTCAGGTCCCCTGATCGGCGGCTGGCTGATTGCTGTCGATCTGTTCGGGCTCGAATGGCGCTCGATCTTCTACATTAATGTGCCGGTCGGCATTGCCGCCGTGATCGCCGGCCGCATCCTGATACCGGACATCCCGGCCAGCGAACGGGCGACGCTCGATGTCACGGGCGTGCTGATTATTGCCTCTGCCTTTGTGTTTTTGATCTTTCCGCTGGTCGAAGCGCGGCGGTTCGGCTGGCCGCTCTGGTGCTTCGCGATGATGATAGCCGCCTTTCCGGTTTTTGCCTCTTTCTATCTGTTCGAGCGCCGGCGCGAGAGGCAGGGCCTTTCCCAGCTTTTGCCGGTTTCGCTGATGCGCAATCATGGCTACATGCTCGGCGGGTTCATCGCGCTGATGTTCTATTCCACACCGGCCGGGCTGTTCATGACCTTTGCGATTTTTCTCCAGCAGGGTTTCGGTTTCACGCCGCTTGAGGCTGGCCTGAGCACGATCCCTTTTCCGCTGGGTACCTTTCTCTCCGCCTTCACCAACAGCCGCCTTTCCGACCGTTTTCTGAAGGGCCGGATTCTTGGTGCCTCGGCGATGATGGCGGCGGGTTATCTTCTGTTGTTCTTCGTGGTTCTGCGCGCCGGCCAGAACCTTTCGATTCTTGATTTCGCGCCGCCGCTTTTCATCTGCGGCTTCTCGCTGGGCATGACGGCATCGCCGTTGTTTCAGACCGTCCTTGCCGATGTGCCGGGGCGCGATGCGGGCTCGGCTTCCGGTGCGCTTCAGGCCATCCAGCAGGCGGGCAGCGCGCTTGGCGTCGCCATCGCCAGCGCTTTGTTCTTCTCCATCATCGCCGCCCGGCAACAGGCGGGGGCGACGACGGCAGATGCCTATGTCGCGGGTTTTTCCGCAAGCGTCGGCTATATGGTTTTCGCCATGGCCGCAGTGTTTGTTGCGACTCTGTTCATGCCCGTCGTCAAGGCGTCCGGCGAAAAGCCGGAAGCCGGCGAGATGATGCTCGGCTGAACACCCCTGCCGTGCCAATTGACTTTTGCAGTATCCTCGCCCAATTGATGGCGACCCACAATAACCAAGCGGAGAACCCTTTGGCTTCCAGTCCGACGGAAACCGCGCCGCAAGGCGCGATGGCCGAGCAGCATCCGGGTCGATGGACGGCGCTTGCCGTTCTGCTTTCGGCCGTGTTCATGAACATGCTCGACGTTACCATCGTCAATGTTGCGCTGCCGTCGATCCAGGAGGGTTTGAACGCCTCGAACTCCGCCATCGAATGGATTGTCGCCGGCTACGTGCTGATGTTCGCGCTTGCGCTGCTGCCGTTCGGAAGGCTTGGCGATATCGTCGGCAAGAAGACCATGTTCCTGGTCGGGGTTGCCAGCTTCACGCTCGGTTCGGCGCTTTGCGGTCTGTCTCATACGACGCTGATGCTGGTTTTGGCTCGGCTGTTTCAAGGCTTTTCGGCGGCAATGATGACACCGCAGGTGCTGGCGCTGACGACGGTGATGTTTGCTCCGCACGAACGCGCCAGGGCTTTCAGCTTTTTCGGCATGATGGCAGGGATTGCCACTGTCAGCGGGCCAATCATCGGCGGGTTTCTGGTCGAGCACAGCCTGTTCGGCCTTGGCTGGCGTGCTATCTTCCTGATCAATCTGCCGATCGGACTGTTTGCGATCATCGCCGGTGCGAAGCTTGTGCCATCCACGCCGCGCCGGGCCGATACGCGCAATGATTATCTTGGTATTGTGCTGATTGCCGTTGCCATGTTCATGCTGATCTTTCCGCTGGTGGAAGGTCGCACCTTCGGCTGGCCGTTCTGGTGCTTTGCGATGATGATCGGGGCCGTTCCTGTGCTCGCAGCCTTTGTCATCTGGCAGCGGCGGCAGAATGCCAGGGGCAAGCCGCAGCTGCTCTCTTTTCAGCTCATGAAGAACCGCAACTTCATGGTTGGCGGATCGATGGCGCTGTTCTTCTTTTCAACGCTGCCGGGGTTTTTCCTGTGCCTTGCGATGTTTTTGCAGGTCGGCTTCGGTTTCTCTCCGCTGAAATCAGGCCTGACCACCGTGCCGTTCTCGCTTGGCGTTTTCGCTGCTTCGCTGATCAGCGGGCGGATCGGCCAGCACTTCCTGAAACTTCGGGTGATCGTCGGTATCGCGTTGCTTGGGGGCGGTATGTTCTGGCTCAGGCTCTACGTGCTCGGTGTTGGTGACGAGGTTGCGCGCTGGTCGCTGTTCATGCCGCTGATCGTGTCCGGACTTGGCCTCGGGATCGCGATTGCCTCGATCTTCCAGCTTGTGCTGGCAGGCGTCCCCCATGAGGAGGCGGGTTCGGCCTCCGGCGCGCTTCAGGCCGTCCAGCAGCTGGGCGGCGCGTTCGGGATCGCGATTGTTAGCGGCATCTTTTTTGCCCGCCTTGGCATGATGATGCAGGCTGGCGCGGACAATCACCCGGCCTATGTCAGCGCTTTTGCCATGGCGCTGATCTACAATCTCGCGGCATATGTTGTGGTTATTGCGTTGACGCTGCTTTTGACCTCGGAGCGAAAGCCCGCCGCACCGGTTGCCGCAAAGCAAAACGCCCCGCACATTGCATGAGCGGGGCGCTGATATTCAAACGGTGAGGCAGAAGGTCAGGGCACGATCAGCGTGCCTGCGCCACCCTTGGTCAGAATTTCGAGCAGGACCGAATGCTTGACCTTGCCATTGAGGATGACGACGCCCTCGACACCAGCCTCGATCGCTTCGATACAGGTCTCGACCTTCGGGATCATGCCGCCGGAAATGGTGCCGTCGAGGATCAGCTTGCGGGCCTCGGCAACGGAAAGCTCCTTGATCAATTCACCTTGTTTGTCGAGCACGCCGGGAACATCTGTCAGGAACAACAGGCGTGTTGCGCGCAAGGCACCGGCAATGGCACCGGCAAAGGTGTCGGCGTTGATATTATAGGTGTGACCATCATTGCCGGGGGCCACCGGAGCGATGACCGGGATCATTTCCGATTTCGCCAGAAGATCGAGCAGGGTGGTATCGACGGTATCGACCTCACCGACAAAGCCAAGATCGAGAACGCGCTCGATATTGGAGTCGGGGTCAATCACGGTCTTCTTGGCCTTATTGGCAAACACCATGTTGCCGTCCTTGCCGCAAAGGCCGATCGCCCATTCACCGGTCTGGTTGATCAGCGCGACGATTTCCTTGTTGATCGAACCGGCAAGCACCATTTCGACAATCTCGACGGTCGCCTGATCGGTGACCCGCAGGCCGCCCTCGAATTTGGATTCGATCCCCATTCGCTTCAGCATGTTGCCGATCTGCGGTCCGCCGCCGTGAACCACGATCGGGTTGACGCCCGACTGTTTCAAAAGCGCGACGTCGCTGGCGAAGGCCTGGCCGAGTTCAGCATCGCCCATGGCGTGACCGCCATATTTCACGACGATGGTCTTGTTCTCGTATTTCTGCATATAGGGCAGCGCCTGCACCAGCAGACGTGCCTGAACTTCGCTTTCCGACAATGACATGGAATACCCCGGCATGCTTTGATCCTTGCGGCCTTTTAGCGCATCCCGGCGGCTTAGTGAATATTCGACCGTGAACTATTGCGCAGGCCTAGACTTGCCGAAGGTATGCTGCGCCCTATAACGTTTGGATTAACGGGAAGGGGATCCGGGCATTGATGGCAAATGATGATCTTGGCGCACTGCTTGCGCGCGTTGCCCTTAAGGACCGACAGTCCTTCGACCAGCTTTATGAAACAGCCAGTCCGAAACTTTTTGCGATCTGTCTTCGTATTCTGGGCGATCGCGGTGAAGCGGAAGACGCCCTCCAGGACATTTTCGTGCGGATCTGGCAGCGCGCCGGCACATTTGCGGCCGATGGCCGTTCGTCGGCCGGTTGGCTGGCGACCGTTGCGCGAAACCATGCGATTGATCGTTTGCGGCAGAAAAAACCGGCCGCGCGAGATATCGATACCGTGCACGACCTTGCCGACGAGGATGACAGTCCTGAAGATCATGCCCATCTTGCAGGCGAGGGCCGCCGGATCGACAGCTGCATGCAGCAGCTGAAACCGGAATGGGCTTCAGCCGTCAGGGAAGCCTATGTGCGCGGTTTGAGCTATAATGAACTGGCGGAACGCAATAACGTGCCGCTTAATACAATGCGGACATGGCTGCGTCGCAGCCTCCTGAAACTGAAAGAGTGTCTGGAAGCATGAAGAGGCCGACACAACAGGAAGGCGGAAAGCCCGAAGACGAAATGCTCGCCGGCGAATATGTCATCGGTGCGCTTTCGGCTGCCGAGCGACGCGACGTTGAGGCGCGGATCGCAAGCGAACCTCTCTTCGCCGCCAGGGTGCGCGACTGGCAGCAAAAGCTTGAGCCGCTCGACGCGGCCTATGGCGCCGAAACGCCGCCGAAAGCGGTCTATCGCGAAATCGAACGCAGGCTCTTTCCAGAAGACAAACGCGCGCGCGTATCGCTCCCGGCGCGTCTCTGGGGCTCTGCGGCGCTCTGGCGCGGGGTTGCGGCGATTGCAGTCATCGCTGCGGTTGCCTTCACCGTCTACAATGAGCAGATGGCAACACCGCAGACGACATTGCTTGCCGAGCTCAGCGGTCCGGACAATGCCGTCAATCTCGTCGCCCGGTATAATGCCCGTAGCGGTCAGGTCTCGCTGACGCCGGTTGCCGCCGGCGCGCCGGATGAAAAATCGCTCGAACTCTGGCTGATCGAAGGTGACGATCCGGCGATCTCCCTTGGCGTTCTCCCGCAAACAGGTGAGGGTAAACTCATCGTGCCGCGTGATATCAGCGACCGGATCGGTGCAGGGACTTTTTTGCGATCAGTATCGAGCCTTATGGCGGGTCTCCGACTGGAACGGCGACCGGGCCGGTGATTGCGGTCGGAGAGCTGAGGTCGCTTTAAAACATCTTAAAATCAATAACTTGAAGAAAAATTCAAAAAAAACTGAAACTCTTTGGCCAAGGTCTCCGTCAATTGTTTCATCCCCGGCGCCAGGAGGGCACCGGGAGACATGAAAGACCTAGAGGAGACTATCATGCTGAACACCTTCAAGACCACCGCCCTTGCCGCCACGCTGATCGGTGGCTCTGCCATCGCAGCCTTTGCTGCCAATCCGATGGTTGGCGGTGCCGAGATGTATCCCGACAAGAACATCGTCGAAAACGCCATGAACTCCGAGGACCACACCACGTTGGTGGCCGCAGTCAAGGCTGCTGGCCTCGTCGAAACGCTGCAGGGTGAAGGGCCGTTCACTGTTTTTGCCCCGACCAATGCGGCCTTTGCCGATCTGCCGGATGGCACGGTTGACGAACTGCTGATGCCGGGAAACAAGGAAGCGCTTGCCAAGGTGCTGACCTGCCATGTGGTTTCCGCCGATGCCATGGCGTCTGCCATTCAGCAGATGATTTCTGATGATGGCGGCGCACATGATGTGCCGACTGTCGGCGGCTGCACGCTGAGTGCGACCGAAATGGACGGCATGATCACGCTGACCGACGAAAACGGCCGTACGGCAAAGGTCACGATTGCCGATGTCGAACAGTCAAACGGCGTCATCCACGTCATCGATACGGTGCTTCTGCCCGCAAGCTGATCACCCCACATCCATCTGCCTGACCGGGCGTCTCATCAGACCCGGCAGGTGAGCGCCCAATGGACCGCTCACTTGGAACCGCCTCCCCCGGGCGGTTCTTTTTTGCGTTCAACCGGCCACGGTTTCCTGGATCGCCTGCCGCAATGTATCGAGGCCGGCATTCTTTTCCGAGGAGGTGGCGATAATGCCGGGGAAGGCGGCCGGATGCTTGCGGGTTTTCTCCGCCGTGGCGATGAGAAGTTTTTCAACAGCCGGTGGCTTGATCTTGTCCGTCTTGGTCAACACGATCTGATAGGAAACGGCGGCCTTGTCGAGAAGATCGAGCACGTCGTCGTCATTCTTCTTGATGCCATGGCGGGCATCGATCAGCAGGTAGACGCGTTTCAGAGTGGCGCGCCCACGCAGATAATCAAACACAAGCTTGGTCCACAGATCGACCTGCTCCTTGGGGGCCTTGGCATAGCCATAGCCGGGCATATCCACAAGCGCCATTGGCGGCAGATCCTGATCGTCGCCGGAATAGCCGTCGGGGACGAAATAATTGAGTTCTTGGGTTCGGCCCGGCGTGTTGGATGTGCGCGCCAGACCCTTCCGGGTCAGAAGCGCATTGATCAACGATGATTTTCCGACATTGGAGCGGCCTGCGAAGGCGACTTCGGGTGGGCCCTCCGGTGGCAGGAACTTCATCGACGGCACTCCGCGGATGAAGATCCACGGGCGGGCGAACAGGGCGGCGTCTTGGTCGATGGGCTGGGTCATGTCCGTTTCTTATCATAAGAAAAAGCCCGGCAATACTGCCGGGCGAGAGTATTGCCGGTCTTGAGCCGGCAATACAGATATTCAGGCGGTCAGTCCCGGTAAAGGCCGGAACCGCGTCTTGCGTCTATTCCGAAGCCGCTGGCTTCTTGCGGCGGAACACGCCCTTCAGATTATCGAACAATTCGATCTTGACGCCGTGACGCTTCATGATGATCGACTGCTGCAGGATCGAGAGCGTGTTGTTCCATGCGTAGTAGATCACCAGACCGGCCGGGAACTGTGCCAGCATATAGGTGAAGACCACCGGCATCCAGTTGAAGATCATCGCCTGGGTCTTGTCCGGCGGTGTCGGGTTCATGCGCATCTGCACCCACATGGTGACGCCCATGATCAGCGGCCAGGCGCCGATCATCAGCGCGGTCGGAACGCTCCAGGGCAACAGGCCGAACAGGTTGAAGACGCTGGTCGGGTCAGGTGCCGAAAGGTCCTGGATCCACCCGAAGAATGGCGCGTGACGCATTTCAATGGTGACGTAGAGCACCTTGTAGAGCGCGAAGAAGATCGGGATCTGCAGCAATACTGGCCAGCAGCCAGCCACCGGATTGATCTTTTCCTTTTTGTAAAGCTCCATCATGGCCTTCTGCAGGCCCATCTTGTCGTCGCCAAACTGTTCCTTCAGCTCGGTCATCTTCGGCTGCATGCGCTTCATGTTGGCCATGGAGGCATACTGCTTGGAGGCGAGCGGGAAGAACAGAAGCTTGATGATGACGGTGGTGATCAGGATTGCGACGCCGAAATTTCCAACATGACGGTAGATGTAATCCATCAGCTGGAACAGCGGCTTGGTGATGAAGAACAGCCAGCCCCAGTCGATCATGCGGTCGAACAGCGGGATATTGAGCTGGTCCTGATACTGGGTCAGGACGTTGGTTTCCTTGGCGCCAGCGAAAACCATGGTCTTCAGATCTGCCGCCTGTCCGGCCGCAATCGTCAGCGGCTGGTTGTCGGAATAGTCCGCCTGATAGCGCGCGCGCCCGTCCTCAAAATGCGAGAACCGCACGTCGTAGTTCATGTCGGCCTGCGGAACGATCGCCGTTCCCCAGTATTTGTCGGTAACGCCGAACCAGCCACCATTGGAGCCGCTGTAGGTCTCGTTTTCCTTGCCGATATTCTTGTAGGTGTCTTCGGTGATGCCGGCATCGGGAGACATTACGCCGAGGAAGCCTTCATGCAGAACCCAGGCCGACGGTTCGTCCGGGAGGTTGAAGCGGGTGATGCGACCGTAGGGGTTGACGGTCACCTGCTTGTCGGAGCTGTTGGTGACCTTGTCGTCCACCGTGATCATGTAGTTATCGTCGATGGAAAACGTACGGAGGAATGTCAGTCCGCTGTCATTGGTATAGGAGATTTCGACCGGCGTGGACGGTGTCAGCGTGTCGCCGCTTTTCAGCGTCCACACGGTCTGTGGTCCTGGGACTTTGCCCGAGTTTTCGCCCTGGACGAAGCCCAGTTCGGCGAAATAACCGTTTTCGGTGTTGGCCGGGCTGAACAGCGTGACGATCGGGCTCTTGGGATCCACGGTGACGTGGTAATCCTTCAGCTTGATGTCGTCGATGCGGGCGCCTGCAAGGTTGATCGAGCCCGAGAGCGAGGGCGTATCGATCTTCACCCGTGGTGCGGTTTCCTGCTGCGCACCGGCCTGCGAGAACACGGCATCGCCACCGGCAGCCGGCGTCCCGGCGGAGGTGCCCGCGCCGGTGTTTTTGTTGGTGGAAACCGTCTGTTCCTGTACCGCCTGCTGCTGTGCGGCCAGCTCCTGCGCGGCGCGCTGCTCTTCAAGGCGCGGGCCCATATACAGGAATTGCCAGGCCAGAACGACCAGGACCGTGAGAGCGATCGCAATGATAGAATTGCGGTTATTTTCCATCTTATCTTCCTGGTGCGGACGCCGTCCGGCTCCGTCCGGTTCGCGGCGATTTTGAAATCCGTGATTCCAGCTCATCTGTGAGCCTCTCGAAGGAGGCGCCAAGCACCTCCCGACGGCCCACAACGACATAATCGCAACCGGGTTGCATTGCAAATGCGCCCTTGAGACGCACAGCCTCTTTCAGCCGGCGACGCATTCTGTTGCGCTCGACGGCGTTTCCCTGCCTTTTGGTCACAGTAAAACCGACGCGGGGCCCGGAAGAGGGATCGCGTCGGTCGAGTACTTCCAGCAGAAACAGCGGGCCTTTCCGCCGTTCGCCTTTTTGAACGGCCAGAAATTGCGGGCGGGTCTTGAGCCGCCCGACAACCGTTTCGGTTTGTTTATCCGGCCCGGCCATCAGGGCTGAAGCCCTTAAGCCGAAAGACGCTTGCGACCGCGTGCGCGGCGGGCTGCGAGAACTTTCTGGCCGCCTTTCGTTGCCATGCGCGAGCGGAAGCCGTGGCGACGTTTGCGAACAAGCTTGGAAGGCTGATAGGTACGCTTGGTAGACATTTGTTTAAATACCGCGGTGTGCGGCCCTTCTTGGTGAACTGCCGAAGCAGTTTAAGCGTGTGGATTATGTTACCGTCATTGATCCCGCTTTTCAGCAGGACAGGGGCGCGGAAACTGCGCGGCTTATAAGGGAAAGCGCGGTAAATTGTCAATCATGCCGGGCGAGGGAGTTTTCAAGTGCCTCAAACAACGCGGTTTTGTCTAGTCTGCGATTGGTCTATGGTCGAGCAACTTCTTCTGTCGGAGACACGCGATGCGATGGGGAAAACCCCGCAATGAGCACGAGGCGCTGGGCGAGGGTGTCGCCGTGACCGGTTTCCTTTCGGGCCTGTCCGGACGCATCCTGGCGCTGACCGTCGCGATCATCATGTTCGCCGAAGTGGTGTTCTTCGTGCCGTCGCTGGCCAGCATGCGGCTGAGATGGCTTGATGACCGGCTGAGTACCGCCGCTGCGGCTGCGACGGTCATTGACGGCCTCCAGCCGCAGGTTCTGCCGCGCGCACTGCAGGACGACACACTGATGGCGACCGGCACCAAGGCGATTGTGCTGAGAAAGGACGGCATATCCCAGCTCCTTGCCATCGCCGATATGCCGCCGGAAATCAGCAAATCCTATGACCTGACCGATGTCGGTCCGGTGGAAGCCGTTATTGACGCATTCGACGAACTGTTGTTCGGCGGCGACCGGGCTATTCGGGTGTTCGGCCATATCGGTGACAGTGACGCGATCATCGATCTGGTGATTTCCGATGACGAGCTTCGCCATGCGCTATTGATACATGCGCGCAATATCTTTCTTCTCAGTATCCTGCTTTCGACCTTTACGGCGATGTTGATCTTCTTCCGGCTGAATTCATTGCTTGTGCGTCCGCTGCGGCGTCAGATCTCTAATATGCAGACTTTTTCCGAGCACCCGGATCTACCGGAGAGCGTGTTTCAGCCAGCCGACTCGAAAGACGAACTCGGCATTGCGAGCCGCCATCTTGCCTCCATGCAAAGAGAACTTCAGAAGACGCTACGCCAGCAGAAGCGCCTTGCCGAACTGGGCCTTGCCGTCTCGAAGATCAATCACGACATGCGCAATATTCTGGCGTCGGCGCAACTGATGTCGGATCGGATTGCGGGCACAGACGACCCGGTGGTCCGTCGCGTGGCCCCGAAGCTTCTGCGCGCCATCGACCGGGCTGCTGCCTATTCGCGTTCGGTTCTGAGCTACGGACAGGTTTCTGAAGCTGAGCCCAAGCGTGAACAGGTTAATCTGTTCGAGCTGATCAATGACGTGCACGACTATCTGGAGCTTTCAGAAGATGTGCCGATCGACTGGATCAATCGTGTCCCGGACAATTTGATTGTCGATGCCGACCCCGAGCAGTTTTTCCGTATCGTCTTCAATCTGTGCCGCAATAGCGTCCAGGCGCTGACCCAGCAGGCTGGCGAGCGGCGCGATTCACTCAACTGTCTTGTCGTCTCTGCGCAGCGTCACGGCAGCGTGGTTTCGCTCTCGATCGACGATACCGGGCCGGGCATGCCGCAGAAGGCACGTGAGAACCTGTTTGCAGCTTTCCGCGGTGGCGTGCGCAGTGGCGGAACAGGGCTTGGCCTTGCTATTGCCCGCGAACTGGTGCTCGCGCATGGCGGCACGATCGCGCTGGTGGAAAAGGCAGGGCAGGGCACGCTGTTTCGCATCGAGGTGCCCGACCGTCCCGTTGCGCTTGATGTCTGGCGCGGTGAAAACGAGACTGGACTGTGACGGCGTGAGCCTGCGCGGAAAGCGCCAACAGGGCGCTTTGCCGGAGGGCCTTTGTTTATCCTGTTGAAAATAAACCTCTATTTCTTTCTTTCGTACCTGCCCCGGGGCCATGTTCCTCCATGTTTTCTGGCCGCATCGGTTCATTCGAAGGTGTGTTTCAGAAAAATGACAGGTTTTTTTGAAATCCACTTGCATTCCAAAACGCAAGGTTCTAGAAGCCCTCTCGCACGCCGCAGACAACATGCGGTGCTTCGCAAAAAGGCAAGCGCTCGTAGCTCAGCTGGATAGAGCACCAGACTACGAATCTGGGGGTCGGGAGTTCGAATCTTCCCGAGCGCGCCATTTTTATTCATTAAAATCAGTTACTTGATGCTTCTATCTTGTCGAAAACTTTTCGACCTGTTTTCCGGGTAAGCCGGGGTAAGCAGCAGGATCGGTTTCGATACCGTTCCACGACCGCTTGCGTCGCCAAACCCTAAAAACCCTTTTGATTCTATAAAATTGGTGCTGTCATCGCCGTCATGACTGTCATTATCTTGTCTATTCAATAGGTTGACCGTGACAGCCTCGTTCAAATGGCCGTCATGCGCCTGTCAGGCATTCGGCTGCGGCCTGCGGCGACGCTTTTGCTGCGGTAACTCTCACATGGATGAGATGAAAGGTGCCGGGCCAGCGTGACGCTGATCCGCTCATCAATCGTGCAGGTATAACGTGTGGAGAGAGATGGAGTTTAGCCGAAACGGCCCGAAGCGTTGAGACTTTAGGCTTTGCATCCGGTCTCAGACTAGGCCGATCGCGCGGTGCCAAATACCCGCAGGGCAGAGTGACACAGGAAGGACCCATGCCCCTTATGACAGCCGCTGTCTGGTGTGGACGATCAAAACAAAGGGGCGCGGGGGTAATCCTCCCCTTTTTACCGGGGCTTTTTGGTAGAATTCACGCAGCCATTTTCAGTTTCTGTGCGGGTGTCATTCCGCCGATGCCCATATTGGGTCGCTCGTTGTTATAGCTCCATAACCATTGTGTGGCGAACGCCTGCGCCTCTTCGATACTCTCGATGATGTATTGGTCAAGCCATTCGTGTCGTACTGTCCGGTTGTAGCGTTCGACATAAGCGTTCTGCTGCGGCTTTCCAGGCTGGATGTAATTCAGCGCAATGCCCTGATTTTCAGCCCAGTCCATAAGCCTTCCACTGACATATTCCGGGCCATTGTCAACACGTATTGCCAGCGGTTTGCCGCGCCACTCAATGATCTGGTTCAGGCTACGGATGACACGCTCCGCAGGTAGAGAGAAATCGACCTCAATGCCAAGCCCCTCACGGTTAAAGTCATCCAGAACATTCAAAAGCCGAAACTGCCGGCCATCGGCCAGCCGATCCGCCATAAAGTCCATGGACCAGACCGCGTTCGGCGTTGTCGGGACATTGAGTGTATCCGGTTTTTCCCGTTTCAGCCGCCGGCGTGGCTTGATCCTGAGGTTCAGCTCAAGCGCGCGGTAGATGCGATAAACACGCTTATGATTCCAGCGCCGTCCCTGTACGTTCCGCAGATAGAGAAAACAAAGGCCAAAGCCCCAGTTCTTCTTTGCCTGCGTCAAGCCGGTCAGAAGATCGGCGATCTGTTCATTCTCATCATTGCGTTTGCCTTTGTATCGGTAGCAAGTTTCGCTGACACCGAACGTTCGGCAGGCAAGTGCTATGCTCACCCCACGTATCGCCACGGCTTGCGCGGCCACCTCCCGGCGTAGAGATGGCCGCGTCATTTTTTCCCAAAGCCTCTTTCAGCAGTTCGGTTTGCATGCTCATCTCCGCATACATCTTTTTCAGACGGCGGTTCTCGTCTTCCAGCGCTTTCATCTGGCTGATCATCGACGCATCCATGCCGCCATATTTGGCCCGCCATTTATAAAAACTCGCTGAACTCATCCCGTGCTCCCGGCAAAGTTCAGGCACAGGAACGCCACCTTCTGCCTGACGCAGAATGCCAATAATCTGTGCTTCGCTAAATCTCGTCTTTTTCATCAAAATCTCCTCAGTCATAAAACCCGAGAAAATTCTACTTTTGAAGCCCATTATTTTTCGGGGGATTACCCGGGGACGGCCAGCTGTGGGCGGCTATGGGAGAAGCAGGAAGGGTCGGATTAGTCTCTGTTGTCTTCGTTCGGCTGCGCAGACGAGAGCGGCCGGATGATGATCATACGACCTTCAGCCGTCCGGCTGTCTGTCACGGCATAACCTTCGCTTCTGAGCAGCGGCGCTGCCCGGCGGACGAGCGTGCCGAGCGTTGCTGCTGTTGACGGCCAGCCCCTCATGTTCTTGATCGCCGGCGTTGCATGCTCGTTTAGGACTTCGAGAAGATGTGTGGCTGTCCCGCTGAAGCCGGTCACACGATGCCGCTTGATGATGCGGGTCAGCTCGCTGCGGAAAGGATCATTCTCAAGTGCGACCTTGGCTGCATCCGTTCTGCTCAGACGATAGGCTTCGAGGAACTGGCTTGGTTCCCAGCCAAAAGCCGGAGAGCAGGTTTCGATCCATTCGGCGAAGTCTGCCATGCGCGGTGGGTTTGCAAGCCGCATCGATGCTCGACGACCCAATCCCTCCGACACAGCATCCAACAGTGCGCCCAAAAGGTAGGGTTTCATCCGCTCCAGCTTTTCCTTCAGATGTCGCCCTGTCTGTCGCTCGTCTTCCGGGATGCGTGGCAGATGGATGGCGATGGCACGGTCGGAGAGGTCGGCTCGTCCGGTCAGGCCCGGAATGCCGTTCAGGATGACCGGGCGCTGTGCTTCAAGCACGATCTGCTCGTTGTCGGTATGCAGCGCACGGGTCGCAAAGCCACCGCCGGTCGAAAGCCTGCAGAGCGAATCCGAGAACCAGTTGGCGACGCTCGACATTTTGTCGAACGCCAGCACATGGCCGTTCTTGGCGGCAATCACCAGCTCTCGCTCGTCTTTAGAGGCAGTGCGCTTCTTGCCGATCTCGGCATCGATCAGGTTCGCAAGCAGATCAGTTACCGAGCTCTTGCCGCAGCCTTGGCTTGTCACACGAGCAGAAGGCTGAACTTTGGCGGCGGTGGAGGGCCGGGGAAACGCTTAGTGAAATTGGTCGGGCACTGGGAAAACATGCGGCTTCGGTGTTTGGTGTAGTTGCGGCAAAGGGTGGTTTTGCGCCTTTGCCCCGACTACGCAAACTGGGGTCACTCAGTTTGGAGGAAAGAGAGGAAATCTCGCGTGGCCTTGCTGAGGGCCACTCCTTGCGGCAGCTTGGCCGAGATCTGGGGCGATCCGTTTCGACGATCAGCCGTGAAGTTGCTTGCAATGGCGGGCGCCGGGCCTATCGCGCCACCCGTGCCGAGGAACGTGCACTGGATCGCGCCCGCCGCCCCAAGCCTTGCCAACTGGCATTCAACCCAGCTCTGTGCAAACTGGTTGCCGGGAAGCTATCAGTCCAATGGTCACCACAACAGATCGCTGGATGGCTGAAAGCCCAGTATGCCGGAGACGCTTCAATGAAGGTATCGCACGAGACGATCTATAAAAGCCTGTTCATTCAAGCGCGTGGCGTTCTCAAGAAAGAGCTGCTGGCCCATCTGCGCAGTCGCAGGATAATGCGTCGGAGCAGAACCGCGACAACGGCAGGGCAGAAGCGGGGGCAAATCATTGACGCGGTGTCGATCCGGGACAGACCGGTGGAGATTGAAGATCGCGCCATCCCTGGCCACTGGGAAGGCGATCTCCTGAGCGGTTAAAAGAACAGCCACATCGCTACCCTCGTTGAACGCAGTTCGCGCTTTGTCATGCTGGTCAAGGTGAACAGCAAGGACAGCGACAGCGTCGTGGGTGCCCTGATCAGGCAAGTGAAAAACCTGCCGCAAGAGCTGATGACCTCGCTGACTTAATATCGTGGAACGGAGGTGGCCGACCACCGCAAGTTCACTGTCACGACCAATATCAGCGTCTATTTCTGCGACCCGCAAAGCCCGTGGCAACAAGGCAGCAACGAAAACACCAACGGTCTGCTGAGACAATACTTTCCGAAAGGAACGGACCTGTCCGTTTACACCCAGCACGACCTTGATCAAGTCGCGTTACGCCTCAACACCAGACCACGAAAAACACTTGGTTTCCAGACGCCAACTGATACGTTCCAGAGAGCCGTTGCGTTGACCGGTTGAACCCACCGTGGCCTTTTTTAGGATTTCCCTCTCCTCCTTGAGAAGCCGAACCTCACGTCGAAGCCGTTCGTTCTCTTTGGCGAGGTCTAAATCCTCTTGCGAAACCACGTCAGTGTCTCGATGTGCCGTGATCCATTTGTTCAGCGTTGACATCCCAACGCCGAGATCATCGGCCACTTGCTTGCGCGTCAGCCCGCTTGTCAGCGCGATACGCACCGCATCTTGGCGAAATTCGTTCGTCCGTTTCTGTCCCATAATTCATATCCTTTGCTGCAGTAAATGCTATCAAAGGAGCGGTATCAAACCGCGACAGGTCCACCTGCGCGTGCATCCACACGGTGTACGGCCAAAGTTCCTCGAACCGCGATCACGAGCGCTGGGCCCGCGCCGTTCACAAACATGCACACATCCTCAATGCCCTTGTCCATCGCGAGGGCCTCTCCTGCGAGAACTTCTGCGCGCGCACTACATTTTCGGCTGGGAAGCGGCGCCCCGCGCCCTCAAAATGAACGCCGCCGGCGACGAGATGTGAGCCATCGGGAGGTTGCCCGCTCGGTGCGGCACCAGCTGGCAGCGAAATCAGGCAAACGCCTGCGTGTTTGCCATAAGCGCACGGATGCTCTCGATCAGATCGTCGAGCACCGCTATGCCGCGTGCGCCCGAGGGACGGATTGCAAAGTATGAAATCTCGACGTCCGGCTCGAACGGCCTGGAAATCGTCCCGGTGCCCGCCGCATTGAGACTGATCCTGTCGACAATACCGACCCCATGCCGGCTGCGGCAAACTGGCAGCAATTGAGCATGGATGTTTCCACTACACTGACAGGCTGCTGTTCGGCGTTGGCGAAAGCCCGGTCGAGCGCCCTGCGCATCGGCGAGTTCCGTCCCGGCAAAAGCACGCGCTGCTCGACGAGATCGGCAGGCGCAGGAATTCTTCCCAATGTTCCATGATGAGAGCGGTGTTGATTGGAGCGCCTATATGATTTGCCAGCGACGGATAGGCTTCGGGTTTCTCGAACGTGTGGAGTTTCCGGTCTTTGATATTGCGCTGCCTGGGCGCAAAGCGTTTGCCGGTCAGCCCGACAGAAAGCGAGGCCATCTATGTTCTCGCCGGCCTGTTCGATCACAACGCAGTCCTCGATATCGAGCAACTGTTCACTGATACAGGTGGCGCCAGCGATCATGTGTTTGCACTCGTCACCCGATCATCATTGCTCTGGCTGCTTTCTGTGCCGGCAACCGGCTTCTCCTGTCCCGTGACGGGCAGAACGACGACCTTTGCGCCGTCCGGGACGCGGCGATAGAGGTCCATGACGTCCTGGTTCATCATACGGATACAGCCCGACGACATTGCCTGGCCGATCGACCACGGCTCGTTGGTGCCGTGGATACGGTAAAGCGTGTCCTTGCCGTCCTCGAACAGGTAGAGCGCGCGTGCGCCGAGCGGATCTCGTCGGTCCGCCTTCCATGCCGCCCGCCCATTTTTGATAGGTGTCGGGATCGCGCTTGATCATGTTCTGCGTCGGCGTCCATGTTGGCCATTCGCGCTTGTAGGCGACATTCGCCGTGCCGGACCATGCCATGCCCGCACGTCCCACACCCACGCCGTAACGCATGGCCTTGCCGTCCGCCATGACGAGATAGAGGAACCGGTTCTCGGGATCGACCACCAGCGTGCCCGGCTGCTCGCCGGTCGGATCGTCGACAAGCTGACGCCGGAATTCGGGATCGAACTGCCTGAGGTTGACGGCCGGCACATTGAACGGCTCATTGGTGACAGCGGCGTAGCGCCCGTCCTCAAGCACCGGCTTCGGCGCGGGCGGCTGCGGAGGGCTGCCGGTCGACGCACAGGCCGAGAGCGCGGTGACGACAACAACCGGAAGGAACTTGACGATAAGATTTCTCATTCGACGCGTTCTCCCGCAGCGTGACGGCGCCGGGCCTCCGCCACCGTTTCCTTGAAGCCGTCATAGTCGAGCGTGGTCGTCATCATCGGGCCGATCAGATAGGTCGGCGTGGAGACAAGGCCGAGCGCATCACCCTGCTCCATCGTGCGGCCCAGAAGCGCGGCGATTTCGGCGTGATGACCGGTAACATCATTCTGCAGCTGCTGCATGTCCACATCTGTGGCGTGCACGGCATCGAGCATCCGTTCCTCGGTCACCTTGTGGCCAGGAACGGCCATCAGGGCATGATGGACCTCTTCATACTTGTCCTGATAGCTGGCCGCGAGCGCCAGTTGCGCGCCATAGACCGAAGCCTCCGAAAGCACCGGCCAGTCCTTGTAGACGAGCCGGATATTGCCGTCCTCTTTAACGATACGGTCGAGGTCCGGGGCCGATTTCTTGCAGAAGGGGCAGTTGTAATCGAGGAAGGCGACGATGGTCACGTCACCCTCGGGATTGCCCGCCTCGGGTGCGTCGGGATCGTGCAGAATGGCGTTAACGTCTATATCCTGGGCCATTGCGGGCATGCAGCCGGCAAAGGCGAAAGCCGCCAGCGTGACAGCGGCCAGGAAGGTCCTGCGCTTCATATCGGTCTCCTTGATTGGTCCTCAGGCACCGGCCCGGGACAGGTTTTGTGCGATGGTTTCAGGGGTGATGGCGCCGGTGATCCGCGAATTGCCGACCTCCCGGCCGTCGCGATCGACCAGAAAAAGCGTTGGTGGGCCGACGACGGAAAACCGGTCCATCATGGCCCGCGCCTCGCTGTTCTGGCGGGTGACGTCGACCGTGATCATGGCAACGTCTTGAAGCCGCGCGGCAATCGCCGGCTCGGCCATGATCTTCTCATTAGACTTGCAGATCGTGCACCAATCCGCGGTGAATGAGACCAGCACTGGCGTTTGCCTGGAACCGGCAAGTGCTTCATCAAACGCGACTAACGAGGTGACCTGCGTTTCTGCGACCTGATGCTGGGGAACAGGCGTGCCGGCCAGAAATGCCAGCGGTCGCAGCGGGTCGCCCTCGCCGGCAGCAGCACCGACAAGCATGACCGCGCCGGCAATGAACGCCACAAGGCCACCTGCCTTGGCTGCGCGTTTTCCCCAGCCGCTTCTGGCTGAAAGGCGATCGAAGGCGCCTGCAAAGACAGCGAGACCAATGGCCGTCGCGCCCCAAAGGGCAAGAGCGGCGGGCGGCGGCAAAAGTCGCGCAACGAGCATTACAGCAACGCCAAGAAACACGACGCCGAAGGCCTGACGGATCGCGACAAGCCAGGGGCCGGATTTTGGCAGGATACGCGCCCCGAAAGTGCCGAAGGCAATCAACGGCAGTCCCATGCCGAGACCGAGGGCAAAGAGCGCTACAGCCCCCTTGGCGGCCTCGCCCGTGTTGATGGCATAAAGCATCGCCGCCGCCAGAGGCGGGGTGACGCAGGGGCCGACGATGAGCGCGGAGCCGAAGCCCAAGACGGCAGCACCCGCAACCGAACCGCCGCGCCCGCGACCGGCAAGGCGGGAGGCAAGCGCCGAAGGCAATTGCAGCTCGAAGAGGCCGAACATGCCGAGCGCAAGGGTGACGAACACGGCCGCCGAAAGACCAAGGACCCAGGGCGACTGCAGTGCGGCCTGAAGATTGGCGCCGGACAGGCCAGCGACCAGACCGACCAGTCCGTAAGCTGTGGCCATTGCCAACACATAGGAAAGCGAAAGGAAGAATCCACGACCGGCGGAGAGTTTTGCGCCCGCACCCGCCAATGTAGCCGACAGGATCGGGATCAGCGGAAAGACGCACGGGGTCAACGCCAGCAGCAGGCCGAAGCCAAGAAAACCCGCTGTCATCCAAAACACATTGCCGTTGAGATAGGATTCCGCCGTGTCGGTCTCACCCGGACCGGTTTCGGCAATGCCGGTGTCCAGCGCAGCGGGTCGAGCAGGTGAGGCCGTTTGCCAGGGGCTGGATGGGGCGGCGGCAGCACTCAGCCGGTTACCGCTCCCCGATATCGAAAGGCTCGCCAGATCGATCGTCTTTTCGGCCGGCGGATAGCAAATCCCTTGTTCGGCGCAGCCCTGATAGTGCACCGTCAGCATGTCGGTGCCAAGCTCTTGCGGGAGCGCGACCTCAACATGGTTGTGATAGACTTCTACGTGGCCGAAATTCGGATCGTCCTTTTCCACACCATCGGGCAAGGCCAGTGAAACCGGCACGCCGCCGTCGCTTGCCTTGAGGCTGTCGCGATAGAGATAGGTGCCCGGCGCAATCGTCCAGTCCAGAGTCACCACGCCGCTGCCATCGCGGCTGGCCTGAAGCCGGAAGACCTCATCGGCCGGCGGCGGCATCTGCGCGAAGGACGCGCTCGACAGGCCGACGAGCAGCAGGACGACCGTTGAAAAGGAAAACAGGAATCGGATCATTGCAGTCATTGGCCATTGTTGATTATGCAGGCGAGACCGCAGATCGTCCAGCCAGCTTAAGTCAGCCTTAAGCTGGCTGGAAAAGAACAGGCGCGTTCAAACGGAAAGACAGTCCATGCGCATACTCGTGATTGAGGATGATCCGGTTCTGGCCGATGGCCTTGCCGTCGGCCTCAGGCTCAACGGATACACCGTCGACGCCGTGGAGACATGCGCCGACGCCATTGCGGCCATTGCAGCCGGTGCTTACGATGCGATCATCCTCGACCTGATGCTGCCGGACGGCTCCGGGCTCGATCTGCTGGCAGATGTAAGACAGGCCGGAAACCGGACGCCGGTGCTGATGTTGACCGCACTCGACGAAACCCAGGACCGGATTCGCGGGCTCGATGTCGGCGCCGATGACTATATCGGCAAGCCTTTCGACCTGGACGAACTGGCGGCGCGTCTTCGCGCGGTTACGCGCAGGGGCCATGGACAGGCCGGGCCGGTTCTGAGCGCCAACGGCATCGCGCTCGATCCATCGAAAATGCTGGCCACCGTCGACGGCCGGGAGATCGTGCTTTCGCGCCGCGAATTCGCGATCCTGATGGCGCTGATGGAGCGCCCGGGCGTTATCCGGTCCCGGCAGCAACTGGAAGACCGGCTCTATGGCTGGCAGGAAGAAGTCGAGAGCAATGCCATTGAAGTCCACATCCACAACCTGCGCGCCAAGATCGGCAAAACCAGCATCGACACGGTGCGCGGGCTTGGCTACCGTATGAGGCCAGACCGATGAACTCCCTGCGTCGCCGTCTTTTCATTCTGCTTGTTGTCGCGTCCGGCATCATATGGTTTGCCGCAGTGGTCTGGATTTCGAGCTGGAGCCGTTTCGAGGTTCAGCATGTTCTCGATACCCGACTTCAGGAGGCCGCCCGCATGGTTCACTCGCTGGTCTCCAGCAGCAATATTGATGCAGCGCGTGAGAACGGAGCATTCGCCCCGGTTGATTACGAGAAACAGTTGTCATGCCAGATCTGGTCGCTCGACGGAGATCTTGTGGCCCGCTCCAGCGGGGCACCGGATGAGAGCATCGCGCTCAATGAGGAGGGTTTCGGCGATCGCGAGGTGAATGGCGAGGCGTGGCGGGTCTATACCATCATCGACCCCGAGAAAGGCGTGCGGGTGGTCGTCGGCGACCGCGTCGGCCTTCGCGACCGTCTCGTCCGCGACCTTGTCGCCGGGCTTTTGGTCCCGGCAGCGCTGGTGCTTCCGGTGTTCGGCTTTCTCATCTGGTTCAGCCTCGGGCGCGGTCTTCGTCCGCTGAACCGTATCGCCAGCGACATCACTGCCCGCGAGGCTGAGGATATGCGCGCGATTGACGCCAAAGATACCCCGTCTGAGGTCCGGCCTCTGGTGGACGCGCTGAATGGCCTGTTCGGCAAGGTGGATAGAGCGCGAAGGCACGAACGCGAATTGACGGCCTTTGCTGCCCATGAACTGAAAACGCCGCTTGCGGGCTTGCGCATGCAGGCGCAGGTCGCGCGCGCTGCAAAAGACGACAAGATGCGCGACCAAGCCCTCAGACAGATCCTTGTTTCAGTCGACCGCACAGACCGTCTGGTCCGCCAGTTGCTGACACTGGCGAGACTCGAAGCCGGGTCAGAGCAGATCGGCCGGGAGCCGACGGTTATCGGTGCGGTGTTGCGCGATGTGATCGCGGGGCTGCCCGAAGGCGGCAAAATGATCATCGATCCGGCTCTGGACCAGTTCAGCGCCGAGACAAATGCCGAAACACTGCATCTGATTTTGCGAAACCTGCAGGAAAATGCGGTTCAGCACGCGGGCGCGAATGGCGAGGTGCGCTGGCGCATGACACCTGAGGGAGATGGACTAACCGTTGAAGATAACGGTCCGGGCGTGCGGGAGGAGGATATCGACCTCCTGACCCGCCGATTTTATCGCGGCCGCGACAACAAGGCATCCGGCACGGGGCTTGGGCTGACAATTGCCTCCATGGCAGCGAAACGGCTCGGCGCGTCCCTCACATTCGAGAACCTGCCGGACGGTCAAGGCTTTCGCGTATCGGTTGGACCGCTCTGATTTGCTCCTCATTCCCGAATACAGAAATGGCGCGACCTCCTCAGCCGCGCCACATTCGAACAGTTTACCTATATCTTAAAATCAGCGCTCGGAAAGCGGGGCAGAGAAGGTCTTTCCTTCAACATCGGTCAGCGTCAACACCATATCACTGTTGATGTCGGCGCCTGCGGGAACCGCAAAATTCAATGAAGCCTGACTGCCGAGTTGGCAGCGAACACTGTAAGCCAGCGCCTTGCAGGTCGAATAAGGCGCAAAGCGATTATCCGAGATATTGAGAATGTCCTTGTTCGTAAGCGCATCGACGCCGTAATCGAAGACTGGCTGATCGGTATCGTTCTTGTCGGCAAGGGTGGCACGGACAATGTAAGCCCCCTGCGTATCCGGCCCGCGATCCATATAAACATGCACCGAAGCCGTATCCTTGGTCAGCACGCCCTCGCTCATCGTAACGCGCGGATGCAGGTTGTCGAAGCGCTTGCCGAGCGGGCTGTAAATGGCATCGAAGAAGAAGCCATAGAAAAACACCGTGAAGACGAAGGACAGAACCCCCAGAAGTGCGGAGATCGTCACAAAGCGGCTGGGCGTTATCGGAAGCGGGCCGCTTGTAAACCAGGCAAGCCAGGGCTTTTTCGCAATACGGCCCGATTTTACAAAGAGATTGTCGATCGAGTACGGCCCGCTACCAGTCACCAGCGTCACCGAGGTCATGGCAAAGCTGCAGGCCGCCATCGTCCACTCGTCAAGGCATGTCGTGCCCATCCAGCCGAATATGATCATCAGCACCACGGAAAGCCCCATGCCGATCAGCGACACGAAACGCGTGGCAAAGCCCAGCAGAAGCCCGACGCCGACGACAAGTTCCACAAGGCTGAAGCCGATAACGGAAATATGCAAAAGCAGCCCGTGATCGAGCATCCAGTGAACCACGTTTTCGAAGCCAAAAGGCACGCCGGGTGCTGCATGGACCAGCTTGTTAGCCAGATATCCGGGCGATTCCGGATCGATTTTCTGCGTTGCGTAAATGAAACGGCGCGAAAAACCGCCCCAGTAAACCCATCCGATGACAAGCCGGTTGGCGAGAATCGCAGCCCCGATCAGCTGCCAGACCGAGGGGCCGATTGACTGCCCGTCGCCTGTTGTTTTTATAGTCTGCACAGCGGTGCTCCTTTCAGCATTGGAGTTTTTTGGCCGCTTTCGGCATGTTTCGCGGCCGTTTTGTTTTCCGACGCCATCTTTGACCATAGCCAAGTACGGGAGCACTTGATCTGCATCATGAAATCATGGCTAAATTATTGGTTTTATTATTTTATTTACGGATATTACTCAGAAATACGCGCACGGAAAATGCCGCATAAACCTGCCAGATGACAGCTCTATACGGTTCAAACAAGCCCCTGATTTTCGCGCTGGATTATCTCTCAGGCTTCACTTCGATGATGACAAAAACACTACCTTTCCGCCGGCAGACAACCGCTGGTGCAGGTCTTCGGCGTCTTTTGGATTTTTCATTCTGATCATGGCGCCGAGCGTCGGCTGCAGGTCACCGACCGCCCAGTTTTCAGCGCGCGCAGCCCCGTCCGCCGCACCTTTGAAATCAAGCGGTTCGATGCGATAACGCATTGCACGCCCTTCGCCTGTCACCAGATAGAGGGAACCTGCGGCCATATCGACAACGACCGTTCCGGTGTCTTCCGTGGTTTCAAACGCCACGGACCGGCGGCGATCATCTGTTTTTATGGAAGCAGGGACAATCGAGGGAACATAAAACCCGGTTTCCGGCGCACGTCTGGTATCGCTGTTGGAAAGCGTTGCCGGGGCGTATTGTTCTTCCAATACTGCGCAGCTCGCGAGAGCGGCTGTGGTCAAGAAGGTCAGAGCCACGCAAAACAGCCGGCAAAACGCCACCCCGCCGGGCCATTTTGCAAAACGACAGCTTGGCGAACCTGCTGTTATGGTATGTCCGGACATAATCGCGAACCCGATCACGAGAGCACCTGCTTCAATGCGTTTGACGTGTGCTCGTCCCGGAACCTTAAGGCAGGCTTAAACGTCGTCCGTTGAACCGACGATCGTCAGGACATATCGCTTTGGGCTGATACCGGGTTCGTGGACATTGAGATAAGATCCTGACCGAGAAACTGGAGAATGGATGTCATGAAACACCAAGGCTGGATTTGAGTGACGTGGTCCATTTTGATGCACAGCGTCGGTCTTGAAAGGGTTCGAACCGGAGATATCACCCATCGAATACGTAAGTAGCTGTTTTCCATACATTTAATGAATAGACTGACATCAGCCACGACATTTAGGGACCGAGAGACCTAGTGGCCGCCGCACTCGAAGAAGAAATTTTCTTATGTTTGATGGCACCAAGAATTGCTGGCCGCCTTCTGGCAAAATGCTGATAAGCGGCGGCCGTTAGAGCCCGATTTAAAAGTTGTTGAGTGATATCAGAAGGATGTGATTCAACCACCTCTGCCAAGAACGTGGAGGATCGCATGCCCTGGAATGATATCACCCGCCTGCAGCATAACCGGGATCGCCTTCGCTATCCAACCGATTTGACGGACCGTGAGTGGGCTGTAATTGCTCCACTGATACCGCTGGCCAAGCCCGGCGGGCGGCCACGGAAAACGAATATGAGGGAAGTGGTGAACGCGATCCTTTATATTGCGGGCAGCGGCAGTCAATGGCGGGCTCTGCCGAAGGACTTCCCTCCGGTCTCCACGGTGCGAGGCTATTTCTATGGCTGGCGCGACATCGGCCTTTGGCAGACCATCAATCATCTGCTCGTCTGCGCTACGCGCGAACTGGAGGGGCGCGAGGCCTCGCCCACAGCCGGTGTCATCGACAGCCAGAGTGTCAAGACCACCGAAAGCGGCGGGGTTTCGGGCTACGACGCCGGCAAGAAGATCAAGGGCCGCAAGCGCCACATCATCACCGATACGATCGGGCTGATGCTGTTCGTGCTTGTCCATGCTGCCGATATCCAGGACCGCGACGGTGCGCCCGATGTCCTGAAAGCCATCCGCTACCGTTTCCCCTGGTTGCGCCATGTCTTCGCAGATGGCGGCTATGCCGGGCAGAAGTTGCGAAAAGCGCTGCGCGGATGCGGCCAATGGAACCTTGAAATCATCAAGCGCTCCGACATAGCGAAAGGCTTTGAGGTTCTGCCCCGCCGATGGGTGGTGGAGCGCACCTTCGGCTGGTTCGGACGATGCCGTCGGTTGGCCAAAGATTGGGAAAAGTCCATCGCAAGCGCCACAGCATGGGTCAACATCGCCAGCATCAGGGTGATGACCAGACGCCTCGCACGATATTGTTTCCCATCATGAACTTTTGAATCCGGCTCTTAGGTCCGCTTCATCGGTGATGTCAGGTTAACTTGAGCAGAAAAGTTTGCGGCTATTTCACTGTTATGCGCAAATGTGCCGTCAGCTACAAACGCCATCGTTACCCGGCTTCGGTGATCGCACATGCGGTCTGGCTGTATTTCCGGTTTCCGTTGAGCCTGCGCTTGGTCGAAGAATTTCTGTTGGAGCGCGGCATTATGGTTTCCTATGAGACGATCTGGTGTTGGGCGAAGAAGTTCGGGCCAGATTATGCCGGCCGCTTGCGCCGCAAAGCGCCGAGCCTGAGCGATGTCTGGCATCTCGACGAGGTCGTGGTGACGATCGGCGGCCGCAAACATTGGCTCTGGCACTGCGTCGATCAGGACGGTTACGTTCTGGACGAAATCATCCAGGTGCGCCGCAACACCAAGGCAGCCAAACGCCTACTGATCCGACTGATGAGGATGCAGGGATGCCTGCCGAAGCGCATCGTCACCGACAAGCTTGCCTCCTATGGCGCCGCACCGCGACAGCTAATGTCCACGGTCGAACATCGATCACACAAGGGATTGAACAACCGAGCCGAAAACTCCCATCTGCCGCTTCGGAAACGGGCGCGGGTTATGCAGCGGTTCCGCTCACCAGGCGCGCTACAGCACTTCGCAAGCATACTTTCAGCGGTTCAAAATCTCTTTTGTCAACGGCGGTGTAAAAACCGGCCACGGGGCGGAGCAAAAGTCGGCCACCTCGGGCGCAGGTATGAGGCCCGCGGGAGGGCGTAGCCCGAGCGGGGGCCTCATACCTGCGTAGCGATTTTGAAGGGTTTCAGCTGGCCTTTCGGGCACGGCTTTGGGCGAGACGATAGCTGTCGCCATTCATTTCGAGAATGTTGACATGGTGCGTGACGCGGTCGAGCAGAGCGCCGGTCAGTCGCTCCGAACCCAGAGTTTCCGTCCATTCGTCAAAGGGCAAATTGCTGGTGATCAGGGTGGCGCCCCGCTCATAACGTTGCGAGATCAACTCGAACGGCAGTTCCGCGCCAGTCTTGGAGAGCGGCACGAAGCCGAGTTCGTCGATGATCAGCAGCTTGTACCCTGCCATCTGCTTTTGGAAACGCAAGAGACGCCGCTCGTCACGGGCTTCCATCATCTCACTGACCATGGCTGCGGCTGTGGTGAAGCCAACAGACAGGCCCTTCTGGCAGGCTGAAAGGCCGAGGGCGAGCGCTATGTGCGTCTTCCCGGTTCCGCTGGGGCCGAGAGCGATGACGTTCTCGCGACGCTCGATCCATTCGCAGCGGGCCAGCTCCAGCACCTGCATCTTGTTGAGCTTCGGGATGGCGGCAAAGTCGAAACTGTCGAGGCTTTTGACGACCGGGAATTTGGCTGCCTTGATACGCCGCTCGACCTTGCGACGATCCCGTTCGACCATTTCCCGCTCGGCAAGCCGGCTGAGGTACCCGATGTGGTCGACGCCCTCGGTGGCGCAAAGCCGGGCCAGTTTCTGATACTCCCGCTGGAAGGTCGGCAGCTTCAGGCTCTTGAGGTCGTGGGCAAGCAGGATCTCGGGTGCTTCGGTGCTCATGCCGCTTCTCCCTTCCCCGATGACAGGAGGCCCATATACGCCTTCGCCGATGTCGTCTCGACGGTTGCTCTCGGCAGGTAGGGATAAATCGACAGATCCAGTCGCGGCGGCCGGCGCTCTATCCGGCAAAGAATCAGATGTTTGACGGCGTCGAAGCCAATCGCCCCGAGTTGCAGAGCTTGCTTGATCGCCGCATGCAGGTCAGCCATATCGAAGCTTTCCAGCAGACGAAGAACCTGTACGTATTCTCGCCGGCCATGCTTTGCCATGCGGCCTTCCATCAGCCGGCACAGTGTCGCAAACTCCTCCGGCAGAGCCCAGCCCTGCAGAGGGGCCGCCTGATCCAGCGCATTGATCTTCTGTTCGATCAGCGGCAGGTAATGAACAGGGTCGAAGATGACATCTTCCCGATCCCAGCTCCTGGGATGGCGGGCGATGATCTCGCCGCGGCAACCAATCACCACCTTGTCGACATAGCCTCGAACCCAAACGTCCTGATGACCGTAGGCGACAGGCACGGAATAGTCACCGGATCGCCGTGCGCTCTTTGCGCACGCGACGATCCGGCACTTTGAATATGCGCATCGTTCCGAACGGAAATCGTTCCCGATCTCCTGGCCGATGCGCGGGTTTTGTAGCGAACGAGAGACTGGGCCGTGACCCTGGCGCTGGCCTGATCGCAGGCATCGAAGGGCGACGCCGGCAAGGGGCGCATAGCCGCCAGATCGCGCTGCAGCCGTTCACCGATCGTCTCGCTCTCACCGCGCAGCCTGTCACATTGGCGCTTCCGGCACTGTTCTTCCAGAAAGGCATTGAACGCATCCCACGTCGGAAACTGCGGGATGGGGACCATGAAGTTACGCCGGGCATAACCGACAAGGCCCTCGACGTTACCCTTGTCATTGCCCTTGCCGGGGCGGCCATAGCGATCCCGGATCAGGTAGTGGGACAGGAACCCGCTGAACAGTGTTGCCCGCTTACGCGTGCCGTCAGGCAGGATCCTCGCCACAAGGCAGCGATCATTGTCATAGACGATCGATTGCGGCACGGCCCCGAAGAAGGCGAACGCATGGACGTGGCCATCAACCCAGGCCTCGGCCACCGCCGCCGGATAAGCCCGCACGTAGCAGCCGTCGCTATGCGGAAGGTCGAGCACAAAGAACCGGGCTTTCTGCTCGACACCGCCGATCACCACCGTCGCCTCACCGAAATCCGCCTGCGCATGGCCGGGCGGATGAGAAAGCGGCACGAACACTTCCTGACGGCGCTGTTCCCGCTCCCGGATATAGTCCTTGATAATCGTATAGCCGCCGGTGAACCCGCACTCATCACAAAGCCGGTCGAAAACACGCTTGGCCGTATGGCGCTGTTTGCGCGGCACGTGTCTGTCTTCATCCAACCAGTGGTCGATCGTCGAAACGAACGCGTCCAGCTTCGGCCGCCGGACTGGTGATTGTCGCTGATAGCCAGGTGGCGTCGAATACGACAGCATCTTCGCTACGCTGTCGCGGGATATGTTGAAGTGTTTGGCTGCCTGACGCCGGCTCATCCCTTCCGAGACGGCCAGACGAACCTTCAGATAAAGATCCACGGTGTAAATCCTCTGTCCCTCCTGCGCTCATTGCAGAAGGAAGATAGGTGGCCGGATTTTACTCCGCCCGCGGACGAATTATTCCGCCGCTTTCGTGGCCGACTTTTGCACCGCCGTTCTCAAGGAACAGCGCCGCATAGAATGCAAACAGGTTTACCCCCACACGACCGGCAGATTGACCATGGTGACCTCAACCGGGCGCAACACCTTTCGTCCGTTAAACATCTGCTCATTCGCGAAGCGGCGGAACCGGTCGCCGGCATGCTCTTCCACCTGATGAAACATATAGGCAGGCAGGTGCAGATAGAGCAGCACCGCGAGACCGAAAAAGGCGAGGGCGATTGCCGGCGCCAGCGCCATAAAACCAAACGCCATGAACAGCGCCGAAGAAACCCAGCGCTTGGCCAGCCAATCCACCATCGCGGACTGGGACGGCGCATGAATACCGCGGCGAAAACAAGTTTGCCATGGCCCAACCCCCGGGTGTTGCCTGCGCATCCGTCCTGGGCTTCTAACCTGATGGAGACATTGGTTTATGTGTAGCAATGGTGCGGCATGAACGGGTGAAGCGAAAATGTCCGCTGACCGGCCGAACTAACCCTTGGCACCCCGTCACCGGTATCCTACGCCTGACCCTAGGCAACTATACGCAAGCTCAGAGGACGCTGGCGTATCAATATAGCCGTTCCAGTTATGACCAGAAGCCCGACTTCCTGCCGTGGTCGCGCTGCAGCCACGCCAGATAGGCATGATGTGGTTCGATCGCTCCGAAATCGTCAATATGCAGGGCCAGGGCTTCGCATTCGATCAGATGCCTGGCTGCGTGCTTGCAGCGGCTGGAGCAGGCATTCCCGAGACTGAAATCGATCATGGCCCTCAGTAGCACAGTTGCCGCTAGCGGGTATTTTTCCCGCAAGGTTTCGCTCGCCGGCGTCAGAAGTTCATAATAGTTACCATCGATCTCGGCATATCGGTCGACAATGAGAGCACTGGCTTCGCGAAGGGCGGGCCATTCCATGAAGAAAACAAGAGCCTGATGGATCAAACAGCTAGGATAGGTCGCAACCCAAGCCATCGCCTCGGCTTGAATGTCATCGAAATCCGGCAGGCGTTTCAGATAGTCACGAAGGTGCTGTGGTTCGAGCGAGGTTTCGAAGCACTGCCACCTGAACTGTTGGGCTTCGTCGGCCCGGCCAAGTGCCTCAAGGGCATCCGCGATAACGCGATCAGACAACTGAAGACCATAAAAGTTTCAGTCGGCCGCAGGGTGTGGTTTTTCAGCGCGGGGCAAGAGCCGTAATCAACTTATTGGCGACCGTCGCGATCTCCGCTCCGGCAGAGAAGTCGAATTTGTTGATGGAAATGAAGACGCCGACGCCCCGCGATGGCGCGAAAGCGATATAGCTGAAGATGCCGTCCGCACCGCCCGACTTCTGAATTATCAACGGGGCATCCTTTTCGGGCATCATGATCACCCATCCAAGGCCGAGCGCACTCATATGTCCGGAGCCGTCCAGACCGTAGACCGGGTCCATACCGTCCCGCATTGTCCATGCGGCATGGCTTAATGCGCGTACCTCGGCATCCTGCTCATTGAAGCGGTCGAGGTTCCATTGCAGATAGCGGACCATATCATTGGCGGTTGTTTCCAGAGACGAGGCTCCAAACTTGTTTGGAAACGGTTCGCCCGGATACATCTCGTTCC
Organism: Martelella sp. K41-7; assembly: GCF_055808365.1. Taxonomy (NCBI): domain Bacteria; kingdom Pseudomonadati; phylum Pseudomonadota; class Alphaproteobacteria; order Hyphomicrobiales; family Aurantimonadaceae; genus Martelella; species Martelella sp. K41-7. The sequence continues at coordinate 1,026,710 of NZ_CM147867.1, forward strand.
CGTTCCAGTCATAGCCGGTCATGACGTTTTGGCCTTCTTGTTTGGCGTAACTGGTCGCCTGAAGACCGATCGGCTCAAGTACCTGCTGCTGCAGGTAATCCGCATAGGGCATGCCCGCAAGGTCCGACAGGGCCATGGCCAACACATCGAAACCGATATTCGAATACAACATTCCCGTACCCGGCGTGAACAAAAGCGGGTCGCCTTCGAGGTTGGCCGCGAAGGACTGATCGGAATATTTATCGGCTCCCTCGACGGGCTCCAGTTCCCGCGGGAGCCCGCTGGAATGCGTGACCAGATCGATCAGACGTATGGCATTGCCATCGCGGGAAGGCAGGGTTGCGAACACGCCCTCGTGGGGGCCGACTGTATCCGTCATCCGAGCCGTGCCGTCTGCCACCAGATGCGCCAGCGACAGTCCGGTGAACGTTTTGGTGATCGAACCGACGCCGATCCGCGTATCGCCGTTCGGTTCGATGCCGCTGCCTTTTCTGACTTCGCCGAAGCCCAATACTGTGCTTTCGTCCTCGCGAACAGCGGCGATCACCATTCCAGGGACGTTCTTGTCGATGAAGAAGATCTGACCGGAGAATTCAACGGCTTCCTTCAGTAGTGGATCATCTGCAAAGGCAGGTGCAGTGGCAAAGAGTGCGATAGATAGGACGGTGAACGCATGTTTCATGACAGACTCCGTTTTCCTTTCTGACCATTTATTTCTGTTTTCCGCCGGAGCCAGTCCTCAGGCCGGGCCGGACGGCAACTTAAAATCGGATTCTGTTGCCGTTCGATCAGACAATATGACGCACAGCCGGAGCTATCACAAATCAATTTATGCTCCTCATCTACCTTTGGTTCATAAAAGGCGTATGCTCACCCGCTCGACCGGATGGCTGCAACGGAGTGTGCCGCGCAAGCAATTGATCCCAAAGCGAGATTGTGACCCAGGGCGTGGTGCAGCAGGGTGGCGGTGGCCACCAGTGTTTTCCGGCAGGGTCGGGTTGTTCGAGACCACGCTGATGGAGCACCACCGTCGTCCAGGTTCAGTGGTAAACCTGCGTTCCCTTGTTGAGATGAGCGCCGACGCCGAATTGCTCCGCAAAATGGCTGGCTGGAGAAACTGATGACGCCATCGTCGGGCTCGGGTGGCCACTGCTGCTCGAACAGAACAGTGATATCAGAAAGGGCTTAAGCCCGCGAATATGGCTCGATGCCATCATCCGAAGCTGCAATGACAGCAAGGCTCCCCAGTAGCCCTCAACCTCGTCTCCAGGGTGAAAGTGCTTCGGCCAGGGATCGCCAGCGTTTATCTGGCAGTCTCCTGCCGACGAAGGCACCTTAAAATTTCTTTGTCAGATAGGTCGAAATCGTGTTCTTCGAAAAGTCGTAGACATCAATGTTCGAGAAATTCTGGGTGTAGGCGTATTCGATGCGGGGGCGAAGCCCCTGATGGAAAAATTCCGCAGCGTAATGCCGAGCGAGGCCTGAATACGCTGATCGGTGCGCTTTTCGCCAGCGAGATAGGTTATGTCCTGATATTCGCGATCATCGACAAAAAATGAGATATCCGAAATCGCACCGAAACTCCATTCCCGAAAATACTGCGTATTCAGAGCAAACCGGACATAGCTGTTGGTGTCATTGGCAGCATCGACATAGCTGACATTTCCGCCAAAACGCACCGAACTTGCCGACGAGATGGAATAGAGATGGCTGAGCCCCAGCACGGTCTCGCTTCCGTCAAGTTCATTGCGGTCGTGGTAGTCGAGTTTGCGCCACAGGCCGCGCAGTGTTGTGACGCCCTTACGGCCCATATTGTGCCGCAGCGAGAAAGCCGGGCCGAGTGACCAGCGATAAGGTTCTTCACCCTTCATCACATATTGGCCGACAAGTCCCCCTGTCACCGTCCAGTCGCCCAAATCCCGGCGATAGTCGACGAAACTGTCAAAGTAGCTGGTGTTGAAAGTGGTGTCGCGATACCAGTTGCCATTGACCCCGCCGCCTGCCGTGATCGATGAGGTCTCATCGAGGTCGAAACGGTAGGATCCGTTCAGCCCATAGCCATAGCCGATACCACTCTTTTTTGGGCCGGCAGTATGGGAATGCCGCCGACATAGACGAGATCGGCGTCGGGCGCTTCGGTGATGTTGGTGCTGGGCGCAATGGAGAGATAGCCACCGAGCGACCAGGGGCGGATTGTGCGGGCCCTGGCGGCGAGGCGTTCATAGGCTGCGCGCTCATCGGCACTGTTCGCACTGCCGGCCAACAGTTCGAAGTGATGCAGTGATGCGTTGCCTTCGCCTTGTTCGTAAAGAACGCTGGCAAGCTCACGCCTGACATTGCGGGCCTCGGGGTTCTGCGACAAGATGGCCCGAAGAGCGCTTGCCGCTTCAGGCAACCGGCCCTGTTGTTCCAGAATGAGGGCCTGCGTGAAGGCGGCCGCCAGCGTTTTTCCCTTTTCGTCGGTGGCGAAGCTTTTCGCCAGTGCCAGCGCATTTTCATACTGGCCGTATTCGACCAGCACGCGCACCGCGTCAAAGCCGGTGACGGTGGACTGCTTTGCCAAGCCCCTTGCGGGGTGCCCATCATACCCAAACCAAGAGTGAGCGCGAGAAGGCAGGCGCGCTGGGCGCGCGCCAGCCCCCGATACAGGCCGCGCGCCGGCTTTCCGGCGCGCGGTTCATGTCTGCGGTTGGCCATCAGCCTCAGTCTGCCCGATTTGCCTGGAACACACCGATGGTCGCCTTGGTCGGGTTGTCGGCACTGTCGAAGGCTGCCACGCTGCCTGCTGTTGAATCTGCTCCGGCGCCATAAAGCGAGCCCTGAACCACGGATCCTTCGCCAGCCGCGTTGCCACCGATCGTCACACTGTTGGCAACATAGGCGGCGCTGTTCTTGTCGAGCGTACCGGCAAAGCCGACATCGTCCATCGCGCCAATTGCGTCATCGCCGTCATAGATAGTCAGGCCACTGAAACCGCCTGAAACCGCGCCGCTCTGGAAGTCGACGGCGATTTCGCTGGAACCGGATACCAGGCCGCCGGCCTCACCATTCTGTGCACTGCCAAAATAGTCGCCCCGGTAGGTGCCGGTACCCTCCTGCGGCAGATCGGAAACGGTGTCTCCGCTGTAAAGGGCGAGGAAGTTGCCATTGCCTTCGTCATTTTCACCGTCCACGGTGATGTAAAGGGCACCTGAAGAGCTGTTGTCGTTGTCGGAACCGAGGAACGCTTCCAGTGTCGCTGTCTGGCCATCAAGAGCGGCTGTGTCGCTGTTCTCGCTGAAGGACAGGCTCTGGCCGGCATAAGGGCCGGATGTGAAGCTGAGGGAGATATTGCCGTTGTCATCTTCGGCAAATTCGCCAGTCGTACCGGCAACCGAGGTGACGGATCCATTCCGTAGCTGAACAGTGGTTCCGCCGACTGTGTAGTTGCCGTCACCACCGCTGGGTTCGCCTCCCTGCGAGCCACCACCAGTGCCCGGGTCCCCCGGAGAGCTGCTGCCGGACGTGCTGCTGCATCCGGCCACCGCGATCATTGCTGTGCCAGCCAGAGCTGCCAGAAGGATCTTGTTCATTACCCCTAACTCCATTGTTTGCTTTCAAGTCGCGCCTCGAATGAGGCGTTGAATTGGAAAGCTAGGGGGCGGGCATCAGGCGCGCCCCCCATATGGGGGTGAAACCGGCAACTTAACGAATCATTATATGTAAAAGACCCTGGATTTCAGTGGTTTCAACTCCCACGCCACAACAAACCGACATTGTCCGGCGTGGGATAGAAAAGCAAAGAAGGCGGCCCGGAAAACCCGATGACCTAACCGTATTCGGCCATGTCGGCGGCGACGGCGGCCTGCATGTCATCGAGAATGTCGGGAAGCGCGCTCAGGACGCGGTTCCAGCGTGGCATCAGTGGGGTGGCGTCGGGCGTCTCGAGGAAGGAATTACCGGCGTCGATGAGGTTTGAGGCAAACAGTTCGACGGCCTGTTCTTCCTTGTGGCGGTCGGTCGAAAGCCCGTTCATGCGCGCATCGTTGTGATAGACTTCAACGAGGTCGAGTGCGGTGCGGAAATAGGCTGCTTTCACCGTTCTGAGCGTCTCATGGGAGAAGGTCACGCCATCGGTTGCGAGCTTGCGGAACACAGCCTTGCAAATATCCGTCGACATCCGCGACAGGCCCTTCTGGGCGTCTTCCGGTGAGAGAGGCTGATGCTTGTGGTCATAGGCATCGGCGATGTCGACCTGACAGATGGCGGTGTTGGAGTAATTGCGCCACAGCTCCGAAAGAACGCCGATTTCCAGGCCCCAGTCCCACGGAATGCGGATATCCGGGAGGATGTGGGTGCGCATGGCGAACTCGCCAGCCAGCGGATAGCGGAACGCCTTCAGATAATCGATATAGGGCTGGTGACCGATGGTCTTTTCAAGACTCAGCAGCAGCGGCGTGACCAGAAGCCTTGTAACACGCCCGTTGAGTGAACCATCGGCAATGCGCGGATAATAGCCCTTGGAAAACACGTAGGGAAAAGCCGGATTGGTGACCGGGTAGACGAGGCGCGCCAGCATTTCGCGCGAATAGGTGACGATGTCACAGTCGTGAAGCGCGACCACCGAGGAATTGCGGGCGCCAAGAACATAACCCATGCAATACCAGACATTGCGGCCCTTGCCGGGCTGCTCCGGAGCCAACGCCGCTTCGCCGAGCCGGTTATGGATGGCCTTCATGCGCGGGCCGTCATTCCAGAGCACGGCATGCTGCTGCGGCAGGCGGCTGAAATATCTCAGCGCGTAGCGATACTGTTCCTCGTCAGCCTGATCGAGGCCGATGATGATGTTCGAGATATAGGGCACTTCCGTCAGGTGATTGACGATATTATCCAGCGCTTCGGCCTCAAGCTCGGAAAACAGCGAGGGCAGGATCAGCGTGATCGGTCGCGTTGCCGAGAAACTGGTAAGCTCGCGTTCGACCCGGTGCAGCGAGCGCTCGCGCATATTGTGAAGCGTCGCAACAACGCCATTTTGATGAAAATCAGCCATTGCTGGCGCTCCTGGTGTTTTTGTTGCGGCAAGGCCCGAAGACGGGCGGCCGAAAGGGGAAGGGCATTCCCTACCAACTATATTATACCAATAATTGCAATATCATGTCATTCCAGCCCGATGGCCCGGCCTTGTCGGAGCGGATGATATGGCCATCGCGTTCCCGCGCCGTTTCTGCCAGCGGAGCATGGGCGGGATTTGCGATGATGAAGCCCTTGTCGGCGGTCTCCAGCATGGCCGCGTCATTGGGCGCATCGCCAAGTGCGATTGTGAAAACGGGTCCGCCCGTCTTGTCGCGATAGGCCGCAGCGACCTTTTTCATGGCATCTGCTTTCGAGGTTTCGGGCATCAGCGTGAAAAAACGTCCACCCTGGACCGCCTGAAAGCCGCCTTTTCGAAGGTGCATGAGGAACGCTTCGCGCTCCTCCTCGCTGCCGGACCAGAGGCCCGGCTCGGAAAACTGCCGCTTTCGGGCAAGCCGGGCGTCCTCAAGACGCATGCCGGTCTTTTCGGCAACCTCTGCGTCGCTCCAGTCGCCAAACCCTTCAAATTTCGCCCTGAGCGATGCCGGCATCGCACCGAGAGCCGTTCGCAGCCGCGTATAGGTCGCGGTTTCGTCGCTAGCCGTGCCGGAAAGCCCGACGATGCCAGCGCCATTTTCCACAATCATCGGATCGTCGATCCCGATCTCGGCGGCGATTGGTCGCATCTCTGCTTCGGTCTTACTGCTCGCCAGAACGATCACGATGCCGCGCTCTTTAAGCGCTTCAAGCGCAGGCCGGGCCGGTTCAAACGAATAGGTCTCGTGATCGAGAAGCGTTCCATCGAGATCGGTGAAAACGATTTTCATGAGCAGGCCTTTCGAACCTTCGTGCTTGAGACCATTAAACGCCGGTCGCCGCAGTTTGTTGCCCGGCGGGCTTGATTTTCAGGTCAGGCCGATTTCGCCAGGAACTGGCGGGCGGCATAGAGCGAAATCGCGGAGGCGTTGGACACGTTGAGCGACTTGATCTGGCCCGGCATGTCGAGACGGGCGAGCGCCGTCACCGTGTCGCGGGTCTTCTGGCGAAGTCCCTTGCCTTCGGCGCCCAGTACAAGAGCAATCTTGGAGCCGGTGAGGGTGTCTTCCATCGCGGACGGGCCTTCGGAATCAAGGCCGATCGAGGTGAAGCCCATGGCGTGCAACTCTTCCAGTGCGTTGGCCAGGTTGGTGATCTGGATATAGGGAATATACTCAAGCGCGCCGGAGGCCGATTTGGCGAGAACGCCTGATTCGGCAGGGCTGTGGCGCATGGTGGTGATGACGGCCCCGGCGGAAAAGGCAACCGCTGAACGCAGGATCGCGCCGACATTGTGGGGATCGGTCACCTGGTCGAGGACCAGAAGAAGCGGACTGTCATTCAGCGCGTCCAGCTTGCGCAGGGGCAGGGCCCGTGTCTTCAGCATCACGCCTTGATGGATGGCGTCTTCGCCGAGGATGTCGTCGATCGCGCGCGGGTGGACGATGTCGACGGCAAGACCTTTCGGCAATTCGAGGCCGTCTGTCAGCCGGGCGAGCGCATTCTGGGACACCTTGAGGGAAATCAGGGTGCGCTCGGGGTTTTCGATTGCCGCGCGGACGGTATGCAGTCCGTATAGCAGCACTTCATCGCCGCTGACGGGTAGGGGCCCGGTCGGTTTTCTGGTGCCGCGTCTTTCGGCTTTTGCCGGTGTCCCTTCGCGCTCGCGTTTGGCGTCTCGGTGGGCACGCCTCAGCTTGGCGTAGTGGGAATCCTTCGGGGAGGCGTTCTGGTCATCTTTTTTGCTCATGCGCCCCTTATAAAGCCGCAGCCGGCATCACGCTAGGCCGTTCAGGCCCAAGAAAGCCGAAAGCTGCGAGCCCGACATGGGGCTGTGATTTTTCTGTCATTTTTTTCTGTCGCGCCGTGTTGACAGAGCGAGGCGAGGCGGTCATATACGCGGCGCAGATCGATATTGCCCGATGCAAACGCGGACGGCAGACGGTCTGAGGCATGACTGCCGTCCAGGCTGGTACTGGAGGAGTGCGTGAGTGGTTAAAACGGACGGACTGTAAATCCGTTGACTTAGTCTACGTTGGTTCGAATCCAACCTCCTCCACCACCGGCGTCTGACATTTGGGCGGGTATAGCTCAATGGTAGAGCAGCAGCCTTCCAAGCTGAATATGCGGGTTCGATTCCCGCTACCCGCTCCAACCTATCAGATTCCAGTTCCATACGTATATTTTTGTGGAGTGCCGGCGAAACGGATTGGGTATGTTTCCTCTTGATGTTGTGCTTCCCACCAAGAAGCGCTTAGGCTGTAATTCGTACAGATATGACTTTATCATGCTGTCGGGGGAGAACATGTGTCGGGGGACGGGGCGGAAACCGCTCTGCGTGGATTGACTTGGAGCCCCCTTTCTCTTGAATAGGCCTAAGTTCAATCTGTTTAGGGGGGCTGCTGACCGATAGGCCTGTGTTGGTAGCGTCCCCTGCGCTTCCGCGCGTATGAGGGATGTCGGTAATTTCGGTTGCAACGGTGTGGGTAAAGAGGGTGAGGTTCTCCGACCGGTGGAAATCATGCAGTCATTGATCGTTACGGGGGGGCTGGCGATCCTGGTGGGAAGTTTTGTCCTAGCCTGGTTTACCGGTGGAAGGCAGCGCTACTTGATGCTGTTTGCGGTCGCGCTGATGGCAACCGATCTCGGCTTCATCATCATGTTTCTCCAGCCTTTTCTGCCGGACGCTTTCGCGCGCATCGCGGGAAATATCGTCTTTGTCGCCGCGCAGGTCTCGTTCGGGGAGGCCCTGCTGCAGAGGCGGGGCAAGACCCTTGGCTGGCCCTTCATTCTCGGTTCTTTTTTCGGGCTTTCGGCGTTCTATGTCGTACTCTATGCGACAACGACGATCGAAATTCGCACGGCCGGCATTAATTTCGGCCTGACCGTGGTCTTCATCGCCACGATCAAAAACATATGGATCCGCAGTGACGACAGCATTCACGACAAGCTGATCTTCTGGACCTTCACAACACTCGGCCTGATGCATAGCATTCGCACTGTCGGCGTGTTTTTCACACAGGATATTGCCAATCCGCAGTCCGCAATATGGGGCTTTTTGCAGCTCTATATCCTGCTTCTGGCAATGGTGCTCACGCTTGAGATACTGGCCGCCCATTTCTTCGAACGGCTTGAGATGCTGAGCACGCTCAGGGATCGGGATCATCTGACCGGGGTCTTGAACCGCGCGGGTTTTGAGCGCGCTGTGAGCGCTGTCTATGCCGGTCGGACGCAGGTGATTGTGAGTCTGCTCCTGATAGACATCGATGAGTTCAAGGCGGTGAATGATGCGCTCGGCCATCCCGCTGGTGATGCGGTACTTCAGCACGTCGGCGCGGTGCTGATTGAGCACTCGCGCGCCGGCGATGTTGTCGGTCGGATCGGCGGCGATGAATTCACCATTCTGGCCGTCGGCCTTGACGCGGAAGGCGCATGGGCGCTCGGGGAGCGTATTCGCAGGCGGCTCGACGAAAAAGTTGTCGCCGTCTATGACCGGAAAATTTCTGCCTGCTGCAGCTTTGGCGTCGCGACCGTCAATATCGAACGTGGCTACGAGACGCTCTATGTTGCAGCCGATGCCGCGCTTTACGAGGCCAAGCGCCTCGGTCGCAACCGCGTGGTCAGCGGTTCGGCTGATGCAGGCTAGGGCGGACGGGCCGGTGAGGGACATGTAGCGTCTTTCCTGTCCGAGCGGCGTTGTTCCGACGTGTGAGGTTGGTGCCGTGGGCTTGCGGCGCGCATTGGGATCTCGCTCAAGATTTTGTCTTGCTTATTGCTTCCGAAAGCCTTAAACGGCGGCACTAAACCGGTTCGCCGGGTCATCCGTGTTACCAAGTTACAGGAAGCATTTTCATGGCAAAGGCAAAGTTTGAGCGGAGCAAACCGCACGTCAACATTGGCACGATCGGTCACGTTGACCACGGCAAGACGACACTGACGGCTGCGATCACGAAGTACTTTGGTGACTTCCGTGCGTATGACCAGATTGACGCAGCGCCGGAAGAAAAGGCCCGTGGCATCACCATCTCGACGGCGCACGTTGAGTATGAAACCGACGCTCGCCACTATGCGCACGTCGACTGCCCCGGCCACGCCGACTACGTCAAGAACATGATCACCGGTGCGGCCCAGATGGACGGCGCAATCCTGGTGTGTTCGGCTGCTGATGGGCCGATGCCGCAGACCCGCGAGCACATTCTGCTTGCCCGTCAGGTTGGCGTTCCGGCAATCGTGGTGTTCCTGAACAAGGTTGACCAGGTCGACGACGAAGAGCTTCTCGAACTCGTCGAAATGGAAGTCCGCGAGCTTCTCGACTCTTACGAGTTCCCGGGCGACGAAATCCCGATCATCAAGGGTTCGGCTCTTGCTGCTATCGATGACAGCAACAAGGAAATCGGCGAAGACGCCATCCGCGCGCTGATGGCCGCTGTTGACGACTACATCCCGACGCCTGAGCGTCCGGTTGATCTGCCGTTCCTGATGCCGATCGAAGACGTTTTCTCGATCTCGGGCCGTGGTACGGTTGTGACCGGTCGTGTTGAGCGTGGCATCGTCAAGGTTGGCGAAGAAGTCGAAATCGTCGGCATCAAGGATACGCAGAAGACGACGGTGACCGGCGTTGAAATGTTCCGCAAGCTGCTCGATCAGGGCCAGGCTGGCGACAACATCGGCGCACTGATCCGCGGTATCCAGCGTGAACAGGTCGAGCGTGGCCAGATTCTCTGCAAGCCCGGTTCGGTCAAGCCGCACACCAAGTTCAAGGCAGAAGCCTACATCCTGACCAAGGATGAGGGTGGCCGTCACACGCCGTTCTTCACGAACTACCGTCCGCAGTTCTACTTCCGCACGACGGACGTGACCGGTGTTGTCACGCTTCCCGAAGGCACGGAAATGGTTATGCCGGGCGACAACGTTACGGTTGACGTCGAGCTGATCGTTCCGATCGCGATGGAAGAAAAGCTGCGCTTCGCGATCCGCGAAGGCGGCCGTACCGTCGGCGCCGGCATCGTGGCCGCTATCGTCGAGTAAGTCTCGAACGTTAGAAAAAATATTTGAAAGCCCCGCCGGAGCGATCCGGCGGGGCTTTTTGTTTGGGTAAGTATCTGGGGCGAAGCCCTAGCAGCAGTTCAAAATCTGCCGGATTCTCTCTGTCAACTGCTGGCACGTTTCATCGAAACCGGCTTCGTCTGTGCGGAAAATGATATCGCTGAAGCGGCGCTGTCCATACCCTTGCGCGATCATCTCTGCGCTGCGAGTGATTTCACCCTTGCTGAGCATTCGGTCCCGCGCCGAAATACTGGCAATGTCGGCGATCAGCCCAATCGTGCGGCATGCTATCCCCATGCGTGCAAATGTCTGCTGGTAGAATATCCAGTTCGTGCATCGCAAGGGGTAGGAAACAATGACTGCTTCATGGGTTTGCAATGCCTGTTCGCTTGCCAGAACGATTCGGCGGCTGGTCTGTAGGATCGAACGGAGCCAATCTCCCGGAACCGAATGATCGTCGCCGTCGATAAAGCCGTATCCCAGGGCGGAGGCTGCGGCCTGTCCCAGGCTGGTTTTGCCCACGCCGATCGGTCCATCGAGCAAAATGACTGACTTTTGCATCGTCTTCCTCTCTTACACGCCTGAAACCAGCATAAGCGCCAGCGGCAGTGTAAAGAACGAAATCACCGTCTGGACCGTCACCACCGCCGAATAAAGCCGTGCATCGCCGCCGAGCTGGCGGGCGAGGATATAGCCGTTCATTGCGGTGGGAACACCCGCGCCGAGCACCATGATGGTCAGCGGCATGCCGGAAATGCCGAACAGGGTTGCGAGCGTATAGATCAGCAGCGGAAACAGGATCAGCTTCAGGCATGACGGCAGCAGCACCATCGGCTTCGGTTTCAGCGCATCGGCGAGAACAAGCCCCGCACCGACAAGGACCAGGCCCATGCCGAGCGCGGCCCGCGCCACCAGGTTCATCGCGTCATAGACCGGCTGGTAGATCGGGATGGCAAGAACATTGAACGCAATGCCGACAAAGGCTGAAATGATCAGAGGGTTGGTGGCGATCTTGCGGGCCATCATCCCGATATTGCGGTTTTCGCCGGAAAACCACACCAGCACCAGAACATTGATGAAATTGAGCGGAATGATGGTCATGGTCATCATCAGAGAAATGACGGCCATGCCCTCCAGCCCTGCCAGCTTGTCGGCAATGGCGAGCGCCACGAACCCGTTCCAGCGCGTCGTCGTCTGGAAGACCGAAGTAAAAGCCGGGGTGCCGAGCCCCATGGCTTTCAGCAAAGGCCACAGCGCGATCGTCAAGCTGGAAATGGCTGCGACGCCGAGAAGCGAAACCCAGGCGATGTCACCGGTGGCGATGCTTGAAAAATCGGCTCTCGCCAACGTCGTGAACAATAGAGCGGGAAACAGCACGTAATAGCCGAGCTGGTTGAGCCCGTTCCAGAAATTCTGATCGAAGATCGGCAGCCGCTTCAGGCCGACACCGAGGGCGACGGTGAGAAAGATCGGCAGGACACTTTCAAAGATGATCAGCATGCTCGTATTCCGTGTTTTCGTTGCCGGCCGGTTAACTTTCCAACGAAAAGTCACTTGCCATGCAGGAAGAATTGCTGTCAGACAAGACAGGAGGAGAGGCGGAAAAGCAATGCAGGACCGGGTTACGCAGCGATTTCAGATCGGGTTGATGGGCGTCGCTCTGGCCGTCCTGCCGGTCGAACTCGTCGTCAGCGGCGCTATCCTGCTCGCTTTTGTGTTTGTCGATTACCTTTTCGACCCGAAGCGCATGTTGCGCGACCCGGCCGCAGAATATGGTCCGGTGAGCAAGCAGTAGGTTCAGCTTCGCGAAAGTGACGAAAGTCTGTCGAGCGCCCCTTGCAGGATGAACGAGGCTGCCGCCGAATCAATCCGCCCGGCGCGTTTTTGCCGTGACACATCCATTTCCAGAAGCGCCCGTTCGGCCGCCACTGTTGAAAGCCGCTCGTCCCAGAAGGTGAAGGAGAGGGCGGTCAGCGTCTCCATGTTGCGTACAAACGCACGGGTTGCCTGTACCCGTGGTCCGGACGAGCCGTCCATATTCACTGGCAGGCCGATCACGAAACCTGCGAGCTTTTCGTTTTCGGCAAAGGCCAGCAGGTTTTCGGCATCCTTCGTGAACTTGACGCGCTTCAAGACCGGGCGCGGGGTCGCAAAGCGGCGCGACAGGTCGGATACGGCAAGGCCGACGGTTTTGGTGCCGAGATCAAGGCCGGCAATGGCCGTGCGCGGCGGCAAGCTTTCGGCCAGTTCCTCGATTGTCAGCACTGTCATTTTTCTTTTCCCATGGTTTTGCCGCTTGCCGATGGAAAATGGCAGGCTTCCGCATTACGTTTCTCTTAAGCGTGCTCAACTACCGCTTTGAAGGGAGAAAAGCAAAATGAAGCTAACCTGGCTTGGACATTCCGCATTCCGGATCGAGATCGCCGGTGCGACGATCCTTATCGATCCCTTCCTTTCCGGAAATCCGTCCTTCGAGGGGCTCGACAAAAAGGCTGTGACGGAAGGTGTCACCCATATTCTTCTGACCCATGGTCATAGCGACCATCTGGGCGATACGGTCCCGATCGCCAGGGAAACAGGTGCAACGGTGCTTGCCAATGCCGATCTCGCCGCATGGCTCGGCTCCAAGGGGGTCGAGAACCTGCAGCCGGGCAATACAGGCGGCACTGTTGATTTCGGCTCTTTCACCGTCACCTTCACCAATGCGCTGCATTCCTCCGCGTTGATCACCGAGGATGGTGTTTCGCATGCGCTCGGCAATCCGAACGGGCTGATGCTGCATATCGATGATGAGCCGACGCTCTACCATATGGGCGACACCGACATTTTTGCCGACATGGCGCTGATCAACGAACTGCATGCCCCGGCCATCGGCCTTGTGCCTGTCGGTGACCGCTTCACCATGGGCGGCGCGGTGGCGGCGCTGGCGTGCCAGCGCTATTTCAATTTCGATACGGTGATCCCGATCCACTACGGCACGTTTCCGATCATAGACCAGACCCCGGAGGCGTTTGTGACCGGTATGGCCAGTGGACCGGGCGAAGTGCTGACGCCGAAACCGGGTGAAACGGTTGAGTTCTGATGAAATGCCCCGTTGCGAAGGGCGGCGACGCCCTTTATAGCGTGGGATGAAATCTTGAAGCTGGAGAGTTTCCATGTCCGTAGACACTGCGACCGTCAAACGCGTAGCCAAGCTGGCCCGCATCGCCGTCGATGACGAGGCGGCAGATCGCATGACCGGCGAACTGAACGCTATACTCGGCTTTGTCGAGATGCTCGGCGAAGTTGATGTGGCCGGTGTCGAGCCCATGACCTCGGTCATGCCGATGGAGATGAAGAAGCGTCATGATAATGTGACCGACGGCGACAAGGCCGACGACATCGTTGCCAATGCACCGGAAACCGAACGGAATTTCTTTCTGGTGCCAAAAGTAGTGGAGTGAGGGATGGTACAGCCTAAGATCGATATTGAGAGCCCCCAGCAGAATGACCTGAAGGCGCTTTTCACTGAACTGAAGACATCGCTGACGCACCTGTCTTCTTCCGATGTGATCGACTACCAGTTGACCGTCGATGTCAGTACGCCGGCTGCAACCAGCTTTGTTGCCCGCGTGGATGGCAAGCCGGTCGCTACCGGTGCGCTTGTGCGCCACCCCAATGGTGTCGCTGAAGCAAAGCGCCTGTTCACCGAGCCGGCCTACCGCAAGCATGGCATTGGCCGTGCTATTTTGCGGCACATCAGCTCGTTGGCAAAGAGCGAGGGTCTTCGCGAACTCTATATCGTGACTGACGCCGATCTGAAGGAATCGATTGCGTTTTGTGAACAAGCTGGCTTTGAACGCACCGACAAATTTCTGAACAATGCACCGACGAAGCAGTCCGTCTTCTTCCGCAAGGCGCTATAACAACACGATAAAGTGAATCAGATGACCGAACTGACCGCCCTGACGATCGCCGAGGCCCGCAACAAGCTTCAGGCGAAGGAGATCACCGCGACCGAACTGACCGTGTCCTATCTGAAGGCGATCGACGACTTTAACGGCACCTTAAATGCCTATGTCGCCGTCACCCATGACAAGGCGATGGCGATGGCGAAGGCTTCGGACCTGAAGCTGTCGCAGGGTTCTGGCGGTGCACTTGAGGGTATTCCGCTTGGCATCAAGGACCTGTTCGGCACCCGCGGTGTCCACACGCAGGCGGCCTCGCATATTCTGGACGGGTTCAAGCCGGAGTATGAATCGACCGTCACCCAGAACCTCTGGGATGACGGTGCGGTCATGCTCGGCAAGCTGAACATGGACGAGTTCGCCATGGGGTCGTCCAACGAGACCTCCTATTACGGTCCGGTGATCAATCCGTGGAAGGCCGAGGGGTCCAATCTCGAGCGGGTTCCAGGCGGCTCTTCCGGCGGTTCAGCGGCGGCCGTTGCCGCGCATCTGTGTGCGGGTGCGACCGCGACCGATACAGGTGGTTCCATCCGCCAGCCGGCGGCGTTTACCGGTACGGTCGGCATCAAGCCAACCTATGGCCGCTGCTCGCGCTGGGGCGTGGTTGCCTTTGCCTCCTCGCTCGATCAGGCCGGTCCGCTTGCACGCGACGTGCGCGATGCGGCGATCCTGCTGAAATCCATGGCCAGTGTCGACGACAAGGATACAACATCGGTTGATCTGCCCGTGCCGGACTACGAAGCCGCCATCGGCCAGTCGGTGAAGGGCATGAAGATCGGCATTCCGAAGGAATACCGCGTCGAAGGCATGCCGGAGGATATCGAAAAGCTCTGGCAGCAGGGCATTGCATGGCTGAAGGATTCGGGCGCCGAAATCGTCGACATTTCGCTGCCGCACACGAAATATGCGCTACCGGCCTACTACATCGTGGCTCCGGCTGAAGCCTCTTCCAACCTTGCCCGCTATGACGGCGTGAAATACGGCTTGCGCGTGCCCGGCAAGGACATTGCCGACATGTATGAAAAGACCCGGGCCGAAGGCTTCGGCCATGAGGTCCAGCGCCGCATCATGATCGGCACCTATGTGCTGTCTGCCGGCTACTACGATGCCTATTATCTGAAGGCCCAGAAGGTGCGCACGCTGATCAAGCGCGACTTCGAAAACGTCTTCGCGCAGGGCATCGACACAATCCTGACGCCTGCAACCCCGTCGGCAGCCTTTGGCATCGCCGATCAGGAACTCGCCAACGACCCGGTGAAGATGTATCTGAATGATATCTTCACGGTGACGGTGAATATGGCGGGCCTTCCGGGTATCTCGGTTCCGGCCGGGCTGGATGCCAACGGTCTGCCGCTTGGCCTGCAACTCATCGGCAAGCCCTTTGACGAGGAAACCTTGTTCCGCACCGCCTCGGTCATAGAGCGGGCGGCTGGCCGTTTCACCCCCGAAAAATGGTGGTGAGCGGGGGCTGGCCGTCTTTCCGGGGAAACCCTCCTGATCAGCGCCGACAATGAAACCATGCAGCGCAGCCCAGTTTCAGGCCTGCGCTGCCAAAATGCCGCGTTCTGGTGCCAATTCCGTCACACTCTCAGCGTTCAAGCGCGCCTTTCAATTGATTTGAAAGGCTGAACGTGAAAACGATTATCGTGACGTGTCTGGTGGCCAGTTTTTTGCTGTCAGGCTGCACTTCCATGATCGCAGCCAACAGTGAAAGCGCTGCGATCGATCATTTTGTCAGTCCGCCCGAGGGAGGGACGGTCGCGGTTTCCGGCCCCGATGACCGCGTGAAACTGTCCTATGCACAGGAGGAGACAGCGAGCCCTGCTTCATCTGCGTTCGACATGATTGTAAAGCTTGGAAATAACAAAGTCGATGTCTACCGCTATCGCGATCCTGACACAGGCCGTAGCGGCTATTTTGACGGCAAGGGATATCGCCTTGGCCAATATTTGCTGCGCAATCCGGTGCCCGACGCGCGGCGCACTTCCGGCTTCGGCACCAGACGCCACCCTGTACTCGGTTATTCACGCATGCATGCCGGTGTCGACTGGGCAGCGCCTATCGGTACGCCGATCTATGCCGCTGCCGATGGTGTGGTGAAATCTGTTGGCAAGCATGGCGGCGACGGAAAGATGACGGTTATCGACCACGGCCACGGCTATGAAAGCGCCTACAGCCACCAGAGCCGGTTTGCCGATGGTATCAAGGCAGGCGTGACAGTTCATCAGGGTGAGGTGATCGGCTATGTCGGCAAGAGTGGCCTCGTGACCGGTCCGCATCTGCACTATGCGATGTCCGTCAATGGCCGAAAGGTCGATCCGATGCAGGTACATTTCATACGCGAAGGGCGGCTTTCTGGCACGGCACTGGCAAAATTCGAAAAGGCGGTCGCGGCGGACGGCGATAAGGCGCACACCGAGGCAGGCGTGTGACGGGCGTCAAACATTGCCGTCTTTTTTGCCAGCCTTTCGTTTCTTGTCATCCGGTCGGAACGTGTAGCCGGTTTCCACGGCGCTAAGGCCGAACTTGTCGCGCAGCGCATCCATTGCGCTCTCCGCCGCCGCGCGGCGGGCCGCCTTTGGGTCGACGAGGTCCGGTGGATCGGCGGTCGCCGGGTCGCAAAGCTCACCGATGCCGATACCGATCAGGCGGAAGCGGGTGCCATCAGCCTCGTTCTTCAGCAGCGACAGCCCGGTGGCGAATATCCGGTCGGCTAGCTGGGTTGGTGCTTCCAGATGGCGGCTGCGGGTGCGGGTTTTGAAATCGGCGGTTTTCAGTTTCAGCGTCACCGTGTACCCGGCATGGCCCGCTGCCTTGGCGCGCCGCGCAGTTTTTTCGCTCAGCCGCCGCAGATGCCTGGCAAGTGTTTCGAAATCGCTGATATCGGTGAAGAAGGTGGTTTCGTTGGAAACGCTTTTGGCCGCGCGCTCGGGCTTTACGCTGCGCGTATCCTCGCCGCGGGCCAGATGGTAGAGCCGCTGGCCGATCGTGCCGTAGCGGCGCAACAGCTCGTTCTTTTCCATCCGCTGAAACTGACCGATGGTCGTCAGCCCGTCGCGCTTCAGGGTTTCGGTAAAGGCCTTGCCGACGCCCCAGATCATGCTTACTGGTTTGTCCGCCAGGAAATCCACGGCCTCCTTTTCACCGATGACGGAGAAGCCGCGCGGCTTCTGGAAGTCCGAGGCAATCTTGGCGAGGAACTTGCAGTAGGAAAGTCCGATGGAGATCGTGATCCCGAGTTCGGCCTCGACACGGGTGGCAAAGCGGGCGAGGGTTTCGGCAGGTGCTGCCTTGTGCAGGCGCTCGGTCCCGGAGAGGTCGAGAAAGGCCTCATCGATCGACAGCGGTTCTATCAGCGGCGTCAGATCGTGCATCATCTGTCTGAGCTGCCGGCCGACGGCCGCGTATTTCTCCATGTTCGGGGGTATGACGATGGCTTCGGGGCAAGCCTCCAGCGCCTTGAACATCGGCATTGCCGATTTCACACCGCGGATGCGGGCGATGTAGCAGGCCGTAGAGACGACGCCGCGTTTGCCTCCGCCGATGATGACCGGCTTGTCGGCGAGCGACGGATCGTCGCGCTTTTCAATCGCCGCATAAAATGCGTCGCAATCGATATGGGCAATGGAGAGCGAAAAAAGCTCGTCATGGCGCAGCAGGCGCGGGCTGCCGCAACGGCTACAGCGTCGTGCACTGCCGTGTGCCGGGGAAATACAGTCGCGGCACAATCCGCTTGCCTGAGAAGTCATCGGGGCCATGGCGATCGGAACAAATGTTGAACACGGCGAAATTAGTGCCGCCGGACAGGCAAGGCAAGCGCAATTTCCCGGTCATCAAGTGTTCTCTGCCACGTGGCGACGGATGATCTCGTCGGCGTGATCCCAGCCGGTTGCGAGGACAGAAGGCGGCGTGGTCTTCGGCGCCAGTGCACGGTAGTCGTCATTGATCAACAGATTGATCGTCAGCGCATCCGGCAGGCATTCGGCCACCGAGCGGCAATTATAGAGCATATCATCGACGAAGATCAGTAGCGGCGGGGCGGTTTTGCAAAGCGCCTGCAGAACCTCGCCCTTCGGCTGTTCCGAGGCGATCAACGGAAAATCGAAGCCGTGACGGACCAGAAGCCGCTGCCGCTTTTCGCGGTGGTGCGGGGGCATGGCCGTCAGCAGCAGCACATCGGCAATATCCGTCAACCCTTCAAGCGTATCGCGGGCCGTATCGAAGGGAGCCTGCCAGTTTTCCTGATTGTCGTAGAATGCGGAAAGCAGTGCGCCGACTTCTGAAACGTCCACACGCCGCCCATCATCAAGCGATATGACATTGCCGTTAAGGCTGAAGGTATCAAGCTTCAGTTCGTGGCCATTGGCTTTCAGAAAAGCCTTGAAGGGTGCGACGAATTGCAGCACCACTTCATCCACGTCGACGACCAGAAGCGGCCGTTCTCCTATTATAAGATCGCGTGTGAAGACCTCGGCTGCCTGCGTCATTGTTCGAAACCATCGCTATAGTCGAGCTTCTGCCAGGCCCGCGATATTGTTTGGGGGGCAATGCCATTGTCGGTGCAGAATGCCATCAATGTCGGTTCATGGCCGGCGATGAAGCCGATCATGGCGCGCTCGAAGCCCGGATCCTCGGTGAGCGCGCGCAAATGGCCGGCCTCAACGCCGGAAAGAGCACAAAATCGGCTCAGCATTTCGGGCTGCTGGGAAAGCCAGACCAGAATGGCGATGGCGAGCTCGTTTTCGGGGGAGTGTTCTCCGGCTCTTTTTGAAAATGTTGCAACAGGATTTCCGTTTCTTAACCAAATCGCCCTAAACTCGGTGGCTGATGCGCTCACAGTGGCACACCGGGGTGATTCTAGCGCCTTGCCGGCGCGTTGCAAGCCGGGGCAAGGGGATAGTGCGAATGGCAAAACAGGTTCTGATTGTTGAAGACAATGATTTGAATATGAAGCTGTTTCGTGATCTCGTTGAGGCGCAGGGTTATGAAGTGGTGGAAAGCCGCACCGGCGTGGATGCGGTGGAGCTTGCCCGCCTTTTCAGGCCCGATCTGATCTTGATGGATATTCAATTGCCCGAAATTTCCGGCCTCGAAATTGCGCATGAACTGAAAGCCGACCGGACGCTTGCGAAAATCCCCGTCGTCGCGGTGACAGCGTTCGCCATGCGCGGGGATGAAGAGCGTATCCGAGAGGCGGGATGCGATGCCTATCTTTCAAAACCGGTTTCGGTCCCGAATTTCATCAAGACCGTGAAGACCTATCTGGGTGATGCCTGAGGGGGCGAATTTGAATACCGCGATGGATGAGAGCATTGTTCTGATCGGAGGCGAGGGCGCTGTTGCGCAGACGCTCTCGGCAATGCTGAGCGGCTGGTCTGTGGGTTTCTTCCAGGCCGATTTTTCCGACAGTCAGACGACGATGGCGGCGGTTGATGCCGCGAGCCTGATTCTTGTTGCGGTGGATGATGATGCCCCGGGGCCTGCGCTTGCCTGCTGTGGCATCCTGAAGGAACGTGATTCGGGTGTGAGCGCGCCGGTGGCGATCGTGACACCGGAGCGGGCGGATGCGACGCTGCGGCTGGCCGCCCTGCGCGCGGGCGCCGATGATGTAATCGGGCTTGAGCACAATCTCAGCACGGCTGCTGCCCGGATTTCAGCGCTTCTGCGTTTTCGCACGCTTCAGGCCGAGGCGGGCGCACTTGCTTTCGGTTGTGCGGCGCCACATGCCGCAGCGGTGCCGGATGAGACGGTGAAGGTTCTCGTCGTTGCCGAGGATGCGGCAATGCGGCAGGACCTGTTGAAGAGCATGCTTTCGCTAACAGCGACCGTGGCGACGGGGAACCTGCCCGAAGCCCTTTATCTTGCCTCCAGTCAGCGGTTTGATCTTGTACTTGTTCATGGGGGCGCTGTCCTTGCCGATGCCCTGCGGATCTGCGGCCAGCTGCGTTGTGTGCCCGGCATGCGCTTTGTTCCGCTGTTTGCGCTGTGCGAGCCGGGTGGCATACCTGATATTTCGGGTGATGCGGCACGCAGCGCCGATGATTGCATGATATGGCCGGGCGAGACGGGAGAACTGGTCCTGAGAGCGCTGCTGCATTTGCGCCGCAAGCGCTACGTCGAGGCGCTGGGAGCCGCGCTTGATGATGATGTGTCAGTGGAACCGGAATCTTCCGACGCTGTGACTGGCCTTCTGGCGCCCGAGCGTTTCGCCTCCACGCTGAACACGCTCAAGCATGAGGCCAGCACCGCCGGAGAACCGCTTTATATGGGTGTTGTCAAAGTGCCAGATGACCCTGGCGGAGATCGTGTCGAAGCCGTCGCCTCATTGATCCGGTATCATCTGAGCGGTCGCGATGCAGCAAGCCTGGTGGAGGAGGGGCTTTTTGCCATTCTTTATCCGGACCGCCACCGCGACGATGCCGAACACGCGATTGCACAACTCCGATTACGGCTTGACGCCAGCCTTGCCGGCCGCACGGCCGACTCCGCCACCGGTACGTTGAGCAACGCAGAACACAGGCCGTCTCCAGTCCGTACCGCCTTGACGGAAGTGAACTGAATTCCCGCAAGGTCTGGGCGCGTTTCGCAGGAAACGCGCTAGAACACAAGTTGGCCCCCGCCGGCGGTTTCTACATGCGCGGAGCCGGTGGAAAACGTAGCTGCCAGGGCCAGTAACGCCCAACTGTTAACCTTAAAATTGACAGAATTCAGGAACAGCCTGAGAAACTGGTTGATTATTATTTCAGTACGTACAAAGTTACTGTAACGGCCTTTTGGCAGTTACCCCATGATGCTCAGGTCCGCCGCATCTCCTGGAATCGTGGGGTCGGTCGGTTGGTCGCTATAGGGATTCCTCGTGCCCGAGCGATCAACCGGCCGGTCTTTATGTTAGCGCTTTCTTTTTTAGTTTATCCGTGCCGCTGGCGCGCTTGCGTGGACGATGCCACAGCGGGCGCCCGTCTATTCCGGGTCCGGCACGAAGCTCATCGAATGTCCGTTCATGCAATACCGCAGACCGGTCGGGGCAGGGCCGTCCGGAAAAACATGGCCCAGATGGCCACCGCAATTGGCGCAGCGGATTTCGGTGCGCTCCATGCCGAGTGTTTCATCGCGCAACTCCGTAACAACACCGGGTGCTACCGGCTCGAAGAAGCTCGGCCAGCCGCAGCCTGCATCAAATTTGGTATCCGAGCGGAACAGGGCAGTTTCGCAGCCGGCACAATAGTAGGTACCTGATTCGAAACTGTTCCAGTGAGGGCCAGTGAACGGCCGCTCAGTGCCATGTTGACGCAATATATGATATTGTTCGGGCGTCAGTTCTTCACGCCATTGTGAATCTGACAGCTGTTTTTTCTGTTTATTGCTCTGGGTCAATGTCGCGCCCCGCTATCTTTTGCCGTTTAATGGGATTGTCCGCAGCCTTAGTTGGGTTGCAGCACGAAGAAAAGCAATGGCCGCTTCACCGGGTGAGGCTAAAGTGACGAATTCTGTGGTGCGTCATCTTGCGCATGCGAAAAACCGCCACTCGCCCTTGAGCCGGTGCTTTTCTTACCGTAACACCTATCTTGTCCGGACTTTTCGTCCGGGCCAGACTGTATATTGCAAGTTTTTGGAGACGCCATGACTGCCAATGAAACGGCTCTTGTACTTTTAGCCTTGTGCTTGCCTTTTCTGGGCGCGGTCCTCTCTCCGATAGTCTACCGGATATTCAAGTCATATGCGCCATGGCTTCTTGCGCTGTTGCCGCTGTTCTCGCTGATCCAGTTTGTTCGTTTGGTCCCGCAGATCGCGGACGGCGCGGCGCTGACCGGTGGTTATGACTGGGTGCCGAGCCTGGGTTTGCGCTTTTCCTTCCTGCTCGACGGTCTATCCCTGACATTCGCGATCCTGATCACCGGCATCGGTACGCTGATCGTGCTTTATTCCGGCGGCTACATGAAGGGGCATCCGCAGCAGGCGCGGTTCCTCTCGTTCATGTTCATGTTCATGGGCGCGATGTTGGGTATTGTGGTTTCCGACGGCCTGCTGATGCTTTTCGTCTTCTGGGAGCTGACCTCGATCACCTCCTTCCTGCTGATCGGCTTTGACAATGAGAAAGCAGCTTCGCGCCGCGCGGCGCTGCAGGCGCTGGTGGTTACCGGCGGCGGCGGTCTCGCGCTTCTGGCTGGCGTACTTTTGATCCAGCACATCACCGGCGCCACTTCGCTGTCTGCGCTGTTCGAGACTGGTAATGTGCTGCGTGACAGCCCGCTTTATCTCGCGGCCTTTATTCTGGTGCTCGGCGGTGCCTTTACAAAATCCGCTCAGTTTCCGTTTCACTTCTGGCTGCCCAATGCCATGGAAGCACCGACGCCGGTTTCGGCCTATCTGCATTCGGCCACGATGGTGAAAGCGGGTGTGTATCTTCTGATGCGGCTGAACCCGGTGATGGGTGATACGGCGGCCTGGTCGACCGTACTGCCGGTCTTCGGCGCTGCGACATTGATCGTCGGTACGCTTCTGGCCATCCGCCAGACCGACCTGAAGCTCATGCTGGCCTACACGACGGTGTCCTCGCTTGGCCTGATGGTGATGATGACGGGCATGGATGTCCCGCATGCTGCAGAGGGTGCGGTGCTCTACCTGATTGCCCACTCGCTGTTCAAGGGCGGGCTTTTCATGGTGGCGGGCCTGGTCGATCATGAAACCGGTACGCGCGATCTGACCAAGCTCGGCGGTCTGGCAAAGGCAATGCCGATCACATTCGCGGCCGGTCTTGCGGGTGCCGTTTCCATGGGCGGGCTTCCGCCTTTTGTTGGTTTTCTCGCCAAGGAAGGGCTGTATGAGGCGCTGATCGCCGGCAGCCTGTTTGCGACGATCTTCCTGGTGATTGCGATTATCGGAAATGCCCTGATGTTTGCCATCGGCTTCGGTGTCGGCCTCAAGCCCTTCATCGGGGCGAAGACCGAAACCCCGAAGCACGCGCATGAAGGACCGGCGCTGATGTGGATCGGACCGGTTGCGCTGGGTTTGACAGCGTTTCTGGCGGCGTTCTTCTCACATTATTTCAACACCCATTTTTCTGGCCCGATGGCGAGTGCGGTTGCCGGCGAAGAGGTCGAAATCCACCTTTCGCTGATTCCGCATATCGGCCTTCCGCTGGGCCTTTCCATGCTCACGGTCGCCATAGCGCTGGTGATTTACTGGAAACTCGATGCAGCGCGTGCGGCGATGGCCGGGCTTTTGTCCCGGCTCGGTCCCGGGCCCGATTCCTGGTTCGACAGTTTCATGCGCGGGATCGTCCGCCTTTCCTTCCGGGTTACTCAGACGGTCCAACCCGGACGGCTTGAATTCTATATCACGGCAACGTTCTGCATTATTGCTGCAGTGCTTCTGGTTTCGCTGGTATCCTTCGGCGAGATGCCCGAATGGCCGGGCCTTCCCGATGACGTTCATATCAGTCATTGGGTCATACTGGGGCTGGCCGTGGTGGGGCTGGTGGCCGTAATCACTGCGCATAACCGCCTGACGGCGATCGTCACTCTTGGCATTCAGGGGTTCTGCGTCGCCGTCCTGTTCCTGCTGCTTGGCGCGCCTGATCTCTCGTTTACGCAGTTCATGGTGGAGACGCTGTCGGTCGTCATTCTCACCCTGGTGATGACGCGGCTCAATCTTGTGCCGTCCGACCACCGCGCGCTTGGCCAGAAGCTGTTTGACGGCTCCATCGCTGCCCTTTGCGGCCTTGGCTTCGCGCTGCTTTTGATGCGCACGATCCAGGTGCCGTTCAATGACGAGCTTACGGTCTTCTTCAATACCTATTCGAGGGTCATCGCCCACGGGCAGAACGTCGTCAATGTCATCATCGTTGATTTCCGCGGAACGGATACGCTGGGCGAGATTGGCGTGGTGATGATCACCGGGCTTGCCATTCTGGCGCTGATCCGCGTGCGCGCCGGCAAGACCAAAACGCAACCTGTCGCAACAGAGGAGCAGGCACGATGAACACGCTGATCTTCCGGACGGCTGCGCCGTTCCTGTCCGCCCTGATGATGCTGTTTTCAATTTTCGTGCTGTTGCGCGGACACAATGCGCCGGGCGGTGGCTTTATCGGCGGACTGATCGCCGCTTCGGCGATTGCGATTTTCGGCATCGCATCAGGTGTCGCGGCTGTCCGCCGCGCAGTATTTTTTCATCCCATGGCGATCGCCGGCGCCGGTCTTCTGCTTTCGGTTCTGTCGGGTTTGATCTCGATTTTCGCACATGTGCCATTCATGACTGCGCACTGGATCTATCCGGTGATCTTCGGTGTCGAGGTTCCGCTCTCCACCGTCACGACCTTCGATATCGGGGTCTATCTCGTTGTATTCGGGTCGATTTCCTCGATCTTTTTGGCCCTTGAAGAAAAGGACCATGTCTGATGGAATTCCTGCTGTCCTGCCTTGTCGGTCTGTTCTTCGCTGCAGCCATCTATCTGATGTTGTCGCGTCATAGTGTGCGGATCATGCTCGGCATCGCCATTCTCGGCAATGCGGTCAATCTCTTGATCTTCACGGCCGGGCGGATCACCGGCTTTGTGCCGCCGATCATTCCCGATGCCATGGAAACACTTCCTTCAGGCACCGCCAATCCGTTGCCGCAGGCGCTGATCCTGACGGCGATCGTAATCTCGTTTTCGTTCTTCGCCTTCCTTCTGGTTTTGACCTATCGCGCGTATCAGGATCTCAATACCGATGATACCGACGATATGCGGGCTGCCGAGCCCAAGGACCAGCCCATGCCGCCGCTCGGCTACTGACAAGGATATAAAAAGACCGTTCCATGGCCGCTTCTGTCCCCCGCCCATAATGTCGATCTGTCTCTTGCGCTGACAATGGAACCGTCAACGCTGACGGACTGGCTCGTCATATTGCCCGTCGCCATCTGCATCACTGTCGGTGCGGTGCTGATGCTCGTTCGCAAACACACGGTCTGGCATCCTGTGATTGCCATTCCTTCACTTGCCGTTCTTGTCGTTGTCGACGCATTGCTGGTCTATGCTGTTGCCAGCAACGGCCCGATCACCATGGTGGCCGGCCGCTGGCTGCCGCCATTCGGCATCGCATTTTCGGCCGATCTGCTTGGTGCGCTGTTCGCTCTTGCTGCCGCGATTGCCGGACTTGCCGGTGCGGTTTTCGCTATCGGCGATATCCGGAAGAGCGAACGGCTTTACGGCTTCTATCCGTTTTTGATGCTTTTGATGGCGGGGGTCTCCGGCGCTTTTCTGACCGGTGATATCTTCAACCTCTATGTCTGGTTCGAGGTTCTGTTGATCTCATCCTTTGGCATGCTTATCCTGGGCTCCACCCACGAGCAGCTTGACGGGGCAATGAAGTATGCGGTGCTGAATTTGATCGGCACGACGCTGTTTCTGATCGCGGTTGCCTACATCTATGCTGTGTTTGGTACGCTCAACATGGCCGATATCGCGCTGCGCGCTCGCGCAGCGCCCGGCCTGCCGACAGCGACGATCGGTGCCTTGTTCGTACTCGCATTCGGCATGAAAGCGGCCGCATTTCCGGTCAATTTCTGGCTTCCGGCGTCCTACCACACCCCCCGTACGGTGGTTTCCGGCCTGTTTGGCGGATTGTTGACCAAGGTTGGCGTCTACGCCCTCCTGCGGGTCATGGTGATGATCCTGCCCGCTGATCTGGCAAATCTCGGCGCTCTCGTCAGTATCAGTGCATTTCTGACCATGGTGCTTGCGGGTCTCGGTGCGATCGCACAGCACGATATCCGCCGCACCGTTGGTTATGTGGTGATTGTGGGCATTGGCAACATCTTTGCCGGTGTTGCCGTAGGCGGCGTGTCCGGTCTTGAGGGAGCGCTGGTCTATGCGCTCCACTCCATGGTGCTGATGACGGCGCTGTATTTCATCGTCGGCCTTGCAGGAAAACTCGCTGGCGGTTTCTCTCTGGTCGAGATCGGCGGCCTTTATCGCAGTAATCCGGCTTTTGCGGGCCTGAGCCTTGCGGCCTTCTTCGCCGCCGCCGGCCTTCCACCGTTTTCCGGCTTCTGGCCGAAGGCGATCCTGGTGCGGGCAACGCTTGATGATGGATCGTGGTGGCTGACCTTTGCCATTCTTTTTGCTGGCTTTTGTACTACGATCGCACTGGGGCGCATTTTTCTTCTCGCCTATTGGCGGCCTGCCACAGAGCCGCCCGCAGCCAGAGTGAAATTGCCGCTGTCGCAGAGCCTGCCGGTGGTAGCGCTGATGGCGCTGGTGGTGGTCTTCGGTGTCTATCCCGAACCGCTCCTGACCATGGCCGGGCGCGCTGTCGCAGGCATTCTCTCGCCTGAGGCCTATTTCATGTCGGTCTTTCCCGGGGGAGATTTCTAGATGAGTATGTTGCTCCTGAACCTTGTCCTGGCGATTGTCTGGGTTGCCGTTACTGGCAGCGCGTCGCTGCACAATCTGGTGTTCGGCCTTGTGATTGGCGCTATCTCGGTGGCGCTTGTCCGCCACCAGATTGGCGGGGCTGGATATTTCACCAAGGCCCGGCGCATCGTCGCGCTGTTGCTGATATTTCTCTATGATCTGATGAAATCAGCCTGGTCGGTTGCCACGTTGGTCTGCTCGCCCCGTATGGAGTTGAAGCCGGGCATCCTTCGCTTTGAACTGTCGCTTGAAAAGGACTACGAGATCGTTCTTCTTGCCAATATGATTACACTGACCCCTGGTACGCTGACTGTCGATGTGTCGGATGACAAGAAGTATCTCTTTATCCATGCCATTGATTGTTCCGATCCCGACAGTATCCGCCGTGATATTGCCAACGGGTTCGAAAAGAAGATCAGGGAGGCCTTCGCCTGATGACACCTGATATGATTGTTGACGTAGCCGCAGACCTCTCGATCGCAATTCTGTCTCTCGCGCTGTTATTGACTGCGTTTCGGGTGATAAAGGGGCCGACGCTGCCGGACCGGGTTCTGGCGCTCGACATGCTTGTCGCTGTTGCGATGGGCTTTATTGTGGTGATCGCCATCCGCACCGGTTTCACGCTTTATATCGACATTGCGATTGCACTTGGGCTTGTGGGCTTTCTGGCGACGGTGGCCTTTGCCCGCTTCATCCGTTCAAGTGGCATGCGCGATGAAACGGAAACCGGATTCGGCGTGAAGCCGCATCCGATGGCCTATGATTCGGGCGCCAGCGGCGAAGATGTGCCGGTGGTTTCCGCGGATCGGGACAAGAAGGAGTGATACCGTGACGGCGTATTTACTGGCCCTTTTCGTTTCTGCATTGATGCTGGCGGGCGCACTGTTTGCACTTACGGCCGCAATCGGAGTTCTGCGCCTTCCCGATCTCTATTCGCGTATGCATGCGGCCTCGAAAGCGGGGACGGTAGGCGCCGGTCTGATTTTCTTGGCGATTGGCTTCCATGATGGTGAGATCACCACATTTGTGCGCGCCTGCGCAGGCATCGCATTTTTTGTGCTTACAGCTCCGATCTCCGCGCATCTGCTTGCGCGCGCCGCGCATCAGGTCGGCTATCCACTGCACGAGAATACAGTTCAGGATGAACTGCAAAGCAGCGAAGATGGTCAGCTTTGAAGCGTATTTTGCCTTTTTTAGTGTTGGAGCAAGCGTCTTTTTGCGGAGTATCGGTGATTTTCTCTAAAGAGAAAGTTAGTTTTGTTCGGTTTGTAACTTTACTTTTTCGTTTGGAATGATATCCCCTCTTCGATGCCTTTCTGACGAGGCTTGTCTGAATATAGGGCAATATCTGTCCTGTTTTGATGGGATTGCGGATTGGATAAGTTGAAAACTTGCTTTTGCAGGCATGATTTCAGGATCGATTCGTAGATTGCAACCTATATATATCTGCAATTAAAGGCGGTGTTATATCTGGTGAAGGCGACATAGAGCTTTCGGCGATCTCTAATTACAGGCGTAATAACAAAAAAAATAGGAGTGAATAATGACGGAAACTGTGGTCGAACAGGACACCCAGAACCTGGTTGAGCTGACTGCCGATATCGTTGCGGCCTATGTCAGCAACCATGTGATCCAAACCTCTGACTTGCCGGGGCTGATTCAAGAAGTGCACGCCGCTTTGGCCAATACCGCTCGGCCGCAAGCCAGTGTGTCTTTGGCTGAAAAGCAGAAGCCAGCTGTATCGGTCCGCAAGTCGATCAGCGGCGATCATCTCGTCTGCCTTGAGTGCGGTGGGACGTTCAAGTCACTGAAACGTCACCTGATGACTCACCATGAACTGAGCCCGGATGCCTATCGCGAAAAATGGGACCTTCCTGTCGATTACCCCATGGTCGCACCGTCCTATGCCGAGGCTCGCTCGCGCCTTGCCAAGGAAATGGGACTTGGACAGCGGCGCAAGCGCTGAAGGTCCAGTGACACTCCTGTAAATAATGCCAGCCGCATATGCGTGCTGGCATTTTTTATGCCTGAAAACGCTGCCCTTCTCACCTTGCTTTGAAAGGGGAATTCAAACCAAATGCAATTATTAATCGTATATTCATCGTTATGCCCGTAAAACGACGTGGTTGACTGAAATAGGAAAATAATCCTATTTCAGTTGTAAATAAACAAATAAAAACAATATTGGGTCTTTTGCGCATTTCACATTCTATCCCCGGTTGCCGGACAGATGAGAGAATATATTCCTAATAATCCGGGAGTAAACATGAGCGAGCCAAAAGCAGCCCTTTCGGGCATGGTGCGAGATCAGGCCAATTTCATCAAGCACGCGGGCAGGTGTGAATGGGATCCGCTGCGGGCAACACAGATGACGAATATTCGCACGGCCTGCCGTATCGTTTTGATGATCACCAGGGAGATGGCAGAAGTCGCGGGCGAACGGTCTGCGATCAGCAATGAGCGCCGGCGTTCCATTTCGCACTTCCGCCAGATCGCGATGTATGTGTGCCATGTGACGCTGCAGTTATCGCTCAGCGAAATCGGAGTGGCATTCGGGCGTGACCGGACCACAGTTGCCTATTCATGCCGGGTGATCGAAGACCGGCGCGACGACAACCGGTTTGACGGATTTGTCGCCTCGGTCGAGCGGTTGGCCTATAACGTGATCGTTGCTGCGGGGGGCAGGTGTGATGGTTGAAGGCAGAACCCAGCGTGCGGCATGCCGCACCGCAGAAAAGACGCCATTGGAGACCTTGTCCCGGCTGAAGGCGCGCGATGGTTCGCGGTTCCTGCCGCATGAGGCCTGTGACGCCGGAGAGCGATTGTTTTCGGATTTTGTGCGGGCGCAGATGCAGCCCAGGATTACCGCCTCGTTGGAGCCGCGCCTGGAAAGCCGCCGCTCTGGCCTGCATCAACGTGATGCGGGATGTTCCGATACAGCGCTGGATGCCCGGCAGCGTGTCGGCATGGCCCTGAAATCTGTCGGCCCGGAACTTGCCGATGTGGCGCTCGATTTTGTCTGTTTCGAGAAGGGGCTGGAGCAGATGGAGCGCGAGCGGCAGTGGCCGGTCAGATCGGCCAAGCTGATGGTGCGCACTGCGTTGATGGCACTTGCGCGCCACTATACCCCGCCACAGATGCGCCGAATGTCACGCCATTGGGGTGCCGAAGGCTACAGGCCCGATATCTCGGCAATGTTTGCCGATGACTAGCGCGCGTCAGGTCGCCAGCGTTCTGGCGGCCGTTTCGCGGATTTTCGTTACCATGGCGTTCAGCCCATTGGCGCGCTGGGCGGAGAGGTGATCGACAAGCCCGATGCGGCGAAAGATGTCGATCGCATCCGTGCGTGCAATGGTCGATGCCTTCTGGCCGGAATAGACGGTCAGTACGATGGAAACCAGGCCGCGCACGATAAAGGCATCCGAATCACCGCGAAACAGAATCACCGGATCGTCGCCTGCCTGTTTTTCGCTGACGAGCCAGACCTGGCTTGCGCATCCGTGGACGCGATTTTCCTCTATCTTCTCGTCATCGGGCAGGTCAGGTAGTGCCTTGCCGAGTTCGATCACATAGCGGTAGCGGTCTTCCCAGTCGTCAAGAAAGGTAAAATCGTCGATGATCTGGTCGAGTTTCTCATTCATGAGGCGCCTCTCGTCTTGTGTCGCGCTTCATATAAACCGATGTGCGGCCGATTGAAACGGCTGCGCTCCTGTTTGCTGGCCGTTGCGGTCAGCGCGGGCGTGGCGTGGGAAGGGGCACGTTTTCCGGCAGGCCGGAAATGCGAACCACGTCTGCTGCCGGCTGAGGCTCCGGCATTTCGGATTCGGGCACAATTGCGCCGGTGCGGATGAGATCGGTCGCCGCCGGCGGTATTTCTGCCATGCGGGCTGCCGGTGAGATCTCGGTGGGAGCAGGGACTGCCGGACGCGCGGTCTTGTCGGTGGCTGACGCTGGTGCCTGTGCCGGTTTGTCCTCGGAAAAGTGTTCGCCGAGATAGAGGTAGACAATTTCTGCGCCCTGGCGGGCCCGCTTGCCGAGGAAGCCCAGCAGGCCGGCGCCGTCATCGCAGACATCGGGTCGCTCGTCACACATGCCGCTCATATAATCGATCGTGCCACGCGCAGCGGAAACGGCGCTGCCGATATCTTCGCCGCTCGGCAGCACGGCCTGGCCACGGCCGGCCTTGTCACCCAGCAGGACGGGCGCGAAGAACGGCACGATCAGCAACAGCAGAAAAATCATGAATGCTGATTTCAGCAGAAATCTCATTGCGTTCTTGCCCGCTAATCGGTTCCATCTAAGCGTGTCCGGGCGGCCACGCTTTCAAACACTATCATAGGACGGTAAATGAGCTGCTAAAAGGGTGGCGGTTGCCGCCCATTGCGGAAGATGTGGTTCGCGTCTCTGCTGTTTTCATAAAAAGGTATTTTAATACAATATGTTGGATTGAAATATAAGGGCAGGGGAAGGTCGGTGCCTGCCAAGGATTATTAACCATATTACCTGTTTTAGGTACAACTACACATCGTATGTATCTGGCCGGGGCACGTTCATTCCATTACCCTTCGTTAAGTCGCGCCGGTTACTTTGGCGCGAATCCGGAGGGCGAGCGATGCCCTTGGTTTTCCGGGGTATGACTGAAGAGTGATGATCAATGGCGAAGGCAAAGAAAACACCGACCAGGCGCAAGAAGAAGACACCGTCGGTTATGACGCGCGGTCTGTCTTCGGCGGGGGCTTTCATCGGCCGGCACCCCTCCTGGGTCGGTGGGCCGCTGGTTTTCGGCATCGTTCTCAGTTTCGTGTCTGCGAATGCGCTATGGTATCAGCCGGGTCCACATCCCGAGCCGCTGATGAAAACCCGGCAATCTTCCGATCCTTATGTCGTTCCGGGACGAAGGATGGCAAGCGAAGAGAATTTCGAAACGTTCCGGATCGAGATGGAGCAAGACGATGACGGCGCCGCGGTCGAGGTCGCGGCCGTTGACAGGTCCGGCGGCGGTGACGACCTGATGGCGATACTCGAAGCCGTCCAGACTGCGCCGCCAGGGTCGTCTTCCGTGCCCCTGCCACAGCCGTTCAAGATGGTTGTCGTTGATGACCGGATCATTGTCCGCCAGGTTCAGGAGCAGCTTGCCGCAGCGGGTTATTACAAGGGTAAGCCGGACGGTGTCACCGGTCCGTTGACAGAAGCGGCCGTGCGCGCTTTCCAGGGCGATCAGGGGCTTGCCAGAACCGGTGTTGCAGATTCCGGGCTGCTGGCGATCCTTAAAAGCGGGAATGACGGTCGGCCGCCGGTGCCGACACCGCGCGCCGAAACGGTGTCTGGCGCTGAAACCTCGGATACGGTCGCTACCTTGCAGGAAACGGCGGATGCGGCGGGGTCCGTGCCGGTTGCCGATCCAATGGTTGTGGAAATCCAGCGCGGCCTCGTCAATATCGCATATGATGACGTGACCGTTGACGGCGTGGCGGGCGACAATACCCATGCCGCGATCCTTCAGTTCCAGAAACATTACCGCTTGCCGGAAACAGGCGAGCCGAGTGTCGCAGTGCGTGACAAGCTTCAGGAAATCGGTGCGCTCTGAGCACCGGGCGAACTTTCCTATCAACAGGATGCCGGGCCATGCGCCTCAAATCGGATATTTTTGTTTCTGCTCTGGTGCGCCGGGTGTTTTCCAGCGGTGATTTTGCCGTTGTGGAGCGAAAAGGCGCGGAAGATGCTGGCGCGATCGCGATCCGGCAGGTGATGCGGGGCGGGCGGGAATGCCTGTTCATGCCGGCGCCGCAGTATTTTTCGGCAGAAAGCGCCGAAGACCGGCTTTTTGAAAAGCGACTGGATCTGGCACCGGCTGAAGAGGTCGAGAGCCGGCTTGAACGTGAGATCCGCTATGACAGCGATCTCTGGATCGTCGTTCTGGAAACCGAGAGCGTCGAGGGCCTTTTCGCTGTGGCCAGCGAGGATGACGCCCAGTAGCGCGTATCAGCAGCGCGCATCATTAGCGCTCAGGCGGACCGGCGCGTCTGGCGTCGCGTGGGACCTTTTTCGGATGCTGCCTGCTGTTCGGTGCGGATGCTTTGCCAGGCCAGCAATTCCTCGATACAGGCTGTCGGTGAGAGGCTCTGGACAAGCTTTTCCGTTGCCTCTTCGACACTCATTTTTTCGTTCGCTATAGCGGGTGCGATGCGCGGCAGAACGTAGGATGTGTCGTCTTTGGTCATTCCGAGTGCGATAAGTGCGATACCGAGCCGCCGTCCGCTGGTTTCCGACAAGATATCTGTGGCCAGAACCCGGTCGCCGCCAAGCGCGCGGGCAAATGTTTCCAGAAACAGCGCCCTTTCGCCGCGCCGTGCAAAGCGCACAAGAAGGGCGGTCTGAAGTTCGGTGAGTGTCGAGAGGCCAAGCCTGTCCTCCGCCTCGCTTCCTGCCTTTGCCGCCATTGCCTTCAGGGTCTGTCGCAGGATCTCGCTTTCGTCGCGGCTGCCGTCGCGCACTTCGAAATTACCCTGGGGGATTTCGCTGTGTTGCGGACGGTGGCAGCCGATCAATGCCTGGATGACCTTTTGTGACAGGTCAGCGCGGTGAATGATCGCGCGGACATGTTCCTCGCCCATGGTCTCGATGAGCGTGGTCAGGGTTTCGTCGGACATGGCAGGGGAACGGGCCAGAAAGGGCGCGGCGATGGCGATGTCCTGCGCGCCGATATAGCGGCAGATTTCCTGTGGCACGTGCGGATGACCGGACAGGGCTGCAACCGCCTGCCGGCGGGCTTCCGGCGTGGAGGCCTCGTAGACCGGCGGAAACAGCTCTACAAACCGGCGACGTTCGGCGTCACTGGGTTTTTCCAGAGCCCCGAAACTCGATACCGTCGCCATCAACACGACGTCGAGCTTGCGCGCGTTTTTCAGCCCTTCAAGTTCCCGGTAACGATCGACCAAGGCCGTACTCCCCGACTGGATCATCCCGCGGGTTCCGCTTGATGATCGCGTTCTTCCTCTGATACATCGGATTGTCGAAAAAACGGCAGCCGCCTTTTTTGCCGACGCTCCAATGTCTTCATTCTGACAAGAGGTTAGGAGCAAATCGTTAGAAAGATGTTAACCATAGAGCATTGTTTGCATCGGCCGCCCGGTGCGGTGCGATCTTCACGCCCGGAGATCAGATCGCCAGATATTCCTCACGCAGTTCTGCATTATCGAGCACGTCCTGGGCGCTGCCGGAGAAAACAACCTCACCGGTATCCATGATCACTGCGCGGTCGGATAGCCTGAGGGCGGCCACCGCATTTTGTTCGACGATGATTGTGGTGATGCCGAGATCGCGGATCTGGCCGACTATCTTCTCGATTTCCTGCACGATGACCGGAGCCAGCCCCTCATAGGGTTCGTCGAGGAACAGGATCTTGATCTTGCGGGCAAGCGCGCGGGCCACGGCCAGCATCTGCTGTTCGCCGCCGGAAAGCGTGATAGCTTCCTGATTGCGCCGTTCGGCAAGGCGCGGAAAACGGTCGTAGACCTCCTCGATCGACCAGCCCTTTTCGCCGGCGACTTGAGCAAGGATCAGGTTTTCTTCCACAGTAAGCCCACCGATGATCCGCCGGTCTTCCGGCACCAGCTGCACACCTGACAATGCGGCCTGGAAAGCGCGTTTGTTGTGCAGCGGCTCGCCATCGAGCCAGATCTCGCCCTGACTGAGCGCCGGACTGTCGAGACGGGCAAGGGTTCGAAGCGTTGTTGTTTTGCCGGCGCCATTGCGGCCGAGTAGTGAAAGGACCTCGCCTTTCTTGATGTCGAAGGACACGCCCTGCACGATATAGCTTTCACCATACCAGGCATGGATGTCGCGAACCGACAGAAATGCATCATTGACTGTTTCCGACACGTTGACCTGCTCCCCGGCGAAATTGCGTTTTTCCGTGACCACGTTCATTCGTGGGCCTCCCCGAGATAAGCTTCCCTGACCTTCGGATTGCCGCGTACCTCATCGGGAGAACCTTCCGCGATAATGCGGCCCTGGGCAAGAACCGAGATCTTGTCTGCCAGAGAGAATACGACATGCATGTCATGCTCGATGATGACCTTGGTCATGCCGCGGGCCTTGATCCGCTGCAAAAGCTCGATGGTCATGTTGGTGTCATGGCGGGCCATGCCGGCTGTCGGCT
This sequence comes from Martelella sp. K41-7, assembly GCF_055808365.1. NCBI lineage: Bacteria > Pseudomonadati > Pseudomonadota > Alphaproteobacteria > Hyphomicrobiales > Aurantimonadaceae > Martelella > Martelella sp. K41-7. The sequence continues at coordinate 1,061,346 of NZ_CM147867.1, forward strand.
CGTCGAGCAACAACAGTTTCGGTTTCTGGATCAGACACATGGCCAGTTCCAGCCGGCGCTTGTCGCCGCGTGACAGCGATCCGGCTTCATGATGACGACGCGCGGAAAGGCCGATATCCTCGAGCATGAATTCTGCCTCGTCGCGGATTTCCTTTTCGCCGGCAAGCGCTTTGATGGCATTGAGCCGGAAGGCACCGTCGCGCCGGGCAAAGGCCGGGATCATGACGTTTTCGATCAGCGTCAGGTCCGGAAATATTTCAGGTGTCTGAAATACGCGCGAAACCCCCATCTGGTTGATCTCGTGCGGTTCGTGCTCGTCAAGCGTCTGCCCGTCGAAGATCACATGGCCGTGGCTCGGCTTGATGCGCCCGATGCAGACATTGAGCAGTGTCGACTTTCCGGCGCCGTTTGGGCCGATGATGGCGTGAACCTTGCCGCTTTCGACCTCGAGATTGACATCGGAAAGGGCGCGCAGACCGCCGAAGCTCTTGTGGACGTCGGCAACGTGCAGGACGATGTTGTTGTCTGCCATGGTTTTACTCCGCTGGCTGAATTTTGGCGGCCGACTGTGCCTTGCGACCGCCGCCGCCGCCGCCGAAGCGGGCACGCAGGCGTTTGACGCCTTCCATGATGCCGCCGGGCAGGAAGATAACGATGGCCATGAAGATCAGCCCGAGTGTCAGATGCCAGCCATCGCCGACAAACAGCGATAGAAGCCCGACCAGCGGGGTCTCGATGAAGTCCGGCAGGAATGACAGTGCACTGTGCAGCGCCTGATCATTGAACGAGGAGAAAATGTTCTCGAAATATTTGATCACGACCGCCCCGATGACCGGGCCAAGCAGCGTGCCGACTCCGCCGAGAATGGTCATCAGAACCACTTCACCCGAGGCCGTCCACTGCATGCGCTCGGCGCCCGCCAGCGGATCTGTGACGGCCATCAGCGCGCCGGCAAGCCCTGCGAACATGCCCGAGATGATGAAGGCGGAGCGCAGATAGGGTCGCGTGTTGAAGCCGGTATAGATCATCCGGTTTTGGTTGGTTTTTACCGCCTTCAGCATCATGCCGAAAGGCGAACGGAATATCCTGAGTGTCAGGAAAAAGCAGATGAGAAGGGCGATGGCGCAGAAATAGAACCCGGCATAGCCCTGCAGCTGGATCCCGAAAAAGTCAGGCGAAGGCAGGCCTTCACCCGGCGTCAGAAACATGTGGTCGATGATGCGCGGGTCGTTTTGTGAAAGCTGCAGCCCGGTCTCGCCGTTGGTAATCGGCGTCAGCACCGAATAGGCGAGATTGTAGCTCATCTGTGCAAAGGCGAGTGTGAGGATCGAGAAATAGATACCCGAGCGGCGCAGGCTGACATAGCCGATAAGCGCTGCAAACAGCCCTGAACAGATGACCGCGAAGACAATCGCCGGAATGGCGTTCATGGTGAAAAGCTTGAACGACCAGACGGCCGCATAGGATCCGACTCCCAGAAAGGCTGCGTGACCGAAGGAGAGATAGCCGGTCAGACCAAACAGCAGGTTGAAGCCGATGGCGAAGATCCCGTAGATCGCGAATTTCTGCAGAAGGGCGGGATAGGCAGCACCAAGCGGCATGAACAGGATCGGCGCCAGCAGCACAATCGCCGAAAACACGATGAACAGGATCCAGTCGTTGCGCGAAAGATTGGCAAACATGCGGGCTATTCCTCCATCACGCCACTGCGGCCCATGAGGCCGCGCGGCATGGTCAAGAGTATTATGACGGCAACGAGGTAGATGATCACCTGGTCAATACCGGGAATGATGGCCTTAATCTCGTTCATCGAGGCAAAGGACTGCAGGATGCCGAGGGTGAAACCGGCAACCACAGCGCCTGGCAGCGAGCCCATGCCGCCGACAACGACGACGACGAAGCTCAGGACCAGAAAATCCATGCCCATATGGTAGTTCGGCGGCAGGATCGGGGTGTACATCACGCCGGCGATACCCGCGACCACAGCGGCGATGCCGAAGACGACGGTGAAACGCTTTTCGATGTTGATACCGAGCAGGCCGACGGTTTCGCGATCACGCATGCCGGCACGCACCACCATGCCGTAGGTGGTGAATTGCAGGAAGGCGAACACGGCCCCGATGATCAGGAAGGCAAACAGGAAATAGATCAGTCGCCACCAGGGGTAGACGATGAAGGCATCGGCCATGCCGAACCATGCGGCGATATTGGCGGTACCGGCAAAGGCGTCGGGGGCAGCCTGCGGTATGGGGTTGGCACCGTAGATTTTCTTGATGATCTCCTGCAGCACGATGGCCAGCCCGAAGGTCACCAGAATCTGATCGGCATGCGGACGCTTGTAAAAGAACCGGATCAGCCCGCGTTCCATGGTGAGGCCGATGATCAGCATGACCGGGATCGCCAGAAGTATCGAAAGCGGCACCGACCAGTTGATGATGGCAACACCCAAATCGCCGAAGGCGTATTCCATGTAGGGCACGGGGCGGGGCGCAAACAGCGCGCCTTCCACCTTTGGCGGCTGGACCGGCCATGTCAGAAGAGCATTGAAAGTGACGGCGCAAAACGCGCCAAGCATGAACAGCGCGCCGTGGGCGAAGTTGACTACGCCCAGCGTGCCGAAGACCAACGTCAGGCCAAGGGCGATCAGCGAATAGGCTGCGCCCTTGTCGAGGCCGTTCAGGAATTGAATGATGATGGCGTCCATTGACCGCATTTCCACTGTTGCCGGAAGGGCCGGGCGCTTTTCGAACGCCCGGCCGAAAGTGCAGTGATCGCTTCAGATCAGCAGGTCTTGGCGGTGTCGGGGCCGAGCTCGCCGCCGAAGATCGCCGGGTCGTAATCGACGTCGGTGCGCGGCACGACCTTGACGACTTTCAAGAGGTCGAACTCGCTTTGCGGATCCGGATTACCGCGCACCACGAGCACATCCTTCATGCACTGATGGTCAGCGGCACGGTAAAGCGTTGGACCATTGCCCATGCCGTCGAATTCGAAGCCTTCCAGCGCCTTGATGACTGCCGGTGCGAAGAAGGTGCCGGCGCGTTCCACCGCATCGGCATAAAGCAGCGCCTGAACGTAGCAGGTGTGGGCGGCCTGTGACGGCGGGAAGCCGTATTCGGCCCCGAAGGATTTGACGAAAGCCTGGCTGCCCGCATCATCCAGAGACCAGTTCCAGTTGGCCGAGCCGAGGATGTTTTCAGCGGCCGAACCGGCGCCTTGCGCCATCAGACGCGAGAACAGCGGCACCACGATTTCGAAGTTCTTGCCGTTGACCTGCTTGTCCTTCAGGCCGAACTGGACGGCCTGGGTCAGCGAATTGACCATGTCGCCGCCATAGTGATTGAGAATCAGCACATCGGCGCCGGAGTTGAGAACCGGGGTGATGTACTGCGAAAAGTCACCAGCGCCGACTGGTGTCTTGACGGCCTGAACGGTTTCCCACCCGAGGCCTTCGGTGGCATTCTTGATCGATTCTTCCTGGGTCCAGCCCCAAGTATAATCGGCAGTGAGGTGATAGGCGCGACGATCTGAACCGTATTCTTGCTGGAGCACCGGTGCCAGCGCTTCGCCGGACTGGTAGGCGTTGAAGAAGTGGCGGAAACCATAGCGGCGTTTGTCCTTGCCGGTGGTGTCGTTGGAATGGGTAAGGCCAGCCATAAAGATGACGCCCATATCCTGGCACAGGCTTTGAACTGCAACCGCAACGCCGGAGGAAGAACCGCCGGTGATCATGACCGCGCCTTCCTTTTCGATCATGCGCTTGGCACTGTCACGGGCGGCGTCGGATTTGGTTTGGGTGTCGCCGGTGACGTAGTTGACCTTCTTGCCGAGAATGCCGTTGCCCTTCAGCGCCTTGGACGAGAAAGTGGCGAGCATGCCGCCGTCGCCTTCGCCGTTCAGGTGTTTGGCGGCAAGCTGCAGCGCCTTCATTTCATCCGCACCCTCATCGGCGTATGGCCCGGTCTGCGGGACATTGAAACCGAGGGTGACGGTACTGCCGGTTGGCATGTTGCACGACATGTCGGCGGCATAGGCCCCGCGCATGAAGTGCATCGGGGCGGCCAGCGTTACACCGGCGGCGGCGCCGGCTCTCAACAGGCTGCGCCTGTTCATGATAAATTTCGACATCGGACTCCTCCCAAGTCGTCTGAAAAAGGCTGCGCGCTCCTTAAGGGCGCAGAGGCGCTTTCCTCCAAAGCGCATGGGAGACAGTAACAAGCAGTCAAATTGTCGCAATTGAGCGAAAGTGATAAGACCTTTGTTGAAGGTAGCGGAGACTTACGCTCTTCAATTGCTGCGAGGGTGACGGGTTGAACCGCACGGCGCGGCAGCGCATATAGCGTCCTTCAGGACGAAGGTGATCCGCACATGGTCGACAAGACAGAAGAAAGAGAGCCATTCTGGCGGGCAAAACAGCTCGACCAGATGAGCAATCAGGAATGGGAAAGCCTCTGCGACGGCTGCGGGCTTTGTTGTCTTAACAAGCTTGAGGACTGGGAGACAGGCGAGGTGGCCTTCACCTCGGTCGCCTGTCGCCTGCTTGATGGTCACAGCTGCCAGTGTTCTGACTATGAGGAGCGTTGGAAGACCGTGCCGGAATGTATCCAGCTCGATATCGAAGGTGTGAAGGAAATCCCCTGGCTGCCGCCGACCTGCGCCTACAGGCTCGTTCATGAAGGCCATGACCTCTATTGGTGGCATCACCTTGTCTCCGGCGACCGCGAAACGGTGCATCAGGCTGGTATTTCCGCGCGCGATCGGACCGTGAGCGAGATGGAGGTGCCAGTCGAGGACTATGAGGATTACATCATCGAATGGCCGGTGCTGACGGGGGAGAATACCGGCTGATTCGGGTGTCTGCTATTGACGTCCGTGCCGGGCAGGCTTGATTCAGCGCAAGGCGGAGCGACGGAAATTATATATTCATCATCGTAAGTATGAATATAAAGGATGTTCCCATGGCTACCGATTACCTTCAGATGACCGCCGATATCTCCAAGCAGACTGCCGTGCTGCGCAAGGATCTTCCCGACACCATGAGCGGGTTCTCTGCGATGGCGGGTGCGGCCTGCAAGGCCGGCGCTCTTGATGCCAAGACCAAGGAATACATTGCGCTCGGCATTGCCGTGGCGCTGCGCTGCGAGCCCTGCATTGCCTTTCATGCCAAGGCGCTGGTCAAGCTTGGCGTGACCCGTGCGGAATATGAGGAGGTTCTGGGCGTTTCCATTTATATGGATGGCGGTCCGGGGCTGATGTATGCCGCGCATGCCATGGAGGCTTTCGACCAGTTTTCCGCAAAATAAGAAAAAAATCTTATTATAGGAAAATAGTCCTTGACGGCGTAACGGTCGTCTGGTAAGTTTTGTCTACAGTCGGAAATCTGCGGCGGTCGATAGTGACCGTTATGGTTTCAGATTTTTTGCCAGATTTTTCCAAGCCCGGTTCTCGACCGGGCTTTTTTGTTGCCGAACGGCTCTCCGGGCGGTTGGCAGGAGGGTTTTATGGTTGACCATGAGACAATCGATATTGCGCTGTTCGGGCTCTGGCCGCGCAGCCCGCGCTATGACGGCGACCCTGCCGGGCGGCGGGTTGATGCGGCCTATCATGAGATCGAGCCGAAGGCGCGGCCCGGCGATGCCGATGACGATCTCAGGCTGTTGCTGAATGACCTGACATCCGAGATGCGGGCCCAGTTTGCATTTTTCCGCAAGCTCAGGATGGCGGCTGTGAAAAAGAGCCGTGGGGGCGAGGCAGCAGATGTGCGCGGCGAGGTCAAGGCGGCGGCCGATGCGGTGTCGCTGATCATCCGCACGCTGGAAAAGGCCGACGAGATGCAGCGGCGGCTTGCCGAAAACCGCCGCAATGCGGACGAGCGCGACCTCAACCTCAGGGACTATGATGATGCCAAAGCCCATTTCCTCGACCTTATCGAAAAGCGGGCCGGGGAACTTGCGGAAAGGCGGATTGCCGAACGGTCAGGCGAACAATGATCCTTACGCCTTTGTTCGCGCGCTTTCGCGTGACTGGTCCTTTCTGGCGCGGCCCGAACAGCTGCCGCCGAAGGCCGACTGGCGCACCTGGTTGTTGATGGGCGGGCGCGGCTCCGGCAAGACGCGGGCCGGTTCGGAATGGGTTCAGGGCCTCGCACTGGCAGCCGGCCCGAAAAGCGATCTGCGCATTGCTCTGGTGGCCGAAACGCTCGGCGATGCCCGCGAGGTGATGATTGACGGGGTTTCCGGCATCTGCCGGGTGGCGCGGCGGATGAAGCCGGTTTTCGAGATCACACGGCGCAGGCTGGTCTGGCCGAATGGCGCAATGGCCTATCTGTTTTCGTCCGAGGACCCGGAGGCGCTGCGCGGGCCCCAGTTTCACTATGCCTGGTGCGATGAACTTGCGAAATGGCGCTACGGTCAGGAATGCTGGGATATGCTGCAGTTTGGGCTGCGCCTTGGCGCTGCGCCATCTCAAATGGTGACGACCACGCCACGTGCGGTGCCGTTGCTGAAGAAATTGATCGCGGAGAGTGACACGGCGCTGACGCGGATAGCGACGGCGGATAACCGTGCCAATCTGGCGCCGGGTTTCATCAAGGCGCTTTCAAGCCGCTATGGCGGCACGCGTCTTGGCCGTCAGGAGCTTGATGGCGAGCTGATCGAGGATCGTGAGGATGGACTGTGGCGGCGCGTGGAGCTTGAGACAGCGGTTTCTCGCAATGCGATGGCGACGGGGCGTATAGTCGTGGCCGTGGATCCGCCGTCCGGCTCCGGCCGCAAATCCGTCTGCGGTATCGTGGTTGCCGGAGGAATGGAAAACGGCGGTGCGTTGGTTCTGGCCGATTGTTCTGTTGAAGGCGGCACGCCGGCGCAATGGGCGCGGGCGGTGGTCGAGGCTTTCCGGCGGTTCGATGCCGACCGGGTGGTGGCCGAGATCAACCAAGGAGGGGACATGGTCACCGCGATGCTCAAGAGCGTCGACGAGCGCCTGCCGGTTTCAACGGTGCGCGCCAGTGCGCGGCAAGTTTCTGCGCGCCGAGCCGGTCGCAGCCCTCTACGAGCAGGGCAGGGTGCGCCATGCCGGCTATTTTGCCCGGCTTGTCGACCAGATGTGCGATTTCGGGCCGGACGGGCTTTCCGCCGGGAGATCACCCGACCGTCTGGATGCGCTGGTGTGGGCGTTGACGGCACTGCTTCTGGAGGGGGACGGGGTGCCGCGCGTGCGCAGGGTTTGAGACGCTATTGCAGCTTGCACCGCACCATGCTAGCCGATTGCCGCTATCGGCTATTTCGGCACTGCAAGAGGTTTTCGCATGATCAGACATATCGTTTTCTTTTCGGTACCGGAGGGCGGCGACGCGGATGCGGTCGAGGCCGGTCTTTCGATCCTGACGGAAAACCCGCATGCGAACGTGCTGGAAATCGGCCGTAATGCGCGCAGCGACCTTTATGACGAAAAGGTCGAGTTCGTGGTCTATGGTGAGTTCGAGGACGAGGAAGCGCTGGCTGCTTATCGCGCCCACCCGCTTTACAAGAAGTCGACTACCGTGGTCCGGCCGATCCGGGAGATGCGCATCGCCGCCGACTATGACACGGCATCTGCGCTACGACATTCGCGCTACCGGGATTGATATCCCGACTGAATTTCGACTGACGAAGCCCCGGTTTTCCGGGGCTTTTTTGTTTCAAGCCGAGGAAAAAGGGGTGAGGCATGAAAATGCCCTTTCATCTGCCGGGCAGGCGCCCGGCCGACGCCGTTGGCGTGTCTGACAAAAAGGCGGCGACAATGATTTCCGCGATTGCGCTCAGTGGCGAGGCGCGCTGGTCCGGTCGGTCCTATGCCGCCCTTTCTCGCGAAGGCTTTATGAAAAACCCGGTTGCCCACCGAGCCGTCAGGCTGATTGCGGAAGCCGCCGGTAGCATGCCTTGGCAATTGTTCGAAAATGGCACGCTGGTCTCCGATCATCCGCTGCTTGCACTTCTCAGGCGGCCAAACCGGCGAATGTGCGGTGCCGATTTCCTGGAGGCGTTGTTCGGCGGGCTGCTGCTATCTGGCAACGCCTATATTGAGCCGATCACCCTTGGCGAGGACTTGAGGGAACTGCATCTTTTAAGGCCCGACCGCATCCGCGTGATCGAGGGACGCGACGGTTGGCCGGAGGCCTATGAATACCGCACCGGCAATCATGTGACCCGGTTTAGCAGCGAAGGTGACGGGCTCTCGCTGTTACACATGCGGCTGTTTCATCCGCTTGACGACCAGACGGGTTTCTCGCCGCTGGCCGCGGCCCAGGTGGCGCTCGACCTGCACAATGCTTCATCCGTCTGGAACAAGGCGCTGCTCGATAATTCGGCGCGGCCTTCCGGCGCGCTGGTCTATCAGCCGAAGGATGGCGGCAATCTCACCGAAGAACAGTATGAGCGGCTGAAGCAGGAGCTTGAGGAAGGCTATAGCGGCCCCATGAAGGCCGGGCGGCCGCTGCTTCTGGAGGGCGGGCTCGACTGGAAGGCGATGGGCCTGACCCCGCGCGACATGGATTTCACCGAGGCACGCAACGGGGCGGCCCGCGACATCGCACTCGCCATCGGCGTGCCACCGATGATGCTGGGCATTCCCGGAGACAACACCTATTCGAATTATCAGGAGGCCAACCGCGCCTTCTACCGTCTCACGGTCTTGCCACTGATTGCCCGCACCGCCGCCTCGCTGACCACATGGCTGGAGCCGATCTATGGCGACGGGCTGAAGCTCGAGCCTGATCTCGACCAGGTGTCCGCTCTGGCCGCTGAACGCGACGCGCTGTGGGCTCGTGTTTCGGCGGCGGATTTCCTGACTGACGAAGAGAAGCGCGAGGCTGTGGGGTATTAGCGCATGAAACAGAAAAACCCTGAAACAGGAGCGGATATGGGCGGGAAAACCATGCTGGCCGATGAAATGAAATATGCCGATCTTTCGCTGACGGACCTGGCCGGAGATGGTTCGTTTTCCGGCTATGCCAGCCTGTTTGGCGAAATCGATCTCGGCAAGGACATGATTGAGCGCGGCGCGTTTTCCCGCTCGCTGCAAAAGCGCGGTGCCGAAGGGGTCCGGATGTTGTTTCAGCACGACCCTTCGGAGCCGATCGGGGCCTGGCGCAAGATCCGCGAGGACGGTCGCGGGCTTTATGTAGAGGGCGTGCTTTCTGCCGATGTGGCGCGGGCCCGCGAGGTGCACGCGCTGATGAAATCGGGCGGGCTCGACGGGCTTTCCATCGGATTTCAGACCGTGCGCGCCAAGACGGATGCCAAAACCGGCGTGCGCCGGGTGCTGGAGGCAGACCTCTGGGAAATTTCGATCGTCACCTTTCCGATGCTGCCTTCGGCACGCATCACCAGCGTGAAGCAGGCGGGTGACGCTTTTCCCACGATCCGGGAATTCGAGAGATGGCTGACGCGGGACGCCGGCCTGAGCCGAAAGGCAGCACGCCGGTTTCTTGCCGGCGGCTATACCACGCTTGTCGGCGGGCGGGACGCGGCCGGCGGCGACGATATGGACGACGAACGGCTGCTCGGGCTTTTGAACCGCGCACGCCGGTTGATGTCGTCCTGAGTTTTTCACGCATTGAGAGGAATGCACCGTGACCAATACGAAGATGAAAACAGCGCCCGAGATCAAGAGCGGGCCCGCAGGCATTTCCGAGGCTTTCGAAGCCTTCATGTCCAGCTTCGAGAGTTTCAAGGATACCAATGACCGCCGGCTCGGCGAAATCGAGAGCAAGATGGGCGAGGATGTGGTGACCCGCGAAAAGGTCGACCGCATCAACCGCGCCATGGATCTCCAGGCCCGCCAGCTCGACGAGATGCAACTGAAGAAGGCACGCCCGGCACTTGGACATGGCACGAGCCTTGCGGCGAGCGAGCACAAGGCCGCATTCGAAAACTATATCCGCCGCGGCGATGAGCATGGCTTGCGGGCGCTTGAGGCCAAGGCGATCTCCACCACGGAAAGCGATGGCGGCTACCTGGTGCCGGATGAGACCGACACCGAAATCGGCCGCAGGCTTTCCGCCGTCTCTCCGATCCGAAGGCTGGCAACGGTGCGTCAGGTTTCAGGCGCCGTGCTGAAGAAACCGTTCATCGCTTCAGGGTTCACCGCCGGCTGGGTCGGAGAGATTGCCGATCGCGACCAGACGGCAACGCCGGATATTTCCGAACTCACCTTCCCGACGATGGAGCTTTACGCCATGCCGGCGGCAAGCGCCTCGCTGCTTGACGATGCGGCCGTCGATGTCGAGAGCTGGATCGCCTCGGAGATCGATATTGCCTTCGCCGAACAGGAAGGTGCGGCCTTTGTGAGCGGCAATACGGCGAGCACACCGAAGGGCTTTCTGAGCTATACGACGGTGGCTGACAGCGCCTGGGAATGGGAAAAGCTGGGATACATCGCGACCGGCGTCGACGGCGGTTTCAAGGCGGCCGACCCGTCTGATACGCTGATCGAAACCATCTATGCGCTGAAGGCGGCCCACCGCCAGAATGCCCACTTTGTGATGAACCGGAAGACGCAAGGTGCGATCCGCAAGTTCAAGGACGATGATGGCAATTATCTCTGGCAGCCACCGGCAAGTCTCGGCCAGCCAGCCTCGCTGATGGGCTTTCCGGTGACCGAGGCCGAGGACATGCCGGATATCGGAACAGACAGCATGTCTGTCGCATTCGGTGATTTCGCTGCCGGTTATCTGGTCGTGGACCGGGCGGGCGTGCGGATCCTGCGCGACCCCTATTCCGCCAAACCCTATGTGCTGTTTTACACCACCAAGCGCGTGGGCGGCGGCGTTCAGAACTTCGAAGCCATCAAACTGGTCAAGTTCGGCGAAATGTAAGCGATTACAACGCGAAATAGATACAACCCCGGCAGTTTTTGCCGGGGTTTTTTGATGGCAAAAGGATAAAAAGCGATGAGCTATGCGCTGATAACGCCTGCGGCGGAAGAGCCTGTGACACTTGCCGAGGTCAAGGATTTTTTGCGTATTGACAGCGGTGACGAGGATGCGCTGCTCGGCGATCTTCTCACCGCGGCGCGGGACTATCTGGAAACGGTCAGCGGTCTCTCTCTCGTCACTCAGGCGTGGCGGCTTTACCGCGATGACTGGCCTTCTAGCGGCATGGTGTCGCTTGCGCGCGGTCCGGTTCAATCGGTCGATACCGTTACGGCTTATGATGGCAGAGGCTTAGCTTCTTTAGTTTCGCTCGATCATGCGCGGCTGGATGGCCGGGCACGGCCGGCGCGTTTCTGCCTGCCGGAACTCGCCGGACGGAAAGCGGGCATGAACGGGATCGAAGTGGATTTCACAACGGGGTTCGGGGCTGCTGGGGATGTGCCGGAGGTCGCGAAACAGGCGATCCTGCGCCACGTCGCCCACATGTTTGCGTTTCGCGGTGTTGTGCAATCCGATCTACAGCCTGCCGCGACGCCGGATGGCTATGACCTGCTGATTGCACCGCTGAAAGCCTGGAGGCTTTGATGCTGACACTCGACCCCGGCGCTTTTTCGGCGCGCCTCGATCTGATGACGCCCGAAACTGTTTCGGACGGGCAGGGCGGAGCGACCATCACCTATGCGCTTGTGGCCAAGGCCTGGGCCAGGATCGAGCCGGTCTCGATCCGTTTCAGCGAAGAGGCCAATGGCGAGACATTTCAGGTGAGCCATGAGATCTGGCTGCGGGCGCGGACCGATCTCGTGCCCGGCATGCGGCTGCAGCGCGGCAGCCGGGTTTTCAGACTTGCAGGCTGGCGCGACCCGGATGAGACGGCGCGCTACACGGTCTGCCGTTGCGAGGAGGTGGCGTCATGAGTTCCGCTGAAAATGCGCTGTTGGGCGCAATCCATATGGCTCTGTCGTCTGACGCGGCGCTGTCTGCGCTGATCGGGCCGGATGCCATTTTCGACCGGCTGCTGAGCCGGCCGCAACTACCTGCAATCGTCTTCGGCGAATGCGAGACGCGCGACTATTCAACGGTAACCGAGAGCGGAAACGAGCATTTTCTGACCCTCGAAATCTGGTCTGAGGCACATGGGCGCAAGGCGTTGCAGGCAATCGAAGCGCGGGTCAAAGCGCTGCTTCATGACGCCGAGCTTGCCCTGTCCGGTTTTGCCCTTGTGAACCTGAGGCACCGTTCCACGCGGGTGCGGCGGGTCGCGAGGACCGGTTATTTCTTGGCCGAAATGCGGTTTCGCGCGGTGAGCGAACCCATTTGAACCGAGTTTTTACAATTCTGAACGGAGAGTGTGATGACAGCCCAGAAGGCCAAGGATCTGCTGCTGAAGCTGCATAACGGAAGTACCTATGAGACCGTTGCCGGGCTGAGATCGAAGCGGCTGGCATTCAACGCCGAGACGGTGGACATTACCGATTCGGAAAGTGCGGGACGCTGGCGTGAGCTTCTCAGTGGCGCCGGTGTTCAGCGCGCTTCGATGACGGCAAGCGGCATCTTCAAGGATGCTGCCTCCGATGAAACGGTGCGTGCGGCATTTTTTGCCGGCGCGCTTGTGAGTGCGGAGATTGTCATTCCGGGGTTCGGCACGCTTGCCGGTCCGTTCCAGTTTACGTCACTCGAATATTCCGGCCAGCATAATGGAGAGCTGCAGTTTGAGGTTGCGCTGGAATCTGGCGGGGCAATCAGCTTTGGAGCCAGCGCATGACACGCAGCAATGCAGCAGGCCGCGCCAATCGCTATCGGGGCGAAGTGGAGGCGGTGATTGACGGCGAGCGCCGCATTCTGTGCCTAACACTCGGGGCGCTGGCCGAGCTTGAGACGGCATTTTCGGCCGATGGTCTCGGTGATCTTGGAAAGCGGCTCGCAGCCGGGCGACTGAAAGCGCATGACCTGATTGCCATCATTGGGGCGGGCCTGCGCGGTGGGGGCAATGCTATCGACGATGACGAGGTGGCAGCGATGAGCATGGAGGGCGGCGTGGCCGCCTATGCAAAGCTTGTCGGGGAACTTCTGACCGTGACGTTTTCGGGAGGGGAGGCCGTTGGCCCGGTGACGGATGCAACCAGGCCGGACCCTTCCTAGCCGCAGCGGCAGGCCCCGAGCCTCCCGGCGCCGAACCCTTTCCCTGGCGTTCGGTGCTTCACACAGGGCTTTGCCTGCTGCGGCTGCAACCCGATGATTTCTGGGCGCTTTCGCCGGTCGAATTCGCATCGATGACGGGCACTTTCGCGCCGGCCGCGCCCTATCCCACACGCGCAGGCCTGGAAGATTTGATGATGCGCTATCCCGACAAAACGAGGAATGGTGATGGAACCTGATGCAAGCGACACGTATGCCGAGGCGGTCAGCGGGGCGAGCGCGCTCTATGATGTTCTGACCGATCTTGAGGCGCAGTCCGACCGGTTTTCGTCGGCGATCACCGGCGCGCTGAAAGATGCAACGCTTTCCGGCAAGGGTCTGGAAAGCGTGCTGGGAGGCCTCGGGCGACGGCTGAGCGAACTGGCACTGAACTCTGCCATCAAGCCTCTCGAAAACGCGATTTCCGGCCAGATCGGCAATCTGACCGATGGGCTGTTGCAGGTCTTCGCGCATGCCGATGGTGGCGTTCCGGGCCGGATCACGCCGTTTGCCTCAGGCGGCGTTGTTTCGCGGCCAACCTATTTTCCGATGAGTGGCGGCCTCGGTTTGATGGGCGAGGCGGGAAGCGAGGCGATCATGCCGCTGAAACGTGGACCGGACGGTTCGCTTGGTGTTTCCGCTTCAGGGGGAGGCAGCCCGCATATCGTCTTCAATGTGACAGCCCAGGACGCGGCAAGTTTTCAGAAGAGCCAGGGTCAGATTTCGGCGATGCTGGCGAGAGCCGTGCGCTCAGGCCAGCGCAACATCTGAGGAGGCACTATGAGCGCGAGTTTTCACGAAGTGCGTTTTCCGTTGCGGCTTTCGCTCGCCGTCAGCGGCGGACCGGTGCGCCGCACCGATATTGTCAGCCTTTCCAACGGACGGGAGAACCGCAACCAGCGCTGGCGCAATGCGCGGCGCGCTTATGATGCCGGTTCCGCCGTGCGTTCGGTTGCCGACCTTTATGAGTTGACCGAATTCTTCGAGGCGCGGAGCGGCCAGCTTCACGGTTTCCGTTTCCGCGATCCGGTGGACTTCAAGTCCTGTGGGCCGCTTGCCGAACCCGGCCCTTTTGACCAGCAGATAGGGACAGGTGATGGCGAGAACACCCAGTTCCAGCTCATCAAGATCTATGGCGACGCGGCGGCCTCCTTTGAGAGGGTCATCGGAAAGCCGGTGGTCGGTAGCGTGCGGGTTTCGGTCGACGGGATCGAGGCGCCGGACATCGACTTTTCTGTCGATGCAACAACCGGGATCGTGACATTTTCTGGTGGAGCCATCCCGGCGATCGGGGCCGAAATATTCGCCGGATATGCCTTCGATGTTCCCGTGCGGTTCGATACCGACCGCATCGATATCAACATGAAAGCCTTCAACGCCGGCAGCGTTCCTTCGGTCCCGTTGATGGAGATTATGCCATGAGAGTGATGAATGCTGCGCTCGAGGCGCACCTTTCACAGGACACCACAACGGTTTGTTACTGCTGGCGGTTGACGATGAAGAACGGCGCAGTGCTTGGCTTTACCGAGCATGACCGCGATCTGTTTTTCGCCACTACGCTTTTTCTGGCGGCCAGCGGTTTTGTTGCGTCAGGTTTTGAGGTCGAGGAGGGGCTTGCGGCCAGCACCAATGAGGTTGTTGGCGGGTTTTCGCATGACGCGATCACCGAGGAAGCGCTGGCGGCTGGCGACTATGATGGCGCCCGCGTGGAGATCTTTATCGTGAACTGGCAGGAACCTGGTCAGCACCAGATCATTCAGGTGAGTGAGGTTGGAGAGGTTTCACGCGAAGGCGGTGGTTTCGGTGCGGAGTTGCGTGCGATCACGCACCGCCTATCGCAACCGCAGGGGCGCAGTATCACGCGGCGTTGCGACGCGGTGTTCGGCGATGCCGCCTGCGGTTTTGATCGGCAGAGCCCGGGATTTTTCAAGACGGGGACGATTGTAGCCGCCGAAAGCGAAACCCGGCTTGTTATTGCGGCGGATGGAACTGCCGCCGAAGGCTTCTTTTCCCACGGCTTGCTAACGTTCGAGAGCGGAGGCCTTTCCGGACGCGCTTTCGAAATTGAAACCAGTGGTCTTTTGGCAGGTACGATCCGCATCGATCTCTGGTTGCCTCTGGAAAAAATGCCGGATGCCAGTGATCAGGTGCGGCTGACGGCAGGCTGTGACAAGGCCTTTACCACCTGCAGGGAGAAGTTCGGAAATCATCTCAATTTCAGAGGGTTCCCCCATGTTCCGGGCGCCGATTTTGCTTATTCCTATGTGAATGGCGAGAGCGCGCATGACGGAAGTCCGTTGTTCAAATGACGGTGCTGGGGGAGCGGGCGGTCACAGAGGCCGAGAAATGGATCGGAACGCCCTACCGTCACCAGGCCTGCGAGATCGGGGTCGGATGCGACTGCCTTGGGCTTGTGCGTGGCGTCTGGGGCGCTCTTTACGGTGAGGTCCCCCGTGTCGGCGCACCATATGCTGCCGACTGGGCCGAGCGGACCGGAACCGAGCGGTTGCTCGAGGCCGCCCTGCACCACTGCGGAACGGCCATTGCCCCAAACTGCATGGAGCCGGGCGATATTCTGCTGTTTCGCTGGCGATCACAGTTCGCCGCCAAGCACGCCGGTATTCTGAGCGCACCGGATTATTTTATCCACGCCTACGAACAGGCCGGTGTCATCCGTTCGGCGCTTGTGCCCGGATGGCGGCGAAGGATCGCCGGCGTGTTCCGCTTTCCGGCATAAGCCGCCAGCACCATGCAGTGAGCGCGGGAAACCGTGCATCCGCACCAGGACATCTGAAACCAGAGCAGGCCTCGCTACCGAAACCGGCGCGCGCCTTGCATTTACGTTGAGGCGAAGAGATGGCGACAATCGTTTTTCAGGCCGCCGGCGCTGCCATCGGAGGAATACTGGGCCCTTTCGGGGCGATTGCCGGCAGGGCAGTCGGCGGGCTGGCCGGTGCCGCGTTTGACGGCTCGATCTTCTCCGGCGGGCGCAGCGTCAAAGGGCAGCATCTGGCGACTGCGCGGGTTGGCGGAGCCGAAGAGGGCGCCGTTATCCCGCGGGTCTACGGCACGTCGCGGGTGGGCGGTACGCTGATCTGGGCGACACGGTTCGAGGAGCAAGTGACCGAGGAACGCTCGGGCGGCAAGGCGACGGGACCGACGGTGGAGAGTTTTGCCTATTTCGGTAATTTCGCGTTCGGTATTTGCGAGGGGCCGGTTGCCGCGATCAGACGGGTATGGGCCGATGGCCGCGAACTGGATCTGACCACGATCCAGATGCGGTTTTATCCCGGTGATGAGGGGCAATTGCCGGATCCGCTGATCGAGGCAAAGCAGGGTATGGGCGCTGCCCCGGCCTATCGTGGGCTTTGCTATGTGGTTTTCGATCGGCTGCCGCTGGATGGTTTCGGAAACCGGATACCGGTGTTTCAGTTCGAGGTGTTGAGGCCGACGGGAAAACTTGAGACCCAGATAAAGGCGATTGCCGTGATCCCCGGTGCGACCGAGCACGGGCTGTGCCCGTTTCCTGTAACCGAGGCGCTTGGCAGCGGACAACAGAGGATACTGAACCGCAACACGCTTGTCGGGGTAACGGATTTCGAGGCCTCGATTGACGAACTGATGGCGCTTTGTCCCAATCTGGAACGCGTGGCCCTGGTGGTCACGTGGTTCGGCTCGGACCTCAGGGCGGGAGAATGCCGGATCCGTCCGGGTGTGGAGACATCCTTTCGCAGCGAGGAAAGCACCCCCTGGAAGGTTTCGGGGATCGCGCGCGCGTCGGCCTATGTTGTGTCCACCATTGATGGTGGCCCGGCCTATGGCGGTACGCCCAACGATGCCGGGTTGATGGCGACGATTGCCGATCTCAGGGCGCGGGGCCTTGAGGTCTATCTCTACCCATTCATCATGATGGATGTCCCTTCTGCCAATGGTTTGCCGGACCCTTATGGCGGTGCCGAGCAGGCGGTCTATCCCTGGCGCGGGCGCATTACATGTCATCCGGCTGCCGGTTGGCCGGGCACGAGCGACCGGAGCGTGGCAGCGCGGTCGGAGGTCGAGGCATTTCTCGGCACCGCTGAGTCGCATCATTTTACCCCGGCTGCCGATGGTGTTGCATTCGCGGGTTCTGACGAGGGATACAGGCGACTGGTCCTGCATTATGCGCATCTCGCGGCGGCCGCAGGCGGTGTCGAGGGGTTCATCATTGGCTCTGAGCTGCGGGGACTGACGTCCATCCGTGATGACAATGGTGCTTTTCCCTTTGTCGAGGGGCTGGTCGAGCTGGCTGCCGATGTGCGCGGTATTGTGGGGCCGTCAACGGCGCTGACCTACGGTGCGGATTGGAGCGAATATTTCGGTTACCACCCGAATGATGGCAGCGGCGATGTTTTCTTCAACCTCGATGCGCTGTGGGCAAGTCCTGATATCACCGCTGTCGGTATCGACAATTATATGCCGCTTTCCGACTGGCGGGACGACGATCTTGCGTCCCAAAATCCCGATGGCTTCCGTGTCACGACAGATCCGTCCGCGCTCGGGAGCCAGATCGCGTCGGGCGAGGGGTATGACTGGTACTATCAAGATGACGCTGCACGGGCCGCTCGCCTGCGCTCGGCGATTACGGATGGACTGGCTGGCAAGCCCTGGGTCTATCGATACAAGGATCTCGCCGGCTGGTGGTCGCACCCGCATCATGATCGGATCGGGGGCAGTGAGATGGCAACGCCGACGGCCTGGACGCCGATGTCAAAGCCGATCTGGTTCACCGAACTTGGCTGTCCCGCTGTCGACAAGGGCAGTTGCCAGCCGAATGTATTCGTCGATCCAAAATCGGCTGAATCTGCTTATCCTTACTTTTCCAACCGCAGCCGTTCGGATGATGAACAGCGCAGGTTTCTGGAGGTGCATCTTGACTGGTGGGCTGGCCCGGAAGCTCCGGCCAATATGGTGGATCCGGACCGCATCTTTCTCTGGTGCTGGGATATCCGGCCATACCCGGCCTTTCCCCGGGACGCGGATCTGTGGAGCGATGGCAGAAACTGGGAAGCCGGCCACTGGCTGAATGGTAGGCTTGGCACATCAACACTTGCAGATACCGTGCGCGCACTTCTTGCCGACCACGGGTTTACCGATTGCGATACCGCCCTGCTGAGCGGCGATCTGGTCGGCTATCAGCAGGCAGATATCAGCTCCGCGCGAGATCTGATCGAGCCGTTGCTCTCGCTTTATGCTGCAGACAGTATCGAGAGGGCAGGCAGACTGACGTTTCGTTCACGCAACCGGACCAGCCTGCCGCCGCGGACAATCGAGGTGCTTGCCGAGCGCGACGACAGCGCGGGGCTTTGGCGCGAAACGCGGCGGCATGATAGTGACCTCGCCGGTGAGACGTCGATAACCTATTTCGATCCCGCGACCGATTATGAGCAGGCGTCTGCACGATCGGGCCGCGCGCTGGAGGCAAATGATCGCGTCTTGCGCTACGGCCTGCCGGCCGTACTGCCCGAGGCGACCGCGCTCGAACTGGCGAGAATACTGTTGCGCGAAAACCGGGTCGCGTTGCGCGAGATCAGCTTCGAGCTTTCACCGCAGGAGCAGAGCCTGGAAGTCGGGGATGTCATACGCCTGCCCGACGGGCCTGCCGGTCGTTTTATGGTCACGCGCGCTGAAGTTGCCGAGACGATCCGGTTTGAGGCGCGCTCGTTCATCGCGAGTGGCGGCGGTGGTGTTCGCGCGCAAACACGACAGGGCGCCGGCGATCTTGCATCGGCCGGATTCGCTCCGAGGGTCGTGTTCATGGACCTCGCACGCGATGGCTCGGGCGCTGCCGAAAGCTTTGCGCGCGTTGCCGTCTTTGCCAGGCCCTGGCGGCGGTGTGTCATTGCGTCGTCAGCCACAGGCGAGGGCTTTCAGCCAAGCGCCATCATTGAAAGACCGGCAGGGACAGCACGGCTCGCTGCCGCGCTTTCACCGGGAAACATCGGTCGTTTCGATTTCACGGACGAGCTTGTGATCGATCTTGATTTTGGCGGACTGTCATCGGCCTCGATGCCTGCCGTACTCAGCGGCGCAAACCGCATCGCGGTCAGCGCCAACAATGATGTTTTCGAGATCATCGGATTCCTGGAGGCTACTGAAATTTCGTCCGGCCGCTGGCGACTTGCGGGACTGCTGCGCGGGCTGAACGGCACTGACGATGCAATGCTGGCCGGTGCGGCAGTCGGGCGCGACGCAGTGGTGCTTGATGCGGCGGCGGTCCCGCTGGGGCTCAGCGCTCGCGATGTAGGGCTTGCGCGCAATTATGCCGCGGAAACGGCGCAGGGTCGGGTTGATCCGAAAGCCCCATACGTTTTTGCGGGTGGGCTGCGCGCGGAAACGCCGTTTTCGCCGGTACATCTGCGAGCGAGGCGGCTCGACACGGGCGATGTTGTGCTGACCTGGGTCCGGCGCTCCCGTATTGATGCGGATGACTGGAGCGCCGCCGAAATTCCGTTGGACGAGGATAGCGAAAGCTATCGTCTGGAGATTTTTTCCGGTGAGACTTTGCTGCGAAGCGTTGAAACGACGTCGCCGTTCTACTCGTATTCTGAAGCCGACCAGATTGCCGATTTCGGCATGCTGCCTGATCTGCTTGCGATCAGGCTACGTCAGCGCGGCCGAAAGGTCCCGCTCGGTGTTGCGCTGAACGCGCAGCTTTCCCTTCCCAACTGAACAGAAAGGACTTGATCATGGACTTTGCGAAAAAATGGTATCTGTCGAAAACCGTATGGGGTGCCCTTTTGGCGATCCTCGCTCCGCTGTTTCAGCTTTGCGGCATATATCTCGATGAAGGCATGCAGCATGAACTGGCTGCGTCGATCACGACACTTGTCGGCGCTTCAGGCGGGATGATTGCGCTTTTGGGACGGCTTTCGGCCAAGGGAATGCTGACTCGCTGACTATCGTCGCTTCAAGATTCCCGCCGGCTCCACTCAATGCCGGTGGGCGGCATTTGACGGGCTATTCATTTGCAGTTCAGCCTATTATCTTTAAGAGGTTAGTGGTGAATGGAACTCGTGGGGAAAATCGTGTTATGTCCAGAGCGAAACATGGGGTGCGGATCCTGATCGCGGGCCTTCCGCTTGTTATAGGCTCGACTGGCGCGTCAGATGCGGCCGACTGCGCCGCGGCTGCAAGGGCTGTTATCGCAAGTACGGGTGGTGAGCTTTTGTCGGCTTTAGCGGCGCCCGATGGTAAAGATTGCCTTGTAACTGTTTTTGTACCGGCGAACGCTGGCAATCCACCGCGTAAGATCACGCGGCGTGTTCCCGTAAGCTGAAGCAGTGGTGGCAGCCGCAGAATGAAGATGCAAGGCAGTCCCGCAACCAGTGAATAGATACAGATGCGTATTCTCCTCATCGAAGACGACGAAAACCTCAACCGGCAACTTGCACAGATGCTTCGGGATTCCGATTACGTGGTCGATTGCGCCTATGATGGGGACGAAGGATATTTCCTTGGCGATACAGAACCCTACGATGCGGTGATCCTCGACATTGGCCTTCCAACGATGGACGGTGTGACAATTCTCGAGAAGTGGCGTGCGGCCGGTCGGAATATGCCTGTGCTGATCCTGACGGCGCGCGACCGCTGGAGCGACAAGGTTGCCGGTATCGACGCCGGCGCGGATGACTATGTCACCAAACCTTTTCATATCGAGGAGGTGATGGCCCGTATCCGCGCCCTGATCCGGCGGGCGGCCGGCCATGCCGCGGGCACGATAAGATGCGGGCCGATCGAGCTTGACGTCAAGGCCTCGAAGGCAACCCTTGGCGGCCAACAACTGCGCCTTACCTCTCACGAATACCGATTGCTGTCTTATCTGATGCACCATCAGGGCGAGGTTATTTCGCGAACCGAACTGACTGAACATCTTTACGATCAGGACTTCGATCGTGATTCCAATACGATCGAAGTCTTTGTCGGACGGCTGCGTAAAAAAATCGGCCCCGAATGGATAGAAACGGTTCGCGGGCTCGGCTACCTTATGCGGGCACCCGAATGAAATGGGCCAATTCACTCACGTTGCGCTCCCTGGCCCTGACGACCATGTGGTTTGTCATCGCTCTGCTGGTCATAGCCGTGGTGATTTCTGCACTCTACCGCAACGCCGCTGAACGGGGCTTCAGGCAATTGCTTCAGGCGGAGATGTTCAACGTCGTCAACTCTGTCTCGATCAATGAGCAAGGTGATCTTCAGGGATCGCCGCAGACAGGCAACCTGAGCTACCAACAACCGCAGACGGGATGGTACTGGGTTGTCGACCCGCTCTATGATGCGTCAAAGGAAACACTGCGGTCGCCGTCTCTTGGGGCCACCGAGTTGCCGATCAAGCCTGAAAGCGAAGTCCCCTATGACGGTGATTTCAAGCGGACCTATCTCGTCAGGGATGATCACGGCAATGAACTGGCCGTAATCGAAACGGTGGTTGTGATCGACGAAAATGATCGGGCCACCCGAGTGCGGGTCTCGGGCAATCTTGATGCGGTCGATAATGACGTTCGCTGGTTTTCAGAGCGTCTCTATATCGCTCTTGCTCTTTTTGGAGTTGCGAGCGTACTGCTGAACGGGCTGATCATTCTCTTTGCGCTTCGGCCACTCGACAGCGCGCGTGCTGCACTCAGGCAGATTTCCGACGAGGGCGAGGGCGTAATGAAGGGGGCTTTCCCCGTCGAGATCCAACCGCTCGCTGATGAAATCAATGCGCTTCTCGCCAACAACCGAGCCATCGTCGAGCGTGCCCGCATGCAAGTGGGAAATCTTGCCCATTCGCTGAAGACCCCGATCGCGGTGCTGCTGAACGAAGCCCAGAGCATGGGTGGGCAGGGCGGTAAACTCATCGCCTCGCAGGTTGTCATGATGCAAGCGCAGGTACAGGCTTATCTGAACCGTGCAAGAATTGCTGCGCAAACTGAATCGGTGCTCACACGCTGCGAAATCGAGCCCGTGCTGGAACGGCTTGTCCGGGTCATGCGAAGGCTCAATCCCGAAACGGTATTTTCGCTTTCGTGCGCCGGTGGCCTTGTACTCGCTGCTGAGCAGCAGGATATTGAGGAAATCGTTGGAAACCTGCTCGAGAATGCAGCCCGTTTCGCCAAACGTCAGGTCAGCGTCAGTGCACAGTGGCTTGAGGGGGCTGACGAAACCGGAGATTGGGCGGAGATCATTGTTGTTGACGACGGGCCGGGTCTGACGCCGGAGGAAATCCGCACAGCAATGAAGCGCGGGCAGCGCCTTGACGAGAGCGGCTCTGGGTCCGGATTGGGCCTGTCCATCGTCGATGACGTTGTGCAGGCCTATGGTGGACGCTTTGAGCTGACCGGTCTGAATGGTTCCGGCCTGCATGCCCGGGTCGTTCTGCCGGCAAAGTGCAAGAAGTAGTATTTGCGTGACTGGCGGTTTGTCCGGTGCGGCGAAATCTGGCCATAATCTGCCTCTACGACCGAACCAATCTTGCGTCAGAACGTTTGGTCTTTGCAGATCGTTGAGAGAAACCGCTCGGTTTATCGTCGCTGATAAACCGCGATATTGTTTGAATTCAGGGTTCAGAAGCCGTCGTGAAAAGTAATGTGCTGCTTATTGGTCTCGCTCTGGTCGTTGCAGGTTGTTCTTTGAGGCAGCAGGCCGCGCCGCCGTCTGTTGGGCAAAGCGTCGCTCCGGCACAGTCGGTTCAGACCACGTCGCTTGATGGTGGGTTGGTTGAAAGAACCGGCGTTACGCTTTCACCGGCCGATCGTGCACGTGCGCTACGGGCTGAGCAATATGCGCTTTCGGCAGTTCCCGCCGGTGAGTCGGTAAACTGGCAAGGCAAGGCTGCGAGTGGAGACGTCAAGGTTGCAAGTCCCTATCAGGTCGGAGACCAGAACTGCCGCCAATACACCCAAAGGGTGACCGTTAAGGACGCTGAATATGTCGGCCGCGGCGCAGCCTGTCGTGGCCCGGATGGTGTCTGGACCCTTTTGAACTAGCTGCAAATTTTGCCGTCGGTTATGGCGTCTGCCGCGCTGCGACCTTTTGCGGCAGATGAAACACAATAGAACTTTAGTGTGTTGGCTATTTCGCTGCGGTAGCGTACGAAGATGCCATTATGATTTTCGCGACCGTTGCCCTTGTCATGTTCGTTGTTGCAGCCTTCGTGGTTGCACTG
Source organism: Martelella sp. K41-7 (assembly GCF_055808365.1). Classification (NCBI taxonomy): domain Bacteria; kingdom Pseudomonadati; phylum Pseudomonadota; class Alphaproteobacteria; order Hyphomicrobiales; family Aurantimonadaceae; genus Martelella; species Martelella sp. K41-7. The sequence continues at coordinate 1,084,616 of NZ_CM147867.1, forward strand.
CCTCTATTGCAGACGTCAGGCTCGAGTGCAGACCATATCATGGCCGGCCAGGCCGCAGTCTATCGCGATCAACTGCGGGAAATCGAGCGTGAACGCAGGGAAGGGCTTCTCAGCGAACCGGAATACGAGGCGGCGCGCACCGAAATCGGCAGGCGACTGCTGGCCGTCAGTGATCGAACGAACGGAACGGCCTTGCGCGGCCGCAATGGCCGCACGTCTCGGTGGGGCGCTGCTGTTGCTATTGTGATTGTCCTGCTGGGGGCAGGCTTTATCTATCCATTTGTTGGAACGCCTGGAGCTCCGGACCAGCCGCTTGCCGACCGCATCAATGCCGACGAACCGGATCTTGCCGTGCTCGTGGCCCGTGTCGAGCAGCATCTGGCGGTAAACCCCGATGACGGACGGGGGTGGGACGTGATCGCACCGATATATCTGCGCGAAAATCGTTTCGAGGCGGCACAGAACGCCTACGCCAATGCGATACGGGTTTCTGGCCCGACGGCTGATCGTCTTGCCGGACTGGGTGAGGCGATCGTCGTCCAGAATTCCGGAATTGTGACAGATGGAGCGTTGGACGTGTTCAAACAGGCCGAGGCGATCGATCCGGAAAATCTCCGAACGCTCTATTTTACCGCCCTAGCCGCCGAACAATCGGGTGACAGTGTCTTTGCTATAGAGCGTTTTGAACGCCTGCAAGCTGCGCTCCCCGACAACTCGCCGTGGCATGAAATGGTGGCTCGCCAGATCGCTCTGAACCGCGTGCGCCTGGCCGATGGCGGCGTTGTTGAGAACGGACCGGATGAACAGGCCGTCGCGGCAGCGGCCGAGCTTGCACCTGAAGCGCGCGCCGATATGATCGCTGGCATGATTTCAGGTCTTGAGCAAAGGCTGAACGAAGAGCCCGATGACATCGACGGCTGGATGCGCCTGATACGCTCCTATTCCGTTCTTGGGGAACAGAGAAAAGCGGCTTTGGCACTGGAGCAGGCCATCGGTTATTATGGGGTGAGCAGCGAGCAGGGCACCCGTTTGGCAGCGTTTGGAGACTCGCTTGAGATATCGGGAGCAGAGCCTTGAATCGCAAACAGAAAAGGCTGGCTGTCATTGCAGGCGGTGTCGGGTTTATCGCCGTTGCTGTGCTATTGGTGATGTTCGCGCTCAGCCGCAGTGTTTCGTATTTTTACATGCCGTCAGATCTTGCCGATAAGCCAGTTGGTGAAGGAACGCGCATCAGACTTGGCGGGCTGGTCGAAGAAGGCTCGATCAGGCGTGCCGAAAATTCCAATGTTCTTTTCACCGTGACCGATGGTTCAGGCACCGTCGAGGTCCGCTATGCGGGGATATTGCCTGACCTGTTTCGTGAGGGGCAAGGCGTGGTTACCGAAGGCCGGTTCGACGGCAACGGCGCGTTCCACGCTGATACGGTGCTGGCCAAGCATGACGAAAACTACATGCCCAAGGAAGTTGCTGACCGTCTGAAGGAGGATGGTGTCTGGGAAGGGGAGGCCAGCCCGTGACTGTTGAACTCGGTCTCTTCGCGCTTGTTCTCGCGCTGGCGGTGGCAGCGATTACCTTTGTTGTGCCCGCTGTCGGGGTCAGGCGCAACAGTCCGCAATTGATGACGGTTGCCGTCAGCGGAACGCTAACACTCTTTGCGCTTGTGGCACTCTCCTTCGGCGTGTTGATCCGCAGCCACCTAGTTTCCGATTTTTCCGTGCGCAATGTCTGGGAAAACTCGCATTCGATGATGCCGCTTGTCTACAAGTTTTCCGGTGTCTGGGGAAATCACGAGGGGTCGATGATGCTCTGGCTGCTGATCCTGACGCTGTTCAGTGCCCTCGTTGCAGCTTTCAGCCGGAACCTTCCCAATGATCTGCGCGCCAATGTCCTGTCCGTCCAGGCCCTGATTGCGACGGCGTTTCTGCTGTTCATCATTTTGACTTCGAACCCGTTCATGCGGGTGTTTCCGGTACCTGGTGAGGGTCAGGACCTCAACCCGATTCTTCAGGACTTTGGCCTGGCTATCCATCCTCCGCTTCTTTACCTCGGTTATGTCGGGTTTTCAGTCTGCTTTTCCTTTGCCGTGGCTGCTCTGATCAGCGGGCGGATTGATGCGGCCTGGGCGCTCTGGGTGCGGCCCTGGGCATTGCTGGCGTGGTTGTTTCTGACCGCTGGCATCGCGATGGGATCTTACTGGGCCTATTACGAACTCGGTTGGGGCGGCTGGTGGTTCTGGGATCCGGTAGAAAACGCTTCCTTCATGCCCTGGCTGGCGGGGACGGCGCTTCTGCATTCCGCGCTGGTGATGGAGAAACGCGAAGCGCTCAAAATCTGGACGGTGCTGCTGTCGATCCTGACCTTTTCGCTGTCATTGCTCGGTACGTTCCTTGTCCGATCCGGTGTTTTGACTTCAGTACATGCTTTCGCAACAGACCCCACGCGTGGCATCTTCATTCTCACAATCCTCGCTCTCTTCGTTGGCGGATCATTGGCGCTTTTTGCCTGGAGGGCACCGCTTTTGCGCGCCGGCGGCCTGTTTTCGCCGATTTCGCGCGAGGGTGCCCTGGTCTTCAACAACCTGATCCTGACGGTGGCAACGGGAACGGTGCTGACTGGCACGCTCTATCCGCTTGTGCTTGAGACCCTGACGGGCGACAAGATTTCGGTCGGTCCGCCATTCTTCAACATGACCTTCGGGGTTTTGATGATCCCGCTTCTGCTTGCTGTTCCCTTCGGCCCGATGCTGTCATGGAAACGGGGGGACCTGAAGGCCGCAGGCGAACGTCTGCTGGCCGCAGGTTTTCTCGCCATCGTTCTGGCGGTTGCTTTCATTTATTATCATTCCGGCGGACCGGTGCTTGCCGTTTTTGCAGTGGCAATTGCATTTTTTCTGATCTTCGGTGCGGCAAGCGACCTTTTGTTCCGCTCCGGCTTCGGCCGGATGCCGCTGTCCAGGGTTTGGCCGAGATTCGCCGGCCTGCCGCGCTCGGCCTTCGGGGCGGCGCTTGCCCATTTCGGTCTCGGGGTGACGGTACTGGGCATTGTCGCCGTTTCGCTTTACGAGACCGAGGCAGTTCTGGAGATGTCTCCCGGCATGACTGTCGATGCAGGTGGTTATACGGTAACCTTCGAGGGCACGACGCCGGTAACGGGGCCTAACTATGTTGATGAACGCGGTCTGTTCAAGATCTCGCAAGACGGCCAGGTGATCCGGGACAGCTATTCGGCAAAGCGGGTCTATCTCTCCAACAACATGCCCACGACTGAAGCCGGTATTTCCACATTCGGCCTGAGCCAGCTCTATGTTTCGCTCGGGGACGAGCGGACCGATGGCGCCTGGGTTGTTCGGGTGTGGTGGAAGCCGTTCATCCTTTGCATCTGGCTCGGTGGCGTTGCCATGGCACTTGGCGGCGTGGCTTCGATTACGGATCGCCGGCTTCGCGTCGGAGCTCCGGAGCGAAGTCGCAAGCGCCGCCTGTCCGCAGCCACTCAGGCGGGAGCGGCTGAATGAGGCTCCGCGTTTTTCTGATTGCGCTTTTGATACTGTTGCCATTGGCGACCGCTCGAGCGGTGATGCCCGATGAGGTGCTGGACGATCCGACCCTTGAGATACGCGCTCGCGAGATTTCCGCACAATTGCGCTGCATGGTCTGCCAGAACCAGTCGATCGATGATTCGAACGCTGAACTTGCACGCGACCTAAGACTACTAGTGCGGATCCGTCTGGTAGACGGTGACAGCAATGCGCAAGTCATTGACTATGTGGTCTCGCGTTATGGCGAATTTGTGCTTCTGAAACCGCAGTTTTCGCCCAAGACATGGCTTTTGTGGGGCGCGCCGGCTGTGCTGATTCTTTTCGGAACTCTGGTGCTATGGCGGCTTTCTGCAAACCGTCATACGAAGGATCGCCCGCTTTCGAAGGACGAAGAGGCCCGGCTCGATCGGCTTCTTTCTGGTGATGCCGAGGATTAACAATCCGTCATTTTGTGGACAGATTTCCGTAAGGTCGTAACCTTTATAGTGCCTTTATCAAGTTTGAAGACAGCTTCAAAAACGTCACTAAAGGAAAAGGTAGACCAGATGTTGGACCAGACTTCCGGACACAACAAGTTCAAGCCGATTTTGAAAGCCTCGGCGGTTGCCGGCGTTGCCGCAGTTCTGTTTTCGGCAGGTGCGCCGCTTACGGTTCCCGAAGCGCTCGCCGATCCGGTTCAGGTCGAAGCCCCCAAGGTTCCGGGCTTCGCTGACGTCGTTGAAGCGGTGTCGCCTGCCGTCGTTTCCGTCGTTGTAGAAAGCAATGTCCAGCCGGTTGCCCAGAATGAAGGCTTCGGCTTTGGCTTTGGTGGTCGCGGCTTCGATGATCTTCCCGACGATCATCCTTTGAAGCGTTTCTTCCGTGATTTCGGCGCGCCGGTCGAGCCCCAGCAGCCGCCAAAGCCTCGCAGTGGTGGCCCGCGTCCGGTCGCGCAAGGGTCGGGCTTCTTCGTTTCAGGAGATGGCTATCTCGTGACGAATAACCACGTCGTGGGCGAAGGCGACACCTTCTCCGTTTTGATGGACGACGGAACCAAATATGCTGCCACGCTGGTCGGAACAGACCCGCGCACCGATCTGGCCGTTTTGAAGGTCGACGCCGATCACGAGTTTACCTATGTGAAATTCGCCGACGATTCCAAGCTGCGCGTTGGTGACTGGGTGGTTGCCGTCGGCAATCCCTTCGGCCTTGGCGGCACTGTTACCTCGGGGATTGTCTCCGCACTTGGCCGCGATATCGCCTCCGGCCCCTATGACGACTACATTCAGGTCGATGCCGCGGTTAATCACGGTAATTCCGGTGGTCCGACTTTCGATCTCAATGGTCAGGTTGTCGGAATCAACACTGCGATCTTCTCGCCGTCGGGCGGCAATGTCGGCATTGCCTTCGCCATTCCCGCACATCTAGCCCAGAATGTTGTCAACGATCTGATTGATGATGGCACGGTCGAGCGCGGCTGGCTCGGTGTTCGCATCCAGCCGGTGACCGATGATATCGCCGAATCGATTGGCCTTGCCAAGCCGGAAGGCGCGCTGATTTCCGAACCGACCTCCGATAGCCCCGGTGCGAAGGCGGGCCTTCTTCAGGGTGACGTGATTACTGCCGTCAATGGCGATGTCATCGAGGATGCCCGTTCGCTGTCACGGATGATAGGCATGATGGAGCCGGGCGATGATGTCGAGCTTTCGGTCTGGCGGGATGGCAAGTCCCAGACGATCGACGTCAAGCTCGGCGAGTTTCCGACCGAAGATCAACTGGCAGCCGTCGAAGGCATTAGCGGCCCAGAAGAAAGCTCGCTGATGAGCCGGATGGGGATCGAAGTGCGCCCGTCGGATGATGGCGCGGGTGTGACTGTGACGGCCGTAAACCCTGACTCTGATGCAGCATCCAAGGGGCTGACCGAGGGCCAGAAGATCCTGAGCGTCAACAACAAAGCGGTTGCCTCGGCCGACGACATTCTCAAACAGGTTAAAGAAGCCGCCGGCAATGGACGAAAGCAGGCGCTCTTTCAGGTCGAGACTGAAAACGGCAGCATGTTTACTGCTCTGCCGACCGGCAACGAGAACGAGGATGCCGGCTGACCGGCCCTGACAAGATGAAAAAAGGCGCACGGGAATATCCGTGCGCCTCTTTCATTCTGCACCTGTTGCGGAGTACCCACAATGTCTGTCGATGAAACCCGTGAGATCGCTTGTAACGCTGATCGCAATGGCGATATGGTCGCCACCATGCGTATTTTGGTAATTGAAGACGATCTCGAGGCCGCCGCCTACCTGACCAAGGCCTTTCGTGAGGCCGGCATCACCTGCGAGCATGCGGGCGATGGCGAGAGCGGTTTGTTCATGGCGAGCGAAAACGAATACGACGTGCTGGTGGTCGACCGCATGTTGCCGCGCCGCGACGGATTGTCGGTGATATCTGCGCTCAGATCCAAAGCCATCCACACGCCGGTCCTTATTCTTTCAGCGCTGGGGCAGGTCGATGACCGGGTGACGGGTTTGAGGGCCGGTGGCGACGACTACCTGCCAAAACCCTATGCGTTCAGCGAACTTCTGGCGCGGGTGGAGGTGCTTGGGCGGCGCAAGGGCATGCCGGATCAGGATGTCGTCTACCGGGTTGGCGATCTGGAGCTCGACCGCCTCTCGCACGAGGTGCGCCGGGCGGGCCGCGAGATCACGCTCCAGCCGCGCGAATACAGACTGCTCGAATATCTCATGAAAAACGCCGGGCAGGTGGTCACGCGCACCATGCTCCTGGAGAATGTCTGGGATTACCACTTCGATCCACAGACCAATGTGATCGATGTGCATGTGTCGCGGCTGCGCTCCAAGATCGAGAAGGAGTTTGACAAGCCCTTGCTGAAGACGATCCGTGGTTCCGGCTATATGATCAAAAATGATGCCTAGAGCGGTTCAGGTGAGAGATCGTCTGCGGCTGCTGTTCAAATCCACCGCTGTCCGTCTTTCGGCTGTTTATATCCTGCTGTTCGGCCTCTGTGCTGCCGTCATGGTGTTCTATGTCACAGCTGTGTCTGAGGATCTTGTTCTGCGTCAGACGCGGGATTCGCTCGAAAAAGAAGTTGCCCAACTCGACCTTACCTATGAAAAGGGCGGCATTCGGCGGGTGTTCAATATTATCGAGAGACGTGCCCGTCAGCCCGGTGCCAATCTTTATGTCATCGCCAGTCCTCAGGGCGAGATACTGGCCAGCAACGTCGCGTCGCTGCAGCCGGGTGTCTTGAACCGGCTCGGCTGGATCGAGCCACCTTTCCGTTACGAGGGTTTTGCAGAAAACAACAGCGGATCGCACCAGAACCTCGCGGCAGGCTATGTCATCGAGCTTGACAACGGCATCAGGCTGCTGATCGGGCGAGATCTTGGCGACCCGGAACGCCTGCATATCGTTGTCAGGCAGGCTCTGTTGCTTGCGCTCATCATCATGGGCGTTGGCGCTCTCGTGATCTGGTTCGCGATCGGGCGCAATGCTTTGAAGCGCATGGACCGGATGTCGAGTGCCAGCGGCAAGATCATGGCTGGCGACCTCTCCCAGCGTCTTCCCGTTACGGGATCCGGCGATGAGTTTGACCGGCTTTCCAACTCGCTTAACCTGATGCTCGACAGGATCGTGCGGCTGAATGAGGGGCTACGACAGGTTTCGGACAATATCGCTCACGACCTCAAAACCCCGCTGACACGCCTGCGCAATAAGGCGGCTGATGCTGGTGCCACCGAAAGCCCCGACGAGCGCCGTGCTGCGCTTGAAGGGATCATCGCCGAATCGGACCAGTTGATCCGAACCTTCAACGCGCTTTTAATGATATCTCGCGTTGAGGCAGGTGCTGTCGCTGCCGAAATGTCAGTCGTCTGTCTGTCAGCGATTGTTGAGGACAGCGCCGAGCTTTACGGTCCCGTTGCCGAAGAGGCCGGCCTTTCGCTCGACTGTGCAATCGAGCCGGATATTTCGATTAACGGCAATCGCGAACTGATCGGCCAAGCGATCTTCAATCTTCTCGACAACGCCATCAAGTATTCCGAAGGCAGTGGACAGTCGATACATCTGTCGCTGAAGCGCGAAGACGGGCGTGCGGTTTTCGTTGTGGCTGATAACGGGCCCGGCATTCCGTCCTCGCGAATGGACGACGTCAAGCAGCGCTTCTTCCGCCTCGATGAAAGCCGTTCGAAGCCTGGCACGGGGCTTGGTCTCTCGCTGGTCGATGCTGTCGCTTCCATGCATGGAGGTGTGTTTTCGCTTACCGAAGCAAAATGCCTGCTGGAAAACTATACTGGTCTGGGGGCGGTCCTGAGCTTTCCGCTCGCCCGTCAAAAAGGAAGCCTGGACTGAGCGGTTCGGGTTGGCGCACTTACCTTCTTCCCTCAAAGATATCAGTGAGCAGTTCATTTCCGAGGCCTGCATCTCTTCCTCTTTGGCTTTAAGCCGGCGTCCCACGATGTTAAGGCAGATAAAACCATTGCGGAGGATATGATGAGCGATCGGGTAGCCGTTACATTGCGGGATATTTCGGGAGAGCCCGTCTTTCCGCTGAATGACCAACTGGCGCTGTCTGCCTTCGACGAGATGGCAGCCGGCGTCGATAAGCACGATCTCCCTCAATTTCTTGCTGATCGCGATGACCCGCTGACGGCCTTCCTCGCGGCCTCTTTTTCGCTTTCACCTTTCCTTTTCGACAGCTTCCGCGCGCATCCGGAATTGCTTCTCCGTATCGAGGAGCCGTTTATTCCGCAGCTTGAGGGCGAGATAGAAACTGCACGAGTTGCCTGGCGCGATGCGGACGGAAAGATCAGCGACAACGATATTATGGTGCGCCTGCGGGTTTCAAGGCGCCGCATCGCCTTTCTGACAGCACTTGCCGACCTGGCGGGCATAATCGCGCCCAAAAAGACGACCTCGCTGCTGAGTGAATTTGCGAGTGCTGCCGTCACTGCGACGGTGGATCATCTGCTAGCTTCAGCCGCGCGGGAGGGCAAGCTGACGCTGAAAAATGCCGATGCACCCTCTGAGCAATCGGGTGTCGTGGTTCTGGGTATGGGCAAGCTGGGCGCATGCGAGCTGAATTACTCCTCCGATATCGACATTGTCGTCTTCTTCGACCCTGAGGCCGGAATCGTCAGCGAGACAGACGACCCGAGGTCGCTTTTTCCGCGTCTCATGCGTCGCCTCATCCGGATACTGCAGGAGCGTACCGGTGATGGCTATGTGTTCCGCACGGATATGCGGCTGCGACCCGATCCCGGATCGACCGCGCTGGCTATTCCGGTCGAGGCAGCGCTTCTCTACTATGAGAGCCGTGGCCAGAACTGGGAACGGGCCGCCTATATCAAGGCGCGGCCGATCGCCGGCGATCTGGCCGCGGGCGAGGCTTTTCTGGGCGAAATGATCCCGTTCATCTTTCGCAAATATCTCGATTATGCAGCGATCGCCGATATCCATTCCATCAAGCGACAGATCCATGCGCACAAGGGGTTCGGTCTTGTTGCTGTCAATGGGCATAATGTCAAACTCGGACGCGGCGGGATCCGCGAGATCGAGTTCTTCGTTCAGACCCAGCAATTGATCGCTGGTGGACGTATGCCGGAGCTGCGGTGCCGGCGGACGGTGGATGCGCTTGAGGCCTTGCACGAAGCGCGCTGGATTGACAAGGCCACGAGCGACGAACTCACCTCTGCCTACTGGTTCCTGCGCAATGTCGAACACCGGATACAGATGGTGCGTGACGAGCAGAGCCATGTTCTGCCGGACGATAATGCCGATCTGCTGCGGATCGCGCATATGAGCGGCTTTGAGACGACTGAAGCCTTTTCAGAAGCCGTGCTCGAAGTGCTGAAAATCGTCGAACGGCGCTATGCACGGCTGTTCGAGCAGGAGGCGGCCCTTTCAGGCGAGACTGGCAATCTTGTGTTTACCGGCGAAGACAATGATCCGGGAACGCTGGAGACCTTGAGCAAGATCGGGTTTGAGCGTCCCGAGGACATCGCCAAGGTCATCCGGATATGGCATTATGGACGCTATCGCGCCACGCAAACGGACAAGGCCCGCCAGCGCCTCACCGAGATCATGCCGGATCTGCTGAAGGCCTTCGGTGCAAGCCGAAGGGGAGACGAGGCGTTGCTGCGCTTCGACCGCTTCCTCGCCGGTCTGCCGGCCGGTGTCCAGTTGTTTTCACTGCTGAAGAGCAATCCGAATCTTCTTCTGCTGATGGTGGAGGTGATGTCGGCGGCGCCGCGACTTGCCGAGATCATTGCCGGGCGCGCCCATATTGTCGACGGCATGCTCGATCCCGCCTTGATGACGGAAATTCCGACCCGCGAATATCTTCTCGAACGGCTCGAGGCCTTCCTTAGCGGAGCGGAGATCTACGAGGAACGGCTCGACCGGCTCAGGATTTTTGCGGCAGAGCAGCGTTTCCTGATTGGTATCAGGCTTGTGACCGGTTCGATTAGCGGCTTTGCCGCCGGTCGGGCGCTGACGATGCTGGCAACGTTGGTCATCGACGAAGCTTTGCAGGGAGTGCTTGCCCAGATGCAAGAGGCGCATGGTCTGGTGGACGGCCAGCGGACCTGTGTGCTGGCCATGGGCAAGCTCGGCAGTTCCGAACTGACCGCAGGCTCGGATGTCGATGTGATCGTGCTTTACGATTGCGATGATCCGCTTTCGATGTCCTCAGGTCCGAAGCAGCTCGATGTGCCGCGCTACTTCGCCCGCGTGACCCAGCGTCTGGTGGCTGCACTGAGCGCCCCCACGGCGGAAGGTGTGCTTTACGAGGTCGATATGCGGCTTCGACCTTCCGGAAATGCAGGGCCGCTTGCGACACGACTGGCTGCTTTCGAAAAATATCAGCTGAATGACGCCTGGACCTGGGAACATATGGCGCTTTCCCGTGCACATCCTCTGTGCGGCGACGCCACACTGATGAAGGATACCGGAGCGGTGATCGATGCCATTCTTGGGCGCCCGCGCGACCAAGAGGAACTGGCTCGCGATATCGCCGAGATGCGCGCCAGGATCGAGCGCGACAAACCGGCCAAGAGTTCGTGGGATCTGAAGCTTATACCGGGCGGACTGGTCGATATCGAGTTCATCGCGCAGTACTGCCATCTGGCCTGCCATGTGCCGCGCGGTGAGGTCGGCGGCTGCGAGGTGATGACCACAGATGATGTCCTGGCGCGGTTTGCTCCCGGCGTGATGCCTGAAGGTGATCTCGAGGTCTGTCGCAGGGCGCTCGCGCTTTATACCGATATTGCCCAGCTGACCCGGGCCTGCCTCAATGAAGGGTTCGAACCTGATACCGCGCCCGCGGGTCTTCTGGAACGTCTTTGCAAGCTTGCGGATTGCCCTGATGTCGGTGCGATGGAAGCGATGATTGCCGATCTGGCCGGCGATGTGCGGGCGGTCTTCCGGAAGCTGCTTCCAGCCGCCGGAGGTGCGACCGGATAACGCCCATCAGCCAACGATGCGTCGTACTACGGGGCCGTCATGGCCGTCGCTCGCAAAGTACACTTCGCCCTTGTTTTCAAGGCGTTCAACCAGCGCATGGAGCGCCTTGCCGCCAGCATGAATGTGGCGGGCGTATTCGTCGAGCTTGCAGCCCGGCTGCCGCGCTTTTTCGGTTTCGGCAATCATCAGCTCCGAAAAGCCAAGCACAGCGTTTAGGGACGTGCGCATCTCTGCGGGGACCGCATGGTCGGCAGTTTGGCCGGCAAAAGCCTTTTCTGCCTGGGAAGGGACACCTGCCGGACCATCAAGAGCGCTTTCCAGCGACGCGCATCGCAGTTCGAGCTTGCGGTGCGAGGTCGCCATCGCGCTGACTTTTTCTCTGAGGCGCTCCTGTTCGACCTGAAGGCGGTTCTGTTCTTCCTTGAAACGGGTGATATTCGTTCCCATCGTCAGCTGTGTACCGTTTTCAAAACGATGTTCTGCAAGCTGCATCCATTCCCCATGCGTTGTCCTGACTTCGGCGGTGCTGCTGTTACCCGATTGCGTGCGTCGCACGACAACAGCATGGCCGTCGCCTTCGACCGAGAGCGCCTCGCGGCGAACGGCGTTGTGGCTACCATCGATATCATATGCTGACCGGAACGATGCGTTTGCGAGATCGAGGCTGCCGTCCTTGCGCCAAAGAGCGAGCGGTTGAGGCAGTGCATCGAAAGCAGCCTCGAGTATGCAGACCTTCCGGGTGGCTGCTTCCAGTGCCTGGTGGCGGCCGGATGCCGCGCGGATTGCCGCGCCCGACACGGTTACGCGGCCTGACTTGATTGCCGCATGCGCACGGATTGCAAAAAGCCGGTAGCGACCATCATCTTGGCGAATGCGGATATTGGTCTCGATCAGTCCGTTATCGGAGGGCCGGAGATTGCGCGCAAGACCGTGGCGGTCGTTAGGATGAACAAGGCCGAGTAGCTCGCGGTAGGTGATTTCACGCTGCTGAGAGCCGAGCCCGAGGGCGGCACTTGCCGAGCCGTCCAGAATAGCGCGCCGCGTTGCTGGCTCGAACGACCACAGACCTGCTTCACCATTGGCAAGCATGGCGTCGCGCGTGCTGCGCTCCGCAGACATGATGTCTCTTGTCTCATCAGCACGATTGATCTGTGTGTAATAAGCGTAGACAACGACGAGCAGCAGAAGTGCCATGGAGGCAAACAGGGTGACGTTGAGATTGACCTCGGCCCGCCAGAAGGCGTTCATTCGCTCCATCGCGTGCAGCGCGATCACCATTCCGCCATTGTCACCAACCAGGTGCATCGAGACCTGGTAGGGGGCGCCGTCAATCCGGGTTTCGACGACTTGACCGGCCGTGCGCGGATGGTGTGCCGATGTCAGTTCGGGGAACACGGATGCCAGTGAACGACCGATAAGGTTTGTACGCGCTGTGGTTGTGGTCAGCACGGAGCCCGTGGTGTCGATCATCAGAAGATCGGTATCCGATCCGGTTGAAGCGATCGAATTCAACGACTGCAACCTTTCTTCGGCGGCGGCTGCGTTTTCCGGTTCGAACAATGCCGGCTCATTTTCGAGTGCAACAACAGCCATCGCTGATGTCAGTTCTGTGGCCTGTCGCACAGCATCTTCCATGCGGCTGTGGCTCGACATCAAGGAGAAACCGCGGGCGGCGGCAACACAGATGAGAAAAGCAATGATCAGATACTGAATCGAATTCTTCAGAACTCTTTCGACGATCGGCCGTTTGGCTGCGGCCAATGCACCAAGCCCCGAAAATCCGCGACGTTGCTGGCCTGAGAGTGCCTGTTTTGCAGTGAATCCAGAGCGCAGGCTCCCGTTCACTGCGGGGTCTTCCCACAGATCTGATCGTTTCATTTGCATAAGTTCCCTCGTCTGATCCGCGAAACCGCCTTGCGAGATCTACCCTAGTGAATCAAAGGTGATTCGGGTTGTCCAGCACCCAGAGGGAAGCTTTTGTTAACCATATACCAAATAAGGCTTTTTTGTGGATTGACGGCCGCCGCGGGGTTTGAGTGGAAGAGGTGCGGCGGACCGTTTTGTCGAAAAAGGGACTCGGATTACGTGTCTTGGCAAGGGCCAAATCAGCTTTTCAACATCCGATCGACAATATCCCTCAGGTTGCGGGACAGGTCGTCATGAGACGCAATGCGTTTGATTGCCTTGCGGGCCAGCGCGCGCCGGCCTGGCTCAAGTGCCTCGAACGAGCGCATCGCCGTCATCAGCCGAGCCGTCAGCGTGGCATTGCGCTTGTCGGAGGTCAGGATGAAATCGGCGAAGAAGGCATAACCGGCACCGTCGGCGCGGTTGAAGCCGGTCGGGTTCGACGAGGCGAAGGCCCCAATGAGGGCGCGCACGCGATTGGGGTTGGTCTCGTCGAAGGCCTCGTCGCCCATCAGCGCTGCAACGCGCTCCAGCGTCGCCTCTCCGGGTACCGTTGCCAGCGTCGAGAACCATTTGTCGAGCACGAGCGGTTCATCGGCAAAGCGCTGCCTGAAATCGGCAAGGGCATTTTCGGTCTCCGCTGAACCTGCAAACTGGTGCGCCAGCACGCGCATGGCGGCCAGCATGTCGGTCATGTTGTCGGCTTTCTCATAGGCTCGGCTGGCGCGGTGCGGGGACTTTTCGGCAGCAGCCGCAAGGGCAAGGGCGGCATTGCGCAGCGCCCGGCGGCCGGCGCCCTCTGCATCAGGACTGAAAGCGCCGGTATTCTGCATCTCCTCCGCCAGCTGCGCGAACGTATCGCGTCCGACTGTGGCAATGGCTTCAACCACTGCCTTGCGCGCCACATGGATCGCATCCGGATCGACATCGCCACCGAGCTCGCGTCCAATCTCGAGTTCGCCAGGAAGCGTCAGGGCAAGCGCCCGGAAAGCAGGCTCAAGTGTTGCATCTTCTGCCGTGGCCACCAGTACCTCGCTCAAGGCTGCGTCGGTCACCACCGGTTTACCCGCCTTGGCGTCCCTAGCGGCCTTCACAAGCACCTCAAGCGCCAGCGCATTGACCGTATCCCAGCGGGCGACCAGATCGCTCTCGGCGCCTGCGATGCGCAACCTGTCTTCGCGCGACTGATCGAAACGGATTTTCACCGGTGCGGAGAAATCACGGTTGACTGATACGGCTGGCCGGGCGCCGATTCCCTCGAACACAAAGGCCTGTTCGCTCTCGGTGATCTCCAAGACGTCCTTCCGGTGTTCTCCGCCGGTGATTGCCGTCGGGGCCATGTCGTCGCCATTGGGACCAATAAGTCCGACCCGCAGCGGAATGTGCAGCGGCTTCTTGGTGCTTTCGCCGGGCGTCGGCGGTGTGGTCTGGCTGAACGTCAGCTTCAACTGGCTCTTCTTTTCATCATAGAAGCTTGCGACCGATATCACCGGTGTACCGGCCTGGTGATACCAGAGCGCAAAATGCGAGAGGTCATGGCCGGTCGCGTCCTCGAAGCATTTGAGATAGTCCTCGATCGTCACAGCGCCGCCGTCATGACGTTCGAAGAACAGATCAAGCCCCGTGCGGAACCCGTCATGGCCGAGAAGCGTGGCAATCATCCGCGAGACTTCCGAGCCTTTCTCGTAGACCGTCGTGGTGTAGAAATTGTCGATCTCGAGATATTGCGTCGGGCGCACCGGATGGGCGAGCGGGCCACCATCTTCCGGGAACTGGTGGGCACGAAGGAACTTGACCTCATCGACGCGCACAACCGGGCGTGAGCGCTGGTCGGCGGAAAACTCATGCTCGCGATAGACCGTCAGGCCTTCCTTCAGGCTCAGCTGGAACCAGTCGCGGCAGGTTATCCGGTTTCCGGTCCAGTTGTGAAAATATTCGTGTGCCACTACGGCTTCGATCCGCGCATAGTCGTCGTCGGTCGCAGTTTCCGGGTCCGCAAGGATCAGCCGGTCATTGAAGATGTTGAGACCCTTGTTCTCCATCGCCCCCATGTTGAAGTCGGAGACAGCGACAATCATGAAAATGTCGAGGTCATATTCCCGCCCGAAGCGCTCCTCGTCCCATTGCATCGAGCGCCTGAGCGAGATCCATGGCATAGCCGGCGCGCGCCGCCTTGCCGTGCTCGACATAGATCCTGAGTGCCACGTCACGTCCAGACATGGTCGTAAAACTGTCCTCGATCATCGCCAGATCACCGGCAACGAGCGCGAAGAGGTAGGACGGCTTCATGAAAGGGTCGTGCCACCTGGCCATGTGGCGGCCGTCACCGAGATCCTGTTTCTCGATAAGGTTGCCATTCGAGAGCAGGAGAGGGCAGGTCTCTTTGTCCGCTATGATGGTAACGGTGTAGACTGCCAGCACGTCGGGCCGGTCGTAAAAATATGTGATGCGGCGAAACCCTTCGGCCTCGCACTGGGTCGAGTAGATGCCGTTGGTGCGGTAGAGCCCCAGGAGTTGGCTGTTGGCGGAGGGGTTGATCCGTGTCTTGATCGTCAGCTTGAACGGGCCTTCCTCGGGAAGATCGCGGATCGTCAGGGAGTCTGCATCGCAGTCATAGCGTTCGGGCAGAAGCGGCTTGCCGTCGAGCGCGAGGCCGGAAAGCGCCAGCCCGTCGCCATCGAAAACGAGCGGTGCGGACGGATCGGCGCCGGGCCGCCGGCGCATTAGGATTTCGCTGCCAACGGTTGTCAGCGTTTCGCCGAGGTCGAATACCAGGTCAACGGTTTCGATGATGAAATCCGTCGGCTGATAGTCTTTCAGGTAAACGGTCCGGTTTTTGTCCGTACGCATGATCTTCCTCTTTAACATTTTTGTGCGGCTGCGCCGATCGATGCACAACAAAGCGCCGAAGCAGCTGAATTGCAAATGCTTCGCCGAATTTTGATGAAATCTGTACAATTGCGCGGGAAGTGGCGTAAGGACGGCGACATTTCTGCGACCGTTATCGTCGCCCATTCAAACACAAGAATGTGCCCTTCATGCCTTTCGAAGACAACGCCAACCCCATCCGCGGTATCGTTCTCAAGCTTTCGTCGATCCTTGCCTTTCTGTGTATGCAGACCTGCATCAAGCTGGCGGGGGCGGGGATTGCGCCGGGGCAGGTGACGTTTTACCGCTCGCTGTTCGGCATTGTACCGATCATCGTCTATCTCGCCTGGCGCCATGAACTGAAGGGGGCCTACAGGACAAAGCGTCCCGTCGGGCACTTTCTGCGCTCCCTGATCGGGATAACCTCCATGGGCATGGGTTTTTACGGGCTGATGCACCTGCCGCTGCCGGAGGTTATTGCGCTTGGATATGCCATGCCGCTGCTGTCCGTTGTGTTTGCTGCGTTGTTTTTGGGGGAAGTCGTGCGGGTCTATCGCTGGTCGGCTGTCGGTGTCGGGCTTTTCGGGGTGCTGGTCATTTCCTGGCCGAAACTGACGCTTTTTCGCGAAGGCGGGATCGGGTCGGAGGACGCCCTTGCGGTGGTGCTCGTTCTGGCCGGTGCCGCTCTCGGTGCGCTTGCGATGATCCAGGTGCGTCGTCTGCTGGTCACGGAAAAGGGACCGACAATCGTCCTTTATTTCTCCAGCTTTGCGGCGCTTCTGTCGCTTGCCACATTGCCTTTCGGCTGGGCCCCACTGGCGTTTTGGCCGATGGTTCTGCTGGTTCTGTCTGGACTCTTCGGTGGTATCGGGCAGATCATGATGACCGAATCCTACCGTTTTGCAGACGCCTCGACGATTGCGCCGTTTGACTACAGCTCAATTATTTTCGGAACTGCGATCTCGTTCTTTATCTTTGCTGAAATCCCGACGATGAATACGCTCACCGGTTCTGTGTTTGTGGTCGGCGCCGGCATCTTTATCATCTTTCGAGAGCACAGGCTGGGGCTTGAGCGCCGCAAGATCCGGCGCGTCTCGCCATCCCAGACTCCGAACTGATCGGCTTATTCCGTCTGCGAGGGATCGTACTCGGTTTCATAATCGACCGCGATACTGCCAGCCGGATCTGTACCGCGCATGGGAACAGCAATGGCGTGGAAGTCACTGCGTTCATCAGCCGAGACGGTGGGGTTGCCGCGCATCACACGCCAGCCGGCATAGGCGGCGTAGATAGCGAAACCGATTGCGAGATACAGCATCAGGCCACGGGGCCCAGCGAGTTCCATCGCACTGCCGCCGATCAGCGGACCGGCAACCGTACCGAAACCGTACAGGATCATCAGCGAGCTTGAGATCGTGACATATTCGCTCGGATCTGCACGGTCATTGGCATGGGCAACATTGAGAGAATAGATCGGATAGAGCATGGAGCCGACGATGAATGCCGCGCTGTAAAGCAGGCGCGGGGTTTCTGGCGACATGAAAAACATTGCAAAAGCCGCGACAACGCCGACGCCGCCGCAGGCGCTCATCACATAGCGCCGGTCGGTCAGGTCGGATATGCGTCCGATCGGGATCTGACCAAGCGCGCCGCCGGCCAGCACAAAGGCCAGCAGGGTCGCGCCCTGACCCGTCGTGAAGCCGCTCTGCGTCGTATAGACGCCGCCGAGGCTCGACCATGTGCCGGATAGTATCCCGGCCAGAATGGCGCCGACAAAAGCGGCTGGCGAGCGCTGATAGAGCTTGCGCAGACCGAGTTGCACCTGCGCAATCGGTGCCGGAGACTGGGCTGTCGAGAGTGCGGTTGGAAGAATGGAGATGGCAAAGACGATACCGCAGACGATGAACAGCGTTGTATTCAGCGGGTCGCCGAGGGGAACGAGATATTGTCCGCCGATCGACCCGGCGAGTGTTACCATCATGTAGATTGAGAACACCGAGCCCCGGGTTTCGTTGGTCACCCGTTCATTCAGCCAGCTTTCAATCACCAGATAGCAGCCTGCGACTGCAAATCCCGAAATCGCCCTGAAGACAATCCATGTGCGCCAGTCAACAAGAAGGGAACTGGCGAGGATCGAGGCCGTCAGCAACGTAATCAGCGCGCCAAACACCCGGACATGGCCGACGCGCAGCACCAGTTTCGGGGTTGCGATACACGATACAGTAAAGCCGACGGTATAGCCGGTCGCGATCACCGAAATCAGGATCGGTGACCATCCTTCTGCCACCGAACGGACTGGAATCAGATAGTTCATCAGCCCGTAACCAACCATCATCAGCATGGCCGAAATCATCAGGGACGCAATGGAGACGAGACTGGCAAACATGGGATTCTCTCGCTGCGGTGTTCAAGAGTGTCTCTGGTTTCCGCCGGAAGCACGGCCAGCGCGGCGACTTCCGGCCCTATAGGATTTTCGTCACGATGCCGCAACCTTTTTCAGGCGTGATTTTGCGTCTGTATTTTCCCTTTCGGATCAACTAGGGTCCGCCAAACACAAAAGACGAGAGGCCTGGAAGCGGTCCAATTTCTGGCACGCAGGCGCCGGTAAACATATTTGAGCAATGCCGCTATCATCAGACACGATTGCGAACCACCCTTCCTTCCTCCCTTCACTTTCGCTTTACAGCGAAAATCTTACAGGGGTTTACCAGGAAAACCAGCGCCTTGGTGCCAATTTCGGTTCACAACGCCGCTGGCTGATATCGCAATCGGCGCTTGCCCTTTATTGGGGCGGGAGCGGAGGGCTGACCATCAGCGCTCTGATTGATATGCTGAAGCCCTTCAAGGTTGCCAGCCCCAACACGATCCGAGACTATATCGATGAAACTCTTGCATACGGTTTCCTTCAGCCTGACCCTGCACGTCAAAGTCTGAGGCCGCGCTATTTCGCGCCGACTGAGCCGGTTTACGACGCCATTGGCCTCTGGTTTACGGCAAACCTGTCAATCCTTGACGCGCTCGATGGGGCTGGCCGCGTGGCGGAATTCTCCGCGCGGCCTGAGTTGATCCCGGCCATTCAGCCACATCTTGCCAGGGGGTGCCTTCATGACTCCGCCTGGCGCGAACCGCCGCCGCGGATTGCGCTGCTGCAGAAAACGATCTCCGGCGGTTTGGTAATGGATAACATCATCATTCTGGTCGGGCACCAGAAACGAGATCGGGGACGATACCTGATCCCGGCTCTCAATGCGCGGGAGATCGCCCAACGGATACTGATCTCGCGTACACATCTTCAGCGCATCCTGCGCAAGATCATCAATGTCGGGGCAATTGGCTGGACGGGTAAGCCATTCGAAAGCGTGATGTGGGTCGACGGCGCCTTCATCGATGAATATATTTGCTGGCAGGCCGTCAAGTCTCATCACCTGGACAGGGTTTTTGGCGTGGTTGCAGGACAGAAGGTCGATTAGGAACTGCCTGCAAAGGCCGGACTATTTCTGGTAAAATGCCCTTTTGCTTGGTGTCTACCCACATTTAGCTATGTTTCATGTTTAATATGAGATTTACCTCAAAGTCTTATGATGGTTGTCTTGAAGGCCACGCGCCAGGCTATCATCATGAAGGATATTTTGATCTTACCTTACTCGGCGCTTAAACCGCTCGACTGGACAAACGGATGCGATTGATGGATTCCGAATTGCCTCAGACGGCTGACACAAGACCTGTTGTGCAGACGCTTAACCGTGCGCCTGAACGTGTTTTGCTGGTCGACCCATATGGTCTGATCGAAATTGCCAATGAGGCAGCGCTTTCTTTTCTGGGGGCTGGTGAGACTGATGTTTGTGGAACATCGCTGGTCTCCTGGTTTTCGGAGGCTAACCGCAAGGATATAGAGCGGGCAATGGCGCGTGTGCTTTCCGACGATCCCGGCAATCGGCTGGAGGAAGTTTCGGCGGATTTCTCCGGTGGTTCCGGCGGAAGTTCGCAGCTTTCGATTGCCCGCATGCGCCACCGCGATGGGGTATGCGTGGTGGTAAGCCCGACCTCGGGTATGCGCCAAACATCGCACAGGACTGTACCCATGCCTAAGGTCGACAACACCGAATTCGGTATCGCGACACCCGAGAGCGGACGGCCGCTACCGGTGCGTCAAGAAAGAGATTCCGCACCCGTGAACAGTCAGATGCCATGGAACACGCTGCGTACCCGCTCGTCTGCGGAACCGGTGCGCCCCCAGCGCATTTCCAAAAACGTCTTTGCCCGGCAGCCCTCCGATCAGGAGAATGAGGCCACAGACCTGGAATATCTTCATTCCAGTATGCCCGCCCCAGCGATATCCGGACGCGCTGAAACGCTGCAGCCGAAAACCATTGACAGCGCTAGCACAGCCGAGGGAAACACCATCGCTCAGACCTCGCCTGCGTCTCCATCGACGCTATTTAATCGCGACATTTATGCCGAATTCGAAACCGAACGTGATCGCAAGGAACGTCAGCATGATACACCGCTGATCTCTCCGGAAAAATGTCTTCGCGCTGCGCTCCAGCAGTATCGTAGCGAGGCGCTGGCCGAGAGTATCACGCTGGTAACGAAGGTTGGTGAGGGAGGCCGTGGTGTCCCCGTTGATGACGTGTTGTTGACTGCGTTGTTTTCGCATCTCATTGAGCGGCTGATTGCTGTGTCGCCGCCATATTGCGATGCCCAGATCACGCTTGAGGCCACGCAACCGGAAGGCTTTCTGGCCCGGTTCACTGACATTGGCAGGGGATTGAGCGAAAATGAGCTCGATGCTGTCTTCAGTCAGCCGGAACTGTCCATGGGGATTTCCCACACCTGTCTCGTCAAGGCACAGGAGGCCGCTTCCGGACTTGGCTTGAAGTTTTCGGTCCGGACAGCGGTGGAAACCGGAACGACCGTCGAAGTGGCCTTCATCGACTGATAACGGCGCGCGCATACAGAAAAGCCGGGACGTATCCCGGCTTCTCAAAAGTACTGCGATTTTTCCATGCTGCGTTCAGCGGCGCAGGTCCGGTGCCGAAGACCAGAGCTCCGGCGTCAGCTGTTCACGCGCCGAGAGCCCGCATTGCCGGGCGCCGAGTGCTGGCGTCGTGATGGCCAAGTGTCTTGGCAAAGCCCTTGGCAATCGCGCGGTCGATGCCCCGCTGGCCATGGTAGCCATTGGTCGAGCGTCCGAGTTCGAGAGAAATGCGCGTGTTCTGCATAAGGGTTCTCGTCCATGTCCTGTACGTGTCTCATTGCCTTGGTTCCTGTGGATCCTCCCAAGACATGAGCTCTTATCCCTGAAACGCCCGCGACGAGCAATGGGCCCTGCCGGAGGGCAGCCATGCGCCTGGCGCATGCCGGTGTTAAAGGATTGGAAACATTTTAAATTTCCGGCGACGATAACCGACTTGAATGCTCTTTGGATAGGGTGCGTTTCCGTTTCAGATGGCCGTCATTTTCCGGGTGTGGCTAGTCGAGACGAGCCTTGAAAGCCAGTAGGTCGTGCCAGGCCGGCTTCTTGTTGGCGGGGGCTGCGAGAAGCTCTGTCGGGGAGAACGTCACCAGTGCCTCGACAGAGTGTCCGTCGATCTCGCGCGTATGCCATTTGCCGCGCAGATCGAAAACGGTCTTGGTGCCGTCAATCAGCATCCGGCTCGCGAAATTGCCGAGTACGAGAAGAATACGAGGTTCAGCAAGCGCGATCTGGCGCTCGATAAACGGCCGGCAGATGTCCATTTCCGAAAGGGTGGGGCTGCGGTCTCCCGGAGTACGCCAGGGAATGGCGGTGGTGACTGCAACCGCCTCGCGCGTCAGGCCAATGGCCGCGAGCATCCGTTCGAACAGGCCGCCTGCACGTCCGGCAAGCGGAGCGCCGTAGCGGTCATCATCGCCGGTCGGAAAGCCGCAGATTGCCAGAATTCCGCTCTCCGGCAGGGTGTCGAGCGCGATAGTCGAGCGTGCATTATGCTTTAGATTGCATCCCGAAAAACCGTTCAGGACGGTTTTAAGCTCGTTGAGGGAGCGTGCGGATTCGGCCGCAAACTGCGCATCGGAAACGGCTTTTTCATCTGGTATCGTTGTCGCACCGCCGGTAGACCGCGGCACGGGCGCTGCCTGAGGCGCTGATACCGGTGCTGCCGGTGCTTTTTGCCGGGGAGCGGCTGGACCTTTCTTCGGCGCCGCAGCAGGCGTTTCGGCACGGACCGTCAGATTGACGGGTTCGTCCTCTATCAGCATGTCCACCCCTGCATCGGCATAAAAATGCAAAAGGGCTGCTGCTTCGCGCGCTGTCAGTTCCCGGGTGGTGGTCATTATCTGTCGTGCTTCCCTCAGGCGGCCGCCAGGCCGCCCGCCAGTGCGTTTATAACTGCATTGATATCAGATTGCGCGTGTTGCGCCACCATCACAGCGGATCAGGCTTCCCGTCAGGTAGCTTGCCTGCCTTGAGCAAAGGAAGGCGGCCACGCTGGCAAATTCTTCGACGCGCCCGAGCCTGCCCGCCGGGATCGTCGCCAGCGAAGCCTTACGCACGTCAGTCAGGCTCTGGCCACTGCGCTCGGCATTGGCGTGATCCAGTTCATCGATCCTGTCGGTGTGGATGCGACCCGGCAGAAGAAGATCTCGCGGTGATGCCGGAGGCCGCCACTTCGTTCGAAAGTGTCTTGTTCCAACCGACCAGTGCCGAGCGCAGCGTGTTTGAAAAGGCAAGATTGGGAATCGGCTCGATCACACCGCCAGAAGCAACAGTCACAATCCTGCCCCAGCCCTTTTTCTGCATCTGCGGGATCAGGGCATTGGTCAGCGTGATGATCGGGGAAACCATCGACTGAAAAAAGCGGCTGAGCTTTTCCGGGCTCATGTCGGCCACCGTGCCGGGCGTCGGGCCGCCGGAGTTGTTGACGAGGATGTCGACGCCGCCAAGTTTTTCGTTGATGGCCGACAGCAGATCCTCAACGAAGTTCTCCGCGGCGATGTCGGCGACTGCGAAATCCGCTTTCCCCGGCGTCGTGTCATTGATGACCTTGCAGTTTGCCGCAAGCCGGTCTTCGGTGCGTCCGCAAAGAAGCACATGCGCGCCTTCCTTTGCCAGCGCTTCGGCGATGCCGGCTCCCAGACCGCGTGAAGAGGCAAGCACCACGGCCTTTTTTTCGGCAATACCAAAATCCATGAAAAACTCCCTTGGCCGGAAACGGCCGATTTCTCGAAAATGAATGGCAGAATTTGGCATTCACCATAGACGCCTGCCATGTCGTCAATCAATCATTATCGGACGCAAGGACAGGCACTTAGCGCGCTGAGACTGTGGAAACCTTATCTGGCCTGGGCTCTGGCCTGGTGGCCAGATGCTTTCAATTTGCCCGGAACGTCTCTAGGAATAGTCAATCAGGCTTACGAGAAAACGTGCGTCGGCGATTTCGGGTAATCGTGGCACGGGAAGGGATGATATGGCTGAAGAACTGCCGGAACGCGAGAGCATGGAATTCGATGTTGTGATTGTCGGGGCCGGACCATCGGGCCTTGCAGCTGCCATTCGGCTTAAACAGCTCAATGAGGATCTGAACATCGTTGTTCTGGAAAAGGGAGCCGAAGTCGGCGCCCATATCCTCTCCGGGGCCGTGGTCGATCCCTCCGGTATCGATGCTCTTCTGCCCGGTTGGCGCGATGAAGAGGGCCATCCCTTCAAGACTGCAGTGACCCGCGACCGCTTCCTGCTGCTCGGGCCATCCGGTTCGATTGCGCTGCCGAACTTCGTGATGCCGCCGCTGATGAATAATCACGGCAATTACGTTGTTTCGCTGGGCAATGTCTGTCGATGGCTCGGCGAAAAGGCCGAGGCGCTAGGGGTCGAGATCTATCCCGGTTTCGCCGCTTCGGAAGTGCTCTATGATGACAATGGCGCTGTCATTGGCGTTGCCACCGGTGATATGGGCATTGAACGGAACGGCACGCCCGGCCCGAACTATACCCGCGGCATGGCGCTTCTTGGCAAATATGTGCTGATCGGCGAGGGCGTGCGTGGCTCGCTCGCCAAACAGCTGATCGCGAAATTCGGCCTCGATGAGGGGCGCGAGCCGCAGAAATACGGTATCGGCCTGAAGGAATTGTGGGAGGTCTCTCCCGAGCAAAGCAAGCCCGGTCTGGTCCAGCACAGTTTCGGCTGGCCGCTTGACGCCAGAACCGGTGGCGGCTCGTTCCTGTATCATCTGGAAGGCAATCAGGTGGCGGTCGGCTTCGTGCTGCATCTGAACTACAAAAACCCCTATCTCTCACCGTTCGAGGAATTCCAGCGGTTCAAGACCCATCCCGCGATTGCGCCGGTCTTCGAGGGCGCCAAGCGCGTCTCCTATGGGGCCCGAGCGATTTCCGAGGGCGGTTACCAGTCGGTTCCGAAGCTTTCATTCCCCGGCGGTGCTTTGCTCGGCTGTTCGGCGGGGTTGGTCAATGTTCCGCGTATCAAGGGCTCACACAATGCGGTGCTGTCCGGCATGCTCGCTGCCGAGCGGGTCGTGGAGGCCCTTGCGGCAGGGCGTTCCAATGACGAGATCGCCGAAATCGAGGCAGATTGGCGCGACGGCGCGATTGGACGCGATCTGAGGAAGGTTCGCAACGTCAAGCCGTTGTGGTCGAAGCTCGGCACCTATGCCGGCATTGCGCTCGGTGGTCTCGACATGTGGACCAACACACTGTTCGGCTTTTCGTTTTTCGGGACACTGAAACACGGCAAGAGCGATGCCGCTTCGCTGGAACCGGCCGCCGGTCACAAGCCGATCGACTACCCCAAACCCGATGGCGTTCTGACTTTCGATCGTTTGTCGTCGGTCTTCCTGTCCAACACCAATCACGAGGAGGACCAGCCGGTCCACCTGAAGGTGAAGGACATGGCGCTTCAAGAGACGTCCGAATATGAGGTCTATGCAGGCCCGTCGGCGCGTTACTGTCCCGCCGGTGTCTATGAATGGGTCGAGGAAAACGGCGCGGAGAAATTCGTGATCAACGCCCAGAACTGCGTTCACTGCAAGACCTGTGACATCAAGGACCCGAACCAGAACATCACCTGGGTGCCGCCCCAGGGGGCGAAGGGCCGGTCTATCCGAATATGTAGGCGGTCACCGGATCGCCGCATGTAAGGCGTTGTCTGCTTATGTGACTTCCGGCGTCAGTCCCGGCACCGGAACCTATGTCTGCATGACGACGTTAAGCGGCTGTGATCATTCTAAGGACAAGCGATGCGTCTCAAAGGCATTTTCAACCGCGACGGCGGCACCTTCAAAACCACCGATATGGACGCGTTTTCGGAGCTTGCCAGCAACATCTTTCGCGATGCCGGTCATGATTTCGAGTGCGAAATCGTCAAGGGCAGCGAGATCTCGGATATCATCAGGCAGGCGGCCGCCGCCGAGGGGTTTGACGGTCTCATTGTCGGCGGCGGTGACGGATCGATATCGCTTGCTACGGGCTGCATGTACGGTACGGACAAGCTGCTGGGCGTGGTCCCGGCTGGAACCATGAACCTGTTTGCCCGCAGCCTCGGTCTGCCGCTCGACATCGAGGAAGCGCTGAGAACGCTTGCAAATGGAAAGATGGCCCGTGTCGATGTGCCGACGATGAACGACCGACCATTCATCCATCAGTTCTCCGCAGGCCTGCATGCCACGATGATCAGGAACCGCGAACAAATCGAGTATGATTCGCGGCTCGGAAAGATTTCCGCGAGCACGCGCGCCTGGATCGACACGCTGCGCACCATTCCCGAAATCAGGCTGAGTTATGAAAGCGACGCGGCAAGCGGTGAGGGCGTTTTCGCGCTTGTCGGTGTTTCCAACAACCGCATCCATGGCAATGCCAGCCTGTTCACTGATCGTCCGCAAGGCGGCAAGCTGGTACTTTATCTGTTGAGGGCCGATGAGGTTGATTCGGTACTGGGCTTTGCTCTCAACTATGTTTCCGGGCGCATTGAGGACAGCGAAAACGTCATCGTGATCGAGACGGAAAAACTGACGCTGGATTTTCATTCAAAAGACTTTGATCAGTCTTTCGACGGCGACCCGCTCGATGAAGTGCTTCACGCCGTTATCGAGCAACACCCAAGCTCGCTGCAGGTCATCGTTCCTTTTGACAGCGCGCTTGAGTAGCGGACTTTACTGAAAGGCCGTCAGCTTGTTGACAAAGCCCGCTTCCCGCTCATTCGTTATGCTCGGGCCTGTCCCGAGCGTCCCGGCACCTCTCGCCACGACAAGCGTCTCGGATGAAAAGACGAAATCATTCAGTCTGTTTTAAAACAAAAGCGGCGCCTATGCGGCAATCTGGTTGGATCTTCGGCACAGGGCCGAGGATGACGTCCTTGGAATGGATAGCTGTGTCAGCCAACTGACGGTCTCTACTGAAAGGCCGTCTCGTAAAAGCTTCTGAGTTTGCGCGAATGTAGCCTTTCCGGTGGCATGGAGGCCAGTTTCTGCACGGCCTTGATACCGATGTGCAGGTGTTGACGGACCTGGGTCGTATAAAAGGCGGTTGCCATGCCTGGCAGCTTCAGTTCACCGTGAAGCGGCCTGTCGGAAACGCACAGCAGCGTGCCATAAGGCACGCGGAAGCGGAAACCGTTGGCCGCGATCGTCGCCGATTCCATGTCAAGGGCGATCGCGCGCGACTGGGACAGGCGTTTGACCGGACCGCTCTGGTGCGAGAGTTCCCAGTTGCGGTTGTCTATGGTGGCAACGGTACCGGTGCGCATCACCCGTTTCAGTTCGTATCCCTCAAGCCCCGTGACTTCGCCGACGGCGTCCTCGAGGGCCTGCTGGACCTCCGCCAGTGCCGGGATCGGTACCCAGATCGGCAGGTCGTCGTCGAGAACGTGATCCTCGCGTACATAGGCATGGGCAAGCACATAGTCGCCGAGCTTCTGGCTGTTGCGCAGACCGGCACAGTGGCCCAGCATCAGCCAGGCATGGGGTCTCAGCACCGCGATATGGTCGGTAATCGTCTTGGCGTTGGAGGGGCCTACGCCGATATTGACCATGGAAATGCCCGAATTGTCGGCGCGTTTCAGATGATAGGCTGGCATTTGCGGCATGCGGACCCCGGCATGTCCGCCCTCGGGCTCGACTTCGCCGGGTAGGGTGATGTTGTTGCCGGGTTCGACGAAGGCGCTGTAGCCTTCGCCGCCCTTGGCCATCATCTCACGTGCAAAGGCGCAGAACTCGTCGACATAAAACTGATAGTTGGTAAACAGCACGAAGTTCTGGAAATGCGCCGAACTTGTCGCGGTATAGTGGCTAAGGCGCGCCAGCGAATAATCGATGCGCTGGGCCGTGAATGGCGCCAGTGGTTGCGGCTCGCCCGGCTCCGGCTCGTATTCGCCGTTGGCGATCTGGTCGTCGGTGGTGTTGAGATCGGGGGTGTCGAAGATGTCGCGCAGCGGCACATCGGCGAGCGCTGCCAGATCGGCTTCGACATGGGTGTTCTCGCCGAAGGCGAAGTGCAACGGAATGGGGGTCTCCGATTCCCCCACCGTCACCGCAACACCATGGTTCTTGATCAGCAGGTCGAGTTGTTCGATTAGGTAGTTCTCAAACAGCACCGGGTGGCTGATGGTCGTGGCATAGGTGCCCGGCGTTGCCACATGTCCGAAGGACAGGCGCGAATCGGTCAGGCCGTAGCTGCCGGTCTCGATGCTGACTTGCGGATAGCAGGCGCGGTAGCGACCTTTGATCGGCGCGCCGCCGGCAAGTTCAAGAAAGGCATCAATGACAAAACGCGTGTTGCGTTTGTAGAGCGCCTGCAAGGCTTTTACGGCCTCTTGCGCATCTGTGTAGCTTTGCGGTTCCACCGGATCCGGCGAGATAACGTTTGCTGTCAAAGGTTCGTTCTCGTGCATGGCGACCCTCGTTTTTGTAGAAACAGCGTTCCACCGGCTTTCGCTGGTCTTTTTTCAGTTTCAAATCGATCTATATCGAAGAGGACGATATTTTGCGACACGATGAGGATGATTTTTCATGACCGCACCGATCGAGCTTTTCTACTGGCCGACGCCGAACGGCTACAAGATTGCGATTTATCTTGAAGAGGCCGGCGTTCCCTACAACGTCAATCTGGTGAACATCGGCAAGGGCGACCAGTTCAAGCCGGAGTTTCTCAAGATTTCGCCCAACAATCGCATGCCTGCGATCATCGACCCCGAAGGGCCAGGCGGCGAACCTGTCTCGGTTTTTGAATCCGGAGCGATCCTTCAGTATCTCGGCCGCAAGTTCAAAAAATTCTATCCCGAGACCGAACGCGAACGCATTGCCGTCGAGGAATGGCTGTTCTGGCAGATTGGCGGGCTTGGCCCCATGGCCGGGCAGGCACATCATTTCCGCAATTATGCGCCCGAAAAGATTGCCTATGGCATTGACCGCTACACCAATGAGGTCAACCGGCTTTACGGCGTGATGGACAGGCGGCTTGGCGAGGCGGAATATCTCGGCGGTGACTATTCGATCGCCGACATGGCCTCGGTCGGCTGGGTCAGGTCATACGAGGCGCAGGGGCAGAATCTCGATGATTTTCCGAACCTGAAGCGCTGGTATGAGGCCGTGATGGACCGACCCGGCGTCAAGGCCGGGATCGCCGTCGGCCAGCAAGAGCGTGCCAAAATGAACCTGGCGTCAGACAAAGACGCTCAATCGGTTCTCTTCGGACAGAAAGCGCGCTGAGCGCCATCACTCTTTGAAGAGTTTCAGGCGTTGGGATCAGTCCAGCGCCTGAAGCACGGTCGGCAGTTCTCGGGCGAACAGCTCAATGTCTTCGCTCAGGCCTGTCGAAACCCGGATGCAGCGGTCGAGCGGCGCCACGCCCGGCATGCGGATGAAGACACCGCGCGCGCCCAGCCCTTCAACAATGGCGCGCGAATAGGCGCCGTCGCGGCCGCAGTCGATGGCGACGAAATTGGTTGCTGATGGCAGCGGCGAAAGCCCGTTTTTACGCGCGATCCGGGCAATTTCGTCACGCGCATCGCGGATGCGGCCGATGACGCTCTGCAAATAGGCCTGATCGGCGAGGGCCGCCTCGGCGGCAACGAGGGAGAGGTGCGGCATGCCAAAATGGTTGCGGATCTTGTTGAACGCGGCAATCGTCTGCGCTTCGCCGATGACGTAACCTGCTCTGACGCCGGCCAGTCCATAGGCTTTTGAAAACGTCCGGAACCGCAGAATATTCGGCCTGTCGAGAAAACGATCGATGGCGGGAAAGGCTTCGGCCGGCCCGCATTCGCAATAGGCCTCGTCGAGCACCATCATGCAGGTTTCTGGAAGCGCGTCGACGAACCGCGCAACATCGTCCTCATGCCAGAAACTGCCCATCGGATTGTCGGGATTGGCAAAATAGACCATCGTGGCGTCATGCTCTTGAACGGCAGCCAGCAGCGCCTCGAGGTCTTCCCGGTCATGGCTGTAGGGCACGCTGATCCGCACTCCGCCAAAACCGTCGACATGGTAGTTGAAGGTGGGGTAGGCGCCAAGCGAGGTGACGACTTTCGTGCCCGGTGAGACCACCAGCCTGACGGCCATGCCCAGAAGGCCGTCCACACCTTCCCCGATCATCAGGTTTTCGATCCCGCAGCCGTGGTGATCCGCCAGCGCCTTGCGCAGTGACAGGTGTTCGGAATCCGAATATTTCCAAATGTCGCCAGCAGCTTCGCGGATGGCCGCGAGCACGGAGGGGGCCGGGCCGAAACCGCTTTCATTGGCGCCGATCCGGGCGATGATCGGGTAATTGCGGGTGCGTTCGAGTGCTTCTGGCCCGACGAAGGGGACCGTGGATGGCAGTTCCCTGATCAAGGGCGTGAAGCGCGAAAATTCAGCCATGCTATGCGTTCCGGTTTATTTGAAAAGGCGCTTCAACATAGTCACTGCGACCTGGAAGGCAAGATGGGATAGGGTGGCACCAACGCAAAACGGCGCCCGTAAGGCGCCGTAGCAAAACTATCAGTCTGGCTTGTCTCAGCGAAATGCGCGGGCTGCAACACGCTCGATATCGCCCGGAAGCAGGCCGATATCCTTGAGCTCTGCGGCAGTGAGATTGCGCAGCTGGGAGCGGGTACGACGATAGCTGAACCATTTCATGGTGAAGTCAAAGGGATGCATGGGTGTTTCCTCGAATTTTCCGGCAGTCTGTGGCTGCATTGATTTTGACTGAGAAAATACAGGGAGAATCGCGAAACGTCGTGTGCAGTTTTTATGCAACTGCCATGCATTTGTGCAGGGTATTGCATATTTTGAGGGCTGCGTGGCGATGGTGGGTAGTTTTAAGGCACCCGCAGATGACAGAGCTCAATTCGGGGAACGGATATCGTTCAGGCATAAAAAAAGCCCCGCGCCGGGTTCGGCGTGGGGCTTTTGCAAAGTCAGTCAATGGCGCGCTCAGAATGCGGCCTTGCGGGCAACGCGACGGATATCATCACGGTTGATACCAAGATCGGACAGTTCGCGTGCATTCATGCGGCCGAGTTCGGTGACGGTCTGACGGTACTTCATCCAGTTGTTGAACGAACGGGTCATGCTCATGTTTCTCTCTCCTGTTTGCTGGGGCGCTTGTTTGCTGCGCCTCAATCTCTGATGACTGGGATATAGTCCTTTCCCGGTAACTCGGTCAGGGGCTTATCGGTAAAGCCGCTATGCACTGGATGCATGGCGTCGTCCGAAGGGCAGGATTCGCCTATCAAGATAGAGGCAGGTCTGCTTGAAATGGTGTGGGAGGTGGCCGACAATCGCCGAAAAAAGGCAAAAAAATAACGCCCACCGGGGGAGGAGGATCCGGTGAGCGTCATTTGCTTTGGCTAACGACTGGGAGGAGGAGCGTCGTCGGCCCATCAAAGCGCGCTGGGAGGAGGAGTGCGCAGCTTCGAATATCTACCCGGAGGCCGGGTCAGGTGATGTTGCCTACTCGGTTCGTCTGAGTGGGCTCAATCATCTTGTTGAACCCAATATAGGTGAGGTGGCCGGAAAAGTGCAGTGCCATCTCGGAATAGAAGATATGCGCCAAGCGCATGTCTGCATTTGTGTGCATCTGCGAAGAGACAGTCGCTTCAGTTGATCACGGAAGGTGGCTGTTTGCCCAGTAGTGCGATCAGATGATCTTCATTCATGGGGCGTGAGAAATAATAGCCCTGTTGCAGGAAGCACCCGAGCGACCGCAGCATTTCAGAGTGACTGCGCGATGTGACGCCTTCGCAGATGACGCCGATGCCAAAGGATTTCGCGATCCGTGTGATGGTTTCGACGATCTGAACGCTCTCCTCGGAACTGATAATGGGCGTCACAAGCTGCCCCGCGATCTTGAGCCGGTCGGGACGGACCAGGGTCAGCCCCACCAGTGAGGCATAACCGGATCCGAAATCATCCAGATCGATACCGATGCCCAGTGCCCTGATGGCGTTTACCGTCTTGATCAGCGCGGCATCGGGGCGGTCGAAGGGAATCGATTCGAGTAGTTCGAAGTGAACGATGCCAGGGGGCAGGTCGAGGGCTGAGAGCATGGACACCAGTGCGGGATCACGCAAGCGCTGCGAGGAAACGTTGACCGATATGCCCGGGAGTGAGACGCCGGATTCCTTGCTGCGTTCGATGATTGACAGCGCCTTGCGGAAGACGATGTCGTCGATTGCGTCAAGCAGCCCCAATTGCTCCGCCACATCGAGAAATGCCTTGGGCTCCAGGAGGTTGCGGCGCGGATGCTGCCAGCGGGCCAGCGCTTCGACGCCGATAATTTCGGATGTCCTGACATCGAAAATCGGCTGGTAGTACGCCGTGATTTCGCCGGCTTCGACAGCCTCCTGCAGTTCGTCCGCCTGTTGCTTGAGCGAGAAAGTCTTGGCCATCAGATTGCTGGTGTAGTTCACGGTGCGGGCCCGCCCGCGGTTTTTGGCTTCATAGAGCGCAAGGTCGGCTTTGGTCAGCAGGTCCGAAGCCGTGTCGCGGGAATCCTCCGCGGTTGCGATCCCCAGGCTGACACCCATGCGGCAAGACCTCCCATTTATGCGCACGGGCTTCGCAAATGAAGCGGTCACTGCGTTGGTAAAGCCCTCCACGTCACTGTCTTCCCGCATTAGCACGACGAACTCGTCGCCTCCGGTACGCGCCAGGAAATCGTTCGGGCCGAGTTTCTCGTTGAATTTTCCCGCGGCGTACCGCAGGACTTCGTCGCCGAAGACGTGGCCCATAGTGTCGTTGATGGTCTTGAAGCCGTCGAGGTCGATCAGCACGATCTTCATGCCTGCCGGCAGCTTGCCGTCGGTCTGTGCGGCTTCCATCTGCTTTTCGAAATGTCTTCGGTTGGGAATGCCGGTCAAGGTGTCCTGCAGCGCAATTTTCTCCATGCGCCGGCGCGCTTCTTCGACTTCGATATGCTGGGCCTCAGCCTTGGCCTTGGCTTCCGTGAGCGCTTCCTGAAGGCGCTTGTCGGCCGAGACGTCCCAGTTGACGCCGACGAATTTGCGCCGGCCGTCGGCATCAGCATAGGCA
Organism: Martelella sp. K41-7; assembly: GCF_055808365.1. Taxonomy (NCBI): domain Bacteria; kingdom Pseudomonadati; phylum Pseudomonadota; class Alphaproteobacteria; order Hyphomicrobiales; family Aurantimonadaceae; genus Martelella; species Martelella sp. K41-7. The sequence continues at coordinate 1,116,875 of NZ_CM147867.1, forward strand.
TTACCTGCCGAACGGACTGTCTTTTCCTGGCCACCGGGGGTGATGATCCGATATTCAGTGAGGAAGCCTTTGTCTTTTTCAGCATCCTCCCAGCTGAATTGCCTGAATTTCTCCTGGTCTTCGGGATGAAGGGAGGCGCTCCAGCTGTCGAAGCTCTGGATGTGGCTTCCGCCTTCCATTCCGTAGATCTTCAGGATCTGGTCATCCCAGACCTGCTCGCCGGATTCCAGGTCGTGTTCCCAAAGGCCGATATTGGAGGCGTTGAGCGCCACATCGAGCTGGCGCGAGAGGTTCTCCACCGCCATCATGCTGCGACGGATATTGTTATTGTCGCGAAGGCGCGCCCGAAACAACAGCAACAGCGCGCCGAGCGGTGTGAAAAAAGCGATTGCGAATACGATCAGCGCGAAGCCGAATGCCTTGCGCCAGTCGAAACTGCCTTCTGAAAGCGCCAACGGCGCGACGCTGACGGTCCATGTGGAGTTTCCGATGTTCAGTTTCGTCTGCGCCGGGTTTTCCGTCTTCAGGATCCTGGCGCCGGCTGTGGCCTCTCCGCCTGAACCGGCAAGCGTGGCTGTCTGAACGCTCAATTGTATTGTTTGCTCCAGCTCCATCAGGCCGATTGCATCGAGAATCGCTTCGAAACCAACCGCAACGTCGAGCGTCCCATCCGCAAATGCGTATCTGAAGATCAGCACACGTTGGCTATTGGGCAGGGAATAAGGACCGAAAATCTGCCGGCTGCCCTCCGATGCTCCGGCAGGAACGTCCACGGCTCGCATGGTCTGTTCAATATCACTCGGAAAGACTACGGTTCGGTCTTCCTGTCGAAGAATCACGGCTTTTGTCCACGGTGCAGCAGTAAGGTAGGCCTGAACCGTATCGTCATATGCGGCGAGCCCGTCCGTGTCGCTCAGTGACGACGACAATGCCACGCCGACCTTTTCTGTTAGGTCCAGAACCGACTTGAGGGCCTTGGCAAAGCCTGCCGCGCGGATTTCTGCCTGCTGCTGTCTTTCCTGTTTTACGGCTTCGCGAATGTAGAAGCCGCCGACAAATGTTCCGGTTGCGACTGTCGTGAAGAAAAGCAGGGTCAGGAGCGCAAATAGCCTGATCTTTGCCCGGTGCTTCTGCGGTATGCTGTTCGCTTTCAGTCTTGTCATATTTGCATCCGCTGAATAAGCGCCGCTTCAGATGGCATTGCTCGCTCCCCTACTGAACATACTGTTTGCCCGCTGTCGCCAGCCCTTCATAGCCGAGGGGCGTCTTCCTGTCGTATGGCGCCTGCCTGTTCGTGCAAACCCGTCCGGTCAGGGTCTGGACGCCTCCACAACCCACAGAAACGGTTGATAGACCTCAGGAAACTGCCAACTATCTTTGATAGGAGCCGACGCTAATATAGTCAAACGGCTTTGGCCTCAGTCATCGCTCCCGTCGGGGGCTATGGGCAGGTGAGCGATCGCTTGTCAGTGCCCGGGCACGCTGCGTTGGACGGTAAAAAATCCGCGATGTTCGAGCGTCGCGTTTGATGATTTCTATAAGGCACGGCTCGCGCAAAAGTGTAGTAACGGCACGCAGGGCCAGTGCATGGGCAATCGAAAGGTGGCGGGCGGCGGTTCTGCTGTCACGGGCCTCTTCCAAAAGCGCAAGCGCCAGCACGGACGCGGCAATCGGGTCGAGATCAAGGCGATCCATGTCCAAAGGCTGGGCCATGTCCGAAGCCGGGGCCGCGAGCGTATCCGGTTCGGGCCGGTCATTCGTCATCGGCGATCGCTCTCCCCGCTCAGGCGGATCCGCACCGGGATCGATTTCGAGGTCGGGGTGCCGCTCCCCTCACCATAGCTTGAAAGTGGCACCAGCACGTTGAGTTCGGGGAAATAACCGGCAACGCAACCGCGCGGAATGTCATAGGGTATGATCTTGAAACCCTGTGCAACACGGGAGACGCCGTCGTCGTCCGGGCCAGTGATTTCCACGCTCTGGTGCGCGCGCGCGCCAAGATCCGTGATGTCGGCGGGATTGATGAAGATCACCCTGCGCTCGCCGTAGACGCCGCGGTAGCGATCATCCAGCCCGTAAACTGTGGTGTTATACTGGTCGTGGCTGCGCATGGTCTGGAGCACGAAGCGGTCCGGGGCGTCTTCCCGTGCCTGAAAAGCGGTCTTTTCCGGCAGCGGACCGGTATAGAAATTGGCGCGATGCGTTGGCGTGTTCCACTGGCGTTTTGCTGCGGTGTTGCCAAGATCGAAGCCGCGCGGTTCTCGCACCCGTGTGTTGAAATCGTGAAAGCCGGGGATCGTCTTCCCGATCAGGTCGCGGATCCTGTCATAGTCCTGTGCAAGCGCTGCCCAGTCGACAATCTGCGTGCCGATCGTCGCTGTGGCTATCCCTGCCACGATGGCAATCTCGGATCGAAGCTCGGGGCTGGCTGGCGCATTGATGCCCGCCGAGCCATGGACCATGCTCATGGAATCCTCGACGGTGACCAGTTGCGGCTCGCCTCGAGCGTTGAGATCGATTTCGGTCCGTCCGAGGCAGGGCAGAAGATATGCGTTTTCGCCCGGCATGGTATGGCTGGCATTGAGCTTGGTCGCGATATGGACGGTCAGCATCTGTCCGCGCAGGGCCTTTTCGATGAAGCCGCTGTCCGGCACAGCACGGGCAAAATTGCCGCCAAGGCCGACAAAGGCGCGGGAGCGCCCGGAGATCATGGCGCCGATGGCCTCGATTGTGCTGTTGCCGTTTTCGCGCGGCGGTGAGAAGCCGAAGACTGTCTCCAGTGCGTCGAGCAGGGCCACCGGTGGTTTTTCGTTGATGCCCATGGTGCGGTCGCCCTGCACATTGGAATGGCCGCGAACCGGGCAAAGCCCGGCACCCGGGCGGCCGATCTGTCCGCGCAGCATCATGAAGCTGGTGATTTCCCGGATGGTGGCGACCGAATGCTCGTGTTGGGTGATGCCCATCGCCCATGTGCAGATCATATTGTCGGCACCGAGATAGATCGCTGCCGCCTTTTCGATTTCGGCCCGCAACAGGCCGGATTGGTCCTCGATGGCGCTCCATTCGGTCGCGCTGACGGCTGCGACATAGCCTTCAAAATCGTGGCAATGGTTGCGAATGAAGTCATCATCGATCACGCCTGTGCCACTTTCTGCGCGCGCCTTCCGGTCGGTGTCGAGCACTGCTTTCGCCATGCCGCGGAAGACGGCCATGTCGCCGCCCAGCCGCGGCTGAAAGTAGTCGCTTGCAATCGGTGCGCTGCCGCCGGTGACCATTTCGCGTTTGCGCTGCGGGTCGGCGAAGCGCTGAAGGCCGCGCTCCTTCAGCGTGTTCAGCGCCACGATACGTGCACCGCGGTCTGCGGCGCGGCGTAGATCGCCAAGCATGCGCGGATGATTGGTGCCGGGGTTCTGGCCGACCACGAAGATCGCATCGGCCTTCTCGAAATCTTCAAGCCGCACGGTACCCTTGCCGATGCCGATGGCCTGGGTCAGCGCGACGCCGGAGGCCTCGTGGCACATATTGGAGCAGTCAGGCATGTTGTTGGTGCCGAAGATGCGGACAAAGAGCTGATAGAGAAAAGCCGCCTCGTTACTGGCGCGGCCAGATGTATAAAACTGCGCTTCGTCGGGAGAACCGAGCGCCTTGAGGGCCGCCGCGATGCCGGTAAAGGCCTCCTCCCAGGAGACGGGTTCGTAATGATCCGTATCCCGGTTATAGCGCATCGGATGGGTCAGGCGGCCATGGTTTTCCAGCGTATAATCGTCAAGCCGGGCAAGTTCGCTGACCGTGAAACGCGAAAAAAACGACGGATCGGCCCGCGCATCGGTCGCTTCCCAAGATACCGCCTTCACGCCGTTTTCACAGAATTCGAAAGATGAGCCATGCTCGGGGTCGCCCCAGGCGCAGCCGGGGCAATCAAACCCGTCGGGCTGGTTCGCCTTACTGAGCGCCCGGGCCCCGACCAGCGGTGCGCCGCTTGCCATCAGCGACCGACCAGAAGCGATCAGCGCTTCCCAGCCGCCTGCCGCCTTGCCGTTGTCTTTGTGCTTTTTACCGCGCTCTATTTTACCGCGTTCCATGTGACCTCCCCAGGCCGCTGATGTCTCTGCCAGTTCACTGTATTTCAAGAGAATTTAACAAAAAACAAGAATACCGTACATCACTTAGGTAATGCTCTGCGCCGCGGCCGCCAACCGCGACACAGCGGCGCGATCAGAAAAGGTTGCTCCGGAGCGATTTCATTTCCCTGCGAAACCAACTAAGAGATGGGCGCGGTTTCGGAACCGCGCGGGCAGGATTGCGTTGCTGACAGAAAGGTTTTCCGTATGAGCCATCTGGATGAAGAGTTGCTGAACCAGTCCGAAACGCGCGAACAAACCCGCGATATCTACGATGAGGAAGGCACTGTCAGTGCCGAATTTCTCGGCGGGGTTCAGCAGGCTATTGCCAATGCGGACAGCGCGTTTCTGCTTGATCAGGTCGCCAGTCTGCATGAATCCGAAATCGGCGATGTCATCGAGGCGCTCGACCATGAAAGCCGTCCGGAACTTGTCCGACTTCTCGGTAATGATTTTGACCTGACAGCCCTGACGGAAGTGGATGAGGCGATCCGCCTCAATATCATTGAATCGCTGCCCAGCGAACAACTGATCAGCGCGCTCAGCGCTCTCGATTCGGATGATGCCGTCTACATTCTGGAAGACCTTGCCGACGAAGAGCGCGAAGGTATTCTTGCCAAGCTGCCCTTCACCGAACGTATCCGGCTCACTCGCTCGCTGGATTATCCGGAAAGTTCGGCCGGCCGACGAATGCAGACGGAGTTCGTCGCGGTGCCGCCGTTCTGGACGGTCGGGCAGACCATCGACTACATGCGCGAGGATGACGATCTTCCAGAGTCCTTCTCGCAGATCTTTGTTGTCGATCCGACATTTCGGCTTTTGGGGGCGGCGGATCTCGATCGCATTTTGCGCACCAAGCGGCAGACCAAGATCGAAACCATCATGCGAGAGACCAACCACCCGATCGATGCCGAACTCGATCAGGAAGAGGCCGCGCAGGTTTTCGAGCAGTATGACCTTCTCTCCGCCGCTGTCGTCGACAATAACGGTCGGCTTGTCGGCGTTTTGACCATCGATGATGTCGTCGACGTCATTCACGAAGAGGCCGATGAAGATATCAAGCGCCTCGGTGGTGTCGGCGACGAGGAATTGTCGGATAATGTGATGCGTGCGGTGCGTTCACGCTTCGGTTGGCTGTTGATCAATATGGCAACAGCATTTCTGTCGGCCAGCGTCATCGGCCTTTTCGATGAGTCTATCGGTCAGATGCTCGCCCTGGCCGTGCTGATGCCAGTCGTGGCTTCCATGGGCGGCAATGCCGGAACCCAGACCATGACGGTGACGGTGCGCGCGCTCGCTACCCGTGACCTTGATATTTACAATGCCGCGCGGATCATCCGCCGGGAGGCCGGCGTCGGATTGTTCAACGGCGTTGCATTTGCCCTGCTAATTGCGATAGCGGCCGGCTACTGGTTCGATAATCCGCAACTGGGCGGTGTTGTTGCCGCAGCGATGGTCATCAACATGTTCGCCGCCGCCATGGCGGGTATTCTTATTCCCCTTTTGCTGGACAGGGCTGGCGCCGACCCGGCCATATCCTCGACCGTCTTTGTGACCACTACAACCGATGTAATCGGCTTTTTCTCGTTTTTGGGAATTGCGACCTGGTGGTTTAATATTTAAGTTTAAGAATATTTCTGGTTTATTCATTCGACTGATAGTGGTGAGATCTGTTGTGCAGAAGCGATTTTATTCGATTACCGACCTGACACGTGAATTCGGTGTTTCCACGCGAACGCTCAGATTTTACGAAGATGAGGGGCTGTTGCAGCCAGAAAGACGTGGGCGCACGCGGCTTTACAGCGAAAATGAGCGTGTTCTGATCAAAAAAATCCTTCGCAGCCGTCGTATTGGACTTCCGCTCGCCGAGATCAAAGATATCCTGAATTTGTTCCACCGTCCGCCGACAGAGATGGGTCAGCTCCAGCAAACCATGGACAAGATCAAATCCCGGCGCGATGAATTGCGCCAGAAACGCCGCGATATCGATGAGATCATGACGGAACTCGACAATGTCGAAGAGACCTGCCTTACACGCCTTGCTGAAATTGGCGTCGGCACCTGATCCTTTCAGCTTTTCCCGCCTTTTCTAACGTATACTGCATGACATCGCGATCCGTCCGAGTGCAACCGCATCCTTGTCGGTGGTCTGGTTGCGCATCAGTGGCTCCAGCAGTCCTTCTGATTCCAGCACATCGCGTGTGCAGGTACAATAAGTTAAGCAAAAGGCCGCTTCATCGGTTCGCTCGCAGCTTGTCTGGCAGCTCGACAGATAGGCTGGCGCCAGGTCCGGCGGAACCACAAGCGTTGCAGCGTAGACGAGGCCGAAAAGAATGGGCTGGTGCAGCAGATAGAACACCAGGCTGTGCCGGCCGATAAGGGTCAGCAGGTTTTCCCGCTTTGGCAGTTGTCTTTGGCGTTTCAGCCATTCGTATGTCCATCTGGAGACTGCTATCCCGACGAGGAACGGCCCGATCCAGGGCAAAAGCGGAACGAAGTCGTTTGAGGACGGCGGATGCGCGGCCATGCCGATCCAGGCGAGATAACGCGGATCGAGCACATCGAAGCTTGCAAAATGCGGTAATAGTGCTGCGACGACGCCAATTGCGAAAGTAATGGCGGCCGGCACGCGCAAAAACAGAAGGCCGATGATGGACGCAGCGGCGATGGCGTGCAGGATGCCGAAATAGATGATCGCTTCCGGTGTCGTGAACCAGGACACGATGGTGATTGCCACGCTGGCCAGAACCAGCACACCAATCCGCCTGGCGAATGAGGCGAGCCTCAGCGATTTTCCATGGGCCATCCAAAGGCTGTACCCCGCCAGAAACAGAAAGCTTCCGGCAATCAGATGGGCAAAAATCGCCCAACCGCCCCGCGTCGAGACGCCAGACGGTACATAGCCGAAGAAATCGAGATCCCAAGTGAAATGGTAGATCGCCATGGCGACGAGTGCGATCCCGCGCGCTGCATCGATGCTGTGGATACGGCGGTTTTTGGTGCTCGCCTCAGATGTCGGTGTGGCGGTCATCAGGTCCCCTCGCTATTGGATTCGCTCGCTTCGATTATCGTTTTGCGCGCATCGGAAAAATACTGCCGCCGCATCAGGATCATGAACACGAAAGCTGTCGAGGCCATAAAGAAATAGGGGCCGAGAAACCATCCAAGATACCCGATGGAGAGAAAAATTGCCCTCAATCCCGTGTTGAAATGACGGGCGGCGATGATGTTGACCTCCGCAACCCGCTCGGCCATGCGCTCCAGCACTCTCCGGTCTTTTTCCGTACTGGTGATCATCGGAAGGCCACCGAACAGGATCGTGTTGTAGTTGAACAACCGGTAGGACCACCCGAACTTGAAGAAGGAATAGCCGAAGATCGCCGCAAGTCCACCGGCCTTCATTTCAAAGGCAGCGCGGGTGCTTGGTATCAACCCTGGCAGATCCTCGAACAATATTTGTGCCCTGTCGGCCTCGCCCATCAGCGCGAAGCAACCGCCAATGGCGAATATCGAGGTCGAAGCGAAAAAAGCGGTGCCGTTCTGGAGGCCGGAAAGGATCTGGGTATCGATCATACGCAGGTCGCGCATCAATGCTGTCTGCATCCAGCGTTTGCGATGGATCAGCATGGCGCCGGTAAGGCTCGTGCGCCGGATCAGCCCGAAGCGTCCGCTGACGAGACCGTCGAAAACAAACCAGCAGCAGAGAAAAAAGTCAGGGCGAGAAAATCCGCACTTGTCATGGATCCGGCCTTCAATGGTTCGGCTTTTCGAGGCGCTCACAATGACTTGGCAAGCGTGCGATCGGCACAATCATCCTGTTTTGTCGGCAGCGAAGAACCAATGCAAGCACGGTTTCTCCAAAATTCTGAAAATTCGCCATTGCAGTTTATGTGACAGTTTAATAAAGCGATAACCATCGGTGCACATCCTCCCAAAGTGCACTGGGGTCAAAAAAACCGGAGTGATCATGGAAGATACCGCTCACAAGTCCTGCTGGGGCGTAACCCTGCGGGCTGTCATCGGAATTGGTGCTGTTCTCGGATTTGCCTATCTTGTTGTTGCCGTTTAACCGGCATTGAAGTTCTCCACAAAACAACGGCGTCGCCTTTCAAAGGCCGCCGTTGTTTTCGTTTCCGGGGTATGGTTACGATCTGCGCCAGATTTTTCAAGCCAGCTTTTGAGGACGATCTGTCGCGTTCCGGTGCGGCAATGTCGATGATTGACACGTTCATGTGTCTTCACGGGCGCCTAATCGATGCAGTAAGGTCGACTTTTGTGGCAATGGAGAGACCGAAGTGTTTTTGTCGGTTTTCGAGGTTTTCAAGATCGGTATCGGCCCGTCTAGTTCCCATACGATGGGGCCGATGTCGGCAGCCAACCGCTTTCTCGCGCTTCTGGCGTCTAACGACTGGCCACGGCCCGCAGGCGCAGTCGTTTCGCGCCTCAGCGTCAGCCTGCATGGCTCGTTAGCCTATACCGGCGTCGGCCACGCAACCGACCGCGCTGTGATACTCGGCCTTGCCGGCGAGCGGCCGGAGACGGTTGATCCCGATGCCATGGATGCGACCATAGCCCAGATCCGGCAAAAGGGTACTGTCGAGCCTGCGGGGCATCCTGGCTACGCATTCGATTGCGATGCGGATGTGATTTTCAACAGGAAAGAATCGCTGCCGGGCCACGCCAACGGCATGACATTTTATGCACTGAATACCGACGGCACGATCCTCCTGCGCCAGATTTATTATTCCATCGGTGGCGGTTTCGTGCTCACCGATACCGAACTGACCGCCTGGCAGGAGGCGCGGAATTCTCCGGCGAGCGACAAGCAGACAGACGATATCCCGTTTCCCTTCAGGACGGCCGCCGAGATGCTTTCCATGGCGAAGCGGTCGGGCATGACAATCGCCGCTATGAAGCGTGCAAACGAGGAAGCGCGCATGCCGCGCGAAAAACTCGATGCCGGTCTGGACGGTCTCGTCGGCGCAATGGATGGCTGCATTGATCGTGGACTGAGGGGCGAGGGCGTGCTGCCGGGCGGGCTGCATGTGCGCCGCCGCGCTGGCCAGCTTTATGAAAAGCTCTCCGCGGCGAAACTTTCAAACCAGTTCGACCCGATGATGGCCAATGACTGGCTCTCGATGTTCGCCATGGCGGTCAATGAGGAAAATGCGGCTGGTGGACGCGTCGTCACCGCGCCGACCAACGGGGCGGCCGGTGTTGTGCCCGCGACGCTACGTTATTGCCGGGAGTTCCAGAGTGCCGCCGGCAAGGACGCTACGCGCGACTTTCTGCTGACGGCAGCGGCCATAGGCGGCATCATCAAGACCAACGCCTCGATTTCCGGCGCGGAAGTCGGCTGTCAGGGTGAGGTGGGGTCTGCCTCGGCCATGGCGGCGGCCGGGCTGGCGGCGGCCATGGGCGGCACACCGGAGCAGGTGGAAAACGCAGCCGAAATCGCACTGGAGCATCATCTCGGCATGACTTGCGATCCGATTGCCGGTCTTGTGCAGGTTCCTTGCATCGAACGGAACGCGCTGGGCGCGGTCAAGGCGGTGACCGCAGCCTCGCTGGCGCTGAAGGGCGATGGCACTCATTTCGTGCCTCTCGACAATTGTATCGAGACCATGCGCCAGACCGGCAGCGACATGCACGAGAAATACAAGGAAACCTCCACCGGCGGGCTGGCCGTCAATGTGGTGGATTGCTGAGGCCACGTTCACTCATACCTTGACGCAGCCCGTCGCGCGCGCTTGATAGGGCGCTATGAGCCTTCATCTTCTCAAACTCTGTGTCGGGGCGACGAGCATCGACGATCTGCGCGGCTGGGTATCCGAGCGCGCCATGTCCGCCATGGCCGCCGGTCTCGATCCGCACAGCGTGCACACCACCCGCATGACCCCGAAACGGCGCGACGAGCTGCTTGAAGGCGGCTCGCTCTACTGGGTGATCGCCGGCCAGATCCGCGCCCGCCAGACGCTGCTCGATATCACCAACCATACGGACGGACAGGGGATCCAGCGCTGCGACCTGATCCTTGCGCCTCAGGTGATCGACACGGTGCCTGTGCCGCGTAAGCCGTTTCAGGGCTGGCGCTACCTGAAGACCGAAGACGCACCGCGCGACCTTGATTTCGGCGATGGCGGTGACGAAATGCCGGACGACCTGCGCGCAGAACTGGCAGAGCTCGGGCTGCTTTGATGGTTCCATAAAAAGAGCGGACCGAGGCTCCGCTCCTTTTGATGCGGTATCCGCCTCAGTGCAGGATCTGGCTCAGGAACAGTTTGGTGCGTTCGTGCTGCGGATTGTCGAAGAACTCGTGCGGCGAATTCTGTTCAACGATCTGACCCTGGTCCATGAAGATCACGCGGTTGGCGACCTGACGGGCAAAGCCCATTTCGTGGGTCACGCACAGCATGGTCATGCCTTCTTCGGCAAGCCCCACCATGGTGTCGAGCACTTCCTTGATCATCTCCGGGTCGAGCGCCGAGGTCGGCTCATCGAACAGCATGATCTTCGGGCTCATGCACAGCGAGCGGGCAATCGCCACGCGCTGTTGCTGGCCGCCGGAAAGCTGGCCGGGATACTTGTCCGCCTGCTCGGGGATCTTCACCCGCTCCAGGTAGTGCATTGCGATTTCCTCGGCTTCCTTCTTCGGCATCTTGCGCACCCAGATCGGCGCCAGCGTACAGTTTTCGAGGATTGTCAGATGCGGGAACAGGTTGAAGTGCTGGAACACCATACCGACTTCGCGGCGGATTTCATCGATCTTCTTCAGATCGTCGGTCAGCTCGATATTGTCGACGATGATATTGCCCTTCTGGTGTTCTTCCAGGCGGTTGATGCAGCGGATCATCGTTGACTTGCCTGACCCCGAAGGCCCGGCGATAACGATGCGCTCGCCCTTCATGACCTTCAGGTTGATGTCACGCAGGACGTGAAAGTCACCATACCATTTGTTGACGTGGATCATCTCTACCGCAACCTCGGTATCCGAGACGGTCATGTGAGACGTATCGATAGTTTCTACCATGATTTTACCCTCAAATACTTTGGCTAACTTCTATGTCCGGTATCCAGGTGGCGCTCCATGAAGCTGGAATAGCGCGACATGGCGAAGCAGAAGACCCAGAAGACGATGCCGGCGAAAATCAGGCCGGTGATCGGAGTGACGGGCGAGGCCCATGTCGAATCTGTGAAGTTGAACTTGATGATGCCGAGCAGGTCGAACATGCCGACGATCGAGACCAGCGACGTGTCCTTGAAGATGGAGATGAACTGGTTGACGATCGCCGGGATCACCAGCTTTATCGCCTGCGGCAGGATGATCAGTCGCATGGTCTGCCAGTAACCGAGGCCGAGCGATGCCGCGCCCTCGAACTGCCCCTTCGGCATCGCCTGCAGGCCGCCGCGAATGGTCTCTGCCATATAAGCTGAGATGAACAGCGACACGCCGACAATGGCACGCAGGAACTTGTTGATGGTCATGCCTTCCGGCAGGAACAGCGGCAACATCACGCTCGCCATGAACAGGATGGTGATCAGCGGCACGCCGCGCACCACTTCGATGAACGTGATGGAGAGCGTACGCACCACCGGCAGTTTCGACCGCCGCCCGAGCGCCAGCACAATGCCGAAGGGTAGCGAAACGGCGATCGCGAAGTAGGAGAGGATCAGCGTCACCATCAACCCGCCCCAGTCGGACGTGTTGACAACCGGAAGGCCGAAAACGCCGCCATAAAGGATGAAGAAGGAGATGAACGGCAGCGCAAGGAACAACAGGAATGCGTTCCAGCCCTTGTGGGGTGCACTCGGCATCAGCATCGGGATCAGCAGGAGTGTAAACACCGCGCCGACGAGGATCGGACGCCAGAGTTCGGCATCAGGATACCGACCGAAGATGATCTGATCCATCTTGTTGCCGATGAACGCCCAGCAGGCCCCGCTCCAGCCATCCGGCCGCATGCCGCCCTGTGCCACGGTCGCGCAGGTTGCGCGGTCGGTCCCGGTCCAGGCGGCGTCGATAAACAGCCAGTCAATGATGGGCGGGATCGCCCAGACCAGAAAGATGATGCCGATGATGGAGAGGATCGTATCCTTGGGTGTGGCGAACAGATTGGCTCTGACCCACTGGATTGCTGTTCCTTCTTTCTTTGGCGCAGGCTTTTGTGCCTGCATTTCCTTTCGGACGTAAGCCAGTTCTTTCGCCATCTTATCTCTCCACCAGGGCCATCTTGGCGTTGAACCAGTTCATGAAGATCGACGTCAGGATCGACAGGGTGAGATAGATGATCATCCAGATCGTCACCACCTCGACAGCCTGACCCGTCTGGTTGAGGACGGTTTTGCCGACCGCGACGATATCGGCATAGCCGATCGCGACGGCGAGCGAGGAGTTCTTGGTGAGGCTCAGGTATTCACTGGTCATCGGTGGAATGATGATGCGCATCGCCTGCGGCACGACCACCAGCCGGGTGACCTTACGCGGATGGAGGCCGAGCGCACTGGCGGCCTCGGTCTGGCCCTTGGCGACGCCCAGAATGCCGCCGCGAATGATCTCTGCCATGAAAGCCGCGGTATAGAGCGACAGCGCCAGATAGAGCGACATGAATTCCGGCCCGATCACGGCGCCGCCTTGCAGGTTGAAACGACCCTTGACCGGTATATCGAACGTGACCGGCATGCCGGACACGAAATAGGCGATGAGCGGCAGAAGGATCAGGATCGCGATACCGGTTCTGATCACCGGAAACTGCTGGCCGGTCGCCATCTGCCTGCGTTTCGCCCAGACGGCAAGGCTCATGATTGCGGCAATGGCGACCACCAGTGCTGCGCCCATAAACCAGGAGCCGGGTCCGAATATCGGCGTGGGAAAGGCAAGACCGCGATTATTGAGGTAGATATCGAGCGGCAGGGAGAGTGAATCGCGCGCCGAAGGCAGCAGCGACAGAACGCCCGTATAGAAAAAGAAAATGACCAGCAACGGCGGAATGTTGCGGAAGATTTCCACGTAGACCTGGCTGAGTTTGGCCATGAGCCAATTCGAGGAAAGCCTCCCGACGCCGACGATAAAGCCGATAATCGTCGCCGTAATGATGCCAGCGACAGAGACGATGATCGTGTTGACGATGCCGATGACCAGAGCGCGGCCGTAGGTCATATCGTTATTGTAGGCGATCGGCGTTTGCGCGATGTCGAAGCCGGCGCGACTGTCGAGAAAGCTGAAACCGGAGGCGATGCCGGCGTTCCGCAGGTTTGTGATTGTGTTGTCCGTGACCCACCAGACAAATCCGACAACCAGAATGGCCGTAACCAGTTGGTAGAGGAAACCTCTGACGGCGGGATTGTATAGAAGCGCGGCAGCCCGCGACTCCCCAAAGGAAGCGTTGCTTATCGTATCAGCCATGTGTTCCCCGGTTACCGGAAGTTGTTGCCCTGAAGGGTTCTTGTTTTGCTCGGCGCATGGCGGAATTCCGCCATACGCCAATATACATTATTCAACAACCAGTCCGACTTAGCGGATCGGGGGGCCGTACTGCAGGCCACCATTGGTCCACAGCGCGTTCAGGCCGCGCTCGATCTTCAGCGGGCTGCCTGCGCCAACGTCCTTGTCGAACACTTCGCCGTAATTGCCGACGAGCTTGATGACGTTGTAGGCCCAGTTTTCGTCAAGGCCGAGGTCGGCGCCGAGTTTGCTGTCGGTTTCAGTGCCGAGCAGGCGCTTGATCCCCGGATTGTCGGAGGTTTCAGCCATTTCGTCGACGTTTTCCGATGTGATCCCGAATTCTTCGGCATTCAGCATCGCGTAGTGAACCCACGATACGATATCGCCCCACTGGTCGTCGCCTTGGCGCCATGCCGGGCCGAGCGGCTCCTTCGAGATGATCTCCGGCAGGATCACATAGTTGTCCGGATCAGTCAGGGTCAGGCGGATCGCATAAAGGCCCGACTGGTCAGTGGTGTAGACATCGCAGCGGCCCTGATTGAAGGCGTTGTTGACGTCTTCGAGCTGTTCGTAAACAACCGGGTTATAGTCCATGCCGTTGGACGAGAAGTAGTCGGCGAGGTTCAGCTCGGTGGTGGTGCCGGACTGTACGCAAACTGCAGCGCCCGAGAGTTCCTTGGCCGACGAAACGCCGAGATCCTTCGGCACCATGAAGCCCTGGCCATCATAGTAGTTGACGGTACGGAAATCGAGGCCGAGCGAGGTGTCGCGAGAGAGCGTCCAGGTTGTGTTGCGGCTCAGAACGTCGACTTCGCCGGACTGAAGCGCCGGGAAACGGTCGGTTGCCGTCAAGGCAACGAAATTCACCTTGTCGGGGTCGCCGAAGATCGCGGCGGAGATTGCGCGGCAATAGTCAACGTCCAGACCGGACCAGTTTCCTTCATTGTCGGGCGCGGAAAAGCCTTGCAGGCCCGTGCTGACGCCGCAAGTCAAAGTTCCCTTTGATTTAACGTCCTCAAGTGTCGTGGCCGAAGCGCCCTGAGCGCCAAGTCCCAAGACTACTGCGCCGATAGCGGCTGACAGAATCGTCTTTTTCATTTTCCCAACCTTTGTTTATCGTTGAAGCTTGAAGTTGCGGCCTTTACTGGTAGCCTCCAGCCAAGCGGCAGCAACTGCCCGCAAACCCCTCGGTGCGAGCTCGTGTATCACAGTCGTAATTTTCCAGATGGTCAATACTCGCCTTTGAAAAATGGTCTGATTTTGTGAGAAACGTCCATTTTCGTTTAAAAAATGGGCACCGAGGCAAAATATAGGCAAATTCGTGCTGGTAAATCGGGCAGTGTTTCCTTTCAATAGTCTAATCCTTTGGTCGTATTGTGTTTTCAACTTTGCGGCTTGACCACCTTGCGGTAACGATTCAAAACACGGCGCGACTGCACTGTCTCATCATTCAGCGGAACATCATCATGGCTTCAGAAAAGACTGCCGGCAAAAGTGTCGGAAAAAATACCATTCTTGCGCATGTCGGCCATGATCCGGGTACGTTTCACGGCTTCGTTAACCCACCGGTCGTCCACGCTTCGACGGTGCTTTTCCCCGATGCAAAAACAGCCGTCGACGGAACGCAACAATATACCTACGGGACCCACGGCACGCCGACGACGGATGCCTTGTGCGCGGCGCTGAACACGATCGAGAGCGCTGCCGGTACGCTGCTCTATCCTTCCGGCCTTGCCTCGATCACCATGCCCTGGCTGGCATTTCTGGCACCGGGCGACCACATTCTGATTGTCGATTCGGTTTATGATCCGGCGCGCCGCTTTGCCGACAAGGTGCTGACGCGGCTGGGTGTCGAGGTGGAATATTACCATCCCGGACTTGGCCTTGATGTCGAGAAAATGTTCAGACCCAACACCCGCATCTTCCACACCGAGGCGCCGGGTTCGAACACGTTCGAGATGCAGGATATTCGTCAGTTGTCTGATCTCGCCCATGCCAAAGGGGCCCTCGTGTCGATGGACAATACCTGGGCAACGCCGCTTTATTTCAAGCCGCTGGATTTTGGTGTCGATCTGTCGCTGAACGCCGCTACCAAGTACCCGTCCGGCCATTCGGATGTCCTGATGGGTACCGCCTCTGCAAATGAGCGCTGTTTTGCCCGGCTTGAGGAGCACTACACCTGGACCGGCATGTGCGCCGCGCCGGATGACAGCTACCAGATCCTGCGTGGGCTTCGGACCATGGGGGTCCGGCTTGCCCATCATCAGAAAAGCGCTTTCACTGTCGCGCGGTGGCTGGAAGAGCGCCCGGAAGTTTCCCGTGTGCTGCATCCTGGCCTGCCATCCTTTCCCGGTCATGACATCTGGAAACGCGATTTTTCGGGAGCGAGCGGGCTCTTTTCGATCGTTCTCAAGGCCGAGCAGGGAGCCTTCCGGCGGCGGCAACATGCCTTCCTCGATGCACTCGATATTTTCGGTATCGGCTATTCCTGGGGCGGTTATGAATCGCTCGCCGTGCCGGTCAATCTTGCCAATCGCACGGTCTGCACTGCGCCCGAAGACGGTCCGGTTATCCGTCTGCAAATCGGGCTCGAGGATGTCGACGATCTGATGGCGGATCTGGAAAAGGGGCTTGCGGCCGCTGCTGCTGCCTGAACCGGCAAAATGTGGTGCTTTTCAGCCAGAAGTCAAACAAGCCGGCGATCCCCTGCCGATCGCCGGCTTTCTGTTTTTTCTAGCGTCGTTCGATGTGCCTTTCAGGTGCGCGCGGCACCTCCCGCCGAACGGGCGCCTCGGGGCGCACAGGCGCAGCACGGCGCACCGGCTCCTCACGGCGAACGGCTGGTGCATCCCGCGCGACCGGCGGTCGTTCCACCGGGCGCGCAGCCGGCTCTGCGTCGTGCCAAGCGGGATGATATCCTGGCGGCGCGCGCCATCCGGGCGGCGGTCCGCCCCATCCTCGCGGCGCGCGCCATCCCGGAGGCGGCAGATAGGGGCGCGGGCGCGGCGGCAGTGCATAGCGGTTCCAGTTCGGATACCACGGATAGCTGCGATAATGATTGTTCCAGTAGGCCTCGCTAAAGGCAGTGATGGTGATGCCGGCGGCAAATGCTACACCCGGCGACATGGTCTGGCGCTGGTCCTGATAGACGATCTCGATCGAGTTCGCCGAGACCCAGCCGCGATTGCTGCTGTAGGAGACGTCGCACCAGCTGTAGTCTGCAAGGCAGCCGTAATTGGAAAGCGTTGCCCCGGCAGGCACCACCGTGATCGAGGGATAGGATGTCGATGGACCGGCGCGCAGGTTGACGTTCGATGTCGTATAGGCGTCGACAGAGGATGCCTGTGCCTGAAACGCCGACAGCACCAAAGCTGCTGCCATGCCGGTAGTCTTGAACAGTCTGCTGTGTTTCATATGGTTCTGCTTCCCGGTGAGATATCGAAGACTTGTTCTCTCTCGAAGAGGTAACCGCCATTATCTTGCAGCAAGCTGAAAGGGGGATGAACGTTTCTGGCCCGCCATGCATTCAGTGATGCACGATGGCGCCTAAATTCGGTCCAGCCCATATGCCTTGTAGCCGTAGAGCCAGTCGAGCTCCGAGGCCAGCGAATCCGCAGAGCGTAGTTTCAGCACCACGTCTCGGCCGATCCGGATTGGTCCGGCTGCATGGTAGGCAAATTTATTGAAACTGGTCCGCTTGCGCAGCGCTGTCAGTCGTGGCTTGCGATGCGCCACGAATGCGTCAAAAGCCTGAGGAACCGGCATGGACGAGAGGAAGGCGGCGAGTTCGAAGCCATCCTCGATCGCCATGGCGGCGCCCTGTGCGGAAAACGGCATCAGCGCGTGAACTGCATCGCCGATTGCGATTGTGTCGCGTCCATTGTGCCAGTTGCCTTCGCCGACTTCGTAGAGCGGCCAGAACGTCGGTTTGGCGGCGGAAAACGAACGCGTCAGCTCAGGGACCCAGCCCTTGAAGTGACGGTCGAGCGCCGTTTTCCAGCTGCTGTCGACCTCGGTGTGCCAGGCCTCACCAGCACTCGCGCCTGCGGCAATGGCCACAAGATTGAAGCCGCCGACATCGCGCAGAGGATAGGCGACGAGATGAGCCATCGGCCCCATGAAGGCGGTGACCTCGTCGCGCTTCAAAAATCCCGGCGCGTCTTCGGAGGAAAGAACAAAGCGCCACGCGAGATTGCCCGAAAACATGGCTTCCGGTGCGCCCTTGATCTGGCGGCGGCTGTGCGACCATACGCCATCGGCGCAGATGATGACGTCGACCTGCTTTGCTGTCTGCCACGCCAAATTGTCTTGGTTGGCCTTGTCGATACGGGCGCCGAGATGCAGCGTGCAGAGCGGTTCTTCAGCGACCGCATGCCTGAGCGCTGACTGTAGCGTTGCCCGGTGCAGGACCCCATAGGGCGCGCCCCAACGTTTGCGGGCTTCTCCGACAGGTACATGGGCCAGTTCGCGAAGTGTCAGGCCGGAGGCGAGCGCAACCTGCTTCGGCTCCCGCCACTGGCCTTCGAGCCGGGCGAGAACGCCGACTTTCGCAAGGCAGCGCGAGGCGTTGGGAGAGATCTGCAGGCCAGCGCCAACCTCGGTCAACGCCTCTGCCTGTTCGAAGATCTCGCTGGATATGCCATTTCGGGCGAGCGCGAGCGCTGCCGTCAGGCCGGAAATGCCGGCGCCGATAATGGCTGCATGTGCAATCGTCATTTTCTCCTCCCGACCCTTCTTTACGCCATGACGAACGCAGCGTGAGGAAGGGTGAGGTCAGGCAGCGTCGACGTGATAGGCGCAGCCGGGCGGGTTGGTTTCCTCACCATGAAGTGCGGGTGAGTATTTGTAGTGTGTCGAGCAATAGGAACAGACAGCCTCGTTGTCATCGCCCATGTCGATGAAGATATGCGGGTGATCGAAAGGCGCAGACGCCCCCACGCACATGAATTCCTTGACGCCGATCTCGATGGTTTTGTGTCCGTCGTCGTTCTTGAAATGGGCGATCCCGTGGCCAGCCATAATTGTCTCCGGTTCCTTGAGCTTTCGGCCCGGACACTATAACTCTTCGTCGCAAATGTGTAGTACCCGAATTGCATCGAAAGACGGTTTTGAACGACCTTCTCTGTCATGCATTTCGGGCCGATGCCGACACCGGAGACGAACGCGATGAACCTGAACCTGCCGCAAAACCGCTCGTTTGAGCATGAGGGGCTGAAGCTTGCCTATTTCGATGAGGGGGCAGGTGACGGGACACCAGTGTTGCTGATTCACGGCTTTGCCTCCACAGCGGCGGTCAACTGGGTACATCCGGGCTGGCTGAAAACGCTGGGTGATGCTGGCTACCGTGTGATTGCGATCGACAATCGCGGTCACGGGCAAAGCGACAAGTCGCATGATCCGGAGGTCTATTATCCGGCGAAGATGGCCGGTGATGCAGCGGCTTTGCTTGATCATCTTGGTATCGAGAGCACCCATGTGATGGGCTATTCGATGGGCGCGCGGATTTCGGCCTATCTCGCCCTGGCGCATCCCGAAAAGGTGCGCTCGCTTGTCTTCGGCGGTCTCGGTATTGGCCTTTGCGACGGTGTTGGCGACTGGGACGCGATTGCCGAAGCGCTGAGGGCGCCGTCACTCGATGACGTAACCGACGAGAAGGGGCGCATGTTCCGTGCCTTTGCCGATCAGACCAGGAGCGACCGCCTGGCGCTTGCCGCCTGTATCGAGACCTCGCGCCAGAACGTTTCCCGTGACGATATCGGCACGATCGCGGCCCCGACGCTGATCGGCGTTGGCACCAAGGACGATCTGGCCGGCTCACCGCGGACGCTTGCCAGCCAGATGCAGAACGCGATCGCGCTGGATATCCCCAACCGCGACCACATGCTGGCCGTTGGTGACAGGGTGTTCAAGAAGGCGGTCCTCGAATTTCTTGCGGAGCAGAACGGGGACTGACACGAAAATCTGACCGCGGCCGCATTTGTATTCGGGCCGCAGTGATCTATATTTGCGCTGAAAGCGACTTTCATTGGAATGACAGGCGCCGGAAATTCGGTGCGGGAACCACAGGAGGCCAGGATGGCCGCATATCCCGACAAGAGCAGTCACGAGGCGAGCCTGAAGGCGGTCGACCCGATCTGGGCGAGCCTCAGGGCGGAGGCGGAATACGCGCTGGAGAAGGATCCGATCCTTGCTGCCTTTCTCTATTCCACCATCCTGAACCACACCTCTCTGGAGGATTGCGTCGTCTACCGCATCTGCGAGCGGCTCGATCATCCCGATGTTCAGGCGATCCTGCTGCGCCAGACCTTCGACGAAATGCGTCGCGACTGGCCGGAATGGGGCGATATCCTGAGGGTCGACATTCAGGCGGTCTATGACCGCGACCCGGCTTGCACCCGTTTCATGGAACCGGTGCTCTATTTCAAGGGGTTTCACGCAATCCAGACCCACAGGCTGGCGCATTGGCTCTGGAACAAGGGACGGCGCGATTTCGCGCTTTATCTGCAGAGCCGCTCGTCCAGCGTGTTTCAGACCGATATCAATCCGGCAGCGAAGATGGGGAAGGGGATTTTTCTCGACCATGCGACCGGCCTGGTGGTCGGCATGACAGCCACGATCGGCGATGATGTCTCGATTCTGCAGGGCGTTACACTCGGCGGTACGGGCAAGGAGAGCGGCGACCGTCATCCGAAGATCGGCGACAGTGTGCTCATCGGCGCTGGCGCCAAGGTGCTCGGCAATATCGTTGTCGGCCATTGCTCGCGGATCGCCGCCGGTTCGGTGGTTTTGAAGCCGGTGCCGGCCAATACCACAGTTGCGGGGGTGCCGGCCAAGGTCATCGGCACGGCTGGATGTTCCGATCCTGCTCGCTCCATGGATCAGCTGATCGGTTCGCAAGACTGAAAGGCTGACTGCCAAAATCGCGGCGTCAGCGCATTTGCATTATCGGCTCTCGCGTGTCAAAAGCGCCGCAACATTTGAAGACCAGACGGAGTTCATCCCTTGAAGCCAGACGAAATCAAAAAGCTCGACTCCTATTTCAAGCGCGTGTTCGGGCCAAATTTTGCTGTTCGGGCACGTCCGCGCAAGGACGATTCCTGCGAGGTTTATCGCGAGGACGAGTTCATCGGTGTCATCTACCTTGATGACGAGGACGGCGATCGTTCGTTCAACTTTTCCATGGCAATTCTCGACGTCGATCTCGAATCCTGATCGGGTTTTGCTGCTGTGATCGATGAGGCCGGCTGCGGTAATGTGGCCGGCCTTTTTTATGCCTTCGCCGAGGCCGCAAAAAAACCGGCCCCAGGGGAGCCGGTATCAAAAAAAGCAAAAAAATGGTGATATGAAATTGTTTTCGAACACAAATTTAAAACGGTGCGGGCCAATAAACGTAAGCTGATAAAAACCAATTGTGGAAACGCCGTCGCAAAAAAAACGCGCGATGTTCGTCCCCGTTTGCCCTGGCCATGGGATAGTGTAAGAAGATCACGTTTTAATGACATCTGACCATTCTTAGCCCTTTATCTCAGAACATTCTGATTTGCGCTTGGAAGGTGCGTGGGAAGGAATACGCATGCCTCCGGTTTCCGAAATCGTTCAGCTCGTTGTGTTGCTGGCTGTTGCCGGCTGTGTAGCCGGCTTTCTGGCCGGCCTGTTCGGCATTGGCGGCGGCGCTGTTCTGGTGCCGGTCTTCTATCAGGCTTTTGCCATGGCCGGTGTGGATGAAAGCATTCGCATGAAGCTGTGCATCGGCACGTCGCTTGCCATCATCATTCCGACATCGCTTCGCTCCTTTCAGTCGCACTACAGGCGCGGGGCGGTCGATATGACGCTGTTGCGGCAATGGGTCATTGCCATACCGCTCGGTGCGATCATTTCGGCCATGGTGATCGCTTATGCTCCGAGCGATGTGCTGCGTGGCGCGTTTGCGGTCATCACGCTTCTGATCGGCCTGAAAATGCTGTATCCCAAGGCCTCCAAATGGCGGCTTGGTGAAGACCTGCCCAAAAATCCTTTGCTCTTCGGCTTTGGCTGGCTGATCGGACTATTGTCCGGCCTGATCGGCATTGGCGGGGGAACGCTCAACAACACCTTGATGACACTTTACAACCGGCCGATGCATCAGGCGGTTGCAACATCGGCTGGCGTTGGCGTGCTGATTTCGCTGCCGAGTTTCGTCGGTAATGTCATCGGCGGCTGGGGACATCCGGGGCTCCCTGTGTTTTCCACCGGTTACGTGAACTGGATTGCGGTTGCGCTGATTATTCCGATCACACTTTTGATTGCGCCACTCGGCGCACGGGCTGCGCATGCAATCTCCGACCGGTTGCTGACGGCCGGATTCGGGATATTCCTTCTGACGATCTCGGCGCGCTTCTTCTATTCTTTCCTCTGATTACTCAATCGGTCAGGCGAAGTTCCTCTGGGCGCATGTCAACGGAAGTCAGCGTTTCAAGGAAGCTCATGCCGAGCAGGCTTTCTGCAAGCCTTCCTTCTCCGGCCACCATCGCGCGGACATCGCGCCGCGTGATCGGACCAACCGCGACTTCATTCAGCGTGACCGGGGCAGCCATGGCGGTGCCGTTCGCGGTTCTGACCATGGTTGAGTAGTTGAGAGATTTGGCGTCGAAGCCGAGCCGTTCCGCATCGCGCGCCGTCAGCGTTATCCGGCTTGCTCCGGTGTCGACCAGCATTGGCATGCTGACCCTATCGATAACGACATTGGCGGAAAAGTGACCGTTACGCCCCTTGCCAATGATCACCCGGTCCTTACCGTCGATCGTCGTGGTTGTCATTGTCATACCGGGCACGAGGCCACCGAACAGACGGGCGCCAATATCCTGAAAATCATTCCTGAAGATATAGGCCGCCGAGACGACAAGGAGGATTGCGGCCCAGATCAGCAGCGATTGGAAGACATAGCCGAGATTACGCTGGCCCTGAAGCACGCCGGCGGCAACGAGCACAAGCAGCGGAGCAAGCCAGATGGCCGATGCGAAGGTGTCATTAGCAACACCGAGCGTGCTGCCATCGCCGCCCGTGACCATCAGCATGATCATGCCGACGGAAATGATTGCGATCAAAATCCAGAACAGGCGCACTTCAGTCACTCCCCTTGTCCAACACGACAGGCGGGCAGGCTGAACCGATGCGACCGCGCACGTCTAATCTGATCGGATATCGGGTTTCAGGTGAAAATGACAAGGGCGATGAGGAAAACGGTCTCACCGATCTGAATGGTTGCCCCAAGGGTGTCGCCTGTATGACCGCCAAGACGGCGGGTGACAAAAAGCGAGAAGCCAAAACAGGCCGCGGCCAGAGCGAGCGTGGCAAAGAGTGAAGGCACAAAAGCACCTGCGAGAGTCGAAAAAAGGCCGACAAGGATGATGCAAAGGGCGACAGCCCACAACGCATCGCGTATGGCCGGACGACCGAGCGTGACGGCCACGCCGTCAGATTTGGCTGGCGGCGACGCGCACCATTGGCAAACCATTGCCGTGCGACCTGCAGCCGCTGCCGCGATAAAAAGCAGCGCTGCGTTCTTGGCCCCCAATGGTACCAGCATGGCGAGTGCCGTTGCTCTGAGCGTTACCGAAACAACAATGGCGAGCGTGCCATATGCGCCGGTGCAGCTGTCCTTCATGATCTCAAGGGCTGCCTCGCGCGTCTGGCCGCCGAAAAGCCCGTCGGCAGCATCGGCCAGACCATCTTCGTGAAGCCCGCCGGTGACCAGAAGGCTTGTGGAGATCGCCAAAAGCGCGGACAGTAGGGCGCCCGCGCCAAGCTCTATGAACAGCACTAGAATGAGAGCCGGCAAGAACACAGCGATGGTTGCCGCAAGCGGATATGCCCATGCTGCACGTGCTCCCACAGGTGGATCGCTTTGCAATCTTGCCGGGATGGGGAGCCGTGTCAGGAACCCGGTCGCAGATGCAAGGTGCGTCGCAAGGCGATATAATCGCGTCATGGTAGCGCTTCCATAAAGTCATTATTCTTGCAATGCGGCATTGTTGCAGATTAAGACGACTTTGAATAGATCGTACCTTCTTGCAAATAGATAAGGACTTGCTTCGCATGGACCCCGCCGGACAACCCTTCGATGATTTCCGCGCCCTGCTCAAGGCCTTGCCCGGTGCCGACACTCCGGCACTGGCAAACGCTCGAAAGCGCAATTCTGCGTTGACGAAGCCGGAAGGTTCGCTCGGTCGTCTGGAAGAAATCGCCATGTGGCTTGCCGCCTGGAGCGGACGTGCACCCGCTGTGCACAGGCCCATGGTCGCCGTCTTCGCCGGCAATCATGGTATTGCTGCGCAACAGCTTTCGCCTTATCCGGCAACCGTCACCCAGCAGATGGTCGGCAATTTTGAAAAGGGCGGAGCGGCGATCAACCAGATATGCGCCTCAGTTGATCTCAGCCTTAAAATCTTCGATCTGGCGCTTGACCATCCGACCGGAGATATCACGGTCGAGCCGGCGCTTTCCGAGCGTGATTGTGCCGCGACCATGGCCTATGGCATGGAGGCCGTGGCCGGCGGTGTCGATCTTCTTTGCCTCGGTGAAATGGGGATCGGGAACACCACGGTTGCCGCTGCGATCTGCTGCGGGCTTTATGGTGGTCCGGCCGCCGAATGGGTGGGTCCGGGAACCGGTTCCGAAGGTGAGATGCTGGAGCGCAAGATCGCGGCTGTGGAGAAGGCTGTCGCTCTGCACAAGGACCATCTGTCTGATCCGCTGGAACTGCTGCGCCGTCTTGGCGGGCGCGAATTTGCAGCCATCGCCGGCGCGATTATCGCAGCACGGATGCAGAAGGTTCCGGTCTTGCTCGACGGATATGCCGTCACTGCTGCCGCCGCTGTTCTCAAGGCGGCCAATCCTTCCGCGCTCGACCACTGCATGATCGCGCATGTCTCGGCTGAGCCGGGCCATCTGAAGCTTATCCAGAAGCTTGGCAAGACGCCGCTTCTGGCACTCGGCATGCGCCTTGGCGAGGGAACCGGTGCTGCGCTTGCCGCGAGCCTGGTGAAATCCGCAGCCGCCTGCCACACGGGCATGGCGACTTTTGAGGAGGCGGGCGTTTCCGGTCGCGCTTAATGTCCTCCCCACCGGTCAGGCGACATATTGCCGGTTCTCCTCAAAGCATGTCGAAGATGTGACGTTTGGAAGTACGCTGTATAAACAGGTATTATTGAACGCCATCAAAGGCTTGTCGCGCCAATGTTACACGGCGGTGGCAGGTTGCTCCGATTGGAGCATGTGCGAGCAGGAGATGATATGACAGAACCGCCCGTCGAAAAGAAAAAGGGTTTTCGCCATCTTCTGGCGGCGGGAGGCTATTCCTGGCACGGCTTTTTGCGCTTGCTGAAGGAACAGGCGTTTCGCCACGAACTGATCGGCTTTGTCATTGGTCTTGCTGTTTTCGCCTTTGTCAGGGCGAGCGCCGTCGAGTTTATGATCTTCGTGATTTTGATGTTCTGCCTGTTCGCAGCCGAATCGCTGAACACGGCCGTTGAGGAGATCATCGATCGTGTTTCGCCGGAGCGGTCGGTGGAGGGCAAGCATGCCAAGGACCTCGGCTCCTTCGCCACCTTCTGCCTGATTTGCTGCAATTTTATCTATGCCGTCTATGTCGTGTTTTTCTGACGGGCCTTGTCAGCCCACCCGATGACGATAGACGAGGTTTGCCGGGTGAGGGCGTTTCGCAGTTTTGTCGATTGTCGCTCCAAGCCGTTCGGCAAGTTTGATCGAACGTGTATTGCCTGGGTCGATATAGCTGACGATGCTTCGCCCGAGGTGCGTGCGCCAACCCCATTCCAGCATGGCCTGTGCCGCCTCCGCCGCGTAGCCCCGGCCCCCTGCGCGGGCATAGATGAACCACCCCAGTTCCAGTTCCGGGAACAATGGACCCTTGCAAAGGGCGACCTGTCCCAGAACCGCAGAGCTTGTCTTGTCTTCGAACATCAGTGCGCCGTGGCCAAAAAGCTGCCATTGGGCAACGTCGTTGCAGAAATACGACCATGCCGTTTCGGACGTGTGCGGGCCGCCCATGAACTGAGCCCTCGGTGAGGCCAGAAACGCCAGATAGTCCGGCCAGTCGGAAAAACTCAGGCATCGAAGCCGAAGGCGCTCGGTTTCAAGCACGGGAATATCGATCATGGTTGGCTCGTTTTGGATCAGGCCGCGTTTGCAGCCTTGTGCCGGTCGCCCTCGCGGCTCAGAGCGCCGATGATCTCCGCCTCAAGCAGTGCTTCGATCTGCAGGTCGGCGTCGGCGTGTTCCTGTATCCGGCGCTCGTCATCATTGGCCACTTTGCGGGCTCGTCGCTTCAGCGCTTCGGCCAGCCGGTGGTGACCGCTGCGGGATGTAGACGGCTGGGAAGTCTCTTGCGTCTCGATTTCGATGCTCCCGGGAACGAAGGGCATCGCGTTTTCGGGAGAAAGCGGCAGGGTCATCTCTGAGCCGTTTGCATGCAGGCCCAGGCCTGGCAGATCCGTCACCCGCGACGGCGGGAATGCAACGCTTGCAAGTGTGCCGTGGCCCGCCGTCGATTGCAGCACCAAGTCGCCCTGATGGGCCTCGACGAGCTGGCGCACGATCGAAAGGCCGAGGCCGAAGCCCTCGACATTGGCCGTCGATGCGCCACGCGAAAATGCTTCCGTTGCTGCGGCAAGCACTGCTGCGTCCATTCCGCAGCCATGGTCGCGCACGCTCAGATATTGTCCGCCATCGGCGGTGTGACCGGCTGCGACCAGAATATCGGCGCCCTGGGATGAAAATTTGATTGCATTCGACAACAGATTGGTGAGCATCTGCTTGACCGCACGCCCGTCTGCCATGACGGGTGAGAGCTTTTCACTGGCATCGCAATGGATCGAGATTGCCCTGGAGGCAGCCTCAGTGCTGACCATTGCCATGGAAGCATCTATCACGTCGACCAGATAGACGGGCTGTTCGACGAGCCTGTAGCCGCCAGCCTCAAGTCGCGACAGGTCGAGAACGCCATCGATCATGTCGAGGAGATGCGTTCCGGAGCTGTGAATATCGGCGGCATATTCCTTGTAATATGGGTTCCTCAGCGGGCCCATCATCTCGTCCTTCATGATTTCGGAGAATCCGATGATGGCATTGAGAGGGGTGCGCAGATCATGCGACATGGCGGCCAGAAAGGCGGCTTTAGCGCGGTTGGCCTCTTCGGCAGTCAGTGCGGCCGCCTCTGCCTTTCCAAGGCTTTCGGTGAGGCGCTGGTTCAGCGCGTCCTTTTCGCGTTCCTTGGCCTGTAGCGCCTTGTCACCATCACCGAGTTGATGGTTGAAATAGGCGATAAACACCATGACCACGGCAAGCGTCGCGGCAAGGCCGACGTCGAAGGGCTCGCGGCTGGCATAGGCAATCGCGGCGAAGACACCGACAGCCGGCATGAACACATGCCAGGTTGTTTTCGGCAGCGCCACGGCACCGAGCGCCAGCAGGGAAAGCGCGATGATGACCATGGCGCCCTTAAAAAACGGGAAGGCCGCGCCCGAGCAGACATTGCAATCGAGGAGCGCGGTCAGTGCCCACGCGCCGCCGACGAGCCAATAGCCACCAATTACGCGGTTGTTCCATTTGGCCAGCGATGCGGCGTCCCTGCCTTCATGGGCGGCGTTTCGGATGATGGAAAAGGCGACGCCGTGCAGAACCAGCGCTGCGAGCGCCCAGACGGCAAAGATCAGGTCCTTGCCGATGTAGAGAAAGCCGGCGGCGGCAATCACCAGAAGGACTGCAACGGCGGGAATGCCCTTTTCAATGACGGAAAGCGCATGCCGGAACGCTGCGACCGAGTTCGTTTCGGCAGCACGGTCAGACTCGTTCGGCGAACGTTCTTCATCGTTCACCTGAGGATCATGACGCTGGAGCATCTCGCGTTTCATGTGGGCCTCGCTACGGTTCGCATCGCAAATCTCGTTTCTCGCTGATAAGGAGTTTACGAACCAATTGTTAAGAAATGCTTCTCGTAAAGGATTTGTTAGCCTTGTTTTTTAATCGGGCCGTAAGCTTTACACTTGTGTCAGGCTCTTTTCGGCATAGGGAAAGCGTTTGATGAACCGCTGCGCAGATCAAACGCTTTCCGGCGAAATCGCCGCCTGTCGCATCTGCCGCGACCGTCCCGCCGGCGGGCCACAACGCCGTCTGCCACACGAGCCGCGTCCGGTCGCGATTTTTTCATCGCGGGCGCGGATTCTGATTGCGGGGCAGGCGCCGGGGCTGCGTGTGCATAAGACCGGAATTCCCTTCAACGACCGCTCCGGCGACCGGCTGCGCGACTGGATGGGGGTCGAACGGGGTGCATTCTATGACCCGGCGCGGTTCGCAATCCTGCCCGTGGGATTCTGTTTTCCCGGCTATGATGCCCGTGGCAGTGACCTGCCGCCGCGCCCTGAATGCGCGCCGCAATGGCGGGAGCGGGCAATGGCGTCCATGCCGCAGATTGAACTCGTTCTGGCAATCGGCATGTACGCCCAGAAATGGCATATGGGAGCGGCAAGCCGCAAAACATTGACGCAAACCGTGCACAACTGGCGGGAAGGTTATTTTTCCAACCATGCGCCCCGCATCCTGCCGCTGCCCCATCCAAGCTGGCGCAATACCGGCTGGCTGAAGAAGAACCCGTGGTTTGAGCAGGAGGTATTGCCGGAACTGAAGGTCGCTATACGGCTTTATGGCGGCGGATGAACAGGAACTCCGCTTCCATGCACCGTTTTCCCCATCTACAAAATCATTCTTTTAATCCGTGTTTTTTTTGCTATAACCGAAAAAATATTTTACGGAGAGCGGAAATGGACCGTCTGGATAGAAAGATTTTGCGCCTTCTTCAGGAGGATTCAACCCTGGCCGTTGCCGATATCGGTAAAAGGGTCGGCCTTTCGACCACGCCATGCTGGCGGCGGATCCAGAAGATGGAGGAGGAGGGCGTGATAAAACGGCGGGTGGCGCTGCTCGATCCGGAGAAGGTCAATGCCAATGTCGCCGTCTTCGTCGCCATCCGCACCAATTCCCATTCTGTTGAATGGCTGAAGCGTTTTTCCGAGGTAATCTCCGACTTTCCGGAAGTGCTCGAATTCTACCGTATGAGTGGTGATATCGATTACCTGTTGCGGGTGGTCGTGCCGGATATTGCCGCCTATGACGCTTTCTACAAGCGGCTGATTGCCAAGATCGAGATTCGCGATGTGTCGTCTTCTTTCGCTATGGAGCAGATCAAGTTTTCCACCGAGCTGCCACTCGACTACATGAAGGTGGAGCCTTCCAAATCCGGGGAATGATACCCGCAGAACTGCTGTGATCTAAGTACTTTTTTGCGTAATTCTTGCCATTGTGACGGTTTGTTAAGCATTTGCTGTTAATCGATCATAAAGCATAAATGTCAAGGATTGCGGTATGACGAGAGTACTTGCGGCAGCCTTTATCGCTGCCATGGCCGGTGGGCCTTCGCTGGCAGCGGATCTGGCTGTCACGGCGCCGATCACCTATGAAGAAGTCTATGTGGAGGCGGAACCACAATGGGACGGCCCGTACCTCGGGCTTCGGGGCGGATATGACTGGACCCATGCCCGGGGCACGATTTCAGGCGCGGCCGGCAGCTCTTCGTGGAGCGATAGTCTTGCCGGCCCGGTTGTCGGACTGTTTGCCGGCTATAATTTCCAGTTCGACAATAATCTCGTTGTCGGCGCCGAAGGCGATGTCAACTACACTTTCAACGAGAGCCAGTATGACGCTGGCGGTGTGTCGCGTACTCATGGCATCAACTGGGGCGGATCGCTGCGGGGCAGGATTGGTTATGCGCTGGAAAACGTGCTTGTTTACGGTACGGCAGGTCTTGCGATCTCAAACTTCTATCTGGGAAAGGGGTCGAAGCGCCCGCATGAGGTGATCTACGGTTACACTGTCGGCGCGGGTGTCGACTATGCCTTCACCGACAACATCTTTGCCAGGCTCGAATACCGTTACACGGGCTATCCGAGTGCGGATTTCTCGGGCTATTTCGGGGCAGGCAACAAGGCCAGCCAGGAAACGTCCTCGAACGTCGTCACCGTCGGACTTGGCGCGAAATTCTGACATCGCAGTCATACTGGTCAGCATCAAACGGCCTTGCGGCTTTACGCAGGGCCGTTTTTTTTATATTGAGCGGCCTCGTTGAAATGGTCGTGCAGAACGGCCTGTTGTCCACCCGCATTCGTTGGCGGGACTGGTTTAAGGAGAAGATATGTCTGATCAGATTTCCCTTGTTTTTCCTGATGGCTCCAATCGCGAATATGCTGCCGGCACGTCCGGCCGCGAAGTTGCTGAGTCGATTTCAAAATCGCTAGCCAAAAAGGCCGTCGCGATCGCGCTCGACGGCGAGCTGCGCGACCTTGCCGATCCGGTTGAGAGTGGCCGCATCGAGATCGTCACCCGCACCGATGACCGTGCGCTGGAGCTGATCCGCCATGACTGCGCCCATGTGATGGCTGAGGCCGTGCAGGAATTGTGGCCGGGAACGCAGGTGACCATCGGTCCGGTGATCGAGAACGGTTTCTATTACGATTTCGCGCGCGAAACGCCCTTCACGCCTGACGATCTTCCGAAGATCGAAAAGAAGATGAAGGAAATCATCAAGCGCAATGCAGCCTTTACCAAGGAAGTCTGGTCGCGCGACAAGACCGGGCAGGTGTTTGCCGAAAAGGGCGAGGCCTACAAGGTCGAACTCGTTGACGCGATCCCGGAAGATCAGGACGTCAAGATCTATCATCAGGGTGACTGGTTTGACCTTTGCCGCGGCCCGCACATGCCCTCGACCGGGCAGATCGGCGATTCCTTCAAGCTGATGAAGGTGGCCGGTGCCTATTGGCGCGGCGACAGCAACAATCCGATGCTGACCCGAATCTACGGCACGGCCTGGGCCGATAAGAAACAGCTCGACGCCTATCTCAATTTCCTCGAGGAAGCCGAAAAGCGCGACCACCGCCGGCTTGGCCGCGAAATGGACCTGTTCCACTTTCAGGAAGAGGGTCCGGGCGTCGTGTTCTGGCATTCCAAGGGCTGGCGCATGTTCCAGTCGTTGACCTCCTATATGCGGCGCCGCCTTGAAGGCGATTATGAGGAAGTCAATGCGCCGCAGGTACTCGACACATCGCTGTGGCAGACCTCCGGCCATTGGGAATGGTACCGCGAGAACATGTTCGCGGTTGCCTGCGCCGATGAGGAAGCCGAGGACAAGCGGGTGTTCGCGCTGAAGCCGATGAACTGCCCCGGTCATGTCCAGCTGTTCAAACACGGTCTCAAATCCTACCGCGACCTGCCGATCCGCTACGCTGAATTCGGTGTCGTGCATCGCTACGAGCCGTCGGGCGCCATGCACGGGCTGATGCGCGTACGCGGTTTCACGCAGGACGATGCCCATGTGTTCTGCACCGAAGAGCAGCTTGCCGAGGAATGCCTGAAGATCAACGACCTGATCCTGTCGGTCTATGAGGATTTCGGCTTCGGTGAGATCGTGGTGAAACTATCCACGCGTCCCGAAAAACGCGTCGGTTCGGACGAAAACTGGGATCACGCCGAGGCGATCATGACCGAGGTTCTGAAGACCATCGAGGCGCAGTCTGGCGGCCGCATCAAGACCGGTATTCTGCCGGGTGAGGGTGCGTTTTACGGGCCGAAGTTTGAATATACCCTGAGGGACGCGATCGGGCGCGAATGGCAGTGCGGCACGACCCAGGTGGACTTCAACCTGCCGGAACGCTTCGGCGCTTTCTATATCGACTCGACGTCGGAGAAGAAGCAGCCGGTCATGGTGCACCGCGCGATCTGCGGTTCGCTGGAGCGCTTCCTCGGCATTCTGATCGAAAACCATGCCGGCCATATGCCGCTCTGGTTTGCGCCGCAGCAGGTGGTGGTTGCGACCATCACTTCGGAAGCGGATGACTATGGCCGCAAGGTTGCCGAAAAGCTACGCGCTGCCGGTCTGTCGGTTGGAACCGACTTCCGCAACGAGAAGATCAACTACAAGGTCCGCGAGCATTCGCTGGCCAAGGTACCGGTCATTCTCGTCTGCGGCATGCGTGAGGCAGAAGAAGAGGCAGTCAATATTCGCCGCCTGGGCTCGCGTGACCAGCAGTCGATGTCGCTTGCCGAGGCGATCTCGCTCCTGACCGAAGAGGCGACGCCGCCGGATCTGAAGCGCAAGCAAGCAGCGCTCTGATTTGAAGAAAAAGGCGTGGCTTGCTGGCCACGCCTTTTTTCAGGGTTCGTTGTCACTGGCGAATACGATACGCTTTCGACGGCGCCGATGGCAGGTGTGGCCCCTAAAACGTCACTTCAGCCGCTGTTTTGTGCAGCAATAGTGGGCTTGGCGCCCATGACCGCCATGGCTGTCGTACCGCTCAGTTGACGTTGCCTGATGCGAATTCGGCTTGGTCTTGGTTCAGCAGCAGCTCGACCAGCTGGTTTCGACCGGGGGTGACCGAAAAATTCTTTTCGTAGACATTGTCCTTGTTCCGGGCGACGGCGGTGTATTCGCCTTCTGCGAGGATCATCGAGGGGAAGGCGCTGCGGCTCTCGGTCAGCACGTCTCCTGATGCCCCCAGTATCGTCCAAGACGTATCGGCCAATGCTTCGCCGCCGCTTGTGGCTGCCAGCGTCAGTGAGACAACGGCAGCATGCTGTTTCATCGTCGCCTCGGTGATTTCTCCCGCCTTCACTTTGAGGCGTGCATGGGATTCGGCATTCAGTTCACCGTAGAGTGACACGATGTTATAGGTCCCCTCCCGCAGGCGCAGGATCGTGCCGGGTCTGACGTCATCAATCACGAGTTCGCGTTGCTCGCCGCGATCTTCATAGATGGCAAAGCGGAGCAGATCCTGGTCAGCCGGTGCATCATCGCCCAGCGTTGCATTCAGAACCAGCCCGCCGGCATGCAACACCAGAGCGACCTCGATCGCATCCTCGCCGTTTCGGGCGATGGAGATTTTCCGCGTAGTCGATGCACGCCCGAAGGCGCAATTAACGAAATAATCGCCCGGCGTCAGTTCAATCATCTTGCTACCGCCCTCGGCGGAGGCCACGAGTTCCAGCCGTCCGTTGCTGTCCGGTACCGATTTGAAGACCCGCCAAGTCAGCCCTTCGCGCATGGCTTCGCCATCTTCTGTGAGGCGCGCCTCAAGCGACACAGCGCGCTTCTCGCCGGGCGCCTGGGTGCCGCGCATCATCGCGAATGGGTCATCTGTGGATTCTGATTGTGCCCATGCCGGTGCCGCTGCCAGCAGCAATCCGAAAAGCAAAGCGGCTAGCAGCCACGAAAAGGGATGTCGGTACGCTCGATCCAGAACCATGTTGTCCGCCGGTTGACTTGCCGATCGCAAGCGTTCAATCCAAATACTGGTTGCGTTGTGGCCTGAATATCATGGCCTTTTCAAGGGCGCAGGCCGTCTTTTTGAATGTATGAGGTTTGCTTTGAACGAGAAAAATCAAGCTGTCGTCGATTTTCTGAAATCACGCCGGTCGACGCCGGTTCTTCAGTTGGACGCACCGGGTCCCGGGCGGGCGGAACTGGAAGAAATCCTGACCATCGCCGCGCGTGTTCCTGATCACGGCAAGCTCGCACCCTGGCGTTTCATTGTTTATGCTGGGTCTGTGCGTGCAGAGGTTGGTGAAGCACTGGCCGCGATTGCCAGGGAGGACGATCCCGACGCATCTTTGGAGCGCTTGAAACTCGAACGCGAACGCCTGATGCGGGCGCCTGTGGTGGTCGGTGTCATTAGCAGTGCCGCTATTCACCCGAAGATCCCTGAATGGGAGCAGATCATGTCTGCCGGTGCCGCCTGCTATAATCTTGTGGCGGCGGCCAATGCCTTCGGCTACGGTGCCACCTGGCTTAGCGAGTGGTATGCTTTCGACGAACGCGCCTTTCCGGTGCTTGGCGTTGCGCCCGGCGAGAGGATCGTCGGCTTCGTTCACATCGGCACCCGCACCGAAGAGCCGTTCGAGCGTGTGCGACCGGCGCTTGCCGATGTTGTGACCTGGCGCGGGGCTCTCTGAGATGTTTTATGCGACCGATCGGAACGAACACGGACTGTCTCACGATCCTTTCAAGGCGATTGTGTCGCCGCGGCCTATCGGCTGGATCGGTTCGCGCAGCAGCGACGGACAAGATAATCTTGCGCCCTATTCCTTCTTCAATGCCGTTTCCACGATGCCGAAAATTATCATGTTTTCGTCGGACGGCATCAAGGACAGCGTGCGCAATATTGCCGAGACCGGCGTGTTCACCGCCAGCATGGTGAGCCGCGACCTTGCCGAGAAGATGAACAACACGTCGGCACCGCTTGACCATGGCACAAGTGAATTCGAGGCGGCCGGACTTAAGTCGATATCAGGCCGGCTTGTCGATGCTCCCTTTGTTGGCGAAGCTTACGCCGTGCTTGAATGCCGGATGACGGCAATCATGGAGCCTCCTGCACTTGAAGGTGCCAGTTCGGAAAGCCGGATGGTGTTCGGGCAGGTGGTCGCAATTCATATCAAGGACGAGGCACTGACCAGCGAGGGCCTCCTCGACATGGCGAGGGTGCGGCCACTGGCGCGCCTTGGCTATCTTGATTATTGCGATGGCGGCGATGTGTTCGAGATGGCGCGGCCTGGCTGAGCAGAAGTTTAATTTTCAGCTGATTCTTTGGGGCTGCCGGTCGCAACCGCCCTTGTCGGCCTTAGCGTCTCAAGACATGGTCAGGCGGTGCCGAAAGCGTTCTTGATGATGCCGATATGGTCCGGGTTTTCAGTGAGCTTGCCGGCAAAACCGGAGCGGGCCGACTGGTGGCAGGAGGTTTCAAAGGCTTCCGCCGGTGACCGTGCTGCGCTGAAATCGATAGCGGGGATGCCGAGATTGCGTGCGGCGAGCATGGTCGCGACCGCACCGTGGCGGGCGATGGTGCCGTCGCCATGGTCCTGTTCGAGTGCATCACCATCATAGCCAAGAGCAATCAGGCGCCCGTGCCGGTGCAAGAAGTGGCGGGCATTGAGCAGCCCGCTGCCATTGTCACCGATCATAGCAATCAGCGCGACAGATCCTTCATCGAGCCCTTCGCGCGCTTCCATGACCCGCAGCAGGGTTTCTGCCATCTGGATGCGGGCAGCACTTTCAACGCCGCGCAGAATGATACCGTCAGGCGCCGCGCGCGCCGCCTTCGAGAAATCCTCGACATTGTAGGCCTTGGATATTGGCTCACAGATCAGGAATATGGGAAGTGAGGGGAGAACGCTTCGGAGCGATGCGATGCGTTGAGGAAGCCGGTCCTCGCCCTTGGCATGAAGACAAAGACAGTCGGGTCGGTTTCGCTGCGGATCAAAGGGTAACGGGTCGTCTGTCGCCATGCCGAGCAGCCAGACTTTCATGCGGCGAATGTCCATCGTCATTCCTCCAACCGGGTCTCCCACGCTCGGCAGGATGAAGCAATGTCAGTTGCTTGGAAACGGCGTTGAGCGCCTTTCCACCTGTATTATGACAGTTTTACGGCTGTTCGCTCGAAAAAACAGAAGCCGGGCGGCGATTTGCCGCCCGGGACGTCGAGTCAGGCCGCTTTGCGCATGTCTGCGAGCGGGCCGGCCCACTTGAAGAGTTCGTCGAGCAGGCCTTTTGCTCCTGTCTCCATCTCGCCATTGGGCTTGAACGTGCCGTCTTCAATGAATTTCGGGAAAAATGGTACCGGAACGACCTGGGGCAGGGCGTGCGCATTGAGGTTGCCAACCAGTGCACGCAGTTCCTGGGCAGCGCGCAGGCCGCCCGAAATGCCGCCATAGCTGACGACCCCGGCAGGCTTGTAGCCCCATTCCAGGGCAACGATCTGCACTGCATTCACAAGAGCGGCTGCCGGAAAGTAATCATATTCCGGGGTCACGAAAATGAAGGCATCCGCCGAATCGACACTGGCTGCCCACTTGCGTGTATGTTCATGCTGATAATCCTGCATCCGCGGGTGCTTTGGTTCATCGAGAAGCGGCAGATTGAAGTCGGCAATATCAACGAGTTCAACCTCGAACTTGCCGTGTTCGCGCGCGAGATCGCTGACCCATTTTGCAATGGTGGGGCACACACGGCCCGGCCGGGTGCTGCCGATGATGATGTTGAGCTTCATGAAAATCTCCTTGCCACAGCGCGAAGCCTAACCCGTCCACGCTGAAATTCGAATGAGAAGACCGGCGGGGAGGATACTGCCGGCCTCGAATGTGTACGAGCGTCAAATAGGGGGTCGTTCAAGACGTGGCAAGGCAAGAAACAGATGTGATCTGGTCACATGCAGGTCACTGTCTCATGGAGATTCTGCCCCGTCCAAAGGCGAGGCCGAGAGCTGCTGTCGTCACTTATGACTGATAGACGACGATTGGTGTCGGCAGGTTGTTGACCCTGTTGTATAGGTCGATCACGTCTTGGTTGATCATACGGATGCAGCCAGAGGAAACGGCCTTGCCGATCGAACTCCAGTCCGGATTGCCGTGCACGCGGTAGAGCGTGTCCTTGCCGTTCTCGAAAATATAGAGCGCGCGTGCGCCGAGCGGGTTCATCAGACCCGGCTCCATGCCGCCATTCTTGTTGGAGTATGCCTCGAGTTTCGGGTCGCGCTCGATCATCTCTTCCGGCGGGAACCATTTCGGCCATTCCTGCTTCCATTTGATCACGCCATTGCCACCCCAGGAGAAGCCGGAACGCCCGATGCCGACGCCGTAACGCATCGCGGTACCGTCGGCTTCGACCAGGTAAAGGAAACGGTTGGGTGTATCGACGACCACAGTTCCGGGGGCTTCGCCGGTCGGATCCGGGACGCGCTGGCGGTAATAAACCGGATCGATTTGCCGCCATGGCACGGCCGGAATCATATAGCCGTTGTCATCCAGCGGACCATACATTTCGGTCAGTTCGGCTACAGTGTAAGGCGTTCCCTCCACCCGGGGCGCTCTCGATGCTGCAGATTGCTCGGGGTACTGACTGACGCAGCCAGCCAGGAGCGTGGTGGTTGAAACGGCACCGAGAAGGAAAGTCCGGCGCGACAGCGTCTTGTCAACGAGCATTCAAGCCTCATCAATTTTACGAAATTTGCTTTTCTACAGAGGCTTTTAGCCGAGCGCGTTCCCCCTTCATAGCTCCGTGTGGTCACAATTGCGGGATCGCCGTGCTTGGCGAGGCAAGTGTGACCGAAAACACGCAGTTTGCGGGCGCTTCATTCCACGGCGCAACCGGTATCCCTGCCGAGGTCGCAGATATTCTTCAACATCTGTGTTCGCACAGACGTCCATGGCTGAGGATTGGTAACGGCCACCCAGGCATCGATGTAGTCGCGGGCGAGATAGTTGTGTCCGAAGCCGGCCGGCAGCGCCTTGGAGAGGATCATATCGAGCGTCAGCTGGAGCTGGGTCACGACCGGCACAAAATGGAGATAGGGCGATACGTCGGGTGCCGGCGGTTCCTGCATCCACTCAGGCGCCCGGAAAAACGAGTTCGGCTCGAAAAATACGATCGGGTCCGAGGCGTATTGCAGGAAGTTGATCCTGATCTGTCCCCATTGATCGCCGCCTTGCGCGGGCGTGCGGAACTGCGAGGAGAAGCGCACAACTTCCCCGTCGTCCACCTGCGGCAGGACATAGGGCGTGCCGGGGTTGCGTGCCGCAACCGTTTGCCGCCAGAGATATGAGGGGAAGGGTGGGCCGGCCCAGAGGGCACCGGCCACGGGCTGGTCGAGCATCTGGAAAACATTGAACGAGTGCATTGAGGACCATGCGCCGAGACTGATGCCGTGCATATAGAGTTCGGGGCGGGTGGATTCCGGCAGCGTGCGCCAGTAGCTGTAGACCTCTTCCATGGTCGCGGTTGCCTGTTTCAGGCCCGTATCCGTTTCGAACACCAATGCGAGCGGTGACTGCAGAAATGAATACTGGACCGCGACCGTCGCGACATCACCATTCTGGATGAATTCGATCGTGTCATGCGCGCCGGGGTCCAGCCATCCGGTGCCGGTCGGACTCGCAATCAGAAGCACCTTGCGGTCGAAGGCCCCAAGCCGCTTGAGTTCCTCCAGTGCGATTTTCGCGCGTTCCTCCGGGTCGTCATCCTGAGAACGGCCGACATAAACCCGGATTGGGCGCAATGCTGGTGTGCCGCTGAACGTGCTGATATCTTCCGCGGAAGGGGCGTCGGTGACGAAGTTGCGGCCAGGTTGCCCCATCGCTTCCCAACTCACCAGGGAGTCCTGGCTTCCGGAAATGAAGGGATCGGTCGGTGCCGGCGGCGCGGTGTCGAACAGATCCTGTGCGGTTTCGTAGGTTTCATCGAGAAATTCTATCGCCGAGGGCAGGACCCAGTCACGGGATGCGACGAACACGATCAGAAGCACGATCACCAGACCGAGCAGATTGGCGACGCGCGGAGACATGACGCGGTAGAGCCTGCGCCTCAGTGTGTCGAAGACCATCTGGAACAGGGTGCCGATCAGGAACAGCAGGATAAACACACCGAGGCCGATGGCCAGAACGACCAACGCCGCACCGCTTTCGAGCAGTTCCATATTCACGCGGGCGCGGACCGAGTTTTGCCATTCCGTGGTCATGGAGAGACAATAGAGCAGCAGGCCGAGGGAGGCCGCGAGCACGGCCGCGCGCGCAATCAGCGCAAATTTGCCTTTCGGCTCCGGGATTTGCAATCCGCGCCAGAGCGCCAGCAGAAACCTGCCGATCATGTAGCCAAGTGCCATCACGAGGCCGGCCAGTACACCCTGCAACGAGAAGGCGCGCGGGATCAATGACGGGGTCAGGGACGCCGCGAAAAAGACGAGGCCGAGGGAGAGTGCGAAGGCACTTGAGCTGTACCAGCGTGTGCCTGGACCGATGTGATCGTCTTGTTGCATTCTATCTGGCCTGTTTTTTTAGTTGTTGTCTTCAATGATCTGGTTTTCGACGATTTTTTCAATTCTGCGCTTGAAGGTGTCCTGATCTGCGGCGGCAGCGGCCAGGATATCCTCAACCTCAAAGAAATCCATTGTATTGAAGCTGCCGACATTCGGTTCGATAAAGATATCGGGGCGCGCACATTTGACCTTTTCGGCAACAATCGAGCTTTGGGTGATGCTGAACGAGCCGGCCCATGTCTCGAACGAGCCGGGTATTTCGCCGATATCTTCAACGTCGGTGCCGGTGACGTCGATTGCGACCGTGAAATAGCGTGCTTTGTCGAGGAGATCGAAAGGTGTCGGATTGACGAAGCCGCCGTCAATCAGCACACGGCCGTCGCGCCGGACCGGCGTTAGCAGAACGGGCAGACAGGATGAGGCCGAGATCGCCGACAGCAACGGTCCCTCGCGCATCACGTATTCGTTCTGGCGATAAAAATCGGTTGCGACGATCGTCAGCGGTATTTCGAGGTCCGAGAAGCTCTGCGCCATGCCTTCGGGAAACAGCGCCGCAAACAGGATTTCCGGTTCAACAACGGCCGGCCGGAAGATGTTAATGAGCGAGCCCCAGGTGTCGCCGGTGTCGATCAGAAGGCGTTTCAGGAGCGACTGGCGCCGGGTAAAAAGATCGACGATGTAGTGGCGGATTTCTCGCCCGCTCATACCGTCGCAATAAAGCGCGCCGAGGATCGAGCC
Source organism: Martelella sp. K41-7 (assembly GCF_055808365.1). Lineage (NCBI taxonomy): Bacteria > Pseudomonadati > Pseudomonadota > Alphaproteobacteria > Hyphomicrobiales > Aurantimonadaceae > Martelella > Martelella sp. K41-7. The sequence goes on from NZ_CM147867.1 coordinate 1,156,075, forward strand.
CATTGAGGTCCCGGCTACTTCTTTCGGGCGGATGCCGAGCGAGATCGAGGCTCTCAAGATAGGGGATATGAGCAAAGGCCTTTGCTGCTCCGCCGCCCAGCGCCAGCGCTAGGCCTTCCTTTTTACGCAAGGCTTCATCGGATGTATCGGCCATGGCTGTGTCCTCAGGCAGAGAAGATTGCGCGCGCGCTTTTCCGGCAACCAGGCCGGCGCCTGCGGCAAGCAGAAAGTTTCGACGTTGAACCATGGTGTTCTTCCGCTTGAAGTAATGATCGGGACTATAAATGGGCCGTTCAAGACAGGCAAGCAAAGCAGGCCGCCTGTGGCGTTAATCCTCTGCATGAGGTTTAGCGCCATCTGTATGAATAGTGTCGATTAAGTTTATGTAATTTATGTGAAAAAATATTCCGCAGCGGCCGAAGAAGTTGGTCGGAACCGATTTCTCCGGTCGCAGGATGGAAACAGTGACGCAGGCGCGGCATTCGGCTGGCGCTGACCGGATCTAGATATCGAGGTTGTCGGCAAAGGCGGCGTTTTCCTGGATGAAGCGGAAACGTGCGTCGGCCTTGGTCCCCATCAGATCATCGACGGCCGTTTTTGTGCCTTCGAAATCCACAGCATCGATATCGACCCTCAGCAGCATGCGCTTTTTCGGGTCCATCGTGGTTTCCTTCAGCTGTGCTGGAAGCATCTCGCCGAGCCCCTTGAAGCGGCTAAGTTCCACCTTGCCTCGACCGGTGAAGAAGTTTTCCATCAGTTCGGCGCGGTGGGCGTCGTCACGGGCATATGCGGTCTTGCCACCCTGTGAAATCTTGTAGAGCGGCGGCACGGCCAGAAACAGATGGCCCTGGCGGATCAGCTCCGGCATTTCCTTGTAGAAAAATGTGATCAGCAGCGACGCGATATGGGCGCCGTCAACGTCGGCATCGGTCATGATGATAATGCGTTCGTAGCGCAGGTCTTCCTCACGGTATTTCGTTCGTGTGCCGCAGCCGAGCGCCTGAATGAGATCGGCAAGCAACTGGTTGGCCGTGAATTTGTCGCGGCCGGCGCTTGCGACGTTAAGGATCTTGCCCCGCAGCGGCAGGATTGCCTGATTGGTGCGGTTACGCGCCTGCTTTGCCGAGCCGCCTGCGGAATCGCCTTCCACCAGAAACAGTTCAGCGCCGCTGGCCGCTTTCTGCGAGCAGTCGGCGAGCTTGCCGGGGAGGCGCAGTTTCTTGACGGCGGACTTTCGGTTGACTTCGCGCTCCTTGCGGCGGCGCAGACGTTCCTCTGAGCGTTCGACCACCCAGTCAAGCAGCTTTTCTGATTCCATCGGGTTGGCGGAGAGATAAAGGTCGAAGGGATCGCGCAGTGCGTTTTCAACGATGCGCTGGGCCTCGACGGTGGCCAGACGGTCCTTTGTCTGCCCGACGAATTCCGGCTCACGGATGAACACCGACAGCATGCCGACTGCCGAGATCATCACATCATCGGTGGTGATCTGCGCGCCGCGCTTGTTGCCGACCATTTCTGCATAGTTCTTGAGCCCTCGCATCAGCGCCTGGCGCAGACCGGCCTCATGGGCGCCGCCTTCAGGGGTCGGCACAGTGTTACAGTAGGAATGGACATTCGGATCGCCGCCATACCAGGAGACTGCCCATTCAACCGCACCGTGGCCACCGGTCTTTTCTGTCTTGCCGGCGAAAATCTCGCGGGTGACCGTGAAATCCTTGCCGATGGTTGCTGCAAGATAGTCTTTCAGACCGCCGGGAAAGTGGAACACTGCCTTGTCCGGAACGTCGTCATTGCCGTCGACCAGCGAAGGGTCGCAGGACCAGCGAATTTCCACACCACCGAACAGATAGGCCTTCGAGCGGGCCATGCGCATGACCCGCGCCGGGTCGAATTTGGCGCGGGGGCCGAAGATCTCAGCATCGGGATGGAAGCGCACTCGGGTGCCGCGTCGGTTTTGGATCGGGCCGAGATCCTGCAACTCGCCCTGCGGCACGCCACGCGAAAAACTCAGCCGGTAGAGACGGCGCTCGCGCGCGACCTCGACTTCCAGAAGATCGGAAAGTGCGTTGACCACGGAGACGCCGACGCCGTGCAGACCGCCGGAGGTCTCATAGGCCTTGCCGTCGAACTTGCCGCCGGCATGAAGCTTGGTCATGATCACTTCGAGTGTCGACTTGCCCGGCACCTGAGGATGATTTTCCACTGGGATGCCGCGGCCATTGTCGGAAACCGTCAACATGCCCTCGGCGTCGAGATGCACATCGATGAAATCCGCATGCCCGGCAACGGCTTCGTCCATCGAATTGTCGATGACCTCGGCGAAAAGATGATGAAGTGCCTTTTCGTCAGTCCCGCCGATATACATGCCCGGGCGCATGCGCACCGGCTCGAGGCCTTCCAGCACACGGATCGACGAGGCGCCATAGTCGCCGTCTGCCGCCGGGGCACCGGCCGCCGCTTTGGAGGGCGCAGCTGCACGAGTGGGGCGAGGCGCCTTGTCTTCATCGGCTGCCTTTTTGCTTTTACCAGAAAGGTCGGCGAAGAGGTCTTTGCTGTTATCCATAAGGTCCGGCAGAGTGTTTGGGTTTGGGCATATACGCCTTATAGGCGAATCAGTGACGTATTCTGGCAAAGAATGGGCCGTTAAGCGATGCTGTGCCAAATTGTCGCATATTGCCTGTGGATGAAGTCGGCTGGCGCTGGAAATCGTCTGTCGCCAGGGACTGGCCCGAACGGGACTATTCGATTTAAACAGGTCTCAAACCGATTAGGTGGTGATCGGCTTCGGAAATTTCACCGCCTTGTTTCGGCGATTTGTTCTGGAACAAGACGGACATTTCCGGGCTGGCGCATGAGGAGGGCCGATATGCCCGCATTTGCACCCTGCCTCCGAATAAGGGAAGAAGGTGGAAAGGGTTCGGCGCCTGACACAGAAATAACGGGAGATAATCACAGATGACATCCGACATGCGACCGCTGATCGCCGGGAACTGGAAGATGAACGGCACCCGGGCATCGCTCGATCAGATCAGAGCCATTGCCCACGGCGTCAGCGGCCCTCTGTCGCGGAAACTGGATGCGTTGATCTGCCCGCCTTCGACGCTGCTCTACGTGGCGACCACGCTGACGGTGGACACCAAGCTGATGATCGGCGCGCAGGATTGTCACCAGAAAGCCCGCACCGGCGCTCATACGGGCGACATTTCCGCCGAAATGATCCGGGATTGCTTCGCCACCCACGTCATTGTCGGCCATTCCGAGCGCCGCAAGGAGCACAAGGAAAGCAACAAGGTTGTCTCGACCAAGGCGCGTGCGGCCTATGACCAGGGCCTGACAGCGATCGTTTGCATTGGCGAAACCCGCTCAGAGCATGCCTCGGGCCGGACCATGGAGGTCCTGCACCGTCAGCTCTTCGAAAGCATGCCGGATGATGCCACCGGCGAGAACACGGTGATCGCCTATGAGCCCATTTGGGCGATCGGAACGGGCCAGACACCCGGTCCCGAGCAGGTGGCCGAGGTGCATGCGGGGATGCGGCGCGATCTGATCGAACGCTTCGGCGAAGCGGGCGAGCGCTTCCGGCTGCTCTATGGCGGGTCGGTCAAACCCGGAAACGCCAAAGAATTGATGAGCGTGCCGCATGTTAACGGCGCGCTGATCGGCGGCGCCAGTCTGAAGGCTGCCGACTTCCTGTCGATCTACCATGCTTACGAGGATATCGTCTGAGTTGACACTCTACTTCGTAGAAAATCGTTAAGTATTTAAAATAAAATGATTTTATGCGTATTTTGGAGGCGAATTCAGGGTTGCCCTTTTTCGGTGTGGCGTTTGCCCGGCCCGGACTTTGCCGGTGCAAAATGCCGGTCGGGTTGTGTTTTGGCAGCTAGCATTGGTTGGGTGATTACCCGGCAGGTATGAAAAAGGGGTTGGATTGGTGGCGCGCCTCATGTAGAGAAGCGCCAGATATTCTTGGATTGCCCCGTTGGCGCCTTGCGAGCGGGGACGGATTGGACATTCATGCAGACGGTACTGATCGTAATTCACCTGATAATCGTCGTTGCGCTCGCGGGTGTGATCCTCATTCAGAGGTCAGAAGGCGGCGGGCTCGGCATCGGCGGTGGCTCCGGCTTCATGACGGCGCGCGGAACGGCCAATGCGCTGACCCGCACGACCGCCATCCTTGCGACGCTGTTTTTCATCACCTCCCTCGGTCTCGGCATTCTTTCGCGCTACCAAGGCAATCCCTCGGACATTCTCGACAGGATCGAGCAGAACGCGGAAAGCGACGGTCAGGGCATCCTGAACCAGCTTGGCGGCTCGATCACAACGGATACGTCCGGAGCGGGGAATGCTGAAGGATCTGCTGTTCCGTCCACCGGTGGCAGTGGGCAGCCGGATCCGGCCGTTAGCACGCCGGCAGCGGATTCGAACGCAACGGGCGTTCCGACTGGCGACTGATCGCCGAAATTCGACAGAACACATCCGGCGGGACGCAATAGCCCGCCGGATTTTCTTTGAGCTCACCCTCCGGCGCGTTGAAATCCGTGCGGATGGTAGGGCATTGTTGTGACAATAAGCGGTCTCCGGAACTTTTTCGTGAAAAGGCTCTGGCAGAATCGGCTGAGAAACGGTATCGGAATAAGCCCATGGCGCGTTATATTTTCATCACCGGCGGCGTGGTTTCCTCACTTGGAAAAGGTATCGCCGCAGCAGCACTGGGTGCTTTGTTGCAGTCGCGGGGTTACCGGGTCCGTCTGCGCAAGCTCGACCCTTATCTCAATGTCGATCCCGGTACCATGAGCCCGACGCAGCACGGCGAGGTGTTCGTTACCGATGACGGTGCGGAGACCGATCTCGATCTCGGCCATTATGAGCGTTTCACCGGCCGTTCGGCGACCCGGACTGACAACATCACCACCGGTCGCATCTACAAGAACATTCTCGACAAGGAACGGCGCGGTGACTATCTTGGCGCCACCGTTCAGGTCATTCCCCATGTCACCAACGAGATCAAGGAATTCGTTCTCGAGGGCAATGACGACTTCGACTTCGTGCTTTGCGAAATCGGCGGCACGGTGGGTGACATCGAGGCGATGCCGTTCATGGAGGCGATCCGCCAACTCGGCAATGATCTGCCGCGCGGGAACGCTGTTTATGTTCACCTGACTTTGATGCCCTATATTCCGGCAGCCGGCGAGTTGAAGACCAAGCCGACCCAGCATTCCGTCAAGGAATTGCAGGCGATGGGGATCCATCCGGATATTCTTCTGGTGCGCTCCGACCGCGAAATTCCCGAGGCTGAGCGGCGCAAGCTGTCGCTGTTCTGCAATGTCCGTTCGTCCGCCGTCATTCAGGCGCTCGACGTCGCCAATATCTACGATGTGCCGCTGGCCTATCACCGCGAGGGGCTCGACGACGAAGTGCTGCATGCTTTCGGGATCGACCCGGCGCCGGTGCCGCGCATGGATGCCTGGAAAAACGTCTGCGAGCGCATCCGTACCCCGGAAGGCGAGGTGACGATTGCCATCGTTGGCAAATACACCGGTCTGAAGGACGCCTACAAGTCGCTGATCGAGGCGCTGCATCACGGCGGTATCGCCAACCGGGTGAAGATCCATCTCGAGTGGATCGAATCGGAGATTTTCGAGAAGGAAGATCCGTCTCCCTATCTTGAAAAGGTTCACGGAATTCTGGTGCCCGGCGGCTTTGGCGAACGCGGTTCGGAAGGCAAGATTCGCGCTGCGCGCTTTGCCCGCACCCACAAGGTGCCCTATTTCGGTATCTGTTTCGGCATGCAGATGGCTGTCATCGAGGCGGCCCGCAATCTGGCCGGCATCAAGGATGCGTCCTCAACCGAGTTTGACCGCAATGCCAGCGAGCCGGTGGTCGGTCTGATGACCGAGTGGGTAAAGGGCAATACGCTTGAAAAGCGCAGTGATCGCGACAATCTCGGCGGCACGATGCGCCTTGGTGCCTACAAAGCGCATCTGGGCGCTGAGACGAAGATTGCGGAAATCTACGGGACCACCGAAATCTCCGAGCGTCACCGCCACCGCTACGAGGTCAATGCAGGCTATCGCGAAAAGCTCGAAGCCTGCGGTCTGGTGTTCTCGGGCCTGTCGCCCGATGGCGTTCTGCCGGAGACGATCGAATATGCCGACCACCCCTGGTTCATCGGCGTCCAGTATCACCCTGAACTGAAAAGCCGTCCGCTTCAGCCGCATCCGTTGTTTTCGAGCTTCATTGCGGCGGCTCTGGAGCAAAGCCGGCTCGTCTGAGGGTCGGTTTCAGGGGGCGGGTTTCCAGGCGGCTAAAATTGCCGTTGGGGTGTTCAAATAATGGCGTTTCCTCTTACGGCGGAGCGTCGTCCTAAACGGAAACCCGGGCATTTTCACGCAGCAGCTTTTCGAACCCCTGTGCTGACATCGGTTTGGAAAGCCAATAACCCTGAAGCGCGTCGCATCCGATAGCGGTGAGAACGCGCGCATGTTGTTCGGTCTCGACGCCTTCTGCTATAACATTGATATTCAATGTCTTTCCGATATCGACGATGGACTTTACAATCGCACGTTGCTCACGCGAACGGGTGATGGGTAAAACCAACTCGCGTGCAATCTTCAGCCCGTTGGGGGCGACTTTCAGCAGCCCTGTGATCGATGTGTAGCCTGTGCCGAAATCGTCCACATCGATATTGATACCAAGGCTCCGTATCTGCTTCAGATTGTAGGCACTCACATCGTCCTGCTGATCGAGGAAGATCGATTCCAGCAGCTCGAATGTCAGGACGCCCACAGGCAGATCCATATTCTGCAACGAGGGGACGAGCGCGGGGTCGCTCAGTCTGTGCGGCGAAAGGTTGAGCGAAAGCTTTGGCGGGTTGAGCCCTTCGTCGCTCCAGCGCCGGTGGTCTTCGAGTGCCTGTGTGAGGATACTGGTGTCGATGATGTTCATCAGATTCATCGACTGGGCGAGCGGAATGAAACTGGCGGGTTCGCCGAACGTACCGTCACGGTGATTCCACCGTGCAAGTGTCTCGATCCCCTGAATTTTCAGCGTACGGGCATCGTATTGGGGCTGGTAAAAGGGAACAAAGGCATTCTCGTCGACAGCCCTCATCAGTCGATCAGAGGGCGTGCGATCGAGCGACGCGGTAGCCCGGATTTCCGGAGTATAATGCAGGATCTGACCGCGCCCCTTGGACTTGGCGGCCTTCATTGCTAGGTCGCTCTCGTTGAGCAATTCGGTTGCTGACGAGGCCTTTGCACCAACTTCCAGGCTGGAAAGGCCAATACAGGCACTTATGCGGAAATGGGCATCATTGACCGTGATCGGCTTTGCCAGTTCGAGCAGTATGCGTTTAGCGACTTGTTGGAGACTGGAGGATCCGCGTTCCTGGCTCCAGAGCATAGCGAACTCGTCGCCGCCCATGCGACCAACAAAGTCGTTATGCTTGGATAGGCCGAGTAGTACCCTTGCCACATGACGCAGGACCATGTCGCCTGCCTCATGGCCGTAGCTGCTGTTGATCGCCTTGAAGTCATCAATATCGATCTGGACAAGCGCCACATGGGTGTCTGTGCCTGTAGCAATACTGATCCGGCGGGTCAGCTCATCTTCGAGATAACGCCGATTCGGAAGCGAGGTGAGATAGTCGTGCATTGCTGCATATTCAATGTCCGATTTTGCCCGGTCCAGCTCAAAATTGCGGGCCTCGGCCAGCTGTTTGGCGGTTAGAAGATCCTGACGCAGGCGGGCTTCGTCGGTTACGTCCCAGTTGATGCCGACGACAATGTCTTCGCCGTCTTCATTCCTGACAAGCCGTGCCAGGTGGCGCACATGGCGGAGTGCAGCGTCATTTTCGCGGTAAATCCTGAATTCTTCGGATAGCGGCGGCCCGTCGGGAACAAGTGACAGTTCGAGGGCTTGCGACCGCTTCAGGTCGTCCGGATGAATAAGATCAAGGAGCCTTTGAATATCAATATGTTCGGGCCGATCGCTGAGGCCATAGATTTCACTGATCCGCGAGTCCACATAGAGGCGTTTTCGGGTGCGGTTGTTCTCGAAAACGCCGATTTGCGATGTCTTCAGTGCCAGTTCCAGCCGTTGGCGGGTATGGGCAAGCAGGGCCTCGGCATTCTTACGGTCGGTGATATCGTGATCCGTTCCGATGATGCGGGCAGGCCTGTTGTCGGGAAAAAACTCCACTGCGTCACCACGGCATTCAATCCAGATCCAGTGGCCATGACAATGACGCTCGCGATATTCGAAGTTCATGAACTTCAGGTCGCCTGCCTTCTGGCGCTCAATCGCGTAAGCGACGAACTCGCGGTCATCGGGATGGACCATTTGCAGCCATTCCTGGGTGCTGGCGAAAGGTGTTGCACCGGTCGAGGCGTAACCTCGCATGGACCGCCAGGTCTGCGAATAGAAGTGTTCACGCCGTCGGTAGTCGTGATCCCAGACACCAAGGCCGGAACTGACGAGCGCGTAGTTCCAGCGCCGCGCTCGCTCGCTCTCAAGGGCCTCTTGCGTTTTTTGGGAATGGATATCTACAAAATAGACCAGCCCGTGGGTGAGGGTTTCGCCTTCTTTCTTCGGGAGTGCGGCGGTCGTCGCCTGCACCCACCGCCATGGCCCGTCGGCGTGTTGGCCGACCCTGAGCTCACATTTGCGATCTTTACCACGACAATTGGTCGAAGACCTGATCAGGCTTTTCAGAAGGCCCTGGTCTTCGGGATGTATCCAGTCAAAAATACACTGACCTTCGGGTCTCGTGCTGTGGGTAAGGGATTGGAAGTTTTGATTGGCGGCGGCAATCGTGAACGCACTCAATTCAAGCGCAACATAGGCAAGCGGAGAAAGCTCGGTCACCGCAATGGCAAGTTCTGTCTGACCCAGAAAATCCGAATCCCTTGTATCCCTCGTCAATCGGGTATCCTTGTTCTCTAGTGCGGGCTTTCGAAGGGGCTGTTGCCACCGGTCCGAATTCTCGATGCCGCCGCACCTTGTCACGCGATTCATGGTACGTTCAATTTAAATAGTCGGCTCCAATACTTAAGCAACTCTTGCCCGATGGAAGCAGTGTGATCAATGAAGACAGAATGTCAATTCCATCCATTAGCAACCTATGCGATTACGTGTACGCGGCGGCCTGGAGACGTGGCTGCGCTTCAGCCCCGGAGGCGTGCCTGCTGACACTGTCGTCAGGCGTGATCGCAATCAATCTCATCGAGCGTGCGGGATCTAGCGCAGCCCGGAAACGAAACGCCCGAACATCAGCGTGCCTTCCGGCCAGGGGCCGAAGCCCGCCTTGTCGTTGATATGGCCGGCTTCGCCGATATCGAAAAAATTGGCGCCCCAGGCGGCGGCAATGTCGCGTGCCGGCTCGAAACGTCCGAACGGATCATTGCGGCTGGCAATAACGATTGTTGGGAACGGCAGCGGGTCGTGCGGGTAGGGGCCGAAGGTCATCATGTGTTTCGGGCGCACTGACGGGTTGTCGACCTCAGGCGGCGCGACGAAGAAGGCGCCGGCAACGCGTTTCCTGAACTCCGGGATCGCCAGCACCGATGTCGGAATGCCGAGCGAATGGGCGACAAGCACCACGGGACGTTCAGCGCGGTTCACCTCTTCGGCGAGCCGTGCGATCCAGTCCTCGCACACAGGCTTTGACCAGGCTTCCTGCTCCACACGACGCGCAGTGGAAAGCTTTTTCCCACCGGGTCTGCCAGTGGTCAGGGCCGGCATTCTTATAGCCGGGTACGATCAGAATCTCGGTTTCGGAAATCTTCATGGCAATTCACATGATGCTTGAGATGGCTGCGCCCGGAAAATTCCCGGACGCGGCAGATTGGTTTTATGTCTCGTCCCGGCAACGCTCAGCTTTCGCCGAAAACCCGTTTGAAGATCGTATCGGCATGCTTGGTATGATAGCCAAGGTCGAATTTTTCGCGGATCTTGTCTTCGGAAAGCGCAGCCGTCACTTCACTGTCGCCCAGCAGCTCTTCGAGGAAGTCCTTGCCTTCCTCCCAGACCCTCATGGCGTTGCGCTGCACCAGACGATAGGCATCCTCGCGCGAGACGCCGGCCTGCGTCAGCGCCAGCAGAACGCGCTGGGAATGCACGAGGCCGCGGAACTTGTTGAGGTTGTCCATCATGTGGTCGGGATAGACCAGAAGCTTGTCGATCACGCCGGTCAGCCGCGTGAGTGCGAAATCAAGCGTTACCGTAGCATCGGGTCCGATCATGCGTTCGACGGAGGAGTGCGAGATATCGCGCTCGTGCCAGAGCGCAACGTTTTCCATCGCCGGAAGCGCATAGCCCCGGACCATGCGGGCGAGGCCGGTCAGGTTTTCCGTCAGCACGGGATTGCGCTTGTGCGGCATGGCGGACGAGCCTTTCTGGCCCGGGGAGAAATATTCTTCCGCTTCCAGCACTTCGGTGCGTTGCAGGTGGCGGATTTCGGTCGAAAGCCTTTCAACGGACGACGCGACCACGCCAAGGGTTGCGAAGAACATGGCATGGCGGTCGCGCGGAATAACCTGTGTCGAGACCGGCTCGGGCTTCAGCCCCATGGCATCTGCAACATGTTCTTCGACGCGCGGATCGATATTGGCGAAGGTGCCGACGGCGCCGGAAATGGCGCAGGTGGCGATCTCCTCGCGGGCGGCGACAAGGCGAGCGCGGCAACGGTCGAATTCCGCATAGGCCTGCGCCAGCTTGATGCCGAAGGTCGTCGGCTCGGCGTGGATGCCGTGCGAGCGTCCGATGGTGATCGTGTCCTTGTGTTCGAAGGCACGGCGCTTCAGAGCGGCTAGCAGTCCGTCAAGGTCTTCCAGCAGCAGGTTGCTGGCGCGTACGAGCTGGACACTGAAACAGGTATCGAGAACGTCCGAGGAGGTCATCCCCTGGTGGACGAAGCGGGCATCTGGTCCGACGATTTCGGACAGATGGGTCAGGAAGGCGATGACATCGTGCTTGGTTACGGCCTCGATCTCGTCGATGCGCGCGACGTCGAAGGTGGCCGCGCTGCCCTTTTCCCAGATGGTCTTGGCGGCGCCTTCCGGGATCACACCGATTTCCGCCAATGCGTTGCAGGCGTGAGCCTCGATCTCGAACCAGATGCGGAACTTGGTTTCCGGCGACCAGATGTCTGTCATTTGCGGGCGGGAATAGCGCGGTATCATCGGGGCAGTGATCCTTGTTCAAAGTCTTGCTGACGGGCGTTTTGAGGCCTGACACGCTCTAGAGCATTTTTTCCGCAAAGGAAACGGCGCGGACGGCCAAAACCCTCTCAGGGGCTGAACGGAACGACGATCCAGCGGCCGTCCGGTCCCTCAAAACCGTGGCTGAGAACGGTGATCAGCGCCACATGGACCGCATCGTCGCTGCCGCCGCCATAGGTCATCACACCGCCAAGCCGGTAGTCCGTTGGACAGTTGCGGCTGGTGGGCACGCGGCTGTCCTCATGGATCGTGCGGCTTTCGCCATCGGGTCTGGTATAGGATAGCCGGAAGCCCCGCGCATCCGGCGTGATCGTGGCACAGGCGGCAATCGGGTCGAGCGCAAAGGTTTCGAGCGAAAGCGTGCCGACGGATTGCAGGTTCGGATGGGCGCGATAGCGGATCGTCTGGCTGTCGCCCTCGATCTCCTCCGTAACCGGGTTGAAGGCGGCCAGCCAGCCAGGATGGGCCAGCAGGTTATAGTCCTGGATCAGCGGCAGGGCCTCGCCGACGGCGAGGCCGCGGACCGAACTAATGGTCGCGTTCTCATCCTCTTCTCGGACCCGGAACGGTGTTTCATCGAGAAATGCGTCACGCTCCGTGTCGATAAAAAAGATGTTGGAATAGGGAAATCCGGAGCCGTCTTCCACGCCGAATTCCTCGAATGCGAAAACACTTCCGTCATCGGAAAAGCCGAGTGGCGTGAAGGTTGCGAAATCGCCGGCGGTGGCGATCGAGGCCGAAAGCCCCAAAGCCGCCATCAGTCCGGCTAATGGCAATAACCGCGGCATGTCGTCTTCCTCCTATTGTTCGGCGGCGCGCAGGGCCTCGATTGGCACTTTGTAGCTGCCTTGTTCCGCTTTCCCGAAAATCGCCGAGCCGGCAACGAGAGCATTGGCACCCGCTTTGGTGACCGCGCCGACTGTATCGGGAGCGATGCCGCCGTCGACCTCAAGGTCGATGGGCCTGTCGCCGATCAGCGCGTTAGCCTGCTCGATCTTGCGCAAGGTGGCGGGAATGAACTTCTGGCCGCCAAAGCCCGGATTGACCGTCATGATCAGGATCAGGTCGAGGTCGTCGATCACGTGTTCGATCATCGAAACCGGCGTTGCCGGGTTAAGGGCCACGCCTGCTTTCTTGCCGAGGTTACGGATGGTCTGCAGCGAACGGTGAAGGTGTGGTCCGGCTTCTTCATGCACGGTGATGATGTCGCAGCCGGCCTTGGCGAAGGCCTCGAGATAGGGATCTGCGGGGGCGATCATCAGGTGGCAGTCAAAGATCGCATCGGTATGTCGGCGCAGCGCCTTGACGACCGGCGGGCCGAAGGTGATGTTCGGCACGAAATGGCCGTCCATGATGTCGAGATGGACCCAGTCGGCACCATCATCGATGACGGCTTTGACGTCCGCGCCGAGATCTGAAAAATCGGCAGACAGTATGGACGGTGCAATACGCAGGGGACGTTTCACTTCACTCTTCCTCAATGCTGGCCCTTCAGGCCATTCTCAAAATTTGTCGCCTCCGCGCTCACTGCCGTTCGCTGTCGAATACAGGGACGAACTGCTCATCCTGCCAGCGCAGAAGAAAGAAGGGGTTGTCGGCAAGCTCGTGTTGCCCGGTGAATGTGACAGGGCCGATCGCTGTGTCGAACGTATTGTTCAAAAGCGCGTCTTCAACACCGCCTGGCTCGTCGCTTGCGGCATCAAGCGCCTGCACGGCAAGCTGAACTGCCGCCGCTCCGGGCATGACATAGCCTTCGGGTACGATGCCGCTGGCGCGGGCTTCGTCGGCAATGTTCGCGGCAGGTGGCATCTCCCCATATTCGGGCAGTGCAATGGCCAGCACGCCGTTTGCAAGCGGCACATCGGTTTCCGCCGCACGCAGTCCGTCGTCACCGAGGAGCCTCAGCGCTTCGCCTTGTTCGCGCGCATCCCTGCCGATGATCGCGACATCGCCGCGGGTGCCGCCAACAAGCACATGGGTGGCGCCGGTCTGTGCCAGGCGGCGGACAAGGGCGAGCTGCTGTTGCTGGGCCGGACGGAACGTGTCGATAAACACAGGCTCCAGCCCCCGCGCCTCGATGGCGTTGCGCACGGCATTGACCAGTTCGCGGTAATAGATTGTGCCGTCGTCGATCAAGGCCACCGGTTGATCCACCCATTCGGTCATGATCAGCTCCGCGATCCCGTCGATCTGGTCTTGGCGGTTGGGTGCCATGCGGTAAAGCGGCCAGCCATTGTCGAGCGCATCCGCCATCAGCGGCAACGACCGGACGGAAACTGTAACGGCGGGAATCTTGGTTTCGCTCAGACGGGGAAGGGCACCGCGCAATGTCTCGCTGCAGAAGAAGCCGATGGCGATTTCGACCCCGCCGTCGGCAAGCGCATCGGCCACGCCTGCGCCGCTGTCATCCTCGCAGCTCTCGTCGACCAGTGTCAGTTCGGCACCCGTGCGGGCTGCGGCAAGGGCGGCGCCGTCCAGCATCTGCTTGCCGAGAATGGCATAGTCGCCGCTCAGCGGCACAACGATACCAACCCGGCTCTCCTGGGCTAGGACGGGTACGGTTGCCATGAACGACATCACCGCGAGTGCAAGGCGGGCCGGGAATGATCTCATGCTGCGGGTCGTGTTCTCACTCTTGCGCGTTGAATCGAATCATACCTCTTGCCAGAGGCAGGGGCAACGCCGTAAGTACCCGGACAAGGAGATGAGGGGGCGGTTTTTGTCTATTTCACCAGATCAGCGGTATCACGATTTTCATGAATGAAGACCAAAAGTTTCCCCGGAGCTATCGCGATGCGATGGCGCGCTTTGCCGGTCATGTCCAGGTCGTCACGACGGCGCATGGCGGTGCGATCCGCGGCATTACTGCGACGGCCTGCTGTTCCGTCTCCGATGCGCCGCCGACCGTTCTTGCCTGCGTGAACCGGCTGAACGAAAAGAACGCCATCTTCCTTGAAAGCGGTAATTTTGCACTCAACACGCTCGGCGCCCGCCACAAGCCGATTGCCGATGCCTTTTCAGGTCTTGGCAGTCTTTCGACGGCGGAGCGTTTTGCCTTGGGCTCATGGACGTTGAATGGCAGCGGCGCGCCGGTGTTGGAAAATGCGTTCGCCAGCTTCGACTGCCGTCTGATCGAGGCGAAGGCTATGTCGACGCACTGGATCCTGATCGGCGAGGTCGTTGATGTCGCGCTCGGCACGGAGGATGAAGCGCTGATGTATTACCAGCGCGCTTACCGTACCCTGTGACTGTCACAAAATTGTGTAAAAAACAGGCTTGACTAAAAAAACAGCATCAGTTATTGATAGACGTATACTGAAAGATTATTATAAGTCTTTATCGCATAACTTTTGGATGAAGGTGAGTTCACTTTAATCCTATTCAATGTATATCAAACGAACTGTTTTCTGAAACAATTAGAGCCGCACTTCACTCCCAGGAAGTGCGGCTCTTTCTCGTTTGCGTTGCTTTTGGTCGCGCGTGATTATCTGTGCGGCCCGGCAAAGAGTTCATCTACCGGCAGAGATCAGTTCTTGGCGCCGATCAGCATGAAGGCCGGAATATCATCGCCGAATCCAACCGGTGTATGATCGTCATCGCGGTCACGACGGCGAGAACGCTTGCGGTCATCATTGGCAGGCCTGTTGCTGACGGCAGGCTTTTTGTCTGCGGTGGTTTCCGGTTTTGAGGCGCGATTGTCCTGTGCTGGCACAGCTTTGGGCTCACTCTGTCTGGCCGGGGAGGGCGCGGCTGTTTGCTTCTTTGCGGTGCGGCGGGTGCGCGGTTCGGCTTTTTCACCGGCTTCTGCGGGCGCGATCGAGGAGAGGTTACCATCTTCCCAGTCAATCTTGCGATCGATCAGCTTTTCGATTGCGTCGATGAATTTGGCGTCCTTCGCCGTGGCGATCGTGAACGACTTGCCCTTGCGACCCGCACGGCCCGTACGACCGATGCGGTGAACATAGTCTTCTGCGTGGATCGGCACATCATAATTGAAGACGTGGCTCACATCCGGAATGTCGAGACCGCGAGCGGCAACATCGGAGGCCACCAGCAGCGGCAGCTTGCCGTCGCGGAAGTTCTGCAGGATCGTGGTGCGCGAATGCTGGTCCATGTCACCGTGCAGCGCGCCGCAGGGATATTCATGACGCTGCAGCGAGCGCAGTACATCGGCGACCGATTTCTTGCGGTTGCAGAAGATGATCGCGTTTTTCAGGTCGTCCTGCCGGTCAATGATGGCGCGCAGCGTTTCGCGTTTTTCGTAGTCCTTGCCCTTTGAAGCCACGAGCTTCTGCTCGACCGTAGCCGCAGTGGACGACGGCGGGGCGACCTCGATACGGGCCGGATTCTGGAGAAACTTGTCAGCGAGCTTCTGGATTTCCGGTGGCATGGTCGCGGAGAAGAACAGTGTTTGCCGTGTGAACGGAATAAGCTTGGCGATCCGTTCGATATCGGGAATGAAGCCCATGTCGAGCATGCGGTCAGCCTCGTCGATGACGAGGATCTCGACACCGGTCATCAGAAGTTTGCCGCGCTCAGTATGGTCCAGCAGGCGTCCGGGCGTGCAGATCAGCACATCAGCGCCGCGTTCGATCTTGCGGTCCTGTTCGTCGAAGGAAACGCCACCGATCAGGAGCGCAACGTTGAGCTTATGGTTTTTGCCGTATTTATCGAAGTTCTCAGCCACCTGGGCTGCAAGTTCACGGGTCGGCTCCAAAATGAGCGTGCGGGGCATGCGTGCCCGGGCCCGTCCGCGCTCCAGCAGTGTGAGCATCGGCAGTACGAAAGAGGCAGTCTTGCCGGTGCCGGTCTGGGCGATACCGCAAACATCCCGACGCGTCAGTGCGTGGGGTATCGCGCCCTCCTGAATGGGGGTCGGCTCGCTATAGCCGGCTTCGGTCACAGCGGTAAGTACTTTGGGACTAAGCCCAAGATCTGAAAATGAGGTCAAAGGGAAACGTGTTCCGTGTTGTCGTTGACAAAAAGACGGGTGCTTGGCCGTCATAGCTTGTACGAGGGCGGGATAGTATTAAACGACACAAGAGTCAAGAAAACCCGGAAGTCTCGGGGCTTCCGGGTCGGGTCGGACCGGTCTTGATCCGGCGCGCAGCCCGGGGCAGGGATCAGCCGGCGGCCTGTCCGCGAACGGCGGCGAGAACGGCCTTGGCATGTCCGTCGACCTTAACCTTCCGCCAGACCTGTTCGACAATGCCCTCAGGCGAGATCAGGAAGGTTGATCGCTCGATGCCCATGAACTTCTTGCCATACATGCTTTTTTCCTTCCAGACGCCGAATGCTTCTGCGACAGCGTGGTCTTCGTCGGAGCCAAGAAGCACCGACAGGTCATGCTTCTTCTCGAACTTCGCGTGGCTGGCGAGCGTGTCGGGCGATATGCCGATGACGATGGCATTTGCCTCGGCGAAGGATTCCGAAAGCGCGGAAAAATCGATCGCCTCGACCGTGCATCCCTTGGTATCGTCCTTGGGGTAAAAATAGAGAATCAGCTTTTTGCCAGATGCATCGGAAAGCGTGAAGTTGCGCCCGTCGGAAACAGGCATGTCAAATTCAGGGGCCTTGACGCCCATGGTCACGTCGTTCATCGATAGCACTCCTCGTTCATTTCATGTTCAAGTCCAATTCCTGATATAGGGCTTCAGGCAGAAGGTCCGGTGCGGTTTCTCGGCTTGCCATGTAAGCTCTTCATCGCGATGATCATAACCGCGATTGAAGGGATTTGCGTCGGACAAGCCTTCGGTCCAGCGTTTTTTCTCATACGGTGCGGATTTGAGCGACAATAACGATAAAGAAAGCTTTATTCGCGGAGAGCGCACACGGTTCGGCAGACGCGAAATGACGTCGTTTCACGAGATGCCCTCGGCACAGACGAGCGATCCGCTGATTGTGCATACCCGTCCCCATCGCTCTTTTTCGCACGCATGCGCGCGCGGGCTCATGTTTCTCGTGCTTGCCTTGGCAATTCTGTTCGCCGCCATTTTCTATGTCATCGAGAGCGGCTCACTGGATCGCTTTCTGGCGGAAAAGGCTAATGAACAGATCCGCACAGCCATGCCGAAAGGCTACCATGCCCGCATAGACGCCGCGGCATTGCGGCTCGGCGCAGGCCTCTCGCTTCGGCTCAATGTAACCGGTGTGGAGCTGATCGGGCCGGAGGAAAAGAAGATCGCGTCAATCGGCGTTCTCAGTTTCGCAATAGACCCGGTCAGTCTTGCTCGCGCGCAGATTTCCGTGAACTCCGTCTCAGCAGACGACATCGACATCAACTCATCCGCGTTACCCTCGACGGGCACTTTCCGACTGACCGAGCATCGCGTCGACAGCTTGCCGATCTTTGTCGAACAGGTATTCGTCCAAAGTGATTTTGTGCGCGGCGTGCTGAGCGCCGCTGAAACGCAGACGATTCATCTGAGCAATATCGCATTTCCGGTCGGCAGTGCGTCGCCCGGCAAGACCGTTTCTGTCGATATCCGCGATGTCGATCTCAACCTTCTGCCGGATGGTGTCCTGCGCATCGACGGGGCAATTGCTCTCGACGGGACAGTGACCGGATTTTCTCTTGAGTCGGTATCCGAGCGTGGACGCACCAAAAGTCTGCAGGCCGAAGTCAGCAATCTCGTGCTGACGCCGTTTCTGATGCGCCAGAACGAAAGCGGCGATCCGATGATCGGGGTCGAGGGCACGGCCGACATGGCGATCGCACTGACACGTACCGCCTTGGGCGAAGCGCCGGGTGTTGTTGCCGAGTTGGACGTGGCCAAAGGCCGTTTCATCATCGATTCGATTGCGCGTCCGTTTTCCGATGCACAGCTCGACCTGTCCTACGATCCGGAAAAACACTCACTCGAGCTGACGGACTCCTCGATCGATTTTGACGGAAGCCTTCTTCCCTTTACCGCTGGCATCCTCGATCTGGACCAGTTGAACCCGGGGGCGGAAGAGGCTGGTTATGCGCTTGACGTTCTGGTGCGTGGCGGGCGTTTCAAATCGCGCGAGCCGGGAATGCCGCCACTGATCTTCGATGCCAAGTTTACCGGCGAATACCATGCCGCAACGCCGCGGTTGCTGCTGGATAATATCGCCGTTAGCTCGCCGCAGGGCCTGATGGCGGCTTCGTTCAAGGCAGTCTTCGGTGACGGCAGCCCGGAGCTGAGTTTCGGCGCGCGCATCGAGCACATGGATACAGAGGCCGTCAAGCAATTGTGGCCGTTCTGGATCGCCCGCAAGCCGCGCGAATGGGTCAGTAACAACCTGCACGGAGGCGTCGTCACCAACGGTGATATCGCCATTTACCTGCCCAAGGGACGTATTGAGGGGCAGGGCGTACCGGTCAATCTCGATGAAACGGAGATGAAGATCGCCTTCGATATCGACGACACCCGGATCACGCTCAATGACCAGTTTCCCGACGTCAACCGCAGCGATGCGCGTGTCACCATCAATGGCGGCAGGGTGGATGTCGAAATCGAGGAAGGAACGCTCAACCTCGCCAAGGGGCAGACTATTGAGCTACGGGAAGGCACATTCGCCATTGCCGACAGCTACAGCAAACCCCTTACCGGTCAGGTAGACGTCATACTCTCAGGCGATGTTCGCGATCTTGTCGAGCTGGCTGCGGCGCCGCCCATTAACGCTTTGAAGGGTGAAACCCTTTCGAAGGATGATTTTTCAGGCGGGGCGGAAGTCAATGTCAAGGCCAGCTTCCCGTTGGATCACGGCTCTGGAACCATGCCGGCCGAGTGGGGCGTTGTTGCTGACATCACCGATGGCAGGATTTTGAAACCGATCAATGGGTATGCTGTCGCCGATCTCGATGGCCTGCTGGAAATCGTGCCCGGCAATATCGCATTCGAGGGGCAGGGAACAGCCAACGGCGTGCTGCTCGATATCCAGTGGAGCAACCCGCTCGGGCAAAATAAAGCCCGGGAGACGGAATTGTGGTTGTCCGCCGACCTCGACGACGCCGGCCGCGAGAAACTTGCCCCGGGGCTGGGAAGCTATGTCAGCGGCCCGATTTCCATGACCGTTCAGAACGAAAAAGATGCCAACCGGATCACGCTTGATCTGAGGAACAGTGTGCTGTCATTGCCCTGGTTGGGGTGGGAGAAGCCAAAGGGCGCGCCAGCCAGCCTGGCATTTCTCGTGAGAGGCGGCGAAAACGGCGTTACGGTTCTCGAAGATCTGCGGTTGATGGGCGGTGAACTTTCGGCCAGAGGCCGGGTCACGCTCGACAAGGATGGATTGCTCTCGACCACGCTGACCGATGTCGCACTGTCGAAAGGTGACAACGTCAATATTGGCATACAACGTGAAAAAAACGGGCTGGATGTTGTCGTCACCGGACGGAATTTTTCTGCCGCGCCGCTGCTGGATCACCTGACGAAAAGCGAGAGCGGCGGCAAGGCTAAGGCGGCGAACGGTAACAATGCCAGTGTCCAATTCAATTTCGCACGGGTAACCGGTGAGGGGGGCGCCAGCTTTCGACAGTTTCCGGTCGTCTCGTTGTGCGCGACGGTGATGTTGCATCGGGTGCAATGTCGGCGACGACCGCGACGGGGCAGCCGGTCACCCTCGATATTGGCCGCGACAATGGAGACAGGACGCTCGAGCTTCGCACGGCCGGGACGGGCGCTTTGCTGCGTTTTCTCGGAGTCTATCAGAGAATGACCGGCGGTACGCTTGATCTCAATATGATCGAGACAGACCACGGGTGGCAGGGACTGCTCAATCTGGCTGAATTCCGTCTCGTCAACGAGCAACAGCTGAAGACGTTGCTGTCGTCACCCACGGCAAGCAATGGCACGAGCCTGAATGCGGCCTACCGCAATCAGATTAACGAGACGGATCAGCGCTTTCAGCGTGCTCAGGCCGTGATTGATATCTCAAACGGCGTCTTGCAGGTTTCAGATGCCTTCGTGCGTGGCGAACAGGTGGGGGCAACCTTCAAGGGCGTGGTGCGCGATGCCGCCGGCAATATCGACATGACCGGCACCTTCATGCCTGCTTACGGCCTCAATCGGATCTTTGCCGAAATCCCGATCTTCGGGCCGCTTCTCGGCAATGGCAACGACAAGGGGCTTTTCGGGATCACCTTCAAGCTCACCGGCAAGACCGCGGACCCCGATCTTATCGTCAACCCACTTTCAGCCATCGCACCTGGCGTCTTCCGCAAGATTTTCGAGTTTCAGTAATTGAAAAAGGCGGGCATCGCGCCCGCCTTCAGGAAAGACCCGGACTGACAATCTGTCACGACGGACGGACGAGCATGTGTTTCTTCTTGCCGAGTGAAAGCTTGATGATGCCGTCGTCGGTGATGGCGTCCATGGCAACCGACATACGCTCGTCAGTCACGGCCTTGTCGTTGAGCTTGACTGCGCCACCTTTGATGTGACGGCGGGCCTCTCCGTTGGAGCCGGCAAACCCGGCTTGAACCAGAAGCGTCAGAATCCCGATGCCGGCCTCGAGTTCCGGTTTGGCGATCTCGATTGTCGGCAGGTTTTCGGCAACCGCACCTTCCTCGAAGGTCTTTCGTGCCGTTTCTGCTGCCTCTTCTGCGGCCTGACGACCATGCAGCATGGCGGTCACTTCGGTGGCGAGGATCTTCTTCACCGCGTTCAGTTCCGAACCACCAAGTGCGGAAAGTCGTGTGATCTCGTCCATCGGCAGTGTCGTGTAGAGCTTCAGAAAGCGTGAAACATCTGCGTCTTCGGTGTTGCGCCAGAACTGCCAGAAGTCATAGGCCGACAGCATATCCGGGTTGAGCCAGATCGCGCCATTTGCAGACTTGCCCATCTTGGCGCCGGAAGCGGTGGTCAAAAGCGGCGCTGTCAGCGCATAAAGCTGCGGCGCATCCATGCGGTGGCCAAGGTCGATGCCATTGACGATATTGCCCCACTGGTCCGAACCGCCCATCTGCAGGCGGCAACCGTAGTTCCTGGAGATCTCCACAAAGTCGTAGGCCTGCAGGATCATGTAGTTGAATTCGAGGAACGACAGCGACTGTTCGCGATCAAGGCGTGTCTTGACGCTGTCGAAGGACAGCATCCGGTTGACCGAGAAATGGCGGCCGACATCGCGCAGGAATTCCAGATAATTGATGTCACGCAGCCAGTCTGCATTGTTGATCATCAGGGCAGGGGCTTCGGCACGCTCAAAGTCGATGTAATTGGCAAAGACGCGCTGGATCGAGGCGATATTGTCCGCGATAGTGTCAACCGTCATCAGCTTGCGGGCCTCGTCCTTGAAAGAGGGATCGCCGACCATGCCTGTGCCGCCGCCCATCAGCGAGATAGGCCTGTGGCCGGTCTTCTGGAACCAGTGCAGCATCATGATCTGGATCAGCGAACCGGCGTGCAGGCTGGGTGCGGTCGGATCGAAGCCGATATAGGCCGTCACCTGCTCCTTCGTGAGAAGGTCATCGAGGCCGGTCTCATCGGAAATCTGATGAATGAAACCGCGCTCGGAAAGCGTGTGCAGGAATTCGGATTTGAAATTCGGCATGGCTGATCTTTTCGTCGCTAGTATTCGGGTAGATTGAGGAACGGGCGCGCTTTAGCATGGTTTGCCGGTGCTTCCCACATCTTTTGCCGCCGCGATCAGCTCCCGGCCCGGATATGGCCTATTTCGACTGTCGGATATAGGATTTGATGTGATAGGCGGCGGCGAAGACGAGAAACACGAATGGCAACCAGACGGGTAGCTCCCCGCCGTCCACCACCGTTATCAGACCGACGGCATAGAGCGGCAGAAGCAGGATGACGCCGGTGACGACCCCGGGAGAGTATTTGCGAAGTCTGATCACGCCATAGACATGGAAGAGCGCGTTGACCGCCATTGCCGTGGAAAGCCCGAGAAAGATCGACGCGCCGCTGGGACTGTCGCCGTAGAACAGCCCGAGCGCGGCGATAAACATCACCGCCGTGTTGATGAAGACGAGATAGCCAAACCGGATGCCGGTCGTCTTCGGCGGCACGAGTTCGCGATACCATTCGATGAAGCCGCCCGGAAAATAGAACTCTTCGGTGACGTGCAACATCAAGGCGATGGCCAGGAATAGCGAGAAATGCGAGGGGCTGAGCAAGGGCGTTCTCCGCGATATGGTAGTATCAAAGCCAGAATGGCCCGCTTGGCGCGATACGCAACAGCTATTTCGAAAGATGCGGGAAAGCCGAGCGAAGGATGCCGCGTATGGCCTGGAGCTGGCGGCACCCAAAAAACTCGGGAGTTGAGGGTGCCTGCTATCAACGAACTGCGGAGGCGGGCCGTGGCGGGGCTTTTTCCCGCTGTCTTGGCGGCCGATTTTGCTCTATTGCCGGGCAATCGACATAAAATCGAACATCAGATCATGGCTTTTCCGATTCCCGACCTCCCTGTGACAGAAAGCGCCCGGCTTTCATTTTCCGTGTTCGCGCCGCAGGACGCGGCCTTGCTGGCAGATCTTCACTCAGATCCTGAAGGCGAACGTTATCTGTTTCGCGACGGCATGGTCTGGAGTGAGGCCTATGCCGCATCCGAGATTACCAAATGGCGTCAGACTTTTGCAGAAAGGGGCTACAGCAAGTTCAAGCTGACCCGGAAGTCGGATGGTGCGTTTCTTGGTCGGGCCGGCTTCGGCTTCGATGAAACCCACGGCGTTGCCGAGCTTGGCTATTCGATAGCCCGGGCTGAATGGGGGAAGGGGTATGCGACGGAAGCGGCTGCACGTCTTGCCCGCTGGATTTTCGAAGAAAGGCTTGCTGAGCGCTTTATCGCCTTTGCCGTGCCGGAAAACGCGGCCTCGGTCGCGGTCCTGCGGAAAATCGGGATGCGCGAGATCGCGCCGCTTACCGTCAAGGGTATTGTCTGCGCCAGCTTCGAGATGGGCGTTGAGCGCAGATGAAATGCAAACGGCCGGGACAGGCCCGGCCGCTGTAAACAGGAATGATTTCCCTTTTACCTGATCCGCTTCGGTGCCGGTTCCGGCACCAGTTCGCCGTCGAGGCGGCGGTCGAGGTAGTCCTCGCATTCGCCTAGAAGCTCTTCGTTCTTGCCGGAGAAGAAGTGGTTTGCACCGGGAAGCGTCTTCTGCGTAACCAGAATGCCTTTCTGGGTCTTCAGCTTTTCAACCAGTCCGTTGACATCGCGCGGCGGGGAGACCTTGTCGGCATCGCCATGGATGATCAGGCCGGAGGAGGGGCAGGGGGCGAGGAAGGAAAAGTCGTAGATGTTCGGCTGCGGCGAGATCGACATGAAGCCTTCGATTTCCGGGCGGCGCATCAAAAGCTGCATACCGATCCAGGAGCCGAAGGAATAGCCGGCGACCCAGCAGGTCTTCGAGATCGGGATGCAGGCTCTGCACCCAGTCGAGCGCGGCTGCCGCGTCCGACAGTTCGCCCGAGCCATGGTCGAACTCGCCCTGGCTGCGGCCGATGCCGCGGAAATTGAAGCGTAGCGTCGTAAAGCCGCGCTTCTGGAACATGTAGAAGAGCTCGTAAACGATCGGGTTGTTCATCGTTCCGCCGAAACGCGGATGCGGGTGCAGAACGATGGCGATCGGGGCGTTCTTCTCCTTGGACGGCTGGTAACGGCCTTCAAGGCGACCAGCCGGACCGTTGAAAATCACTTCAGGCATTGGCTCTCCGGAAAAATCGGTTCAAACTTCCAAGACCGCTTGCGCCAGTCACTTTGACTTGACTAAATGGCTCAGCTTTCTTACAAACAGTTTAGAATGGTTCGAAAATAGAAGTCATCTCTTGCTGAGGTTCAAATAGGCCAAGCAGAGTAGGGATTTCAAGGAAAATGCGTCGCGGGCCGCCATTGCCTGCCGAATTAGGGACGATATGAGCACGAACAGGGTCTATCTTGACTGGAACGCGACCGCGAAGCTTCTGCCGGAAGCCCGTGCCGCCGTGCTTGATGGAATGGAACTGCCGGGCAATCCGTCATCGGTGCACCGGGAAGGGCGTGCTGCCCGCGCTTCGGTTGATAAGGCGCGCGCGCAGGTGGCGGAGCTGGTGGGCGCCGATCCGGCGCATGTGGTCTTTACCGCTGGCGCCACCGAAGCCGCCAATACCGTTCTGACACCGGATTTCCGTATGGGCCGCAGCCCGGTGCGTCTCGGCGGTCTCTATGTTTCGGCGATCGAGCATCCGGCAGTGCATGAGGGCGGACGTTTTCCGGCGGAGATGCGCCATGAAATCCCTGTAGGCGGTGATGGTGTTGTCAGGCTTGATGCGCTGGCAGACCTGCTGGCCGCCCATGATAAAGCTGCTGGCCTGCCAATGGTCGCGATCATGCTGGTCAACAGCGAAACCGGGATTGTGCAGCCGGTCGCGGAAGCGGCGAAGGTGGTTCATGCCCATGGCGGTGTTCTGGTCGTCGATGCGGTGCAGGCCGCCGGTCGTATTCCCGTCTCTTTCGATGCGCTGGACGCCGACTTCCTGATCATCTCCTCGCACAAGATCGGCGGGCCAAAAGGTGTCGGCGCGCTCATCTCGCGCGGCGAAACGCTGATGCCTGCACCGCTGGTGCGTGGTGGCGGGCACGAGAAGGGGCACCGCTCGGGCACCGAAAATATTCCGGGTATTATGGGCTTTGGCGCGGCTGCTGCTTTTGCGGTCGACGGTCTTGTCGAACGTAATGCAAGGATTGCTGCGCTTAGAGACCGGCTTGAGTCGGGCATGCGCAAGGCCGCACCCGATATCGTCATCCTTGGCGAAAACGTCGAGCGGGTTTCCAACACTTGCGCTTTCGCTCTGCCCGGGTTGAAGGCGGAAACAGGGCAGATTGCCTTCGATATTGAGGGTGTCGCGCTTTCGGCGGGGTCTGCCTGTTCGTCGGGCAAGGTCGCAGAGAGCCATGTGCTGAAAGCCATGGGACGGGATGCGCGTCTGGGGGCTCTGCGCATCTCGCTCGGCTGGTCGACAACGCAAGGCGATATCGAGCGGGCAGTCGAAGTGTTCGCGAAGATCGCCGGCCGCCGGAAACTGTCGCAGGCAGCGGCCTGAAGAATTGACAAAACATAGGCGTGACGGGGTGAAATTCCTGCAGGCTTTGATTACATAGAGCGGTATAGCCGCTTTGGTACGCTAAAAACCGCCGGGCCTTGAACCCGGTAATGAGTGGAGTGAACATATGGTTGCCGTTAAGGAAACCGTCGATCAGGTCGCAGAGATCGACGTCGATCAGTATAAATACGGTTTCGAGACGATGATTGAAGTGGACAAGGCGCCCAGGGGCCTGTCCGAGGACATCATTCGTTTCATTTCTCACAAGAAGGACGAGCCCGACTGGATGCTGGAGTGGCGTCTGGAGGCTTACCGCCGCTGGCTCACAATGGAAGAGCCGAACTGGGCACGGGTGAACTACCCGAAAATCGATTTCAACGACCTCTATTACTATGCCGCCCCGAAATCCTTTACCGGCCCGAAGACGCTGGACGAAGTCGATCCGGAGCTGCTGAAGACCTATGAGAAACTCGGCATTCCGCTGCAGGAGCAGGAGCTTCTGGCGGGTGTTCAGGATTTGCAACATCAGACGAAGAGCCGCGTTGCCGTTGACGCAGTGTTCGATTCGGTGTCGGTGGTTACGACTTTCAAGAAGGAGCTCGCCAAGGCCGGGGTGATCTTCATGTCGATCTCCGAGGCGATCCGTGAATATCCCGATTTGATCAAGAAGTATCTCGGCTCGGTCGTGCCGCGCGGCGACAATTTCTATGCCGCGCTGAATTCGGCCGTGTTTACCGACGGTTCCTTCGTGTTCGTGCCCAAGGGCGTGCGCTGCCCGATGGAGCTTTCGACCTATTTCCGCATCAACGAGAAGAACACCGGACAGTTCGAGCGGACTCTGATCATCGCCGAAGAGGGGGCATACGTTTCCTATCTGGAAGGCTGCACCGCCCCGCAGCGCGACGAAAACCAGCTTCATGCCGCCGTTGTCGAACTGGTGGCGCTGGATGATGCCGAGATCAAGTATTCCACCGTCCAGAACTGGTTCCCGGGCGACAAGGACGGCAAGGGCGGCATCTACAATTTCGTCACCAAGCGTGGCGATTGCCGGGGCGACAGTTCCAAGATTTCCTGGACCCAGGTCGAAACCGGATCGGCGATCACCTGGAAATATCCGTCCTGCATTCTGCGTGGTGATAACTCCCGCGGCGAGTTCTACTCAATTGCCGTTTCCAACGGTCATCAGCAGATCGACAGCGGCACCAAGATGATCCATCTCGGCAAGAACACCTCGAGCCGCATCATCTCCAAGGGTATTTCGGCGGGCGTTTCCAACAACACCTATCGCGGTCAGGTGTCGGCCCACCGCAAGGCGGAAAACGCGCGTAACTTTACCCAGTGCGACAGCCTGCTGATCGGCGACAAATGCGGCGCACACACCGTGCCCTATATCGAGGCGGCTAATTCCTCCGCCCGTTTCGAGCATGAGGCAACCACGTCGAAGATTTCCGAGGACCAGCTGTTCTACTGCATGCAGCGCGGCATTCCCGAGGAAGAGGCGATCGCACTGATCGTCAACGGCTTCGTGCGCGAGGTCATTCAGGAACTGCCGATGGAATTCGCCGTCGAGGCGCAAAAGCTGATCGGGATTTCGCTGGAAGGCTCGGTCGGCTGATTGTCGACCGCTTTTGGACACGAATACAAGCGCTTTTAGCGCTGCCTTATTCCTTGAAGGAAACGAAAAATGCTTGAGATCAAGAACCTGCACGCACGTATTGCCGAAGACGGCACAGAAATCATCAAGGGTCTGAACCTGACCATACATGACGGCGAGGTTGCTGCCATCATGGGGCCGAACGGGTCGGGTAAATCGACGCTGTCCTATATTCTTGCCGGTCGCGAGGACTATGAGGTGACCGAGGGCGAGGTCATCTATAATGGCGAAAACATTCTGGAGCTTGATGCCGCCGAGCGCGCCGCCAAGGGCGTGTTCCTGGCGTTTCAGTACCCGGTCGAAATTCCCGGTGTCGCCACCATGCAGTTTCTTAAGGTGGCGATCAACGAGCAGCGCAAGGCGCGCGGGGAGGACGAGCTTTCGACGCCCGATTTCATCCGCAAGGTCAAGGAAGGCGCGGCCGAGCTGAAGATCGATTACGAGATGCTGAAACGCCCACTGAATGTCGGCTTTTCCGGTGGTGAGAAGAAGCGCGCGGAGATCCTGCAGATGGCGCTGCTTGAGCCAAAACTCTGCGTTATGGACGAGACCGACTCCGGACTGGATATCGATGCGCTGAAGATCGTCGCCGATGGCGTCAATGCGCTCAGGGCGCCGGACCGTTCGGTGATGGTCATCACCCACTATCAGCGCCTTCTGGACTACATTGTGCCGGACACGGTCCACGTGCTCTACAAGGGCCAGATCATCAAGTCCGGCGGTAAGGAACTCGCCCACGAACTCGAAGCCAATGGCTATGCCGATATCATCGGCGAAGCGGCCTGAGGCCGGGAGACGACGCGATGAACATACAGAAAAAAATCACGTTGACGGCAGCGGAAGAGGCGCTTGTGGCCTCCTTCGGCCGGCTTGCCGGCTCGCTGCCCGGCAATGCCGAGGTTACGACCGAACGCGACCGGCTTGCTGGCGAAATCCGCTCCTTCGGCCTGCCGACGCGGCGTGTCGAAGCCTGGCATTATACCGATCTGCGCAATCTTCTGCGCAACGTTCCGCAACAGGCAGGCGATGCGGTCAACGCGCTTCCGCCGCTTCTGGCCTCGAGCACGGTGTTGTCGCTGGTCAATGGCCGGGCAAACCATTTGCCGCGGGTTGACGGGCTTTCCGGTACCACCACTGCCGAGGCCCTGACGAGCGGCGACAATGCCGTGCGTCTCGAACTCGCTCACAAGGATGATGCCATTGGCCGGATCAACGGCGCGATGATGAGTGACGGCTATATCGTTGATATTGCCGATGGCACGCAACTGGCAGCGCCGCTGGAACTGCAGGCCGTCCATGGAGGCGGCCAGTTTCATTCCCGCAATCGTGTGACCTTCGGCGAAGGTACGAGCGGAACCGTTGTCGAGCGGCATATCGCGCCACAGGGCGATGCGGCGCTGGTCAGCACGCTCACCACGCTGACGCTCGGCAAGGATGCGGAGATCACCTATGTGATCATGCAGAGCCAGGGCGACGAAGACACCCATCTTGGTAAGCTCATGATCGAGCTTGGCGAGAATGCCAAGCTGAAACTCCTGATCGTCAATGCCGGCGGCAGGCTGGTGCGCCACGAAATCGATTGCGCGGTGACCGGCGAGGGCGCCGATCTGATGCTGCGCGGGGTCAACCTGCTCGGCGGTGAAACCCACACGGACATCACCTTCGACCTCGGCCATAACGTTGCCAACACCACCTCGACGGAAATCGTTCGCAATGTCGTGTTCGACAAGGCGCGCGGCGTTTTCCAGGGGCTTATCCGGGTCGCGCCCGATGCCCAGAAGGTTGACGCCAAGATGAGTTGCAACACGCTGCTGATGAGCGATTTTGCGTCGTTCTCGGCCAAGCCGGAGCTGGAAATTTTTGCCGACGACGTTCAGTGCGGCCACGGCGCGACCGTCACGGATATCGATCCGAACCATCTCTATTACATGATGGCGCGCGGTATTCCGCGAAAGGTCGCCGAGGGCCTGCTGATCAATGCCTTCGTCGCCGAAGTCGTCGAGGAGCTGGAAAACGAACAGCTTTCCGAGGCGGTCGAGGCGATCATTGCCGACTGGCTCGATCGTCACGAGTGACAAGCGGGCGTTTTTTGCGTCTTTCAGTTCCGGGTGAAACCGGGGCGGCATTCACGGCTTTTGAAGGCCGGAAGCCACAGACGGAGTTCAGGGCAATGGATGCTCAGGTTAAAGCTTACGACGTCGAAAAGATCAGGCAGGATTTTCCGATTCTCTCCCGCGAGGTCTACGGAAAGCCTCTGGTCTATCTCGACAATGGTGCCTCCGCGCAGAAGCCTCAGGTTGTCATCGACACGATCTCCAATGCCTATTCGCATGAATATGCCAATGTGCATCGCGGCCTGCATTTCCTTTCCAATGCGGCGACTGACGCTTATGAGGCTGCGCGCGAAAAGGTGCGCTCGTTCCTCAACGCCGGATCGGTGAACGAGGTCGTTTTCACCCGTAACACCACCGAGGCCATCAATACCGTCGCCTATGGCTGGGCGATGGAAAATCTTGGCGAGGGTGACGAGATCGTCATCTCGATCATGGAGCACCACTCCAACATCGTGCCCTGGCATTTCCTGCGAGAGCGCAAAGGCGTCAAGCTGGTCTGGGCGCCGGTGGATGATGACGGCGAATTTCATATCGAAGACTTCGAACAATGCCTGACCGAACGCACAAAACTGGTCGCCATCACCCAGATGTCGAATGCGCTCGGCACGATCGTTGATGTCAAGGCGGTCACCCGGCTTGCCCATGAGCGTGGCATTCCGGTGCTGGTCGATGGGTCTCAGGGCGCCGTCCACCTGCCGGTCGATGTGAGGGACATTGATTGCGACTGGTACGTTATGACCGGCCACAAGCTTTATGGCCCATCGGGGATTGGCGTGCTTTACGGTAAGTTCGACAGGCTTTCCGAGATGCGCCCGTTTCAAGGCGGCGGCGAGATGATTTCCAATGTGACCATGGACGGCGTCACCTATGCCGATCCGCCGCATCGTTTCGAGGCAGGAACGCCGCCGATCGTGCAGGCTATTGGACTGGGCGCTGCCCTTGACTATATGCAAGGTGTTGGCCGCGCGGCGATTGCCGCCCACGAGGCGGATCTGACGACCTATGCGCGTGAGCAGCTTGCGCATGTGAACGCGCTGCGGGTGATCGGCAATGCGGAGAAAAAGGGCAGCATCTTTTCTTTCGCCATCGAAGGTGTGCATGCCCATGATATCTCGACGATCATTGACCGACGCGGCGTTGCAGTGCGTGCCGGCACCCATTGTGCCCAGCCGCTGTTGACCCGTTTCGGCGTGACGTCGACTTGCCGGGCGTCGTTCGGCCTTTACAATACGCGCGCAGAAGTGGACGTCCTTGTCGAGGCGCTCGACTATGCGCGAACCTTCTTTGCCTGACCCAAGGAGCATGGCATGAGTGTTGAAGAAACCGCAGAGACAAAATCGGCTGAAACCGGTTCGTCGATTCCTCCCGAGGAACTGGCGCGGCTTTCCGATGACATCGTCTCGGCATTGAAAACTGTCTACGATCCGGAAATTCCGGCGGATATTTTCGAGCTCGGTCTGATCTACAAGATCGATGTTGACGACAACCGGTTTGTGAAGATCGACATGACCCTGACGGCGCCGGGTTGCCCGGTCGCTGGCGAAATGCCGATCTGGGTGGAAAATGCTGTCAGCATGGTCGAAGGCGTTTCCGGGGCGGAAGCCATCATGACCTTTGACCCCCCGTGGACACCGGACCGCATGTCCGAAGAAGCCAAGGTGGCGGTCGGCTGGTATTGACGGAACGGCTCGATACTGGTGCAATCAGATCCAGACGCCGGGCCTTTAACCCGGTTGTTTAAGGAGAATAGACATGGGCTTTCAAGTCATCACACTGACCGAATCGGCGGCAAGCCGGGTCAACGAAATTATCGCCAATTCCGGGCCGGATGCGCGCGGCATCCGCGTTTCGATCAAGAAGGGCGGTTGCGCGGGCATGGAATATGCCGTGGATATGGTGACTGCTGAGAACGTCAACACCAAGGACGATCACGTCGAGCTGAACGGCGCCAAGGTCTGGGTCGATCCCGCCGCCTCGCTCTATCTGCTCGGCACGGTGATGGATTTCGAGGTCACCAAGCTCAGGACCGGTTTCGTATTCAAAAATCCGAACGAGACGTCAGCCTGCGGCTGCGGCGAATCCGTCGAGCTGAAGGCTGCTGACCTTGCCGAACTGGCAAAGGCGCGCGAAGCGGTGCATTGATCGCGTTTTCAGCCATAATCTGAAGAGGCCGCTCCGATTGAGGGCGGTCTTTTCGTTTGGCTTTGTGATCTTGAAAAACACCTTCCAACTTTGCGGAAAACTGATTTATTGAAGCCTTCTCGGACAGGCTCGCATGAAGGCCCGGTGATATGCTCGAACTTCTCGCAAAAAGTATGCTCGTCGGCCTTGCCATTGCTGCGCCGGTCGGGCCGATCGGCGCACTCTGCATCAACCGCTCGCTCACGCGCGGTTTCTGGTTCGGTGTTTCGGGCGGGCTTGGCACGGCGCTGGCGGATGCCTCATATGGTGCACTGGCTGCGCTTGGCTTTGCCGCCTTTTCGGCGGCACTTGCGACAATTTCGATGCCGTTGGCGCTGTTCGGCGGCGCGTTTTTGATCTTTCTCGGCTGGCGGGAAATGCGCAAGACCGGCGCACAACCGGCCGTAGAGCCGGGGCGGGGTGATCTCATGCGCACCATCGCCACGACCTATGCCCTGACCATAGCCAATCCTGCAACGATCCTGTCTTTCGTGGCCATCTTCGCTGGTTTCGGATTGGCCGATACCAGCGGCAAGCTGGCCCTTGCGGTGGTCGTATCCGGTGTCTTCACCGGGTCGCTGCTGTGGTGGATTTTCCTGAGTGGGCTCGTCGCCATCATACGCCACAAACTGCCGAAGGAATTTGCCCGCTGGGTGGCGCGCATTTCCGGCGGTATTCTGATCGGCTTCGGGCTGGTGGCTGTGTCGGCCGCCATCCCGCATTGACTGCGTTTCCTGCCGCAAACGAAAAGACCCGGCCGCACGGACCGGGTCTTCATTCACAAAGGGCGGATCGCGCTATTTCGGCGAAATCATCAGTTCGGGACGCACGATCTCGTCATATTCCTCACCACTCACAAGGCCCGTCGCCAGCGCTTCCTCGCGCAGCGTGGTGTTGTTCTTGTGCGCGGTCTTGGCAATCTTGGCGGCATTGTCGTAGCCGATCTTCGGCGCAAGCGCGGTCACCAGCATCAGCGAACGTTCAACACCGGCCTTGATGTTTTCTTCCCGCGCCTTGATGCCGACCACGCAGTTGTCGGTGAAGGAAAGGGCGGCGTCGCCCAGAAGCTGGACCGACTGCAGGAAATTGTAGGCCATCATCGGGTTGTAGACGTTCAATTCGAACTGGCCCTGGCTGCCGGCAAAGCCGATCGCCGCCTGGTTGCCGGCAATGTGGGCGCAGACCTGCGTCATTGCCTCGTTCTGGGTCGGGTTGACCTTGCCGGGCATGATCGAGGAGCCGGGCTCGTTTTCCGGTAGCGACAGCTCGCCAAGGCCGGAGCGCGGACCGGAGGCAAGGTAGCGGATGTCGTTGGCGATCTTGAAGCAGGCCATTGCTGCGGCATTGATAGCGCCATGCGAGAAGACCATCGCGTCGTGAGCTGCCAGAACTTCGAACTTGTTGGGTGCGGTGACGAACGGAAGACCGGTGATCTCCGCGACTTCCTCAGCGACCTTTTCGGCAAAACCGATCGGCGCGTTGAGCCCGGTACCGACGGCGGTGCCACCCTGGGCCAGCTGATAAAGGCCCGGCAGCGTCAGCTCGATGCGGGCAATCGCGGAGGCAATCTGCGCGGTATAGCCGGAAAACTCCTGGCCAAGCGTCAGCGGCGTGGCATCCTGCGTATGCGTGCGACCGATCTTGATGATGTCGGCGAATTCCTGCTCCTTGGCGGCAAGCGCCTCCTGCAGGTGCTTCAGCTTGGGCAGCAGGTGATGGACGATCTGCTCGGCGCAGGCGATATGCATGGCCGTCGGATAGGTATCGTTTGACGACTGGCTCATATTGCAGTGGTCGTTGGGATGGACGGGCTTCTTCGATCCCATCTCGCCGCCAAGCATTTCAATGGCGCGGTTGGAGATCACCTCGTTGGCGTTCATGTTCGACTGCGTGCCTGAGCCGGTCTGCCAGACAACCAGCGGAAAGTGCGCGTCAAGCTTGCCGTCGATCACTTCCTGCGCAGCTTCGACAATGGCATTGCCGATTTCAGGCGGAAGTCGATCGAGCGCCATATTGGCCTTGGCCGCAGCCTGCTTGACGATGCCGAGTGCGCGAACCACCGAAAGCGGCTGCTTTTCCCAGCCAATCTTGAAATTGCCGAGCGAGCGTTGGGCCTGTGCGCCCCAGTAGCGGTCGGCGGCCACTTCGATCGGGCCAAAAGTGTCGGTTTCTGTGCGGGTGTCAGTCATGTTTTTCTACCTCAGCGCATTGGCCCATATCAAGGGGCGCACTTGAAAGACGTCATGCCGGAAAAGCGTGATTATGCAATCGCGCGCCGGGGGGCGCTCTGTCAACAAGGCGCTTCAACTTATTCGATTTAAAGGGTTTTGAGGTGGATCCCGGCGACCTGAAAAGGGCGTATGACCCAACTTTGCCGTACCGATTACTTAATGCACTGTTAAGCACCTGCTGATATTATTCAATGTCGGAAACCCGGGCCGGAACATCTGACGGGGTGTTGTTTTTTACCAACACAGCCTCTCCGGTCTCATCTGATAGCGGAATTGTTATTGGAGGGGCCTGCAAGTTGCAGGTAAGGTGGTCTCAAATATTAGTTTTATGTCAAACGGGGTGAAAAATTGCGCAACAAGCTCTTAGTTCGCGTCTCATCGGTGGCCGTGGCGGCTGCGGTATCGGCTGCATTTGTGCCGGCATCGGCACATGCCCTGACCTTGATGGATATTCTGCGCGGTCGCGACAAGGAGGCAGACCGTGCGCCGGTCGTCCAGCCGCAGGAGCCGCAGCAAACACAGCGCACCTATTCTGCTCCGAAGGTGGCGCCACCGAAATATTACACCTACAAACCCGACTCGATGCGCTTTATCGCGATCAGCGAAATTCGGGATCCGGTCGTGACCGGCTCGATCTCGTCAGATTCTACCGAGGCGGTCGAAGATGCGGATGTCTCCGAAGTCGCGGCGATCGACTCGGATACGATGAGCGATGCGGCTCCGGCAGAAACCATGGTGGCCATCGACGACAATGATCCGCGTCGCTATCTGACCGATGCCCGCGTGAAAGCCGTTGATGGCGTTGCGGCGGCCGTCGAGAATTACTATTCCAAGGGCGGTGAGTTGATCTGGGTCGCCGATGGCATGATGACGCCCAAGGCGGAAGCCGCGCTCGATACGTTGGCCGATGCCGATGCCTGGGGCCTTGATTCCGGGGATTATGCGGTCAACCTGCCTGATCTCCTGCTGGCTGAAGACGATGCTGCGCGTGAGGCCGAACTGATGCGTTTTGAGCTGGCGCTCTCCGCGCAGGTTCTGACCTATATGCAGGATTCCAAGCGTGGCCGTGTTGATCCGAACCGGATTTCGGAATTCCACGATCTCGAGCGTAATCCCGTTGACCTTGACGAGGCGATCAATGCGCTTGGTAAGGCTGAGAATGTTGCCGGTCTGATGGAAAGCT
Organism: Martelella sp. K41-7; assembly: GCF_055808365.1. Lineage (NCBI taxonomy): Bacteria > Pseudomonadati > Pseudomonadota > Alphaproteobacteria > Hyphomicrobiales > Aurantimonadaceae > Martelella > Martelella sp. K41-7. Next base: position 1,190,663 of record NZ_CM147867.1, read on the forward strand.
ACAGTCCGCAGAGCGAACGTTTCGAGGAATTGAAGACGACGCTCAAGGAACTGCGCGCCACTGACGAATATGTCGAGCCGATCGTGTTCCCGCGCAGCGTTTTCATCCATCCGGGTGAAAATGACGATGCTGTTCCGAACCTCGTCAAGGCGATCAAGCGCGAAAGTTCGGACGCGTTCATCGAACAACACGCTGCCGTCTTCGACGCATATGACGGCGGAACGGAATACACCCCGGAACTGGTCGATCTGGTCCGCGACTTCCAGGGCGTTCAGGGCCTTTACGTCGATGGTGTCGTTGGTCCGAAGACCATTGCCGCGTTTGACGTCGAGACCAATGACGACCGGGCCCATAAGGTCGTGGCTGCGATGGAGCGCCTGCGTTGGCTGCCGGAGGATTTCGGCCCGCGCTATGTATTCATCAATCAGCCCGCCTACCGGGTCTATTATCACGATGACAATGGCGAAAACTTCGATATGCGCGTTGTGGTTGGAAATTCGCGGAACCAGACCTACTTTTTCCGCGATCAAATCCAGACCGTGGAGTTCAATCCCTATTGGGGCCTGCCCCGTTCGATTGTCGTCAACGAGTATCTGCCGAAGCTGAGGGCCAATCCGGCCTATTTCGATCAGATCGGCTATGAGGTGAGCTATAATGGCCGCCGGGTCTCGTCGTCCTCGGTCAACTGGGCGGCCGCGCCGATGGTGGACGTTCGTCAACCTCCGGGTGAGCGCAACGCGCTCGGCCAGCTGAAGATCCTGTTCCCGAACGATCACGCGATCTACATGCACGACACACCGCAGAAGAGCTATTTCGAACGCGATCAGCGTGCGCTGAGCCACGGCTGCGTGCGTCTGGCCGATCCGAACAAGATGGCCGCTGCCGTTCTTGGCGTTCCCGAATCGGATATCGATGATTACATTGCCACGGGTCAGAACACGCCGGTCGATGTTCCGGAACAGTTCCCGGTCTATATCAGCTATTTCACTGCATGGCCGGATGCCACCGGCGACATTCAGTATTATGACGACGTCTACGAGCGCGATATGTATCTGGAACGCGCGTTTGATGCGGAAAGCCGGGCTCGCAAAGCAAACAGCTGATCTGCTTCAGGCTTGATTGAAAAAAAGCGCGTCCGGTTTTCGGGCGCGCTTTTTTCGCATTGCCGGTTTCAGCGGCCAAGCAGCGCTTCGATGAGTTCTGCGGTCAATTCATCGTAATGCGCGATCGTCCGGCTTGCCCCGAGCGTTTCGACAGCGCGGTCGGCATAGCCGAAGGTCACGGCAATGGATGCGGTTCCTGCGCCGTTCGCAGAGTCGATATCGTTGGAGCTGTCACCGACCATGACGGCGTTTTCCGGTTTCCCGCCAGCCTGATCAATGGTGCCGAGAATATGGCGCGGATCTGGTTTGCGGAATTCGAAACTGTCGCCGCCGGTGATAACCGCGAAATGATCGGCAAGGCCGAGGCTTTGAAGCAGTGGCATGGTCAGTGGCATGCGCTTGTTGGTGCACACGGCCAACGTGAAACCTGCCGCCTTCAGCCGATGAAGAGCGTCCTCGGTGCCCGGGTAAGGCTTGCTCTTTCCTGGCATGCCATCGCGATAATGTGTTGTGAAGCGATCGAAACAGGCGTTGAATGTCTGTTCATCGAGATCGGTCTCGCGCAGCGAGAAGGCCCTCTCGATCATGACCTTCACACCCTTTCCGACAAGCTGATGCAGCTGGCTGATGTCAAAGGGCGCCAGGCCTGCGGGTGCGATTGCATGGTTCAGGCTTTCGATCAGATCTGGTGCTGTGTCGATGAGTGTTCCGTCGAGATCGAAGATGACAAGCGGAGATGACATTTTTTTCCTTTCACGTTGGTGCGCTTTTGCTGGCGATTCGGGAGGCGATGACCAGCGCGCGCAAATCGGCACGAAGTTTGCACTGGATTGTGGTTTGCAATATTCGTGTCTTCACAGTGATGCTATCCATTTGAGCCGAAGCCGAGGCTTCTTGCAAAAGGACTTTTGTTTAGCGCCTGTGGCGTGTAAACACCTTACCGTAAATCAGAAGGAGCATGTGACGCATGGACGCGCGTCAATTGAAAATCAAGGCAGCTGAAACAGCGCTTGGATATGTCGAGGACGGAATGCGCCTTGGCATTGGAACTGGCAGCACCGCGCGTGAATTCGTCGCGTTGCTCGGTGAAAAGGTGGCGAACGGCTTCAATGTCACCGGAGTGCCAACATCCGAAGCCACCGCACGCCAGTGCCTTGAGCTCGGTATCGAGGTCCGGTCTCTGGACGAATCGCCCGAGCTTGACCTCACCATCGATGGCGCCGACGAGATTGACCCGGCGCTTAGCCTGATCAAGGGCGGCGGCGGAGCTCTTCTCAGGGAAAAAATCGTTGCCTCGGCTTCCAGGGCGATGATCGTGATTGCTGATGAAACCAAGGTGGTTGACCAACTCGGTGCCTTTCCGCTTCCCATCGAGGTAATGCCGTTCGGGCTGGGCGCGACACGTCTTGCCATCGAAAAGACAGCTTCGCGCCTCGACCTTTCCGGTACGCTCGATCTTCGCCGCTCCGGTGATGGCCCGTTCATGACGGATGGTGGGCATTACATTATCGATGCATCATTTGGCCGCATTCACGATGCAGAGGCTCTTTCTGTGGCGCTGAGCATTATCCCGGGCGTAGTGGAGCACGGGTTGTTTATCGATATAGCGACGCTGGCCATAGTTGCATCCGACAATGGCGTGCGTACACTCAAAGCAACAGAGTAGACAGGAGTCCTTTATGAGATTTCACACCAAGATCGGCCGTTCCGTGGCCGTTGCCGCCACGGTCGTGGGACTTGGCGCCTTTTCCGTTGCTTCGGCGCAGGATGTTTCGCCCGAACATCAAGCCGCGGCCAAGGCCGCGCTCAACGCACTGGGGATCAATTCCCAGTTCGACGAAATCCTGCCCAACCAGGCGGATCTCGTGCAGGCACAGCTGACGCAGGTTTACCCTAATTATCATACGCTGATCGATGAAGTGGTAACCGATACGGCGATAGCGCTGGCCGCACGTCGTGCTGACCTCGAAAACGAAGGCGCGCAGATTTACGCCAACATCTTTACACAAGCAGAGCTGGAAGAACTGGCGGCGTTCTACAGTTCCGAGCTTGGCCAGAAGTTCATCCAGTATGGCCCGATCGCGTCGCGCGAACTCAGCCAGGCCGGAGACATCTGGGCGCGTGGCATTGCTCGCGACCTGAATCAGCAGGCGCAGGAGGAACTGAACCGGCGCATTGCCGAGCAGGCGGGCGAAGCACCGGCCGCTCAATAGTCTACAAAGACAACCGCCATTTGCTTTTGAGGGCGTGCCACCGGCGCGCCCTTTGCCATTTTGAATCTGTGATGCGCCATGCCTTGTCTTCTCCCTTTATTTTTGGGCTGAAGTCGCCATATCTAGGCGCGACGAAATTTGACACATTTATTTCCAGAAGGAGCCTCCCGATGTCCGCTTTTGATTTTGATCTTTTTGTTATTGGCGGCGGTTCAGGGGGTGCGTGCGGCAAGGCTGGCGGCCGGTCTTGGCAAGCGGGTGGCCATTGCAGAGGAATACCGCTTCGGTGGTACCTGTGTCATTCGCGGTTGCGTACCCAAAAAACTCTTTGTCTATGCGTCCCAGTATCCCGAGCATTTCGAGGATGCCGAGGGTTATGGTTGGCATGTCGGTGAGCGCAGTTTCTCCTGGCCGAAGCTGATTGCCGCCAAGGACAAGGAAATCACCCGCCTCGAGGGGCTTTACCGCAAAGGGCTGGAAAACGCAGGGGCTGAAATTCTGGAAAGCCGTGCCGAAATCATCGGCCCGCACCGCCTGCGGCTGAGCGCTTCGGGGCAGGAAGTGACAGCGGAACGGATCCTGATTGCCGTTGGCGGTGCGCCCAACCCCCACCCGGAAATGGCGGGCTCTGAGCTCTGCATCTCCTCCAACGAAGCTTTCAATCTCGAAGAACTGCCGAAGTCGATCGCGATCACCGGTGGCGGCTATATTGCTGTCGAATTCGCAAATATCTTCAACGGTCTCGGTGTTGATACCACGCTGGTTTATCGTGGATCGGAAATCCTGCGCGGTTTCGACATGGATATGCGCACCAATTTGCGCGAGGCGATGGAGCAGAAGGGCATTCGCGTGGTCTGCCGCGACACTATTCTCGATGTTGCACAGGCTGCCGACGGCCGCCTGAAGGCAGAGACCAAGCAGGGCCACGTCTTCAATGTCGACACGGTGATGATGGCGCTGGGGCGTCTTCCCAACACCAAGGGGCTGGGGCTCGAATCGGTCGGTGTCGAGACTGATGCCAAGGGCGCGATCCTCGTTGACGACTATTCGCGCACCAATGTCGATCATATCTTTGCGCTCGGCGATGTGACCGATCGTGTTCAACTGACTCCTGTCGCGATCCACGAGGCGATGTGTTTCATCGAGACCGAATACAAGGATAACCCTGTCACGCCCGACCATGACCTGATCGCGACGGCTGTGTTCTCGCAGCCGGAAATCGGCACGGTCGGCCTTGCGGAAGACGTGGCGGCAGAGCGCTATGACGAGTTGGAGGTCTACCTCGCTAAATTCCGCCCGATGAAGGCGACGCTTTCGGGCCGCGACGAGCGGACGGTGATGAAGCTGATCGTCAATGCGGCCGACCGCAAGGTTGTCGGTGCCCATATTCTTGGTCATGAGGCCGGCGAAATGGCGCAGCTGATCGGCGTCGCGCTGAAAGGCGGCTGCACCAAGGATGATTTCGACCGCACCATGGCCGTGCATCCGACGGCCTCTGAAGAGCTTGTGACAATGTATCAGCCTTCCTATCGCGTCAAAAAGGGCGAACGGGCCTGAGCACCCGTACAGAGGTGGCCGGCGCCTGCGATGGCGCCGGACCTTGCTGGTTCAGCGGTGACGCAATAACCGGCTGATGAGGTTTGCGATCCATTGATGCCCACGCCAGTCTTCGCTCTCCAGCGGATCGGCCAGCGAAGGCTTCGGTTGTGTGCGGTGATTCCGGGTGACGGAAATCCAGTCGATCATGGGATTCTCTTCTCTTGCTTCGTTGTACCCAAGACCTAGGCTGTTGTTTTCTAAGGCTGTAGAGTTGCCGATGAAACGTCCGTTTCAGCCGTGAAAGGTTCATTGCCTTTGCCGTCGGTTTATACTCGCCGGTGTGCATCATTTTCGGAAAGAGGCAGAATGGCGGATCCGAACTGGGATGATCTTCAGCTCTTTCATGTGGTGGCGGAACTTGGCGGCCTGAGCGCCGCTGCTCAACGCACCGGCCTTTCCGCGCCCACAATCGGCAGGCGCATGCTGGCGCTGGAGCGCACGCTCGGGCGTGCGCTGTTCCTGAGGTCACAGCGCGGCTACCGGCTTGCCCATGATGGTGAAATGCTGTTCGAGCGCGTCAGCGGCATGCAGGCGGTCGCCGACGCGATTGCCGAATGGCACAGCGATGCCTTCGCCATGCCCTGGGTGTCGATCGCTGTCGATAGCTGGCTCTCGGGCTTTGTTGCCGATCATGTGCTCGATATCAAAGGGCCGGAAGACGGCTTTCGCATCTGCCTCAGCTCTGCGGGGCCGTCATTGGCGCTCGCCTTCCGTGAGGCCGATGTCGCGGTTCTGGCGGCGCGGCCCGACAGCGGAAACTTGGCCGTGCGCCGGGCCGGTGCCATGGCCTATGCCGTCTATCGCCGCCACGACCTGGGCGGTGAGGAACTGCCGTGGGTTTCGATGGGAACCGGCTCTGCCGTGTCTGCGTCCGACCGCTGGGTTTTCGAGAACCACGAATCCGGGATTACCAATTGGACAGAGGATCGCGACCTGCTCGCACGCCTGATTGCCGGTGGCGCGGGGCAGGGCGTTTTGCCGGTTCACGCGGGCGACAGCAACGCGGCGCTCGAACGCGTCGGCGATATCGTCGATGAACTCAGTCACCCGCTCTTCATCATCGCCAATGACGATGATCGGCACAGGCCGGAAGTGCGGATGGTGATCGAACGTCTCGCGGCCCTGATCAAGGCAAACAGCGGCTTGCTTTGCGGCGAAACGGGCGGTTGATGCGCGGGTATACAAAAATGCGAGAAACGTCTATAAGCGCGCCAAAATCGGGAGAGAGGCGTGTCGGGCTTTTGCAGCCGGACGGCAAGGACAGGTGAACAATTATGGACAGTGCAATGAACTGGACACCGGGTAGCTGGCGGAAGAAACCCATTCTGCAGGTGCCGGAATATCCCGACGCTGAAAAGCTCGCAGATGCCGAGGCTGCGCTTGCAACATATCCGCCGCTGGTGTTTGCTGGCGAGGCGCGCCGGCTGACGCGTGCGCTCGGTGAAGTGGCCGAGGGCCGCGGTTTTCTGCTGCAGGGCGGCGATTGCGCCGAAAGTTTCGCCGAGCACGGCGCCGATACAATCCGCGATTTTTTCCGCGCATTCCTGCAGATGGCGGTGGTGCTGACATTTGGCGCCCAGCAGCCGGTGGTCAAGGTTGGCCGCATTGCCGGGCAGTTTGCCAAGCCGCGTTCGTCTTCGAATGAAACCATCGACGGCGTAACGCTGCCGAGCTATCGCGGCGATATAATCAACGGCATCGACTTCACCGAGGGTGCCCGGATCCCCGATCCGCAGCGCCAGCTCATGGCCTATCGCCAGTCGGCGGCGACGCTGAACCTGTTGCGCGCCTTTTCCATGGGCGGCTATGCCAATCTGGAAAACGTGCATCAGTGGATGCTCGGCTTTGTCAAGGACAGCCCCCAGGGCGAACGCTACCAGAAGCTCGCTGACCGGCTTTCCGAAACGATGTCGTTCATGCGCGCCATCGGCATCAAGGCTGCGGACAATCACGCACTGAGCGAGACCGATTTCTTCACCAGCCATGAAGCGCTGCTGCTCGGCTATGAAGAGGCGCTGACCCGCGTCGATTCGACGTCGGGCGACTGGTACGCAACGTCGGGTCATATGATCTGGGTCGGTGACCGTACGCGTCAGGCCGATCATGCGCATATCGAATATGTGCGGGGCATCAAGAACCCGCTCGGCCTCAAGTGCGGTCCCTCGCTCGCCGAGGACGACCTGCTTCGGCTGATCGACACGCTCAACCCGCAAAACGAGGCTGGTCGCCTGACGCTGATCTGCCGTTTCGGCCATGACAAGGTCGCCGACCATCTGCCGCGCCTTATCCGCGCGGTCGAACGCGAGGGCAAAAAAGTTGTGTGGTCCTGCGACCCGATGCACGGCAACACGATCACGCTGAACTCGTACAAGACGCGGCCGTTCGAGCGGATCCTGTCGGAGGTCGAGAGCTTCTTCCAGATTCACCGTTCGGAAGGCAGCTATCCCGGCGGTATCCATATCGAAATGACCGGCAATAACGTGACCGAGTGCACCGGTGGTGCATGGGCGCTGACGGGCGACGACCTGCACGACCGCTATCACACCCATTGTGACCCGCGTCTCAACGCCGACCAGGCGCTGGAGCTCGCCTTCCTGCTCGCCGAGCGGATGAAGACGGCTTACGATGAAAAGAAGCTCGCAATCAACGCGTGAAAGAATGCGGCGCGATGCGCCGCTTCCTCTGCCGGCCTTGATCATGCGCCTGTTTAGCCCTCGGCCTTGAGCCGGGGCCTACTGCCTTTCTGCATGGCTGGCCTCGGCGGCGGTCTTTAGCCGTTGTCACACCGGATCCAAACCCCGCTACGGATCATGCAACAAACGCAAACGGATGCTCGCCCGCGCATGAGGTGCGCGGCGGTGGAGTGTTGCCGAGCGCTTTGGTTCTTCCCGCCTGCCCATGCCTTATTCGCTGACTTGCGCTATATTGCGGTTTGATTTTTCGGGCAAAACATGGTGTCCATGGCACCGCCGTTTCTTCACCCCAGCAACAAGCGGAAAACAGCATGACCCCCGATCGCATGAAAATCGCTCTCGTCCAGCTCAACCCGACAGTTGGCGATATTGTCGGCAACCTCGAGAAATTGCGGGCGGCCCGCAAAAAAGCCGCCGATGCCGGCGCGGACCTTGTGCTTTCGACCGAGCTGTTCATCTCCGGCTATCAGCCGGAAGATCTGGTGATGAAGCCCGCTTTTCTTGCCGCCTGTCTCAAGGCCGTCGAGGCGCTCGCCGCCGATACGGCTGATGGCGGACCGGGTGTTATCGTCGGTTTTCCCCGCAAGGGTGAGGCCGGCCGCTATAATTCCGTTGCGGTGCTGGATGGCGGTGAGATCATTGCCATCCGCGACAAGGTCGACCTGCCGAACTATGGCGAATTTGACGAGAAGCGCGTGTTCCTGCCCGGTGAAATGCCGGGACCGGTGAGCTTTCGCGGTGTCAGGATCGGCATTCCGATCTGTGAGGATATCTGGGGTGATCTCGGCGTTTGTGAAACGCTGGCTGAGAGCGGCGCAGAGCTGCTGCTGTCGCCCAATGGCTCGCCCTATTATCGTGGCAAGGTCGACGTGCGCCATCAGGTAGTGCTGAAGCAGGTGATCGAGACCGGGCTGCCGCTCGTTTATCTCAACACAGTTGGCGGACAGGATGAACTGGTGTTCGACGGCGGCAGTTTCGGCTTTAACGCCGACAAGGCGCTGGCTTTCCAGATGCCGCAATTTGTCGAGGATATCGCGATCTCCGAATGGCAGCGCGGCGTTGATGGCTGGGGTATTGTCGGTGGCAAGGTGTCCGCGCTGCCGATCGGCGAGGCCTCCGATTACCGGGCCTGCGTGCTGGGCTTTGCCGACTACGTCAACAAAAACGGCTTCAAGAGCGTGGTGCTTGGCCTTTCCGGCGGGATCGATTCGGCAATCTGTGCCGCGATTGCTGTCGATGCGCTCGGCGCGGAGCGGGTGCACTGCGTGATGCTGCCCTATCGCTACACCTCGGAGGAATCGCTGTCCGACGCCGCTGCCTGCGCCAAAGCGCTCGGCTGCCGCTATGACATCGTGGCGATCGAGGAGCCCGTCAGCGGCTTCCTGTCGGCACTTGAGGGTCTGTTCGAGGGCACTGAAGAGGGCATTACCGAGGAAAACCTGCAAAGCCGCACCCGTGGCACCATTTTGATGGCGATTTCGAACAAGTTCGGCGCCATGGTGGTCACCACCGGCAACAAGTCGGAAATGTCGGTCGGTTACGCCACGCTCTACGGCGACATGAACGGCGGCTTCAACCCGATCAAGGACCTCTACAAGATGCAGGTCTATGGCGTTGCTGCCTGGCGCAATACCGAGCGGCCGGACGGCATGCACGGGCCTGAAACGAACGCCATTCCGCAAAACATCATCGACAAGGCACCGTCTGCCGAGCTGCGGCCCGACCAGACCGACCAGGATTCGCTGCCGCCCTATCCGGTGCTGGATGATATCCTCGAATGCCTGGTGGAGCAGGAGATGTCGGTGGACGCGATCGTCGAACGCGGGCATGACGCGGAAACGGTGCACCGCATCGAGCATTTGCTCTATATTGCCGAATACAAGCGCCGCCAGTCCGCACCGGGTGTGAAGATCACCCGCAAGAATTTCGGCCGCGACCGGCGCTACCCGATCACCAACCGGTTTCGGGACCGGTAGAACCGACCAAGCCGGGGAGGGGCTTATGCGCAGTTCAGTTGAGATCTTCGATTTTGCCACGGGCGAACAGCGCGTGGTGTTTCAGTCCGAGGGGGTGATTGAGGCGCCGAACTGGTCGCCGGACGGGCGTTATCTGATGGTCAATAGCGATGGTCTGGTCTATCGCCTGCCGCTCGCGGGTGCTCCACGGCTTGAGAAGATCGATACCGGCTTTGCCAGCGCTTGCAACAACGATCATGGCATTTCTCCCGACGGCAAGACGATAGCGATTTCCGACAAGTGCGAATTCGGCAAGTCCGCGATCTACACACTGCCGGCGTCAGGTGGCACGCCGAAGCTCGTGACCCGCAACCTGCCATCCTACTGGCACGGCTGGTCGCCCGATGGCGCGCGCTTTGCCTATTGCGGCATTCGCGACGATGTCTTCGATATCTACACGATTGCAGCCGACGGCGGCGAGGAGACCCGGCTGACGGCGGGCGAGGGGCGCAATGACGGCCCGGATTACAGCTTTGACGGCGAATGGATCTATTTCAATTCCTCGCGCACCGGCCTTATGCAGATATGGTGCGTTCATCCCGATGGCTCCGGGCTGCAGCAGCTGACCTTCGACAATTTCGGCAACTGGTTCGCCCACCCATCGCCCAAAAATGACCGGGTGATCCTGATTTCCTATGCCCCCGACGTCTTCGATCATCCGCGTGACAAAGATGTGGAGGTTCGGGTGATGGATCCGGACGGCGGCAATCTGACCACGCTGTTTGCGCTCTTCGGCGGGCAGGGCACCATGAATTCACCCAACTGGTCGCCGGACGGCGCGGCCTTTGCTTACGTCCGCTATTTTCCTGCCTGAATGCCGCGCAGAGAACACCTGTCATCAAGCTGAAATACGACTCGTGTTTTAAGGGTGCCATCCATGGATGCACAGGGGCCGCCGGGGGATATGGCGGGTTGAGGCGATGGAACCCAGACAGTTCAGAACACTTTTCATTTCCGACCTTCATCTCGGGTCGAAGGCCGCTAAGGCCGAATTTCTTCTCGACTTCATGCGCCATCACGAGGCTGAGACCATCGTGCTTGTGGGCGACATCATTGATGGCTGGCGGCTGAAACGCAGCTGGTACTGGCCGCAGTCCTGCAACGACGTGGTGCAGAAGATGCTGCGCAAGGCCCGCAAGGGCACACGCATCGTCTATATTCCGGGCAATCATGACGAATTCCTGCGTGACTTCCCCGGCACCCACTTCGGAGGGGTCGAGGTGGCCGAACGGATGATCTTCGAGGCTGCTGACGGCAAGAAATATCTGGTCATCCACGGCGATGAATTCGACGTCGTCGTTCGTCATGCCCGCATTGTCGCCTATCTCGGCGACTGGGCCTATGATGCGGCGATTGCCATCAACCAGGTGCTGGCGGCGGTGCGGCGCAAACTTGGCATGCCCTATTGGTCGTTTTCAGCCTGGGCCAAGCTGCAGGTCAAACATGCTGTCAATTTCATCGGCGAGTTTCAGCGCGTTGTCGTTGAAGAGGCGCGAAGGAACGAGGTCGACGGGGTCATCTGCGGCCACATCCACCATGCGGTGATGGAGGATATGGACGGTATCCGCTATATCAATACCGGTGATTGGGTCGAAAGCTGCACGGCGATTGCGGAGCACTTCGACGGAAGCTTCGAGCTGATCAACTGGCAGAAGATCGAAGGCGTTGATGAGGCCGGACCGACTGAGGCAGAAGCGGAGGACCTGAGTTCTCTGATCCTTGCCGCCAAGGCCAAGGCGCGCGCGGCGGCCTGACATCTCTGCGCCATGCCTGCTGCCGCTGGAACGGGGGCGGCCAGACCCGGATGCGCCGCCTGCCACCGGGAATTTTGATGGCGGTCAACTCTCGGAGACGCTGTACCGGAAGAGTTTTTCGCGCGGGCACCATCCCTGCCTGGCCGGCAGAACCGCTTCAATTTGATCCTGAGCCGCTCTAGGTCCTTCAAAACACTTGCAATCTCTATCCGGTCATGAAAAGCCTAATGTCGGTCATGATCGCGGTTGATCGTCACGATTGTGTCCAGCGACCGTTTGGTCGGCTTATTTCCGGCTGGATACCACGGGCGCGGACTGGCCGGGTCTCCGCCGTCTGCTTGGTGGGCTGGCTGCGGCGCATTCAGGCGCGTAAAACTGGATAATTGCATTTGCAGAACGCGGACAGAAACGAAAGCCTCCCTGACGGTTGAGCCCGGAGACGGCGGAGCGGCCATGACCCTTTTTCTTCAAGGGTATTGGACGGCGCGTTACGCGCGGCCGCTGAGTGGTGAAATCGAACAGCTTGGCGCTCGTCTCGGCGGGGCGCGTGGGACGGCGGTTGTTGACCTCTCTAGGTTGGAGCAGCTTGATACCGCTGGTGCCTGGATGATTCGCGAGGTTCAGGCAGAATGTCGGGCCGCCGGGCTTGAGACCGAGATTGCCGGGATGGACAGCCGTGTCTCGGATCTGATGGAAGCTATTCCCGAGACCCTGCCGGAGCCGGAGAAAGCAACGTCCAAGCCGGGGCGCAACCTGTTTGAGCTGGTTCTTGACCCGATGGGCAAATCGGCGGCTGCCGCCGGGCGCGATGTCTATCGCGGAGTGGGCTATTTCGGTGCACTGTTCCTCGGTCTGAAAGCACTTTTTTCCAGGGGCGGCGGCGTCAACATGGCTGCAGTTACCGCCCAGCTTGATCATATGGGCGTGCGCGCGGTGCCGATCATCGCGCTGATGTCGTTCTTGGTCGGTGCCATTATCGCCCAGCAGGGCGCTTTTCAGCTCAGCTATTTTGGCGCGGAACTGTTCGTTGTCGACCTTGTCGGCATTCTGCAGCTGCGTGAGATCGGTGTGCTTTTGACCGCGATCATGATTGCCGGCCGTTCCGGTAGCGCGATCACTGCTGAAATCGGGGCCATGCGTATGCGCGAGGAAATCGACGCGCTCAGGGTCATGGGGTTTGACCCGGTCTCTGTTTTGGTGTTTCCGCGGATGCTGGCGCTGCTGATTGCGCTGCCGCTTCTGACGATACTTGCCAATTTTGCTGCCCTTCTGGGCGCTGTGGTGGTTCTTGACGTCTATTCGGGCATCACTCTGGAAACCTTCATGCAACGCTTCCATGAGGCCGTCGATATAGCCGACGTGATCTCAGGTATGCTGAAGGCACCGGTGATGGCGCTGATCATCGCTATCATCGCCTCACTTGAGGGCATGAAGGTTGGCGGCAGCGCGGAATCGCTCGGTCAGAAGGTCACGGCCTCGGTCGTGAAATCGATTTTCGTGGTGATTCTGGCTGACGGCATTTTTGCCATTTTCTACGCGGCGATAGATTATTGAGGAATGAACGGTGAACGGTGGATCCGAAGACAGGATGGACGAGGGACGGGAGCGCATATTGAGCGTGCGCGGCCTGACCGTGGGCTTCGGCGGGCCGACCGTGCTTGAAAACCTCGATCTCGACGTTTATCGCGGAGAGATCCTCGGGTTTGTCGGCGGCTCCGGTACCGGTAAATCCGTATTGATGCGCACGGTTTTGAGGTTGAACGCGCGCCAGGCCGGCTCGATTTCGATCTTCGGCAGGGATTTCGACGGTCTGAGCTATGCCGACCGGCTGGCGGTTGATACCCGCGTCGGTGTGTTGTTTCAGCAGGGTGCTCTGTTTTCCGGTCTGACCGTGCTGGAAAACGTACAGGTGCCGATGCGGGAATATCTCGATCTGCCGACGGCGATGATGGATGATCTCGCCCGGCTGAAGATCGAACTGGTGGGTCTCAGGCCTGAGGCTGCGGAGCGTTACCCTTCCGAGCTTTCTGGTGGTATGATCAAGCGTGCGGCGCTTGCGCGCGCGCTGGCGCTTGACCCTGATCTGGTGTTTCTCGATGAGCCGACGTCAGGCCTTGATCCGATCGGCGCGGCCGAGTTTGACGAGCTGATTGCGCGGTTGCGTGACACGCTTGGCCTTACGGTTTATATGGTGACCCATGACCTCGACAGCCTGCACGCCGTATGTGACAGGATCGCGGTGCTTGGAAAGAAGAAGGTGCTGGTCGAGGGAACACTCGACAAGATGCTCGCCTTCGAAGACCCTTGGGTCCAGAGTTATTTCAAGGGCAAGAGGGCCCGCGCTATCTTCGAAAACACGGCAGATGGCCAACAGCGTTGACGGGCAGGCATGGAAACCAAAGCTAACTATACCATCGTCGGGTTTTTCGTTCTTCTGGTGCTGACCGCCGCGGGAGGCTTCGTCTTCTGGCTCCAGGAATACGGGCGCCAGGGGCCGATCGCCGAATTGATCGTGCGTATTCCGGGTTCGGCCAACGGGCTGAGCGTCGGTTCAGCCGTCAGGTTCAATGGCATTCAGGTCGGCTCGATCAAGCGTCTGGAAATCGATCCCAAGGATCCGCGCTTCACGATCGCGCGCACCGAGGTCAAGGCGGATACACCGGTTCATGACAGCACCACGGCCAAGCTTGAGCTGCAGGGGCTGACTGGGACAGGTTATATCGAACTTGCTGCGAACGGCCAGCAGGGCCCGAATATCCTCCAGGAGGCGCTGGAAAAAGATCAAGCTGCCGAACTGACGGCGGATAAATCTAGCCTTTCCAACCTGCTGACGACGGCCGACAGGATCATGAAACGTATCGATTCGACGGCAAGCGACGTGCAGAAACTTGTCGAGCAAATATCCCCGACACTGAATAAAACGGTCGACAACGTTGAGACGTTCACCGGAGCGCTCGCTGACAATTCCGACGAGATCGGCACATTCCTCGAGACGGTTGGTAAGCTTTCGAAAACGGTCGACAGTCTGTCGAGCCGGCTGGAGACCACGGTGGGGTCTCTGGACAAGGTGATCAAGGCCATAAATCCCGATGAAGTGGCCAGCATCATCAACAATGCCAACACGATTACCGCCAATGTCGCCGTCGCTTCCAAAAACCTCGACGGCGTGATCGATCAGTTCGGCAAAGCGGTTGATAGCTATAGCGTCTTTGGCAAGCAGGCTCAGGACGTGTTCAAGAAGGTCGATGTGATTGTGTCGTCGATCGACCCCGAAAAGGTCGGTACATCAGTTGATGACCTCTCGGTTGTGATGGCCGATGCCAAGCAAGCTGTGGCTTCGATCCGCGACGTCGCCGACAGCATCAATGCCAAGACACAGAACATCGATACCGCCATCGATAATGTCAGTGAGCTGTCCGTCAAGCTTAACCAGGCGTCGACGCGGGTCAACGATGTGCTGGCGAAGGTCGACAAACTGCTCGGTTCAGACAATATCGATTCACTTTCCGATCAGGCGCGCCAGACGTTGGCGGCGGTGAAGCAGGCGGCGGAAACGCTGAATGCGCGCATAGGCCCGATCACGGCCAACATCGAGAATTTTTCAGGCTCGGGGCTGCGGGATATCCGGGCGCTGGTGACAGACACGCGCAGGACCGTCGATACGCTCAACCGCACCATGAACTCGATCAGCAATGACCCGCAGCAGTTCATCTTCGGCTCTGACAACATGAAGACCTACGACGGCCGCAATCGCTACTGATATCTTCAGGGTTTTGATCCTCTACAGGGAAAAACCGGCGACCATGAACAATACGTGACCCTTCGGGAGAAAGTCACGACCAGACCTTTGCAATCCGGCTCTTTTGCCTTAGTTCAATTGAATTGAACGGATTAGCAGGTCCAGGAAGGACGGAATGATGTTATTTTCCGCGACTGACAGAGCCAGCGCCCTTGCGGGGCCTTTTGTCGGACTGGGTCTTGTCGTGGCAGCTCTCAGCGGCTGCGCTCTGAGGCCGCCGAGTGATACCTTTGATCTGACGGCGCAGGCTTCTACGCAGGTTTCAACGAACCGCGCGCGCACGGCGCGGCTTCAGCTGCTGGTGCCACCGCCATCGGCCATTCAGGTGCTTGATAATCGCGGCATCGTCGTCAGGCTTTCGGGATCAGAGCTTCGCTATCTCGCCAGTGCCCAGTGGAGCGATCTTCTGCCGGCTGTCGTGCAGGCGCGTCTTGTCGCGGGACTGGAGAATACCGGTCTCTTCGGCGGCGTCGGCATGCCCGGGCAAGGCCTTGCCATCGATTATCAGGTGGTGGTCGAGATCCGCGAGTTCGCGATCAAGGCTTCAGGACCGGGGACGGCGGATGTGGTGCTCTCCGTCAAGCTGCTTGATGACCGGACGGGTGTCGTCAGGGATCAGCGGCTGTTTTCAAGCAGCGTTGGCGTAAATGCCTCTGCTTCAAGCGGTGTCCTTGTCGCCGCTCTCGATAATGCTTTTTCCCAGGTTCAGGCCGAGATTGTCAGCTGGATCGCCGAGACGCTGTGATCGCTGCTGCATTCGCGTTCCGCGCTCGAATGCTGAAGGCCTGGTAAGGCGGCCAATCTGGTTAACATGAAACATCAAAAAAGGGCGGCCTCTCTGAGCCGCCCTTTTTCATGTCCGTATGCCTGCCGGCGTTGTTATTTTAGACGGCCGGCTGCGTGTGCGAGCATGGTGTAGACCTTACCGGTATCAGACGTCAGGTAGGACTGAACGGCTGCCCGGTCGCGGTTCTTGCGCATCACATCGGAGAGAAGCTTCTCGAAGTCGCCGATATAGCGGTCGACGGAGGTGCGGAACTCCCGATCACCATCGTATTTCGCCTTGATTTCGTCGAAGGTGCGCTGTCCCTTCAGCGTATAGAGCCGGCGCGTGAATACATCGCGCTCGCCCTGCTGGTAGCGGTGCCAGAGCTCGACAGAGGCGTCGTGGTCGATCGCCCGGGCGATGTCGACCGAAAGCGAGTTGAGCGAGTCGACCACCTGGTTGGGCTTGCGGTCGCTGGCTGTTACCTGGCTCGTGCGGCTTCCGCCTTTAGGTTGGTCCCGCTGGCCGGCTTCTTCACGCGCTGCGGCACGCAGGAGGTCGCTGATCCACCCTTCGCCACCGGGCGCGCTGCCAGCTGTTGTCCGGGTGACCGCCTGCTGGCGGGGTTCACGCGGCATAGTCGACCGAAGGTCGGGTGTCGCCATACCCAGCGAACCGGCCGGCGGGCTCGCAAGGGGCCGCTCCTTCGGTTCTTCCGTTTTTGCCGCCGTGCTGCGTGGCGTCTGCGGTGCGGAAATCTGCGAGCGCGAGGTGGATATCATGGACGAGATGTCCTGGAGGGCGCGGATCTGGTCTTCCACGGCCTTGCGCATGGCCTGCGCGCTTTCGCGTGCCTCTTCTGGCATGTCGTGGATACCGCGCTTGACTGCTTCGCGGGTTTGGTCGAGTTCGGTCCGGATTTCCGCAGAAATCCGCTCGATTTCCTGCGTCGCCCCAGAGAAACGCTTGGCGGCGTCTTCCACAGTGCCGCGCATGGTTTCAGCGACGTTTTCGGACATGGTCTGCGCTTCGCGGCCGGTCTTATCCATCGAAGCGGCAACGGCTGCGGCAACGGCCTTCAGCCCCTTGTCGATTTCCTGCGAGCGCTCGGCCAGGCCGTCGGAGAGGAGACCAAGCGCTTGCTGCCGTTCGGAAAGCGTGTTCGCAAGGTTTGATTGCGCAGACTCGATCAGGTTGGAGGCCCGGTCAAGCACGCTGGCATGGCTTTCGATCTGGGAAACCAGCCCATGGACGGTTTCCAGAGCGGTCGCGGCGCTGTCGTCGAGCGCATCGACCTTGCTGCCGAGCAGCTTGCTCGAATCTGCAAGCGACGCGGAAGAGCGTTGTGCCGTTTCGTTGATACGGTTCGCAGTTGTATTGAGCTGCTCGTCGGCTGAGGACAGGCGGGCTGCCGCCTGGTCGACGACACTGGCAAGCATCTGATGGCTCTGGCTCAGATGGGTGACCAGCGCTTCCACATTGCCGGCAAGGGCGTTTCCATCATGACGCAGCTGTTCGCTGCTTTCCTCGGAAGCCTTGCGGATTCGCTCGGCGGCGAGGCGGCCTGTTTCGCCGTAGCTATCGATGAGCGGACGTGCCTTTTCGTCGATCAGGGAACTCAGTTCGGTCGTATGGCCCGCCAGCATCGAGTTCATGTCGCGGGCGCGCTCGTCAAGAGCGGTTCCCACGGCCTCGCTGCGTGCTGTCAGCACCTTGTCGACCGTACCGAGAGTTTCCTCAAGTGCTGCCATTTGGGCACCGAGGCTTTCCCGCAGAGACTGCGCCCGTTCGGTCATCGAGCGTTCGGAACTCTCCAACTGTTGGGCAAGCATGTCGGAGCTTCCGGCAATACCGCTGTTCAGGCGTTCTCCGCGTTCGGCGAGAAGGCGTTCGGCATCACCCATGGTCCGCCGGATGGTTTCGATCTGGTTGTCGATCCGATCGCTGGTCGCCGAGATGATTTCGGAAATGCGTGTGCTGTTTTCAGAAGCGTATTCACCCGCAGCGGCAGCCTGATTGGCAAGCTCCGCTTGCATTTCTCGGGCCCGTTCGAAAATGGCATGGGCTGAGGTTTCCATGCCCTGGCGAGCGCCGTTGACCGCATCGGAGATCCGATCGGTAAAACTCTGGCTTGCTGTTTCAAGCTTCATGCGGGCGTCTTCCGCATCGCGGCTCATATCTGCCGAGGTTTCGGAAACTGTATCCCTGATGCGACCGGCAAGCTCCGCAACCCGACGATCCATTGTCTCGTTGATATTGCCGAGCCCGGTGTCGAGCGCGCTTTCAAGATTGGTGAAGCGCGTGTCGATGTGATTCTGGCCGTGTTCCAGGGTTGCCGCAATCGCGCTGCGGCGCGCGTCGAGTGTCTGGTTGAGCCTGTCGGTAGCGGCTGTGCTGGTGGCTTCGATCATGCGGGATTTTTCATCCAGCATGCCACCGATGCGCTCGTCCATCTGTGTTGCAGCCATCACGAAAGCATTCTCATGGGTCAGCAGCGTATCACTCAGCCGCTCCGAGGCGGCGGCACTTGCAGCCTCGATCATCTGGGACTTTTCATCCAGCATGCCACCGATGCGCTCGTCCATCTGTGTTGCGGCCATCACGAAAGCATTCTCATGGGTCAGCAGCGTCTCGTTCAGCCGTTCCGAGGCGGCGGCACTTGCAGCCTCGATCATCTGGGACTTTTCATCCAGCATGCCACCGATGCGCTCGTCCATCTGTGTTGCAGCCATCACGAAAGCGTTCTCATGGGTCAGCAGCGTCTCGTTCAGCCGTTCCGAGGCGGCGGCACTTGCAGCCTCGATCATCTGGGACTTTTCACCCAGCATGCCACCGATGCGCTCATCCATCTGTGTTGCGGTCAGCGCGAAAGCATTCTCATGGGTCAGCAGCGTATCACTCAGCCGTTCCGAGGCGGCGGCACTTGCAGCCTCGATCATCTGGGACTTTTCATCCAGCATGCCACCGATGCGTTCATCAAGCTTGTTCCCGGCCATCACGAAGGCATTTTCACGGGTCAACAGGGTTTCGTTCAGCCGGTCGAAAACGACACTGCCGCTCTCTTCAAACCGTCTGGTGTTCTGCTCCATGGTTTCAGAAATGCGGTCGTGGACCGCTTTGCCTGAAGCGGCAAGGCGCTCGGCTGCCTCATCGGTTGCGTGCTCAAAAGCGGCGCTGCGTTCGGAAAGGGTTTTCTCAAGCTGCGTTTGCGTCGTCTCTCCGGTTTCGGCAAGCCGTTCAATGTGATGGGAAAGCGAAGAGGTAAGACGGCTTTCGACAGCCCCACCGGTGGTTTCAATAGTCGTTGCGTGATCGTTGAGCGCCTTGTTCAGACGGCGGCCAGTGTCTTCAGCCAGTCCCTCGATCCGCAGCGCGCCTTTCTCGACAGCCTCTCCGTGACGCTCGAGGCTTTCGCCGAGCGCGCCGAAGGATGTTTCGACCCGCTCGGTCATGGTCTTTGCCGACTCGCTGATGAGGCCTGCGGCAGTGGAGACTTTACCGGCGATCGCGCCAGCTGAATCACGCAGACGCCCTTCAAGTGCCATGCCGGCTTTGTCGATCGTGTCGCGCAGGGCCGATTCGCGGCCCTCCAGCGACATTTCGAGCATGCTGCTTGACGCGGCGATGGTTGCCGAAATGCTGGTGGTCTCTTCCGTCAGAATGCCGGAGATGTTCGTGCTGGCCTGGCTCAGCTTTTCCTCGAGCGCACCGGTTCCTTCGCGTAGCGCGTCTTCGAGGTGGCTTTGTCCCTGCTGATAGGCGTTGCGAATGCGTTCCTCACGCGCTGCGAACGTGCGGGAAACCTGGTCGTCGATATCGGATATCCGTTTATCGAGCGTTGTGGTCTGCTCAACGACCGTTTCGTGAAGCCGGGCGGCAACCTGCTCATAGGAGCCGGTAAGCCGTGTCTGGCTATCCGAAAGCGTTTCGTTGAGGCGGGCCGTGGTGGAATCGAGCGTCTGGGCGATGCTGTCTTCGCTGGTCGAAAGCGTCGTCGCGAGCGCGATGGAATGATCGTTCAGGCGGTCTTCGAGGCGCTGCTGAGCGTTGTCGAGTGTCGCTCCCACGCGCACACCTGCCTGGCCGACGGTTTCTCCGAGCCTTTGCTCATGCTGATCAAGGGTCTGCTCGAGAGACGACTGGGCCGACGACAGTGTATGCGACAGCTGGCCCGCCTTTTCTTCAAGTTGGGCCTCAAGGTGTTCGGTGGCGCCGGAAAGGGCCGAGGTGATATTTGCTTCGCCGCTGCCGAGCCTATCCGTGAACTGTGTCAGCTCCCTGTCGAAATGGCCGGTCGCGTCGGAAATGGCCTGACCAAGCCGGTCCTGGCCGCTGCGCAGTGTTCCCTCAAGTTTGGTTGAGCTGGATTCGATGGTCTGCCCGAAAGTTTCCTCGGCTGCCGAAAGTGTGGCGGCAAGCATGAGGGACTGCTCATTCATCTGTTCGCCGAGCCGCTCCGAAGCAGCCGAGATTGCGGCGGTGATGCCGGTCTCGCCGTCGCCGACGCGTTCGTTGAACCGGCCGAGCTGCAGGTCGATTCGCTCTGATGCCTCCGATAGCGATCCGTCGAGGCGCTCGGCGCCTTCTCGCATTTTGCTCTCGACAAGTGCTGCATGCGAACCGAGTGACAGCGCGAAGGTTTCCTCGCTTGTGGAAAGCGTCGTCGCCAGCATGATTGCCTGATCGTTCATGCGATCGCCAAGACGGTCTCCGGCCTCCGAGAGCGTCGTTCCGATATTGGCTTCACCATCGGTGATCTGCCGGTTGAAGCGTGCGAGCTTGTCGTCCAGGCGGGTTGATGCCTCGCCGAAGACCTGTTCAAGCCGACCATGTTCCCGGTCGAATGTGTCGCCGATCTCCTCGGAGCGGGCCTTGATTGACAGGTCTAGCGTTTCGGTGCTCGCCGAAAGGACGGTCGCCAATGAAAGCGTGTGTTCGGTCATCCGGTCCTGAAGGCGATCCGATGCTGCCGACAGAAGCGAATCAATACTGGACTCACCTTCGCTGAAGGTCTGGTTGAAGCGGCCCAGCGTGTTATCGATGCGGCTTTCGAGTGTGTTGCCGCTGCCTTCGAGGGCGCTGGTAAAGCCGTCGAGCCTGCCGTCGATATCGGTGCTGAGGCGCGAAAGGGTTGCCTCCAGACGCTGATCCACATATTCGCGGCGTTCTTCCACTTGGCGGCTGATTTCCGCTTCGGTTTCGCTGATCTTCTGGTTGAAGCTGGCCTGTGTCTCGCTCAGCGTTGTCGAAAGTCCGCCGACGACGCGTTCAAGCGCGGCATTCATGGACCCTTCGCTGGTTTCTGCAACTTCGCGCAACGCTTCGGTGCGTTTTGCGAGCATTTCGTCGAGCGCGCTTCCGCTTGTTTCTAGAGCAGAAGTCAGATGCTCGGTTTCCTGGTTAAGCGCAGTTGCGCTGGCGTGGAAATCGGAGATCAGCGTGCGTCCGCGTTCGTCAAAACGCGTGCCGAGGTCGTCAAAGCGCTTGTCGAACAGTTCGGAGAGCGCACCATAGCTGCGGTCGAATTCACTTCTCAGGGCGCTTGAACGATCTTCGAGAAGGTCGCCGATGCTTGAAACGGCCCTGGAGGTGTTTTCGTCGATCATGGCTGCGCGGGTTTCCAGCATCTCTGCCACACCGTCGCCGGCCGTGCTCACCTTGCGGGTGAGTTCTTCCATCACAGTTGTGATCTCGTTTCTGAGTTGATCATTGCTGCCCAGAATCGATGTCTTGAGCCGCTCGGCGTGAGTGACCACGGCTTCGCGCTCGGCGGAAAGCTCCTGCACAAGATTTCGCACGCGCATCTCGTTGTCAGCGTAGCTGCGCTCGAGCGCATTGACTTCAGAGTGAACGATGTTTTCGAGCTCGGAAGCGCGGGCGATGGTGCGCTCGATACCCTCGTTCATGGCATAGACTTCGCGACGGACGGCCTGGCTGACACTGCGGACCTGCTGGGCAGCGTTTTCGTCCGGATCTGAAAGCCGCAGTGCGACCTCAGCCATCGAGCGGGCGGCCTCCTGCATGTCGCGGGCGCGCGCCAGCATGATATTGTAGGCATAGAACACGAAGATCGGTGCAACGGTGAGGGCTGCTGCAAGGCCGATCCCGTCGATACTCAATATATCGGCGAACGAGGTTGCGTTGAAGATCTGGCTGCCGAACGCTACCAGCGAACCGGCTATGCCAACACTGAGCCAGCCAGCCGACATGATTGTGGAATTCCGCAGCGCCTTGACTGTCGAACGACGTTCAAAAGCGCGCAGCACACGTTGCGATGACAGGAAGCCGGGATCGTTGGCGGGTCGGAAGGCAGGTGATTTGGGCCTCGGAGCATTGGACTGACTGCTCTGCGGGCGGGCCGGTTCCTGACCCTCTGCTTCAGTATCCCTGGCCTCCGATGTTGCACCGGCATTCGAATCATTGTCCAACGTGTCCGGAGACAGCGCATTTTCAAGAGCATTGAGTGCCTGATCATCGAGCGAAGAGCCGCCAGATTGTTTCGCCATGGATACGCCTCGTGACACAAGGACCTTACCTTTGCGTCCGCGACATGCGAGACCCGCAAAGGAAGACCTGAAAACTCTTTCAGCCGCAAACCGGTCACTCCCCGAAGGGACATTCCGCAGTTTCCGGCACACATGTGAAATAGTGTCGAAATGCCTTTCTCACAGTGCCTCTCGCTTTGAAGAACAGCAGCAAAAGACGAGCAAATGTCTTCTATTTCAAGGGATTACCCCCGTTTCCAATCGCATATTCGCAAAGGCCGCACAACATTATCCGCGTCTGCAGCCTGGCAGCTGTGGATGAAGATCTGGACATAAGCAGCGATATGAACACCAAAAAGCGATCAAATTCCGTCATTTAGCAAATATTAACCATAATGCGCCTTTTCTGAGGCCGCTTCAAAGACAAGTGCTTTTTCGAGCCTCTGGTTTTCATGCGATCCGCTGATAGCCACCCGGATATCGGACGTAAATATTGACTGTCCGACCGTTATGGAGGAAGAACTGGCAAATCCCAACGCCTTTGCAGCATCCCAAACACTAAGGTCCAGGAAATGCTTAAACTGAAATTCATCGGCAATGATGATACCGTCTATGACCTGGAAGTAGAGGAAGGCTCCACGGTTATGGAAAACGCCGTCCGCAACGGCGTTCCGGGCATTGAGGCCGAGTGCGGCGGAGCCTGCGCCTGCGCCACCTGCCACGTCTACGTGGATGAGGCATGGATAGCTAAGGTCGGCGAGCCTGAGCCGATGGAGGAGGACATGCTCGATTTTGCAATCGATGTCCGGGCCAATTCTCGCCTTTCCTGCCAGATCAACATGCGACCGGAGTTCGACGGACTGACGGTGCGCATACCCGACGAACAGGGCTGACAGGCCCCTGTCTCGGTTTCGGTTCCGGACGAGGGATTGTCTTGTGTAGCCGGAACGCGGCGGCGGGCCACGCCTGCAAGGGAAGGGTCGTTTATGAGACCAGCCCAGGCTGAACTTTTCAGATTACGCCATCTCGATTGCGCCAACGGCCGGATGCTGACGCTCGGTCCGAGGGGCGGGCTGATGGCGATTGTCAATGTGACGCCCGACTCGTTTTCCGATGGTGGCCGGTTTGCAGATGAGTCTGCGGCGGTCGAATTCGCGCTTGGCGCGGTGGCGGATGGCGCCGCTATTCTCGACATTGGCGGAGAATCAACGCGGCCCGGTGCACAACCCGTTAGTGCTGACGAGGAACAGGCACGTGTCTTGCCCGTCATTGCGGCACTGGCCGAGCAGACCGATGCATTGATTTCCATCGATACCTGGCGCGCCGAGACCGCGCGACTGGCTATTGACGCCGGTGCTCACATCATAAATGACGTGACCGGCGGATCTGGAGAACCGGATATTCTTGCTGTCGCAGCCCGGACTGGCGCAGGCTATTGTCTGATGCACACAAGCCGGGGGCGCGATTGTCTTAAAGATGCCGTCGCCGACCAACTCGCCTTTCTTAAGCCGGCGCTTCGGGCTACATCCGAGGCGGGGCTCTCCGAAAGTCAGATCGTCATCGATCCTGGTTTCGGTTTCGGCAAGGAGACGACTGACAATCTTGAGATCATGGCGCGTCTTGATGTGCTGCACGCCCTCGGTTTGCCGATCCTGATCGGGACCTCGCGCAAGCGCTTCGTCGCAGCAATGAGCGGGGGCGAGGATAATCTGACTCGGGATTTCGGCACGGCGGCAACGACTGCTTTGATGCGTCTTTCCGGTGGAGCACTCTTCCGCGTTCACAATGTCGCAGCCAGCCGCGCCGCGCTGGCCTTTGCCGACGACATCATCGCCAGGCATCATGGAGGTCTCTCATGAACGGACGTTATGCCATCACACTGAAGAATTGCGCCTTTTTTGCCACGCATGGCGTTATGAAGGAGGAGGAGCGGCTCGGCCAACGCTTCTATGTCGATATCGTCATGGAGATCGAGGACGATGCCGCGCGTCTTCGTGATGACTTCTCGCATGCGGTCGATTATGGCGAGGTCCATCGCCTGATCGGCGAAGTGGTGACCGGCCGCCGCTTCAAGCTGATAGAAGCGCTGGCGCATGCAATCGCTGTTACTGTGACGGCCCGCTATCCGGCGATACGGCGGGCCGAGGTTGCGGTGCGCAAGCCATCCGCGCCGGTGCCCGGAGTGCTTGATTATGCCGAGGCACGGGTGGATTACGATGTGCGCTGATAAGGTGCGTGCCGCGCTCGGTCTTGGCGGCAATCTGGGAGACCCGGCGCAGGCCATGGCGCGCGCCCTGAAGATGCTGGATGCGGAGCCGCAGTCGCGGGTCGCTGCGGTGTCGCGTCTCTATCGCACGCCGCCCTGGGGGCCTGTCGCGCAGCCGCCGTTCGTCAATTGCTGTGCGCTCGTTGATACCGGTCTTTCTGCGGAAGCGCTGATGCGCTTCTGCCTTGCCGTCGAAAAAGATCTGAAGCGGGTCCGCGATCAGCGCTGGGGGCCGCGGCTCATCGATATTGATATCCTCACGTTCGGCACCCTGTCGCGCGAGAGCGAACTGCTGACGGTGCCGCATCCGCGCATGACTGAGCGTGGTTTCGTGCTCATTCCGCTATCGGAAATAGCACCGGAGTTTTCAGTCGAGGGGCGCAGCATCGCCGCATGGAGCGCAGAGACCGATCAACAGGGTATCGACCCGGTCAGCGACAACGGGAACTGGTGGAAAGCCTGAAAAGCGCTAGTCGATCGACCCGACCGCAAGCGGGTCGGTTTGTCGCTTCAGTGATAGTCCGATCACCGGCACATACCGTGTGCTGCCCTTGATCAGGAGTGTGATGTTCAGGTCATCTGCGCTGACAAGACGGGTGACGAGCGCGCCTTCGACATCTTCGCGTTTGAGCGAAATCACGGCCTTGCCGTCATTGACTGAACCGCCGGTGACCTCAAGACCATCGCCTTTCTCACCATCGAGAAAACGACCGCGATAACCGTCTTCGTCACGGATGAACACCGCCGTCATCGGATGGGAAAAAGTCCTGCACGACACGAGCCTTCGAGTCTGAACCCCTCCTGGCTGTCTTCGAGCGCGAGGCCGTCGAGTTCACAGCGGAAGCGGGTTCCCTTCATCTTGCCTTCGACAATCTTGCCCGGTCCGGACCATTTTCCAGCGACCTGCCGGAAAAACGTGCCGTCATCGCCATCGGCCGCCGCGCCGGATGGCAATGCCACCGCGAGCGCCGCGGCGACAAGTGCAGGGAAAATACGGCACGCGGCCGGTCGTCTCGTCATGCGGTGTCCCGATTCAAGCTTCAGAGCACGTTTTGGTTGAGGCGGCAGAATGGCGCGGAAACGTTAAGCTTTGGTTTGCTTGCTGTCGGATCACGCCAGCGCGTGCGGTGTAAGCTGGCTTTCCGGTCTGCTCACCAATCGCACCCGCGACATTCACGTTTGCGGCCATATTTTGAATAGGCGCGGCGAGGCTTCGGTCTACTGTGCTGTGCCTGCTAGTGGATTGATAGGATCAATCCACTAGCAAAGAAACTTCCGTAAATGTCTGGGGCACAATAATTTATTTGAATTTACTACTCTTTTTTCTATCACCTCAGCGGGCACGCTTGCTGCTCTTGTCGTGCTCCTTCGTACCGTACCCAAACGCTTTAGTCCGGCAGTTTTGGGAACATAAGCCCAATTGTTTGAACTGGTGCAGTCAAAAATCACGGATCGCATCGTTGGTACAGCGGACCATCAGAAATGCCGCCACAGACGCTCGTTTGTGTCGGATTTAATGTATATGTTTCAATGGGTTATATTCTTTCAGCACACCCTGCCGAAATTATGAAGGTTTGGGGCATGTCTATGCTAGGCTGATTGTGATCAGGCGCGGGATACGGACGCCGTTAGGCCCGGCTCGAAATTCTATGAATAATAGCAATACCTTGCGAGGCGTCTTGTTGTGAGACGGATATGGGCGACGTTGATCGATGCTTCGGCTGATACGATGGATTTATCCCACTCCTTTGCCAGTCTCCGGCATCGTCCGAGCCACGCAAATGTGCGCTCGGCCACCCATCGGCGCGGTAGAACCTGGAAGCTTTTACGATCTCAAGGCTCCATTGGCCGATCCTCTTGAGCGCGCCGCGCAGTTTCGGTCCCTGATAGCCGCCATCGGCGAAGATATGGCGCAGCCACGGGCAGGACCTCCGGACGGAGGAGAGAACGGCAGGAGCGTCATCGCGGTCCTGAATATCGGCGGCATGGACGACAAGGCCAACCATGAGGTCGATAGCGTCGAAGACGATGTGCCGTTTACGACCCTCGATTTTTTGCTCGCGTGGAAACCGCGAACCCCGCCGCTTTCCGTGGTTTTGACGCTCAGGCTGTCGATGACCCCTGCAGTCGGCGAGGCTTCGCGCCCCTCCAGCTCCCGCGTTTCCAGGACAAGGTGGAAACGGATAGCCTGCAACAGGCCGTTGTCGCGGCAATCGTAGAAATAGTGCTGAACCGTCGAATAGGCGGCAGGTCCTTCGCCAACTGGCCCCACTGACAGCCGGTCGTTGCCATATAGAGGATTGCATTCATGACCTCCCGCAGATCGGTCATGCGTGGACGCCCGAGCCGCCTGGGTTCTGGATGATCGCGGCGATCAACGCCCATTCATCGTTCGTCAGCTCGCTTGCGTAACGTGGCGCGTTGCGGCGATATTCGCGGCAGGCGGTTTCAGTCCAGGGTATGTGTGGCTCCGTTCGGTTTGACGA
This sequence comes from Martelella sp. K41-7, assembly GCF_055808365.1. Classification (NCBI taxonomy): domain Bacteria; kingdom Pseudomonadati; phylum Pseudomonadota; class Alphaproteobacteria; order Hyphomicrobiales; family Aurantimonadaceae; genus Martelella; species Martelella sp. K41-7. The sequence continues at coordinate 1,217,842 of NZ_CM147867.1, forward strand.
CAGAACTGAATCACAAGCCACTGAAACCGCTCAACTCTTTTCGAGTTGGGCTCTTTGAGGGGCGGCTTCCAGAAGGCTCCCATCTGGCGTACTGCAGATGTTTGCAGTTCGAAACCCCTATGATTGCGGTTCATTACATCTAGGTCGCGTCAGATTTGGACAGGTCGCGTTTTTGTCCCGGGCCAAGGTCGTTGATGAAATCACTGATGCCGGGGCGTTTCAGGGCGTTGAACGGCATAGGCCGGCATAGGTCCATCGCCGCAATGCCGATCCGTGCGGTCATCATCCCGTTGATCATGCCTTCTCCGAAGCGGGCGGAAAGCTTTGAGGCTAGACCGTGACCCAGCACCTGTTGGACGAGGCTGTCGCCGACCGCAATCGAGCCGGTTACGGCGAGATGGGCCAGTACGTCGCGCATAAGCCGGAACATGCCGATAGAACCCGGACGGCCGCCATAAAGCTCGGCCATGTTGCGGACCAGCCGCATCGATTCGTAAAACACATATAGAACGTCCACCGCGGCCCGCGGGCTGATGGCCGTAACCACTGATACCCGTTTGGAAGCATTGAGAATGAGCGAACGCGCCCTGATGTCGAGCGGCGCCATCATCTCGCGCTCGCAGAAATCGACAAGCTGCGGGGCATCGACAACGGCATTGTCAAGTTCACTCAGGCGCTGCCGGCCCCGAGCGGTTTCTGCCTTTCCGGCGACGAGAGCCGCAAGTTCTGCAACCGCTTTGCGGGCCGCACCTGTGTCGCTTCCGGCACGGGCCTGCGCCAATTGAAGCTTGATGTTCTGGACTGCACCAAGTCTGACAATCGCGACGACCTCGCGGATGGCGATCACGACGGCGGCAAGGCCGCCGACCATCACGGCGCCCAGAGCCAGCCAGCCTAGCCAGGGCGCGCGGGCGAACAGGCTGCGCACGAGGTCATCGATCCAGAGCCCGAGCGCCAGTGAAAACACAATTCCAAAGGCAACCGTCGCAAGTTTGCCGAACGAAAAACGCCGCTTCTTCATGGTTGCGACCGGCGGATCGAGTTCATCGTCCGCAATGGTTCCAGCATCGCTGAAAAAAGGATCTTCCTCGTCGGGTGTCATCATCACATCGGGGTCGTCAAAGTGACGTGGCTTGCGACGCTGGGTGCTGTCGCCGCGGCGGTCGTCTTCGGCGATATCGAAGACGGCGGGCTTTCGTGGCTCGTTGGTGCTCGGGGTCATGCCAGCCGGTCTCCCAGTAGAAACTGCAGGGCGCGGTCAAGACGGATATGCGGGATCGAAATTCCGTCATCCTGATTCTCAACGTCGATTTCCGGTGGGCGAAAACGCACGGCATTGACGTCCGCAAGATTTTCCGGTGTTTTTCCTCCACGCCTCAATAGCCTGAAAAACGCATCGGGATTGGCAGGAAGGTCTCCCGGGAAAATTGCTGTTTTTCTTTTTCCATCAAAGACTTCACAGCCGATTTTCTCGCCAGATATAGGTGTTCCTACGATCACCGGAAGCTGTATCGAACCGCTGTCTGCCATTGCTTCGCGCGTTGCCCTGACAGAGGCAATGGCCATGACTTCGGTGCCAGCACCCGCAGCGCCTATGGATCTGGCTGCGTCATCGACAAGGCGGCGGGTGAGCTTTTCCAGCCGGTCATGGCTTTCGTGATGCAGGTGGTCGGCCTTTGTCGCGGCAATCAGAACGCGGTCGATCCGCTTTCGGACAAGGGATGAAAGCCAGGTGTTGCGGCCTGGCCTGAAACAGGCCAGAACTTCCGAAAGCGCGTGTTCGAGATCGGCAACGGCTTCCTGCCCGCGGCTTAACGCCTGCAGCGTATCCACCAGCACGATCTGGCGGTCGAGGCGGGCGAAGTGGTTTCGGAAGAATGGCTTGACGACTACGGACTTGTAGGCCTCAAAGCGGCGCTCCATCACGGCGGCAAGTGTGCCACGCTTTGCCGGACCTTCGCCCAGGCCTGGCAACGGAGCGAAGGTCAGTGCCGGTGAGCCCTCGAGGTCACCGGGCATCAAAAAACGGCCGGGTGGCAGGGTAGACAGTGAGTGTTCGTCTGCCCGGCAGGCTCTGAGATAAGCGGTGAATGTCTCATGCAGTGCTTTCACCGTTTTTTCATCGGCCGGGGCATCATAGTCGACGTTTCCGCTGAGCTGCAGCCATTCGCTGGCAAGTGATGCGCGGGCACCCGAACTGGCGCGCGCTTCAGTTTCTCTGGAAAAAGTCTGGAAATCCTGACCGAGAAGGGGGAGGTCGAGCAGCCATTCGCCCGGATAGTCGACAATGTCGATCGCAAGCCGGCCGCGCGAGAACATCCGGTTCCAGCGGCTGGCGCTTTCATAGTCGATGATCAGGCGCAGTTCGGAGATCGCCCTGGTCGATTCGGGCCAGATCCGTTCATCCACCAGCTTGTCGATATGGGTTTCATAGTCGAAACGCGGCACCTGGTCATCCGGCTGCTCGACCAACCGCGCGTCCGAAAGCCGCCCTGAACGCATGGCCTCGAACATCGGCAATCGTCCGCCGTGGATAAGATTGTGCACCAGCGAGGCAATGAAGACGGTTTTGCCGGCACGCGAAAGCCCGGTGACGCCGAGCCGCAGTGTCGGCTGGACAATATCCGTTGCACGATCGGCGATCGTATCGAGCGTAAGCCTTGCGTTGTCGCCGAGCGACGTATGGATGGGCATCAAGTGCGGCTTCCTCTAGCGGTTCAAACCGCAATATAGGTAAGCGTGGGTCACGATGAAAGGCGGTGAGCGGACAAGCGGCAGCTTGCTCACGGCGCAAGAAATGCGGTGATCTTCCATTCGGGCGCGCCATTTTGGGTGCTCATCGGCGCGCCTGTGTGATCCAGCACCGCGATACCTGCGGTCGGGTAACCATAGGGGCAGGTTGCATTGAAGGCTTCGTAACCGACGAGCATCAAAAGCATTTCTTCGATACCGGGATTATGCCCGCAGATCATGACCGATTGGCGATCCGCATGGTCTGCAATGGCCTCGATATAGGTAATCGGCGCGGCTTGGTAGAAATCATCGATGAAACGGCATGAAGGCCTGCGCTCAAGCGCGCGATAGGCTGCGTCAGCCGTCTGGCGGCAGCGCATGGCCGACGACGAGAGTATGACCTCGGGTAGATATCCTTCGGCTTTCAGGCGCGCGGCAATGGCGGCCGCATCATCAATACCGCTTTTGGAGAGCGGACGCTCGAAATCGCGCATTGTTGGTTCAGGCCAGACGGCCTGGGCGTGGCGGAAAAGGTAGATCCGTTCAGGGTGAGGGCTGATCGTCGACATTGCTCATCTCGAAGCGGCATGAAGCGGTTTCGGCTGGGCGGCATCCGCAATTGCGGCAGATCCGCTGGTTCGAAGATGTCTTTAGCACGAAATTTCCGCAAGCCCCTGCGATTTTTTTGCCGCGCCCGCATGGTTTTGAAAACCCAACCGGGTCACGTTGGAATTCGTGTTGGTTGCACGTTCTGCCCGTCCGGGCGAGTTCGCGCGGTGAGAGAACGTCCATAACCGTCGCAATGCAGTGAAGGGCATCATTTCTGTGCAATTTCTGCCCTGCGTTGCTTAAATTTTAAAAAAGTGGCCTATTTTTTCGACAGAGTTTTTACTGCTTAAATTTAATGCAGAGGCTTGAATAATCTGGGTTGTTTAGGATATACAGCGGCCGTGGGGTGTTGTTCAGGAGAATGGCTTTGAACAAGAACATTGATCTTAGTAGCTATGTTCTCTCCGATAACGAAGAGTTCATGAATCCCAACCAACGGGCCTATTTTCGCGCGAAACTTATCGCCTGGAGAAACGATATTTTGCGGGAAGCACGCGAAACGCTCGACAATCTGGCAGCCGAAAATGCCAATCTCCCGGATATTGCAGACCGGGCCTCTTCCGAAACCGACCGATCCATCGAACTCAGGGCGAGAGATCGTCAGCGCAAGCTGATTTCCAAGATCGATTCGGCACTGCGTCGGATTGACGAAGGGACCTATGGGTATTGTGAGGAGACAGGCGAGCCGATCAGCTTGCGGCGGCTTGATGCGCGACCGATTGCAACGTTGTCGATTGAGGCGCAGGAGCGTCACGAGCGACGCGAGAAAATCTACCGCGACGAATAGCATGACACACCAAAAGGCCGCGCCCGATCAGGACGCGGCCTTTTGGTTTGCTGACTTGTTCTGCCGGGCCCCGGCGTATCACGTGCTCTCAGTACGCGGGCCTTCAGCCTGTTTCTGATCTTCGGCTTTTACGGCATTTTGCTCGGCTGCCGCCCTGTGGCGAGTGCCGATGGGCGCGGGAATGCGCGTTTCAAGCAAGATGTCGTTCGGCCCGCCGATCATGACCAGATGTTCGACATTGTCTCGCCGGATCAAGACCACACGGCGGCGCGCATCGACGGCTGCTGCGTCAACGACGAGAAGCCGCGGGCGCCTGTTTTTCCCACCCTTGATGAAGGGAGAAGGCGGACGGTGGCGCAGGAGATACCAGATTGCCAGCACAGCCAGAACGATGATGCCGATGGAAAGGATCGGGAAATCGAATAGGGCGTTGCTGAATGTCGTGTCTCCCATGGTTTACCTTTCGCTCGGCATTCGAGTGTCACCTTGATTTCAGCTCGGTTGTGGTGTGATTCAAATTTCACGCACTGATTTTGGTATGTGTTTGTGCTCGATATATCAAGCTTTCATCTTGTGGCTTCAAGGTCGATCCGGAGGCCTTGTTGTTCCGTCCACGGTTTTGCTCGCAAAACACCCAAAATTAAGCATTTCCGGCTATTGTTCCCGCACGAGAGCCGGTAACCCGTGCATTGGGCCGGCTGAAAACAAAAGCCAGTCCGGGGGCAGCTACGGGGTCTTTCTGCGATTGCCGCGGAGATGGGTTCATCAGCGTTGGCAACGATATGCTCTCGCTGAGCTGCCGTTCGCGGCCCTGAGTGTTTTTCATACGGCCGGATTGTGCGGAGAATGAGGTTGCGATGACATTGGATCGAAAGGGCGACAAAACCGGAAAACCGGTGATCAGCCGCGGCCCGGGCTCCGGCGCTCTGGCGAAACTGGCCCTGGTGTTGTTGATACTGGCGGTGATCATTATCCTTGGCTACCAGTATCGCGGCTACCTTCCGGACGATATTCTCCTTGCGGTTTTGGGTCTGTTTGCGGTTCTCGGTGTGTTTTTTGTTCTCGCGGCCCTGACCGGGCTGGCGCAGCTCTTTCCGGGGGCAAGGCAGAATCACTTTGCCGGTCCGTTTCTCGATCACTATCCAGAAGCCGTCGTCATTACCGATCATCGCGACAGGGTGGTCTATGCCAATGCTGCCTATCGAGAGTTGACTGACGATGGCGAGAACGGCCCGACACCGAGTCTGGAGGCGCTGCTTTCGGAAGAGCCTGAAAGCTCGGAGGTGCTATACCGTCTTACCCAGTCTGTACGTGGCGGGGAAGACGACCACGAGGAGTTCCGCCTCACGCGACCGCTTTCGGGTAAACGGGAAAGCACGGCACGGTGGTACAGGCTGAGCGCGCGGTTCTTTCCGGTGACCGATACTCGCGCCCGTACGCGCAATTTCAATATCTGGCAGATTTCGGACATTACCGAGGAACGGCAGGAACAGGAGCGCTATTTCCGGGAGCTTCAAAGGGCGATCGACTATCTCGATCATGCGCCGGTCGGATTCATGACCTGCGATGCAGAAGGCAAGATCCGTTATCTGAATGCGACGCTTGCCGGATGGCTGGAAATCGACCTTGCGGGCTTTTCAACGGGTTCTGTTCGGCTGTCGGAGGTCGTCGGCGGCGAAGGCATGACGCTTGTGAGTGCTGTTGAGGCTGGCCCGGGACAACGCGTGAGCGAAACGCTCGATGTGGAATTGCGCCTTGCCTCCGGGCGCTACCTGCCTGTCCGGTTGCTGCATGATGTGACCGGTGGACGGGACGGCCAGCTCTCGGAAAGCCGCACTGTTGTGCTCAAGCGCGAGGAATCATCCGTCGACGGCCCAGCCGATTCCGGACCGGGACAATTCTTTGATGATACGCCGATGGCGATCGCCACCGTCGACCGTCAGGGCAGGCTCTTAAAAACAAATACCCGCTTCCTGACGGCCTTTTCCGGTGTGTTGCGCCGCGAGGAAATCGGGCATGGTGCGCGCATTGAGGCGTTGCTCGAGGAGACGGGCCGGGCACGCATGCGCGATGCGCTGGCCGCTGCTGCTGACGGGCAGGGCGAAATTCCGCCATTCGAGGGGTGCCACGCCACTGATGACAACAGCCATTTCCGTTTCTTTGTCCATGCCGCGCGCGGAGCGGGACCGGACGCGGTGGCGCTGGTCTACGTTATCGAGATCAGCGAACAGAAATCGCTGGAAGCGCAGATGGCGCGCACGCAGAAGCTCAATGCTGTTGCCACCCTTGCCGGTGGTATCGCCCATGACTTTAACAATGTGCTGACGGCCATCCTGCTTTCCGCAGATCACCTCTTGCTGCAATCGCGGGCTTCGGATCCCGAGTTTGCAGACCTTGTCGAGATCAAGCGCAATGCCAACCGGGCTTCGGGGCTGGTGCGACAGTTGCTGGCGTTTTCGCGCCAGCAAACCATGCGGCCCGAAGTGGTCGATCTCAATGATGTCATCGGCGATAACCGGATGATGATCGAGCGGCTGACGGGTGGGTCCGATATCCGCCTGACAACCGATTTCGCGCGTGATCTCTGGCCGGTCAGAACCGACCCGGGGCAATTTGGCCAGGTCATTACCAATCTCTGCGTCAACGCCCGCGATGCCATGCCGGACGGCGGTAAGCTCACGGTCAGCACTCGCAATGTCGCTGCCGACGAGGTGGCCTCGCTCGGCTTGCGCGAAGTTCCGGAGCGGGAATTCGTGGCTGTCGAGGTTGCCGATACCGGCACGGGCATTGCCCCGGATGTGCTCGACAAGATATTCGAACCGTTTTTCACCACCAAGGATGTGGGCAAGGGCACCGGTCTCGGCCTTGCCATGGTCTACGGCATCGTCACCCAGTCCGGCGGTTATCTCCACGCGATATCCGAAGTTGGCAAGGGGACAAAATTCGTCATCCTGTTGCCGCGCCACGCCAATGCTGCGGGTTCGCACACGGTCGATGCGCCGAAGGACCACAAGGGGCAGACGATTGCCGCGGCCTTTTCCGAAGGCAATGAGAGTGACAACGAAGCGCCGCGCGAGGAGGATATGGATCTGACCGGTCAATCCGCCGTGGTGCTTTTGGTCGAAGACGAGGATGCTGTGCGCCGTTCCGGCAAGCGCATGCTGGAAATGCGCGGCTTCACCGTGCATGAGGCCGATACCGGCGTTCATGCGCTGAAGATCCTCGAAAAGCTCGATGGCGCGGTCGATATTGTCGTCTCCGACGTCGTCATGCCGGAAATGGACGGACCAACGCTTCTGCGTGAGGCGCGCAAGGCGTATCCGGAACTGAAATTCATTTTCGTTTCCGGTTATGCCGACGATGCTTTTGCCAAGAATCTGCCGGACGACGCCAAATTCGGCTTCCTGCCGAAGCCGTATAACCTAAAACAGCTCGTGGCTTCCGTTTGGGAAATGCTACGCGAAGGGTAAAGCGGACGTTTGACGGGGTCCGGCCCATCGATTTTCGACACGAGCGAGTAGCCGCCCGGCTGTCTCGCGCTTCGGGCCGTCTGTGCCGCACTGTGGTGCAATCCTGAAAAACCGCACGGTCAATTCGGCCATGCCGGATTCGTTTGGTGGTGGAACGGGCTGACCGCTGCTCAACAAATGCGTTTCTATCGGTGCTGGAACAGAGGCGGGAAGATAGCGTCGTTCGGCACTACTCTTCACCAGCCGGAACGGCTCTGAGAGCACAAGGTCGGACCGAAGCCCGCCCTTGTGCATCATCAGTTTTCTTCGCAGTCGGTTCTCAAAGAACAACCCGGTAGAGCGAAAAGCCGTTCTCGCCGTCGCCGGCGGTCTCGATCTTTGCGCCCTTGACGTCAACAATGTAGGTTTGCGCGCGCGGTCCGGTCTCGAAAATCGCCGTGGTGCCGGGCATCGGCGCGAAGCTCCAGTTGAAATCGGCAGACGGGTTGATGGTGCCCTGATCGACGATATAGCGCACGATTACATCGCGGTTGGTGTCGGGGCCGACGAAGACGACGACGTCATTATCGATGTCAGGAAAGTGGCCGCCGCCGCCGGCCCGGTAATTGTTGGTCGCCACCACAAATTGCTGTTCGGGGTCTATCGGGTTTCCGTCAAAGGAAAGGTCGGCAATACGGTGGCTGTCCGGGTTGGCGAGGCTGCCGTCTTTGGCATAACGCGCCGGCTTCGACAGGTCGATCTTGTAGGTCACGCCGTCAATGATATCGAAATTGTAAGATGGAAAATCCGGGTTCAGGAGCGGTGCGTCTTTGGCACCCGGTTCAACCTGGTTAAACATGCCTGCCGACATTTCCAGCCACTCGCGCACCTGCGCGCCGTTGATCAGCACGGCGCGGGCGGTGTTGGGATAGAGATAGAGGTCGGCGACATTCCTGATGGCGATGTCGCCGGCCGGGACCTCGGTATAGTAGTCCGGACCGCCGCGACCGCCGGCCTTGAACGGGGCTGCGGCGGAAAGCACGGGGAAGTCCCTGTATTCGCTGTCTTTCAGCATGTCCTTTGTATACCAGATCTGTGCCTTGGAGACGATCTGGACGGACGGGTCGTCGGCTACGAGCGCAAAATAGGACTGCAGTGCTGCCGACGTTTTGCCGACGGGGGTGCGGACATATTTAAGCGTTGCCTCATGATCGGCGCTGGCGGCGGCGATAACGGCGGTGTCGGATGAGACGTCGGCGACGACCTTGCGGTCCTCGGTGCGATGATAGATCGGACGCGCCTCGGTGGAGAAGTCGACGATCTTCCAGCTGCTGCCGTCCTTTTCCAGAAGCAGGTCGATCAGACCCATATGCGAGCCCCAGAAACCGGCCATCGCGGCGGGCTTGCCCTGGAGCGTACCTTTCTCCGGGTCGACGCCGGCAATGCCCTGGAAATCGGTGGGGCCGGGGAAGACCAGATGCTGGTGGCCGGTAAAGACCGCGTCGATGCCATCAACGCCGGCGAGATAGAGCGAGGCATTTTCCATCAGTTCCGACGGGCCGGTACCATCTATGCCGGAATGGGAGAGGGCGATGATGATGTCGGCGCCTTCCTCTTTCATCACCGGCACCCAGGCCCTCGCTGCTTCGACGATATCGCGGGTATTGGCCTTGCCGGCGAGGTTCTTTTCGTCCCAGACCATGATCTGCGGTGGAACGAACCCGGTGAAGCCGATCTTGACCGGGCTTTTATTTCCGGCGCCATCATTGATCATCTTTTCCTTGATCAAATAGGGGGCGAACATCAGTTCGTCATTGCGCGGATCGTTGGCAAGGCTACCCTTGGTCAGGTTGGCGCAGACAAAGGGAAAGTTGGCACCACCAACGACCTTGAGCATGAAATCGAGGCCATAATTGAATTCGTGATTGCCGAGTGTGCCGACATCATAACCGAGCACGTTCATGGCCTTGATGACCGGATGAACATCGCCTTCATTCATGCCGCGCTCATAGGCAATATAGTCGCCCATCGGGTTACCCTGAAGGAAGTCACCATTGTCGATCAGCATCGAATTGGCAGACTCCGCGCGGATGGCGTCGATGATCGAGGCCGTGCGCGCCAGCCCCATCGTGTCATTGGGCCTGTCGGCATAGTAGTCGTAAGGGAACACGTTGACGTGGATATCAGTTGTTTCCATCAGTCTCAGATGCGCCTGGTTGCCTGCCGCTCTTGCGGCGAAGGGATGCAGTGCGATCAGGGCCGATGCGGCGGACATGCCCTTGATTAGGGCGCGGCGTGATATCGAAGGCAAGAGAATGTGCGTGGACATGATAGCTCCGGGGTTCATCGCTTGCGCGGAAAATGTGGGAACACGAGTACCGCTTCGCACCGTCCTGTGACAGGCGGTTGACATCGGGTGTGAAAGAGCACCAACCTTATGCCGATTAAATGAAACGGAGGCAGGCTATTCGGAGGGCGTGCCGACCGTCAATACGGGAGAGACGTTTGGTTACCAGTTTCACGATCCGCAATGCGGCCCGCGAGGATGTGCCGGACATGGTGCGGCTGATCAATATTGCTGCACACGGTCTGCCGCTCTGGTGCTGGGCCCAGCTTGAGGGCGGTGCCGAAGATCCATGGCAGGCCGGGCGCGAGAGCGCGTCGCGGGAAGACGGCGCGATTTCCTGGACCAATGGTACGGTCGCCACGCTCGGGTCTGACGTTGCGGCGCTGATGATTGCTTATCCTCTTGAAAATGAGGTTCAGCATAGCATCTGCGCCGGCGATCATCCTGTTCTCGCGCCGCTGCGCGAACTCAAGCGGCAGGCGGCAGGTACATACTATCTTCGTGTGCTGGCGGCTTACGCGGAATATCGCGGTCGCGGTCTTGGTTCGGTTCTGTTGGACAAGGCAGACCGGATTTGCGGTGACAGCGCCATCAGCCTGATTGTATCGGATGCCAACGCCCCCGCCAGACGTTTTTATGAACGGCTCGGCTTCAAGGAGGTGGCGCGCCAGCCGCTGGTAACTGCGCCTGACTGGCGGGCCGATGGCGGGAACTGGCTTTTGATGGTCAAACCGGCGCAGCGCTAAACGCCTCGTCAACATCGACATTCAGGCGTTCGATAATCGGGCGAAGCGCGAAGGATGAGTTGATCTGGACAACATGCGGCAAGGCGGAAAGCCAGTCGCGGTGGATGCGCTCATAATCCTTCAGATCCTTCGCTGCCACGCGCAGTACATAGTCGTATGCGCCCGAAACCATGTAGCAAACGATTACATTCGGGCACTGCCTGACCGCCTCTTCGAATTCGGCGAGCGTACGGGCGAACTGGCCGGACAGCGAGATGTGGACAAGCGCTGTCATCTTGTATCCGAGCGCCTCGGGCGAGATCTTGGCGGTGTAGCCCTCGATCACGCCGCTTTTTTCCAGGAGGTCAAGCCTGCGCGAGCAAGCGGACGGTGAGAGGCCCACGGTTTCCGCGAGCTCCGCATTGGTGATGCGGCCATTGTTCTGAAGCGCCTTCAGAATCGCACGATCGATATCGTCCAGGTCCAATTTTCGAACTCCCTGCGAATTTTGCTGCTCTTCTTCGAATAATAGTCTGTTTGCGCGCCAGCACAAGTCATTGCAAGCAAGGAAACTTTGTTTGGTATTGTCGGCGACATAAGGGGCCGCAGGAGTGGCATCGGTAGCGTCGATCGTAAAATTCAGGACAAAACATGTTTTAGATATATCGAAATCCTTGCGTCTTGAGGAAATCGATCTATATTTCGATATATCGAAAACATGACTAAAGGAAGTCTTGGCATGTATGACCATTTTGGCAAGTGCTACGATGCACGCAATTGCGATGTGCGGGCGCTCTTCGCCATGGGGCGGGGACCGAGCCACGGAGCCCGCGGTGGCGGAGGCAGGCGCGGGTTTGGCGACGAGGATGGCGGTGGCCGCATGGGCCGATTTCTTGGCCATGGCCGGATGCGCTTTCTTGTGCTGCAGCTGATCGCCGACGAGCCGCGCCATGGCTATGAAATCATCAAGGCAATCGAGGAGTTGAGTGGCGGTTTTTATTCACCGAGTCCCGGTGTGATCTATCCTACGCTTTCCTATCTCGAGGACGGCGGTTATGTGGTGGCCGAAGCCGATGGCAACAAGAAATCCTACTCGATCACGGACAGAGGACAGACCTATCTTGATGCGCAGGCGCCGGAAGCCGCCTTGGCGGTCAAGGCACTGAAGGCGGTTGCCGAACGGCTTGGCGCCCGCCAGCACAAGCGTGAACGCGCGCGCGGCGGCGATAATCTGCCGCGCAGCATCGAGGCGGCTTTTCTTAATCTGCGTGAAGTGATCGACCACCGTCTGGAGCAGGATGCAGGCGCTGCCGGCGCCATCGTCGGCGAGCTTCTGGGGCTTGCCGAAAGGATTGAAAACACCGGCAAGACCGATCAAGACAGAGCGTCGTCTCAGGACTAATCACAAAATCAACAGCCCGCGACCGGAACTCGGCCGCGGGCTGTTTTCATCTGTTCAATTCGCGTCTTAGAGCTTGCGCGCAAACGCAAGCAGTTCGGCGTCCGAAAGCGGGACAATTTTGCTTTCATAGGTCGAGACCGGCGAAAACCCGAATTGCTGGTAGAGCTGCAGCGCGCGCGGATGGTCCAGACTGTTGGTGGCGGTGATGATCTTTTGAGGCTTGTCGGCCCAGATTGCTTTCAAACCCTGCAGCAGAAACCATTTGCCGACGCCAAGGCCAAGCGCGCGCTCGAACAGGCCGAAATGAACGAGCTCGGTGATCCCGCCATCTTGCTGTTGATATTCATAAAAGCCAGCCGGTGCGCCCTCGAGATAAAACACGGTGATCGTGGTGCGTTCGTTGTGAATATTGGCGGCCAGTTCTTCGTCGTTCATGCGCAACCGGTCGACCCATTCCCAGCGCGTGCCGACCTGACGATAGAGAAACCGGTAAAAGGGCAGCGGGATTTCCGGAACACGCATCAGCGCCAGATGCATATTGGATGGCGCGATGATGTGCGCCTTCGGCGGTGCCGTCATTTCCAGCTCTGTGACGTGGACGCTGATCGGTGTTTGCTGTTGGCTATCCATTTTGCTTCACGCCTTTCCGGTCACAATAGCGGTGTCGTCGCGGCTGCCCCATTCCGACCAGGAACCGTCATAAAGGCTGTTGTCCGTGTGGCCAACACTTTCCAGTGCAAGCGTGATGATCGCCGCCGTTACGCCGGAGCCGCAGCTTGTCACAACCGGCTTTTCGAGATCGAGCCCGGCTTCAGAGAGTATCGCCTTCAGTTCATCAATTGAGCGGAATTGTCCATTTTCTGAAAAGGCTGTTGCCGGCAGGTTTCTGGCACCCGGCATATGGCCCGAGCGCATGCCGGGGCGGGGTTCCGGCTCAGCCGCCTCAAACCGGCCCTTTCCGCGGGCATCGGCGGTCTGACGCTCGCCTGAGGCAACGATCTTGCGCATGTCTTCGAAGGACGTAACCCTGTCAGGTCTGAAATCTGGGATGAATGTTGTCGGTTCCGGCGCCGGTGTCGCGGCCTCAATCGGCCGGCCTGCGGACTTCCAGCCATCAAACCCGCCGTTCAGCACGTAGACATCACCTGCTCCCATGATCCTCAGCATCCACCACACACGCGGAGCCGAGAAAAAGCCGGGCCCGTCATAGACCACGATCGTGTCCGTCTCGCTGATGCCGCGCTTTGCCATTTCGGAGGCGAAGAATGCTGGCGAGGGCAGGGAGTGCGGCAGGCCGGTTGTCGTGTCGGCGATTTCGTCGTGATCGAAGAAAACCGCGCCGGGAATATGGCTCAGCGCATATTCGCTCTTGCCATCGCGCTTGTACGCGGGCAGGTACCAGGATGCGTCGACCACGGAAAATCCCGGCGTTCCCAGACGCTCAGCCACCCATTCCGGTGACACCACAAACCGGCTTTCTGCACTCATACTGATCATACTCCTCGAAAATACATGGGGGTCACGCGCTAAAGCGGATGCGGAAACGGCGGTTCTCACGGCCCTTTTTCTCGATCTTGCCGATATGGATCTGGCCGACATCGGCTGTCGAGCGCACATGGGTGCCACCGCAAGGCTGGCTGTCGACCGACGAGTCCTCTCCGATGCACACAAGCGAAATCCGGCCCATCCCTGTCGGCGGGCGGACATTCTTTGATTTGACGATATCGGGATTGGCGGCGAGGTCCTCATCACTGATCCACTGAACGTAGATTGGATGACCTTCGGTAACCAGCTGCATCATCTTGTCGCTCACCGCCTGCTTGTCGACGGTTTCGCTCATGTCGAAATCGACGCGCGATTCATCTTCTCCGACGGAAGCACCGGTGATGGGATAGGGACAGATGACCGAAAGCAGGTGACAGGCGGTGTGCATGCGCATCAGCTTCAGCCGGCGCGGCCAGTCGAGCTCAAGGGTCACGGCCTCACCGGCGTCAGGCGGTGCCTCACCATCAGCCGGGACATGCAGGATCACGTCCTTGCCTTCGCCGTGACGGGTCACGTCAAGGGAAAGCGATGACCCATCGGCGCGCCGGGCGATACCGGTATCGCCCGGCTGACCGCCGGATGTCGCGTAGAAGCAGGTGCGGTCCGTTTCGAATGTGCCATCGTCATGCACCGCTGTGACCACCGCATCGCACCCGGCAAGGTAGAAGTCTTCGCGGTAAAGGGCATCAACAGGCATGGTTCACTTTCTATTCGAACGGTACGGCGATCTCCGTCTTCGCCGTCAGCCATTCCGGCACGGGCAGGCCCTTTTCCGAGAGGAATGAGGGATTGTAGAGCTTCGACTGATACCGGTTTCCATAATCACAAAGCACGGTGACGATGGTGTGGCCGGGGCCGAGTTCGCGTGCAAGCCGGATGGCGCCAGCTATATTGATGCCCGATGAACCGCCGAGGCACAAGCCCTCGCGGGCGACCAGATTAAATATCAGCGGCAAAGCCTCACTGTCTGCGATGCGGAAGGCGAAATCGGGTGTAAAACCTTCGAGATTGGCGGTGATGCGGCCCTGTCCGATGCCTTCGGTGATCGAGCCGCCCTCGCTTTTCAGTTCGCCATTGCTGTAATATTCAAACAGTGCCGCCCCCTCGGGATCGGCAATCCCGACCTTGATGTCGCTGTTCTTCGCCTTCAGGCCCATGGCGGTGCCGGCAAGCGTGCCACCCGAGCCGACAGCGCAGATGAAGCCATCGATCTTGCCGCCGGTGTCGCGCCAGATTTCTTCCGCCGTGGTTTTGATATGGGCGTCACGATTGGCGGTGTTGTCGAACTGGTTGGCCCAGATCGCGCCATTCGGCTCGCTCTTTGCCAGTTGCTCTGCCAGCCGTCCGGAAAGTTTTACATAGTTGTTCGGGTCGCGGTAGGGCTTGGCCGGCACCTCGACCAGCTTTGCGCCGAGAAGCCGCAGCGCGTCCTTCTTTTCCTCGGCCTGGGTCTCGGGAATAACGATCACGGTTCTGTAACCAAGCGCATTGGCGACCATGGTCAGGCCGATGCCGGTATTGCCGGCCGTGCCTTCGACGATGGTGCCGCCCGGCGCGATCAGCCCGCGCCGTTCGGCGTCGCGGATGATGTAGAGCGCGGCACGATCCTTCACCGACTGGCCGGGGTTGAGGAATTCAGCCTTGCCGTAGATATCGCAACCCGTTGCCTCGGAAGCCGCCTTGAGTTTAACGAGCGGCGTGTTGCCGATAAGATCGATAACCGAATTGGGTGTCGTCATGGTCGAAAATCCTTGATTTCTGACTTGCTATGAACACTTTGGCGCGTTTTCGGCAAGGTATCCGATTGCGCGTTTGTCCTCATTTGCGCAAAGCCATTTCAGCTCTTGATCTGTTCGAACGCTGCAAGCGCGCGCTTGCGGGCGGCCTTGTGGTCGACAAGCGGCATCGGATAGGTATCCCCAAGCCTCACGCCTGCCGCCTCCAGCACCTTTTCCGGTGCATCGAACGGCGCGTGGATGTGCTTTGTCGGCATCGCTTCAAGTTCCGGCACATGCCGACGGACATAGTCGCCCCTGGGGTCGAATTTCTCACCCTGGAGCACCGGATTGAAGATGCGGAAGAATGGCGAGGCGTCGGCACCCGAGCCTGCGACCCACTGCCAGTTTGCCGGGTTGGAGGCCGGATCGGCATCGACAAGCGTGTCTCGGAACCAATCTTCGCCCTTGCGCCAGTCGATCATCAGATCCTTGATCAGGAACGAGGCAACAATCATCCGCACCCGGTTGTGAACTGTGCCTTCCTGCCAGAGTTGCCGCATGCCGGCATCGACAATCGGGTACCCTGTTTGGCCGCGCGTCCAGGCTTTAAAAGCCTCATCGTCGTCATGCCAGGCGAACCCGTCGAAGCGGTCGTTCCAGTTTTTCGTGCGAAGACCGGGCGCATGAAACAGCAGGTGATAGCAGAAATCGCGCCAGACCAGTTCCTGCAGGAATTTTTTCCTATTCTTCACCGAGAGACTTTTGGCCCTTTCGGTTCGGTGCCAGATTGTTGCCGGCGAAATTTCCCCGAGCGCGATGTGTGGCGAAAGGCCGGAGGTCGCCTCGATATCAGGCCGGTCGCGCGACGAGGCGTATTGTGCGGCTATCTTCTCGATGAACCTGTCGAGCCTTTCGGTCGCTGCCTCCTCGCCGGGTGTCCAGATGTCCTCGAATCCTTTGGCCCAGTCCGGTTCCCCGATGTATAGCTTCCAGTCTTCAAGCCGCTCGGATGCCGGCATTTTTGCAGGCTGCGTCAGCGTTTCGGGTGCATCAAGCGGGTCGGGGACATGGGTTTCTTCCGAAAACGCCTTCCAGAAGGGCGTATAGACTTTGTAGGGGCCGCCGGACTTGGTTCGGAATTTCGAGGGCTCGTGGAGGAGCATCCCGGCAAAGCTGTGAACGTCGATCGCGTCATCCTGAAGCGCCCGCTTCAGTGCCGTATCCGTCGCGATGCCTTCGGGATCATAGCGTCGGTTCCAGTAAACGGCGCTGGCACCGGTCTCCGCGATCAGCGTGGACAGGATGCCCTGAGGCTTTCCGCTTCGAAGTAAAAGCCGTGAACCGATATTTTCATAAGCCTTCGCAAGGTGGGCAAGCGAACGTTCCAGCCACCAGCATTGAGCGCCACCGAGCGCACCAGCCGTGTCATTTTCCCGGATGAACAGCGGGATGACCGGACGTCCGTTTTCAGCGGCGGCTGAAAGGGCGCGATTGTCTGCGATGCGCAGGTCCTTGCGGATCCAGTAGATGGCAGGTGTCTTGTTCGGCATGATATCCCGTCACGGCAATGAATGGCCATGATGTAGGGCAGCGCCGCGTGCGAGAAAAGGCCGCCGCCCTCTATTCCTGCAGGGCGTAACGCATAGACCGCATGATCAGCACCGCGGAAGCGCAGCCGGGATCCATCACCTTGTCGGGATGGGCGAAGGGCAGGGTATCGCTCTGTGTGCTGTCCGGATCGGGCTCTGCACCGGCAAGTGCAGCGTCTGCCGCCGCGGTCAGGCAGTGCCCAAGATCGCCTCCGTCGTTGCGCGCAGCATCATAGGCCACCAATGCCGGCTGCCACGCATCGACCATGTTTTTGTGCGGTGCATTCACCTGCCCATGGTCGATGATGCCACTTGCCATCGCCTGGAAAGCAAGGTGGAATTCGTCCACTGTGATGACATTGCGGCCGGGAAGGCGGCTGCCAGCGCGCCGGAAGGCGGAAGCATAAAGCTTTGCAGAGGCCGAGTCGGTCATCAGAAAGGTTTCTGCCGCCATATCGAACACCCTTGCGGGTGTCACGGATGAGGGTCAAGTGCGGCAAGCTGATGCTCCATAGCCATGAAGGTTGCCGCCATGACCTCTCCGTGGTCACCGTCACCGGCGATAGAGTCGAGACGGCTGAGCCAGAGGCTATTGCGGGAGACCGATGCCGCGATTTCGGAAAACATACCTATGATTTCGAATGACGTAATATCGTTCATATCGAGATGAGACCGCTGAAATGTTGGGCTGACGCATAAGCGGCAGCCCTAAAGACAATAAATGTTTCGAATGCATTAAATCATCGTATGAGCATAGCTGAGTATTTTGCATTTGCGAAGACGTGTGAAACCGGTTTTTGCGATCTGTCATATCCGAAAACCCATATTTGATGAATCCTCGGTCCCCGGTACGCCGTTCAATCAACGAACTCGACGGTGACACCAGGGCTCACCATGCCTGCAAGTTCCTGAGCGTCCCAGTTTGTGAGCCGCACACAGCCATGACTGGAGGTCTTGCCAATTCTATCTGGATCGGGCGTACCGTGAATGCCGTAGCTTGGCTTCGAAAGCGCGATCCAGACATTGCCCACAGGTCCGTTGGGCCCAGGATTGATGGTGAGCACCTGGTCATTATTGCCCTGCTTGAAGTTCTTTTGCGGGTTGTAGGTGTAGTTCGGATCAAGCGCGATCCGCTCGACCGTAACCGTACCGGAAGGTGAGGGGGTGTCCGCAGAGCCGATTGTTGCAGGATAGGCCGCGACGAGCGTTCCCGCCGCGTCATAGGCAAAAAGCTGTTTGCGTCCCTTGTCGGCGATGATCCGGCTGACGGTCCCCTTTTGCTTTGCCCCGGGATTGACCACCTTGATGATCGTTCCCGGCCGGGTAAAGTCAGCATCCGGATTGAGCGTCTTCAGAAAACCCTCGTCCATGTGGAATTTTTCCGCGAGCATCTCCGAAACCGAGGTGTATGACATCGCCGCAAGCTGGGCCTTCTCGCCATAGTCGGAGGGAATGGCTGCGACGAAGGGGCCCGCAGCATCTTCTGCGGTGATGGTGTAGGTCTTCACCGGCAGGCCGCCCTCAAGAGAGAGCGATTGTAAAATGGCCTCGCGCTCCGCGTTCGGTTCAATGGTGTGTCCGCTCTTTTCGGCATAGGCGTTGAGCGCTTTGCGAACATTTTCGCCCATCAGGCCGTCGATAACGCCGGGTGATGTGCCGTTGCGGTCCAGAAATACCTGAAGGGCCACGACATTCATATCCGGCTTTGCGCTGGATTGCGCGGTTTTCGGGGTTCTGCTGGTATCTGGGGTGGCTGGCGCCGGAATTTCGGGTGCCTGCGGAAAGCTGTCACGGCCGAGCGGGCCTTCATTCCAGCGTTGCGGGCCGGGCCGGTTCGGCGGGGTGGAAAAAACACGGCCATTCTGCTGCCGGTCATTGCTGCCCCAGCCGCTATTGGGCGGCCTTGGATACCCGCCATCGCGGTATTGGCCGTATTCCCGCGCCGACATCTCCGTTGCCACCAGGTTGTTGTTGCTGTCGAGGAGGATCTGGCGCCCATCGGCGTCCGTGCCCATCACCACGCTGCCATATTCGGGAATATAATCGAGCTGACGTCCATCGGGCGCGACCAGAAAGATCTGCTGGCCATTCTTGTAGAGTGGTTCATGCGCCCAAACTGCACCAGACAGCGGCGTCAGGGCCGGGGTGATCGAAAACAGAATGGTGTAAAAGGTCGCTTTTTTCATGGTTTCAACGCATTGCCGCTGTCTTTGGCGAGACCTTTCGCCTAGCCTCGGACTTGTTAATTTTCGCTCTCATGGAATGAACGTTCTCTGAACGTGCTTGTTTCCGCTACCAGCAGACTTGGTTAAAAAGATGATCGAATTTGCCGCCAGCAATGGCCCACGTATTTTTCTTGATCCGACCTCGGTCATGGATATTGCCGGCTGCGTTGTCGCCGGTGTGGACATTGCGCCGAAACGCGCGATCCCCGACGACGGCGATGCCCGGATCGACCATTCGCTTGAAGGATTTCTGTTCACTTGCGGGCCCGATCACATCCGTCACCCGGAGCCGATCGAGGGCGAGGAAAGCCGTTTTTTTCCGCTGCATGGCTCTGCGTCCGGCAATGCTGCGGTGGTGAAATCGCTCGAGGTGAGCGATTCAGGAGCGGAATGCGTCTGCCATATCCCTGTCAAAACGGCCAATGGCGGCGACATGCTGATTGCGCGTGTGTGGATGCTGGATGGTGGAACCGGTGTACTTGAACTGACTGACACCGTGATCAACAAATCGGAAATGCCGCTGCCGGCGATGATGATGTATCATATCAATTTCGGCGCGAAACATCTCGATGACGGCGTGCAACTCACAAGCGAGTCATTACCTGAGAAAGCGCTGCCCTGGCGTTTCGGTGAGGGTGAGCATGGAATTTTCTGTGTGCCCGCCATTGCCGGCGACGACGGCTGGTCGGGAATACGTTTCGGCCCTTTCGAAGCGCTCGGCGGGCTTTCGTTCAATCTCGAGATCGATACGGCAACGCTGCCGTTTCTTCAGATCTGGCGAAATCAGGAAGCACCAGCCCATATCGTCGGCATTGAACCGGCCTCGCACCGCTGGACGAGCCGCAGAAAGCTTGCCGAAGACGGTGAGCTGACACTGCTTGCGCCAGGACAATCGCGGCAATTCAGATTGCGTATCCATTTTTCATGAGCGTCACGGCCCTTGCATTGTCGGACTGCTCGCTTACTTTCCTGCCAAAGCGCAAGGAGAACCGGAATGAACATCCGACCTATCGATGATTTTTATGCCGTGAGCGAACAGATCATGCCGGAAGACATCGCCGACATCAAGGCACAGGGCTTCAAGTCCATCGTCTGCCATCGGCCCGACGATGAAGAGGCCGGTCAGCCTGCCTTTGCCGAAATTGCTGCTGCCGCTGAAAAGCAAGGCCTTTATGTTGCCCATGTGCCTGTTGGCGGCATGGGGCTGACACCGGATGCCGTGACCGGCATGGTTGATGCGCTGGACGATCTCGAAAAGCCGGTGCTTGGCTATTGTCGTTCTGGTGCCCGTTCAACCCGGATCTATGAAGAGGCAAAGCGCCTCCGGGGTTGAGATTGTTTTGATGAAGAAGATTAGAAAGAACCAGTAAATGACTGTAAAACGTATTGAAGTTGGACCGCTAATGACCGGTGCCGTCGTCCATGGCAACACCGTCTACCTTTCCGGCCAGACCGGAGCGGGAGCAACCGTGACCGAGCAGGCCAAGGATTGCCTAGCCAAGGTCGATGCGCTTCTGGCTGCTGCCGGCAGTGACAAGTCGAAGCTTTTGCAGACCCTGATTTATCTGAAGGATATGTGTGATTTTGCCGAAATGAACGCCGTCTGGAAGGACTGGGTCGATCCCGCTAATCCGCCGGCGCGCGCCACCAGCCAGGCTGAGCTCGCCAAGCCGGAAATCCTGGTTGAGTTCACGGTCGTGGCCGCCCTCGACTGATTGCAGGCGTTTGATATGATCAGGCGGCCTCCGGCGAAGATCTCGCGGAGGCCGTTTGTGTTGGGAGGGCATATTGGGGAAGCCTGTGGCGTCGGTACGCGTCTGGAAGCGTGCAATTATGGTGCTTGCTTTTCTGATCGTCGGCGTTTCGGCGACACCGGCGCTTGCGGGCAGGACTGAAGCATTGCTGGCGGTCAGCTGGCAGCCGGCCTTCTGCGAGGGACGCCCGGAAAAACCCGAATGCCGCCGCCAGACAGAAGACCGCCTCGACGCCAGCCGCTTTTCGCTGCATGGATTGTGGCCCATGGTCGATAATTATTGCGGTGTGGGTGGCAGGCTGCGCGCGATGGACAAAGCAGGAGACTGGCTGGAGCTTCCCGCTCTTGACCTTGATCCCGACACCCGCGCTGCGCTCAAAGAGGTGATGCCCGGCACGCAGTCGGGGCTTCATCGCCATGAATGGATCAAACACGGCACCTGCAGTACCATGACTGCGGAGATTTATTATGTCCGCTCTGTTTCGCTGATGCAGGATCTGAACCGCTCCGTCGTCGCCGATTTGTTTGCCGAAAATATCGGTGGTTATCTTTCTGCAGATGACATTGCTGCCGCTTTTGACGATGCGTTCGGAAGGGGGGCGTCCGGTCGTGTGAAAATGAAGTGTCGGCGGGAGGACGATGGCAGAAATCTTATTACCGAACTGACGATCGGCCTCGGCGCCCACTATCAGCGCGACAGTCCGCTTACCGCACTTATCCAGTCGGCAGGCAGCACCTCGTTTGGCTGCGGGGGCGGTATCGTCGACCCCGCAGGGATCGACTGAGAGCGGTCAGAGCGTGCGCGTCTGGGCGCGGGCATCTGCTTCCTTACCCTTGCTCTGGATCAAGCGTTCACGCGGCTTTACGGCGTTGCGCACGCGGTTGATGCCTTCTACGCCGAGCGCAATATTGCCAGCGGTGGTAATCTCTTCGCGGAGGTAGACATCGCCCATCAGCCGGGCTTCGTCGCCGTCCACAGCGACCTGCACTTCGGTTGCGTCCACAAGACCGGAAGCGGCCAGTTCGGTGGCTATGGCGTCTTCCTTGCGGGCGCTTTCCTTCCACGCTTCGGTGTTTTCCACTGGTGTGCCGAAGAAGGCTGCTTTTTTATGTACCATGGTTGCGTCCTTTCCTCTTCTTGTTTTCTGATTTTCGACTGTCAGCAAAACGTATGGCGGCGGCGATTGTTCAATCTTTGGCGTGATCGCGACCCTCTCAAGGCAGGGACGAGAACCGTCAATTATCGGCGGGTGCATTGTGAAAGTGCTGTGTTTCGCCTAAATAGCGGCCAAGACACGACAAGCATTTCAAATCAGGATTATTCGGCATATGGCACGTCAGTTCATTTATCACATGGCAGGCCTCAACAAGGCTTACGGCAACAAGAAGGTTCTCGAGGACGTACATCTGTCGTTCTATCCGGATGCCAAGATCGGCATTCTCGGTCCGAACGGCGCAGGTAAGTCGACGGTGCTGAAGATCATGGCCGGTCTCGACAAGGAGTGGACCGGCGATGCCTGGCTCGCCGATGGCGCCACACTTGGTTACCTGGCGCAGGAACCGAAGCTCGATTCCGAGAAGACCGTGTTCGAAAACGTGATGGAAGGCGTCGCCCACAAGAAGGCGATCGTCGACCGCTACAACGAATTGATGATGAACTATTCCGACGAAACGGCGGATGAGGGCGCCCGGCTGCAGGACGAGATCGACGCGCAGAACCTCTGGGATCTGGAAAACCAGGTCGAGATGGCGATGGACGCGCTGCGCTGCCCGCCGGGCGACTCGGGCGTCGACACCCTGTCCGGCGGTGAGCGCCGCCGCGTGGCGCTGTGCCAGCTTCTGCTGCGCCAGCCAGACCTGCTGCTGCTCGACGAGCCGACCAACCATCTCGATGCGGAAACCATCGGTTGGCTCGAAAAGCATCTGCGCGAATATCCGGGCGCCATCCTGATGGTCACCCATGACCGCTACTTCCTCGACAATGTGACGGGCTGGATCCTCGAGCTCGACCGGGGCCGCGGCATTCCCTACGAAGGCAATTACTCGGCCTATCTGCAGGCCAAGGCCAAGCGCATGGCCCAGGAGGCCCGCGAAGACGGCAGCCGCCAGAAAGCGCTGTCGCGCGAACAGGAATGGATTGCCTCCAGTCCGAAGGCCCGTCAGGCCAAGTCCAAGGCCCGTATCCGCGCCTATGACAAACTGGTGGATGCCGCCGAAAACCGCCGTCCCAGTGATGCGCAGATCGTCATTCCGGTTGGCGAGCGTCTCGGCAATGTCGTGATCGAGGCCGAAAACCTGTCTAAGTCATTCGACGGCCGCGTTTTGTTCGAAGACCTGACCTTCAAGCTGCCGCCCGGCGGCATTGTCGGCGTCATCGGGCCGAACGGCGCAGGTAAATCGACGCTGTTCAAGCTGATTACCGGTCAGGAGACGCCTGACGCCGGCGATATCCGAATCGGTGACACCGTCGATCTCGGCTATGTCGACCAGAGCCGCGATTCGCTGCATGGCGACAAGAATGTCTGGGAAGAGATTTCCGATGGCAATGACATCCTCAAGCTCGGCAAGTTCGAGATGAATTCGCGTGCCTATTGCGGCGCCTTCAACTTCAAGGGCGGCGACCAGCAGCAGAAGGTCGGAAACCTGTCCGGCGGCCAGCGCAACCGCGTTCATCTGGCCAAGATGCTGAAGTCCGGCAGCAACGTTCTGCTGCTTGACGAACCGACCAACGATCTTGACACCGAGACGCTGGGTGCGCTGGAAGACGCGCTGGAAGCCTTCGCCGGCTGCGCCGTGATCATCAGCCATGACCGCATGTTCCTCGACCGTCTGGCAACCCATATTCTCGCCTTCGAAGGCGACAGCCACGTGGAGTGGTTCGAGGGTAACTTCGAGGACTATGAAGCCGACAAGATCCGGCGCCTCGGCCCGGAAAGCGTCAACCCGAGCCGGGTGTCGTACAAGCGGCTGACGCGTTAATTTCTCACCGGTCGTCTGAATTTAAAAAGCCGGAGGCGTCGCCTCCGGCTTTTTTTGTGCCCTCACGCCCGTCCGTAAATCAGATCGCGGGCGATATCGGTCGGCTGGCCGAGGCGGGCCTTGTAGATTTCGTAGTTTTCCATGATACGCTGGACGTAGTTGCGCGTCTCCGGATAGGGGATCGACTCGATCCAGTCGATCACGAAATCGAGGTTTTTGCCGCGCGGATCGCCGAAACGTTCAATCCATTGAGGCACGCGGGCGGGGCCGGCATTATAGGCGACGAAGGTCAGGATATAGGAGCCGCCGAACCGGTCGATCTGTTCGCCAAGATAATGGGCGCCGAGCGTCGCGTTATAGGCCGGATCGGTCGTGAGGCGGCTTGCGGAATAGGAGAGGCCATGACGACTTGCCACGCGCTGTGCCGTTGTCGGCAGAAGCTGCAGAAGGCCGCGGGCATCGGCTGGTGAGACGGCGCCGGGGTTGAAGGCGCTTTCCTGCCGCGCGATTGCATAGGCGAGAGCCATACCCGAACCGGAGATATTGGCGTCGGTCGGGATCACGCCGATCGGGAAGGCAAGGGCTGCGACGTCGATCCCGCGTCCATAGGCGATCTTTCCAATCTGCAGCGAAAGCGAGTGGGTGCGATCCTGTTCGGCCTGATAGGCGAGGATGGCAAGCTCGCCGGGGCTTGTCAGTTCGTCTGCCAGTGCAAGGTATAGCCTGTCCGCGCGCCAGCCATGACCAACCGACTGCAGCCTGTTGATAGCCTGAACGGCTGGGTTCTTCTGGAAATTGGCGCGATCAGCGGGGGTCGGGCTCGGATAGTTGACATTGAACTGGGTCTGGCCAAGTTTTTGCAGGGCAAGCTGACCGTAAAATGTGGTGGGGAACTGACCGGCTCTGCGGTAGAAATCACGCGCATTGCCGGGCCCTCCGGCCTCTGCAGCACGGCCCTGCCAGTAATACGAACGCGAAGACGAGATCGGAGTCGGCGAAATCTTCACGATATCGGCGAAGTGGCCGGAGGCCGTGCGACCGTCATTGAGGCCGCGCAATGCGATCCAGCCAGAGTGGAACGCGGCATCCAACCGGTCCAGCCGGCCGTCGGGCATGGCGGTGGACACGAGCTGATAGGCTTGGCGCGGATTGCCTTCCTCATAGAAATGGCGGCCGACGATACGGCTTTCATCCCACCACTGGTCGGGATTGACCAGAGCGGCCTGATTGCGTGGCGTCTTCTTCAAGAGCGCTGCTGCCGTGTCGAAACGGTCTTTCTGTCGGGCGTTACGGATCTGGATATAGAGAAAGCCCGGATCGCTGCGCCAAGAAGAATGCACGGCGTTGATCAGGCTGTCGGTATTGGACTGCCGTCGGATGACGGCGGCCCAGGCGTTATAGTATGACTGGGCATTGCCGAGTTGGGAAAAGCGCTTTGCCTGCGTCGCGCGGTCGCGGTAGAGCAGATAGACCATGCGCTGTTTGTGATCCTCCTGCGTGAAGATCGAGCCGAAGGCATTCAGGAACTGGTTTTCGGTCGCTGTATCGAGCGCCCATCCGGTCCACGCGCGGGCAGCGATATCGTGCGCCTTTTTTCGTTGGCCGGTCGCAAGCAGCGATTTGCCGAGCAACAGCGTGCCCTCGGAGGTGACAGGCAGTGTGTTCCCAAATGCCGCTACAACAGCGCCGGGTGCTGGATTTTCGTCGGCATAGGCGCGTTCGGAGTTCGCCCTCAGTGACGACAGGCCCGGCCAGCCGCGCAGCTCCTGCTGAGCTTCGGCGATTTCAGAGGAGGGGACGCCCTTGTCGCCGGAAAGCGCTATGGCCCAGCTCATGATCTGGTGATCGAGCGAGCCTTCAGGAAGACGGTTCCGGTCCCGAAGCGCTGTAGAAACGTCGCTTCCTTTGAGCGCATCCAGCCCATGTTTCAGGACCGAGCTCGATGCCGGGTTTGCCACCGGCTGATTGATGGCGCCGGTCACCTCCAGGGAGGGGCGCTTGGAGCGCGATCAGGCCTTGCATAGGGAATTGGTGCGACGGAGGGAAACTCCTGCGCGGTGGCAACCGCGAAGTTTGTCACGGCCACGGAAGTGGCGAGCGAAAGCATCAACAGGGTTTTCTTCATTCGAGCGTCCCGGGGGTCGAATTCAACAGCACCTGATATCTTCGGTCTTCACAGTTAAAATCGGCTTAACTCTGACGAATTTCAAGGCAGGCTGAAGACCCACCATTCCCGAACGCAATGCTTGCAGTGCCCCATGTCCGGCATTATGGTGCGCTCGATTTTGAAACAGGAATGCGGCTTTAAAAAGAAGGCTGCCAGGAGAAACTGCATGTTCAAGGGGTCCATGCCCGCCCTTGTCACCCCTTTCACACCGAATGGTGCGTTGGACGAGGCGGGGTTTGTCGATCACGTTAACTGGATGATCGAGGCGGGCAGCCATGGGGTTGTTCCGGTCGGGACCACTGGCGAATCGCCGACGCTGAGCCATGACGAGCATCGCCGCATTGTTGATCTTTGCGTTGAGGCTGCGGCCAAGCGTGTTCCCGTCATTGCCGGTGCAGGCTCGAACAACACCCGTGAGGCGGTCGAACTCGCGCAACATGCCGAAACTGCCGGCGCGGATGCGGTTCTGGTGGTGACCCCTTATTACAACAAGCCGACCCAGAAGGGGCTTTACGCCCACTTCTCTGCGATTGCTGAAGCCACTGCGCTGCCGATCATTATCTACAATATTCCGCCGCGCTCGGTTATCGATATGTTGCCGGAGACGATGGGGCAACTTGCCAGGGTGCACGCCAACATTGTCGGCGTGAAGGATGCAACGGGCAAGATCGAGCGTGTTTCTGAACAGCGGATTTCTTGCGGAGAGGATTTTATCCAGATTTCGGGTGAGGATGCGACGGCGCTCGGCTTTGTTGCGCATGGCGGCGTTGGCTGCATTTCTGTCACCGCCAATGTGGCGCCGAAGCTCTGTTCCGAGTTCCAGTCGGCGCTTCTCAGGGGCGATTTCAAAACCGCGCTTTCCTATCAGGATCAGCTTATGCCGTTGCACAAGGCGCTGTTTCTTGAACCCGGCGTCAGTGGCACTAAATATGCATTGAAGAAGATCGGCCGGATGAATGATGCGGTACGTTTGCCACTGCTCGGCGTTGAGGACAGAACGGCAGAAGCCATTGATGCCGCATTGCGGTATGCTGGCCTGATCGCCTAGGTGCAGAAGCGCCGCCCAAAGAACGGAAAAAGACCATGGCTCCGAAAGGCAGCAAGGGCGGCACATTCAAGTCCGTCGCCGAAAACCGCAAGGCGCGGTTTAATTACGAAATACTCGATACGTTCGAGGCTGGCTTGGTTCTGACCGGAACCGAGGTGAAATCCTTGCGTGAGGGCAAGGCCAATATCGCCGAATCATATGCCTCTGACGAAGACGGCGAGATGTGGCTGATCAATTCCTATGTGCCTGAATACCTTCAGGGCAATCGCTTCAATCACGAGCCGCGCCGTCGCCGCAAACTGCTGCTTGGCCGCCGCGAGATCAACCGGCTGCGTTCCGCCGTGAACCGCGAAGGCATGACGCTGATCCCACTGAAGCTCTACTTCAATGACCGGGGTCTTGCCAAGCTGCAGATGGCTTTGGGTAAGGGCAAGAAGGCGCACGACAAGCGCGAGACGGTAAAGAAGCGCGACTGGAATCGTGAAAAGGGAAGATTGTTAAAGCAGCTTGGATGATCTCAGGTTCATCCAGAGAGTGTCGTTTTTCGCGGTGTTTGATGGCGCTGTCATTGAAGCGGCTCCTGAGCGACGCCACGAATGGCCGGGACTTCGTTTAGTCGTCGAAGTCCGCGGAAACGGGGTCGGCTACACGTTGCGGGCGCTCGGACGGCTCGCGACCGACTTCCGATCTCAGCGATGCGAGATCAATGAAATGGTCGGCCTGGCGGCGCAGGTCATCGGCGATCATCGGTGGCTGGGTTGACATCGTTGAGACAACGGAAACCTTGCGCCCCTTGCGCTGCAGCGCTTCAACAAGTGTGGTGAAGTCGCCATCGCCGGAAAAGATGACCAGGTGGTCGACTGTGGAGGCTTGCTCCATAGCGTCGATTGCCAGCTCGATATCCATATTGCCCTTGATTTTCCGGCGTCCCATGGAATCAGTAAATTCCTTGGCGGGCTTGGTGACGACTTTGTAGCCATTATAGTCCAGCCAGTCGATCAGCGGGCGGATCGAAGAGTATTCCTGGTCTTCGATCAATGCGGTATAGTAATAAGCACGCAGGAGGTAAGCCTTGTTGTTGAAGGCTTTTAGCAGCTTACGATAGTCTATGTCAAAACCGAGGCTTTTCGAGGCGGCATACAAGTTTGCCCCATCGATAAATAGTGCGATTTTTTCGCGCGGATCAAACATTAAGAAAATAGCCTTTCAATAAAGCCGGAAAAATCATTTGCCGATCGGGCCTGAATGTGAGGGCTTCGGCTAACATCCCATCAAATTAACAATTGCTGCTACCTGCCATTTTCCATGGTAGCCATGTTGGCAGCGATTTAATCACTGTATCGAATTTATTCAACCCATAGTAAGGGTCTGGGCTCAGTCGATCGGCATTCGAATGTAAATTCATTCGCCGCCGCTTGCAATTGCGCTCTTGAATTCCAATTTATGAATCTCTATGAGAGAAATTTCCAAAGAAATCACCTAAAAGGACAGTCAATGGCACGTGTGACAGTTGAAGACTGTATCGACAAAGTCGACAACCGGTTCGATCTTGTACTGCTCGCCGGACATCGTGCGCGTCTCATCTCCCAGGGCGCATCGATTACTGTCGATCGCGACAATGACAAGAATCCTGTTGTCGCACTGCGTGAGATCGCTGACGAAACACTCTCGCCCGACGACCTCAAGGAAGACCTGATTCACTCCCTGCAGCGTCATGTCGAAGTGGATGAGCCGGAGGCGGATTCTGACACAGAGCGCGTCTTCCGATGACAATGTCAACGAAGAAACAGCAGACCGTCCCGATCAACCGGAAGCTATTCCTTTCGACCAGATGTCGGAAGAAGAACTGCGTGCCGGCATCGAAGGGCTGGTTCCGCCGGAGAAGGGCGACGATTACTGATCGTCTGCGCTGCGGGGTGCTTGATCCCCGCAACGCGTTTCCCTTCCTACTTCTGTCAGAACGGGCTGCGCCTGACCCGTATTACGCCCGATCGGGCCTGGTTTTTCAGCCATGATGCGGCAATACGAACTTGTTGAGCGGGTACAGAAATACAAGCCTGACGCCGACATTGCGTTGCTCAACAAGGCCTATGTCTACGCCATGCAGAAACATGGCCGGCAGAAGCGCGCCAGCGGCGATCCCTATATCTCGCATCCGCTCGAAGTCGCCGCGATCCTGACCGATCTACACATGGACGAGTCCACGATTGCTGTTGCGCTCCTGCACGACACAATCGAGGATACGTCCGCTACGCGTGCTGATATCGACGCGTTTTTCGGCGAGGAGATCGGCGCGCTCGTTGAGGGGCTGACCAAGATCAAGCGGCTTGACCTGGTTTCGCGCAAAGCCCAGCAGGCCGAAAATCTTCGCAAGCTATTGCTTTCGGTTGCCGATGATGTGCGGGTGCTGCTGGTCAAGCTTGCCGACCGCCTGCACAACATGCGCACACTCTATTACATGCGCCCCGACAAACGCCGTCGGATTTCCGAGGAAACGATGGAAATCTACGCGCCGCTGGCTGGTCGCATGGGCATGCAGGATATGCGCGAGGAACTGGAGGAGCTGTCGTTCCAGTACGTCAATCCCGATGCCTACCAGACCATCAAGGGGAAGCTTCAGGATCTTTCCGGTCAGAATGAAGCCCTGGTGAAGAGCGTTGAGGATGAACTGATGGCGCTGCTGTTGGAGCAGGGCCTTGAAGACGTCAAGGTCAAGGGACGTCAGAAGAAGCCATTCTCGATCTTCAACAAGATGCAGTCGAAATCGCTTTCCTTCGAGCAGATGTCGGATCTCTATGGTTTTCGCATCATCGTCGACGAAGTCGAGACTTGCTACCGCGCGCTTGGTCTGGTGCACACCACATGGCGCATGGTGCCGGAGCGGTTCAAGGACTATATCTCGAACCCCAAACAGAATGGCTACCAGTCGCTGCACACCACAATTGTTGGGCCTATGCGTCAGCGGATCGAGCTACAGATCCGCACCAGGCACATGCACGAAGTTGCGGAATACGGCATCGCCGCCCACGCGCTCTACAAGGATGGCCGCTCCGTGAAGGGGCAGGCCGAAGATGAGGAGACAAGCGTTTTCTCTTGGTTCCGCAAGACCATCGAAGCGTTGGCCGAAGGCGACAGTCCCGAGGAATTTCTAGAACATACCAAGCTGGAGCTTTTCCAGGATCAGGTGTTCTGCTTTACGCCGAAAGGCAAGCTGATCGCGCTGCCGAAAGATGCCACGCCGATCGATTTTGCCTATGCGGTGCACACCAATGTTGGCGACACGTGCGTCGGCGCCAAGGTCAACGGCCGGATGATGCCGCTCGTGACCCGGCTCAACAATGGCGATGAGGTGGAAATCATCCGCTCAGGCGTCCAGGTTCCGCCACCGGCCTGGGAAGGGATCGTGGTTACCGGCAAGGCCCGTGCGGCGATACGCCGGGCAACGCGGGTGGCAATTCGCAAACAGTATAGCGGGCTCGGTTACCGTATTCTGGAGCGCACCTTTGCGCGTTCTGGCAAGACATTTTCGCGGGAGGTGCTGGCAACCGTGCTGCACCGGTTCGGCCAGAGTGATGTCGAGGATGTAATCGCCGCGGTCGGGCGCAACGAAATGTCGTCAACCGACGTGCTGCGGGCTGTCTTCCCCGACCACAAGGATGAGCGTGTCACCATCAAGCCCAGCAGCGAAGAAGGTTGGGTCAACCTGCCAAAAGGCGAGGGCATGGCATTCAAGCTTCCCGACGCAGCCGAGGGTGTAGACGCCGCCGGCCGTTTCCCGTTGCGCGGCCTCAACGCCGGTGCGACCGTGCGCTTTGCCCCGTCGGGTGCTGTTCCCGGAGACCGCATCGTCGGCATTGCCGGCGATGATGGCAGTATTACGGTCTATCCGATCCAGTCACCGGACCTGCAATATTTCGACGATGAGCCCGATCGCTGGATTGATATCCGCTGGGATATTGATTCGACCAACGACAAACGCTTTCGCGCTCGTGTCGGAGTGAGCGTGCTGAATGAACCCGGAACGCTTGCCCGGATCACTGAGACAATCGCCACACTCAGCGTCAACATTCGTTCGATCCAGATGAAAGTCGTGGCCGAAGACTTTGCCGAGGTCACCATGGATATGGAGGTCTGGGACCTGCGCCAGTTGACCCAGGCGCTGAACCAGCTCAAGGCGCTGGATTGTGTGGCCACGGTGAACCGCTTGTACGATTAGGCGAATTTCTGACCAAATTGGAACTTTCCTCGTTTTTGCCACGTCTTGCTGCTAGCGGTTCATGTCCCTCCAGGGACAAGGGAAACGAGGAAAGGTAGATATGAGATGTCGGATCGTCTGATGCGCTTCTTCAAGCGTTTTACCCGTCCTGAAGTTACCGAAAAAGAGGTCGATGGCGTCAGGCACGTGATCGAGAACATCGATCATAGTTTCGACCCCGGCCGCCCGAGGCCGGAGCGCCATTCCGATCGGCACGAGAAAGACTGACAGCTCAGGCCGGGATCGCTGTCGATATCCGGAGCGGGTGACGGGATGGGTATTGCTTATGGATCGCGCGTTGCTGCAAGCCACAGCGGCGTCTGCAAAACGCACTCTTTGCAATGTTTGTTGTTTTGACACGCTCCGGTCCCTTGCAATCACGCTGGCAGGTGTCAAAAGTAGGCGATGCTTTTTAAAAGACGTTCCAAGGCAAATTATTGGCAACGGTTCCGCGCCGCTATCTGGCCCCAAAAAGGGTTTTGGCGCGTACCGGTTTATCTTTATCACCGCACCGTTCGCCTCAGGGCGACCCCGCATGCTATAGCCATGGGCATTGCCGTCGGTGTTGCTGTTTCTTGGACGCCGTTCATCGGCGGTCATTTTCTTTCGGCTTTCTTTCTTGCCTTTCTGTTTGGCGGCAATTATGCCGCCGCCGCTCTCGGCACGGCCTTCGGCAATCCCTTGACCTTTCCTTTCATCTGGCTTTCGACCTGGCGGCTTGGTGACACTCTTCTTGGCCGCAACGCCACGGAGCGTGACCATATCGACCTTGTCGATCTCGTGCACCGGTTCGAACTATCGGACTTGTGGCGGCCGCTTCTGGAGCCGATGGCTGTGGGCGCCGTAATACCGGCGCTATTGAGCGGTGCGCTTTTTTACGGCCTGTCCTATTTTGCCGTACAGTCCTTTCAGCAGCGCCGCCAGGCGATGTTTGCCGAGCGCGGCGTCAAGCCGGACGATAAGAAGGTGTCAGCGGCCGAACTGCGTCCTTCCAACACGGAGAGAACAAATGATTGTCGGGCTGGGCAGTGACCTAATCGATATCAGGCGTGTCGAGAAAACCATCGAGCGTTTCGGCGAACGCTTCACCGGGCGTTGTTTTACAGATATAGAGCGGACCAAGTCAGATCGCCGCCGCAATCGTGCGGCATCTTATGCCAAGCGTTTTGCTGCCAAGGAGGCCTGCGCGAAGGCGCTTGGCACCGGTATTGCCCGGGGCGTCTTCTGGCGCGACATGGGGGTGGTCAACCTTCCGGGCGGCAAGCCGACGATGAAGCTAACCGGCGGTGCGGCCGACCAGCTTGCCCGCATGATCCCGGATGGTTGTGTTGCCCGTATTCATATCACGATCACCGATGACTATCCGCTTGCCCAGGCATTCGTGATCATCGAAGCGGTGTAGCTTCGGCATTTTCGCTTAAAATCATTGCCCGGGCGGGACGAAGGGGCTAAAGCTCAGGCAAATCGAAACGCTTGGGTGGAAGAAGGAAAGCACTGCGTGGCCGAAGAAGAAGAAAAGCAGGAAAGCTCGCTCTGGAGCAATGTGAAGGTTATTGTTCAGGCGCTGCTTCTGGCGCTCGTGATCAAGACATTTCTGTTCCAGCCCTTCACCATTCCCTCCGGGTCGATGATGCCGACGCTTCTGGTCGGCGACTATCTGTTCGTGAACAAGTTTTCCTACGGGTATT
This sequence comes from Martelella sp. K41-7, assembly GCF_055808365.1. Lineage (NCBI taxonomy): Bacteria > Pseudomonadati > Pseudomonadota > Alphaproteobacteria > Hyphomicrobiales > Aurantimonadaceae > Martelella > Martelella sp. K41-7. The sequence goes on from NZ_CM147867.1 coordinate 1,250,861, forward strand.
CGAGATACTCGCTGCCATTTTCGCCCAACCTGTTCGAGGGGCGGATTTTCGGCAGCGATCCCGATCGCGGCGACGTGGTTGTTTTCCGCTACCCGCCGGACCCGAGCATCGATTACATCAAGCGTGTTATCGGCCTGCCAGGTGATCGGATTCAGGTCAAAAACGACATTCTTTACCTGAATAACGAGCCGGTCTCGCGCACGGCCGACGGGACTTTTACCTCTGATTACGGCCGCGATCCAGGTAGGAATATTCCGGTTTTCCGTGAGACGCTCCCGGATGGCGTGAGCTACGACACACTCGACGAGATCCGCAATTCACCGGGCGACAACACCCGTGAATTCATCGTGCCGGAAGGCCACTATTTCATGATGGGCGACAACCGCGACAACTCGCTTGACAGTCGCTTCGACGTCGGCTTTGTGCCAGCCCAAAACCTCGTTGGCCGTGCCAGCCTGATTTTCTTCTCGCTCGGCAATGACACGTCTTTTGCTGAGATCTGGAAATGGCCATTCAATATGCGCTGGGACCGTCTGTTCAAGGTTATCGGTGGCTGAATGTCGGCGCTGGGTGCAAAACAAGATGAAGCCGGTAAGTTGGCGGCACTGATCGGCTTCGAATTTTCTGATCCTGAGCGGATAGCAAGGGCACTGACCCATTCGAGCGCTCGGAACGGCAAGGACGGCAATTACGAGCGTCTGGAATTTCTGGGCGACCGTGTGCTGGGATTGGTGATTGCCGAAAACCTGTTCAAATTGTTTCCGACAGCAAGCGAGGGTGAGCTTTCGGTCCGGCTCAACCAACTTGTCAGTGCAGAGGCCTGCGCACGTGTTGCAGACAATCTCGGCCTTCACCGTTTCATCAAGACCGGTCAGGACGTGAAGAAGCTGACGGGAAAACGCGTGCTCAGCATCCGGGCCGATGTGGTCGAAAGTGTGATCGCCGCGATCTACCTCGAAGGGGGATTGGAGCCCGCACGGCGCTTTGTTGAAACGCACTGGAAGCCGCTTTTCGCAGATGGTGTGACTCTCAGGCGGGATGCCAAGACCGAGTTGCAGGAATGGGCACATGCCAATCACGGCGAAACCCCAGCCTATCACGTTGAAGACCGTTCCGGTCCTGATCATGAGCCGTGTTTCACTGTGAAGGTGACGGTCAAGGGCGTTGCTCCTGAGATTGGAATTGACCGGTCGAAGCGCGCCGCCGAGCAGGTGGCTGCAACGAAGCTTCTGGAGCGTGAAGGTGTCTGGTCGCCCGGAAATTGATGTGAACGTGCTCATGCACTGGTTTTGAACGTCGTTGCAGAAGACTGAAATCAAATAGATTTTAACGGCCCGAGGTTACCTTTCGGCCGCAGGAGATACAAATGAGCGAGAGTGAATCTGCAGATAGCGCAGAGGCGGTTGCGACCCACTCCGGCTTCGTGGCACTGATCGGTCCGACAAATGCCGGCAAGTCGACGCTTTTGAACCGTCTCGTCGGCGCCAAGGTTTCGATCGTCAGCCACAAGGTGCAGACCACCCGTGCCACCATGCGTGGCATTGCAATCCATGATAACGCCCAGATCGTGTTCATGGATACACCCGGCATTTTCAAGCCACGCCGGCGGCTCGACCGGGCCATGGTCATGGCGGCCTGGAGCGGTGCGCGCGATGCAGACCTGATCATGCTGCTTGTCGATGCCGAGCGCGGGCTGAAGGGCGATGCCGAAGCCATTCTGACCGGTCTGAAAGAGGTCCGGCAGCCCAAAATTCTGGTTCTGAACAAGATCGACCGTGTGCGCCACGAGGATCTTCTGGCGCTGGCGTCTGCCGCCAATGAAGCGATCGGCTTTGATCAGACCTTCATGATTTCCGCGACCAATGGTTCCGGTTGTGACGACCTGATGGACTATCTGGCTAAGACCTTGCCGGAGGGGCCCTGGTATTATCCGGAAGACCAGATTTCGGACCTGCCAATGCGACAGCTCGCTGCCGAAATCACCCGTGAGAAGCTGTTCCTGCGGTTGCATCAGGAATTGCCCTATTCCTCGCATGTCGAGACCGAAAAATGGGAAGAGCGTAAGGACGGATCTGTTCGGATTGAGCAGGTGATCTATCTTGAGCGCGACAGCCAGAAGAAGATCGCGCTCGGCAAGAATGGCGATGCGATCAAGTCGATCTCCATGGCTGCGCGCAAGGAACTTGCCGAAATTCTGGGTCAGAAGGTTCACCTGTTTCTGTTCGTGAAAGTGCGCGAGAACTGGGGCGACGATCCGGAGCGCTATCGCGAGATGGGTCTCGATTATTCGAAGTAGCCAGGTTGGACGAGAACCGATGGAGTGGCAAGATGAAGGCATAGTTCTGGGCATGCGCCGCCACGGCGAAACCAGCGCGATTGCCGAGGTCATGACACTTGCCCATGGCCGCCATCTGGGGCTGGTGCGTGGCGGGCGTTCGCGCACGATGCGGCCCGTGCTGCAGCCCGGTAACCGGGTTTCGCTGACATGGCGGGCACGGCTTTCCGAACATCTCGGAGAATTCCGCGTTGAGCCTGTCAGCCAGCGTGCCGGGCTTTTGATGCAGTCGGCGGCAGCACTCCACGGCATGCGGGCTATGGCGGCGCTGCTGCGGCTGTTACCGGAGCGCGATCCGCATCGTCACCTTTGCGATGCTGTCGAGGTGATTATTGCGCATCTGGACGATCCCACCTCGGCGGGTGAGCTTTTCGTCCGGTTCGAACTCGCGCTTTTGAACGAACTTGGCTTTGGGCTCGATCTTGCGCGCTGTGCGGCCAACGGATCGGCGGTAGACCTCGTCTACGTCTCACCGAAATCGGGCAGGGCGGTTTCCAAAACGGCAGGAGCGCCCTATGCCGACCGCATGCTTGCGCTACCGGACTTTCTTCGGACGGATCTCAACGAGACCGCCGACCCTTCTGGTCTTGAAGCGGGCTTTCGTCTGACTGGTTTCTTTCTTGACCGCCATGTCTACGAGCCACGCGGGATTACGCCGGATAATGCCCGCGAGAGCTTCATCATCGCGACGCTGAAAGCACTTGAAAAGCAGCAGATGGCCTGAGGTGACCCGTTCACCGCCGCTTCTTCAGCGGCCAGTTTTCGTCCCTCATTCCGGTAATCTCCACAGTATCGCCGACGCTCAACAGGCCTTCGCCGCGCGGCACGGCGTTCCAGCCGAATAGCGGGCCGGGCACCCGTCGGTCCGCCGACATCCTGAGCCGTCCCATCGCCGGGATAGGGTTTGCGCCGTCGCGCGAACCGGTGGTCTGATCCTGCGTGGTCATGATGCAGCGGGCACAGGGTTTTACGAAATCGAGCCGGATACCGACGATTTCTATGCCGCTCCAGCCGTCCTCGGCCCAGGGCTCTTCGCAATCAAGCACGATATTTGGCCGGAAACGCTCCATGCCGACGGTTTCAGCACCGTGGGATGAAAGGTCGGCATTGAGGGCCGCCAGCGAACCGGTGGTCGTTACCAGAATCTGGAACCCGTCGGCAAAGGAAACCGGTGTCTCGGTTTCCACCCATTCCGTGCTGGCGATCCGGGCGGCATGCTGGTCGAAGAAGGCGAGGCGGACAGGCTGCCCAAGCCATTCGGACAGCTTTTCATTGACTGTTTCTGCCGCTCCGGCGGCATTGACGGTATCCTTCCAGACCGTGACGTTGAAGCGATCAGCACCTTGAGGCGTGGCGGCAATCGGCGCCTCGCCATCCATGTCCAGCACCAGCCCATCGTCGCGCAGTTGCGCAGAAAGTCTGGCGAGTGCGGGCAGTTCGCGCTGTGTGATGAACTGGCCCTTGGGGTCGGTGATCACCGCAATCCTGTCGCCCGCTAGGCCTGAAAGGCCGCATTGGCTTTCGGTGAGCGCGATGCCGCGTGCACTTTTCAACGGATAGATATTGAGGGCGGCGATTTTCATGTCGAGGCTTCCGAAAGGCGCGATGAAAAAAGATGCCGGCGCGAGGCCGGCATCTTGCGTGTTGTTTTAGCTTTTCTTCGCTGGCTTTTGTTGGGCAGGCTTGTCCGCATTGTCCTCGATCTCTTCGGTGGACTTGCCATCCTCGTCCAGGGACGACAGCGTAACCTGCGGGAACGGGATGGAGATGCCTGCTTCATCGAAGGCGAGTTTCGCGTCGCGGGTCATGATGTGTGTGGTCTTCCACCAGACAGAACCCGGCGCCCAGTAGCGCATGGCGATCACAACCGCGCTGTCACCAAGCTCCTTGACGAAGGCGTAAGGCTCCGGATCGGCCAGAACATTCTCATTATTCTTGGCAAGGTCGAGCATGATCTCGATTGCCTGCTTGAGATCGTCATCATAGCCGATACCGATGGCAAGTTCGTGCATGCGCTGGGTCACGCGCGAGTAGTTGGTGATCGAGACGTTCCAGAGTGTGGAGTTCGGTGCGAGGCGGAAAAGACCGTCGAAGGTCTTCAGCTCGGTTGCAAACAGGCCAACCTCCTGAACTGTACCGTCGATCGAACCGGTGCTGATATACTCACCGACGCGGAAGGGGCGCAGCACCAGCAGCATGATACCGGCGGCTATGTTCTGCAGCGTGCCCTGCAAAGCCAGACCGATAGCCAGGCCGGCAGCGCCGAGAGCTGCAAGGATCGAAGCCGTCTGCACGCCGAACTGGCCAAGCACCATGATGATGACGATGGTCAGAATGCCATAGCGCGCGATATTGCCGAAGAAGCCGGCGAGCGTGCGGTCGACATTCTCGAATTTGAGGAAGGCGGTTTTGACAGACCGCTGCGCGAGCGCGGCCACGATCCAGCCGACGATCAGCAGGATGATCGCGCCGAGAACCGAAAATGTGTAGGTGATGACCAGTGCCCACATCGCGTCTGCGAAGTCGTTCGAGGCTTTGAAAAGGCCGCTGACCTGCTGCTCTACTTTATCCATTAAAAATGCCTTGTGGTCAGAAGTTGGAGTTTTGCCTGTCTTGGCTTCTTAAGCGTAGTTCAATGTTACGAAAACTTCATGACTGGTGCAACGGCGCGCCTCGTCTTTCAACAGCCCTGGCTCCAGAACGCTGGCTCCAGAACGAAGGGAATGTTGAGCTGGCAGTCGCGCCCGCGGCCGATCGCCTTTACGGCTTCGATCAGCCGCCCCTGCCGACCCAGGGCCTCATCGCCGAGAGCGACGAGCCGGGCATTCGGCGTGGCAAAAGGCGAGGCCGCCCTGAGCGCTTCCGTCAGCGCGAAATCGTCGGTCGTTGGATCAAGCGCCAGAGCAACGATCAGTGCGGCTGCGGGCGAACGCGAAACGCCGAGCCAGCAATGGATCAGCAAGGGGCCGTCAAAGGCCGGTTCTCGTGCAAATGTGATGATCTGCTCAACATGGGAAGATTGCGGAGCAACCAGCTTGTCTGTTCCGGCAAAGGCAATATCGTTCATGCGCAATGTCAGATGACGGGTCGGGTCAATCATGCCGGGGCGGGAGAAATCATGCCCGTTCGCCATCAGTGACAGCATCTGCCGGCAACCGTGCCGGGCGGCCATCTCGCCGACGCGCGACAGCGGGCTGACAACGATCCGGGCGGTCATCCGCCGTTCCGTTTCGCCGTCGCCGGGGTGCTCGCACGTTCGGCCTCGATCTCTGAAAAGCGTGAGAGAAACCGTGCTTGGGCGTCCGTGGTGGCCATCGGCTCGACCGTCAGCATGTCGATTGAAACACCGTTCGGTTCGCCGAAGAAGCGTTTTGCTTCGGTTCTTGAAAACCCGGCGAGTGTGACCGCCTCAAAATAGGCTGCGATGCGATCGGCGGCCTTGATCTCGCGTTTTCAGCGTACGGGAAGGGTGGGCAGGCAGGCCGAAACGCAGGTGAACCGCGGCCTCAAGCCGTTTCTCCACGCTCTTGTATCCGCCGCCGACAACCGCCTTGAAGGGCGAGATCATGTCGCCGATCACATATTCGGGCGCATCGTGCAGAAGCGCCATCTGGCAGTCTTCAGGGCTTGCCTTATAGCAATGCACGAAGATGGTCTCGACCACCAGGCTGTGCTGCGCCACGGAATAGGCGTAGGTGCCGACTGTCTGACCGTTCCAGCGGGCGACGCGGGCAAGGCCGTGGGCAATATCGGAGATTTCGACATCGAGCGGCGAGGGATCGAGCAGGTCGAGGCGGCGGCCGGAAAGCATGCGCTGCCAGGCACGGGCGTCGGTCTTGGGCATTGTCACTCGGGCTCCGCGCCTGCGGCTTCGAGCGAAACACCGCTCCAGGCATATGGCGTAACACTCACGGGCATGCCGCCGACACTGACGTCGCCGGCAGCGGATGCAATCCGGTCCGTGCGCACGATCGCCATCGCTGTGTTGCCGCTGACCGAGCCGAGATTGCCAGCGGTCTTTCCGCCGGCTTCAACCACGCCTTCGTCCGTGTTGAACGGCTCTGACGCTTCCAGATGCACCAGCCTGCGCCGGGCCGTGCCGCGGTGCTGCATGCGGGAGACGACCTCCTGGCCGACATAGCAGCCCTTGCGGAAGTTCAGACCGCCGTTTTTATCAAACAGCACATCATGCGGGAACGCATCCTGCGCAGCGAAGTCCATATGCATTTCGGCAGCGCCGGCCTCAATCCTGAGCGCGGTATAGGTCTCCGGATCGTCCTGCGCCTCGGCAGAGCGTCCGGGCAGGCGAAAAAGCGGAAGCTCGGGCTGCGAAAAGCGACGGTCCGAAACTGCGTCTTCAGGAATATCGTCCTCTCCGTAGATCACGGTGATACCGTCATGTTCCGGTGTTGCGATGCTGACCTTTGCGCGCAGCTTGTAAAGCGTCAGCCGCTGGGTGAGGGAAGCCGTGTCGTCGGCATGAACCTCAATCCGGAAACCCTCTGGTGTCCGGGAAATCAGGAAGTCGAACATGATCTTGCCCTGCGGTGTTAAAAGCGCGCCGGGCCAGGCCTCACCGGGGGCGATGCCCTCGATATTGGTGGTGATCAGGTTCTGCAGAAAAGCCTCTGTGTCCTCGCCGTCAAGCGTGATGAGGGCTCTGTCCGGAAGGTGGATCGATGCCATTTTCGTCCCTTTCATGCGCTGAAGTCGCTGATCGAATCGCGAACTGCTTTGTCACGCGGGCGGCGGCATTCGTCAATACGGGAGGGTGGCCGGTCTGGGCGGAAAGCGGCGATTACTGCAGGATGCGTTCGGGTGAAAACTCGCCGGCCAGCATACGTTCGCGCAGCGATTCCAGCATGGCTTCCGCGCCTTCCTCGCCAATCATTCGCACGGTCTCGCGCATGGCCAGCGCCAGTGCTGCGTCGGCAATGATCTCGGGTTCAATGCCGTCAGCGACGCCGTCGGCCCATGCCTCGTTCTGGTATTCGAGAGCCGCCTGCATCTTTTCCTGCACGATTATGTCGTCGATTTCATTGGCATTCGGCTTCATTACAATTCCTTGCTGGCATCTCATCCTTGATGGTCGGCTATCATCGTATCAAGTTTTGCCCCTGTCTGTCAGCGTTGCTGACATAAAAAGTCAACAGCCGGTTAACGGACGGGGCAAGTTGCTTCTGTTGCGGCGCGCATGTGTCGTAGCCGCCACAGTTTTGGCGGTTAACCGAGCTTTTCGGCACATTCGAGCACGCTTGTGGGCACATTCATGGTGCGAATGTCCTCAAGGGCGTACCAGCCAAGGTCATCGGCATCGTCTGCGGCAGCGGCCACCGCTGAACCGTCCACATCGGCTAGAAACACGCTCAGCCGATAGAAACTCGTGACTGTACCGGCATCATCACGGTCTATGAGGTCATATACGGCAAAAAGGTCTGCCTGGTTTGCAACAAGGCCCGTTTCCTCGGCCAGTTCGCGGAACGCGGCCTGTTCTGCAGTTTCTCCTGCCTCAGCCTTGCCGCCGGGAAAGGCATACATCGCCTGCGCCGGCGGATTGGCGCGGCGCACCAGAAGGAATTTCCCGCCGCGACGCACGATCACGGACGAGGCGGGTTTGGGTGAAACGGGCATGGGCTTCCTTCCGGCATTGCGATGGCTTCACGGTCAGTTCAGTAGCCCTTGTCATTCATCGCGCAAGATGAAATCAATGGCCAATGTGTGGACGTTTCGGCCTTATATCAGCCCCGGACGCGGTTGCGGAAGCCTTCGACCTGACAGGGGTCGATCCGTTTCCGCCGCGTTACAATATTGCGCCCTCGCAGCCGGTCCTGATGGTGGTCAACGCCTCGGAGCTGACTGGTGGCGGGCAAGGGCGCACGGCTGTTCTGGTGCGCTGGGGCCTGATTCCCGCCTGGGTCAAGGATGGCCGTGATTTTCCGCTGCTTTTCAACGCGCGCTCGGAGAGCGCTGCGGAAAAGCCGGCTTTTCGCGGTGCCATGCGCCACTTCCGCACGCTGGTACCGGCAAGCGGCTTCTTCGAATGGCGCAAATCCGGCGGCAAGGGTACGGCCCAGCCTTACTGGATCCGTCCGCGCAGTGGAGGGCTGATTGCCATGGCCGGGTTGATGTCGCCCTGGCAGGGGGCTGATGGCACAGAACTTGATACCTGTGCGATCCTGACCACTGCGGCCAGCGGTGTGGTGGCAAAGCTCCACGACCGTTCACCGGTGATTGTCATGCCGGAGGATTTCGAGCGCTGGCTCGATTGCCGCACGCTGGAGCCACGGCATGTGGCCGATCTGCTGAGTCCGCCGCCGGATGATTTTTTCGAGGCCTTTCCGGTTTCAAAGGCCGTCAGCAATGCACGCAATCTCGGCGCAGATCTGATCGAGCCCATCGGTCCGCCACTTGAACCCGATCAGCCGGATGCCGGTTCCGGCGCACAGATGGATCTGTTCTGAAGGGCGGCGGAACCTAGATATCGAGATCGAGCCGGTTCTTGCGCGGGTGATCCGGGTCGTCGTCCTCATCGTCATCCTCTTCCATCACCAGCGTGCCGTATTTTGAGTGCCAGGCACGGGCGCCGAGGGGAAGGGCGGCAAGATAAAGCGCCGAACCTGCAATCATCACATGCCAGGTATAGGCGACCAGCAGCGCGACGGAGAGGACAGCAAGCAGCATCAGTGGCAGCGCGAATTCGCGGCGCACATTGAGGCCGAGGCTCTTGCCCGACCAGACCGGCAAACGGCTGATCAGCAGGAAGCCGATAAGCACGGTGTAGACCGAGCAGGCCAGCGCGATGCCGCGGCTCGACTGCATGCCCAGAAAGCCGAGATAGACAGGCAACAGCACGATAATCGCACCGGCAGGCGCGGGAACACCGACGAAATATTCCCCCTGCCAGCTGGCCTTGCGCTTGCGCTCGGCCATGACATTGAAGCGCGCCAGTCTGAGGGCTGCGGCTATGGCGTAGAGCAGAGCAGCAATCCAGCCGGGCGTGCCGGCATCGTCCAGCAGATAGATATAGGAGACGAGCGCAGGTGCGATCCCGAAATTGACGATATCGGCCAGCGAGATCCATCTGTTCGCCGAATTTCGATGACGCCTTCAAAAGGCGCGCCAGCCTGCCGTCAACGCCGTCCAGAAATGCGGCGATCAACAGCATCATGACGGCTTCGGGAAATTTTCCCTCGATTGCCTGCCGGATGCCCGATAGCCCGGCACAAATGGCCAGTACGGTGACGAGATTGGGGACGATCAGACGAAACGGGATTTCGCGCAGGCGCGGCCCGCGTCCCGAACGGTCCGACCCGGCTGTTACCCGCGTTGAAAGCGGGTTTTCGTTGTCGCTGCCTTGCATCAGATCCGCCGTCCGACAACAGGCAGATCAAAGTCACCAAATGCCGCAAGAACGGTCTCACCGGCCGTTGCCATCTGGCCGACGGCAACGCGCGGTGTGGTGCCGGCGGGCAGGTAGACGTCCAGTCTGGAACCGAATCGGATCAGACCGAAGCGCTCGCCGGCGTCGACGGCATCATCGTTTTCGACAAAGCAAACGATCCGACGCGCCACCAGACCGGCGATCTGGACCACGCCGATGGCGCCATGGCTGGTGTCTATCACCACGCCGTTGCGTTCATTGTCTTCGCTCGCCTTGTCGAGTTCCGCGTTCAGAAACTTGCCGGGGCGATAATGGATGCCGCGGATCGTACCGGCCATCGGCGCACGGTTCACATGGCAGTTGAACACGTTCATGAACACGCAGATCCGGAGCATGGGCTGATCTCCGAGCCCCATTTCCTGCGGCGGTATTTCCTCGCTGATGGAAGACACGCGGCCATCCGCCGGGCTGATGACGATGTCATCGTCCTGGGGCACGACCCGTTCGGGATCGCGGAAGAAATAGGCACACCAGAGCGTGGCGAAGAGGCCGATCCAGAATAGCGGATCGGCGATCCAGCCGAGAATGAGCGTCGCGACAAGGAAGATCGCAATGAAGGGATAGCCCTCCTTGTGGATGGGCACGATGGCCTTCCTGATCGAATCGAAAACGGTCATGTGTTTATCTGGCTCCCGGGCTATATCGGCGGCTTATATCTTTGACGCATGGAAACCTTACAGGTTCCACAAAGACTTGAAAATGGCTGTCCTGACGAGGGGAGGTGCGGGCTCAATCTGCCGGATCGAGCCGCATGATGATCCCCATGTCGTCGCTTTCGCGCACCTCGCGCAAGTGTTCCTCGGCGAGTGTCGCTTCGCGCTGGCGTTCCCACATCCGTGCATAAAGCCCGTTCTGGGCAATCAGGCCGTCATGGGTGCCCCGTTCGGCGATTTCACCGCGTTTGAGGACGATGATCTCGTCGGCGCCGATAACGGTGGAAAGTCGGTGGGCGATCACCAGCGTGGTCCGGTTTTTCGAAACCACATCGAGGGCGGCCTGGATTTCGCGTTCGGTGTGCGTGTCGAGTGCGGAGGTGGCCTCGTCGAGAACCAGGATTGGCGGCGCTTTCAGGATGGTGCGGGCGATCGCCACGCGCTGCTTCTCGCCGCCGGAGAGTTTCAGTCCACGCTCGCCGACCTGGGTTTCGAAACCCTCCGGAAGCTGTCGGATGAAATCACCGACCTGTGCGAGTTCCGCTGCCGCATTGACTTCCTCGTCAGTCGCCGAGGTTCGGCCATAACGGATGTTGTAGCCGATTGTATCGTTAAACAGCACAGTATCCTGCGGAACCATGCCGATCGCCTCTCTGAGGCTGTGTTGGCGCACAGCGCGCAGATCCTGACCGTCAATGGTGATCGCGCCGTCGTTGACGTCATAGAACCGGAACAAAAGCCTTGAAATTGTCGATTTACCGGCACCTGTCGGTCCCACGATAGCAACCGTCTTGCCGGCCGGCACCTCGAAGGAGACGCCCTTCAGAATCGGGCGTGAGGGATCATAGGAAAAGTGCACATCCTTGAAGGCGATCCCGCCCTGACGGATCTGCAGTTCCTCGGCGTCGGGCTTGTCGACGACTTCCGGATCGACTTCGAGGATATCGAACATCTGCTCGATATCAGTCAGGCCCTGCCGGATTTCACGATAGACCGAACCGATAAAGTTGAGCGGTATCGCCAGTTGGATCAGCATGGCGTTGACGAAAACGAAGTCACCGATCGTCTGTGTGCCGTTCTTGACCGCAATTGCGGAGAGCACCATCATCACGGTCATACCGGCGCCGAAGATCAGGCCCTGACCGAAGTTCAGCCAGCCAAGCGAGGTCCAGATGCGCGTTGCCGCCGCCTCGTACTTGGCCATGGAGCCATCAAACCGGCTGGCTTCCATATCCTCATTGCCGAAATATTTAACGGTTTCGTAGTTGAGCAGCGAGATCGATTGCCTTGGTATTGGCATCGGTATCGCTGTCGTTCATCTCGCGCCGAATGGCGATGCGCCAGTCGCTCGCCTTGATCGTGAACCAGACATAGAGCACGACGGTGACGGCAGTGACGGCCAGATAGTCGAAGCCGTAACCCCACCAGAAGATGATCGCGACAAGCAGGAATTCCAGTACGGTCGGCATGGTGGCGAGGATCGTGAACCTGACAATGGTCTCGATGCCCTTGGTGCCGCGCTCGATGATGCGCGAGAGGCCGCCGGTCTTGCGCGAAAGGTGGAAACGCAGCGCCAGCCGATGCATGTGAACAAACACACGATGGGCAAGCTGGCGCACGGCATATTGGCCGACGCTTGCAAATAGCGCGTCGCGGAGCTGGTTGAAGCCGAGCTGGCCGATGCGCGCCAGATTATAAAACAGAACCAGCGTGACCGCGCCAAACAGGAAGGCCGGCAGGATGGTGTTGATCTCAAGCTCGCCTGTTAGCGCATTTGTGGCCCATTTGAAGGAATAGGGCACGAGCAGGAGCACCAGCTTGGCGATAACAAGGGCGATCGTGGCGAGGACAACACGACGCTTCAGGTCCGGGCGCGCCGAAGGCCAGATATAGGGCCATAGATTGATGATGGTTTGAAACGGACTGGCGGAGTCCGCGGAAACGGTTTTCTGGCGATCTGCCATGATAATCCCCCGGCTCAAGGCGGTGCGGCCGAGCCATGATAAGTATATTCAAAGACGAGAAAACCACGCACAAGGCGTAGTTTTGCCATGCGAGATAAGGTTGATTGCGGTCGATTGCAATGGCGAGAGGGGAACGCTTCTCCCCTCGATGATTATTGGTCGCCCTGCGGTAACTTGTATTCCGGCCCCACCGGCATGCCATCCAGCAGGCGGCGGTGAATGATTTCGGCTTCGCTGTCGGACAGCGGCTGACCGGGCAACGAGAACACCTGCCCGGGAAGAATGAGATTGGGGTCGATGATCTGGGTCTCGTTGGCAAGATAGATTGTGGTGTAGCGCACCCCGCGGCCATAGACCCGGCGCGAAATGCGCCAGAGATTGTCACCGCGCCGGATGATGACGGCCTCGTCGCTGCCCTGAAGCTGAGGCTGCACGAAGGTCTGCGTTCCATCGGTCTGTCGCTGTCTGATGCCGGCTGTATCAGTCGAAATTGCGGCAATCTGGTTGCCCGGCGGCCGATCGAACGGCACAACGGCGCGGGCGACGACCTGATTGTCTTCGTTCAGCATGTCGACCCGGATGGTGTGAAGTCCGACCGAAACCTCGGACTTGGCTTCGAGCACGTAATTGCCTTCGATATTCACAGAACTTTCCGCCAACAAAGCATCATCGATGTAGCCACGGATTGTCGCTCCGTTCATGCCTTCGCCGGCGATGAACACTATGTCGTCTTCGATTTCCACGGCCTTGATGCTGACAGTGGCAACGACGATTTGGCGCTCGGCTGCGGGCTGTTGTTCTGCCGCAGCTTCCCGGGCCTGCGCGTCGTCGTCTTGGCCGGTTGTTTCGACGTTGACGGCTGCTAGATCGGTTTCCCCTCCGCTTTCACCGCCAGCTTCGTCGGAAACGCGGGTCCTGTTTTCAAGAGATTCACTCTGGCTGTCGTCTTCGTCCGTCTCGGTCAAGGCAACAATGGTGTTGTCGGGGAGGCTGGCTCGCAGTTCCGGGGCGGAGATGATTTCCGATGCCTTGCCGGGTTCGGTGATGAGCGCGAGAAGCTCGCCGCTGTCGCCGTCCGGTATCGAGACCGTCGCCGTTTGCTGTGACCGTGCGGTGCGCCCATCCGGCATTGTGACGCTGAGGTAGATAAGGTGATCACCTGGTGCCAGCGGTGTTTCGACGATGGCGACGAAATCGCCGGATCCGGTCACCTCGGAAGAGGCGAGGATGCTTTCGTCCTCCTTGACGTCGAGAACCCCGAGCGGTTCTGCACCGCCGGCAATCACCGCCGTGCCATCAGGTTCAACGCGCAGAACATCGAATGTGGGAATGCGAAGGACGGCTTGCTGATGGTCGCCGGTATTCTGGTCATCTGCCGCGGTCTGTGTATCGTCTGTGGCTTCGGTTGAAGGCTCGGTCTGCGGAGCTGCGATGTCAGCGTTTTGCGTAGCCGGAGCTGTTGCCTGCCGATCGGCCATATCGGCGCCCTTGTCGCGCAACGCAAAATAGGCGCCGGCTGCAATGAGCAGGAGGATGATCACCGCAATGATGACACGTGTATTCTTCTTGTTCATTCGTCACTCCAGACTCGGCGCTATGCGGAAGACGCCAATTCCCTGAAAACGCTAGCCACAGTGTGGTTTATACACAAGTCTTCATTCGCGCTTGCGAGAAAGCGTGAACAAGGTAAATGCCTGATTGTGGTCGTTTTGCAATGAACTTGACCCGGAACGGCCAAATGAGGTTCATTAAAGCCATGAATAACGAACAAGATACGATTCGATCCATTTGTGTCTATTGCGGCTCACGACCGGGCGGAGCCCCTGCCTATATGGCTGCCGGTAAGGCGCTGGGGACGGCAATCGCCAACGCCGGTTGCCGCCTCGTCTATGGCGGCGGCACCAAGGGCATTATGGGGGCTGTTGCCGAAGGCATGCTTGAAAATGGCGGTCATGTGACTGGCATTATTCCCGAATTCCTCGTCGACATGGAGGCCACCCGCCACCAGCTTGAAGCACTCGACGAACTGCTGATTACACCGGACATGCACGTGCGCAAGCACACCATGTTCGAGCGTGCCGATGCCTTCGTGGCGCTTCCCGGCGGGATCGGGACGCTTGAGGAAATCGTCGAAATCATGACCTGGGCTCAGCTCGGCCGGCATTCAAAGCCGATGATCTTCGGCAATGTCGACGGGTTCTGGAACCCGATGATGCAACTGCTCGAACATATGAGTGGAGAGGGCTTTCTGCACACCAGCCACCAGGTTCGTCCGCGCCTCATTGACGACGTCAACGACATCGTACCGACCATCGAGGCCCTGTGGGCCGAGCGGGATGGCGATGAAGAGGGCGAAAAACACATCATCAGCCGGCTCTAGAGCCTAGACCCGGCTGATGGGTGCTTCCGTCAATATGCTTGGCGAGCGGGCTGTCAATCGTTGCCGGCGGCTTCGTTAAGACGTTCGATGTCAGGCACCGTGACGTGGCGGTTGTTTTCCACCAATATCACCCTGTCCTTGCGAAGCTTCGTCATCTGGCGGCTGACCGTTTCGATGGTCAGGCCGAGGAAATCTGCGATATCGGCACGCGATAGCGGCAGATCGAAGGTGCAGCCGTCATCAGCTTCCGGATCGATATGGGTGGCGATCAGATGCAGGAATGATGCGACCTTCTCGCGCGCCGTTTTGCGTCCAAGCGTCAGCATCCAGTCGCGGGCCTCGTCGAGTTCTTTCAGCGACTGGCCGTAGAGCTTGTGTTCGAGGCCGGGCGTATCGGCAATCATCCGTTCAATCGCCGCACGGGGAAAGGCGCAGATCTCCGTGGTGGTCGCGGCTTCCGCCGTCAGCGAGCTTTCGCGTGAGAACGGGCGGCCGAGGAAATCGGGCGCGAACTGCAGGCCGACAATCTGCTGGCGGCCATCCGCCATCATCTTCGAGAGCTTCACAACACCGCGCAGGATGTTGGAATAGCTGTTGACGTTTTCGCCCTGGCCAACAACTTCCGTACCCGGGTCGATTGTTCGTTTTGAGGAATGCTTGTTCAGCGTTGCGAGCTGAGAACCGTTCAGAACCGAGCAGATCCCCCCGTGGCGGGCCTCACAGGCGCGGCACACATGCGGTATGGCGTCGTCGTCAATTGCGAGATGGGGCTTGTCATCCATGGTTTCACCAAACTGCGGCCATTTGACATGGCTGTCTTCATTTCCCGGACCCGCTCTAGCCGCCCTTTGGGCGGTGCGCAACCATTTAGCAGTTTACGCAAGCGGGCGGCGTCTTCATTCCTTGATTAAAGTCAAAGCCGGGGCAAGCGCAAGGCGTTAACGAAAACTCATCCCGAATGAAGGAGGGTTTTTCGTCATGATCTCGGACAGGCAGTTGCTGGCGACGTTTGCGCGACCCGTGCCCCGCTATACGAGTTATCCGACCGCACCGCATTTTCACGGTGGCATTTCCGCCGGCGATGTTTCCGGCTGGATCAAGGGGCTCGCTGCAGGCCAGAGCCTGTCGCTTTATGTTCACATCCCCTATTGCGACCGGCTGTGCTGGTTTTGCGCCTGTCACACAAAACATACGCTACGCTATGACCCGATCACCACCTATCTGGAAAGTCTGAGGCAGGAAATCAAGAGCGTTGGCGCGCTGGTATCGCCCGACGTCCAGGTGAAAGCGCTGCACTGGGGTGGTGGGTCTCCCACCATGCTGAAGCCCGAGGACATGCGCAGGCTGATGGGCTGGCTGCGCGCGGCATTCAGTTTCGCCGAGGATGCCGAGATCAGTGTCGAGATGGACCCGAACGACCTCGATGAAGCGCGCTATGATGCGCTGTCCGATATCGGCGTGACCCGCGCCAGCCTCGGGGTGCAGGATTTCGATGACAAGGTCCAGAAAACCATCAATCGTCTGCAGAGCTTCGAGCAGACGGCATCGGTGATTTCGGCAATGCGGGAACGCGGCGTGGGGTCCGTCAATTGCGATCTGCTCTACGGCCTGCCTTACCAGAGCCTCGACACCCTTTCACGGACTGTTGAACAGATCATATCACTCCGCCCGGACAGGATTGCCCTGTTCGGCTATGCCCATGTGCCATGGATGAAAAAGCATCAGACGCTGATTCCCGAACAGGCGCTGCCGGATTCCGAAGCTCGTTTCGAGCAGATGACGCTTGCCGGCGGGAAACTCGTGGATGCCGGCTATACGCAGATTGGCATCGACCATTTTGCATTGCCGGAAGACAGCCTGGCGAAAGCCGCGAAATCCGGGCGTCTGAGGCGTAATTTCCAGGGTTATACCGATGAGAGCGCCGATGCTCTGATCGGGCTTGGTGCTTCCTCGATCAGCGAGGTTCCGCAAGGATACTGGCAGAATATCCCCGCGATCGGCGAATACGGGCGGCTGGCGGAAGCCGGCGAATTGCCGGTTGTGCGCGGTATAGCCCTTGATGACGAGGACCGGTTGCGCGGCTTTGTGATCGAGAAAGTGATGTGCGCCTATGGCTTTTCCAGCTGCGAATTGCGGGCGCGTTTCGGCGCTTCTGCCGAGCCGGTTATTGCGGAGGCGAAGGCCTATGCGCGGCTCAATCCCGACATTTGTCGCTTCGATGCGTTCGGTTTTCGCCTGCAGAAAGTTGCTTTTCCGTTTGCCCGCTCTGTTGCGGCGACATTTGATACCTATCTTGGGGGTGGTCGCGGCCGGCACTCATCGGCAGTCTGATCAAATGTCGAAAAAACGTCATCAGGCACCTAGCGGCCATTGGCTTTTCGGCAATCTTTGCCTATGAGAAGGGCTGAATTGATAGTTTGAAGAGGTATAGGCGTGAGCGCTACATTCGATAAAGTTGCCGACATCATCGCGGAAACGAGCGAGATCGACCGCGAAAAGATTACGCCGGAAAGCAACACGATCGACGATCTGGGCATCGACAGTCTTGATTTCCTCGATATCGTCTTTGCCGTTGACAAGGAATTCGGTATCAAGATTCCGCTCGAAAAGTGGACTCAGGAAGTCAATGAGGGCAAGGTCGACGCGGATGAATACTTCATCCTGAAGAATCTCTGCGCCAAGATCGACGAACTCAGGGCGGCCAAACAGTCCTGATTTTGCCAGGCAGCCCTCCATGCGGACAAGCTTCGGAGCCTGCCGTGGCTTCCGGTTTCTGGCCGTAAGTGACACAGGCAGGAGAGGCTGAAGGCATTCATGCTGCTCGAATATTTTCAGATGATTGACCAGATCGTGTCCGTGGATATCTCTGCGGGCAGGATCAATGCACGCTCGACGGTGCCGGAGAACAGCCCTGTTTTCGAAGGACATTTTCCGGGCATGCCGCTGGTACCCGGTGTGTTGCTCATCGAAACCATGGCGCAGGCGTCCGGCATGTTGCTGCTTGGCGTCAACGACTGCTCATCCATGCCCTTCCTTATGATGGTCGACAGCGCCAAACTGCGCAGTTTCGTCGCGCCGAATGCCGTCATCGATATTGAGGCGGTGCTGGAGCACGAAGGATCGGGCTTTGCCGTGACAAAGGCGAAGATAGCCTCGGACGGCAAGCCTATCTCCAGCGCGCAGCTGAAATTCAGAACGCTCTCTTTTGAAGATAATGATCTCGCGCCGATCGTCAGGCGGCGCGCCGAGGAAGTCGGTCTGTTTGCCGCGATCGCGCGCAGCCAGACCGTGGAAAGGTCCTGAAATGACGAAGTCGGACAATGATGTCGTTGTCACGGGTATCGGACTTGTGACCAGTTTCGGTGTCGGACAGGCGCCGCATGTCGCCATGCTGACCGGAAGCGCCACGCCCGCGGTCAATGTCGACAGTGAAATCTGTGCACCCTATCCGGTGCATCCGCTGCCCGAGATCGACTGGAAAGACCAGATCCCGAAACGCGGCGACCAGCGGCAGATGGAGAACTGGCAGCGTCTCGGTGTGTATGCGGCGGGCCTTGCGCTCGACGATGCCGGGGTGAAGGGCAATGAAGATATCTGCTCGACGATGGACATGATCGTGGCCGCCGGCGGCGGTGAGCGCGATATCGCCGTCGACACGATGATCATCAATGAAGGGCTGGAACGCAGCGACCGGGAAATTCTGCTCAACGAGAAGCTGACCACGGAATTGCGTCCGACCCTGTTTCTGGCCCAGCTGGCTAACTTGGTGGCGGGCAATATCTCGATCGTGCAAAAGGTTACCGGTTCGTCGCGCACCTTCATGGGTGAAGAGGCCGCCGGCATTTCCGCCGTTGCCACCGCCTATGCCCGTATTCTTGCCGGTCAGTCGACGCACACACTTGTCGGCGGGGCCTTTGTTGCCGAGCGGCGCGATATTCTTTTGATGCTGGAAGCCGTTCATGCGCTGTCGCGCGGCGCACGGGCACCGCTCTGGGATCGTGCAGCCGAAGATGACGGCGGCATGGTGATGGGCTCAGCGGGTGCATTTCTGGTGCTTGAATCACGCGCCTATGCCGAGACGCGCGGCGCGCATATCTATGCGACGATTTCCGGTGTCGAGGGTGATCGCGGCAAGCGCGACGAGGGCAGGCTTGAAAAACGTCTCGGCCGGCTGTTTGCCGATGCAGGCTTTGAGGGCGGCGAAGGTGACGTCGTGTTTTCCGGCGCGACAGGCCTTACTGCGCTGACGAAGCGCGAGGCGGATTTCGTCAAGCAAGCGTTTCCGGATACCCCGCTTCGCGGCTACACCGGCATAACCGGCCATGCCATGGAAGCCAATTTTCCCCTCGGTATTGCGCTTGGCGCGCTGGCGCTCGACAACAAGACACCGGTCCCTCTCTTCAATGACGGTGAAGGACCGATGAATGCGCCGGCGCAAAAGATCGCCGTGACCAATGTTGGCCTGCAGCGCGGCGAAGGTGTTGCCGTGCTGGTTGGCGAAAACTGAGAAAGGACCGGCAGATGAGCAGCAAATTTACCGATCATCTGGGCCGTCCGCTCGTCGCGGTGACCGGGATGGGCGTTGTGACCTCGCTCGGTCGCGGCCTGAAGGACAACTGGGAACGGCTAACCGCCGGCGTTTCCGGCATTCATGGGATTTCGCGGTTCCCGACAGAGCTTCTGTCGACCCGGATCGCCGGTACAGTGGATTTCATCCCTTCCGATCCCAATCCGGTAGCGCGGTCGTACGCGTTTGCCGAGGCGACGATTGAGGAAGCCCTCGAAATGGCCGGGCTTTCAGGTGATTTCGATGCGCCGCTGTTCCTCGCCGCCCCACCGGTGGAGCCGGAATGGTCGATGCGCTTCAATCTGGGCGACCGTGCGCCGCCGCCGAAAGAAGATAATGACGTCTATGTCCGCTTTCTGGCGGCCATGCGCGAACAGGCGGATCCGGCTTTCCACGAGGCCGTGATGTTCGGCTCGATCTCGGAGCGGATCGCTGACCGGTTTGGAACGCGCGGCCTTCCGGTCACGCTGTCGACGGCCTGTGCCTCCGGTGCCACTGCGATCCAGCTCGGCGTTGAAGCCATCCGTCAGGGCCGCACCGACAAGGCGATGACGGTGGCCACCGATGGTTCGGTGACGGCCGAGGCGCTGGTGCGTTTCTCATTGCTGTCTGCGCTTTCCACCCAGAACGATCCGCCGGAAAAGGCCTCCAAGCCGTTCAGCAAGGATCGCGACGGTTTCGTGATCGCCGAAGGGGCGGCCACGCTCATTCTCGAATCGCTGGAGGCAGCACATGCCCGTGGCGCCAAAGTCTACGGCATTATCCGTGGTTGCGGCGAGAAAGCCGATCATTTCCACCGGACCCGGTCTTCGCCCGATGGCGGCCCGGCGATCGCGACCATTCGTGCGGCACTTGAGGATGCGGGGCTCGGCATCGACTCGCTCGATTACATCAACGCCCACGGCACTTCGACGCCCGAAAACGACAAGATGGAATATTCCGCTCTCAAGGCCGTGTTCGGTGATGAGCTGATGCCATCCATTCCGCTGTCATCGAACAAGTCGATGATTGGCCATGCGCTGACGGCCGCGGGCGCAGTGGAGGCAGTGTTCTCTCTGCAGACCATGCTCACGGGCGTGCTGCCGCCGACCATCAACTACATCAATCCGGATCCGACGATCGATCTCGATGTGGTGCCGAACACGGCGAGGAATGCTTCGGTTTCCTCGGTGCTTTCCAGTTCGTTCGGCTTTGGCGGGCAGAATGCCTGTCTGGTGATGACCCGCGAACCGTCCTGACGGCAACGCGTGGAGATTTTTTGGGTGGTTTTTGCTGCCTT
Organism: Martelella sp. K41-7; assembly: GCF_055808365.1. NCBI lineage: Bacteria > Pseudomonadati > Pseudomonadota > Alphaproteobacteria > Hyphomicrobiales > Aurantimonadaceae > Martelella > Martelella sp. K41-7. Next base: position 1,271,480 of record NZ_CM147867.1, read on the forward strand.
TGACGAGACTGCGAAGGAATGACCAATGCGCGCATTGCAGCTGATCGATGATCGCAAGATCGAAATACGGGACGTGGCCGAACCGGAAGCGCCCGGTCCGGGAGAAGTGACGCTGAGGCCGAAGGCGGTTGCGCTCAACCACATTGACGTCTGGGGCTGGCGCGGCATGGCTTTTGCCAAGCGCAAGCTGCCGCTCACCATCGGCGCGGAAGCGTCCGGTGTTGTCGAGGCGATCGGCCCGGGCGTTGCCAATGTGCTGCCGGGCCAGTTGGTTTCAATCTATGGCGCACGCACCTGCGGCCACTGCAAGGCCTGCCGCGAGGGCAGGGACAATCTTTGTGAACATGTCGGCGGCGTGCATGGCTTCCATCTCGACGGATTTGCCCAGGAGAAGATCAATATTCCGGCACGTCAACTGGTCGTTGCTCCGCCCGGTATCGATGCTGTTGCCGCCGCCCTTGCGCCTGTTACCTTCGGAACCGTCGAGCACATGTTGTTCGATAATGCCAAGCTGCAGCCGGGTGAGACCATTCTCGTTCATGCCGGTGGATCCGGTATCGGCTCGGCTGCGATACAGCTTGCAAAGAAAATGGGCTGCAGGGTGATCACCACCGTCGGCTCGGAAGACAAGATGGAGAAGGCGCGCGCGCTCGGCGCCGACGAAGTCATCAATTATCGCGTAGACCGTTTCGAAGGCGTGGTCCGCAAGCTTACCAAAAAGAAGGGCGTCGATGTCGTTTTCGAACATGTTGGCGCCGATACGTGGGCAGGCTCGATGCTTTCCATGAAACGCGGTGGCCGGCTGGTGACCTGTGGCTCAACCTCCGGCGTTTCCACCAGTGTTAACCTGATGATGCTGTTCCAGCAGCAGCTGAAATTCTTCGGCTCCTTCGGCTGCCGGATGGAGAACATGGAAAACGCCATGCAGAAAATGGCGCAAGGTATCGTTCACCCGGTCATCGACACGCTGGTTGGTTTCGACGGTATCGACAAGGCGCTTGAGCGTATGGAAAGTCGTCAGGTCTTCGGCAAGATCGTGCTCGAGATCGGTGACTGAGCGTTTGCCGTTGTTAAGCTTGGCGTAAACAAGAATCACAGTTAAAAGTCGGGCGGCACGATCTTTCGTGCTGCCCGCAGTCAATTTTGGATCTGAGTCTGTGAAGTTCTTCATCACCCGTATCGTTCTCAAAGCCCGCCAGGTCCAGCAATGGCTGGTCGCTTATCTGGTCTTCGGTCTGCTTTCAGTGTTCAAGCTGTTTCCCGCTGACGGTTCGATCCGCTTTGCAGACTGGGTGATGCGCAAGATCGGGCCATTCACCGGCCGCCACAAGCTGATTCTCGAAAACCTGCATTGTGCGTTTCCGGACAAAGACGAGGCCGAGATCACGCGCATCGCGCTGGAAAGCTGGGGGCATATCGGCCGGCTTGCCGCGGAATATGTGTTTCTGGATGAACTTTTTGACTTCGACCCTGATGATCCGGGGGTGGGCCGGATCGAGGTTGCCGGCATCGAACGTTTCAGGGAATTGCTCGAGCTTGATCGGCCATTCATCGTGTTTACCGCCCACACCGCCAATTTCGAAATTCTACCGGTGGCTGCCGCATCTTTCGGGCTGAACGTTTCGGTGCTGTTCCGCCCGCCGAACAACCCCTATATCGCCAGCAAGGTCTTCCGCTTTCGCCGCAAGCGCATGGGCGAACTGGTGCCTTCGCATGCGGGATCCGCCTTTGCTCTGGCCAGTGCGCTGGATGCGGGCAAGGGGGTCGGCGTGCTGGTGGACCAGAAATTCAAACGCGGAATGACCTCGCAGTATTTCGGACAGGACGTCCGAACCAATCCGCTGTTGGCAAAGCTTGCGCGTCAGTTCAACTGCCCGGTTTTCCCTGCGCGTTGCATTCGGTTGCCGGATAACCGTTTCCGCCTCGAGCTTGAAGAGGAATTACCGCTGCCGCGCACGGCGACGGGAAGCGTGGATGTGCCCGCTACGGCGCAGGCGCTCAACGACAAAGTCGAATCATGGGTGCGCGAAAATCCCGAGCAATGGCTCTGGTATCATGACCGCTGGAGCCGCCGGGGGCGATAGGGCGCAAGCACCGTCAGCGCCGCAGGCGGTTGGCTGCAAGCTCGTGCTCGAATGCCAGATGCCGCCGTAGAGCGCCGAACAGGCCACGCAGCATATAACCGACAGCTTCCGTGTTTACGCCGCCGCCTGTTGAGAGCCGTCGCAGCACCTCGGTGACCTCTTCGGCAAAGCACAGATCCTCGAAATGCTCGTATGAGAGCCGATCCAGCGCATCGGAAATCAATGCGTGGCGATCATCGGCCCGGCGGATGGCCGGGAACACACGCATCTCTTCCATGTCCTGTGCCGCCCTGAGCGTCTGCACCAGCTTGTCGGCCAGTTGGCGACAGTCGTCACGGTTGACGTTCGCCGGAAGCGAATCGGCGACCGCTTCGAGCGCGTCGCACAAGCGTTCGATCTGTGCATGTGCGGACATCAGCGCTTCGCCGGCCGCACTAAGGTTTTCTGGGGTAGGCTGGTTCAATCTCATGTCCAAACAATGTGTGACGAGGGTTTCGGCAGTCATGCGTTCCTCCCTGCTGAATCGACCGTCCGGCTGTTATTTGCAGACAAATCGCACCCGCTTTCATTGACTTAGGTCAAGAATGGCGCACACGGCGGCCTACGCCTGCCGCACCGGGCTATGTCAATTCGCGGTTTGCTTCAAAAATGTCATTAAACTCACAAGTGTGGCGGCTAGAAATTGCCCGCAGAGATTATGGCCAATTCTCGAAGGAAAGACCGTATGAACGACATTTTGAGCGATCAGTCGCACCTGAAAGCTGCGCGCAGTGTGCAGTTTTATATCGACGAGCGCCCTTACTGGGTTGATGGGACCGAAGCGCCGCCGCCGAAGATGACGGACAAGCAGTGGCTTATCTGGTGGTTGTCGGTCGCCGGAAAGTTTTTCGAAGGTCTCGTCGTGTTCATGACCGGCGTGGCCTTGCCGCTGATCGCCCGCGAATTCGGACTCAACGCTTCGCAACATGGCATGGTCGGCTCCGCCTCGCTGTTCGGCATCCTGATCGGTGCCAGTGCGCTCGGCGGCCTTGCCGACCGTTACGGTCGCAAACGGGTCTTCATCTTCGAGCTCGGCCTGTTCATCGCTTTTCTCACGGCGATTGTTTTCACCCAGAGCTTCGCATGGCTGATCGTCTGCCTTTTCGGCATGGGACTTGCGCTTGGTTGTGACTATCCTACCGCCCATCTTGTGATCTCCGAAAGCACGCCCTCGAGAAACCGGGGAGGGTTGGTGCTCTCGGCCTTTGGTTTCCAGGCTGTTGGCGCGATCTTCGGGACAGCGCTTGGTTACATGATCCTGACGATTGACCCGTCAATCGGTGCCTGGCGCTGGATGTACGGGGTCGCAATCATCCCCGCGCTAGCGGTCTTTATCGGACGTTTTTTCATACCGGAGAGCGCGCATTGGCTGGCTGTGCATGGCCGGGGCCGTGACGCGGAGACCGAACTGCAAAAATTGCTGCAGCGCGAGCCGGCCTATCCGAAAGCCATCAGTCTCTCAGAGCCTGCCGAGCCACATCACAAAGCCCGGACGGGCTACCGCGGGCTGTTCAAGAAACGCAATATCCGGGCGCTGGTGCTGTCGTCTGTTCCATGGTTCCTTCAGGACCTCGGCACCTATGGTATCGGGATTTTCACGCCAACGATCCTGGCGGCAACCGTCGGCCATCAGCGCGAGCATGCCCAAAATGTTGCCGATCTGGTGCACAATGATCTGATCGCGGCGAAAGGAACGGCGCTGCTGGACATATTGCTTCTGGTCGGAATCATCGGCGCTGTGCTTCTGGCCGACCGTATCGGACGCATCCGGCTTCAGGTTTTCGGGTTTATCGGCTGTGCCGCGGGTCTGTTTATTGCGGCCCAGGCCGGGAGCTACTCGGGTGCCACGCAGACCGCACTGGTGTTCGGCGGGTTCATGCTGTTTAACTTCATGACCAATCTTGGCCCGAACGCCCAGACCTATCTGATCGCCGGCGAGGTGTTCCCGACACGCATTCGCGGAACAGGCGCGGGCTTTGCCGCGTCATTTGCAAAGATCGGCGCTTGCCTTACCGCGTTTCTGTTTCCGGTCCTGCTGGCCGATATCGGCACGACGGCGCTTCTTTACGGTCTGGTGGTAACCTCTTTGATCGGCGCGGTGGTGACATTCTTCTTCCGGATTGAAACCCGCGGCGTTAGCTTGGAGTGACGGTAGTTGTTTCCGGCTGATATCAAAAAACCCGGCCTTTTACAGCCGGGTTTCCTATTATGCTCTGAATGAGACAGGGCAGTCGCAGTGCTATCAGTTGGCAGCAGCGCGTGCCTTTTCAAGCCAAGTGTTGACCTGGTCCTGATTGTCCTTGATCCACTGGGTGGCCTGGGCCTGAACATCGTCATTGCCGTTGTTCATGGCGGTGTTCTGCGCGAAGATCGCCGGCAGCGGGATCGATACTTCCTTCAGAAGCGTATCGACAGCCGGGTTTTCGGCGATGAACTCGTCATTGACGACCGGTACGATGTCATTAGCGACGAAGCCCATGTAGCACGGATCGGCGACGCAGGTGTCGAGGCCCTTGGCCGGAGCCGGCAGATCGACGCCTTCCTTTTGCGGAACTTCGATCCACATCACATCCTTGCCCGGTGCCAGCTGGTCAACGGTCCAGTTCGGCGTCCAGGTGTAGAACAGGATGTGTTCGCCGTTCTGGTAGGCAGCGATTGCATCGGCCATGGAAGCTGAGTAGCCGGCCTTGATCGGGTTGATGTCGTCACCGAGGTCGAAGTCTTCCATGTGCTGCGAAATCGTCAGCTCGCAGCCCCAGCCCGGAGGGCAGGCGACCAGATCGGCCTTGCCGTCACCATTGCGGTCGAAGGCTTCCTTGACTTCGTCACGCTTGAAGTCGTCAAGCGTCTTGATGTCGAACTTTTCGACGGCGGCCTTGTCGACGAGGTAGCCCTGAAGCGCGCCGCCCTTGGCAACTGCGCCATCAACCTTGGCCTTGCCCTCAAAGGTCGATTTGTAGGTTTCGTGCAGCGGGAACCAGCCATTGACCCAAAGGTCGACGTCACCCTGAGATACGGCCTGATAGAAGGCCGAGGCGCCGAGCGTCATCGGGCCGGATACGCTGTAGCCGAGATCTTCAAACATCTGCTTGTAGATTTCGGCCTGGAACCAACCGGTATCCCAGTCTGCCTGCGCCATACGAATGGTCTTGCCGTCGCCAGTGCTCCTGCGCGAAAGCCGCAGTGGCCGGAACGAGACTGGCCGCACCGATCATGAGGGCGGCGGTAATCTTGCTGAGATTGTTGTTCACGAGTGTTTCTCCGTTTTACGTGTTGCGGCGTGTCGCCTGCACGTGGCAGGCGCATCGCCTTGGCTACGGGATCGGAGATCCCTTGAAAGCGGCCCTCGAGCCGCTCTCTTGCTTAATCGGCGGCCTTTTTCTGGCCGCTGAACAGAGTTCCCAACGCCTGACGGAACGTCATCCGGTTGGGATCGGAAGGCTCAACGAGGCCCTGAGTGATGCGGTCGAGCACAATCGCCAGAACCACGATGCCAAGGCCGCCAGCGGTCGCGCCGCCGACATCCAGCCGGCCGAGGCCGGTGTTGACGACCTGTCCAAGGCCGCCCGCGCCGATGAGCGCTGCGATGACAACCATCGACATGGCGAGCATCAGCGTCTGATTCAAGCCCGCCATGATGGTCCGCATCGCAAGCGGTAGCTGAACTTCGAACAGGGTCTGGGAGTAAGTTGCGCCAAAAGCTTCCGATGCCTCGATAAGATCGGTGCGCACATTACGGATGCCGAGATTGGTCATGCGAATAATCGGCGGCAGTGCAAAGATGATCGTGGCGATGATGCCGGGTGCCATACCGACACCGAAAAGCATAACGATCGGAACAAGATAGACGAAACTTGGAACAGTCTGCATTACGTCGAGGATCGGTCGTACGATCTTCCACGTCGTGTCGCTGCGGGCCACCAGAATGCCGACTGGAACACCGAGGATGGTACAGAAGATCACCGAGGTCAGGATCATGGCGAGCGTTGTCATCGTGTCCGGCCACAGTCCGATGAGGTCAACGAAAAGAAAGCCGAAAATGGTGACCAGCGCCATGCTCTTGCCGACGATCCGCCAGGCGAGAAGCGCAAAGATTGCGGTCATCGCCAGCATGGGAACCCATGCCAGGAAGGTGTCGAGTGCCATCAGCACCTGGTTGACCGGCACCTGAAGTGCACGGAAGAACGGCCGAAAATTGGGAACGAGGAAGCCGCGGACGAAGTCGTTGACCCACGTGTCGAACGGGATCGTGAAATACTGAGATGGATCTAGCAAATCTCTGGTCTCCTGTCGGCTTACTCGGAAGCCGGCTGGTTAGCAGCCGGTTTCTGTTTCTGCTCGTCGGTTTCTTCAGTCGGCGCTTCTGGTTCTTCTTCATCAGCAGCAAGTTGTTCGAAGATGTCGTCTTGCGAGACCACCCCGACCAGTTTGCCGTCATCATCGGTCACGGCCATGGGGACACCGCCCTGAGCGGCCCCGTAGACTTCGTTGAGGAATGCTTCTTCTGAGATCGTCGGTGGTTCCGCGAACATGACCTCGCGCACCGGTGTGTTGCGCGGGCACTGCAAGGCGTCGGAACGCATCAGCAAACCGACGGGCACGCCGCGTTCAACCACATAGGCAAGGTCCGACTTGGCCTTGTCCATGACGCCGAGCGCGTCGCGTGCGGTGGCATCGACCTTAACCCAGGCGGCATCGTTGGAAATATCGGAAACCTTGAACACCCGGCTGCGGTCAATATCGGAAACGAACGCACGGACATAATCGTCTGCCGGATCCGAAACGATTTCCTGAGCGGTGCCTACCTGAACGAAAGCACCGTCTTTCATGATGGCAATACGATCACCGAGGATCATTGCCTCGTTAAGGTCGTGGGTGATGAACACGATGGTTTTCTTCAACTCTTTTTGAAGAACGATCAGCTCATCCTGCATTTCGCGACGGATCAGCGGGTCAAGTGCGCCGAAAGGCTCGTCCATCAGCAGGATTTCAGGATCGTTTGCCAGCCCGCGTGCAAGGCCGACACGCTGCTGCATGCCGCCGGAAAGCTGGCTCGGATAGCTGTTGGCGTAGGCATCCAGACCGACCTTGGCGAGTGAGGCGAGGGCCTGTTTGTGGCGCTCGTCCTTGTCGACACCCTTGAGCTTCAGGCCGAAGGCAACGTTGTCGATAATGGTTTTATGAGGAAACAGCGCAAAGTGCTGGAAAACCATAGTGATTTTCTGCCTGCGCACATTTCTCAGCGCTTCCTTGCTGCAGGAAGCAACGTCGACATCGTCGATCACGATAGAGCCGGATGTCGGCGGGATCAGGCCATTGAGCGTGCGGACGATGGTGGACTTACCGGAGCCTGACAGGCCCATGATGACGAAAATTTCGCCTTCCTGAACTTCGAAGCTCACGTCGTCGATGCCAACGGTCACACCGGTGGCCTTGAAGATTTCTTCCTTGCTTTCGCCGGCGGCGAGGCGACGTGCCCCTTCGCCGCTATCATCGTTGAATAGCTTGGAGACGTTTTTCGCGGTCAGTTTGACAGTCATACCTCTTCCTTACTCGGCAACAGGGGGATGAGGTTCCCTGAGGCGTGCGATATTCGGTTGTGCCTGCGTGCGCGGCCCGCGTGGGCAACGCAACGGGTCGCTGGAAGCGACGCTCGCTTCCATCCGGACATCTCTTTCGCATTCGAGCAAAAGCGCAGGATCGGCTAGGCCGGTCCGGCGAATGTCCGCTATACCCCAAGGCTCATGGGAGCCCGACAAGGCCGCCTTATCCATTGTCAATTCAACGATATCGCGGCCTGCGTTGTTTAGAATTATGGCGGTGCAATGTCAAATTTCAGGCGTTCAGGTGGCGAAATCTCGGCTATGCTATCTGAAATAGGGTGTTCTGTTTTTTTCAACCCTGTCCTTCCGATGTAGGGTGGCTTTCGGCTTGAACCGTCGGCGCGAGCAGAGTAGTTCAAAGGGGCATTTGATTGACATGGTGAGACGGGCAGTATTTTGATCGACCCCTATGAAGTGCTTGGCGTAGACCATGATTGTGACGAGAAGGCCGTGCGGGCGGCCTATCGGCGGCTTGCCAAGGATGCACATCCCGACAGCGGCGGTGATGACGAGCGTTTCGCCCGGCTGCAGGCGTCTTATGACCTGTTGAAGGATCCGGTCCGGCGCAGGGTGTTTGACGACACCGGCTATGACCCCGAGCTTGCTGATGCCAAGGATCTTAAAGGTCTGCTTCTGCTGGAGCCGCTCGTCAACGAGATGATCCTTGATGACCGGGAACCGGGCAGTTTCGATCCGGTTGCGGCAATGCGTCGCAAGCTCTCCGACGATATCCTGAAGAGCCGCTTTCACATTCTGGAGCTTGAGCGTCACCGCGCCCGCGTGCGCAAGCACATGGCGAGGCTCGGCCGCCGCAAACGCGATAGCGGAACCTCCGATGTTCTCGGTTCCATGCTGCGCTCGCGAAGCGAATCAATCGCCGAGGCGATCCGAAACGCTGAGGCGCAGATCGACGCGATCGAGCAGGCCTATACGATGCTCGAGGGCTATGCCTACGAGATGGAGAGGGATGAAATCGCTGCCAACAGCGATGACGAGACCGGGGATAATGACGGCAAGGCTGCGGAATAACACCGCCTGCTGACAGGAAGGGACACGCATGGCGGCGATGGAATGGCCGAAATTGCTGGATCTGGAACCGTTGTTTCAGACTTCGCGCCAGCAGAATGCGCGTCGCCCTGCCTATGATCAGGACGCTGACCGGATCAGCTTCTCGGCGCCCTTCAGGCGGCTCGCCAACAAGACGCAGGTTCATCCCCTTTACGATCACGACCACATCCATCACCGGCTGATCCACAGTATGGAAACCGCAAGTGTCGGCCGTTCGCTCGGCCTCGAGGTCGGTTGGTGGCTGGAACAAGCGGGCAAGGTGGAAAAGGGCGGGCAGGCGGTTGTTGCCGGTCTGGTGCACGCTGCGTGCCTCGCCCACGATATCGGCAATCCGCCCTTCGGCCATTCCGGCGAGGCCGCCATCGGTGCGTGGTTTGCCGAAAAGTTCGACAGGGGCGCCGGGCTGTTTGCCGATCGTGAAACCTGTTTTGCTGAGGAATTCGAGGCATTTGAGGGCAATGCCCAGGGGTTTCGCATTCTTGCCGGGCTGGAAATGCACAGGCGCGGTGGCATGCGGTTGACCCATGGCACGCTGGCAACGTTCCTCAAATATCCGGTAACGGCGCGGGTGCGTGGATCCGTTCCGAACCGTGACGGCGGCCTGAAAAAGTTTGGCGTCTTCGAAACCGAGCGCGAGGCGCTTCAGGTGGTTGCCTCTCAGACAGGTCTTGTCGCCGGTGATGAAACGGCGACATGGTGGCGGCGTCATCCGCTGGTCTATCTGGTCGAGGCCGCTGACGACATCTGTTACAATATCCTCGATCTCGAAGATGCTTTCACCGCAGGCGATCTTTCATACAGGGAAGCCGCTGACCCGCTTTCGGCTGTTGCGGATATGGTGCCACGCGATGACCGTGGCAATACGCCGGCGGAGAAGATGGCGCTGCTGCGCGCCGTCGCCATAAGCCGGGCATTTGAGGATTGCAGCAAGGCCTTCAGCGCGCATTATGATGCGATCATGACTGGCACGTTTTCGTCTGGTCTTGTGGAGGCGTCCGCCCAAGCGGAGCATTTTGCCGCGATTGGCAGGCTTGCCAATGGCCGGATCTTCACCTCACCGCGCAAGACAGAGCTGGAGGTGATGGGCCGCAACCTCGTTCACCGCATCCTTGATGGCGTACTGCCGGTGATCGAAGCGCTGGCAGCAGTGGATTTCGACAGCGACAGGCTGTCGGGCTATCCCATACAGCTTCAACGCGCTCTCGGCATTGACCTGCGGCATGCCCGCGATCCCTATTCGGCGCTGCATACGCTTGCCGATTATGTTTCTGGGATGACCGACCGTTATGCCGTGAAGATCGACCGGATGATTTCCGGCTGAGCCCGTTACTTCATCAGATCATGAAAGTGTGAGGCGAAGAAGTCGCCGAATACAAACGGCGCGGAAGTCCAGACGGCTGTCCAGAGCAAGGCGCCGGCGATGTTAGCCAGCAGGAACGGCGGCCACCGCATTGCCATCATGCCGGCGACGATACCGTTCAGTTGCCTGAGAATCACGACGAAACGTGCACCGACTACGACGGCGGGACCGCGCCGCATGTAGAGGCCTTCGATCCACGCCCGCCGGTCTTCGTTGAGCCCGATATAACGGCCGTAACGGTCGATAATGGTGCGGCCGCCATAACGGCCGATCGCATAGCCGGTGTTATCGCCGAGAACCGCGCCGGCGAAAACAGCAAGAAACACGCCCTCGATCGGTAATTGTCCGGTTGATGCGAGCAGCGAAGCGCCGATGACCCCGCTTTCGCCGGGCAAGGGCGCGCCGAGCGATTCCAGATAGACGATGATAAAAAGCGCCGGCAGCCCGTAATGCTTGAGATAGGGCTCGATCAGCGCTATCGATTCATGGATCAGATGCATGCCTGTTCCTCGTCCCGGTGTGGCCGCAGCGGCGCCGCAATTTCCGACAGTTTACCGTCGACTATTATGTTTTGCTAATAAAACGCAAGCCACTGCAATGTGCTGAAATGCATGAATATGGGCGCCGATAGGGGCAGGCCTTTGTGGAAATGTTGATTGAGACCGGAGTGGGGCTGTGGATAGCTGGTACGCCCTAGGGGAATCGAACCCCTCTTTCCAGAATGAGAATCTGGCGTCCTGACCGATAGACGAAGGGCGCAAGCGCCCATGAAGGCGCAAACACACTGACGGTAGCCATCGCTGTTTTGCAGAGGTGGTTGCCGGCTGGCAGACTGAATGGCACGCCCTAGGGGAATCGAACCCCTCTTTCCAGAATGAAAATCTGGCGTCCTAACCGATAGACGAAGGGCGCGCATCTCAGATCGACGAAACCGCCCATGCGGGGTCGCCGGTCAGCGAAAACACCGTATATCCGGAGCTATACTCCGGACCTTTCGCAGCAAGGTCTGTCGACCATGTGCGAATGGCACGCCCTAGGGGAATCGAACCCCTCTTTCCAGAATGAAAATCTGGCGTCCTAACCGATAGACGAAGGGCGCGTGCGTTCGCTGGGCGCCCTTATAATCAGGCAATAGAATTGCTGCAAGCGTAAAACAGCGATTCCTTCAAAAAAACGACATGTTGCAAATGCGATCACACGTCGGCGCGTAAGCATCTGATTTTTATGGGAAGATGCCGCGCCTTCTGACGCGACATCGTTTGGGCTTACCAGCTGCCGGTATTGGGCATCGATGCCCAGGGTTCTTTCGGCTCGAGGGGGTCGCCTTGCTGTAGAATCTCTATCGAAATGCCGTCCGGTGAACGGACGAAAGCCATGTTCCCGTCGCGTGGCGGGCGGTTGATGATCACGCCTGCATCGGAGAGCTTCTGGCAGAAATCGTAGATATTTTCGACACGGTAGGCGAGGTGCCCGAAATTGCGACCTCCGGCATATTCCTCCGGATCCCAATTGTAGGTGAGCTCGAGTTTCGGCACATGTTCGCCGTCACCGTTTTCGAGGTCTCTGGGGGCTGCAAGAAACACCAGCGTGAACCGGCCCTTGTCATTGTCGATGCGGCGCACTTCCTGAAGGCCCATAAGTTCGCAGTAAAAGTGCAGCGAAGCATCGATGTCCGTGACACGGACCATGGTGTGAAGGTAATGCATTTTTCTCTTCCCTATGGTGTTTTCAGAGACGAACTGTCATTCTGGAGGTCCCGCAAATAGGAGTTTTACGTTTTGAACTTGCGGGAACCCGCCGGATGAATGTTATTCTTATGACAAGAATCAGTTAATTCGTTGCCGGATTTTTTCAAGGAGCGGGGCGGTATGGCCGAGAGGTCACAGTCAGAAAGATACGCGGCCGGAGAAGAGGCGAGCACGGAAACGGGGGAGCTGATCGAGGTTACCGGTTTCGTGAAGTGGTTTGATGTCGGCAAGGGCTTTGGCTTTGTCGTGCCGGATAACGGCATGGAGGATATTCTCCTGCACATCACCTGCCTGAGGCGTGACGGCTATCAGACCATCCTGGAAGGCACGCGCGTTGTCGCCCTTGCGCAGATGCGGGATCGTGGCCTGCAGGTTTTCCGCATTCTCTCCATGGACCAGTCGACGGCGGTGCATCCATCGCAATTGCCCCCGGTAAAGACGCATGTTCAGGTCGAGCCTTCGAGCGGGCTTGAGCGGGTTCTGGTCAAATGGTTCAACCGCGAGAAGGGCTTTGGTTTTCTGACACGGGGCGAGGGGACCGAGGACATTTTCGTGCATATGGAAACGCTCAGACGCTACGGCATTACCGAGTTGGTGCCCGGGCAGAGCGTGCTTGTGCGCTTTGGCCAGGGCCCTAAGGGGCTGATGGCGGCTGAGGTTCATCCCGATCAGCCGTCACCCCAGCGACACACGCATTAACGTCGCTCAGGCTGCGCGCGCTAATGTGAGATGCGGACGGCGAAAATCCTTTTCTGAAACCGATACGAGGCGCTATTAATGTTGTCTCTAAACCTGATGCGAAGCGCGCTGGAGTTCTGGCCGGTTTTGCGTCCTGGGCCGTTTGATGTCAGAATCCGAAAAGGAAGACAGGTGATGCTGCGAATACGTGAACAGGCGCTGGCTGTCGTCACGGCGTTTTTTCTGTTCTTGTCTGCCGGGGTTGTCGCAGCCCAGAGCGATGAAATCCGCTTTCCTGTGTCGGAATTGACGCTTCACACCGAAAGCGGCGATTATCCCCTTGTTGTTGAGGTTGCGACAAGCTCTGCGCAGCGCCAGCACGGGCTGATGTATCGCACCGAGCTTGCCGGGGGACAGGGTATGATCTTCGATTTCGCTGTGCCGCGTCCAGCGTCGATGTGGATGGCGAATACGCTGATTCCGTTGGACATGGTGTTCATTCGCGCCGATGGAACAGTTTCAGACATTTATGAGAACGCCCAGCCACTATCAAAAAGAGTCATCAGTTCATCCGAGGCGGTCAGGTACGTGCTGGAAATCGGCGGCGAGCAGGCCGCACTTTATGGGCTCAAACCGGGTGATAGTGTGAGCGGACCGGCACTCGACGAATAGCACCTTTGCGACAAAATCCTATTTTTCCTGTTGCGGCCGCAGAGCCTTCAGTGTATCCGGGCCGCAGTCGGAGTGTAGCGCAGCCTGGTAGCGCATCTGGTTTGGGACCAGAGGGTCGGGAGTTCGAATCTCTCCACTCCGACCATTCATCATTTTGAAATTTCTTTTTATTTTTTCGGGCGTGAAACTACGCGAAGCTTTCCGTGTGAGTGCATTGTGGGTGCAATCAGGCTCTTGTGGGTGTGTTTCTGCAGCTTCTGGATTATCAAATCCGTCGCGCGCATCGGGCCTTCGAGATAGTCAGGATCGATTTTTTTGGACCAATCGGTCGTTCTGGAGCCTTCTGCGACAATGGACCTGCCGCGGTTTGATGCCGCTCCTTTGATGGCATTTACTGCAACAAAGGAGACAGACCATGGGAGAGAAACGGACGGACGAACTCCGCCAGGATGCGGTGCGGATCGCATTGACCAGTGGACTTACGCGTAAGCAGGTGGCTGAGGACCCTTGTGTTGGAATATCGACGCTGAACACATGGATTACCACCCACCGAGATACGGATGTTGTGTCACAAGACGATTTGGGCCTCGCCCAGGAGAATGATCGGCCTCAGTGCGAGATTCGCTTCCTCAAGGAGGAGCGGGACATCCTAAAAAAGCAATGCAGTTCTTCGCGCCAAAAGCCTTGAGGTTCAGGTTCATCGAAAAACACAGGGATGCGTTTTCAGCCGCCCGTCTATGTCAGGTTATGGATGTCAGCTTGCGTGGGTTGCGTGCGTTCCGCAATAGGCCAGCAAGCCGCAGGCAGCGATCTGACATGGCGACGGTGGCGCAATCAAGGAGTAATTCCGTCTCATCCTTGGCCGCGATGGCAGCCACGGATGACAGAAGAGTTGAAAGAGATCGGACTGGATACGGTCACCGTCGTGTTGGCCGTCTGATGCGCCAGAATGGTATATCCTTGGTTAGAACCGGCAAACACAAGGTCACGACTGACAGCAATCGCATGAAGCGTGATCTGGCGATCCGGGCCCTAAAGACGGCAATCGCATTGCGTGCTCCCCCAAAGCACTGCGGTCATCACACGGACCGTGGCAGCCAATATTGTGCGCACGACGACCAAAAGATCCTGCATCAGCACGGGTTCAAGGTCTCCATGAGCGGCAAGGGTAATTGTTACGACAATGCAGCTGTGCAGGCGTTCTTCAAAACCATCAAGGCAGAACTGATCTGGTGGCGGCCATGGGCAACGCGAAGGCAGTTTGAAATGGTAATCTTCGAATACATCAACGGCTTCTACGATCCACGGCGACGCCACTCTGCACTGGGCTGGACAAGCCCCGTCGCTTTTGAACGGAAAGTGGCATAAACGAGCGATTGGGCCGGTACGAAACCTTGACAGGTCCAGCCCGACGAAAACTGGCCCTGTGGCGATATAACGACAACCACGTCAGGCCACATTCCACGCTGTGCAATAAAACGCCGATCGAAGTGCGGCGAGAAATGAAAGATTGTGATGCGGGCGCCACCCAGACACTTGCCCACGAAAATCAACCAACTACAAATCACTAACCCGCTTCCGGAGTTTTCGAAAAACTGGACAACATTCGTCGCCCTTTTTTGTCGACAAGTGCGGTCGATCGCGGCTAGGAATAGGTAAGGGACTGCTGACGTGCCTTGGGATGGGCACGGAGCAGATAACTGCAAGCTGGCTGGATTGGATGGGGCTGATGGACGATAAGAGCGGATCTATGTGTGTCGAAACCACCGGGCGAAGCAAACCGGGAGATCGTCCCGCTTCAAAGCCGGCCTCCCGGCCCGGGCGCGGCAAGATCAAGCTCGTCGCATCCTCGCTACTGTTTCAGTCGACCGCGCTTGCGGGAACGCTGGCCGGTGTGCCCATGCCGTTTTACGGGCGCGGACTTTATTCGCGGGCCTATGCAGCGGCAACCTGCGACCCGTCCGAAGTGCACACCGAATCGGCTTCAGGTGTCAAAACAGACAATTTTGATGACCGCAAAGAGGCTATCTATTCTCAGACGATCAGCTGCACGATTAGTTCCGGGACTTTGACCACGACGCAGTATGCCTATAGCGGTGCCTATATGGCGGTTACCGATCTGTGGACCGGCAATAGCAGCGAAACCTACCGCGGGCAGACCTATTACGTGCACTCCAACTGGGGCTGGGCCGGTTTTAGTGTGAACGTCACAAACAATGCGACGATTAAGATTACCGATTCTGCTGACACCCATTTGCTGTTTGAGCCGGGAGATGACATTCCCTACAGCAATCTGCGTATTGGCAAGACCCAGTCTAACGGACTGAATGCCGTGTCGCTCGGCGCGCTTAACTGGAGCCCGCATGACGATAACAAGAAAACCGGCGGGGGCGATGGCGGCAGTGTTTCGATCATCAGTTCCGGGGATATCTCAAGCTCGGTTGGCGGCGGCATTTTTGCCCTCTCACAAGGAGGGACCAGTCGGGATACTCACGGCGTTAACGGTACCGGAGGTCGGGGTGGACCTGTTTCCGTTTATTCAACGGGAACAGTGTCCGGTGCCAGTTTCGGCATTGCTGCGCTGAGCGTTGGCGGCCCGGCAACCTATTCGGATTCCGGCAATTATACCAGCGGTGGTTATGGCGGCCCGGTTTCGGTCTACACATCGAAATCCGTTTACGCGACCACCAGCGGACCGTCTATTCTTGCTGCTTCATATGGTGGCAACACACCCTATAACACCAACAGCTTCGACGCAGGTCCCGGTGGAAATGGCGGCGGAAACAACCCTATAAATGACCAGATTGTATTTTGGGCTGCCAAGGTGCAGATCGGTTCAGTAAAGACACCGATGACCGGCAAAATCACGACACAGTCAGCCGGGGCTGTTTATCTTGGGACCAACAAACAGAGCGTACAGCTCACCCGCAAAACCGGTGCGGCGATCATGGCAATCGCAAGGGCCGGTGATG
Organism: Martelella sp. K41-7; assembly: GCF_055808365.1. Lineage (NCBI taxonomy): Bacteria > Pseudomonadati > Pseudomonadota > Alphaproteobacteria > Hyphomicrobiales > Aurantimonadaceae > Martelella > Martelella sp. K41-7. The sequence goes on from NZ_CM147867.1 coordinate 1,287,704, forward strand.
GTCTGCCCAGTGGCGGCAAGAGTGCAATGGTAGGCGGGTACGCCATGCCAGTTGAGGTGGCTGTCTTCGGTGGGGCATCGACCCTGCTTCAGACAAACGGTGATTACTCTCCCGGCATTCTGGCTGTTAGCCAGGGTGGCACGTCATACGAAAGCACCAAGGACGATCACGAAGCGTCGGGCGGCCTAGGCGAAAACGTAAATGTTGCGCTGACGGGAGGAGGAAAGATTATCACCAGTGGCGGTGAGTCAAGCGGTATCATCGCGCAATCTCTGGGCGGCGGCGGGACAGGGACCTATAAAGATAACATCTTTTACGGAGTAGGCGGCTACGCCAAAGATGTCATCGTAGCGAATGATTTTGCGATCACCACGACCGGTGATCACTCCCATGGGATCGTCGCACAGTCGGCCTCCGCTGCCGATGGCGACGGGATTTATATCAATAACAGCAATGATGCGCTGACCTGGGGCGACACCAGCGCCAGCGGTTCGACCAGCAGCGATGTGACGGTGATCAATTCGGGTAATATCACCGTATATGGCATCGATCTGCACGGCATTGTCGCCCAGTCCATTGGCGGCGGCGGCGGCCTGTTGCAGTCCACCGCGACGATATCGACCGCGAGTTCGGGTTACAAGAACGGTTCGCCGATTTCCGATCCGACCGGCGGACAGACGATCGGCGGGCAGAACTACGGCTCCGTTCCTGCCACGGTGACTGTCATCAACAAGGGCAATATTTCGACCTATGGCGGCTATGCCGGCGCCAAGACTGCCGCCAGCAGTTCCGACGCAACGGAGCTTGGCGGCGGTATCGCCATTCTGGCGCAGTCGATCGGCGGCGGTGGCGGCACCAATAGTGGCGTGGGCGCGACGGGCGCGATCGGCGCAGGGAAAAGCGCCAGTTCGGCGGGCCTGAAGAGCAGCAGCAGCGAAGACGGCAGCAATGGCGGTGCTGTCAATGTCATCAATTCCGGCAATCTTGCCACGACCGGTTCGGAAGCGCACGGCATCGTTGCACAGTCGATCGGTGGCGGCGGTGGTCAGGGACGCAACAAGAAGGGTCTGTTCCACACCGTCGGCGGCAGTGGTGGGGGTGGCGGCTACGGCGGTGTCGTCAAGGTTACCACCGAAGCCAACACCGCGATTACACTGAAGGGCGATTATGCGATCGGGATTGTCGGCCAGTCCGTGGGCGGCGGCGGCGGCGTCGGCGGCCAGGCAACCGCCTGGGGTATCGGGTTTTCAAGCTCCACCGGCGGCAGCGGCGGTCCCGGCGGCGATGGCGGCAATATATACGTGACCCAATCCGGGTCAGGCACCAAGGGTGCAAGCGACTACAGCGTGGTCTCGACGAAGGGTGATCATGGCACCGGCATTCTGGTGCAGTCGATCGGCGGCGGTGGCGGCGTTGGTGGCAATGGAAAATCGACCAGTGTCGGCGCCGGCGTCTCTATTTCCAGCGCGCATGGCGGATCCGGTGAACATGGCGGCGGTGGCGGCGATGCCAAGGTCGATATCAACGGTGTGGTATCGACGTCCGGAACGGATGCCCAGGGTATTGTCATTCAGTCGATTGGCGCCAGCGGCGGCAGTGGTGGTCAGGCTTCTTCGAAGGCGATCGCTGCAGGCGTACCGTTCGATGAAGACGGCAACACGATATCACTTTCCATTTCCATGGCGCATGGCGGCACGGGCGGTGCCGGTGGCGATGGCGGCACGGCAGAGGCCAATATCTACAAGACATCCAGAATCATAACGACCGGCGACGGCGCGGCCGGGCTTGTCATTCAGTCGATCGGCGGCGGCGGCGGTAATGGTGGCGACGCGACCGCGAGCTCCGTCTCAAAATCGATTACGTCATGGCTGAACGACGGTGACGATGATGATGACGACGATGCCGATACAGATGAAGACGAAGGTATGAATTTCGCCGTTTCGGTGAATTCCTATTTGGGCGGTACCGGTGGCGGTGCCGGGAGCGGCGACAAGGTGAGTGTCAGCCATGTCGGTGCAATCAGCACGACGGGCAACTATGCAGACGGCATTCTGGCGCATTCGATCGGCGGCGGCGGCGGCAATGCCGGCACCGGTTCCGGCTCGACCAAGGCCGCAAAAGGCATCAAGTCCGCGGCGTTCAATGTCGGTCTGGGGGCCAGCGGCGGAAAGGGCAATAGCGGCGGCAGCGTCGATGTCCATATGGACGACAGCGCGGCCTCGATCTACACCCGCGGGCATGTGTCACGCGGGATTTTCGCCCAGTCGATCGGCGGCGGCGGCGGTTCCTCCTCCGGCGGTGGTGGCATGGGTGATGCCGACTGGGGTCTCACCATCGGCCTCGGGGCCAGCGGGGAGGCAGGTGGCGATGGCGGTTCCGTCGTGATCTCGAGCGAAGGCACGATCGTGACCAGGGGCGACTGGTCGGATGCGATCCTGGCGCAATCGATCGGCGGCGGCGGCGGGGCAGCCGGCTCAGGCAAGAGCTCGCTCTCGATCAAGCAGGACGAGGATGACGACAGCGATGATGATGACGACGACGCAGAATCAGCGGATGAGTCCATGTTCGTGTTTGCGTCGTCAGACGACGATGACGACAGCGACGATGACAGCGACAGCGACGACAAGGCTCTTACATTCGGCGTAACCGTCGGTGGGGCCGGCGGCTATGGTGGCTACGGCGGGAGCGTGACCATCGGCCAGGATAGCTCCGGCACGGTGGTCGGGACCGGGACGATCCATACCTACGGCACGATGTCTTCAGGCATTGTCGCTCAGTCGATCGGCGCAGGCGGCGGCTCGGTGGCGGTTTCCTCGGGCAGCGATGATTCCGACGACAGCAGTTCTTCCAGTTCGTCGGACAGCTCCGACAGCAGCAGTTGCGACAGCTCGAGCAGTAGCTCCAGCAGCGACGATTCCAGCTCGGGCGACAAGGATAGCTGCATCAATTTGACCCTTGGGTCCGTTGGGGGCGATGGGGGCGATGGCGGCGACGTCTCGGTTTATGCCAGTAACATCTATACCGCCGGCTTCGCATCGCATGGAGTGGTCGCCCAGTCGATCGGCGGCGGCGGCGGCGGCGGCGTGTCCTCCGGCCTCGCGGTCTCGAAGGTCAAGATCAAACTCGGAGGCGGCGGAAGCAGCAGCGGCGGAGAGGGCGGTGCGGTGACCGTTACCACGCTGGCCGGCTCCAAGATCGAAACCAAGGGCGAGGCGTCCCACGGCATCGTCGCCCATTCGATCGGTGGCGGCGGCGGCCTTGGCATGGTGGCGCTCGGCACGGCGAGCAAGGTCAACGACGACACGCTGAAGGACATACTCTCCGTCAAGCTGGGAACCTCTGGCTACCCGCCTACCTCCCGCGACTCCGTCGATGGTGAGGCGGTCACCATTAGCCACAAAGGCGCTCTCTCCACGGCGGGTGAGCGCGCGGTCGGCATTGTGGCGCAGTCGATCGGCGGCGGCGGCGGCTTCGTCACGGCATCGGAAGCGGTGCTGAATTCGGTCTCGTTCGAGACGAAACAGGCAAGGGCCGGCAGTCGCGACGTCACCGTCACCCTGCACGACGGTGCGTCGATCGTGACAAGCGGTGACGGCGGCGTCGGCATTCTGGCCCAGTCGGTCGCCGGCGGTGGCGGCGTCGCGGCGGATCTGAACGCCAAGTTGAACACTTACTATGTTGACTTCGACAAGGGCACTTACACGTCGAGCGGCTACGGCGGCTACAATCACCAGTCGGGGACCGTCACGGTTTCGGTCAATTCCGGCACCTCGATCGCGACTACGGGAAAGTATGCCCACGGCATCATCGCCCAGTCCGTAGCCGGAACAGGGGGCATTTTTGAGAAGAACGGCAAGACCTATGCCGGATCGTTCCACCGCAACAGCTATAACAGCGATGGGATCGTCAGCGTAACCGTCGACGGAACGGTCAAGGTCAACGCCGACAACGCCTGGGGCATCTGGTCACAGACCCAGGAGAACAAGATAACCGTGACGGTGGGTTCGTCGGGCACGCTCTCGGGTCCAAGCCCGTCCGACGGCAATGGTGGCGCCGCACACGCGGCTCTGAGCACCGACGGCACGGCGACGTTCGATAACTCCGGTACGGTTGCCGGCAACGTGGTCCGATCCATCGCCGGCGAGGAAGACTGGTCGAAGGTCTACGCCTCCAGTAAGTCGGCGGCCGCCGACGGTGCCGTCCGGCTCAGTACCGTGCCGCTCGCCAGCCAGGCGGTGTTCCTCAACCAGGGCCGCGGCACGTTCGTCACCGGCGCGATCGCCGATGTCGATACCGTGCTGAATGCCGGCACCATGAACATCGGCGGTGAATGGAATCTGATCGAGACGATGGTAACGGGCGATCTCGTCGGTATCGGCACAGCGGATGCGGGCAGTGCCTATGATGTCGCAGGCATCGGCCTTTCGACGGAATTCTCTCCGTTCGGCTATTTCCGTCGCAGCGAACAGAAGGACTGGCGGACCGCGACTTCAAGCAGGGGCGGCCTGATCTCCGGTCTTGATGTCGACATGGAACATGGCATTGCCGACAAGCTTTTGGTCCGAGGCGATTTCGCGGGCACCTGGGGCGTCGATGTCAATGCCAACGCATTGCTCCCCAACACCAGAACGGAGTTCCTCAAGGTCTCTGGCAGCGACACCTCGGACCTTTCGATCCTGTCATCGCTGGTGTTTGACTTTACCGATGCCAGTACCTCACCCGAAGGCTGGACCGGCTTCTCGGTCGCAAGCGCCCATTTCGCCAATAATGGCGTATCGCTCGGTCGCAACGGCAGTCAGGCATCTGCTGCCCTGCAGCAGGCCTGGGACAGGGTTGAGAACGGTTCGGCAACCGAGGTCAAGTTCGGTGATGACGAGATCTCGCTCGGACAGGTCTTTGGGGCCTTCCATCAATCGACGCCGGAGACCTTCTCCGACATGCTGATGGAAACGATCTCGCAAACGGCGGCCGCGCCGCTTTCGTCTTCGCCTTCGGCGGCGATCAGCGCGGCCAACAGCGTTCTGTCCTGCCCGGCTTTCGAGACGTCGGGCGTGATGATGGATGAAGGCTCATGCGTGTGGAGCCGTGCCCTGGGTGGTGAAACGACCCAGGACAGTCAAGGCGACGAGGCCGGCTATACCCAGTCGAAAGGCGGTCTGCAGATCGGCGGCCAGATGGAGCTGCGGGACGGCTGGTTCCTGGGCTCCGGATTGACCTATGAGAGCAGCTGGTTCCGCAATGACAACGGCACACAGAAGCTGGATCAGGATTCGTTCGTGGGCGCCGTCGCATTGAAGAAGGAAATCGGTCCGTGGCTGTTCGGCATTGTCGGCGGCGGCGGTTACAATTGGGGCGATTCCAAGCGCTATATCAACCTCGACACGCTTTCGGCGACGGCAACCGGCAGTCCGGATTCCGCGATGTTCTTCGGGCGGTTCCGGGCGTCCTATGAAGTCGCGCTCGGTGATGCGTATTACATGCGCCCGCGGGTCGATCTCGACGCCATCAACATGCATCAGTATGGCTATACCGAAAGCGGCGCAGGTGCGCTCAATCTCATGGTTGACGGCAATTCCGACACCGCTTTCGGCGTGACGCCGGGGATCGAGTTCGGCGCCCGCATCCCGTTCCTCGAAGACTGGCCTGCGCGGCTATACGGCGATCTTGGCGTGTCCTTCATCTCTGCGGATGAATGGGAGACAACGGCGCGATTTGCCGGCCTGTCGTCGATGGAAAGCTTCTCGACCTTTGCCCCGATTGCAGACACAGTCGGGCATGTGACGCTCGGCCTTGATCTCGCCAAGCGGCAGGGCATGGAGCTGAAGCTGCAATATGACGGCTCATTCGCCGATGACTATCGCTCCCACACAGGCTCGCTGCGCTTCGGATACAGGTTCTGATCAACCGGATGCACAGCGAGCAATGATAGCGTCGTGTCGAAAACGTGCCGGCACGACGGCTATCCAACGAGACAAAAAACAATATCGAGACCATTTCATGACAGCAGATACAGACGAAAGCGCGAACCCCGGGGCTGAGGGGGCCAGCCAGGAGCAGATGCCGCGCGCCGATGCACCGGGCGCGCAGGCGTCCCAGCCTCAGGAAATGCAAACGCAGATCAGTTGTTCACGCGGGTTTCCGCAGTGGCTTGCGATGAACAACTGTTCGCTTGCCTTCACGTCCTATCAGAGCGGCCAGCTGTTTCTGGTCGGTGTTCTGGGCAATGGCTCGCTATCGCTTCACCAGCGCAATTTTGTTCGCGCCATGGGCCTGATCGGCGACGACCAGCGGCTGTTGCTGGCCGGGCTGGCGCAGATCTGGCGTTTTGAAAATGTGCTCGGCCCCAATGAGCGGGCCAATGAACAGTTCGACCGGCTCTATGTGCCGCGCCGCGGCCAGACGGTCTCCGACCTCGATGTCCACGAACTCGGCATTGACGCTGCCGGGCGGCTGTTGTTTGTGAATACAAAATACTCCTGTCTGGCAACTGACAGCGTGGTTCATTCCTTCAAGCCGGTCTGGCGGCCGCCCTACATCTCGAAACTCGCCCCGGAAGATCGCTGCCACCTGAACGGGCTCGCCATGGAAAACGGCGTGCCGCGCTTCGTCACCTCCGTTTCAACCACGGATATCGTTGACGGATGGCGCAATCATCGCCGCGATGGAGGCGTCATTGTCGACGTCCAGACCGATGAGATCATGGCCGAAGGGCTTTCCATGCCGCACTCTCCGCGCCTTCATCAGGGCGCGTTGTGGTTTCTGGATTCGGGTAATGGCTACCTCACAAGGCTGGACCGTGAGAGCCGGAAACGTGAGCGCGTGGCGTTCCTGCCGGGCTTTTTGCGCGGCCTTTCCTTCCATGCCGGCCATGCCGCCGTCGGGCTTTCTCTCGCCCGCCGCGAGGGCGTATTTTCCGGGCTGAACCTGCAGGATGAGCTTGAACAGCGCAAAGCTGAAGCGTGGTGCGGTGTTCAGATCGTCAACACCAACAATGGCGATATCGTTGAATGGCTGCGGCTGGACGGCGGCATCAAGGAGCTTTTCGATGTGCGGATCCTGCCCGGTGTGCGCTGCCCGATGGCCCTTCCAACATTCGGTCCCGACCTTGCAAGCTTCATCACCATCGAAGCCCCGGACCAGCCGCTGTCTGAACGCGGCTGGCATCCTGCGGCCACCTGAACCGTTTCGCCGGGCCAGCATTGTATGTGTCCGACCGCCGCACATCGGAGTGCCTGCAATCGGACCCAACCGACCGCCACCCAAATGCTCCGGTCACATTGCTTAATGGCGCGGCAGTTGTACCAGTTGGCCTGTTTCGCACGAGAGCGGCATAGTCCGTATTGATGGACAGCATCAGGTCTTGATGAGATATGAACCTTCGACCCCGTCGTTGTGGTCTTGATCAACGTAAAACTTCGAGTACCCGAACACGAGCCAGGCTCAGGAAGGTCGACAAAGATGGGGCCAATTGTTGTCAATCTGCTTTGCAAATAGATAGTGCGAGAAACCGAGGCACACACATAAGTCACGGTACCCTGTGATGGCCGCCAGTATCCCCGTGCCGCGAGATTGCAGTGCCGAGGACGGCCTCAATCTGGATTGATGGCTGGTCCAGATTTGTGTTCAATGTACCGCCTCCATAGATACACCGTCAAATCGTGAGATGTGGAAATCGCTTCAATTGAGATTGGGCGCAGTTCTGACAACCGTTGTGGTTCTGGTCGTCATCGCAGGCTTTCTCCTCTGGCGTTTGGCCGACCATGACCTCGATCTGCGCGACAGCGAGAGCTTCGACTTCGTATCCGCAGGCGCATCCGTGTCGGGAACGCTCTGGCTCCCCGACGTGGCGCCGAAGGCGGCCGTAGTCTTCCGTTCATGGTGACGGCGCCCAGGATAGCACCTCAGAAGGCGGATACGCTCCGCTGATCAACACCATGCTCGCCGTGGCGTCCTGGGACAATCCTCGCGTCGGTTCGTCTGACGGAAACTGGCTGAACCAGACCATGGAAGAACGTGCGGACGAAACGCGCGTTGCGCTTCAGCTCCGTGACGCCGGCAAACTTACCGTCTTCGGCTCAGTAGCCCATCTGGCCGATCGCCGGGCATTTGTGCGGCACCTGTCGCGCTATACCCACCGGGTGGCGATCTCGGACAGACGTCTGATCTCGTTCGACAAGGCCGGCGTCACCTTCCGCTACAAGGACTACCGCCGACGGCCGCAGATCATGACACTCGCCACCGACGAGTTCATTCGCCGCTTCCTGAACCATGTCCTGCCAAAGGGCTTCCACCGCATCCGGCACTACGGTCTGCTCGCCGGAAGTTCCCAGAAGGTCAACATCGCACGCGCCCGCGATCTCCTGAACGCTGTCCTGCCGTCCGATCATGACGTTGTCGAAGAGCCGATCGATATCCGCCCGCCTGCCCATGCTGTGGCGGACGCATGATTGTCATCGAGGTGTTCGAACGCTGGCGCCAGCCGCGCGGGCCACCTGAATCGGCGGCAAAAAACCGGGAGAATGCGTCATGATCCGGCATGGCATAGCCACAAATCCGGCCCGGGATATTCCGCCCGCGGGGCCCTTCCTCGGCGACTTTCGTACGCCTGACGGCACCCGAAACTCTTCACGAAAGCAGACGGTCCGGAATCCACCCAGAAGCGGACATATTGCGTGAAATGGCAAGCACCAGCTTTCAGGGTATTTGACAGCATGTTGAACGCCCGAGAGGGAAGCGTCGCGATCGGGGACGTAAAAAATCCGTATCGGGCAACGTGGCTCAGGCCGTAACCTTGACCCTGTTGCGTCCTTCAGTTTTTGCGATGTAAAGCGCCTTGTCCGCTAGGCCGACGATATCGGGCTGGGTAGCCTGCGGGTTGAAGACAGAGACCCCGATACTGATAGACAGGCGAGCTTCCGTGCCGTCCGGCAGGATCATTGTCTGCTCGAACACCGCCTTGCGAACACGCTCGGCTATCGCCGCCGCCTCATAGGCGCGCAGGCCGGGTAGCAGCATCACGAATTCCTCGCCGCCATAGCGGAAGGCATGATCTTCCCGCCGCGCCGCGCCTGCGATGATCTGCGCCACCTGGCGAAGGATGTCATCACCGGCAAGATGTCCGTGGGTATCGTTGAACTGCTTGAAGTGGTCGACATCGATGATCAACAGGGAGAAAGGCTCATCGGTCTCGCGAGCCGCATTGATCTGCGCGTCGAGCACACGGTCGAATTCACGCCGGTTGTCGAGGCCGGTCAACCCGTCGGCGCGCGCCGACGCGGCGAGCTCGTCTTCCTGCTGGACGATTTGCTTCAGCATTGAATTGAAGGCCTGTGCCACGGAAGCCAGTTCCGGCGGCACGGTGACGTCGATTTTCCGCCCGCGCTCGCCTCCGGCAACCAGCATCGCGCCCTCGACAAGTTTGTCAGTGCTGCGGATCAGCGCCTGGTCGATGATGTAGATGCCGACGCCCGCAAAGACGATCGCCAGTGTGATCGCGATCATCGCGAATGTCTCGAGGCGCTTCATCGCCGCCAGCGCCCGCGCATGGCTTTCCTCGTTGAGCAGCCGCATGCTCTCGGCGATGGATCCGACACGTTTACCGGTCTCCGCGACGACACTTTCGAACCGCAGCAGCACCGGATCCGCATTGCCGTCAGAGGCTTCGACGCTTGCGGCCGTCTGCAGCAGCTGCGACCATTGCTGGTTTACGCTTTCAAGAATGGGCCTGAAGCCTGGGTAATCATCCGTGACCTTCTCGAGGTCGCGCAGGTGAACGGCGACATCGCGTTCTGCAGCTTCAAAGTCCGTGCGAAAGTGCTCCTCTCCGCTATTTGCATAATCGTTGACTGCTGCGGAAATATCCCAGAGCTCGCTTTGGATGCGTTCCAGCGACACCAGAACGCGGTGCTGGGTATGCAGGACATCGCGGAAAGGTCCGGCGATCTGCTGTTTGTACTGAACATACCAGACAGCCGTCAGGATGATGACGGGCAGAAGAGCCATCAGGAAGCCAAACACAAGCCAGGCCCTGAGGGACAGGCTCTGAAACCACGTCCCGACCGGTCCGACCTCGCGTTCATCTTCCATACGGAAATTCTCCTGCTGCCTCATCAAGGCTGGTGCCGACGGAACAAGGGACTCGCGAACGGGAACTGTTCCATTTCCGTCGGCGCGCATGGTGGTGAACGAAAACGGTACGCCTTATCCCAAGCCGCGATAAAAGCCCGCCTGCGCCTTTGTTTCAACTATCTGCAAGTTGTTTTAAGTGCGGCCGGTTGCGCTAGAGGTGGCTCGGTTTGTTTGAACAGTTTCGGGCGTTTTGCTAAGTGGATTTCCGCCTTGATTATGCTGCCACCATCATCGGTGTCAGCGCGTTGAAGTAAGCCTGATCCGGCGTCTGCCGTTCAAGGGATGAATGTGGGCGTCGGGTGTTGTAGAAGGTCAGATAGCGACCGATGCCAGCGCGGGCTTGGGACACAGTCTTGTAGGCGTGGAGATAGACCTCCTCGTATTTAATCGACCGCCAGAGCCGCTCGACGAAGACGTTATCCCGCCACGACCCCTTGCCATCCATAGAGATGGCGATTTCGGCGTTCTTCAGCACCGCCGTGAGGTCGATAGCGGTGAACTGCGATCCCTGGTCGGTATTGAATATGTCGGGTTTGCCATAACGAGCAAGCGCTTCCTCGACGGCTTCGATGCAGAAGGCTGCCTCCATCGTGATCGACAGCCGCCACGACAGCACCCTCCGGCTAAACCAGTCGACGACGGCGCAGAGATAGACGAAGCCGCGCGCCATGGGGATATATGTCAAGTCCATAGCCCAGACTTGGTTGGGCCTGGTAACCGCCAGCTTGCGCAGGAGGTAGGGATAGATTTTGTGCCCAGGTGCCGGTTTCGACGTGTTCGGGCGACGGTATATCGCCTCGATGCCCATCCTCTTCATCAGCGTGGCGACGTGCAGCCGCCCAGTTACCAGCCCTTCTCCCCTCAAGAGCCCTGACAACATCCGGCTTCCGGCAAACGGGTAGTCGAGATGCAGTTCATCGATCCGGTGCATCAGAGCCAGATCGCCGTCAGAGACTGGACGAGGCCGATAATAGACATTGCCACGGCTGAAGCAGAGAAGCTTCGCTTGGCACACGACGGATAGCTTATGCTCGCGGTCGATCATTTCTTGTCCCCCGGCAATCCCGCCTTGCCGAGCGCTCCGGCTATCGCAGCCGAGACCCGTGGCTCAGCGGAGCATCGTTCTCCGGCGTCAGCTCGCCGATCTTGGCATGAAGGGTTTTGACATCGACAGTTGGTCCCACGGCTCCGACTTCGCTTCATCGCCAAAAACGCCTGTCGCCCCCTCAAGGAGCTGACCCTTCCATTGCTTGATCTGGTTGGCGTGCACGTCGAACTGCTGGGACAACTCCACCAGCGTCTGCTCACCTCGGATGGCGGCCAGCGCCACCTTTGCCTTGAAAGCCGGGCTATGGTTCCGGCGCGGTCGTCTCGTCATGGTATCTCCTGTTCCCGGCATCTAAGCCGAAGTCAGGCAGAAATTCCACTTATCCCCGTTGTGCAGATTTCCCGAGCCAACTCTAGATCATCGAGAATGGTGGACAGATAGAACCAGCCCCAGCCGATTACCTTCAGATAAGTGAAATCAGTTTGCCACATCTCATTGGGCCGAACAGTCTTGTCTTTGAATTCGTTGTCTGCCTTGACGATGATAAAAGCCGGCGAGGTGATCAGGTCGTGCGCCTTGAGCAGGCGATAAACGGAAGCCTCTGATACAAAATAGCTTTTCGTGTCTGTGAACGTCACCGCCAGTTTGCGCGGCGACAGTTCCGGCTCGTCAAGCGCCAGCTCGATCAGGTCTTCCCTGACATCGTCGGGAATACGGTTCCACACCCGTGACGGGGCGGATGAGCGATCCTCCAGACCTTCAACGCCAAGCCGTTGGAGCCGGTCGTACCAGCAGTAGAAAGTCTGTCGTGGAATGCCGAGCTGATCCAATGTCATCTTCACCGGCAAATGCGATTGTTCAACCAACCGGATGATTTCCAGCTTTTCGGATGCGAGGTATCTCATTCTTCGACGCCCCCATCCGCTATCATGCTTTTTTGAGCAGGCGCAGCTCCAGTGTCTGCTCGGCCACGACCTCTTTCAGATCGCGCGCTTCACGGCGCAACGTCTGCACCTCATCCGTGATCGCGGCCCGTGCCGTATCACCGGCCAGGCGCCGCTTGCCGGCCTCCAGAAACTCCTTCGACCAGGTGTAGTACATGCTTTCGGCGATACCCTCGCGGTGGCAGAGCGCGGCGATACTGTCTTCGCCACGCAGGCCTTCCAGCACGATACGGATCTTTTCTTCAGCCGAATAGGATTTACGTGTGGCACGGCGGATATCCTTGATCGCCTTGTCTGCGCTCGACTTCTGCTGCCCGGACTTCTGTCTCATCTTGGCTTCCTTTGCGTGAGCCATGATGAGACAGAATCCTCCCTTATCCGTTAACCAGCATCTGTCTCAAAGGCGTTGAGACGGAACAATATGCATTGCCTGTGGCTGGTGGAGTCGAAGATAAATGCGCTGGATCAGGCAGCGCTACCACAAGGGTGGACGCAGCCAGAGAGTTCTCACCATCACGCCGTCATTTGATCCCACCCTCAAGGGCTGAGGTCATTGCCACGATTATGTCGTCTGTCGCCTTATAGGCACGGAAGCGGGCGATCGGGTCGTAGCCGGGCGTGATCATGTTCATGTGGTCTATGGCACGTTGGGCACCATGGTGATCACCAAGAAGATTTTCCGCCATTGCAACCAGCGACTGGCTGAGCGCCGAGCCGTCAGAAGATGCCCGGATGGCAAATGCCAGCATGGCCTCGCCATCGCCACGCATCAGCTGGTCGATTGACAGCAGGTGATAATACGGCCCTGGCGGATTGACCGTCCGCTCGATGGCCTCTTCTATCAGCGGCACGCCTTCGGAAAAGTGTCCGCGGATCGCAAGCCGCCAGCCGAGCTGGTAGAGCGCTTTGGGATTGAGCTGGATTGCAAGGCGAGCAAGGCGCTCGGCATCCTCGTAATTCTCCCGCAGATACTGGACAACCGAAAGCGTCTTGATGCCGAGAATGTTCTCAGGTTCGATCTGGATCGCGCGCAGTGCAAAATCGGCGGCACTGTCGAGCGTAATTTCCGGATAATCGGGAATGATGCTCATGGCAACGGATGTGAAATGCATGAAGCCGAGCATTGCCCAGGCCTCCGCGTCGGACGGGTCTCGCGCGACTGCCGCCTCCAAGCACGCCTTAATCGGGGCATGCAGCTTCGGCTCATAGGTATGACGGAAATAATATCCGCGCAGCACGCACTCGTAGTTCTCGGTGCTCGGTCCCGGATCATCGGGGAGGGTTCTGGCAATATCCGCATTGATCACCCAAAACGGCTGGGCGAGCGCGGAGGCAAGGCTGGCGGCTATTTCTTGTTCGAGCGCCCTGGCATCGTGCGAGCTCAGAGCCCGGTCGTAATAACCCGTCCATACCACGCGCCCGGTCCCGCTTTCGATGAGCCGAGCAACAACGGTGACAAGCGGACCGCGGGTCCAGAAATCTCCGGCAAGCACATATGAAACGCCCCATTGCCTACCAAGTTCGGCCGGATCCGTGTCCGGCTTCTGAGACAGGCCCTGGCGGGGATCGTAAAGCGACAGCCCCTGAAAACGGTTCAGATCGCCGACGATGCGGCTGACAATGCCGAGCGCCAAGAATCTGTCATTATCATTGTCGCTGAATACCTGTAGAGGCAGCACGACGAGTGAGGGTCTCTCTGTGCCCCCTTTCGGCTTCTCTGCTGCCAAGAACCTTCCCGCTTCGGCACCTAAAAGGACCAGAACGGCCGCAAAAATTGCCATAACGCGCCAACGCCGGAGCAAACCGCCCGTATTCCTGGCTTTAACGGGTTCCGCCTCGGTCGGCTCTGGCACATCAGGGGCAAGCGGCAATTGCCGGGTTATTGAGGGAACATAACCGCCAACGGGGATGGAAATCCTCAGCTTGTCACGCCTGCCGGCCTCCGAATAGTAAACGCCGAGGTCGTTGCGCAAACGGCGTGCCTCGAGCCGAACGACCGGATCGGCACCCGGGTCAAAATCATCCGCGCGCGCGAAAACATGCACGCCGATTGTGTAGCCCTTCAGCTCGTTAGCACGACCGGCAAGGGTTTCTTCGACAACAAAGGAGAGCATTTCGCGCCGCAACCGTGTCGCGCGGAACGAAGAGCTAGCAAGTATCCGGCAAAGCTCTGCCCTGATGTCATCGGGACAAAACTCCTCCATTGTTGAAATGTCGAAATCTGCCTTCCGCTCCAAAGCGCGGCCTCCTCGGAAGTCAATTCCCTTGTCTCTCGGAAGATTTCCCGTCGGCATTTATTCGTAAAGCGTAATTCATCCGCTGGCGATTTTCCATCAACGATTTCAAATATAAGTCAGGCCTATTTTTCCAGAGTGCGGGTTCCGTGAACTATTAAATATTTATGATCAAACGAAAACTACTGAAAAGTCAGCTCAATTAGGAAAAGAACCTAGGCTCTGTACTGGTGATCGCTACATGTTCGTACAGTGCGAACCTAGGCTCAGGACCTATTAAATCACTTGCGACGTTCTCTTCGTTTTGATTCATTGGACTCGAATGGAGAACCGCAATGAGTGATTTGCCGCTGCTGTCGCAGGCGCAGATGCGCCGGATTGAACCTTATTTCCCGCTGTCCCACGGTGTGCCTCGTGTTGATGATCGGCTGATCGTGAGCGGCATTGTCTTTGTCTTGCGCAATGGTTTGCGATGGCGCGATGCGCCGAAGGAATATGGACCGCACAAGACGATCTATAATCGCTTCATCCGCTGGAGCAGGCTTGGTGTGTTCAACAGGATTTTCGCTGAATTGGCGGCCGAATGCGGTGAGCCGGAACAGTTGATGATCGACGCCACGCATTTGAAAGCACATCGCACCGCAGCCAGTCTGCTAAAAAAGGGGATGTTCCCAGACGTATCGGGCGCACCAAAGGCGGCCTGAACTCCAAGCTGCATGCGGTTTGCGATGGCCATGGCCGACCACTGATCATGCTGTTGAGCGAAGGGCAGACGAGCGACTACAAAGGTGCTGCCCGAATGATAGAATCCTTTCCCAAAGCAAAGACGTTACTGGCCGACAAAGGCTACGATGCCGACTGGTTTCGAGAGGCCTTGGCGGAGCGCAAAATCAAGGCCTGCATTCCATCGAGGGCGAACAGAAAGGTCCCAATAGCGCATGACCGCAAGCTCTACCAAAAGCGTCATAAAATCGAGAACATGTTTGGCAGGCTCAAGGACTGGCGCCGAATTCACACCCGATACGACCGTTGTGCACACACTTTCTTCTCAAGCATATGCATCGCTGCTGCTGTTATCTTCTGGCTATGATTTTAACGAGTCCTGAGCCTAGCAAACGTTCAGCCGCAAGGAGACCATTGGCTGCGCAGACAAGAGCAAGGCCAATGAGCATCACAACGGTCCCGATCATCTCCAGGCTCCCTGAACACGAATTCGCTCTCAGGCGACTTTGTGGTCTCGACGCCGAGTTCAAAGCCCTTTGCGACGATTATGCCATTGCAACACAAGCCCTTGCCGATTGGCACCATGATGCAACGCGGGCTGCGCAGTACGCGAACCTGGTCGTCGAACTGGAGCGAGAGGTGCTCCGGTTCATCGCACACCATCATCCACGTCAGACCTCAAGCCGATGAGAAACACGCCGAAGGCTGACGTGTGCGTTCAACACAGAGAGGGATACCAAATGAAATTGCGAAGATATTCTTCGGTTGCCATGACCCTGAGCCTCTTGTCTCTTGTCGGGGCGCCGAGCCTCGCCCAGACTCAGGAAAGCATGGAAAGCAGCGCCAAGCCCAACATTCTCGTCATCTGGGGCGACGATATAGGGCAGACAAACCTGTCTACCTACAGCTTCGGTCTGATGGGATATCTCACGCCCAATATCGATCGCATTGCTGCTGATGGCGCCAAATTCACCGACTATTATGCGGAGCAGAGCTGCACGGCGGGCCGCTCGACATTCATCACCGGACAATCGACGCTGAGGACCGGCCTGTCCAAGGTCGGCCTTCCCGGCGCAGATGTCGGCTTGCGCGCCGATGACGTGACGATCGCCACAGCGTTCAAGGATTTGGGCTATGCCACCGGACAGTTCGGCAAGAACCATCTTGGCGACAAGGACGAGTTCCTGCCGACCGCGCACGGCTTCGATGAATTCTTCGGCAACCTTTACCACCTCAACGCCGAAGAAGAACCAGAAAACCGCAACTACCCGACCGATCCGGCTTTCCGCGAACAGTATGGTCCGCGCGGCGTAATCCATGCCTATGCCGATGGCGAAATCGAGGACACCGGACCGCTGACCAAAAAGCGCATGGAAACGGTGGATGACGAAACCTCTGCTGCGGCCATCGATTTCATGAACCGCCAAGTTGAGGAGGACAAACCCTTCTTCATTTGGATGAACACGACACGCATGCATTTCCGCACCCATGTCCGCGATGAGCACCGAAGCGAACCGGGACTGACGGCGCTCACCGAATATGCAGACGGCATGATCGAGCATGACAGTGTTGTCGGTACAATCCTTGACGCGTTGGACGAGAACAGGTGTCGCCGATAATACCATCGTCATCTACTCCACCGACAATGGACCGCACCAGAATTCGTGGCCGGACGCCGGCACGACACCATTCCGAAGCGAAAAGAACACCAACTGGGAAGGCGCCTTCCGCGTGCCCGCCATGATCCGTTGGCCGGGTCATATCGAACCGGGAACGGTCAAGACCGGCATCTTTTCAGGCCTCGATTGGTTTCCGACACTTTTGGCAGCAGCAGGCGACACGGACATCACCGAACGCCTGAAGCAGGGCACGACGATCGACGGAAGCGAGTACAAGGTCCATCTCGACGGCTATAATCAGCTTCCCCACCTGACTGGCGAAGAGGACGAGAGCGCGCGCAACGAATTCTTCTATTTCAACGATGACGGCGAAATTGTCGCGCTGCGTTACGAAAACTGGAAGATGGTCTTTGCGGAGCAGCGTGAAACTGGGACGCTGAACATCTGGGCGGAGCCATTCACCCCGCTGCGGGTGCCGAAGATCTTCGACCTCCGCTCCGACCCTTATGAGCGCGCCGACGTCACGTCGAACACCTATTACGACTGGCTGCTTGATCACGCTTTCCTGCTGGTGCCGGCTCAACTCGAGGTGGCCAAGTTCTTCGAAACCTTCGAGGAGTATCCGCCGTCTCAGGGCGCAGCCAGCTTCTCGGTCGACCAGATCCAGGCCCATCTCGACGATGTGCTTAGCGGTATGGCGCAATAGCAACCAACGCCCCGCAGACGGACCTTCGTCTGCGGGGCTGCTTCTGATCACGCGCGAGGGGTACTCGACAATGAGCATGGCCGCACTGGGCCGAACCTTACTGGCCACCTGCTTTCTGTTTTTGACCATCACCCAGGCGGGTGCACAGCAGGCAGAGCCGCTCGCCTCATGGAATGACGGCGATACGAAACAGAACATTCTCGACTTCGTGGCGGCTGCCGCCGATGAAACAGACGACGCATATGTGGCGCCGGAGGACCGGATTGTTGTCTTCGACAATGACGGCACTTTGTGGAATGAGCACCCGATGTATACCCAGCTGGCCTTCATGTTCGATCGGCTAAAGGCTCTGGCCCCGGAGCATCCGGAATGGAAGACAACCGAACCGTTCAAGTCGGCGCTCGCCGGTGACATGAAGGGCGTTGCTGCAGCCGGAGAAGGTGCGGTGGCGCAGCTTCTTGCAGTAACCCATGCAGGCATGAGTTCCGACGAGTTTTCCGAAGCTGTCGCCGATTGGTTCACCAGCGCCCGTCACCCAAGGTTCGACAGGCCATATACCGAACTTGCCTATCAGCCGATGCTGGAAATACTCGACTATCTCCTTTCGGAAGGTTTCCAGACCCACATCGTTTCTGGCGGCGGCATCGAGTTCATGCGTGTGATCACCAACGCAGTTTACGGTATCCCGCCCCAGCAGGTCGTGGGCTCCGTGGTTGAGACGAAGTATGAAATTGTCGATGGCGCGCCACAACTGACCCGGCTGCCATCTCTTGCGTTCAACGACGACAAAGGCGGCAAACCGGTCGGCATCAACACCGCAATCGGCAAACGCCCCGTCATGGCCTTCGGAAATTCCGATGGCGACCGGCAGATGCTCGAATGGACCACAGCCGGCCCGGGCGAACGACTTGCGCTTCTGGTGAACCATGACGACGCGGACCGAGAATACGCTTACGGACCGGCCGGTGGGCTGCCAGGCACAAACTTCGGTCACCTCTCTCAGGCAACGGTGGATGAGGCTGAGGCGAGCGGCTGGATCGTGATCAGCATGAAGCACGATTGGGCAAGTGTGTTCCCGGCCCCTGAAACTGAGTGATTGCGCGGCGTTCTTGATAGATCATTGCGATCCGAGGTCACAGAAATAGTGCTCGATTGAAATAACTATTGAACGTCTCCTCTAGATAGGAAATCACGCTATACCAAATGTCCGGAATGGGGGCGCGAAGCTGCCGTCATCAGTTGCCGTACCGGGGTAGATCGCGAAAATATGGAAGGAGGTGAACGGGCGGCTCCGTTTTGCGGCGGAGGCGCGGGGCTCGGTTTTCCAGAAAATGCTGGACCAAAGTTGCATCAAATATCTATTTTTATTATGTTTTTTTGAACAAACGGGCCGATTCAGAAAATTTTGGTGACTCGGGGTGCACGAGAAATGACGATTTCGTGCACTCTTATGCTTCATTGGCAGCAAATTGAAAAGATTGGCGACCCCTGCAGGATCTCGAACCTGCGACCGTCGGCTTAGAAGGCCGGTGCTCTATCCAGCTGAGCTAAGGGGCCGGTTTGGCGCGTGGAACATGGGCGGAATGAATGACCCATCCGTTTTGAAAAGACAACCTGCCAATCTGACAAACACAATGAGGAGGAAACCGTTAAGGCTCATCTGCCTGCAAGCTGCAACCATTTTCATGGTGAAAAGAACGGCCTTTCAGTGTGTCCAGGGCTGGATGCGGTCGGATCTGAAATTGTCGGAATAGGAAACGACTTTTTCCTTGGCGTCCTTCGGCGCAATAACACGATAGGCTATGCCGTGGCGGCGGGCGTAGTCTTCCGCCTCTTGCTGCGTTTCAAAGCTCAGCTTCACCTGCTGCAACATATCGGAAGACGAGGTATAACCGAAGAGAGGGTCGATCGTGCGCGGTGTCTGCTGATCAAACTCCAGCACCCACTGTTGGGTCTTGGCCTGGCCTTGCTGCATTGCCGTTCTGGCGGGACGATAGATCTTCGCCGACATCCTGTATGCTCCGTTTGGGTTGCGCGCCGACTGGCGCACCGAACTTCGGTTCTTCTGAAGCAATTTTCGCTTTCGGGCAATAAAAATCAAGGTCTGGCGCCACAAGCGCTCAAAAAATCCACCATCCCGTGGGTCTATCCCGAATTTTGTGCTCTTGCGTGGTAACTGCTCTTTGATGAGCCCCACGTATGAGCACCGACAATGACCTTTTGGACCACCTGATGGAAGGGCGTTCGCCCTGTGATCTGTTCGGCAAGGATGGTCTTCTGTCCGAACTGACGAAGGCCCTGGCCGAACGTGTCCTGAACACCGAGCTGGACGTCGATCTCGATGAGGAACAGGCTGACGCAGTGCCCGAAGGCCATAATCGGCCCGCAAACCGCCGCAATGGCAGCAGCATGACGGTGACCACCGACAGCGGCTAGGTGGTCATCGACATCCCGCGCGAGCGCAACGGCACCTTCGATCCGGTGCTGATCGCCAAATACCAGCGCCGTTTTCCTGATATCGACCGCAAGATCATTTCGATGTACGCAAGGGGCATGACAACCCACGAGATTCAGGGGCATATCGAGGAGATCTACGGCGTCGAGACGTCACCCGGCCTGATTTCCGCAATCACCGATACCGTGATGGATGAGGTCGCGGCATGACAGAACCGCCCTCTGGAGCCCTGCTATCCGATCGTCTTCATGGATGCGATCCGGGCCAATATCCGCAGCGACGGAGCGGTTTCGAACAAGGCGGCCATCGTGGCACTGGCCGTTTTGCCGGACGGCACGCGCGACGTTCTGGGCCAGTGGTTCCAGACCAATGAGGGCGCAAAATTCTGGGCCGGCGTGCTTGGCGAACTGCACAACCGGGCGTTCAGGACATCATGATTGCCGCCGTCGACGGTCTCAAGGGCTTTCCGCAGGCCATCGAGGCGGCCTTCCCAAGGACGCAGGTTCAAACCTGTATCGTCACATCTCCTCCGCCATTCCATGAACTTCGCCAGCGACAAGGACCACAAGGCCGTCGTCAGGGCGCTCAAGACGGTCTACACGGGCGAAACGTCGAGGCGGCGGAACAGGCGCTGGCAACCTTTGAGGGCAGCGATCTCGCCAGGTGCTATCCGGCGATCGCGCCGAGTTGGCGGCGGGCCTGGAACGCGGTCATCCCGTTTCTCGATTACCCGCCCGAAGTGCGCCGGCTGATCTACACCACGAATTCCATCGAGGAGCTGAATTCGAAAATCCGCCGCGCCGTCAGAGCCCGAGGCCACTTCCCAAGTGACGAGGCCGCGGCCAAGTTGATCTATCTGACCCTCAATGCTAGCTTCACAGGGTGGAAACGTTCAGTGCGCGAATGCCACGCCGTCAAAAGCCAGCTCGCCATCAGGTTCGACAACGTTTCCTTATGTTCTGGAATAACGTCACGGCACAAAATTTTAGACAGTCTCATCCGGACAGCCACTGCAGCCTCCAACCGCGCGGTCAAAACACCCGCTACAGGCGCTGTGCGCTAAAAAACGCTCGTTTCCGCTGCGCTCGTCATTCACTTCCCCGTCAAACGTTGATGCGATCAACCCGCACAGCTTTGCAGAGCACCAGAAGCACGTTAAGATTACAAATCTTCAAGTGCGCATGCACAACGACCAGGAGACCGGCCGCTTGCATTGCTAGAATTGCAGCGACATCCAATATATGAGGAAAGGCCCGCCGAACAGATGAGCAGCATGTCGAACGAAAGCACCTCCGGGCATGAGTTGTTCGAACTTGCCCCAATCGCGATGTGGGTCGAGGATTTCAGTGCAGTAAAGGTCATTTTCGACAAATGGCGTACGAACGGTGTTAGCGATATCATCCCGTTTTTGCGCGAGGACATGTCACGTGTTGCTGAATGTGCCCATGCCATCCGCGTACTGAAGGTCAATCGCAAGACGCTGGAGCTTTTCGAGGCCAGAGACACCGCTGAGCTTGTCGACAATATCGGTTCCGTTTTCCGGGACGAAATGCTCGAGACTCATATCGACGAGCTGGCACAACTGTTCGAGGGCAAGCTGAATTTCACCAGCTACACCGTGAACTACACGCTCTCTGGCAAACGGCTCGACGTTCAGCTGCGGGGCCAGGTCTTGCCGGGCCACGAGGAAACGCTAGACTACGTCCTGCTGGCGACGGAGGATGTGACTGAACGCGAGGAAGCCCATCGGCGCGAAAGGTTCCAGTCGCTCTACGCCCAAGGCTTGTTCGAACATTCGCCGGTCTCGCTCTGGGTCGAAGACTTTTCGCGCATCCACACCTTGCTCGCCGAACTGCGGGCACGCCATATCGTCAACCTGAGAGTTTTCCTGGACGTACATCCGGAATTTATACGTCAGTGTCTCGGAGAAATCCGCGTTATCGACGTCAATCAGGCCACGCTTCATATGTTCCGCGCGCCCAATCGCCAGGTGCTGCTGCAAAACCAGCATGTCGTGTTTCGCGATGATGTCGAGGACCATTTCCGCGAGCAGTTGATCGACCTCTGGGAGGGCCGGCTGCTGCACTCCCACGAGGTGATGAACTATGCTCTCGACGGCTCCGAACGCTACGTCCTGCTTCAGTTCTCGGTTTTTCCCGGCCATGAAGAAGACTGGTCGCTGGTCCTGGTTTCGCTGACTGACATTACCGCGCGCAAGAAGGCAGAGGCCTATCTAGAATATCTTGGCCGCCATGACGTTCTGACCAAGCTGTATAACCGGTCTTTCTACACCGAAGAGGTCAACCGGCTGGAACGCAAGAGAGTTCGTCCCGTCGGCTTGCTGATCATCGATCTCAACGGCCTGAAGGAATCCAATGACGCGCTGGGGCATGACGCCGGGGACAGCCTGCTGCGTCGGCTTGGTGAGGTCCTGAACGAATCGGTCTCACTGCCGAACTGCGCCGCTCGCATCGGCGGTGACGAATTCGCGGTGTTGATGCCCGGCGCCGATAGCAAGGCGGCAGAGGTCGCCCTTGAAGAAATCTACAGGGTCCTTGAGGTCAACAACCAGTTCTATGCCGATGCTCCGATCAGCATTTCCGCCGGAATGGCGATCTGCGAGACAAGCGAAACGATCGAATCGGCAGTGCGCCGTGCAGACGCCGAGATGTACCGCAAGAAGCGCGAATTCTACGCACTCCGGCAAAATACCGGAACCAACGGTTGAAGCTCTTTTTCACAGACATTTTGGGATAATGGTCGGAGGGGAGAGATTCGAACTCCGCCGCTCTGGTCCCAAACCGGAAAAAGAAGGCTCATTTCCGAGAAATCAGGACCTTCTTGCATAAACGTTACAAGAACAATTGGAGAACTTTCGTACTGTGCACCCACACTGCTCTCATAGATTTCCTTCTATGGGCATTAGTACAGCACTCATGAGGTCACCCAGTCACACCTGTGCCACTCGGGGCTAAATGCGCGCGGAGAGCACTCCTTTGGCATCTCCTACATTGATTTCACATCGTAATCTGAAATATTTTGATGAAATTTTACACTTTTCATTGCACGTTCAGTGGCAAGCAAACCGCAGTACCGCCGCATGCAGGTCGACGCGTTCAAAAACCTCCAGCAGTCGAAGAACCTGCACGTATTCTCGCCAGCCATGTTTTGCCATGCGGCCTTCCATCAGGCGAGGCAGCGTTGAGAATTCCTCCGGCAGTTCCCACCCCTGAAGAGGCGCTGCCTGATCCAGCGCATTGATCTTCTGCTCGATTGCCTCGGGCGAAATTGCGGTGATTCTGAGCTTGCGGCTGCTTCTTTCAGAAAGCTGGACGAGCGATGTCACGCGCATGGAGAAAGCTGGTGTGCCTGCGCCCTTGCAGGGATACCACACGAAGCCCGAGATCTCGATTGAAGAGATCGATCGTGTCATCGCTGCAGGAGTGCGCTTCGGCTGCGTGCTGGCCGATTCCGGTTACGGGCTTTCCGCTCCGTTCCGGCAGGTACTGAGCGCATGTGGCCTTTGCTGGGCCGTGGGTATCCCTCGGCACCAGAAGGTTTACCCCTCCAATGTTCAACTGATTTCCCCGGTCGCGGGGCACGGTCGCCCCCGTGTGCGACGTTTGCCGGACGTCAAATCCATGGGTGCGCAGGCCATGCTTGAAGACGCGAAGTGGCGACAGGTCAGTTGGCGCAAGGGAACGACGGGACGCCTGAGGCGGCTCGGTTTGTTTGAACGGGCTGATGGTCGTTCTTAAGTGGTTTTCGGCCTTGTTTATATTGCCTCTGATATCGCGGGCAGCGCGTTGAAGTAAGCCTGATCGGGTGTCTTCCGGTCAAGCGATGAATGCGGACGGCGGCTGTTGTAAAAGGTCAGATATCGTCCGATCCCGGCTCGGGCTTCTGCGACCGTCTTGTAGGCGTGAAGATAAACCTCTTCATATTTGATAGACCGCCAAAGCCGCTCGACGAAGACGTTGTCGCGCCATGCGTCCTTGCCATCCATCGATATCTTGATCTCGGCGTCTTTCAGAACGCCGGTAAAATCAATAGATGTGAACTGCGATCCCTGATCGCTGCTGAATATCTCGGGCTTGCCATATCGGGCGAGCGCTTCCTCGACGGCTTCAATGCAGAACGCGGCTTCCAGCGTGATCGAAAGCTTCCACGACAACACCCGGCGGCTGAACCAGTCGATGACGGCACAGAGATAGACAAAGCCTCGCGCCATCGGCACATACGTGATGTCGAGTGCCCAGGCCTGATTGGGGCGGGTGACCGCAACATTCTTCAGGAGATACGGATAAATCTTGTGGCCCGGCGCCGGTTTCGAGGTGTTCGCACGGCGGTATATGGCCTCAATACCCATCTTCCTCATCAGCGTTCTGACGTGCAGCCGCCCGACGTGATGGCCTTCCGCTGTCAAAAGCCCCTGCAGCATCCGGCTTCCGGCGAAGGGGTAGTCCAGATGCAGCTCGTCAATCCGGCGCATCAGCGCCAGATCTGCCGCCGATGTCGCCCGAGGCAGATAGTAGACACTGCCACGGCTGATGCCGAGAGCCCGGGCCTGACGGGAAATGGGAAGGGTATGGTTCCGGTCGATCATCGTTTTCCGCTCAGCAATCCGGCCTTGCCGAGCGCGCCGGTTATCGCAGCCGAGACCTGTGGCTCGGCGGAGCATCGTTCTCCAACGTCAGTTCGCCGATCTTCGCATGAAGGTTATTGACGTCAACGACAGGCGCGGCGTCTTCCTTGCGCCCATCATCGAAGACGTTCATCGCGCCTTCGAGCAATTGATCTTTCCATTGCTTGATCTGGTTGGCGTGGATGCCGAACTGCTGCGAAAGCTCCACCATCGTCTTTTCGCCCTGGATCGCGGCAAGCGCGACTTTCGCTTGGAAAGCGGGGCTGTGATTGCAGCGGGGCCTTCTTGTCATAAGGGCTCCTGCTGACGGCATGATGCCGGATCGAAGAGCCAAAAACCACTTATCTCGCCTGTTCAGTTTTCCCGAGCCACTTCTGCTATTGCAATATATTTCACTCTATAGGGAAAATATCAAAGTGTGTTGACAGCGTTCCGCTCTGCCGCCTAACGTCCAGATGCGCAATAAATTGCGTTGCGTGATATTAATTTCGTGCGGTACTTTTTTTTGCGTACCGATGATCTTGGATCATGGTCTTCTGGGAGGAGGAAATGATGAAACTTACTATGGGCGGTGCGGTGACATCTCTGGCGCTTGCAGCATTTGTCTCCGGCACAGCGCCGGCTTCGGCCGATACAATCAAATGCGAGCCGGGTGAAACCTATGTCATGAATGTCATGGTTTCGGCGCACCCTTATTGGGTGCCGGTATATGAGGGCTTCAAGCAGGCGGCTGACGCCTTTGGCTGTGAAACCCTCTTCTCCGGAACGCCGGATTACGACATCACCAAGCAGATTGCCTCATTC
This sequence comes from Martelella sp. K41-7, assembly GCF_055808365.1. Taxonomy (NCBI): domain Bacteria; kingdom Pseudomonadati; phylum Pseudomonadota; class Alphaproteobacteria; order Hyphomicrobiales; family Aurantimonadaceae; genus Martelella; species Martelella sp. K41-7. Next base: position 1,313,010 of record NZ_CM147867.1, read on the forward strand.
GAGCAGGATCTGGTGAAGCAGCCGGCGGGCGTTTTGCTGCATCCGATGCAGGCCGATCCCTTTATCGAGCCGATCAACCAGGCCGTCGACAGCGGGGTTGCCGTGGTGACATTTGCGGCCGACTCGCCGAATTCCAAGCGAACCTCCTACATCACCTCCGACAATCTGGCCGAAGCCAAGTTCGCAGCGGAGGAGATCGTCAGCCAGATCGGCGAAGACGGCGAATATGCGGTTCTGGAAAATCCTGGCCAATCCAACCATGATCTTCGTGTCACGGCGCTGATCTCCTATATGGAAGACAACTACCCGGACATGAAGCTGGTCGGTCGGCAGACAACCAATCAGGACAGCAATGCCGCCTATCGGGCGACGGCTTCCATTCTCCAGGCCAATCCCAATCTCGGCGCGATGTGGATCCCGGAAGCGGGCTCTGCCGAGGGCGCGGTCGCGGCCGTCAACGAAACCGGCGCCGACGTGCTGATCATGCATGCCGATATCACGCCGGCGACGCTCGAGCAGATCAAGGCCGGCAATATTCACATGGCGCTCAGCCCGAACCAGGGCATGCAGGGCTTTCTCGGCTTTCTGGCGACGTTCTTCGCCGTGCACAGTGACGTGTTCGATCCGTTCAACGACTACAAGGTCTCTGGCTTTAACCCGTTTCAGATTCCCTTTGCCGACAACGGCTTTGCCGTCATCACCAAAGAGAACGCCGAAAGCTTCGACCTCAACACATACATGGAAGGTCGCGATGTGAACTGAGCCCTTTCGCAAGGGTATATCATGGGCGGTGGCGGTGGCCGCCACCGTCCGCAGCAGTTTCAATCCGAGATTAAGGGCGCTCGCCATGACCGACGACGTGATCCTGAAAATTGCCAATGTGAGCAAATCTTTCGGCGCCATCCAGGCGTTGAAGAGCGTGAATTTCGAGTTGCGCAGGGGGAAATCCACGCGCTTGCCGGCGAGAACGGTGCGGGTAAGTCGACCTTGATGAATGTGATCGACGGCATCCTGCAGCCTGACAGCGGCGAGATCATTCGCGATGGCGAGGCGGTTCGGATATCGTCTCCCGCGGTGGCCCAACACCTCGGCATCGGCCTGGTGCATCAGGAGATCGCACTGTGCCCGGACGTCACGGTCGCGGAGAACATGTTCATGGCCGCAACCAATGTGAGCCGGTCGTTTCTGATGGACTACAATGCTCTGCGGAAGAAGGCGAAGATTGTTCTTGAGGAACTTGCCGACATCAATCCCGCAACTCTGGTGCGCGATCTTTCAATCTCCAGCCAGCAACTGGTTGAAATCGCCAAGGCCCTGACGCTGGATTGCCGGGTGTTGATCCTGGATGAGCCGACCGCGGCGCTGACGGAAACCGAGGCGCAGGTGTTGTTTGCGATCATGCGCCGCCTGGCCGATCGCGGGATATCGATCATCTATATCTCGCACCGCATGGCTGAAATCTTCGACAATTGTGATCGTGTTTCCGTGTTTCGCGACGGCCAGTATATCGTCACCTACAATGTCGCCGATATCGAGCCGGGCGATGTCGTAAACGCCATGGTCGGGCGGGTGATCGACAAGCTTTACCCGGAAAAACAGTCTCCCGCGGAGGTATCCGAAGAGATTGTCCTCAAAGTCGACAGGCTGAGCGAGGCTCGGCGCTTCCAAGATATATCCTTCGAGCTGAAGAAAGGTGAGATCCTCGGTTTCGCTGGGCTGATAGGCTCCGGTCGCAGCGAGATCGTCAAGGGTATTTGTCGTCTCGAAGGCGATGTAGCAGGCGAGGTATGGCTGAACGGTCAAAAGTTAGCGCTTGCCGAGTATGCCGACAGCATTGCCGCCGGCATGGTCTATTTGAGCGAGGACCGCAAGGGCGACGGCGTCTTTCTGGATATGTCGATCGCGGAGAATGTTTCGGCGCTTGACCTCGACCAGATCTCCGGTTTCGGCGGGCTGATCAGCAGCAGCAAAGAGCACGGCTTGGCCGAGCGGCTTGGCCGCACGCTCAACCTCAAATATGGCCGTCTCAGCGATCCGGTTTCGTCGCTGTCAGGCGGAAACCAGCAGAAGGTGGCGCTCGCGAAGATGCTGTCGGTCAATCCGAAGCTGATCTTTCTCGACGAGCCGACGCGCGGCGTCGATGTCGGCGCCAAATCCGAAATTCACCGCATTCTGCGCGAACTGGCGCGGGCAGGCGTCGGCATCGTGACGATCTCGTCCGAACTGCCGGAGCTGATCGGCATCTGCGACCGCATCCTGGTGGTGCGCGAGGGGCGTATCAGCGGCGAGGTCGCTGGTGAGGCGATGACCGAGGAAAACATAATGCATCTGGCATCCGTGCTTGATCATCGAAAACAGACTGCCTGAGGGAGGGTGAGGTGGACAGTGCTATGGAAATGTCAGCGCCAAAGCCGGGACGCGGCGGTACAAGCCCGCTGAAGAAACTGTTCAGAATGCGCGAGACGGGACTGATCGCGATTATTCTTACTTTGTTTATCGTGATGTCCCTTGCCTCGCCTTATTTCCTGACCTGGGTGAATATGCGGGCGATGGCGATGGCCTTTGCGGTTGAGGGCATCGTGGTGGTGGGCATGACGATCCTTTTGATATCGGGCGGCATCGATCTCTCCGTAGGCTCGGTAACGGCACTGGCGATGGTGATTGGAGGTTGGCTTTATCTCCATGGGGTCGATCCCTGGGTCGCATCGGCGATATCGATTGCGGCCTGCGCAGGCATCGGCGCTTTCATGGGCTTTTTCGTCACACGCGTTGGACTGCATCACTTCATCGTGTCGCTGGCGGTGATGGTGATCGCGCGCGGCATATGCCTGCTGGCGACCGGAGGACGCCCGCTCGGGCTCTACACCCTGCCGCCGGAGTTCAAGTTCATCGGGCAGGGCACGATCGGGCCAGTGCCGCTGGTGATTGTTATCTTTCTCGTCGTCGTTGTTGCATTCGACTTCGCGCTGCGCCGGACCACGCTTTTCCGCAAGGTGTTTTACACCGGCAGCAACGAGAAGGCGGCGGCCTATTCCGGCGTTCGCACCAAGCGGGTGATCTTCTCCACGACCACGCTGTGCTCGGCACTCTGCGGCGTCGCCGGCATCATCTATATGGCGCGTTTCGGCTCGGCCCAGCCGACCTTCGGTATCGGTATGGAGCTCAATGTGATTGCCGCCGCCGTCATCGGCGGGGCAAGTCTCAGTGGTGGCTCGGGCACGATTTTAGGTGCGATACTTGGCACGGTCCTGCTGTCGGTGGTTTCCAGCTCGCTGGCGCTGCTGGACGTATCGGTCTACTGGCAGGACATCATTCGCGGGTCGATCCTGCTGTCGGCTGTTTCGATCGATCATTACCTCCACAAAGTGCGTGCATAGAAGGGGCCTCGGACATGCCCGACCACAATCTTGATTTTGAAACTGCCCGCCAGATGCACACCGTTCTGGTGCTGCATTTCCTCGAGGGGATGAAGCAGTCGGAAATCGCGCAACGGCTCAACCTGTCGCATTCCAAGGTCAACCGGTTGATCGCCCAGGGGCGCAGACTCGGCATGGTTCGGATCGATATCGAGACTCCCTATCAGCGCCTGATGGAGCTTGAAGCGGCACTGGTGCAAGCGACGTCCCTGAGGTCTGCAGTGATCACGCCGACCGTGTCCGCGAATGCTGAAACCAACCTGCAGCAGGTCGGCAAGGCAGCCGCCAGCGTGATCCTCGAAAATGTCCGCGACGGCGACGTCATCGCCGTTACCGGCGGTAAGGCCGTCAGCGCGACGGTCGACAATCTGGTCGCCGACCGCAGTTTCGATGTCACCGTGGTGCCGCTGACGGGAGGCGTTCAGGGGAAGTTCTATACCGACGTCAACAATCTGGCCTCGAGGCTTGCCGAACGCCTGGGGGGCAGGGCGCTGATGGTCCATGCGCCGCTTTTCGCCGAAAGCCGGGCGCAATGCGAGATGCTCAAGGAAATGTCCTCCGTGCGCGAGGTTTTCGATCTGGCGCGCGCCGCCAACCTTGCCCTCACGGGCATCGGTTCCATCGAGCCAAGCGGATCGAGCTATTACGATCTGAACCCGGTTCCGGAGGAGGACCGGAAGATGATGGTCGGGCTAGGCGTATCGGCGGAGTTCATGGCCCATCTGATCCTGGAGGGCGGAAACCTCGCGAATTACGAACTGAACTCGCGGCTGGTCGCTGTCGCGCCCTCTGAGATCTCAGGTTGCCGAACGGTGATCGGCGTCGCCTCCGGCCAGCATAAGGTTCGCCCGATCCAGACGGTTCTGAGCGGAAAATACCTGGATCTCGTTGATCCTGGATGAGGGGACTGTGAACGCGGTCCTCGCAGAAATGGAAAGGTCTAAAAATGTCGCATGAAATGTCAAAACGCCCGATCGGTAAATCCGGCATCGAGGCCTCCGTGGTCGGTCTCGGTACCTGGGCAATCGGCGGCTGGATGTGGGGCGGCACGGACGAGGTGCGCTCCATCGAGGCCATCCACGCCGCCCTGGATGAGGGCATCACGCTGATCGATACCGCGCCCGCCTATGGCCAGGGGCTGGCCGAAGAGATCGTCGGAAAAGCGCTTGCCGGGCGGCGCGACAAGGTGGTTCTGGCAACTAAATGTGGTCTGGTCTGGCATACGCCGCAGGGCAATCATTTCTTCGACTACGACGGACAACCGGTCCATCGATATCTCGGCAAGGAATCGATCGTCTATGAAATCGAGCAGAGCCTCAAGCGTCTCGGGACCGACTATATCGATCACTACATCACCCATTGGCAGGATCCGACAACGCCCGTCGATGAGACGATGGAGGCGCTGGAGCAGCTGAAACGACAAGGGAAGATCCGCTCGATCGGCGCTAGCAATACTTCGGCAGATGATATCGCTGCTTATCTGGCCGCGGGAGAACTCGACGCAATCCAGGAAGAATACAGCATGGTCAAACGGGATATCGAGACCACGCTGCTTCCGGTCTGCTTACGCAACCGCGTTTCGGTGCTGAGCTACTCCTCTCTGGCGCTGGGCCTTCTGAGCGGAAAGGTCGGTCCTGACCGGACGTTCAGCGGCGATGACCAGCGCAAGGACAATCCCCGTTTCTCACTCGAAAACCGGCGGAAGGTCGCGGCCCTGATGGACACGATCGAACCGATCGCCAGCGCTTGCGACGCCAGTCTGGCGCAGGTGGTGATTGCATGGACGCTGGCCCAGCCGGGTATCACCTTTTCGCTGTGTGGCGCGAGAAATGCTCAACAGGCGCGCGAGAACGCTGCGGCGGGTCGGCTCACGCTTTCTGGGGAGGAAAGGGAAATCATCAGCAGTGCTATTGCGACCCATCTGAGCGAACTGGACGGTTAACCGACCGCAATATTGGAATTTGAGAACGCCGGAGCCCACTCCGGCGAACGGAGACCCTATGTCTGCGCAAAGAGCGAAAATCCTTAAGAAACTGGCCGCAAACGGCGTCTTTGACGTCGTTGTGATCGGGGGGGCATCAATGGTCTGGGGGTTTTCCGGGACCTGTCGCTGCAGGGTCTTCGTGTGCTGTTGGTGGAGCAAAACGATTTTTGCTCTGGCTGCAGCGCCGCTCCGTCGCGCATGATCCACGGCGGCCTGCGCTATCTGGAAAACGGCGAGTTCGACCTGGTCCGCGAATCCCTTGCCGAGCGCGACGCCCTGCTTGCCAACGCGCCGCATATGGTCCGGCCATTGCCGACAACCATACCGGTCACCTCCTATCTATCCGGCCTGTTCAATTCGGCGGCAACCCTGTTCGGCGGATCGGGCAAGCCATCGAGCCGGGGCGCATTGCCAATCAAACTCGGCCTGACCCTTTACGACATAATTACGCGCGGGCGAAGCAGGCTGCCGAAACACACATTCCGCGGCGCTGCGAAGACCCGTCGGAGGTGGCCGGAGCTCACCGGCAGGCTGCGCTGCTCGGCCACCTATTACGACGCCTGGATATCCTATCCCGAAAGGCTGGGTGTGGAGTTGGTGCTGGATACGGAGCGCGCCGCGCCGGCTTCGATTGCCTTGAATTATGCCGAGATCAGCCCACAGGGCGAGGGCTATACGGTAACGGACAAGGAGACCGGCAATAGCTACTCTCTATCCACCCGCGTCATCGTCAACGCATCCGGCGCCTGGCTCGATGAGGTGAACGCAAAGATCGCGCCGCATGGGGAAGAGGGCTGGCAACTGGTCTCAGGCACGAAGGGTTCGCACCTCATTATCGACAATGACCGACTCCTTGCGGGGCTCAACGGTCACATGATCTACTTCGAGAACGCGGATGGCCGCGTCTGCATCGTGTTTCCCTATCTGGGCAAGGTGCTTGCCGGCTCGACGGATATCAGGGTTCAGCATGCCGGTCGCACGCGCTGCGAGGACGAGGAGCTTGCCTATATACTCGGTTCTCTGAAATTGGTTTTTCCTGGAATCGCCATTCACCAGAGCGAAGTGGTCTTCAGCTACAGCGGCATCCGTCCGCTGCCTGTCAGCGACCACGATTTCACGGGACGGATCTCGCGCGACCACAAGGTGCATCGCATTGACGGACCCGTGCCGCAATTCTGCATGGTTGGCGGCAAATGGACATCGTTCAGGGCTTTTTCAGAGCAGGCCGCCGATGCCGTGCTGACGGAACTCGGGCGTGAGCGGGTCACGCGAACCGAGGCGCTGCCGATCGGCGGCGGACGCGATTACCCGGAAAGGCCCGAATTGTTGGTCAGCGAGCTGATGGATACTTTTGGCATCAGCCAGGCGCGCGCAACGCATATGGCGGACGCCTACGGAACGCGTTCGCGGACCCTGCTACCGGCTCTGGCGACCCGAGCGGATGACACGCCGATTGAAGGACTTGAACTCACGACCGCGGAAATCGCCTTGGTTACTGCCGATGAGCATGTCGAGCACCTTTCCGATATCATTCTGCGCCGGACGTCGCTTGCCATCACCGGCAGGATTGATCACGAGCAGATCAAGGCTATTTCCGCGGTCATGGCGCAAGAGCTGGGCTGGGATGACGCCCGCCAGGCGAGAGAATGTCAGGCGGTCATCGAAGAGTTGCGGGACTATCACGGGGTCCCGCCGGAAATTCTGAAACAGAGAGCAGAGACAAGGAGCCGGCAATGCGCATAAGCACGAAAGCCCGCATGAACCGATTGTTCACCAATGGGGGATGCCTGGATGTCGCCATCGACCATGGGGTCTGCAACGAGCCCGGTTTCCTGGTCGGCCTTGAGGACATGGCCGGCGTGGTCGACAGGCTGATCAAGGCAGGGCCTGACGCTATTCAGATGGCCTATGGCCCGGCGGACCTGTTGCAGGGCCGGACGGAAAAGGACAAGCCGGCGCTGGTGATGCGCATCGACATGGGCAATCCCTATAATGACCAGCGTCATCGGGTGATGTGGTCAATGCTGCAGAACGCGGATGAACCTATCATCGGCGCGCTTGAGATGGATGCGGCCTGCGTGGTGGTCAATCTGTTCATGCTGCCTGACGAGCCCGAGCTTTTCCGCCAGTGCGTGGAAAATATCTCGCGTGTGCGAGCGGCCTGCCACAAATACGGCATGCCGCTGATGATCGAGCCTCTGGTAATGCTGCCCAATGATGTGCGCGGCGGCTATCAGGTCGATGGCGACGTCGAAAAGATCGTGACGCTGGTGCGGCTGGCAAGCGAAATGGGCGCCGACATCATCAAGGCTGACCCGACCGAAAATCCGGAGGATTTTCATCGTGTGGTCGAGGCAGCGCGCGTGCCGGTGCTGGTGCGCGGCGGTGGCAAGGAAGATCTGAGAGCGGTGCTGGGCAAATCAGCAACCTTGATAGCGCAGGGCGCAAAAGGCATGGTCTATGGCCGCAACATCTATCAGCATGATAGTCCGGCGGCGGTGGTCGCGGCCTTGATGGCGATCATCCATTACGGCGCCGGCGGCGACGAAGCGTGGGAAATCTATAGTCGTGGCTGATCAAGCAAGATATCTGCTGGGGCTGGATGCCGGCAACACCGTGATCAAGGCGGTGTTGTTCGATCTCGAGGGACGGCAGATTGCCGCTCATGCCATTGATGGTGCAACCGACACGCCCGCGCCCGGTATGATTGAACGATCCGTCGCCGAGCTTTGGGACAATGCCCGGGTCGCGATCAGGGGCTGTCTTGAGGCCAGTGGTTGTCCGCCATCCGCGATCGCCGCCATCGGCATGGCAGGGCACGGCAACGGGCTCTACCTGCTGGACAGGGACGACGAAGCTCTGATCGGCATACAGTCGCTTGACACCAGAGCTGCGGCGCTTGCCGGTGAACTGGATGCGGCCAGAGGCGATGCGCTTCACGCCATTTGCCTCCAGCGGCCATGGCCGTCGCAAACCCCGACGCTGCTTGCATGGCTGAAGGTCAATCGTCCGGACATATATAGGCGGGCGGGGACGCTGCTTTTCGCCAAGGACGTCATAGGCTGGCATCTGACCGGCCAAAGGGCGAGCGAGATTTCGGATATGTCGGGCGCCGGTCTGCTTCGTTTGCCTGAGGCCGCCTATGATAGTGATCTGCTTGCGCTCTATGGTCTCGAAGATGCCCAAAGGCTGTTGCCGGAGCTTGTTGAGCCGACCAGTATTGTTGGTACGGTAACCAAAGCTGCGGCGGAGGCGACCGGACTTGCCGAGGGCACGCCGGTGGTCGCCGGCTATTTCGATGTGGTGGCCTCCGCGCTCGGCTCGGGCGCGGTCGGCAGGGGGCGGCCTCGATTATTGTTGGAAGCTGGTCGGTCAATCAGGTCTTTTCCGAAGTCCCGGTGCGCGATGATCGTGTCTTCATGATCTCGGCCTATGGCCGCAACCGGTTTGCCAACATGGAAAACAGCGCCACGTCGGCGGCCAATCTGGAATGGTATGTGAGGACTTGCGTGGAGCGCGGCGGCCATCACGACGATCCCTTCGGCTTTGTGAATGACGCCGTCGGCGGCGTGACGCCGGGACCTGAAGATCCGATGTTTCACCCCTTTCTCTATGGTGGTCGGTTGGGCGCGCATCAGCGCGGCGGCTTTTTCGGCCTCGCCGGCTGGCATGGGGAAGGGCACTTGCTGCGCGCGCTCTACGAGGGCGTGATGTTCGAGCATCGTCGCCATATCGAAGTGCTGGCGCAGGCCGGCGTAACCTTCGACAGGGCGGCGCTTGCGGGCGGCGGGGCGCGTTCTCCACATTGGCCGCCAGTGTTCGCTGATGGGCTTGGCGTCCCGGTCACCGTCGCGCAAGCGCGCGAAACCGGCGCTCTGGGCGCTGTGATCGCCGCATCCGTTGGCGTCGGCATCCATGTTGATGAGGCGGCGGCTGTCGCCAGGATGACCCGGCCGGCCTGTACCTTTGAGCCCGATCCGCAAATGCGCGCCCATTATGACAGGCGCTATGAAATATGGAATCGTGCGATCCGGGCAATGGAGCCGGTGTGGCGTGATCTTGCGGCTTCGGAGACCGAGGGATGAAACTGGACGGCAGCTATGACTACATCATCGTCGGGGCAGGGACGGCGGGCTGTGTTCTCGCCAGCCGGCTGACCGAGGATCCGGCCTGCCGCGTGTTGTTGCTGGAGGCGGGTGGCTCGGACAATTATCATTGGGTGCATATACCTGTCGGTTACCTCTATTGCATCGGCAATCCGCGCACCGACTGGATGATGAAGACCGCCGCCGAACCGGGTCTCAACGGGCGCAGCCTGGTCTATCCGCGCGGCAAGGTGCTGGGCGGCTGCTCCTCGGTAAACGGCATGATCTACATGCGCGGCCAGTCCGCCGATTACGACCACTGGCGTCAGCTCGGCAATGTCGGCTGGGCGTGGGATGATGTTCTGCCCTATTTCCTGAAATCCGAGGATCATCATGCGGGCGCGAGCGCGATGCATGGCAGTGGCGGCGAATGGAAAGTCGCCCGTCAGCGAGGACGCTGGGACATTCTCAAGGCCGTTCAGGAGGGCGCGAAGGAATTCGGCATCATGCCGCGCCCTGATTTCAACGATGGCAGCAATGAGGGCAGCGGATTCTTCGAGGTGAACCAGAAGAACGGCGTGCGCTGGAACACTGCCAAGGGCTTTTTGCGGCCCGCCCTGAAGCGGCCAAACCTGCGCCTTGTCACGCATGCCGAGACCGAACGGCTGATCATCGAGGACCGACGGGTGGCTGGCGTCCTGTTTCATCACAAGGACGCGGCCTTCACGGCGTGTGCAAAGGCTGAAGTGTTGCTTTGTGCTGGTGCGATCAACTCGCCAAAAATCCTCGAACTCTCCGGCGTTGGCGATCCGGAGCGGCTCTCTTCCGTTGGGATAGCCCCCTGTTTCGCAAGACGGGGCGTGGGGGAAAACCTGCAGGACCACCTGCAGATACGCACGGTCTACAAGGTGAAGAACACAAAGACACTTAACACCATGGTCCACTCTCTTCGCGGCAAGGCGGCAATAGCGCTTGAATACGGACTGACGCGATCGGGACCCATGTCGATGGCGCCGAGCCAGTTCGGCATGTTTACGAAATCCGATCCGTCGCTGGAGATGCCTGACCTCGAATATCACGTTCAGCCGCTTTCGACCGAGAGGCTGGGGGAACCGCTTCACACCTTTCCCGCCATCACGATTTCGGTCTGCAACCTCAGGCCTGAAAGCGTTGGAGCCAGCCACATAGCGACTGCTGACGCCACGGCACAGCCGGAAATCAGGTTGAACTATCTCTCGGCTGCCAAGGACAGGGATATTGCGGTCGCCTCGATCAGACAGGCCCGCAAGATCATGACGGCGAAGGCGCTGAAGCCTTACGGCCCGGAAGAAATTCTTCCCGGACCGGCAGTCGAGGGCGATGATGCGCTGCTTTCGGCAGCCGGCAACATCGCAACCACGATCTTCCATCCGGTCGGTACCTGCCGCATGGGCATCGATGGCGAGGCCGTTGTCGATCCGCAACTGCGGTTCCGGGGGATTGATGGTCTGAGGATCATCGATGCCTCGATCATGCCCAAAATCGTGTCCGGCAACACGGCCTCGCCCGTTGTGATGATCGCCGAAAAGGCCGCAGACCTGATCAGGAACGACTCTCGTTTTTGAGCTAGGGCCGGAAGCGGCGCCGCGCCTCTTGGTGCCGAACATCTGCTCCTGCGGTTCGGGCGCGATCGATCAGTTTCTTCTGGGTGTAGCCAAGAGGGGCATATGCCGATAGCCCGCGCAAGTTCAGCAACAGATAGTCGGTGATGCGATTGACCTCGAACCGCCGTGCGTTTGCCGCTTTGCGTATGGGGCAGCCCTTCACCATCTCGCTCGGTTTGAAAGCGGTATTCCTCGTCACGTCCGTATTGGGCCTGTCTAGACTTATTCTGGTGTTAATAAATAAAAATATGGTAGAATTGAGTTCTTTTTGTCATTCTCCACTAGTGACCAAGATGCAGATGTGCCGGAGTACGAATTGTGGCTAAAAAAAGCGGTGTTATCCCTCGGAGAACCTCCCCGATTCAAAGCCGGTTAGAAAGCAAATCGGTCGCAAGGGGCGATGGATTGCATCTTCTGTTTTGTTTCATTCAACAGCGCTTGTCGGGACGCTCGCCGGCGTGCCCATGCCTTTTTATTCACGTGGTTACACGCGCGTTTATGCCCAGGCAGTCTGTAGTCCGAGTTCGACCAGCAGCTACGTCAACGCCTCAGACAAGATCAGTTCGACAACATTCAGCTGCACGATTTCATCGTCTTCAAACGTGACCGCGCCGCAATATGCCTATGGCGGCGCGATGACCTGGTACCAGTCGAGCAATGTCTATTACGGTTACTTTTCCAGCCCGCCGGACCATCCGCAGCCGGGTCTGAATATCACCATCACCAACAACGCGGTCATCGACGTTTCTTCTGGAAGCGATGTCTCTTCGATGATCTCGTTTTCGGCGCCGGGCGGCGGAACGAATTTCTACAAGAAATCGCATTCCGACGCGATATCCGTCGTTTCTGCCGGCAGCCTTAATTTCCGTGCCGAGGTTAAGGATGCAGACAAATACTCCGGCGGCGCTGGGGGCAATGTCTCGGTTACCAATACAGCAGCCATTCAGGGGGCCGCGCGGCATGGCATTTATGCCGTCTCCGGCGGCGGAATGGCCTATGCCACTTATGGCGGCGATGCCGGAACCGTTAACGTCAGCACGACAGCCGACATTTCCGCCACAAGTTTCGGGATCGTCGCGATCAGCCGGGGCGGCGCCACATGGGCGGAGACCGGCGGCGATGGCAAAGATGCAACGGTGATGGTCTCCGGCGATGTGAACTCGATCGCATCGACCAGCGCCGGCGGCGGGGTTTTCGTCGCCTCATACGGCGGTAACAGCCCGAACAACACATCGGCGGGCGGCGCGCAGGGTGGCATTGGCGGCAAGGCCGGTACCGCCACTCTGACACTTGGCTCCAGCGACACCGCATTTGCAGGTACCGTTTCGACGGTTGCCGCCGGAAAAATCGGCGAAGACTGGACCTTTGCCGATCGCAAAACTGGCATTGCACTGGCGGCCATCAGTTATGGCGGGCAGGGGCCGGTCAACACCAATGGTTCCGGCGGCGGATATGACGGCGGCGATGGCGGCGCTGTCAACGTCACGCTCTACGGTGCTTCCGGCACCACAATCAAGACATCGGGCGATAGTTCAGCGGGCATTCTTGCCGCCAGCTATGGCGGTTCCAGCCTGGATTATTATGACGCGTCCAAACAGGGTGGTGCGGCCAGCACGGTTAAGGTCAAGCTTTCGGGCGGCGGAAGCATTGGCACATCCGGGAAAAACTCCAGCGGCATCGTGGCGACATCGCTCGGCGGGCTGGGCCAGATTGCCTCACAAGCCTCGACGGATAGTGGCAGCAGCGGCATAGGCGGCACATCCGGAAATGTCTATGTGCAAAACGCGATGTCAGTGACCACCAAGGGCGATTATTCCCATGGCATTGTCACGGTTTCGTCCGGTGCGGGCGGCGGCATCTATGTTTGGTCCGGCAATGGCGGTTTTCAGTGGGGTGATGCCAATATCGCCTCGAACTCAAGCGGCGAGGCCTATGTTTACAATACCGGTGCAATTGAAACCTACGGTATCGATTCCCACGGTATTGTCGCCATGTCGATCGGCGGCGGCGGCGGGATCCTGACCTCGAGCGGATCGATTTCGACCACGTCCTACGGCTCCTATTCAGCCGTCAATGATACGGATGGCCAGACTGTCGGCGGCCAGGCCAGCGGTGCCCACGGGGCTGGCGTTCAGGTGATCAACAAGGCCAGCATTACCACCCATGGCGGATATGCGGCGGGAAAAACGGGCACCAACAGTGCGAGCGATGTGCCGCTTGGCGGCGGCATTGCTATTCTCGCGCAGTCGATCGGCGGCGGTGGCGGCGACAATACCGGCAAAGGGGCGATCGGCGGCATTGGCGGCAGCGGAAAGTCCGGCGGCAACGGTTCTGACGGCGGTTCAATCTCGGTCAAAAACGATGGCGCCCTCGCCACTTACGGCGCGGATGCGCACGGTATCGTCGCCCAGTCTATCGGCGGTGGCGGTGGTACGGGCCGCAACAAGAAGGGGTTGTTCGTTGCCGTCGGCGGCAGCGGCGGCAATGGCGGTAACGGCGGCAGTGTTACCGTGCAGTCCAGCGGCAATATAAAGGTTTCCGGCGACTATGCCGCCGGCATCGTGGCGCAATCGATCGGCGGCGGCGGCGGTGCCGGCGGCAAGGCGACAGCCTGGGGCGTCGGCTTTGCCGATGCCATCGGCGGTTATGGCGGCGATGGCGGCTATGGTGGCTCTGTCGATGTCACCACGACATCAGGAACGAAGCTGGCAACCGAGGGCGTCAATGGTCTCGGTATTCTTGTTCAGTCGATTGGCGGTGGCGGTGGCAGTGGCGGCGCGGCGAAATCGGTCTCTGTCGGCAAAACCTTTGCCATCGCAATCGCAACCGGTGGCAATGGCGGCGCAGGTGGTGATGGCGGCAGTGCGGAACTGACCCATTCGGGTGCGGTCTCGACCACCGGTTACGATGCCACCGCCATTCTGGTGCAGTCGGTCGGCGGCGGCGGCGGCAATGGCGGTACTTCGAGCGCCAAGTCGCTGGCCTTTGGGCTGCCTTTCGACGAAAAAGGTGACAGTTTCGCGCTTGCGCTGTCGGTATCCCATGGCGGCAATGGCGGCGTTGCCGGCGACGGCGCGGAGGCGAAAGTCATTCTCGAAAAAGGCAGCTCCGCCACGACGCAAGGCGACGGCGCGCTTGGCCTGCACGTCCAGTCCATCGGCGGCGGCGGCGGCCAGGGGGCGATTCAACGGCTGCTGCCGGAACCGCAACCTTTCAGAGCGCCTTTGCCAAGGTGACCGGTGGTGAGGCTGAGCTTCAGAAAAAGCTGGAAGGTGACTCCGTCACTGCCACGCTCACCTTCTCGATCGGGGGCCAGGGCGGAGCCGCAGGCGGCGGCGGAAAAGCCTTCGCCCATAATTACGGCGCGATCGCCACCAATGGCGATTTCGCAGACGGTATGCTTGTTCAGTCGGTTGGCGGCGGCGGCGGACAGGGCGGTTCCGGCGAGACTGACGGCATTGACTATTTCGGCAGCTCTACCTTCAACGTGTCGCTTGCGATCGGTGGAGACGCCGGTGAGGGCAGCGATGGCGGTTCGGCCTATGGCGGTGTGGCGGATACCGGTTCTGTCAAAACCTCCGGATCGAACGCGGCCGGTCTCTTTGTCCAGTCGATTGGCGGTGGCGGTGGCAAGGGCGGCGGCGGTACGGGAGATGTTAACGCCGACAACAAACTTGAAATCGGAATTGGTGCGACCGGCGGTGAAGGTGCAACCGGCGGCAATGTCTATGCATGGAACAACGGAACGATCCTGACCAAGGGAGACTCCTCTGCCGGGCTGGTTGCACAGTCGATTGGCGGCGGCGGCGGCCAGGGCGGCTCCGGCACCAGCTCTATCGGCCATGCCTTCGAGTTCGAGAAGGAAAGCAAGGTCAAGTTCACCGACTGGGTAAAGGCGCATCCTTCGTTTGACGTGGCCGTCACGCTTTCAGCCAATACCGGTGCCTCGGGCGGCAGCGGCGGTGATGGCGGTGATGTCTATGTTGGCGTCGAACAGAAGGGCTCGTCCCAGTCCACAGGCACGACCACAACCTATGGCTCCTTTTCGCACGGTGTTCTGGCCCAGTCGATTGGCGGCGGCGGTGGGGCGGCCGCGACGTCGTCAAGCGCCAACAGCGTTTCGGTCGCCGCGACGGAAGCCGATCTCGACGTTTCGACGATCTCGTTCGGGGCGAGTAACGGTGCGGCCGGCGATGGTGGCAATGTCACCGTTTATGCCGCGAACATATACACAAGCGGGTTTGCTGCGAACGGCGTCATTGCCCAGTCGGTCGGCGGCGGTGGCGGTCATGCGATCCAGACCGGCTATGCCATGGACAAGGTCAATGTCAAATTCGGCGCGAAAGGGCAGTCCGCCGATAACCGCGGCGCAGGCAATGTGACGATCGATACGATTGCAGGTACCAAGATTACCACCTCCGGCGATAACGCCAATGGCATTCTGGGGCAGTCCATCGGCGGCGGCGGCGGTTTTGCGGGTGTCGCCCTCGGCACCTCCAGCGCCGTCAATGACGAGAGCATTTCCAGTGTCATCAGTTCCACCTTCGGCAGCGGGAGCGACAGCGGTGGCGCTCACGGGGAGTATGTCACGGTCAATCATTCCGGCTATATCGGCACGTCCGGTAAACGCTCTGTCGGTGTTGTCGGCCAGTCGATCAGCGGCGGCGGCGGCTTCCTGACGGCGGCTGCGAACAGTTTCGACAAGGCCGGTTTCGTCCAGAGTCAGGCGCCGAATAGTGCTCACCCCGTCGATATCTCATTGGAAGACAAGGCCACCATCGTCACCTCGGGCGATGGCGCTTTCGGCATACTGGCGCAGAGCGTTTCCGGCGGCGGCGGCGTTTCGGCCGATCTGGCGCAGAAGCTCAATGCGACCTACGGTTATTACGGCGGCACGTCGAGCGGTTCGAATTACTACTATTCCGACAGCGGCAACGCGGATAGCGCCGGCATCGTCAACGTTACGGTCGACGCCGGCGCATCGGTCAAGACCACCGGCAAATACGCCCACGGCATCGTGGCCCAGGCCATTGGCGGGTCGGGCGGCATCTTCACCCAGAACGGCAAGACCTATGCCGGCACACTCGGTCGTTTCAACAACACGCAAGGTTCTGATGCGGATGGCAATACGTCATCCGGTTCACTCTCCGTGACGATCGGTGGCTCTGTTACGGTCAACGACCCGACGGCGTGGGGCGTCTGGGCCCAGACCACCGGCGATACGATGACGCTGACGCTGGACGAGGGCGGGACGCTGACGGGGTCCAAAGCGGCCGCCGTGGACGGAGAGTTTCAGGGCGGCGCGCTCTATGTTTCGGCGGCCAAGAAGACCAGCGTCACGCCCAGCAATTCCGGCACATTCACCGGCAATATCGTGCAGCACGACTTCGCGACGTCATCGTCTTCCGCGGCGAACGGAATGGTCCAGACGGCGGCTTTGGCCGGTACAACCCTGTTCCTGAACCAGGGGATGGGCACCTTCGTGACCGGTGCGATCGCCGATGTCGACAGTGTTCTCAACGCCGGCAATATCAATCCCGGCGGTGCATGGAACACCAAAGAGACGCAGTTTACCGGCGATTTGTTGGGTGTCGGGACAAAATCCGGTGGCAGTGCCTATAATGTTGCCGATCTCGGCCTTTCGACCACGTTCTCGCCGTTCAGCTATTTCAAGCGCAGCGACAGGATCGACTGGCGGACGGAGACGTCCAGCAAGGGTGGGCTGTTCACCAATGTCGATGTCGACATGGAAAACGGCACAGCCGACAAACTTCTGATCGCGGGGGATTTCGCCGGTACCTGGGGTGTGGATGTCAACGCCAATGCGCTGCTTCCAGATACGCGCACCGATTTTCTGATGGCCGAGGGCACCGATACGTCGACGATCACGGCGCTGTCCTCTCTGGTTTTCGACTTTACCGATGTGACAAAATCCGCCGAGGGCTGGCACGGGTTTTCCGTGGATGATGCCCACTTCAGCGGGAACGGTGTTTCACTGGGCAGGAATGCCGGCGGGGTCTCGAAGGCGATGCAGCAGGCCTGGGACAGGATCGCCGATGGCAGTGCGACTGAGGTGAAGTTCGGCGAAGACGAAATATCCCTTGGCGCGGCTTTCGGTGCATTCCATCAGGCCGAACCGGAGACCTTCTCCGACATGCTGCTGGAGCTGGCCTCACAAACGGCAGCGGCCCCGCTGGCTGATTCGCCGTCTGCCGCCATTGCCGCAGCCAACAGCGTTCTGTCATGTCCCGCCTTTGAAACGACGGGCGTGCTGATGGACGAGGGCTCGTGTGTCTGGAGCCGCGTGCTTGGCGGCGAGACGACGCAAGGCGCGCACGGCGATTCCTCCGGCTATACGCAGTCCGTCGGTGGTTTGCAGTTTGGCGGGCAAACAGAACTTTCCGACGGCTGGTTCCTTGGCTCGGGGCTGACCTACGAGAACAGCTGGTTCCGCAATGACAGCGGCTCGGAGAAGATGGAGCAGCAATCCTTCACCGGTGCCGTTGCGCTGAAGAAGGAAATGGGCCCCTGGCTCTTCGGCCTCGTCGGAGGCGGTGGCTACAACTGGGGCGATTCCAAGCGCTATATCAATCTCGATACGCTTTCAGCGACGGCACGCGGCGAGCCGGATTCGGCGATGTTCTTTGCCCGTGCCCGTGCGTCGTACGAATTTGCCTTCGGCGATGAATACTACATGCGCCCGAAGGTCGACTTCGACGTCATCAACATGCACCAGTACGGCTATACCGAAACGGGCGCCGGTGCGATGAACCTGATGGTCGACGGCAATTCCGATACCGCTTTCGGGGTCACGCCAGGCATCGAGTTCGGGGCACGGATCCCGTTCATGGAGGATTGGCCGGCGCGGCTTTACGGCGATCTCGGCGTATCGTTTCTCTCAAGTGACAATTGGGAGACCACCGCGCGCTTTGCCGGGCTTTCATCGATGGACAGTTTTTCGACATTCACACCGATTGCCGATACGGTGGGCCATGTCACCTTCGGCCTGGATCTGGCAAAGCGGAAGGGCATGGAGCTCAAATTCCAGTATGATGGTGCGTTTGCCAATGACTATCAGGCCCACACCGGTTCGATCCGGTTCGGATACCGGTTCTGACGAAACCTGCGAGCTTTCGTCCGTCGAAAACATCTCAGAGCGGCAAGAGATTTCTCTGCCGCCCTGATCTTACCCAATGCACAGGAATACCGCATGCCCGCCGATCTGTCCGAAACGAAGGATGCCGCCGCCGCCGCTGAAGGCATCGCTCAGCCATCAGGCGCATCGGAAGCGCCACCCTCGCAGGATCGCGCGGATGCGCCGGAAGAGCCGGTAGACCCCTCGGTTCTTCAGACCAATGTGACCTGTTCACGCGGGTTTCCGCAGTGGCTGGCGATGCACAATTGTTCTGTCGCGTTTACGTCCTATCAGACCGGACAGCTGTTTCTTGTCGGGACGTTGCCCAACGGATCGTTGTCGTTGCATCAGCGCAATTTCGTGAGGGCGATGGGGTTGATCGGCGATCAGCAACGTCTTCTTCTGGCCGGCCTTGCGCAGATATGGCGCTTCGAAAATGTGCTGGCGCCCCATGAGCGTGCAAACGGCCAGTTCGACAAGCTCTATGTGCCGCGTCGCGGCCAGACGGTTTCCGATCTGGATGTCCACGAGCTCGGCATCGACGCCGCCGGTCGTCTGATTTTCGTCAACACGAAATACTCGTGTCTGGCGACAGACAGCGTCGCGCATTCGTTCAAGCCGGTCTGGCGCCCGCCTTTCATCTCCAGACTGGCGCCGGAAGATCGGTGCCACCTGAACGGTCTTGCCATGGAAAATGGCGTTCCGCGATTTGTCACGTCGGTTTCGACCTCGGATATCGTCGATGGCTGGCGCGAACATCGCCGTGATGGCGGCGTGGTCGTCGATATCGAAACCGATGAAATTGTCGCCGAAGGCTTGTCTATGCCGCACTCGCCGCGCCTCCATGATGGCGCGCTGTGGTTTCTCGATTCCGGGAATGGCTTTCTCACCCGGCTTGATCTGGAAAGCCGGAAGCGGGAACACGTCGCATTCTGTCCCGGCTTCTTGCGCGGCCTGTCCTTTCATGAGGGGCACGCCTTCGTCGGGCTTTCGCTTGCGCGGCGCGAGGGCGTGTTCTCCGGGCTCAATCTTCAGGACGAGCTGGAAAAGCGCAAAGCCGAGGCGTGGTGCGGTCTGCAGATCGTGAACACAGCCAATGGCGATATCGTCGAATGGCTTCGCCTCGAAGGCGGCATCAAGGAGCTTTTCGACGTGCGCGTATTGCCGGGCGTTCGCTGCCCGATGGCGCTGCCGACCTTCGGTCCGGAACTCGCAAGCTTCATCACCATCGAAGCACCGGATCAGCCATTGTCGGAGCGTGGCTGGAAACCCACCAAGCCCTGAAACATCCGCACAAGAGTTTGGTGGCAGGCTTTCAGAAGGTCATTCTGGAGCGCGTAGAAAGCACCTTTCCATATCCCCCTGGGGAGGATAAACTGCGTGCATGAGCGATACACACCGACATGAAAGTCATCCCAGGGTCGTCGCGCGGCTGAAGCGCGCCGAGGGGCACCTGCGTTCCGTTGTTGAGATGATTGAGGCCGGGCGATCCTGTCTTGATGTCGCGCAGCAATTGCAGGCAGTGGAAAGCGCGGTCCGCAATGCAAAGCAGACCCTGATTCACGATCATATGGACCATTGCCTTGACGCTGACGGCACAGACGCCGAGCGCGCCGAGCTGAAGGCCATCACCCGTTATCTGTGAGACCGATATGCTGGAGATTCTCACCGATCGCACCTATCGCCACCTGTTTCTGGCGCAGATCGTGGCGCTGCTCGGCACCGGGCTGGCAACGGTCGCGCTCGGGCTTTTGGCCTATGACCTTGCAGGCGAGGGCGCGGCAATGGTTCTCGGCACTGTGTTCACCATCAAGATGGTTGCCTATGTCGGCATCGCGCCGGTTGCCGGTGCCTTCGCCGGGCGGGTCAACCGGCGGATGCTGCTCGTCACGCTCGATCTGGTGCGCGCCGGCGCGGCGCTGGCGCTGCCGTTTGTCACATCGGTCTGGCAGGTCTATTTGCTGATCTTCTTGCTGCAATCGGCATCGGCTGCGTTCACGCCCACATTTCAGGCGACGATCCCCGACGTTCTGACTGAAGAGGCGCGCTACACAAGGGCGCTTTCGCTTTCGCGACTGGCATACGACCTTGAAAACATTGTCAGCCCCACGCTTGCCGCATTGCTGCTGGCGGTGATGAGCTACAATGTGCTGTTTCTCGGCACGATGGTCGGGTTCCTTGCATCCGCGCTGCTCGTTGTCTCGGTATTGCTGCCGAGCCCCAGGGCATCAGAAACTCGTGGCATTTATGACCGCACCACGCGCGGTATCCGGATTTATCTGGCCACACCACGGCTGCGCGGGCTCCTTGCGCTCAGCCTTGCCGTTGCCGCGGCGGGTGCCATGGTGCTGGTCAATTCGGTTGTTTTGGTGCGGGGGCTGCTCGGCCTTTCCGCCAGCGATCTCGCCTGGACCATGTTTGCCTTCGGCGCCGGGTCGATGACGGCAGCTCTTTTGCTGCCGAAAATTCTCGACCGTGTTGCGGATCGGCCTGTCATGCTGGCGGGCGCAGGGCTGATGGTGGTCACGCTGCTGACGCTTGCTGCAGGCATCGTATTTGGCGGGTTGGCGTGGTCCGGGCTGCTTGGCGCCTGGCTCGCAGTCGGCTTAGGCTATGCGGCCGTGTTGACACCGTCCGGGCGTCTGCTGCGTCGCTCTGCGCATCCGCAAGACCGGCCGGCTCTGTTTGCCGCGCAATTTGCGCTCTCCCATGCGTGTTGGCTGCTGACCTATCCGCTTTCCGGCTGGCTGATGACGGAATTCGGCGTGGTTGCCGCGCTCGTGGTGCTGGCAGGTCTTGCGAGCCTGGGTATCGCGGTCTGTTTCATCCAGTGGCCTGCAGGCGGGGAAGACGAAGCCTTGGAACACAGCCATGACAACCTCCCGCTCGACCATCCGCATCTCGACGGCCACCGCACCCACAGTCACCCTCTTGTGATCGACGATTTCCACCCGCGCTGGACGAGACCAGTTCTGAGGTTCTGTTTTCGCCGGGGTGTCGGCAGGGCGGCGTGGCCGAGACCTCAGAGTTTGGAAAGGTTCAGCGGAAGTCGAAGGCCGAAAGCCCGGCGACCATTTCGTCCAGTCCGAGCGGGCGGGTGACCGGCGGCTCTGCGCGTGAAAGACAGCCGGGACGCTCGCAAAGACGACAGACCGGCCCAATCGGAATGGCTTCCGCGCTGGCGCTGCCAATGGCGCCATACACGGTTGCTGCGGCCTTGTCCCGGCGCAGCCCGAGCAGGATTGCAGTCAGGTGCGGCCGCTCGCCTATTGCCGGTTCCGGGCCTTCCAGTGTGCGTGCGATCGCGAGATAGCCGATGCCATCCGGCATTTCCACATTCTGGGTAACGATCCGGCCGGGCCGCGAGAAGGCATCATAAAGATCAAGCCGCGGACATTCGCCGCGAAAGCCCGCATGCGGAAAACCTTCTGCGCCGATGCGTCGCAAAATATTGCCGGCCTGGTCGATTTCCATCGCGAAGAAGGGCAGGCCGGCGTTTTCCAGACGCTGCAGGCTGACCAGACGCATTGCCGCCTGCTCAAAGGAAACGCCGAAGCGTCCGCAGAGAAGCCCGATGTTGAACCGGTCACGGCGGGCAGCTTCGATGAACGCATCGTAAGGCATCATCACTGCCAGCGCGGCGTAGCGGGCAAGCTCGAAACGGGCGATCCGCCGGGCTTCGTCGCTAGAAAGGGCCAGAGCGTCGATGGCCAGCGCTATCGGTTCAGCCAGCGCCAGAAGGACAACCTCAATGGCGATTTCGCGTTGGCGGTCATAGGGGGAGAAACGCGCCGAAATGAACAGCCGCATCGTATGCCTGTCGAAACGGCGGCCGAGATTGACCATGGCGTGCGGTGGCAAGACCCTGACGGCGATGCTGTGCCGCTCCGTCAGCCATGTCTTCAATGCGGCGGAAAGGTCGTCGCCCGGTGCGAGTTCGTTGTGCAGGGCTTCGGCGGCGCGGTCGACACTGTCGAAGAAATAGGGGCGGCGTGAAATTGCGTCGCGGACCTCCTCATGCGGCAAGCGTTTTCCCGGCAGATGTGTTTCGCGGCCCTCATGGGCCAGAAGGGTGGTGAGGTCCGACAGGCGGGCGGCCTGTTCGCAATAGGCACGGTAAAGCTTGATCACGCCAAGCGCGGCGTTGGGGGCCGCTTCAGCCACCTCCAGAAGCTCTTGATCGCCGGGCAGTTCTCCTGAAAGCAAGGCATCCGAGAATACCGATTTGAGCTGGCTGATCGTGCCTGAGCTTTCTCCCTGTAACTCGCCGATATCGATGCCGTAAACGGTCGCCAGTTTCATCACAAGCTGAACGGTCAGGGGGCGTTGGTTGCGTTCAATCAGATTGAGATAGGACGGCGAGATTGAGAGCGCCTCGGCCATTGCGGTTTGCGTCAGGTCGAGCCCTTTGCGGATCCGCCGCAGACGCGGCCCTGCGAAAATCTTCTTCTCTGCCACCTTTTTGCTCCCAGACTTGCGTGAATACATGTTGACATAATTTACAACATTACAAAACGAAACAGTCAAGCAGAATACAAGATGACCCGATTTATGAATTGATTAGTCGCAATTCTGTGGCTTTTCATTTGTCAATTCAGTTAAGTTTGTCACATCAAATGCGGTCATATTGATGTTTTGTGTCGTGACTGCATTCAAACTGTCTTGAGGAGGAGAACAGGCATGACTGAGTTTTACAGAATTGTTGACGGTGCACCTGCCGGGCGTTTCGACGGTATTGAAAGGCCTTATGGTCCCGAGGATGTGCGCCGTCTTCGCGGTTCGGTTCAGATCCGGGCAACACTGGCAGAGGAAGGCGCCAAACGGCTGTGGCAGCTGATCCATGATGAGGATTTCGTCAACGCACTCGGAGCCCAGTCTGGCAATCAGGCCATGCAGATGGTCCGGGCCGGGCTCACAGCGATTTACCTGTCCGGCTGGCAGGTCGCCGCTGACGCCAATACGGCGTCTGCGATGTATCCTGATCAGTCGCTTTATCCGGCCAATGCCGGTCCGGAGTTGGTAAAACGCATCAATAAAACACTTCAACGTGCTGATCAGATTGAAATTTCGGAAGGCAATGAACTCTCAGTCGAGACCTGGTTTGCGCCGATCGTTGCCGATGCGGAGGCCGGTTTCGGCGGACCGCTCAACGCCTTCGAAATCATGAAGGCCTATATCGAGGCCGGCGCTGCCGGCGTGCATTTTGAAGACCAGCTCGCATCTGAAAAGAAATGCGGACATCTGGGCGGCAAGGTGCTGATCCCGACCGCCGCCCATATCCGCAATCTGACGGCGGCAAGGCTTGCCGCAGACGTCATGGGCGTATCGACGCTGGTCATTGCCCGCACCGATGCCGAAGCGGCCAAGCTGCTGACCTCCGACATCGATCAGCGCGACCAGCCATTCGTTGATTATGAAGCGGGAAGGACGGCGGAGGGCTTTTACCGGGTCAGAAACGGGCTCGAAGCCTGTATTGCTCGCGCCGTGGCCTATGCACCCTATTGCGACCTGATCTGGTGTGAAACCTCGAAACCGGATCTCGATCAGGCCCGCAGGTTTGCCGAGGGCGTGCACAAACATCATCCGGGCAAGCTGCTCGCCTATAATTGCTCGCCATCCTTCAACTGGAAGAAAAATCTCAGTGATGACGAGATCGCGCGCTTCCAGAAAGAGCTGGGCGCCATGGGCTACAAGTTCCAGTTCATCACGCTTGCGGGTTTCCACCAGCTCAATTTCGGCATGTTCGAACTGGCACGCGGCTACAACGACCGGCAAATGGCCGCCTATAGCGAATTGCAGCAGGCGGAGTTCGCCGCCGAAGCCAACGGTTATACCGCAACACGGCATCAGCGCGAGGTCGGGACGGGTTATTTCGATGCGGTTTCGATGGCGATCACCGGCGGTACCGGCTCGACAACAGCGATGGGCGAATCCACCGAAACAGCCCAGTTTCATGCTGCTGAATAAGGCACCAGCATTCTTTTCGATGAGGAGGAGATAACATGACGCGTAAGATCAATGTCAAGGAACGTGCCGAGGCTCAGGCCACGCGCATGTCCAGCGAGCAACAGGCCGCCATCCGCATGGTTGCCAATGATCTGCACCGGCTCAATCAGTCGGTCATGCGGGCGGTCGATGCCGGGGTTTCGGTCGAGATCATCCGCTCTGCCCGCCACCATGGCGGCACCAGAAGCTGGGGCGATCTGCTGGTGCCGGTCATCATCGCCGGCGGTGCTGAAGAACCTGAAGCCGATGCCAGTCTGGCGGCAGGCTGATCAGGCTTCAAAGCGAAAAGGGCAGGGCGTCGTCGCCCTGTCCGCTTGTTTCAGAACAGCAATGCCTTCAGCGGCATCCATATGCCCATCAGCGTCATCATCACGCTTTCGGTGAGTGAAACAAAGCCGAGGGGAACGGATGAACTGCCGCCGACACAGGCGCATTTGAGCTCTCGCTTGTCGATATAGACCGCCTTGAAGATGCTGACCGTACCGACGATACCGATGAAAAGGGCGACCGGCGCCGACAACCAGACGAGCGCGCCGGCGGTCATCAAAATGCCGGCGAGCGCCTCGCCGAAAGGGTATATGCGGCCATAGGGCACCCAGCGGCGGGCCAACAGGTCGTAATTCAGGAACATCGTGGAAAAGCTCTCGACATCCTGCAGCTTCTGGATCGCGAGAATAGTCATCGACAGCGAGATGAACCATTCGACAGCGCGCAGCGACAGCAGTGTTCCGTATTGATGCCAGGACAGGCCGGGCGCCAGAAGAAGCGCCACAGCAAAGATCGCGATCACCGGCTTGTAGCTGGTTTCGCTCTGCTCTTCCGGCGGTGGGTCAAGCTTGAAGAAAACGCGCAGATCGTCGTAGCCGCCGATGCGCTTGCCGTCGATGAAGGTTTGGGGTGTCGTCTTGACGCCGTGTTCCTCCATGAAGCCATCGGTCTCCTCCCGGGTCGTAAGATGATGGTCTTCCACCTCATAGCCGTTGCTCTTCAGCAGATGGCGCGATTTCAGGCCGAACGGGCAGACATGATCAGGCATGACCATGCGATAGAGAATGGCGGTCTTCGTCTGTTTTGTAGTGGTCATGATACCGTTCCTTTGTCCGGCGCGTTGAACGGAAAAACCCGCCGTCCTGTCAGGCGGCGGGTCTTGGTTCAGGCCGCTTTCGGGCTGCGGTTGTTATGAAGGGCTATTGCCGTTCTGTTGCGATTTGCCGTGATTTGCCGATGTGCTGGCATCCGGTTCCTGCCCGAAATAGGTGCCGCCGAGATGGCCGCCCGCGCCCATATTTTCGACCTGGCGCAGCGTGCGTTCGGTTTCCTTTTCCTTGTCGATCTTGCTCATCACAATCTCTCCTTCGGTTGGGGATTCTCCCGTTAAACCAAGCGGAAAGGAAATTGTTCCGTTGAAAATCAAGGGGGAGCCGGAAAGGCAGTGCCCGGCTTTTCGTCAGCCGTGGGCGCGGATGGCGTCCAGAAACTCTGCGCCATAGCGCTGCAGTTTGGTTTTTCCGACGCCCTGGATCTCAAGCATTGCCTCCGCTGAACCGGGGCGCTGGCTGGCCAGCGCGATCAATGTCGCATCAGGAAAGATGACGTAGGGCGGAACTTCAAGCTCCTTTGCCAGTGCTGTGCGGGTTGTGCGCAGGACCTCGAACAGCGCCTGATCATGTTCGGAAAGAGCTGCTTTCGCATCATTGCGCCTGCGCGCGCCGGAGGACGCTTTGCCCTTGGGCGTGCGGTCGACCCTGAACCGCAGCGAAAGCTCGTGTTTGAACACCGCGCGGGCCTCGGGCTCGAGCTTCAGGGCGCCATAGGCATCGTGATCGACGCGGATCAGGCCCTTTGCCAGCAATTGGCGATAGACCGATTGCCATGTCTTGGGCGCGATATCCCTGCCCGCGCCAAAAACCGGCATGGTGTTATGGCCGAAGCTCTCGGTTCGTTCTGTTTCTTTGCCGGTCAGCACATCGATCAGGTGGCCGGCGCCGAAACGCTCTCCGGTGCGGTAGATCGCGGCCATGGCCTTGATGGCCGCTTCGGTGCCATCCCAGGTTTCGACCGGCGACAGGCAGGTATCGCAATTGCCGCAATTGCCGCCGTGCTGCTCGCCGAAATGGGCAAGAATGGCCTGTCTGCGGCAGTCCGCCGTCTCGCAGATGCCGAGCAGCGCATTGAGCTTGGTGCGCTCGACGCGCTTGACCTCATCGGCGGAGGCGCCGCGGTCGATCATGCGGCCGCGCTGGGTGACGTCGGCCATGCCGTAGACCATCCAGGCATCGGCGGGAAGGCCGTCTCGGCCGGCGCGCCCGGTCTCCTGATAATAGGCCTCCACCGAACCTGGCAGATCGAGATGGGCGACATAGCGGACATCCGGCTTGTCGATCCCCATGCCGAAGGCGACGGTAGCCACAAGGCAGAGTTCTTCCTCGCGCAGGAAAGCATCCTGATGGGCATCACGGGTCTCGCGTGGCATGCCGGCGTGATAGGCCAGCGCATAGATCCCTTGCGTGTTCAGCCATTCGGCAGTTTCCTCCACCTTGGCGCGCGACAGGCAGTAGATAATGCCGCTTTCGCCCTTGTGGCGGGACAGAAAATCCAGAAGCTGGCGGCGCGGCTGTTCGCGCTCGACGATTTCGTAGGTGATGTTGTGGCGATCGAACGAGGTCGTGAACACGGCCGCATTCTGAAGCGCCAGCCGTTCGATGATATCTTCGCGGGTATGCGGATCGGCGGTTGCCGTCAGCGCCATACGCGGCACGCCGGGAAAGGCCTCGGCAAGCCGGTCGAGCGACCGGTATTCCGGCCTGAAATCATGCCCCCATTGGGAAACGCAGTGGGCTTCATCGATGGCAAAGAGCGCGATATCGAGATCGCGCATCATCTCCATGAAGCCGGACGTGGCCACCCGTTCCGGCGTGACATAAAGGACGTCGAGTTCATGCCGCGCTAAAGCCCTTCGTGTCGTGACGAATTCATCCTGGGACTGTGAGGAATTGAGGGCCGCAGCCCGCACACCGAGCTGCTTCAGCGCCTCAACCTGATCGCGCATCAGTGCAATCAGCGGCGAAATCACCACGCCGACGCCGTTTCGGCAGAGCGCGGGCAGCTGATAGCAGAGGGATTTTCCGGCACCTGTGGGAAACAGCACCACGGCGTCGCCACCTGAGATGACCTGCTCGATCACGGCTGCCTGTTTGCCGCGAAACTCGGAATAACCGTAGATTTCGCGCAGAACGGTGAGCGGTTCGGCGGGAGCGGGACGGGTTTGCTGTGCGGTCAATGGAGATTCCTTCAGATCGGGTTTCCATTATCGCAAATCCGGCCGCCCGGCGCGAGCCGCTTGAGAGGATTTCATGATCTAAGTCGATGATCACGCAACGCAAGAACCCGAAACGCCGGTCATTCCGGTCGGTCTCGGGCTTTTGTGGGGATTCCGGTTTTTCAACGATCCCGGTGGGGACCGCAAGGTTCCGTCAGCCCCGGATTTCCGAAATGTAAACCAGACGTTTTTCCCGGGCCGAGGTGTCAGCTGCTTCGGCGATTTCAAGCGCCTTCAGCCCGTCATCGCCGCTCGGCGACATTGCAGCCCCGGATTTCAGATTTTCTGCAAAACTGCGGATTTCGGCGGCAAAGGCGTCTACGTAGCGGGTCATGAAAAAATCATAGATCGGCGGACGCAGAAACCCCTCGGCGGTGGCAAGTTCGATTGATGCAGGCCGGAGGTTTTCGGCGGAGACCGCACCCTTGGAGCCCAGAACCTCTATGCGCTGGTCATAGCCGAAGGTGGCGCGACGCGAGTTCGAGATCGTGCACTGGCGGCCGGAAACCGTAGTCAGAAGCGTCGAGGCACTGTCGTAATCACCGATCTTGCCGATTTCCGGATCGATCAGCGCCGATCCACTGGCCTGCACCGTCTCGATTTCCTCGTCGAGCAGGAAACGGCTCATGTCGAAATCATGGATCGTCATGTCCTTGAAGAAACCGCCTGAGGAGGCAAGATAGGAAATCGGCGGCGGGGAGGGGTCGCGCGAAATGATGTGCAGCATTTCCGGATTGCCGATCTTGCCGTCGGCAATCGTCTGCTTCAGGGCCTGGAAATTGGGGTCGAAGCGGCGGTTGAAGCCTAGCATCAGCCGGGTGCCGGTTTCCTCGACCACGGCAAGGCACTGGCGCGCCCGCGCCGAATCGAGGTCGACGGGTTTTTCGCAGAAGATCGCCTTTCCGGCGCGCGCAAATTTTTCGATCAGGTCGGCATGGGTGCCGGTCGGGGTGGCGATGATCACCGCATCGATGCTGGCATCGGCGGCAATCTCCTCGATCGTCGAAACCGCGGTCTCGTAGGTCGCCGCGATTTCATTGGCGGCGTCGGTGTTGGCGTCGGCGATGGCAGCGAGCCTGACGCCTGCAACCGAGGTCACGGCGCGCGCATGGACACGCCCGATCCGTCCGGCGCCCAAAAGTGCAATCGATACAGTCATATGTCCTCCCGCAATCCCGTATCCGCGACCGATCTTGTGTCGCTTGTGAAAATAGAATAAAAATTCTAAAAACATCAATTGTGGAATATGTCAAGCGCAATCACGGAGCCCCTCATGTCCAACCACGCCAGTGCCGCGCCCGATACGATCGACGCCTTTTTTGCCCGCCTGGCGGAGCGTTCATCGGCGTTTCCGAAGCGGCTGAAACAGTGCGCCGATTTCGTTGCCGCCAACCCTGATCGTGTCGCGGTATCGACAGTTGCCGAGCTTTCAGCGGAAGCCGGCGTTCAGCCATCGGCCTTCATGCGGTTTTGCCAGGAACTCGGTTTCTCCGGCTTCTCCCAGATGCAGCGGCTATTCCGCAGTGACTATTCGCGGAAATGGCCGGACTACGCTACACGGCTCGATTCGCTGCGCGGTCACGGTTCCGACAGCCCGGCAGCACTTCTTGCCGAATTTGTCGAAGTCGGCCGGATTTCGCTCGAAAATCTTTTGACCTCGGTGGAAACCGAAGCGCTGAATGATGCTGTTGAAATGCTAGCCAGGGCGGAAACGATCCACCTTGCCGGGTTTCGGCGTGCCTTTCCCGTGACGTCCTATCTCGCCTATGCGTTTGAGAAGATGGGCATCCCTGCGGTGTTGCATACGGGCACCGCCGGTCTCGGTCTCGAACACACGATCCGCGCCGACGATGCCGTGCTCGCCGTCACCTTTGCCCCCTATACCGAGCGGACGCTGGAAATCGCAGAGGCAGGCAAGGCGCGCGGCGCCGGGCTTGTTGCGATCACCGATTATGTCACCAGCCCGCTGGTGCAGCTTGGCGCTACCACGCTGCATGTGGCCGAGCCCGATGTCGGGGCCTTTCGCGCGTTGTCCGGCTCGCTTTCGCTTGCCATCTCGCTGGCCGTTTCGGTCGGTGCCGCTCGCGAAAGCCGAAAAAATAGAAAATAAATATTGCAATGATTCGTAAATAGAATTTAAATTCCTTTCGCGAAACGCAGAGCTATTTGCGTTTCGGTACTGAAATCTGCCCTTGCCGGGAGGAGGTTGGGGCGAATTCATCCTTGGAGGAGGACTTAATCATGAAAACAAGATTTCTTGCGCTGGCGGCAACGGCTGTCGCAATCACGAGCCTGGCGCCTGTTGCGGCGCAGGCCGAAGGCGAGCGCTTCGTTCTGATCTCGCATGCGCCCGACAGCGACAGCTGGTGGAACACCATCAAGAACGCCATCAATGTTGCAGGCGACCAGATGGATGTTGAAGTGGAATACCGCAACCCGCCGACGGGCGACCTTGCCGATATGGGCCGTATCGTCCAGCAAGCGGCTGCGTCCAACCCGGATGGTATCATCGTGACGATTGCCGACTATGACGTGCTGTCGGGACCGGTTTCGGATGCCGTGGCCAAGGGCATTCCGGTGATCACCATCAATTCAGGCACCGAGGAGCAGTCGAAACAGCTTGGTGCAATGATGCATGTGGGGCAGCCGGAATATATGGCTGGCAAGCTGGCCGGGGAGCGGGCCAAGAAGGAGTCGGATGCCGACAGCTTCCTGTGCGTCAACCACTACATCACCAATCCGGCATCAGTTGAACGCTGCCAGGGCTTTGCCGACGGTCTCGGTGTCGAACTCGGCCAGCAGATGATTGACAGCGGCATGGACCCTTCCGAGGTCAAGTCGAAGGTCATGGCCTATCTCAATTCCAACCCCGATACCGGCGCTATCCTGACGCTCGGTCCCAACTCTGCCGAGCCGACGATCGCGGCTCTCGATGAGGCGGGCCAGGCGGGCGAAGTCTATTTCGGCACCTTCGATCTTTCGAGCGGGATCGCCGATGCTATTAAGGCTGGCACCATCGATTTTGCGATCGACCAGCAGCCCTATCTGCAAGGATACCTGCCGGTGGTCATTCTGACCAATTATGCCCGCTACGGCGTGATGCCGGGCAACTCGATCAATTCGGGTCCGGGCTTCATCACCGACAGCAATATCGAACTGGTTGAGAAATATGCAGGTCAGTATCGCTAACGTCTGACAATGGCGCCGCCGCGCGGCTTTTGTCGCGTGGCGGTTTCTCCGGCATCCTGCCGGTACCCTGAAAGACCGAGCCCTGCCGGATGTCAAAAAGAGCCGCCGGCCCAGAAAACCATTGCCTGCGTGGCGGAGAGAAATCGATGTCCAAATCCCAACAACAAAAGCCGCACCGGCCAATCGAGGAGTTGATCCTCGAAGAGCGCATGCGCCCCGTGCCACGCTGGCGCAAGGCGCTGATCCGGCCCGAGCTCGGCTCCATCTGCGGCACCATTCTCGTATTCCTGCTGTTTGCAACGATTGCCGGCGACAGCGGCATGTTTTCGGCCGAAGGCTTCATCAATTGGGGCACAGTGTCCGCTCAGTTCGCGATTATCGCCGTCGGCGCCTGCCTGTTGATGATCGCGGGCGAGTTCGACCTGTCGATTGGCTCGATGATCGGCTTTGCCGGTATCGTGATCGCTCTTCTCACAGTGCAATTGGGCTGGCCCGCCTGGCTTGCCATCCTGACTGCCTTTGCGGTCGCGGTTGCCATCGGCGCGCTGAACGGATTTCTGGTGATCCGCACCGGCCTGCCGTCCTTTATCGTGACGCTCGCCTTCCTGTTCATCCTGCGTGGCCTGACGATCTTCATCGCCATCTCGACCACCGGCAAGACCATTATCGGCGGTGTTCGCGAGGCATCCGAGGGCGATTTCGTAGCCTCGCTTTTCGGCGGCAAGGTTTTGACCGGGCTGTTCAGCTGGCTTGCCGAACATGACATGATTTCGACCTTCGTTGCGGGGCCACGCGCCGGACAACCGGTTGTCGAGGGCATTCCAATGCTGATGGTGTGGGCGGTTGTTCTGGTGGTGCTCGGTCATTTCATGCTGGTGCGCACCAAGTTCGGCAACTGGATCTTTGCCGCCGGTGGTGATGCGCAGGCCGCGCGCTATGTCGGCGTCCCGGTCAACCGTGTCAAAATTCTGATGTTCATGCTGACGGCATTTTGCGCCACTATCTTCGCCACCTGCCAGGTGATGGAGTTCGGCTCGGCAGCGGCGGACCGCGGCCTGTTGAAGGAGTTCGAGGCGATCATTTCGGTCGTCATCGGTGGCGCGTTGCTCACCGGCGGCTACGGCTCGGTGATCGGCGCAGCCCTTGGCGCACTGATCTTTGGCGTTGTTCAGCAGGGCCTGTTTTTTGCTGGGGTCGAAAGCTCTCTGTTCCGGGTTTTCCTCGGCGTTATTCTGCTGCTCGCCGTCATTCTCAACACCTATATCCGTCGCCGCATCACGGGAGAACGCTAGACATGAGCGCACCTCTGATCGAACTCGAAGATATCGAAAAGCATTTCGGCCCGGTGATTGCCCTTGCCGGTGTGTCGCTCTCGGTGATGGCCGGAGAATGCCATTGTCTGCTCGGTGACAATGGTGCCGGCAAATCCACCTTCATCAAGACCATGTCCGGCGTTCACAAACCGAGCTATGGTCGCATTCTCGTCGACGGCAAGGAAGTCAGCTTCAACGATCCGCGCGATGCGATGGCCGCCGGGATTGCCACGGTCTATCAGGATCTGGCGATGATCCCGCTGATGTCGGTCACCCGCAATTTCTGGATGGGGCGTGAACCGGAACGGCGCATCGGTCCCATAAAAGTGTTCGACCACAGACGAGCCGGCGCCGTCACAGTCGCGGAAATGGCGAAGATGGGTATTCAGCTGCGCTCGGCCGATCAGGCCGTCGGCACGCTTTCGGGCGGTGAGCGGCAGACGGTTGCGATTTCGCGCTCGGTCTATTTCGGCGCTCGCGTGCTGATCCTCGACGAGCCGACTTCGGCGCTGGGCGTGCGCCAGACGGCCAATGTGCTGTCCACCATCGACGCGGTGCGCAAAAAGGGCATCGGCGTGGTCTTCATCACACATAATGTCCGCCATGCGCTGGCCGTCGGCGACCGTTTCACTGTCATCAATCACGGCAAGACGCTGGGCACTGCGAAGCGTGGTGAGATCAATGCCGAACAGCTTCAGGATCTGATGGCCGGCGGACGTGAACTTGTTGAACTCGAATCTTCGCTGGGAGGCACTGTCTAGAGCATGCATGAACTCGATTGTCTCACCATCGGCCGATCCTCGGTCGACCTTTACGGCGCCCAGGTCGGCGGTCGGCTGGAAGACATGCTGTCCTTCGAGAAATATCTCGGAGGCTCGCCGACCAACATGGCGACCGGCGCTGCCCGTCTCGGGCTGAAGTCTGGTCTTATCACCCGCGTCGGTGATGAGCATATGGGGCGCTTCATCCGCGAGGAGCTGGCCAGGGAAGGGGTCGACGTCACTGGCGTTGTCACCGACCCGGAACGCTTGTCGGCACTGGTGATCCTCGGCATTCGGGACGAGGAACAGTTTCCGCTGATCTTCTACCGTGAAAGCTGCGCCGACATGGCGCTGTGCGAGGCGGATATCGACGAGGCGCTGATTGCCCGCGCGCGCTCGCTGGTGGCAACCGGTACGCATCTGTCCAACCCACAGACAGAAGCGGCAGTGCTGAAAGCGCTGAAACTGGCCCGCAAGCATGGCGCGCGCACCGCGCTCGATATCGACTACCGCCCCAATCTCTGGGGCTTGTCCGGCCATGGCGACGGCGAAAACCGTTTCATTGCTTCGGAAAAGGTGACAGCCAAGCTGCAATCGACTCTTACTCTCTTTGACTTGATCGTCGGTACCGAAGAGGAATTCCACATCGCTGGCGGTACGACGGATACCCTGCAGGCGCTGAAGAACGTGCGCAAGGTAAGTGCGGCAACGCTGGTGTTGAAGCGCGGCGCAGATGGCGCCTCGGCCTTCGAGGACGATATCCCCGATGACATCGACGGCGGCGTTGCGGGAAAGAGCTTCCGCATCGAGGTCTTCAATGTGCTCGGTGCCGGTGACGGCTTCATGGCCGGACTCCTGAAAGGCTGGCTGACAGATCGGGACTGGGCCGAGAGCCTGACGATCGCCAATGCCTGTGGCGCTTTCGCGGTCTCGCGCCACGGCTGCACACCAGCCTATCCCAGCCTGACCGAGCTTGAGTATTTTTTGGAGCATGGTTCCTCGACACAGGCGCTGCGCAAGGACAAGGCGCTGGAGCAGTTGCACTGGTCGACCAACCGTCATGGTGAATGGCCGGAAATGCGCGTCTTTGCCTTTGATCACCGGATCCAGTTGGAGGACATGGCCGAAGAGTGCGGTGCTTCGGCCGAAAAGCTGGCCGTCTTCAAGGAACTTTGCCTCAAAGCCGCACTGGATGTGGCCAATAACAGTCCGGGACACGGTATTCTCTGCGACAGCAGGATCGGCCGTTCGGCACTGTACAAGGCCGCTGGAACCGGTCTCTGGATCGGTCGTCCGACGGAGTGGCCGGGGTCACGCCCGTTGACGCTTGAGCCGGAGCTTGGCGAGGATATGGGTGGTTTTACCGAATGGCCGGCGGAGCATGTCGTCAAGGTGCTGTGTTTCTATCACCCGGATGATGACGACGCGCTGAAAACCGACCAAGAGGCGACCTTGAAGCGTCTTTTCGCCGCTGCCCGCCGCAACCGGCTGGAATTCCTGATGGAAGTCGTGTCATCAAAGCATGGCGAGACCGATGACATGAGTGCGGCGCGAGTGATCGAAAGGCTTTATGAAATTGGCATCTATCCCGATTGGTGGAAACTGGAGCCGCTGGTTTCCGAAGCAGCGTGGGCCAATGTCTCAGCCGCGATTGAACGCAATGACAGCCATACCCGCGGTATCGTGGTGCTCGGTCTCGATGCACCGGAAGAAGAACTGGTTGCAAGCTTCAGGACCGCTGCGGGTTTCCCGCTGGTCAAGGGCTTTGCCGTAGGCCGTTCGATCTTTGCCGATTCGGCCCGCGCATGGCTTTCCGGTTCCATCAGCGATGATGAGGCCATGGTCGAAATGACAGAGAAATATCGCCGGTTCTGCCGTCACTGGGATGACGCGCGACAACAGGCCAAACAGCATACAAATGATGAGGCGGTTTGATGAAAACGATACGCTTGACTGCCGCACAGGCACTGGTGCGCTATCTTATTGCCCAGAAGAATGAAGACGGTGATCCAGTTATTCCGGGCTGCTGGGCGATTTTCGGGCACGGCAATGTCGCAGCTCTTGGCGAGGCGCTTTACGGCGCGCGCGACTTGCTGCCGACCTGGCGCGGCCACAATGAGCAGACCATGGCCCATGCCGCAATCGCCTATGCCAAGGCGAAGAACCGCCGGCAGGCTATGGCGGTGACGACCTCCATCGGGCCTGGCGCGACCAATATGGTCACGGCCTGTGCGCTGGCCCATGTGAACCGCCTGCCGGTGCTTTTGATCCCCGGCGACATGTTTGCCAGCCGTGCGCCGGATCCGGTGCTGCAGCAGGTCGAGGACTTTGACGACGCCACGGTTTCGGCCAATGACTGCTTCCGTCCCGTTAGCCGCTATTTCGACCGGATCACCCGTCCCGAACAGCTTTTGACCGCGCTGCCGCGCGCACTCGCAACGCTGACAGATCCGGAACGCTGCGGTCCTGTGACACTGTCCTTCTGTCAGGACGTGCAAGCCGAAGCCTTTGACTGGCCGGAAAGCTTCTTTGGCGAGAAAATCTGGTACCAGCGCCGTCCGGCTCCGGATGCGGATGCGCTTTTGCGTGCCGTTGAAGCCATCAAGGCGGCGAAACGCCCGCTGATCGTTGCGGGCGGTGGCGTTCTTTATTCCGGTGCTACCGATGCGCTGAAAGCCTTTGCGGAAACCCATCAGATCCCCGTGGCAGAAACTCAGGCGGGCAAGTCCTCGCTGCCGGCAAGCCATCCGCTGAACCTCGGTTCTATCGGTGTGACCGGCTCGTCGGCTGCCAATGCCATTGCTGCTGATGCCGATCTGGTGATCGGCCTCGGGACACGGTTTCAGGACTTTACCACCGGTTCCTGGTCGGTGTTCCGGAACCCGGCGCGGCGCATTCTGGCTATCAACGTCACGGCCTTCGACAGCTACAAGCACGATGCGCTGCCGCTGGTTGCGGATGCCCGCGTAGCGATTGAGATGCTGGGCGAGAAGCTTGGCGGCCGTCGGGCGTCTGCAATTGATCCGGAACTCAAGAGAGCATGGATGACCTCGGTTGCGGCCGCGACCGATGCGCCGGCGGGCAACGCGCTGCCGAGCGATGGTCATGTGATCGGCGCGGTCCAACGCCAGAGCGGCGATGATACCGTGGTGGTGTGTGCTTCCGGCGGGCTGCCCGGCGAACTGCACAAGCTCTGGCAGACGGAACTGCCCAATGGCTATCACCTCGACTACGGCTATTCCTGCATGGGCTACGAGATCGCCGGCGGGCTCGGCGTCAAGATGGCCCTGCCGGAGCGCGATGTCATCGTCATGCTCGGCGACGGCTCTTATCTGATGGCGAATTCCGAGCTGGCGACCTCTGTCATGCTCGGCCAGAAGATCACAGTGGTGGTTCTGGATAATCGTGGCTTTGGCTGCATCAACCGGCTGCAGCGGGCAACCGGCGGCGAAAGCTTCAACAATCTGATCGACACCGCACGCCATGTCGTTCCCTCCGATATCGATTTCGCCGCCCATGCTGCGGCGCTTGGCGCCATCGCCGAGAAAGTCGATGACATCGCAGGACTGGAGGAAGCGCTGAAGCGGGCGAAAACCAGCGACCGAAGCCATGTGATCGTGATCGACACGGATCCGATGATCACCACGGAAGCCGGTGGCAACTGGTGGGATGTGGCCGTGCCGGAGGTCTCCGAACGTGACCAAGTTAATGCGGCGCGCAAGACCTATCTCGAAGACCGCACCCGTCAGCGGGCCTTCGATTGAGTTTCTTTTGCCTTTGAAAGGGTAAACCATGATCCTTTACGGAACCAATCCGATTGCTTGGTCCAACGACGACGACCAGAGCCTCGGCGCCGATATTTCGCTTGAAACCTGCCTTTCGGAAACCGCCCAAATCGGCTTCGATGGCATTGAGAAGGGCCATAAATTCCCGACCGATCCGGCAGCCCTTTCGGCAGTGCTTTCGGCACACGGGTTGAAATTTGTTTCTGGTTGGCATTCGCTGAACCTGCTTGTTCATTCCGTAGACGATGAAAAGGCCGCGATCCGCCCGCATCTTGATCTGCTGAAGTCGCAGGGCGCGAGGGTCTGCATTGTCTGTGAAACGTCCAACGCCATTCACGGCAATGATGCAGCTGCCCTTGGCGACCGGCCGGTGCTTGACGAGGGGGCGTGGGAAGTATTTGCACACAAGCTTGATGCGATTGGCGCCTACTGCGCCGAAAGCGGCATCGCGCTGGTCTATCACCATCACATGGGCACGATCATCCAGAGCGAGGCGGAGATCGACCGGCTGATGGCGCTGACCGGACCGGATGTGCATCTGCTGCTCGATACAGGCCATGCCACCTTCGGCGGCGGCGACCCGGCGGCGCTTGCGCGTCGTCATATGGCGCGCGTTGCCCACATCCATGCCAAGAATGTGCGTGGCGCGATCATGCAGCAGGTCCAGGGTGAGGGTTTGAGTTTTCTGGAGGGGGTGCGGCGCGGCGTCTTCACCGTTCCCGGTGACGAGGAGGGCATGGTCGATTTCGTGAGCGTGCTGAAAATTGCTGCCGAGCATGACTACTCCGGCTGGGTCGTGATCGAGGCTGAACAGGACCCGGCGGTGCGCAACCCCTCCCATTATCAGAGCATGGGGCTGAAAGCGCTGAAGGCGGCAGCGCGTGAAGCCGGACTGCAATAATAGACGACGAGGAGATATCGCGATGAGCAAACTGCTGGTCAAACCGAACGGGACCCTCGGCAAGGTCCATGACATCACACCGGAAAGTGCGGGATGGGGCTATGTCGGCTTCGGACTTTATCACCTGTCCGCCGGTGAGAGTGTTTCCGAAGACACCGGCGACCGCGAGGTGATTCTCGTACTCGTTGAAGGCAAGGCCAGGATTTCCGGCGCGGGCGAGGATTTCGGTACACTCGGCAAACGCATGAATGTGTTCGAGCGAGAAAAGCCTGCTGCCGTCTATGTGCCGGATCATGCCGGCTGGTCTGCTACGGCTGACACCGACTGCACGCTCGCCGTCTGTTCGGCGCCCGGCCACGGTGGCCACAAGGCGCAGGTCATCGAGGATATTGGGCTGGAAGAACGCGGCAAGGGCTCCAACACCCGCTACATCCATCCGATTGCGATGGAAGACCGCGATGTTGCTGACAGCCTGCTGGTGACGGAAGTGTTCACGCCGGCCGGCAACTGGTCGTCCTATCCGCCACACCGGCATGACGAGGATAATTTTCCGGAGATGACATATCTGGAAGAGACCTATTACCACCGTCTGAACCCTTCGCAGGGTTTCGGCTTCCAGCGAGTGTTCACGGAAGATGGCGAACTGGACGAGACCATGGCCGTTCACGATGGCGAGGTAGTGCTGGTGCCGAAGGGCCATCACCCATGCGGCGCGCCGCATGGCTACGAGATGTATTACCTGAACGTCATGGCCGGGCCGATGCGCAAGTGGCGCTTCAAGAACCATCCCGACCACGACTGGATTGCAAGGCAGGCATAGGATTCACCCGGACGGGCGGTTGATTGTCGCCCGGGATCACGGATAATGGTCGAAGTGAATCACCACACACAGGCCTTTCCGTGCAATCACCTCTGCTTCTTCGCCTAAGGCTGGCGGCGCTTGTCGCCGGCGTCTTTCTGATCGGCGCGAATTCCTTTATTCTCGGGCCGATCCTCGGGGATGTGGCGGCGGCGCTTGATACCAGCGCGGTTTCGATAACATGGGCGATTTCCGCTTTCGGCGGCGCAACGGCCTTTTCGGCTTTTTTCTTTCACAGCTGATTGACCGGTATGCCATGCGGCTGGTGCTCGCCGTCTCGGCACTGCTGATCGCAGCGGGCTTTGCCGGTTCTGCTCTCAGTCATGCCTGGCAGGTGCTGGCCTTGTTTCAGGCCGTGGCCGGACTTGCGACGGGTGTATTGCTGCCCGCGATCTACTCCGAAGCTGTGCGTTCCGCACCGGAAGGGCAGGGTGCGCGGGCCTTTGGTTTTGTGCTTTCAGGCTGGTCGATTGCGCTGATCTGTGGCGTGCCGCTTTCCGCACTGCTCAGCGATGTTCTCGACTGGCGTATTGCCTATGGGGCACTTTCTGTTCTGGCTGTAGCAGCGGCGGCTGTCTTTGCTGTTACCGGTGATCGTGCACCGGCGCCTGTCGCCAAACGTTTCAGTCGCCGTGAAGTGATCCGCGTTCGCGGGGTTGTCAGCCTGCTTTCGACCGGGCTTTTGTTCATGATTGCATTTTATGGAAGCTATGCTCTGCTCGGCCACCAGATGCGAGAAACGCTTGGTATTTCTGCTTGGGCCGCGAGCCTTGCTGTGATGGCATATGGTTTTGGATTCGGATTCGGCGGAGCGCTGGCAGGGCATGTCGACCGCTTTGGTCCGGCGCGGCTTTTTCCGTTTTTCCTTGCCGGATCGGCGTTTCTCTACCTGTCGCTGTTTGTGGTCACGCAGGCCTACTGGTCGTCGCTGCTGGCAACGTTTCTGCTCGGCATGTTCAACCATTATGGTCTCAATCTGACCGTGCTGCTGCTGGCACAGCGAAAACCTGAAGCACGCGGTACGCTGATCGGCCTGAACACCACAGCAACCTATATTGCCGTGTTTTTCGGCCCGCTGCTTATGAGCGGGCTTTATGCAGGGATTGGATTTGAGGCTGTGAGCCTCTGCGCGTTCGCTTTGCTGGCCGTTTGCGCCGGCCTGATGTGGCGGATGCGAAAGGCCTGATACCCGGTCAGTGAAGTTCGCGCGAGATCGGTGAGCCGACCGTAAAGCCTGAAAACCGCACTTTGAGGCCTGCGCGTTCCGGCGTGCAGGCGGTCATCCCGATCTGGGCATCAGATGCAGGGAAGGGGCAGAGACGTGCCAACTGCCAGTGGCCGTCGCCGAGATGAAACTGCACCCGCACCGCGTCATCATGCCGGGTTATACGGATCGAAACCGGTGTCTTGGGATCCGCTTGAGGTAGCGGGATCACCGACCAGTCGGAGACATCGCGGGTAACGACGGTCGAGAAATGCATCAGCCCGTCAGTGTACTCGATGCCCGCCTTGATCCAGTGGGTTTCGTCGATGCGCAGGATCAGGCCCGCCTGATCGTAAAGCGTTTCGTAGTCGGCCGTCATGGTCGCGCTGGCGGAAAAGTCACCCGAAACCGGTTCGACATAGGCATGCCCGCTGTCGCGGACAAAACCGTAGAAGGTCTTGCGCCAGAAGTCGGTGGCGTTGTCGGTCACCAGTTCGAGCGTGCTGTCTTCTGTGGTCCATTCCGCCGGTTCATTCAACCAGGTTGCCATGTCGTGTCTTTCCCTTTTGGCCCGAACCTTATTCCGGCAAGCGGTAGTCCTTCAGCTTATCTTCCCGGAAAACAAACAGTCTGCCACTTTCCTGATATGCCGGATCTGTCAGCGGCACGATCTTGGCCGCGACTTCGCTTGGATGTGGCAATGTCATCGGATCTTCGCCGGGGGCTGCCTGCGCGCGCATGGCGGTACGGGTGCGGCCGGGATCGAAATTGGTGACCTTGATCGGGGTGTGCGCGGTTTCGCCCGCCCATGTGCGGCCCAGCGCTTCCACTGCGGATTTTGAAGCCGCATAGGCACCCCAAAACGGCCGGCATGTGTGGGCAACACCAGAGGAGATCAGCACGCCGCGTCCGGCGTCGGACTGCAGCAGGAGCGGCTCGAGAGAACGGATCAGCCGCCAGGTGGCGGTCACGTTCACGGTCATGACCTGCTCGAATACCTTGGCTTCCAGATGCGCGAGCGGTGAAACAACACCAAGCACGCCGGCATTGGCAACCATGATGTCGAGCTTGCCCCAGCGCTTGAAGATCGAACCGCCAAGGCGGTCAATAGCACCCATATCGGCAAGATCCATCGGCACCAGCGTGGCAGAGCCATTGCCGTCAGCCTTGATCGCGTCGTCGAGCTCCTCGAGTCCACCGACCGTTCGTGCGCAGGCAATCACATGCGCGCCTTCACTGGCCAGTGCCAATGCAGTGAAATAACCGATGCCACGAGAGGCCCCGGTTACGACGGCCAGCCGGCCTTCGAGTGACTTACTCATGATGTCTTCTCCGGAAGAATTCAGTCTTCAGCCGTTGCCGGCCAGAAGCTCGATCTTGGAAAACTCACCCTCGTGCTCTCTGTCGAGTAGGCGGGTCGGATAATCCCCGGTGAACTGATGATCAGTGAACTGTGGCAGGCCATTGTTCCGCTTCTCGCCGCCGACGGCCATATAGAGCCCGTCGATCGACAGGAACTGCAGCGAATCCGCTCCGATAAACTCGCACATGTCGGCAAGTGTTTCGTGGTTATTGGCCAAAAGCTTGTCACGATCCGGTGTGTCGATGCCGTAGTAATCCGAATGGTAGATCATCGGGCTGGCAACACGGATGTGAACTTCCTTTGCGCCGGCTTCACGCAGCATCTGCACGATTTTCACCGAGGTTGTGCCGCGCACAATCGAATCGTCGATCAGCACGACACGGGCGCCGGCAATCACCGCCTTGTTGGCGGAATGCTTGAGCTTGACGCCGAAGGCCCGGATCTGCTGCGTCGGCTCGATAAAGGTGCGCCCGACATAATGATTGCGGATGATGCCGAGCTCGAAGGGAATGCCGCTTTCCTGTGCATACCCGATTGCAGCTGGCGTGCCACCGTCAGGGACGGGCACCACCACATCCGCCTCAACCGGGGCTTCCTGCGCCAGATTCACGCCCATATTCTTGCGCGTCTGATAGACATTGCGACCGCCGACGATGGAATCGGGACGGGCGAAATAGACGTATTCGAACAGGCAGAGCCGCTCGGGCTGTTTCAGCGCGGGTTTGCGCGAATCAATCTGAATCGAGCCATCGGGCTGCTCTTCGCAGATGACCACCTCACCGTTTTCGACATCGCGGACGAATTTTGCACCGATAATGTCGAGCGCGCAGGTTTCCGAACAAAAAATCGGTTTGCCGTTGAGTTCGCCCATCACCAGCGGACGGATTCCGGTCGGGTCGCGGGCGGCGATCAGCTTTGTCCGGGTCATGGCGATCATCGAATAGCCGCCTTCCATCTGGCTGATGGCATCAATGAACCGGTCGGACGATGTCTTGGCACGGGAGCGGGCAATCAGATGGAGCACAACCTCGGTATCCGAGGTCGACTGACAGATCGCACCATCGGAGATCAGCTTGCGGCGCATGAACAGGCCGTTGGTGAAATTGCCGTTATGAGCAATGGCAATGCCTCCGACGCCGAGTTCGGCGAAAAGCGGTTGAACATTGCGCAGCACCGTGCCGCCGGTCGTCGAATAGCGGACATGCCCCATGGCCATGGAGCCTCTGAGGCTCTCCAGCATGGCCGGGTCTGTGTAATGATCGCCGACAAGACCGAGATGGCGCTCCGAGCGGAACTGCTGCCCGTCATAAGAAACGATGCCCGCTGCTTCCTGGCCGCGATGCTGAAGCGCATGCAGGCCGAGTGCCGTCAGCGCGGCGGCATCGGGATGGCCCAGAATGCCGAAGACGCCGCATTCTTCATGCAGCGTATCGTCGTCAAGGCTGAAATCATCATGGTCGTCAAAACTGGTGTTCATCGATTGGTCCGCAATTGGCTGGGGCAGGGCTCGTCCGATTTCTGTTCGGACCGGACTTATCAGTTCATAGGCCTGAAATCAGGCGAAAATTGAATGGCTGGCTTGCCGTCGATCATCGCCAGCAAATGTGTCGCATCGCGACCGAGATTGCTTTCGATTTGCCTTCCGCCGGGCAGATAGGATTCCAGCTTTGTTGCCAGCATATCGAGCGCCGGCTTGGATTTCGC
Source organism: Martelella sp. K41-7 (assembly GCF_055808365.1). Lineage (NCBI taxonomy): Bacteria > Pseudomonadati > Pseudomonadota > Alphaproteobacteria > Hyphomicrobiales > Aurantimonadaceae > Martelella > Martelella sp. K41-7. The sequence continues at coordinate 1,355,677 of NZ_CM147867.1, forward strand.
ATTTCTGATCCAGTCGGGGCTTTGCGCATCGCCGACCATCCAGTTCCAGAAAGCGACAGCAACAGCCAGAATCAGAACACCGCGCACAAGGCCGAAGACAAAACCGAGTGATCGGTCGAGCACACCTGCACGACTGTCGATAATATAGTCTGCAAATCGCGTGGTCACCAGCGAAAGTAGGACAAGTGCGATCAGAAAGATAGCAGCGAAGGCGCCGGCTTTTGCCAGTCGTGGGTCGCCGAGAAAGCCCTCAAGCGTCGGCGTGAGCCAGGGATAGGCGTAAAACGCGATGACTGCAGAAAGCCCCCAGGCAAGAAGAGACAGGATTTCGCGGGAAAAGCCTCTGACCGTGGCCAGAAAAGCAGAGAACAGAACAACGCCTACAACAATAATATCGAACAGGGTTATTGGCATTCATCGCTCCGCTTGTCGTAGGGCATCGGCCCGCACATGCTGTTGGTTGCTCTGCCCGGCGATTTCAGGTTCGATCAACCGTCATCGTTCGGGCCGGGCTCCGGTTTCATGCCGGCTATATCGGCAACCAGGTCCGGCAGACTCTCAAGTCCTTTTAACCCGTTTACATTCCCCGGCGCAATTTCCGCCGAACCGGCTGGCAGGACAGCGCGCGAAAACCCGAGTTTCGACGCTTCCTTCAATCGTTGAGCCGGATGGGTTACGGGCCTTACCGCACCTGAAAGGCTGACCTCGCCGAAATAGACACAATCGACGGGGAGGGCAAGTCCGACAAGCGATGAAATCAGCGCAGCTGCGACTGCAAGATCGGCTGCCGGTTCGGTGATGCGATAGCCGCCGGCGATGTTGAGGTAAACATCATGATTCCCGAGTTTGACACCGCAATGGGCTTCAAGAACCGCCAGAATCATCGATAGCCGTGCCGAATCCCAGCCAATGACAGCGCGGCGCGGCGTGCCAAGCGATGTGGGGGCGACAAGCGCCTGGACTTCCACAAGAACGGGCCTTGTACCCTCCATGCCGGCGAATACGGCAGCTCCGGGGGCCTTGTCGTTGCGCTCGCCAAGAAACAGCTCGGAGGGGTTGGCGACCTCGCGCAAGCCGCTGTCGCCCATCTCGAACACGCCGATCTCGTCGGTTGGGCCAAAGCGGTTCTTCACGGTTCTCAGAATACGGTAATGGTGGCCGCGCTCGCCCTCGAAATAAAGCACGGCATCCACCATGTGTTCGACCACGCGCGGGCCGGCGATCTGGCCTTCCTTGGTGACGTGGCCGACCAGCACCATCGCGGTTCCGGTCTGTTTGGCATAACGGATCATCGCCTGAACGCCGGTACGTACCTGCGTGACCGTGCCGGGTGCGGCTTCGGCCTGATCCGACCACAGCGTCTGGATCGAATCGACAATAACCAGATCGGGGCGGGGGCCTTCGGCAAGGGTGGCCAGAATGTCCTCGACATTGGTCTCGGCCGCAAGCAAAACGCCCGTGTCAGCCGCACCGAGACGCCGCGCGCGAAGACGTACTTGGGCGATGGCTTCTTCGCCTGAGACGTAGATCACTCGCTGGTTCTGTCGGGCAAGGGCCGCCGCCACCTGCATCAGGATCGTGGATTTACCAATCCCCGGATCGCCGCCCACCAGCACTGCCGAGCCACGCACGAAACCGCCACCGGTGACACGATCGAGTTCAGACATATTGCTGGCTATGCGCGGCGCTTCTTCGCTTTCACCGTCAAGTGGCACGAGCGCGACAGCGCGGCCCTTCTTCGGCGCGCGTGCCGGACCGCCGCCGATGCCCGCCAGAGGGTTCTCCTCGACGATGGTATTCCAGGCGCCGCAGGCATCGCACCGGCCCGCCCAGCGTGGATGCACGCTGCCGCAATTCTGGCAGATGAACTGGGTCTTCTGTTTGGCCAAGATCTCTTCTTTTTCGAAAACGCGTCAGTCCGGCTGGATATAGCGGCGACGGTAGCGCAAGCCAAGGGAGGTCAGCAACTCATATCCGATTGTGCCCGCTGCCGTGGCTGCATCGTCCAGCGCAAGATTGGGTCCACAAAGCTCGATATAGTCACCGACGCGGATGGCGCCTTGGGGCACATCGGTCACATCGTAGATGGTCATGTCCATGGTGATCCGTCCGGCAATCGGTACCTTGTGGCCGGCAATGAAACCGGAACCGCCGGGTTCGACCGCCCCGCGCAATGGTGCGCCCGAGCCCGATAGTGAACGGTGATACCCGTCGGCATAGCCCGCAGCGGCAACCGCGAGCCGGCTGTCGCGGGAAAGCCTGAATGTGGCACCATAGCTTACCGTTTCACCGGCGCGAGCCGCGCGAATCTGAACGATGCGGGCTTCCGCAGTTGCCGCAGGCGTGAGCCTTTTCGACGTGCCGGGCTGCGAATCGCCGCCATAAAGTGCGATACCGGGCCGGGTCAGGTCAAAATGATAGTCAGGACCGAGGAATATACCGGCAGATGCAGAAAGGCTGGCGTCCACGCCCTCATAGGCTGCAGTGGCAGTGCGGAACAATTCGAGCTGGGTCTTGTTCATCGGCGCTGCCGGATCATCCCCGCAGGCAAGGTGTGAGAGAATCAGAACAGGCTCGAAACTTGCCGGGCGCGAAACGTCCCCGGCCAGTGCAAGCGCTTCCTCCACCGTCAGACCCAGCCGGTTGAAACCGGTGTCAATCTGGAGTGCGCACGGGAAATCGCCAAATTCCGCCACCGCAGAAAAGAACAAGGACAGCTGCTCCGTGCTTGCCAGAACGGGGACAAGGTCGTTTTCGAAGAACACCTCCTGCGTACCCGGCCACATGCCGGACAGCACAAAGATCCGGGCATCCGGCGCAAAACGCCTGAGGGTCGCCCCTTCTTCAGGCACCGCAACGAAAAAATCGGCAGCGCCTGCGCCATACAACGCCTCGCCGACATCCTCGATCCCGAGCCCGTAGCCATCGGCCTTGACGACAGCCGCCGTGCGGGCAGAGCCGGAGAGCCCGCGCATGGTCTTCCAGTTGCTGACAATGGCACCGAGGTCGACCGTCAGCCGGGTAGGTGCCGCTTCGAAGGGAATTTCACCTTCTGAAAGCGTCTCGTCTTCATAAATGTTCGAATATTCACACATGAAATCGCCGTTTGTTGCAAACTTACGGCGAATGTAGCGCGTTTACGCTGCTTCGCCCATCATTAATCGTCAAAGCTGGAATAGGACGGATCGGCGAGATCCGCAAACCGGGTATAGGCGGCCTGAAAGGCGAGATTGGCAGTGCCTGTCGGCCCGTGACGCTGCTTGGCAATGATCACGTCGGCGGTGCCTTTCACCTTGTCGAATTTCATTTTCCACTCGTCATAGGCAGGATCGTCCGGGTCGCGCGGCTCGAGGTTCTGAACGTAATATTCCTCACGATACACAAACAAACACACGTCGGCGTCCTGCTCGATCGAACCTGATTCGCGAAGGTCAGAAAGCTGCGGGCGTTTATCTTCACGGTTTTCCACCTGACGCGACAACTGGGAAAGCGCGATGATCGGAACGTTCAGCTCTTTGCCCAGCGCCTTGAGGCCCGTGGTGATTTCGGTCACTTCCTGCACGCGGTTTTCGCCGGATCTCTTCGAGCCAGTCATCAGCTGGATATAGTCGACCACCACCAGGTCTAGGCCGCGCTGGCGCTTCAGCCGGCGCGCGCGTGCGGAAAGCTGAGCGATTGAAATACCACCAGTCTGGTCGATGTAGAGCGGCACTTTCTGCATGGTCTGCGAGCAGGCTACCAGCTTGTCGAAATCGGCTTCGGTGATGTCACCGCGGCGGATTTTCGATGACGAGACTTCCGTCTGCTCGGAAATGATACGGGTAGCGAGCTGTTCGCCAGACATTTCGAGCGAGTAGAAGGCAACCACACCGCCTTGCTTGGCCTCAATCGTACCATCTGGCATAACCTCTGGCTCGTAAGCCGAGGCAACGTTCCAGGCGATATTGGTGGCCAGCGAGGTCTTGCCCATACCCGGACGGCCGGCAAGGATGATCAGGTCGGAGCGCTGCAGACCGCCCATCTTGGTATCAAGCGTGTGAAGACCGGTTGAAACGCCGGAGAGATGGCCGTCACTCTCGAAGGCCTTGCTGGCCATGTCGATCGCGATGGTCACGGCGTTTTCGAACGACTGGAAACCGCCCTCGTAGCGGCCCGTTTCGGCCAGTGCGAACAGCTTGCGCTCGGTATCCTCGATCTGCTCGGACGGCGGCAGGTCAATCGGGGCGTCATAGGCGGTATTGACGATACCCTCGCCGATTTCGATCAGCTGACGCCTCAGCGCAAGATCGTAGATCGTGCGGCCGTAATCTTCGGCATTGATGATGGTGACAGCTTCGGCGGCAAGACGGGCAAGATATTGCGCGACGGTCAGGTCGCCGACCTTCATGTCGGAGGGCAGGTGGGTTTTCAGCGTGATCGTGTTGGCGATCTTGTCCATGCGGATCGTATCGCCGGCAAGTTCATAGATCTTGCGGTGCAGCGGTTCGTAGAAATGCTCTGGCTTCAGAAAATCGGAGACCCGGTAAAACGCACTGTTGTTGACGAGAATCGCACCGAGGAGAGCCTGTTCGACTTCCAGATTATTCGGCGCTTCACGCGCTTGCGGCGCGCCGGATGCTTGGAAGGAAAGGGTAGGCGCGATGTCATTCATGATCGATCTTTTCCGAAGGTCTGAAGGCGGTGGGACGGAGCATAGACAATTGACGCAGTCAAAGACACCCGTTCATCCGGGGATATGCGCTTACACGGCCTTCGTCCCTGTAATCCACAGGCAGGCCGTTCTGGCTGCGTTAAACTTGACGCAAAACACCCGCAAACCTTGACACGAATCGAAGCCAGCCCGCCTCAGTATAGCATAAAGAAAGCCCGGTCTCTCGGTTAAGAGACCGGGCCTGAATGACAAGAGTTTCAAGACGCCGATCAGGCGTTCTTGTCTTCTTCTTCGCCGTCGTCTTCTGCGGAAGCCTCGGCTTCTTCGCCTTCTTCAGCGTCGTCTTCGTCGAGGTCGTAATCGGCATCCGGGTTGAAGAAGTCTTCCGGACGCAGCGCATCTTCGTCGACACCGTAGATGGCATCGGCAGAGGTGAGGTCTTCGCCTTTCTTCTGACGTTCAGCTTCTTCCGCCGTACGGGCAACGTTCAGTTCGACGGTCACAGAAACTTCAGCATGGAGCTGAATTTCAACCTTGTGCAGACCGACGGTCTTGATCGGGTGGTTGAGAACAACCTGGTTGCGCGAAATCGAGAAGCCTTCGTCTGCGAGGATCTCAACGATATCGCGGGTAGCAACCGAGCCGTAGAGCTGACCGGTTTCGCCGGCGGAGCGAACAACGATGAAGGACTTACCGTCAAGCGTGTCGGCAACGGTCTGGGCTTCGTTGCGGCGCTCGAGGTTGCGCGCTTCAAGAACCACGCGTTCGGCTTCGAAACGGGCCTTGTTGGCGGCATTGGCGCGTAGCGCACGGCCGGTCGGCAGCAGGTAGTTACGGGCATAGCCATCGCGAACCTTTACGGTTTCGCCCATCTGGCCAAGCTTGGCGATGCGTTCAAGCAGGATCACGTCCATGGGTTATTCCTTTCATTGTCATCATTGTCTGGCGGTGTTGCTCCCGGTGAAAGAGCGATTGCCCGCCGTGTGTCGAGAAGGCCCATCACCACGAAGATCAGGGCCGGGAAGGTGAAAATCAGCGACAGATAGGAGAGAATGGTAACGGGCACGCCCCAGCTCTTGCCGCGTGCGGCAAGGTGCATGCGGGCAAGTCCGGCCAGAAGAAAGCCGCCACCGAATGCGCCGAGGCAGGCAGCCCCCATCAGTCCGATGGTTCCGCCGAAGAAGGTCGCAACCAAAGCTCCGAGAAAAACGAAGATGGCATTGCGATGCATGCGCAGTGATTTTGCAACATCTTCGCGCGGGCGACTGGTCAGGCCTGACGAGATCACGATCCGGGTTGCAAAATGATAGGCCACGAACAGCAGGATCACAGAGGTTGCGCCCTGGACGATCGGCAGCATAACCACGAACATCGACTTGAACTGCGCGATCAGTGCGGCATCGCTGGCCAGCTCCGGGTTCTGCATCGTCAGCGCTTCCACGAAGGCGTCGATCAGCTGTCCGGTAGCATTGGGGCCATAGCCGGCGACGATACCCAGAATGATCAGCGCAACGGTGATGACCGCGCACAGATGGATCAGGATATCGGAAAGCGGATACCAGGCGGTCAGTCCGTCGGGACCGCCGATCTCGCTTGCCGGGCGCGCCAGATTGCCGAGATGGCTGAGCCAGCCGGCCGGCACCAGCGTGATGGCCAGCGTATAAAGCGCAAAAAACGGGGAAACCAGGGTCGCGCCGAGACCGCCGGCGACAATGATTGCGACGATGGCTGCAAAATTGCCCCAGCCGAGGCCGGCAATCAGAATCGGAAGCGCGGAGGCAGCGGAAAGCAGCGTTGAAAACAGCGCGTTGAAACTCGCAGCGTAAGCAAGCATGAAGCCCGCAACGCCGGCAAGCGCGCCGATCAGCAATGTCTTTGCATTGAGGTTATTCATCCGCTGTCCTGCTTCCAAGGAGCAGTTAGAGAAGCCAATATCGGGCCATTCTCAACCTGGGTTTATTTTCAAGACTGCTGCGCGCCCACCGCGCCGGAGCCTTTGCCGGAGAAGCCGCCGGATGCGCCTTCTCCGAAAGTCTGGCCGTAAGGCCGAAATGCCTTACGAAAGGACGTAGGGCAGCAGGCCGAGGAAGCGGGCGCGCTTGATGGCGCGGGCCAGTTCACGCTGCTTCTTCTGGCTGACGGCTGTGATACGGGACGGAACGATCTTGCCGCGTTCGGAAATGTAGCGCTGCAGAAGACGCACGTCCTTGTAGTCGATCTTCGGAGCGTTGGCACCGGAGAAGGGGCAGGTCTTGCGACGACGGTTAAACGGACGACGCGACGGGATAGAAGCGATAGCTACCATGATTTTAACTCCTTAATCTCGCAATCAGCTGCGCGGTCGGCGATCGCCACGATCGCCACGATCGCCGCGATCACCACGGTTGTCACGGCCACCATCACGGCGGGGACGGTCGTCGCGGTCGCGCTTCTGCATCATCGCCGAAGGGCCTTCCTCATGCGCATCGACCTTGATGGTCATGTAGCGCAGGATGTCTTCATTGATGCGCATCTGGCGTTCCATTTCGTGGATCGCGGCAGCCGGCGCTTCGATGTCCATCAGCGCGTAATGCGCCTTGCGGTTCTTCTTGATGCGGTAGGTGAGGGACTTCAGGCCCCAGTTTTCGATACGGCCAACCTTGCCGCCGTTTTCCTCGAGCAGTGCCTTGTACTGCTCGACGAGACCGTCGACCTGCTGCGCCGTGATGTCCTGGCGGGCCAGGAACACGTGTTCGTAAAGTGCCATTGATATTCGCCTTTCTTGCGTTTCCAGGACCCGGAATTCGGCGGCTAAGCCTCAACGACTGCTCTTGAGGGGAAACCCCGGCAAGAAAAGCGTTAGACGAGACGGTCGAGAGCGGCGACACGGGAGGCAGGCGCTTTTACCGCGCCAGGCATTTCCGCCACAGCGAAAACAGCCCTCCGTTCAGCCACCAGCCTGAAGACCGGACCTTTGGATGAGCGGCTTATACGGATTTTCGGGCGGAATGCAAGGGGTGGGGAGATGAACGGCCGTGACGGTAGCAGGGAAGGTCAGCGTTGCGCCCTCGTTTGAGGCGCTTGGGCTGCGCATCGGTTACAACAAAGGCGGTCTTGCGGCGAATGAGCTAACACTTCATTTTGAGGGTAGCTGCCATTCCAAAGAGCAACGGAATTGTCTCGCCCCTATCAAGGTAAACTCAAGGGATTTGTAGCTTTGGTACATTTATCGCATAGTCATGGCGTAAACCACGAGCGCACCAAATTCGGAACGACATCCGCATCGTATTCTCGACTGAAAAGTTTCATCGCGGTGCGCAGCGCAAGCATCGGCGCCTCCATTCCGAATTCGATACCAGCTTTGTGAGCTATTGCGTTGCGGTTCTTTCTCACTTCGTTGATTTCTGCCAAGTCATCGTATGTGAGAATGCCGAGCAGCTCTAGGTTTTGAGAGATTATAGAAGCGGTATAATCGCGACCGGTTAGATATTGCTTCCGGTCGGAGTTGATCCGCGTAATGTTTTGTCCGCCTGTAGTTTCCCCTACCTTCCCATTTTTGCTTTCTAGCCATCGGCTCCATTCGGTGTTGAGAAAAGACTCAATAACAAACCATGAAAGAACCACGGATGTGTTATGCTGACCTGAATGGAAGTCGCTTTGCGCGATTGCTAGCATGTCGAGCAGCCTCAGTGCCGTTGGATCCTTACTTAATGCTTTATAGGCTTTAATTGCTTTTTCAACGGTTTCAGCTGAACGCAGGGGCCTCATCACAAGCGGACCCAAGTTTCTAGGATCGTGGCCAATTTCAAGCCTCAGCCGCCAAAGTGCGTGAGCTGTCTGATGCAATCCGAAGGCTGGATAATCCTCGCCGTTTGCGCCGCTCGTCACCACGATTTCTTGATGGTCGAGATACCTAAAGGGGACGCTTGCTTCATCTTTTGATTTGTCGCTTTCCGAGGCCAACAGTAAGCTGAAGGCATTAAAGCGTGCGCAAATATCGCGCCACCTCGTTATGTCGGCTTCAATATTCCGATTAGGAGCCTGATCTGCGTCATTATCTGTCGGTGGCGTGAGTACCATACAGCCATCGCGCTCCACCCGAAGCACCCAACCGTACACCTCGGCGGTTCCTGCAACCTCTTCCATAAGTGCTCGCCAGCCGCCATCGCCAAGCGGTTCGTCGCCGGTAAGGCGTGGTCCGATCCAGATCGCTTCGAGCGGATATGCAAAGTAGTATTTGTAGGCCGCCATCTTCCCTCACATTCGAAATCTTCGATGTTCTACCCGAAAGCAACCACAGCATCGTTGCCTTGCTTTCAAAAATGGCATGCAACAGGCCTGCGCATCTTGGCACCAATACTACATTCTGTTTGATAGAACAGCCAAGAAACTGTATTGGTCAAGATATGGCTAAAGGGTGGCTAAAGTTGCGCAGAAAAATCTTAAAGGCGTTCCGCCGAACGTGTCAAAGAGCGATTGTCGCAATGCTTTTGGCAGCGGAGCGGGGGTCGAGGTTAACTACCTACAGGCAGCGGAGACGAATGGGTAGGCCTCTAGTTATATGGGTTATATGGGGCGCAGTACTTGCGATAAGTTTCATTATCGCCGAACGCGCAAGTCTTGAAAGCGCTTTTAAGTGGCTCAGCACTCCAGATGGCAGGTCAGCATACGGGTTTTGGATAGGTTCCAAAAGCGTCTATGATCTCGTAATTGGCTTGATGACAACTCTAGTCGCGATCACCGCAGCATTTCTTGCGCTGCGGAGCTATCGGGTAAATCAGCGCGCGGCTATCGCAAATCGTTATCAAAAGGGTGTCGAGCTGCTGGGGGCTGAGGCGGACAGTGCCAAACTTGGCGGTATCGAATTGTTGTCAGTAGTGGCGCGCGAAGAGCATCAAGAATATCAGGAGCCTGTCATTAGGACGCTTCGCCAGTTCTTGCTGGAGCGCTGCTCTGTCGCAACGGGGGCGGTTTATAAGAAGGGATGTACCTGTGACCCTGCCACGCTCCCTGGCACTGACTTCGTCGTCATGGCGGCTCTCTCGGCGGTCGCTCGCACGAACTGGAGACGGCGATGGTTGGAATTGGAGCATGATGACGAGGGACTGGCGTTGCGTGGTATCCACCTGCACCAAGTCCGCTTAGTCAACTATGATCTTTCGAGAATTCGGTTTGAGGAGGCCGTCTTAGAGCCGGATTCAAAAGTTCATGATGGGAAACAATATCGTGCGAGGCGTCTGGTCATCACCCTGATGCTGGCGATGTTGACCCATGCTGTGGCGCTTGCGATGGACTTTTCCCAATCTTTGGCCAACCGACGGCATCGTCCGAACCAGCCGAAGGTGCGCTCCACCACCCATCGGCGGGGCAGAACCTCAAAGCCTTTCGCTATGTCGGAGCGCTTGATGATTTCAAGGTTCCATTGGCCGCATCCGCGCAGCGCTTTTCGCAACTTCTGCCCGGCATAGCCGCCATCTGCGAAGACATGGCGCAACCAGGGGAAACGGTAGCGGATGGCTTTCAGGACATCGGGCGCACCGTCGCGGTCCTGGATATCGGCAGCATGGACAAGCACGAACAGCATCAGCCCGATCGTATCGGTGATGATGTGGCGCTTGCGGCCCTTGATCTTCTTGCCGGCGTCGTAGCCCGAAACCCCGCCGCTTTCGGTGGTCTTGACACTCTGGCTGTCGATGACACCGGCTGTGGGCGAGGCCTCGCGCCCCTCCAGTTCGCGCGTAGCGCAGACGAGCAGATGATTGATGGTCTGCCAAAGGCCGATGTCGCGCCAGCCATAGAAATAGCCTCGCACCGTGGAGACCGGAGGGAAGTCCTTCGGCAGAGCCCGCCATTGACTGCCGCTGCCCGCAATATAAAGGATCGCGTTCACCACTTCCCTCATATTCGTTTTCCGTGGCCGCCCGCCGGGCTTGGCCAGCGGTATCAGTGGAGCAATTACAGCCCACTCACGGTCCGTCAAATCGGTTGGATAGCGAAGGCGATCCCGGTTATGCTGCAGGCGGGTGATATCATTCCAGGGCATGCGATCCTCCACGTTCTTGGCAGAGGTGGTTGAATCACATCCTTCTGATATCACTCAACAACTTTTAAATCGGGCTCTTAGGGGACGTCACTTTTGAAGCTTGCACTTTTGCAGAGACATTTATTGAGGCGCGGTGTTTCGGAGTTCTGGATTTTGACAATTGCTTGATCAGCAACTCTGGACTTGCCGCGACCGATATCAGTGGAAAACGATTAGACGACGATACGCCGATCAGGATGTCGCGGAACCGACGAGTGCATAAGTTCCACTTGAACGGGAGACGGATTCAGCCCTCTCGATAGCTAAGGCTTGTTCTAGGTTTCCAGACAGTCGATTTGATCGACGATCCGCTGCCACCATTTAATGCAGGTAGTAATTTCACGTTGTCGAAGAGAATGGCGCTCCACCAACTCCGATTGCCTAAACCCGCCAATCCGCTCTCGGCCCCATTGCCGTCAGCCGCAACTCACGTTGCAACCCCTCTCACCCCACCGCCGTCTCAGCATCCGCCCGTTTCACCACCCGATGCTGATCCTCCCCGAGCCCCTGTTTCCAGTAGCTGGAGATATAGAGCTGGTCGGGGCCGAGGCCGCGTTCCTGTCTGAGATAGGTGCGCAGGCGGCGCATGGTTTCGAATTCGGCGGCGCACCAGCCGTAGACGCTGCCCGTTCGCCAGGGGAGCGCGCGGACGAAGGTTTCGAATTCTTGCGGGTGATGGCCGGGTTCGGGGTTGATGCGCCAGTGCAGGGTGACGCCTTCGGGGTGGGGGAGGTCCTGGCGGTCCGCTTCGCTCTGGATCTCGATCACGGCATCGCCGACGGCATCTGCGGGCAGCGCCTCCAGATTGACGGCGATGGCGGGGAGCGCGGTCATGTCGCCGAGGACGAGATACCAGTCGGCGCCGGGCGCAAGCGGCTTGGCCGGCCCCGGTCCGCCGACGGTGATCGTCTCGCCGGGTTTTACGTCTTTCGCCCATGAAACGGCGGGGCCGCCGCTGCCGTTATCGCCGTGCAGGGCGAAATCGATGTCGAGCGCGTCGGCGCTCTGTCTGCGGATCGTATAGGTCCGCACAAAAGGCTTTTCATCCGGGCCGGGAAGCCTCAGCTTCACATAGCCGCCATCCTGTCCGGTCGGAAAGGTGGCCATCGCAGGACCGCCAATGGAGACGCGGCGCATATTCGGGGTGATTTGCTCTGTGGAGAGGACTTCGAAGCGTTTGGGTTCTGGTCTTTTGTTCATCGCTTTAATATGACTAAATTAATCATGTTTAGCAATGGGCCTGAAGGCAATGGGCTCCGGCATCTGCCGTTACACCAAAGCCCAGATATATCCTGCATAGGCCAGCAGCATCACCACCCCCGTCGCCCGGTGGAACTTCGGGGCGAAAAACAGCATCCCCGCGAAGAACACGCTCGCCGTCAGCATGACCGGTACATCGAGCGTGGCGAAGCCGTCTGATACCGGCAGCGGCGCAATCACCGCCGTGGCGCCCAGGATGCAAAGCGTGTTGAAGATGCAGGAACCGGTGACATTGCCGATCGCGACGTCAGAATGGCGCCTGGTGGCGGCGACGACAGCGGTGGCGAGTTCCGGCAGGCTGGTACCGAGGGCGACGACCGTCAGGCCGATGATGGCATCGGAGACGCCGAAATGCGCTGCAAGCGCGGTGGCGCCGCAGAATCAAAAACTCGGCGCCGAAAAGAAGAACGACAAGGCCCGCAACGATGAGCAGGACCATTTTCCAGACCGGCATGGCGTCAATATCAACCTCGATTTCCTCATCGAGACGGGCACCGGTCTTGCGGGCCCAAAGATAGGTCCTCAGCAGATACAGAGAGAGCATTGCGAGAAGGACGAGACCGGCGACGCGACCGATCACATCGTATTGAACAAGGAAAAACAGGAAAACCGCCGAAGCAACCATGGTTGCCGCATCGCGCCTGACACTGCGATCCCAGCCGGAAATCGGGAAGATGACGGCTGCAGCGCCGACGATCAGCAGGATGTTGGCAATGTTGGAGCCGACGACATTGCCGAGCGCGATGCCCGGCGCGCCGGAGAGTGCGGCGCGAACCGAAACCAGCAGTTCGGGCAGCGATGTTCCAAAGCCGACAATGACCAGCGAGGCAATCAACGGCGAAATGCCGATACGCCTTGCTGTGGCAACGGCGCCGCTGACAAGCCATTCGGCGCCGAAAAACAGTCCAATGAGACCGAGCGTAATATAGATATAGTCCAATTCCGGTCCCTGCTATTGCCCGTTCGGTGTCACAAAACCTGTGGTCTTGCGGACCCATATGGTGCGTCCGCAAGCCGAAACAATGTTACCACCAAAAATTGGGCTAGATCGGCATCGGGAAGGTGCGATGGACCTGGGCGATATCTGCAAGAACCTCATCGGTGAGCTTCATGTCTGCAGCCCCGATATTGGTTTTGAGCTGCTCCATGGATGTGGCGCCGATGATCGCGGCGGTGACAAAGGCACGGGAAAGGACAAAGGCAATTGCCATCTGGGCCGGGTCGAGGCCATGCTTTTCGGCAACCGCGAGATAGGCTTCCACGGCCGGTTCCTGCTGCGGCTGGCGGCGGCCACCGAGTTCGGGCTGGATCGAGGCCCGAGAGCCTTCCGGCACCCTTCCGCCAAGATATTTCCCGGTTAGAAGGCCTGTTGCCAGCGGCGAGAACGCCAGAAGGCCGACATCTTCGTAATAGGCGAGTTCGGCCATATCGAGATCATGATGGCGGTAGAGCAGGCTGTATTCGTTCTGAACGGTGGAAACACGGGTCCGGTCATTCTGTTCCGCACGGTTGAGATAGCGCATCGTGCCCCAGGCCGTTTCGTTGGACAGGCCGATGGCGCGGATTTTTCCGGCCTTGACCAGACTGTCCAGCGTATCGAGCGTTTCGGCGATATCGATATGGCTCTGGTAGCGATCCTGGCCGTAGGGCGTATAGGTCCATGAATTGCGGAAATGGAAATGGCCGCGATTGGGCCAGTGGACCTGGTAGAGATCGACATAATCGGTCTTCAGCCGCTTCAGGCTGGCGTCGAGCGCGGTGCGGATCGCCTGCGGCGTGATCGGCTTGCCGTCACGCACCCAGGGGCGGCCGGGCCCGGCGATCTTGGTCGCCAGCACAACATCATCGCGCTTCTTCCGGCTTTCGAACCATGTGCCGACAAACTCTTCCGTGCGGCCATAGGTCTCAGCGCTCAGCGGCGTGACGGGGTACATTTCCGCCGTATCGAAGAAGTTCACGCCGTTTTCCACGGCGTAGTCCATCTGTGCGTGTGCTTCTGCCTCGCTGTTCTGGGTGCCCCATGTCATGGTTCCCAGGCAGATTTGCGAAACTTCGATTCCTGTACGGCCTAAATTATTGGTTTTCATGAAATGACCTGAATTTTCGATTTTGCGGATTTTGACGGAACTTAGCCCGATATCGTTTCAGTGCAAGCTTTGAGCGCGCAATTTGGGTCCGGATTCGCGCGGGATTGGCATCAGGCGGCTATTGACACGCGGGCCCGAAACGTCAAATGGAATGCCTTTCCCGCATGGTTCATGCGATAAACCATGCTGAGAAGCATTTAATGATTGGCTTGAGGGGACCGCAGATGACAGTCGCATTCACCTTTCCCGGACAGGGAAGCCAGAGCGTCGGCATGGGCAAGACGCTGGCTGAAGAATTTACCGCTGCAAGGCTGGTTTTCGAGGAAGTCGACGATGCGCTCGGCGAAAAACTGTCCCAGACCATCTGGGACGGTCCGGAGGATGCGCTTCAGCTGACCGCCAATACCCAGCCCGCTCTGATGGCTGTTTCGCTGGCCGTCGTGCGCGTGCTTGAGGCCGAGGGTCTCGATCTCGCCAAGGACATTTCCTACGTTGCAGGGCATTCGCTCGGTGAATATTCCGCACTGTGCGCTGCCGGTACATTCTCGCTGGCCGATACCGCGCGGCTGTTGCGCATTCGCGGCAATGCGATGCAGAAGGCCGTTCCGGTGGGCAAGGGCGCCATGGCGGCAATCATCGGACTGTCGTTCGAGGAGATCGAGGCCCTGTGCAGCGAAGCCGCTTCTGAAGGTGTCTGCGAAATCGCCAACGACAATGGCGGCGGTCAGGTGGTGATCTCCGGTGAAAAGGCAGGCGTCGAAAAGGCGGTTGCCATCGCCAGCGAAAAAGGCGCCAAGCGCGCATTGCTGCTGCCGGTCTCCGCACCGTTCCATTCATCGCTGATGGCACCGGCTGCTGATGCGATGGAAGAGGCGCTCGCAGAGGTTCGCAAGGGGGCGCCCGTTGTGCCGGTCGTCGCCAATGTGCGTGCCGAACCGGTGAGTGACCCGGACGAGATCGTCAGCCTGCTGGTGGCTCAGGTCACCGGACGCGTGCGCTGGCGCGAAACCGTGAGCTGGTTTGCGGCAAATGAAATTGATACGCTTTATGAGATTGGCGCCGGCAAGGTGCTCACCGGCCTTGCCCGGCGTATCGACCGCGCGTTGAATGGCGTGACCGTTGGCGGGCCCGATGACATCGATGGCGTGCTGAAGGCGATCAAGGGCTGAGGCCCGACGAATGCGAAACCGGACTGCTGCGGCGGACCGCGTAACCGAATTTAACCGGATGAGGTTTTGACATGTTGGATCTGACTGGGCGCAAGGCGCTCGTGACAGGCGCAAGCGGCGGCATCGGCGAAGCGATCGCCCGTCAGCTTCACGGCCAGGGCGCAACCGTCGCGCTTCATGGCACGCGCAAGGAAAAGCTTGAGGCCCTGGCGGCAGAGCTTGGCGAACGCGCCCATGTGTTTCCTGCCGACCTGTCTGATCGCGAAGCGGTCAAGGCGTTGGGCGAAAAGGCCGAAGCCGATCTCGGCGGCATCGACATTCTGGTCAACAATGCCGGCATCACCAAGGACGGCCTGTTCGTGCGCATGAGCAACGCGGACTGGCAAAGCGTGCTTGACGTCAATCTGACAGCTGCCTTTGTGCTGACGCGCACCATCATGCATCCGATGATGCGGCGTCGTTTCGGCCGGGTGATCAACATCACCTCGATCGTCGGCGTCACCGGCAATCCTGGGCAGGCCAATTACTGTGCTGCCAAGGCCGGTATGATCGGCTTTTCGAAGTCGCTTGCGCAGGAAGTTGCTCCCCGCAATGTCACTGTGAACTGTGTGGCACCGGGCTTTATAGAAACAGCGATGACCGACAAGCTGAACGACAAGCAGAAAGAGGGCATCCTCGGCGCAGTGCCGATGAAGCGCATGGGAAGCGGTGATGACATTGCTTCGGCTGTGACCTATCTTGCCTCAAATGAGGCAGGCTATGTGACGGGCCAGACCCTGCACGTCAATGGCGGCATGGTGATGGTCTGATCTGAGGGCCGTTTTGGGCAGGGATGGGCCTTTGAAATGCCCGCACTTGCCGCTATGCGGCGCTTTTTGGGCTTTGCGCCATGGACAAACCATGGTAAGCGGGCCGGGACTGCCAAGAACAGTCCAGCGGATGATATCCGGTCCAGGTGGCCGGTATTTTTCCAAAGTGGGCGTTGGTTCACGTGTTTGCCGCCGCATCTCTCAAAAAAGAGGGAGCTGACGGCGTTAACTTTAAGAGAATGCCTTTGGCATTCCATCGAACTTGAGACAGGTCGAGGATACCGACATGAGCGATATCGCAGAACGCGTTAAGAAAATTGTAGTTGATCACCTGGGCGTTGACGCCGATAAGGTTGTTGAAAGCGCCAGCTTCATCGACGATCTGGGCGCTGACTCGCTCGACACCGTCGAGCTGGTTATGGCCTTCGAAGAAGAGTTCGGTGTCGAGATTCCCGACGATGCGGCCGACTCCATTCTCACGGTGGGCGACGCCATCAAGTTTATCGAGAAGGCCCAGGTCTGATCGACTAAAATAGCGGGCGGTTTTCAGGGCTTTTCCTGAGCTCCGCCTTGATCGGCCCGGTCAAACGGGCCATTTTTTTATCCTGAACCCGGTTCGGATTTCGATGGCTTTGCGTTTAGACGGGTAGCACCTTCGCTGTTTGCAGGTGATCGTCCGTCGGCTGAGTTCAGGATAGGCAAGCCGCTAAACCGGGAAAGCGGCTGCCGGGCTTCATCAAGAGGCCGGGTGCATACAAAATTGAAGAAGGGGCGATCCACCAATGAGGCGTGTAGTAATCACCGGTTTGGGTATGGTAACGCCGCTGGGATGCGGAACCGACGTGACCTGGTCGCGCCTGCTGGAAGGCAGGAACGGCGCAAGTAAGGTAACTGCGTTCGAGACGGATGACCTTGCAGCCAGGATTGCCTGCTCAATACCGCTTGGCGATGGCAGCGACGGCACGTTCAATGCCGATGAATGGCTTGAGCCGAAAGAACAGCGCAAGGTAGACCCCTTCATCACCTACGCGATGGCTGCCGCCGACATGGCGCTGAACGACGCCGACTGGCATCCTGCAAGCGATGACGACCAGATCGCAACCGGCGTGCTGATCGGCTCCGGGATCGGCGGTCTTAATGGTATTGTCGAGGCGGGTTACACACTCCGCGACCGCGGCCCGCGCCGGGTTTCGCCGTTCTTCATTCCGGGTCGCCTTATCAACCTTGCCTCCGGTCAGGTCTCCATCCGTCACAAGTTGCGCGGGCCCAATCACTCCGTCGTCACGGCATGCTCCACCGGCGCACATGCGATTGGCGATGCCAGCCGTATGATCGGTTTCGGAGATGCCGACGTAATGGTCGCGGGCGGTACGGAATCGCCGATTTGCCGTCTGTCGCTGGCCGGATTTGCGGCCTGCAAGGCGCTGTCTACCGATTTCAACGACGATCCGCAGCGCGCATCGCGTCCCTATGATGTTGACCGTGACGGGTTCGTCATGGGCGAAGGCGCAGGCGTCGTCGTCCTTGAGGAGCTTGAGCATGCCAAGGCACGTGGCGCGACCATCTATGCCGAAGTTGTCGGCTATGGTCTCAGCGGCGACGCGTTTCACATCACGGCGCCCAGCGAAGACGGCGAGGGCGCTTTCCGCTGCATGACCTCCGCGCTGAAACGGGCCGGTATTGTTCCGTCGGAGATCGACTACATCAACGCGCACGGTACATCGACGATGGCGGACACCATCGAGCTGGGCGCTGTCGAACGCCTTCTGGGCGAAAGTGCGAGCAAGGTGTCGATGTCGTCGACGAAGTCCGCGACTGGCCATCTGCTCGGGGCTGCCGGTGCGATCGAGGCGATCTTCTCGACGCTTGCAATTCGCGACAATATCGCGCCGCCGACACTCAACCTCGATAATCCCGAACGTGAAACCGCGATTGATCTTGTCCCGAAGGTTGCCCGCAAGCGGAATATCGACATCGCTCTGTCGAATTCCTTCGGGTTTGGTGGAACCAACGCATCGCTGGTGCTGCGCCGCTATAACGGCTAGGTGGCGTGGAATTTGTGGAGGATGAAAAGAAACGGCTGACATTTTGCAGCCGTTTTTTTATGACAGTTTGATCATTTGAACATGGGTTCAGTGGTTTGTCACTTTTGCTTGTGTGATCTTCTCACTCAGGCTTTCAGCGAATGAAACCGCAGCGCAAGAGCGTGTGCGGAAAGACTGTTTGAAAGAGGTACCGGTGCGCGGTTCTGATCAGAATAGCGGTCGCGAAAACGGCAATGGTCATGGTGAAGAACGTCGCCCCGCCATGCCGAAATCGGCCAAGGAAGCATTGCGCCCGGAACGAGTGCCACAGCCGGTTCAGCGCTCGAAAAGGGCGAAGAGCAAGATCGTCATAGTTCTGAATTTTGTGATGACGCTGCTGCTTCTCGGTTCGGCTGCGGCAGGTGGCATCTATTACTATGCGACTTCGAGCTACAATGAGGCTGGCCCGCTTTCTGTCAATGCAGAATTCACGGTGCGCAGCGGTGCCGGTCTTTCAACCATTGCCCGTGACCTGGAACGGGACGGTATCATCAGCGATTCCCGGATTTTCCGCTATGTCACTGCTGCAAATCTGGGCAGTGACGAAACCCTGAAGGCTGGCGATTACGAGATCAAAGCTGGCGCGTCCATGGCTGAGATTGCCGAACTTCTCGAATCGGGCAAGACCATTCTCTACAGTATTTCCTTCCCGGAAGGCCTTACCGTCGAGGAAGTTTTCGATCGCTTGGCAGAAAATCCCGATCTGACCGGTGATCTGCCGGAGACGCTTCCTCCGGAAGGCAGCCTGATGCCGCAGACCTTTCGGTTCTCGCGCGGAACCGATCGTACGGAGATCCTCGACCAGATGCGCGAGGGCCAGCAGACACTGGTTGACGAGATCTGGCTGAAGCGAGATCCGGGACTTCCGGTCGAAAACAAGCAGGAGTTTGTGACGCTGGCGTCTATCGTGGAAAAGGAAACCGGCGTTGCACGTGAGCGGCCGCAGGTTGCCGCCGTATTCCTTAACAGACTTGACCGCGGCATGCGCCTGCAGTCCGATCCGACCGTGATCTACGGCCTTTTCGGCGGCGAGGGAAAACCATCGGATCGGCCGATTTACCGTTCAGACCTCGAAAAGGAAACCCCGTACAATACCTACCGAATAGACGGCTTGCCGCCTGGTCCCATCGCCAATCCCGGCCGGGCCGCGCTGGAGGCTGTTGCCAACCCGGCGCGAACGGACGACCTCTATTTCGTTGCCGATGGCAGCGGCGGTCATGCCTTTGCGAAAACGCTCGACGAGCACAACGCCAATGTACGCCGCTGGCGCAAGATCGAAGCCGAACAAGCTGGGAACTGATCGCTGAACCTGGCGTCGAGTGGTTACCGTATTGAGCGAAATGCTGTAGGTTGCGCCGAGAACGGGCTAGTCGTCCGATTCCAACATTTGGCTCCCCTTGCTGCGACCTCATAAGCAAATGTTGGAATCATACGAACCGCTAGCAAGTATATGTTTTCTGGTGGAATTTTAGAATTTGACATTTGATGGATGAGGTCGCTGAAACGGGACTCAAATGTCAAATTCATTCCACTGGTCCCGTTTTGGTTCGCATTGGCAATTGGGGGATTTCATGAAGCCGCAATCGATGACAGGCTTTGCGCGTAGTGACGGGCACTGGCAGCGCTATCGCTGGTCCTGGGAATTGCGATCGGTAAATGGAAAAGGGCTCGATTACCGTATCAGGCTTCCCTCGGGCTGCGATCAACTCGAAGCCGTTTGCAGAAAGAAGCTGGCTGCGGCGCTGTCGCGTGGCAATGTTCAGGCCACACTTTCACTCACGCTCGCTGAGAGTAGGCTGGAGCTGGTGGTCAACGATGCCGCACTTAAAGCCGTTGTTGACCTGAAAGCGCGGCTGGGTGACCTGGTCGATGACAGCCGGCTGTCATTGGAGGCGCTGCTTTCGTTGCGTGGCGTTGCAGATTTCCGTGAGGTCGAGGAAAGTGATGCGGTGCTTGATGAGCGCGATCAGATGATTCTTTCCGATCTCGATGTTGCGCTTGAAAGGCTCTGCTCCATGCGCGGTGAAGAGGGTGAGAAAATCGCGGTGCTGCTGGGCCGGCAGGTCGACAGGATGGCTGAGCTCACTGCCATGATTGCTGCCGATCCGTCACGTGAGCCTTCTGCCATCGCTGCCCGGCTCAGGGAACAGGTCGAGAAGCTTGTTGATGCCGGACCTTCGCTGGACGCCGAGCGTTTGTATGCCGAGGCTGTTCTTCTGGCCACCAAAGCCGACATCCAGGAAGAAGTCGACCGGCTTCAGGCGCATGTCGAGGCGGCCCGGAAGCTGCTTTCCGAGGGTGGCCCGTGCGGGCGCCGGCTTGATTTTCTGGCGCAGGAATTCAATCGTGAGACAAATACGGTCTGCTCAAAATCAAACGCGGTGGCGGTGACTGCCGCTGGGCTTGAACTGAAAACGGTCATCGACCAGTTCCGCGAGCAGATACAGAATCTGGAGTAGCCCATGGCTGAAGAAAAACCTGTGAACCGACGCGGCATTATGCTCGTGCTTGCTGCCCCCTCCGGCGCCGGAAAATCGACGATTGCACGACGGCTTCTGGCGGAAGATCCGTTGATCGACCTGTCGATCAGCGCCACCACGCGGGAGCGTCGCAAGAGCGAACAGGAGGGCGTCCATTATTTCTTTCTGGAACCCTCGGAGTTTCTTCTTAGGCGTGATGAAGGCGCCTTCCTTGAATGGGCTGAGGTTCACGGCAACTATTATGCGACACCGCGGGCGGCCGTGGAAGCCTCGCTGGCGGCCGGCAGGGACGTGCTTTTCGATATTGATGTTCAGGGTGCCGAGCAGCTGAAACAGGCGTTGCCACGCGATGTAGTCGGCATTTTCGTGCTGCCGCCATCCATGAAGGCGCTGAAGCAACGGCTTCTGGCACGCGCGGAAGATAGCAAGGCAGCCATGGAGGTGCGTCTGAACAACGCCACCGGCGAGATATCGCGCTGGCGCGACTACGAGTATGTCGTCGTGAATGACGACCTCGATGATGCCTATGACCTTGTGCGTTCAATTCTGAGGACGGAGCGTGCGAAGCGTGATTATGAGAGTACTGTCCCGCTTCATGTGGATTCGCTGCTTTCGGAGTGAGTTCAGCCCAGCGCCGAGGCGAGCGTGCAGAACTCTTCAACACTGAGCGTTTCTGCGCGCCGTGTCGGCTCGATCCCGGCTCTTTCAAGCAGGCTTTCTCCGCCGAGACCCTTGAGGCTTTGCCGCAGCATCTTGCGGCGCTGGCCGAATGCCGCCTGCGTCACTTTTTCGAGTGCAGCGGCTTCGACTGCCAGCGGCGCGAGGCGCGGCGACAGATGGACGACGCTTGAGGTTACCTTCGGCGGCGGTGTGAATGCCTGCGGGGGCACGTCAAAGGCAATTCGCGCCTCGGTGCGCCAGCCAGCAAGAACGCCAAGCCTGCCATAATGATTGCTACCGGGGTCGGCCACGATCCGTTGAGCGACTTCCTTCTGGAACATCAGCGTGAGCGTTTCCCAGTAGGGTGGCCATTTTCCGGGTAACAACCAGTTTACCAGAAGCTGTGTGCCGACATTGTACGGCAGATTGGCGATCAATTTCACGGGCCGACCAGCGGCGAGGGCGGCGAAATCGACCTTGAGCGCATCGCCTTCGATGATTTCGACCCGTCCGGGATAGTGGTCGGCGATCTCTGTCAGAGCCGGAAGGCAGCGCGGATCGCGTTCGATGATGGTGAGCCTCTCCGCGCCAAGCGAAAGAATGGCGCGGGTCAGGCCGCCGGGGCCGGGGCCAACTTCCACGACATGCGCGCCCTCAAGGTTGCCAGCCGTGCGCGCTATCTTCTGTGTCAGGTTGAGATCGAGCAGAAAATTTTGTCCGAGCGCCTTCTTGGCATTCAGTTCATGGGTTGCCAACACCGCGCGCAGCGGCGGGAGATCGTCGATCTGGCTCATGCACGAGGCCCTTTACCGGAAAGATCAGCCGCAAGCTTCAATGCTTCTTCGAGACTTCGCGGATCGGCGACGCCGCGTCCGGCGATGTCGAAAGCTGTTCCGTGATCTGGCGATGTTCGTACAAAGGGGAGGCCCAATGTCGCGTTGACACCCTCCTCGAAACCTAGCGTCTTCACCGGTATCAGGGCCTGATCGTGATACATGCAGATGGCAGCGTCGTAGCGCGCGCGGGCGGCAGCGTGAAACATCGTATCTGCCGGCAGCGGACCGACGACGTCAATGCCTTCGTCGCGAAGGGTATTAAGTGCCGGGCGGATGATCTCCTCGTCCTCGCGTCCGATTGTGCCCTGTTCGCCGGCGTGGGGGTTGAGGCCGGCAACAGCAAGGCGTGGTGACGCGACTGCAAACCGCTTTTTCAGGTCCGCCGCTGTGATTCGGACCGTTTCGAGGATCAGTGACCGGTCGAGCGCGGCCGGTACCTCGCAAAGCGGGATATGGATCGTGACCGGTACGACACGTAGCAGCGGGCAGGCGAGCATCATCACAGGGCGGTACGCAGTTCCGGTCTCGCGAAGCGCGAGATCTGCCAGAAATTCGGTATGACCGGGAAATCCGAAGCCGGAGCTGTAGAGCACCGATTTAGCAATCGGATTGGTCACAAGTGCTGCCGTCTTTCCGCGCAGCGTCAGTCTGACGCCGGTTTCTATGGCGGCAATCGTACCCGGCGCCGTAGCCGGGTCCGGTGTGCCAGGGGCAACTGGCATCGCCGCATCGATTGCGAATACCGGCAGGGCATTCGCGAAAACCTGTCCTGCCGCTTCCGGCGCAGAAACCGCGATCGGCACATTGAGACCGAGCATCGACGCGCGCTGCTCAAGAATGCGGGGATCGCCGAGGTAAACGAAGGCAGGTATGCCGGTCTCGTTGCGACGAGACCAAGCCTTCAGAGCGATCTCGGGTCCGATGCCGGCCGGGTCTCCTTGGGAAAGGGCAAGGGGAAGGTTTTCTGTCATACCCTGAAAATCAGGACTTACCCGGAGTGACGATCTGGGCCTTGTCCTTCAGCTCTTTCATGTAGGTTTTGCTTTCCGTGTCCATGTCCTTTTCGGCAGAATCCTCCTTGGCACTCAGGACAAGTCGGGCCGCGTAATCGTCATCTGCGGTTTCACGCTGGCAAATAGCGACATATTCCGCGCCAAATGGGGTGGTGATCACCGATGTCGTATCACCCTTGGCCTTGACGACAACGTCTTTCCACTGCGCGGGCAATTGCGGCTCCAGATAGCGGCCAAGATCGAGCACGGTCACATCGTTCATTGTTGCGGCAAAGGTGACAGCTTGATCGCATCCAGGAAACTTAGACCGCGACGCCTCGGCCTCGCGCTTGCGCTTTGCAAGAAGCGACCCGCGCTCTTTTTCCGGGACGACGAATACGATGCGTTTCAGCAGATACTCGGTCGTTTCCGGCTTCTTTCCATCCTTTTCGGCCTGTTCGAGCTGGGCGATGAACTCGTCTTCAGGCAGAAGGGTTTCAGAGCCGTAGCGCGCGCGCAGCAACTGACCCCAGCT
Source organism: Martelella sp. K41-7 (assembly GCF_055808365.1). Lineage (NCBI taxonomy): Bacteria > Pseudomonadati > Pseudomonadota > Alphaproteobacteria > Hyphomicrobiales > Aurantimonadaceae > Martelella > Martelella sp. K41-7. The sequence goes on from NZ_CM147867.1 coordinate 1,379,301, forward strand.
CATGCTGACGGCGATATAGAATTTGAAATGATCAACCCCGACGCCGGCCTGGTTGAGGATGCTGCTCATCTGAGCAACCGACATGCCATTGCTGTTGGCGAAGCTGGCAAAGGACTGATCGACTTCCGGCTGGGTGACGGACATGCCGCGCAGGGCAATCTCCGACTGTTTCAGCGCCTGGTCGATCATCGCCTCGCGCGCTTTCTCATTGAGATTGCCACTCGTTCCCATCAAACGCATAAGGTTGCGGCGCTTGGCGATATCATCGTTGGTGATCGGGACATTATTGACAATAAGGGCAATGTCGATCGTCTTGGCGACAGCAGGTTGCGGCGCTGAACCGACGACTGTCGCCGCTGCGATCATGGCGGCGGCAAAAAGTCTCACTGAAAGTCTCGCGGCAGTCATGTTCTTTTCCTTTCGACAGTCGCGCGCAGCAATGGTCCTGCGCGGAGCTCCCTGTTCGGCCTTTCAGCAGAGCGGTATCTTCCCCAGGTGGAATTCACACGCTTCTGTCGCCCCTCCAAGGCAAGATCCGACAAGGCGTCGTTTGTGTTTACGTGTACCGTTGTTCGATCGGCACCTATTTCAACCCGGTATCTTAATGAAATGTTTTGTCCATTTTAGGGGCAAAAGCAAGGCATTGATCGGCGATGCCGGTTGCTGCCGCCTAATTGAGGGGGTCGCTGCCGATGGCAATGTCGCCGAGTGTCCGGAAGGTCAGCCGCGCGCCTATGGTCCAGTCGACAGCCTCACGGTTATTATTGTCCCAGTCTTCCTGATAGGTGATCGAGAAAATCGTGCAGATATCCTCGTAAGTCAGGCCGACCCAGCGATTGGTCAGAACATTGTTGGCAAGATCGTAGGTGATGGAACCCGCTACGTTCCAATTGTCATTGAGGCGGATGCGGCTTGTGGATTTGATTTCGCTGTTGCGTTCATCGAACGAATAACCGGGTTGGGCCTGGATGTTCGTGTAGTCCAGAGCGGTATCGAACCAGTGTGAGTTGTAGCCGACACCGAAATCCGTTCGTTGCAACGAGAAATCGCCCTCGTCGAATCGCGCGGCACCGTTGAGGGAAAGTCCGAAGGGGAAGGAGACGCCGACTCCGCCGACATAGTCAGAGCGTTCGCTTTCCAAGCCTGAACCAATACCCACACCGGTAAGGTCGGGCGATGCAAATGAGTTTTTGCCCGCCAGCTGAAAGGACTGACCGAACAATCCGTCGACCAGTATACCGGATTCGTAGACGCCGCGGTAACGGAAGCCGACATTGGCGCGTGTGCCGCCTTCAACGCGATCATAGCCGGAGAATTTGTCCCGATCGAACAGAGACGCGGCGTCAAAGACTAAGCTCTGTGAATCCTCGTTCGGAAGACCGCCAGCATATTGTTCGTCAGGACGGACGTAAATCTGACCGATCGGCTCAATGATGTGCGTACTGAAGCTGTTGGTCATCAGGATGGGGTAGTTCAGCTCAAGTCCCGCTGTCACCATACCGCGGGCTGCAGCATCCTGATCAACGAAGTTGCCGGCGTAGTGATAAGCCCCGCCATTGATCTGGTCGGGCTGGTCGACATTCAGCAGATAACCGTCGGCGCGGGCGGCCAGCAATGGCGAGACCTGCAGACCCTGTGGGGTCGTATAGGTGCGCTCCCAGGCGACTTCGCTGGTCAGCCGGGTGCTGTTGCCCTCAAGGCCCAGAAAACGGTCGTTGATGCTTGTTGATACGACATCGTTTTTGTTGCGTACAATGTTGGTCAAATTGTTGGTGACCGAAAGCTGACCGCCAAAAATCGGCTCCGGCGCAACATAGTCATAGTCGATGACCGGCACGACAATGGCCTGCTTGCTCTCCGCTGCATCTTGGTTGTCGGCGTCCTGAACGTCGAAATAATTCGCTTTCACGGAAAGCGAGCTGCGCTTGCCGAGGCCTTCCAGGTAGACTTGGTTGTTGAAGATCTTGTCGTCATGACCGTCGAGCGAATAGGTCCGGGCGAAATTATTATCGGTCTGGATCATTGCGTCCCAGCCGAATACCCAGCGCGGATTGATCTGGAACTGGGCCGTGGAAGCGATCATGGCGCGTCCCGTGGCCTCGGCATCGGTCGTGCCTGATGAGAAGCGGTTTCTGCCCTGCTGGTCGATCCCCGCAAAACGCAGCGTGTGCTGGCCGTTGCGGTAGCGCTTTCGATATTCCGCTTCCAGCATGAAACCCTGTTCGGTGTAACCGGTACCGGTGAAGGTCACATCCGAGCTCGGGGAGACCGGGATGTAGTAAGGCAGCGAGAAACCGACACCGAGATTTTCCGCGATGCTCATCGTCGGAAACAGGAAGCCCCGTTTCCGCTTAACGCTGGGATCGGGAACGGTGATAGACGGCAGCAGCGCAATCGTGTGGCCGAGTAGCTGAAACCTGGGATGTTCAAGACGCACCGTGTGCGTCTCGCCATCCTGAATCACGCGCTGCGCGCGGATCTGCCAGAAGGGCGGCTTCTCAGGATTTTCGGCGCAGGGAATGCAGGCTGTATAAACGCCGTTTTCGAGAACCATCTTGTTGCCGTCGATCTCGCTCGCCGCGTTCGCCGGCAATAGCGATATTGTCCGGCGTCCGGACACTGATGGCATCGAGAAACCCGTTGGCAAAATCGTCTGTGACATCCAACTTTTCGGCTCTCAGGCGGTTGCCGTCGGGATCAACGACTTCGATCCCGTCATAAGCCATCAGACGTCCGGCCTTCTGGTCGTATTCAACACGGTTGGCGACCATACGATAGCCGGCATAGTAGATTTGTACGCCGCCGAGCGCGTAGACCTGCTGGGTATCGTGGTTATAGACGAGTTCGTTGGCAGTCAGAAGCATCGGCCCCGAGCCCTCGTCCGGCACAGACAGGCCGAAGTCTTCCTGCGCGAAGGCGGGCTGCACTGATTGTGCAACAAAGCCGACAGGCGTCAGCGCGCTTGCGAGCGCCAGCATCCCGGCGAAGCGCAATTTGCTCCAACGACGCCGGGCCACTAACCGTCCTCCTGATGCAATAATATTGTCAAACCCAACGCCATCGCCACGACCACCGGAATCCAGGCCGAAAGAAGCGGCGATAAAACTCCGCTGCTGCCAAACGCCTTTACAAGAACACTCGTCACATAAAGCAGAAAGCCGGAAAGGATTCCACCCAAAATAACGGCAGGGGACTGCGCGAAGCGTGAAAATTTCAGACAAACCGTCGCCGCGATCAACGTCATCGCAACCAGAAGAAAAGGAAGTGATAACAGATAATTATACTGAGTCTCTAGTGCCTTTGTTGAGATGCCGAACTGTCGCGCGAGGTCAATTTGTCTCGGTAGCGCGAAAATGCTGACAAGGTCGGGTTGAACGAGGTTTTGCTGCACAAACCTCTCATCAAGATTGGTCTTTACGCGAATCTCATCAGAATGTGTGGATAGCTCGCCGATTTTGGTTTCCGTCACGTCGTTCAGGATCCACCAGCCGTTTTCGAGCTCGGCCGTAGCTGCGTCCAGGCGCTTCACAAGCTGGTTCTGATCGTTGAAGTAGATGACCACGGCCTCAAGTAGCGTCGTGCCGCCTTCGGCAATGCCCCGGCCGCCTATGATCGTGTCCTGACCGTCCGATATCTGCCTGAGCCAAGGAACGGTCTGATCCTGATTGCTGCCCACTGCCTCGAGCCCCAGCGCTCTTTTCTGGCTCCATGAGGCGAGCGGGTTGAGCACGAGCAGGCTGATCAGCCCAAGCAGAGCGGCGCCAATCACAAAAGGCAGAATAAACTGCCAGACCGAAATACCAGCGGAACGGGTCACGACAAGCTCGTTACGGCGATTCAGAGCAATCAATGTGACCATGGCGGAAAAGAGCGCGATGAAGGGAACCGTCTGCTGAAGGATGTAGGGCAGGCGGAGCAGTGTGATCAGCATTGCATCCCCCAGGCCCTGTCCGGCTTCCGCCGAGATGTTGCCCACCACCTCGCTGAAGTCGATGAGGTAGATGATCGACACAACACCGAACAGGAACCAGGCGACGGTGACGACGTAACGCGTGAAGAAATAGCGGCCGAGAACGGAGAAGATCATGATGTGCCTCCGCTGCCGGAGTTTGAGCGGCGGAACACCTTTGTCACGGCAGCATTGACGCGCTCGGCGAGGGGCACACCCGTTCGGGCGCGGCGCGGCTTCAGGAGAAGGTAAAGACCTACCGCCAGCAGGATCACTATGATGGCGTAGGAAACAAAGACAAATGCAGCATCATCTTCCGCGCGGTTGGTGGAAAACTGAGACAGAAGCCGCAGCAAAAGCGTCAGCGCGAAGGCGGTCGCCATCGGCGGAACACGCCGTTCACGATGGGAGCGGGCATCGCCGACTATTACAATCGTGAAAAGCGCGTAGATGAAGGGCAGCGTCCAGTCAGTCAGGCGACGGGTGAGCTCCGCGCGATAGGCACCTGGATTTGCAACAAAATCAGGGTCGTTCGGATCAGGGTTGAGCAGGAAACCAATACTGCGATCAGTTGCCCGGCGACGGGCCTGGCTCTTGTCGCTGGTCAGTTCGGACAGGTCAAAGCTGTAGGAATCAAACTGGACTATGGAAACGTTGCCGGTTTCATCCTCACGCTGCACCTGCCCTTGCTTCATGATGAGCTGGCTTCCGCTCTCGTCTACGGCGCCTTCGCGGGCATAATAGATGTAAGAATTGTCGGGCTCACGGTAATCGGCGACAAAAAGTCCTTTCAGGACGCGTCCCGTCATGCGCTCTGATATCTGAATATAGAGGCCGTCCTCGATCTTGCGGAACGTTTTCTCCTCAATGACCGTCGACAAAAGGTCGGCGTAGACCGAAGCAATCAAGCTGCGGGCTTCGGCGCGTGAGCGCGGTTCGATGTAGTTGTCGAGGATGAACGAAAACGCACACAAAAATGCGGCAAAGACCAGAATAGGCCGATAGATGATCGAACGGCGAGCGCCGGCGGCGTCAACCACTGCAAGCTCCGAATCATTGTTCATCGTTGTCAGCGTCTGGGCGGCGCCAAGAACGAGGCCAAACGGCAGAACAGTCGGGATGACTGTCGGCAGGATCAGCGTTGCCAGCGTCAGGAAGGAGAGAATCGACTGTCCACTGTCGGTCACAAGATTGATACGGCCCAGAACCTGCGTCAGCCACAGGATCGCCAGCACCGGCAACAGTGTTGCCAGAAACATCCGGATTACCCGGCCCAGAATATAGCGTTCCAGTATCTTCATGCGTTCTGTGGTTCTTCGAATGGCATCGATACGCTTGGGTTAGTGGCCAATTGCGCGATCTGTGTCGTTCCTCGTGAGAAAATAAAGTGTTCCAATAAAGACGATGAGGGATCCCAGCCAGGCGAGAATCACATCAGAGAGATAGTGACCGCCGTAGGCTACCCGCATGACGGGCGAGATAATGGCAAGCGCGATCAGGGGTGGTGAAAACAGAAGCTTGAACCTGTCCGGCACCAGAAAAACTGCATAGCAGAAAAGCCAGCCCGCGCCGGCGGCCTCTCCGGATACGAACGAACAGTTTGCGCCGCAGGCGCCGGAGAAGTCGCCGGCAGGCACGAAGCCTAGATCGCCGCCGAACAGATCTGTGTTGCGGGGGCGCGGACGATGCGAAACCTCCTTGAGGATCGAATTTACCAGAATTCCAGGTCCGAGTATCAGTGAAACCAGTCCGGCGATAAGCCTTTTCGTCAACAGCGCGTCATAAGTTGCTCCGTGATGCGACCAGGCGACAATCAGGCGGTAAATGACCGCGAGACCGAGAATAATCGGAAGATAGAATACCAGCTCCCGCAGCAGGCCCAGCGCCTTTTCACCGGAAATCGGGAAGCTGCCGCAGACTGTTCCGGCGGGGTGCTGCTTGCGCAGCTGGTCTGGGCGAAAAATGCCCTTGACGCAAGAATGTCAATTCCGGGAAAAACATAAAAAATAAGCAGCAGAAGCCACCATGACACGAACAGCACGACGAAAGTCGCCTTGAGCGGCGGCATGTCGCCGAGACGGCCGGGAACGTTTGTCAGCCATCGGGTCGGTCTGGATCTTGGCAATGTCGGTTTCCGGAATAGTTCATCTGGCAAGGCGCACACTGTTTTCACTTTGGAGGTTTTAAGTGTTATGTGGGCAGGGTCAACCACTCGTGGTCGGTTGCGTTAACAAGGTGTGGATTTTTGTGCCCGCAACCTGCTGCCCATTTCCTGCCGATTCCCCCGAACTCCGGAGCAATAAAAATGAAATTCTCGATTTCCTTTGTGTCCAATGCCGAAAACGCTGGAAAGACAGCCATTGTGCTTTCAACTGAAGGTGGTGTTCCGGCTGGAATGGAAGCACTGGGGAACATTGCGGCCTTGTATGAAGGGGCTGCTGCTACGGTTCGATTCAAAGCCAAATTGTGTGCTTCCCTCGATCTTCTCTCGCCCGCCGGCAGCGCGGCGGCGCGGATTTTCGTGGTTGGTCTCGGGGCCTCGGGCGCGGTCGCTGCCCAAAGCTGGGTACGGGCAGGGGGCAAGGCCGCCGCGCTTGCTGCAAAGGCAGACGCGCTCACGGTCTATCCCGAAGCGGCCGGCAGCGGCGCTGGCCCGGCCCCGATCGCCGATTTCGCCCTTGGCTTGGTGCTGGGCGGGTATAGTTTCGACAGGTTCAAGACGACGGGCCGGGATAACGACGATAGCGCCGACGAGATCAAGGTCGAGATCGTCTGTTCCGATCCCGGAGCCACCGAAGCCGCCTATGCCGAGCGCAAGTCTGTCGGTGAGGGCGTGATGCTCGCGCGCGAACTTGTGAACCTTCCCGCGAATATTCTCGGCCCGCGAGAATTTGCCGACAGGGCGGTCGAGCTGTCCGCTCTTGGCGCTAACGTCGAGGTCCTGGACGATAGCCGGATGAAGGAACTCGGCATGGGGGCTATGCTCGGCGTTGCACAGGGCTCCGTCCGTCCGCCTTATCTCGCCGTCATCGAATGGAATGGCGGGGCCAGCGACGAGCGGCCGATCGCTTTCGTCGGCAAGGGCGTTGTCTTCGATACCGGTGGCATATCGATCAAACCGGCGGCATCGATGGAGGATATGAAGGGCGATATGGGCGGCGCGGCCGCGGTGATCGGCCTGATGCATACGCTCGCTGCCCGCAAGGCCAAGGTGAATGCGGTCGGTATTCTCGGCCTGGTGGAGAACATGCCGGATGGCAATGCCCAGCGGCCCGGCGATATCGTGACGTCGATGTCCGGTCAGACTATTGAGGTGATCAACACCGATGCTGAGGGGCGTCTCGTGCTTGCCGATGCCTTGTGGTACTGCAACGAGCGCTTCAAACCGCGGTTCATGATCGATCTGGCGACCCTGACCGGCGCTGTTATGGTTGCGCTCGGAGCCCATCGTGCCGGGCTGTTCAGCAATGATGACGGCCTGTCTGCAGAGTTGGAAAAAGCTGCTGATACGACCCATGAGAAGGTCTGGCGCCTGCCTCTTGGCGAGGAATATGACCGCATGGTCGACAGCCGGTTTGCGGATATGCGCAACACCGGTGGTTCCCGCCATGCCGGTTCGATTACGGCTGCTCAGTTTCTGAAGCGGTTTGTCGGCGAAACACCGTGGGCGCATCTCGATATCGCCGGCACGGCCATGGGCGCGCCGAAAAGCGAATATAATCGCGGCTGGGCCTCCGGGTTCGGTGTCCGCCTTCTGGATGAACTGGTCCGGGCCAACTACGAAAAGCGGGACTGAACAGACGGGCGGGGAGATCAAGGCTTATGACCGAGATCCTGTTTTACCACCTTACGGAATCGCTGAGGGATACGGCCCTGCCTCCGCTCGTCGAAAAAAGTCTGGAACGTGGCTGGCGGGTCGCGATCCAGACGGCGAGCGAGGCCGAAAGGGACCGCCTTGACGGCACTCTCTGGATCTTCCGTGCGGACAGTTTCATTCCGCACGGCACGGATGCCGAAGACAATTTCGGTGACCAACCGGTGTTGCTCACTGCGCGGGCAGAAAACCTCAATAAAGCCGATATCCGCTTCTTCGTGGAAGGGGCTAATGTGGGCGAGATCGACGCTTACAGCCGGATTGTGGTGATGTTCGATGGCCACGATGTCGATGAACTCAACGCGGCGCGTGCCCAGTGGAAGCGGCTTAGGCAGGGCGCGCGCAGCCTGACCTACTGGCAACAGGGCGAGGGCGGTCGCTGGCAGAAAAAGGCTTGATGTTTTGGTTTGCTGCTCATCTGTAACTTATTGAAAAGCAATCGCAATTTTTATGAAAAAGTCACAGGTATGCTTTGTGATTCCGTGTGCGATAAGGCCTTGCTTGCAGGCCACAAGCTGACCGGAATTCGGGGCAGAGCTTGCTAACCGTCATTCGCGGAATTCAGGTTTTCCGGGCGGATGCCATCGCTCGGATCAATTGCATGAACAAGGCGTACGCCCGGGCCGCCGCCATACTCGCCATCTTCGATGAAGGCGACGCCGTTTTTCACGAATGCCTTCTCCAACGCATCCGACACAGCGAAATCGCGTTCGGCGGCGTCATTCTCGGCGCTGACAAGCGCATCGCGGCCGATGCCGGCCATGGCGACAGCCTGGTCTTGCGAAAGTCCCAGTAATGCACGTGCGGCGCGGATCTGTTGCGATGTGATCATGGTCGTGATGCCCTCGGCAAGCGTTGTCAGTGTCGGCGATCTATATCATTTCCAATGTGGAAAATCTCTTGCGGTTCCATGATCGCGCGAAAAATCGTTATCCGCCTGGTTCAGCGACGGTCAACGGGCGGGCCCGCCATCCACTTGATGATGAACATTGCCGGAATAATCCACAACAGGCCGGTCAGGAGAAAGTAAACGAGGGCGGCCCAGGCGGAACGACCGTCCAGCACGACCGTTGCCAGCGTCGTTGCGGTCAGCGCATAGACGATGACCAGCGTTACGATGACGATCGTTCCGATAAATTTGCGCAATCTGACTGGCACGGCAGCAATTCCCCCTTATGAAGTGATCTGAGACTATGCCGTTGAGCGACATGTGTGAAGTCTGGCGGATCTGCTCCGCCCTTTATTGCAGAACGCGGGAAATGGCAAAGCTGGTTTGACTGGAGTGAGGCCGATGGCAACAGCAACTTCCCCGCCTGGACCGAAAGCGAACTGCGGCTGAACGCCGCGCTTGTCCGCGGTTGGCTCTATTTCGTTGTCTGGACGCTGTTCTGTCTGGTGCTGGTCGGTGGCGCAACGCGGCTGACGCAATCGGGCCTGTCGATTACCGAATGGAAACCGATCCATGGCATCATTCCACCCTTGAGCCTTGCCGAGTGGCAGGACGAGTTTGACCTCTACAAGCGCATTCCGGAATACCAGCTTTTGAATAAGGGCATGTCGCTCGCCGAGTTCCAGAATATCTTCTGGTGGGAGTGGTCGCATCGCCTGCTGGCGCGCACCGTGGGAATCATCTTCGCGCTGCCGCTGCTGTTCTTCTGGCTGTCGAAGCGACTGCCGAAAGGGCTTGGCTGGCCGCTGACCGGCGTGTTGGCCCTTGGCGGGCTCCAGGGCTTTATCGGCTGGTGGATGGTATCGTCAGGCCTGACCGAACGGACAGATGTCAGCCAGTACCGCCTCGCTGTTCACCTGATCATGGCCTGTCTGATCATTGCTGCTTGCGTTTATATTGCCCGCGGGCTGAAACCACGTCGCCATGAAGATGCGCCGATCGGAGCCTCGCACGGGCTTGCGGTCATTCTTCTGATCGCGACCTTTGTCCAGATCTATCTCGGCGCACTGGTGGCAGGACTTGACGCCGGCCTGTCCTACAACACCTGGCCTTTGATGGATGGTGCACTGGTGCCTCAGGACCTTCTGCTGCATCAGCCGGCATGGCTGAACTTCTTTGAAAATCCGAAGACCGTGCAGTTCACCCACCGTATCGGCGGCTATGTGCTGCTGGTTCTGGCGCTTTTGCATTATGCGGTGGAATGGCGCGGCGCCGTCGCGCGCGGCCTTGATCTGGAGCTCTCCCAGCATGCGCGCGGCGCACTTGCCATCCTGGTTGTCATTATTCTTCAGGCCATCCTCGGCATCTTCACGCTTGTGCTGCAGATGCCGCTGTGGCTGGCGCTGTCGCATCAGGCTGGTGCGATCATCGTGCTGATCGTCGTCACTGGCCATCTGCGCGGGTATCGGCGCCCCCTCATTGAAGAGGTCTGAGCCAGACTATCCGAATCGATAGGCCGAATAGGGCTTTCCTCGAAAATTGCCCTGGAATACCCGCTCGCCACTGTCGTCTCCCGCTGCACCGGCAGCGGCAAAGACCGGAACCAGGTGATCGTGGTCGGGCACGTGGCATTCCAGCGCATCGGGGTTTGCGGTCCAGGTTGCAAGCCGGTCTTCGCGCGCCTTCGGGTCCTCTATCGCAAGAGCGTCCTTCAGCCAGCCATCGAAACGGGTTGCGGCTGCAGCGTGCCGTTCATCCCTGCGATAAAACATCTGCATGTTGTGATAGGACAGGCCCGATCCGACGATCAGAATGTCTTCATCCCGCAACGGCTGCAGAGCCTCGCCGATCCGAAAATGCGTTTCAGCGGAGAGATCCGGGTCGAGTGACATCATCACGATCGGGACATCGGCATCCGGATACATCATCATGAACGGAATGAAGACGCCATGGTCAAACCCGCGTTCGCGGTCAGCCGCCGTCTCGATGCCTGAGGCGCCGAGAACGTCGCGGACATGTTCTGCCACGTCCGGCGCGCCGGGCGCGGGATAGTTCAGTTCGAATGTGTGAGGCGGAAAGCCGTAATAGTCGAAATACATGCCCGGATTGGCCGACGTGGAAACGGTGAGATTCTCGACCTTTTCCCAATGGGCGGAGATCACGAGAACGGCTTTGGGACGATGGCCGAGTGCTCTGTCGAATCCCTTCAGAAACAGCTCGAGCTCTTTCCAGGGGTCATTGGGTGGCAAAACACCTTCCGGGCCATGCATGAATGGCCACGGACCACCGCCATGGGGGATGAAGAACACCGGAAGGCGTGATTGCGTAGACATCGGCGTAGACCTCTCTGATTGCTTGCCTGCAATATAGCGAGGTGATCGACCGGCCGCGATGCCTCAACCGGTCGACGGATTGTTCACATTCTGCAAGTCAGGCCGAGAGCATGAGGTCCATATTCTGCACAGCGGCGCCGGAAGCGCCCTTGCCAAGATTATCGAGCTGGGCCACCAGATTGATATGGGCCCCGCTGCCGAACACATAGAGCTTCATGATATCCTGACCGGCCAGCTCTTCAGCATTCAGGCGGGCAAGCGACCTGCTTTGAGAAAGCGGAACGACCTGGACGATATCCTGGCCATTATAGAATTCCGTAAGCTGGGCATGAATGCTTTCCGGCGTCTGGGTGCCTTCAAGCTCTTCCAGATAGAGCGGAACCTGCACCAGCATGCCCTGCGCAAACCGGCCGACCGAAGGCGAGAAGATTGGTGCACGCGGCAACAGACCGTGCGTCGTCATTTCCGGCACATGCTTGTGGGCAAGGTTGAGACCATAGAGAAAATGCGGCGCGTTGACATGATCGTCGCGGCTCTCATCCTCCATCTGGGCAATCAGGTTCTTGCCGCCGCCGGTATAGCCGGAGACCGCGTTAACCGTGACCGGATAGCTGTCGCCAATGACGCCGGCGGCGCGCAGTGGACGGATGAGACTGATGGCGCCCGTTGGATAGCACCCGGGATTGGCGACGTGACGGGCCGAGCGGATACGCTCCGCACTGGCCCTTGTCCATCTCCGCAAAGCCATAGGCCCAGTCCGGGTTGACGCGGTAGGCAGTCGAGGTGTCGATCACACGTACGCTGTTGTTGCCGGCCAGCATACCGACAGCCTCGCGCGAGGCATCGTCCGGCAGGCACAGGATTGCGATATCGGCGCTGTTGATGAGGTCTTCGCGCATCTTCGGATTGCGCCGGTCTTCGTGCGGTATGGAGAGAAGCTCGACATCCCGGCGTTCGGCCATGCGGGAGCGGATCTGCAGGCCCGTTGTGCCGTGTTCTCCATCGATGAAGATCTTCGCTGCCATTGTCTTGTCCTGTCGCTTTGGGGCTGAATTCTGCCGCCCTATATAAAGCGGGCCTTGACGGCCCGCAATGTATTCGTCTGTTCCGCGTTTTTAGTGTTTGACTTCGCGGAAGATCATTTCCGGCAGGCTTCCCAGTCCCGGGTAAAGCGGGATGAGGCAGGCCTGAAGCGCATGATAAATGTCGCTTTTGCCGGGGAACAGCGTGGTCTGTGGTACCAGATCCTCGGACAACTCCTCGTGCCAGCCGCCTTTTTCATGATCGAGCAGGTGGTTGGCGACAAAACTCCACTGCTTGCGGTAGGCATACATATGCACGTCCTGGCCGAAATGGGCTGTGAGGAAATGGGTTGCGCCGATGCCCTCGCAATGCGGCCACCACAGCTTCGCGCGGTTCCTCGGCTTGTTCTCCCAGTCGAGCGTGTAGAACATGCCGCGTTTTTCATAATCCCAGCCGAGCTTGAAGGCCGAAACGAAGAGTTCGTGCGCAGCCTTTGGCATCCAGCTGTGCGATCGGCCCGTCAGCGTGTGAAGCTGGAGCAAAAGCCGTGTCCATTCCACCCAATGGCCCGGCGTGGTGCCCGATGGGCGGAACATCTCGTTTCCGGAATAGTTGTAATCGACTTTCCAGTCCTCGGTGAAATGTTCGGCTACACGGAAGCCGCATTCACGGGCATGCTTGTGGATGATCAGCTCGGCAATACGCTTGGCCTTGGTGAGATACTCGATATCGCCGGTCGCCTCATAGGCTTCCATCAGCGCTTCGGTCATGTGCATGTTGCAGTTCTGGCCGTGATAACCGGGCACGGGTGTCCAGTCGGTCTCGAATTCCTCGGCAACCGCGCCGTGTTTTTCCTCCCAGAAGTGTTTGTTGATGACCTCGGTGACGTCGGCAATCATGGCGTCGGCCAACGGATGCCCAGCGAACTTGGCGGAGGAGGCAGCCAGGAGTACGAAAGCGTGACCGTAGGCCTGCTTTGACGGATTGCCTACGGGGCCATCGTCATTGACCTGCCAGAAATAGCCGCCACGCTCTTTGTCGCGATGGTTTTCCCACAGATAATGCATGCCGTGATCCATCAGATCGTCACAGCCCGGCCGCCCCAACAGATGACCAATGGCCATGCAATGCACCATGCGCGCCGTGGTATGGATGCCGCGAACGGGGTTGTCGCCACCTGTCGGCTTGCCATCCTTGTCGAACTCGAAGAAACCGCCTTTGGGGTTGATCGACCGATACTGGAAATAGTCGAACAGGTTGTTGGCCTGCTGCCAGAGCCAATCGCGATGATAGGGCCTCTGGATCCAGCGCGGCGGTGCGACGAGTGTGTTGATCTTCGGTTTCATGGGCAAACCCTCCCTTTGTACAACCGGGCGCTGCGCAGGCGCCCGGTAATGTTGTCCGCTACTGTCGGATGCTACATCCTACTTGGCCGCGCGAACACCGTTAAGTCGTTTGATTAGTTTATTTCACGCCGATAGTAGCATCTCAATTCCGATTTGCATCCTGCTTGATCATGCGCAAAGAATGCCGGAAAACCTTCGCCTTGCGGAAAATAATGACGTGCTGGCGGAAAACGGGCCCGGCTGACCCGCGTATCTGGTCGATTTCGTTGCGAATATATTGACATAAATATATCTTTATGTGATCTCGGCGATTCAGAAACTGGAGATGGCTCATGCTTGACGAACTGTTCGGAGAAGAAGCGCCGAAACGTACCGGCGCTGAGATCCGCGCCGCACTGGAAAAGGCAGCGCGCGAGCGTATCCTGATTCTCGACGGTGCCATGGGTACCCAGATCCAGGGGCTGGGCTATGACGAGGAGCATTTCCGCGGCGACCGCTTCATCGGCTGTGCCTGTCACCAGCAGGGCAATAATGACCTTCTGATCCTCAGCCAGGCCAAGGCGCTGGAGGATATCCACTACGAGTATGCTATTGCAGGCGCCGATATTCTCGAGACCAACACATTTTCCAGCACGCGCATTGCGCAGGCCGATTACCAGATGGAGGATATGGTCTATGAGCTGAACCGCGACGGTGCGCGCCTTGCCCGCCGTGCGGCGATCCGTGCCGAGCAGGAAGACGGCCGCCGCCGCTTTGTCGCCGGTGCTGTTGGGCCGACAAACCGCACGGCTTCGATCTCACCGGACGTTAACAATCCTGGCTATCGTGCTGTAACGTTTGATCAATTACGTGAAGCTTACCGCGAACAAATCATCGGTTTGATCGATGGTGGGTCCGACCTGATCCTGATCGAAACCATTTTCGATACGCTGAACGCCAAGGCCGCCGTTTTCGCCGCACGTCAGGTTTTCCGTGAAAAGGGCATCGAGCTTCCGCTGATGATCTCGGGAACCATCACCGATCTTTCCGGACGCACCCTGTCCGGCCAGACGCCGACGGCCTTCTGGAATTCGCTGTCGCATGCCGATCCGTTCACGATCGGGCTCAACTGTGCGCTCGGCGCCGATGCGATGCTGCCGCATTTGCAGGAGCTTTCCGGCGTTGCCGATACGTTCGTCTGTGCCTATCCCAATGCTGGCCTGCCCAATGAGTTCGGCCAGTATGATCAGGATCCGGAGGAAATGGCCGGCCTGATCCGGCCGTTTGCTCAGCAGGGTCTTGTCAATATCGTCGGCGGCTGCTGCGGGTCCACGCCCGAGCATATCGGCGCGATTGCGGAAGTCGCTTCGAAATTCGCGCCGCGCGAGGTGCCGGAGCATCGTCCTGTACTGTCGCTTTCCGGCCTTGAGCCGTTTCACCTGACCAAGGACATCCCGTTCGTCAATGTCGGCGAGCGCACCAATGTCACGGGATCGGCGAAATTCCGCAAGCTCATCACCAATGCTGACTTCGCCGCCGCCCTTGATGTGGCGCGCGATCAGGTCGAGGCCGGTGCCCAGATCATCGACATCAACATGGATGAGGGGCTGATCGACTCGCAACAGGCGATGGTCGAGTACCTCAATCTTATCGCCGCCGAGCCTGACATCGCTCGCGTTCCGCTGATGATCGATTCGTCCAAATGGGAGATCATCGAGGCCGGTCTGAAATGCGTCCAGGGCAAATCGCTGGTCAATTCGATCTCGCTGAAGGAGGGTGAAGAACAGTTCATCGAGCGAGCACAGCTGATCCGGGACTATGGCGCGGCGACCGTGGTCATGGCTTTCGATGAAATGGGGCAGGCCGATACCTTTGAACGCAAGGTCGAGATCTGCACCCGCGCCTACAACATTCTGACCGAAAAGGTCGGCTTCCCGCCGGAAGATATCGTCTTCGACCCGAACATCTTTGCTGTGGCGACAGGAATCGAGGAACACGACAATTACGGTGTCGATTTCATCGAGGCCACGCAGAAAATCCGCGAAACGCTGCCCTATGCGCATATCTCCGGCGGCGTTTCAAACCTGTCGTTTTCCTTCCGCGGCAACGAGCCGGTGCGTCAGGCCATGCACGCGGTCTTTCTATACCATTGCATTCAGGCCGGCATGGATATGGGCATTGTCAATGCCGGTCAGCTGATCGTTTATGAGACGATTGATCCGGAGTTGCGCGAAGCTTGTGAGGACGTGGTCCTCAACCGCCGCAAGGATGGGACCGAGCGGCTGCTCGACATTGCCGAGCGCTATCGCGGAACCGGCAAGAGCGAGGAGCGCAAGCAGAACCTCGAATGGCGCGAGTGGCCGGTGGACAAGCGTCTGGAGCATGCGCTGGTCAACGGTATCACCGAATATGTCGAGGCCGATGTCGAAGAGGCACGCCTGGCTGCCGAACGGCCGCTGCACGTCATCGAAGGGCCGCTGATGGCCGGGATGAATGTCGTCGGCGACCTGTTTGGCGCCGGCAAGATGTTCCTGCCGCAGGTGGTCAAATCCGCCCGGGTGATGAAGCAGGGCGTGGCTGTGCTGCTGCCGTTCATGGAAGAAGAAAAGCGCCTCAATGGCGGCGAGCAGGGCCAGCCCGCCGGCAAGGTGATCATGGCGACGGTGAAGGGCGATGTGCACGACATCGGCAAGAATATCGTCGGCGTGGTTCTGGCCTGCAACAATTACGAGATCATCGATCTCGGCGTGATGGTGCCCGCTGAAAAGATCCTTGCGGCCGCGAAGGAGCATAAGGCGGATATCATCGGGCTTTCCGGACTGATCACGCCGTCACTCGATGAAATGGTGCATGTGGCCGCCGAAATGGAGCGGCAGGATTTCGACATCCCGCTGCTGATCGGCGGGGCCACCACCAGCCGTGTGCATACGGCGGTGAAGATCCATCCGGCCTATGAGAAAGGGCAGGCGATCTATGTCACCGATGCCAGCCGCGCCGTTGGTGTTGTCAACAACCTGCTGTCGCCGGAGTTGAAGGACGGCTATGTTGCAGGCATCCGCGAGGAATACGTCAAGGTGGCCGAAAGCCATCGTCGTGCCGAAGCGCAGAAAAACCGTCTGCCGCTCGTCGCCGCGCGCGCCAACCGCGTCAAGATCGACTGGAATGCCTATGAACCGCATCGGCCGTCCTTCCTCGGCACCAAGGTGTTTGAGGATTATGACCTTGAGGAGCTTTCGCGCTATATCGACTGGACGCCGTTCTTCCAGACATGGGAGTTGAAGGGCCGTTATCCGAATATTCTGAACGACGAAAAGCAGGGCGAAACTGCGCGCCAGCTGTTTGACGATGCGCAGGCAATGCTTAAGCAGATCATCGACGAAAAGTGGTTCCGCCCGCGCGCTGTCATCGGCTTCTGGCCAGCCAATGCTGTCGGTGACGACATTCGTCTCTACACCGACGAGACACGCGAGCGCGAGCTTGCCACGTTCTTTACGCTGCGCCAGCAGCTCTCCAAGCGCGGTGAACGGCCAAATGTGGCGCTGTCGGATTTCGTCGCACCGCTCGAGACCGGCAAGCAGGAATATGTCGGCGGCTTCGTCGTCACGGCGGGGATTGAGGAAGTGGCAATCGCGGAACGCTTTGAGCGTGCCAATGACGACTATTCATCGATCATGGTCAAGGCGCTGGCAGACCGCTTCGCCGAAGCTTTTGCAGAGCGGATGCATGAGCGCGTGCGCCAAGAGTACTGGGGCTATGCGCCGGATGAAAGCTTCAGCAATGCCGAGCTGATCGGGGAACCCTATGGCGGCATCCGGCCCGCACCCGGCTATCCGGCGCAGCCCGACCACACAGAAAAACGGACACTGTTTGACCTGCTGGGTGCAGAGAATGCCTCCGGTGTGGAACTGACGGAAAGCTATGCCATGTGGCCGGGATCGTCAGTGTCCGGCCTCTATATCTGTCATCCCGACAGCTATTATTTCGGTGTCGCCAAGGTCGAACGCGATCAGGTCGAAGACTATGCGCTGCGCAAGGGGATGGATGTTGGAGAGGTCGAACGCTGGCTCGGGCCGGTTCTGAACTACATTCCCGGAAACAAAGACAATGTCGACGACGCGGCATAAAGCGCGATGTGGGCGCTAGTGGTCCGATTCCAACATTTGGTTCCCCTCGCTGCAACCTCATCAGCAAATGTTGGAAACATAGGGGCCACTGGCAAGTATAGGTTTTCTAGTGGATTTTTAGAATTTGACATTGGATGGACGAGGTCGCTGAAACGGGACGCAAATGTCAAATTCATTCCACTAGGTTAAGCCCGGCACCCGCTTTGTCATCTTAAGATGCTTCCGTTGCCGCGTCGTCAAGTTGGTGGGCGCGGATGAAAGCCTCGCGGCTGGCAAGCCTCTCGGAATATGCCTGAAACGAAGGGCGCTCTCCGATGGTCTTGAATTGCAGGCCCCAGACGATCTGCGAACCGACATAGACATCGGCAGCCGTGAAATGATTGCCTGCAATGTATGGGCTCTCTGTCAGACGCTTGTCCAGCGTATACATCACATTTTCGAAGGTTCCGTAACCGATCGCGCGCTCGCGCTCAGCCGGAACCTCGAAGCCGAATGTCTTGTTGCTAATCGAAGCCTCGAGCGGGCCCGCAGCAAAGAACAGCCAGCGGTAATAGGCTGCGCGATCATTCAGGGCTGGCGCCAATGCGGCTTCGGGAAAGGCATCAGCGAGATAGGCGCAGATGGCGGCACATTCTGTCACCACCTTGCCGTCATGCACGATTGTCGGCACCTTGCCCATCGGATTGATCTTCAGATAGCTCTCCGACTTCATCGTGCCGCCATACGTCAGAATGTGCGTTTCATATGCCGCACCGCTCTCCTCCAGCATCCAACGGGCCATGCGGCCACGCGATTGCGGATTGGTGTAAAAATCGAGTGTGCCCATAGCGTGTCTCCGACAGCGTTCTCTTTATGTTCTTATTATATTCATCTGCTTTCCGGTCAAAGTAAACCGGAAAATGCAGGCAACAAAAAACCCGGCGCAATGGCCGGGTTTTTCGATTTCTATCCGTGTCTGCCTCAGGCGGCCATGGCCTTCTGCAGGTTCTCGTCGATCTTGTCGAGGAAGGCCGTGGTCGAAAGCCAGGGCTGGTCGGGGCCGATGAGCAGTGCCAGGTCCTTGGTCATGTGGCCGCTTTCGACGGTGTCGATGCAGACCTTTTCCAGCGTCAGGGCGAAGTCGGTGAGCGCCTGATTGTCATCGAGCTTGCCGCGGTGAGCGAGGCCGCGGGTCCAGGCAAAGATCGACGCAATCGAGTTGGTCGAGGTTTCCTGGCCCTTCTGGTGCTGGCGGTAGTGGCGGGTCACCGTGCCGTGCGCGGCTTCGGCTTCAACCGTCTTGCCATCCGGCGTCATCAGAACCGAGGTCATCAGGCCAAGCGAGCCAAAACCCTGGGCGACGATGTCGGACTGAACGTCGCCGTCATAGTTCTTGCAGGCCCAGACATAGCCGCCGGACCACTTGAGCGAGGCAGCAACCATATCGTCGATCAGGCGGTGTTCGTACCAGATCTTCTTGGCTTCGTACTGTTCCTTGAACTCGGCGTCGTAGACTTCCTGGAACAGATCCTTGAAGCGGCCGTCATAGGCCTTGAGGATGGTGTTCTTGGTCGACAGGTAGCAGGGCACGCCGCGCATCAGCGCATAGTTCAGCGAAGCGCGGGCGAAATCGCGGATCGAGTCGTCGAGGTTGTACATCGCCATGGCAACACCGGAGGAGGGGGCGTCAAACACTTCGTGTTCGATTTCCTGGCCATCATCGCCGACAAACTTGATCGTCAGCTTGCCCTTGCCGGGGAAGCGGAAATCGGTTGCGCGGTACTGGTCGCCAAAAGCATGACGGCCAACGATGATTGGCTGGGTCCAGCCCGGAACCAGACGCGGCACATTCTGCATGATTATCGGCTCACGGAAGATAACGCCGCCGAGAATGTTGCGGATGGTGCCGTTGGGCGAACGCCACATCTTCTTGAGACCGAACTCTTCGACGCGGCCTTCATCGGGCGTGATCGTCGCGCATTTGATGCCGACGCCGTGTTTCTTGATGGCGTTGGCGGCGTCAACGGTGACCTGATCGTCAGTAGCGTCGCGGTTCTCGACCGAGAGGTCGTAATATTCGATCGGCAGATCGAGATACGGAAAAATCAACTTTTCCTTGATGAACTGCCAGATGATGCGGGTCATTTCATCGCCGTCGAGATCGACAACCGGATTTGCCACCTTGATCTTCGTCATTATTCATCCTCGTCTAGCGGGTGCCGTCGGAAAGCGCCCTTGGTGTTGCAAGAAGTCCCGAGGGCTATAGCATTGCGATGCCGGGGAAAAAAGGCATTCGGGCGCTAAACTTTGGTAATAACCGGCCGATCTGTCTGGCGCAGGGAAAATGACAGCCGGCAGAACAGCATGCCAGCCTGTCCCCTCCCGCAATGACACCCTGACCGACGGTTCATCAATTCGCCGCAGTTAAGCGCCATTCGCCGCCACCTGTCTTCCTGACGTTGAGATCAAGACCTCCATAGCGCACCCATAACTATTGTTTTAAAAATAACATATGTTATTAGGGCGTTCATTGTCGGACTTTAGGGGCCATAGCGAATGCCGGAACTCAGTCAGATTGAAATCGCGCTACTGCGCCTCATTCGTGAGGACCCGTTTGCCGGACAACAGGAAATGGCCCACCGGCTCAGCATCTCACGCCCGGCGGTCGCGGCTCATATCGTGCGACTGACGGAGCGGGGGCATATTCTGGGTCGTGGCTACGTTCTGCCTCAGGAAGGCCGGGTCGTCGCGGTCGGGGGGGCGGTGATCGACCGCAAATATATCGCCCGCACACCGCTGATCGCCGGAACCTCAAATCCGGTAGAAGGCATGCGCAGCTTTGGCGGGGTTGCCCGCAATGTTGCGGAAAACCTGGCCCTGCTGGGGGCCACGACAGGCTTTGTCTCCACCGTCGGAAGCGATGAAAACGGCCGGTCTCTGCTCGACCATTTGCGCGAACGCGGCGTAGATGTGGCCCATGTTGTTTCACTGCCGGATCATCGCACGGCCGAATACGCCGCGATCCTGGAGCCGTCCGGAGATCTCGCCTATGGCATTGCCGACATGGCGATTTTCGACCGGATGACCCCGGAAATGATGGAGAGTGTCTGGCCGGCCGTTGCCTCAGCCAGTCTGGTTTTTGCTGACTGCAATCTGCCTGCCGCCACACTTGAAGCGCTGATCGAAAAGCGGCCGCGAAGCCGGTTCAGGCTGGCAATTGATGCGGTGTCCACGCCCAAAGTGATGCGTTTGCCATCCAGCCTCAGCGGTATCGACCTGCTGTTTATGAATCTGGATGAGGCCAATGCCTGGCTTGATCGATCATTTTCACATGATATCAGCGGGATGAAAGATGCAGCTAATCTATTGAATGATGCCGGAGCCACCGGTGTCATCCTTTCGTGCGGTGCCCTCGGTGTTGTTGTCTGCACACCGGACGGCATCTGCCATATCCCGGTCATCGACGCAAAACCGGTCGACATGACCGGTGCCGGAGACGCCATGATCGCCGGCACCCTTAATTTCTACGCCCAAAACGAGACGCTTGTTGAGGCGGTCCGCAAGGGCGCGCTGATCGGTTCATTGACGACCGAAACCCCGGCCAGCGTCCACCCGCAACTTTCCATTCAATTTGTCGAAGCCAATCTGCACAGGCTCGGCACATCTGTTCCCCAAGGAGATCATCTTGTCTGATATCGAAATCATCAAGAGCGGTGAAGTTGAAACCGCATTGGCTGGCGGCAAGCCGGTCGTCGCGCTGGAATCCACCATCATCACCCACGGCATGCCATATCCGGCGAACCTTGAAACCGCGCTGGCGGTCGAGGCGGTGGTGCGCGAAAACGGCGCGGTTCCGGCCACCATCGCCGTCATTGATGGGAAGCTCCATGCCGGTCTCGACCAGGAGGTTATCGAGCGTCTTGCAAAGGTCGAGGATGGCATCGTCAAGGCCTCCGGGCGTGACCTCGCCATCGCCATGGTCAAGGGGCAGACGGCCGGCACCACCGTGTCTGCGACGATGAAAATCGCAGCCCTTGCCGGCATTCCTATCTTTGCCACCGGCGGCGTCGGCGGCGTGCATCGCGGCGCCGAGCAGACCTTCGATGTCTCCGCTGATCTGACCGAGCTCGGCCGTACTGCGGTGACGGTGATCTGCGCCGGGGTAAAGTCGATCCTCGATATTCCGAAAACGCTTGAGTATCTGGAAACCCAGCGTGTGCCGGTTCTGGCCTATCGCAGCGATGATTTTCCGGCGTTTTTCACACGCTCGAGCGGCTATGCTGCCGATCACCGCATGGACAGCGCCGATGATATTGCCAGGGCGATGCTGCTGCATGATGCGCTGGAAACCGGTACGGGCATTCTTGTGGCCAATCCGGTGCCCGAAGCCGATGCCCTGACCCACGAATTCATCGACGGGACGATTGAGAATGCGCTGCGCGAGGCAGCGGAAAAGGGCATCGCACGCAAGGAGCTGACACCGTTCCTGCTTGGCCGCATCAATGAGCTTTCACAAGGGCGGAGCCTGAAAGCCAATATCGCGCTGGTGAAAAACAATGCAGCGCTTGCTGCCAAGATCGCCGTTGCGCGCGTTGCTATGTCGGATTGACAGTCCGCATTGCGTTTGCGTTGCGGACAGCGTTATCCTCCCGTCCAAAACAAGGAGCGTATGATGACCGACACCTTTCCAGCTTTGCTGATCCGGGACAAGGAAAACGCCAGGGCAGAGCTGACAGAACTCAGTCTGTCTGACCTGCCGGACCTGCCTGTACTGGTCCGCGTGGACTATTCCAGCCTGAACTACAAGGACGGGCTTTCGGTCAGCGGCAAGGGCCGTATCGCGCGGCGGTTTCCCATGGTGCCCGGCATTGATATTGCCGGAACCGTGGTTGAATCCGCTTCCGATGCGTTTCAGCCCGGCGACAAGGTGATCGCCAACGGCAACGGCATGTCGGAGACCGAATGGGGCGCCTATAGCACCTATCAGCGGGTAAAGCCGCAATGGCTGATGCTCCAACCCGAGGGTTTGACGCAGAAGCAGGCCATGGCGATCGGCACGGCAGGATATACGGCAGCGCTTTGCGTCAACCAGCTGCTCGCCTGGGGGGCGGTCTCCGTCGAGGAGGGCAAGGTGCTTGTCACAGGCGCTGCCGGTGGCGTCGGCTCCTATGCCATCGCACTGCTGTCGTCGCTCGGTTTCAGCGTCACTGCCTCGACAGGCCGCGCGGAAACCCATGACTATCTGCGACAGCTCGGCGCCAGCGATTTCATTGACCGTCACGAACTTTCGGAAGCCGGAAAGCCGCTTCAGGCAGAGCGCTGGACCGGTGCAGTCGATAGCGTTGGCTCGACAACGCTAGCGAATGTGCTGGCGCAAACGACCTATGGCGGTGCGGTGACGGCCTGCGGGCTGGCGGCCGGCGCGGATCTGCCGGCAACGGTGATACCGCATATTCTGAGGTCGGTCGCGCTGATCGGGGTCGATTCGGTGATGGCGCCCATGAAACGGCGCGAGGCAGCCTGGCGGCTGTTGCAGACACAGCTTACGCCGGAGCATATCGAGCTTGCCACCGAAGCTGAAGTTGGACTGGCTGAGCTGCCGGAGGTTGCCGAAGCCATTCTGGCTGGCAAGGTGCGCGGACGTGTTGTTGTCAAGGTGAGCTGAGGCGGCTCAGCTATTCTCCGGCGATTTCGTCTTGACGACGAGGCTGTCATCCTCGGTTTCTGCGAGAAACCTGGCGAAATAGCGCTTGAGTTTCGGGATTTTGACCAGCTCATCCATCGAATATTTGTGGGCGTCGCGGACAAGCGTCGAGGGGTTGAAATAGGCCTCGGCGTTTTCCGGCGTCAGCACGAATGGCGGCAGGCCCTCACGACCGAGAATATAGCTCATGATCAGCGCGCCGGTGCGGTGGTTGCCTTCGATGAATAGCTGAGGGCGGCTCAAAACCCGGACATAGACGCCTGCAGCGCGCTTGCGCACAGGTTTGCTCTTGCTGCGCGCGTACCAATCGACGAGGCCGCCGATATCGCCGAGCTCGCGGTCATAGAAGTGCTCTTCGGTGCGGATGACGTGGTTGCTGAATTCCGAGCGGCTTTCGCGCGAAGAACCACACAGGACCAGATGGTTGAGCTCCAGCAGGTGATGAAATTCGCCAAGCTTGAGGATATCGGTGCCATCCCGCAGCAGCCCGTTTACATAGGCATAGCCTTCCAGCATGTGCTCGACGACACTGTCGGGCATGCCGTCGCGGTGCATGGTCAAAAGCGCATTGATCCGGTCAAACTGGCGCTGTGTTTCGCGCAGTCTGGCTTCAATCCTGGCAAGGTCAAGACTGTGCTTGAACATGTCGCTTTCCAGTGGTTCCGGGACCGGGGTTGCGCAACCCTTGAAGGTCGCTGTGCTGACATAACGCCCGCTATCGTAGCGGTCGGGCGCGGGCTAGATCAATGGGAAGCCCTGTCTGGCATTCACGCGGCCGGCGTGCAGACTATATCAAAAGGGCGGCTTTACCGAGAAAGCCGCCCGAAAGACAAAATGCCGATAACGGAATTCAGCCTTAGCTGAACTCGCCCGAGAGGTATTCCTTAGTGAGGTTTTCCTTCGGGTTTTCGAATACCTGCTTGGTGTCGCCAACCTCAACGAGGAAGCCTGTACGGCCGCCCTGCGTCATGTCGACGGAGAAGAACGCCGTCTTGTCGGCAACGCGGATCGCTTGCTGCATGTTATGGGTCACAATCGCGACGGTGTAGTCCTTCTTGAGCTGCAGCATCAGCTCCTCGATCTGCCGCGTGGCGATTGGGTCGAGAGCGGAGCAGGGCTCATCCATCAGCAGAACGGTCGGTTCGGTGGCAATCGCGCGGGCAATGCACAGACGCTGCTGCTGGCCGCCGGAAAGCGACAGGCCGTTCTGCTTCAGCTTGTCCTTGACCTCGTTCCAGAGCGCGGCGCGGCGCAGCGCCTTTTCAACGCGGCCGGAAATGTCACCCTTGAAACCGTTGAGGCGCAGGCCGAAGGCAACGTTTTCGAAAATGCTCATCGAGAACGGGTTCGGCTGCTGAAACACCATGCCGATATGGCGGCGGACGACCACGGGGTCGACATTCTTGCCGTAAACATCCTGGCCGAGGAAGTGGACATGGCCTTCAAGGCGGAAGATCGGGATCAGGTCGTTCATGCGGTTCAGAGAACGCAGCACGGTCGATTTGCCACAGCCCGACGGGCCGATGAAGCCGGTGATCTTGCCCTTTTCGATGTCGACTGCTGCATCGCGTACGGCAAGGAAATCGCCGTAGTAGATTTTGTCGATGTTTGCGCCAATCGCGACATCGCCGGCGGCCTGCTGTGCAGCAGTGGCCTCAAGCTTGTTCATTTCCATTTCCATAGACATCGTAAACGACCTTTATCTCTTACACGCGGCGAGTGCCGAACGAGCGACTGAGAATGTTGAAAACAAGCACGATCAAGACCAGTACGAGAGAGGCTGTCCATGCAAGTTCAATCTGGTTTTCATAGGGCATTGCCGAAAAATTGTAGATCAAAATCGACAATGATGCTGTCGGCTCCGTAAAGCTTCCGATCCAGTAATTCGAAAAGAGTGCCGTAAACAGAAGCGGGGCCGATTCACCGGACGCACCCGCCACTGCGAGCATTACACCGGTCATAACACCCGGAAGCGCTGTCGGCAAAACAATTTTTGTCGCAACCTGGGTCGAATTGCACCCCATTCCGTAGGCGGCATCCTTCATGCGCTGCGGCACCATCCTGAAGGCCTGTTCGGCCGTCAGCAGCACGGTTGGCAGCATCAGGATCGACAGCGATACGCCACCGGCTATTGCCGAATAGGTCTTCATCACAATCACCAGCCAGGCGTAGACAAAAACACCGGAGAGGATTGAGGGAAAGCCGGTCAGCACCTTGCCGACAAACCGGATGAGGGCGGATATCCGGCTGTCCGGGTTGAGAAGCCCGGTGTAAAGGCCGCCGAGAATGCCGATCGGGATCGAGATCAGCGATGCTATCGCGACCATGACCAGGGTGCCGACGATGGCGTTACCGATACCGCCGCCCTGCTCGAAAGGGGCGGGTGGAAGTTCCGTGAAGATGGCCGTAGAGATGCGCAGGCCACCGCGGCTGATCAGCATCCATAGCACCGAGATCAGCGGGATGGCGGCAATGCCGGCCAGTATCCACAAGGTTACAGTCTGAAGGAAGTTCATCAGCGTGCGGCGCTCGCCGAAGGAGAAGCTGAGATTCGGATCGCCAAGGGCGACCACTTCGGGGTTCATTGTCGTCTGTTCCGTCGTGCTCATGGTCTGATCATCCTCAGGTGACGGTCTGGCGCGAAGTATAATTCATTATGATCGTGCCGATGAAATTGACGGCCATGGTGATCACCAGAAGAACGACGGCGGCGTACATCAGCGGACCAATCTGGTTCGCGCCGGCCTCCGGGAAGGTGGAGGCAAGCAGCGAGGCCAGCGTGGTGGCCGGCGAAAACAGCGACAGCGAGACTTGCTGGGCATTGCCGATCAGCATGGCGAGCGCCATGGTCTCTCCGAGCGCGCGGCCGAAACCGAGCACCAGCGAGGCAAAAATGCCGCCGGAAGCCGTTGGGATGATGACCTTGCGGATGGCTTCCCACTTGGTGGTGCCCATGCCGTAGGCCGCTTCCTGGATCTTCATCGGGATCGCCTTGAAAGCGTCCTGGGAGATCGCCGCCACCGTCGGCAGGATCATGATCGACAGGACGATCATTGCCGGAAACATCCCGGGACCGGCAAGCTTGGTCGAAAAGAACGGTATGAAGGGCAGGGTTTCATGCAGCCAGTTGGCCATCGGCCGGATGGCCGGGATCAGAACATAGATGCCCCAAAGACCGTATACCACGGATGGGATCGCCGCGAGCATTTCCACGATCAGGCGGAACACCCATGCAAGGCGCGCATTGAGAAAACCCTGCGTGAGAAAGATCGCCACCGAAATGCCGAGAACGCCGCCGAACAGCAGGGCCAGGAATGAAGAATAAAGCGTTCCCCAGATTTCAGCCAGAATGCCGTATTCGTTCTTATTCGGATTCCACTCGACCGTGGTCAGGAAGCCAAGCCCATATTCGCGCATTGCCGGTGCGGCCAGGGCGCCGAGCTTCCAGAAGATGTAGACCAGAAGCAGGACGGTCAGAACGCCTGCGGCCAATGTCAAAATACGAAAGGATTTATCGTAACCGTATTCGAAAGCGGTCGGCGGTCTCGAAACGCTGCCGACTTTAGGCTCAGCGTTTTTCGTTTTGTCGGCCATCAAGCGGGCTCCTACTGGCGAAGATCGGGGTGTTTTCCCCGTGATCTGAAAAGCTCAGGCGTAAACGGGTCTTAAACGGATCAAACCGGGGCGCATTGGAAACACGCCCCGGCACAAGACAGCGTACTGCCTCGATTACTTGATTTCTGCGACCGACTTGCGATCAAGTTCGACAACGCTTTCCGGCAGCGGAATGTAGCCGAGCTTGTCAGCCATGTCCTGGCCGGTGGTCAGGCCGTAGTCGACCATTTTCTTCAGTGCGGCAACGGTGTCGGCATCCTGGCCCTGCTTGTAGAGAAGCAGCCAGGTGAAGGTTGCGATCGGGTAAGCCTGTTCACCCTTCGGGTCGGTGATGAACGCGCGGTTCATGTCGTCGAATTCAGCCGAAGCAAGGGCGGCCTTACCAGCGTCTGCACCGGCTGCAACATAGTTGCCGGCCTGGTTTTCGAGCATGGCGTAAGGCGTTTTGGTCTGCTGGGCGTAACCGTATTCGATGTAGCCGATCGCACCGGGCGTCTGCTTGATCGTGGCGGTGATGCCCTGGTTGCCCGGAGCGGCAATGAAGTTCGAAGCCTTCGGCCACGGAACAGTCTTGCCGGCGCCGACAGTGCTTTCAAAATCGGAGCTGATGGCAGCCAGGTGGTTGGTGAAGTTGAAGCTCGTGCCGGAAGAGTCCGAACGGACAACGACGGTGATGTCTTCGTCGGGGAGGTCGACACCGTCATTGGCAGCGGCGATGGCCGGGTCATTCCACTTGGTGACTTCGCCAAGGAAAATCTTCGGGTAAACGTCGCGCGGCAGCTTCAGATCGGAAACGCCGTCAAGATTGAAGGCGAGAACGACTTCACCGGCCGTCATCGGCAGGAGAACAACGCCGCCTTCGACCTTGGCGATTTCTTCATCGTCCATGGCTGCGTCGGAAGCAGCGAAGTCAACAACACCGTTGATGAAGTCTTCGATGCCAGCGCCCGAACCCTTGGACTGGTAGTTGACCTGAATACCGGTCTTCTGGCCAAAATCCTTAAACCAGGCCGAGTAGAGCGGGAAGGGGAAAGAGGCGCCGGAGCCCGTCAGCTGAACATCCTGAGCCTGGGCAACAGTGCCGGATACCAGCATGGCGGCTGCAACGGCGGCAACCTTAGCGCCCGTGGAAAAATTTCCGATTTTCATCAGATAGCCCTTTTGAGGTTTGGTTGAAAACGCAAGTCGTATAACAACGAAATAATAGCAAGCATAGTATGTTGTAAAAAATTCATATTTCGGGGAAAAACCAGTGTTTTCTTTCAAAAAACCGTCATACAACTGTCGTAAAACTGTCATAAACAAACTAGACTTACGATAGTACTTTTCAGCTCGGCGAAGCTGCGCCATTCCCGTCTGAGGCATTTCCTCACTGGCGCGCTTTGGTTACGATAGCCACGATGGTGCTGAAGCCCTGCTTGACATAGAGCAAGGCGAATATTGATCCGCCGTCTAGTTTCGCCGCCGGCCAGCCGCTTCGGCGATATCCACCGTTCTTCAATCCGCGTATGAAATCAGGAGAGGCAATGACTGAAACAGGCACCCCGGACCATGCGCTGCGCGGTTTGCATGAAGATACCGTCGCAGAGCTACTTTTACGGCAGAGGCAGCTTGAAAAGGCAGCGCTGGTAGCACTTGAGGCAGGGCGTATCCTGATGGAAACCGGCGCGAAATCCGGGGTCGTTCGCGAGGGGGTACAGAAGGTGGCGGCGGGCCTCGGCGTCAAGAGTGCCGATATCCGTGTCGGTTTCGCATCGATCTCGACAACGGTTGGCGACGGCGTGTGCACCTCGACCCACATGGTCGGTGTGGGGCATCACGGTGTCAATATGCGTATAAACCACCGCGTCCGCGAAATCTGCGCAGCGATGGAGGTGGGCGAGCATACGCCGGAGGAGGTGGAGAAGAAGCTTCTTGAAGCAAAGCGCATTACGCCCAAGCATCACAAATTGCTGAATGTGTTTGCTGCCGGCCTTGCCTGTGCGGCATTCGGCAGGCTTCTGGGGGCCGATGCGCCGGCTTTCGTCACCACCCTGATTGCCAGTATGATCGGCCAGTATATCCGGCTTTTGCTGCTCGAGCGGCATTACAATGCCTTTGTCGTGACTGCCACAGTTGCCTTCGCGGCGGCCGTGCTTTCCGGCCTCGGCGCAATGGCCATGGGCAGCACCATGATCGATACATCCATGAGCGCCGCGGTGTTGATGCTGGTTCCCGGCGTACCCTCGATGAACGCGCAGACGGATATCATGGAAGGGTTTCCCACGCTTGGCAGTGCCCGCTTCGTGACCGTGGCCATGATTCTCGTCTTTATCACGCTGGGTGTCGGTGCGGCCCATATCGTGCTGGGCGGCGGTCTGAACGATGCGGTCAAGTCAACGCCCAACATCGCCCATCATGCCTTCTTTGGCGCGGTCGCGGCGGCAGGCTTCGGCGTGCTGTTTAATTTCGGCTATCGCAATCTCGGCTGGGCCGCGCTCGCCGGCGCGCTGGCACTTGCGGTCAGAACGGTGTGCATGCTGAGCGGCTGGCCTCTGGAAGCAGCGTCTTTCGCGGCTGCCGTAGCGGTCGCGCTGGTGGTTGAGCTGTCCTACAACACTCCGTTCCCGGTTCGGCGCGTCGGCAATGCGATTGCCGTTGCCGGCTGTATTCCGATGGTGCCGGGAAGTGCTGCGGCCCATTGGATCATCGGCCTTCTGGAGATCACCGTGCAGCCACTTGAGAAGTCCGACATGATGCTGGCGGCAACCACCAGCGCCGGGCTTCAGGTGATCTTCACCGTCGGTGCAATCGGGGCCGGGCTCACGATGATTTCCTCCACGTTCCGCAGGCCGGAGTTTCCGACGCGTGATCACGCGGATTGAACCCGTGATCTCCGCATGGAGGAATGGATACCGGCGCAGATAAGAAAGACCCGCATGTATCGCGGGTCTTTCGTTGCTTGGGCTCTTCTCAGCGCAGGTTTGTCTTGGTCAACTGCATCAGTTCGTCGCCGCGCCCGTTGAGGATCGCGCGCATCATGTAGAGGCTGAAACCCTTGGCCTGTTCCATGGTGATCTGCGGCGGCATGGCGAGTTCCTGCTTGGCCGTCATCACATCCACCAGCACCGGCCCCGGTGTCGCGAGTGCCTCGTCGAGGGCGGCTGGAAGCGCCTTGGCATCGTCCACCTTGATGCCCTTCATACCGGCGGCTTCGGCAATGCGGGCGAAGTCGGGGCTGCTGAGATCGGTCGAATCGGAGATGTAGCCGCCAGCCTTCATTTCCATTGCGACGAAGCCAAGGGAACGATTGTGGAATACGACGATTTTGATCGGCAGGTTCAGCTGGGTGACCGAAAGCACTTCGCCCATCATCATCGCAAACCCGCCATCGCCGCACATGGCGATCACTTGACGTTTCGGATCGATGGCCTGGGCGCCGATGGCCTGTGACAGCGCGTTGGCCATGGAGCCGTGTGAAAACGAACCGATCAGCCGGCGCTTGCCGTTCATGCCGACATAGCGGGCGGCCCAGACGGTCGGTGTTCCGACATCGCAAGTGAAGATCGCATCATCAGTGGCTTTTTCGCTGAGCAGCTTGGCGACATATTGCGGGTGGATTTGTTCTTTCGCGCTCTTTTCGGTGGCCAGCGCATCCAGCCCCTCGCGTGCCTTGCGGTAATGCTTGATGGCATTGTCGAGGAATTTGCTACTGCGTTCCTTTTTCAGCTTGGGCAGCAGGGCGCGGATTGTCGACCCGACATCGCCCAAAATGCCGAGGTCGACCTGGGTATGGGCGCCAAGCGCCTCTGCGCGGGTGTCGACCTGGGCAATCTTGGCGTCTTCGGGATAGAACGCACGGTAAGGGAAGGCTGAGCCGAGAATGAGCAAGGTATCGGCCGATTCCATCGCATGGTAGCCGGAGGAGAAACCGATCAGCCCGGTCATGCCGACATCGAACCGGTTTTCATATTCGATGAATTCCTTGCCGCGCATGGCATGCACCATGGGAGACTGTAGCGCTTCGGCGAGCTCCAGAACCTCCTCACGCGCACCTGCACAGCCAGCGCCGCACAGCAGCGTGATGTTGCCACCGCTGTTGAGCAGGTCGGCCAGCGCATCGATTT
Organism: Martelella sp. K41-7; assembly: GCF_055808365.1. Lineage (NCBI taxonomy): Bacteria > Pseudomonadati > Pseudomonadota > Alphaproteobacteria > Hyphomicrobiales > Aurantimonadaceae > Martelella > Martelella sp. K41-7. The sequence goes on from NZ_CM147867.1 coordinate 1,410,222, forward strand.
CCGGTTCCTGCGGAACGATGTCCGGCTGACGTGGTGCATTCCAGCGAATTTTCGTATCCGCGGGCATTTCCTTCAGCGCAACATCACCCGGCAGAACAATGACGGCGACACCCTTCTTGGCAATAGCGGCGCGCATCGCGACTTCAAGGACATAGGGCATCTGGTCCGGCGATGAAATCAGTTCGCAATAGACGCTGCATTCGCGAAACAGCTCCTGCGGGTGGGTTTCCTGAAAATAGCCGCTGCCGATCTCGGACGAGGGGATATGGGCGGCAATCGCCAGAACGGGCACGTGGTTGCGATTGCAGTCATAAAGCCCATTGATGAGGTGGAGGTTGCCTGGCCCGCACGAGCCCGCGCAGACCGTCAGTTCGCCTGTAATATGGGCTTCGGCGCCGGCGGCAAAGGCGGCCGCTTCTTCGTGGCGGGTGCCCATCCATTCAAGCGTCTTCAGCCGGCCGATACTGTCGCTGAGGCCGTTCAGCGAGATCGCCCGTCACGCCCCAGATCCGCTTCACCCCAGCCTCGCCCAGATAGCGGGCAATGTAATGTGCGATACTCTCTGCCATGGATAAGCTCTTTTCCTTGCCTGACGCCTGGAAGCAACTGCCGGTCCGGCTGAGTGCGCCTGTATCAGCCAGATCGTCTCGCCTGGCCACCATTGCCACGCAGCTTCAGGCCGCGCAGTTCTGAAAAGAACATCGGAGATCGGTGAAGCTTAACAACAGGCTGAAAAGAGGTGAAGCCCCGGAGAATCTTTTTCCGGAGCGCATAAATGACGGTCAGAAATCACAATTTAGTTAGCTATGTCCGGCAGCCGCGAACCTGCCTGGGTGCTGCAGTGACTGAAGACAGATCACTCAGTTGTCGTCATCACAATAGAGCATGTCAAAACCGAGCGTATCGCATTCCGGTGGTCCCGGTTTGCAGGAAAGTGTCCGGCAGGCCTTGGTGTCCTTGGTCGGTATCTCGCGCTGTACCGCATGGCCGCCCTGGCTGAAACAGATTGTCGGGCTGTTGACGAATCGGTCATAGAGGGTGCGTCCACTGCCGCTCGGAGAGGGGTAGCGCAGGATTGCTGCACCTTGTTGGGCAAGAATGCCATGCACCTGATTGCACGTCATGTCCTGAATGTCGTAACGATTGATCGGTTCCTGTGCTCCGGCGGTACCGGCGGCTAGCAGGAGCACGGCTGATGCGAGTACAAGCTTCATAGTCTACCCAATGCCCTTTCAGGACTCCTCTATGGATCGTCCTTGAATACATACCATAAGGAGATATTTGACGCTATGATACAACCTGGGCAAGACGACGCAAAAATTCGTGACATTCTGCAATCGGTCAAGCGCATTGCTCTTGTCGGCGCATCGCCAAAACCAGAGCGGCCAAGCAACCGGGTCATGGGTTTTCTTCTGGAAAAGGGATTTGATGTGGTGCCGGTCAATCCAGGTCTGGCGGGCAAGGAAATTCTGTACCAGACGGTCTATGGCAGCCTTGCGGAGATACCCGGCACCATCGACATGGTCGATATCTTCCGTGCATCGGAGCATGCTGGCGGCGTGGTTGACGAGGCACTGGCACTTGACCCATTGCCCGGCGTGATCTGGATGCAACTCGATATCATTGATGAGGCGGCCGCGCGCAGGGCGGAGGCGAGAGGGCTGGACGTGATCATGGACCGGTGCCCGGCGATTGAATACCCTCGACTCATGCGCGCAGTGTAATGGCGGTCAGCCCTCGAAGCGCAGCACATCGGGATCGGCACGCATCTCACTCAGCGTTTCTGCGTTTTCGCAGTATTCCCGGAAGTGGCGGCCTGCAGTGTTGCAGGCAAGATCGTCGCGGCAGCGTTGTTTCGACCGGCATCCCGCACAATTGGCCTGCATTCCGTAATAAAGGCGTCGGTATTGAAATTCGGCCTCGACCGGGTCAATGTTGAGGGCCTTCATCATTTCGCCCATCTCGCAGGCGTCGCGGGGCTCCGCGGTGGCAAGGTCTTCGTCTGCGATCCTCTGAAGAACAGCAAGCAAGCCTGCTTCTTCACCCTCGAAATGAGAGGCGTTGCGCCAATCGGCATAACGATCATCGGCGCTGCTATCGTTGGTCAAAACATCCATTGCGATGCTCCTGCTGGTCGACAGCGATATTGACGTTTGTATAAATGACGACATTGATCTTGATCAAAACAGGGCAGGCCGCCGAGCCAATAAGGCTGGTTTGTGAAACAGGGAAGGACACTTTTTATGGAAACCAAGGTACCGGGATTTTCGACACTCTCGATCCACGCTGGCGCAGCCCCGACAGCGCCACCAATGCGAGGGCAACGCCGATCTACCAGACGACGTCGTTCGTGTTCAATGATTCCGACCATGCGGCTGCACTGTTCGGCCTGCGGGAGTTCGGAAATATCTATACACGGATCATGAACCCGACGACGGCGGTTCTGGAAGAGCGGGTTGCAGCGCTCGAAGGTGGCGCGGCAGCCCTTGCTGTTGCTTCCGGTCATGCTGCACAGCTTCTGACATTTCACATGCTGATGCAGCCGGGTGACAACTTCGTCGCGGCGCGTCGTCTCTATGGCGGCTCGATCAACCAGTTCGGTCATGCTTTTGAAAACTTCGGCTGGTCGGTGCGTTGGGCTGATTCCGACAACATCGACAGTTTTGCGGCGCAAATCGACGACCGGACCAAGGCTGTGTTCATCGAAAGCCTGGCCAACCCCGGCGGCTCTTTCGTAGACATTGCCGCGATTGCAAAGGTCGCCCATGATCACGGGCTTCCGCTGATTGTCGACAACACCATGGCGACACCCTATCTGGTTCGGCCCATCGAGCATGGTGCGGATATTGTCGTTCACTCTCTGACCAAGTTTCTTGGCGGACATGGCAATTCCATGGGGGGTATCCTCGTGGACGGCGGCACCTTCGACTGGTCGAAATCGGGACACTACCCGATGCTGAGCCAGCCGCGCGCCGAGTATGACGGTCTGGTGCTTCACGAAGCCTTCGGTCCAATGGCATTTGCGCTTGGCGCGCGCGTTTTGAGCCTGCGCGATCTTGGTCCGGCGATTTCGCCTTTCAATGCGTTTATGCTCTCTACCGGCATCGAAACCCTGCCTCTGCGCATGCAGCGTCATTGCGACAACGCGCTTGAAGTTGCGAAATGGCTGAAACAGTCCGACAAGGTCGCGTGGGTCGGCTATCCGGGTCTCGAGGACGATGCAAACCATGCGCTGCAGCAGCGCTATTCGCCGAAGGGGGCGGGTGCAGTTTTCACCTTCGGCCTGAAGGGCGGCTATGACGCCGGCAAGGCCTTCGTTGAAGGGCTTGAGGTGTTCTCGCATCTGGCCAATATCGGCGACACAAAGTCACTGGTTATCCACCCTGCATCCACAACCCATGCACAGCTTACGCCGGAGCAGCAGATTGCCGCCGGTGCCGGCCCGGATGTGGTCCGTCTTTCGGTAGGTATCGAGGATGTGGCTGATATCATTGCCGATCTCGAGCAGGCCTTTGCAAAGATCTGATCATCGGCCTTCGTCCGACTGAAACGAAACAGCGGGCGATACCGCGTATCGCCCGCTGTTTGTTATCTGTTTATCCACAGGCCCTGCGGCGAGCAGTTTCGGCTGGTCTTTACGCCTTGATGTGTTCCGGGAGCTGTCTTGGCTGTTCGCAGGCAACCACGCAGTTTCGACCCTTGTTCTTCGCTTCGTATAGTGCCCGGTCGGACTGTGAAAGCAACGCTTCTAGATCGGCGCAGCGCCCCTGATGGAAGGCTATTCCGATACTGACAGTCATTGGTGCGGAAAGTGGCGGATGATCATCTACGGCATCGGACAGCTTATGCCTGATCTTTTCGGCAATCCTGATTGCGCCGCAGACGTTGTCGACCTGGAGAAAAATGGCAAACTCCTCACCGCCGGTTCGTCCGAACAGGTATTGCTGGACCAACTCGTCTTCAACATTGCGTGTGAAGCCGACAAGGGCCAGGTCACCGGCGCCGTGTCCGAAACGATCGTTGATCAACTTGAAGTGATCAATATCGATTGAGAGATAGGCGAACAGGTCTCGCGGGGCTGCGGTCTTCAGTCGTCCTTCAATGCCTTTGAAGAGACCACGGCGGTTCAGGATGCCGGTCAGGGGGTCATTGAATGCCAGTTTTCTGAGGTTAAATTCGTGCTTTTCGATCGACAGCCAGACCGCCAGAAAAATCTTTGCTGAAAAAAGGATAAAGCTGGAAATCAGCGTGATTGAGGTCAGCGTGCTTTGAAACGGCACTGTCGGCCCCACGTACAGATACAAGATGACGATGACGAGAGCTGTGGTGGCCTCTATCGAAAGAAACCACGAAATGGACCGATGAAAGCGAACCTCGTCGAAATGTGCATGGTAATGAAGAAAATAGAGCGCAACGACGGCGATGGCGATGTCGGCAAGATAATAGCTGGCCACGGCGGCGACCAGACCGAAGGCCGATAGTCTGAAAAGAACAAATGCGCAAAACCAGACTGTCAGGCCGGTCGCTATGAATCTTACCGGACGGTTTTCGCCATAAAGGCAGAGCAGTCCTGCGGCAGCGAGCGCTTGGGAAGCCACCAGCACAACTATCGGTAATGCAAACAGCGAGGGGGCGACAGACGCGCAATAGGCCAGCCCCAGAAGTCCGATACCCATCAGCGCGAGAGAAGCAGACCAGAGCATTATAAACAGTCTTTCCCTGTTCCGCAGCCACAACGGCAATAGAAGAAAAGATAGTAAAATACAGTCTGCCGCCCAGGCAAAAACAGTCATCATGTTATATTGCAAGGCCGAAGATCGCTTCCAATGTCAGAAATAGAGCAGGCACTCTTAGCGGTCATACCGGTATGACACCATATCCGCACTGGATCATTTTTAGGTTTAAACAATTTAAATTGAGGTGTTGTCAGTCCGACCCCAAAAAGGGGCCCCAATTTCGCGGAGGTTGACAATCGCCGGGCCCCTTGATCCTGGCGGCGCTTTGAAAACCATCTCTTGAAGTGACCCGGTCAGGCACTCTATGTAGGAGAGAACGAAGATCTCGATGGAAAATGGCTCCGATCAGCCGGCCGAAGGACAGACATGACAAATCCCGTAGACACCGCGATGGCGCTTGTACCCATGGTCGTAGAGCAGACCAACCGCGGCGAGCGTTCCTATGATATCTATTCCCGCCTGCTCAAAGAGCGGATCATCTTTCTGACCGGCCCGGTCGAGGATCATCTGGCGTCGCTGATCTGCGCCCAGTTGCTGTTCCTCGAAGCGGAAAATCCAAAGAAGGAAATCGCGCTCTATATCAATTCACCCGGCGGCGTGGTGACAGCGGGTATGGCGATTTATGATACCATGCAATTTATCCGGCCGGCGGTTTCCACGCTTTGCATCGGGCAGGCGGCCTCAATGGGTTCGCTGCTGCTTGCAGCTGGTGAGAAAGGCATGCGATTTGCCACGCCGAACGCCCGCGTGATGGTACATCAGCCGTCCGGCGGCTTTCAGGGGCAGGCATCGGACATAGAGCGTCACGCACGCGATATTCTGAAGATGAAACGCCGCCTGAACGAAGTCTACGTCCGTCATTGCGGACAGACTTACGAAGAGGTTGAAAAGACGCTGGACCGTGACCATTTCATGGACGCGGGCGAGGCAAAGGATTGGGGCCTTATCGACAAGGTTATGACCTCACGAAGCGAAATCGAGGGCGGCAACTGATCCGCAGCGCGAAAACGGTCGTATTTGAAACTGTGCGACTCTGATGCGTTTGACGGTGTTATCGATTGAACGGAGCCCGGTGCGGGAGCCTTGCCTGAGGGCAATTCGGCTTCACGATTGTGTTTTTTGGCTTTAAACCGGCGCATAAGCCGTTAATAGTATGGAAAACCGGAGCTGATACCCCGGTTCCATCGAGTCGATACGGCGTTGTTTCGCGTTTGCGTCTGTTGTCTGTAAATCTGCTGCGTCGTTATGTTGCCCTTTTGTATTGCAAACATCTCGTCGTGTGGCAGGAAGCGAAATAGTTAGTGGCCGGTCCGGCGAGTTCGGGGCGGCTTACTGGAAGGAAGTGATAATGAGCAAAGTCGGCGGTAACAATGGCGGTGACTCCAAGAACACGCTCTATTGTTCCTTTTGCGGCAAGAGTCAGCACGAAGTCCGCAAGCTGATCGCTGGCCCGACGGTATTCATCTGCGATGAATGCGTCGAATTGTGCATGGACATCATCCGCGAGGAAAATAAGACCTCGATGGTGAAGTCGAGCGATGGCGTGCCGACGCCGCAGGAGATCATGGCGGTTCTGGACGAATATGTGATCGGCCAGAATCATGCCAAGCGCATTTTGTCTGTGGCGGTACATAACCACTACAAGCGCCTTTCCCACGCCTCGAAGAGTTCCGACATCGAACTTTCGAAGTCGAACATTCTCCTTGTGGGGCCAACGGGTTGCGGAAAGACGTATCTTGCGCAGACGCTTGCCCGCATCATTGACGTGCCGTTCACGATGGCTGATGCGACAACACTGACGGAAGCCGGTTATGTCGGCGAAGATGTCGAAAACATCATTCTGAAGCTGCTGCAGTCGGCCGATTATAATGTCGAACGCGCCCAGCGCGGCATCGTCTATATCGACGAGGTCGACAAGATTTCGCGCAAATCCGACAACCCGTCGATAACGCGCGATGTCTCGGGCGAAGGTGTGCAGCAGGCGCTGTTGAAGATCATGGAAGGCACGGTTGCTTCCGTACCGCCGCAGGGTGGCCGCAAGCATCCTCAGCAGGAATTCCTGCAGGTCGATACCACCAATATCCTGTTCCTGTGCGGTGGCGCCTTTGCCGGCCTCGACAAGGTGATTTCCGCGCGCGGTGAGCGCACGTCGATCGGCTTCGGGGCTTCAGTCAAAGCGGCCGAAGACCGTAAGGTCGGCGATGTGCTGCGGGACCTTGAACCGGAAGACCTTGTCAAGTTCGGCCTGATACCGGAGTTCATCGGTCGTCTTCCCGTAATCGCGACACTTGAGGATCTTGATGAGGCCGCTCTCATGCAGATCCTGACTGAGCCCAAGAATGCGTTGGTGAAACAGTATCAGCGTCTGTTCGAAATGGAGGATGTCGAGTTGAGCTTTCATGAGGATGCGCTGCTCGCGATTGCGCGCAGGGCGATAGAACGCAAGACCGGTGCCCGCGGTCTACGTTCGATCATGGAGAAGATCCTGCTCGACACGATGTTTGATCTGCCGGCACTGAAAGGTGTGCGCGAGGTCGTGATCTCGGACGAAGTCGTTTCGGGAACGTCTCAGCCGCTCTACATCTATGCCAATCGCTCGGATGACAAGGCAAACGCTTCGGCCTGACAACAATATTGGCAATCGAATCAGGAGGCAGGGCAGGGTCCCTGCCTTCGGCGTTTTTGATCTGTAACCTGCCTGAATGCTTCACCCTGTGTGTTGTTCCAGCGAAAACAGGGGCAAAGGTTGAAATCGACCTTTTAAAGCGCCACTTGTTCCGCAACAATCTAGAAGAGTGTTCGGGTTGCCTCCCAACAGCCCGTCAACGCCCGGTTTGCGGCCGGGCCGCCTGAAAGGAAAAAGACATGACGCAGAATGCGCCAGCAGCGGAAAACGCTGCGTTCCCGGTGTTGCCATTGCGTGACATTGTGGTTTTCCCCCACATGATCGTTCCTCTCTTCGTTGGCCGCGAGAAATCGATCCGCGCCCTGGAAGAGGTCATGAATGCCGACCGACAGATCATGCTGGTTACCCAGGTCAATGCCAGCGACGACGATCCAGCGCCCGACGCGCTTTACCGTATTGGCACTATCGCCAATGTGCTTCAGCTTCTGAAGTTGCCCGATGGCACGGTGAAAGTGCTGGTCGAAGGCAAGTCGCGCGCGGCCATTGGTGATATCCGGCTGGAGAATGACTTCTACGAAGCCACTGGCGAAGTGCTTGGCGAGCCGGAAGAAGACCATGTCGAAATCGAGGCCCTGTCCCGTTCTGTGGTGTCCGAATTCGAAAACTATGTGAAGCTCAACAAGAAGGTGTCGCCCGAGGTCGTGGGTGCTGCGGGTCAGATCGAGGACTACTCGAAACTGGCCGATACCGTTGCCTCGCATCTTGCGATCAAGCTCACCGAAAAGCAGGAAATGCTGGAAACCACCAGCGTTAAGGGCCGCCTGGAAAAGGCGCTCGGCTTCATGGAAGGCGAGATCTCGGTCCTGCAGGTCGAAAAGCGCATCCGGACCCGCGTTAAGCGGCAGATGGAGAAGACCCAGCGCGAGTATTATCTCAATGAGCAGATGAAGGCCATTCAGAAGGAACTCGGCGAGGGCGAGGATGGCCGTGACGAAATGGCCGAGTTGGAAGACCGTATCAAGAAGACCAAGTTTTCCAAGGAAGCCCGCGAAAAGGCCGATGCGGAGATGAAGAAGCTCCGCAACATGAGCCCGATGTCGGCGGAAGCGACCGTGGTGCGCAACTATCTTGACTGGCTCACCGGCCTGCCGTGGAATTCGAAGTCGAAGGTCAAGCGTGACCTCAAGCTTGCCGAAAAGGTGCTTGAGGAAGACCATTTCGGCCTCGAAAAGGTTAAGGAGCGCGTGGTTGAATACCTTGCGGTGCAGGCGCGCGCCAAGAAACTGAAGGGCCCGATCCTGTGCCTCGTCGGCCCGCCCGGCGTCGGCAAGACCTCGCTTGCGCAGTCGATCGCCAAGGCAACCGGTCGCGAATATGTGCGGATGGCGCTTGGCGGGGTCCGTGACGAGTCGGAGATCCGTGGTCACCGGCGCACCTATATCGGCTCCATGCCCGGCAAGGTCGTCCAGTCGATGAAGAAAGTCGGCAAGAACAACCCGCTTTTCCTGCTCGACGAGATAGACAAGATGGGTGCCGATTTCCGCGGCGATCCGTCGTCTGCCTTGCTTGAGGTGCTGGACCCGGAACAGAACTCGACCTTCATGGATCACTACCTGGAAGTCGAATACGATCTGTCCAACGTGATGTTCATCACCACCGCCAACACGCTCGACATTCCCGGCCCGCTGATGGACCGCATGGAGATCATTCGCATTGCTGGCTACACCGAACAGGAAAAGCTGGAAATCGCGAAGCGTCACCTGCTGCCCAAGGCGATCCGCGAGCATGCGTTGAAGCCGGATGAGTTTTCGGTCGACGATGCGGCATTGGAACGAACGATCCAGCAGTACACCCGCGAAGCGGGCGTGCGCAGTCTGGAACGCGAGCTGATGAAGCTTGCCCGCAAGGCTGTGACTGAAATCGTCAAGGGTGATGCGAAGGCTGTTCACATCAACGCTGACAATCTCGAGGACTATCTCGGCGTTCAGCGCTTCCGTCATGGTGAAGCGGAAGGTGAAGACCAGGTTGGTGTCGTGACGGGTCTCGCCTGGACCGAAGTTGGTGGCGAGCTGCTGACGATCGAAGGCGTGATGATGCCCGGCAAGGGTCGTATGACCGTTACCGGCAATCTGCGCGATGTCATGAAGGAGTCGATTTCGGCGGCGGCATCCTATGTCCGTTCGCGTGCGGTCGACTTCGGCATCAAACCGCCTATGTTCGACAAGACTGACATTCACGTCCATGTTCCGGAAGGCGCAACGCCCAAGGACGGACCGTCTGCCGGTGTTGGCATGGCCACTGCGATCGTCTCGGTGATGACCGGAATTCCGGTGAACAAGAACGTGGCAATGACGGGTGAGATCACCCTTCGCGGCCGTGTGCTTCCCATCGGCGGACTCAAGGAGAAACTGCTTGCGGCTCTGCGCGGCGGTATCACCAAGGTGCTGATCCCGGAAGAGAATGCCAAGGACCTTCCCGAGATCCCGGACAATGTGAAGAACGGTATGGAGATCATCCCCGTATCGCATGTGGGTGATGTTCTGCGGCATGCTCTTCTGGAGATGCCGCAGCCGATTGAATGGGACCCGAACGCCGAACCTGTTGCGATTTCCACCGATGAAACAGACGGCGAATCGGTCAAGTCTGTGGCGCATTGAGGCCGTAATGTCGCCACTTTTCAGGGGCTCCTGTGGAAAAGGGGCCCCTGAGGTTGTCCTTTGGTCGGCCTTTTCCTCACAATTTGGCGCAAGCCTATTGCAATTCCCTGAAACGCAGGGCTTTTGAAGTCAGCGGGTGCCGGTCATTGCGTTGCCGACATTCCAGAAACAAAAGATCCGTTTCGAACCATTTGAGAAAGGGTGGAAACATGAACAAGAGTGAACTCGTAGCCTCCGTTGCCGAAAAGGCCGGTCTGTCCAAAACCGATGCTGCTTCTGCTGTCGACGCCGTATTCGACGCCGTACAGGGCGAACTGAAGAACGGCGGCGAAGTGCGCCTTGCTGGCTTTGGTGCCTTCACCGTTTCGCACAGCGCGGCGCGCAAGGGCCGCAACCCGTCGACGGGTGCGGAAGTAGACATCCCGGCCCGCAATGTTCCGAAGTTCACGGCTGGCAAGGGTCTCAAGGAAGCTTGCAACTCCTGATCTGCCGTCTCATGAATGGCGCACAAACCCGGGGCTTTTCGCTCCGGGTTTTTTGTTGTGTTTTGTTGACGCTCAGTTACCAAAGCCTGCGCATAATTTTGTTGCGACAGGCGAGCGGCTTCACTAAGTCTTGCTGCATGAACACAGCCGGGCGCACAGGTGTGCTGCCGGAACATTCTCGGGGCGGGGCGCAATTCCCCACCGGCGGTAAGCGTTGATGACGCAAGCCCGCGAGCGCCTTTCCGATGAAGATCGGAAAGGGTCAGCAGATCCGGTGAGATACCGGAGCCGACGGTTACAGTCCGGATGAAAGAGAATGCAAGCTGCCGGAGGGGTCGCCGATCGCCGCCGGTGACATGCGTCGTCCCGTATTGCGCGCGCCTTGAGGCGCAGTGAAGGATCGAGACAGGCATGAGCAAGGCAATCTATCGTTCTCCCGCATTGACCGGCGCCTTCTGGATGGTGCTTGCCGGGGTGGTTTATGCCGCCGGCAATGTGCTGATCCAGCAATTGACGATGAAGATGGGTTTTGCCGCATCGTCGGTGGCCTTCTGGCAGTATGGCATCGCCTTTCTGTTTGCCATACCCTATCTCTGGCGCACCGGCCTTTCGGTGATGCGCAGCGCCTTTCCCGGTCAGCATATCGCTCGCGTGGCGCTTTCCGCTCTGGGTGTGCAGGCCTGGGCTATCGGCCTGGCATCGGTTCCGATCAGCCAGGCGATCGCGCTGGTGATGACTTCACCGTTCTTCATCATCGTCGGCGCCAGGGTCTTTCTCGGCGAGCGCGTCGGTCCCTCGCGATGGATTGCGACTGCAACCGGCTTTTCCGGCGCGGTGCTGATCCTTCAGCCCTGGTCCGAGAGTTTCACTTGGGCGGCGCTCCTTCCGGTTCTGTCTGCGCTTCTGTGGGGTGGCACATCGCTGATCACCAAGAAGCTGACAGCCCATGAACGTCCGGAATCGATCACGGTCTGGCTGTTGATGCTGCTGACGCCGATCAACGCCATCGTCGCAGTGGGCGGCGGCTTCGCCGTGCCCACAGGAGATGCTATCTGGATTATGCTGGCGCTCGGCTTGATGACTGTATTGGCGCAGTATTTCCTGACACTCGCCTATTCCCGTGCCGATGCCGCCTATGTGCAGCCTTTCGACGATCTGAAGCTGCCATTGAATGTTCTCGGCGGCTGGCTGGTGTTCGGCTTCGCGCCCGACACGTTGTTCTGGATCGGCGGTGTAATGATCCTGGCGGCCTCTCTTTCGATTTTGCTGATTGAGCGGCAGAAGGAACGCTGAGTGTCACCGTCGCGTCATTAAGTCGTAATCATCCTGTCACAGGCGTGACGCACAACCCTCCGGTATCTCATTCCTGGAGGGAAAACCATGAAACTCCGCCTTTCCGGCGCTGCGCTCTCAGCCGCGCTTTTGACGTCTGTTGCCATTCCGGCGTCCGCAGAACCTGTTTTCAACCGTATCGCCGTTTTCAGCGTTGCCGAGAACCTGCCTGCCGATGTGGATGCGATGAGTGAAACTTCGGCGGAGATCATCGCCGCGAGCGAAGACGGCACTATGCTTGTCTATTCCGACAGTCCTCTGGAAGCCGTCGGTCTGATCGACATCACCGATCCGCGTGCGCCCAAGCCCGCCGGCACCATCAAGCTGGACGGTGAGCCGACATCGGTCGCCGTTTCGGGTGCAAAAGCCTTTGTCGGCGTTAACACCTCGGAAAGCTATACGGCGCCTTCAGGCTTCCTGGGGGTTATCGATATCGCATCCAAGACTCTTGAAGCCCAATGCGATCTCGGCGGCCAGCCCGATTCGGTTGCCGTGTCTCCCGATGGTTCGATCGTTGCCATCGCCATCGAGAATGAACGCGATGAAGACCTGAACGACGGCGTAATTCCGCAGATGCCGGCCGGCGATCTGGTCATTATCGCGTTGAAGGACGGTGCTGCTGATTGCGCGACCACGAAACACGTCGCCATGACCGGCTTTGCGGAAATGACCGCCCCGAGCGATCCGGAGCCGGAATTTATCGACATCAATGACGACAATGAGATCGTCGTAACCCTGCAGGAAAACAATGGCCTTGTGATCGTCGACGGCAATACGGGTGAGGTGAAGAACCATTTCTCCGCCGGTACGGTTGATCTGACCGGGATCGACACCGAAAAGGATGGCAAGCTCGACTTTACCGGGTCGCTGACCGGCATTCCGCGCGAGCCCGACACTGTCAAGTGGCTCGACAATGACCGTTTCGTCATCGCCAATGAAGGCGACTACAAGGGTGGTTCTCGCGGCTTCTCGATCTTCTCCGACGCCGGTGAGCTGCTGTATGAAGCTGGTGCCTCATTCGAACGCGCCGTTGCCGCTATTGGTCATTTCCCTGACAAGCGTGCGGGCAAGAAGGGTGTCGAGCCGGAAGGCCTCATCACCGGCACGTTTGGCGACAAAAACTACCTTTTCGTCATGTCCGAGCGTGGTTCTGTCGTGGGCGTCTACGACGATAACGTCCAGGAGGCTCCCGAACTGGTTCAGCTTCTGCCGTCCGGGCTCGCTCCGGAAAGCGGTGTTGCGATCCCGGCTCGCAATCTGCTGGTCACAGCCAATGAGAATGACCTCGGACCTGACGGCGGCGTACGCGCCCATGTCATGCTCTATGCCTATGAAGAGGGCGAGGCTGCCTATCCGCAGATCGCCTCGGACGCTTCCCGCGATCCGCTGATCGGTTTCGGCGCGCTTTCCGGCCTTGCGGCAGACCCCGAGGACGCCTCGAAACTCTACGCTGTCAATGACAGCTTCTATTCGGGCCAGCCCTCGGTGTTTATCATCGACGCTTCAAAAAAGCCGGCGATGATTACCGATGCTATCCGCGTGACGCGTGACGGCAAGCCTGCCGAAAAGCTCGACCTTGAAGGTGTTGCCGTGGACGGTAATGGCGGCTTCTGGCTTGCTTCGGAAGGGAACCCGGACAAGGAGGTGCCGCATGCGGTGCTTCATATCGACGGCTCCGGTGCGATCACCGAAACGATCAATCTGCCGGAAGCGCTCCTTGCCCACCAGACGCGATTCGGTATGGAAGGCATCACAAAGGTCGGCGAGGGCGATGCCCTGACGCTGTGGATGGCCGTTCAGCGCGAATGGGGCGATGACACCAAGGGGCTTGTAAAGCTCCTGGCCTACACCCCGACAACAGGTAAATGGGGCGCCGTGTCCTATGCGCTGGAAACGCCTGAAAAAGGCTGGATCGGTCTTTCGGAAATCACGGCCAGTGGCGAGACTGTTTACATTGTCGAGCGCGACAACCAGATCGGCGACGCCGCCAAGGTCAAGAAGCTCTTCAAGGTGGCACTCTCCGACCTGAAACCGGCGCCAATCGGTTCAAAGCTTCCGGTGGTTGAAAAGCAGGAAGTCACCGATTTGCTGCCGCTGATGAAGTCGGCCACCAACGGCTTCGTTGTAGACAAGATCGAAGGTTTCACGATTGCTGCCGATGGCACGGCCTATGCTGTGACCGACAATGATGGCGTTGATGACAGCTCCGGCGAAACTCTGTTCTTCAAGGTCCCGATGGGTATGTAACGCCCAGCACAGATCCGCTCGGGTGGCGGCGATGCCGCCCGATCTTCAGTATGGCCGCGGCGCAAGATGCGTCGCGGTCTTTTTTGTCTTTGCCACGATACGCAAAAGGGCCGGTCGTCGGACCGGCCCGTTCTGAAATCGGTGTGGCTGTGCGTTCGATCAGCGATCGGCTACGGCGACAAAGTCGCGTTCGGCTGCACCCGTGTAAAGCTGGCGCGGGCGGCCGATGCGCTGTTCCGGATCCTCGATCATCTCGTTCCACTGGGCAATCCAGCCGACGGTACGGGCGAGTGCGAACAGCACTGTGAACATGGAGGTGGGGAAACCCAGCGCCTTCAGGGTGATGCCGGAATAAAAGTCGATGTTCGGATAGAGTTTCTTCTCGATGAAGTACTCGTCCGTCAGCGCAATCCTTTCCAGCTCCATGGCGACGTCGAGAAGCGGGTCATCCTTGATGCCGAGTTCGCCGAGAACCTCATGGCAGGTCTTCTGCATGATCTTGGCGCGTGGGTCATAGTTCTTGTAGACGCGGTGACCGAAGCCCATCAGGCGGAAGGGGTCGTCGCGGTCCTTTGCCCGGTCGATATATTCAGGAATACGGTCGACGGAACCGATTTCCTCAAGCATGTTGAGGGCGGCTTCGTTTGCGCCGCCATGGGCCGGGCCCCACAGGCAGGCAATACCGGCGGCGATGCAAGCGAACGGGTTCGCGCCCGAAGAGCCGGCAAGACGCACGGTCGAGGTCGAGGCGTTCTGCTCGTGATCTGCATGCAGAATGAAGATCCGGTCAAGCGCGCGCGACAGGATCGGGTTGACCTTGTATTCCTCGCACGGCGTGGCGAAGCACATGTGCAGGAAGTTTGCCGCGTAATCGAGATCGTTGCGCGGATAAACGAAGGGCTCGCCGACGTGATATTTATAGGCCATCGCCGCAATCGTCGGGATCTTTGCGATCATGCGGACGCTGGCGATCTCACGCTTGTAGGGATCGGTAATATCGATCGAGTCGTGATAGAAAGCCGACATGGCGCCAACAGCGCCACAGATGATTGCCATCGGGTGGGCATCGCGGCGGAAACCGGTGAACAGCCGCGTCAGCTGTTCGTGGATCATGGTGTGATGGGTGACGCGGAAATCGAAATCCTTCTTCTGCGTTGCCGTCGGCAGTTCGCCGAACAGCAGCAGGTAGCACACTTCCAGGAAGTCGGCGTTTTCGGCCAGCTGATCGATCGGATAGCCGCGGTGCAAAAGAATACCGTTGTCGCCATCGATATATGTGATCGTGGATTTGCACGATGCTGTCGAGGTGAAACCGGGGTCGTAGGTGAACATGCCCGACTGCTTGTACAGGCTGTTAATGTCGAGCACTTTTGGACCGAAGGTGCCTGCTTCGACGTTCAGATCGAATTCCTGTCCGTCAAAGGTGAGTTTGCCAGTTTCCGTCATGCTATCCTCCAAATCTTCCAGCGCGGGACGCGTGATAAACACGATCAAACGTACCAACTAGGTATAGGATCGATGCGCCGCTGCCAAGCCGCTGAATGGTTCATGTTGCGGTGCGATTGATGATTTATAATTGCGTTTAGCAAGTTTTTTGATGTTCTGAAAAGGAAAATCTTCTGCTCACTCTGTTCTGCAATGTTGCATTTCAACCTCTGCGGTCACACCATACTTTCGGTTGAGTGTGGGCGGGCGCGATGGGAGAGGGTGAGATACAGTCTGCGGGAGTTGAAGCGCGCACCGGATCGGGGGCCGCTCGTGGGACCTCACGTGCTGTAACAACGAAATTTGGGCCTTTCCGCAATCCTGCCTCAGATGTTTCCGGACTTCACCAACAGGCAAGACCCGCGCGTCTTGCCTCCGTAGTTTCGGAGGAACTGTCGTTCGGACGCGCCTTTCTGTTCGCGCCGCTATTCTTGGCTTTTGGAGCCACATGGTGGTTTTCAAGGCCGGTATCGCCGTTGTCATGGGGGCTTTGGCTCTACTGGTCGGTTGCTGTGCTCACTGCTTTTGCGTTGCGCCATGGTGGAGCAGGCAAACGTCTTGTCGCGGGATTGATCGCGCTTTTTCTCACTGGTGCCATATTCGCGCAGTCTGAGACCGTCAGACGCGCCACGGTGATGCTCGATCTGCCGGTGACGACCCATGTAACGGGTGTAGTTGATGCGCGTGAGCCGACCGAAAACGGATGGCGCTATGTGGTGCATGTTGTCGCCACGGATGATCCGGTCATTCATCGTCCGCCGCAGCGTGTAACCCTGGTTGCCCGCGGCAATTTGCCGCCGGTGGACATCGGCGGCGCATTGACCGGGCTCGCGCGTCTTTCGCCGCCATCCGGGCCAGCCTTGCCCGGGTTGGTCGATTTCGGTTTCCTGTCCTATTTCGACGGTATCGGGGCCGTCGGGTTCTTCTACGGCGCTCCGGACGCGGTTCCGGGAGGTGCTGTCGAAGCGAAGCAGGGCGCATTGCAATCCACCGGTCTGTTCATGCGTCACGGTGTTGAAAAGCTGCGCGGTACAATTGCCGGACGGATCCGTGCTGTTCTGCCTGGAGAATCGGGCGCCTTCGCCAATGCGATTATCACCGGACAACGCCGCGCGATGAGCAGCGACACGCTGGAAGCGCTGCGGAATGCCGGTCTCGCACATGTCATTGCCATTTCCGGGCTCCACATGGCACTGGCTGCAGGCATCTTTTTCCACTCTGCGGCTGCTGTTATCGCTCTCGCCGAAGGCGAGCGCAGCTATCGCAACCAAGAAACTTGCGGCGGTGGCCGCCATTGCTGCTGCCGGTTTCTATCTGCTGATTTCAGGCATGCAGGTTTCGGCCCAGCGCGCCTTTATCATGCTTGCCATCATGCTGGCGGCGACAGTCGCGGACCGTCCGGCGATCAGCATGCGCAATGTCGCGCTAGCGGGCTTTGCGATACTCGCGGTCTCGCCGTCGGAAGCGGTTGGCCCGGGCATGCAGATGTCGTTTGCGGCAACACTGGCGCTGATTGCGGGCTACAGCGCGTGGCAGAGGCGCGCCTTCGCGCGTCCGGACAAGATGCCGAAGCACAATCTGTTCCGTCTCGTCGCGTTGGGCATTTTCGGTATCCTGATGACTGCGTTGATTGGTGGGCTTTCGACCGCGCCGATCGCGATGGCTCATTTTCAGCGCATTGCCAGCTATGGTTTGCTTGGCAACCTGCTGGCCATGCCGATCGTGACCTTTCTGGTCATGCCAGCCGGCCTGTTGGCGATGTTGGCCATGCCGCTCAATCTTCACGCGCCCTTTCTTCTGGTCATGGGCTGGGGGCTCGATCGGGTGATGTCTATCGCAGCGTGGGTCGATCATCTCGACGGCGCGCTCGACAGTGGGGCCATGCCACCGGGATTTCTTTTGCTGTTCTTCATCGGCTTCATGCCGTTGGTTCTGTTGCGCACGCGACTGAGGCTTGCCGGGCTGGTGCCGATCGCATTCGCATTTGCGTTGCCGGCATTTTCTGATGGCAACAAACCGCAACTTTTGTTGATCTCGGAAGACGGTTCGCTGGTCTCGATCATTCGAGGGGATAAGGCCGCGCTCAGTAAACGCCGGCCCCCGGCCTTTGTTTTCGATCAGTGGCAGCGCGCCCTTTCCATCAAAGTCAAGCTTCCGCCCGTCGAAACAGAAAACATCACGGCCCAGTTCAATGGCGCGGACCGGTTCGACCATCTGGGCGAAACCCGAACAGCAACAGCAAGAGCAGCGCTAGCCGAAAATCTGAAGGCGGCGCGCGACAGCCCCGGTCTGTTCATCTGCGAGAGAGGCGAATGGTGTGTGGCGTCATTAACCGGTACTGGTCCGACGGTTGCGCAGATCTTCCGGCCTGCTCTGACAGGCCCCGCATGCGACCTGGCCGACATCATCGTCAGCGTCTATCGTCCCGGATTTCAGACATGCTATTCCGGGAGCTTCCTTATAACGCCGTCATTAAGGCGCCAGACCGGCACGTTGCAACTTGCCGTCATCACGGACACGGACGATCCTGACCCGGCAGCCCTGAGTGCCAGTCCAGTCAGTCTATGCGAAAAGAAACAGGTCTCCGTCACGCCCGCAGTCACCACGACAGGCCGACAATGGAACATGCATCGCCTCTACAATTGGCGCCGCGATGAATATGCCGAGCCGGTGATTCTACCGCACCGGCTCAATTTTGTCAGTGATAGCGGCGGATCAGACCAACGAGCTTGCCCTGAACCTTGACCTTGTCGGCCGAAAATATCCGGGTTTCGTACGCCGGGTTGGCAGCCTCCAGCGCAATCGACGCCCCCTTGCGGCGGAAGCGTTTCAGCGTGGCTTCTTCATCATTCACCAGCGCAACGACAATATCGCCGGGGGAGGCGGTGTTAATGTTGCGGATAATCACGGTGTCACCGTCGAAAATACCGGCCTCGATCATCGAATCACCCTGAACTTCCAGAGCGTAGTGCTCTCCGCCTCCCAGCATCTCTGCCGGGACGGCAATTGCATGAGTATTGTCCTGAATAGCTGAAATCGGAACGCCGGCTGCGATCTCGTCCCATGACGGGAATGTCGGCAGAGCCGCTGTCATTCCCCGCGACGAGCGGCTTGCTTTCGGCCTGCGTCTTGCCGAGGCTGCCTTCGATCACGCTCGGCGAGAAGCCCCGGCGTGGCGGCTGTGCAACCATGTTTTCGGGCATGCGGAGGATTTCCAAAGCCCGCGCGCGGTTTGGAAGTCTGCGGATGAAACCGCGCTCCTCAAGCGCTGTGATTAGACGGTGGATGCCGGACTTGGAAGCTAGGTCGAGTGCTTCCTTCATTTCATCGAAAGATGGGGGAATGCCTGTTTCCTTCATCCGTTCGTGGATGAAATAGAGCAGTTCCTGTTGTTTGCGCGTCAGCATCTGCAGCCCCTTGCTTTCGAAACAAATACAGAACGTTTATATCTGTTCTCACTGTGTTCCGCAAGCTGCAAATGCCGCCAGCACCGGAAGCAGCACCCGGTGATGCAGATTCGGTCTCGGATCACAGCTGTAGATGAACAATTGCTGAAAGTCTGAAGGAGGGGGATCTGTGTTGCAAAGTGGTGAGAGCGCAGGGGTTCGAACCCTGGACCTACTGATTAAAAGTCAGTTGCTCTACCGGCTGAGCTACGCTCTCCCGAGCCGGGTGACCGGCTGAAAGTGGGCGGAACATAGAAAGGGTCTTGCAGAAGGTCAACCGGAAATTCAGCCTTGAGGCGACAATTTGCCCTCAAGCCTCGCGCGCAGAAAGGTGATTGGAATTGATGGCAGGCCTGGTTTAAGGAACCGGTTGTTCACGCGCCGCTTTTCCGGCGGTTTTTTGCTGTTGCCGGGCGCCTTTGCGCCTCGGCCGATGGGATGGGAGACATTCTGGTGTCGATTGGCGATATTTCCCTTTGGACCGCGCTTCTCGCCGGCGCGTTGTCGTTTCTCTCACCTTGCGTTCTGCCGCTGGTGCCGCCCTATCTCTGTTACATGGCCGGGATTTCGGTCGACCAGTTCAGGGGCGATACCAAAGTCAGGACGGCAAGCGTTCTTCTGCCGGCACTGTTCTTCACGCTTGGCTTTGCAACGATCTTCGTGGCGCTCGGGGCAGGGGCATCCTCTATCGGTCAGCTCTTGCGGCAATACATGGACCTTCTCTCAAAGGTCGGCGGCGTCATCATCATCATCATGGGGCTGAATTTTCTCGGCGTGCTTCGTATTCCGTTTCTGTCGCGCGAGGCGCGGTTTCATGGCGGCGGCAAGCCGGCCAGCATCTCCGGCGCCTACGTGATGGGTCTCGCCTTCGCCTTTGGCTGGACGCCCTGCATCGGGCCTGTTCTGGGCGCGATACTCGCGGTTGCCGCGACAAAGGCAACGGTTTCAAACGGTGCGGTTCTGCTGGCGATTTATTCGCTCGGCCTGGCTGTGCCTTTCTGGATCGCCGCTCTTTTCTCGGGGGCATTCATGCGGTTCCTGTCGCGTTTCCGTAAGCATCTGGGCGCGGTCGAAAAAACCATGGGTGCACTGCTGATTCTGACCGGTCTTGCCTTTCTTTTCGGCTTCATTGCCGATATGGCGATCTGGTTCCAGCAGACCTTCCCCGTTCTGTCGCAAATCGGCTAGGGCCTGCGAAACCCGGGTTTCGCGCAATGACAGACATTTTTGAGCTTTTGTTTCCCTTCTTCGGGCTGATTGCTGTCGGCTTCATCGCCGCCAAGATCATCCGTCAGCCGGAATCGGGCCTCGTCTGGCTGAACGTGTTCATCATTTATGCGGCACTGCCAGCTCTGTTTTTCAAGCTTGTCTCCAACACGCCATTCGATCAGCTCACAAGGCTTGATTTCATTTCGGTCGATCTGATGGCGACCTACAGCGTGTTTGCACTGCTGTTTGCGGCCGGTTTCTGGTGGAAGCAGAATGGCGTGCGTGAAAGCACGATCCAGGCCTTTGCCGGCTCATATGGCAATATCGGCTATATGGGCCCCGGGCTTGCACTTCTGGCGCTGGGAGAGGCCGCGGCTGTCCCCGTCGCTCTGATCGTGTGTTTCGAAAATGCACTGCATTTCATCGTCGCACCGACGATCATGGCTGTGGCCGATGGCAAGGCCGTCCGCAAGGCGCAGCTTGCCCGCCAGGTGCTGACCAAAGCGCTGCTGCATCCCTTTATTGTCGCCACGGCGCTGGGCTTTGCCGTCGCCGCCAGCGGGATCGATATGCCATCGGCCTTTGAGCGGCTGGTGGACTATCTGGCACAGGCGGCTGCCCCTTGCGCGCTTTTTGCGATGGGGGTCACCCTGGCGCTTCGCCCGGTCAAACGCGTGCCGGCGGAAATCGGCTATATCGTGCCTGCCAAGCTTGTTCTCCATCCGCTACTGGTTTTCACCTTCATGATGATCCATGGCGGCTTCGATCCGGTCTGGGTGGAAGCGGCTGTGCTTCTGGCCGCACTTCCGACCGCGACCAATGTGTTTGTCATCGGTCAGCAATATGGCATCTGGTACGAGCGAGCATCCGCCACCATTCTGATCACAACAGTGTGCTCTGCGGCAACGCTCGCCATTCTGCTCGCGCTGATCGACGGCGGGGTTTTGCGGTTTTAGCTGGTGAAAAGCGCCCTGACGCCTCTCAACGGCTGCACGCCCTCGCGCATGGCGAACTGGCGCAGCGGCGGCACGGACGACAGCATGAAGAGCCCGGCCGAACGGGCAAGCTGGGCTGGAATGAAATCGGCCAGCAATGAACGGTTCAGCAGATCGACGCTTGCGGTTCTGCTCCAGACGTCGGATTTGCGCAGGACATCGTAGCGATCTCCTGCACGTGCCGAAACCTTCGAGCCGTCAATGCCATCCAGCATGCGGGCAAGGCGCATGATGTCGCGCAGGGAGAGGTTGAGCCCCTGTGCGCCGATTGGCGGAAACGCATGGGCGGCCTCGCCGACAAGCACTGCGCGGCCCTTGCCGAAACGGCTGGCGACCATGGAGGACAGCGGCCATTTCTGCACCGGCCCCTCGACAGTGACGGCGCCAAGCAGCGACTGCATGCGCTCCTCGATCGCGGCAGCAATATCGACCTCGGGCCGTGCGACCATCGCTTCGGCCGCCGGTGTGTCCATCACCCAGACCAGACTGGAGCGGTTTTTGTCCGGCAGCGGCACCTGGGTGAACGGTCCACCGCGCGTGTGGAACTCGGTCGAAATATCGTCATGGGGCAGGGCGTGGCTGAAATTCAGCACCACTGCGGATTGTTTATAGGACCATGTCTTCACGCCGATCCCGGCACTTTCACGCACATTCGAACGGCGCCCGTCGGCACCGACGACAAGGTCTGCTGTCATCGGATCGCCACCGGCCGTCGTGATCGAAACGGTATTTTTGTCGACCGTAACGGCATCTGCCGTGGTCTCGAGATGGGTGATGTTCGGTTCGGCTGCGACGGCGTCCGTCAACTTGCCAACGAGAACCCTGTTCGGAATGTTGTAACCGAAGGCCTCCAGATCGATCTCGGCCGAACGGAAGCTGACGGTCGGCGCCCTTACCAGGCGGCCGGTGCCATCGATGATGCGCATGGTTTTCAAAGGTGCAGCTTCCGGCTTGATCGACTGCCACAGGCCGAGACGGGCAAGAAGCGCGATCGAGTGGTCCATCAGCGCCGTTGTCCGGTGATCGCTGACATTGGGCGAAGGTGCCACCAGAGCGACACGCCGTCCGGCACGGGCAAGAGCCAGTGCTGAAATCATTCCGGCTGGTCCGCCGCCAATTACGGCAATCTCAAAATCCGACATTCCTGACACCTCGTCTCAACATGGAGCTGTTGGCTACCGATATAATGCGACTGACATGGTTTTGCCCTGAAAAATTCTGGAAAAACATGTTTTTTTTGTACCTCGGCACGGTTCTGGTGCATTGTATGAGAGACAGGCATCCACATGCAGAAATCAACGGAAATCGAATGGGTTTATTCAGTCAACGCAAAGTTCCCTATGCCGAAATCAGGGCGTTTTCCGTCCACATTCTGACAGCTTCAGGTTCGTTTCTGGCTTTCCTTGGTGTGGTTGCCGCCGCCGAGGGACGATTCGTTGCCATGTTCTGGTGGCTGGCCGCCGCCCTGCTGGTCGATGGCATTGACGGGCCGATCGCGCGCCGGCTCAAGGTCAGTGAAGTGCTGCCGAGCTGGTCCGGCGTGATGCTGGACAACATCATCGACTATGTCACCTATGTTTTGCTTCCGGCCTTCGCGCTCTACCAGTCGCACATGATCGGCGAACCGCTGTCCTTCGTTGCTGCGGCGCTGATCGTGGTGTCCAGCGCGATCTATTACGCCGACAGTGGAATGAAGACCGACGAGAACTTTTTCTCCGGCTTTCCCGTGGTCTGGAATATGGTGGTGTTCTCTTTCTTTGTGATTCAGCCATCCTCGCTGCTGGCCATGGCGATTGTCATCGCCTCGGTCGCGCTCACCTTCGCGCCGGTGAACTTTTTACATCCGGTGAGAGTGAAGCGGTTGAGGCCGCTGAACCTTGGCGTATTCGCGGTTTGGTGCGTCACCGGGTTCATCGCGCTGCTTGCAAATTTTGATGCTCCGGTCGTTGTCGAGGTCTTGTTCGTGATCAGCGGCGTCTACCTTTATCTGATCGGAATAGTGCTGCAATTCCTGCCGAAACTTGGCTCTCACGCTGCTGAAACCCGTGCGGAGTTTTGAAGCGGTGAATGACGCAGGCGAATAAATTCGTTGAGAGGCAGGCAAAAGTCATTGCGTTTCAATGAGGGTTCGTGCTTCATTTGTACGCAATACAGGGGATGTTCTATTTTTTAGTCAATTTCCGGATGTGATGTCGACATTTGCGGCAGCACCGGGTGCGCGTTTTCGGGTCGATACCGGAGGACAATTTGAACCAAAATAATAAACTGGCGAGCGGGTCATTGCTGTCCGTCCGGGGTCTGACCAAATATTTCGGCAGTTTTGCCGCTTGCGACGGCATTGATCTCAATATCGACAAGGGCGAAATCCATGCGCTGCTCGGCGAAAACGGCGCCGGCAAATCAACACTGGTAAAAATGCTGTTCGGGGTGTTGGAGCCCTCCGATGGCGAGATATTGTGGAAAGGAAAGCCACAGCGCATCGAAGCGCCGGCCGCCGCCCGCAAGATCGGCATTGGTATGGTGTTTCAGCACTTCTCGTTGTTCGAGGCGCTAACGGTCGCTGAAAATATTGCCCTTTCGCTCGATCCCGGTATCTCGCTTGCAAAAATCGCGGAAGAATCACGCAGGCTGTCCGTTGAATATGGTTTGCCTCTTGACCCGCGCGCCCATGTCGCCGACCTGTCTGTCGGCGAGCGCCAGCGCATCGAAATCGTGCGTGCGCTGTTGCAGAACCCAAGCCTGATCATTCTTGACGAACCGACCTCGGTTCTGACCCCGCAAGAGGCGGACCGACTGTTTGAGACGCTGGCCAAACTGAAGGCCGAAGGTCGTTCAGTGCTCTATATCTCCCACCGTCTGGAGGAGGTTCAGCGCATTTGCGACAAGGCCACCGTGCTGCGCCATGGCAAGGTGACCGGTGCCTGCAACCCGCGCGACGAGACAGCGTCGTCACTGGCGCGGATGATGGTTGGCGGGGAGGTTTCCGAGATTTCCCGGCCGGAGGCCATGAAGACCGGAAGGGTTCTTCTGGAAGCCAAGGGGCTGAATGCACCGGCTCGCACGCCGTTCGCAACGGCACTCAAGGACATCTATCTTGAAGTAAAGGCCGGCGAGATCCTCGCCATTGCGGGTGTCGCCGGCAACGGCCAGTCGGAGTTGTTCGATGCGCTGTCGGGGGAATACCCGGTGGTGGACAATATCAGTGTCCAAATCGAGGGCCAGCCGGTTGGGGCCAGAGGGATCAACTATCGCCGCAAACTCGGCGCGGGATTTGTGCCAGAGGAGCGCCACGGCCATGCCGCTGTCACAGGTATGACGCTTTCGGAAAACCTTATTCTGGCCCGTAACCAGGCCGAATCGGAAACCTTTCTGGCCGGAGGACCGCTCAGGATCATCCGCCGTGCCGTGGCCCGCGCACGCACCGGGCAGATTGCCGGATTTATGGATGTGCGAAAGAGTGGCGAAAATCCGGCGGCCGGTTCGCTTTCCGGCGGCAATCTGCAGAAATTCATCGTCGGCCGCGAGCTTGACCGCCAGCCAAAGGTCATCATCGTCAACCAGCCAACCTGGGGTGTGGATGCGGGCGCTGCCGCGCATATCCGCCAGTCTCTGGTCGATCTTGCCAAATCGGGGTCCGCCGTTCTGGTCATCTCGCAGGACCTCGACGAAATTTTCGGAATTGCCACAAGGATCGCCGTGATTTCCGAGGGCCGACTCTCGGATAGCCATCCAGCCGAAACCATGACCCGCGAGCGGATCGGTTTGTTGATGGGCGGTATTCATGGCGAGGAGGCGGGCAGGGATGCCGAGCTGGAGACTGCCGATGCGCATTGAACTTGAACGGCGCGCCGACGGCTCGCCGCTGTTTTCGTTGCTGTCGCCACTGATAGCATTCGGCCTGACGGTGTTTTTCGGTGCGATCATGTTTGCGCTGTTGGGCAACGACCCGGTCGAGGCGCTCTATCTCTTTTTCATCGAACCGTGGTTTGATGTCTGGTCCTTGCATGAGCTGATGATCAAGGCCGCCCCCCTGATCATGATCGCGGTCGGCCTGACGGTCTGCTACCGCTCCAATCTCTGGAATATCGGCGCCGAAGGGCAGTTCACTATCGGCGCGATCGTCGGCTCCATTGTGCCAGTCTATTTCTACGAGTGGTCCTCGCCCCTGCTCTTGCCGATCATGTTGGTGATGGGCGCTGTGGGCGGCGCGCTATATGCGGGTATTCCGGCGCTCCTGAAAAACTACTTCAACACCAATGAAATCCTGACCTCGCTGATGCTGGTCTATGTCGCACAGCTTTTCCTTGACTGGCTGGTGCGCGGGGCATGGCGTAATCCGGAGGGCTTCAACTTCCCGCAGACTCGCGAATTTGTGGACGCGGCCATGTTGCCCGAAATGGTTGCTTCGGGCCGGGCGCATTATGGTTTCGCGCTCGCCATTCTAGCGGCATTGGTGGTCTGGTTCATGATGCGCTTCACCCTGAAAGGGTTTGAGGTCAACGTCATCGGTCAATCGCAGCGGGCAGGGCGATTTGCTGGCTTTTCCTCCAGGCGCATGGTCTGGTTCGGATTTCTTCTGTCCGGAGGGCTTGCGGGTCTTGCCGGCATCAGTGAGATTTCCGGCGCGCTCGGCTATCTGCAGCCGCAGATCTCGCCCGGCTATGGCTTCACCGCCATCATCGTTGCTTTTCTGGGGCGTCTCAATCCGCTGGGCGCCATCGTCGCCGGTCTTGTGCTAGCGCTGACCTATATTGGCGGTGAAGGCGTGCAGTTCACACTCGGTGTCTCCGACAAAGTGACCCGCGTGTTCCAGGGCATGCTGCTGTTTTTCGTTCTCTCCTGCGACACGCTGATCCTGTACAAGGTGCGGGTGATTTTCGCGGGCAAGGCGTCTGAGGGGAAAGCGTCATGATTGTCGAAGCCATTCTCCTGACCGTTATCACCGCATCGACTCCGCTGGTTCTGGCTGCAATCGGCGAACTCGTCTGCGAGCGGGCCGGTGTTTTGAATCTCGGTGTCGAGGGCATGATGGTAATGGGTGCCGTTGGTGCTTTTGCCACCGCCCATGCCACCGGATCGCCCTATCTCGGCATGCTGGCGGGCCTTGCGACCGGCGCGGTTTTCTCGCTTCTGTTCGGGTTCCTGACGCTGACATTGGTTGCCAATCAGGTTGCAACCGGTCTTGCGCTGACCATTCTCGGCCAAGGGCTTTCCGCGATGATCGGCGAAAGCCTGGTCGGTCGTGCCGGCATCAAAATGCCGTCGCTCGATTTCCCGGTGCTTTCCGACATACCCTTTATCGGTCCGTTGTTGTTCGATCAGGATCTGTTCTTCTATCTGTCGATCGCGATTGTGGCCGCCGCCTCATGGTTCCTGTTCAAGACCCGCAAGGGTCTGGTCCTGCGTGCCGTCGGCGACAGCCATGCGTCTGCCCATGCGCTCGGTATCAATGTCATCGGCATCCGCTATCTCGCGGTCATGTTCGGCGGCGCCTGTGCCGGGCTTGCGGGTGCGCAGCTGTCACTGGTCTACACCCCGCAATGGACCGAAAACATGGCGGCGGGCAGGGGCTGGATTGCACTGGCGCTGGTGGTGTTTGCCTCTTGGCGCCCCTGGGGTGTGCTGCTCGGCGGCTACCTCTTCGGCGCGGTCACCATCGGCCAGCTGCATGCCCAGGCCTTCGGTATCGCCATTCCTTCGCAGTTCCTGTCGGCGCTGCCATATGTGGTGACCATCCTCGTCCTCGTCATCATCTCGCAGAACCGCAGGATGACGCTCATCAACACGCCGGCGGCGCTTGGCAAACCCTTTGTGCCGGACCGCTAGCCGCGTTAAACTTGTCATTTCAGATCAAACCGAAAGAGGTGAACGATGAAATCCCTGAAACTTACACTGGCTGCCTCCGCGGCAGTTATCGCCGGCTTTGCCGCCTCGGGCGCCAGCGCCCAGGAAGATGTCAAAGCCTGCTTCGTCTATGTCGGCTCGGCAACTGACGGCGGCTGGACCCAGGCGCACGATATCGCACGCCAGGAGCTGGAAGATACGCTCGGTGTGGAAACCGCCTACATCGAAAACGTGCCGGAAGGCCCGGATGCCGAGCGCGCCATCGAACGCATGGCCCGTTCCGGCTGCACCGTCGTCTTCACCACCTCCTTCGGCTTCATGGAACCGACGCTCAAGGTCGCCGCCAAATATCCGGATGTGAAGTTCGAACACGCCACCGGCTACAAGACTGCCGACAATGTCGCGACCTACAATTCGCGCTTCTATGAAGGCCGTTATATCTCCGGCGTCATTGCTGGCTCGATTTCCGAAAGCGGCATTGGCGGCTATATCGGCTCCTTCCCGATTCCCGAAGTGGTCATGGGCATTGATGCCTTCCAGCTCGGCGCACAGTCGGTCAACCCCGACTTCACCACCAAGATTGTCTGGGCCAATACCTGGTTCGACCCAGGCCGCGAGGCTGACGCCGCCAAGGCGCTGATCGACCAGGGGGTCGATGTTCTGGCGCAGCACACCGACACCACCGCTCCGATGCAGATTGCTGCAGAGCGTGGCGTCAAGGCCTTCGGTCAGGCATCCGACATGATCGAGGCCGGCCCCGAAACCCAGTTGACGGCGATCCTCGATACCTGGGCGCCTTACTACATCAAGCGCGTTGAAGCGGTTCAGAACGGCACCTGGGAATCCGAACAGAGCTGGGACGGTCTGAAGGACGGCATCCTGTCGATGGCGCCCTATACCAATATGCCCGACGATGTGAAGGCATTGGCCGAGGAAACCGAAGCCAAGATCATCTCCGGTGAGCTAAAGCCGTTTACCGGTCCGGTTTCGCTGCAGGATGGGTCCGAATGGCTTGCCGAAGGCGAAACCGCCGATGACGGTACACTGCTCGGCCTTAATGTTCTGGTTGAAGGCGTTGACGGTTCCATTCCAAGCTCGGAATGATCACGCTTCTCTCAATCGCTTCAGAAAAGGCGTCCGCAAGGGCGCCTTTTTTGTTGCGCCGTTGTCTTTGCCGGAAACCGATAAACTTCATTCATAATTTTTGAATAGGTCTCGTGCACGATTCAGCTAAAAGCGGTAACCGGTTCGTAAATGGAGGTTTTATGTCACGCAGCGCTCTGGCCATCGTTCTTGCCGCCGGCGACGGCACAAGGATGAAATCCGACAAGACCAAAATGCTGCACGCAGTGGCAGGACGTGCGATCGCAGCGCATGTGGTTGAGACCGTTGGCCGCTCAGGCGTGGACGAGACCGTCCTTGTTGTCGGCCGCGACGGGGAAAAGGTCGCGGCAGCTTGCGCAGAAGCTGGGCGGATAGGCAAGACCTTCGAGCAGAGCGAACGCCTTGGTACCGCCCATGCTGTGCTCGCCGCGCGCGAAGCCATTGCCGCCGGCTTTGATGATCTCATCGTCACCTATGGCGACACGCCGCTGGTGACCGCCGAAACCCTGGACAAGGCCCGCAAGGCACTTGCCGAAGGCAGCGATGTCGTCGTCATCGGTTTCGAGGCTGCCGACCCCACCGGTTACGGCAGGCTGCTGGTGCGCAACGGCGCACTGACGGCCATTCGTGAAGAAAAAGACGCGAGCGGCGAAGAGCGGGCGGTCACACTCTGCAATAGCGGACTGATGGCAATCAACGGCCGCCGCGCGCTCGAATTCCTCGATGCAATCGGCAATGACAATGCCAAGGGCGAATTCTATCTGACCGACGTCGTTGAGGTGGCGTTATCTAAGGGCGGCAGCGCTAGCGTGGTGATGGCCGATCCAGACGAGGTGCTCGGCTGCAACAACCGCGCGGAGCTGGCCGAACTCGAGCGCATATGGCAGGTGCGCCAGCGTCGCGAACTGATGCTCTCCGGCGTGACCATGATTGCGCCGGAAACGGTGTTCTTGTCCCATGACACCGAGATTGGCCCCGATACCGTGATCGAGCCCAATGTCTGGTTCGGTCCCGGCGTGCGGATTGCCGGCCATGTCACTATCCACGCCTTCAGCCATATCGAGGGCGCCACGGTTTCTTCCGGCAGCCAGATCGGACCGTTTGCGCGGCTCAGGCCGGGCGCGGTGCTTCATGACGATGCCAAGGTCGGCAATTTTTGTGAGGTCAAAAACGGCGACATCGGTGCCGGCGCCAAGGTCAATCACTTGAGCTATATCGGCGATGCCAGCGTCGGTGCCAACGCCAATATCGGCGCTGGCACAATCACCTGCAATTATGACGGCCTCAACAAGGCCAAGACCGTGATCGGTGAAAACGCCTTCATTGGTTCGAATTCGGCACTGGTCGCCCCTGTCGCCATCGGTGACGGCGCCTATGTCGGATCCGGCAGTGTGATCACCAAAGATGTTCCGGACAATGCGCTGGCCATCGGCCGAGGCCGGCAGGAAAACCGGGAAGGGCGCGCCGAACTGATCCGTGCCCGCTCGCTTGCCATCAAGGCTGCAAGACAGTCCCAGAAGTAGAAATTCAGCGGAGATTTTATCGGAATGTGCGGAATTGTCGGAATTGTCGGCTGCGAACCGGTCGCGGAACGCCTCGTAGACGCTCTGAAGCGGCTTGAATATCGCGGCTATGATTCCGCAGGCATCGCCGTAATCGAAAGCGATGGCGCGCTTTCCCGTCGCCGTGCGCCGGGAAAGCTTGAAAACCTGCGGACCCGTCTGGCCGAAGATCCCGTCGACGGCGTCACCGGCATTGCCCACACCCGCTGGGCCACCCATGGCGTGCCCAACGAGATCAATGCCCACCCCCATATCGCCGGCGAAGTGGCGGTAGTCCACAACGGCATCATCGAAAACTTTGCCGAGCTGCGGAACGAGCTGTCTTCCGAAGGCGCCGTCTTCGAAACCGATACCGATACCGAGATCGTGGCGAAGCTGCTGGAGCGCTATCGCCATGAAGGCATGGCACCGCGCGACGCCGTTTTGGCGATGCTGCAGAAGGTGACCGGTGCGTTCGCGCTGGTGATCCTGTTTCAGGACCGGCCGGAAACGCTCTATGTCGCCCGCTACGGCCCGCCGCTTGCCATCGGTTACGGCGCGTCGGAAATGTATGTCGGTTCGGATGCGATTGCGCTGGCGCCTTTTGCGGATGGTATCTCCTATCTCGAAGACGGTGACATGGCGATTGTCGATCGCGATGGGGTCGAGTTCTGCGATTTTTCAGGACTTCCGGTCACCCGCAACCGTCAGCCGCTGCAGCTTTCCGCAATGCTGATCGACAAGGGCAACCACCGCCACTTCATGGAGAAGGAAATCTTCGACCAGCCCGAGGTGATTTCGCACACGCTTGGCCATTACTGCGATTTTGCCCACCAGCGCGCCCAGACGGATGACGATGGCATTGATTTCTCCAAGGTCTCGCGGCTTGCGATTGCCGCCTGCGGGACGGCTTATCTGTCCGGTCTGATCGGCAAATACTGGATCGAGCGTTTTGCCCGGCTGCCGGTTGAAATTGATGTTGCATCGGAATTCCGTTACCGAGAAATGCCGCTGTCGTCAGACCAGCTTGCGCTGTTCATCTCTCAGTCCGGTGAGACCGCCGATACGCTGGCGTCGCTACGATATTGCAAGGCCAATGGTGTGAAAACCGGTGCGCTTGTGAATGTGACCGGCTCAACGATAGCGCGCGAGGCCGACGCGGTTTTCCCGATCCTGGCGGGGCCGGAAATTTCCGTGGCCTCAACCAAGGCGTTTACCTGCCAGCTGGCACTGATGGCGTCACTGGCGCTCAGGGCGGGCCGCGAACGCGGGACGCTGACGCTCGATGAAGAGCAGGCGCTGGTCCATCAATTGTCCGAAGTGCCGCGGCTGATGAACAAGGTGCTGCATTCCGTTCAGCCTCAGATCGAGCGGCTGGCGCGTGAGCTGTCGCGCTTTCATCATGTGCTCTATCTCGGCCGCGGCACCAGCTATCCGCTGGCGCTGGAAGGCGCGCTGAAACTGAAGGAAATCACCTATATACATGCCGAAGGCTATGCGGCCGGAGAGCTGAAGCACGGGCCGATTGCGCTGATCGACGAAAACATGCCCGTCATCGTCATTGCGCCGCATGACCGTTTCTTCGAAAAAACGGTGTCGAACATGCAGGAAGTCGCCGCCCGCGATGGCCGTATCGTGTTCATCACAGACGAGGCGGGTGCTGCGGCATCCGATCTCAAAACCATGGAAACCATCGTGCTGCCGGATATGCCGGAATTTATTGCGCCGATGGTGTTCGCGCTTCCGATCCAGCTGCTGGCCTATCATACGGCCGTGTTTATGGGCACTGACGCCGACCAGCCGCGCAATCTGGCCAAGGCCGTGACCGTGGAGTGAGGCAGATCAGGCCTGGCCGCTGATGAGCGTGATAGTCTGTGCTGAAGGGAGGATCAAACAATGATAATTCGTCGCGAACGCCCCGGTGATGTCAGCGCCGTCGACACGCTCGTTCGGCGTGCCTTCGATGGTCACCCCTATAGCGATGGCAGCGAGCCGGATATCATACGGCGACTTAGAAAGGCCGGCGCATTGTCGCTTTCGCTGGTGGCGGAAGAGGGCGGGCGGGTTGTCGGTCAAGTCGCCTTTTCGCCGGTGGGTTTTTCAGGTGGTGCCGCCGACTGGTTCGGTGTCGGCCCGGTCGGCGTCGATCCCGATCACCAAAGGAAGGGTATCGGCTCGGCGTTGATGATCGGCGGCATAGAGCTTTTGAAGGATGATGGCGCGAAGGGCGCAATACTGGTCGGTGATCTCGGTTTTTATGCTCGGTTCGGCTTTCGGACGGAGGACGGCGTTTCACACGAGGGCGTTCCGCCGGAAAACCTGCTTCTGTTGCCGTTTGACGATGAGATGCCGTCCGGCGAGGTTGCCTTTCACCGCGCCTTTTTCGGCGAGATCTGAAACGGCCTATCCGGCATTTAGATAACGGATCGCCTCATCGCGCCGGAAAAGATAGAGCAGCATGCGCAGCGCCGTGCCGCGCTCGCCGGCAAGCTCGGGGTCGCGGTTGACGATATAAGCCGCGTCCTTGCGGGCAAGCGCCAGAATATCGCTATGGGCCTCCAGATTGGCAAAGTGGAAGCCCGGCATGCCGGACTGGCGTGTGCCCAGCAACTCGCCTTCGCCGCGCAGCCTGAGATCTTCTTCCGCAATCGTGAACCCGTCATTGCTGTCGCGCAGCACCGAAAGCCGCGCCCTTCCGGTTTCAGAAAGCGGCCCCTTGTAAAGCAGAATGCAGGATGAGGCCTCGCTTCCGCGGCCGACACGGCCGCGCAACTGGTGAAGCTGGGCGAGGCCAAAACGCTCGGCATGCTCGATCACAATGATCGTTGCATCGGGCACGTCAACACCGACTTCCACCACCGTGGTTGCCACCAGAAGTCGGGTTTCGCCGCTCTTGAAGGCCTCCATCGCGGCTTCCTTGTCTGCAGACGACATCCGGCCGTGGACCAGGCCGACATTCTCAGGCCCCAGCGCCTTTGCCAGCGTTTCCCGTCTTTCCTCGGTGGATACAAGGTCGACGGCTTCCGACTCCTCAACCAGCGGGCAGATCCAGTAGGCTTTTTTTCCTTCGCCAAGCGCCTGTCGCAGCCGGCCGACGACATCGCCGATCCGCTCCGTCGGAATCGTCACCGTCTGTATCGGCTTACGGCCAGCCGGTTTCTCAGTAAGATTCGACACATCCATATCGCCGAAGGCGGCGAGTACCAGCGTGCGCGGGATCGGCGTTGCCGTCATCACCAGAAGATGCGGCGACATGCCCTTGGCGGTCAGTTTCAGCCGCTGGTGTACGCCGAAGCGATGCTGCTCGTCGACAATCGCCAGCCGTAGATCACGATAGGCGACATTGTCCTGAAACAATGCGTGGGTGCCGATGACGATCCGCGCCGTGCCATCTGCGATCTGTTCCTCGATGATACGGCGGTCGCGCGCCCTGGTCTTGCCTGTCAGAAGCTTGACGGCGATGCCGGCCTTTTCCGCAAGTGCTGCAATGCCCTCATAATGCTGGCGCGCCAGAATTTCAGTCGGCGCCATCAGTACCGCCTGGCCGCCATCTTCGACGACCGCCAGCATTGCCATCAGGCCGACGACCGTCTTGCCGGAGCCGACATCGCCCTGAAGCATGCGCAGCATTCGGGTTTCCTGGCCCATGTCGCCCAGAATGGCGGATATGGCCTCATTCTGTCCGGCTGTCAGCGCAAAGGGCAGGGCGGAAAGCACCTTCCCCGACAACGCGCCTGTCGGGTGTACCGGCCGTCCCTTGGTCCGTCGCATCCGGCTTCTGACAAGGGCGAGCGAAAGCTGCCCGGCCAGAATCTCGTCATAGGCAAGCCTGCGTCTTGCCGGTGCCTGCGGGTCCAGATCGGTCTCGTCACGCGGATTATGCAGGGAAAGAAGCGCATCTTTAAGTGGCGGAAAGCCTTGCCGCCGAACGATCTCGGTATCGATCCATTCGGGAAAGGCCGGAAGCCGCTCACTGGCGCTTTCGACCGCCCGGCGCAGCACTTTTGGCGAAAGCCCGGCGGTCATCGGATAGACGGGTTCGCAGTCCGGCAGTGTATCGGCCTTGTCGGCGGTC
The DNA here is from genome assembly GCF_055808365.1 of Martelella sp. K41-7. NCBI lineage: Bacteria > Pseudomonadati > Pseudomonadota > Alphaproteobacteria > Hyphomicrobiales > Aurantimonadaceae > Martelella > Martelella sp. K41-7. The sequence goes on from NZ_CM147867.1 coordinate 1,444,004, forward strand.
ACCATGTAATCGGGATGCACCATGGACGGGCGGCCATTGAACCACTCGGCGCGGCCACTCACCAGAACCGTCTCGCCGACGGGTAGTGCGCGTTCCAGCCAGTCGGCCTTGGCGCGGAAGAAGGTCAGTGTCAGTTCACCGGTATCATCATGCACAAAGACGCGATAGGGCGCGCTGGAACGGGCAGGCGCCGGCTGGTGCCGATCAACGCGGCCTTCAACCGTGACAATCATGCCCTCCGGCAAATGGGCGATACCCGGCCTCAGCCGCCGGTCGATGATGGAGGACGGTGTATGAAACACCAGATCGATCACACGCGCTTCGTCCTCGCGGCCTGTCAGGCGGGCGAGCACTTTTTCAAGCTTCGGCCCTATCCCCGAAAGCGAGGTGACGGGCGCGAACAATGGATCGAGCAAAGCCGGGCGCATTATTTCCAATTGGACCCAACGAAGCGCTTTGGCAAGGCTGACAACGGCGAAACGAGCGGTTATAGAGACCAATCAACAAAGAAGGTTTTGGAAATGACCGGTTTGAAACGCTCGAGCGCCGACCTCGATCCCCGCCGCCGGCGGATCCTGTTTCGCTGCTGGCACCGCGGTATCCGCGAGATGGATCTGATCCTCGGTCAGTTCGCCGAGGAAAACCTCGCCGATATGGAAGACGATACGCTCGATGCTTTCGAAATGATCATGGCGGCGGAAGACAATGATCTGATCAAATGGATCAACGGCGCAGAACCGGTGCCCGATCATCTGCGTATTCCGCTTTTTGACAGTATCTGCGCTTACAAGCCGGATTTCGACCCGGTCGAAAACGACAGATGAAGATTTAAAAACACATGATAGCCGGATTTGACCCGAAAAAGCTGGATGCCCTCAGCGGCGCCGTCACGATTGCCAATGCCGTGCCGGGCACCGAACCGCTGGTGCTTGCGGAAATGGCGCGCGCCGGGCAATCGGTCGCCTATGTGCTGTCCGACGGCCAGCGCATCGCCGATTTCGAGCAGATGCTGGGTTTTGCGGCCCCCGACATTCCGGTTCTGACGCTGCCGGCCTGGGATTGCCTGCCCTATGACCGGGTTTCGCCCGGTGCTGATACCTCGGCGCGGCGGCTTTCAGCTTTGTCCGGCCTGATTGCCCATGCCGAAAAGCCGCATCCGGCGATCATCCTCGTCACCGTCAATGCGATGTTGCAGAAACTGCCGCCGCGCGATGTCGTGTCAACGCTCGGCTTTTCGGCCCGTGCCGGTCAGGTGATCGACATGGAGGCCATCGTCCGCAGGCTTTCCGATGCCGGGTTCGAACGGGTGCCGACGGTGCGTGCTGTCGGAGAATATGCCGTCCGGGGTGGCATTCTCGATGTTTTCGTGCCCGGCGCGGATAACGGACTTCGCCTTGATTTCTTCGGCGACACACTGGAATCGATCCGCGCCTTCGATGCTGCCAGCCAGCGCACCATCGGCTCGGTCAAGGCGTTCGATCTCAACGCCATGAGCGAAGTGACGCTCAATGACGAAAACATTGCCCGCTTCCGCAAGAGTTATCTCTCGCTGTTCGGGGCGTCGACACGTGACGATGCGCTCTATCAGGCCGTTTCGGAAGGCCGCCGCTATGCCGGTATGGAGCACTGGCTGCCACTGTTTTACGAGCGGCTTGAGACCATGTTCGACTATCTTTCCGGTTTTCGGATTGTATTCGACCACACCGCGCGCGAGGCTGCAGGCGAAAGAGCCGAACTGATCGCGGATTACTACGAGGCCCGCCGGACCAATCTCGGGGCAAAACACGGCGGGCAGGGTGCGCCCTACAAGCCCGTGCCGCCGGATATGCTCTATCTCGGCGAAGACGCGCTTTCTGCCGGGCTTGAAGCGATGCAGGCCGTGCGCCTGTCGCCATTCAATGAAGCCTCTGCTCTCGGCAAACCGGTTATCGCGCTTGCGGCCCATGCCGGCCCGCGCTGGGCGGTTGCGGCGCAGGCGCGGCAGAGTTCCGACGGCGAGCGCGCCAATGTGTTCGAGGAGGCCGTCCGTTATATTGCCGACACCCGCGCCAAAGGCGGCAAAATCCTGATCTCCGGCTGGTCCGAAGGCTCGCTTGACCGGTTGTTGCAGGTGCTGAAGGAACACGGACTGGCCAAGGTCAAGCCGGTCAAGGCGCTGGCGGATCTCGAAAAGCTCGCCAGAGGCGAAGCGGCAAGCACTGTGCTCAGCCTTGAGGGTGGTTTCGAGACCGGCGATCTTCATGTCATCGGCGAGCAGGATATCCTCGGCGATCGGCTGGTTCGCAAGACCAGAAAAAACAGGAAAGCCAGTGACTTCATCTCGGAAGTTTCCGGACTGGATGAAGGTTCCTTTGTCGTTCATGCCGAACACGGGATTGGCAGGTTTGCGGGCCTGAGAACAATCGAGGCGGCCGGTGCGCCGCGTGATTGTCTTGAACTGCATTATGCCGACGATGCCAAACTGTTTCTGCCGGTCGAGAATATTGAACTGCTGTCGCGCTACGGATCGGACTCCGCCGATGTGCCGCTGGACCGGCTCGGCGGCGGCGCATGGCAGGCGAAAAAGGCGAAGCTGAAGAAACGCCTTCTCGACATGGCCGACGAACTGATCGCGATTGCCGCCAAACGGGCAACGCGCACGGCGCCGCCGCTGATGGCCACCGAGGGCCTTTACGACGAGTTTGCCGCCCGTTTCCCCTATGAGGAAACCGAGGATCAGTATAACGCCATCGAAGCGGTGCGCGGCGATCTCGGCCTTGGCCGTCCGATGGACCGGCTGATCTGCGGCGATGTCGGCTTTGGCAAGACCGAAGTGGCATTGCGCGCCGCGTTTCTCGCGGCCATGAACGGCGTTCAGGTGGCCGTGGTGGTGCCGACCACGCTTCTCGCACGCCAGCACTACAAAACCTTTGTGGAGCGCTTCCGCGGGTTGCCGATCAAGGTGGCGCAGGCCTCGCGCCTCGTCAGCGGCAAGGAACTGGCCCAGACCAAGAAGGATCTGTCCGAAGGCAAGGTCGATGTCGTTGTCGGCACCCACGCGCTGTTGGGATCATCGATCAAGTTTGCCAATCTCGGCCTGCTGATCATTGATGAAGAGCAGCATTTCGGCGTGCGCCACAAGGAGCGGCTGAAGGAACTGAAGAGCGATGTGCATGTGCTGACGCTTTCGGCAACGCCGATCCCGCGCACGCTGCAGCTTGCCATGACCGGGGTGCGCGAACTGTCGCTGATCACCACCCCGCCGGTGGACCGCATGGCGGTGCGCACCTTCATTTCGCCGTTCGATCCGCTGGTGATCCGCGAAAACCTGATGCGCGAGCATTATCGCGGCGGACAGAGCTTCTATGTCTGCCCGCGCGTTTCGGATCTGGAGGAGGTTCATGCCTTCTTGCAGGCCGAAGTGCCGGAACTGAAGGTTGCCGTTGCCCACGGGCAGATGGCCGCAGGCCAGCTCGAAGACATCATGAACGCCTTTTACGACGGCAGCTACGACGTGCTGCTGTCGACCACGATCGTGGAATCGGGGCTTGATGTGCCGACGGCCAATACGCTGATCGTCCATCGTGCCGATATGTTCGGTCTGGCGCAGCTCTATCAGCTCCGCGGCCGCGTCGGTCGCTCGAAAATCCGTGCCTTTGCGCTGTTTACCCTTCCGGTCAACAAACGCATGACTGACACCGCCGACCGTCGCCTGAAGGTTCTGCAATCGCTCGACACGCTTGGCGCAGGTTTTCAGCTGGCAAGCCACGACCTCGATATTCGCGGCGCGGGCAATCTTCTCGGTGAGGAGCAGTCCGGCCACATCAAGGAGGTCGGGTTTGAGCTTTACCAGCAGATGCTCGAAGAGGCCGTGGCCGAAGCCAAGGGCGACGAGGACGCAGGCGGCAGCGACTGGTCACCGCAGATCGGGCTTGGCACCTCCGTGATGATCCCTGAAAGCTATGTTCCGGATCTGAACCTCAGAATGGCGCTTTACCGACGGCTCGGCGATCTCAACGATGCCGGCGATATCGATGCTTTCGGGGCCGAATTGATCGACCGCTTCGGACCGATGCCGAATGAAGTGCAGTCGCTTCTGAAAGTGGTGTTCATCAAATCGCTCTGCCGCACCGCCAATGTCGGAAAGCTCGACGCCGGCCCCAAGGGTATCGTCGTCACATTCCGCAATCAGGAATTTCCGAACCCGGCGGGTCTGGTGCAGTTCATCGCCGAACAGAGCGTTTCAGCCAAGATCCGGCCGGATCAGAGCGTGTTCTTCAACCGCGACCTGCCGTCTCCGGACCAGCGCCTGGGGCAGGCCGCGATCATCATGAACAAGCTCTCGAAGATCGCTGAAGCTGCTTAGCCGGCTGCTGCCCCTCCTTGGTGCACGGCTGCGTTCCGGGCTTGCGAACGCTGGACTTATGATATAAACATATCTTTATATCTTGATGAAGGCGGAGCAAAATGACGAAGCTTGATCTCGACGATCTGGTCGATGTCCTGAAGGCGGTTGGCGAACCAACGCGGCTCAGGCTTATTGCGCTGCTTTCGTCCGGTGACCTCACCGTAACTGATCTGACCGACATTCTCGGACAATCCCAGCCCCGCATTTCCCGTCATCTGAAGCTTCTCGCTGAGGCTGGCCTGATTGACCGCTATCAGGAAGGGGCGTGGGCCTATTTTCGGCTGAAGGAGGAGGGCGCACCTGCGCGTCTCGTCCGTGAGCTCCTGGAGAGCGCTTCCGAGAGCGATTCGGCGTTCAGCCGCGATGCCGCGCGCCTTGCAGCCGTCAAACAGGCGCGCTCAGAAAAGGCGCTTGCCTACTTCGCCGCGCATGCCGGTGAGTGGGACGAGATGCGGCGGCTGCATATTTCCGAGGCCGAGGTTGAACGATGCCTTGTTTCACTCATCGGCGAAAAGCGGGTCGAGAGCATTCTCGATCTCGGGACCGGCACGGGCCGCATGCTTCTGCTGCTGAGAGACCTTTATCGCCGTGCTGTCGGTGTTGACGCCAGCCGCGACATGCTGGCTGTCGCCCGTGCCAATCTGGATGCCGAAGGGGTGACGAAGGCTGCGGTTCGACTTGGCGATATTTTGAACCTGCCGCTTGAAAGCGAGGACTTCGATCTGGTGATCATCCATCAGGTTCTTCACTTTCTCGAGCACCCCGAACGCGCGATAGCTGAAGCCACTCGGGTCATGCGGCCGGGCGGTCGTCTTGTGGTGGTTGATCTTGCCTCCCACGATCTTGAATATCTGCGGGCCGAGCATGCTCATCTGCGGCTTGGTTTTTCCCATGCGGCGATGTCGGACTGGATGACGGCTGCGGGCCTGGATGTCGAGCGGGTGGTGGATTTGCCGTTCGCCGGTGCCGAAGGCCGGTCGCTGACGGTGACCGTCTGGCTTGGGCGCGACCGGCGCATCCTGATGGCGTCCGAAACCGAAACACATTATGCGAGGAGTGTCTGAACCATGTCCGACAGTAACCTGCCGCGTGGCGACGCGCCCGAAATCGGCTTTTCTTTCGAGTTTTTTCCGCCCAAGAGTGCCGATGCGGAAGCCAACTGGTGGCGGTCCGTGGAAGCTCTGCGCGCCTATGCCCCCGATTTCGTATCGGTAACCTATGGTGCTGGTGCAACCAGCCAGGTGCCCACCTATGCCGCCGTCAAGCGGCTGGTGGATGAGACCGATCTGGTGACAGCGTCGCATCTGACCGTTGTCAAAGCCACCTGCGGAGAAGTGGATGATGTGGTCCGCCGTTTTCGCGATTCCGGCATTCGCCGTTTCGTGGCGCTGCGCGGAGATCCGCCGGATGGCATCGGCTCGGCCTACCGCCCGTATCCGGGTGGTTATGCCAATGCGGCCGCTCTGGTTTCTGCGCTGAAGGCGATCGACGATTTCGATATCTCCGTGTCCGCCTATCCGGAAAAACATCCCGAAAGTGTCGATCGCAGCGCGGATATCGCCATGCTCAAGGCCAAGGCCGAGAATGGCGCCGACCGAGCCTTGACCCAGTTCTTCTTCGACAATGATGTGTTCGAGGATTATCTGAACGCTGTGCGCGGTGCAGGGATTACCCTTCCTGTTGTGCCGGGAATCATGCCGATCCAGAACCTCAAGCAGCTGAAAAATTTCGCCCGCATGTGCGGTGCGAGTATCCCGGCTGCCGTTGAGCAGCGGTTCGACGGGCTGGACGATGATCCCGATGGCCGGTTCGAAGTGGCAGCCGATATTGCGGCCGAACAGGTGCTCGACCTGCTACGTCGCGGCGTTTCGGAATTTCATTTCTATACGATGAATCGGTCCAAATTGCAGATCGCCGTTTTCGACCGTCTGGGCATCAAACCTGCAAAAAGCAGCGTCAAGACGTCGGGCACGGTTATCGGTGGTGGCGACGGGACGCTGCTGCGCGCCGGATGAAGGAACGGAAAACGCTTGGAGCGCGGTACGGTCTGACGGGTCAGATGGTGCCGCGCTCCTTGCTGTGTTCACGATCAGTGCCGTTAGCTGAAGCGACCTATCGCGCCAGCTCATCGGGCATACCAAGATAGTTTCTTGGTCGTTTTCAGGGCATGCGGGCGCTTACGCGCCCATTGCGCGCTCGTATTTGGCGGAAAGTTCCAGCCATTGCTCTTCGACCTTGGCAAGCTCTGCCGCGGCATTGGCGCGGGCCTGGATCATCACCTTGGCCTTCTCCGGTGATCTCTCATAGAGCTTCGGATCGGCGAGATCGACATCGAGCTTTGCGATGATCTGCTCGATTCTGGCGGTTTTCTTTTCCGCCCTGTCGATTTCTTTCTTGAGCGGGGCAAACGTAGCGCGGCGGTCGGCAGCGCTTTTGCGTTGCTCTGTCTTCGAGCGTTGATCTTCGCCGGGAGCGGTTTCTGTTTTGGACGATCTCTGCTTGCCGCCCTGTATGATCAGCGAACGATAGTCCTCCATGTCGCCATCATAGCTCTTGACGGTTCCACCATGCACCAGCCACAGCCGGTCGACCGTCGCCTCGATCAGGTAGCGGTCATGCGCGATCAGGATCACAGCGCCGGGGAAATCGTTGAGCGCGGTGATCAGCGCACGGCGGCTGTCGATATCAAGGTGGTTGGTCGGCTCGTCGAGGATCAGCAGGTTGGGCGCGTGAAAGGCTGCAAGCCCCATCAGCAGCCGCGCCTTTTCGCCGCCTGACAGGTCTTTGGCCAGCGTGTCCATTTTTTGTGTGGCCAGGCCCATCTGCGCGACGCGGGCGCGAACCTTGGCCTCAGATGCTGCCGGCATCAGCTTGCGGACGTGATCCACTGCCGTTTCGTCGAGAACGAGATCATCAATCTGGTGCTGGGCGAAAAAGCCGGTCGAAAGGCTTGGCGCCAGCTTCAGTGTGCCGCTTTGCGGCTTCAGCCGGCCGGAAATGAACTTGGCAAAGGTGGATTTGCCGTTGCCGTTTGCACCCAGGAGGGCAATGCGGTCGTCATTGTCGATCCTCAGATTGAGATCCGAAAGGATCGGCTTTTCGGGTTCATAGCCGACAACGCCGTCTTCGATGGCAATGATGGGGGAGGCGGGCTGCTTTTCCGGTTCCGGAAATGTGAAGCCCTGAACATGGTCCTCGATCACGGCTGCGACAGTGCCCATGCGTTCCAGCGCCTTGACCCGGCTCTGGGCCTGGCGCGCCTTGGAGGCCTTGGCCTTGAAGCGGTCGACGAAGCTCTGAAGATGCTTGCGTTGTGCTTCGTTCTTGATGCGCGCTTTCGTCTGCAGCTCGTCGGCTGCCGCCTTCTGGCGCTCGAACTGGTCGTAGGAGCCGCGATAGAAGGTCAGCTTCTGCTGGTCGAGGTGGATAATGGCGTTGGCGGCCGTGTTCAGAAGGTCGCGGTCATGCGAGATGATGATGACGCTGTAGGGATAGCGGCGGATATAGTCTTCCAGCCACATCGTACCTTCGAGGTCGAGATAGTTGGTCGGTTCGTCTAGCAGCAGCAAATCGGGCTCGGAAAACAGTACGGCGGCCAGTGCGACGCGCATGCGCCAGCCGCCGGAAAACGACGAGGCCGGACGCTTCTGCGCTGCCTCATCGAAGCCAAGGCCGGAGAGAATGCCCGCCGCGCGCGCCTCAGCCGAGTGGGCGTCGATGTCGACAAGCCGGGTCTGGATTTCGGCGATCCGGTGCGGGTCTGTGGCCGTTTCCGCCTCCGCCATCAGCGCGGCGCGTTCTTTGTCGGCAGCCAGCACGATGTCGATCAGCGGATCTTCGGTGCCCGGCGCCTCCTGCGCGACCTGGCCGATACGGGCCTGTTTCGGCAGCGATACAGAGCCGGTTTCAGGCGAAAGCGTGCCGGTGAGAACGCGGAACAGGGTGGATTTGCCAGCGCCATTGCGGCCGACAAGCCCCGCCTTCATCCCATCGGGAATGGAAACGGAGGCGTGTTCGATGAGCAGGCGCCCGGCAACGCGGACGGAAAGGTCGGATATGGAAATCATGGATGCGGTTTTGTCCGAAACCGCGCCGTTTGGCAAGCGCTCCGTCAGCGATCGGCGAAGGGACGACCGGTTTCTGTTCGCAGGAAGTAAATCAGGTCGAGCGCGAGCGACGAATACCCCAGCATGGTCAGCATGGCGTGCACCTGGCCGCGATGATGGGTCTGGTGGTTGAAGAGGTGCGCGAGCGTGGTCTGGAGACAGTCCGTATGGGGCTCGGGCGGATTGCCGCGTGTGTAGGAAACCCGGCCCTGCAGCTTGTTCTCGTCCATAGCTTCGATGAATGCCGAGATCTCGCGATCCTGCTCGGTGCGGGCGAGGCACAGTTCGGAAAAGTCGTCGTGGAGGATGGTATCAAGCCTGACCGGGCCGGTTGCAGCGCCTGCGAACCGGGTCATCCAGACACGGTCGGCGTAAAGCACATGGTTGAGCGTGCCGTGAATGGATCGGAAGAAAACGCCAAGATCGCGCTTGCGTTCGTCATCCGAAATATTGGCAGCTTCGTCCAGGATCTGTGCATTGGCCCAGGCATTGTAGGCGGCAAACATACGATAGTGCTGCAACATGCGGAATTCTCTTCAAGACGTGAAACCGTAAGATCAATGTTAGAGCAGATGCGCCTGACAGCCTCATGAATTATTGTGATGGCGGCCATCAGCCTGCCTTATGCCACCGCTTTTCGCCGGCCTTTCTCACGTTCCAGAATGCGCCCCGCATCGAGTTTCGCGATTGGCAGGCCGCCCGGTATTTCCCCGGCGAGCTGAAGTGACAGATACCGCCCGCAGCATACCCGCAGGAACGATGTGAAATTGCCGCTGTCGTGGCCGGCTTCGATGGCTTCATGAAATAGCTTTGCAATCAGCTGCGTGGTGTTCAAGCCGTCGCGCGCGCTGATATCGGCGAGCACGTGCCAGAAGAAGTTTTCCAGCCTGACGCTGGTTACCATGCCGTCAATGCGGATCGAACGGGTGGTGCTGTCCCACTGCTCCGGATCGGCCTCGATAAACAGTCTGCACATAATCTCCTCCCTGTTCTCCCGGAGGCAGTATAGCCCGGCGCGGGCAGAAACGGTAGCGCCTACGCCGGGATGACGGTTCAGGCGTCGAGCAGTTTCATGAACTGGGACAGCCACGCCGGGTGCGCCGGCCAGGCGGGGGCGGTGACCAGATTGCCGTCTGTGACCGCTTCGGTGACGGCGATATCGGCGTAGGTGCCGCCGGCAAGCTTCACCTCCGGCGCGCAGGCCGGATAGGCCGAGCACTGCCGCCCCTTGATGACGTCGGCGGCGGCAAGGATCTGCGCACCGTGACAGATCGCGGCAACCGGTTTGTTCTCGGTGAAGAAGTGTTTCACCAGGCCAAGCACCCGGTCATCAAGCCGCAGATATTCAGGCGCCCGCCCGCCGGGGATCACCAGCGCGTCATAGGTCGCCGGGTCGACAGCATCGAAATCCGCTGTCAGTGCGAAACGGTGGCCGGGTTTTTCCGAATAGGTCTGGTCTCCCTCGAAATCGTGGATTGCGGTGGGAACCGTGTCGCCCGCTTTCTTGTTCGGGCACACCGCATCGACCGTGTGGCCGACGGCCAGCAGGGTCTGGAACGGCACCATGGTTTCATAGTCCTCGGTGAAATCACCGGTGATCATCAGAATTTTCTTCGCTGCCATTTTGTCCTCCTCAAGATGACGAGTTTCAATTGTAGCAGTGATGTTCCGCTTGCTGGTATTATGGGTATACTACAGGGGCAATCGGTCAGTTTTGGTCACGCGGGTGGCTTGAATCTTTTCGCACTGCAGCACATCTTTCGAGTCAGAAAAGGAGCTATGCCATGGGACGAACACTGTATTCGCTCTGCGGCGCCGACGGGTCGGTGCCTTTTTCACCGCATTGCTGGAAAGTCGTACTGGCGTTGAAGCACAAGGGGCTGGATTTCGAGGAAAAGCCGGTCGGCTTCACCGAGATCCCCAAACTTGAAGGCGGCTTTTCCAAAACCGTGCCGATCTTGAAGGACGGCGACAAGCTGATTGCGGACAGTTTTGCGATCGCGATCTATCTGGAGCAGACTTATCCGGATACTCCCTCACTTTTCAAGGGCGAGGGCGGAATGGCGATGGCGCGATTTGTCGAAGCCTGGACGCTTTCCACGCTTCATCCGGCGATTACCCGCATCGCGGTCAAGCACATTCACGATATGCTGTTGCCGGATGATCAGGTCTATTTCCGCAATAGCCGTGAGGCCCGCCTCGGGGCAAAACTGGAAGAGGTGGTCACCGGGCGCGAGGCTGAGATCATGGCGTTTCCTGAGAAATGCGCGCCGATCCGAAACATGCTGAAATTCCAGCCTTTTATTGGTGGTCGTGAACCCCTTTTCTCAGATTACATTGTTTTCGGTGCGTTCCAGTGGGCGGCTTTGACCGGCAGTACCGGGCTTCTGGATCCGAACGATCCGGTGTCCAATTGGTTCGAGCGCTGCCTGGAATTCGTCGAGAAAGGCTGACAACTCTTGGATTTCCGGCCGATTCAGCTGCCGGATACGCTTCCATTTTTCCTCAAAGACCTCTATACACCGGCCAAATTTCCCTGAACGAAATTTGCCAAAGGACGAATGATATGGCGATTGAACGCACATTTTCGATGATCAAGCCGGATGCCACCAAGCGCAACCTGACCGGCGCCATCACCAAGGTTTTCGAGGAAAACGGCCTGAGTGTCGTCGCTTCGAAGCGCGTATGGATGGCAAAGCGCGATGCCGAGGCGTTCTACGCCGAGCATAAGGAGCGTCCGTTCTTCGGCGAGCTGGTTGAGTTCATGTGCTCCGGCCCGACCGTCGTGCAGGTCCTCGAAGGCGAAAACGCCGTTCTGAAGAACCGCGAAATCATGGGCGCCACCAACCCGGAAAAGGCCGATGAAGGCACGATCCGCAAGACTTTCGCGCTGTCCATGGGCGAAAACTCTGTTCACGGCTCCGATGCTCCGGAAACCGCAGCACGCGAAATCGGCTTCTGGTTCTCCGAAACCGAAGTCGTCGGCTGAGGCTGATATTTCACTGACGTTATGAAGCCCGCCCATGTGGCGGGCTTTTTTATGCGGATTTTTTGCTGTTCAACCGTTCTGCGGCACGCTCGCTGGCAGAGCGCCGGCTGGACTGGAACATGTGCAGGCGCGCCCGCACGCTGTCGAGGATTTCAGGCGGCGCCGTCTTTGGCGTGCCGCAGCGGTAGGGCGGCTCGGGATCATACTCCATCTGCAGCTGGATCTGCTGGGCCGTGGTCTTGTCCATCAGGTTTTCGACCACGCGGAGCGCGAAATCGATGCCCGAGGTCACGCCAGCGCCGGTGATGCGGTTGCGATCCATGACCACGCGTTCCTCCACAGGCGTCGCCCCGAAGAGCGAGAGCTGGTCGACCGAAGACCAGTGCGAGGTGGCGCGGTAGCCTTTCAAAAGCCCCGCCGCACCCAGCACAAGAGAGCCCGTGCATACCGACGTTACCAGTTTGCAACCAGGCGCAATGCGCCGCAGGAAGTTCAGCGTCTCGTCATCATCCATCAGCGCGATCTGGCCCGGTCCGCCGGGAACACAGATGATATCCAATTTTTGACACTGGCCGTAGGTCATATTCGGGATAATCCGCATGCCGCGATCAACAATCACCGGATCCAGGTTCTTCCACAAAAGCTTGATCTCGGTGCCCGGCATCCGGTTGAGCACGTCGGCAGGCCCGAACAGATCGAGCTGGGTAAGACCCGGATACATGATGAAGCCCACAGTGAGCGAGTCGGAACTGGAAGGCATGTTTTCCTCGTTCAGTCAGTCGTAAAGCCGCAAAGCCAAATCGATTAGAATCTCAGCTAAAATAGGCTGCGGCAATCATTCGGCAAGGGCTATCTTACTGCGACATCATGTCCTTTTTATTGCCAGTATCCGCGGGCGGAGAAATCGGCCTCCCGCGCCTCCACCCAACCGCTGTCGCTGCCATCCTTCAGGTGTTCCTTTTTCCAGAAAGGTGCATCGGTTTTCAGGAAGTCCATAACGAAGGCTGCCCCGTCAAAGGCGGCTTTGCGATGGGTGGCCGCGGCAATCACAAGAACGATGTTTTCGCCGGGGCGGATGAGGCCATAGCGGTGGATCGCGGTGAGGCCGACAAGGCCAAAGCGGTCAATGGCAGTGCGTGCAATCCGCGCGATTTCGCTTTCGGCCATGCCGGGATAATGTTCTAGTTCAAGGGCTTCCAGGCGTCCGTTCTCATCCCGGCAGAGACCGGTGAAGCTGACGACTGCGCCGATATCCGCACGTCCTTCGCTGAGCGTGGCCTGTTCGGCGGAGATGTCGAAATCTCCCCGCTGAATGCGGATATCGGGCGAGACGGGCATGGTCTCAGCCCCCGGTCATCGGTGGAAACAGGGCGATTTCGCGCGCACCGGAAAGCGGTGCATCGTGCTCGGCATGAACCCGGTCTAGCGCCACGCGGATCACCTCTGGCTCCTGCAGGGCGATTTCATAGCCTTCGCCACGGGCCTTCAGAAAAGACAGCAGGGCGGCAACGTCGTTGACGTCGGCGGGGAGAGAAATCTCTTCTTCGGCCACACCGATCTGTTCGCGCACCCATGCGAAATAGATAAGTTTGGTCATCGCTCGGCCTCCACCACGTGTTTCAGCCCGGCCCTGAAATAGTCATAGCCGGTATACATCGTCAGAGCCGCCGCGACCCACAACAGCACGATGCCGCAACTGGTGGTGTAGGGAATGACCTTGTCGCCGGCAGGACCGGCAAGCAGCAGGCCGATTGCGATCATCTGAAACGTGGTCTTCCATTTGGCGATGCGGGTCACCGGCACAGATACCTTCAGGCCCGCTAGATATTCCCTGAGCCCCGACACCAGCACTTCGCGGCACAGAATGATGATTGCGGCCCACAGCGACCAGCCGGCAATGGTCCGCTCGACATCGGCGGCCAGAAGCAGCAGGCAGACTGAAACCAGAAGCTTGTCGGCGATCGGGTCCAGCATACGTCCGATATTGGATTGCTGGTTCCATGCGCGCGCCAGATAGCCGTCGAAGAAATCGGTCACCGATGCGATCACGAAAATTGTGAGCGCCGCCCAGCGCGCCGTGTCCGAACTGGACAGCTTGCCGTCCAGAAAAAAGCAGAGGACGATCAGCGGGACGGCAAGAATGCGGCCATAGGTCAGGAGATTGGGGATGTTGTATGCTTTTGATGCCATGGCTTCATTCCGTGTGCTCGAGCTGCCGGCGTCGGCAGTCCGCTGTATGTAGGCGCAAATTGCTTCCATTGGAGGGCCAAGGTCAATGCCGGCCCGGATTAATAGTCTGTCATTTTGAATACCGGCGGGCCTGGGCGCGTTCTATTTTGCGCCGCCGTCGTGAAAATGATTGTAGATCTGCTCCGCCATCGCCTCGGAAATACCCTCAACCGCGCTGAGATCGGAAAGCCCGGCGCGCGAAACCGCCTTGGCGGAACCGAAATGCTGCAGCAGCGCGCGTTTGCGCGACGGGCCGATGCCCCCGATCTCGTCCAGCGGGTTCTTGACCATCTCCTTCTTGCGCCGTGCGCGGTGCGAGCCGATGGCGAAGCGGTGCGCCTCGTCACGCAGCCGCTGGATGAAATAGAGCACCGGATCACGCGGCGGCAGTGAGAAATCGTGCTTTCCTTCCATGAAGAAGCGCTCGCGTCCGGCCTCTCGGTCCGCGCCCTTAGCAATGCCGATTGCGGTGACTGCATCCTTGATGCCGAGCTCTTCCAGAATGGTCCGCACCGCTGACATCTGCCCCTGACCGCCATCGATCAGGATCACATCCGGCCAGGCAGGGAAGGGAGCGTCATCATCCACTTCGACGGGCTGGCTGCGGTCGGGAATGCCGTGTTCCTTGACGAGGCGGGAGAAGCGGCGGGTCATCACCTCGCGCATCATGCCGAAATCGTCGCCGGGGGTAATCTCGGTCGATTTGATGTTGAACTTGCGATACTGCGCCTTCACGAAGCCTTCCGGCCCGGCGACAATCATGCCGCCGACGGCATTGGTACCCATGATGTGGGAGTTGTCGTAGACCTCGATGCGTCGCGGCGGAGCGGAAAGTCCGAAGGTTTCGGCAAGGCCGTCGAGAAGCCGTGACTGGGTGGCTGTCTCGGAAAGCTTGCGACCGTGAGCCTCGCGCGCATTGGCCACCACATGATCGACCGTCTCGCGCTTTTCGCCGCGCTTCGGCACGGCAATACCGACCTTTCGGCCCGCCCGCTCCGAAAGCGCCAGTTCCAGCAGCGACCGCTCCTCGATCTCTTCCGACAGGAAGATGTCGCGCGGGATCGGCTTGTCATCGTAAAACTGGGCCAGAAAGGCATTGAGGATTTCGGCCGCCGAAAGCGACGGGTCTGCCTTCGGAAAATAAGCGCGGTTTCCCCAGTTCTGGCCCGTTCGGTAAAAGAACACCTGAATGCAGCAGAGCCCGCCCTCGTTGTGGATCGCGATGACATCAGCCTCCTCGATACCCGCAGGATTGACGCCCTGATGGCCAAGAACATGCGAGAGCGCGGATAGCCGGTCGCGATAGATCGCGGCGCGTTCGAAATCAAGCGCCTCGGAAGCCTGGTTCATGGCTTCGGCCAGGTCGGCATGGACCTGTCGGCTTTTGCCGGAGAGAAAAGCCCGGGCTTCGTCGACCAGCACCGCATAGTCCTGCTGCGATATCTCGCCGGTGCACGGCGCGGCGCAGCGTTTGATCTGATAGAGCAGGCAGGGCCGGGTGCGGCTTTCATAAACGCTGTCGGTGCAGGAGCGGATCAGAAAGGCACGCTGCATGGCGTTGATGGTGCGGCCGACCGCTCCGGCGGAGGCAAAAGGCCCGAAATAGTCGCCCTTTCGCGCACGTGCGCCGCGATGTTTGAAGAGGGCGGGGGCCTCGTGATCTCCGGTGATCAGGATATAGGGAAAGGATTTATCGTCTCGAAGAAGGACATTAAAGCGCGGCCGCAACCGTTTGATAAGGTTGGCTTCAAGAAGCAGCGCTTCGGTCTCCGTCCGGGTCGTGACGAACTCCATATGCGCTGTCTGCGTGATCATACGGGTGATACGGTTGGAGTGTCCGCGTCCCTGCGCATAGTTGGTGACCCGCTTTTTCAGCGAGCGGGCCTTGCCGACATAGAGCACGTCGCCATTGGCATTGAACATGCGGTAAACACCGGGACTGTTGGGCAGGTGCTTGACGAATTCGCCAATCAGGGCCGCCCCCTTTTGCGCATGTTTTTCGGCCGCCGCGTCGTTCCAGGCGATCTGGCTGGGGTCTATTGCGGCCATCGCCTCGGTCACGTCGGGCAGATCGCCGTCGTTCTCATCGTATAAAATGCCGCCATCCGGCGGCGCCTTGCCTGTCATTCGTTGATACCTGCCACATCCGGTGTTTCCCAGGCCAGGTGCTGCCCACCATCGAGCGCAATCATCTGTCCCGTGATCGAAGGGGTTTCGAAGAGGTAGCGAATCGTCGCGCCGAATTCGCCAAGCCCCGGTCCTCTCTTTAAGATAAGAGCGGCGACCTGGCTTTCAAAATCCTCATCGCTCTGGCGGCTGTTTTTCAACGTTGGTCCCGGGCCGATCGCATTGACGCGGATGTGTGGAGCGAAGGCCTGCGCCATGGTCTGCGTTGCGGCCCACATGGTGCTCTTGGAAAGCCCGTAGGTGAAGAAGTTCGGCCCCGGAGCCCAGACACGCTGATCGATCATATTGACGATGAGGCCGTTTGCTCCCTCGGGCAATTGCTTTGCGAAGCGATCCGCAAGCAAGAGCGGCGCCTTGAGGTGGATGGCGAAATGCGCATCGAACTGTGTTTCATCAAAACTGCCGGCGGTATCGGCGCGAAACAGCGAGGCATTGTTGACGAGCAGATGAACAGGGCCCATCGCCGCGTTGACCGCATCAAGAAGCCCGCCGGTTGCCGTGGAATCGAGAAGGTCAGCGCCGAAGGCCTGCGCTGTCACACACGTCCCACGCAACGATTCCGCGAGTTCTTCGGCCTCGGACAGGGACGTGTGGGCATGGATTGCCACATTGAAGCCGTAATTGATGAGGTCTTCGACGATGGCACGGCCAAGTCTTTTGGCACCGCCTGTCACAAGTGCGGTCTTCGCTGGTGCTTTCTGTTGCATAGTGATGTTCCCTCGCTTCAGGTTGAAGCTTATATCGCTCTGCGCAGTTAAGCGCAAAAGCGTGTCCGGTTTTGTTGCTCGGCTTCCGGCGCTTTATTTCTGAGTGAGTCTGTGTTGTTATTAAATATAAAATTCATTTAAATACAATATTAACTACGTTTTACATCAAATATTTTAACATAAATACTATATTAACCTTAGATTTGGCATTATTTTTTTCAGTATTGATAGCGTGTGCCTGTGGTTGTATTTCATCTTTAAAGCGCATGCGGCGTGATGATTGTCCTTCAACGGGCATTCGACAGCCGGTATCGATTGAAGGAGAGACAAGATGCGGAACATGAACAAGACACTTGCTGCCGCAACAGCGGTACTGATGGGCGCCGGCGCGGCTCAGGCCGCCGATGCAATCGTCGCTCAGCCTTACGAACCGAGCCCGGCTACCTATGCGGCTCCGGCTCCGATCTCGAACTGGAGCGGCGTCTACCTCGGTGGCGCGGCCAACTGGGACTGGGGCACGTTCGATGAGGGCGACTTCAAGGCAGACGGCTGGGGCGGTACGCTGTTTGGCGGCTACAACATGCAGTCAGGCTCGATTGTCTACGGTATCGAAGGCGATCTCGCGACCTCGAATCAGAATGAGCAGGTCCCGCCCGGCGTGAAAATGGAGCAGGGCTTCAACGGTTCTGTGCGCGGCCGTCTCGGCTACGCCATGGATCCGGTTCTGGTTTACGGCACGGGCGGCCTTGCCGGTTCCAGGCTCGTTGCCAAGCAGCCTGGCGACAAGGACACGCAGATGGGCTGGGGCTGGACGCTCGGCGCCGGTGTCGAAGCGATGGTCACCGAAAACATCTCGGCCCGCGTCGAATACCGTTACACCGATTATGGCAAGCAGGATTTCAAGCTCAACGGCAATACCTACGAGCGCGGCTTCCAGGAAAACACCGTCAAGGTTGGTCTCGGTGTTCACTTCTGATTGCTGACGACCTGCAGGGAATACGGAGAACCCGCCGCAATGGCGGGTTTTCTGATTCTACGAGCGGAAATTATCGTCACCCGCAGCATGCTGGTGATGCCCGGCTCAGACGTGCGACTTCAGCGTCATGAACGGCGGATAGGCCTCCTGGAAGGCCGACGGCCAGCGCGCCAGCCGCACGCGATGTTGCTCCCATTCGCCGGGGAAACGCAGCATCAGATAGCCAAGAAGGCCACCGAGCGCAAAATGACCGGCATTCAGCCGCTTGCCGAGCTTCGGCGGATTTTCGTCGAGATAATCCAGCCCGCGACGGACCTTTTCCCACTGCCTGTCAACCCAGGGCTGGTGGTAGGTTTCAGGCGTACGGTAGCGTTTTTCGTAGACGATCAGCAGCAAAGCGTCACATATGCCGTCGCAAAGCGCCTCCATGCGCTCGATTTCCGCACGCTTTTCAGGCTTGCGCGGATAGAGCCGCTGTTCGCTGTCAAGGCTGTCGAGATAGTGCATGATGGTTCGGCTGTCATAAAGCGTCAGGCCATCATCGGTGATCAGTGTCGGTATCTTGCCGAGAGGGTTGGCACGTAGCAATTCCTCGGGGTCCGCAGCCGTATCGACCGGGACCAGTTCGGCCTTGATGCCGAGGTGGTTTGCGGCCATCACAACTTTTGCGGAATACGGGGATGCGGACGAATAGAGCAGTTTCATGTTTTTCCCTTTGTCAGTTGCTGCCTGAGTTTTCGCCTGCAATCCAGAAGCAGCGTTGGCTTGCGAAACGGTCCTGGGCAAGAGAGGTCTTCAGGTAGGGCAACAGCGTGTGCAGCTCCGCTTTCAGCGTGTAGGGCGGGTTGACGATGATGAGACCGGATCCGGTCAGGCCGTCGTTTTCGCGGTCGCTTCTGACCGAAAGCTCCGCACAGAGGATTTTGGGAATCCCGTGGCCCTTGAGCGTCTCGTGAAAAGCCGCCACCGGCGCGCCCTTCTTGATCGGGTACCACAGGCAATATGTGCCTGTGGCGAAGCGGCGGACGGCCTTCGCCAGACCGTCGGCAAGCCGCTCGAATTCGCCTTCCTGCTCAAATGGCGGGTCCACCAGCACAATGCCGCGCCGTTCTTTCGGCGGCAGGTGGGCCGCGAGCGCCAGCCATCCGTCCAGCCTTGTGGTGCGTACCTGATGGTCGCCGGTAAAGCGCGCCTGCAGGGTCGCGAAGTCGGTTTCGTGCAATTCCATCAGCGACAGCCGGTCCTGCTTGCGCATCAGCACGCGCGCAAGTTTCGGTGAGCCGGGATAGGCGGTAATATCCGGCGTCCCGTTCATTGTGCGCACGGCATCGAGATAGGGTGCCAGGAGGGCCGCGATCTCATCGGGCATGTCTGCTTCAAGAAGGCGACCGATGCCGTTCTGCCACTCGCCGGTTTTCCGGGCTTCCTCGCTGGAAAGGTCGTACGCACCCGTACCGGCATGGGTGTCGAGAATGCGAAAAGCAGCGTCCTTGCGCTGGAAATAGATGATCAGCCGCGCAAACACGGCATGTTTGAGCACATCCGCAAAGTTTCCGGCATGATAGATGTGGCGATAGTTCATTGCGGCCCCGCATTGTGTTTGCCGGAGAAGTTATTATGAGTCTCAGACATGTTTTACAAGCGGGCCTCTTTGTAGGTTCAGGAATACTTCAAAGGGATTTTTCATGACGAAAGGGCAGAGCGACCGTATTTCCATGACCGGGAAGACGGTGCTGCACGATGGCTGGAGCCGGCTGGTCGATTACAGTTTCTCCTATACGTTCAGCGATGGAAAAGTGGTCGCGCGCAACTGGGAAGTCTGCGAACGGCCGGCTGCCTCCTCGGTCCTCGTTTTCGACCGCGATGCCCGGAAATTCGTTCTGGTCCGCCAGTTCCGTGTGCCGGTCTATGCCATGGGCGAGGGCGATGGCTTCTTTCTGGAAGCGGCTGCCGGCCTGATCGATGAAGGCGAAACGCCGGAACAGGCGGCGATCCGCGAGGCCCGCGAGGAGACCG
Source organism: Martelella sp. K41-7 (assembly GCF_055808365.1). NCBI lineage: Bacteria > Pseudomonadati > Pseudomonadota > Alphaproteobacteria > Hyphomicrobiales > Aurantimonadaceae > Martelella > Martelella sp. K41-7. Next base: position 1,463,601 of record NZ_CM147867.1, read on the forward strand.
GCTATAATGTCGAGAAGCTGATCCCCGTTCGCGCTATCGTTCCAGCGCCGGGTCTGATGACTGAAAAGGTGCACTGCTACGCCGCTGTTGTCGATGGCGCAATGCGTGTCGGCAGCGGTGGCGGCCTCGATGCGGAGCACGAGGATATCGAGTTGGTATTCCTGACATTCGACGCGGCCATGGCTATGGTCGAGAGCGGTGATATCTCGGACGCAAAAACGGTTGTGATGCTGCAATGGGCAGCGCTGAACCGCAGGGTTTTCGGTCTCTGATCAAAGTTTTTTACGTACCGTCACGACCTGGTGTCATAGACGATGCGATAGTGCTGCCCCAGAAGCGACCGAACAGTGAGCCGCAGGCCCGCACGCACCGTGATACTCAGGCTCAGTCGGAAAACTGCTCGGCCAGGATGCGTTCAGACCACGAGCGGTTCGGGTCCGACAGCACTTTCGCGCGGGCCTCGGGGTCCTGTTCAATGCGCACATGCAGCACGTGCTTGACTTCTGTATGATCGGCAAATGCGTTCACAAGGCGCTTTTCGGGCTCCAGCACTTCGATATCGACCACAGATCGGTTCGACAGAAGGGCGCCGCGCCAACGGCGCGGACGAAACGCACTGACCGGCGTGATGGCCAGCAGCGGGGCATCCAGCGGAATGATCGGCCCGTGAACCGAAAGGTTATAGGCCGTGGAACCGGCCGGTGTTGCCACCAGAATGCCGTCGCAGGCCAATTCCGGCAGGCGAACCCGGCCATCGACGCGAACCTGCAGCTTGGCCGCCTGGTGTGACTGGCGCAGCATCGAGACTTCATTGATGGCAAGGGCGATCGAGGAGGTGCCATCGGCATTGCGGGTCGTCATGCGCAACGGCCGCAATTCGTTCTTGTCTGCGGCCTGAAGGCGGGCGTGCAGGTTTTCGACCGAATACTCATTCATCAGAAAACCGACCGAGCCGCGGTTCATGCCGTAGACCGGGGTCTCCGAATTCATGGTCTCGTGAAGGGTCTGCAACATGAAGCCGTCGCCGCCGAGCGCGACGATAAAGTCGGCGTCCTCGGCCGCAACATCGCCATAGAGCCCGACAAGTTCGGCCTTTGCCTTCTTGGCGTCTTCGGCGTCTGAGGACAGGAAACACAGTGACGGCATTTTCTCGGGCATTGAGGTATTTCCGTTCGCAGGAAGAGAACTTTCGCCGCGCCAGATCACCCGAGCGGGCAATGTTTTGCAAGCCCCATGCGGCAATGATCTTGGAGGCGCGTGAGAAAATACCCGTAACATTATTGATTTTTTCGTTTTACAGCGAGTTCAAATCTGCTAGTGGGCATGCCCAATGCCCTTGTAGCTCAGTTGGTAGAGCACCTGATTTGTAATCAGGGGGTCGCGGGTTCGAATCCTGCCGGGGGCACCAAGTCGCTTTCAGGGTAATCGCTGCCGGCGTTTTAGAAACGTCTTTTCCGGCCGTTTGCCTTGGTGCCATTTTGTCCAGGCCCGGAAAAGCTTGTCAAAATGCCGAGGATATTGCATGAAGTCGCGCCCGGCCATGCCGGTCTGTGTGCGCATGAAACCCAACGGCTTTTAAAGCCGAGATGAAATGAAGGTATGGATATGCAGGTAACCGAAACGCTCGCCGAAGGGCTGAAGCGCGAAATCAAGATCACAGTTCCTGCGGACGATCTGAAGGCGCGGATGAACGAGCGCCTGGCGGAAGCCAAGGACAAGGTTCGCATCAACGGCTTTCGTCCCGGCAAAGTTCCGATGGCCCATCTCAAGAAGATGTACGGCAAGTCGATCATGGCCGAGCTGATCAACGAGACCCTGCAGGAAAAGCCGCAGGCCGTCATCACTGAGCGTGGCGAACGCGCCGCCGGTCAGCCGAAAATCGACATGACCGAGAACGAAGACGAAGCCAATCGCGTTCTTGACGGCGAGGCCGACTTCGAGTTCACCGTGGCCTATGAAATTCTGCCGAAATTCGAATTGCAGCCGACCGATGGCCTCAAGGTCGAGCGTCCGGTGGTCGAGATCGTCGACGAGGAAGTCGAAGAGCAGGTCAAGGCCGTAGCCGAAAACGCCCGCGAATACGAGACCAAGGATGGCGCTGCCGAAAACGGCGATCGCGTCACCATCGATTATGTTGGCACCATCGACGGCGAAGCCTTTGATGGCGGTACCGACACCGATTCACAGCTTGTGCTTGGCTCTGACCGCTTTATCCCCGGTTTCGAGGAACAGCTTGTCGGCGCCAAGGCTGGCGACGAAAAGCAGGTGAGGGTTACCTTCCCGGAAGAGTATCCGGCCGAGCATCTCGCCGGCAAGGAAGCCGTCTTCGCTGTTACAGTCAAGGAAGTCGCAAACGCCGGCGAACTGGAAATCAACGACGCACTGGCCGAAAAGCTGGGTCTGGAATCGGCCGAGCGTCTGCGTGGCCTCGTGCGCGAGCAGATCGAAGGCCAGTACAACCAGTACACCCGCCAGAAGGTCAAGCGTCAGATCCTCGACCAGCTCGATGAGCAGTATTCCTTCGAAGCGCCGGCTTCGCTCGTTGATGCCGAATTCGAAAACATCTGGCGTCAGGTCAGTGCCGATCTGGAGCGCAGCGGCAAGACCTTCGAAGATGAAGACACGACCGAGGAAGAGGCCCGCGCAGAATACCGCAAGCTGGCCGAACGCCGCGTCCGTCTTGGCCTCGTTCTCTCCGAGATCGGCGAGAAGGCTGGTGTAGAGGTTGGTGAAGACGAAATGCAGCGCGCGCTTTACGACCAGATGCGTCAGTATCCCGGTCAGGAGCAGGAAATCCTCAAATTCTTCCGCGAAACCCCCGGTGCTGCTGCTTCGCTGCGCGCGCCGATCTTCGAGGAAAAGGTTGTCGACCATCTTCTGGAGAACATCGACGTCACCGACGTTACCGTCTCCAAGGAAGAGCTGATGGCCGACGACGAGGACGAGGTTGCAGCCGCGACCAAGAAATCCGACGACAAGAAGGCCGCTCCGAAGAAAAAGGCTGCGCCGAAGAAAAAGGCGGCCGCCAAGACCGAGGATAAGGCTGAGGCCGCTGAAGAAGCGCCCGCTGCCGAAGCCGCCGAGGAAAAGCCTGCTGTAAAGAAGGCTGCTCCGAAGAAAAAGGCTGCGCCCAAGAAGAAGGCGCCTGCCCAGGCTGAAGACAAGACCGAGGAATAAATTCCTCATTCGCATCGAATGCAGAAGCCGTCCGGTTCATCGCCGGACGGTTTTTTTCGTTTCAGCGTATGGGTCCAATCCGCGCCAGCGCGAGGCTGGCGATCTTCAGCTGAATTTCTGCGCGGGCATCGGCATCTGCAACAAACCATGTGGCCGAAAGTCCGCCCCAGGCGGCGATCCAGCGCAATAGACGGTCATGATCGAGCCCGGCTCTTGCGGCGATCTGCGCAAGGCGCTGGTCAAAGCGATCGGGGTTGCGGGCAATGACAAGCGCCGTATCGCCAAGATCAGGATTGCAGAAGATATTGGCGAAGTCGAAAGTGCGTTCGCCCATAAGCCCTTTGGGGTCGATCGCCAGGAAACCGCGCTCTCCGAAATCCATAACATTGGCGTGGTGCAGATCGCCGTGAAGTGGCCTTATGTCCTGCTGGGTGGCAATGAGATCACTGGCGATTTCGGCGCATGACGGCAGAATGCCGCCAAAGGCAGCCGCCTTTGCAAGGAGTGCGGTAAAACGGGTCTCAAGCGGTATCAGCGTTGCAGGCGGCGGGTGAGGGCGTCCGCGGTGCAGTGCTTCCGCAACATCGCAGAGAATGCTGCAGGCGTCCGCATCACGTCCTGTCGCGCTCATGGTTATGAGAGAACCTGTGCCGGTCGCCCGTTCCATCAGCAATACGCCGTCATCGGCGGCGAGCACACGGGCGGCACCTTCGCCCGACCACCACGAGAGCAGAGCAGCTCCGGTCTTTTCTTCGTCGTTGGAAAAAAGCTTCAGCATAGCCGGCACGCCAGCGCGCCGTACCGGAAGCAACGCGCCTGTCGCCGTCACAATGGGGGCGCCATCCGCCTTAAGCTGAAAGCGGGCAAGCGCGGCGTCGAAGACGGCACCTGCCGGCGGTTCAGCGCCGGCAGACGGGTTTTGGCGTCGCATCTAGCTGTCGTCGGCGCTTTCCAGCATCTCCATCCGGTTGGAGGCGTCGAGGCCTGCAATCTTGTAGGCTTCGGCGAGCGTCGGATAGTTGAAGGTGTTTTCGACGAAATATTCGACGGTGCCTTTCAGGTTCAAAACAGCCTGGCCGATATGGATCAGCTCGGTCGAGCCTTCGCCGACAATATGGACGCCAAGCAGCCGATGGGTCTTCAGCGAGAAGATCATCTTCAATAGGCCGTTTTGCAGGCCCATGATGTGGCCGCGCGAGGTCTCGCGGAAGAAGGCGACACCGCATTCGTAGGGAATACCGCGCTCCTGGATTTCCTCTTCCGTCATGCCACAGGTCGACATTTCCGGAACGGCATAGATGCCATAGGGGAAGAACTGCGGCGGTTCCTGTGCTTCCGCGCCAACGGCGTGGCGGGCGGCGATACGGCCCTGTTCCATCGATGTGGAGGCAAGCGCGGGGAAGCCGATCACGTCGCCGGCGGCATAGATGTGCGGCACTTCGGTCTGGAAGGTGATCGGATCGACCTTCAGCCGGCCACGGTGGTCGGCCTTCAACCCGACGGCTTCGAGGTTGAGCGTGTCGGTGGCGCCCTGGCGGCCGGCGGCGAACAGAACCGATTCGGCCATCAGGACGCGTCCGTTCGAAAGTGTCACGCGGGCCTTGCCATTCGATGCTTTCTCGACCTTGTCGGCGCCTGCGCCGAACAGAAGCTTCACATTGCGGTCGCGCAGCTGTGCGGCGAAATTGTCGCGGATCTCGCGGTCGATGAAGTCGAGCATGGTGTCGCGCGGCTCGACCACGATCACCTGGGTATCGAGCGCCGAGAAGATGGTTGCGTATTCGATGCCGATGACGCCGGCGCCGACGACGATCATCGAGCGCGGGATTGAGGCGATGTTGAGCAGCTCGTCACTATCCATGACCGTCTGGCCGTCAAACGGAACGTCCGGCGGGCGATAGGGGCGGGTGCCTACGGAGACGAGAACGGATTTTGCGTGAACGCGCTGGATTTCGCCGGTGTCTTTTTCGATTTCGATCGTGTGGGGGTCGACGAAATGGGCAAAGCCGCGCACCTGATCGACGCGGTTGCGCTCGAACTGCCATTCCAGAACGTCGATTTCATAGTCGAGAGTCTTGATCATGCGGGCGCGCAGGTCGTCGGCGGTAATCTTGTGCTTCACCCTGTAGGAGCGACCGTAAAAGCCGCGTTCGCGCCAGCCGGTGAGGTTGAGCACGGTTTCACGCAAGGTTTTCGAGGGGATGGTGCCTGTGTGCACGGAGACGCCGCCCACCTGTGAGCCCTTGTCGATGACCAGTGCGGTTTTGCCGAGCTTGGCAGCCTGAACCGCGGCGCGACGGCCAGCGGGACCGCTGCCAATCACGACCAGATCGTAAGAATCCATAAAACTACCCCGATTTGGTTATTAAAAATTCGGATGTGAAAATCCCCAAGGCGATAACGACATACTTAGAGGTTTTGCGTTTGTGTGAAAACAGTTCCCTCGAACTCCCGGGCTGTCACGCGCGCGCTTTTGATGCCTAAACGTGCAATGTGATGGTTTCACTAAATACAGCCACAAGCTGTGCCTCATGTCCATCCCGGTTTCAGATGAGTTTCAATCCCTTGAAGCTGACATAGCCGTCTTTGCCGATGATGATGTGGTCATGCACCGTGATGCCGAGGGGTTTGGCACTGGAAATGATCATATGGGTCATGTCGATATCGGCGCGCGACGGCGTCGGGTCACCGGAGGGGTGATTGTGCACGAGAATGATCGCGGTTGCGGAGAGTTCGAGCGCCCGCTTGACCACCTCGCGTGGATAGACGGGCGTGTGGTCGACCGTTCCGATGCCCTGAATCTCGTCGGCGATCAGCTTGTTGCGCTTGTCGAGAAACAGGATGCGGAACTGCTCGCGGGTTTCGTGAGCCATGGCGGCGTTGCAGTAGTCGATGACCGACGACCATGATCCCAGAACCGGACGCTCTTTCAGGGTATTTTTCAGGCTTCGCTGAGCGAGGGCGGAGATGAGCTTCAGGTCGAAGGCCACGCTTTCGCCGATGCCGGAGACCTCCTGCAGCAGTTCAGCCTGGGCACCGAACACGCCGCCAAGCGAACCGAACCGGTCGATCAGCGCCTTGGCGATCGGTTTGGTGTCGCGCCGGGGGATCAGGCGGAACAACAGAAGTTCGAGGATTTCGTAGTCGGCCAGTGCGTTGGCACCGTTATCGCGAAAACGCGCACGGAGGCGGTCGCGATGCCCGTGCACATGGCTTGAGTCCTTGTCGCTGGTGGCCCCCTGACGCTTGCCATGCAAGGGCCTTTCCGGCGGCTGGTCGGCGAAGAAAGAGCGTTCATCGGCTCCTTCGTCTCCGAAACCGCCGGTTACTGGCTTGTCGCTCTGGTCTGTGCTTGGCGGCTTGGTCATGGGAACAGCGTCAGGCGTTGATATCCGGCAGGCCTGGCCGGTCATGGCCGCCGGGTGAAAGGGTGAAGACCTCGCAGCCATCTTTCGTGACACCGACGCAGTGTTCGTACTGCGCCGAAAGCGAGCGGTCGCGTGTCACCGCTGTCCAGCCGTCGTTCAGGACCTTCACATGCGGTTTGCCAATATTGAGCATGGGCTCGATGGTGAAAATCATGCCTTCTTTCAGCACGGGACCTTCATTGGCGTGGCCGTAGTGGAGAATGTTCGGCGTGTCGTGGAACAGCCTGCCGACACCGTGGCCGCAGAAGTCACGCACGACTGAGCAGCGTTCGCTTTCCGCATAGGTCTGGATTGCCTCTCCGATCGCGCCTGTGCGCGCGCCGGGCTTCACCGCAGCAATGCCTCGAAGCAGTGATTCGTAGGTGACTTCCATAAGCCGTTCCGCTGCGCGTTTGATCTCGCCAACAGGGTACATCCGGCTCAGAATCACCGTGCCATCCGTCCAGCACATAGGTGACATCGACATTGATGATATCGCCTTCCTTCAGAGGTTTTGAATTGGGCATGCCGTGGCAGACCACGTGGTTGATCGAGGTGCAGCTTGAAAATTTGTAGCCCCGATAGCCGAGCGTTGCCGGTACGACCCCGCGTTCCAGCCCGAATTCAAGCACGAACCGGTCAATCGCCTCGGTCGTGATGCCAGGCCGGATAATTTCGGCCAGTCCGTCGAGGCATGCCGCCGTGATCTGGCAGATCTGCCGCATCCTCTCGAATGACGCCGCGTCGTAGAGGCGTATCGTTCCGTCATTTTTCAGCGGCGCGCTGGCCGCATCAACATAAGTTACCATGATGCTTCACCGTTTGCGCGTCATCCGGGCGACGCGCTTACATGTATTCAACCGGCACTGTAGCATCTGCTGTGATGCTGTCACAGGCCACCTCGCATTTAATCGCATAAGCCTCCACACCGGCAGCCCGTGCAGCTCTGAACGCTCTATGATAGGCCGGGTCCAGATCGCAGGCGATCCTGAAGCGGTTGCAGTCGTTGCGCTGGATAACGTAGACCATGGCGGCACGTTTTCCCGCGGTGACCATGTCGGCAAGCTCTTCGAGATGCCGCGCGCCGCGCGTTGTCACCGAATCAGGAAATTCGGCGAGGCCGGGTGTCCGGATAAAGTGAACGTTTTTGACCTCGACATAAAGATCCGGGCGGCCTTCATCGCTCAGGAGAAGGTCTATGCGGCTCTGCCGTCCGTATTTTTGCTCTCGGCGTATGAGCGGATAACCCGCGAAATCGGAAATCAGGCCGGCGCGCAAGGCTTCTTCCGCGATTCGATTGGGAAGGCCGGTATTGACCCCGACCATGGTTCCATCGGCCTCGATCAGCTCGAAACGATGGGGATATTTGCGTTTGCCATCATTATTTCTGGAAAGCCAGATCCGCGAACCCGGTGTTGTCAGTCCGCGCATAGAGCCGGTGTTCGGACAGGAGCCGGTGATCAGCGTGCCGTCTTCCAGAGTGGCATCGAACAAAAAGCGTTTGTAGCGCCTTATAAGCCCGGCGGGTTCAAGGGGAGGGTCAAATTTCATGGCTTTGGTTTTAGGCACTTTGCGAGACGGTGCAAGCTGCTTTCGGTGGCCGTTGGCCCGCCAGAGGATATCGGACAAGTGTCAGTCGACCTTGCCAATATTTAACTTTAATTCGTAAATACGAATGTTAGAATATTAATTGAGTAGATCGCATAGCTTTGACCAGCGATCCAGGCAACGGACGGAAGGACAGAAAATGAACATCTTGGCAGGAGTTTTCGCAGGTGGTGTGATCGCGGCAGGCATCGGCGTTTCTGGTGCAACGGCCGCCACTACTCTGCCTGAAAGCGTGCAGGCCGCGCTGACACGTTCACTTGAGGACGAATACCATGCGGCGGCGTTCTACGATGCCGTTATCACCGCATATGGTCCGGTGCGGCCATTCGTGAACATCATTGCCGCCGAGCAGCAGCATGCTGATGCGATCATCAATCTGATGGCGGTATATGGCATGGCGGTGCCTGAAAACACTATGCTCGGCTCCGAAGCCGTTGCTGCTGCCGTTCCCGGCAGTCTGGCTGAGGCCTGTTCAATTGGCGTCGAGGCCGAACTCGAAAATCGATCACTTTATGACGGCGAACTTATTCCGGCTGTCAGTGCCTACCCGGATATCGTCAACATCATGGAAGCGCTTCGTGATGCTTCGGAGAATAATCATCTTCCCGCATTCGTGCGCTGTGCGGGGCGTTGACAGGGAGGTTTGAGGGGCGCGCTTGCGCAATCGGACCAAACCGTGCAGATTTCAGGCCGGATCTGAAGTTCCGGTGTCTCTGCAAGAGGCGCAAGGACAGTAAACGGGAGTTGAAATCTTGAAAGCGTGTCGCATCGTTCTGTTCATTGTGTTTGCTGCCTTTGCGTCAATCGGGCTTTCATCCTGTTCCACCACTTGCGGTGATCCCGATATTTGTGCCCAGCCGACGCCGGCCTATCAGCAGATTAGTGATGAGGATGTTACCGTGATGACTAAAAAGCTTGATGGGCTTGCCGGCGTGTCCAGCCCGCAGTGACATTGCGCATATGGCGGCAGATGTGAACCGCCAGGGCTATGTTATGTGCTTCTGTGGCAATGATGAAACAGGCTGTTAGCTTTTTTGCCCCAAAAATGACGCAAGTGCAGTTGATTCTTGCGCCGCGGGGTATTTTTCTGCTCTCGTTTCGATGATCCTGCTAATGTCCCGGGATCGTAGATTTTCGCATTCCAAGAGGAAGAAAATGGAAGAGTTCCACAAGGTCAGGCGACTGCCGCCGTATGTTTTCGAACAGGTCAACCGTTTGAAAGCGAGCGCGCGAGCGGCGGGCGCCGATATTATCGACCTTGGCATGGGCAATCCCGATCTTCCGACACCGCAATCTATCGTCGACAAGCTTTGCGAGGTCGTGCAGGATCCGCGCACTCACCGCTATTCGTCTTCCAAGGGGATTCCGGGTCTGAGACGCGCCCAGGCCGGTTACTATGCCCGTCGTTTCGGGGTGAAGCTCAATCCCGAGACGGAAATTGTCGCGACGCTCGGCTCCAAGGAGGGATTCGCCAACATGGCGCAGGCGATTACCGCGCCCGGCGATGTGATTCTCTGTCCGAACCCGACCTATCCGATCCATGCCTTCGGTTTCCTGATGGCCGGCGGCGTGATCCGTTCGATGTCGGTCGAGCCCGATGACAGTTTTTTTCCGCCGCTTGAGCGCGCGGTGAAACACTCGATCCCGAAGCCATTGGCGCTGGTGATCAACTATCCGTCCAACCCGACGGCGCATGTGGCAACGCTCGATTTCTACAAGGACGTGATCGCCTTCGCCAAAAAGCACGAGATCATCGTCTTGTCGGACCTTGCCTATTCGGAGATCTATTTCGACGGTGCGCCGCCGCCATCCGTTTTGCAGGTTCCTGGCGCAAAGGATGTCGCTGTCGAGTTCACGTCGATGTCGAAGACCTTCTCGATGCCGGGTTGGCGCATGGGCTTTGCTGTCGGCAATGAAAGGCTGATCTCGGCGCTGGCACGGGTGAAATCCTATCTCGACTACGGTGCTTTCACGCCGATCCAGGTGGCTGCAACTCACGCTCTCAACAGCGATGGCGCGGATATCGAGGAGGTGCGCTCCACCTATCATAAGCGGCGCGATGTGATGGTCGAGAGTTTTGGCAAAGCCGGCTGGGTGGTCACGCCGCCGGCGGCCACAATGTTTGCCTGGGCGAAAATACCCGAGCCGTTTGCTGCGCTCGGCTCGCTCGAATTCTCCAAGCTACTGGTCGAGAAGGCGGATGTCGCCGTCGCACCCGGCATCGGCTTTGGCGAACATGGTGATCAGTACGTCCGCATTGCGCTTGTTGAAAACGAACATCGCATTCGCCAGGCCGCGCGTAATCTGAAGCGCTTCTTCGCCTCTGCCGACGTGACGCCAGACAACATCATTGCCCTCAACGCCCATCGCTAGGCACGAATGTGGGCAGGGGGCTTTTGGTCTCCGGCCCGCTTCGCGAAATTTCCGCGGCCCGAATGTTTCATTTCACCGTGAAACAATCTAAATGAAGCGCGGGTGCGTGAAAGCGCCCCCGAAATTGAAATTCTGGGCCAGTAGGAATACCCCATGGCAGATGCCTTGAAAATCGGCGTCGCCGGTCTCGGGACCGTCGGCGCCTCGCTTGTGCGTATTATTCAGGATCGGCAGGAAAGTCTCGCCGTCGCCTGCGGACGTAGCATTGAGATTACCGCCGTTTCGGCGCGAAATCGAGACAAGGACCGCGGACTGGACCTTACCGGCCCCATCTGGTTCGACGATCCGGTGGAGATGGCGAAAGATGCCGATATCGAGGTTCTGGTCGAGCTGATCGGCGGGGCTGACGGCGCCGCGCGTGCGACTGTGGAAACAGCACTTGAGCGTGGACTGCATGTGGTGACGGCCAACAAGGCGCTGCTGGCGGAAAGCGGCGTGGAACTGGCGGCTGCAGCCGAATCGAAGGGTCTTCTGTTGAATTTCGAGGCCGCCGTTGCCGGTGGTATTCCAGTAATCAAGGCGATGCGTGAATCGCTGACAGGCAATACGATTTCCCGCGTCTACGGGATCATGAACGGCACCTGCAACTACATCCTGACCCGGATGGAGAAGGAGGGGCTATCCTTTGAGGACTGCCTGAAGGAGGCCCAGCGGCTGGGGTATGCCGAAGCCGATCCGACCTTCGATATCGAAGGCAATGATACGGCTCACAAGCTTGCCATCCTGACTGCACTGGCCTTTGGTTGCCAGATTTCCTGCGACGATATCTATCTCGAGGGTATCTCCAACATTACGCAGGAAGATATCCGTGCGGCGGCCGAACTCGGCTATCGTATCAAGCTTCTGGGTGTTGCACAGCGCACCGACGGCGGCATCGAACAGCGCGTTCACCCGACCATGGTGCCCCATGATACCGTCATTGCCCAGGTCGACGGCGTCACCAATGCAGTGGCAATTGAATCCGACATCCTCGGCGACTTGCTGATGGTTGGTCCTGGTGCCGGCGGCGACGCCACCGCCTCCGCCGTGCTGGGCGATATCGCCGATATTGCCAAGTCGCGTCCCGGCGTCCAGACGGTTGCCGCGCTCGGCCGCCCGGCAGCATCGCTTGAGCCCTACAAACGCGCGCGCATGCGCAGCCACGAGGGCGGCTATTTCATCCGCCTGCGCGTGGTCGACCGTATCGGCGTGATCGCCGCGATTGCCCGTAGGATGGCGGATAACCAGATCTCGCTTGAATCCATCGTTCAGCATTCTGCCAATGGCAGCGAAGGCGCCCCGACTAAAACCATTATCATGGTCACCCATGCCACGACCGAATTGTCTGTTCGCAACGCCGTGGCCGCCATGGAAAGCGATGGCTACATCGTCGGCAAGCCGCAGGTGATCCGAATCGAGAAGCCGTAACGACGGGTTCTCGATCGGTCTTCCGGGACCAATTGCTCTGTTTTCGATATTTTTTCGCTAAAAAATCGCGTAAATTTCTTCTAAACTCTACCTTGCATTTATTCATGTAGGGTTCATTCTGGGTTGCCTAATTGTCTCGGCGACAAAAGGTAACGCTTGGTGAGATTGTGGGAAGAAAAGTGAGATTTGATAGCTCTATCAGAGCCTATGGCGAGCCGGGCAAACGCGAACAGCAGCGGGTTCCTCATGGTCGCAAGAGGAACCTGGGACCGGTGGTCATCGTGCTCGCTGCGCTGATCTTCTGGGGCGGGTTAGCCGTTCTACTGTGGTATCTGATCTGAAAGCTGCCGGCTCCGCCTGATTGCCCGTCCGATTTCGGTCTTGCTGGCAGTGGTGCCGAGAAATCCTGCTTCTGCAGGCCGTTTTTTCGGCGGGCGGCAAACTTGATCATGACACCGATGCCCGAATGGCGCTAAACAGAGACCATGACACGCCCTCAGAGCATGATGCCAGATGACGGATAATCCAGATAGCCGCAGAGCAGTACGGCCTGCTTTTTGGGTGTAGAACGATCGGCGCGTGAGCTGCGTTGGGTGCCGCGACTCGGACCGGCCGGGGAGAACAGAGCCCTCGCCATCGCACAGGGGCACGGGATCCCGGAATTGATTGCGCGGGTTCTGGCTGGTCGCGATGTCCCTGTTGATGCGGCCGCCGAATTTCTTGACCCCAGCTTGCGCCGGCTTATGCCGGATCCGTTCACGCTGACAGATTGCGAAACCGCCACCGGGCGCCTGCTCGAAGCGGTCCGACGCGGTGAGAAGGTTGCGGTTTTCGGCGATTATGACGTTGACGGCGCCTGTTCCACCGCTTTGATGTACCGATTTTTGCGGGCTTTCGGGCTCGATGTGGAAATCTATATTCCCGATCGTATTTTCGAAGGTTATGGCCCCAACCCGCAGGCAATCGGTGCACTGATCGATTCCGGCGCCCGGTTGATCGTGACGGTCGACTGCGGCTCTACCAGCCACGATTCGCTTTCTGTTGCCCGGGCGCGCGGTGTCGACGTTATTGTCATCGATCACCACCAGGTCGGCGTTGATCTGCCGGAGTGCGCGGCGCTGGTCAATCCGAACAGAGAGGACGACCTTTCCGGACAAGGACATTTGTGCGCCGCCGGCGTGGTGTTTCTGGTTCTGGTTGCCACCTTGCGGGCGTTGCGGCAGTCCGGCGACATGCGTGCCGGCAAGGTCGACCTGTTGTCGTGGCTGGACATCGTTGCACTTGCGACGGTGTGCGACGTGGTGCCGTTGAAGGGCCTGAACCGCGCCTATGTCGTCAAGGGACTGATCGTGGCGCGGACGCTCTCCAATCCGGGACTTGCGGCGCTCTTCAAGCGTGCAGGGCTTTCCGGACCGGTCGCGCCCTATCATTTCGGCTTTCTGATCGGCCCGAGGATCAATGCCGGCGGGCGTATCGGAGACGCGGCGCTCGGTAGCCGGCTTCTGACGGAGGATGACGCGGCAAAAGCCGAGGAAATCGCCGAAAGGCTCGATCAGCTCAATCGCGAACGCCAGGCCATCGAAGCAGCCATGCTGGAAGAGGCGGAAGCCGATGCCGTGGCCGAATTCGGTACCGGTGCAGGTGTGGGTGTGATCGTCACCGCGCGCGAAGGCTGGCACCCGGGCATTGTCGGGCTTCTGGCCTCGCGCCTCAAGGACCGTTTCGCGCGTCCTGCTTTTGCGATTGCTTTTGACGCTAATGGCAAGGGCACCGGTTCCGGTCGCTCGATCGCCGGTTTCGATCTCGGGCGGATGGTCCGCGCGGCGGTGGATGAGGGCATTCTGGTCAAGGGTGGCGGACATGCCATGGCGGCAGGTCTGACGGTGCGTCGCGAGCGACTTTCCGCGCTCAGGGGCTTTTTCGAGGAGCGCGCGCGCGAAGCGGTTGAGGCACTTTCCGCTGATGCTGTGCTGAAGATCGACGGTGCGCTGAATGCCTCCGGCGCCACGCTGGACCTGATTGACCGGCTGGAGACCGCCGGCCCCTATGGCTCGGGCCACCCGGCGCCGGTCTTTGTCGTGCCAGACCATAAAGTGCGTGATGTTCGCACGCTCGGCGCCGGTGGCCATGTGAAAGTCACCCTTGAAAGCGCAGAAGGAAGTCGTCTGGACGCCATAGCGTTCAGGGCTGCCGACAAACCTCTTGGGGAGGCGCTTCTGTCAGCGCGCGGGCGCAGGCTCAGCGTGGCCGGTTCGATCGCGGGGGATCACTGGCAGGGTCGACGCCGGGTGCAGCTTCGCATCATCGATCTCGACGCAACCGCTTTAAGGTTGCGCTTGAGCAATCCCGGCAAGCCGGTAGTCTTTCCTTCGTCGGTCCTGATTGTCGCGGCTGTGTTTTGCTGATGCAAAGTACAGGAGCGCAACAGACCGAATGGCTGTGCAGGCTGGCCCGGAAGCCAACCATGCCGAAGGCTCTCTCTGATCAGTGTGTGGGGCAAAATTCCGCCGAAACCTGTTTGTTGGATGGGGAGGGGCATGCCGATGGATAAGGGTTGCTGCGGCGGGAAGAATTCTGTATGACGTTAACGTCATTATTATGACGTATATGTAATTATAGGTTCGACACAGGCGTGGCTGGGAGGAAGCGGCCCGCCCGTGCGCGCGAGAAGGAGGAGAACTGCGATGAAGATACTGGTGCCCGTCAAGCGGGTGATTGACTACAACGTCAAGGCACGGGTGAAACCCGATGGCTCCGGCGTTGATCTCGCCAATGTGAAAATGTCGATGAACCCTTTTGACGAGATCGCGCTGGAAGAGGCGATCAGGCAGAAGGAAAAAGGCGTTTGCAGTGAGGTTCTCGCGGTGTCCATCGGCGTCAAGCAGGCGCAGGAAACGCTGCGCACGGCGCTGGCCATGGGGGCCGATCGGGCGATCCTGATTGTCGCTGCCGAAACGGTGGAAACCGATATTGAACCGCTCGCCGTCGCCAAACTTTTGAAAGCGGTGATTTCTGAAGAGGAGCCCGGTCTGGTGATTGCCGGAAAGCAGGCGATCGACAATGACATGAATGCCACCGGCCAGATGCTGGCGGCCCTGCTTGACTGGCCGCAGGCCGCTTTCGCTTCCGAAGTTGTGATCACGGATGGCAAGGCGAAGGTCACGCGCGAGGTTGATGGCGGATTGCAGACCATTTCGGTCAACCTTCCGGCGGTGGTGACTGCCGATTTGCGGCTGAACGAGCCGCGTTACGCCTCGCTGCCCAATATTATGAAGGCCAAAAAGAAGCCGCTGGAGCAGAAAACACCGGAAGATTATGGTGTCGATATCAGCCCGCGTCTTGATGTGATTGCCACACGCGCCCCTGAGGAGCGCAAGGGCGGCGTCAAGGTTGCATCTGTTGATGAACTCATTGCAAAACTGAAAACGGAAGCGGGAGTTCTGTGATGGCGATACTCGTTCTTGCTGAAACCAATGGTAAAACCCTGGTGCGCGATGCAACGGCCAAAGCGGTCAATGCGGTGTCCGGTCTTGGTGACGTGACGCTGCTGTGCGCGGGCGCCGGGCTTGGCGCTGCCGCCGAAGAGGCGGCAATGATCGAGGGGGTTTCGAAAGTACTCGTGGCCGATCATGAGGCACTCGGTCATCGTCTCGCCGAAGCCACCGCCGACCTGATTGTTTCTCTCGGCGATGGCTTTGACATGATCGTCGCGCCGGCAACCAGTGATGCGAAAAACATCCTGCCACGGGTGGCGGCATTGCTTGATGTGATGATCATTTCCGACGTCAGTGCCATCGCCGACGCGTCGACATTCGAGCGGCCGGTCTATGCGGGTAATGCGATCCAGACGGTCAAAAGTCGAGATAGGATAAAAGTCCTGACGATCCGCACCTCCGGGTTTGAGGCGGCGGGCGATGGCACATCCGCGGCGGTTGAGGCTGTTTCCGTTGCTGCCGTCCCTGCGCCCTCCGAGTGGATCGAAGACAAGGTTGAGACCAGTGACCGGCCGGAGCTGACATCGGCGCGGGTTGTGGTCTCCGGTGGACGCGGCGTTGGCTCGGCGGCGCAATTCGAGGTGATCGAAAAGCTTGCCGGCAAGCTTGGTGCTGCGGTCGGCGCATCGCGGGCGGCGGTTGATTCCGGCTTTGCGCCGAATGACTGGCAGGTCGGGCAGACCGGCAAGGTGGTCGCACCGGACCTCTACATCGCCTGCGGCATTTCCGGCGCCATCCAGCATCTGGCGGGCATGAAGGATTCGAAGGTCATCGTCGCCATCAACAAGGATGAGGAGGCCCCGATCTTTCAGGTCGCCGATTACGGTCTTGTCGCCGATCTTTTCGATGCCGTTCCGGAACTGACCGACAAGCTCTGATCTGTTCTTGCATGTGCGCGAAGAGGCGGGCGGCTTATCAAGGCCGCCCGTTGATGTTCAGGCCTCTGCACAAAGACTGCCGCATGCGCTGCGATATTCCTGTTCCAGCCGATCGATGAGGTCCGCGACCTCAGGAAGATCGTCGATCGCGCCGATGCCCTGACCGGCCGACCAGAGGTTTTTCCAGGCTTTTGTTTCGCTTTCCATGTTCATTCCGCAATGGGGTGGCAGGTGATCAGGGTCCAGCCCGGCGGCGATGATGCTGGGCTTCAGGAAATTGGCAGGGACACCCGAGATTTCGGGAGTGTAGAGGATATCGGCGGCGCGCCCTTCGATGATCATGCGTTTGTGACCTTCAGGCGCCAAAGCTTCGCGCGTGGCGATGAAACGGGTTCCGATATAAGCCAGATCAGCACCCAGTGCCGTTGCTGCGGCGACGTGCGCGCCGGTGGACATGGCGCCTGCCAGCGCAATCGTGCCACCAAAGAAGGACCGAATCTCCGGCACCAGCGCGAACGGGCTCATCACGCCTGCATGGCCACCGGCGCCTGCGCAAACGGCGATAATCCCGTCAACGCCGGCTTCAGCCGCCTTTTCAGCGTGACGGCGGGTGGTGACATCATGAAACACCAACCCACCATAAGAATGCACGGCCTCGACCACATCCTTCACTGCACCGAGCGAGGTGATTACCAAAGGCACTTTATGAGCAACGACCTGAGCGAGGTCGGCCTTAAGCCTGGTGTTCGACGGGTGCACGATCAGATTGACCCCGAAGGGCACGGGGTTTTCCAGGGCCGCAAGCCGTTCTTCGATATCGTTGAGCCAGCGAGCGAACGCATCGGTGGTTCTCTGGTTCAGTGCTGGAAATGTCCCGCAAATTCCCGCCTTGCAACAGGCGACGACTAGATCGGGGCCCGATGCCAGAAACATCGGGGCGGCGACTACAGGTAGTCGCAGACGTGGTCCGAGGCCGCTACTATTGTGCATTTCATTCTCCTCCTCTGCGATATGCTGTCTGTTCAGGGCTTCCAGCAGGTATCGGGTCAACGACGGCGCCTTGGGGCTGGTTCGCCAGGGCTTGCCGCTCTTTGGGAGAAAGCAGCATGAGGCAGGTCTCCAGCAGTGGCGGGCTCTCCGGCAGGGGCCCAAACGGGGCGAATAGCTCGGCGGTCCTGACCTTTTCCGATCCGGTGCCCGGCTTCAGCATGACCGCGCGGACAACGGCGGATGCGGCGAGCTCTCCCTTGAAGGGGCCTGAGGTTGCGACAATCCGGTGCTCCATAAAGAGGGACTGTTCTGTCCAGCCGCAGAGCTCAGTATCAACCTGAAACCGATGAAACACGCCAAGCGGTCGCCGGTAGCGGGCATTCACTCCCGTCAACACCGGCTGCCATTTGTTTTTCATCGTCAACTGTCCAAGGCCGGAGCGGAACAGCAAGTCCATCCGGCCGAGATCCATAAAGGCCAGATAGCGGCCATTATTGACATGCCGATTGAGGTCAAGGTCCTGCGGCCAGACCCTGAGTTCAATCGAGGATATGTCCTGCAGCGGTCGCAGTCGCGGGCGTGACTTCGATGCCAGCATCACTGTGAGCAACCGTCTCCATACATACATGGCGTGTTCCAATCATGCTTTCGTCGCGTTGAGGCCCATGGGTGCTTCGGTATTGACTGACGTCAACGATTCCTCTTGAAAGAGATAACGTATACGTATATTACGTATCCTATTAGTCATGTCGAGTAGATAAAGCCGGACGTAGCCTTGAGGAGGGATGCCCCGGCCAAATGGGAGGAGACATGCAGGAGCACCCAGAGGTGACCCCGGCAGCATATACGTCCGGAAATTTCTGCAGTTCAGAGCAGGCTGCGGCAATGGTGTCCGCGCTCATGGAGGGCGGGCAAGTGTTGCCGGACTTCCTGGATGACGCCGTTCGCCGATTTTCAGACAGGGCAGCGGTTGAGTTTTTCGACCGCACCTGGACCTATGGCCAGATTGACCATCTTGTGGACCGGTTCTCGCGCGGCCTTGCCGGGCTCGGGGTTAAAAAGGGCACACGTGTCGGTCTCTGCCTGCCCAATTCTCCCTATTCGGTAGTCTGTTTTTTTGCGGTGCTGAAGGCGGGTGGCGTCGTCGTCAACTACAACCCGCTTTACACCAGCCGTGAGCTTCTGGCCCAGATCCGTGATTCCGGCACTGAGGTCATGATCACGCTGGATCTTCAGCAGGTCTATAAAGGGCTTGGTCCAATTATCGCCGATGCCGAGCTCAAACATGTGATTGTCTGTTCGATGGCAGAAAGCCTGCCTACGGCCAAGGGTTTGCTTTTTCGGCTGTTCAAGCGCGCCGACAGGGCCCGTATACCGCGTGACGCATATCATATCAGCTATGATGCGGTTTTGCGCAAAGGAGACCAGACCGAAAGGCGGGCCGTTGAAATTACGCCGCAAGACATCGCCGTTCTGCAATATACCGGCGGCACGACCGGTATCCCGAAAGGCGCAATGCTCTCTCATACTGCCTTGATCTCCAATGCGCGGCAGATGCTGGCCCAGACCGGCGAGGATGTGCTGACCCCGGGCGAAGAGGTGATTGTCGGTGTTTTGCCGTTCTTCCACGTGTTCGCCATGACCGTCTGCATGCTTTATGCGATTGAAATCGGCGCTGTCATGCTGCTCGTTCCGCGGTTCAACCGCGACGATCTGATCGCATTGATGGAGAAGCGCCGGCCGACACTTCTGCCTGCCGTGCCGACGATTTATGGCGCGATCAACGCTGTCGCTGCGACCCGCCGGATCGATCTTACATCGCTGAAAATATGCGTTTCCGGTGGCGCGCCGCTGCCGCTGGAGGTGCGCACAGACTTTGAAAAACTGACCGGCTGCAAGCTTTCGGAAGGGTATGGCCTCACCGAATGTTCGCCGGTGGTTTCCGTCAATCCCTTCGACGGGAGACCGGCGCGGCCCGGCTCTGCCGGATTGGCGCTGCCAGGCACCGTGCTGGAAATTCGCGATTCCGAAAATCCCGCTGTTGTGCTGCCGAAAGGTGTCAAAGGCGAGTTGTGGGTGCGCGGTCCGCAGGTGATGTCCGGTTACTGGAACAAGCCCGACGATACCGCCTATGCCTTGCGCGACGGCGCATTTCGCACCGGCGATGTCGGCTATATCGACGAGGACGGTTACCTGTTTCTGGTCGACCGGCTGAAGGATCTCATCATTTGCGGCGGCTACAATGTTTACCCGCGATTGATCGAGGAAGCCCTCTACGAGCATGAAGACGTTGCTGAGGCGATTGTGATCGGCGTGCGGGATGAATATCGCGGCGAAGCGCCGAAGGCCTTCGTTGCCCTGAGGCCAGACTCGACTGTCACGGTTGAGGAATTACATGCGTTTCTCAAGCCCCGACTGTCGAAGATCGAGCTTCCGCGCGCCATCGAAATACGTGAAAGCCTGCCGAAGACAATGATCGGGAAGCTTTCGAAAAAGGAACTGATCGAAGAAGAGCGCAACACCTCTCATCACGCAGCGGAACCAAAGCGGGAGAAGGGGCAACGTCATGTTGACGCATAGGGCAGGAGGTCGTTATGATGAAACGCTTAAAAAAGAAAAGGTTTCTCGTGACGGATCAGTTTTTCACCGTGACTCAACTTGCCGAAGAGCTTGGTTTGACGCCACGGGCTGTGCGTTTTTACGAAACGAAGGGGCTTATAAACCCCGGACGTGCGGGAAAGACACGGATATACACCCAGCGCGACCGTGCTCGTCTGATCCTTGTTCAGCGCGGCAAGAGCCTTGGGTTTTCCCTGCAGGAAATCAAGAATTTCCTCGATCTTTACGAAATCGACCGAACCCAGCAGGAGCAGCTGAATGCGCTTCTGAAGGCCGTTCGCGAGCGCGTCGGTATGCTCGAAGAGCAGAAGGTCGCGCTCGATCTGACGCTCGACGAACTGAAAGCGGTAGAGCGCGAAGCCGAAGCCCGTCTTTCTCACAAGATCGGCAAGCTCGCCAGCTAAATCCAGTTTACAGCCCTCATCGGCACAAAACCGCCGTCGCAACCGCGTCGGGCGTTGGCTTTGCTGTGCTTTTTACAATCCATGATCTTCAGGTTTCTGGGAGGATGCCATGACCAATGTTGTCATCGCGGGCTATCAGCGCTCGCCATTTACGCTCGCCAAAAAAGGTGAATTTTCCCGTTTGCGTGCGGATGATCTGACCGCACAGGTGGTCAAAGGTCTGGTCGAAAAATCCGGCGTCAAACCGGATGATATTGAAGACCTGATCCTCGGCTGTGCTTTTCCCGAAGCCGAACAGGGGTTGAATCTTGCCCGTCTGGTTGTGCTTCTGGCCGGCCTGCCGCAGTCTGTCGGTGGCGTCACGGTCAACCGTTTCTGCGGTTCGTCGATGCAGTCAATCCACATGGCCGCCGGTCAGATCCAGCTTGGTGCTGGCGAGGTTTTCATCTGTGCCGGTATCGAAAGCATGAGCCGGGTGCCGATGATGGGCTATAACCCACTCCCCAATCCCGATCTCTATGCGAAACTGCCCGGTGCCTATATCGGCATGGGTGATACGGCGGAAAATGTGGCCTCGCGCTGGCAGATCTCGCGCACAGAGCAGGAAGCTTTTGCCGTGCGTAGCCATGTCCGTGCCAGCGAAGCGCGGGCTTCGGGCAAATTTGCGGATGAGATTGTTCCCATCAATGTCAATGGTTCGCAGGTGGATCAGGATGGCTGCATTCGCCCGGAAACGACGGCTGAGATTCTTGCCGGGCTGAAACCGGCCTTCTCTCAGGACGGAACTGTGACGGCCGGAACATCCTCGCCGCTGACCGACGGGGCATCTGCCGTTCTGATCTGCTCGCAGGCCTATGCCGAGAAGAATGGGCTGACGCCACTGGCGCGTCTGACGTCCGTCGGCATTTCCGGCTGTGATCCGGAGATCATGGGCATCGGGCCGGTCGGCGCGACCAAAAAGGCGCTGGCGCGCGCTGGGCTGGAAATCGGCGCGATGGATATCGTCGAACTCAACGAAGCCTTTGCCAGCCAGTCGATCGCCTGCATGCGCGATCTGGGTCTCGGCCCGGACAATGTCAATGTCGATGGTGGCGCGATTGCGATTGGCCACCCCCTCGGCGCGACGGGCGCGCGCATTGTCGGCAAGGCCGCCTCGTTGTTGCAGCGAGAAGGCGGGCGCCACGCGCTGGCAACCCAGTGCATCGGCGGCGGACAGGGGATCGCAACCATTCTGGAGCGGGTGTGATGGAAAAAATCAACAAAGTTGCTGTGATCGGCTCAGGCGTTATGGGGTCGGGCATTGCCGCGCAGGTTGCCAATGCCGGCGTTCCTGTGCTGTTGCTCGATATCGTACCGGAAAACGCTAAAACCCGGAACGTCGTTGCTGAAACAGCACTCGCCAAAATGCAAAAGGCCGATCCTGCGCCGTTCATGTCAAAGCGTGCGGTGAGACTGGTTGAAGCCGGCAATATAGAGGACGATCTCGAAAAGCTGGCCGATGTCGACTGGATCATCGAGGTCGTGGTAGAACGGCTCGATATCAAGCAGGCGCTCTACCGCAAGATCGACACGGTGCGTAAGCGTGGTACAGCTATCTCTTCCAATACCTCCACCATCCCACTTGAAAATCTGATGGCGGGCATGCCGGACGACTTCGCCCATGACTTCATGATTACCCACTTCTTCAATCCGCCGCGCTATATGCGCCTGATGGAACTTGTGACAGGTCCTTCAACGGATCCGGCATTGGCGAGAGTGGTCACGGATTTCGCCGACCGCAGGCTCGGCAAGAGTGTTGTTTCCTGCAACGACCGCCCTGGCTTCGTCGCCAACCGGCTGGGAACCACCTGGATACAGCTTGGTGTTCTCAAAGCACTGGAAGAAGGCCTTACGGTTGAGGAGGCCGATGCCGTGATGGGCAGGCCGTTTGGAATTCCGAAGACCGGTGTTTTCGGGCTGATTGATCTGGTCGGGCTGGATCTCATGCCGCATATCGGCGCCAGCCTGAAGAGTTCGCTGCCGGAAGACGACATGTTCCATCAAACCAGCCGTGATCTGCCGCTGGTCAACAAGATGATTGCCGACGGCTATACCGGGCGGAAGGGAAAGGGCGGTTTTTACCGGCTGAACCGTGAAGGCGGGCAAAAGATCAAGGAAGCCATCGATTTTGAAACCGGTGCCTACCGGGTTTCGGTGAAGCCGGAGAACGGCGCGCTCAAGGCAGCGCGAAAACCGCGCCAGATGATGGAGCTGAACGGACCGCTGGGGCGCTATGCATTTGGCGTCATGGCCAACGCACTGTCCTATGCGGCAAGCCTCATCGGTGATGCTGCCGATGATATTGCCTCCATCGATGAGGTCATGCGGCTCGGCTATAACTGGAAGTGGGGACCGTTCGAACTGATCGACCTTATCGGCGGCGAATGGCTGGTCGGGCGCATGCGTGCGGAAAATATTCCTGTGCCGGCACTGCTGGACGCGCTCGGCGACAAGACCTTCTACCGGATCGAGAACGGGCGCCGTCAGGCGCTGCAGCCCGATGGATCCTATGCCGATATCGTCCGGCCGGACGGCGTGATCATGTTGGAAGACATTAAGCGCACCAGCGAGCCGTTGTTGAAAAATGGCTCTGCTGCGGCTTGGGATATCGGCGATGGCGTCGTCTGTTTCGAGTTTATCTCGAAGGCCAATGCCATGGATGACCAGATCATGGATCTGCTTGACAAGACGATCGGGTTGGTCAAACGCAAATACAAGGCATTGGTTATCTATAACGAAGGCACGCATTTTTCGGTCGGCGCCAATCTCGGGCTGGCGCTGTTCGCTGCCAATATCGGAGCCTGGGGTGAGATCGAAAAGCTCGTTGACGGCGGCCAGAGAACCTATCTGAAAATGAAATATGCTCCATTTCCTGTCGTGGCCGCGCCATCCGGCATGGCGCTTGGCGGCGGTTGCGAAATCCTGCTCCATTCCGATGCCGTTCAGGCGCATGCGGAAAGTTATATCGGGCTTGTGGAGTGTGGAGTCGGTCTGTTGCCCGCCTGGGGCGGCTGCAAGGAAATGCTGACCCGCTGGCAGAAAACCGGAAAGCTGCCGAACGGCCCGATGCCGGCCGCCGCCAAAGTGTTCGAAATGATTTCGACCGCCACTGTCGCCAAATCGGCCGAAGATGCGCGCGATCTGATGTTCCTGAAAAAGGACGATGCGGTCACGATGAACCGCTACCGCCTTCTGGCTGACGCCAAGGCGAAGGCGCTTGCCATGGTTGATGGCTACCAGCCTCCGGAACCGCAGGACATCGTGCTGCCGGGCCCGTCAGGGAAGGCTGCCATGCAGATGGCGGTAGACGGTTTTGCACGCCGGGGTATCGCCACGCCCCATGATCAGACCGTTGCCGGAGAACTGGCGACTGTACTCTCAGGCGGCGACACCGACATCATCGATACGGTGAGTGAAGAGACGGTGATGGAGCTTGAACAGGAGAGCTTTATGCGCCTTGTCAAAACCCGCAAGACGCTCGCCCGCTTTGAAAGCGTCATCGAAACCGGCAAACCTTTGAGGAATTGAACCATGCAAGTTTATAACGCCCCGATCCGGGATATGCGTTTCGTTTTGCACGAACTCATCGGCATTGACGATTATGCACAATTGCCCGGTTTTGAAGATGTGTCCGCCGACCTTGCCGACGCTATTCTTGAAGAGGCTGGAAAGTTCTGTACCGAAGTCCTGTTGCCGCTGAACGCATCTGGCGATGAGGAAGGTTGCGTTCTTGAAAACGGCGTGGTGCGCACGCCCGAAGGCTTCAGGGAGGCCTACAAGTCCTTTGCCGAAAGCGGCTGGACGTCGATGGCATCCGCCCCCGAATGGGGCGGGCAAGGACTTCCCGAAACGATCAACAAAATGGTCGAGGAGATGAGCTGCGCTGCCAATCTCGCCTTCGGCCTTTATCCGGGGCTGACCCATGGCGCCTATCAGGCGATCGCCGATCACGCCACCGATGAACTGAAGCAGCTCTACCTGCCGAAAATGGTGGAAGGCACCTGGTCGGGCACCATGTGCCTGACCGAGGCCCACTGCGGAACCGATCTCGGCCTGTTGCGCACCCGCGCAGAGCCGCAGTCCGATGGCAGTTACAAGATTACCGGATCGAAGATCTTCATTTCCGCCGGTGAGCATGACCTGACGGAAAACATCATTCATCTGGTGCTGGCACGGCTTCCCGATGCGCCGAAGGGGGTCAAGGGCATCAGCCTTTTTCTGGTGCCGAAATTCCTGCCGAACGAGGATGGCACGCCAGGTCCCCGCAACGGTGTTTCATGCTCGGGGCTGGAACACAAGATGGGCATCAAGGCTTCGGCCACCTGCCAGATGTCGTTTGACGATGCCACCGGCTGGCTGGTTGGTGAGCCGCACAAGGGCATGCGGGCGATGTTCACGATGATGAACAGTGAGCGCCTGTCGGTCGGTATTCAAGGGTTGGGAGCTGCGGAAGCCGCCTATCAGGGGGCCGTGGCCTATGCCAAAGAGCGGCTTCAGGGCCGTTCGCTCGCCGGCGTGAAACATCCCGACAAGCCCGCCGATCCGATCATTGTTCACCCGGATGTGCGGCGCATGCTGATGACAATCCGCGCCTATACCGAAGGGTGCCGGGCACTTGGCGGCTGGGTGGCGCGCAATCTTGATATGCTCAAGCATCACCCCGACCCGGAAATGCGTCAGGACGCCGAGGACTTCACCGCATTGATGACGCCGGTCGTGAAGGCGTTGTTCACCGACCTCGGGTTTGAATGCACCAACATCGGGATGCAGGTCTATGGTGGCCACGGCTTCATCCGTGATCACGGCATGGAGCAATATGTCCGCGATAGTCGTATTTCGATGATCTACGAGGGCACCAACGGAATTCAGGCGCTGGATCTGGTCGGTCGCAAGATGCCCGCCCATATGGGCCGCTATCTGCGCTCTTTCTTCCACCCCGTTCTGGCCGAGATCGACGCTGCTGTCGATGATGAACGACTCGCCGAACTAGCCCAGCCGTTGGCAAAAGCCTTTGGCGGGCTGCAACTTTGTACCGCCGAGATTGCGCAAAAGGGCATGAAGGATCCAGAGGAAGCGGGGGCCGCTGCCACGGAATATCTGCGGCTCTTCGGTCTTGTTGCGTTGGGCTATATGTGGCTGAAGTCAGCCAGGGTCGCACATGATGCGCTGGAAGGTGGGTGCGACGATCCGGCCTTCTACAAGGCCAAGCTCGTGACCGCCCAGTTTTACATGAAGCGGATCCTGCCGCAGGCTGCAGGTCTGGTTGGCTCTGTCCGTGCTGGCAAGGCGTCGATGATGGCGCTCGATGAAATGTCGTTCTGACAGCGCAATTGACGTCGTCCGCGCATCGTTCAGGTGCGGGTGAGGTAGGCTTGCAACCCGATAGAGCCGAGAGGCTTGTTAGATTCTGGAGGTAATATGGCTGATCTCGATACATTGATCGCCGCAATGGAAGACAGGGCCGACCGGCTGGAAGAACTCGGCTACAGGGTCCGTTTCGACCTGAAGGACGGCGGGTCGATACTGCTGGATGCGGTTGACGGGGATGTCGCCGTTTCGCGCGACGAGACCAACGAGGCCGAAGCCGACACGGTTCTGGTGATGACATCCGACAATCTTGCGAAACTGATTGATGGAAAGCTCAACCCGATGCTGGCCTTCTCCACCGGACGGCTGAAAGTGCGTGGCTCGCAGGGTGTTGCTCTCAAGCTGGCCGGGCTGCTGGAAGCGGAATAGTTCTTCAGTCCATGACCAATAAAAGTGGGCGACGGCCTTGCGTCCGACCTAGAGCCAAAACATAAGGGCGCCGTTTCCGGCGCCCCTTTTTGTCTCAATATATTGTTGTGGGTGAGGCTTGTCCTCAGCCCACGCTCACTTCACTTTCTTCCATTGCTGGCTTTTGCAGATTGCGCCGCCAAGGACGCAGCCTGACAGTTTGAGCGTATCGCCTCCGGTCAGCTCCATCTTGCCGGTGTAGTTCTTGCCGTTTTCGAAGTTATAGAGCTTGCCTTTCCAGGCGTCAGTCCCAACCGGTTTCAGGTTAAAGAGCATCTGCGTGCCAACCAGCGCGTTGCCGCGTTTGGATTTGTCCGGGTTTTTGACATCTTTTGACGGTGTTTTCTGCCAGACGATCGTGCCGCAGAACGCGTCCGCGCAAGGGGCAATCTTTACCTGCGTTTTGCCGCTTTCCGTCATCCAGGTTCCGGCTGGCGATGTGGCAAAGGCGGTGCCGGAAAAGGCGAGGCCCGCGATCAGGCCTGCTGCCGCAAGAACAGTGTGTTTGCGCATAAGTCTCTCCTCGTTTGTGCAGACAGACCGGACCGGAGAGCCGGCCCGGCTGGCGACAAGTCTCAACCGCCGAAACGGTAGCGCAAGCTGACAGAAATGAGATCGACGCGGGAATCGACTTTTCCGACGAAATCGGCGCCCGGTTCGTAATGCGGGTTGCCATTGACCAGCCTGACATCGCCATCGCCTACGGAGAAGATGTGCTCATAGGCAAAATCGAGCGACAGATCGTTGGTCCAGTTGTAGGTGCCGCCGATCGAGGCATGGACGCGATCGCTGTCGGGCAGGCGGAGATCCCGGTTTCTTGTCGAGATTGGAGACCACTCATAGCCGAGGCCGCCGCGCACGGTGAACTGTTCTGTCCAATCATAGGACATGCCCAGCGCCGCGTAATATCCATCGTCATATTCGAACGGCAGATCTGTCAGTTGCATACCGTTGGTCGGGCCGGAATTGCCGTAGACCGGGATGGTGTTGAATACGCTCCAGTTGGTCCACTCGAACCCGGCATTGAAGGTCAGTGCGTCTGTAACCTTCTGGCTCAGGCCAACCGTCAGCTGATCTGGCAGTTTCATGTCTGCATCAATGCCGTAGCGCCCAGCCGGCAGCGGGCCGCTGGAGGCGCCGAGGGTCAGATCCCCGGAGAGATTCTGGTTGATCGCGGAGCGATAGCCGACGCCGATGACCGTGCCGTCCATCGGCGTCAGTGTGAAACCCAGCGTGTAACCGGCCGCCCAGGAATCGCCTTCGAGTTCGGCACTGGGCGCTCCCGGAAGCGGTGACATTGCCTGCGTCAGGCGGGTCTTGAAATACATCGCTTCCACGCCGGCACCGACGGTCAGCCAGTCATTGACCTTCCAGGCTGCCATCGGGGTGAAATTATAGCTGCGGACTTCTGAGGTGCGGGCATAGACCTGGCCTGCGTAATTGGTTGGGTTCTTGGTCGTCAACCCGAACGGGGAATTCACCCCAAGCCCGAGCCAGATGCTGTCATTGACCTGAAAGCTGACATAGCCGGCAGGCAATGCAGCATCGAGCCCGATGTCGCCCGTGGATCCCGATCCGCCATAATAGATCAGCGCCGGGCTGGTTCCGGTGGTCGGCGTCGTACTGGCGTAAGGAAAAATGCCCGTCAGATCGATTTCGGCCTGAAGGCCTTTAAACTCGGTCATGGTTGCCGGGTTCCAGTAGGTTGAGCCCAACCCGGCCTGACCGGCTGCTGCGCCCGCAAACGCCTGGCCAAGACCTGCTGCACTCTGCTCGCGCAATCCGAACGATCCGGCGAGCGCCGATCCCGCCATTAAAGCGGTCGCCGCCATGAACGAAAAATAGAACAGACCTGTCCTGTTGGTGATAGGCATTGTTTCCTCCTCCTTGAAACAAAACGTTAACTTTAAAACCTATTCAGTCCATATCTCCCAATCGGAAACATATGCGACGTTAACGTCATTAAATATACCAAAGAGTGTGGGTGTGAGCTTATTTGCTAAAATGTTGCCAAACCGCAACAGTCAGCATTGTCAGCCGGAGGAGAATGCGAAGATGGTTGTGCCGCCTGGATACCTGTCGGGACAGTCGGCTCCGGCAACAAGGCCGAACAACTGGTTCACACCGGCGGCATCTGCTTCATACTTCAGGCACAGGTTCTGCCGTGCCGGAGATCTGTTGGAAATATGTTTCGATCAGTTTGACGAGTTCGGAGAAGGCTGGCGACAGGGTTGAGGTGTGGCGGTAGATGGCCTTGGCACTCCAGTTCAGGACCGGCCCGGTATAATCGAGTGCAACGAGGGAATTGTCCGCAAGGTAGGGCACCAGCAAGTGGCCCGGTGCGCCCGTGATTGCGTTGCTTTCACGCGTGGTGCGGAACAACAGCTCATAGTGGTCTGTTTGAAGGGCGATCTGCGGTTCAATGTCGGAATTGGGTGCTGCGAACCATGACAACATTTCAACCGGGATTTCCGGCACGGCCAGGGGGAATTTAAAGATGTCTTCCCTGCAGACGTTGCGCAGGCCTGCCAGAGGGTGCTTCGTGCTCGCTGCGAAAACGATAGGTTCGTTGACAACCTCATGCATCATGATGTCACCTGTGTCTGGCAGGTGGGCGCTTGCGGCAATTCCAAGGTCAATACGCCCCGCGGCGATATCGGTCAGGACTTTTTGTGTCGCGTCGGTGCGAAGCGACAGATGCACATTCGGGAATTTCCGGCAAAATTCAGGAATAACTGCGCGCATCGCTCCGTGGATCAGCACTGGTCCGGCAGAAAGCTTGATCTCGCCGCGTTCTCCGGCCGCAATCAGGTTGAGCTCATCACGAAGCCGCTGCAATCGCGACAGGATTTCAGGGGCCGTTTCAACAATGTGCTGGCCGAACACAGTCAGTTCGACACCGCGATGGTTTCTTACAAACAGCGCAAACCCCAGGTTTTCCTCGAGTTTCTGAACGCTCGAGGTCAACGCAGGCTGGGTCAGATTCAGCTCTTTTGCGGCGCCGTTGAACGTGCCGCAGCTGTGAATAGCCAGAACTTGTTTAAGGTGTTTTGCGGAAATCATTTCTATCTAATAAGTAAAATCTATAGCTTTTGCAATTTAAATCAATTTTTACTGCCTTAAGACTCCCTGTAAGACGCCGAAATAGTGTTTTGGGAGGAATATTATGAGATGCTTAAATATGGCGCGCATTATATTGTTGTCCGGCGTGTGCCTGAGCGGTACTGCGACTTTTGCAGACACTGCAAGCCCGAAGACCGCCGCCGCTAACGCCCTGATGCTGCAGCAACTCGATTTTTCCGATCGTCGGGACTTCGAGGATGCGACACGCGGCTTCATTGCTACGTTCGATCCCGCGATCATTACGGATTCCGATGGCGCACCGGTCTGGAACCAGGATCAATATGGATTTCTGGAAGGCAAAGCCCCGGCGACGGTCAATCCAAGCCTCTGGCGACAGGGACAGCTGAACGCGATCAACGGCCTGTTCGAGGTCACTGACGGGATTTACCAGATTCGCGGTTTCGATCTTTCCAACATGACGCTGGTACGCGGCGACACGGGCTGGATTGTGATCGACCCGCTTGTCTCCGAGGAAACAGCGCGTGCAGGACTGGAGCTTGCCAACCGCGAATTGGGTGCTTTGCCGGTGGTTGCGGTTATCTACAGCCATAGCCACGCCGATCATTTTGGCGGTGTGCGCGGCATCGTGGACCCTGACCGGTTTGCAGCGGGGCAGGTCGAGATCATCGCGCCGTCCGGGTTTATGGAATATGCCGTGGCTGAGAATGTCATGGCCGGCAATGTGATGACCCGCCGGGCGGCCTATCAGTTCGGCAATGTTCTGGAAAAGGGACCCAAGGGCCAAGTCGGCAGCGGGCTGGGACAGACCACATCGACCGGGACTGTGACGTTGATTCCGCCGACCGATATTGTTTCCGAAACCGGTACAGAAATGGTTGTCGACGGTGTGCCGATCATCTTCCAGATGGCGAACGGTTCGGAGGCACCGTCAGAGTTCATATTCTACTTTCCGGAACAAAAAGCGCTCTGCCTTTCCGAAGTCGCAACCCATGTCATGCACAATGTCTACACCCTGCGCGGTGCGAAAATGCGCGATGCTCTGGGATGGTCCAAATATATCAACGAAACCATTCAGCTCTTTGGCGACGACGTGAAGGTTGCCTTTGCCGGCCACCATTGGCCAACCTGGGGACAGGAGCGGGTCGTGGATCTTCTGGACGGCCAGCGGGATATTTACCGGTTCATCCATGATCAAACCCTGCGTCTGGCCAATCAGGGTTACGGCCCGCGCGACATTGCCAACATGATCGAATTACCGGAGGCGCTTGCGCAGAACTTCGCCACCCGCGGCTAT
The DNA here is from genome assembly GCF_055808365.1 of Martelella sp. K41-7. Lineage (NCBI taxonomy): Bacteria > Pseudomonadati > Pseudomonadota > Alphaproteobacteria > Hyphomicrobiales > Aurantimonadaceae > Martelella > Martelella sp. K41-7. The sequence goes on from NZ_CM147867.1 coordinate 1,494,210, forward strand.
TATGGCAGTCTGAAGCACAATGCCGAAGCGGTGTACAATTATTATCTGGGCTGGTTTGACGGTAATCCCGCAAATCTGGATCGTCTGCCGCCGGCTGAAAGCGGTGCGCGCTACGTGGAATTTATCGGCGGGCCGGACGTTCTGCTTGCCAAGGCGCAGGCCTCCTTCGACAAGGGTGACTATCGCTGGGTAGCCGAGGTGGTGAATCACCTGCTGCTCGCCGACCCCGAAAACGAGGCTGCCCGCGAATTGCAGGCGAAGGCGCTGACGCAGCTTGGCTATCAGGCGGAAAGCGGACCGTGGCGGAATTTCTATCTCTCAGGTGCGCAGGAGTTGCGTGACGGGGTCATGCCGACACCCGCGCCGCGCATCGGTGCCGATGTTATGACGGCGATGACGCCGGAAATGATCTTCGATTTTCTTGCGCTTCATCTTAACCCCGCGAAGGCGGGAGATCAGACGCTAACGTTCAATTTCGAATTCACCGATGTCGATGAACAATACGCCGTCAGCCTGGAAAACGATGTGTTGAACAACACCGAGGGGCTGGTTGCAGAAGACGCGGATGCATCCTTTCAGCTGACCCTTCCGGCGTTTGGCGCCTTGTTACTGCAGCGTGCGACCGTCCCGCAGCTTGTCAAAAACGGCACGCTCACCTTTGACGGTAACCTGCAAGCCCTCGGTCAGCTCATGTCCATGATGGATACGTTTGATCCGTGGTTCCCAATTACAACTCAGGTGAAGTGACAAGACAATGCGTGAGTTTGATTACATCATCGTTGGCGGCGGTTCCGCCGGTGCCACCCTTGCCGGGCGGCTCAGCGAAGATCCGTCAGTTTCGGTCTGTCTCCTGGAGGCTGGAAGAAAGGACAAATCCGTCCTGATTCACGCTCCGCTGGGTATGGCGGTGTTGATCGGCACGCCGATCCACAACTATCAATACAAGTCTGTCCCGCAAAAGGGACTGAACGGGCGGCGCGGTTATCAGCCGCGCGGCCGCGGACTTGGCGGTTCCAGCTCGATCAACGCGATGCTTTATGTGCGCGGCAACCGTCAGGATTACGACCACTGGCGTAGCCTGGGCAATCCGGGCTGGGGCTATGAAGAGGTTTTGCCCTATTTCATCCGCTCCGAAGGGAACAGTCATTTCGCGAACGAATATCACGGGAAGGACGGCCCGCTGGGCGTCAGCACGCCGACGGATCCCAGCAATCTGAACGACATGTTTCTCGAAGCCTGTACGCACCAGCAACTTCCGGTAAATCATGATTATAACGGCGCCGATCAATATGGCGCGCATATCTTGCAACGCACGATCAGGAATGGTGAACGCTGCTCCGCCGCTACAGCCTATCTGACGCCAAACCTGTCACGCACGAACCTGAACGTTATCACGCAGGCAAGGACCGAACGGGTGGTGCTGGAGGGCAAGCGCGCCACAGGTGTTGCCTATCTGAAGAACGGCACACGGTATGAGATCAAGGCCCGGCGCGAGGTGATCCTGTCTGGAGGGACCTTCGGCAGTCCGCAAATCCTGATGCTGTCGGGGATCGGGCGGGGGGAGGAACTGCGCCGGCACGGCGTTACCCCGCTGCACGAATTGCCGGGTGTGGGCCAGAACCTTCAGGATCACATCGACTATGTGATGACCTTCCGTGCGCCTGCGAAATCCGAAACGCTGGGCTTTAGCCTGCGCGGCGGAATGCGGGTGATGAAAGGTATTGCTCAATGGGCGCGCTACCGTCGCGGGATCGTGACCACCAGCATCGCTGAATCCGGGGCATTTTTCCGGTCTTCCCCTGATGTGGAAGCGCCCGATCTGCAGCTCATCTTTGTGATTGGCATTGTCGATGACCACAACCGGAAACTCCATCTTGGTCATGGCTTCAGCTGTCACGTCACGGTGGCCCGCCCCAAAAGCCGCGGGTATGTGGCTTTGCAGAGCGCCGACCCGGCCCGGTCGCTGACGATCGATCTGAACTTCTTCGGCCACCCCGATGACATGGATGTCATGCTGAAGGGGGCGGAGAAAATGCGGTCCATTTTGATGGATGAAGCGCTATCTCGCGTGCGTGGCAAGCCGCTTTATGTGGATATGCTGGGTGACCGTGCGACATTGGAGCAGGACATTCGCAACCGGGCCGACACGCAATATCACCCGGTTGGAACGTGCCGCATGGGCGGGAAGGAGGACCCTCTCTCTGTGGTCGATGCCGAATTGCGGGTCCACGGGATAGACGGCCTGCGGGTTGTCGATGCGTCGATCATGCCGACGCTGGTTACGGGCAACACCAATGCACCAACAATCATGATTGCCGAAAAGGCCGCGGATTTGATCCGGACCGCATATCAGAGGGGGAGGGACTAAGGTGTTCGGGAAAATGATGGAACGTCCGCTGATTGTCAGCGACCTGATCGTTCACGCCGCGAAATATCACGGCAGCACTGCCGTTATATCGCGCGAAACATCAGGCGAAATCACCCAAACGGACTGGTCTACGTTGGAACGGGACGCACGCCGGCAGGCCAGTGCCCTTGCCGCGCTCGGTCTGGTTCAGGGCGACCGGGTGGCAACGATTGCCTGGAACAATCATCGCCATTTGCAGACTTGGTTCGCCACCTCTGGAAGCGGGTTGGTTTGTCATACGATCAATCCGCGTCTGTCCCCGGAGCAACTGGTGTTTGTGATCAATGATGCGTCGGACAGGATTTTGATCTTCGACAAGACATTTCTGCCGCTGGTCACCGGGGTGAAGGACAGCCTGATTGCGGTGGACCATTTGGTCTGTCTCGGCGCTTTTGACGACGAGGTACTGTCCGCCTTGCCTGATGTTCTGTTCCTTGATGAGATGGTCGCCGGACAGGGTGACGATTACACCTGGCCTGTGCTGGACGAGCATCTGCCGTCTTCGCTGTGCTATACTTCCGGTACCACGGGACACCCGAAGGGTGTGTTGTACTCCCACCGCTCGACTATGCTGCATGCGTTTTCCATTTGCCTGCCGGATTCGGTTGGACTGTCGGCGCGCGAGATCGTATTGCCGGTGGTGCCGATGTTCCATGTCAATGCCTGGGGCATGCCCTATGCAACAGCGATGACAGGGGCAACACTGGTTCTGCCTGGTCCGGGCCTTGATGGCGACAGCCTGATTGAGTTGATCGACGGCTACAAGGTCACGGTTGCGCTCGGTGTGCCGACGATCTGGCAGGGGCTGCTCGCTGCTGCCGATAAAAACGGGACGAAGCTGCCTTCTCTGACACGCAATGTGGTGGGGGGCGCGGCCTGCCCGCCTGCAATGATCGATACATTTCGCGAGGTCTACAATTGCGACACAATTCATGCGTGGGGTATGACGGAAACGTCTCCGCTGGGTAGCATCAATCAGCCAAAAGCCAGGCATGACGAACTATCTAGCGCCGAAATTGTTGCTTTGCGTTGCACTCAGGGTCGTCCGCCTTTCGGCGTGGATTTGCGGATTGTCGGCGAAGAGGGGGCGGAACAGCCCCGAGATGGTGTTGCGCAGGGCGAGTTGCACATACGTGGGCATTGGGTGGTCGATACCTATTTCGGAGAGGATCAGAACGCCCTGACCGACGATGGCTGGTTTGATACCGGCGATATCGCCAGCCTTGATGCCGATGGGTTCATGACCATTCGCGATCGCTCCAAGGACCTGATCAAGTCCGGCGGCGAGTGGATTTCCTCCGTTGCACTGGAGAATATCGCCGTTTCCCATCCCTGTATCGTTCTGGCCGCCGCCATTGCCGCACGACACGAAAAATGGGGCGAGCGTCCGGTCATCGTCGCTGTTCGTGCCGAGGGCGCCGAGCTCGATGAGTCGGACCTCATTGCATATTTTCGCGGCAAGGTCGTGTCATGGCAGATCCCTGATGCTGTGATTTTTGTTGACAAGATTCCTGTGAACGGCGCCGGCAAAATGCTCAAGACAAGCCTGCGCAAGAACTACGGCAATGTCCTGATAGAAGGAACGATGTGCTCATGAACGTGACCGATTTTGCCGAATTGGATCAGGATCTGAAAACGCTTGATGCATCCAAGGATGATTGGGCGCGCACGTCGATTCCGGACCGGATCGCCATTCTGCAGGCAATCAAGGAGGCGCTTTTACCGGTGGCCTTGGCCTGGGTCGAGGCGGCGGCGCAGGCAAAACAAATCCCCACCGGTTCGCCCCTTACCGGTGAAGAATGGGTCTCCGGCCCGTATGCGGTTATGGGGGCGTGCAACGGATTGATGCAGACGCTGGCCGCGATGGAAGGCAAGGCGTTTCTGGACGACCTGCCGAAACGCCAGACTATCAGCGGTCAGCTTGCTGTGAAGGTCACCCCCCACAGCGTCTGGGATCGGCTTTTGCTGTCGGGTGTCAAGGCAGAGGTCTGGATGCAGCCGCATGTCATGGCGGAGAATCTGGCTGCGTATACCGCCAATGCCTATGACCTGCCGCCGCAGGAGCGAAAGGGCAAGGTGGCTCTGGTTCTGGGCGCAGGTAATATTGCGTCCATCGCTCCGCTGGATTGTTTTCAGAAACTGTTCCTGGAAAATCAGGTTGTCCTGCTCAAGCTGAACCCTGTGAACGATTACCTGATCACGGTCCTCAGGACCGCGCTGAAAACGTTGATTGATCGCAACGCATTGCGGATCGTCAAGGGTGGCGGAGCCGAAGGGGCCTATCTGACAGGTCACTCGCTAGTCAGCGAGTTGCACATCACAGGCTCCGGCTCGACCCATGATGCAATCGTTTGGGGGACGGGCGAAGAGGGAACCGCCAACAAAAAGGCTGGAACGCCCAAAAACACCCGCCGCTTTACCTCGGAGCTGGGCGCCGTTTGCCCAACCATCATTGTGCCGGGGCCATGGTCGCCGGCTGATATCGCTTTTCAGGCCGAACATATTGCCACGCAAAAAATGCACAATAGCGGTTTCAACTGTGTGGCCTGCCAGGTGTTGATTCTGCCGACAACCTGGCGTCTCAAGGACGACCTGATGAAGGCCGTGACCGCTGCCATAGCAGCATCGGCCCGTCCCGCCTATTACCCCGGTGCCGAAGGCCGCCTGTCGGAATTTGCCGCAAGGGGCGAAGTGCCCGAAAGGATCGCGCGGCCTGTCGGTCCCGATTGTGTTGTCACGCGGGCCGATGACGATCCGATGTTTACCACAACCGAAGTGTTTGCCCCGGCTCTCAGCACCCATGAGGTTGCTGGCGACGGTGCCGAGAGCTATCTGCGCGCGGCAATTGCCTATGCCAATGACACATTGCACGGCACGCTGGGCGCGAATATCCTGGTCCACCCCAAGACCATCCGCGACATCGGCAAGGACCGGTTTGAAGCCCTGATCTCTGATCTGCATTATGGCACGATTGCCATCAATGCCTGGACCGGGCTGGCATTTCTGCTGCCGCCATGTCCCTGGGGCGCTTTTCCCGGCCATACTCCTGAAGATGTGCAAAGCGGGATCGGATCGGTACACAATTCCTTTATGTTCGAGGCCTCCGAACGTGTCGTGGTTCAGGCACCATGGCAGCCTTTCCCGCGCAGTCTGTTGTCCGGGCAGTTCACGCTATTGCCCAAACCGCCATGGTTCATAACCAACAAAAAGGCAGACAAGCTGGGCAAGCTGCTGACCGGGTTTGAGTACAAACCGGCATGGGGCAAGCTGCCCGGAATTTTGCTGAATGCTCTGCGCGGGTGATCCGCTTGAAGCAACTGGTGCGAAGTCAGCGTATAACGGGAGGAGCAGAAGTTGGCTGGTTGCGCGGCAGTCTGGCGAGCGGAATGCTGTTGTCGTTCACGACTCGTGTGGGTGCGGTAGGGGAGATTATCCTGAGCAGATGGTTATTGCATTCCGACGCGAAAGTGACTGCAAACGTGCAGGTTTGTCCGTTTCGTCACGTCGGTGGTGGAAGGCTATGGCCGATACCAACCGTCGCTGACTAGACCCCTTGCCCCCATTGCCGTGGCCAATTTGGGCGGCTGCGGCAGCATGGTGATGTTTTCGGGTACAACGAGGTCGTTGAACATGTGCCATCCCGCCTTGATCGATTGATACGGCCGTCGGCACCGCGAACATTGATGCGTACTGCTCAGATGCGCGGGGTCTGAACAGTAACGCTGCCGAGCCGCGCTGAATCGGTACGCGAGCCGCCATCATAAATCGATACGAGGGCGAAAAATGCCTCGTCAGGTCGCCATCTCGTGTCTGGTGAGCCACAAACCGCAACCTGACACCATACTCGTAAAGAAATCGCTGAACCCATAGCAAATCCGCTGTTTGAACCAGAGATTCAGATCCGGAGGCGATGGGGGAACCCGAGAGACGTAAGCGTTGCAATTGCCCCTGAGAATTGGACTATCGAAGCCAAATCGCCAGATGGTAATTTCTCCCTGCCTTTGAAATCAGGAGGGAAGAATGGCGTCAGTGGACATTTGGGGCTTCAAGGTCGGGCTCTCTACCGATGGCATCCGAAGATCGCCTGATCAGGCGGTCTCGTCCCTTCTTTTTCTGTATCCGGACATTGTAGTATGACGCGTATCCCCTTTGTCGAGGCGAAGCTGTTCCCGGTCGGCGACAGCGAAACCGATCTTGAATACCGATTTGAAAACCACCTGCGCAAGCTGCGCGAGGACAAGCATTCTGTCGAAGAAATCTCCGAAGAGGACGACTGGCATCGCTCGAGAGACATTGTGACAAGTCGCGACCGGGCACGGATCAGGCGATGGGCAGTACGGATCATCAAGGGGCGGGAAAAGGTGTCCGGCATCATGCATCTGCGGGCCGAGGACCGCAAGGCGATCGAAATGCTGAATACCGGCGTGCAAGTGGTCGAGATCGAAAGCGAAGCGCGCGCTGATGAGGTAATCCCCCCGAAAAATAATGGGCTTCAAAAGTAGAATTTTCTCGGGTTTTATGACTGAGGAGATTTTGATGAAAAAGACGAGATTTAGCGAAGCACAGATTATTGGCATTCTGCGTCAGGCAGAAGGTGGCGTTCCTGTGCCTGAACTTTGCCGGGAGCACGGGATGAGTTCAGCGAGTTTTTATAAATGGCGGGCCAAATATGGCGGCATGGATGCGTCGATGATCAGCCAGATGAAAGCGCTGGAAGACGAGAACCGCCGTCTGAAAAAGATGTATGCGGAGATGAGCATGCAAACCGAACTGCTGAAAGAGGCTTTGGGAAAAAATGACGCGGCCATCTCTACGCCGGGAGGTGGCCGCGCAAGCCGTGGCGATACGTGGGGTGAGCATAGCACTTGCCTGCCGAACGTTCGGTGTCAGCGAAACTTGCTACCGATACAAAGGCAAACGCAATGATGAGAATGAACAGATCGCCGATCTTCTGACCGGCTTGACGCAGGCAAAGAAGAACTGGGGCTTTGGCCTTTGTTTTCTCTATCTGCGGAACGTACAGGGACGGCGCTGGAATCATAAGCGTGTTTATCGCATCTACCGCGCGCTTGAGCTGAACCTCAGGATCAAGCCACGCCGGCGGCTGAAACGGGAAAAACCGGATACACTCAATGTCCCGACAACGCCGAACGCGGTCTGGTCCATGGACTTTATGGCGGATCGGCTGGCCGATGGCCGGCAGTTTCGGCTTTTGAATGTTCTGGATGACTTTAACCGTGAGGGGCTTGGCATTGAGGTCGATTTCTCTCTACCTGCGGAGCGTGTCATCCGTAGCCTGAACCAGATCATTGAGTGGCGCGGCAAACCGCTGGCAATACGTGTTGACAATGGCCCGGAATATGTCAGTGGAAGGCTTATGGACTGGGCTGAAAATCAGGGCATTGCGCTGAATTACATCCAGCCTGGAAAGCCGCAGCAGAACGCTTATGTCGAACGCTACAACCGGACAGTACGACACGAATGGCTTGACCAATACATCATCGAGAGTATCGAAGAGGCGCAGGCGTTCGCCACACAATGGTTATGGAGCTATAACAACGAGCGACCCAATATGGGCATCGGCGGAATGACACCCGCACAGAAACTGAAAATGGCTGCGTGAATTCTACCAAAAAGCCCCGTTAAAAAGGGGAGGATTACCCATGGTCTTCTCGCCCTTGATCGCTGCCAGGGCGACTTTCGCTTTGAAAGCGGGGCTATGATTACGGCGGGGTCTTCTTGTCATACGGGCTCCTGTTGACGGCATGATGCCGAATTCCAGAGCCGAAAACCACTTATACCGCCTGTGCAGATTTCCCGAACCACTTCACTCTTCTCTGTGCGATTATGGCTAAAGCGTTACGAGTCTACGGCCTAAGGGAGGGAAATCGGCGGGAATCGGCGTTCCCGGTTTTATACCGAAGTGGCGGAGGAGGTGGGCCTGACGTCCAACCTTCTCTGCCCCCTAAGCCATTGAATTTACTATAACGACCTGTGGTTTGAAAACCCGCTTGCTGCAAACGCCAACTTGAAGGCTTCGATCCACCTGTCCCCTACCGGCGGAGCAAATTTGCCAGGAGCTTACGTGCCACAATTTCAATCGCCGGATTTTCCAGGTTTCTCATCCGGATTTCTTTCTGAATCCGGTTCTTGCGGCTGATCCGCTGAAAGCGTTTCGCCACCTTCCGCCAGTTCCTCATTGGTCGCGAAATAATCCGGTGAACCTGGTGGCGGGTATTTCAGTTTTCCGGAAAGACCTTCAAGCGCTGTGCTGGAAAAGCGTGGAAACGGCAGTTGCCGCTGTCGCCGCCAGGTTGCGACTTCCTGATGCGCATGTTCCGTGCGTTCGGCATCCAGGCCGGGATCGCGACTCCAGTAGAGCGTCTGAGACGGAAAAGCGAAGCCCGTACCGGACGCTTCCACGATGTCATCGATCCGCAGGAGAACGTCCTCTCTGATGGAGTAGAAATCGTTCCACTCCCGTGTCATGGCATAGATGCGCAGATCAACGTTTTTGGACGAGTCCCCATACCCAACGAACCGGACACGGATCGTTTCGGCCTCGATCCGCGGATGCGAATGCAACATTTCACGGATTTTCGCGAGAACATGGCGCATCTGCTCCGCATCCGTCTCGAAGCGCAGCCCCAGAGTTTCCCGGATCAACATCGTGTCGCATCTGGCCCAGTTGACGATCTGCATGTCGGCGAATTGCGCATTCGGAATGGAAATCTGTGTACGATCCATCGCACGCAGCTGGGTCGAGCGCACGCCAATGGCTTCGACGGTTCCACTCTGATCGCCAAACGTGCAGTAATCGCCAACCCGGACCGGTTTATCCAGGAACAGGATGAACCCGCCGATCAGGTTCTCCAGCGTCGGCCTGACCGCAAGAGCCACGGCAATGCCGCCGATCCCGAAGCCTGCGATCATGCTGAGAACGGGCACGCCCAATTCATATGCCCCGTACCCAAGGATCAGGACGCCGCCGATAACGCCGATGATCCGTCCCACCAACCGGACAAAACTGTCGTCGAGACTTTGGTTTGCAAGCCTGGGGTCAACGATGATGGTGTCAAAGAATGCTCTGCACATGGCCCAGACGGCCCATGTGGCGGCGCCGTAAAAGACCGCCACGAGGCAGGATTCGGTCAGCTCGAAGAACCGTCCGGCGGTGTTCACCTGAAACGAGAACACGTGTTGAAGCCAGAGCACTGCGAGCATGATGGCGATCGGACTCAGGATCCTGAAACGGACAATTTTGACCGGATCGTCTGTCAGCCAATCGACCAGAATTCGATGCCAGACGCGCAGAGCGACGCCTGTTGCGACGAAAAACAGGATAACGAGGAGAATCTTCCAGACCGGAGTGTCGAGAAGCGTGCGTTTCAGAGAGTCCGGCAGCTTCGCGATCCAGGAGGTCGGGATCCATGGACCGGCAAGCTGGCGTCCCGTGTCGTCCCAGGACTTTATGGCAAGAGATGACCGAAGCGGAAGCGTTGCCAAGCCCGCGAAAAATCTGGGCGCGCCGTGGACCGTATCCGCAGAAAACAGGTACTCGCCGGCGCGGTCACCTTCCGCCACTTCAACGATGCGCAGGGGTGTGCCGGGCAAACGAAACCCGGCGGTGGATTGGTCATCGAGGTCGTCAGGCCCGGGCAGGTCCGCCGCGTCGATAGGTTTGATCCGCCCGAGGATATCGAGAAGGAACAAGCCGGTCTGCGATCCGACCTCGCGATTTGAGGCCAAGGGTAATTGGGACAGATCGATCAGGGCCCTGATCTGCCCCATCACAAAGGCGATCCGAGCCGCGTTCGATGTGTTCTGCTGCTGCCAGTATGCGCCCAGAGAGATTTCGAGGTCATGGCGCAACTGGTACAGAGACTGAAGAGTATTGCGCGGGCTTTCTGTCCGGATCAGGGTGATCTCGGCGGTTTCGACCCTCTCAAGCATCGAATCCAGCTCACTGACGACACTTCCCTCGGTCGCCTCCTGTGCTGTGACCTGAGAAGCACAGAGCAGTGAGACCGAAGCCACGAGCAGAAATCTGAAAAATGTCATGTCTTCTTCCTTACGCCATACGCTCGTTGCTTGGACCCATCATTCGCTGTGAAGGCGTTTGATGTCCAACATCCGAAACGACGGAGCCGGTCCCTGCGGTGATCAACTGGCGGAACATACCCTCTGGTTTTGGTCATATCGCGCCAACGTCCCGGATCACGCGAGAAAGCCTTGAGCGCGACGGATCAAACCAAGCTGCAGGCGGTGTCTCCGACAGACGACAAGCCAGAATATCCGACCCCCTGCGGCCGAACACGGCCCGCTTGGGACGTCAGGATCGTCGGTTCGGTATGCCCTGTCGGCATTCGCGCAGAAGGCGTACGCGCAACTGCTTCGGGGACTGTCCTGTCAACTTCCGGACTGCACGTCCGAAGTTGCTGGGGTCGCTGTAGCCGAGCATCCGTGCGATCTCGGACATGGTAAGATCCTCCTTTACCAGAAGCTGAACCGCTTTTTGCCGCCTGTCCCGTTCGAGCAGCTGGGAGAAGCTCGTCCCCTGTTCCATAAGCAACCGCTGGAGCGGCCTGGGGCCCAACGGAGCAACACAGATCCGGAGCTCGCTGTCGCGCAAACCCGCCTTCAAACCGTGACGGCAGGAACAGCGCCCTCATCAAAACCGGCACCCCTTGGCAGCTTCAGCCCTCCTGACTAACACAGTTGCTAGAACTTAGAACCGGTATGTAACGCCCAAAATTGGGCCAGACTGCTCAAACCGAAAGTCAACATCATCATCTTTGTTTTCGACGCTGATGTATCTGTAGCCTAGACGCCCGAACCAGTTATCGCTGAACGCATAGCCGAACGTCAGGGTCGCGCTGTAGGTCTCTCGGTCATCGACAAAGCTCCCGTAATCCACGCCCAGCATTGAGCTCCACTTATCCGACAAATTGAAGCTTACTTGTGCGGCGATCAGTGGGTCCGTCCAATCATCGTCAGTGCCAACCTGACGGGTTGGAAAAAGATCACTCCTTACTGTAATAGTGGTCTCATTGCTGAAATACCTGAATCCGCCGCCCAAATCGATAATCGCATTTGGTGTCTCGTAGACACGATAAAGCGCGTAACCGGAAAAAATCGTGTTCTTTTGATCGGTATCGATTCCGGATATCAAAGGTCCAGATCGATCATTTTCAAACCCAAGATTAAAATACATCAGGTCGCCGATGAAGGTCCATTGATTGTTGGTCGCTTTCAAAGACGCCATGCCGGCGAAATCCAGGTTGTCCAGAGCATCCGAGAAGGACAGCGTCCCCTTTACGTCGCCAACCGTTGCATCCGTTTCGGCCGCGAACAGATATAACGAGCCGTCGAAAATCCATTCATCGCTTTGGGCGGCGACAGGTGCACACATGGATGCGAGGAGGAGGCCGCAGATCGTAATACTATTCCAGGCACTCATGTTAATCTCCCGACGTCGCCAAAGTCTGTTGCGATGGATGTATCCATTCCAGGCAACCAACCATAAAGAGAAACTGCCTCCTCCCACCGCTCGGCATGACCTACCGTTGGAAGCGCAGCAATGAATACGGCTGAAATAATTCTCCTTGTCATCGGTTTATCCTTGTTGGCGTTTGTATCGTTCTTTGAAAGCCATAATATCTCATACCTCGTGCACAACAGGGTTCATGTCAGCGAATGCGGACCTTCCAAACCGGTCACCTCCGGCCGGCAGACCAGGGGTCAAAAATCGTTTCATACTACCTCCCGGTGCAGCCCTTTGGATCATTTCGGAAACAAGAATGTTACCTGAAAGCGCGCACCCCAGCCTTCCGGTCCACCGTCGGGCGAATCCAGCCAATATCTTGCGCCGAGGCTAAGTTGCACGGGTTGCTTGCCGAGTTTCACGACCTGCGACACGACAAGGTTGACGGGAACTGCCCACTCCTCTGTTTCCCAGTTATAGCTGCTTTCGGTATTCACTGAAAAGCTTGTTGCCTTGGGCGTCGTGTAGGACACGAACGGCTGGAGGAACATCGAAGACTGATCCCCGAACTCTTCGCTGTCGCTGATCGACCAGACATTGTTTGCGAGCGCGCCGACCGTCCAGGCGCCGGATTGCTTCAGGGCGACCCCGGTGATCCCTGCGCCCCATTGGTCGGGTGCAACATCGTCGCTGGCCGTCGGAATTTGGATGACGGGCCCGACACCCCAAATGAGCCCCCGGCGGTGGGGGCCTTGGGGGAAAAGAAGAAGCTCTGCAAGATGTTGCCGACGCCGCTTTGCGAACCCGACCCCGGACTGAGATTGTCCTGATCTACAAGCGGAATGATTGTACGGGAGATCACGTTCCAATCGGCGCTAATGGAAAACGGGATCACCGGCTGGATGTTGACGTAGCTTTGCTTACCGGAGCCATCGCCGTAACCATCGTTGAAGTTGTACTGGAGCGGTACGCTGATGAGGTTTGCAATCGGGTTGGAGAGTTGTTTGGCCAGATCGGCGCCATCGTTTCCGCCGTCTTGCGCGAGGGCTAGAGTGGGAAAGGCGATACATGCAAGTGCGGCAAGATGATATTTCAGCATTGAAATTTCTCCGGTGGTTGGTCTTTGGCTTGCAGATTGTTTCTATTCGGCGATGCAGGAGAAGTCATAAGACCAACCACCAAGACGCGGTCAATGGATGGAGCGCAGGGCCGCGAAGCAGGAATTGTCAGTCAGCATTACGCCGAACCTGTGCGACCTTATTTGTATCTTCGACTCACTCTACGAGCTCGATCTCGCCCGGCCGCCAGGTCTTATCAATCCACGCCTGCTCCGGACCGTACGTGCGCAGCAATATCAACCAGCTCTTGCCGGGGATCGTCTGTAGCCAGTTGCCCTCTTTACCCTTGGGTGGCTCAGGCGCGAAGTAGATGTCGTAGGAGCCGTCGGCATTCTTCTGCAAGCCCTCCGTCTGGCTGCCGAGGGTGGGAAACTGCTCATCGGTCTGCAGCTGCGAGCGGGTCTGGGTGTCGTAGATGGTCACTGCCCAGAAGTCCTTGACCGGCACATTGGGCGGCAGGGTCAGGCGGTAGGTTTTGGAGCCATCCAGCGCGCGCTTTTCAGAGTCGATACTGAGAAGGCCGTAGTCGGAGCCAACGCCGGGGCGGGTGACCGCCATCGCCGGGGTTACACCGATGGCGTTGTAATGGAACAAGGTCGCGGCGTCCACATTGTAGGCGCCGTCGTAGGTAAATGTGGTGTTCTTGTCCGCATAACCCATCAGCCAGCCGCTGTCCTCGCCGTACATGTAGTTGCCCGGGTTACGGGGGTAGAAGGTGATGGCGCGGGCGGTGGCGTTGCCGATGGCGACGGCTTCGGTGAGCAGTTTCTTCATACGCGCGTCTGGCTCGAACGGCTGGTCCTTGATGATGCCGACCGAAGCGAAAAGGCCGCGGGTCACCGGATCCAGCGATTCGATGGGTTCGTACTGGACCACAGCGTTCAGCTGCTCGAAGAAGGTGAAATCATTGGCGGGAACGAAATTTGCAACCTTGCCGGATGCGTCAATAAATTCGGTCGCGGGCGGATTGTCGGCCTTGGCCAGTGGGTAGACCTTGAGGTTTTTTTCGATATTCTCGACCGCCGGTTCCACACCGTTGGCGATGGAGCCGCGCAGAAACACCCAATTGCGGTTGGTGGGGGCTTCCAGCACGAAGTAGCCGTCCGGCACGGTGCCGGTGTATCCAGGCGGGAGCACAAGGTATTTGCCGCCCTTGCCTTTATCCTGCCCGGCGACACCGAAGTTATCGATAAACTTGAACCAGGCGCTGTCGAGCATCCCGAGCATGCCCGGCGGCAATTCGATTACGGTGGGGCCGTCTGTCTTCAGATCCAGAGTGGTGAGCGCATAGAGAGTCGACGTATTACCCGTCAGTAGCAATGTTTTCGAGATCCATCATCTCTTTAAAGATCTGGATTTTGTTGGGTCTGTCGGCGCCTATCGCCTTTGGACCATCGTACAGGGCATACGCGGAGGCGGCCGGATAGCCGGCGAGAAAAGTCTGCACGCCGCGCATGCTATCCAGGTTGTCGTACAGAGTTTGCACCGTCTGCTCCGAGGGCACGCCGTCGAAGAACTCGAGGTTGCCGATGGAAGTCTCCACCTTGTCCGGCGTGGTGATCGACTCCGGAATTTCTGTGGTCATTTGGAACTTGGGAAGCTCGGCCACTGCCGGTACGGCGGCCGCGGCAATTGCAACTGCGCAGAGCATTGCAGATTTCATGGGGTTTATCCTTGTGCGGAGTGTCATTGCAGCAACGCCGCAAAGCAATCTGTTCGTGAGTTTCATCGGTAGATTCTCCATGTTCGTGCGACAGTCTGGGCCAAAAACGATCTATCCCGGGGGCCGCAGTATTCTGCCCGCAACCGAACGTCGCAAAGCGGTTAGCATCACGACGCGGCTGACATGCGCGGAGGCAGCGAGCTGCTCGATCCGCACCTGCATCCCAGCCGCGCCGTCGGTTTACTTCACGAGTTCGATCTCGCCCGGCCGCCATGACTTGTCGAAATAGGCCGGCTCGGGGCTGTAGAGGCGCAGGATGTTGAACCAGCCCTTCTCCGGGTCGGTCTGGATCCAGTTGCCGCGATCCACGCCGTCCGGCTGTTCGGGGCTGAAATAGACCGTCGTCGAGCCGTCCTCGGCAGCCTCGGCGGCCGGCGAGGGGTAGCTCTGGCTGCCGGCGCGCGGGTACTTCTGCGGCGTCTGCAGCATCGAACGGGTCTGGTTGTCGTAGAGCGTGAAGGACCAGAACAATTCGGCCGGAATGTCCTTGGGCAGCGTCACCTTGTAGGTCTTGGCCCCGTCGAAGAGGTCGCCGTCGGCATCGCGGAAGGCGATCACATACTGCGAGCCGACGCCGGGGATGTTCATGATCATCGCCGGGCTGTCGAGCGTGTAGGCGTAGTAGAAGGCCGTGCGGCTGTCGAGCGTGCGCGCGCCGGTGGGCGGCAGCGGCGTGAACACGCCGTCCTCGAAGGCAGGCGGCGGCGTCTCGAAGAACGCGCCGCCCTCCCAGAGCATCAAGGCCCATTGCGAGTCCTCGTAACGGGCCCATTCGGGATGCGCGTCGGCGAAGTTCCACTGCAGCGCACGGCCGACCCCCTGGCCGACAGCGGCGGCGTCGGTCAGGATCTTCTTCATCCGCTCGTCGGGGGCGAAGTCCTTGCCCTTGACGATGCCGATGGCGGAGAGCTGGCCGGCCAGTTCGAGATCATAGCTCGTCGCCGGCTCGGTCTGGACGTTCTCGTTGATCATCTCGAAGAAGCCGTAATCGCTGGGCGGGATGGTGTTGAACGGCTTCCCGCTGCCATTGATGAACTTCATCTCGGGGATTTTCGGCTCGCCGGCGAGCTTGACCTCGCCTTTCAGCGCTTCGGCGATGGATGTCCCGTAGCTGCCGGGCGCGTAGGGATAGATCTTTATGTTCGCCTTGATGTTCTCGACCGTCGGCTTGGGGTCGTTGCCGTCCTTGATGAAGGCGCGGTCGGCGTAGAGAACGGTGTTGGTTTTGGAATGCGCGACGAAATAGCCGTCCTCGGGCAGTGGACCGTCATAGCCGGGTCCGACGATCAGGTACTTGCCGCCCAGCCCGCGGTCGGGCCCCGGCCTGCCGACGTCGATGACCCAGGAAAACCACATGTCGTTGATCGTGCCGAGCCCGTCGGTCGGCTGGTCGATCACGACGGGACCATCTGACAGATCCAGGTAAGAGAGGTAATATACGGTGTCGGCGTTGCCGGTCAGGAACAGCCCGGACGAGATCCAGAAGTTCCTCGAAGATGACGACGTCGCCGCTGCCAGCGCCCAACTCCTGGAACCCCTTGACTAGCCCCAGCGCCGAGGCGCCGCGGAAGCTGTTGTTGTAGACGTTGAGCGCGTTGGTGAAGGCGAGCGTGTCGAATACTTTACTGGCGGTTTCGGTCGTCGGGACACCGTCCTTGAACTCAAGCGTGCCGATCGAGGTCTCCACGCTGTCAGGCGCAGCCAGCGAGTCTATGGTCTCCTGCGAGACGTCGGCCCACGCGGGACCCAATGTCGCTGCGAGCGCCATGATGCTAATAGTGGCAAATCGAATCATTATTTTTCTCCTGCATCAGATTCACGGTCGCCGGAGCGCCCGAAGATCGACGCAATGCTAAATCACGACGCACTGCTAGTCCGCCCATTTTGCGCCACCTCTGTTCACGAGTGCCCCCTTCGCGTGGCGGCTTTCCGGAAGGACTGGGGTGAGCATCCGGCCCAGGAAGCAAACGCGCGGCTAAAACCACTGGGCGAACCCAACCCCATTCGCAAGCGAAAGGGGCCAGGTGCGTCTCTTGCGGCGTCTGTCATGTGAGCTCTCATTGCTTTTGCGGAACTATGCCCGGCGATACTCTTTGCCGCCGGGTCACGTTTTGACTAACTGTGTTCGTCAGTAACTGATGCTACTCCAGATAATTGACCTTCAGCTGATCAATCGTGCCGTTGAAAGCGAACGGTTTCTTATCGAAATACGCCAGCGATACCGGTGAATAGCTGTCCCGTCCGACATCGAACGCATCGTTTGCAGTGAACGTAAGCGGTGCCAAGCGGGGAACCGTACCTTTCGCCATCTCGGTGCCGTTGACCCGGATCGTGACATCAAGGGGGCCGGCACGCTCGTCGCTGGTTTTCCGGGTTTCGACTTCGATCGTCACCTTCCCGGTCGGCAGAGGTTCCGTGGTTGCAATTCGCGTCCGCTCGATCTCGAACAGGTTGTATTCGTATGTCAGCTTGCCGTCATCGACCCACAACGCGAGGCCGCCAGAGAAGGCACCGAGCGCATAGAGCACACCTTGAGACTCCGGCGTCAGTTCTGCCTCGATGGTGACGAGGTTGCTGCGCGCACCGACCTTAGGGGCGGTGAATTCGGGAACGCCAGTCACCTCCTGTGTGTAGGTGAACTCTGTCGCGGGATTGGATGGCGCATCTTCGGGGTGGAAAACGGCTGACCACAATCCGCCGCCGATCGGCCAGACCTGGTTGTCCTCGGCTACGACATTGAACGCCTGCTTCAGCTCTTCGAGTTTTTCGGGGTTAGCATCTGCAAGATTGTTGGCCTGTGAACTGTCTTTGCTAAGATCATGCAGTTCCCAGGTATCGTTGTCGGGCGTCCATTCAAAAATGGCCGGATCGATCCCCGGCGTCCAGGGCGTGCGCGGGCCAAAGACCGAAGCGATCCATTCGTCCTGGTAGTAGGCACGGCTTCCCATCACCTCGAAATACTGACCCTGTTTTTGGCCTTCGGCCGCACTTGAATCGAAAGTATAGGCCAGGCTGATACCGTCCATCGGATCCTGGCTGATTCCGTCAACCGTTTGCGGTGGCTCAATATCCAAAACGTCATAGATTGTGGGTACGATATCGTTGACGTGGTGAAACTGCGCGCGCGGCGTATCGTCCGGCGTGATCTGATCCGGCCAGGAAACCACCAGCGGCGTGCGTGTTCCGCCAAAATGCGCCGCGACCAGCTTGGTCGAGCGGTATGGCGTTGAACCGGCCCAGGCCCAGCCGGCGTGGTACATGTTGTCAACCTTGGGCGAACCCAGGACTTCGAGACCGCCCAGTTCGTCCAGCGCGGTGATATGATCCTGGATCTCGGTGCTGATCCCGTTTTGCGCAAGAAGTTCGCTGATCGTCCCGCCCTGTCCTTCGGCGCTGGAGCCATTGTCGCCCCAAACGTAGAAAATCAGCGTGTTATCACGAACGCCAAGTTCGTCGAGCGTGTCGAGCAGCCGGGCCGCCTGCGTATCGGCGTGCTCGGTGAAGCCGGCAAAAACCTCCATGAGCCTCAGTTGAAATGCCCGTTCATCTTCCGGGATGTCGTCCCAGCCCGCGAGCGACTCTGGCCGTGGCGTGAGAATGGTATCCTCGGAGGTCCATCCGATTTCCTTTTGGCGCGCAAAGATCGTTTCGCGCATGGCATCCCAACCGCCATCAAATTTTCCGGCGTATTTATCCGCCCACTCCTTGAAGATATGATGGGGGCCATGCGACGCGCCCGGTGCCCAATAGACAAAGAACGGCCGATCAGGGGTCAGCGCATGAACCTGCTTCATCCAGGATACGGCCTTGTCCGTCATATCCTCGGTAAAATGATATCCTTCTACCCCATGCGAGGGATCGCTGCGAACGGTGTTTTCGACCACGGCAGGTTCCCACTGAGAAGATTCTCCCGCGAGAAAACCGTAGAAATAGTCAAAGCCGATACCTGCGCCGACCGGCCAGTTTGTGTAGGGGCCCACGGCGGTGGTTTCATTGGCGGGGGTGTTGTGCCACTTTCCAAAGGCTGACGTCGCGTAGCCATATTCGCTCAGAACCTTGGCGACGGTTGCCGAGGTGCGCGGAATCTGGCCTGTGTATCCGTCCCAGTCATTGGCCAGCTCGGCGATCTGGCCGTTGCCGACCCGGTGATGGTTGCGCCCGGTAAGAAGCGCAGCGCGGGTGGGCGAGCACATCGCGGCATTGTGAAAACGACTATAGGCGATACCTTCCGCCGCCAGCCGGTCCATGGCTGGCGTCGCAATTACACCGCCGAATGTTTCCGGCAAGGCCGGGCCGACGTCGTCCAGCATGATGATCACGATGTTCGGCGCATTATCGGGAAGATGGGAGACCTCCGGCAGCCGATTGTATGTAGACTCCGCCAGCGTCGGGCCAGCTGTGCTGCCTGAAGGCGTCGGCGGGAACGGAAGGCTTTCCTGTGCGACTGCCGGGGCCGCCAACAGCAGGCCGGCGCCGAAGCCTAACCAACCGCTTCTCTTCTTAAGTCTAAACATGAACTTACCCTTTTGTTTGTTTCAGATCTTAGGACGGAGGTAGTTTATGCGAAGGTGAAGTCGTTCTGATCGCGGAGCGCCTGCGAGGTTTCTTGGGTGGGCACGACGTCCTTGAACTCGAAGGTGCCGCGCGACGTCTGCACCACGTCGGGGGTGACGGCCGACGCGGGCATGTCAGCCCAGCCAGCGGTGGCGACCGCGGCGATGGCGAGGCCACTCAAGAGGGGTAGTCGGATCATCGTTTGGCTCCTGTTTCAGATGATGCACGCAGCGGCGCCACCGGTTGGCCTCCATGGTATACTTGCAGGGACAGTCGGTTCGCCCATTTCACGCCACGCCTGCTTATTCCTGAGCGCTTCGCTCTTCGGTCTTCCGGAAGGTCTGCGGTGAGCATCCAGACCAGCGGACGAAGGCGCGGGCAAAGCTGCTGGGCGTGCTATAACCGGCGCGGACCGAGATTTCCTGGACGTCAAGATCGGTCATGCGGAGCAGCACCCGGGCGATCTGCATCCGGCTCTCCACCACCATTGCACGCAGGCTGATCCCCTGCTGTGCCAGTTGTCGCTGGAGCGTCCGGGTACTGGTGTCGAGGTGGACCGCAATCCGCTCGACCGTCACCGGGCCTGTCAGCGCGAGGTCCGCAGCGTAGGCCCGGACTTGAGCGGGATCGATGAGACCGTCTTTTTCACGCATGGCCATGCTGCTAAACTGATATGTAGAATCGCAGCTTGGCAGATATCGACGGTTCGAGTCGCCCATCTTGCGCCAACGGAAAGACGAAGTGACCGAAATTGCAATCATCAGGGCGGCGCATCTGCTCGTCTACATCGACGAGCTTCGAGAAATCGGCGTGCCAGTGGAACGGGCGCTTGCCCGCTCCCGTCTACCACCCTGGGCCCTGGAAGACCCCGACGCCTATGTCAGCTATGCGCTTTGCCTTGAATGGCTGGCCGGTTGCAGCAGCGATATGGAGTTGATGGAATTTGGGTTCCGCGCCGCACGGCGCGGATCGCTGGCAACCCTGAGCGGGCCATTTCGGCGTGCGATCCTTGGCGCGCCCACCGGTTTCGAGCGTCTCCAGACATTCGTTCGCTGCGCGGCGCTCGAGGACAATGTGCTGTCGATCCGACTTCAGCCCGAGGGTGACCGGATCCGGGTGATCAGCACCCAGGCGGGGTTCGAGACGAGATCCGTTGATCAGTATTGGCGAATGGGTAGACCTCCAGGGCATGATCTCGATTGTCCGAAGCGTGGCGGGTCCTCGCTGGTGTCCGCACGAGATGACCTTCGTTTCGCGCCAGCGCCCGGACGCCGTGATACTGGAAGCGTTCCCGAACACCCGCATCCTCGTCGGCCAGCCTTGCACGTCCATCCTTGTCAGCAGCAGTTTGCTTGCCGTGCCATACCCGCCGGGCAGCGGGGCCCCGGCCAGACGAACAGAGTCCCCGACCGATGCCGTTCCGGAAGATGATCCGACGGGATGGAGTTTCGCCGCGGCGCTCCGGGTTGCCGTCCGACCCTATCTGGCCGACGGATACCCCGCGCTTCCGGAAATCGCAGAGGCTTTCCAGATGAGCGGGCGAACCCTCCAGCGGCGGCTGAGCGAGAGCGGCCGCTCCTATCTAGACGTCGTGCAAGAGGCGCGATTTGACCTCGCGCGGGAACTTCTCGGCGATCCGTCGACGAGGATCACCGAGGTCGCGTTGGCCACAGGCTACGGAAATCAGCAGCACTTCGCGCGGGCGTTCCGCAGGTATGCAGGGGTGTCCCCGTCGGTTTTCCGAAAGGCGCTTTCCGAGAACGCCTAAGATAGAGTATCCGGCCGCAACGCCGCCCGTATCCACGGGATGCCGGCGAACCCGGTCAGGAGCGTGGCGATCACCGTCGCCCCCGGCGCCAGTCATCGAGGCGGGCGTAGATCGTCACTGCGATGCCACCGAGTGCCACGACGATGAACGCCCAGCGGAGCGTATCAAGATGCGGCACCAGCGGCAGGATCGCGGTCTGGGTCTCGGCGAGGATGCTCTGCACCACCTCCACACCCGCGGCACCCAGCGTCGCCACGCCAGCCGCACCGCGGTGCGGCTATCAGCCAAAACCTCGCGCGCGGGCGGCGCCTCCGCTGCGAAGGCAGTCGCCCGGACCGGGAACCGCTCGCCCCACTGCCGTGCCATCGATGAAGCGGTTGCCGATGAGGCGGTGGTCCCACTTTTGTACGAGGGGCGACTGGTTGAACAGCAGATCACCGGCACCGCCAGACGACAATGAAGGGAACGAAGAAGTCGATCAGGAATCCAAGGACGTCGTCCGCAGCTTCTGGTCGAAAATGATGGCCCAATATAAAACTGAGGATGAATATAACCGTCAGATAATCGACGCCTTCAAGGGATCAGGGATCCCGAAATCCTCATTGTCGTATCGAAGTTGTTGACCGGCTTCGACGCGCCGAGAAACACGGTTTTGTACGTTTGCAAGTCCCTGAAGGAGCACAATCTGCTTCAGGCCATCGCGCGCGTGAACCGCCTGTACGAGGACGGGGACACAGAAAAACAATTTGGGTTCATTGTTGATTATGAGGGCTTGCTTGGTGAACTTGACAGTGCCCTGACGACCTACAGTGCTTTCGAGGGCTATGAGGCTGCGGACCTTGTCGGGACGGTCCACGACGTCAGGGAGGAGATCCGCAAACTCCCCCAACTGCACGACCAGCTCTGGGATATCTTCAAGCCCGTCCGCAACAAGAAGGATATGGAGCAGTTCGAACAACTGCTTGGTGATGAAGCCCTGCGGCAGGATTTCTATGCACGGCTTCGGGCCTTCAGCCGATGCCTCCACATATCGTTATCATCAGACAAGCTGCTCGATGTCTTTGACGAAGCCAAAATCGACACGTTGAAGCGTGACTGGAAGCAGTTCTCTGAACTGAGGCGCTCGGTTCAACTCCGGTATCAAGAAACCGTCGATGTCCGCGAGTTCGAACCGAAGATTCAGAAACTGCTTGATGACCACGTCGTGGCATTGCCAGCGGAAACAATCATCGAAGTGGTCAACATCAACGATCCCGATGCATTGAAGGCGGTTGTTGAAGAAACATGTGTCTCGGAGGCGTCGCGAGCGGATCGCATTGCCAGCGCCACACGCCCCGCCATCACGGAAAAGATGGAGGAGGACCCCACGTTCTACCGCGAGTTCTCGGAGCTGCTTGAGGACACGATCCGCGCCTACCGGGGACGCCGCCTTTCAGAGCGCGACTAGACAGTAATGGTCACTACGAGGAGGGCAATCTTCAGGTGGTTTGCCAGTTCATCAATTTCTGGAAGGGCGATGCTGATAATGAAGAATTCAGGCTACTGCTGAATCTCGTACGCGGCCTGGATGATTAGCCTCTCGAAAACCCTTGAGATCGAAATTGATGACAATTCCCGACTTCCAATCCCTGATGCTTCCCGTCCTGTCACTCGTCACCGATAGCGGTGCGAAGCAACCGGCTGGCGTTGCGATGAGCGTAACCGATCCCCGTCCGGCAGGCCTCAACGAGAACCGTGAGCACCACAAGATGGGCGGTCATTACTGCGTGCAGCCATAGAAAGGTAGCCGCCGGTCCCGCGCCGGGCTATTGTAGATATGATCGCGGCTCGTGGTCTGTCGCGGACCCAGGCACGCTCGGGACGAAGCCGATATTCGACTTGCATAAGCCCACCGAGCGGCTCTCCGCCGTCATAGGGCCGAGGCCGGACATCTTGTCCGTTCGGTTGGCTCATGATCGTCTTTCCGGCCCATCAAAGCAGGCAGACGTCTGCAATTCCTTGTCCTCCTCAATTCGAAGAATGGAAGACGGCCAATGCTAAGAACCCGATTTAAAAGTTGTTGAGTGATATCAGAAGGATGTGATTCAACCACCTCTGCCAAGAACGTGGAGGATTGCATGCCCTGGACTGATATCACCCGCCTGCAGCATAACCGCGATCGCCTTCGCTATCCAACCGATTTGACGGATCGTGAGTGGGCTGTAATTGCTCCACTGATACCGCCGGCCAAGCCCGGTGGGCGGCCACGGAAAACGAATATGAGGGAAGTGGTGAACGCGATCCTTTATATTGCGGGCAGTGGCAGTCAATGGCGGGCACTGCCGAAGGACTTCCCTCCGGTCTCCACGGTGCGAGGCTATTTCTATGGCTGGCGCGATATCGGCTTTTGGCAGACCATCAACCATCTGCTTGTCTGTGCTACGCGCGAACTGGAGGGGCGTGAGGCCTCGCCCACGGCCGGTGTGATCGACAGCCAGAGTGTCAAGACCACCGAAAGTGGCGGGGTCTCGGGCTACGACGCCGGCAAGAAGATCAAGGGCCGCAAGCGCCACATTATCACCGATACGCTCGGTCTGATGCTGTTCGCGCATGTCCATGAAGCCGATATCCAGGACCGCGACGGCGCACCCGATGTCCTGAAAGCCATCCGCTACCGTTTCCCCTGGTTGCGCCATGTCTTCGCAGATGGCGGCTATGCCGGGCAGAAGTTGCGAAAAGCGCTGCGCGGATGCGGCCAATGGAACCTTGAGATCATCAAGCGTTCCGACACAGCGAAAGGCTTTGAGGTTCTGCCACGCCGATGGGTGGTCGAGCGCACCTTCGGCTGGTTCGGTCGATGCCGTCGACTGGCCAAAGATTGGGAAAAGTCCATCGCAAGCGCCACAGCATGGGTCAACATCGCAAGCATCAGGGTGATGACCAGACGCCTCGCACGATATCGTTTCCCATCATGAACTTTTGAATCCGGCTCTAAAGCGAAATCCGTTGCGCATGAAAACAAAGGTATGCTTAAAAACTTAATCTTAGTATTTGGTGATCGAGGACGGTCTGCTTTTCAGACAGGGGGATAGGAATTGTGCCACAAATATTGATGGAGATTGGTGAAAGTGTAAAGACGTTCATACTTTTTGCGGCGAATGCCGTCACCAATGATTATTCGCCAGGGTTAATCAGCTCTTTCATTTTCCTTTTGATGATATTTGTGGCTGTTCGTATTTTCTCTATCTCGCACCAGCGCCAGCACGCTCTCCAAACGCTCCGCAAAAGGATCGTCGCACTAAGGAGCAAGGAAGATTTCCAACAAGACTTTGAAGCGATCTCAGATGAGATGAATACCAAGAAAGGCAAGCCGAACAAGCAGCTGGCATTTGCCTTTTCCGAGTTTGGGGAAACCCTGATCCAACCGAAACAGATGGGCGAAGGTGTTGTGCTGAATGGCATCAGACCATCTGTCTTTATCAATCTGGAGGACCTCGGCTTTTCGCTTAGCGGCTGGCGCTTCTGGCCAGGCGTGTTCGTGTCAGTCGGTCTGTTGATGACGTTTCTTGGGCTGATCGCAGTACTAAACAACACTCAAGGATTGCTTCCGGACGGCGCGGTTGATCCGCAGCAGACCATTTATGCATTGAAGCAACTTCTGTCCCGTGCTTCGGCAAAGTTCATCATGTCGCTGACGGGGCTGTTTTGCTCGATCCTCCTTACCTTGCTGATCCGCCGACAGACACGCAACCTGAACGGAAGTGGTGAAGAACTGAATCGCGCGATTGAAGAAAAGGTTGTCTTCGTCAGTCTGGAAAGCTTGGCAACACGCCAGCTCGAAGCGATCGAGGCCCAGAGCGCCGAGATGAAGCTTCTGAATTCCGAGTTGATTGCGAAGCTCAGCCGCCCGCTTGAAAACATGGCGGACAACTCCATGAAGGCCGTCGGGACGATGGTCAACGATCTTTCCAGCGCCCTGACAGAAGGCATTGGCACCTCTCTTGCGTCGCTTGGCGAGAGCATAGACAGTTCCGCAAAGTCCATGACAGCAGTGAGTTCGGCTCTTTCCGGCGCAGCCGAGCAGTTTGACCGGAACCTCACCAATGGCATCGATAGACTGCAGACAATCGTCGAACAGCTTGGGACTGTCAGCGGTCAGCTAGCCGAGGCAGCAAACATGGTTTCCGAAACTGCCGGACCTGTCCTTGAGACAGTCAAAGAGAACAACACCGCAAGCAGGGAAATCGCCGAAAGTTCCCTCGTCATGATCAACGCGGCCAAGCAGACGCTTGAATCGGAGCGAGAGACAGTTGTCAGCGCTACACAGTCCATTGATCTGGCCATCCGGAGCTTTAAGGACCTTGCTGCTGCCTACGACGGCCAGCTCGAAAAAGCCTTCGATACACAGGCAAGCGCAGTGGAGCGCGTGATCGCCGAGCTCGAGGCTCATACCAAAGGCATTCATGAGCGGTTCGCCGAGGCGCTTTCGACGCTGAAAGGCGTCATCGAAAACGCTAAATCTTTCGAACCGGAAAGCGCCCCACCTTCCAATGAAAATGCGGGGCAGTAAGAGGTATGAGGGGAGGAAGTCGCCGACACAATTCCGAAGACGAAGAGGAGTCAGCGTTCGTCTCCATGACGGATATGACAGTGAGCTTCCTGTTCATCGTTCTGATATTGCTGGCATTCTTTGCCACACAGGTCGCTCCGCAAGAGAAGGATCAAGTCGTACCTCGTACAATCCACGACGCCGCTCTCGACCAACTCGCAGAACGTCAGAGGGAGATTGTTTTGCTCAAGAACGAAGTCGAGCGTCTTCGAAGACTCGTGCCGCAATCCACTGACACAAATCCCATTGAAACGTACAACACGAATGTCGCCGCCAGCCGGGGGAAATTGCTTCGCGAAATCAAGAGCAAGATCGAAAGCCAGGATCTTAACATCGAAGTTACCGTTAGCCGCGACATGGACGCCCTACAATTCAAGGGCAATGGGCTTTTTGCGGTGAGCAGTTCAGAACCTTCTTCGGTTGGGCGAGAACAGATGGTCGAAGTGGCGAAAATACTGATCGATGAATTGCGTTGTTACACACTGGGATTGGGTTCTGCCGTGGAAGGTAGCTGCAATCCTGACCTTGCCCTAATCGACTCGCTTCAGATTGAGGGACATACAGATAGCCAGGGCACGGATATCTTCAATATGGATTTGAGCACGAAACGCGGCGACCAAGTCTTTGAAATCCTGGTTCAAGCTCAACCCGATTTACTGGCATTCGATAACCTTCATGCTCAACCAATCCTGTCCGTAGCAGGTTATGGAAAAGGCCGCCCCATCGCTGATAACGAAACTGCGGAGGGACGCGACAACAACCGCAGGATCGACCTTCGTTTCATCATGTTTTCTCCCGTCAGTGAAGAAATGATCCCGCATGACGTGGCCGACATTGGAAGAATTCAAGATATCTTCGATCGTGGCAGGGCTTCCCAATGACACTTCGAGATCGAATTGTCCTGCCTGTCGAATATCGCTTGCGGCCTTTTGGTTCAGATGCGCTGGGGGTGATTTGCAAGCAGATCAGCGATGCCTATCCAGGAATTTCGAGCGCGCGGCCGGACGAACTTTCAGAACTTTTCGCGCTTGCCGAAAAGGCCGTCGCAAACTGGGACTGGAGCACGCTCAAGCAGGGCGACTTTGCCGTGGTCATTGCAGCGGCCATGACCGGAAAGGTCCAATGCAGCAAAGAGCTCCTTCGCTTCATCGACGCGGAGCTTGAAGCCACCACCCGACCGGTGCTGCTTGGAGCTCTCTGCGAAGCCTACATGGAAAACTGGGAGGTCGGCGCAGACAAAACCCGACGCCTTGCCAAGATGATCATTGGCAAGAGCGCGTCTTTGCCTGCGCGATGGCAGGTGCTTTTCCGCCGATACCCACAACTGCTGGATACTGAACGCGGAGCAGAGGCGCTTGGCCACATCCTTGCTGTCGACAATAGCCCCTTTGAGACACTGCGCAGCGCGGGTCTTCCAGCTCCCCACGGGCCCGGGATGATGACCGAAGTACATGAGGCGTTCATTCACGCCCTGTCGCCTGCAGAAACAAAAGCGACCGTGGACCGCATACTGGGTTGGATTGCACCAGCAGGTCAGCCAAAACTCATCGATGTTAGGGCCATTTCTGCGGTGAGGGCAATCCTATCACCCTGGCGCGACAGAAACTGCCCGGAAGCCTTGCGTCTGCATTGCGTGAAAGAACTGAACAGGCTGTTCGGCGATCCGAGACATCGGGACGCTGACGACAGTCATATCGAAGAAGCGCGGATCTGGCTGAATCTCGGGCACGAATATTTGCGCGTCATGCTTAAATGGCTGGCAGGACAAAGCATGGAAGCCATTTTCGAAATTGTTTCGAGGGCAGAATCTATACGGGACACAAACGAGCAATGGATCAAACGCAAACGCTTCTGGATGGACCTCTATAAAAGGGGTCGCATCGATGAAGCGTGGCTTGCGCTGGGAAAAGATTCTGAGACCGCAGCGGCCAATCTTTACCGCCGAACAGGCGATCCTGCTTATCGCAATTTTGGGCGACAGCGTTCAAGATCAGATACGAGTATTCTCATGATGAGGATCGGCGAAAAGATCGTTGTGGAGGGCTCTCACAGCTTCCGCGTCCATGTTTTCGATAAACCGGTGCAGGAAAGACCTGAGCTTTATGCAACAGACTACGATCTCGGAAAGATCGTTCTGCCATTAGGCGATGCCCGCACGCGCGTACATGACACGGGTGGCAACTGGATGAGTTGGGTCATGGAGCGCATCAGATGAGCCTTTCCTTTTCTCCTCACTACGACGCCAACGGCGCCGTGCTGGACCTGACCAGCGAAGAAAAAGGCATTTTTGGCCGGTTGCGCAAACAACGAATGCCCGACCTGAGGCACATTACGAAGGACGAGCGCGATATTGCTCTGGCCATTGCCAGCTTGCGCTTTCTCGACCCTGAAAACGGACACCACACGCTCGACGCAAGCAAAATAACGCTCGATCACTGGCTCATTTCGCGACTTGATGATCACACGGCGACAGTCCTGGGCCTGCCGCCACGCGTCAGCAATCTCGTATTCCGGGCAGAAACGAAAGGCGAGATGGGACGAGCAAATTTCCGGTTCAACTGGTGGTGGGAGCAACATGGTCAAAGTAAACCCCAGAACCGTCTCGGGGCGATCATCGGCGCCGGCCGGAAGCAAAGGATCCCTGCGCCGATCTACGACGCCATTCAGCTTTCCGAAGCCTTTAATGCAAACGCGCCGTTACCCGCTCACTGGAAGGCACTTGCCGATTTCTGCAAGTTGCTTGGAGCTGAATCGATTACGGATCTCAGTTCTCCCGAGCAATTCCTGAAAGACATCTCCATTGTCAGCTGCGATCGCGTCGGTCTTGATCTCGACGATGATGATCCTTCGCAGTTCCGCCCTCTGCCCTTCAATGACGAGTTTGATTCCGAAGAATTCTCACACGGTTCCGCCGCCCTCAAGGATGAAGAACTTATCCAGTTTCAGCAGCAGGTTGAAAAACGTGGTGGCCAGCCAGCCTTCAGCATTGGAAAAAAACGATTCCTGATCCTGGATCGGACGGCCATGACAATCACACGCGTGATCAGCGAACATGCCGCCAAGGATGAGGTATCGCGACGCCATTTCATCGAAAATGCCGAGCGTATAGTGTTTGAAGCCGTCGCCGAACAACTTCGAAGTGATGGCAGCCTCAAAGCGCTTCAAAGCATCGAGGCGCAGGAAGAGGCCTTCGAGAACACATTTTCCCGCGGGTGGGCGGAGACCCGCGAGTGGTCGGCGCGGGTTATCGAAATCCGCGCTTGGCAAAAGCCCGTTCTGGAGACAATTCAGGCATCGGGAAGGAACTGGCTCCCGGCGGATATCGATCCATCGGTCGGCGAGACGTTGGGCCGAGATCCCGGATCATGACGTCGAGGGAATGCTGAAGGCGGTTCGCTCAGCCCTAGAAAATGCTCTGCCCGCAGTTGTTCACGAAACTGCAGGCGAGTTCCCGGCGACCGAATTGATAGCTGAGGCGCTGGAAAGGCGCCTTGAAATCATGAAGGAGAAGCATCTGGCCGGCGGCAATGACGCAGAACCGGTGCTTCCGATATCTCACGACAATTTTTTCGAGTTGACTTTCCGCGAGCAACCGGTCGAGCGACAATCTGCACGGGACAACGCATTACCCGACGGCGTTTTGAGACCGCTGCAATATCATCAACGTCAAGCGCTCAACTGGCAAATTGAATGCTGGCGTAAAGGTCTCCCGGGCATTCTCAATGCGGATGAGCAAGGGCTGGGAAAAACGCTACAAACACTCGCCTTTCTGACCTGGCTGACCGAAGTGATGCGTTTCGATCCCAAATGGGCGGCTCCCATCCTGATTGTCGCGCCGACGTCTCTGCTGCGAAATTGGGAAGATGAGATAGGCAAACATCTGAAGCCTGATATCTGGGGTAAGCCAGTTCGCCTCTATGGAGCTCATTTGGTACCGTTCAAGACCAACGGCGTCAGTGGTCAGGACATTCAGGATGGGGAGGCACGTCTTGATTTCGGTGCACTCATGGATGCGAAAGGCCCCAAGCTGGCGGTGACCACTTATCAGACGCTTGCAAATTACGCGGTGAGCTTCGCCGAAACGCGTTTTGCGGCGATCGTTTATGATGAAATCCAGAACCTGAAGAACCCGGCAACACTGCGCTCAACCGCTGCCCGTGCGACCCATGCGGATTTCAAGATCGGGCTGACCGGAACGCCAGTCGAGAACAAGACACAGGACCTCTGGGCGATCATGGATCAACTTGTCCCAGGCGCGCTTGGCTCACTTGTCGATTTCAAGGACCTCTATGATACGCCTACGGCCGAGCGGATTCGCGGCCTAAACGCTGCCGTCTTTACGCGACATGGAGATATTCCCCCGCTAGGACAACGGCGGCTGAAATCTGAGGCTGCGAGCAGCCTGCCTCCGAAGGTGCGTATCTATCATCCACGCATCATGCCCCCTGTACAGGCGTTGCGCTATGACGAAGCCCGCGCCAAACGTTTGCAGATGTTTGCTTTGCTTCATCACATTCGTCGTACGTCGCTGCACCCGGGCCTGATTGACAGCGAACTGACAGACAATTTTACCGAAGCCTCAGCTCGACTGACCGCTGCGATCGATATCCTCCGATGGATAAAGGCGAGAGGCGAGCGAGCACTGATCTTCGTTGAGTACCGCGATGTCCAAAAGTGGCTGGCAGAACTCATCCGCCTCGAATTCGACCTTGAGAGGGTTGATATCATCAACGGAGAAACGTCCGTCGATCAGCGCAAGCAGTTTACTGATCGTTTCAACCGTCATCTTGAAAACGACGAAGGATTTGACGTGCTGGTGCTTGGTCCGAGAGCCGCCGGCACTGGGCTGACTCTGACCGCAGCCAATCACGTCATCCACCTGACACGATGGTGGAACCCTGCTGTGGAAGAGCAATGCAACGATCGTACGCATCGTATTGGACAGACTAAGCCGGTGACCGTTCACATCCCGCTTGCCATCCACCCGAAACTTGGCCGCGGCTCTTTCGATTGTCTGTTGCAGGACCTGATGCGCAGCAAGCGCAACCTCGCCGACAGCGTGCTCTGGCCCCAGGAGAGCAATGAAAGTGAACTGCATCTATTGCATGACAGGATCGTCGAAGCTCCTGAGAAGCCGCAGGAAGGGGGCCAGTTCGAAGCGCTGGAAGGTCGCGTTGATCTGGTTTTCGAAATGATGGGCAATGAAACCATGCGTGTTGCGTCGAAGGCTGGCGGCAGCAGCGTGGTGATTGCGCGTGCGAAGAAGCCTAGCGACATCGAAAACCTGTTCTCCGCGCACGACGCTGCGCTCATTGTCATGGACAGATGCGGAGACAACCCGGCCAATCAGAGCCTTCCAACTGTGTGTCTTCCGGACCGCTCCTTGTGGCCGGACTATTTATTGCCCGACTGATGCGGGTTTCGCGACATCATCCTGCGGAGCAAGGCCTGAGCCGCGCCGGTCCATGAGGGGAGAACACGATGCCGAAGGTCTTTTTCACATATGTCTGGGGCCCGCCCGGCGAGCCTTGCTGGCCGCTGACCTTCAGCTCGAAGGGCGGACGCACCCAGGCCAGAAATGTCCTGTCCGACGGCGACTATGTCTTCACGATCGGAACCCGGCAGCAAGAAACCGATGAACAATATCGCGGTCGTGTGCTTGGCCTCTATCAGGTCACGACACAAGAAGTGAACACCCGGGACTATATCGACCCGTTAAGCGCCGGCGAGGCGATGCGGCGCACGGCGGAGGAGTTTGCCTTCGCCCTCCATCCGGCCTTGGTCTGGGAGATCACCGACACAGACAATGATTTCGGCAACCTTGTTGGATCGTTACCCCGCGCGCTTTACTATCGCGCCCAGACCGGCGTCGCAGAGCTTTCGCCGGAGGCCGCTGAAAGACTGCTGGTGCTGACGCGCCGCCCGGTTCGGCTTGCCGAACCGACAACGCTTCTGGGACAAAGGCGGATCCAGCAAAGCAGGCTGGCGCCCAAACATGAGGGCGAATTCAGCGGTCGGTTCGGCGAACATGAGACGTGGTTTGTCTACGTATTCGCTCTTCATGACCGGCAAGGCCGAAGCCTCGCCTTCAAAATCGGTTATGCTAGTGATCCCGAAGCGCGCCGGAAAGCCTACCAGTTTCCGATGGCTGAGGAAGTTACCGGTCTTCGCTGGAAATTCCTACACAAAGAAGCGTGGGCGACCGAGGACGACGCGCGAAGCGTGGAACAAGCATTGCTGAAACGATTTTCGAAGAACCGGCTCGTGAGCAATGGCGAGATTATCCATGGCCTACCGCCTGCAGCCCGACAGTCTGCAGGGCAGGACCGACCTTCCGGAACAGCCGACGCTAAACTGAGAGCACCGCCGGGCGAAACCGCACTCGGACTGCTGATGCGTTAGCGGCAGCCGTTCCGAGATCCTCCTTCGCCCGTTTCCGAATAATCGACCCGGACTTTCCGGATACGCCGCGCTGTCAACGATGTGTTGGGCGCGGAAGTGTCGAGTCATGCCTGTTCAAATGGAGCACAGCCCATGTTCGAGAAAAACAGCGGCGGCCGTCTGCCACGCAAACATAAACAACCCTACACGCAGTAGTCTGGCCTTTTCAGCCCGGGTCAGGTGCGTGCACATCTGAAGATCTCTAACGATCTTCATGATTTCGCCAGTGCGGCGATCAAGCTCTCGCAATCTCGCGCCGCCGCCAGCCAGAAGGCAGAGACGGACGTATTTCGCCTTTTGCTGCTCGCGGCATTGCAGCATATGCCACCGGACTGCCGACGCCTCCGATCGCGTAAGGCGGGTCTGGAAAATTTCCGTCCTTTGAGAACTCATCGCCACTCCTCCTCCGCCAGAGGAAGCGAGTCGATGAAATCGAGAACGTCGGCCAATCGCCATCGGACGGTGTGAGGCCCCAGACGGACGGGTCTCGGGAAATCGAGGTCCTCGCGCAGCCTTCTGTCGATGGAGCTCTCGCTCCATGACAGCAGCTCCATGAGTTCGAACTTGGAAATTAGTCGGTGTTCTAGCGGGATTTTCGTTGCCATCTTGGCCTCCGGAGAGTGTTGAGATGGCAAGACAATTTAGACAGATTTTCGGAATGCGATATAGGGGGAGTGTCTGGAAATGTGGAAAGTGGGCGGTTCCGCAGACTTTCGTGCGCAATTGTCGCTTAATTATGTGGATAAACGAACTTTAAGTATTCCAATTTATAAAAGTGCCCGAAGAATTCTTATGATCTACCAATCACGACGATGTCAGGCGCTGTCTAGCCCATACGTCGTGCCGATCGGGCAAAAGTGCGGATGAAATCGGCATTGTGCGTGTTCCCGCAGTCAAGAGATTTCGGCAAGTCTAGAGTTTTGCGTCTTCAGCCACGGAATCGAGCGTAGCCCTTTCGGTTTTCCATGTGTCGGCCCTTTAGTCGGCGCGGCATCTGGGAACGACAGCTTAGCGCCTGCATTCTGGACATTCGCAGGAATTCGGCGCTATCCATAAAGCTGCCGTTCGTTGCGGGGCGGGCGAAAGTCTATTGAGGGCGGGAAGCGGCTATCCGATCTGAAACCGTAGAATGGTTGTCTGTGGGATAAGCAACCATTTACAACATCTGGCCAGTTCTGGTTCAGTCTCCAGAAGCCTACATCTCAGCTCGGCATAATGATGTGCACGCTTCGGCCAATGAAAATCGCAACTTTTGGGGAACAGGCTCATATTGCGCGGGTATGATCCTCTGGCTGGGGTTGTAAGGCGTCTTTCGCGTTTTGTTACCCAGGTCCAATCCTAACTGCTTCGAAGCCGCCTTCCGTTCGGGACTGTCCTGATTTTTGTGCTCTGGCGTGGTAACTGCTCTTTGAGGAGACCCACGTATGAGCATCGACAAAGAACTCCTGGACCGCCTGATGCAAGGGCGCTCGCCCGGTGACCTTTTCGGCAAGGATGGTATTCTGTCCGAACTGACGAAAGCACTGGCCGAACGTGCCCTGAGCACCGAGATTGACGTCCATCTCGACGAAGAGCGGGCTGAGGCTGTGCCCGAAGGCCATAACGAGCCGGCAAACCGCCGCAATGGCAGCAGCAGCAAGACGGTGACCACCGACAGCGGCAAGGTGGTCCTCGACATCCCACGCGACCGCAACGGCACCTTCGATCCGGTGCTGATCGCCAAATACCAGCGCCGCTTTCCCGATTTCGACCGCAAGATCATCTCGATGTATGCCCGGGGGGTAATCCTCCCCTTTTTAACGGGGCTTTTTGGTAGAATTCACGCAGCCATTTTCAGTTTCTGTGCGGGTGTCATTCCGCCGATGCCCATATTGGGTCGCTCGTTGTTATAGCTCCATAACCATTGTGTGGCGAACGCCTGCGCCTCTTCGATACTCTCGATGATGTATTGGTCAAGCCATTCGTGTCGTACTGTCCGGTTGTAGCGTTCGACATAAGCGTTCTGCTGCGGCTTTCCAGGCTGGATGTAATTCAGCGCAATGCCCTGATTTTCAGCCCAGTCCATAAGCCTTCCACTGACATATTCCGGGCCATTGTCAACACGTATTGCCAGCGGTTTGCCGCGCCACTCAATGATCTGGTTCAGGCTACGGATGACACGCTCCGCAGGTAGAGAGAAATCGACCTCAATGCCAAGCCCCTCACGGTTAAAGTCATCCAGAACATTCAAAAGCCGAAACTGCCGGCCATCGGCCAGCCGATCCGCCATAAAGTCCATGGACCAGACCGCGTTCGGCGTTGTCGGGACATTGAGTGTATCCGGTTTTTCCCGTTTCAGCCGCCGGCGTGGCTTGATCCTGAGGTTCAGCTCAAGCGCGCGGTAGATGCGATAAACACGCTTATGATTCCAGCGCCGTCCCTGTACGTTCCGCAGATAGAGAAAACAAAGGCCAAAGCCCCAGTTCTTCTTTGCCTGCGTCAAGCCGGCCAGAAGATCGGCGATCTGTTCATTCTCATCATTGCGTTTGCCTTTGTATCGGTAGCAAGTTTCGCTGACACCGAACGTTCGGCAGGCAAGTGCTATGCTCACCCCACGTATCGCCACGGCTTGCGCGGCCACCTCCCGGCGTAGAGATGGCCGCGTCATTTTTTCCCAAAGCCTCTTTCAGCAGTTCGGTTTGCATGCTCATCTCCGCATACATCTTTTTCAGACGGCGGTTCTCGTCTTCCAGCGCTTTCATCTGGCTGATCATCGACGCATCCATGCCGCCATATTTGGCCCGCCATTTATAAAAACTCGCTGAACTCATCCCGTGCTCCCGGCAAAGTTCAGGCACAGGAACGCCACCTTCTGCCTGACGCAGAATGCCAATAATCTGTGCTTCGCTAAATCTCGTCTTTTTCATCAAAATCTCCTCAGTCATAAAACCCGAGAAAATTCTACTTTTGAAGCCCATTATTTTTCGGGGGGATTACCCTCCTCCTCAAGCCGCTCGGGAAAATGGCTCAGCGCATGTTCGGCCGGAAGACCCGGTGCGATGTCGAACGCGGCCGGCAGTTCGCTGACCCACTCCTCGCGCCGGGGCGATCGCCAGCCGACGCGCTCCATCCTCACCATGATCCCTGATGGCGAACGATGCGCTCCTGGTCTGGCCCTTGTGGTTGATCTTCGCCACATAGACCGGATCCTTGCCCCAGCGCAGATGACGGTAGACCCCGATGTCGCCGGTTGTCGTTGCCAGCGGCTTGCGCGCCCGCTCGCGGTTTGTCAGCGGCGGAATAATGTCAAGGACCGCATCGCGCCAGGCCTTGGCGATGGCAAGGGCTTCCGCCTCGCCGCCCCAGACGCCATGGGGAAAGGTGCGCTTCAGCAGGATTGTCCGACGCGAGATCGTCACGGTCCAGTGTGGCGCGCCGACCCGGCTCTTGCCTGCCGCGATGGCATAAAGATCATCCTCCCGGGCAATGCGCGAACCATCCACTGTGTCAACGCGCGCTAACTTGCCCTTCTTGTGACCGCGCTTCCCCTTGCCGCCCTTGGGGCCCTTGTCGTTTCCGGATCTTCCGCCGCGCTTTGCTTCCATTTCAATGCCGTCGCGCTCAAGCGTCGTCATAATTCAGCTTGCCGAGCGTGTTCGATGGCCCGTCGGGGCCGGCGCAGTTCATTTCGTAGACGCAGTTGTCCTGCAGAACCTGATGGCCTTCGACCAGAAAGCTCGACTTGTTCGATTGCGGCCGGCACCAGCCGACATTGACGCCGGACGAGACCCCGCCGCCGGTGCCCGGCTCGTTGCCGGTCACTTTCTCCGTGCGACTGGCCATGGTGAAAGCCTGATCGCCGCCGAAGCCGGTATTGGAGATCGTCTTCGTGCTCCATTCGAGCTTCGAGACGATCATATAGGGCACCGGCACCATTTTCGGGCCGCGCGGCGTCAGGCACACGCAGGGCGAAAGACAGACGATCGCGTTGTTCTTTCCGGTATTGCGGGCAGCACTGCGGCTCATGATGGTTCCTTCCTCAAGGCATGCGGCAAAACTTCGATTGCTGTCACATCATTGGGGTTTTCGATTGCCTGCCGCCAGACCAGCGTCATTTGATGTTTTTCCGGGTCCGGATCGGCGATATCGCAATGGACGGTATCAAGGCGCATGATCAGCGTGCGGTCATCGGCAGTGTCGGCATAGCGCACGGCCGCTTTCAGCCCGCCCTCGGGCAGCGTGAAGCGATAGGGGGCGGGGTCATGGCGCACACCGTGGACGGTGATTTCTTCCATGCCGGTGAGAAACGGCGCAAACTGCAATCGTTGCGGCGCTGCGTTCCAATAGGCAAAGTCATAATCCGCCGGCATGCGCGGATGGCGTTCGCGCTGCCAGGCATCGTCAAAGGTGCCGGCGAGCGCAAGACGCGGCTGCCAGGATTTCGTCAACGGCCCGACCCCGCAGATGGTCATCTCCGCGCCCGGCACCCAGGCGGCGAATTCGCCGGCGAGGCCGATCTGCGGGGCGGGCAGGGCCTCGCTGGCCTCCAGCAGATAATCGCTGACCATGCCGCGCCCGATCGGGTTGAACACATGCGCGTCTTCGCTTTCGTCATCGATCCTCACCGTGCCGCCATAGGCGCGTTCATAGACGAGCGGCACTTGCGTAACCGGCATTGCGTCAGAAAGCTGCCAGCGCTTGCCGCCTTTTGCCGTCTCCGGCTCCATCAGCCGCTCGCCGAACACATGAAAGCCGTGGCTGCCGATGACCTCGGGCGCCGCGCCATCCTCCGTGGGCCGGGCGATATCCACCCGCACCGGCCAACTCGCAAGCTGCTTTTCCTCCGGCGAGCGGGCAATGGCGGAAAAGGTCAGATCGGTTTTCGGCTTGAACGGCGCGATCTCGCTTTCGGCTTTCAGCGACGAGACATTCGCCTCACCGTAAAACGCATCCGAAAGCGCCATCTCCGGCTGCGCCTTCGGCAGCACCGCGCGTCTGCCCTCGTCTATTTCGAACACTGCCCGCACCACCAGCACCCCCATCTCACTGCCGTCCAGATACCAGTGGCGGAAGAACAGGCACGGAAAGGGAAGCGAGATTTGGGGGATCATTATTCTGAATCCAGATATTGTTCGAAGGTCGCGATCACATAATCCATGCCGTGATAGGTCGCTGAAACGCCGAAGAGGTCCAGAAGATAGGAAAATTCAACGGCGAACATCGCAAGTGCAGGGCCTACCGTCGGAAGAACGACCTGCGCGTCAAGGAAACCTCTGTAATCCTTGACGACGGATCTCGTTCTGTCCTGGGCCATCTTGCCGAGAAGATCGCCGAACGTGAACTTGTCATAGACCCAGGGCTGATAGGATGTGTTCGGGCCGGGCGGCGGCACTTTTATCTTCGAATTGGCGTTTACCGCGTCTTCCACCCAGCCGGGGATGCGGGCGGAAAGCAGGTTGAGCGCCTGCACGAACGAAGCGGAGTTGTTGAGAATCCCGTCCAGCGCAAGGGTCAGGCGGAAGTTATTGGCAAGGGCGGCGGGAAAGACGGTCTGTTCGGTGATCGGCCAGACCACGGGCAGTTCCTCCCCGTGCGGGCGGCTGCCAGGTGGGGATGATTTGCTGGCCGATACCGCCGGTCGGCAAGACGACGGGCCGCGTTTGCGGTGGATCGCTGGAGGGACCGGGACTGATGCCCTTTCTCGGGACGAAATTGCCCGCTGGCGCGGGAAACCCGTCGATATTCGCCTCCGCCTTGGCCCATCGCAGAATGGCGCCGAGAAACGGCAATTGTCCGGCGCGGGTCTCGATCGTCGTCAGGATTTCATCGCGCACGCCGAATGCATTGATCGTCGCCTCGCCGAGCGAGGCAGGCTTGACCGTTTCGGTATTGACGCCAGAAGGATTGAAGGTGTGGCATAGCGTGGTGATGTCGGTATGGTAAAAGTGTTCGACTACCGTAGCTGTTGCACTGGCCAATCCACCGCCCAATGAATGACCTGCGATATTCAGACGACGATCTTGGCCGGGTTTGATCTTACTCTTGGCTATTTTTCCTCCGAACCTTTCAGCTTTGTTGTACTGCTCGCTCGGCTTCCCCAACCCCTGTTCCACATTGTTGGCCCAGTCACCATTCGGCCCGCCAAGAAAGATCAGTTGCAGGCTTGCCTGATAGGGAACGCCCAAAAGTCTAAATGCACAGGAACTGTTCAGAAGCGTGATCGGAATGAAGTTGTCGGCGATCAGCTCCTTGCGGCTCTTGCCCTTCAGCCGCTTGTCCATGGCGAACATGATCTCGCCGCCGGGATATTGCTTTTCCAGCACATCCTGAAGATCGATCACCGGCGTCTCGCCCGCGCCTGGCGCGATGTTGAGGATGACGCAGAAGGCGAAATCGCGCATGTCGTCAAAATCGGTTCCGCGAAACACCAGTGTCGGCGGACACGTGTCTGTCTTGCTGCTCGGGTCGTAGCCCTTCACCTTGTAGAGCTTTGCGACAAGCCCGGTAATGTCCTGATCGTTCAAGCCATCCCCCCATTCTTCCCAGTTCTTCTCCGCCTCAGCGATCTTGTCCGGATAAAGTGTCGAAAAGCCACCGGTCGGAGGCGGGTTCTTATAAACCAGCTTGCACAGATAGGCCGCCTGCCGCCGACAGGTTTTCGGGTTGGCGTGCCCGTGGATCACCGTGGTGTTGGCCGTATCCGGGGGGATGGGCGGAATGTCGATCTTAGGCGGGATGATATGGTCGGTGTCCCGCATCGGCGGAATCTTGACAACATGTTCCTGATCATTTGGCATTTTCCACCTCCTTCCAGGGGATCGGTCCGCCAAAGATGTCTTGCGTGTTCTGGTCGGGAGGGTAGTCCGGATTGCGTTTCAGAACGCGTAGCGCGATCTGCTGTATCTCCTCGCTCATTCTGTCACGACGCTGGGTATAAGCTGCAAGTGAACTCATGAAATTCTGTAGCTTCTTCAAAGGAATTTTTAGAAAATATCCGTCATTGATGAGTTCATTGATTATGTTGAGCGAGGATGAAGTCCCTGCCATTGCGAGAACATCCATGGATGAGTCTCCATAACTGTCTTCATCCCAAGGGTCCGCGCCAGCCCTGACCAACTCAATAAAGCCAGCATAATTCTTATTGCTAGCCGTTGCTTCGGCCACCGTGTCATTGAATCCGCCTCCCAGCCTATGATTGGGATCGCCGCCGTGTTTTAGATATAGCTGAATCAGCGACAGCATGAACGAATGCCCATCTTTTTGATCTTCCGGGCTTCCGGGCATGGTGACATAATAGGCGAAGTTGCGTGCAGATCCCTGCGATGGCCGGTCAACAATATAAGGGTCGGCTCCAGCCGCCAGCAGTGTGTCGATCGCTTTAAGATTATGTGCCTGAAGCGCCAGAAACAGCATGGTGATCTCATCGCCATAGCGTTTGTCGACGCCGTCCGGGAGCGCCTTCACCTCGGCCTCGGAAATCGCATCGCCGCGCTCGATCTTCTGCGCCAGCCGATAAGGCTGTTCGCCATAGGGCAGGATCAACCTGCTGGAAAGCGGCGTATCCGGAGAACTCTCGATCATGTCCTGCTCCGTTCGATAGGTTTCGTATTTGCCATAGCCCCACCAGACGAGAGGCGTGACGATAACGGCAGAGGCCACGAAAACGACCGCGTAGAATCGCCGGATAGAGGCCTGTCTCTTGTCGGGTGTGGTCACTGACGGCTCCTCAATTCACCTTCACGACATCGGACAGAAGCTTGATCAGTTGACCGACGTTGTGGCTGAGTTGTTTGCCATTGATCTGGATCGAGCCGTCGGAGTTGAGCACGATCACACTGTCGCCGCTCTTGAGGAGAATCCGCTTGCCGGCGGTGATCACCAGTTCCTCGCCGACATCGAGATAATAGCTCTTGAGGACGTTGACGGTCTTGGTGTTCTGGACCAGTTGAGAGTCATTATTGCCGATGCTCTCGTTCCGGTTCTTCTCGATGCTGACCTGCATCGACCCTTCGCCGGCCCCGGCTCCCTTGTCGCCAAGGCCGTAGGGGACGCCCGGAAGGCCGTCGATCATCCTGTCAGCGCCGGTGGGCGTGAACATGCCCTTCTGCGCCGGGCCGACATAAAGCGCCATATCGCCGCCGATCACCTCGGTATGATTGTTCTCGACCTCGATGCCCTTGTTGTGGCCGACGGACTGGACCCAGTTGTTGTTGATGCGTTCGGAGTGGTTGTTGTTGGTCTTTTCGTTGCGGTCTTTCTGGGCGTGGACATAGACTTCCTGCCGGTCGTTCTCGTCCTCAAATCTGAGTTCGTTATAGCCATTGCCCTTGTGGGTCTGGGATCGCCAGACGGTTCTGGTCTTGTTGTCGGGAAGCTTGTAGGGCGGCAGGTTGAGGGCGTTGTAGGAGCGTCCGGTGATGATCGGCTGGTCGGGGTCGCCGCCCATGTAACTGACGAGCACTTCCTGTTTGACCCGTGGCAGGATCACCTCGCCGA
Source organism: Martelella sp. K41-7 (assembly GCF_055808365.1). NCBI lineage: Bacteria > Pseudomonadati > Pseudomonadota > Alphaproteobacteria > Hyphomicrobiales > Aurantimonadaceae > Martelella > Martelella sp. K41-7. Next base: position 1,534,768 of record NZ_CM147867.1, read on the forward strand.
AAGTGCCGCCCGCCGAACTCGACGTCACCCGCGTCCAGACCGAGGAGTGCTCATTGTCTTTCGAGCGTCTGTCCCACGGATAGGAAAGTTTCACGCGGCCCCAGTCATCGCAGTAGATTTCCTCACCCTCCGGGCCGCTGACGGTTGCGATCTCCGGACCGTCGGCTTTCGGCTTCGGCTGTTTCGGCGGGGCGTAATTGAGGTCCGCCGGCATCGCCAGGAAGCGATTGGCATAGGTGGTGGCGCCCGCTCCGGCTTCTTCCTTCAGCGCCTGCGGCTGTTCGCCCACATGGGTGACGGTGAGAAGATGCCAGAAGACGTTGCAGTCCTCATTCGGATGCTCGGTGAGCCGGACCTTGCGGCCCGGCGTCAGCGCCGGCGCATTGGTGCGGCCTTCGCCGGTGGTGGCCTCGACGCGCACCGCCTCGATCTGTGTTTTGGTAAACGGCTTGCCGGCATTGTCGTATTTGTAGCCGCCCGGATAGTTGTAGAGATCGTAATCGCCTTTGGTGCCGTTATCGGCCTGGCGGTCGGCGCGATGCTCTTGGCTGTACCCCGGATTCGTGAAGAGACGCTCGCGCTGGGTGAAGCTCGTCGCCCGCAGGCGCTCGCGGAAGGTGAAGCTGCGGCAGAAGACGCCCTTCGCCACGCCGCCGGGATTGGCATTGTATTCGAGTTCCGGCATCTCCTTCAGCTTCGGCACGATCATCGGTGTATCGATGAAAGTCACCTGGTTCTGGCCGTTCTCGCCGGATGTGAAGAAGAACCAGATGCCTTCCTCGGCGGCGATGCGCCGGACGAAATCGAGATGGGTCTCGTTGTACTGGACGCAATATTCCCGCGCCACATGGGTGCCTTCGAGCACGAAGCGCATATCCTCGACGCGGCTTTCCTTCAGCACCTCGGCGATGATCTCGGGCACGCTCTTCTGCTGGAAGATGCGGCTGTCGGAGCCATGGGCGAGCCGGCCGAGCGCAGGCATGAGGACGACCGTGTAGAAGGTGCGGTGAAGCCCCTCGTCGCGGCGGGCCATGTCGGCGATGATGCCGGAGAAATGCCGGATGCCGGCATATTTGTGATGGATGGTCAGCGTCGCCGGTGTGTCGAGCAGGGCGTTGATATCGATTTTGGGATCGTCGGAAACGAGTTCGATCACCACCTCGGAAAGTTCGAACAGCTTTTCTTGCGCCGTAAACCCGTGAACAAGAAGTCCGGCATCCTTCAACGCCGGGGCCTCGAAGGTGAAGGCGATGTCCTGATCCTGAAAGAGGACCGGCATGTCGATGATCGCGTTCATGGTGATGTCCTTCCTGACGCGGGAGAGTTTGGCTCAAGACCGTGGGGATGGGGAAATGACGGGAAGGCCATTGGCGCCGATCCGGCCTGCCGCCTTCAGCACCTTGTAGGCGCGGCGGTAGCGGCGCGCCGATGTGTAGCTGAGCCCGATTCTGGCGCGCAGCGCCTCGCCCTTGGCCGCGCCGTTGTCCTTGCGCTTGCCCGACCAGTCATCGATCATCAGATCGAGAAAATCCCTGTCTGCCGGCGTCTGCGACAGGCGTTTTTCGACATAGAGCACCGCCCGCCGCTCGTCGGCCGCGACATTGGGCCTGCGACCGTGACGGGCGGAAAAATCCTCCGGCGTGAGCGTCAGCAGGTCGCCGAACCGCTCCGCCCACCATGCCGCACGGTCGTCATGCCAGGACAGGCCGAGCCGGTTACGCAGGTTCATCAGGATCTTGGTGTCGAAGGGCAGGAACGCATCGAGCTTCATGGGAAAATCGGCCCATTCGCGGATGAGCGCGGCAAGCGCCGGCGTCAGGACAACCTGCGGGCTGGTCTTGGGCCTGCCGATCTCGACGCCGCGCAGGATGGTGACGCCGAGATCCGTCTTCTGTTCGCGCCGGACCCTGAAGCGGGCTCCGTCGATATCGTCAACGATGCGCACCGGCTTTGCGAGCGCCGCGCGCCGCGCCCGCTCTTGACGGTCGCGGCCATCGACGATGCCGAGCCGCTTGCGAAATTTCTTCAACCGCACCAATCCGAGCGGCAGGCCGGAACGCTTCTTCGAGAAGCCATGGGCAAGCAGATGGTCGGCGAGTTCGCGCGTCAACACCGCTTCCGGCGTGCCTTGCGACCGATCTTCGGGATAACCGAGAAAGGTGAGAAAGCCGTGTCCGCTGTCAATCGCCTGCCGGCAGGCAAACACCCGTCCATCGATATCCGTGATCGGCGTAACTGTTTCCAGCATCGTCAAAGAGGACATACTAATATCCACTATCGCTAATATGACAGCAGAAATTTTACAACTTTAAGGGATGATGTCAATCATAGTCCGGCAAAAATGCAACCGGAGTATGGCATCGGACCTGAGAACGGTGGTGTTGATCAACATCAACGAGAAGATTGTTCTGAACGAAAGTCATTGGAAAACCCGACCCGACAATAGTTGGGACGTGTCCCATGGGTAACGGACCTGCCACCTAAAGGCTGTTCAGGAAACGAGGGTTTTTGAGAGATCCACAGCGAGGGCCACTATGGCCTGAGAACGTCTTCTCAAAACTGTTATAGAAACATTTGTCGCAAATGCTATACGTCCGACGACTTTCGAGAACATTGGGATGGCTATGCGGGTCGGGTACGCCAGGGTCAGCACGATCGATCAAAATCCGGAGCTTCAACTTGAGGCCCTGAGGCGCGCCGGTTGCGAGAAGGTGTTTACCGAGCGTGGATCCGGCGCTCGGGATGACCGCCCGGAACTGGGTCGAATTCTTTCCGATGTGCTGCGTGGCGGCGATACGCTGGTTGTCTGGAAACTCGACAGGCTGGCGCGATCACTGAAGAAGTTGATTGCGACGGCGGAAGAGTTGGAGCGCGCGCAGATCGGCCTCGTGTCCTTGACTGAGAGCATCGATACAACGACGCCGGGCGGCATGCTGACCTTTCATGTCTTCGGTGCGATCGCGCAGTTCGAACGCGCTCTGATCCGCGAACGCACGACGGCTGGATTGGTTGAGGCGCGGCAACGTGGTCGCAAGGGTGGCCGGCCTCCCGCGATGCGCCCGGGCGATATTGCCGCCGCGCGCGCCCTGATGAAGGAGGGAAGCATACCGGTGCGCAATATTGCTCAGCGCATGGGGGTTTCCGTGGCAACCCTCTATCGCCATATCGGCAAGAAGGGGGCGGTCCCAAAGTCACAGAATCCGAGGAAGCCAATGGCTGAGCGGAGAAAGCGGCCGCCCGGCGAGGCACTTGTCGACATCAGGCGCCGGTTGTCGCTGCTTTCTCCCCGTGATCCCGGCCGCACCGAGATAGTCGCTCGCGCGGCGCAAGCCTACGGCGTTTCGATCTGGACGCTGTATCGGGCGCTGCGGGAGTTGAACCGTCCCAAATCCGTAAGACGCGCCGACCATGGAACCTCCCGGATCGCTCCGCAGCCGGAAATGGAATCCTATGCCGAAATCATCGCCGCCCTGAAGATCAGAACGGCGAACCGGAAAGGGCGGCACATTTCCACGGCGCGGGCCATAAAGCTGCTTGAGGAAGACGGCGTTGAGACACCCGATGGCCTGGTGCGTGCGCCGCCCGGGCTCTTGAAACGGGCAACGATGGATCGGCTGCTGCGTGTCTGCGGGCTCGACCATAAGCGCGTCACCCGGCCGGTGGCTGCCGTCCGTTTCCAGGCGCAGCGCTCCAACGAACTGTGGCACTTCGACATGAGCCCGTCCGATCTGAAGCAGGTGGAAGCACCGCTTTGGGTCGATGAGAGGCGCGGCAAACCAACCCTGATGCTGTTTTCCGTGGTCGATGACCGTTCTGGCGTGACCTATCAGGAATATCGTTGTGTCTACGGCGAGGATGCCGAATCCGCGCTGCGGTTTCTCTACAACGCGTTCGCGGCCAAACCCGAACCGGAGCTACCGTTTTAGGGTATTCCGACGACGATCCACATGGATAACGGGCCGGTCAGCCGCTCGCGCGTTTTCCAGTCCGTTATGGGCAGTCTCGGTGTCCGGGTTCTCACGCATATGCCCCCGTCGGACAGCGAGCGTCGCACGCCGGCGCGTGCGAAGGGCAAGGTGGAGCGGCCGTTTCGCACAATCAAGGAAGTGCACGAAACCCTCTATCATTTCCACAGGCCGAAGGACGAGGAGGAAGCCAACCTGTGGTTCAGGCGCGCTTTGGTCACCTACAATAACGGCGAGCATCGCACCGAATCCCATGCACGCATTGAGGATTGGCTGCGGCATCTTCCCCCGGACGGCGTGCGGGCCATGTGCTCTTGGGAGCGGTTCTGCGCCTTTGCGCGCGAACCGGAACGACGGACGGTTGCTGGAGACGCGACCGTATCGATCGAGGGGGCATCCTATGAGGTCGAGCCCGAACTCGCCGGCGAAACGGTGACCTTGCTTTGGGGCCTGTTCGATCAGGAACTGTTCGTCGAGCACGAGGGCAAGCGCTTCGGACCGTTCCAGCCTTCGCGCGGGGCGGTGCCCCTCTTTCGTTATCGCAAATACCAGAAGAGCCGGGTCGAAGAACGGCTCGACAAGGTAGTGCGGTTGGCAGACCAGCTTGGGCTCCCCCGAGCCGCAGTCACCGGCGGGAACCGTCCATTGCCCTCGTTGCCCGCAACTGCGGCCGGGCTGAGCGTCCGAAGAACGCCGTTTGCGGAGCCGGTGATAGAGACCGCTTATCCAAATGGTCTCACAGCTCGTGGGGCGATTGCCGACCAGCTCGGCCGGCCGATCGGTGCGATGAATGCTACCGATCGCGCCTTCATTGATGAACTGCTCGCAGAAACACTCGACAAAAAGATGATCGCGGCCCGTATCCGCGAACGCTTCCAGGCGCGACGAAAGGAAGAATGATGCTCGCTGACGTTCAATCCAGTTACGGCCTCGACCGACCCTTCCAGGGGGCCGGCAACTTCGAGACCGAGCATCAGCGCACCATCATTCGCGAGGTGTGTGCGGCCGTCCAGACCGGCCGGCTTGTCGTGGTCTCCGGCCTCGTCGGTTCGGGGAAAACGCACCTTCTGCGGCGCATCGAAGCCGAGCTCACCAAGGCCGGCAAGGTTGCGCTCGCCAAGTCGCTGGCGGTCGACAAACGGCGCACTTCGCTGCCGTCGCTCATTGAAGCCCTGTTCTACGACTTGTCGCCCGGCGATCGCGCGCAAGTGAAGATCCCCAAACAGGCCGAACGCCGGGAGCGCGATCTGCGTGACATCATGAAAAAGGGCAAACGGCCCATCGTCCTGGTGGTCGACGAGGCCCATGACCTGCACCACAAGACCCTAACCGGCCTGAAACGGCTGATGGAGGTGGTTGCCGACGCAGGCATCCTCCTCTCCGTGCTGCTTGTCGGCCATCCCCGTCTGCGCAATGATCTGCGTCGTCCGCAAATGGAGGAGATCGGGTATCGAACGACCATATTCGACTACGAGGGGATCGGTTCCGCGCGTCGCGACTATGTCGCATGGCTGCTTGGCGCCTGTGCGACCGAAGGGGTGAAGGTTGGTGAACTCCTCGAGGAAGAAGCCATCGACCTCCTCGCCGACCGGCTGCGGACACCGCTCCAGATCGAAATGCATCTCACCCTCGCATTCGAGCAGGGCTTTCGTCTCGGCGCCAAACCGGTCACCGCCGAAATCGTCGAGCAGGTGCTGTCCCGCGCCATCGACGATCTCGAGCCGACATTGACCCGCAATGGCTACGACGCAGCGGCTCTGGTCACGCATCTCAACGCGCGGCCGTCAGATATCCGCGCTTTCCTGGCCGGCACCCTCGATCCCGAACACTCCCGCGACCTGACCGAGCAACTGCGCCAGGCGGGCGTGCCGGTTTGATCATGCCCTCGCTGGCAGTTAATGTGAGCACGGGCCGTCGTTTGCGAGCAGCGCAGGATGTTGGCAAGCACATTGGCAAAGAGCGTGAGCAAATCACGCTCTCCATTGTCAGATAATCCGAGCAGAAATCGCCGATGTTTGCAAGCAGAGGCCGTTATGTTTGCAAGCGCCTACAACTACAACCAGAAGGCATACATTCTTCAGTGCACGAGATGCCAGGAAAGATACGGCGCCAACGGGTCAGATATATTTCAACGCAAGTGTCCGCATTGTGGCGGTGGTCGGCGGGGGCTGCCTATCTGACCAAACGCATCAGAAAGCTCAATCAACCGTCTTCATTGAAAAAGTCCTCGTCAAGACGCTGCACCTTCAACATCCGGTAATCGCGCGTTCCCACGCCATGTTCGATCATCAAATCCGCAAGCCTTTCACGGTGAAGAGAGGTTCGTTCCGTGAGGGTTGGGGCGCGCATTGTCAACGGCGGCGTAAAAACCGGCCACGGGGCGGAGCAAAAGTCGGCCACCTCGGGCGCAGGTATGAGGCCCGCGGGAGGGCGTAGCCCGAGCGGGGGCCTCATACCTGCGTAGCGATTTTGAAGGGTTTCAGCTGGCCTTTCGGGCACGGCTTTGGGCGAGACGATAGCTGTCGCCATTCATTTCGAGAATGTTGACATGGTGCGTGACGCGGTCGAGCAGAGCGCCGGTCAGGCGCTCGGATCCCATGATTTCGGTCCATTCATCAAAGGGCAAATTGCTGGTGATCAGGGTGGCGCCCCGCTCATAACGTTGCGAGATCAACTCGAACAGCAGTTCCGCGCCAGTCTTGGAGAGCGGCACGAAGCCGAGTTCGTCGATGATCAGCAACTTGTACCCTGCCATCTGCTTCTGGAAACGCAAGAGGCGCCGCTCGTCACGGGCTTCCATCATCTCGCTGAGACCATGGCTGCGGCTGTGGTGAAGCCAACGGACAGGCCCTTCTGGCAGGCTGAAAGGCCGAGGGCGAGCGCTATGTGCGTCTTCCCGGTTCCGCTGGGGCCGAGAGCGATGACGTTCTCGCGACGCTCGATCCATTCGCAGCGGGCCAGCTCCAGCACCTGCATCTTGTTGAGCTTCGGGATGGCGGCAAAGTCGAAACTGTCGAGGCTTTTGACGACCGGGAATTTGGCTGCCTTGATACGCCGCTCGACCTTACGACGATCCCGTTCGACCATTTCCCGCTCGGCAAGCCGGCTGAGGTACCCGATGTGGTCGACGCCCTCGGTGGCGCAAAGCCGGGCCAGTTTCTGATACTCCCGCTGGAAGGTCGGCAGCTTCAGGGTCTTGAGGTCGTGGGCAAGCAGAATCTCGGGTGCTTCGGTGCTCATGCCGCTTCTCCCTTCCCCGATGACAAGAGGCCCATGTACGCCTTCGCCGATGTCGTCTCGACGGTTGCTCTCGGCAGGTAGGGATAGATCGACAGATCCAGTCGCGGCGGCCGGCGCTCCACCCGGCAAAGAATCAGATGTTTGACGGCGTCGAAGCCAATCGCGCCGAGTTGCAGGGCTTGCTTGATCGCCGCATGCAGGTCAGCCATATCGAAGCTTTCCAGCAGACGAAGAACCTGCACGTATTCTCGCCGGCCATGCTTTGCCATGCGGCCTTCCATCAGCCGGCACAGTGTCGCAAACTCCTCCGGCAGAGCCCAGCCCTGCAGAGGGGCCGCCTGATCCAGCGCATTGATCTTCTGTTCGATCAGCGGCAGGTAATGAACAGGGTCGAAGATGACATCTTCCCGATCCCAGCTCCTGGGATGGCGGGCGATGATCTCGCCGCGGCAACCAATCACCACCTTGTCGACATAGCCTCGAACCCAAACGTCCTGATGACCGTAGGCGACAGGCACGGAATAGTCACCGGATCGCCGTGCGCTCTTTGCGCACGCGACGATCCGGCACTTTGAATATGCGCATCGTTCCGAACGGAAATCGTTCCCGATCTCCTGGCCGATGCGCGGGTTTTGTAGCGAACGAGAGACTGGGCCGTCACCCTGGCGCTGGCCTGATCGCAGGCATCGAAGGGCGACGCCGGCAAGGGGCGCATAGCCGCCAGATCGCGCTGCAGCCGTTCACCGATCGTCTCGCTCTCACCGCGCAGCCTGTCACATTGGCGCTTCCGGCACTGTTCTTCCAGAAAGGCATTGAACGCATCCCAGGTCGCAAACTGCGGGATGGGGACCATGAAGTTACGCCGGGCATAACCGACAAGGCCCTCGACGTTACCCTTGTCATTGCCCTTTCCGGGCCGGCCATAGCGATCCCGGATCAGGTAGTGGGACAGGAACCCGCTGAACAGTGTTGCCCGCTTACGCGTGCCGTCAGGCAGGATCCTCGCCACAAGGCAGCGATCATTGTCATAGACGATCGATTGCGGCACGGCCCCGAAGAAGGCGAACGCATGGACGTGGCCATCAATCCAGGCCTCGGCCACCGCCGCCGGATAAGCCCGCACGTAGCAGCCGTCGCTATGCGGAAGGTCGAGCACAAAGAACCGGGCTTTCTGCTCGACACCGCCGATCACCACCGTCGCCTCACCGAAATCCGCCTGCGCATGGCCGGGCGGATGAGAAAGCGGCACGAACACTTCCTGACGGCGCTGTTCCCGCTCCCGGATATAGTCCTTGATAATCGTATAGCCGCCGGTGAACCCGCACTCATCACAAAGCCGGTCGAAAACACGCTTGGCCGTATGGCGCTGTTTGCGCGGCACGTGTCTGTCTTCATCCAACCAGTGGTCGATCGTCGAAACGAACGCGTCCAGCTTCGGCCGCCGGACTGGTGATTGTCGCTGATAGCCAGGTGGCGTCGAATACGACAGCATCTTCGCTACGCTGTCGCGGGATATGTTGAAGTGTTTGGCTGCCTGACGCCGGCTCATCCCTTCCGAGACGGCCAGACGAACCTTCAGATAAAGATCCACGGTGTAAATCCTCTGTCCCTCCTGCGCTCATTGCAGAAGGAAGATAGGTGGCCGGATTTTACTCCGCCCGCGGACGAATTATTCCGCCGCTTTCGTGGCCGACTTTTGCACCGCCGTTCTCAATAAGGCCTTTTCTCTCAAGCGCGAGAATATGCTCCGAATCTGGTTTTGCCGGAAAAGAACGATTTTGAGACGTCCGCGCGATGCAGATGAAAAATAGCTCAGAAATGCCGACACGCAGAAGCTCTCGCCGAATGCGCCTCTTTCTAAAGGGCGTCAGCAGAAACCGCCCAAGTTTTTTCAAACTCGAACATATGGGTTCCACTGCTGATACGAGCGCAAACACCCCGAAAATGGTCGCCACCAATCTAACGACAGGCATCGCCCATTGAGGCAGCCCGAAAAACCATTCAGGCCTCAAATGGTAGAGGTATGTTGCCACGATTGCAGCGAGAAAAATGCCCCAGAGGAACTTGGCGCCTGCCTCAAACGCAGCTTTTATCTGTCCGACAATGTCCATTCTGCAGAATCACCCCCAGCGCAGATGCAAAGCTAGCATAGCCTAGGGTTTGAAGCAGTACGTGCTTCCTGACCAATGCAACACAGTCTGCAAATCTGCGACATGCATTATGTCCGGTTAGATCATCGTGCGCTAGCGATTTGCGTGTCCGGGAGAACCGGGGGCGCATTGCCACCGTGCACTTTGGAATAATGGTCCACTCGCCTCGGCGACCGCACCGCAAACATCTTGGCTTCAGGCGCAAGGTGGATTTTTGAGGGAGAACAAGGCCGACGTCGACAGGGACGTTTATCCGTTTACAAGGCCAACAGGTTACGTAGTAGTTGTGATACTCGCGAGAAACCAATGGTAGAGCAGTCAATTTCATCTTTGCGCGGCATTCCGGGCTTCCTTCTCTCTGCCCTTGTTTGTGTTTCTGCCGCCAAATAGACGGATCGCTGTTTCTGCGAGGCTCAGTCAAGCGGGAACGCAGCGGCACCATTGTGCGCGACGAGGGGTAAAAGATGGAAAAGAAGTCACCCGACGACCGACCGAAGATCCTAAAAACTGCGGTCGTCACCACAATTGTGATACTCGTGCTTGAAGGCCTCATAATTCTTGCGACGGGTTGGCCAGAGCGAGCCGAAGGCTGGGGCGACTTCCTCGCGGGCGCATTCGCGCCGCTGGCCTTCGTTTGGTTGATAGCCGCCGTGTTCATCCAGTCGAACGAACTTCGAGAGCAGCGAGCTGAACTCAAGCTCACTCGGCGCGAGTTTGAATTAAATCGCAACGTGATGGAGAGCCAAGCTGAGGAAGCCCGGAGGCAAGCCGAATACGTTGGTCAGCAGACGGCGTATCTTAAGGAGCAAAACGCGCTTCATGCCTTTAACACGGCCCTAGCCCAGTTTGCGGCTCAAATCGAGGCCGACCGGGAAACACTGAACCAGCATCGAAAGGGGACAAAAATCATATCGACAACAATGATAAATTGGAGAGACGACGAACTTGATGAAACCAGCCTCCTTCTCCGCTTTTCTTCAAACTTGGATAGATTTGCCAGTGAAAAGCCTGTTCCGAAGTGGATCACTGAAGGCTGGGAATCCAATGATCCAGACGGGCATCGCCGAGTGCTTGCAGCAGCAGAACGCCTACAAAACTCGGCATCAATGCTGAAAGAATGCGGTCGATCCGATCCGCTTATCTTCGACATAGATCGCTTATTTAAGAACTTAAGTGATTTGAAGGAGCAAGCATTAGGTGAGAACGACTGACATCGTGTGTCACTACATCGAAAATTCCTGAACCGCGCGTCACACCACAATGGCATGCAGGATGGCAGGCGGCGGCAGAACTCTATAATATAAGTAATATAAAACAAGGACCTACATAGCTGAATGGCGGAGGAGGTGGGATTCGAACCCACGGTACGCTTTCACGTACGCCGGTTTTCAAGACCGGTGCCTTAAACCGCTCGGCCACTCCTCCGCATCGGCTGGAATACCTCAAAAGGTATGCTGTGGTTTCCAATCCGGCGATCGGGCTTTATCATCGCAATCTTGTAACGGTCAATGCCGGATTGCCTTTGCCGTGGCAATATGATTGCAACGGCATCCGCCAGACGGCGGGTGCCGGGACAAAACAATTTCGGGTTGAAAGGGGGCGCTGAATTTGATACGCGCCTTAAAGCAGCCATGAAGTCCCGCGATAGGGGACGGAATCCAAATTTCAAGATGGCGTGATCCGGCGGAAAGTGTTCCGCGGTCTGATCAAGACAGATGGAAGAATTGCTGGCATGAAAGAATTCCGATTTCCTGTTTCGGCGGCAATGCTTGCAGTGACAGCACTGTTGGGCGGGTGCGCCACAACGGGCGACGCAACCGATAATACCGAGGACGATGCCAACGTAACTGTCGAGGCGGCCGGAACGGAGACCGCGACCTCCGCAAGTCTTGGCTACCTGAAAGTCGGAAAGCCCTACAAGGTGAGGGGTAAATGGTACACACCCAAACATGTGGAGAAATACTCCAAGGAGGGACTTGCCTCCTGGTACGGTCCTAATTTCAACGGTGGACAGACGGCCAACGGTGAAGTCTATGACATGAATCACCTTTCGGCTGCACACAAGACTTTGCCTTTGCCAAGCTATGTCCGCGTGACCAATCTGAAAAACGATTCCTCGGTTATTGTGCGTGTCAACGATCGCGGACCGTTTGTGTCGGGACGGATTATCGACCTGTCGAAGAAGGCGGCCGAGATGCTCGACATGACGCATGAAGGCGTTGCGGATGTGCGCGTCGATTACGTTGGTCCGGCGCCCCGGTCTCCGGACGATATGAATTACCTCCTTGCATCTTACGAGACGAAGCCGGCTCTGCCAGCGGGTGTTGATCCGGCACGCATGGGTGACGCCCAGGTGCAGATCGCTCAGATCAAGACGGAAGAGAAGGCGGAAGGCTCCGGCACGACGCTTCTGGCGCTCGCCAAGATGAAGTCCGTTCCGCAAGCCGGCTCTGACAACACTTCCGTTGCCAAGGTCGCCAATGTTGCGGCGGACGGCCATGCGCTTGCTCTTGTCGACAACGCGTCGGAGACGGCGGCAGTTGAGGCTGCCAGTTCCATCCTTGCTGATCGTGGTGACCTGTCTTCGGCAGTGCCTATTCCGTTCAAGAAGTAGCCATTGTCCCGTCAGGGCTTTTTTCCCGGTCCGAATCTCTGCATTTTGCCATGGCGCGCTTTGGGGGCGCGGAAATCGATTCCGATTTCGGTGCGGGTGCGCTAAACCGTTCGGAGATCAGACTATCCGAAGGCAGGCGTTGCGGTGCACACAGGCATGTTTATCAGTTTTGAAGGCGGAGAGGGTGTTGGCAAGTCAACGCAGATCCGGCTGCTTGCCGCCCGGCTGAGTGCACTTGGGCATGATGTCCTGACCACGCGTGAACCCGGTGGGTCGGCTGGCGCCGAAGCGGTTCGTAATGTGCTTCTTTCCGGTTCAGCGGAGCCGTTCGGGGCCGGTATGGAGGTTTTACTTTTCGCCGCCGCCCGGAACGATCATGTCGAAGAGGTCATCAAGCCGGCGCTCGAGGGCGGCCGTATTGTTCTCTGTGACCGTTTCATGGATTCCTCGCGGGTCTACCAGGGGGTCTCGGGCGGGCTCTCGCCGGAATTTGTTACAACAGTCGAACGTGTCGCGGTCGACGGTATCGTCCCTGATCTGACCCTCATATTCGACCTTCCGGCGCCGGAAGGGCTACAGCGTGCGCGCCAGCGGTTGCCGGAGACGGCGCTTGCGGGCGCACCCGATCGGTTTGAAAAAGAGGATCTGGCTATTCACGAAGCTCGTCGCCGCGCTTTTCTGAAGATCGCCGAAGCTGAGCCTCTGCGGTGCAGGGTGCTGGACGCTGGCGGGACGCCCGAAGACGTGGCGGCAGATGTGTGGCGCGCTGTCGATGGCGCGCTGAGGGCGCGACAACTGAAGGTCGGTTCTGATGGCTGATGATCTTTTACTGGATGGGGCGGTTGAGCCCGCACAGAACCGGCAGCTCTTCGGTCACGGCGAGGCAGAGCAGTTTCTTGCGCAGTCCTATCGCAGCGGTAAGGGCCACCACGCCGTTCTTCTTGAAGGCGCCGAAGGGATCGGCAAGGCCACGCTCGCCTTTCGCTTCGCCAACCATATTCTGCATTTTCCCGACGCGACCCACGCGCCCGATACTCTGATTGTGCCCGACCACGCCGCGCCGCTGACACGTCAGATTATCGCCGGTGCCTCCCATGATCTTCTGCATCTCAAACGGCCTGTCGACCAGAAAACCGGCAAACTCAAAACGGCGATCACCGTGGAAGAGGTTCGTCGGGCCGGGCATTTTCTCTCTCAGACCTCAGGCACGGGAAACTGGCGGATTGTGATCGTTGATGCTGCCGACGACCTCAACCGCAGCGCAGCCAATGCCATCCTCAAAATTCTGGAGGAGCCGCCGAAAAATGCGATGTTCCTGCTGGTGTCGCATGCGCCGGGGCGGCTTTTGCCCACCATACGTTCGCGTTGCCTGCCGCTGCGGCTGCGACCGCTTTCGGCCAACGATCTGGCCGCGGCGCTGTCTGCACTCGGGGTTTCGGCAGGCGAACAGGATACGCAGCGGATGGCGTCTCTTGCCAATGGCAGTGTGTCGGAGGCGCTGAAGCTTCTCAACTATGGCGGACTGGAGATCATAGATACCTATGACGCGGCACTGAAGGGCGAACCGGCTGCAGCGCGCCTTGTGATGCACAAGCTCGCCGACGCACTTGCCAAGCGAGAAAACGAAACGGTTTTCAATTTCCTGCTTGGGCATATCGATGGAGACATCAAGGCGCGTGCCCGAAACGCGGCGCTTTCCGGCGACCTCGTTGTCGCCGACAAACTGGCGCTGCTGTCTGCCCGGATAGCGGGGGACGTCATCGAGGCGGAGGCCTATAATCTCGACCGCCGGCAACTGACCCTCGATCTGCTGTCGCGTCTGAGATCCGCACTGGGCCTGCAAGCCGTGGCGGGCTGATGCAGGTTTGACTTGATGCGCCTTGGCTGTGGCGTTAAGACCGGTCTGGTTTCAAGCACCCGGGGCCGGATCTTAACCGGAACCCGGCTTGCCCCGACATCGAAGATAGCCTGCTGAGCGGCCCGCCGCCAGCGCCGCGACAGCCATGCACACGGACAGTAGAATGAGCGATAAAGACAAATACTACATTACAACGCCGATCTTCTATCCTAATGGTGCACCGCATATCGGTCATGCCTACACCATGATTGCCAGCGATGCCCTTGCGCGCTTTCGCAGGCTGGACGGCGTGGATGTGCGTTTCCTGTCCGGCACCGACGAGCATGGCCAGAAGATGCAGCAAACCGCCGAAAAGGAAGGCATCGCGCCGATCGAACTGGCGGATCGCAATTCGGCAGTGTTTCGCGGGCTGCTCGCTGAGCTGAATTGTTCCAATGACGATTTCATCCGCACCACGGAAGAGCGCCATCGCAAGGCTGTACAGGCGCTCTGGAAGCGCATGCAGGACAATGGCGATATTTATCTCGGGAAATATGGCGGCTGGTATTCGGTGCGCCAGGAAGCCTATTTTGACGAGAGCGAAACGACTGTCGGTGAGGATGGCCTGCGCCGTGAGCCGCTCGGTTCTCCGGTCGAATGGGTCGAGGAGGAAAGCTATTTCTTCAAGCTGTCTGCCTATGGCGACAAGCTGCTCGAATATTTTGACCAGCATCCCGATTTCATCGGCCCGGCCGAACGGCGCAATGAGGTCGTCTCATTCGTGAAATCCGGCCTCAAGGATCTTTCGATCTCGCGCACCACCTTCGACTGGGGTGTGCCGGTTCCAGATAACCCGGATCATGTGATGTATGTCTGGGTCGACGCGCTGACCAACTATATCACGGCGCTCGGTTTCCCCGATGAGAGCGATCCGCTGTGGTCATACTGGCCGGGCGTACACATCATCGGCAAGGATATCATCCGTTTCCATGCGGTTTACTGGCCGGCATTCCTGATGTCCGCCGGTGTGCCGCTGCCGGAACGGGTCTATGCGCACGGGTTTCTCCTCAACAAGGGGGAGAAGATGTCGAAATCCGTGGGCAATGTCATCGACCCCTTCAATCTTGTCGACCATTTCGGCCTCGACCAGATCCGCTATTTCCTGCTGCGTGAGGTCTCGTTCGGTCAGGATGGCAGCTATAGCGATGAAGCGATTGGCATCCGCATCAATTCCGATCTTGCCAACGGTATCGGCAATCTCGCTAGTCGGTCGCTGTCGATGATCGCCAAGAACTGCGACGGCCAGATCCCTGAATGCGGGCCGTTGGCGGCCGAAGACGAGACGATGCTGGCCGCTGCTGACGCGGCGATCGATACTGTCCGCGACGCCATGGAGAAGTTCGCGATCCACCGCGCCATGGCGGCCATTATCGGGCTTGTCTCGGAGGCCGACCGTTATTTTGCAGGGCAGGAGCCCTGGGCTTTAAGGAAAACCGATCCGGAGCGCATGGCGACCGTGCTTTATGTGACGGCCGAGGTGGTGCGCCAAGTGGCAATCCTGTTGCAGCCGGCTATGCCGACCTCTGCGGGAAAACTGCTCGATCTGATTTCGATACCGGAAACAGAACGCGACTTTAAGCATTTGGGTAAGGCTGGCCGGCTGAAGGCTGGCACACCGCAGGAAAAGCCGTCCCCAGTCTTTCCGCGCTATGTCGCGCCTGAGGAATAGGAACTCATGCTGATCGATACGCACTGTCATCTCGATTTTCCCGACTTCGACGCCGAGCGTGACGATCTCGTTACGCGGGCGAAGGAGGCGGGCGTTGCACAGATGGTGACGATCTCAACACGGGTGAAGAAGTTCAATCAGGTTGTTGAAATCGCAGAAAAATATGAGAATGTGTTCTGCTCTGTCGGAACCCATCCGGCCAATGCTGATGAAGAACTCGATATCAGCACCGATGACGTCATTCGCCTGAGTGATCACCCCAAAGTGGTGGCGATCGGCGAGGCCGGGCTTGACTACCATTACCAGCCGGAAAAGGCAGAGGCACAGAAGACGGGCCTCAGGCGCCATATTGCTGCCGCTCGCAAAACCGGTCTGCCACTGGTGATCCACAGCCGTGATGCCGATGATGACATGGCCGCAATCCTGCGTGAGGAGGCAGGCGAGGGCGCGTTTCCCTTCATTCTGCATTGCTTCTCTTCCGGCGCGGCACTGGCGCGCACAGGTGTCGAGCTCGGCGGATACGTTTCCTTTTCAGGTATCCTGACCTTCAAGAAGTCGGACGAGTTGCGGGCGATTGCCGCCGATGTTCCCATGGACCGCCTGCTGGTGGAAACCGACGCGCCCTATCTGGCGCCGACACCGTTTCGCGGCAAGCGCAATGAGCCATCCTACGTGGTCAACACGGCCCGCGTTCTGGCTGAGGTCAAGGGCATAAGCGAGGCTGAGATAGCTGATACGACCACAGAAAACGCCTTTCGTTGCTTCTCAAAGATGACGCGGGTCTGACCTTGGTCTACCGCCGCCGTTTCACCATTCTCGGCTGTTCGTCATCGCCCGGTGTGCCGCGCATCACCGGAGACTGGGGGCTTGCGACCCGCAAAACCCGAAGAATCGGCGCACACGCACGGCACTGTTGGTGGAGCAGTTTGCTCCCGACGGCGGCGCGACGACGGTGGTGATCGACACCGGGCCTGATTTTCGTGAGCAAATGGTGCGCGAAGGCGTAGGCCGTATTGATGCAGTGCTGTTCACCCACGCTCATGCCGACCATATTCACGGCATTGACGACCTTCGCGGTTATTTTCACGCTCAGCGTCAGCGGATTCCCGTTTATGCTGACGAGCAGACGATGGCGCGGATGCTCGAAGGCTTTGCCTATTGTCTCGAAACACCGAAGGGCAGTGCCTATCCTCCGATTGCACAGGCCAATGTCATTGCCGATTTCGAAAAGCCGGTTATCATCGATGGACCCGGCGGAATGATGCGGTTCATGCCGCACCGCCAGCAGCATGGCGATATTATTTCGCTCGGCTATCGGCTGGGCGATGTTGCCTATTGCACAGATGTTAGCGACTTTCCGGCCACCGCCATCGAAAAGCTGCGCGATCTCGATCTTCTGGTGATCGACGCACTGCAGTACCACCCGCATCCGAGCCACCTGTCGCTGGGGCAGGCCTTGTCCTGGGTGGATTATCTCGGCGCGCGCAGGGCGATTCTGACCCATATGCATATCCCTCTCGACTATGAGACGGTTGCAAAAGAGACCCCCGATTATGTTGAACCTGCCTATGACGGGTTGAGCGTCGAGGTCTTGATTGCCGACGAGGCGCTCTGAATTTTCCTAATAGAAATTTCTGAGAGGTGCCGGGATTCCGTGTGTTCGGCATCGTCGATCGGCTTGAATTTCCTGCCATAAACATCTGTTTTCGCAGTAAAAGCCAATACAGACGAAAGTCTGTCAACCCCATAAAATCATCAAACCCCGGTTGAAATTGCGATCATTTTTGCCCATTCTTTGTCCGTTATTTAAATTTGAGGTTGATTTAGGCAGCGCGAATTGCAGTATGAAGCCGGATCATTTGAGAAGGCGCGCACAAGAATGCGGCCCGCGAGGTCCAAAATAATAAGGGGACAAAATGGCTGAAAACCGGGGTGCTTCGGTTAAGTACGATAGTGTTCAAAAAAGTTATGATGGCGAAAGCCTCGTTGTTAAAAAATTAAATCTGGATATTCCGCCGGGCGAATTTCTGACCATGCTCGGCCCGTCAGGTTCAGGGAAAACCACCTGCCTGATGATGTTGGCCGGGTTCGAACCGGCCACTTACGGTGAGATCTATCTCAACGAAAGGCCGATTAACAACGTACCGCCGCACAAGCGCGGAATCGGCATGGTGTTCCAGAATTACGCGCTGTTTCCGCATATGTCGGTGGCTGAAAATCTCGCGTTTCCGCTGCAGTTGCGCAACATCGGCAAGGCCGAGCAGGAGGAAAAGGTCAAGCGTGCGCTCGACATGGTCCAGCTCGGAGATTTCGGAAGCCGGCGTCCTGCGCAGCTTTCCGGCGGCCAGCAGCAGCGTGTGGCCGTGGCCCGCGCGCTGGTGTTTGACCCGGAACTGGTGCTGATGGATGAACCTCTCGGCGCGCTCGACAAGCAGCTGCGCGAGCAGATGCAGTACGAGATCAAGCACATCCACGACAACCTCGGCGTGACCTTCGTTTACGTGACGCATGACCAGACCGAGGCGTTGACCATGTCGGACCGCGTCGCAGTGTTCAACGACGGTATCGTGCAGCAGCTTTCGGAACCATCCGCGCTTTACGAAAACCCTCAGAACTCGTTCGTCGCCCAGTTTATCGGCGAGAACAATAAGCTCAGCGGGACGGTTACCGAGGTTCGCGGCGATGAATGCGCGGTCAAGCTCGATGACGGCACCATGATCGTTGCCGACAAGGTGAATGTCGACAAGGTCGGCGACCGCACCACTATTTCGCTCCGTCCAGAGCGTGTCGAAATCGTTCCCACGGATGATCATGCCAACACCATTACCGGCACGATCGAGGAACTGATCTATCTTGGCGACCACATCCGCGTGCGCATGAATGTGTGCGGAAACAACGAGTTCGTCGTCAAGGTTAGAAATCGCGGCGAGCGCTGGGATTTGCACCAAGGCAAGCAGCAGGCGATCGGGTTTACCGCCGCCGACTGCAAGGCGCTTGATCCTGTCGCGTAAGTAGCGTCCGCTGGTCCTGTGACCGGCGGTTCTCTCAAGATGCGGGCATTGAGGCCCGCAGAATTATCTCGAAGAAGGGGAAGAAAGACTATGAAAACCAAGTCTATTATTCTGGCACTGGCGGCATCGCTTGCCACATCGACGGCGGCCTACGCCGAAGAAATGACCATCGTCTCGTGGGGCGGCGCGTACCAGGCTTCTCAGAAGAGCGCCTACACGGATCCCTATATGGAAATGAACCCGGATATCGAAGTTGTCTGGGACGAATCGTCGAATGAGGCCGTTGCCAAGCTCAGAGCCATGAACGAGGCCGGCAATGTCACATGGGATCTGGTCGATGTTGTTGCCGCTGATGCCATGCGTCTTTGCGACGAAGGCCTCGCCATGGAATACGATCCCGACGAAATGCTCGCTCCGGCGCCGGATGGCACACCGGCATCGGAAGATTTCGGCGACCTGATCGTTTCGGACTGCTTCATTCCGCAGATCGTTTATTCAACAACCGCTGCTTACCGTCCGGATCTTCTGCCGGAAGGTGCGCCGGCGCCGGAATCTATCTGCGCAATGTTCGACACCGAAACCTATCCGGGCAAGCGCGCTCTTGAAAAGCGCCCGATCAACAATGTTGAATGGGCTTTGATCTGCGACGGGGTTGCCAAGGAAGATGTCTACGACGTTCTGGAAACTGAAGAAGGCCAGGACCGCGCTTTTGCCAAGCTCGACACCATCAAGGATGACGTGATCTGGTGGTCGGCCGCTGCTGAGCCGCCGCAGCTTCTGGCTGACGGTGAAATCGTGATGGGCTCTTCCTATAATGGCCGTTGGTTCTCCGCGATTGTTGAAGAAAACCAGCCCTTTAAAATGCTCTGGGATGCCCAGGTGTTCGACCTTGACGGCTGGATCATTCCCGCAGGTCTTCCGGAAGACCGCCTCGCCATGGTCAAGGATTTCGTGAAGTACGCGACCGATACGCAGCGCCTGGCCGACCAGGCCGCATACATCTCATACGGCCCGGCGCGTAACTCCTCGGCTCCGCTCGTCGGAAAGCATGCCGAACTCGGCGTTGACATGGGCCCGCACATGCCGACCGCTCCGGAAAACTCCAAGAACGTGTTTGTCTATAACTACGAATGGTGGGCTGACTACCGCGATGACCTGGACGCCAAGTTCCAGGCCTGGCTGGTACAGTAAGCTCTGACTTCGATCAGACACGCGGAAGGGCCGGTCGGCCCTTCCGCACCGCAAATGTTGAACGGTCGCGACAGATGGCCGACAGCGAATGCCGAAGGCCGAACCAGAAAGAAGCGGGGAACATGAGCGACACGACCACCAACACGGCGGAGAAGCTGACGACCTCCGACGGCAAGCCGCTGAAGGCTAGCCTGGCCAAAGCGCTGAGACGCCAGAAGATGCGCGCGCTCCTTCTCATTGCGCCGCTCCTGCTGTTTGTGCTGATTTCCTTCGCCGCGCCGATCGTCGATATGTTGTTTCGCTCGGTGCAGAACGAGATTGTACCCGAGACGCTGCCACGCACGGTCACGGTGCTTGAAAGTTGGGATGAGAGCTCTGGCGAAATACCCAGCGATGTTGTGTTTTCCGCACTGCGCGATGATCTTGTGATCGCGGCCGAGCGCAAGCGGCATACGCGCCTTGGTTCACGGCTGAACTACGAAATGACCGGGATGTCGAGCCTGTTCCGCAAGACCGGACGCAGGGTCGATGATTTCGGCGAGATCTTTACTGAGCAATTCGAAAATCTGAATGAAGCCTGGGTCGAGCCCGCCACATGGGTCTCCCTGATGGCATCTGAAGACTGGGTCGCTGCGCAGTCCAAATGGGCAGCCGCTGGCGATGATGCGGTGCCCCAGCCCGCTTTCGTGCTTTCCGAGGCCGCGAAACAGGCACTGCCGCGCACGGCCGATATTTACAGCGGTTTCGCTGACGTCATCCGGACAGAAGACGGTGACAGCCCGACGCAAGAAGAACCCTGGAATCCGGTCTACGCTGCGCTTTATGATGATCTGATCGAAAATCCGGATGCTGCTTCATCCTATTCTGGCGCGATGGCTGAGTTGCTGCTGACGGCGGCCGAGGCGGTCCCGAGTTTCGAAGCGCTCACCGCGCGTGAGGAGTTCATCGATGCCGATGAGGACTGGGGCTCGCTCGCGGTCTGGCAAACGCTTGATCGTTATTCCGGCCGCTACACCGACGGCTATTATCTGGCGGCGCTTGATGCCCAGCGAACCGCGGATGGTATCGAGATGGTGCCTGAGGGGCAGCGCATCTATCTGCTGCTGTTCATGCGTACACTGATTTTGAGTGTCGTGATCACGTGCTCGTGCCTGCTGCTTGGCTATCCTGTGGCATTCCTGCTGTCGCATCTGCCGCTGAGGTCCGCGAACCTGCTGATGATCCTCGTGCTTCTGCCATTCTGGACATCGCTTCTGGTGCGCACCTCGGCCTGGAAGGTTCTGCTGCAGCAACAGGGTGTCATCAACGATATGCTGGTGTTCATCGGGCTTGTGTCGGATGACGGGCGACTTGCGCTGATCAACAACGCGACAGGCACGGTCATTGCCATGACCCATATTCTGCTGCCGTTCATGATCCTGCCGCTCTATTCGGTGATGAAGACGATTTCACCGACTTATGTGCGCGCGGCCAAGAGCCTTGGGGCGACCGACTGGACGGCGTTCTGGCGGATTTATTTCCCGCAGTCTGTGCCGGGGATCGGCGCGGGTGCTGTTCTGGTCTTCATCCTGTCGATCGGCTACTACATCACGCCCGAACTTGTCGGCGGTACCTCCGGTATCTTCATCTCGAACCGGATCGCCTACCACATCTCGAGTTCCCTGAACTGGGGCCTGGCTGCCGCGCTCGGCACCCTGCTTCTGCTGGTGGTGATGCTCTGCTTTGTCATCTACGACAAGGTCATCGGCATCGACAACGTGAAACTCGGATAGGAGACCGACCATGGCCCAACTGCCGCCCTATATGACGACGCCCCAGCGGGTCTGGTATTATGGCTTCCGGGTGATCTGCGGACTGATCTTCTTCTTCCTGATCTTTCCGATCATGGTCATCATTCCGCTGAGCTTCAATGCAACAGACTTCTTCACCTTCACGCCGGAAATGCTGGCGTTTGATCCCGCCGGCTATTCCTTCAAGCATTATCATGACTTCTTCACCAACCCGGACTGGCAGCAGGCGCTCAGAAACTCGGTGATGATCGCGCCGGCCGCTACGCTGCTGGCCACAAGCTTCGGCACGCTAGCAGCGATCGGACTGTCGCAAAGTCACGTGCCGTATCGTGGCGCCATCATGGCGATCTTGATTTCACCGATGATCGTGCCGCTGATCATTTCGGCCGCCGGCATGTATTTCTTCTATTCGCGCATCGGCATTCAGGGCACCTACTGGGGCGTTGTGCTGGCACATGCCGTGCTTGGCACACCATTCGTGATCATCACCGTGACGGCAACACTGGTCGGCTTCGACCAGTCGCTGGAGCGGGCCGCCGCGAGCCTTGGTGCCAATCCGGTCACTACTTTCTTCAAGGTGCAGATGCCGCTGATCCTGCCCGGTGTGATTTCTGGCGCGCTGTTCGCTTTTATCACTTCGTTCGATGAGGTGGTTGTTGTGCTGTTCGTTGGTTCGGCCTCGCAAAAGACGCTGCCATGGCAGATGTTTACCGGATTGCGCGAGCAGATTTCACCAACGATCCTTGCTGTCGCCTCGATCCTTGTGACGCTGTCGGTGATCCTACTGACGGTGCTGGAGCTGATGCGCCGCCGTTCAGAAAAACAGCGCGGTCTGACACCGGGCTGACACCTAAAAACGATCCGTCCTTTCACGCCCTCCGTAGAGATGTGTAAACCACATTCTCACGGAGGGCGACTTGTCTATATCGCTGCTGATTTTTGTTTTCATCGGTCTTTGCCTTGGCATGTCCGGAGCATGGGCTGTCCAGAGACTGACCGGCAACAGCGGCTGGATCGATACGATCTGGGCTGCGATAACGGGGCTGGCGGGTCTGTCCGTCATTGTCTTCTCTGTCGACGGCAATCCTGCCCGCAAATGGCTCGCCGGTATCCTTGTCGGCCTGTGGGCGCTCAGACTGGCTGGCCATATCGCCACCCGCAGCGCCGGCAAGAAGGATGACCCACGCTATGCGGCCCTGATCGAGGAGTGGGGAGACAGTGCCGGGCCGCGGCTTCTCTGGTTCCTGCTGATCCAGGCCTTTGCTGCATTCATTCTCACGCTTTCGATCTACGCCGCCATTCTCAACCCCGCGCCCTTTCCGGGGATACTTGATGGGCTCGCGCTTGTCGTTGCGTTGATTGCAATTGCCGGTGAGGGCACGGCCGACTGGCAGCTGTCCCAGTTCAAGCGCAGAAGTCCTGAGGGCAAGACGGTTTGCGACATCGGGCTGTGGGGCTATTCCCGCCATCCCAACTATTTCTTCGAGTGGTCGTGGTGGTGCGCCTGGCCGCTTCTGGCGCTATCAGGGTTTCAGGCGGCCTTCCCCTTTGTCGTGTCGCTTCTGGCTCCGGTGATGATGTACTGGCTGCTCAACCATGTCTCGGGCATTCCCTATCTCGAAAAGCATATGGAGGCATCGCGCGGAGAGGCATTTACGGCCTATAAAAGCAGGGTGAATGCATTCTTCCCCTGGTTTCCCCAACAGAAAACAAGTCAATAAATACATGTGAATGAGCGGACATGCTTATGTCAGAAATCAACAACCGCGAAACCGAGGCGCTGCATCGTGACGATCCGCTTTGCGGTGCGGCGGGCGCATGTGCTCTGGTGCTTGCGCTCAACAAGCCGGTCTATCCGGTCTACATCTGGTTTCTGGCAGAAAGCGCCTTTCGTCTCTCGCTCATGGCTGCGCTGACGATGCCGCTCTATCTTGTGGTTTGGTACCTGTCGCGCCGCGGGCGAAGCCTTGCGGCCCGCCTCGGCATGGTGCTCGTCGGGCTCGCCGATACACTGGTGATAGCGTTCATTCTCGGCGACGAGAGCAACACGCTGGCCTTTCTGTTTGCCTGCATCATGCTGGCGGGGCTTGTGTTCTACCGCACGGAGGTTTGGTTATCGCGGGGGCTGATTGCGGCGATCTTCGTCCTGTTCGTCGCGCTTGAAGGCCGGATCGGCGGACCGCTGATGGCGGTCGCACCCGGTGACATGCAAAATATCGCCTATCTGAACATCACCGGCGCAGCAGCGTTGGCAGCGTTCATGATGCTGCGTTTCCCCAGACCGCTGCGGGACGTTTAGCGTCAGGCTGCCGGTTTATGCAGGTGAAACTGAGCAACGTCGATCCGGCCGGCGTTGAACCCGGAGGCGCAGTAGTTGAGATAATACTGCCACATCCGCCGGAACCGGTCGTCAAACCCGAGTGGCCGGATCGTTTCCCATTCGGCGAGAAAACGCTCCTCCCATTCCAGAAGCGTCCGGGCGTAATCCTTGCCGAATGCAAACAGGTCTTTTACGGCCAGACCGGCACTCGCAGCACCTTTGCGGAATGTTT
Source organism: Martelella sp. K41-7 (assembly GCF_055808365.1). NCBI lineage: Bacteria > Pseudomonadati > Pseudomonadota > Alphaproteobacteria > Hyphomicrobiales > Aurantimonadaceae > Martelella > Martelella sp. K41-7. Next base: position 1,558,847 of record NZ_CM147867.1, read on the forward strand.
CAACAGACGGCAGCATGCCTCCGGGGAAGATGTAATGCTGGATGAAATCCGGATTGTTGCGGTAGTCATCGAGACGATGGTGCTCGATGGCGATCGACTGGATTACCGCCGTGCCGCCCGGCGTCAGCCGTGCATTGACCGTATCAAAGAACACCGGCCAGTTTTCCTCCCCGACCGCCTCGAACATTTCGATCGAGACAATCTTGTCAAATGTACCGTGGCAATCGCGGTAATCCTCGATCCGGATATCGGTCTTCGCGGAAAGCCCCTTGTCAGCGAGCCGTTTGCGGGCAAATTTCGCTTGCTCCTGTGATAGCGTAAGCCCGGTGACATGGCAGCCCGTGGTTGCTGCGGCATGTTCTGCAAAACCGCCCCAGCCGCAGCCGATTTCAAGAATACGATCTTCCGGACCGATCTGGAGGCAGGCGAGAATCCGGTCGTATTTCGCTGTCTGGGCTTCCGGGAGAGACCGTTCGCGACCCTCGTAGAGTGCGCTTGAATAGGTCATCGTTTCATCCAGCCAGAGCTTGTAAAACGCATTGCCGAGGTCGTAATGGAAGGCGATGTTGCGGCGACTGCCGGTCTTGGTATTGGCGCGCAGGCGATGTCGGAACCGCGACATCTGGGTAAACAGATAGGACGAGGACAAGAGTTTCGAAAATTCTTCCTCGTTGACGAGCGCCAGATCGATGACGGCAGCGAGGTCCGGAGTGTCCCAGTCGCCGTCAATATAGGAGCGCGCAAACCCGAGATCGCCTTCACTGAGGAGGCGGTAGAGCGGACGCGGGTTGTTGAGTTTGATCTCGGCCGCCGGACCCTCGTTTCTTCCGGTAACCCTGGTGACGCGTCCGTGCGGAAAGCGCAGCGTCAGTGAACCTGTGTTGATCCGGCTCGCCATGCCGGCGATGGGCTTCTGCCAGAGTTTGAGGTTTTTGTGGGGGGCGTATCCGTCATGCGTTGCGTTCATCTGGCCTGTCTCTTCGCGGCTTGCCGTCCGCGACCACGCTTTGAATGCGCAATGCGGATGGCCGGTGTTTGAATACCGGTATTCCCTTCATCAGTAACCGTACCGCTTCCAGGTGAATGCCCGCAATGATTTTTAACGTCATCAACGGATAGGCAAAAAAGGCGGAGAGAAGAGACCGGTCGCTGAGCTCGTGACGTCTTCCGTTGAAGGCAGCAAACAGCAGGGGGCCTTCGCTGTCTTTTTCGTTGATGCGTACGGATACCGTTCCGCCTGGCGGTGCGATCGAAAAATGATATTCGCACTCCATCGGGATGAACGGCGAGACATAGAGCTGTTTTTCCGCAGTCTGCCGAACGGGGCGGGTATCATCAACAACGGGGATCACATAGGTCATGCGCTCCTTGAAGGTGTTGCAGACCTCATAGAGGATCGCGACAAGCGTGCCATCCGCGCGGTAGCAGAAGTAAACCGTCAGCGGATTGAAGACATAGCCGAGGATGCGTGGGTAGCAGAGCATTTCCACCCGCGCGACCGCTTCGTCAATGCCTGCGTTGGAAAGCTCTTCGAGCGCCCAGGACTTCAGGTCACCAAGGGCAAGCTTGCCATGGTCGCGGTCATGAACGCTGAATAACGAAAACCGGTTGTGGCCAAAGAGTTTCAGGCGGCGGCCGAGTACTGGAAGTTCGTCAAGGTCGACCAGTAGCGAGAACACGCGGTAGTGAAGCCGGTGGACTTTTGGCCGATGCCGGCGGTGGATGACGTCGCCTCTGTATATGGCGGAAAATGATGTCATTCCGCGGCTGCCAGAGCTGGCTCCAGGTGGATGCGTCCCGACTCGTTTTCTACCGACCAAGGCCGTTTGATCCCGCCGAGCGCTTCCGCCACGGCAAGGCCGGACTGCAAGCCGTCCTCATGGAAACCGCTGCCGAAATGCGCGCCGCAATACCAGACATTGCCACGGCCCTGGATTTGCCAGAGGTCGCGCTGGGCGTCGATTGCGTTTCGGTCAAACAGAGGGTGGGTATAGGTGTAGCGGGCGTGAACCATGTCGTTACGGATCGGTTCGGCCGGGTTGAGCGTTACAAACAGCGGATAGCGCTCGTCGATATTCTGCAGCCGGTTCATCCAGTAGGTGACGCACAGAGAAATCTCGTCCGGCCCCTTCCGCTCCAGATAATTCCAGCTCGACCAGACCTTGCGGCGTTTCGGCATCTGCCGTTCGTCGCTGTGCAGATAGGCCTCATTTGTGGTGTAGCGAAAGGCAGAAAGAAGCCGCTCTTCGTTCTCGTCTGCATCTGCCAGCATACCCAGCGCCTGATCGCCATGGGTTGCGACAACCACGGCGTCAAACTCCTGTTGTTCACCATGATCCAGCGTCAAACGCACGCGGTCTTCCAGGCGGTGGATCTGCCGCACCGGCGTTGCAAGACGGATTTCGCCGTTGATGTCCTTTAGCATGCGCGTGACATAGGAGCGGCTGCCGCCGGAAACCGTGCGCCATTGCGGGCGGTCGACGAGGGTCAGCAATCCGTGGCTTTCGAAAAATCGCGTGAACGCTGCCAACGGATAGGCACGCATCTGGTCAGCTGTTGTCGACCATATCGCCGCACCCATCGGCAGGATGTGGTCTTCAACAAACCGTCTGGAATAGCCCTTGCTGTCCAGATAGTCGCCAAGCGTCAGTTCCATCCCCATCATGTCTTTCGCCGCTGCCGGCGCCTCCCGATAGAACCGGAAGATATCATAGACCATCCGCCAGAAGCTGAAGCGCAGGACGTTCGACTTCTGGGCGAGAAGGGTTGCGATGTTGTTGCCACCATATTCGAACGCGCCATTATTCAGCGAAGCCGCAAACGACATATCAGATTCGTCGGTCGCCACACCGAGATGCGAAAACATGGCCGTCAGATTGGGATAATTGCGCTCATTATAGACGATGAAGCCGGTATCGACTGCAATATTCTCGCCATTGATGACGGCATCTGCGGTGTTCGAGTGTCCACCGGGGCGGCTGTCCGCTTCGAATAGCGTGACATTGGAGGATTTGCTCAACAGCCATGCGGCCGAAAGGCCTGAAATGCCGGAACCTATGACGGCAATCTTTCGATCTGCGCGGATTTTCTTGTGAGCCTTGTCCAGCTTGTGATGCATGTACGGTTTTCCTCTGATCTTTAGCCAGAACTACGCACGCAGCAGACGGACGGATTGAATTCGCGACAAAATTGTTGGAACCTTCAATCCGGATGGGAACCCGCGTCGTAATAGCGGTCATGACAGACCTTGCTCACTACATACCGGCTGACGGCACGGTTCCCAAAATAGCTCGTTTACGGGCGGCGTCCACTATTGTGGGCACAAGGGTACCAAGGTCGAAAGGTTCAGCTTTGGCGGAATTATCGGCGGAAGAAATGACACTCTGCCTGGTGCGAACCGGGCGGTCGCGCGATGTTGCTTCGTTCGAGCGGCTATTCGTGTATTTCGGCCCGCGCATTCGAAGCTATATGCTCAAGCGCGCGCTCGACGGGCCGCTTGCGGAGGAGCTGATGCAGGAGACCATGATGATGGTCTGGCGCAAGGCTTCAATGTTCGATCCGCAACGAGGCAATGCGTCAGCCTGGGTTTTCACGCTGGCCCGTAATGTGATGATCGACAATCTGCGCAAGGCAAAACGGCCGCAATTCGATCCGAATGACCCGGCCTTCGTGCCAGATGCGCCGGAACCGCCCGACAGCCACTTTGAACAGGACGAAAGCGCCAAACGGATGCGGCAAGCCCTTTCCACACTCCCGAAAGAACAGGCCGAACTGTTGCACATGTCGTTTTTCGAGGACATTTCCCACAGCATGATCGCTGAAAAGACAAACCTGCCTCTGGGCACCGTAAAGTCCCGTATACGCGCCGCGTTTTCCAAGCTGCGCTCGACACTGGGAGAAGAGCGATGAGCCAGATCAATCACCATATTTCAGATGCGCTGTTGCTCGAATACGCTGCTGGTTCGCTCGAAGAGGGCTGGAGCCTTGCCGTCGCCACGCATCTGGCGCTGTGCCCGGATTGCCGCAAACGCCTCACATTGATGGAGGCCACGGGCGGCGCGCTGATGGAAGACATTGAACCGGAACGCGCGCCCGACGCGGAGAAGGCGAGCTGGGAAAGCATGCTGCGCCGGCTGAAGGCTGAGCCTGTGGAGCAGCCGGTGAGTGAACCGGACACTGCACAAACCTTGGCAGTGAATGATCAGGCGGTGCCAGAACCGCTGCGGTCTTATATCGGCGGTTCGCTCGATAATGTCGGCTGGCGCCGTGCCGGCATTGGTGCCGCGCAGTATCGGATCCCCGTCGAAGGCGATATCAATGTGCGTCTGCTGCGTGTCGGGCCCGGCAGGCCTTTGCCGGAACATGGCCATGGTGGCCGAGAGCTCACGCTGATCCTGCACGGCTGTTATCATTGCGACGATGAGGCATTCGGCCCCGGCGATTTTTCCGAGGAGGACGAGGATACGGTGCATGAGCCGGTGGTGACGCCGGACGGTGAGTGCATCTGTCTGATCGTGACCGATGCGCCGCTTAAGTTCCGAAGCCGGATCATGCGCGCATTCCAGCCATTGCTCGGTATTTGAGGAGGTGCCCATGTCCCGCTATCTGATCGCGTTTGCCGCAATGGCCGCATGCTTTTCGTTGCTCGATTTCATCTGGCTCGGTACGGTCGCCTTCAGCTTCTATGAGGCCGAGATCGGCGGGCTTCTGCTGCCGTCACCGAATTGGAATGCTGGTTTAAGTTTCTACTTCATGTACCTGATTGGTATATACTATTTTGTTGTCTACCCCGGCGTAAAGGCACGCTCATCCCTCAAGGGGCTGATCAATGGCGCGGTGTTTGGTTTCATGGCCTACGGCACATATGACCTCACCAATATGGCAACATTGAAGGACTGGTCCTGGACTGTGGTTGGTGTCGATATGGCCTGGGGCACGTTTGCGACCGGCCTGACCGGTTTTGTCAGCTGCTTTGCCACCGGCCGCATCGTCGCCCGCCGTTCCTGACACGACTTGACTTCGGTTTGTGTGTGCCGTTCAAACAGCGGATCGTTTCACCTGTGCCGAATGCCATGTTCAAGCTCACCAAGCCCGCCACCAGCGAGCGCGAAATCAAGAAGAGCCGGTTTGCCACCATCGCAGCGCCCGTTGCCGATGAGGCGGCGGCCAGGGCCTTTGTTGCGGAAAATTCCTTTGCCGATGCCAGCCACAATTGCTGGGCCTGGCGGCTCGGTGCAGATTACCGTTTTTCCGATGACGGGGAGCCGGGCGGCACGGCGGGAAAACCGATCCTGCAAGCCATCGAAGGACAAGAGATCGATGATGTCGTCGTGGTCGTTTCCCGCTGGTTTGGCGGCGTCAAACTGGGTACGGGCGGTCTGGCACGCGCCTATGGTGGCAGTGCCGCAGAGTGCCTGCGGCAGGCGGAAAAACAGCCCGTCATCGCCACCACGCTGCTTTCCGTTTCGGTTCTGTTTACCGATCTCGCGCTGGTGGAGGCGCGGCTTGAAACCTTTGACGATATCGCTGTGAGAGCCCGTGATTTTTCGCAAGACGGCGCGGTGTTTCAGCTCGATGTGCCCGATAGCAGGCTCGTGGGGCTTGCTGAATACCTGCGTGACCTAACAAGCGGCCGCGCCGGTATCGATCCCGATATTCTTGCCGGTCCTCCGCCGGAAACATGAAAAGGCGGAGGCAAGCGCTTTCCTTGCATGCTGAATGTTCTAATTAAGCTATGATGCAGCGAAGCGGGAACCGGCATGGCTTCCGCAACGTTTATACTGATACTTTTCCCTGTTTTGACCGAGGTGATTTTTATGCGTATGTCCGCCACCATTCTCGCCCTCGCTGTTCTTGCGGCTGGCTGTACCCAGCGCGCCGAGACGATTGGCGCCATGCCGGTTTCGCCCGGTGATTATGCCGAGTTGAACTGTAATCAGCTCAGCGCGCTGATGGTGGCGGAAAACGCCAAGCTGAAAGATCTCTCCCGCCTGCAGGACGAGGAGATCTTCGGTGATTTCCGGGTGATGGGCGCCAGTCTCGGCAGTGTCTCGGCTGAAGCCTCTCCCAATCAGGACAGTCTGATTGCCTATACCAAGGGCAAGGTCAACGCCGTCGATATCGCCATGCGCCGTCAGGGCTGCGCAATGTAATCTCAGCCACATGACGCACGTTCCAGCCTGCCTTGGCGGATTGCGTCTTCGTGTGTAGAACAAGCCCGACGCAGTATTAAGGGCAGAGTATTTCATGGCATCGGCGGGAAAACCGGAGGGTGAAGGCCCCGAGGCGGAGGCCTCCTCCGGGACACGGATCGGGTCCGTACTCAGGCTCTGGCCGGCGCTGATTGCGGCCTCTGCTGCCGTTGTCGTGCTGCTTTCGCTTGCCGGTCTTCCCGCCGGCCTTCTTCTGGGGCCGATGCTGACGGCCATTGCGTTTTCCTTTTTCGGCAAGCGCATTGCCGTGCCGATCGTGCCGTTCAGCCTGGCGCAGGGCATTGTCGGGCTGTTGATAGCGAGAACCATGACATGGCCGGTGTTGCAGGAGATCGGCGCGGACTGGTCGATTTTTGTCATGAGCGTGCTGGCGGTGGTGTTTGCCGCCGTCGCCCTTGGCTGGCTGCTGGCGCGGTTTCAGGTGCTGCCTGGCACCACGGCGATCTGGGGCGCGTTTCCCGGCGCTGCCACGGTGATGACGCTGATGTCCGGCTCCTTCGGCGCCGATATGCGCCTTGTCGCCTTCATGCAGTATACCCGCGTGGTCATCGTCACCATCGTTGCCGCCACCATTGCGCGGCTGTGGACCGGAACCGGCGGGGATGGCGCGCCAGAACCGATCCTCTGGCTGGTGACGCCCGACTGGTGGGCGCTTGGCCAGACGCTCGCGCTCGTCATCATCGGCGTTGTTGCCGGCAGGCGCTCCGGGCTTCCGGCGGGCGCGATGATCGTGCCGGTGGTTCTCGGCTCTGCGCTCAATGTCGCGGGCCTTGTGGATATCGAGCTGCCGCAGCCGCTGCTTGCTGTCTCCTATGCGCTGGTCGGCTGGGCGATCGGCTCGCGGTTCGACCGCGACGTCATCCGCCACGCCAGCCGGGCGCTTCCCCGCGTGCTGGCCTCCATTCTGGCGCTTGTGGCGACCTGCGCGGTGTTTGCCTGGCTTCTCGTCAGGTTCGTCGGCATTGATCCGTTGAGTGCCTATCTGGCCACCAGCCCCGGCGGTGCGGATGCGGTTGCCATCATTTCTGCCTCCACTGATGTCAACGTCGCCTTCGTGATGTCGATGCAGATTGCACGGTTCTTCTTCGTCATGGCGCTCGGGCCGATGCTGGCACGTTTCGTCGCCCGGCGGAGCCATTTTTAGGACAAAGGCGAAACGGTATTGTCGCGCGCGCGGCATCGCGTTAGCCTGAGCCAACAATAATCAGGGTCAGGCGGAGGAAATTTCATGTGCACACGCATCTTCTATGAAACCGGAACCGGAAGCTTCATAACCGGGCGCTCGATGGACTGGCGCGACGTGACCATGGAATCAGATCTCTGGGTGTTTCCGCGCGGTCTTGCCCGCAATGGCGGGGTGGGCGAGGGCTCCGCCGCGTGGACCTCGAAATACGGCTCGGTCATCGTCTCCATCTATAACCTAGCCACCTCAGACGGCCTGAACGAGGCGGGCCTTGCCGGCAACATGCTCTATCTGGTCGAATCGACCTATGGCGATCCGGCCGCGCGCGGCAAGCCGCTGATCTCGGTCGGGGCGTGGCTGCAATATATGCTCGACAATTTCGCAAACGTGGCGGAGGCCGTCGCGGCGATGGAGGGCGACCCGCTTACCATCATCACCGGCGAGGCTCCGAACGGCGCGCCCGCCAATGTGCATCTGGCGCTTTCCGATGCGTCCGGCGACAGCGCGATTTTCGAATTCGTCGGCGGTCAGCTGACGATCCATCACAGCCGCGATTTCAAGGTGATGACCAATTCGCCAGCCTATGATCAGCAACTTGCCATAAATTCCTATTGGGACCTCGTCGGCGGCAAGAGTTTTCTGCCGGGCACGGTCAACGCCGCCGACCGCTTCGCCCGCGCCAGCTACAATCTGAAAACCGCCGCCCCGCTGAAAGACCGCCGCGCAGCACTCGCCTCGGTGTTCTCGCAGGTGCGCGCGATCTCGACCCCGCTCGGCATGTCCGATCCCGAAAAACCCAACATCGCCTCCACCCTCTGGCGCACCGTCGCCGAACACGACCACCGCCGCTACTATTTCGACTCCGTCATCAACCCCTCGGTGTTCTGGGTCGATCTCAAGGACTTCGATCTCTCCGAGGGGGCGCCGGCGAAGACGCTGGGACTGAACGATCCGGCACTGCCGGGCGGGGATGTCGCGGGGCTGATGAAGGCGGCGGCGCCGTTTGAGTTTCTGGTGCCGTGAGGGCGCGCCTTCAGTCGCGACTGTATTTTTTGATAGCGAATGTGTTGGCAGATTAGAGCTGCCAGCGCGGTCAATGAAATGGGCAGAGTCGCACGAAGCGCGCGTATCCGCGTCGAGAGAATTCAACAATTTAGTCTTTGATATTTAATTTTCCCATTTTTGCAGTGATTATTTTTGATACATCCTCTAGATTAGAGCATGACTTACACTTAAAATAAGAAGGTATTTTTTATAATCTTGGGATATTAGAATAAGACATAGGGTAGACCAAAGATGCTTCCATTCTCGACGGAGTTCCCTGTAGTTCCGAGTGATAATCGAGGTTCGTTCGTAGCTGAGATTATAGCTTGGCTGCGAGGAATGAAGAACCAGACAGTTTTATCTGATTCTAATTCCAGAGAAATAGACGCGACGAATGCCCACGTTCGGTCTGAATCAGGGGAAGAGCTACGCATACGTGAGTTGCGGTCCGCTGACGGCTTTCTTGCTATCGGTGCTCGTTATGATCTTCCAGATGAGTTCGGTAGAATTTGGCGAACTGAGTGCGTATTGAAGCATCGCGCAGCTAATAATGGTCAGGATCTTTTAGAGCCCGATTTAAAAGTTGTTGAGTGATATCAGAAGGATGTGATTCAACCACCTCTGCCAAGAACGTGGAGGATCGCATGCCCTGGAATGATATCACCCGCCTGCAGCATAACCGGGATCGCCTTCGCTATCCAACCGATTTGACGGACCGTGAGTGGGCTGTAATTGCTCCACTGATACCGCTGGCCAAGCCCGGCGGGCGGCCACGGAAAACGAATATGAGGGAAGTGGTGAACGCGATCCTTTATATTGCGGGCAGCGGCAGTCAATGGCGGGCTCTGCCGAAGGACTTCCCTCCGGTCTCCACGGTGCGAGGCTATTTCTATGGCTGGCGCGACATCGGCCTTTGGCAGACCATCAATCATCTGCTCGTCTGCGCTACGCGCGAACTGGAGGGGCGCGAGGCCTCGCCCACAGCCGGTGTCATCGACAGCCAGAGTGTCAAGACCACCGAAAGCGGCGGGGTTTCGGGCTACGACGCCGGCAAGAAGATCAAGGGCCGCAAGCGCCACATCATCACCGATACGATCGGGCTGATGCTGTTCGTGCTTGTCCATGCTGCCGATATCCAGGACCGCGACGGTGCGCCCGATGTCCTGAAAGCCATCCGCTACCGTTTCCCCTGGTTGCGCCATGTCTTCGCAGATGGCGGCTATGCCGGGCAGAAGTTGCGAAAAGCGCTGCGCGGATGCGGCCAATGGAACCTTGAAATCATCAAGCGCTCCGACATAGCGAAAGGCTTTGAGGTTCTGCCCCGCCGATGGGTGGTGGAGCGCACCTTCGGCTGGTTCGGACGATGCCGTCGGTTGGCCAAAGATTGGGAAAAGTCCATCGCAAGCGCCACAGCATGGGTCAACATCGCCAGCATCAGGGTGATGACCAGACGCCTCGCACGATATTGTTTCCCATCATGAACTTTTGAATCCGGCTCTTAGAGGGGGCGGCTTCCAGAAGGATCCCGTCTGCGTATTGCAGATGTTTGCAGTCCGCCCCCCTATGATTGCGGTTCATTACATCTAGAACTTATATCCCAGCCCGACTTTCATCTGGTTTTGACTTGCCTTGAGGCTGAAATCGCTGTCCCAGCTGAAGGAATAATCGACCTTGGGATAATAGGAGTAGCGATATTCTGCACGTGCGAAGAAATTGTCGGTGAATGCGTGCTCCAGACCAGCTCCGACCGTCCAGCCCGCAAGTGTCTTGTTGCCGGTATCGATTGATTTTGCGTTGAAAGACCCGGTTACGCTGCCACTCGAAATTTCTCCGCCGGCTGTTCCGTAAAGCAGCGTTCGCTCGAAACCATAGCCGACGCGCCCGCGCAGTGATCCGCTCCAGCCGAGTGTCAGTTCTCCTTCTCCTGTCTCGATATTGTTGTTGATGACGACCTGGAGCGACTGATCGCCCGATCCTCCGAGATAGTCGAACTCGCCTTCCAGGCCGAGCACCATGTGGTTATCGAACTGATAGTTCGCCCCGACAAATCCGCCGCCGAGCCAGTTGTCGATTTTCAGGTGATCATCGACCAACCGGAAGGATTGTGGCTCCGCATCGGTCCAGTGGTAGCCCGCCAGCGCACCGAAATAAATCCCCGTCCATTTGAACATTTCCGGCACGGGAAGTGGCGGAGGAGCAGGCGGGGGCGAGATGACATCGGCGGCCGCGCTCGGGATGGCTGAACTGAGCAGGGCTGCAATCAAGACTGACATTCGGTTCACGTCGGTTCTCCTGATTGTGGTTGAATAAATCCGCTACAGACGAATCAATAACATTTATTAATTTACACTATTAATAGTATAAATGAAAATTTACGTCTAAAAATATTCAATATATAAATAATTTACTGCTATTTTAAATTAGTATTATTTGAAATTAGTCGATGACTTCGTTGGTGCGGGTTGATCGGCCCGGGTCTTGACGGCGCCATTCACCCGGCGCATAAAGCCAACATGAACACGGCCCTTTGCATTATCTGCATCATTATTCGCTAGCACCTCGCTGGCCGGCCGTCCTTGTCCTGAAATCGAGTTTATGACAGACGTCCCGGCCGGGTCGCTGGCCTGTTTTGTGCAAAAAGACTGATTTCGGGAGACTGGACATGGGCGAAGCCCTGAAGCTCTACAACACACTGAAGCGCGAGAAGCAGGTCTTCGAGCCGATAAACCGGCAGAATGTGCGCATGTATGTCTGCGGGCCGACGGTCTATGATTTCGCCCATATCGGCAATGCGCGGCCTGTGATCGTGTTCGATGTGCTGTTCCGGCTGTTGCGTCATCTCTATGGCGCAGACCACGTCACCTATGTCCGCAACATCACCGACGTTGACGACAAGATCAACGCGCGCGCCAAACGTGACTATCCGGACCTTCCGCTGAATGAGGCGATCCGCAAGGTGACAGAGAAGACGGCAAACCAGTTTCACAAGGATATTGCCGCGCTCGGTGTGCTGGAACCAACGGTGGAGCCACGCGCAACCGAGCATATCGATGGCATGGTGGCGATGATCCAGACGTTGCTGGACAAGGGCAATGCCTATGTGGTGAAGGGTGCCGAGGGCAGGGAGGTGCTGTTCGACGTGCCGTCCATGCCCGATTATGGCCAGCTATCGCGGCGCAATCTGGAAGATCAGCAGGCCGGTGCCCGCATCGCGGTCGAAGGCCACAAGAAAAGCCCTGCGGATTTCGTGCTATGGAAGGAAAGTGCGGCCGACGAGCCAGGCTGGGATGGACGCTTCACCGTTGACGGCCACAGCGAGACCATCAAAGGCCGTCCGGGCTGGCATATCGAATGCTCGGTGATGTCGGAAAAGCATCTCGGCGAAACCTTCGACATTCACGGCGGTGGCCTCGATTTGATCTTCCCCCACCACGAAAACGAAATCGCCCAATCTTGCTGTGCCCACGGCAACCACACGATGGCCAATGTCTGGATGCATAACGGCTTCGTGCAGGTCGAAGGCCGCAAGATGTCGAAATCCGACGGCAATTTCTTCACCATCCATGAGCTTCTGGAGACGACGAATTTCGGCGGTCGCAAATGGCCGGGCGAAGTGCTGCGGCTCGCCATGCTGATGACGCATTATCGCGAGCCGATCGATTTTTCGGTGAAGCGGCTGGAGGAGGCAGAGAACATTCTGGTGAAACTGCGGCGCAAAGCCGATGGTGGAATCGCTTCGGAACTTCATCCCGCATTCACTGCAGCCCTTTTCGATGACCTGAACACTCCGGAATACATCAGGAACATGCTGGCCTCGGGTCTCCCCGCTTCCACGTTGATTGCTGCGGCCGACCTTCTCGGACTTGATCTGCGACCGCAACAAGCAAGCTTTGACGTGGAAAAATATGTCTCGAAGAGGCTCGCCTTCATCCGCGAAAAAAACTGGGCGGAAGCGGACCGTATCCGCGATGAACTGGCGTCTCAGGGCATTCAGCTAAAGGATTCAAAAAGCAAGGAAACCGGCGAGCGCGAGACGACGTGGGAGGTGAAGCGGTGAGCGCAGCACAGTCGTTTTCCGGCGGCTGCCAGTGCGGGGCTGTGCGCTATCGCATTTCCGGCGCGCTGTCTTATCCGCATATCTGCCATTGCCGCATGTGCCAGAAGGCGTCGGGCAATTATTTCATGGCGCTTGCCGGCGCGGACCATGCCGCTTTCAGCCTGACGCGTGGCGCGCCAGGCTGGTTTCATTCCTCCGAACATGTCCGGCGTGGGTTCTGTGCGGCCTGCGGCACACCGCTGTTTTTCGAAACGGTCGATACCGATCGGATCGCGGTCACACTCGGCAGCCTGGACGATCCGTCTGCATTTCCACCGGTGTCGCAGGATGGTGTCGAAGGGCGGGTGCCGTTCTTTCACCTGCTTTCCGGCCTCAGGGAAATGCCGACCGACCGGTCCGATCTGCAGGGGGGCAATGATGCGATTGCCACCAGCATGCGCCAGCACCCCGATCACGATACCGAAACATGGCCGCCCGAAGATGACACGGACGCCGGATAACAAGGTCGAAAAGGCCACTCAGGGATGGAGACCCACGACATGACCAAGCGCGAACGCGTCTATCTGTTCGACACCACATTGCGCGATGGCCAGCAAACGCCGGGCATCGATTTTTCCGTCGAGGACAAGATCGCCATTGCCGTTCTGCTCGATCAGGCCGGTATCGATTATGTCGAGGGCGGTTATCCGGGCGCCAACCCGACGGACACGGCCTTTTTTGCCGAAAAGCGCACCGAAAACGCAAAAATGACCGCGTTCGGCATGACCAAGCGCGCCGGTGTTTCGGCGTCCAATGATCCGGGCCTGGCCGGCCTTATCGCCTCCAACAGCGATGCCGTCTGTCTGGTGGCCAAGAGCTGGGATTATCACGTTTCCGTAGCGCTTGGCATTTCCAACGACGAAAACCTTGTCTGTATCGCCGAAAGCGTTGCCGCTGTTACCGCAGCCGGAAAAGAGGCGATGGTGGATTGCGAGCATTTCTTCGACGGCTACAAGGCAGACCGCGACTATGCGCTTTCCTGCGCAAAGGCCGCCTATGACGCAGGCGCGCGCTGGGTGGTGCTGTGCGATACCAATGGCGGCACCCAGCCGGACGAGGTGAGCGAAATCATCGCCGATGTGATCGCAAGCGGCATACCGGGCGCTTCACTCGGCATCCACGCACATAATGATACGGGGCAGGCGGTTGCCAATTCGCTCGCCGCCGTCATGGCAGGGGTTCGGCAGGTGCAGGGCACGCTCAACGGCATCGGCGAGCGCTGCGGTAATGCCAATATCATCACGCTTGCGGCAACGCTTGCGCTGAAGGCGCGCTACAACAACCGCTATGTGCTCGGCCTCGATGAAGCACGTCTCACCGAGCTTACTACGCTGTCCCGTGGCTTTGATGAGTTGCTGAACCGGGCGCCCGACCCGCAACTGCCTTACGTCGGCGCCTCCGCCTTCGCCACCAAGGCCGGTATCCACGCCTCGGCGCTTTTGAAGGATCCGCGCACATACGAGCATGTCGACCCGGAGAAGGTCGGCAACACCCGCAAGGTGATGGTTTCAGATCAGGGCGGGAAGTCCAATTTCATCAATGAGCTGAAACGCCGTGGCATCACGGTTGCAAAGGACGATCCCCGCCTCGACAAGCTGATCTCGATCGTCAAGGAACGCGAATCCATCGGCTATGCCTATGAGGGCGCGGATGCCAGTTTCGAACTTCTGGCGCTGCGTGAACTCGGCGACGTCCCGCATTTCTTCCATGTCGACAGTTTCAGGGTGATGGTCGAGCGCCGTTATGACAGTCACGCCCGGATCAAAACCGTCTCGGAAGCGGTGGTGAAACTCGAGATCGACGGACGCAGGGTGATGTCGGTGTCCGAAGGCGACGGGCCGGTCAACGCGCTCGACAAGGCTTTCCGAAAGGACCTCGGCAAATTCCAGTCGGAAATCGCCGACCTCAAGCTGGCCGACTACAAGGTGCGTATCCTCAACGGTGGTACGGAGGCGATCACCCGCGTGCTGATCGAGAGCATCGACGATGACGGTGTGCGCTGGTGGACCGTCGGCGTTTCGGAAAACATTATCGACGCATCGTTCCAGGCACTGATGGACTCCATCACGTTCAAGCTGATGAAGAACCGCAGGCTTGCCGGGCGTGCCGCGGCGGAATGAGTCCGATACGGAGTGATTTTCGCTCATCCATCAGTGGTATTGATCGATTCTTCACCAGAACCGGGTGGCAACTGGGGCCGTCTGCCGATATTGGCATTTGATCACATGATAGGAAATCGCCATGTCGGCCGACGAGATTGACCCTGCACTGACACCTCCGACTGTCTCGCTGCCCGATGGTGACACGGCAAAGGGGTTTATGCTTGCCCTTACCGCTTTTCTCCTGTGGGGGTTTTTGCCTCTGTATCTCAAACTGGTCGCACATCTGCCACCGCTGGAGATACTCGCCCACCGCATTGTCTGGTCAGTTCCCTTCGCCGGCGTGATTGTGGCGCTCTCCGGGCAGGCCGGAGAAATCAGGGCAGCGTGCCGTCAGCCGAAAGTGCTGGCGATCGTTGGACTTTGCAGCGTTTTCATTTGCGTCAACTGGGGAACCTATATCTGGGCCGTCAGTAATGCCCATACGGTCGACGCGGCTCTCGGCTATTTTATCAATCCGCTGTTTTCCATCGCCATGGCTGCTGTCATTCTGCGCGAACGGCTCTCGAAGGGGCAGCTTGTCGCCATCGCGCTTGCCGCGACTGCCGTGCTCATTCTTGCCATCGAGGTCGGAAGCCTGCCGGTTGTCGCTTTGCTGCTACCGTTCACCTTCGGGATGTATGCTTTTCTGCACAAGATCTTGCCGATCAGTGGCAGTCCCGGCTTCACGCTTGAGGCGCTGATCATGAGCCTGCCGGCGGCGACCTATATCATCTATCTTGAGGCCACCGGGAACGGTCATTTCATGAGCACTCCCGCCGACACTCTGCTTCTTATCGGTTGCGGTGCGGCGACAGCGATACCGCTGATGATCTACGCCAATGCGGCCAAGCTCATGAAGCTGTCGACGATCGGCATCATGCAGTATATCGCGCCAAGCGTGATTTTCCTGATTGCCGTTCTGGTCTTCCGTGAACCGCTGCAGCCTGCCAAACTGGTGGCCTTTGTCCTTATCTGGATAGCGCTGGCCATTTACACCGTGTCAATGTTGCGTACACGCCGAAAGACGCCTGCGCGGCTGGATTGAGGGCGGTCACATGTGCCGCCGCGGCCGAACCGAACCGGACATCTGCGATTTTGTCACTGATATCCGCGGTCGTGTTCGGCGTCTTCTAAACGGTCAGAAAAACGTCAATGGCGCGATCAGACGTCCACGATATTGGTGACGGTCTCGCGGAAGAAATCCAGCAAGCCGTCAGTCTCGTGCGAGATGATATACGTCAGGCTTGTGACGTCTCGCTGTCTCTCACCATAGAAAAACTTCTGGCTAAAACAGGTCAGATGCCAGCCGTCGCCCAAGGCGAAGCTGTCAATGCCCAGTGCCTTGGTCCCTTTCGGAAACACGTCGCGCCCCAGCCTAACGATGGCCGCCATCAACGTCTCGCGGGATCCGGCTTGCTGCCAACCTGTATCCACCTCGTCGCGGAAGTGATCGATACGAAAATCGACGCCGTCTGAGATCAACTCAAAGAGCGACGGATCGCCGGCGGTGAATTTGGTGAGGACTTGCCCGATGGCTGTTTCCTCCGACAGGGCAGGCTGCATCTGGCCGATCTTCAGGGCCACCCAATAATCCAACGGCCATATTGCCTGAATTCCGATCGCATGGATCTCGGGGCTTTCCACGTGTCCGCCGCAGCGCAGGCCATGAATGATATGCAGCTGCTGGAACTGGTTGCAGCTGGACTGGGGATTGCTTTTGTTCCGCGCTCACATGGAAACAGTCGCGAGGATATCGCGGTGTTGCTTCTGCTTGACGCAGATGCAGGAACGCGCAGAATCGGTATCTCGCATCGCAAGTCTGCTTTTGCAAAAGGACTGGCCCAGAGGCTGACGCTGAGCTAGCCTTCACATCATCGGGCAACGGCTGATCAGCCACTCCTGCGCAATTCAAAAATCGTCCAGAACGAAGGTTCCATTTCGGACAACAGCGCTTAAACACGTTCAGGATTCGTGGAAGATTGATTCTAATCTGCTAGTCTGGCAGGGTTCCGATCTGGTTCCCGGCGGTGCACATACGGCAAGTTCCGATTTGGCATCATCGGTCATTGTCCGTTTGGAAGCATCGACGCGGCCTGGCGGGGTGAGGTCAAGGGAGCCTTTCATGCGGTTGTTCCGCAAAGCGGAGGCAGGAGTGCAAGGGCCGACGGCCAGAGGGCTGCCGGACAGGGGGGTAGGATTATGAAATACGCCATTGTTGGAACCGGATCGCGACACAAGATGTTTCGCAGTGCGGTCGCCGAAACCTATGGAGATCGCAATGCGCTCGTCGGGCTCTGCGATATCAATGAAAAGCGCCTCGCTCTTTCTGCCAATGCGGTGCCTTCCGCTGGCAACGGCGTGGCGACCTACCGGGCGGCTGAATTTCCGGAAATGCTTAACGAACAGAAACCGGATACAGTGATCGTCACCGTGCCGGATTATCTGCACCACGAATATATCGTCAATGCGATGCGCGCCGGCTGCGATGTCATGACCGAAAAGCCGATGACCATCGACCTTGAAAAACTGAAGGCCATTCTTGACGTCCAGAAGGAGACCGGCCGCAAGGTCACGGTCACCTTTAATTATCGCTACACTCCGGCCCGAACCCAGTTGAAGGACATCCTGATGTCCGGCGCGATCGGGGAGGTGACCGCTGTCAGTTTCCGCTGGTATCTCGACCGCGTTCACGGCGCGGACTATTTTCGCCGCTGGCATCGCTACAAGGATAAGTCGGGTGGCCTACTGGTGCACAAGTCAACGCATCATTTCGATCTCGTAAACTGGTGGCTTGGGTCGTCGCCGGTCTCGGTTGCAGCACACGGAACCCGGTCTTTCTACCGGGCGGAGACGGCGGCGGCCCTCGGCCTTCATGAGCGCGGCCCGCGTTGTCACACCTGTCCGAGCGCTGGAAGCTGCGACTTCCGGCTGGATCTCGAGGCCGATCAGGCACTCAGGGCGCTCTATCTCGATGCTGAAGACGAGGATGGCTATCTGCGTGACCGCTGTGTTTTTGACGACGACATCACCATTGAGGACACGATGCAGGTGCAGGCGGTCTATGGCAGCGGTGCCAGTCTCAATTATACGCTTTGCGCCTACAGCCCCTGGGAAGGACTTGAGGTCAAGTTTTACGGCACCAAGGGTGAGTTGTCGCACCGCCATGTCGAGGTTCATGGCGTTTTTGGCGGCAAGCAGAAAAAGTCCGGTGGCTCTGAATCGATGACGACGACGCTCCACCTGGCCGGTGAACAACCGCAGAACCTCGCTGTCTGGGAAGGCGAGGGCGATCATGGCGGGGCGGACCCGGTCATGCTCGGCTATCTGTTCGACCCGGAATCCGGCGAGGACCGCTACCGACGCTCGTCGTCGCATATCGACGGGGCGTGGTCGATCCTGACGGGTATTGCCGCGAACCGGTCGATCGAGACCGGACAAACTGTGGACGTGGCAAGCTTTCTTGCCGAAGCCGGGGTCAACCTGCCGCCGAAGCAGTGGTGATCGCCTGAACGCAGACCAGCGGTAGGCCGATGACATGATAAATCAGCCTACCGGGTCAGTCTGCTCGAAAGACAACCGGTCCAGCAGATCGTTCAGCGGCTCCGGCTTGTGGATATAGAAGCCCTGGCCGAAATCGACTCCGAATGCCTTTAGTTTCGCGCAGGTCTCTTCATCGCTCACGAACTCGGCGATTGTCTCAATCCTCAAGACGCGAGCGACCTCGACGAAACACCTGATCGTGGCTTCATTGAGCGGGTCGTTGAGCAGGCCGCTGATGAACTGGCCGTCGATCTTGAGATAATCGATAGGGAAGCATTTGAGGTAGCCAAATGATGAGGAACCTGCGCCGAAGTCATCAAGCGCCACCGAAATGCCTCTTCGGCGCAAATCATCGATGAAGGAAACGGCCTCATCCATATTGGTGATGACGGCGGTCTCGGTGATCTCAATGCAGAGGCAGCGGCAGGTTTCGCTGCCGGCCTCGTCCAGAAGCTGGAGCGCTGCCTTGTGAAAAGCCCGGTCACCGAATGACTGACCGGACACGTTGACACAAATTTTGATCTCGGAGTCGCCAAGTCCGGACTTGGCAATCTGCTCAAGCGCCTGCGCGAGGACCCATCGATCTATATGGGATACAAGGTTGAAGCGCTCGGCAGCCGGCAGGAAGGCACCCGGCAGGATGATCTCCCCATCCGTGTCGATCATGCGCAGCAAAAGTTCTATGTGGCGAACGCTTCTGGCGGCCTTGAGGGGCACAATCGACTGGGCATAGAGGATGAAGGATTGGTCCTGCAAGGCCCTTTCTATGCGGGTGGCCCAGCGCGTTTCGCCCGACCTTATCTTGAGCGTTTCGTCGCTTTCTTCCCAGACGTGCACGCGATTGCGGCCGGTCTCCTTGGCCACATAGCATGAGGTGTCCGCCGCCTGCAAAATCGTCGATACGCTTACAGAAGTTCTGTTGACCGGCACCAGACCGATGCTCGCGCCAACCCTGAATTTCTTGTCTTCGTGAACAAAACGGAATTCACTCATGCGGTCACAGATTTTCTGGGCTATCCGCAGGCCGTCTTGCGGGCTGCAATGCTCGAGCAGCACGGCGAACTCGTCGCCGCCGAGCCTTGCCAGCGTATCGTGCTTGCGCAGACTGTCCTGCATCAACTGGCTGACTTTTTTAAGAAGCGTGTCGCCGACAGTGTGGCCGCACGTGTCATTGACGATCTTGAACTGATCGAGGTCGATATAAAGCAAAACGCAGTGAGTATTCTCAGCCTGAACGATTTCGAATGTCCGCTGTAGGCGACGGTCGAACTCCGCGCGATTGAGGAGGCCCGTAAGTGGATCGTGGCTGGCGCGATAGGTCATCTCGCGCGAAAGACGGCGTTGCTCGCTGACATCGTGAAATACCAGAACCGCTCCTAGAATTTCGCCTTCGGAACTGCGGATGGGCGCAGCGGAATCCTCGATGCTGTACTCAAGGCCGTATCGCCCGACCAGCAACGTATTTTCGGCAAGCTCCACAACCTGTCCCTGCGTCAGGCAGGCCGCAATCGGGTCCGGCGCGGTCTCGCGGGTCTCCTCGTTGACGATGTTGAACACGCGTTCGGATGGCAGGCCTTCCGCATCTTCCACGCTCCAGCCGGTCATGCGCTCGGCAACCGGGTTGAGCCAGCGGATATTGCCGTCAGCACCGGTCGTGATTACGGCGTCGCCGATGGAATTCAGCGTGACCCGCATCAGTTCATGCTGTTCGGCCAGATCGAGCGTCATCCGGCGATGGGCGGTAACGTCCCAGGCGGCGCCGATGATACGATGCGGCTCACTGGCTTCGTCGCTGATCAGATTGGCGGAAAGATGCAAATGCCGAATTGAACCGTCGGGCAGAACCACACGGTGTTCCTCGTCGAGGTGCTCACCCGTTTCTGCTGTTCTCCGGACAGCTTGCTCCACCCGCTCCTGGTCTTCCGGGTGAACGGCGCGCCGCCAGACGTCGCTAATGTCCTCGTTTTCCTTACCGTTCAGGCCGTAGAGCCTGTACATCAGGTCGTCCCAATGGGCGATCTGTTGCGCGATTTCCAACTCCCATATGCCGATGCTGCCGCTATGGGTGGCAATCGCCATCCGCTCCGACATCAAGTGACGTTCTTCCTCTGCGTTTTTTCGTGCGGTGATGTCGGTATGGGTGCCGATCATTCTGAGCGGTACGCCGTGCTCGTCGCGCTCAACAACGCGCCCTCGGTCGAGGATCCATATCCAACGGCCATCCTTATGGCGCATACGGAATTCTTCCTCGAAGAAAGGGGCATCGCCAGCGATGTGCTTCACATCTGCCGCCTTGGCTCTTTCGAGATCGTCGGGGTGAATAAAACGCAGCCACTCACCGGCGGAATCGGAGATTTCATCGCGCCGGTATCCGATGATGGCGCACCAGATATCCGAGTAATGGGTCTTGCCCTCCTTCAGATTGGCGTCCCAAATGCCGATTTTGCCGTTTTCGGTCGCTATCGCCATGCGCTCATTGAGTCTTTCGAGCTCAAGACGCTGCTGGATCCGTTCGGTGACATCCTGAAACGCACCAATCAGCCGCACGAGCTTTCCGGTGCTGTCGAACTGTGCGGCCCCGGCAGCGCGAGCCCAGATTTGCTGCCCGTCAGCCCGGATCAGAGGCAGTTCCATGTCCCATGGTTCGCCGGTCGCAATGCTTCTCTCGACGGCGGCTTCGATTGTGGTGCGTGCCTCCGGCGCATAAAACGCGATTGCCTCTTCCATGGTCGGGCTGTGTCCGGGTTCAACACCGTGGATCCGGCAGGTTTCCTCCGACCAGAAGATTTTCTGGTCGACAACATCGACTTCCCAACCTCCGACGCCGGCGATATGGCCGGTGCGCTCCAGAAATGTTCGACTCTTCCTGAGCTCGTTCTGCGCGTCTTTCTGGCGCGTAATGTCCTGAAGTGTCCCGAACATCCATTCCGGTTTACCGTTTCCGGTCCAGGTCAGAATCCGGCCGCGCCCTGCAACCCAGACCCAGCCGCCGGATTTGTGGCGCAGCCTGGCTTCGTAATCATAACTGTCGGTTTCGCCGCGCACATGGGCGGAAAGAAGCGCTTCATGCTCGCTCAGATCGTCCGGATGGAGTCGTTCGAGCAAAGTATCAATGCGCGCCGGATCGAGTTCGCGCAGGTCCTCGCCGATAATCGCCGCCCACTGCCGGTTAATTCGCAGTTCACCGGTCTGGATGTTCCATTCCCATGTTCCTGATCGCGTTGCATCGATGATCTGCTGGAGACGCCGCCGCTCTTCCTTCAGGGCGTTTTCCGCCCTTCGCCTCTGCGTTACGTCATCAATCGTGGAAATGATTCGCAGTGGGTTACCCTGAGCATCGCGCTCCAGGATGGCTGAAAGCAATACATCAAGGGTCGGGCCCGAGCGTGTCACCATTTGGCATTGCACGTTCTCGCAATGGCCTTCCGACAACAAGGCGGTCAGGAGTTCAGTTTTCGATATTCGCGCCGAATCTGGCGTCAGGAATTCGACGAGCCGCCTGCCGATGACCTCGTCACGGCTATATCCCGTGATCTCCAGCCAGCGGTCGCTCACGCTTAAAAGTGTTCCGCGCGGATCGGTGGAGTGAAGCATGGCGGGTGTCGAACGGTAGAGCGTCTCGATACGGCGTTTTGCAGCGGCAAGTTCTTTGTGCGTGGCAATCAGATCGCCGATATCGCGAATGATTTCGGTTGCCCCTGTGGTCTCGCCTCTGTCGGAGATGACAGGTCCAATCGATACAGAAACGGGAATCAAGCTGCCATCACGATGCAGGCGTTCGGTTCTGAGCGATCGTTCGCCGGCGCCAAGCCGACCGGAAAGGTCGGACTCCTCTTCTGCTCGTGGGGGACTGAGTATCAGCGAAAGTGGCTGGCCTTCGGCATCTTTCGCCGAATAGCCGAAAAGGCGTTCAGCCGATCGGTTCCAGTGACGAATTGTTCCCTCATCATCCATGGTCAGGATTGCGTCGGGACTGTTGTCCAGGATTGACCGCGCCTCGGCCTGGACGGCCAGCAATTCACGCTCGCGTAAGGCGACCAGGCGTGCCTCAAGCGCCTGGGCAGCGGCCTGCGCAAGATATCGCAGAATATCCTTCTGCTCCTGGGTCAGTGTCTTGGGTACCTGGTCTACAACACACAGCGAGCCGACCTTCTCACCATCGGAAAGTTGCAGGGGGACGCCCGCATAAAAGCGGATTTTCAGTCCATCTGTAACCAGTGGGTTAGCCGCAAAACGCTGATCCTGCGTTGCGTCCTTGACCTCCATTAAACGGTCGTCTTCAAGCGTATACCGGCAAAAGGAAATACTGCGCTCTGTCTGGTGTACACCGTCGAGGCCGTAATTGGCCTTGAACCACTGTGTATCTTCATTGAGCAAGGTGATCAGAGAAATCGACGTTCCGCATACCAAAGCAGCCGCCTTGGTCAGCGCTTCCAGCTCACCTGCCGGCGCCGTGTCGAGAGATCTCAACCGGTCGTAAGCGGAGAGCACACTTGCCTCAATCGCTTGCTGGGTCATTTCGCCTTTTCGCGACCTCCATATTCTCGCGGCCAATAGTGTCGCTTGTAACGTCGGTTGCTGTTCTAGGACACACTAATACTAGTGCCTAAAGAGAATAGAAACGACCCATCTGAGCAGATGGATTGCCTGTGGTGGGCGTTTGTTATCATCGGTTTGCACAAAAAAATGCAATTAATACATATTATTCAAATGAATGAAGCAGAAAGTTAATGTAAAAATCTTCGCATAAAAAATGCGTGACCGCGTGCCAGGGTGAGTGGTGGCACCGGGTTGTCGATCGGATGAACCAGATTTCGACGGACCCGGGAAGGGGTCAGATTTCGATCGGCTCCTGGATCAGGTCGATTGCGTAACGGGTTCTGACCGTTGCTCGGATGAGGGCGGAGAAGCGCGCGATATCCGAATATGTTGCGCCACCGTGATTGACCAAAACGAGGGCATGTTTCTGATAGGTTCCGACCGGGCCGATCCGTTCTCCTTTCAGTCCACACCGCTCGATCAGCCATCCGGCCGAGAGTTTTACGCTGCCGTCGGGCTGCGGATAGCGCGGCGCCCCTTCGATGCTATCGGCATGTGAAGCGCTGACCACAGGGTTGTGAAAAAACGAACCGGCATTGCCGAGTCTGCGCCAGTCCGGCAGTTTGGCACCGCGCAGCGCAAGAACATGCGCCATCACCTTGTCTGCTGTTGTGTCCGCACCGAGCCTGCCGAGACCGGCATAGCCGCAATCCGGCTTCCAGCATTTCGGCAATTCCAGCGTGACCGACAAGATGACATAGCGTTCCGGATCGCTCTTGAAGCGACTATTCCTGTAGCCGAAGCCGCATGAATCGCGGTCGAACTCGCATAATTTGCGTTCACGGGTGTCAAAGGCGGTTAACGAAAGGAAATAGTCCGAAAGCTGGACACCATAAGCTCCGATGTTCTGAACCGGTGCGGCTCCGACCGTGCCGGGAATACCCGCGAGGTTTTCGAGACCCGGGAAGCCGGAACGTAGCGTCCAGGCGACGAAATCATGCCAGTTTTCTCCGGCTCCGGCTTCGACAATATTGTGAGTTGCCGTTTGCTCGACCAATCGGCGCCCGGCAATGCGCATGAGACCGACGACTGCCTCGACACTTTCGCGAAGCACCACATTGCTGCCGCCGCCCAGGATCCTGAGGGGCAGGCCGTGTCGCTCGCTGGCATCGAGGAGGGCACTGATGACAGAGGCATCTTCGATCTGCGCGACGAGGCGGGCGGTCGATTTCAGGCCAAGCGTGTTTTCGCGCGTGAGGTCGAAGTCAGGAGTAAGGATCATGTCCGTGAGGTCGGTCCGGTATGGTTTGCGGAACGCCTGGTCCCGGCGCGGCGATCAACGCATATCACGTCGTGAACAATCAATAATCATCCCTTGATCGCAGTGCAAGCGCGGGCGAAGATGTCCTTAGAGGGGCAGCAAGGCCGGTAGCCGCTGGTTTGTGATAATTCCTCGGGCGGCTTCTCAACCTCTGTCTCGCAGTGCTTCCGACAGCATCTCGCGAACGGTGGCTACGGGTGCGCTTTCCGGCTTCAGCGGCTTGTATTCCAGCCCGATACGACCGCCATAGCCGGCAAGCTTCAGCCGTTGCAGTCGGGCAGCAAGATCGATTTGCCCGGAGCCAGGATCGTTGCG
The DNA here is from genome assembly GCF_055808365.1 of Martelella sp. K41-7. NCBI lineage: Bacteria > Pseudomonadati > Pseudomonadota > Alphaproteobacteria > Hyphomicrobiales > Aurantimonadaceae > Martelella > Martelella sp. K41-7. The sequence continues at coordinate 1,583,238 of NZ_CM147867.1, forward strand.
TCCGGGGGCATCAGCAACATGAACATGGACGATCTTTTCGACATTCTCGGCGAGCGCGGCATCGATCTCCTCTCCCATGACGAAGGAATGGTAGATGTCGTAAACCATGCCGATTTCCTTGCGGCCGACGGCATCGATGACCTCGAACCCTTCGCGTGTCGAATGCAGATAGTAACCGGGATGATCGACTTTTGTGTTGAGCGGCTCCAGCCCGAGCGTCACACCGCTTCCCGAGAGTATACCCGCAGCCTGCGCGAGGGTTTCGATCAGCGCGGCTTTCTGCTCCGGTCGCGTCATTTCGGGCAGGTCGTCGCCGGCCTGGGCGATAAGAACCGGCGCATTGAGCTTTCGAGCAACCGCCAGGGATTGTTTCAGACCTTCAAGCCATACCGATCTGTTTGCAGGGTTTGTGATTGCAATCAGAGGCTCGGCGACCAGACCGGCAACCGCGATGTTGCAGCTGCTGGCGGTGCGCGCGATGGCGTCGATATCCTTGTTTGACCAGTGCCAGAATTCAAAAGCTTCGAAACCGGCGGCAGCGGCCTGCTCGATCCGGTCTGTAAAGGTGTCGTGGGGGTCCGCAAAGAGCCACTCGAGACAGGCCGAGAATTCAATATTCTGCACGATTGTCCACTCCGTTTCTGATTTCAGGCCTGGGCGAGGGGCGTTCGGCGGCCGTTAAAGATTGCCATATGGTCAGTATCAGGGCGTTGAGTCGCGGGGAAGGGCGCCCGAACGGCTCGCATGCCACTGCAACCATAGGCAAGGCGGTGATTTTTACCAGCCAAGTCGTGGGATGGGCTCTTCTGAGGTGCACAAAGGGAAGCGCTTCGTGGTCACGGGACGGATCGAGCGCCTTGCATGCGGGGTAATGAGATATCGATTCGGATTCGAAACGAATGAACTGCGTTTTGCAGCCTTGCAATCGTCCGGACCAGTGTCAGAAGTCGCCGCTTGATAGCTTCGACGCGCAGTTTTGATCGGACGAGTGGCGGCTTCAGGGCTGCCGTTTGGCGCCAGCGTTTCGCCTGGACTGTCCTCGACGATCAGAATCTGTCGGGTTTGAACGATTTCGCGAAGGTGATTGACCGATATCAATGCATGAACTTCGCGGATGTGATTGTATTGCCGGCTTACATTTGTAATCCATATTTTGTACTTGAAAAATAAGTAAAAATGTCAATTTCTTGTGGACTTTCTACGTCTTTGGTACCATATAGAGGTCGTCAAAACAAAGAAGGTTGACCGTTGGCGTCAACGTTCGACGCGATCTTTCGCAGGCTAAGCCCAAGACCAGCGCCAAGCGCCAAAGTCAGCCATCGCGGCGATTATGATCGCCAGAATTGGTGGAATGAAATGTCCCGTATCTGCCTGCCCAAGAATGGCCGTTTCCGTCGGAAAGACTCTGACCGACATTTTGCAGGGTAATTTCACTCCCCGAACCCAGCGGCGCAGTCCGTTCATCCTCCTCGGAAGTGGCGCTGGAAAACGTAGAAAACGTTCCTCTTACAATGGTGAGGGCTGAAACCATGGATATGTATGCCAAACACACGAACGTACACGCCGACCCGTGGAGCGGGTTCAGCGACGGTGCATGGCGCACCGCAATCGACGTTCGCAACTTCATTCAGGAAAACTATTTGCCTTATGAAGGCGATGCGTCTTTCCTCGCTCCGGCCACCGAGCGCACCAAGCAGCTCTGGGACGAACTGAGCGACCTGCTCAAGCAGGAACGCGACAAGGGCGGCGTCCTCGACATTTCGGCAGACAAACCCTCGACGATTACCGCGCATGATGCCGGCTATATCAACAAGGACCTCGAAATCATCGTTGGCCTCCAGACGGATGCGCCGCTGAAGCGTGCGATCATGCCGAATGGCGGCTTGCGCATGGTTGAAGGCAGCCTGAATACTTATGGCTACAAGGCTGACGAGACTGTCCACGATGTCTGGACCAAATACCGCAAGAGCCATAATCAGGGCGTCTTCGACGTCTACAGCCCGGACATTCTAGCCTGCCGCAAATCGGGCGTGATCACCGGTCTGCCGGATGCTTATGGCCGTGGTCGCATCATTGGCGATTATCGTCGTGTTGCCCTGTACGGCACGGACTTCCTGCGTGCCGAAAAGCAGAAGGAATTCCACGAAATCGACGATGCTGTCTTCAATGACAAGACGATTCAGCTTCGTGAAGAGGTTTCCGAGCAGTTCCGCGCTCTCGACGAGCTGCGTGAAATGGCCGCCAAGTATGGCGTCGACATTTCCAAGCCGGCTCGCAATGCCCGTGAAGCCATTCAGGCCGTCTATTTCGGCTATCTGGCTGCTGTTAAGGAACAGAACGGCGCTGCCATGTCGATCGGTCGTATCTCGACCTTCCTGGATATCTACATCCAGCGCGACATCGATGCAGGCTACATCGCAGAAGATGACGCCCAGGAAATGATCGACGACATGATCATGAAACTGCGGATCGTTCGCTTCCTGCGCACGCCGGAATATGACGAACTGTTTTCGGGCGACCCCGTATGGGTGACCGAAGCTATCGGCGGCATGGGCGAAGACGGCCGGACGCTGGTTTCGAAGAACAGCTTCCGCTTCCTCAACACCCTGTTCAACCTCGGCCCCGCGCCGGAACCGAACCTGACGGTGCTGTGGAGCCCCAGCCTGCCGCAGGGCTTCAAACACTTCTGCGCCAAGGTTTCGGCCGACACCTGTGCCATTCAGTATGAAAACGATGAACTGATGCGTCCGAAATGGGGCGATGACTATGGCATTGCATGCTGTGTCTCGTCGATGCGGATCGGCAAGCAGATGCAGTTCTTCGGTGCGCGTGCCAACCTCGCCAAGGCTCTGCTTTATGCCATCAACGGCGGCGTTGATGAAATGAAGATGAAGGGCAAGAAGGTCGCTGAAGGACTGGAGCCGATCACCGGCGACGTTCTTGAATATGACGAAGTTGTCGAAAAGTTCGACAAGGCGATGGATTGGCTTGCCAAGACTTATGTCAAGGCTCTGAACACCATTCACTACATGCACGACAAATATGCGTATGAACGCATTGAAATGGCGCTGCATGATCGTGATATCCTTCGCACCATGGCCTGCGGTATTGCTGGTCTGTCGATTGCGGCTGATGCGCTTTCGGCAATCAAATATGCCAAGGTTGAAGTCATTCGTGATGAAACCGGTCTGGCCGTTGATTATAAGATCACCGGCGATTTTCCGGCCTTTGGCAACAATGACGACCGTGTCGATACCATTGCTTCGTGGCTGGTTGAAACCTTCATGAACAAGATCAAGGCACAGCCATATTTCTATCGTGATGCAATGCCGACGCAGTCGATCCTGACGATTACGTCGAACGTTGTTTACGGTAAGAAGACCGGCAACACGCCTGACGGTCGTCGTGGTGGCGAACCTTTCGCACCGGGTGCAAACCCGATGAACGGTCGCGACAAGAAGGGCTTTGTGGCCGCTGGCGCTTCGATTGCCAAGCTGTCCTATGATGCAGCCCTCGATGGTATCAGCTGGACCGCTTCGGCAACGCCGGGCAGCCTTGGCCATACCGACGAAGAGCGGATCACGAACCTGTCGAATTGCCTTGATGGCTACACGGCAGCCGGTGGTTTCCATGTCAACGTCAACCTCCTGAACAAGGAAACTCTGGTTGACGCCATGGATCATCCGGAGAAGTACCCGCAGCTGACGATCCGTGTTTCGGGTTATGCTGTGAACTTCATCAAGCTGACCAAGGAACAGCAGCTTGACGTGATCAACCGGACTTTCCACACCACGATGTAAACGAGAAGAAGAATGCACCAGCGCGTTTCCGCACCAACAAAGCCAACCGGCGTCCATATCGACATCGATCACGGGTTTCTCCACTCGGTCGAAACCGGCGCAGCTGTAGACGGTCCGGGAATGCGTTTCGTGTTCTTCATGGCCGGTTGCCAGTTCCGGTGTCTTTATTGCCACAACCCGGATACCTGGAAACTCCACAATGGTCGCAAGATTGATGTGGAAGACATGCTCAAGGAAGTCCGCCCCTATGCGGGCTTCCTGAAATTCGCCGGCGGGGTCACCTTCTCCGGCGGCGAGCCCATGATGCAGGCCGGTTTCATCGGCAATGTCATGGGGCAGATCAAGAAGGAAATGGGTCTGCATATCGCGCTCGATACGCAAGGCTATCTCCACACCAGCGTGGAAGACGAATGGTTCGATAATGTTGATCTGGTGATGCTCGATATCAAGCATATCGATCCCGAAAAATACCACGCTCTCACCGCACAGTACCTGCAGCCGACGCTTGATTTTGCAGAACGCCTGAAACGGCTGAAGCAGAAGATGTGGATGCGTTATGTGCTGGTGCCGGGCCTTACGGACGATACCGATGACGTCAACCGGATGGCCGATTATGTCGCCTCGCTCGGGGATATCGTCGAGAGGGTGGAGGTTCTGCCGTTCCACCAGATGGGGATTGCCAAATGGGATGCGCTCGGCAAGGAGTATACGCTTCGCGAAACGCCGACGCCGACCAATGACGAGACAGAAGCCGCCCGTGATGTTTTCCGTGCCCGTCAGCTGTTTACGACCTGATCAATGGCTGTGGCGTGAAAGCTAGCGGTTAACGTCGCTGTTTTGTATTCTGTGCATTCCAGAGACTGGAGCCGATAAAAGCCGCGGGAGGGCGGCCTTTATCGTTTTGGATCTCTTTCACTGGTTTCGAAATGGTAACGAGATCGCTACACAGCGACGCGGGATACACGACATACAAAAATCGCATAAGGTAGATTATGGAACTTATGTGGATAAAAACCGGTATCACAGAGGGCCAGATTGGTCCTTTGTGATGTGGTAAAGTTGAGGTAGCGCGCTAGGAACTTAACGCAAGGCATTCAAGCGGTTATAAGCGGCTGTGAAGCCTTTGAGCGAAACTTGGATGTCTATTCTATCGCCGCCATCGATTGGCACCGCTGACACATGGAGAATGCCACCATTTTTCAAAGTATCGAGATTGGCGGCGCTGAGCTTGACCGGGACAATGCAGCCTTGTGGCATGCAGGTCGAAAAGCCGAAGGTCGGTCCGTCTGTCTCCGTATCGACATTTAGCGAAACACCCTGAGCAAGCGCAAGGCCGAATGGCATGATCAGCACGCCCTGAGCACTGTCGGCCGTGGGAGCGTTGAGTTCGATCGCCAGAACGCGCTGGCCGGAATCCTTCATGACCTGTTCGAAGGTCATTGCACATCTGTCATTCGTACCGTCTGAGACGCAGGTAACGCGCCAGTCCTGGTAGGTCTCGTTGAGTGAACTCGCGCCTTCTGGCAATGCGGAAAACGCTTGATTGACCGGGGCCGAACAGAACAAGGCGGCAATGGCCGCGACGGCGAGACGACGATATTTCAATGGAATTCCTCCCAACGATCGGGGATCTGTAATCACCTGATCCCGTGCGATTGATTGAATGTTTTGTTTGATCCTAGCACGATTCGCGCACGGCACCACATCGCGAAAAACACTCAGGGTTGTGACTACCTTATGAAAAGCAGCGGCGATTGCAACAATGCGTCTCCGGAGGTGCTGATTTCACGTTGCAAAGCTTGCATGCGCGAGGGTTCGTGGCCATAGTCGCGGCAATCTTGTATCGAGCAGCCTCAGGCAGGAGCGCTATTTATGTCCTCGGATCCGGACAATCCCGGCAGGCGCGGCAGTGCGGAAAACTATGAGCGTCCGCGTCCGCAAATCCCTGATATTCATGCTATTCTAGGCGACGATAAGCCAAAGAAACGTTTCCACATCCCTTGGGGTGGGCTGATCATTGTCGCAGTGCTTGTTGGCGGTGGCTATGCCGGTTTTCGCTATCTCAACTCCGGCGATCTCCAGATCGTTGCTGCCAAGCCCGTTTATGTCACCGAGGATGTCGAACGTGGCCCGATGACTGTGACGATTGCGGCAACCGGTGCAATCGAGCCGACCAACCGGGTCGATATCTCCAGCGAACTTTCTGGTACCGTCAACGCCGTGCTCGCTGATTTCAATTCCGCGGTTAAGGCCGGCCAGGTCCTGCTTGAACTGGAAACGGACGAGCTGAAAGCTGATATCCTCAGTGCCAAGGCGAAACTCGCCGCCGCCGCCGCGGACGTCGCCGCCGCCAAGTCCGATCTCGAATCGGCCAAGGCCACGATGGAGCGTACAAAGACACTGGCAGAACGCGACGTCGTACCCCGGCAGGAGCTGGAGGATGCGCAGTTTGCCCATGCCGCAGCGCTCGCCGATCAGCAGAGTGCGGAAGCCGGCCTTGCCGTTGCCCGGGCCGAGTTGGATCTTGCCGAATTGCGTTTGAGCAAGGCAACGATCCGCTCTCCAATTGACGGTGTGGTGCTTTACCGCGATGTCGATGTCGGTCAGACGGTGGCCGCCTCGCTGGAGGCCCCTACTCTGTTCGTCATCGCCGGTAATCTGACGGAGATGGAGCTCAGAGTGAATGTCGATGAGGCCGACGTCGGACAGGTCGAACCGGGCCAGAAAGCCTCATTCACTGTGGAAGCCTTTCCCGGACGGCGGTTTCCTGCCGAAATCAAGTCGATCCGCTACGCGTCCGAGGTCAACAGTGACGTCGTGACCTACAAGGCGGTACTCGCCGTTGATAACACCGACCTTCTTCTGCGTCAGGGCATGACGGCGACCGCAGACATTCTTGTCGACGAGACAGTGGACGCCATTCTGGTGCCGAATGCGGCGCTTCGTTTCACGCCGCCCGGCGAAGCGAGCGCGCCGTCTGAAGGTGACAAGCGCACAGTCTGGATCATGCGCAATGACGAACCCATGCCGGTTGAAATCAACGTTGGCGCCAGCAACGGTCGCCTTTCTGCGGTTGTCGGCGGCGATCTGCGCGCCGGCGACAAGGTCATCGTCAGCTCCGGCAGAAATGGGCAGTGAGGAAAGATCATGACAACTGCTCCGCTTATTGAATTTCGCAACGTCTACAAGACCTTTGGTGCCGGTGAGGCTGAAATCGTGGCGCTGAACGGGGTCGATTTTTCGATCGAGGCGGGAGAATTCGTCTCGATCATGGGGCCATCGGGCTCGGGCAAATCGACAGCCATGAATATTCTCGGCTGGCTCGACCGGCCAACCAGCGGACAGTTCTTCTTTCAGGGCGTCGATACCACCGAACTGAAAACGGCAAAGCTGACGCTGCTGCGCCGCCATCTTCTGGCCTTCGTTTTCCAGCGCTACAACCTGCTGCCGCGTTCCTCCGCACTGGAGAATGTTGAACTGCCGCTGATCTATCGTGGCATCGGCCGGCGGGACCGGCGCGAACGGGCCGAACTGGCGCTTTCACAGGTCGGTCTGGCAGATCGTCTTGACCAGCGCACGCAGGAGCTTTCCGGCGGCCAGCAGCAGCGCGTGGCAATTGCCCGCGCGCTGATTACAGAACCCGCCGTGCTTCTCGCCGATGAACCGACAGGCAGCCTCGACACCCGCACCAGCAATGAGATCATGGAGTTGATCACCGGGCTCAACACCGAGATCGGTATCACCGTGGTCATGGTTACCCATGAGGAAAACGTGGCGCGTTATGCCAGCCGCCGCATGCAGTTTCTTGATGGCATGCTTGAGCGCGGTTTCCGCCCCGGCCGCAGCGACAGACAGGAGAACGGCCATGTTTCTTGAGATGATCAAGCTTGCCCTCCGCGCTGTCAGGCGCAATCTGCTGCGTTCGTTTCTGACCGTGCTTGGTGTCGTCATCGGCGTTTCCGCCGTCATTGCCATGGTCACGATCGGTAACGGAACGGCCGAACAGGTTCGCAGCGAAATCTCCCGTCTTGGAACCGATGTACTTTTCGTCCGGCCCGGCCAGCGCGCACCGGGCGCGCCGGCGGAAGCAGCCAAGGGCTTCAGCGAGCGTGATATCGCCGCGCTGCGCAATCAGATCCCCAATCTGCGCGCAGTGGCACCGCAGAACATATCAACCGTGACCGTCGTGGCTGAAGGCCAGAACCGCAGCACGACTGTGATCGGCACCAATGACGATTTTCTCGCGGCTCAGGACTGGACGATCGCCTCCGGTAGCGATTTCTCTAGCATGGCTGCCGACGGCGGTGGCGATACGGCCTGCATTCTCGGTGAAACCGTGAGAAACGCACTGTTCGGCGAGAACGATCCTGTCGGCAGCAAGGTCCGAGTCGGCAATGTTTCATGTGCGGTCATCGGCACGCTCAAGGAAAAGGGCGAAAGCAGCATGGGCCGGAACCAGGATGATATCGTGCTGATGCCGATCAGCGCATTCCAGCGCCGCGTCGGCGGTGACAGCTACATCGAGAGCATTTTGCTGGCCGCGCGCGATGGCGTGTCGACGCAAGAACTGGAGAACGATGTGACCGCCCTGCTCCGCCAGCGCCGCAATATCCAGCCCGGCCGAGCGGATGATTTCGAGGTCAATGACATGACCGAAATCGCCAACGCGGTGACCGGCACCAAAAGCCACCTGACCGGCATGCTGGCCGCTGTCGCCGCCGTCAGCCTGCTGGTCGGCGGCATCGGCATCATGAACATCATGCTGGTGTCGGTAACCGAGCGGACCCGTGAAATCGGATTGCGGCTCACCGTTGGCGCGCTGGAGCGGCAGGTGCTGCTGCAGTTCATGATCGAGGCCGTGGTGCTGTCGCTGTTCGGAGGCATTGCCGGTGTTGTGATCGGCCTTGGCGTTGCCTATGCGGTGGTACAGTATCTAGCGGTGCCCTACGTGATCGCACCCACGATGGTTCTGGGCGCTTTCGCGTTCTCGGCCCTGATCGGCATCATTTTCGGCTATTTTCCCGCCCGCCGCGCAGCGCGAATGAACCCGATCGAAGCCCTGCGTTACGAATAGAAACTGCGGAAACCGGGTTTTCGGTTTCCGCAGTGAAATTTTTCAAATGATGAAAACGCCGGTCGTCCGGCGCCCGGTGATCAACCCACAAAGGCTCGTTCGATCACGAATTCGGACGGCTTGTTGTTGGCGCCCTCGTCCATGCCTGCTGCTTCCAGAAGCGCCTTGGTGTCTTTCAGCATCTCGGTGGAGCCGCAGATCATGCCGCGGTCGGTCTTCGGGTTCAGCGGCGGCAGGCCGAGGTCATCGAACAGCTTTCCGCTTGCAATCAGATCGGTGATCCGGCCGGTGCGTGCGAAAGGCTCGCGCGTGACTGTCGCATAATGGGTCAGCTTGTCGCCGACGACTTCGCTCAACAATTCGTCGTTGCGGATCTCGTTGACGAGGTCGAACCCGTATTGCAGCTCTGCAACCTCGCGGCAGGTATGGGTGAGGATCACCTCGTCGAACTTGTCATAGGTCTCCGGTTCACGGATCAGACTGGCGAACGGTGCGATACCGGTTCCGGTCGAAAACATGTAGAGCCGTTTGGCAGGCGTCAGCGCGTCGAGGACCAGCGTGCCGGTCGGCTTCTTGCGCATCAATACGACGTCGCCAACCTGGATTTCCTGAAGGTGCTGGGTCAGCGGTCCGCCGGGCACCTTGATCGAGAAGAATTCCAGTTCCTCGGCCCAGGACGGGCTTGCAATCGAATAGGCGCGGTAGACCGGTTTGCCGTCAACCATCAGCCCGATCATCGCGAATTCTCCGGAGCGAAAACGAAAACCGTCCGGCCGCGTCATCGAAAAACGGAAAAGCCTGTCGGTATAGTGCTGCACGCTCAGCACCTTTTCGCCGTAGACTCCGGCGGGAAGTGTGGCGGCAAATTCCTCGGTCGTGGCTTGCACATTCATGTCGACGTCTCGTCCTGTCTGCTGCACGCCGGATTTGGACCGGCGCATTCAAAATTCCGCGCATTTGCGATTGCCTACGCGCTCAAATAATACCGTGCGCAAAATAATGCAAAGGTGGAGGGCGCAAAAATCCTGTCTCACCTGTTCATATTTTAGCGATCCGCCGCCAGCTATAGCCACCTTCAACCGATGCCTGACGGGCTGCGGGCTGGTAATGACGGTTGACCGCCGGAAGCCGGCCTTCCTGCAAACGCCGGATCGCGGTCGGGTTTTCAACTGTGAAACTGTCGAAACCACAGCGCAGCATCAGCACCAGCGGATCGATCAGCACATCGCCGACCGCGCGCAGTTCTCCGCGATAGCCAAGGCGCTCGCGCAGAAGCGTTGCCTGGGAAAAGGCCCGTCCGTCTGCAAAGGCCGGAAAGCTCAGCGCGATCATCTCGATCCGGTCGAGCACGGGCTCGAGCTTCAGCGGGTCGTCGAAGGGACCGAGCAGCACGCCTGCCCCCTGATTGCCGGCCAGGCCGTTCTCGACCACCTCGGCAAAGGGAACGAGCGCGCGTTCGCTGTCACCGGCCTTGCGGTCCTCGGTCTCGATCACCCAGGGATCGTTTTCGACGAAGCCCGTTTCTTTCCAGATAGATGTCATCGTCTGCTCCTCACGCGGCCCTGGCTTTTTCGGGGTAAAGCGCATCCTTGAAGGGTTGTGCGCCCAGCCTGCGATAGGCATCGATGAAGGGTTCGGACGGGTCGTTTCGCAGCCGAAGATAGGTTTCGACGATAGTCTCGACCGCATCGGTGACCTTTTCCGGCTCAAACCCGCGCCCGACGATCTCACCGATCGAGGTGTTTTCATCCGCCGATCCACCAAGTGTGATCTGGTAAAGTTCAGCGCCTTTCTTTTCCACGCCCAGAAGGCCGATATGGCCGACATGGTGATGGCCGCAGGCGTTAATGCAGCCTGAAATCTTGATCTTCAGGTCGCCGATCTCGGCCTGGCGCAAAGGATCGCCAAATCGTTCGGAAAGCTGCTGGGCCAACGGAATGGAACGGGCATTGGCAAGCGCGCAATAGTCAAGCCCGGGACAGGCGATGATATCGGTGATCAGACCGGCATTACCGGTTTCAAGTCCGGCCGCCTGAAGCGCTGCATAAACAGCCTGCAGATCAGCGCGGGCGACATGCGGCAGAACAAGGTTCTGCTCGTGGCTGACGCGAATCTCGTCAAAACCATAGCGTTCTGCAATATCGGCAACGGTTTCCATCTGCGCATCTGTCGCATCGCCCGGAATGCCGCCGATCGGCTTCAGCGAGATCGTCACCATCGCGTAATCGTCGCGCTTGTGTGCGGCGGTGTTCCGGGTCAGCCATGCGAGATAGCCGGCATCTGCAGTATCAAAGCGGTCGCGTTCGCGCGCCGGAAGCTGCGGCAGCGCGAAATAGCTGCGGATCGCATCGATGTCGCCATCAGGCAGCGTCAACTCGCCATCCTTCAGCGCCTCGAATTCACGCTCTATAGCGGCTTTCAGCTCATCAAGGCCGGTCTCATGCACGAGGATCTTGATCCGGGCCTTGTATTTGTTGTCGCGGCGGCCGTTGAGATTGTAGACGCGCAGGATCGCGGTTGCATAGGCCAGAAGATCGGCCTCCGGAAGGAAGTCCCGGACCTTTTTGGCAATCATAGGCGTACGCCCCTGCCCGCCGCCAACATAGACGGCAAAGCCAAGCTCGCCGGCTGCGTTCTTCTTCAGATGCAGGCCGATGTCATGCACCTGGATGGCCGCACGGTCACGTTCGGCGCCGGTGACCGCGATCTTGAACTTGCGCGGCAGGAACGAAAATTCCGGATGCAACGACGACCACTGACGCAGGATTTCCGCGTAAGGTCGCGGATCGGCAACCTCGTCGGCCGCAGCGCCTGAAAAATGATCCGCCGTGACGTTGCGGATGCAATTGCCCGAGGTCTGGATTGCATGCATTTCGACCGTGGCCAGATCGCTCAGGATCGCGGGAATGTCTTCCAGTTTCGGCCAGTTGAACTGAATGTTCTGCCGCGTGGTGAAGTGGCCGTAGCCCCTGTCATATTTGCGCGCGACATGGGCAAGCATGCGCATCTGGCGCCCATTCATGGTGCCATAAGGTACGGCAATCCGGAGCATGTAGGCATGGAGCTGGAGGTAAACACCATTCATCAGCCGCAATGGCTTGAACTGGTCCTCGGTGATCTCGCCGGAAAGCCGGCGCTCGACCTGATCGGTGAATTGCCCGACCCGCTCCCTGACAAAATCATGGTCGAACTCGTCATAGCGATACATCTCAGGCCTCCACATTTTCAGGTTGGGCCGGCTCAAAGCCTGCAGCGTAAGGGATCGTCGGCCCTTCGGCGCGAATGCGTTCGCGCAGTCTCAGCGGCCAGATGCGGCCGTCGGGACGCTCCTCGACATCGATGACCGCAACATCGACAATCAGGTTGCCGGAAAAATCGCGCTTGCCGATGTCATCGAGGCTTGCGATGGCCGCGTCGTGACGGGCGACGAGCGCATGTTGCAGATTGCGTGTCCAGCGGCCATTGGCATCGAGCCAGACGGCAAGACCGTCGGTCAGGCGGTTGGCAGTCAGAACCTTAGCGGACATGGACAGCTCCCGTGCGTTTCTGTTTGGCAAGGTTGTTGTTGAGCGCAAGCGCACTCGCATTCTCGAGGCTCGCGCCGGCAACGGCATCTCCGATGATCACCATTACCGGGCCCGTGAGGTCCTCGCGCACTTCAAGATACGGCAGTTCAGCGAGTACGCCGTGAAACAGCCGGCGGTTCTTGCGGCTAGCGTTTTCGACAACGGCAATCGTGGTGTCCGCGGGCACGCCTGCTTCTTGCAGCCGGGCACCGAGTTTGGCGGCAACGGAACGGCCCATATAGACGGCAATGGTGGCACCCCGGACCGCAAGAGCGGCCCAGTCCGGCAAGGTGTCACCATTAAGGTCGTGGCCGGTCGTAAAAACCAGTGTCGAGGCAACGCCTCTCAGCGTCATCGGCAGGCCAAAATCGGCGGCCGCTGCCGAGGCAGAGGTGATGCCGGGAACGACCTCATAGGAAACGCCTGCGGCTCTCAAAGCCGCCATTTCCTCACCGGCCCGGCCGAAAATCAGCGGGTCGCCGGATTTCAGCCGCACAACACGCTTGCCTTCTTTGGCAAGTTTTACCAGCAGGTCATTGATTTCGTTCTGTGACTTAGAATGGCAGTTCTTGCGTTTTCCAACCGCGATCCGTTCTGCATCGCGCCGGCCCATATCGACCACTTCCTGCGGTACCAGCGCATCATAGGCAATGACATCGGCTTCCATCAAAAGCCGGTGGGCGCGGATCGTCAGCAGATCTTCAGCACCCGGCCCGGCCCCAACCAGTGCCACATGGCCGGAAACGGCCGAACCATCGGCGATGATCTCGTCCGCCAGACATTCGGCCTCCAGAAGCCGCCCCTTCTCGACAGCATTGGCAACCGAACCGTTGAAAAAACGAGACCAGAAGGCGCGTCGGGCAGCGCCGCGCGGAATGTTGACATCGACCTTTTCACGCAGACGCTCGGCAAGACGCGCCAGTGGCCCGAGCGACCGCGGCAGGATGGTATCGATCTGGGCCCGGATCATCTGTGCCAGCACCGGCCCTGCCCCCTCCGTTCCGATTGCAATGGCAACCGGCGGCCGGACGACCAGCGCAGGCGTGTAGAAATCGCAATCGTCCTTCTGGTCGACGGCATTGACCGGCACGGAAAGCGCGCGGGCGCAGTCTGCAATCATATGGTCCTGTTCCGGTTCGCCGCTTGCGGCGAAAGCAAGAACCGCACCGTCAAGCTGGGCCGCCACAAACGGCGCTTCAACCAGCGTGGCTCCATGTTCGCGAAGAAAAACCCGGTAATCTTCGTCCGGGTTTTCGGCGTAGGCCGTGATGGCGGCACTGGTCTTTGCCATCAGACGTGCCTTGGCATAGGCCTCCGCGCCACCACCAAAAATCGCGACCTTGCGGCCCTCGACCCTGAAAAATGCCGGAAATGCCGACAGCAATTCTTCTCTTGCGACCATCTCTGAGCAGTCCTTCCATAACTGCCGGAATGATGACCTGCCGAACCGCTAGCTTGAAGAAACGAAAATGCGTGACGTTGCCCGGGAAAACATTTCATTCCTCAATTCCGGTGTGGTGGCAGCAAATTTAACCGTGGCAGGCATTGTCTCTCTTGCGCACGCGCTGATTGCCCTCTTAACTGCACAAGGCCACCGCTACAAAACAAGAGGGAACGTGAATGAACGACGCTCAACTGACCGCACGCCTGCTGAACGTTATTGAAAACGATATTCTGCCCCTGACCACACAAGGGGTGAAGACCGGCAACAAGGTCTTTGGCGCCGCCATTCTGAGGAAGTCGGATCTGTCTCTCGTTATCGCCGGCACCAATGACGAGACCTCCAACCCGCTCTGGCACGGCGAGGTTCACACGCTGAAACAGTTTTACGAGATGCCGGACACACCTGACACGAAGGAACTGCTGTTCCTCTCCACCCACGAACCCTGCACGATGTGCATGTCGGCGATTACCTGGGCCGGCTTTGACAACTATTTCTACTTTTTCAGTCACGAGGATCTCGCGTGACAGCTTCGGCATCCCCCATGACCTGAAAATCATGAAGGAACTCTATGGGCTGGAGCCGGGCGGGTACCGCCGCCAGAACGCCTTTTTCAATGCACGTTCAATCGTCGACATGGCCGAAACAACAGAGGAGCCGACAAGAAGCCACGCGCTCGAACAAATTGCCCGAATCAAGGCGACCTACGCGCTTGCGTCGAATACATATCAGTCGCATAAGGGCGAGGCCAACATACCGCTCGGTTGAGCTTTCTGAAGAGACGGAGCCATTCCCCGTGGAGCCTTCACGCGAAATCGAACGCCTCATCGACATCATGGCAGCCCTTCGCGACCCCGAGAGTGGTTGCCCCTGGGACATCAAGCAGGATTTCGAGAGCATCAAGCCCTATACGATCGAAGAGGCCTATGAGGTTGCCGATGCGATCGAGCGCAAGGATTTCGACGATCTGTGCGACGAGCTTGGCGACCTGTTGCTGCAGGTCGTTTTTCACGCGCGGATGGCCGAGGAACAAGGTCTGTTCGCTTTTGGCGATGTTGTACAGGCGGTTACGTCGAAGATGATCCGCCGGCATCCGCATGTCTTTGGCCGCAATGATGCCGACACACCGGAAGCGGTGAAAATCCAGTGGGACGAAATCAAACGGCAGGAAAAGGCAGAACGTGCCGAACGGCGCGCCAGAAGCGGCCTTACGGAAGACTTCAGATCTGGTCACCTCGGCCATGTTCAGCGCAGCTTCCCTGCCCTGACAGAAGCACTGAAGCTCCAGGAACACGCCGCCCGCGTCGGCTTCGACTGGTCTGAGCCAGATCCCATTCTCGACAAGTTCGAAGAAGAAATCGGCGAACTGCGACAGGCTCTTCTGAGCGGAAACAGCACTGAGATTGCCGATGAACTCGGCGACCTGATCTTTGCCGCCGTCACTCTCGGTCGCCATACAAAGACCGATCCCGAACAGGCACTGCGCGGAACGAACACAAAGTTCCGGCGTCGTTTCAGCCATATAGAACAGTCCCTCGCGGAAAATCATGAGAGCCTCGAAGAGGCGACGCTTGAGCGCATGGAAGCGCTCTGGCAGGACGCCAAGGCAATTGAACGCAAGCTCGGCTAGCCGGTCGGTCGAAGATTTATGGCTTCTTTGATTTATACCTGTTGACTTAGAGTGTGCTCGAACACCTAACCTCGGTGGCGTCGAGACTGAAAAACAGGGTTTTTATGAAAATCGGTGAACTGGCGAAACGGTCCGGATTGTCGGCCCATACGATACGGTATTACGAGAAAATCGGGCTGCTTCCCGGAGCCGACCGGGATCAGTCCGGTCACCGTGACTACGACGCCTCAATACTGATATGGATCGAGTTCCTGGGACGCCTGAAGACCACGGGAATGCCGATAAGCCAGATGCTTCGATATGCGGCACTCAGAAAGCTGGGGCCTGAGAGCGACGGTCAACGCCAGCGCCTGCTCGAAGAGCATCGTGATGTCGTGCGCGCCCATGTCACCGAGCTTCGTGCCTGTCTTGAAGTCCTCGACGCCAAAATTGCCGGCTACGCCAGCAGCAGCGAGAAACAGGACGGAAAGCACAATGACGGACCATGACAACACACGACTTGAACGCGGAAAACGCGCGCTTGCAGAAATCGACGGTGAGGCCGGACAGAAGGTCATCGACTCGCTGGCAGACATCGCGCCAGATTTCGCGCGCTATCTTCTGGAGTTCGCTTTCGGCGATATCTATAGCCGTAAAGGCCTAGGCCTGCGTGAGCGCGAAATTGCAACCGTTGCGGCGCTGACGGCGCTCGGCAATGCCACCCCGCAATTGAAGGTGCACATCGAAGCAGCGCTCAATGTCGGGGTCAGCCGTGAGGAAATCACCGAAACAATCATGCAAATGGCGGTCTATGCCGGATTTCCGGCAGCCCTCAACGGACTTTTCGCGGCAAAGGATGTGTTTGCCGCGAAGTCATTGCCCTGAGGGTGATCCTGACCCCGTCAACATGCTTTCCAGACGCTGTTCTTCCGGTCCCGGAACGCGGATATCAAGGCTGACGGAGCCATCTTCAAGATCGCGGCGTTCGTCAACAAGCGCATGCTCGTAAATCCAGGGAAGAAGGTGCAGCTGGTCGGGGGAAAGCGTTATGGTCGTTTCTGTCAGAACGCCGGCAAGCCGTGTCGCGATCTTGTCTACCAGCGCATCCACGCCCTCGCCGGTGACGGCGGAAACCCCCATAACGGCCTCGCTCGTCTCTGCCCGGGCCATCAGGGCATCATGCTCTTCGGCGTCCAGCAAGTCGAGTTTGTTCCAGACTTCAACGATACGCTCGTTCTGGGCCTTTTCGTCGATACCCAGCTCACTGAGAATCCGCATTACATCGTCCGACTGCGCATCACGTGCCGGGTCGGACATATCGCGGACGTGCAGAATGAGATCGGCCTCCAGAACCTCTTCGAGCGTTGCCCGGAAAGCGGCGACGAGGTGTGTCGGCAGGTCTGAAATAAAGCCCACAGTGTCGGAGAGGATGACCGTGCGGCCATGCGGCAGCTTCATCCGCCGCAGTGTCGGGTCGAGCGTCGCAAACAACATGTCTTCCGCCAGCACCCCTGCCCCGGTAATGCGGTTGAACAGTGTCGACTTGCCGGCATTGGTATAGCCGACAAGTGCTACGATCGGATGCGGCACCTTTTTGCGTTTGGAGCGGTGAAGCTTTCGGGTGCGGACCACCTGCTCAAGTTCGTGTTCCAGCTTGACGATACGCTCGCGCAGCATGCGCCGGTCGGCCTCGATCTGGGTTTCGCCGGGACCACCCATGAAGCCGCCGCCACCGCGCTGACGCTCCAGATGGGTCCAGCTCCGCACCAAGCGGCCACGCTGATAGTTGAGATGCGCCAGCTCGACTTGCAGGCGCCCTTCTTTGGTCGAGGCGCGCTCGCCGAAGATTTCGAGGATCAGGCCGGTGCGGTCGATAACCTTCGCAACCCAGGCCTTTTCAAGATTGCGCTGCTGCACCGGCGACAGCGGGTGATCAACGATCACCAGACCGATGTCACGACCGTCCAGAAGCTCGTCGATTTCCTTGATCTTGCCCGTGCCGAGCAGGGTCGCCGGCCGCGGGTCGTTAACCGTGACGATCTCGGAGACCACAACGTCGAGCCCAATGGCACGCGCGAGACCAACAGCTTCCTGCACCCTGCTTTCGGGCGTGCGTGAAGAGCCTTCGCCATCTCCGCCCTTATGGCGTTTGATGACGGGAACGATTACGAGCGTCCGGGACGAATCCCGGTTCTCGTATTCGCTTTCAGGAAAAAAGGTATCGGAAATTGAAATTCACCGCATCAAGAGGCGCTGTCATCATTTTCGAACATCTGCACCGGCTGTCCCGGCATGATCGTTGAGATCGCATGCTTGTAGACCAGCTGGGAATGTCCGTCGCGACGCAGCAACACGCAAAAATTGTCAAAGGACGTGACCACTCCGGTCAGTTTCACGCCGTTGATAAGAAAAATCGTCAGGGAGATTTTCTGTTTCCGGACAGTATTGAGAAAAACATCCTGCAGATTCTGAGAACGTTCCGCCATGGCGCCGCTTCTTTCTTACTTTTGCCGGCCAAGGGCCGGTTTCCATCTCATCATAGTTGCTCGCAAAACACGCAATCAACCAGTCGGCTTCAGGTCGTAGCAAATTGAAAGCGCTTCCGCAACGGCCAAAAACCTTTGGCGGCAGTGCAATAGAGCTCAACGGCACCACACGGCTAGAAATACTGGATCGAGACCCGGAAGAGCTGCTCCACATGCCGGACGGCGGAAGCGACCGCGAACAGGATAACGCGGTCATGCGGCTTGATCTTCAGGTCGCCGGTCGGGCGCAGGATTTCTTCACCACGATAAACGGCGCCGATACGAATCCCCTCGGGCAGATCAAGATCGCGAAATGGGGTGCCGACCAGCGGCGAGGTCGTCAGCGCTTCTGCCTCGATAACCTCTGCCGCTCCCTTCTGCACGGCATAGACGGAGCGGATTCGACCCTTGCGGACATGCTGAAGGACGCGGGAAATCGTGACGGCCCTCGGGTTGATATAGGCGTCGATCCCCAGCGATTTTGTGACTTCGTGGAAGGAGGGATTGTTGAGCAGTGCCAGATTTGACTTGCAACCAAGCTGCTTGGCGATAACAGAGGCAAGGATATTGGTCTGGTCGTTATTGGTCAGCGCAACCATCAGATGCGCATCTGGAACGTCGGCCTGAATCATGATGTTCTGGTCGAGCGCCGATCCCTGCAATACGATGCCGTGGTGCAGCGCGTCCGATACCGCGATGGCCTTTTCACGGTCGAGCTCGATCATCTTGATGCGGGTTTTTGGCTGTAACTCCTCAATCGATTTCGCGACGAAGAAACCGATATTACCACCGCCGGCGATCACGATCCGGCGGGCCTCCTGCTCTTCGTGCCCGAAGAGCGCCAGGGTGCGGCGAATATGCTCCTGTTCGCAAACGACATAGACGAGATCACCGGCGAGAATCTGGTCCGTCGAATGGGGAATGATAACTTCGTCATCGCGATAAATCCCGGTCACAGTGGCGTTCAGATCGGGAAACAGCTGGCTCAGCTGCATCAAAGGCGTGTTCAGCACCGGGCAGTCATCATTGCATTCGACCGCCAGCATCGCGATCTTCTCATCGGCAAAGCGAACGATGTCGGTCGCGCCCGGAAACGATATGCGTCGCAGCACCATTTTGCCGACTTCGACTTCGGGCGAAATCGTCACATCAATCGGCATATGATCGCGCGAAAACAGGTCGGAATAATGCGAGTGCAGATAGCTCTGCGAGCGGATCTCGGGCGATTTTTGTGGGCACGTTGAACAGCGAATGGGCAACCTGGCAGGCAACCATGTTGATTTCGTCGTGCAGCGTCACGGCGATAATCATATCGGCCTGGTCGGCGCCTGCCTTAGCCAGCACATCCGGATGCGCGCCATGCCCAACATATCCGCGCACGTCGAGAAGTTCGGTAATGGCGGTGATCAGCGAGGCCGAGGTATCGATAACGGAAACATCGTTATATTCCTGGGACAGGCGTTCAGCGATACCGAAGCCAACCTGGCCCGCTCCGCAGATAATGATCTTCATCGGGGGCCCTCTGGGGTTAAAAATTCTGGTGGTTCAACTGGCCGCAATTTGCCCGGTTCTCTGTCAGATGCCAAGGGACTTCAGCTTGCGGTGCAGTGCGGAGCGTTCCATCCCCACAAACTCCGCTGTGCGCGAAATGTTTCCGCCGAAACGATTGATCTGAGCCATCAGGTAGTCGCGCTCAAAGCGTTCGCGCGCCTCTCTGAGCGGAAGCGTCATGATATGGGCATCGCCCGAAGCCTGAATCTGCGGCAGCACGTCGGAAAGATCGGCGGGCAGAAGACTGGCGCTGATCGGCGTCGACGCGTCTTCTTCGCGGGAGAGGATCAGGAGCCGCTCGAGATTGTTGCGCAGCTGCCGTATATTGCCCGGCCAGTCGTGCGCCTGAAGGATCGCCATGGCGTCATCGCCGATCCGGCGCTGTCGGGTGCCAGCCTGCTCACAGAGCTGCCGCATAATGAAATCGACAAGAAACGGAATATCCTCACGCCGCTCGGCGAGCGCGGGAATACGCACCGGTACGACGGCGAGACGATGGAACAAGTCCTGGCGGAACCGGCCCTCATCAATGAGTGGCTTGAGGTCGAGTGCGGTGGAAGACAGGATCCTGACGTCTACAGAAACTCGCCGGCTGCCACCGACTCGTTCGAATTGCTGATCCACCAAAACGCGCAGGATTTTCTTCTGCGTCTCAGGCGGCATTTCGCCAACTTCGTCGAGGTAAAGCGTGCCGCGATGCGCCCGTTCCAGCGCGCCGGTCTTGCGGCTTCTGCCACCTCCGGGTTCGACACCGAACAGCTCAGTTTCCATGTTCTCCGGTGTGATTGCAGCAGCATTCAGCGCCACAAACGGCGCTTCTGCGCGGAGGCTTTTTGGTGCATCAGCCGCGCGACGATTTCCTTGCCGGAACCCGAGCCGCCGAAGATCATTACCCGGCTGTTGGTCGGTCCGACCTTTTCCACGGTCTGACGCAGTTGCGAGACCAGAAGCGATGAACCGACCAGTTCGTCCGGATCGCCACTCTTGCGCTTCAGCTCCAGAACTTCCGACTTCAGCCGCGAATTCTCAAGCGCGCGCTCTGCGATCAGAACCAGCCTGTCGGCCTTGAACGGCTTCTCGATGAAGTCGAAGGCGCCGCGCTTAATAGAGGAAACGGCGGTTTCGATGTTGCCATGCCCGGAGATCATCACCACCGGGAGATCCGGATATCGCGACTTGATCTCCTCAAGAAGCGCCAACCCGTCAAGGCGACTTCCTTGCATCCAGATATCGAGGAAGATCAGGCGCGGCACTCGGTCGGAAATCGCGGTAAGCGCGCTGTCACTGTCGTGGGCAACCCGCGTCTCGTGGCCTTCGTCAGACAAAATACCAGAAACGATATCGCGGATATCCGCCTCGTCATCGACAACGAGAATATCAGAGGCCATCTTGTTCTTCCTTATCGGTTTCCCCTCGCATCCGCTCGCCATCATGAAAATGTGGCAGTTCGACACGAATCATTGCCCCACGGCCGCCGGCGAAATCTGCCGGCGCATCGTGCAACTCCAGCTTGCCGCCATGTTCTTCAATGATCTTGCGGACAATCGCAAGACCAAGCCCCGTGCCTTTTTCGCGCATTGTAATGTACGGTTCAAGGATCATGTGACGGTTCTCGACCGGCAGGCCTTTACCGCTGTCTATGAAATCGATGATGTAGCGATCCCTAGCCTTGTCAAAGCGCGCCCGAACGAGAATTTTTCGCTCGACCTCACGTTCATCTTTCGAAACATTCTCAATAGCTTCTGCAGCATTCTTTATAAGATTTCCGAAGGCCTGGCCGAGCATTCTATCGTCGAAAGAGCCCTCAAGGGGGGTATCGCCGAACTCGCGAATAAAGGTAATATCGGTGCGTCCTATCTCCAGAAGGAACACGGCGTCTGCAAGGATGGTGCGCAGGTCGCCAGCCGTTTTCGACGGCTTCGGCATGCGCGCGAAAGACGAAAACTCGTCGACCATGCGCCCGATGTCGCCGACCTGACGTACGATTGTATCAGTACATTGATCGAAAACCCTGCGATCCTCCTCATCCTCGATCTTTCGACCGAAACGCCGTTTGATCCGTTCAGCGGACAACTGAATCGGTGTCAGAGGATTTTTGATCTCGTGGGCGATCCGGCGAGCCACATCGGCCCAGGCCGTAGAACGCTGGGCGATGATCAGATCCGTAATATCGTCGAGCGTGATGACATAGGAATTCGTCGCGTTGCGGGAATCCTCGCGCGTGACCTGGACAGAGAGTGTCCGCTCCTTGCCGAGCCGGAACAGATTGATCTGCCGACGAAAATTCTGGCGCCGTCGCCGCATCGCAGCGGTCATCACCATGTCAATCTCGGGTGAAATATCGGCAAGTCTGCGCCCGATCAGTTCGTCGCTGCTGGCAGCCAGAAGCTGTTCGGCGGAGATGTTGACAATTGTAACGGTTCGACTGTCATCGACACCGATCACGGCGGCCGTGACACCGGACAGCACCGCCTCGATAAAGCGCCGGCGATTGTCAACCTCGTCCTTGGCCAGCAGGATTTCGCGCTGCTGCGCGTGAATTTCCGCAATCATCTTGTTGAATGTGCTGGAAAGACGACCGACATCGCCGTCGATCGTGCGCACGGGCACGACGACCTTCATATCGCCCGACGCAACCTGGTCGGCCGCCCCGATCAGAAGCCGGATTGGCAGAACGATCCGGTCTGCTACGGCAATCCCCGTCCATATTGCCGCAAGCAGCACAATCAGCGCGAAACCGAGATAGAGCACGGCAAACGCCACCTGGATCGAGAAACGCCCCTCCTCCATCGTCGAGTATTCGGAGAAATTGTCCTCGATCATCCGCATGGCGCCCATTACGTTCGGGTCCACCGCACGCACCGTATAGAGGAGGCTGTTCGGAATTGCCTCAAGCGCGATGATGGCGCCCACGAGATTGGTCTCGCCCGGCGGAATGAGGGTCGGGGTTCCGGTTGCCGCCTTTTCCAGCGCGTCGTCCGGAATATCCGGCAATATCGCCTCTTCGCCGAGATCGGCCTCAACGATGACGCTGCCGTCGTCGCGCATCAAAAAAGCCCCGAGCAGGCCGCGCCCGCGGGCCTGACGCGTCATCAGGTCAGCAAACCCGGTTCTATCGAGAAAATAGAGCGATCGATTGCGCTCTAGGTCGTTGCCCATGGAGAGCGTCTGCCCCTGCAGATAGCTCGCATTCTCCATCATGTAGGCCTGTGCAACATTCAATGATGATTGCACGATCGACTGGGTTCTGAGCGCGAACCAGCGGTCGAGACCGGCATTGAGCGTCAGCGTCGCAAAGATCGCAACGACGATTGCCGGCGTCACCGCCACAATCGAAAACAGCGCAACGATCCTGATATGAAGCTGGGCCGCCGCACGGCCGCGGCGGCGCGCTTTCAGCAAGGTGACGACTTCGCGGCTGATCAGGAAGATCATCGCCAGCACAAAGAACGAGTTTGCGGCGACAAGCCCGGCAACAACGTGACCGGTCGGGTTAATCGGCGTGAAGCCAAGGAGCACGAACAGCGAGAGAAACGCTGTCAAAAGAGCTCCAACAACGAGGAACATGCCCGGTGATGTCAGAATAGCGCGGGCGCCGCCGCGCCCATAGGCCGCGTCGCCGCTCGTCGCCCTGTCTTCTTCCGGAGGCGTGTCAAAAACACCGTCTGCGTTGCTGTTGTCTGCCGTCATGCCTACCGTTCTCAAACACCTTTCCCCGCCCGTTATACAAGCGTCGAAGGCCGAGCGTGGCCTGGGCGAGTGCCGCTGGTGCGATTCCATCCCTGATGAGGATATGCAACAGAATGTGGCACAAATGCAACGGAAAGCTTTTCAGCTCCGGTGAAACGGCGACGTCAGGAGGAACTGCGGGAGCTGCGATAGACCGATACACCAAGTTCCCGGATTTTCTTGCGCAGCGTGTTACGGTTGAGCCCAAGCAAATCGGCGGCCCGGATCTGGTTGCCGCGCGTTGCCGTGAGTGCAGCCAGGATCAGCGGATATTCAACTTCGTTCAGGACACGCTCGTAGAGGCCCGGCGGCGGAAGGCTTTCGCCGAAGCTTGCGAAATAACTGCGCATGTTCTCCTCGACCGCCTGTGCGATGGTCGGCATGCCGCCTCTGACCTGCGCACCCTCAGCAGGCGCATCAGGCTGGTCGGCCTGCAGCTCCTGATCAACGATTTCGCGGGTAATCATCTCCTGCGGATAAAGTGCCATCAGGCGGCGCACGAGGTTTTCCAGCTCACGGACGTTGCCGGGCCATGGGAAGGCCTTCATGGCGTCGAGTGCAGCCTGCTCGAAGCGCTTGCCACCGAGGCCCTCAACCTCGCCTTCATTGACGAAATGGCGCACCAGATCACCGATATCCTCGGAACGCTCGCGCAGCGGCGGCAGCCTCAGTGGCACCACGTTGAGCCGGTAATAGAGATCTTCGCGGAACAGCCCCTGGTGGATCGATTGCTTGAGATCCTTGTTGGTCGCGGCGACGATGCGAACATCAGTGCGGATCGGCGTACGGCCACCCACCGTGGTATATTCGCCCTGCTGGAGCACGCGCAACAATCTAGTCTGCGCATCCATCGGCATATCGCCGATCTCGTCGAGAAACAGCGTACCGCCCTCGGCCTGCTCGAAACGACCGGATGAACGGGTCTGGGCACCGGTGAAGGCACCTTTCTCGTGGCCGAACAGTTCCGATTCGATCAGGTCGCGCGGGATTGCCGCCATGTTGATCGCCACGAAGGGGCCATTGCGGCGTTTGCCGTAATCATGCAGTGCGCGGGCCACCAATTCCTTACCAGTCCCCGATTCGCCAGTGATCATCAGCGTCAGATCGGTCTGCATCAGTCGGGCAAGAACCCGGTAGATTTCCTGCATGGCAGCGGAGCGGCCAACAAGGGGCATCCCGTCCTGCATGTCGTCACCGAGCGGCGCAGGCTTGCGTTTGGGCTCGGACAGCGCTCTGCCGACGATCGCAATGAGCTCTGTCAGGTCGAAGGGCTTGGGCAAATAGTCGTAAGCGCCCTTCTCCGAGGCCCGCACCGCTGTCATGAAGGTATTCTGTGCGCTCATCACGATCACGGGGAGTTCCGGGCGCGATTTCTTGATGCGCGGCAGAAGGTCGAAGGCGTTTTCGTCCGGCATGACCACGTCGGTCAGCACCAGATCGCCTTCACCCGAGGAAACCCAGCGCCACAGCGTTGCGGCATTGGAGGTGATCCGGACATCGTAACCGGCGCGGCTCAGCGCCTGATTCAGCACGGTGCGGATGGCTGCGTCATCATCTGCGACAAGTATCGTGGCTGTCATTGGTCGTTTTCCATTTTCGGCTCGGCCTGCCCCGGCAGGACATCCTTGGAGACGGGCATTAGAATCCGGAATGTCGTGCGCCCGTGCATGTTCTCGCACTCGATGATTCCGCCATGTGCTCCGATGATCTTGGCAACCAGGGCGAGCCCCAGTCCCGTGCCATTGGGTTTGGTGGTAATGAAGGGATCGAACAAATGCTGCATGAGATCGGGCGGAACGCCCGGTCCATTATCTTGAACGCAGAATTCGAGCGGCAGCGAGATCTTTTCCCGCGTTCCGGCCACCGACATGCGGATACCGGGCCTGTAGGCCGAGGTCAGGATAATCTCGCCATCCGGCTTGTCGCCAACGGCTTCCGAAGCGTTCTTGATCAGATTGAGGAACACCTGGACCATCTGGTCGCGATTGGCAAATATCTGCGGCAAGGACGGATCGTATTCCTCGGTGATCTTGATTTTGCGGGCAAAGCCCGCCTTGGCCAATGCTTTCACATGGTCGAGCACCGAGTGGATATTGAGCGGCACGCGGTCGATCGGGCGCTCGTCCGAAAACACTTCCATACGATCAACGAGAGAAACGATCCGGTCGGTTTCATCGCAGATCAGACGGGTCAGCGCCCGGTCTTCGTCACTGGCATTGGTTTCCAGCAATTGCGCCGCGCCACGTATGCCTGAAAGCGGGTTCTTGATCTCATGCGCCAGCATCGATGCAAGTCCCGTAACCGAGCGCGCAGCCGCGCGATGCACGAGCTGACGGTCGATCTTGTCGGCCATGGAGCGCACCTGGAAAACGAGGACGATCGAGCCATCCTCGCCCACCGGGGCAACATAGATATCGACGAGCTTGTCCTGGCCGAGGCGTGGCGAAGAAAGGTCGACACGATATTCATTGACCGGCGCACGACGTTCACGCACCTGGGCAATCAATGCCAGCAGCGGGCTGTCGAAGGGAATGATGTCGGACAGGGCCTTGCGCGCAAGATGCGCAGCACTGGCGCCGAAAAACACCTCAGCTTCCCAGTTGGTGTAGGAAATGCGGCCGTTCCCTTCGATCAGGACAACCGGGTTCTGGATTGCGTTCAGAACTTCGAGAGCAACCATTTCGGCGGCCTTGCGCATACCGCCATTATCGGTGGTCATGCGGCCTTCCTTTGCTCGTGCGCGTGGCCCAGCAACGCGGCAAGCCGCGTAACAACGCGATCGGGATGTGTCTCTGTCATGATTTGTGCTCTTTCAGTGCCGTCGATACCCGGCGCAAGCTGTTGGATATACCACCCGAGATGCTTGCGGGCGTGACGCACACCAGTTTCGGTTCCGTAAAACGACAGCATGTCGCTGTAGTGTTCAAGCACGATTTCAATCTTGGTAACATATGGCAGATCTTCGGCTCCGGCGAGGAAGCCGACATGCCACGGTCGGCCCTGGCAGGCGCGTCCGGTCATCACCGCGGTAATGCCGGGGCGGGACAGCAGGTTTTCGACGTCGCCGCGGCTTTCGATGTCACCATTGGCGATGAAGGGAATGTTGATGACGTCGGCAACCGCTTCAACCGCATCCCAGTCGGCGCTGCCCTTGTAAAACTGCATGCGTGTGCGGCCGTGAACCGTGATGGCCTGCGCACCAGCCTGTTCCGCACGGGCGGCCAGGTAGCGGGCGTTCAGGCTGTCATGATCCCAGCCGAGCCGCATTTTCACGGTGACGGGCACACTGACGGCGGCAACAGTTGCTTCGACAATGGCAAGCGCGCGCTCCGGCTCGCGCATCAGCGCCGAGCCGGTGTAGCCGCCGACAACCTTCTTGGCCGGGCAGCCCATATTGATATCGACAATATCGGCACCATTCGCCTCGGCAATACGGGCTGCCTCCGCCATGAATGCCGGATCACGACCGGCAAGCTGAACCACATGCGGCTTGAGCCCGGCCCCTTCCAGGCGTACCCAGCTTTCCGCCGTGTTGAACGTCAGCTCGCGGCTTGCAATCATTTCGGTGACGACAAGCCCAGCCCCGAAGCGGAAAGCGAGTTTCCGGAAAGGCAGATCAGTCACACCCGACATCGGCGCCAGAACGACGCGATTGCGGATTCGAATATTGCCGATCTCGAAGGAATCTGATGGATTACGGTGAGGCAAATGGCTATCTTTCATGCAGTACGTCACTTTGCCCTATTTTTAGACAAGTCGGTACCCTTTGCCAAGCGATTTCGCCGGCACCTCACAAAATTTAGGCATATGCTGGAAAATTGGAGCAATCGAGGTAAGTTCGCGCCAATTGGAATCAACAGACAGGGTCATATCTGATCATGACAACAGGCAAAAGCTTCAGTCCAGGCGTTGTCGTGGTCGCCGCAGGCCGGGGAGAAAGGGCGGGAGCCCCCGGCGAAGGACCGAAACAATATCGCCTTATCGGCGGTATCCCTGTGATTTCCCACACGCTTTCAGGTTTTGTCGATTGGGGCGGCGCCACTGCGGGTATTGTCGTGGTCATCCACCGGGACGATGAGGCCCTGTTCCGCGACGCTCTGTCGCATGTGCGCGGGACTGAAAACATCCGTTTTGTACATGGTGGTGCAACGCGGCAGCAATCGGTTTTGAACGGCATAGAGACCTTAGCAGCAGCAAAGCCCAGTCATGTGCTGATTCATGATGCCGTGCGGCCATTCTTCGACACCGCAATGCTTGAGCGCGTCTGCGTGGCGCTGCGGTCTGGCGCCGATGCCGTTTTGCCGGCCACGGCCGTTGCAGACACGCTGAAAAGTGCGGACTCAAACAAAATGGTTGCCGGCACAGTGCCGCGCGCGGGGCTGTTTGCCGCCCAGACGCCACAGGCGTTCGGCTTTGAGGTCATCCTGGCCGCACACCGGAAGGCAGCGTCCGAAAACCGCCTCGACTTTACCGATGATTCCGGCATCGCCGAATGGGCCGGTCTTGATGTCCGGCTGGTGGCTGGCCTTGCCGATAATGTGAAGCTGACCTTCCGGAGGGACATCGCCATGGCCGATGAAAAACTTACCCGCAATATGATAGCCGATATCCGCACCGGAAACGGCTATGACGTTCACAAGCTTGTGCCCGGTGATGGCGTGACGCTTTGCGGCATTCACATCCCCTACGAAATGTCGCTGTCCGGCCACTCTGATGCCGACGTGGCCTTCCACGCTCTGACCGACGCATTGCTGGCGACCTGCGGCGCAGGTGATATCGGCGATCATTTCCCGCCCTCCGATCCGCAATGGAAGGGTGCGGCGTCAAACACCTTCCTTGCCCATGCTGCAAAGATCGTGCGCGACAATGGTGGCGTGATCCTCAACGCCGATGTCAGCCTCATCGCAGAAGAACCGAAGATCGGCCCTCACCGCGCCCGGATGCGCGAAAAGATTGCCAACTGTCTCGGCATTGACCTTGTGCGCTGCTCGGTCAAGGCGACGACGAATGAAACCATTGGCTTTGTCGGCCGGAAGGAAGGCATTGCCGCCATTGCCACGGCAAGCGTCAGTTACGGAAACATACGATGATCAACGCCGATATCGAAGAACGAGCACGGCTTCTGGTCGCGCACTGCACGCAGGCCGGCAAAACCATCGCCACCGCGGAGAGCTGTACCGGAGGCATGATCGTCAGTGCGCTGACCGATATCGCGGGTTCGTCTGCAGTCGTGGATCGGGGATACGTCACCTATTCGAACCAGGCAAAGATCGACATGCTTGGCGTCAGCACGGTTACGCTTTCGAGATTCGGGGCGGTTTCGCGCGAAACCGCTCTGCAGATGTCGGCTGGCGCGCTCTGGCGCTCCGGTGCGGATCTTGCCATCGCCGTCACCGGAATTGCCGGACCGTCGGGTGGGACATCTGAAAAGCCTGTCGGGCTCGTTCACCTTGCCGCGCGGGACCGCAAGGGCCGCCTGCATCACATTGAGAGCCGCTATGGCAACATCGGCCGCGATGGCATACGCATTGCCACGGTACAGACCGCGCTCGGCATGCTGGAAGGCCTTATTCAGTCGTAGATCGCGTCGGCGCGACCTTCAAAGGCTTCGGAGAACTTTCGAAAGGCCCGGTCGAACATCGAGCCCATCATCGCTCCGAGTATGCGGTTCTTGAACTCGTAATTGATATAGAAGTTCACAGCACAGGTGGTCTCGCCTTCCGGCTCGAAATGCCAGCGGTTGTCCAGAAACCGAAACGGGCCATCGACATAGCTCACATCGATGCGGCGCTCCTCTCGATTCAAAAGCACCTGTGTCGTAAAGGTCTCGCGGATTCCCTTGTAGCCAACCGTCATGTCGGCAATCAGCAGTGTCTTTCCGTCTTTCTCCCGCGATGAGCGCACCGATAGGGCTTCGCAAAGCGGCAGAAATTCCGGATAGCGCTCAACATCTGCTACGAGGTCGAACATCCGGTCGGCTGAATGGTGGACATGTCGTGTTGTCGTAAACTCGGGCATGGTTTTCAGCTAATGGCCTTGGGCAGAAAGCGCAAGCAATTCGTCGTTCTCGGTGTATGATTTCAACACACAAACGGGAGTGTCACCACCAAATTGCGCCAGTATCTGCTCAACGCGCGGCACCTGCTTTTGTTCAAACGTCCAGACATAGTGCAAAAAATCCCAGTTCAGACGCTCCAGGCATCCTTCAGCCATTTCAGGCCGGGACCTGCCCGCATATCGAAATCGGCGCTTTATAATTCCGGCCATTGACACCAGGCGCGGGGGCCGTGTCCATAGGACCAGTTCGGCGCGCGCCAGACGGACCGGCATCGTTCGGGGACTGGTCCCGTCAATCACCCATGCCGGACGTGCTGCCGCCTCTTCAACAAGCGATCCTATTTCGGACGCATCACGCATCTTCCACCCCGAAAGCCAGAAAACGTCGCGGTCCATCGAGATGTAGGGAATATCGAAACGCGCGCCAATCTCCTGCCCAAGCGCGGATTTTCCGCTTCCCGAACAACCGATGACCATTATGCGTCGCACAGTTTTCAGTCGTGCTGCCGCATCCGCAACCTCTATCCTGTTCATGAAAAATCCCCCGGCCTGAAGGACGGGGGACATACACCTTGACAGGGTATTCAGACAAGTATTAACCGGCGGCCATCTGAGCCAGCTTTTTCGCGCGATTTTCACGCAGCCGCGCAAAATCATCTCCGGCATGGTGCGAGGAGCGCGTCAGCGGGCTTGCCGAGACCATCAGAAAGCCCTTGGTATAGGCGACCGTCTCGTAGGACTTGAACTCGTCCGGCGTCACAAAGCTCACCACACGATGATGCTTGCGGGTCGGCTGCAGATACTGGCCAATGGTCAGAAAATCGACATCGGCGGTTCTGAGGTCGTCCATCAGCTGCAGGATCTCGTTCCGCTCCTCACCAAGGCCGACCATGATGCCGGACTTGGTGAACATGTTGGGATCGAGTTCCTTCACTCGCTGCAAAATCCGGATGGAATGGAAATAGCGCGCGCCGGGACGAACGGTCAGGTAGTTCGACGGCACGGTTTCGAGATTGTGATTGAAGACATCGGGCCGCGCAGCGACCACTCTCTCCAGAGCGCCGGGCTTGCGCAGGAAATCCGGCGTCAGCACCTCTATCGTTGTTGAAGGCGAGGCAGCGCGAATGGCGAAGATCACCTTTTCAAAATGCTCTGCGCCGCCATCGGCGAGATCGTCCCGGTCCACCGAGGTAATGACGACATGGCTTAGACCCATCTGGCTGACAGCCTTGCCGATATTTTCCGGCTCATTCGGATCAAGCGCGCCGGGCCTTCCGGTGGAGACATTGCAGAACGCGCAGGCGCGGGTGCAAATTTCGCCCATGATCATGAACGAGGCATGCTTCTTGTCCCAGCATTCCCCGACATTGGGACAGCCGGCTTCCTCGCATACCGTGACGAGCTTATTCTCCTTCACAATGCCGCGGGTTTCCTGATAGCCCTTTGAAACGGGTGCCTTCACCCGGATCCAGTCCGGCTTGCGCATCACCTCGTTGTCGGGTTTATGCGCCTTTTCCGGGTGTCGCACCCGCTTGGGCGCAGCATTGCCTGTCGTATCAAGAAGTGTAACCATCTCTCACCCTTGGGTACCGCCGAGCCCGAAGGCTCGGACGGCTTTTCTGCAATCTCTTGTCAGCGCCTTATCAGTCGTCCGACCCAAATCAGGATCACCGCGCCGATAAAGCCAGCGATCAGGTAGCCGAGCCACCCCCCGAGGGCAATGCCGAACAGGCCCAGAAGGGCGTTCGCGACGATGGCCCCGACGATGCCGAGAATGATGTTCATGAGAACGCCCATGCTGGACTTCATGAACTTCTCGGCAAGCCAGCCTGCGATGCCGCCGATGACGATGGCGGCAATCCAGCCTACACCCTGTTCTTCCATGTGTTCCGTCTCCCTTCCTCACTCGATGTTGAAGCAGGCCGTTGAGGCCCGCTCCGTCACCATAAAGGAATCAGGCGTTCAATGCACGTCCGTAAGCGTCCAGCACACTTTCCTTCATCATTTCGGAAAGCGTGGGGTGCGGGAAGATGGTGTGCATCAACTCTTCTTCGGTGGTCTCAAGGTTCATCGCAACGACAAAACCTTCGATCAGCTCCGTCACTTCGGCGCCGACCATATGGGCGCCCAGAAGCTCGCCGGTCTTCTTGTCGAACACGGTCTTGACCATGCCCTGATCCTCGCCAAGCGCGACGGCCTTGCCATTGGCAACGAAGCTGTAGCGACCGACGCGGACGTCATAACCAGCTTCCTTGGCCTTCGCTTCCGTCAGTCCGACCGAAGCGACCTGCGGGTTGCAATAGGTGCAACCGGGAACCTTCAGCTTGTCGAGCGGATGGACGTTCTTTTCGCCCGCCAGCTTCTCGACGCAGATCACGGCTTCATGCTCGGCCTTGTGGGCGAGCATCGGCGGGCCTGCGACATCGCCGATCGCGTAAATGCCATCGACATTGGTCTTGCAGTAATCGTCGATGACGATGCAGCCGCGATCAGTCTTGATGCCGAGCTTTTCGAGCCCGATATTCTCGATATTGCCCTGAACGCCGACGGCCGAGATCATCCGGTCTGCGGTGATCTTCTGGACCTTGCCATCCTTGGTCTCGACATGGGCGGTGATGTTGTCGCTGCCCTTTTCGACCTTGGCCACCTTGGCTTCCAGCATGATCTTGATGCCGCGTTTCTCAAGCCGCTTCTGCGCAAATTTGCCGATCTCGGCATCCTCGACTGGCATCACCTGCTTCATCACCTCGACCACCGTAACCTCGACACCGAGCGAACGGTAGAACGAGGCGAACTCGATGCCGATGGCACCGGAACCCATGACCAGCAGCGATTTCGGCAGCTTTGCCGGTTTCAGCGCGTCGAAATAGGTCCAGATCAACTTGCCGTCAGGCTCGATACCGGGCAGCGCGCGCGGACGCGCACCGGTCGCGACGATGATGTGCTTGGCCGAATAGGTACCGGCGCCAAGCGCATTCTTCGGCTTCGGCGCCTGCGGCTCGACAATCTTCTTCTTCACGTCGGAAACGGTGACTTCACCGGGCTTCGACAGCGTTGCCTCGCCCCAGATGATGTCAACCTTGTTCTTCTTCATCAAAAAGCCGACACCGGCATTCATACGCTCGGCGATCCCGCGCGAACGCTTGACGATCGCCTCAAGGTCAGCCTTGACCGAGCCATCGACGGACAGGCCGTATTCCTTGGCGTGGCTGGTGAAATCGAGGATTTCAGCCGAACGCAGCAAAGCCTTGGTGGGAATGCAGCCCCAGTTGGAGCAGATACCAGCCATATGCTCGCGTTCGACAACGGCGGTCTTCAGGCCAAGCTGCGCTGCCCGGATTGCAGCGATATAGCCGCCAGGACCGGCGCCGATGACGAGGACATCATAGTTCTGGGACACGGGGCTCATCTCCTTTGCAAAGGAACCGGGCGGCAAGGCCTGCCCGGCCCAATTTTGGGGATGCCGCGTCGTTTAGGCTGACAGCATCCCGTAGATTTCATCTTTCAGAACCATCCTCCGCTTGCGCAGGTCTTCCATATGCGCATCGTCAGTCGGCTCGATCTTTGTTTCCGCACGATGAACCGCACGGTTTACCTCGTGATACTCATCGATGAGTTTGGCAAAATGCGCATCCTCAACTTTCAGAGTGTGCATCTTTTCAACGTAGTCGGGGAATTCATCGGCCAGTTCATGCGGTGTATTCGACATTGGATATGTCCTCCTGTGATTGAAGCTTATATCCAACGCTAAGCTTTGCCGCACCCCGCTCCTTGATTTCTGTCAAACCTGCTATCGATCACAGTCCAAGCATCATCCGAACCATAGGCTCGAGGCCGCGGCCTATCGCCCGCGTATTTTCAGCATCAAGGTGAACGCCATCAATCGGGCTTGCCTTGGCCACTGATGCTGCATCGTAGAACCCGCATCCCAGATCATCGGCGATTTCACTGTAGTAGGTCGACAGCATCTGTGACTGCTCCACGATACCCGCGAGAAACCCCATGCCTGTGTCATTCGCTGTAGGCACGGCATGCGGCGGCGAAACCACCAGAATGTCCGGCGCATCGTCACCGAAGGCATAGGGATGCCAACGGATAATCTCGATAAGACGCTTCAGGCCGCTGCGGGAGGCGAACGCGCCGCCTCCGGTAAAGGGTTTCAGGTCATTGGTGCCGAGCATGATGATGACGAGATCAAGCGGGGTGTGACTGGCCAGCAAGGTGGGCAGAATGCGCGCACCGTTTCGATCAGCCTCAGCTGTATGATCATCAAAGGCGGTTGTGCGGCCGCCAAGCGCCTCGGAAAGGACGTCAACGCCCTCCCCCAAAGCCTTCTGCAGCACCATCGGCCACCGGGCCTCGTGGGCATGCCGGCCGTCTCCAGCCGGATCGTGCCCGAAAGTCAGGGAATCGCCATAGCAAAGAACCGTTTTCATTGCGCATCATCCCTGCATGAGGCCATCAGACCAGCATCGACATCGGGTTTTCGATATAGCCCCTGAACGATGCCAACACATGGGCTGCCAGTGCGCCGTCAACGCAGCGGTGATCGGTCGACAGTGTGACCGACATGACCGTTGCAATGGTGATCTCGTCGTTCTTGACCACAGCGCGCTTTTCGCCCGCACCAACGGCGAGGATCGAGGCGTGCGGCGGATTGACGACGGCGGCAAAGTCCTTGACGCCCATCATGCCCATATTGGAGACCGCAGTGGTTCCGCCCTGATACTCAGCTGGCTTCAGCTTTTTCTCCTTGGCGCGCTTGCCCATATCCTTCATTTCGTTGGAGATGACGGAAAGCGGCTTTTCCTCGGCCTTGCGGATGATCGGCGTGATCAGACCGCCCGGAATGGAAACGGCAACGCCGACATCGACATGCTTGTGAACAACCATATTGCTATCGGTCCAGGAAACATTGGCCTCCGGCACATCGCGCAGCGCCAGCGCCATGGCCTTGATCACCATGTCGTTGACCGACAGCTTGTAGACCGGCTTTTCGTCCCTGACGGGAGCCGCCTTGTTAAGCTGGCTCCTGAGCGCCAGCAGTGCGTCCAGCTCGCAATCCACAGTCACATAGAAATGCGGGATGGTCTGCTTCGATTCGACGAGGCGCTTGGCAATCGTCTTGCGCATGCCATCATGTGGCACCAGCTCGTAGGAGCCTTCCTCGAACAGCTTGAGAACGGCCTCTTCCGACTGCCCCTGCGGGATCGGGGCGGCAGGAGCCTTGTCGCCGGCGGGCGCTTCCGACTTCGGCGCAGCCTTGCCGACACCGTCGCTCACGGCCTTTTCGATATCGCGCTTGACGATACGGCCATGCGGGCCGGAACCCGAAAGGGCTGAAAGGTCGAGACCTTCTTCCTTGGCAAGACGGCGGGCAAGCGGCGACGCAAAGACGCGCTCGCCGTCGGCCTTGGGCGCTGCCGGGGCCTTGGCTTCGGGGACCGGCGTATCGGAAGACGGTATCCCGCCCTTTGCGACAGCATCTACGGTCTTTTCTTCCTTGGGCGCCTCGGATTTGGCTTCTTCCTTGGCGGCCGGAGCGGCGTTACCGCCGTCAGCAGCCTTGGCAGCTTCCGCTACATCTTCGCCTTCCTCGGCCAGAACAGCGATCAGGGCATTAACCTTCACACCATCTGTACCGTCCGGAACCACGAGCTTTGCGATTATACCCTCGTCGACGGCTTCGACTTCCATCGTCGCCTTGTCGGTTTCGATCTCGGCAATCACATCACCGGCCGAAACACTGTCGCCTTCCTTCACCAGCCATTTGGAGAGGTTACCCTCTTCCATGGTTGGGGAAAGCGCCGGCATCGTAATCTTGATCGGCATCGAACGTCTCCCTTACTTGTAGCAGACGGCCTTAACCGCATCGATGACTTCACCGACGTTCGGCAGGGCGAGCTTTTCCAGGTTCGCGGCGTAAGGCATAGGAACGTCCTTGCCGGCGATCGTCATGATCGGCGCATCGAGATAATCAAAGGCCTGCTGCATGACACGCGTCGCGATTTCGGTTCCGACGGAGGACTGCGGGAAGCCTTCTTCCACCGTCACCAGACGACCGGTCTTTTTGACAGATTCGACCACTGTCGGGATATCCATCGGACGGATCGTGCGAAGGTCAATGACTTCGACGTCGATGCCCTCTTCCGCCAGCTTCTCGGCCGCTTCGATAGCATAGGTCATGCCAATGCCAAACGATACCAGCGTTGCATCACTGCCCGTCTTGTGAATGCGGGCCTTGCCGATTGGCAGAACGAAATCGTCAAGCTTCGGCACATCGAACTTCTGGCCGTAGAGAATTTCGTTTTCCAGGAAGATGATCGGGTTCGGATCGCGGATCGCAGCCTTCAACAGCCCCTTCGCATCGGCTGCCGTATAGGGCATGACAACTTTCAGACCCGGAATGTGGCTGTACCATGAGGCATAGCACTGGGAATGCTGCGCGGCCACGCGAGCTGCGGCACCATTCGGACCGCGGAACACGATGGAACTCTCCATCTGTCCGCCGGACATGTAGTGGGTCTTGGCTGCTGAATTGATGATCTGGTCCATCGCCTGCATGGCGAAGTTGAAGGTCATGAATTCGACAATAGGCTTCAGTCCGGCAAGCGCTGCACCGACGCCGACGCCAGTAAAGCCATGCTCGGTGATCGGAGTATCGACAACGCGCTTGTCACCGAATTCCTGAAGCAGACCCTGGGTCACCTTGTAGGCGCCCTGATATTCGGCCACTTCCTCGCCCATGACGAAGACATCGCCGTCGGCGCGCATTTCTTCCGCCATGGCATCACGCAGCGCTTCACGCACCGTCGTGGAAACCATTTCAGTGCCTTCCGGAATATCCGGATCGGAGGCGATCTCTACGGATTTCGGTTCGGCCGGAACGGCGTCAGGCGAAGCCTGCGGCTTTTCTTCCTGGGCAACTTCAGGAGCCTTGGTTTCTTCCGGTGCCTTGGTGGCGGCAGCATCAATGTCGTCAGCGCTCTCACCCTCTTCGAGCAGAACGGCAATCGGCGTATTGACCTTCACGCCCTGCGCACCTTCTTCGACAAGAATCTTGCCGATTGTGCCTTCATCGACGGCTTCGACTTCCATCGTCGCCTTGTCGGTTTCGATTTCGGCCAGAATGTCACCGGCGGCGACGCTGTCGCCTTCCTTTTTGAGCCACTTGGTCAGGTTACCCTCTTCCATCGTCGGAGAGAGCGCCGGCATAAGAATATTGGTAGGCATGTTATCCCTCCCCGTCTTAGCGCAGGATATCGGTGTAGAGCTCGGAAACATCCGGCTCCGGATCGGTCTGGGCGAAATCGGCGGCATCTGAGATGACCGAGCGCACATCCTTGTCGATGGCCTTCAGTTCATCTTCGTCGGCCCACTTCTTGTCCAGTATCCGCTTGCGGACCTGCTCAATCGGGTCATGTTCAGAACGCATCTTCTGCACTTCATCCTTGCTGCGGTATTTCGCAGGGTCAGACATGGAGTGGCCGCGATAGCGATAGGTCTGCATGTCCAGAATGATTGGCCCCTTGCCCGAGCGTGCGTGCTCTTCGG
The DNA here is from genome assembly GCF_055808365.1 of Martelella sp. K41-7. Classification (NCBI taxonomy): domain Bacteria; kingdom Pseudomonadati; phylum Pseudomonadota; class Alphaproteobacteria; order Hyphomicrobiales; family Aurantimonadaceae; genus Martelella; species Martelella sp. K41-7. Next base: position 1,620,144 of record NZ_CM147867.1, read on the forward strand.
CGTCTTCTGCCGCGGCCTTGACGGCGCGAACATCCATGCCATCGACCTGAACGCCGGGGATACCGAACGAGCTGCCGCGCTTGGAGAAATCCGTTTCGGCGGACGAGCGTGCAACCGAGGTGCCCATGGCATAGCGGTTGTTTTCAATAACGAAAACGACCGGCAGCTTCCAGAGCTGAGCCATGTTGTAGGTCTCATAAACCTGGCCCTGGTTGGCCGCGCCATCGCCGAAATAGACGACGGAGACCTTGCCATCTTCACGATACCGGTTGGCAAAGGCCAGACCCGCACCGAGCGGCACCTGCGCACCGACGATACCATGACCGCCATAAAACGCCTTCTCCTTGGAGAACATGTGCATCGAGCCGCCCTTGCCCTTGGAATAGCCGGACTGGCGGCCGGTCAGCTCGGCCATGACGCCGCGGGCTTCCATGCCGGTGGCGAGCATGTGACCGTGATCGCGATAGCTCGTGATGATCTGGTCACCATCCTTCAAAGCCATCTGCATGCCGACGACGACAGCTTCCTGACCGATGTAAAGGTGACAGAAACCGCCGATGAAGCCCATGCCATAAAGCTGGCCGGCCTTCTCTTCGAAACGGCGAATCATGAGCATCTCGCGAAGCGCATGCATTTCCTGATCGCGATCAAACTCGACGATCCGGTTGTTATCTTCTTTTTGGCTGATTTCCGTGAAGCAGTCGCTTGCGACGCCATCAAGACCTCCTATGGAAGGAAAGATGTGGAGTTGAGCGTCACAATAATGAGTTTTTTGCGGCACGGCAATGCTAGATTTTTAAAGAAAAAACAATAACCAAGTTATTGTTATTAAACAATAATACCTAAATTAACATGATTTCAGTTTATTGAAGATTTCTTTCAAAAATCACGATTTCGTCCGGCTTCAGAAGGTTCAGCGCATAACGCGCCTGCTCGTCGAGAGCATCCTTCATCAAAGAGCCGTCGGACATCATCCGCACGCGCTCTTCCATTGCCCGGCGTTCGACCACCAGCTTTTCAAGCTTGCGTTCATTGAGCGCCTTGTGCACCTCGAAGCGTTCGCCGGCGATCAGGCCGTAGTCACCATGAATGGAGTGATAGACAAAATAGCTCATGAAGCAGGCCGTGATCGCTGGAACGACAAGGCGGCCGTAAAACCGTGGTTTGTGATGGCGGGTCCACATGAGGCTGACAGTCCGGAAATTTACGCAATACTATGAAGCCGACACTAGCGCTGTAACCTTAACCAAGCCTAAAGCCGGCTCCTGTTTCAGGCCGCCACGTCGCCTTTCCGGTTAAAACAGAAAATGCCCGCAGCACGGGGCTGCGGGCATTTCAATCGTGATAATCTAGTCGTATCAGCCGTCAGGCAATCAGGCCTTCAGGATCGACTTGCCGGCATAAACGGCCTGTGCGCCCAACTCTTCCTCAATGCGGATCAGCTGGTTGTATTTCGCCAGACGGTCCGAACGTGACAGCGAGCCGGTCTTGATCTGGCCGCAGTTCGTGGCAACAGCAAGGTCGGCGATCGTGGCATCCTCGGTTTCGCCCGAACGGTGCGACATGACCGATGTGTAGCCTGCCTTGTGGGCAGTCTCGACGGCATCGAGCGTTTCCGTCAGCGAGCCGATCTGGTTGACCTTGACGAGCAGCGAGTTGCCCACACCCATCTTGATGCCGTCCTTCAGACGCTTGGTGTTGGTGACGAACAGGTCGTCACCGACCAGCTGGCATTTGTTGCCGATCAGCGACGTCAGTTCCTTCCAGCCGTCCCAGTCGTCTTCGGCAAGACCATCTTCGATCGAGAAGATCGGGTACTTGCCGATCAGGTCGGCGAGGTAAGCGGCCATCTCGCCGGAGGAGAAGGTCTTGCCCTCGCCTTCCATTTCATACTTGCCGTCCTTGTAGAACTCGGTCGAGGCGGCATCCATGGCCAGGTAGACGTCGTCACCCGGCTTGTAGCCGGCCTTTTCAATCGACTTCATGACGAAGTCGAGTGCGGAGATCGTGCTGGGAAGTGCCGGCGCAAAACCACCCTCGTCACCGATTGCGGTGTTGTAGCCGCCAGCCGAAAGCTCTTTCTTCAGCGTGTGGAAAATTTCCGAGCCCATGCGCACGGCGTCGCGCATCGTATCGGCGCCGACAGGCATGATCATGAATTCCTGGAAGTCGATCGGGTTGTCGGCATGTTCGCCGCCATTGATGATGTTCATCATCGGAACCGGCAGCAGATGTGCAAACGAGCCGCCAACATAGCGGTAAAGCGGCAGGCCGGTGGCCGTTGCTGCAGCCTTTGCAGAGGCCAGCGAAACACCGAGAATGGCGTTGGCGCCGAGGCGGCTCTTGTTGGGGGTGCCGTCGAGTTCGATCATCGCCTGATCGATTTCCATCTGGTTTTCGACATCCATGCCGACGATGGCCTCGAGGATTTCGGTGTTGACGGCGTTGACCGCCTTCTCGACACCCTTGCCGAGATAGCGCGCGCCGCCGTCGCGCAGCTCCACAGCCTCGTGCGCGCCGGTCGAGGCGCCCGAGGGCACGGCTGCGCGGCCGATGGTGCCGTCTTCCAGATACACATCGACCTCGACCGTGGGGTTGCCACGGCTGTCGAGGATTTCACGGGCGAGAATGTCGGTGATTGTCGTCATGTCTGTCTACCTGTCGACCTTGCTGTTCGAAATTGTGACGAGCGCGCCAAAGCGCGGCGGTTTTCCATAATACGCGCGGTGTCTTGGGTCACCGGCACATTGCAGCAAAACTGCATAAAGCAGTTCACTCGTCAGAACTATGACGAATGAAAAATTTTCGGGCCCGTTCGGCGAAAAACGCGTCCGAGATCCACGTCATAGCTTATCTTTCCTTCGCGATGGCGTCAAAAGCCAGAAGTTTTTCGAGAAGCCGCGGCATTTCATCAAGCGGAACCATGTTGGGGCCGTCCGACGGTGCATTGTCCGGATCCTCATGCGTTTCGATGAAGACACCGGCAACTCCGACGGCAACTGCCGCGCGGGCCAGCGTTTCAACAAATTCCCGCTGGCCGCCTGTCGAGCCGCCCTGGCCTCCTGGCTGCTGAACCGAATGGGTGGCGTCGAAGATCACCGGCGCGCCGGTTTCAGCCATGATCGGCAGTGAGCGCATGTCCGAAACAAGCGTGTTGTAGCCGAAGGATGCGCCGCGCTCGCACAGAAGCACGTTGTCGTTTCCGCTGTCGACGATCTTGGCCAGAACGTTTTTCATGTCCCAGGGTGCCAGGAACTGCCCCTTCTTGACGTTGATAACACGGCCTGTTTTGGCAGCAGCGATCAGAAGATCGGTCTGGCGGCACAGAAACGCCGGAATCTGCAGAACATCGACGACATCGGCCACCTCGGCGCACTGGGCTTCCGTATGAATGTCGGTCAGAACCGGAAAGCCGAATTCCTTCTTCAGGTCGGCGAAGACGTCCAGCGATTTATCAATCCCCATGCCGCGCTCGGCCTTCAGCGAAGTGCGGTTGGCCTTGTCGAAGGAAGACTTATAGACGAGGTCGATCCCGGCCTGCGCGCAGATTTCCACAAGCCGCCCGGCCATCATGAAGGCGTGGTCGCGGCTTTCCATCTGGCAGGGTCCGGCAATGAGCGAGAGCTTTGCGCCGTTGGAGAACACAGCTTTCGCTTTGCCCTCACCGGCCGAAACGGTGCGATTGTTCATGTCATGCTTCCTTGAAAATAAAGGTCACGCCCTGCCCGGGGGCCGGCGGAACGCGGATCATCCCATCCGCGATTTCATGGGTGATGTCGTTGCTTACGAGAATATCACCAAGATTGTCGAGGTCTGCGACCTCGAAAACGACACCACACGCGACAAGCCCCCTGTCCTCGCTGCCAGACGCGATTGCGTATTGCGTTCGCAGATAGTCATGAGTGAAGATCGAAACATCGGCGTTGGCGCCCGCCACCGTCACCCCATGGGGATGAATGTCGATATCGTTGCAATGGCTCAGCTGTTGCAGTAACGGCTCGAACTCCATCGGACTTTGTTCAACGATCAGTACGGAAGCAACGCCGGTGACCCCGTTCTGATGCGCCATCAATGCTTCAGGCGGGTCGAGTGGAACAAGTCGCTCGCAGGTAAAAAAGAACAGGTCGGGCGCGCGCAGATCGGCGGCAAACGCCAGGCGGAATCCGGCTTCTGCTTCACTTCCGTCCTCGCGCTGGAATTTGCGCGAAAAACTGAAGAGGTCACCGGCGGCAATGCCGGCTTCGGCAAATTCTGCGTGATCAGCCGCAGCATCTGCGCTTTTGAAAACAATCGCCGAAAGCCCGTCCTCACCGACCCGGAAACGAAATGCACGGTCCCTGCGCACGAACTCGGCTGCGGCGCGCACCTGATTGTGATAGAGGCGCAAATCGGCGATGCCAAGTGGTTCGAGATAGGTCGCGTCGGAAAAATAGACGCAGGCGTTTTCCGTTCCGAAGGGATGACGCGCATCCGGCGCCACACAAAACCCGAGAGCGCTCAGGCGAAGTCGTGCTGTCGCCAGATCGACAACCGGCAAAACCAGGTGGTCAAGGGAGCGCGGGGCATGGTGCGAAAGCGACATCAAGCTCCTCCTTTTTCGGCGTCCTTGATGGCATGAATGGACAAAGGCTTCAAGCGACCAAGTCGCCTGAACTCTCTGTCAGTTGCCTGCATATACCTACCAGATATAGCGCAGCTTTGCCGATGCGATAAGCGCCGAATATTCGGCCCCCCATTCACCATAGGCCCCTATGGACAGATCGGCTTGCGGGGTCAGCTGGATCCGTGCGCCGATATTGGCGGCCACCGCGCTTCCGGTCGGAGCATTGCTCGAAATCGAAAACCCGTAACCGGGCAGCGAGACGAAGCTTGCATTCGCATCGCCTCCACTGCCGTAGCGGTAGAGGTAGGAAACCCGCGAATTGATCGAGAAACGGCGCGCAACGTCACCGGCAGCGGTATCGAAGCCGACGCCCGCTTCAACAGTGCCGCGGAACAGGCTGGCATCGGAATAGGAAAGTGCGGAAGCTCCAACCCCGGAAGCCACATTCTCTGAGTAGCCGGGCGCGCTTGTGTAGACTGCGCTTGCCGCGGCGAACGGAATAAAGGCAACACCGCTGTCTATGATCCGTCCGCCTGCTTCGACGCGACCGCCAAAAGTGGTGGCCGAATAACTGCCACGCAGCTGATCCACCGCCGACCCGAAGCTGACGGTCCGGCGGGTATCGACGCTGTCGGTGCCAAAGCCAACGGTGGCGACACCGTAAAGCCCCTGAGCCGTCTGGCCCGCTGCCGTGATCGCGCCGTGCAGCGACTGGCTTTCGGCTGATCCGTCCTGTTCGGTCTGGTCATAGCTGGTCTGCCCCCCGCCAAAGACGAAGCCAACAGAGGCGGTGTCGTTCAACTGGGCGAGATAACCGCCCTCGACAATGTTGCCCTTGATGTTTGCACCAGAATTCCCGGCTCCCGAATCGCCCTTAACGGTGGCGGTCTCGCCGTTATATTCAAGCCAGATGCTGTTTCCCGGCTCAAAAGCCGCATAGGGGGCGTATGCCGATGCCGTCGAGCCCCGCCCTGCTTCGGCCCAGTCCCATTGCGGCGCAGCCGCACTGCGCGACGGGCCAACAGACCAGTAACCAAGCGCCGAACTATTTTCCGCAGACGGCAGTTCGTCATCATTGCTTTTCTGCTCCACCGGCCGCCAGCCGGCCAGAAGCCTGTTGGGATTTGAGGAACGACGCAGGAAATTCTGCATTCCGAGATTGGCCGTCATCGTGGCATTGACGCCCAGCTCACCGCCAAGTGTGGTCATGGCGGCCTCATAGCCGGCCCCCGACTGCAGCATTCCGGCTGAAAGCGTTCCCACCAGAGGCACCCCATCATTGAAGGCCCTCACGAGCTGGTCGTTGACGCGTCCTCCGAGTGCGGAGAAGTTGAAATTGCCGCCGACATAGGCGAGCGACATGTTCAGCCTGTTGGCGTCCTGTTCGATGGTGCCGCGAAACTGCGATGGCAGCGCAGCCAGCGGCGCATCCCAGGTACCGGTGATCGCACCGGCTTCAAGCAGGGTATATTGCTGTTTCAGCTCACCGCCATCGACAAAGTCGAGGTCGATTTCCGTGTCGTCGAAGCTCACCGTTCCGCTGACCTTTGCCGGAACCTGGCTCGTCTGGATCACAGCAGCGTAAGTGGCGTCTGTTTCAAATGCCAGATCGCCGTTGACCGTTATTGAACCGTCCTCATCGCCCGACAGAAAGGTGCCGCCGGTGCGCACGGTCGTTGAACCAATCTCGCCCGAACCGCCGAAAGCCGCGCCGGCCTTGACATCGGCACTTGTGCCACGCAGCGCGCCAACCACCAGAAATGTTCCGCTATCAGCCTCAAGTGTTCCGGCAAATTCATTGTTGTCCGCCGTTAGCCGCAGCGTACCGGAGCCTTTCTGCGAAACCGAACCCGTGCCGCGCAGTAGTCCGGTGAACGCGATATCGTCGGAGCGGGCAAAACTCAGCTCGCCACCGGTTTCGATTGTCGCATTCCCGTTCAGCGTGCCGGTCGTGCCACCGTTGCCAACCTGAATTTCAGCACCTGTGTCGATATAGGTATCGCCTTCATTGGTATTGTCGGCAGTCAGAACGGTTCTCCCGGCCAAGGCAGCGATATCGACCTTGCCGGTGATCGTGCGCGAAAATTCGTAATCCTTTGAGGTGTGGTTGAAGACCAGATAGCCCTGCCCGTCACCGAACGATACTGTATTCACATCCAGCGTGCCCGGTGCCTGCGCGGCAGCTTCGGGAATGGAACCGATGACCAGCGCCCCCATGGACCCCACATTTGAAGCGAGCACAAGATTGTCTGCGACAAGTGTTCCGCCGTCGGAAAGCGCCAGCACGCCTTCGCCGTTCTCGCCAACGATCAGGTCTCCTTCAATCGTCCAGGAAGACCCGGCCCCATCAATAGCGGCGAGACCGGACGAACCCGCAGCGGATGCGACCGAACTGGCCGTGCTGGTTACGACGCCGCCGTCAACGACGAGCAACGAGCCATCACCTTCAACGCCTGCGGTAATACCGCCATCCACGGCCCAGGAAGACCCCACGCCGCTGACGATAACGGCACCTGCCCCTGACACCGTCGTCCCGATTTCCGCGGTGCGGTTGGTCACCGTGCCGCCGTCGAAAATGGTCAGAAGGCCAGCACCTTCGGAGCCAACCTCGAGATTGGATGTATTGGTCCAGATCGCGCCAGTGGAGACACCGGCAGCCCCCACGCTGCCCGCATCACGGCCAATGATCCCGCCATTCGAATTCAGCGCACCGCCTTCCGTCAGCGCGAGAAAACCGTCGCCGGTTGTACCAACTGTCATCCGGTTGGTGAGCGAGACGTTACTGCCGGCGCCGGTAACAGCCATAATGCCGCCACTGCTCTGGTTGGCGCCGACAAGTGCAAAATCGGCCGTTACGGATCCGCCATTGGAAACGATCATGCTGCCATCGCCATTGCGACCGACCCTGAGCGAGGCAGAAAGCTGCAGTTGTGAGCCGGTGCCATCGACGATCACACTTCCCTCGCCGTTGGCGACATTCCCGATATAGCCATTGCTGCCGGTCATCGTGGCGCCATCCAGAACCGACAGCGTTCCCGAACCGCCGGAGCCGCCACGACCGACATCACCGCCGATGGAGATATCCTGATAGACATTCCAGAGCGACCCACTGCCCGCCACGATCGCGTCATTGTCCTGGGATGTCGCGTTCTGGCCGATGGACAATGAACCGCTGATCGCATGGGCACCATTCTGAACCAGAACCGTTCCCTTGCCGCTGCTGCCGATTGTGGTTGCACCGTAACCGTTCCACTCCGTGGTGGCGCCAGAAAGAGTGACACGGCCCTCAGCACCTGATTCGCGGCCGATGATCGCCTGATCTGACTCGATGAACGCGCCATTCGAGACGCTGAGTGTGCCGGAGCCACTGTTGGCCACGGAAAGCCCGTTTTCACCCGTTCCGTAGGTTCGCAGGCTGGTGCCGCTTCCGGAAAGCGTGACGGTGCCCACGCTGTCTGCTGCACTTCCGAGGATGATTGAGGAGGTCTGGCCGGTTGCTCCTGCCGACATATCGATTCGGCCCGAACCGCTTCCGCCGACAATAATCGAGTTGTCCATCTGGATCGCGCCACCGCCGCCAAGCGTCAACGTGCCGTTTCCGGTGGCTGACGCGCCAAGCTGTGTTCGCTCGCCATTGATCGTCGCATTCGACGTCACCCGCCCGGTGGCAGTGTCGCCGATCACGAATGTGTTGATATACTCGGTACCGCCATCAGTCGGCAGCACCGGTGCATTATTGGTTGTGTTGATGGAAACATTGTCACCGGTTTTCGGTGTATTCGATGTGGCCGCACCATCTTCGAGCCAGTTATTGGCCGTATACCAGTCCGTCGATTCGGTACCCGTCCACTGAAAATCGGCGGTAAACCCTGGCGTCCCCCAAAGCAGCAACAGTGCGGATGAGCTCAGAAAAGCGGTCCGGGCCGCCTGACGCTGCAAATTCGAAAAACACATCACCAACACAACTCCAGCCCAGAAACCTACAATTCATATCGGCTCAACCTGGCTCTCGACCGCCGACCGCACCGTTCTGGCTGCAATTCTGGACTGCGTTAGCTTAAGAACTTCTTGCGATGGAAGAATTTGCCAGCATGCTTAACGTTTATGGTTAACGCTTGGTTACAGGCGGCGATTTGCGGCTGCAACATGGGATGCAACAACGACTTCAATTTCATTGCATCTTCGTCTAAGAAGCGTCACAAACCCGAAGGATCGGAAAACAGGGATCGGTAGAGAATGCTCGAAACAATGCGCAAAGGCGCCCAGACATGGGTAGCAAAATTTCTGTTGGTCCTTTTGATCATTTCGTTCGGCGTCTGGGGCGCTTCGAGCGCACTGTTTTCTTCGAATTCGGATGTGGTCGTTCAGGTCGGAAACAAAAGCGTTTCCTCGAACGAGTACCGCCTTGCCTATCAGCGCCAGATCAACAGCCTGAGCAATCAGTTTGGCCGGCGGCTGACCGGGGAAGAAGCCCGGATGATCGGCGTGGATCAGCAGGTTTATGCTCAGCTTGTGGCTGGTGCGGCGCTCGATCAACTGGCCGACAACATGAACCTCGGACTTTCCGAAGACCGCCTCGCCAAACTGATTGCCGAGGATCCTGCGTTTCAAAACAGCGACGGCCGGTTTGACCGCCAGCGGTTCAGCGCGCTGCTGCGCAATGTCGGCCTTAATGAAGACGACTACGTTGCCGAGCGGTCCAAGGTCGCTGTTCGTTCCCAGATCGTTGACGGGCTGGCCGATGGCTTTGTCGCCCCCACGACCCTGGCTGACGCCATCCGGCAATATCGCAACCAGTCCCGCGTGGTTGACTACATTGTGCTCAACAGTGCCTTCGTCGATCCGGTCAAATCCCCGGGCGAAGATGTTCTTGAGCCCTGGTACGAACAGCGTAAGGCTGCCTATCGTGCCCCCGAATACCGCCAGTTTTCCTACGTCGAACTTCGCCCTTCAGCCATCGCCGACCCTGACGCGGTCTCCGCCGACGCCGTACGCGCGGACTACGAAGCCCGGGTCAATGCCTATACCACTCCGGAAGAGCGTCAGATCCAGCAGCTGACATTTTCCGATCAGGCAGCGGCCGAACAGGCAGCCCAGGCACTCGAAGACGGCTCGAAAACCTTCGACCAACTGATCGCCGACCAGGGTTTGACGAGCGGCGACGTGACGCTCGGCGTCTACGACAAGGGCCGGTTCCCCGATCAGGCGATCGACGATGCAGCCTTTGCCATTGCGGAGAACGGAGGCACCAGCGGTGTCGTTCAGGGCAATTTCGGGCCGGTCATCATCCGTGTAACGGAGATTACGCCGGAAAGTGTTACGCCCTTAGCGGAAGTCGAGGATCAGATTCGTCGTGAACTGGCCGAGCAGCAGGCGGCGGATGACATTCTCAACGTCGAAAACCAATATGAGGACCAGCGTGCCGGCGGTTCTTCCATGGCCGAAGCGGCTCAGAGTCTCGGCCTTGAAGCTGTAACCATCGACGCTATCGATTCCAACGGTCGTGATCAGGACAGCAATCCGATCGACGATATCCCGCTTGGAACCGAGCTTATTGCCGCAATATTCGATACCGACATCGGCATCGAGAACCTTCCCCTCACCCTCGATGACGGCGGAGTTCTCTGGTACGAGGTTGAAGGGATCACGCCGCCGCGCGATCGCAGCTTCGAAGAGGTCCGCAGCCAGGTCGAAGCGGATTGGGCAGCCGAGCAGCAGCGCGACGCTCTGATCGCCAGGGCCAACGAAATGAAGGAGCGGGTCGAAAACGGCGAAAGCCTGTCGCAAGTTGCCGCCGACCTCGCAATCGACGTCGAGCAGAGCCCGTCATTCACGCGGTCATCGCAGAACAGCGCGCTAGGTCCCGAAGCGGTTGCCGCCGCCTTCAGCGGCCCGCTGGGAACCGTGGCAACCGCGCCGCGCAACGGCGGCGACGAGCAAGTTGTCCTCTCCGTTGCGACGGTCGTCAATCCCACCGGCACGCTTGAGACCAGCGGCGACAATCAGGCCATCACCACCATTGCCTCCGCTGCCGGAGACGATATCCTTGATGAGATGATCAACAAGCTGCAGAGCGAATACGGTGTCTCCATCAATCAGACGCTCGCCGAGCAAGCTGTGAACCTGCGGTAATCGAAAGCGGTGAAATGTCCGAGCTCAAACCCTTCATAGCCAAGGTCGCATCCGGCCAGTCTCTTTCGGCCACGGAATCACGGCAGGCCTTCGATATCCTGATGTCGGGCGAAGCGACGCCGTCCCAGATCGGCGGCTTCCTGATGGCACTCAGGGTCAAGGGCGAAACGGTGGACGAAATCATCGGCGCGGTCGAGACGATGCGGGCGAAAATGCTCACGGTCGCCGCGCCCGACGGGGCGATCGATATCGTGGGGACCGGCGGCGATGGCGCGGGCACCTACAATATTTCGACGCTTGCAGCGATTATTACGGCCGGCGCCGGGGTAACGGTCGCGAAACATGGCAATCGCGCACTCAGTTCGCGTTCCGGCACTGCCGACAGCCTTTCCGAACTCGGTGTCAAGCTCGATATCGGGCCTGCTGCCATCGAAGCCTGCCTGCAGGAAGCGGGCATAGGCTTCATGTTCGCGCAGAAGCATCATGCCGCCATGCGCCATGTCGGCCCCTCGCGCGTCGAACTCGGCACACGCACGATCTTCAATCTTCTCGGTCCGCTCGCCAACCCGGCAGGCGTCAGCCGCCAATTGCTCGGGGTGTTCTCACCGCAATGGCTGGTTCCGCTTGCTGAGGTGCTGCGTGATCTCGGCTCTGAAAGCGTCTGGGTCGTGCATGGCCAAGGCCTCGACGAAATCACCACGACCGGCGAGACCAGCGTCGTCGAGCTTGCCGGTGGCAAGATCCGCGAATTCACACTGACAACCGCCGATTTCGGTGTTGATCAGGTACCGCTTGAGGCGCTGCGCGGCGGTGACGGCAAGGTGAACGCGGCGGCGCTTCGCCAAGTGCTTGCCGGCGAGCGCAACGCCTATCGTGACATTTCTCTCTGCAACGCAGCCGCTGCACTGCTGATTGCAGGCAAAAGCGAAACATTGATCGGCGCGATGGAAATCGCCGCCCAGTCACTCGATAGCGGCAATGCGGCGCTGGCCCTTGATCGGCTCATCGCGGTCTCCAACCAGAAATTCGAAGGCTGAGCGAGGCTTCCATGACCGATATCCTCCGGAAAATCGAGACCTACAAACGCGAGGAAATCGCCGCGGCAAAGGCACGTGTTTCGCTTGCGGAGCTGAAGGCGCGGGCGCGCAACCAGGAGCCGCCGCGCGGTTTTCTGGCTGCCCTTCGCCGGAAGCAGGTCGAAGGACAGTTCGGCCTGATCGCCGAAATCAAGAAAGCCAGCCCGTCCAAAGGCCTGATCTCGCCCGGACTTCGATCCGCCTGCCTTTGCAAAGGCCTATGAGGAAGGCGGCGCTGCCTGCCTTTCGGTCTTGACGGACACACCAAGTTTTCAGGGCGCTCCCGAATTCCTGGCCGCAGCCCGCAATGCCTGTACCCTTCCCGCACTGCGCAAGGATTTCATGTTCGAACCCTATCAGGTCCACGAAGCCCGGGCCTGGGGTGCCGACTGTATTCTGATCATCATGGCAAGCCTTTCCGACGATGAAGCCAGGGCACTGGAGGAAAGCGCCTTCGATCTGGGGATGGATGCGCTTCTGGAAGTGCACAACGAGGAAGAATGCGAACGCGCGCTGACGCTTTCCTCCGAGATGATCGGCATCAACAACCGCAATCTCAGAACCTTCGAGGTCTCTCTGGAAACCAGCGAGCGGCTCGCCGGCATGGTTCCGGAAAATCGGCTGATCATCGGAGAAAGCGGCGTTTTTGTTCATGACGACTGCCTGAGGCTTCAAAAGAGCGGCATGACCACTTTCCTCGTTGGCGAAAGCCTGATGCGCAAAAACGACATCGAAAGTGCAACGCGCGCGCTGCTGACGGGATCGAACGATGAAGCGCGGGCGCAATGACAGACCGGACCGCGAAACTCACGCATCTTTCGTCCGAGGGCGAAGCTCATATGGTCGATGTCGGCGCCAAGGACGAGACACAGCGCAGCGCTACGGCTGAGGGCTATGTGCGCATGAAGCCGGAAACGCTGGCCCTGATCGAAAGCGGCAATGCGAAAAAGGGTGATGTTTTGGCGACGGCCAGGCTCGCGGGAATAATGGGCGCAAAGCAGACCGCCAGTCTCATACCGCTCTGCCATCCGCTGATGCTCACCAAGATTGCGGTGGATATCGTGCCAGACAACGCCCTGCCCGGTTTGCGGGTCACTGCCACGGCCCGACTGACCGGCAAGACCGGTGTCGAGATGGAAGCCCTGACCGCGGTTTCCATCGCCTGCCTCACGATCTATGACATGGCTAAGGCTGTCGACCGTGAAATGGAGATCGGCGCGATCCGCCTCGTGGCAAAGTCTGGCGGAGCGAGCGGCGACTTCAAACGCGCGGAGGTTTGAACCGTGGCAAGCAACCTCCTACCTGTCGATGATGCGCTCGAATTACTGCTGAAGGGCGTTGTTCCGATCAACCAAACTGAGAAACTCGATCTGATCGAGGCTGACGGGCGCGTCCTTGCCGAAGACATTGTTTCGCGTATGACACAGCCTCCCTTCAGCGCGTCTGCCATGGATGGCTATGCCGTGCGGGCCGCTGACGCGGATCGACCTGGCGCAACGCTTGCCGTGACCGGTACGATTGCGGCCGGTGCGACGCCGGGCGGAGAAGTCTCTCCGGCAACGGCGATGCGGATTTTCACCGGCGCGCCTCTGCCCCCCGGCGCCGACAGCGTCATCGTCCAGGAAAATACACAAAGCGCTGGCAGCAGCCGGATTACGCTCACGATGGCTGCGGAACCGGGCGCGAACATCCGGGCCGCCGGACAGGATTTCCGCGAAGGCCAAACGCTTTTGCACCGGGGTTGCCTGCTTGAAGCCCGCAGCCTGTCTCTGGCGGCCGCCGGCGGCCATGGCCAGCTCTCGGTATACCGCCGCCCACGGGTCGCCGTGCTGGCGACGGGTGACGAACTCGTGCCGCCGGGCACCTTGCCCGGCCCCGGCCAGATTTCCGCCTCTGCTGGTATCGCAATTCAATCGCTTGCCCGGACGAATGCCGCGGCGATCCGCGATCTCGGCATTGCCCGCGACGATGAGGCGTCCATCCGTGCGGCCGTCGACAAGGCGTGCGCGTGGGATGCCGATGTGCTGATCACGATCGGCGGCGCATCGGTCGGCGATCGTGACCTTGTTGGCCCAACTCTTCAGGCCATGGGCATGTCGCTCGATTTCTGGAAGATCGCCATGCGACCCGGAAAACCGCTGATGGTTGGAAACCTCGGCAATATGAAGGTCCTCGGCCTGCCCGGAAACCCGGTCTCAGCTTATGTCTGTGCCCTGATTTTTGCCGAACCGCTAATCCGCGCACTTGGCCATCTGCCACCGCTGAAGCGGCTGCAGACGGCGATTGCTGCAACACCAATCGGGCCAAACGGACCACGCCGTCACTATATGCGCGGCAGATTTGTGTCCGCCACCGAAGGTCCGATGGTCGAGGTGTTCGAAAACCAGGATTCATCGCTTGTCTCGAAACTTGCCGAGGCGGACTGCCTGATTGTGCGTCAACCACACGAGCCGGCCGTCGAGCCCGGCGAACCGCTGGCGGTGATGAAAATCGACGCGCAAACGGGCTGAGTGTAAGCGCAAGAGCGGAGTTTGTTAGGGACGCTCCACAGCTGAGCTGAAGGGTGTTTGTGCTTGACCTTGATCGAGAAGCGAAAGGACACAGCCAGAGTGCCAGGCAAAGGGTGCGCCACCGTTTCTCTGCGGCGCCAGCAGGTGTTGTTATGATCCCTGGACGATAATTGATGTGCTGGGGCGTGATGCAATGGCATCCGCAACAGCCTCCGCATAGAGATCATCACCTGCAGTCAATTGCGGTGTAATTCTTGCATCCCATGTCCCGTCGGGCCTCACGGCGATGTTGCTTGCGACCAGGTCATCATTTTCTGTTTTGCTATATACATTGATCGACACTGTTGCGTTTTGGATGTTGCTCGTGTCCTCAGTTCCACCAAGGAATGTCCCCTCCGTCCCAAAAAAGGTCATGTTTTTTGCGATGTTGAATTCGGGCCTCATCGGCACTTGGCTTGTGTTGTTCACGGTAATCCTCCCTTTAATATCCCCAATTTTTATACATTCTGAAAACGATAGCAATCTTACACATAATTAATAAATATATTTTGATTTACTTGAATATAAATCAATCATGACTGACAAATATTGCACGACTGAAATAAGCGGTAAAGATCCGCGGCATCGGGCATTCAGCGACAAATACGGAGAGACACGATGGCCTGGACACACTTCATAGGCTGCACCATGACAGCAGCAAGCCTGGCAGCCGTTCACTTGACCACAAACAGTCTCATGACCAGAAGACTTAGAGCCGGATTCAAAAGTTCATGATGGGAAACAATATCGTGCGAGGCGTCTGGTCATCACCCTGATGCTGGCGATGTTGACCCATGCTGTGGCGCTTGCGATGGACTTTTCCCAATCTTTGGCCAACCGACGGCATCGTCCGAACCAGCCGAAGGTGCGCTCCACCACCCATCGGCGGGGCAGAACCTCAAAGCCTTTCGCTATGTCGGAGCGCTTGATGATTTCAAGGTT
This sequence comes from Martelella sp. K41-7, assembly GCF_055808365.1. Classification (NCBI taxonomy): domain Bacteria; kingdom Pseudomonadati; phylum Pseudomonadota; class Alphaproteobacteria; order Hyphomicrobiales; family Aurantimonadaceae; genus Martelella; species Martelella sp. K41-7. The sequence continues at coordinate 1,635,446 of NZ_CM147867.1, forward strand.
CCATTGGCCGCATCCGCGCAGCGCTTTTCGCAACTTCTGCCCGGCATAGCCGCCATCTGCGAAGACATGGCGCAACCAGGGGAAACGGTAGCGGATGGCTTTCAGGACATCGGGCGCACCGTCGCGGTCCTGGATATCGGCAGCATGGACAAGCACGAACAGCATCAGCCCGATCGTATCGGTGATGATGTGGCGCTTGCGGCCCTTGATCTTCTTGCCGGCGTCGTAGCCCGAAACCCCGCCGCTTTCGGTGGTCTTGACACTCTGGCTGTCGATGACACCGGCTGTGGGCGAGGCCTCGCGCCCCTCCAGTTCGCGCGTAGCGCAGACGAGCAGATGATTGATGGTCTGCCAAAGGCCGATGTCGCGCCAGCCATAGAAATAGCCTCGCACCGTGGAGACCGGAGGGAAGTCCTTCGGCAGAGCCCGCCATTGACTGCCGCTGCCCGCAATATAAAGGATCGCGTTCACCACTTCCCTCATATTCGTTTTCCGTGGCCGCCCGCCGGGCTTGGCCAGCGGTATCAGTGGAGCAATTACAGCCCACTCACGGTCCGTCAAATCGGTTGGATAGCGAAGGCGATCCCGGTTATGCTGCAGGCGGGTGATATCATTCCAGGGCATGCGATCCTCCACGTTCTTGGCAGAGGTGGTTGAATCACATCCTTCTGATATCACTCAACAACTTTTAAATCGGGCTCTGAGATTCTTGCCGCTTTCTTGAAGATGTACGGCAAACCTCTAGTTCCGTTCGACCTGCTGGTCTGCTGCCTGCAGAAAGGCGCTCATTTTCAGTTGGACTGTTTCTTCGTCGATGGCGATGCCAGCCGCTGAGAAGTCACGCATCAATTTACGCAAAACATCATCATGGCCTTTATGGGTGAAGTCTGCCGCGATCACCTCGCTGGCATAGACGTCGATGTCGTCGCGGCCCAGCAGTCCTGCCGCCCATGCCGCAAGCATACGATTGCGCCGGGCGACAATCCGGAAACGTGCCGTTTCCTGATGCACAAACGCAGCTTCGAAAGCGCGCTCTCGATCGGTGAAAATCGTATCGGCCATCGCGACACCTCCACTTGCCAAGCTTGTTCCATGGACACCAATATCCGCCTCAATGAAAGTGGCTTCAAAAATGACGTTTGAAAAGAACAGGACTTAAATTTTTTCAATAATATCGTTTAAAAACGCGGATATTCGCGGACGAATTTATTCAAACAGGGCGTTGTTGTCGCAATTGCCTTGAAAAACGCTTGGTTTTGATTGAGAAAGCCGCACGACTTCGCTATGCCAGCGAGAGAGACAAAAAATATAGCGTGGCCAGAACGGTCATGCCAACTTCGCGAGCTCAAAATGAATCGTCGCCGCCGGGTTTACGAAGGCAAGGGCAAAGTTCTTTATGAAGGCCCGGAGCCCGGAACGCTCATCCAGTTCTTCAAGGACGATGCTGGCACACAGCCCGGCGTCTCCGGCGAGGTGATTGACGGCAAGGGCGTCCTCAACAACCGCATTTCCGAATATGTCTTCGGCCATCTGAACGCGATCGGCATTCCCACACACTTTATCCGCCGCCTCAATATGCGTGAGCAGCTTGTGCGCGAAGTGGAAATGATTCCGCTGATCGTCACCGTCCGCAATATCGCGGCCGGGTCTCTTTCACGCAGGCTCGGCATCGAGGAAGGCGTTCCCCTTCCCCGCTCGATCGTCGAGTTTTCGCTGAAATCGGACGAGCTGGACAATCCACTCGTGACCGAAGAGCATATCACGGCCTTCGGCTGGGCCATGCCGCCAGAACTTGATGACATGATGGCGCTGGCCATTCGCATCAACGACTTTCTCTCGGGTCTTTTTCTGGGCGCCGGCATGCAACTCGTCGACTTCAGGATCGAATGCGGCCGCTTTTTTGAAGGCGAGATGATGCGTATTATTCTGGCCGATGAGATTTCGCCGGATTCGTGTCGTCTGCTGGACCTTCAGACGCACCAGCGCATGGATATCGATGCGCTCAGTGGAAAGGCGACCAGCGCCCATTCCGAAATCGCCCGCCGGCTCGGCATCATGAACGAGAACGAGCCGTCACGCGCAACCGGACCGGTACTTGTCAAATAGAAGATTGGGGTTTGAACCAGTGATCAATGCACGTGTCATCGTTACCTTGAAAAACGGCGTTCTCGATCCGCAGGGAAAGGCCATTGAAGGCGCCCTGCACGGCCTGGGTTTCGACGGGCTGTCCGGCGCGCGGCAGGGTAAGGTCTTCGACCTTTCTCTTGATACCGACGACCGCGCCAAGGCAGAGGCCGATGTTGCCGCCATGTGTGAGAAACTTCTGGCCAACATGGTGATCGAGAACTACGCGGTCGAGCTGAGCCAAGTCTGACGGCAGGAAGAGAGCGAAAGCCATGAAAACCGTACTGATCCAGCTTCCGGGCCTCAACCGCGACCGTGACATGTTCGCTGCGATCCGGACGATCTCCGGTCACGACCCGATCACCGTCTGGCAGACCGAAACAGAACTGCCGGATGCCGATCTGATCGTCATTCCCGGCGGATTTTCCTACGGCGACTATCTGCGCTGTGGCGCCATTGCAGCGCGCATGCCGGTGATGCGTGCCGTTGCCGAAAAGGCGCGTGCGGGTGTGCGCGTGATCGGCGTGTGCAACGGTTTCCAGATCCTGCTTGAGGCCGGACTGCTCCCCGGTGCGCTGATGCGCAACGCCTCGCTCAAATTTGTTTGCCGTGAGGTCCGCCTTCAGGTCGCCAACAACCGCACCGTCTTTACATCCGCTTATGCGCAGGATGAAGTGGTTCGCTGCCCCGTGGCCCATCACGACGGCAATTATTTCGCTGAAGCTGACGAACTGGCAAGGCTTGAGGATCACGCCCAGGTGGTTTTTCGCTATGCAGAAGGCACGAACCCGAACGGCTCGCTCAACGATATCGCCGGCCTGGTGAATGCAAAGGGCAATGTCCTCGGCATGATGCCGCATCCGGAAAACCTGATCGAGACAGCCCACGGTGGCACGGATGGCCGGCGACTGTTTGAATCGGCCCTTGGCATGCTTGCCACAGCGTGAGCCTTTCCGTCTCGCCTTGGAGTCATCTATTGAGCTTTTGCTTGACCTTGCAGCCGGAATCGTCAGAAATGGCGCATTAACGTCGGCGCGTGATATAGGACCGTCGGCGGCTGTTTCACTATTGGAAAGACGTATGTGCTCATTATCGCTGGTAAAGCCCGCTGCCATCGTGGCGTATCTGGCTCTGGGGGCGGGCAGTGTTTTCGCTGCAGACGCTGAAGTTGAAAAAGCCCCGGCTCCGGTCTCCCAGGACAGTGTTTTCGATGAAGCCCGTTTTGAAGTCGCAGCGTCTCTCGGCACTGACTCTGATTTCGAGAAGGGCGTATTTCTGATTCCAAGCTTGTTCTTCGACCCGCTTCACAGCAAGGGCCGGGAAGGCTTTGACAAGTTTCTGCACCCGCGTTTCTTTCTGAGCGCCAGCATTTCGACAGCTGACGAGGCCTCCCAGATCATGGCCGGTGCCAGTTGGAAGTTTCCGGTCGCGGGCCCCACATTTGTCGACATCGGCTTCGGTGGTGCACTGACGAACGGTAGCCTTGATGAATATGGCGGACGTGGCCCGGGCGTTGGCTCCCACGTTTTGTTTCACGAGTATATCGCCTTCGGTGTGGATCTGGATCACAGCTGGAGCGTCACCGCAACCGTGCGACACTCGTCAAATGCTGATCTCGCCAGCCCCAACAGCGGGCTGACCTATGGTGGTCTCGGCATTGCAAAGAGTTTCTGAAGCCACGCTCCTCAGTGCTTCGTTCTTAAACTGAAAACGCCGGGCGATCTGCCCGGCGTCTTAGTTTGTGCCATAGCCTGTGGTTCCCGATCAGGACTCCGCGGCAGACTTGCTCGATTTGGAGCCGCCCTTCTTGCCGGACTTGGCCTTCGGGGCGTCGGACTTCAATTCTGATGGCTTCACCGGTGTGGAATCCGCGATGGCATCGAGCACCAGCTCTTCCTTGCCATCCTTGTCGATTTTAACGTCGACCCGGACAATTCCACCCTTCTTCAGCTTTCCAAACAGGATCTCATTCGCCAGTGGCTTCTTGATGTATTCCTGAATGACGCGCGACAGCGGACGGGCGCCCATTTTCTCATCGTAACCACGACCGGCCAGCCATTCGACTGCTTTGTCCTCCAGTTCGAAGGTGACATTGCGTTCCGAAAGCTGCGATTCAAGCTGCATGACGAATTTCTGAACGACCTGATGGATGACTTCCGTCGGCAGCGGAGCGAATGGGATGATCGCATCGAGACGGTTGCGGAACTCCGGCGTGAAGATACGGTTTAGCGCATCTTCGTCTTCTCCGGTGCGCCGCGACGACCCGAACCCGATCGCTGATTTCGACATTTCCGCTGCGCCCGCATTGGTCGTCATGATCAAAATGACGTTGCGGAAGTCGATTTTCTTGCCGTTGTGATCCGTCAGAGAGCCGTGATCCATGACCTGCAGCAGGATATTATAAATATCCGGATGCGCCTTCTCGATCTCGTCAAGCAGCACCACGCAGTGCGGATGCTGGTCGACGCCGTCGGTCAGAAGTCCGCCCTGGTCGAAGCCAACATATCCGGGCGGTGCACCAAGAAGCCGCGAGACCGTGTGACGTTCCATATATTCCGACATGTCGAAGCGTAACAATTCGACACCAAGCGAGGAAGCAAGCTGCTTAGACACCTCGGTCTTACCGACACCCGTGGGGCCGGAGAAGATGTAGGAGCCGATCGGCTTGTTGGGTTCGCGCAAGCCTGCCCGGGCAAGCTTGATCGCGGTCGCCAGCGCGTCGATTGCAGTATCCTGCCCATAGACCACAGAGCGCAGTTCCTGCTCGAGATTGGCAAGCACCTGCTCGTCATCCTTGGAGACTGACTTCGGTGGAATGCGGGCCATGGTCGCAACCGTAGCCTCGATCTCCTTTTCGGTGATCATCTTGCGCCGGCGCGAAACAGGAACCAGCATTTGCGCCGCACCGCTCTCGTCAATCACATCGATGGCCTTGTCAGGCAGCTTGCGATCCGAAATGTAGCGTGCCGACAGCTCTACCGCCGCCTTGATGGCGTCGTTGGTATAGCGCAGGTTGTGATATTCCTCGAAATAGGGTTTCAGGCCCTTCATAATCTCGATTGCATCGTCTACAGACGGCTCGTTGACATCAATCTTCTGGAACCGGCGGACCAGAGCGCGATCCTTTTCGAAGAACTGGCGGTACTCCTTGTAGGTCGTCGACCCGATGCAACGGATCGCCCCTGAGGAAAGCGCAGGCTTCAAAAGATTGGACGCATCCATTGCGCCGCCCGATGTTGCGCCGGCGCCGATCACCGTATGGATCTCGTCGATGAAGAGCACCGCCCCCTCATATTCCTCGAGTTCCTTGACCACCTGCTTCAGGCGTTCTTCGAAATCGCCACGATAGCGCGTACCGGCGAGAAGCGTGCCCATGTCAAGTGAGAAGATGGTGGCATCAATCAGCGCCTCGGGCACTTTGCCTTCGACTATACGCTTGGCCAGACCTTCAGCGATCGCTGTCTTGCCGACACCCGGGTCGCCAACATAAAGCGGGTTGTTCTTGGAGCGGCGGCACAGAACCTGAATGGTCCGGCTGACCTCGGCATCGCGGCCGATCAGCGGATCGATCTTGCCACTCATCGCCTTTTCATTAAGATTGACGCAATAGGCTTTCAGGGCATCAGGTTGCTTGCGCCCGCTGTCCTCGACATGCTGTGCATTGCTTTCGGCATCGTCGTTTTCAGAATTTATGCCGCGCGGTGGACGCGTTTCCGACGACCCCGGCCGCTTGCCAATCCCGTGGGAAATATAATTGACCGCGTCGTAGCGGGTCATTTCCTGCTGCTGCAGGAAATAGGCCGCATGGCTTTCGCGTTCAGCAAAGATGGCAACAAGCACATTGGCACCCGTCACCTCCTCGCGGCCGGAAGACTGTACGTGAATCACAGCGCGCTGGATCACGCGTTGAAAACCGGATGTCGGCTTGGAATCCTCGTCGTAACCGGTCACTAGATTGGCCAGTTCGGTATCGACATATTCCATGACTGTTTTGCGCAAAGCGTCGAGGTCGACATTGCAGGCACCCATAACTGCGGCCGCGTCACCATCATCAAGCAAAGCCAGGAGCAGGTGCTCCAGCGTCGCATATTCATGATGCCGGTCATTTGCATAGGTTAGAGCCTGATGCAGAACCTTTTCGAGACTGGGAGAGAATGTTGGCACGATCAGATCCTCACTTCTTTTCCATGACACATTGCAATGGGTGTTGGTGCTGACGCGCAAAATCCATGACCTGGCTGACCTTGGTCTCAGCCACTTCATAGGTAAACACCCCGCATTCGCCGACGCCATTATTGTGAACGTTGAGCATGATGCGGGTGGCCGCCTCGCGATCCTTCTGGAAGAAACGCTCCAGAATATGGATTACAAACTCCATTGGTGTGTAGTCATCATTCAGCAGAAGAACCCGGTAAAGACTGGGTTTCTTCGTCTTGGGCTTGGTGCGCGCGATCACCGTCGTTCCGCGGTTCGGATTGCCCCCGTTTTTTGAAGGGTCGTTCTGCATCCGGATCGACATCGCGATCATTCTTCCTAACTCCGTCCGTCCTCAAGATTTTCAGCCGCGTACACCAGGCTTTTGTTGACGTTCATATCTGTATGTACCGAGTCCGTTTCAAGCTCCCCGAGACTGAAGCAATCTTAATGCCGTTCTTCCGGGCTTGTCATTAAGAAAATATGGCGACCTCGATCAGTCGCTATTGAGCCGCACCGGCCTCGCATTTCGGCACGGACCCGCTCATCAAGCCCGCAGCAAGCTCAGACTTCAAACTCAAACAAATTCGAACAAATTCAAGCGAAGCTTCAGCCGTATCCGCAAATCCGGTAGGCTTTAGGATGACGCGAAACGTTACGCATTGCAGTGCGAATCGTTTCGTGCAAGAATTTGAGATGCCCTCTGTGGAATGCACAGAACCTCAGAAAACGGCTGGAGACGTCATCTCCGCCGCTTACCTTTTCCCCGGAAAACGCCCAAACCCGCCTATTGGCAGTAGGTTGTGTCCGACGAACGCTGCTTCAGATCAAAATGGAAGTGGTCATTATGTTTGGGGTAGCCGGGGCCGAGCACGGTGTTGAAATATTCGCACCCACTGGCACGGGCGGACTTCAGAAGCCCCTTCTCCCTGAAGGCAAAAAAGCCCTTGCGTGAGACGTCGATTGTCTTGCCGGTATTCAGGGTAAATCCACCGATATCGATAGCATTCCCCTTCGAATGCTCTGACATGGTTCGCGAATTGGTACCGTTATTCACGCGCCGACAGGAATAGCCACCCATGGTCTGGATCGATTTCAAGCCGGTCAGATAGCGTACGCGCGCAGCGGGCGCCAAGTCATTCTGAACCCATTGGGCAAAAGCCAGCGCGGTTTCACAATTCACTGTGACATCGGGAGAGACGTCGATATTGCCGGAGAGTTTCTGCAGCTTGACTGGATAGGCGATACCGCACTGGCTGCCGTTCGCGATCGCTTCCACATCCGTGAAGGTCACGCCCAACTGGTTCAGTTCACTACGGCACTGCCGCTCGGCAAGCGGCATCAGCCCGGGTATCCTGTTTTGCTTTGGTTGGGACATAGCCCCCTCGCCCGCTCCGGGCTGAACATGGGGCAAAAGCGATGCGGTATTGATCGGGTCGATACCCGGCTCCTGCGCTCGCGCCGTCTGTTGCTCGGCGGTCAGTGCGTCGTTGTCGGCAATGGCAGCAACGCTGGCCTTATCTTCGGCCTCGCTGAAACCAAGATAGCTGTCGATCGGCACACCCGCAGATGTCTCCGTCTGGGCAATCAATTGTTCGATGGTCGGCGGCGGAGCCTCGTCCGCAGCAAGCCGGGCTGAATCAACTTCAGGTGACGGAGCCGAAGTGACCTGAGCCGTCGCAATCTCGCTGCGGGTAACGACCTGAGAAGGCTTGGCGCTGGTATCGACAGAAAACGAAGTCATCAGCCCGCCGATGGAACAGCCGGCCAGTGCCATGGAAATCGCCGTGCAAGAAACCGCGTGCCGCAGATGAGAAAAAGACGCCATACCGTTCATCGTGCCCAGGTTGAAACCTGATGACGATTAAAACAGACATATGTAAACAAATGCTTTGCCGCAGTGCCATAGCGAAATCCGGCTCTTGCACCGCAGGGAACCGGCGATAATCTGCACACCGTGGCCGAAGGAGAAGAATCGATGAGCGAGATACCGAGCGGTGAGCTGACACTCAGAACAGTGGCCATGCCCGCCAATGCCAATCCGGCAGGAGACATTTTTGGCGGATGGGTGATGTCGCAGATGGATCTGGCCGCCTTCGTCGCCGCTTCCGAACATGCCGGCATGCGAACGGTCACGGCTGCCGTTCATTCAATGACATTCGAAAAACCCGTCAAGATCGGGGATACGTTGTGCGTTTACACCACGTTTTCTCGCATCGGACGCACCTCGATGACGATCAATGTCCAGGCCTGGGTTCACCGTCACGATAGGCCCCGGCGCGAAAAGGTCACTGCGGCCGAATTCATCATGGTGGCCATGGATGAAAATGGGAAACCTGCTCCCGTTCCCGCCAAACGGCTACCAGCCGACACCGAAACGGATAGCTGACCATGACCGAACAGACCGCCACATCCCAGCGTCCGCCGCGCCTTTTCCTGCGCCGGCTCGCTGCGCTGATTGTCGACTTTCTGGTCTACGGCATTCTCGCAACGTTTATCGTTGGCGCTGTTGTCATGGCCGTTCCGCAATTGAAGGACGGCGTTGCCAGCTCGTTCTTCTACACGCGAACCTGTGAAGCCGCAGATAGCAGCATACCGGTATTTGCCGCAATCCAGCAGGACTGGCCGAAATCAGACGCCGGTAACACCACGATGAACGCACGGTTCTGCACTATCGAGAGCTTTTTCATGCCGCAAAAGCGCCTGGCGGTGGTGACGGAAAGTCGAGAAGGCGAAAACGGCGGAACCTTCACCCGCTCTGTCTCGATCCAGCTTGACGAAACCGGTGCGCCGGTCTTTCCCTCGCCGCTGATCGAAAGGAGTGTGTCGGCACTCCAACTCATCGCCTTCCCGCTGGCGCTCGCGCTGTCCACGATCTTTCTCGGCTGGACACCCGGCAAGCGCATATTCTCGCTCCGCGCCACAACCGACGCCCTCGCCAAGACCCCGCCCCCGCTCAGTCCTGCCAGGACCATCTCACGCGAATATCTGAAATTCTGGCCGGTTATCGCCAACAACCTGATCCAGTTTGCCATCGCAGCCCAGGCACCCAGATCCTCATCGGTGGCCGAGACTGTTGCATGGCTTGAAGCGGCGGGCACCGACCAGCGGGCCATAGCCGACATTCTGGTGCTAAACGCCGCAACCTTGCTGGTTCTGTTCGTCTGGTGGGTCTGGCCGTTTGCGCTATGGCGCGGCCGGACGCTCTATGATGGCTTTGTGCGTGCCTATGTGGTGCTGAGGAACTGAGTTGACGGCGCGCGCTTGCTTTGTGCGACACTCTATCGGCGCTCACCGCCCGATCATGTTTTCTATTTGTTCTTGTTTTTGCCGCACGCCCCTTTTCTTTTGAGGCGAGTCCCTCCATATTCCCGGCATGGCCAGATCACCCAGAAAATCCCCCGAAAAGCCCGGATTCGAAGAGACGCCGCAGGCGCCGTTCGAAGGCGAAAACTATGATGGCTCGATGAGCGATTGGCTGGCGAGCCTCGAGCGCGAAGCCGAAGCCGAGAGCGCGGATCTCGCAGCGCAAACTCGCCTCGCGGGCCGGAAAGCACCGCAAGAAGGCATCCGAAAGCGGTGATGCCACCGCCGGGCGGACATCCCGTGGTGTTTCGATTGGCGCGTCGTCCGACCCGAAAACGCGTGCCGCCGCCGGCCTCAATCCGGTTGCGGGTGTCGATGTTTCGCTGGAAGATGCCAAGAACCTTGCACCCGGTGCGGTTACCGCCACGGTCGATGCGCTGTCGAAGCTGATCGAGAGCGGCAATCCTCTGTTCAAGGACGGCAAGCTGTGGACGCCGCACCGGCCGGAACGCCCGGAAAAATCCGAAGGCGGCATTCCGATCCGCATGGAGACCGAATACAAACCCTCCGGCGACCAGCCGACAGCGATCCGCGACCTTGTCAGCGGCCTTAAAGACGGAGATCGCAGCCAGGTTCTGCTCGGCGTCACCGGCTCGGGCAAGACCTTCACCATGGCCAAGGTGATTGAGGAAACGCAGCGCCCGGCCGTCATTCTGGCGCCGAACAAGACACTGGCTGCGCAGCTCTATTCCGAGTTCAAAAATTTCTTCCCCGACAATGCGGTAGAATATTTCGTTTCCTATTACGACTACTACCAGCCGGAAGCCTATGTGCCGCGCTCGGATACCTATATCGAGAAGGAATCCTCGATCAACGAGCAGATCGACCGCATGCGCCATGCCGCGACCCGCGCGATCCTAGAGCGTGATGACTGCATCATTATCGCTTCGGTCTCCTGCATCTACGGTATCGGATCGGTCGAGACCTACACGGCGATGACCTTTCAGATGTCGGTCGGCGACACGCTGGACCAGCGCCAGTTGCTGGCCGACCTCGTAGCCCAGCAGTACAAGCGCCGCGAGATGGATTTTCAGCGCGGTTCATTCCGCGTGCGTGGCGACACCATCGAAATCTTTCCGGCTCACCTTGAGGATGCCGCCTGGCGCATTTCCATGTTCGGCGACGAGATCGACCAGATTACCGAATTCGATCCGCTGACCGGCCACAAGACCGGCGACCTGCAGTCCGTGAAGATCTACGCCAATTCGCACTATGTCACCCCGCGCCCAACTCTCAATGGCGCCATCAAAGCGATCAAGAATGAGTTAAAGGAACGCCTACAAGAACTTGAAAAGGCTGGACGACTTCTAGAAGCTCAACGCCTCGAACAACGCACCCGCTTCGACATCGAAATGATGGAGGCGACCGGCTCCTGCCCCGGCATCGAAAACTATTCGCGCTATCTTACCGGCCGCAGACCCGGTGAACCGCCGCCAACGCTGTTTGAGTATATTCCGGACAATGCGCTGATCTTCATCGACGAAAGCCATGTCACCATCCCACAGATCGGCGGCATGTATCGCGGCGACTTCCGGCGCAAGGCAACGCTGGCCGAATACGGTTTCCGTCTGCCGTCCTGCATGGACAACCGGCCGCTGCGTTTTGAGGAATGGGATGCGATGCGCCCCGATTCGGTAGCGGTTTCGGCAACCCCCGGCGGCTGGGAGATGGAACAGGCCGGCGGCGTCTTTGCCGAACAGGTGATCCGGCCGACCGGGCTGATCGATCCTCCGGTGGAAATCCGTCCTGCGAAGACCCAGGTCGACGACGTTCTTTCGGAAATCCGCGACGTCTCGGCAAAGGGATACCGCACGCTGGTGACCGTTCTGACCAAGCGCATGGCCGAGGATCTGACCGAATACCTGCATGAACAGGGCATCCGCGTGCGCTACATGCACGCCGATATCGACACGCTGGAGCGGATCGAAATCATCCGCGATCTCAGGCTCGGTGCCTTTGATGCTCTTGTCGGCATCAACCTGCTGCGCGAGGGTCTGGATATCCCCGAATGCGGCTTCGTCGCCATTCTCGACGCCGACAAGGAGGGCTTCCTGCGTTCGGAAACCTCACTGATCCAGACCATTGGCCGTGCGGCCCGTAATGTTGACGGCCGGGTGGTTCTTTATGCGGATCGGGTGACAGGTTCGATGGAACGCGCCATCGACGAAACCAGCCGCCGCCGCGAAAAGCAGCTCGCCTACAACGAAGAACACGGCATTACACCGGAATCGGTGAAAGCCAGGATCTCCGACATTCTCGATTCGGTCTACGAGAAGGACCACGTCCGCGCCGATATCGGCACCAAGGGCGGCAAGGGCTTCGCCCAGGACGGGCACCTTGTCGGCAACAATCTGAAAGCGCATCTCGAAGCACTGGAAAAGCAGATGCGCGATGCTGCGGCCGATCTCGACTTCGAAACCGCCGCACGGGTTCGCGACGAGATCAAGCGGCTGAAGGCCGCCGAACTGGAGGGCATGGACGACAGGCTTGAAAAGGCCGAATCACGCCAGGCCGAGCAGGCCCCGAAATCTGCCGGTGACAGCGGGACCTCTTATTTTGCAGCGCCATCGCTGGATGATATGGGCCCGGGCACCGATATAGCCAAGCCGCTGTTTCGCAAGAACACGCTGGATGAAATGACGGTCGGGCGCACCGAGAAGCCGCGCGGCGGCGATGCCAAGCCGGTCCAGCGTGGCAAGATCGGCGCGGGCTCCTATGAAGACCCTGCAGAGCAGAAACAGCGCGGCAGACGCAAGGGCAAGACCGGGCGGCCGGGAAACTGACCGCATTCCAACCGCAGTTGTGCAGCGCTGGAGATACATGTAGGGTTGTGCTGTTTTGATGAAAAAGTGGCTACAGAAATGACTGAAGAAAAATATGGCCATATCGGCCAGCACGTGAAGACAGCTTTCGTGAATGCTCAGGCAAACCCGAGTCCCTACCGGCACTGGCTGGTTGAAAACCTGTTCCCCGATGCACTGCTGGCGGACATTCAGGCGCTCGATTTTCCACGCCCGGATCTTGAGGGTGTGTCGGGAACACGCGAGGTTCACAACAAGAGCCGTCATTACTTTGATCAGGAAAACAAGGCGAAATATGATTGCTGCGCCGCCGTTGCCGCAGCCTTTCAGGCGCCCGATGTTGCCGCGCTGATCCAGGATAAATTCGAGACCAATATCGAAGGTTCAAGCCTCAGGATCGAATATGCCCAGGACACCGACGGTTTCTGGCTGGAACCGCATACTGATATCGGCGTCAAGCTGTTCACACTGCTGATCTATCTTTCCGACGGGCCAGGCCATGAAACGCTCGGAACCGATATCTATGCTTCCAGGGAAGACCATGTCGGTCGGTCGCCTTTTGGCCCAAACCAGGCGATGATCTTCGTGCCCGCCGACAATACCTGGCACGGTTTTGAGCGACGGCCGATCGAAGGTGTTCGTAAATCGCTGATCGTGAATTATGTCACGCCAGAATGGCGTGCCCGCGAGCAGCTTGCCTTCCCGGAAGACCCGATCACAACTGGTTGATTACGCTGGTTTACGGCCATGCGCCGCAAGGCCGCGCCGGATCGCGTCGGCGATTTCTTGCGTCGCATCGACCCGGTCATAGCTGTAGGGCGCGAGCGGACCGTCAAACGAGCGGGTGAGGCCGGCCACCTCCAACCTTGTCAGGAAGCCGGCAAGCTTCGTATTGAGATTATAGGACACAAGCGGAAACACGGGCTTGCCAGTGGACAGCGCCTCGCTGACCATGTTGTGGGAATCCCCCGTCACCGCAAGCATGTCGCAGAAACCAAGCAGCGCGCGGTAGGGGTTCCGCTCGTCCGGCGACCAGATCCAATGCGGAAAGCCGGAGAGCCGGTCGCGCAACGCCGTCATCACGGTTTCTGGCGTACGCCGCGACTGAGTGACAATAATGCTGCCGACCTCGGACTTTGCGTGATCGATCTGCACCATGAAATGTTTCAGCGCGGCATCCTCATCACGGGCTCCGGACACTGGGTTGCCGATCAGGATACCGAGTCGCGGTCGCGGCAACCGATCCCAGGAAGCTGGCCTGCTGTCCGTCGCCGAGGCAATAACCTCCTCGGTCAACGGGTGCGGGCCGGTGTCGGTGACCATTACGTTGTCGGCGCGCAACCGGTCGTGACGTGGCACCCAGATCAGATCGGCAGCAGAAGCGCCGATGCGCGGATCCTTCAAGAACACGGTATAGGTCCTGCCAGCGGAGGCCTTCTTCACCGCTTTCAGATATGGGACCATCCGCCTTCCGGTGGCGATCGCCACATCCGGAAAAGGCGGCGCAATCGGGCTGGCTTTTTCCCCGGGCGGTGTTTCGGCGGGACCGGACCATGCGGCATCCACCACTCCCACGGCTTTCCAGGCAGAATCACCTTCTCCTCGGCGTCTTCACCAAGCCGCGAAACCACGCCCAGGCACTGTACCCTGTCGCCGATCTTGCCGTCCGTCAAAACCCAGATTTTCAAGCGCTCATCCTTTGATAACGGTTGCTGCGACAATCGGAATATCGTTTCCAGTTTTGACGCAGTCAGCAAAGGCCGTCAACGCGACCGAACCGTTCAAAGTGGGGCTACGCGGGGCTGCCGCAACTGTTGGCGCATGGTGTCAGAAAGGGCCTTGCTGAGCTGCTCGCCGAACTTGGATGCAGCCAGTACGAAATCGTGGCGATCTCGCGGCCACCCTGAGGCCAAGACAAGCGAGGTCTATACCCGCCGCGTCGAACGCCGGAAACTCGCCGTAAACGCCATGGACCGATTCAAGGTTCCCCACGCATGGATCTGGCGTGGTCCATCTTGGCATGTAACATATTGATTTTATTTGATAAAATCTTAAAAATGGTGCGGTCGAGAAGACTCGAACTTCCACGGGTTGCCCCACAGCGACCTCAACGCTGCGCGTCTACCAATTCCGCCACGACCGCATCGTGGTAGGGCCGGTTTGTGCCGGCGCCGCTGCATGTAGCAAAAGCGTCATCGGCGCACAAGCGCCAATGACGCTTTTTTTGATTTCTGCTGGAGAAACTATTCATGGCCCTGAAAGGCAGCGTTTACGCACGCGTTTTCGTCTTGCCGCCTGCTGCCAAATCTGCAAGGAAAAGCGCGAAGGACGGACACATGGAACGACGCGAAATCGATTTTCTCATGCCCGCTGCGCCGGATTCGCCACCAGTCAGATGGCGTGTCTCGCAGGGTCTTGTCCCCTATCCCGATGCGCTCGCGGTGATGGAACGGCAGGTAGATCTGATCGTCCGGGGTGAGGCGGACGAACTTGTCTGGCTGGTTGAGCATCCGCCGCTCTATACGGCCGGCACCAGTGCCGTGCGTCAGGACCTGCTCACACCTGAGCGTTTTCCGGTCTATGAGACAGGGCGTGGCGGTGAATATACCTACCACGGGCCGGGACAACGTGTTGCCTATCTGATGCTCGACCTGAAGCGCCGCCGGCGCGATGTGCGCGCTTTTGTGGCCGCGATCGAGGAAACCATCATCAAGACGCTTGATTCGATGAATGTGCGCGGCGAGCGTCGCGAGGACCGGGTCGGAGTCTGGGTCCGCCGCCCGGAACGGCCGCCGCTGCCCGATGGCTCGCCTGCGGAAGACAAGATTGCTGCCATCGGTATCCGTCTCAGGCACTGGGTGAGTTTCCACGGGCTGTCGATCAATGTCGAGCCCGAGCTCGAACATTTTGGGGGCATCGTGCCGTGCGGGATTTCAGGCTATGGGGTGACGAGCCTGGTAGACCTCGGGCTGCCGGTCACCATGGAAGACGTCGATATCTGTCTGAAAAAAGCCTTCGAAGATGTTTTCGGCGAGACCGCTCCGGACGCCCTTTGACGGTTCAGTGCAGCGTCCGTCCGCCAGTTACTGAAAAGCCGAACCGGCCCGGAAATACTGCACGCTTGGTCGTGTCAGAGCTACGACCGGCATGGCCGACATGGTTGACCTCAATCACGACGTCCTTGAGGCTGAAACTCTTCGGCCTGCTGTCGGCCCGGCTATCGGCCACGTCACCTGAAATCAACCAGAACGGACGCACATTGAGCAGACCGGCGATCCGAACAAGCCGCTCCAGTGAGGGCTCAGCGCGATCGCATTCCCAGTTTCTGACTGTTTCTCGTCTGACCCCAAGGCGCCCGGCCAGATCGGCCAGGCTGATTCCGGCGCTTTCGCGTGCCGCGAGCAGGCGCCCGCCGAGCGTATCGTCGCCGTAAAAGTCCTCTGTCATCATTTCTGGCCTTTCCATCCCTTTCGGCATGCCGGGTTTCCCGGTTCTTGTCCCCTTCATAGCCAAAATCGCCGCAAAGCACCACCCGGGGCGGCGCTCAGGCAGCGCGGCGAACGCAAAAATCCTGATCACGCAGACTTGTGCTTGCGAATAAGGGAGCCGCCGTGTCAAAGATTGACTGATAACAAAGATGAGTTCGGAGAGACACCAGATGGATGTGCGCGCAGCCGTAGCGGTCGAAGCAGGTAAACCGCTAGAGATCATGAATGTTCAGCTTGAAGGCCCGAAGGCAGGCGAAGTCCTTATCGAGGTCAAGGCAACGGGCCTCTGCCATACCGATGATTTCACCCTTTCGGGCGCTGATCCGGAGGGCATTTTCCCGGCAATCCTCGGACATGAGGGCGCGGGTGTCGTCGTCGATGTCGGCCCCGGCGTCACATCGGTGAAGAAGGGCGATCATGTTATTCCGCTTTATACGCCGGAATGCCGCGAATGCCCGTCCTGTCTTTCACGCAAAACCAATCTTTGCACGGCAATCCGCGGAACACAGGGCCAGGGCCTGATGCCCGACGGCACCTCGCGATTTTCCCTGAATGGCAAGCCGATCCACCACTATATGGGCTGCTCAACATTTGCGAACTTCACGGTTCTGCCGGAAATCGCGGTAGCGAAGATCAACCCGGACGCCCCCTTCGACAAGGTCTGCTATATCGGCTGCGGCGTCACCACCGGTGTAGGTGCCGTGATCAACACCGCCAAGGTGGAACAGGGCGCGACCGCGGTGGTCTTCGGGCTCGGCGGCATCGGCCTCAACGTCATTCAGGGTCTGCGCCTTGCCGGCGCCGACATGATCATCGGTGTCGACCTCAACAACGACAAGAAGGAATGGGGCGAACGCTTCGGCATGACCCATTTCGTCAATCCGAAGGAAATTGGCGAGGACATCGTTCCCTATATCGTCAACCTGACCAAGCGCGGTGCGGACACGATCGGCGGAGCCGACTACACCTTCGACTGCACCGGCAATACCACAGTCATGCGTCAGGCGCTCGAATGCTCGCATCGCGGCTGGGGCAAATCGGTGGTCATCGGCGTTGCCGGCGCCGGCCAGGAAATCTCCACGCGACCATTCCAGCTTGTGACCGGACGCTCATGGATGGGCACTGCCTTCGGCGGTGCACGCGGACGCACAGACGTCCCGAAGATCGTCGACTGGTACATGGACGGCAAGATCGAGATCGATCCGATGATCACCCATCTGCTGAAGCTTGAGGACATCAACAAGGGATTCGAGATGATGCACAACGGCGAAAGCATCCGTTCGGTTGTCGTCTACTGATGTCATCGCTTTCCGTCGATATCGCCCGCATGGACGCGCTCACTGCGGGTGAGCTTTATGATGTCATCAAACTACGCGTCGATGTCTTCGTGGTCGAGCAGAACTGCCCCTACCCCGAACTTGACGGCAAGGACGCCGAGGCCTTTCACCTGCGCCTCCTCGAAGCCGGGAAGCTGGTCGCCTATGGCCGGATTTTCACACCGGACAGAGAGCCCGAAGCGCGGATCGGCCGGGTCGTCGTGGCCCCGTCACATCGGGGAAGAAAGCTTGGCGAACGTTTGATGCGGGAAGCCGTCTCGGCCTGCGAACGGCTTGCGCCCGGTGCGCCGATTGTCATTTCCGCACAGGCCCATCTGGAGCGGTTTTATAAAGGGTTCGGCTTCTGCACGACAACGGAGCCCTATCTGGAAGACGGCATTCCACATGTCGGCATGACCCGCGATGCCGCCCCTTTGCACACAAGCCGCGGAAACGCCTCATGATCTATGTCGATGCCGATGCCTGCCCGGTGAAGCCGGAGGTCCTCAAGGTCGCCGAACGCCATGATATTGCCGTCACGTTCGTGGCCAATTCGGGCCTCAGGCCCTCGCGTGACCCGATGATCCGCAATGTCATTGTTTCCGGCGCCTTCGATGCCGCCGACGACTGGATCGCTGAACGGGCCGGTGCAGGCGATATCGTCATCACCGCCGATGTTCCGCTTGCCCAACGCTGTGTCGCTGCCGGCGCAATGGTCACGGGGCCGACGGGCCGGCTTTTCGACGAGGCCAATATCGGCATGGCCCGCGCCATGCGTGACCTTGGCCAGCACCTCAGGGAAACCGGCGAAAGCAAGGGCTACAACGCCGCGTTTTCGCCACGCGACCGCTCCGCCTTCCTGCAAACCATGGAACAGCTTTGCCGACAGGCGAAAGCCATTCGCAAAGAGACCGAAGACGAGACAAAGGGAAGACCATGAATATATTGTCCGAAAACACAGCCTTTGGCGGCATGCAGGGAGTCTTTTCCCATGATTCTGAAGCCTGCAATTGCGAGATGACCTTCGCGGTCTTCGTGCCCCCGCAGGCAACGGAACGCCCCTGCCCCGTGCTCTGGTATCTGTCCGGCCTGACCTGCAGCCATGCCAATGTGATGGAGAAGGGCGAATATCGCCGCATGGCGGCTGAACTTGGCCTGATCATCGTCTGCCCGGATACCAGCCCGCGCGGCAAGGATGTGCCCGACACGCTGACAAACTGGCAGCTTGGCCAGGGCGCGGGTTTTTATGTCGATGCCACCGAAAGCCCCTATGCGCTGAACTACCAGATGGAAACCTATATCACCGAAGAACTGCCCGCACTGATCGCCGGAAGCTTCCGCGCGGATATGGAACGTCAGGGCATTTTCGGCCACTCCATGGGCGGCCACGGCGCCATGACATTCGCGCTGAAATACCCGGATCGCTACAGGAGCTGCTCGGCGTTCGCTCCCATCGTCTCGCCGTCCACCTCGCCATGGGCGCAGGGTGCGTTCGAAAAATATCTCGGGACCGATCCGGATGTCTGGCGCAAGCATGATGCCTGCGCACTGGTTGCAGCCGGCGCGCGTTTTCCGGAATTCCTGATCGACCAGGGCACGGCTGACGGTTTTCTCGAAGAGGGCCTTAAGCCCTGGCTGTTTGAAGAAGCGGTCAAAGACACCGACATTGCGCTGACACTTCGCATGCACGAGCGCTACGACCACTCCTACTTCTTCATCTCCACCTTCATGGATGATCACCTGCGCTGGCACGCGGAGCGGCTCTGAAGCGCTCCGGATCAGCCCCTGAGCGAAAGAAAAAGCGTGTGGGCCGCTGCCATATCCTCAAGCCGCTTCGCGCGGCGGCGGGCGGCCTCCTCGTCAGCCCCCCAGAGCTCGATGGTCCAGTCTTCCTCGAGATTGCTGAGCGCCCAGGCCTCGTCGAGCGACAGGCGGCCGCGCGCAAGCGCCAGCGTGACCAGCGCAGAGCCGGTCAGCGTCGTCATCACGTGCAGAGCGCCAAGTTCGAACGGATCGCGGTGGTGCGCAAGCTCACGCCGGAAGATATCCAGACTTTCGGCCGGCTGGTCGGCGAACATCACCCCTTCAACGAGGACGAGAACGGGCGCCATACGCCTCCGCCACCCAATCCAGCACAGGATCCCAGCGCTCGGCCTGACGGGCAACGAGTTCTTCCGGGCTTTCGGCACGGTAGAACAGCATGTCATTGCCGGCATAGCTGACAATTTCCTCGAACACCGCGTCGGCGTTGACGCTGACGCCATCCAGAATGGTGTTCGCTAGTCGTGTGACGGGCATTTTCGCAGGGTCTATGACATTTTCCTGCGCTTGCCATTCGGCGCGGACATGTTCGGCAGCTGCGGAGGTCGGCAGGATCAGGGCTTTGCGCGAAGGCGTCTTGACCGGCCGTCCATCCAGTTTCACGGCAAAGCGCTCGCCTTCTGCGGCAATGCTGGCTTCGGCATAGAATTTTTTCGGCAGTTCGGCGCGCATCAGTTCCTGCGACCGGCGAATGGGATCGTTGGTCATCATTGCCCTTTCAGAACGAATTTCAGTATATCATCTGGCCTGGAAGCAATCGCGCCGGCCCCGGCCTGTTTCAGGGCATCGGATGCGCCATAGCCCCAAGACACCCCTATCGCTGCAGAGCCGGCCGCTCGCGCCATCTGAATATCGAAGACTGTATCGCCGATCACAACCGCCTGTTCGGGCCGCATGCCGGTCTCGTCGCAGCATTCCAGCACCATGGCCGGGTGCGGTTTGGAAGGGCAATCATCGGCCGTCCGGGTGGTGATGAATTTTTCGCTGTAACCATGAGTCTTCAGCATGTGGTCGAGCCCACGGCGCGATTTGCCGGTCACGGCGCCGACCAGAATATCATCCTGTAAAAACAGATGCGCCAGCATGGCGGCGATGCCGTCATAGAGCCTCTCCTGCATTGCCGGGTCGCGCCGCACCTCGACGAATAGTGAGCGATAGTAGCCCATCATGTCGCGGCATTCGTGGTCTACCTGATCGCGGCCCAGAAGCCCGGCAATGGCAACGTCCAGCGTCAGGCCAACCGTACCGCGGGTTGCGTGTTCATCGGGCGCGGCATGCCCAAACGCGCGAAATGTGCGCGCCATGGTCTCCTGAATGATCGCAAGGCTGTCGACCAGCGTTCCGTCACAGTCAAATAGCACCAGCTTCATGGGAGCGCTCCCGGCTTACACAAGTTTCAGAATGTCCTCCGGATGCCAGACGATCGCGCCCGCTCCGGCATCTTGCAGATCGGCGATTTCGCCATAACCCCACGCAACACCGATGGCGCGCGCACCGGCACTTGCGGCCATCTGCATATCGAACACCGCATCGCCGATGACGACCGCATCGGCGGGATTGAAGCCCGCTTCGGCGCAGCATTCAAGCACCATCGCCGGATCCGGTTTAGAGGGGCAGTCATCGGCCGTGCGCGAAACCGAAAAATCCGGAGCCAACCCGTGCATTTCCAGAACATGGGTCAGGCCCCGGCGCGAATTGCCGGTGACCGCCCCGATGGTGATCTCATCACGCGCAGCAAGGGCGCCGATCATTTCGGCAATGCCGGGGAACAGCTGTTCTGTCATATCGGGATCGGCATGAACTTCGTCAAACAGCGATTTGAACTTCAACCGGATTGCCAGAACCTCATCATCGACCTCATGGCGACCGAGCAACCGGGCAATGGCAAGATCGAGCGACAGGCCGATAATGGTCTTGGTCTCGGCAAGAGTCGGCTCGGGATATTCAAAGGCCGCGAAACCACGGCGCATGGTCTCATGGATACGCACGGCACTGTCGACCAGTGTGCCGTCGCAGTCAAACAAAACGAGCTTCATGTCAGTCCTTGTCGAGATCTTCGCGGTCGGCATCGAAACCCAGCAGGTTCCAGCTCTGCACCATATGCGGCGGCAACGGCGCCGTCACCTTGAGCCGCCCGCCGTCGGGATGGGGAACATCGATGTGGCGGGCATGTAGATGCAGCCGTTTTTGAACGCCGCCGGGAAATTCCCAGTTGGGATCGTCATCGAAATATTTCGGGTCACCGATGATCGGATGGCCGATATGCAGCGCATGCACGCGAAGCTGATGAGTGCGTCCGGTATAGGGCTCCATTTCCAGCCATGAGAGCGTGTTCGCAGCCGTATCGACGACGCGGTAATAGGACACCGCATGATCGGCATCGGGTTCGCCATGCTTCACAATCCGCATGCGGTCGCCATCCGGTGTCTGCTCCTTGGCAAGCCAGGTGGAAATCTTGTCTTCCCGTTTGCGCGGCAGCCCCTTGACCAGCGACCAGTAGGTTTTCTTGGTGGTGCGATGGCGGAAGGCTTCCGTCAGCGACTGCGCGGCCCGTCGCGAACGGGCGACAACCAGCACCCCCGACGTATCACGATCAAGCCTATGGACGAGGCGCGGCTTTTCGCCCTTCTTGTTGGTCCAGGCTTCCAGCATCTTGTCAATGTGGCGAACAAGCCCCGACCCGCCCTGCACGGCCAGACCGGCGGGCTTGTTCAGCACAAATATGCGCTCGTCCTCATGCAGCAGCATGCGCGACAGCAGTTCGCCATCCGGCGAATGCTTCAGCGCCTTGCCAGCAATCGGCCCGGTTTTGCGCACATCGGCATTGATCGGTGGAATACGCACCGTCTGTCCGGGCTCCACGCGGGTATCGCTTTTGACCCGACCGCCATCAACACGGATCTGCCCCGAGCGCAGCAGCTTTTGAAGTGCACCAAAACCGAGCCCCGGATAATGCAGTTTGAACCAGCGGTCGAGCCGCATGCCCGCCTCATCCTGATCCACCTTGATATGTTCAATACCCGCCATCTTGCGAAAACCCTTGTTCCAAGCCGTGGCTTCTATCGCATGATGCGCCGGAATGAAATGGGTTTAGAAAACCATCCGTCCGATCGCGAGCCCGGCAAACACGGCAATCAGCGCGAGACCAACGCTGGCCGCAACATAGGCAATGGCGGGCATGAAATCGCCCCGTTCGATCAAATTCATCGCATCGAGCGAAAATGACGAGAAAGTGGTGAAGCCGCCAAGAAAGCCGGTGACGATGAACATCCGCATTTCCGCAGACTGGTTGAGCGCCCGCGCAACGGCCTCGACCAGCAAGCCGATCAGCAGCGACCCGACAATATTGACGACGAACGTGCCCCAAGGAAAATTGGTCCCCCAAAGCCGGATGGCAAAGACACCGATGAGATAACGCCCGACAGAGCCCAGCGCTCCGCCAGCGGCAACAAGAAGGGCATGGGAAACGATATTCGGCACGAGTTCATTCCGTTCGATGGTACAGCCTTGATAACAGAACTTCATTAGCTGTTTCGCGTCATCCTGCCCACCCCTCTGGCGGCTATCAATTGTCCGAAGCGTGTATATTGCGGTTCCGGCGCTCTTGCCTCTTGCAAATCCTGCCACAACTTGGATAATCCAATCAAATTCGTGTTGGGAGAACCCGCTTATCAAGCGGTGCCGAAGGAGCAACTGCCCCGGAAACTCTCAGGCCAAAGGACCAGCGCGTATTTCTAAACTCTGGAGACGAGGTCCTGCACGTTGCAGGACTGGCCGAAGGGATAATAATCTCAGGCACACAGGACAGAGGGGGCTCATTCGCGAAGGGCATGTCACACACGCCCGCCCCTTTGAGCCGGCGTTTATCAAACGCATTTCCGGAGGCACGTCTTGGTCTCGCAAGAACCGCTAAACAAAACCCCGCTTCACGCGCTCCACCTAGAGCTCGGTGCCCGCATGGTACCCTTTGCAGGTTACGACATGCCGGTGCAATATCCGATGGGCGTTCTGAAAGAACACCTGCATACCCGTGAAAAAGCTGGCCTTTTCGATGTCTCACATATGGGGCAAGTCTATCTGAAGCCGCGATCCGGCAATCTCGCTGACGCGGCGATCGCGCTGGAAAAGCTGGTGCCGGTCGATATCGCCGGGCTCAAACCCGGCCGCCAGCGCTATGCATTCTTCACCAACGATAATGGCGGTATCCTGGATGATCTGATGGTCGCTAATCGTGGTGATCATCTGCTGGTGATCGTCAATGCGGCATGCAAGGATGCCGACCTTGCCCATATGAAGGCTTACCTTTCCGACCTCTGCGATGTGGAAGTCCACTTTGAGGACAAGGCGCTTCTGGCGCTGCAGGGACCGAAGGCTGAAGATGTCCTGGCGCCGCTCTGCCCGGCCGTTGCCGACATGAAATTCATGGATGTGCGCGCCTGCGAAGTTCTCGGCGCCACCTGCGTGATCTCGCGTTCCGGCTATACCGGCGAGGACGGGTTCGAGATTTCGGTGCCCGCTGAAAAGGCCGATGAGCTGGCCCGCGCGCTGCTTTCGCACGCAGATTGCGAACCCATCGGCCTTGGCGCACGCGATCTCGTTGCGGCTGGAAGCCGGGCTTTGCCTTTACGGCAACGACATCGATGAAACCACGACACCGGTGGAGGCCGCACTCGTCTGGGGCATGCAGAAGGCCCGCAGGCCCGGCGGCGCCCGCGAAGGCGGGTTTCCCGGCGCTGAAATTGTCTTCAAGCATCTTTCCGGAGGCGTTGAACGCGTTCGCGTCGGGCTGAAGGCGAAAGGCCGCGCGCCTGTTCGTCCGCCGGCAAAACTCTATGCCGACGACAAGGGCGAAACCGACATCGGGCGCGTCACCTCCGGCGGCTTCGGCCCGACGGTCGGCGTACCCGTAGCCATGGGCTATGTGGTATCAAGCCACGCAGAAACCGGCACCACACTTTACGCCGAGGTGCGCGGCAAATATCTGCCGGTCACAATCGAAAACACCCCCTTTATCCAACCCACCTATAAACGCTGAGCGGGAACATTATTGCCATGACCATCAAATTTACCGAAGAACACGAATGGCTGAACATTGAAGACGGCATTGCCACCGTCGGCATTACCGCGCATGCCGCAGAACAGCTCGGCGATCTCGTTTTCGTTGAACTGCCGGATGTCGGCGCGACATTTGAAAAGAATGACGACGCGGCAACCGTCGAGTCGGTCAAGGCCGCCTCGGATGTTTTCTGCCCGCTGGCCGGCGAAATCACCGAAGTCAATCAGGCGATCACCGACAACCCGGAACTGGTCAACGCCGAGCCCATGGAAGGCGGCTGGTTCTTCAAGCTGAAGCTCGCCAATCCGGCCGATGCCGACGCGCTGATGGATGAAGCGGCTTACAAGGAGTTCATCGCCTGATGACGACGCCTTCAGAATTTCAGTTTACCGACTACCAGCCCTATGACTTTGCCAATCGCCGCCATATCGGGCCCTCGCCCGCCGAGATGGCCGGGATGCTGGAAACGATTGGCTATGACAGTCTTGAAGCGCTGATCGACGACACCGTGCCTGCCGCTATCCGCCAGCAAGAGCCGCTGGCCTGGGGCCCCGCGATGACCGAGCGCGAGGCGCTCGACAAGCTGCGCGAGACAGCCAACAAGAACAAGCCGATGATTTCGATGATCGGCCAGGGCTATAACCCCACCATCGTGCCGCCGGTTATCCAGCGCAATATTCTGGAAAACCCGGCCTGGTACACCGCCTATACGCCCTATCAGCCGGAAATCAGCCAGGGCCGGCTCGAGGCGCTCTTAAACTTCCAGACGATGATGGCAGACCTCACCGGTCTCGACATCGCCAATGCCTCGCTGCTGGATGAAGCGACGGCGGCGGCGGAAGCCATGGCGATGGCGAACCGCGTGGCGAAATCGAAGGCCAACGCCTTCTTTGTCGATGAAAACTGCCACCCGCAGACGATTGCACTTTTGAAAACCCGGTCCGAGCCGCTCGGCTGGGAAATCATCATCGGCAATCCGTTTACCGATCTCAAGGCCGAAGAGGTGTTCGGCGCGCTGTTCCAGTATCCCGGCACCCACGGCCATGTGCATGATTTCACTGCCGTGATCGCCGCCCTGCACGCGGCAAAGGCGATCGCCACCATAGCCGCCGATCCGCTGGCGCTGACGCTTTTGAAATCGCCAGGCGAAATGGATGCCGATATCGCCATCGGCTCCTCCCAGCGCTTCGGCGTGCCGCTTGGCTATGGCGGTCCGCATGCCGCCTATATGGCCGTGAAGGACGCCTACAAGCGCTCCATGCCCGGTCGTCTTGTCGGGGTCTCCGTCGATAGCCGGGGCAACCGCGCCTACCGTCTGGCGCTGCAGACCCGCGAACAGCATATTCGTCGCGAAAAGGCGACGTCGAACATCTGCACCGCACAGGTGCTGCTGGCCGTGATGGCCGCGATGTATGGCGTGTTCCACGGGCCGGACGGGCTGAAGGCGATTGCACAGCAGGTGCACAAGAAAAGCGTGCTGCTGGCCAAAGGGCTGGAAGCGCTCGGCTTCACCGTCGAGCCTGAAACCTTCTTCGACACCGTCACTGTCGAGGTTGGCGCGTTTCAGGGCCTGATCATGCGCAATGCCGTGGAAAACAACGTCAACCTGCGCAAGGTCGGTACCACCAAAATCGGCATTTCGGTGAATGAGCGGACCCGTCCGGCCCATGTCGAAGCGGTGTGGGAAGCGTTTGGCGGAAAATTCTCGATTGCCGAGTTCGAGGCGGATTACCGCCTGCCGAAAAGTCTATTACGCACAAGCGTTTATATGACGCACCCGATCTTTCACATGAACCGTGCGGAAAGCGAGATGACACGCTATATGCGCCGCCTCGCAGACCGTGATCTGGCGCTTGATCGCTCGATGATCCCGCTTGGCTCATGCACGATGAAGCTCAACGCCACGGCCGAGATGCTGCCGATCACCTGGCCGGAATTTGCCGACATTCATCCCTTCGCACCTGAAAATCAGGCGCTGGGCTACCGCGAAATGATCGCCGATCTGTCGGAAAAGCTCTGCGCCATCACCGGCTATGATGCGTTTTCCATGCAGCCGAATTCCGGTGCGCAGGGCGAGTATGCCGGCCTTTTGACGATCCGCCGCTTTCACCGCGCCAATGGTGATGCGCACCGCGATATCTGCCTTATTCCGATGTCCGCGCACGGCACCAACCCGGCGTCTGCCCACATGGCGGGCATGAAGGTGGTGGCGGTGCAATCGCTCGAAAACGGCGATATCGATCTGGCCGATTTTGCCGAAAAGGCGGCAAAGCACGCCGACAATCTCGCCGCCTGCATGATCACCTACCCCTCGACCCATGGCGTTTTCGAGGCAACCGTCAAGGAAGTCTGCGAGATCACCCATCAATATGGCGGTCAGGTTTATCTCGACGGCGCCAATATGAATGCGATGGTCGGGCTGTCGCGGCCCGGTGATATCGGCTCGGATGTCAGCCACCTGAACCTGCACAAGACCTTCTGCATTCCCCACGGCGGCGGCGGTCCGGGCATGGGGCCGATTGGCGTCAAGGCCCACCTCGCACCCCACCTGCCCGCCAATCCGGCAACGGATGAGACCGGCGGCGCAGTCTCGGCAGCACCGTTCGGCTCACCGTCGATCCTGCCGATCTCATGGAGCTATTGCCTGATGATGGGCGGCGAAGGGCTGACGCAGGCCACCCGCGTGGCGATCCTCAACGCCAATTATATCGCGGCCCGGCTGAAGGGCGCTTACGACGTGCTCTACAAGTCGGAAAAGGGCCGCGTCGCGCATGAATGCATCATCGATACGCGCCCGCTGAAGGACACGGCTGACGTTACGGTGGATGACATTGCCAAGCGGCTGATCGATTGCGGCTTCCATGCCCCGACGATGAGCTTTCCGGTTCCCGGCACGCTGATGATCGAGCCGACGGAATCGGAAACCAAGGCCGAGCTGGATCGCTTCTGCGATGCAATGCTGGCGGTCCGCGAAGAAGTGCGCGCCATCGAAGACGGCACGGCCGACCGTGTCGATAATCCGCTGAAAAACGCCCCGCACACGGTGGAAGATCTCGTCGGCGAATGGACCCACCCCTATTCCCGCGAACAAGCCTGCTTCCCCCCGGCGCCTTCCGCGTCGACAAATACTGGCCGCCGGTCAACCGCGTGGACAATGTCTATGGGGATCGGAATCTGGTCTGTGCGTGTCCGCCGATGAGTGAGTATGCGGAGGCGGCGGAGTAGGGAGATGTATGCGTGAGACGGAAGGCCGGCGCGGGCGCCGGCTTTCGCTTTCGGAACCCCTTCCCCCGTCACTAGAACAGCGTGAAAGTACAAACGCGCAGAATCAATGGCCGGGTCCAAGCCTCAGCATGATCCCGGAGCCATGCTGCTTGCGGGGTTGATGCCTCACTTGGTAGCTTCGGCTCTTCTTGTTCGGGATCAAGACGCATTTCCAACCGTCGATTCGAAAGCTTTGGATCAATAGTTCGAACACTGGAATGTGGACGTATAACACTAGGCGACGGCAGCAGCAGCAGAAATAATTTTTTTCTTAAGGTTGATCGGGCAGTTTTGTAATTCCGAGCGTGCGTTCAATCTGTTTTCTAAGGTTCTTAAGGCCTCTGCTATCACTTGGGGTTTTTGGCAGAGTAATAGCCTCAAGTCCTAAATAGTTCTCATCGGCTTCAAGTCGAACGTGCCTATTTTCTGACTTTACGGCATAGCCAAGCTCTCCGAGAAGGCCGGTTAATTCACTCGCAACTCGCCTAGGATCAGTTGTGGCTCTCTTCAAATCTCTCTTCAAATCTACAAGAGCAGGAGACACGGACAGCTTATTGGAAATAACGCGGAATATTTCGATAGATCTTTTGTCTATTCCGAGTTGATCTGCATATTTCAAGGCTATATCAGCAGCGTACCTGATCCTGTCAGAGGTTTCTCCAGAATAAATCTCGGGGCCAATTAGACAAGAAATATCATCTTCAGTATTAGAGAAATCGACATCTTCAATGCTGTTTAAAGAGCTGAAACTTAGCCTATTTTCAAGTTCTGAAACCCGGTCCTGTAGATTTGAAATCTCATCAAGATAGAGCTTTTCGCTTTCTTCAACACTGAGCCTATTCCGTTCACGCTCTCGGTGCGCATGCAAGGACCGTTCCTGAAGCTCCGTCCAGTCCCATCCGCGGGCGGGCATCTGTGTACGCGACAATATAGCTCGCTTTCGAACGGAGTCCAAAACCTCGTCAGATGTTTTGGTTTGCAGACCTATAAAGGATCGTGACACTATCCCCTTTCCGGGAACAGAAATACCGATCGTGCTTCCGTAAATATTTTTTGCAGAAGTAATTTCACGCAGCGCGAATGAGAACTCTCGATTAGGCTCAACCACAACATGAGCCACGCCGCCAAGATCATATGCAAGTTTTTCAATTTCATCTGCACTAATAATCCAGCTAGAATTTCCTTTCGCAGATATGTATATAATAGGAAGCCAATCTGTTGCTTCGCCAAATGTTATGGCCTTTGCCAACTCGAGACCTTGTTCATCTTGTCGAAGCCAGTTCGGTTGGTCCGATACAAGGATGCTTTTGTCTTCACCTCCCCAATTGTTGCTAAGAAGCGACTTTATGAGATAGGGTTTTCTGGGTGTTTCAAGCCTTGCCCCAACGGCGCTTGCGATGCACTGGGTGCGAACACGTAAGAGCCGGATTCAAAAGTTCATGATGGGAAACAATATCGTGCGAGGCGTCTGGTCATCACCCTGATGCTGGCGATGTTGACCCATGCTGTGGCGCTTGCGATGGACTTTTCCCAATCTTTGGCCAACCGACGGCATCGTCCGAACCAGCCGAAGGTGCGCTCCACCACCCATCGGCGGGGCAGAACCTCAAAGCCTTTCGCTATGTCGGAGCGCTTGATGATCTCAAGGTTCCATTGGCCGCATCCGCGCAGCGCTTTTCGCAACTTCTGCCCGGCATAGCCGCCATCTGCGAAGACATGGCGCAACCAGGGGAAACGGTAGCGGATGGCTTTCAGGACATCGGGCGCACCGTCGCGGTCCTGGATATCGGCAGCATGGACAAGCACGAACAGCATCAGCCCGATCGTATCGGTGATGATGTGGCGCTTGCGGCCCTTGATCTTCTTGCCGGCGTCGTAGCCCGAAACCCCGCCGCTTTCGGTGGTCTTGACACTCTGGCTGTCGATGACACCGGCTGTGGGCGAGGCCTCGCGCCCCTCCAGTTCGCGCGTAGCGCAGACGAGCAGATGATTGATGGTCTGCCAAAGGCCGATGTCGCGCCAGCCATAGAAATAGCCTCGCACCGTGGAGACCGGAGGGAAGTCCTTCGGCAGAGCCCGCCATTGACTGCCGCTGCCCGCAATATAAAGGATCGCGTTCACCACTTCCCTCATATTCGTTTTCCGTGGCCGCCCGCCGGGCTTGGCCAGCGGTATCAGTGGAGCAATTACAGCCCACTCACGGTCCGTCAAATCGGTTGGATAGCGAAGGCGATCCCGGTTATGCTGCAGGCGGGTGATATCATTCCAGGGCATGCGATCCTCCACGTTCTTGGCAGAGGTGGTTGAATCACATCCTTCTGATATCACTCAACAACTTTTAAATCGGGCTCTAAGGACGAAAGTGTTTTCCCATTGTGATCCAGGTGTGCTGGATAAGCAATGAATCGCGATTACAGCTATTATAGCTGCGCCCTTGGAATTGTCCCAGATATTTTCCCTCGCCATACTCGACTTCCCCTAAGAACCTGACCGAAAAAAGTCGAGTGATTTCAGCAGGATGTGTTTCCGTTGAATTTTTTTGAATAAACGAAGGAGAACACGATGACCTGAACCTAAATCACCCGACGCTAGTATGTTCGCAAGTCAGCCCGCTATGCAAGCGATGTGATGGATCGGGAATGGACTTGATTTCACCGGTGCTCCCGAAAGGGCGGCGGCTTGGCAGAACCCGTAATACCTGCCTGCGTGAAGTCGTTGACGCAATCTTCTATATCGCCTCGACCGGTTCCACTGGCGGATGCTGCCAAAGGACTTCCCGCCTTGTTCGACCGTCTACATTGCGTCTGGAAGGCGATCACGGCAGCACGGGCCTTTTCGTCAAAGACGGGATCGGGATATGCGAGGAAAACTCCGAGCCGATTGAGCGAGGCTTCGAGTGCTGCCGCCCGAGGCAACATGTCGCCAGGCTCGTGCTCGGCAAAAAACGCCTCAGGTGCGGCAAGACAGATCCAAGTGTTTAGCGAATCCAGAGCTTTTCAAGCGGTGGCCATTTTTGCGCGGGATAGAGAAAATCGAGCAGCCCAACGCCATCGCCATCCGACGCGACAACGGAGCTTCCTTGCGCGCAGGCCCTGCCCGTGACAGGAATGTTTGTGAGAACAGCAATGTCAGGCACCGTTGGCGTGAACGCACCGGTAAGCGGCGAAAGACCAACCCCCGCGCGCATTGCGTTCCATGAGGCGCGGCTCGCCGGGCCGAACGCAGCGTCAATCTCACCCGAACAGCAACTGTGGCGCGCCATCAACGATTGCGCCTACCGAAGATAGTCGTGGAAAAGCGAACCGAAGTCACACTACGCAAAGCGAAGATCACTGAGCCCGACATAACCGTAATTGAGGTTCTGGCTGGTCATGCCGACATCGACAAGATGACCGAAATCGATGCGATAGTGATAGCAACGTGTTATACCAGACTTCAATAATTCTGACTCTCGGGCTTCCAAAAATGTGACGAATCTGAATCGATGGTGCAAACAGGAGGTTTGCGATGGGTTCAGCGATTTCTCTTCGGACAGATTTCAACGGGGCGGAGTTGCGGCTTCTGGCTCGGCAGACACGCAATGCCGACCAGGCCCGGCGTCTCCTCGCGCTTGCATCGATCTATGATGGCGGATCACGCGGCGATGCCGCCCGGCTCGGCAGCGTTACGGTTCAGATCGTGCGCGACTGGGTGGTGCGCTTCAATGCTCGCGGACCCGACGGCCTGATCAACGGCAAGGCTCCGGGCAAGCCTTCTCTCCTGAACAACGATCAGCGAGCGGCCTTGGCGCAAGCGATAGAGCGCGGACCGACACCCTATCTGGATGGTGTCGTGCGCTGGCGTCTGTGTGACCTGGCCCGGTGGATTTGGGAAGAATACCGGATCTCGGTGAGTGAGGAGACCCTGGGTCGCGAAGTTCGTGCCATGGGCTACCGCAAGCTCTCGGCTCGCCCAAGACACCATGCGCAGGATCCCGAGGCGGCCGAGGCATTTAAAAACTTCCCCGCCGCTGTGGCAGAAATCGTCGCCGGTCCCCCCAAGGGCAAAGTGATCGAAATCTGGTTTCAGGGCGAAGCCCGCATTGGTCAAAAGAACAAGATCACCCGCCGCTGGGCCAAGCGGGGATCAAGGCCGTCCGCGCCACACGACCAGCGAACCCGATCGGCCTATATTTTCGGCGCGATCTGCCCCAGGCACGGCAAGGCCGCAGCTCTCGTCATGCCGTGGTGTGACACCTATGCCATGAACCAGCATCTGATCGAGATATCCCGCAATGTCGCCGAAAACGCTCACGCCGTCCTCATCATGGATCAGGCCGGATGGCACATGTCCAGCAATCTCGTCGTTCCTGAAAACATAACCATCCTGCCACTGCCGCCCAAATCACCCGAACTGAACCCGGTCGAAAACATCTGGCAGTTCATGAGGAACAACTGGCTCTCAAACCGCGCCTTCAAGTCCTACGAGGATATCGTCGACCACTGCTGCTACGCCTGGAGAACACTCCAGGACCGACCATGGAACATAATGTCGATCGGTAGACGCAAATGGGCACAAACGTTCTGATCAATGACGATTGGTATTATCGCACCAGCGGCAAAACAGTCGCAATGCGGCTTTTTTGCTCCGTGCGACGCGCCTCGCCTTCCCCTGCAGCAAAAGCCCCCTTCAAGAGCACACTTTGCGATCCGGTCAGCACCAGATGCCAAGCGACATAAGCCAGAACCAAAGTCACGAAAAGCTGAGCCAACGATCGAATGATAACCGCGATACTTGGATTGGAAAGCCCCTGCCAGGGTCCGCTCCACAGACGATTGAGGGCCAGAAGTGCCATCAGCACCGCCGTGGCCTGACCGAGACGGGCGAAAGAACTGAGCAAAGGTCGACACGTCGTCCGGGAGCGCCATTTGCGGCTCTTCCGGGATCGGCCTGAACGCTCATCAAGAGCGGCCAACCTCCGACCATCGCGAAGATCAGGATGCCCGCGCAGTCAACGACAATGTAGATGATGCGTTGCACCAGGCTGCTCTGGTCCATTCCGGCTCTCAACCTGCGGAAGATCGTCCGGAAGATCGCCTCGTGGTGTCGCACTGGGCGGTGCAGAGCGACGCGACTGTGGCACTGCGCCGGGCGATCCTTGCCACAATTGATGACCCCGACCAACCGCTCATGGAGCCACCCCGGCATATGGAGGCCGTTCGTCGCCGTTGGCTGGCAACACCGCCGTTTACAGGTGCGCGTTTTCCGCTTCAGTTGGTCATGCGCGCAGGTCTGTAAGGTCACCACGTGCCCAGCTTTCCTGCACCTCCGCCATGAACTCGGCAAAGCGTTTTTTTGAGATGGCGGCGCGGATGCCCTGCATGAAATACTGATAGTAATGCAGATTGTTCCAGGTCAGCAGCATGCCGGCCAGCGATTCATTGGCGCGCACAAGGTGATGCAGATAGGCACGGGAATAATCGCGGGCCGCCGGGCAATCGCTTTCTTCGTCGAGCGGTCGGAGGTCTTCTGCATGGCGGGCGTTTCTGAGATTCACTTTGCCGCGGCGGGTGAAGGCAAGGCCGTGGCGCCCTGCCCGTGTTGGCATCACGCAGTCGAACATGTCGATACCGCGCGCCACCGATTTCAGGATATCGTCGGGCGTGCCGACACCCATTAGGTATCGCGGCTTTTGGGCCGGTAGC
The DNA here is from genome assembly GCF_055808365.1 of Martelella sp. K41-7. Lineage (NCBI taxonomy): Bacteria > Pseudomonadati > Pseudomonadota > Alphaproteobacteria > Hyphomicrobiales > Aurantimonadaceae > Martelella > Martelella sp. K41-7. The sequence goes on from NZ_CM147867.1 coordinate 1,668,560, forward strand.
TCTGGCAGCGTTGTTTCGAGCATAGCCAGCATGACGTCCTGCGGTTCACCGACCGCAAGGCCTCCAACCGCATAGCCCTTGAGGTCAAGTGCCGCCAATCCGCGTGCGGAACGGATACGCAGATCAGGAATATCGCCGCCCTGGACAATGCCGAACATGGCTTTGCCGGGCTGATCACCAAAGGCTTCACGGCAGCGCTCGGCCCAGCGCAATGACATATCCGTCGAATTCTCGATCTCGGCACGGCCTGCCGGAAGGCGCACACATTCATCAAGCTGCATCTGAATATCGGAACCGAGAAGCCCCTGGATCTCGATCGAGCGCTCCGGGCTCATATGATGCACACTGCCATCGATGTGGGATTTGAAGGTAACGCCCTTCTTTTCGTCGATCTCACGCAATGCGGCCAGTGACATCACCTGAAAGCCGCCGGAATCGGTCAGGATCGGATGCTCCCACCGGATCAGCGAGTGAAGACCGCCAAGCCGCGCCACCCGTTCGGCGCCCGGCCGCAGCATCAGGTGATAGGTATTGCCGAGGATAATGTCGGCGCCGAGGTCGCGGACCTGATCAAGATACATCGCCTTGACCGTACCCGCAGTGCCCACCGGCATGAAGGCCGGGGTGCGGATTTCGCCGCGTGGCATGGTGATCGCGCCAAGACGGGCATCGCCGTCGGTGGCCTTGAGGGTAAACTGGAAATTCTCGCTCATCAGTCTTTCCGGAACAACAGGCTGGAATCGCCGTATGAATAGAAACGGTATCCGGTTTGGATGGCATGGGCATAGGCCGCGCACATCGTTTCCAGCCCGCAAAACGCCGAAACCAGCATGAAAAGCGTTGATTTCGGCAGGTGGAAATTGGTCATCAGCATGTCGACCACACGGAAGCGATAGCCTGGCGTGATAAAGATACCGGTCTCGCCCTCCCAGGGGCTGATCTTGCCGCCCTCGGCCGCAGCGCTCTCCAGAAGCCTCAACGATGTGGTGCCGACCGAGACGATGCGTCCGCCCCGCGCTTTCACCGCGTTCAGCGCTTCGGCCGTTTCCGGCGTCACGATACCGCGTTCGAAATGCATCTTGTGGTCTTCGGTATCATCCGCCTTCACCGGCAGGAATGTCCCCGCCCCGACATGAAGCGTGACGAAATGCTGCTCGATGCCGGCGCTATACAGGGCCTGCAGAAGATTTGGCGTGAAATGCAGTCCCGCGGTCGGGGCTGCAACAGCGCCGTTTTCGCGGGCATAGACGGTCTGATAGTCATCCCGATCCTTGCCATCTTCAGCGCGTTTGGACGCGATATATGGCGGCAGCGGCACATGGCCGACGCGCATAAGCGCCTCGTCGAGTGCCGCCCCGCGCGCATTGAAGAAAAGGACGACCTCGCCCCCTTCCCGCTTTTCGGTCACTTCGGCCTCGAGTGTGGCAAGACCGTCAGCGGATGTGAAATGCAGGCGGTCGCCGCTCTTGATGCGTTTTCCCGGCCGCGCAAAAGCATGCCAGATGTTGTCGGCCTTGCGCAGATGCAGCGTGGCGGAAACCGGCACATCCTCGCCGCCAGGGCGCAGACGGATACCTTCGAGCTGGGCTGGTATGACCTTGGTGTCGTTGAAAACCAGCGCATCGCCCGGCTTCAGAAAGGTCGGCAGTTCGCTGACAATGCGATCTTCGAGCGCCAGCGTCTGTTCCGGCCGCACAAGAAGCATACGCGCACTGTCACGCGGATCGGCTGGCCTCAGCGCGATATTTTCATCTGGCAGGTCGAAATCAAAGAGGTCTACACGCATTGTATCAGGACAATTCTCATAAAATTCGAAAACCCGCCGGCACGAGGCCGGGCGGGTTGTTTTTGGGCCGTAGCCTAGGATTTAGCCCAAGCAAAGAAGGCAGCCCTTCGCGGCAGGCCAATCAAACGTCCGCGGCGACTTTCATCGTAATGATGTGGTCGGGGTCGCGCACAGGTTCCCCGCGCTCGAACGCATCAACGGCGTCCATGCCTTCTACGACTTGCCCCCAGACAGTATACTGCTTGTCGAGCCAGGGAGCGTCGGTGAAGCAGATGAAGAACTGGGAGTTGGCCGAGTTCGGGTTCTGCGAACGTGCCATCGAGCAGGTACCACGAATGTGGCGGACCGAAGAGAATTCAGCCGGAAGATCCGGCTTTTCGGAGGCACCGGTACCAGCACGTCCCGGATGAAAGGCGTCGGACCCCTTCTTGCCGTGCTTCACGTCACCGCCCTGCGCCATGAAATCAGCGATAACGCGGTGGAAGACGACGCCGTCATAGGCGCCTTCACGGGTCAGTTCACGAACACGCTCGACGTGCTTGGGGGCCACGTTCGGGAACGCTTCGATCACGATCTTTCCCTTGGTCGTCTCCATGATGAAGGTGTTTTCCGGATCTTTGATTTCGGCCATCTGGATCTCCTGTGGCTGAGTTAGGTCGAAATGGGAGGGTTACTGGCTGACAGTGGCGTTCAGGATCCGGTCGGGATCGCTGACTGTGCCATTCTGTGCCGGATCGCCCTTCTTGATCTTGTCGACATTGTCCATGCCTTCAACGACCTCACCGATGACGGTGTACTGGCCGTTCAGATGCGTCGCATCGTCAAACATGATGAAGAATTGCGAATTTGCGGAATTCGGGTTCTGCGAACGCGCCATGCCGACCACGCCACGCTTGAATGGAATGTCGGAGAACTCTGCCGGAAGATCAGGCATATCCGAACCGCCCGTCCCGGTCCTGTTGGCGTCGTAACCGCTCTCGGCATCGCCGAACTGAACGTCACCGGTCTGGGCCATGAAACCGTCGATCACACGGTGAAACACGACATTGTCATAGGCACCGTCTTCGGCAAGTTCCTTGACGCGGGCAACATTCTGCGGGGCTTCGTCATCGAAAAGCTCGATTACGACCGGGCCTTCCGAGGTGTTCAGCGTCAGAAGGTCTTTGCCGTCCTGGGCCTCAGCCATGCCGGCAATCGAGGCCACCGTCATCATTGTGGCGGCAGCCAGTCCTGCAATTGTCTTCCTCATGGTTTTCTCCTTGAAAATCGTTTCCTCACCCGGACTCTAGCGCGGGAATTTGGCCTCTAGCGCGGCAGCCACATAGTCCGGCACAAAGCGCTCCACATCGCCGCCCATGGCAGCGACCTGCCGCACCAATGTGGCCGATATCGGACGGGAAAGTGCCATCGCCGGCAAAAATACGGTCTGAATGTCCGGCGCCATAGTCTGGTTCATGCCCGCCATCTGCATTTCATAGGCAAAATCGGTGGAATCGCGCAGGCCACGAATGATCATGCCCGCGCCATTTTCCCGTGCTGCATCGATTGCCAGCCCCTTGAAGGCCACCACGGAAACATCGCCGCGACGTTCCGGCAGGTGCTCGGCGACAGCGCGTTGAAGGAAGGCGGCACGCTCTTCAAATTCGAACAGCGGCTTCTTTCCGGCGTTGATGCCGATTGCCAGCACAAGCCGGTCTGCAATGTTGAGCGCCTGAAGCACCACATCGAGATGGCCATTGGTCATCGGATCGAAAGAGCCGGGGTAAAATGCCGTTGCCATTCGTCACGCCTCGGTTTCGGTTTCGGCCTTTTGTCACGGAACGCGACAGGCTGCAAGCCGCTTTGCCCCGGGCCGGGCGGCACCAGGCCGGTGAAAGCAAAAAGCCGGACCCAAAGGCCCGGCTTCCGCAGATTGAAAGGCACCAGGATCAGGCCTCGTTGTCGCCCTCGTCGGTTTCGGCTGCAGGCGTCTCGTCGGTGGTGACCTCTTCCGTACCGTCGCCTTCAACGGGTTCGGCTTCTTCGGGCTCGGAGATCCCCTCGACGGAAACAACCTTCTCGTCGCCCCCGGTCTTGAACACCGTGACACCCTTGGTGGCACGACTTGCGATACGGATATCGTAGACCGGTACACGGATCAGCTGTCCGGCATTGGTGACCAGCATGATCTGGTCGCCCTCCAGAACCGGGAAGGCGGCGATCAGACGGCCGATTTCTTCGGTTTTCGATGTGTCGGTAGCACGAATGCCCTTACCGCCACGGCCGGAGATGCGGAAGTCATAGGAGGATGAACGCTTCCCAAAGCCCTTTTCGGTCACTGTCAGGATGAACTGTTCATAGAATTTAAGCTCCTCGTAGCGATCATCGCTCAACACGCCCTCTTCAGCTACGTCCTCGCCGACAAGCGCGATCTCCTCACTCTCCCCGGTTTCGGTACGGCGTTCGAGTGCGGCCCGTTTCAGATAGGCGGCGCGTTCCCAGGGCTCGGCGTCGACATGGCTGACGATGGTCATCGAGATCACCTCATCGCCCTCGGCAAGCCCGATGCCACGCACACCGATCGAATTTCGACCGGAGAAGACGCGGATGGCGGGAACCGGGAAGCGGATCGCCTGGCCCATCGCCGTCGTCAGCAACACATCGTCATCCGGTGTACAGGTCCAGACCGACAGGATGCGATCATTCTCGTCATCGAGCTTCATCGCGATCTTGCCGTTGCGGTTCACCTGCACGAAGTCCGACAACTTGTTACGGCGCACAGTGCCACGTGTGGTAGCGAACATCACATCGAGTTCGGCCCAGCTTTCCTCATCCTCCGGCAGCGCCAGAATGGAGGTAATCGCCTCGCCCTGCTGCAGCGGCAGCATATTGATCAGAGCCTTGCCGCGTGACTGCGGCGTGCCGATCGGCAGGCGCCAGACCTTTTCCTTGTAGACGATACCGCGTGAGGAGAAGAACAGTACCGGCGTGTGGGTATTGGCCACGAACACGCGGGTGACGAAATCCTCATCACGGATCGCCATGCCGGCGCGGCCCTTACCACCGCGCCGCTGGGCGCGGTAAGTGTTGAGCGGAACCCGCTTGATGTAGCCATTGCGCGAAACTGTGACGACCATGTCCTCGCGGGCGATGAGGTCCTCATCGTCCATATCGGGACCGCCTTCAAGAATTTCGGTGCGCCTCGGCGTGCCGAATTCATCCCGGACAGCAATCATCTCTTCCTTGATGATCTCCTGAATCCGCGTGCGCGAAGACAGGATTTCAAGATAGGATTTGATCTCGTCGCCGATCTTGCCGAGTTCGTCACCGATTTCATCACGACCCAGCGCGGTCAGGCGGGACAGGCGCAGTTCGAGAATGGCCCGGGCCTGTTCCTCGGACAGCTGATAGGTGCCGTCGTCGCTGATCTTGTGACGCGGGTCCTCGATGAGCAGGATCAGCGCCTCGACATCCTTTGCCGGCCAATGCTTTTCCATCAATTGCTCACGCGCCGTCTGCGGATCAGGCGCGCGGCGGATCAGGCTGATGATCTCATCGATATTGGCAACCGCAATGGCAAGACCGACCAACACATGGGCCCGGTCACGCACTTTGCGCAGAAGGTATTTGGTCCGGCGGCTGACAACATTCTCGCGGAAGGAAACAAAGGCCCTCAGAATGTCGAGCAGGCTCATCTGTTCCGGCTTGCCGCCGTTCAGCGCCACGAAGTTACAACCGAACGAAGTCTGCAGCGGCGTGTAGCGGTAGAGCTGATTCAGGATCACGTCGGCATTGGCGTCGCGCTTCAGTTCGACAACAACACGATAGCCTTCGCGGTCGGATTCATCGCGCAGATCGGAGATGCCCTCAATGCGCTTTTCACGCACAAGATCGGCCATTTTCTCGATCATCGTCGCCTTGTTCACCTGATAGGGAATTTCGGTGATGATGATTTGCTCGCGGTCGCCGCGCATCGGCTCGATGGTCGCCCGCCCGCGCATGATCACAGAACCGCGTCCGGTCTCGTAGGCTGACTTGATACCGGCACGACCGAGGATCTGTGCGCCCGTCGGCAGGTCCGGTCCGGGAATGATCTGCATCAGCTCCGGAAGCTCGATAGCGGGATTTTCCATAAGCGCAATGGTGGCGTCGATCACCTCGCCGAGATTATGCGTCGGCATGTTGGTGGCCATACCGACGGCAATGCCACCGGCGCCATTGACCAGAAGGTTCGGGAACTTCGCCGGAAGAACGACCGGCTCGGAAAGCGTTCCGTCATAGTTCTCGCGGAAATCGACGGTATCCTTATCAAGATCGTCGAGCAAAGTATGCGAGACTTTTTGCAGCCGGCACTCGGTATAGCGTTCGGCCGCCGGCGGATCGCCATCGACGGAACCGAAATTGCCCTGCCCGTCAATCAGCGGCAGCCGCAGCGACCAGTCCTGCGCCATACGCGCCAGCGCATCATAGATCGCGGAATTGCCGTGCGGGTGAAACTTACCCATGACGTCGCCGGTAATACGGGCGCACTTCATGTATTTCTTGTTCCAGTCAACGCCGAGCTCGGACATGCCGTAGAGAATGCGGCGATGCACCGGTTTCAGCCCGTCGCGCACATCCGGCAGCGCACGGCTGACGATCACGCTCATGGCGTAATCGAGATAGGAACGCTGCATTTCTTCCATGATGGAAATGGGCTCGATGCCCGGCGGGAGCCCCCGCCCGATGGTGTCGTTTGATCAGTCAAAATGAATCACGATCTCAAGCTAGAATCATATGGCGCGTTTATAGCCGAATCCGATCCCGAACGCCAATTTGCAAAGCATTTGGGTGGTGGACACAGCAGCGGCCCACGACAAAATAAATTCGTATTTGGCGGCAGATTTGTGGCAGGGTAGCAAGAATGACATCGTTACGACTCTGGGTTTCCGAAAATGCTGTAATATCTGCCGAATCCGAAACCAGCAGAACCGGGAGGTTTCGATGACTGAACTGACAACGCTTTTGAGTGGTTTCACCACCTTGATGGTGACGATGGACCCGCCCGGCATGGTGCCGATATTCCTGGCACTGACAGTCGGCATGACGCGTGGCCAACGCCGTCGCGTGGCCGTGCGGGGCGCCCTCATCTCCTTCTTCCTGCTTCTTGCGTTCGCACTTTTCGGCGACAGTATCCTCGGCGCGCTTGGCATCTCCATGAGTGCGTTCCGCATCGCAGGCGGTATCCTGTTGTTCTGGATCGGTTGCGAAATGATTTTCGAGAAGCGTCAGGAACGCAAGGAGAAAACCACAGAAACCGCCATTACCAAGGACAATATCGCCAATCTTGCGGCTTTCCCGCTGGCGATGCCGCTGATCGCCGGGCCCGGCGCGATCTCGGCCACGATCCTGCTCGGGTCAAAAATGGAGACGGTACTGGACAAACTAGCGCTTGTGCTCGTGATCTTCATCGCCGCGCTGGTGGTGCTTCTAGCCATGCTTTCCGCCGGGCTGATCGACCGTTTTCTGGGCGAAACCGGGCGGAATATCCTCACCCGCATTCTGGGTATGATGCTGACTGCCCTTGCCGTACAATTCGTCATCGACGGTATGCAGACAGCCTTCCATATAGGCCCGGTCGCGTCAGGCTAGGCAAACCGGCGGGACAAGCCCGCCGATCCCTTCACGCCTTACGCCCCGAGAAACTCCAGAAGGCTTTCACTGAAAGCCTCTGGCTCTTCAAGCGGTGGCGTATGCCCGCTTTGCGCAAACGTGATTATCCTGACATCAGCGAAGGCCGAACGATATTCGTCCCAGCTTTCGGCTGGCGCGATCAGGTAATCCTGGGCACCAATCGCAATCAGCACCGGGGCAGAAACAGCCCCCGCGAGAGCGACCATGTCGATATCACGGAAGACCTCGCCCCAGAGATGATCGAAAACCGGATCGTTTATCGGCACATCCTGCCACAAATGGCGCGCATCATAGCCGGGATCGCTCCAGCTTCGCGCACCAAGCCGCAACAGAAGATGCCGGAAACGGGCACCCGGCTCTGTCTGGATATCGTCTGCAAGGCAAAGAAGATCCCGCTCCAGAATTGTCTTTCGACGGGCATCGGCCTCGGCAGAAAACCGCACCTCCGCAGCCTCCAGCATCGCTCCGGACTGGCTCGGGGCCGTGCCGACGATCACGACATGGCTCACGCGTTCTGGAAAACGCGCCGCATAGGCCAGCGCCATATATCCATGCCCGGAGTGGCCGAGAATGGCAAAACGCTCAAGGCCGAGATGCACACGCATGCGCTCGATGTCGCTGACAACGCGATCGAGACTGGAGTCACTGTCTTCGCATCCCGTAATCGGCGTCGCGAACCCGCAATGGTCGATGAAATGAAACCGGCAGTGCCGTCGTAAAGACGCCGGGAAACAGCGCGCATAATAGTTGGCACTGCCAACCACAAGAAGTGGAATGCCCAGCCCTTCAATGATGTATGAAAGAAGAAAACCGCCGCTTTCCAAAACGCCGTAACGATCACCCTTATCGGTGACCGGAGAAAGAAAATCCGTCATGTCTGATCCATAAAAAGCATCGCCGTTCCAAGAGGAACGGGCGTCAAAACCTTCGGTGCTGACCGCAAGAACGGCACACCGGTTCAGTGGTTTCTCGCAATCCCCGCTAACGGATCAGTTTCATGTTTTCTTACTCGCCTTCATTTGAGAATCCGGACTATGGCCTGCAGTCACATATAAAAGCCGACGCAACCTCGCGGTCGCGCCGACTGCCGATTAATACAGATCAAAAAGGAATATCGTCGTCGAGATCCTGCGAGAAACCGCCGCTGGAACCACCGCCGCTGCGAGCGCCGCCGCCGCCAGAGGCCGGCTGCGAGCCGTAGTCGTCGTAACCGCCGCTCTGGCCGCCGCCACCCTGGCCTCCGCCGCCGCCTTCGCCACGCCCGTCGAGCATGGTTAGCGTGGAATTGAAGCCCTGCAGAACGACCTCGGTCGAATAACGCTCCTGACCGCCCTGGTCAGTCCATTTACGGGTCTGCAGCTGGCCCTCGATATAAATCTTGGAGCCCTTGCGCAGAAACTGTTCGGCAACCTTGCACAGGCCTTCGCTGAAGATCACCACGCGGTGCCATTCGGTGCGCTCCTTGCGCTCACCGGAATTGCGGTCGCGCCAGCTTTCCGAAGTTGCCACCCGCAGGTTGGCGATCGGCCTGCCGTCCTGGGTGCGTCGGATTTCCGGGTCCGCGCCGAGATTGCCGACGAGGATGACCTTGTTTACACTACCTGCCATGAAACCACCTGCTTTGGCCGCGACAGCGGCCTCTTGAAGAATTTCAAACCAGCATAAACGATCTGCCGCGTGGCGACCAATCGCGGGCATGAAATCCACAATAAAAATGTTCTTTATTTGTTCTAAAGCGCTGATATGATCCCGTCAACCGATTCATTTCCGACGCCGTATTGGATAAAACCTCGACAGGCCGCTCCTGCGAACTACATAAGAACCGATTTTCCTTTGCCGAGAAGCCGAAAACCATGAGCGAACTCAAAAATATTACCATTCGTGGTGCGCGCCAGCACAATCTGAAGGGTATCGATGTCGACCTTCCGCGCAATTCGCTGATCGTGATGACCGGGCTTTCGGGCTCGGGCAAATCATCGCTCGCCTTCGACACGATCTATGCGGAAGGCCAGCGCCGCTACGTCGAGAGCCTGTCGGCCTATGCGCGCCAATTCCTCGAAATGATGGAAAAGCCGGATGTCGACCGCATTGACGGACTGTCGCCAGCCATCTCGATCGAGCAGAAGACCACTTCGAAAAACCCGCGTTCCACCGTCGGCACGGTCACCGAAATCTACGACTATATGCGCCTTCTGTTTGCGCGCACCGGGGTGCCCTACTCGCCTGCGACCGGGCTCCCGATCGAAAGCCAGACCGTCACCCAGATGGTCGATCGGGTTCTGGAAATGGAAGAACGCACAAGGCTTTATCTGCTGGCGCCGCTGGTTCGCGGCCGTAAGGGCGAGTTCCGCAAAGAACTGGCCGAGCTGATGAAAAAGGGCTTTCAGCGAGTGAAGATCGATGGAGCCTTCTACGAAATCGCCGAGGCGCCGAAGCTCGACAAGAAATACAAGCACGACATCGATATCGTCGTTGATCGCGTGGCCGTGCGCGCCGATCTGGCGACCCGTCTTGCCGACAGTCTGGAGACCTGCCTTCGGCTTGCCGATGGCCTCGCCATTGCCGAGTTTGCCGACAAGCCGCTGCCTGAAGCGGAAACGGCCGCTGGCGGCTCCAAGAACAAATCTCTCAACGACACCCATGAACGCATTGTTTTTTCGGAAAAATTTGCATGTCCGGTGTCAGGCTTCACAATCTCGGAAATCGAACCACGCCTGTTTTCATTCAATAACCCTGTCGGCGCCTGCCCGACCTGTGACGGGCTCGGTTTCCAGCAGAAGATTGACGAAGATCTTGTTGTGCCGGACCGCGCGAAAAAGCTTGCGGACGGGGCAATCGCGCCCTGGGCTAAGTCCTCATCGCCTTATTACAAGCAGACGCTTGAGGCGATCGGCAAGCATTTCGGCTTCAAGATGACCGAACGCTGGGACAAGCTTCCCAAGACGGCGACGGATGCAATCCTGAACGGTACCAGCGAGAAAATCGAATTCAACTATGCCGATGGCGCGCGCTCCTACAAGACCACCAAGACCTTCGAGGGCATCATGCCGAATCTCGAACGGCGCTGGAAGGAGACGGATTCGGCCTGGGCGCGCGAGGAAATCGAGCGATACATGGCCGCCGCCCCATGCCCGGCCTGCAACGGCTACCGGCTGAAACCCGAAGCTCTGGCCGTCAAGATCGACGACCGCCATATCGGCCATGTCAGCAAAATGTCGATCAAGGCGGCACGCGACTGGTTCGAAAGCCTGCCAGACCGGTTTTCGCAGAAGCAGAATGATATCGCCGTGCGTATCCTGAAAGAAATCAACGAGCGGCTGCGCTTCCTGAATGACGTCGGCCTTGAATATCTGACGTTGTCGCGCAATTCCGGCACGCTGTCTGGCGGCGAGAGCCAGCGTATCCGGCTTGCCTCCCAGATTGGCTCGGGGCTCACCGGCGTGCTCTACGTGCTCGATGAGCCATCGATCGGCCTGCATCAGCGCGACAATACCCGGCTTCTGGAAACGCTGAAACATCTGCGCGACATCGGCAATACGGTGATTGTGGTCGAGCACGACGAGGATGCGATCCTGAGCGCCGATTATGTGCTCGACATCGGCCCGGCTGCCGGCATCCATGGCGGTGAGGTAATCGCCGAGGGCACCCCGGCGGCGATTATGGCCAACCCGAAATCGCTGACCGGACAATATCTGAGCGGCAACCTCGCCGTTGCCGTTCCCTCGGAGCGGCGAACGCCGAAGAAGGGCAAAGCCCTCAAGGTGGTCGGCGCGCGCGGCAATAATCTGAAGAACATCACCGAATCCATACCGCTCGGTGTGTTTACCGCGGTGACCGGGGTTTCCGGCGGCGGCAAGTCGACCTTCCTGATCGAGACGCTTTACAAGGCCGCTGCGCGGCGCATTATGGGTGCGCGCGAAAATCCGGCTCCGCATGATCGCATCGAGGGTCTGGAATTCGTCGACAAGGTGATCGATATTGACCAGTCGCCGATCGGGCGCACGCCGCGCTCCAATCCGGCCACCTATATCGGCGCCTTCACCCCGATCCGCGAATGGTTCTCCGCCCTGCCGGAAGCAAAGGCGCGCGGCTACCAGCCCGGGCGTTTCTCCTTCAACGTAAAGGGCGGACGCTGCGAGGCCTGCCACGGTGACGGGCTGATCAAGATCGAGATGCACTTCCTGCCCGATGTTTACGTGACCTGCGACGTCTGCCATGGCCAACGCTATAATCGCGAAACGCTGGAGGTTCACTTCAAGGGCAAATCGATTGCCGACATTCTGGAGCTGACGGTTGAGGAAGGCGTCGAGTTCTTCTCTGCCGTCCCCTCTGTGCGCGACAAGCTGCAGACACTTGCCGATGTCGGCCTTGGTTATATCAAGGTCGGCCAGCAGGCCAACACGCTGTCGGGCGGTGAGGCGCAGCGCGTCAAGCTCGCCAAGGAATTGTCGCGTCGCTCGACCGGCAAGACGCTTTACATTCTCGATGAACCGACCACCGGTCTGCATTTCCACGACGTCGCCAAATTGCTCGATGTGCTGCACAAGCTGGTCGAACAGGGCAATTCCGTTGTCGTGATCGAGCATAATCTTGAGGTCATCAAAACCGCCGACTGGGTGATCGATATCGGACCCGAGGGCGGCGATGGCGGTGGCGAGATCGTCGCGACCGGCACGCCCGAAGATATCGTGAGGGAAAAGCGCTCTTATACGGGTGTTTATATGCGCGAGCTGTTGGAACGACGGCCGCCGAAGAAGACGGAAGCTGCGGAATAGAAAGGGAGCACGAGGACATGGCATCGAACTCAGGTGAAATCCGTGCCGGTATCGGCGGCTGGACCTTCGATCCGTGGAACGAGAGCTTTTATCCCGACAAGCTGCCGAAAACCCGGCAGCTGGAATATGCCGCCACGCAGCTTCGGGTCATCGAGGTCAACGGCACCTATTACTCCTCTCAGAAACCTGCCACCTTCGCCAAATGGGCGGCGAGCGTTCCGGATGGTTTCGTGTTCTCGCTGAAGGCCAGCCGCTATTGTACCAACCGCAAGACGCTGGCGGAGGCAGAGGGTTCAATCGGCAAGTTTCTCGGTCAGGGCATTACAGAGCTTGGCGACAAGCTCGGTCCGATCCTCTGGCAGTTCATGCCGACCAAGAAATTCGATCCGGATGACTTTGAAGACTTTCTCAAGTTACTGCCACAAGCCTATGATGGAATTCAGCTTTCCCATGCGATAGAAGCTAGGAATCCGTCTTTCGTCACGCCCGAATTCGTCCGCCTTGTGCGCCGTTATGGCGCGACGATCGTCTGCGCGGATCATCCCGAATATCCTATGATTGCCGATGTCACTGGTAATTTCGTCTATGCCCGCCTTCAAAAGGGCGCAGACGATAGTCCGCACTGCTACGCCGACGCAGAAATGGATGGCTGGGCCGGGCGCCTGCAAAGCTGGGCAGAAGGTGGAATGCCCGACGATCTGCCGCTTGTCGATGATGCCAGGCCGGAGAAAACGCCACGAGACGTCTACGCCTTCTTCATCACCAATGGCAAGGTTCGTGCGCCGGCCGGCGCTATGGCTTTGCAGCAGAAATTCAGCTGATCGCGCTCAAAGGCGGCAGGTGGTTCGGCAGATCTTCCGCCGTCAGCCCCTCACCCGCCCGCTTTGCCGCTTCGCCATGAAGAAAGGCTCCGGCGCAAGCCGCTTCGAATGCCGGCATGCCCTGAGCCAGCAAGCCACCGATAATGCCGGCAAGAACATCGCCGGACCCCGCTGTCGCCAGCCATGGCGGGGCGTTGGTGTTGATCACAACGCGGCCGTCAGGTGATGCGATAACGGTGTCCGCGCCCTTGTAAAGCACGATGGCATTAGCGCGTCTGGCAGCGCTGCTTGCCTTTTCCGGTTTTCCGATGTCGCCGTTTCTCGCAATATCGGGAAACAAACGCGCGAATTCGCCCTCATGCGGCGTCAGCACGCAATGTGGCTCACCGCCTCCCAGAAGGCTGAACAGCTCATTGGGATTTTCCGCAAAGGATGTGATCCCATCGGCATCCAGCACCAGCGGCCGTGCGACAAGGGCTGGCACGAATGCCCGCGCCTTTTTACCGATACCGAAACCCGGCCCCAGAACGAAAGCGGACAGACGCTTGTCATTCAGCCAGTCATCAAGTGTGGCAACGTCTGAGATCGATTTAATCATCACCGCGGTGACATGGGTCGCCGCGACAAGCGCGGCATTGGATGGCACAGCGAGTGTCACCAGCCCGGCGCCGGTTTTCAGCCCCGCCACGGCCGAAAGGCGTGCTGCACCGGTGGCGGATGGTCCACCGCTGAAAACGCCGAGATGGCCGCGCCTGAATTTATGTGCGTCTGCCGAAAGCACCGGCAGGTTACCGCCGAAAATTGCCGGGGTATTCAGGCTGTGAATGCCACCTGCTTCCGCCAACATGCGCTGCGGAATACCGATATCGAATACCTCGAGGTGGCCGCAATGTTTGCGCCCCGGAAGCAGATAATGGCCTGGCTTGGCACGCATGAAGGTCACGGTATGGGTGGCCCGGAACGCGGCACCCAGAACCTGCCCGCTCAACCCGCTGATGCCTGACGGCAGATCGACCGAGATCACAGGAATGGCCGCCTCTGCGACGGCTTCGGTCAATGCTGCGACATCGTCGGAAAGAGGACGCTGCAACCCTGCGCCAAACAGCGCATCGATGATGACATCGCCGGGCTGGCGCTGGTACTGCCGTAGCGGACGGCTTTCCATCTTACACTCAGCCCGGGCGCGAGCGGCATCCCCTCCAAGCCGGTCCGGATCGCCAAAATGATGAAGCATCACTGGAACGCCGGCCGCGCTTAGCGCCCTTGCCGCAACATAACCGTCGCCGCCATTGTTGCCGGGACCGCAGAAAACTACCGCACGTGCCGCTTCAGGAAACAGACGCAGAAACGCCGCCGATACCGCACAGCCTGCCTGCTCCATCAGCCCGTAGCTGTCGATCCCGCTTGCCGCCGCCAGTGTGTCGGCACGACCCATTTCTTCCGGTGTCAGAAGCAGCATTAATTAGACCTCCGTAATGCGTGAACGAGTAGAACGACAAATCAATCAGAAGCGCAAGCGTGACCGACAATCTGTCCAACCAATAGTCAATTGCCTATATTTTAGACATCAATGATTGCTCAAACGCCATGCACAGCCCGGCAATCGCGTTCAGCTCGCCCTACTCTTGACGCAAACAGGCCTCTTGGCGAACCTGATTTCAGTGGCACAAGCGCAGTGCTGCGGTATTCGTAAAAAGACGCTTTCATTTTCGGGCGTTTAAGCGACAACATTGTCAACTTGGCATGTTATATGCATATGAAGTGAAGAGCGGGCCGATGCCTGCTTCAACGGGAGAAGCGGAGAGCAATTTTCTCATGAAAAAGATCGAAGCGATCATCAAACCTTTCAAGCTGGACGAAGTGAAGGAAGCCCTTCAGGAAGTCGGCCTGCAGGGTATCACTGTCACAGAGGCGAAAGGCTTCGGGCGCCAGAAGGGTCACACGGAACTTTATCGTGGCGCCGAGTACGTCGTTGACTTTCTTCCCAAAGTTAAGGTCGAAGTCGTACTGGCAGACGACAATGTGGATGCCGTCATCGATGCCATCCGCAATGCCGCGCAGACTGGGCGCATCGGCGACGGAAAAATCTTCGTTTCCAACGTCGAGGGCGTCGTGCGTATCCGCACCGGCGAAACCGGCGTTGACGCCATCTGATCCATCCCTCCTCTTTTCATCCGAAAAGGCGGAGAATCCCTATCGTCATCTTCTTATGCAAGGAAAACGTTAAATGACGACAGCTGCTGAAATTATGAAACAAATCAAAGACAACGACGTCAAATTTGTCGATCTGCGCTTTACCGATCCCAAGGGTAAGCTGCAGCATGTGACGATGGACGTTTCGGCTGTCGATGAAGACATGTTCGCCGATGGCGTGATGTTCGACGGGTCGTCAATCGAAGGCTGGAAAGCCATCAACGATTCCGACATGGTTCTGATGCCCGACACAGCTACGGCGCATATGGACCCGTTCTTTGCACAGTCCACAATGGCTGTATTCTGCGATATTCTCGAGCCGCTGTCCGGCGAATCCTACAACCGCGACCCGCGCGGCACGGCCAAGAAGGCCGAAGCCTACCTGAAGTCGACCGGTATCGGCGACACCACCTTCTTCGGTCCCGAGCCTGAATTCTTCGTCTTTGACGACGTTCGTTTTTCTGCAGAGCCCTACAATACAGGCTTCCAGGTCGACAGCACCGAACTGCCGTCGAATGCCTTTACGGAATACGAAACCGGCAATATGGGCCACCGTCCGCGCATGAAGGGCGGCTACTTCCCGGTTCCCCCGGTCGATAGCGTCCAGGACATGCGTTCGGAAATGCTGACGGTTCTTGCCGAAATGGGCATCACCGTTGAAAAGCACCACCACGAAGTGGCTTCCGCTCAGCACGAACTCTGCATGGTGTTCGACACGCTGACCCGGATGGCCGACAAGACCCAGATTTACAAGTACGGCGTTCACCAGGTTGCCCATGCCTATGGCAAGACCGCAACCTTCATGCCGAAGCCGGTCTATGGCGACAACGGCTCGGGCATGCACGTTCACCAGTCAATCTGGAAAGACGGCAAGCCCACCTTTGCCGGTGATGAATATGCCGGTCTGTCGGAGAACTGCCTGTTCTACATCGGCGGCATCATCAAGCACGCCAAGGCCATCAACGCCTTCACCAACCCGCTGACCAATTCCTACAAGCGGCTGGTCCCGGGTTTTGAGGCTCCGGTTCTGCTGGCATACTCCGCCCGTAACCGTTCGGCATCCTGCCGTATTCCGTTCGGCTCCTCGCCGAAGTCCAAGCGCGTTGAAGTCCGTTTCCCCGATCCGGGCGCCAACCCCTACCTCGCCTTTGCAGCCCTGATGATGGCCGGCCTTGACGGCATCAAGAACAAGCTGCACCCCGGCGATGCCATGGACAAGGACCTCTACGACCTGCCGAAGGAAGAGCTGAAGGAAATCCCGACGGTTGCAGGTTCGCTCCGCGAAGCGCTTGAGAGCCTTGACAAGGACCGCGAATTCCTCTCCGCCGGGGGCGTATTCGATGACGACCAGATCGACGCATACATCGAACTGAAGATGGAAGAAGTTCTGCGTTTCGAAATGTCGCCGCACCCGGTCGAATTCGACATGTACTACTCGGTCTGATTTTAGCCCGTATCGGTTTCAAACCGGAAAACCGGTCGCCATTTGGCGGCCGGTTTTTTCATTATTTTCAAAGACTTTGACGTTGAATCCGCCAAACCTCTTGCAGCCGCGCCGGAGCATTTCCATATAGGAACTGAAAGGAAATGCTCATGAAGATACGCGAAGCGAAATACAATATTGGCGATATCGTGCGCCACCGTACGCTTCCCTTTCGGGGCGTCGTGTTCGATGTCGATGCGGAGTTTTCCCGCACAGATGAGTGGTACAATTCGATTCCGCCGGAGATCCGGCCGGACAAGGACCAGCCCTTCTATCATCTCGTCGCCGAAAACGACGAAAAGGGGTATGTGGCCTATGTCTCCCAGGGCAATCTCGAACACGATCTGAGTGGTGAACCGCTGCGCAATCCCCAGATCGGCGAGATTTTCACTGTCACCGACAATGGCCAGCTGGCCCCCCGTCATGCGGTATCGCACTGAGAGCCCGATTTAAAAGTTGTTGAGTGATATCAGAAGGATGTGATTCAACCACCTCTGCCAAGAACGTGGAGGATCGCATGCCCTGGACTGATATCACCCGCCTGCAGCATAACCGGGATCGCCTTCGCTATCCAACCGATTTGACGGACCGTGAGTGGGCTGTAATTGCTCCACTGATACCGCTGGCCAAGCCCGGCGGGCGGCCACGGAAAACGAATATGAGGGAAGTGGTGAACGCGATCCTTTATATTGCGGGCAGCGGCAGTCAATGGCGGGCTCTGCCGAAGGACTTCCCTCCGGTCTCCACGGTGCGAGGCTATTTCTATGGCTGGCGCGACATCGGCCTTTGGCAGACCATCAATCATCTGCTCGTCTGCGCTACGCGCGAACTGGAGGGGCGCGAGGCCTCGCCCACAGCCGGTGTCATCGACAGCCAGAGTGTCAAGACCACCGAAAGCGGCGGGGTTTCGGGCTACGACGCCGGCAAGAAGATCAAGGGCCGCAAGCGCCACATCATCACCGATACGATCGGGCTGATGCTGTTCGTGCTTGTCCATGCTGCCGATATCCAGGACCGCGACGGTGCGCCCGATGTCCTGAAAGCCATCCGCTACCGTTTCCCCTGGTTGCGCCATGTCTTCGCAGATGGCGGCTATGCCGGGCAGAAGTTGCGAAAAGCGCTGCGCGGATGCGGCCAATGGAACCTTGAAATCATCAAGCGCTCCGACATAGCGAAAGGCTTTGAGGTTCTGCCCCGCCGATGGGTGGTGGAGCGCACCTTCGGCTGGTTCGGACGATGCCGTCGGTTGGCCAAAGATTGGGAAAAGTCCATCGCAAGCGCCACAGCATGGGTCAACATCGCCAGCATCAGGGTGATGACCAGACGCCTCGCACGATATTGTTTCCCATCATGAACTTTTGAATCCGGCTCTGAGACAGCCAAGTTCGGCTTTCCCAATCAGCGTAAAAAAGCCCGGTCGCGATGAAACGACCGGGCTTTTGTTGTGTCGGCTTAATTTATTCGGATCAGTTGCCGGTCGCGTTCTGCTGCGCTTCCTCGATCCGCTTGCGGCGGTCGACAGCCATTTTCTGGATGGACTCATCCAGGTTGCGCTGGCTTTCAACGAGATCGGGCTGGCTGATCGGGTCGCCGTCAAAAGCTGCGGTAAAGCCGCTCAGGGTCACGTCGACAGGATTTGGCTGCTGGCGCACGTTTACCGAGGTGAAGGTCACCTGACCACCACGCTTCATGGCGCTGACCAGCGTGTCAGTCAGCGGCGCACGCGCGATGCACTGTTCGGCGGTGCAGATCTCGAAATTGATGCGCTGCGGACTGGAATTGTCAATCTGCATGGCCACCCCGGCCGGGATGATGCGGAATGTCGGAACCGTGACCTGCAGCGTGGGCTGACCATTTTCGCCTTCCGGTATAATCAGTCCGACGGCCGTCAGAACCTGACCATTTTCGGCGCGGGCGTAGTTCTGAACGATACAGACCTTGGCATCAGCGTTTTCGTTGCAGGTCTTGAACCAACCCTGGGTCGGCAATCCGCCACCCTGCTGCGCCGGTTGCTGCTCCTGAGCCGTTGCGGCGCCGGTCGAAATACCGGCAACGGCGAAAGCGCAAACCGCGACATGCTTCATAAATCTGGCGCGTGAAAGCATGAAAAATCTCTCCTGGTTCGTCTGCATGAGGTCAATGGTGATGGAACCTGCATGCCTAATGTTACCGAAATGCGGCAGACTGTCCCTGTTTCGGGCCTCAACCGCCAGTGTTTCCTCTGATATCGTCACATTTGATCGTGATCCACCCCTGAAAGCGTCTAAATTAGCGCGAAACCGCAAAATCCCAATGGTATTTCGCCAAAGATGGCGCTCATGGTAATCTGCTCGCCCGAAGGATCACGTCAGGACGAATCAATGCGCTTAATTGTTCCTCTCCTCGTTTCAGTGGCTTGGGCCGGCGTCGCTGCGGCCAATCCGCTTTACGGCATCGCCATGCACGGCGCTCCTGCCCTTGCTCCAGATTACCAGCATTTCAGCTACGTCAATCCCGATGTCAAGAAGGGCGGCGAAATCACCTATGGTGTGATCGGTTCTTTCGATGCGCTCAATCCGTTCGTCATCAAGGGCATGCGCTCTTCGGCGCGAGGCCTTTGGGAAGAGGAATTCGGCCATCTGGTTTACGAGCCTTTGATGAAGCGCTCGCGCGATGAGCCGTTCACGCTTTACGGCCTGCTTGCCGAAACCGCGGAATGGGACGACGAGCGCAGCTATATTCAGTTCAACATGGACCCGCGCGCCAAATGGGCGGATGGCGAACCCGTGACGCCTGAAGACGTGATGTTCACCTTCAATCTCTTGAAAGAAAAGGGACGCCCGCCCTATAACCGCCGCCTCGATCTCGTGGAGAAGATGGAGAAGGTCGGAGAGCGCAGTGTACGCTTCACCTTCAATGACAAAGCCAACCGGGAAACACCGCTTATCTTCGCGCTGATGCCGGTGTTTCCCGAGCACGCACTTGATCCCGACACGTTTGACACAAACACCATGGCCATGCCGCTTGGATCCGGGCCCTATGTCATTGACGGCATGGAGCCAGGTCAGCGGATCGTCTATACTCGCCGCGACGACTACTGGGCTGAAAATTTGCCCTCGATGGTCGGCTTTGCGAATTACGACAAGATCACCGTCGACTATTACCTGCAGAGTTCAACACTGTTCGAGGCCTTCAAGAAAGGCGCAGTCGATGTTTTTCCCGACGATGATCCGAGCCACTGGGCGCGGGCCTATGATTTTCCCGCAGCCACTGACGGTCAGGTGATCAAGGATATGTTCGAGCCACAGACGCCGACAGGGATGATGGGCTTCGTGTTCAACACCCGCCGGCCCAAATTCGAGGATGCGCGGGTACGCGAAGCGCTGTCGAATATCTTCGACTTTCAGTGGGTGAACAGGACGCTGTTCGACAATGCCTATGCGCGCACCGAAAGCTACTGGCAGAATTCAGATCTCGGCGCCTATGGCAATCCGGCAAGCGAAACCGAACGCGAACTGCTGGAAGGCGCGGTCGATATCATCGATCCGGCAATCCTTGCCGGCGACTATACCATGCCCGTCACCGACGGGTCCGGCTCCGACCGCAAGGTTCTGGGCGCTGCTGTGCGTCTTATGGCGGAGGCCGGCTACAGGATCGACGGCGGCAGGATGATTGGCCCGGATGGCAACCAACTGGCCTTTGAAATGATGACCACCAGTGCCGCGCAGGAGAAACTGGCGCTTGCCTATCAGCATTCGCTGAACCTGATCGGTGTGGCGATGACGATCCGTACCGTGGACGACGCCCAGTACCAGAAGCGCCTTAACACCTTCGACTATGACATGATCGTTTTGGTCGCGCCGGGATTCTACTATAGGTCCTCGCTGTCTCCGGGTGCCGAGCAAATCTGGCGCTGGGAATCGCGCTCGCGCGATATCGAAGGCACATTCAACTTTGCGGGTGTGGCCAGCAGCAATGTTGATCGCATGATTGACGACATGCTGGAGGCGCGTTCCACCGAAAACTTTACCGATTCGGTCCGTGCTCTCGATCGTCTGCTCGTCAACGGCCACTACATGCTCCCGCTTTATCATCGGCAAGGCCAATGGCTTGCGCGCTGGAGCGATATTGAGCCGCCGGAACACACACCTATCTATGGCTATCAGCTGCCCACCTGGTGGGATGCGACCGCGCAATAAACACGGTGGCCGTAAAACAAATCTGGAAAGGAACGGTATGAACACCGTAACCATCGACGCCGTCATCGACGTCGTCTGCCCCTGGTGCTATCTGGGCAAGGCGCGTCTCGATCGCGCCATCTCCGCGCTCGCCGACGATCTCGAGGTAGTGGTGCAATGGCGGCCCTTCGAACTGGATTCCACCGTCCCGCCGGAAGGCGTCGACAATCAGGCTATGCTCGCCGAAAAGCTCGGCAGCCCGATCCGTCGTGATGAAATGCACGCCCAGCTCACCGAACTCGGCCGCGAAGAGGGCATCACCTTCAATTTCGAAAGAATATTGATCCGCCCGAATACACTCGATGCCCATCGCCTGCTGCTCTGGGCCCACACTGAGAGCATCGCCATGCAGAATGCGGTGATCGACAGGCTCTACAAGGCGAATTTCGAAGACGGCCTCAATATCGGCGATCACAAAGTGCTTGCCGATATCGCAGCAGAATCCGGAATGGACCGGGAAATGGTCATGCGCCTGCTTTCGAGCGATGCCGATGTGGACACGGTCCGAAACGAAATCGTCAATGCCGAACAGATGGGCGTTACCGGTGTACCGTTCTTTGTTCTGAACCAGAAATACGCCTTAAGCGGCGCACAGCCCGCCGAGGTGATACAGAACGCCCTGCAGCAACTTGCGACCGCCTGATGTCGTCAGGTCTACCCGGCACCGCCGAACAGGATTCTGCAATTCCAGGGAATTGCCGGCCGAGCTTCTGAAGGGTTGCAAGCAGCATGAGGATCATGCCTGGCGCGATGCAGGGCTGATGAAAGAGCTCAAAATCAGGTTGTTGAAACGCATGGTCACCACTGAACTGGCGGCGCATCTTGGCTACGCAGACGGGAAAGATACCCCGGCTGATCAGCCGGGTGACCGATGTGGTGCTTGACGAGGTCCAGGAATGGCTTGCTGCCCGCAACCCGTTTACTATCATGTGCAAGGATCACTTCTATGCGTGAGCGTATCTGACCCCCTCATGGGCCCGGCCCGACACATAAAGTGCACAATACTCCCCCGATTTGGGATATCGGGTTCAAACCACCGTCTTGTAGTGGGGCGGCCAAAGTCATTGATTTGGTTTACCCGGAAAACCGCCGGAACGGCCAAACCGTATCCGTTGCCGGCTCCTGTGTTTTCTTCTGTCAGGCCGATTATCCGTTTGAATGAATTGGAGTATCCTGTCGCCGGAAGAACAACGACTCAGACGGTCCCCATGCAGTTTACAGTTACCGCCGAACCCGATGCCGACGATGTAAACGTCGTCGACAACAACCTTTCAGACTTCAACGATGCCGATGTCGGGCCCGCCGAACGCACACCGCTGTCGGTATTCGCGCGTGAGGACGATGGCCGTGTAATCGCCGGCATCAACGGGATGACCGCATGGGGCTGGCTCTATGTTCAGCGGCTGTGGGTGGGCGCTGAAGCGCGCGGCAGTGGTGTTGCCGGAAAGCTGCTGGATACAGCTGAAGAAGAAGCGCGCAAACGTGGCTGTCACAGTGCCTATATCGATACGTTCAATCCCGTTGCGCTGAAGACCTACAAACGCTGCGGCTACGTTGAATATGGCCGCATGGAGAATTTCATCGCTGGCCGTGACCGGATTTTTCTTCAAAAGAAACTGTAAATCAGCGCTTCTTTCAAAAAACCTTCATTTACGTATTACCCTATTTATTTGATAGTTTAAAAAGAATGATGTAAAATGGTTTTTATTGGTAATTATTATTTTCGGTGGAAATACGTATGGCAAAGCCAATCACGCCCAACAGCGCTCGCCCCGTTACTACTCGACCTGCTACTGGAGGAAAAGGGGCTTCGGTCACTCCCAGCACTACAGGTTCTGGTTCTAAAGCCAAGCCCCCTAAACGCTAGTTTATTTCTTGTTTAGATAGCGTTCATGAATCTGCCAAGATATGTCGATCTCGATTGATTTCTGATCTCGGCAGATAAGTTATTGTGATATCGCTATCATTGCCGGTGATATCGAACTGCTCAGAGGTGCCGTCTGCGCGGTAAACTCCTGTAACATAGACCGCTATTCCATCATCATTAATTATTATTGGCGTCCTTGGCATTGGTTTCATCAATCCGAAGTTTGCTTCAAGTACACTTCCGTTTTTGAGGTGTGCTTGCACAACTGTCCATGCTGCTAGTTGGTTTGTGAGAGAATGCCAAGTCGACGATCTCGTGATCATCTCGATAAATCCCCATTGAATTCATCATAAACCTGACTGCTCGTTCCCCAATTGAACGCCACGCCATACGGTAATCCTCCCCTTTTTAACGGGGCTTTTTGGTAGAATTCACGCAGCCATTTTCAGTTTCTGTGCGGGTGTCATTCCGCCGATGCCCATATTGGGTCGCTCGTTGTTATAGCTCCATAACCATTGTGTGGCGAACGCCTGCGCCTCTTCGATACTCTCGATGATGTATTGGTCAAGCCATTCGTGTCGTACTGTCCGGTTGTAGCGTTCGACATAAGCGTTCTGCTGCGGCTTTCCAGGCTGGATGTAATTCAGCGCAATGCCCTGATTTTCAGCCCAGTCCATAAGCCTTCCACTGACATATTCCGGGCCATTGTCAACACGTATTGCCAGCGGTTTGCCGCGCCACTCAATGATCTGGTTCAGGCTACGGATGACACGCTCCGCAGGTAGAGAGAAATCGACCTCAATGCCAAGCCCCTCACGGTTAAAGTCATCCAGAACATTCAAAAGCCGAAACTGCCGGCCATCGGCCAGCCGATCCGCCATAAAGTCCATGGACCAGACCGCGTTCGGCGTTGTCGGGACATTGAGTGTATCCGGTTTTTCCCGTTTCAGCCGCCGGCGTGGCTTGATCCTGAGGTTCAGCTCAAGCGCGCGGTAGATGCGATAAACACGCTTATGATTCCAGCGCCGTCCCTGTACGTTCCGCAGATAGAGAAAACAAAGGCCAAAGCCCCAGTTCTTCTTTGCCTGCGTCAAGCCGGTCAGAAGATCGGCGATCTGTTCATTCTCATCATTGCGTTTGCCTTTGTATCGGTAGCAAGTTTCGCTGACACCGAACGTTCGGCAGGCAAGTGCTATGCTCACCCCACGTATCGCCACGGCTTGCGCGGCCACCTCCCGGCGTAGAGATGGCCGCGTCATTTTTTCCCAAAGCCTCTTTCAGCAGTTCGGTTTGCATGCTCATCTCCGCATACATCTTTTTCAGACGGCGGTTCTCGTCTTCCAGCGCTTTCATCTGGCTGATCATCGACGCATCCATGCCGCCATATTTGGCCCGCCATTTATAAAAACTCGCTGAACTCACCCCGTGCTCCCGGCAAAGTTCAGGCACAGGAACGCCACCTTCTGCCTGACGCAGAATGCCAATAATCTGTGCTTCGCTAAATCTCGTCTTTTTCATCAAAATCTCCTCAGTCATAAAACCCGAGAAAATTCTACTTTTGAAGCCCATTATTTTTCGGGGGGATTACCATACCAATTAAAACCGCGACGCCACACGTCGATCCCGCAACTATCGCTACTGAAACCGAGTCTTCCATATTAAGTCTAACTTCTGAGGCAAAGCCCCAGATAAAAAGAGAAACCGACGAGCGCGCTAATACTCCGAAAGTCAAAACTTGAAGTAAAAAGTCTTCGGCACGATGAATTCTCCCTCTTCCAATAGTAATGACTTTATATGCAAGGTAACCTGCAACCAGAACGATTTGAAACTCGTATGGGATTCTAAGTAAAGTATCCAAGCCGTCTTCCTCGCTATCACTATGCTAAACTTTTGGAGTGAAATCGCAAATCTCTCGGGAGGCTGATCAATAACTAAGAGCCCGATTTAAAAGTTGTTGAGTGATATCAGAAGGATGTGATTCAACCACCTCTGCCAAGAACGTGGAGGATCGCATGCCCTGGAATGATATCACCCGCCTGCAGCATAACCGGGATCGCCTTCGCTATCCAACCGATTTGACGGACCGTGAGTGGGCTGTAATTGCTCCACTGATACCGCTGGCCAAGCCCGGCGGGCGGCCACGGAAAACGAATATGAGGGAAGTGGTGAACGCGATCCTTTATATTGCGGGCAGCGGCAGTCAATGGCGGGCTCTGCCGAAGGACTTCCCTCCGGTCTCCACGGTGCGAGGCTATTTCTATGGCTGGCGCGACATCGGCCTTTGGCAGACCATCAATCATCTGCTCGTCTGCGCTACGCGCGAACTGGAGGGGCGCGAGGCCTCGCCCACAGCCGGTGTCATCGACAGCCAGAGTGTCAAGACCACCGAAAGCGGCGGGGTTTCGGGCTACGACGCCGGCAAGAAGATCAAGGGCCGCAAGCGCCACATCATCACCGATACGATCGGGCTGATGCTGTTCGTGCTTGTCCATGCTGCCGATATCCAGGACCGCGACGGTGCGCCCGATGTCCTGAAAGCCATCCGCTACCGTTTCCCCTGGTTGCGCCATGTCTTCGCAGATGGCGGCTATGCCGGGCAGAAGTTGCGAAAAGCGCTGCGCGGATGCGGCCAATGGAACCTTGAAATCATCAAGCGCTCCGACATAGCGAAAGGCTTTGAGGTTCTGCCCCGCCGATGGGTGGTGGAGCGCACCTTCGGCTGGTTCGGACGATGCCGTCGGTTGGCCAAAGATTGGGAAAAGTCCATCGCAAGCGCCACAGCATGGGTCAACATCGCCAGCATCAGGGTGATGACCAGACGCCTCGCACGATATTGTTTCCCATCATGAACTTTTGAATCCGGCTCTAAGAAGACGCAGCGAAGAACATTTTGAATTGTCGCCCACCCGGTTGAACATCACCCGGCAATCCGGCCACCGGTCATCGGTTCCGGTACGCCTGTCGTCGTCGGAAAGCTCAAGGGAAAGCCGCGCAGCGCCCTGACCGCCAGAAACGCGAAGCATTCAGCCTCGATCGCATCACCGCGCCAGCCCACCGCCTCGGCCTGCACTGCCTCAATCCCGGCACGGCTTTCGAGCATCGCCATGATTGCCGGGTTGCGTCTGCCGCCGCCGCAGACGACCAAGCGTTCGGGACGCGCGGGCAAAAGGTCGAGCGCCTTGCCAACGGCGCCGGCCGTAAACGCCGTCAACGTCGCAGCACCGGTTGCCGGGTCCAGTCCTTCGGCCATGGCGGCGGAGAAATCGAAGCGGTCAAGCGATTTCGGGTAAGGCGCTGCGAGATAGGGATGCTTGAGCAGTTTGGAAAGCCTTGCCTCATCCACCGTGCCGGAAAGCGCAAGCGCCCCGTCGCGGTCCATCTCGCCGAGGCCGTTTGCCTTCATGAAATCGTTGAGCGGCGCGTTGGCCGGGCCGGTGTCAAACGCGATCAGCCGCTGATCGCCATCCCACCAGGTGACATTGGCAACGCCGCCGAGATTAAGCACGGCTGTCTTGCCGGATGTATCCAGACTTTTGAGCAGAGCCTGATGATAGGCCGCAGAAAGCGGCGCGCCCTGCCCGCCCGCACGGATATCCGCCGTGCGAAAATCATAGGCGACCTTGCAACCGAGAATCCTCGCCATCAGCGCGCCGTCGCCAAGCTGGCGGGTATCGCCAAGGCGTTCCTTCTGTGGCGCGCGGTGCAGCACGGACTGGCCGTGGAAGCCGACAACAGCGATGTCGGCCATGCTCATCCGCTCGCTCTCCACCAGCGCCCGCACCGCATCGGATTGCGCCCGCGTCAGCACCTTCTCCGCCTCGGCAAAGATCTTCGGTTCAGGCCCTTCAAAATTCCATTTCCGGGCAGCGGCCAGCGTTTCCTCCAGAAGGTCGCGTGTGGCCTGCGGATAGGGCGCCAGCGTATAGACACCGAAAGCCTCAACGGTGGCACCGTCTGTTTTGACAAGTGCGACATCGATATTGCCATCAAGCACGGTTCCGGTCATCAGGCCGACCGCCCAGACCGGTTTGAAATCTTCAGCCATCATTCCGCTCCGTTGATGAGGTCGCTGACACGGCGTCTGAGCGCCATGATGCCGCTGTCCGAATGGCGGCTCGGATGCACCCGATTGGTCAAAAGCGTCCATGAATAACCACGTTCGAAATCGACATAAAGCGATGTGCCGGTAAAGCCGGTGTGTCCGAGTGTGCCGTGAGAACAATGCGCGCCGCCATGCCAGTTTTCATAAGCCCGCTCCCAGCCATGGGTGCGGCGTTCCGACAGCGGCTCACGCATCAGCTTCACGACAGGATCATCTGCAGCATCGCGGTTCAACAGGCCAGACGCATGGTCGAGCACGGCATCGACCGTGCCGAAAAGCCCGGCATGGCCGGAGCCCTGGAGCGCATAGCAATTCTCGTCATGCACCTCGCCGCAGATCACCCGGTCGCGCCATGTGCAGCGTTCGGTGGCGGCCGTATCGCTTGGCCCTGCCGAAAAGGCAAAGCCCGGCCCCGGGTCCTGATCGCGGATTTTCCGGCCCGACAGCCGCTCCAGCACAATGCCGAGCAGGATGAAATTGATATCGGAATAGACCGGTGTCTCGACCCTTTGCCACTTCCGCTGCAGCACGAAGGCGCGCAGCCGGTCCGGGGAGTCGCCATAGGTATAGATCGGCTCAACCGCCGGAAAATGGGTCTGATGGCCGAGGCACTGACGGAAAGTCACCTGCCGTTCCCAGCAGTTCGGGTCATATTGCCGAAAATCCGGAATCACGGAAGTCAATGGCTGGTCGAGATCGATCGCGCCTTCACTGGCAAGCGCCAGAATGCGTTCCGTGGTGAAGATGACCTTGGTGAGTGATGCAAGATCGAACCATGTGCCGACGTCCATCAGGCGCTTTTCCGGCACCAAGGCCGCAGAACCGGTCGCCTGCGTCAGCCGCCTGCCTTCAATATCTGTAAACCCAAGCACACCACCGGGAATATGACCGCCGGAAACCGATGTTTCAAGGGCCGCGAAGGCCTTTTCGAAGCGTCCGGAAATCTCTGCTGTCATCACACCTGCTCCGCTCTCGCCATATGATCGGCGCCAAAGCTCTGCCATTCGGGTTTCGGCGGCTCATAGCCGGGCGGACGCACCAGCGAGGGCACTTCTGTGGTGTCGAGCCGGTAATCCTGCCGCCGCCGTTCAATGCTCGGCACGGCGGCAATCAGCCGTTTTGTGTAAGCGTGTCTGGGCGCGGAAAGCACCGAGGCGGCATCGCCAATCTCGACAATCTGCCCGGCATAGACCACGGCGATCCGATGCGCGATGCGCTCGACCACGGCCATGTCGTGGGTGACGAACAAATAGGAAAGGTTCATGTCGCGCTGCAACTCGGTCAAAAGCTCCAGCACCATCGCCTGCACCGAGACATCGAGTGCGGAAACGGCCTCGTCCAGCACCACCACGGAGGGCTTCAACATCAGCGCGCGGGCGATACACAGGCGCTGGCGCTGGCCACCGGAGAATTCGTGCGGATAGCGCACCAACGCGTCTTGCGGCAAGCCGACGCGTTCCAGCAGTTCGGCCATGCGGGTGCGCGTTGCCGCATCAAGCCGCCCGCCGGTGGCAATCACCGGCTCGGCGAGAATGCTGTCGACGCGCAGGCGCGGATTGAGCGAGGCATAGGGGTTTTGAAACACCATCTGGACCGGATCACCGTGCGCCGACGCCGAACCGTCCTCGCCCAGATGAAACGCACCGCGTGTCGGCTTGGTCAGCCCCATGATGGCGCGCGCCGTGGTCGATTTGCCCGACCCGCTTTCGCCGACGATACCGAGCGTTTCGCCGGGCATCAGATCGAAATCGATCCCGTCAACGGCATGCACCGCACCGCTCCGACGATTGAAAAAGCCGGAGGTGACCGGAAAGCGGACGGTCAGATCCTCGACGATCAGGGCGGGTTTGGCGGCTTGTGTTGTCAGCCGCGAAAAATCGCTGCGGACTGCGCGTCCATCGTCAAAATGCGGAACGGCCTTCAAAAGATGCTGCGTATAGGGATGCTGCGGATCATCGAGCACCGCATCGGTCTCCCCCTGCTCCACGGCTTTTCCGTTCTGCATTACCATCACCTTGTCGGCTATGCCTGCAACAAGGCCGATATCATGGGTGATGAAGACCAGCCCCATCTCGCTTTCACGCTTCAGTTCGGACAGCAGCGCCAGGATTTGCGCCTGCACCGTCACATCGAGCGCGGTCGTCGGTTCGTCGGCAATCAGCAAACGTGGATTGCACGACAGCGCCGTGGCAATCATTACCCGCTGCAGCATGCCGCCGGAAAGCTGATGCGGATGATATTTGAGGCGCCGCGCAGCATCGGGAATGCGCACCCGTTCCAGCGCATCGATGGCCGCACGCATCGCCTGTTTTCCGGTCAAGCCGTGATGCAGGCGGAAACTTTCGGCGATCTGCTCACCGATGGCATGAACCGGGTTCAGCGACGTCATCGGCTCCTGAAAGATCATGCCGATTTCCCGGCCCCGGATCGCTGCCAGTTCCTTCTCGGGCGCTGCGGCAAGGTCAATGACAGCCCCCGAACCGAGGGTGAAATCGATCCGACCGCCGGTGATCTTTCCGCCGCCGAAATCAACCAGCCGATTGACGGAAAGCGCGGTAACGGACTTGCCCGACCCACTCTCACCGACGATCGCCAGCGTTTCGCCGGGATCAAGGGTGAAGCCGATGCCGTGGACGACCTCGTTTGCGACCGGGTCCTTGCCGAAGCCGACATGGAGGTCCGAAACGGAAAGAAGATGGCTCATGCCACAGCACCCCTTGAGCGCGGATCGAGGATGTCACGCAGCGCATCGCCCAGAAGATTGAAGCCCAGAATGCCGATCATGATGGCGAAGGCCGGGAACACCAAAAGCCAGGGCGCCATTTCCATCAAATTGCGCGCTTCACTCAGCATAAGCCCGAGCGAGGCCTGCGGCGGCTGGGTGCCGAGACCGAGGAAGGAAAGCCCTGCCTCCGTCAAAAGCGCCCACGCCAGCGCCAGCGTCACCTGCACAGTCAGCGGGGCAACAAGATTGAGCAGCATGTGACGCGACAGGATGTAGGTTCTGGAACTGCCGAAGGTGCGCGCGGCATCGACGAATTCGCGGGTTTTAAGCGACAGTGCCGGGCCACGTACCACGCGGGTGAAGATCGGGGTGTAGACGAAGGCGATCGCCATCACGCTGGTCCAGGTACCCGGGCCGACAATGGTGATGATCAGGAGCGCCAGCAGGATCGCGGGAAAAGCCAGCAGCACATCCATTGCCCGCATGATCGTGCCGTCCCAGTAGGAGCCGAACCATGCCGCAGTCAGCCCCAGAACGATGCCGAGAACGGTTGCCAGCGCCACCGATGCAAACGAAACGATGAAGGATTGTGCGATCCCGATCATGAGGCGGCTTGCAACGTCTCGTCCCAGCAGATCAGTGCCCATCCAGTAGGTGGCGCTTGGGGCGTGCAGCCGGTCTATGCGAAACTGCATCAGCGGATCATGCGGGGTGAGACCGACAAGCCCCATGATGGCGATGATGAGGTAGAGCGCCACGATGGTGCCGCCGATACGCCCGCTCGGATGGGCAAAGATGGAACGTAGCAAGGTCATCATTTGCCTCCGAGCCGAATGCGCGGATCGAGTGCCGCATAGGCGAGATCAACAGCCAGATTGACGATCATGAAATTAAACGCGATGAACAACACGCTCCCCTGCACCAGCGCATAGTCACGTTGGAGAATCGCGTCCAGAACGGTGCGCCCCAGCCCCGGCAGCGCAAACACCTGCTCGACAATGACAGCACCGCCCAGAAGATAACCGAATTCCACACCCGACACGGTGACGACCGGGATCAGCGCATTGGGCAAGGCGTGATGCCAGATAACGGAGCGCGCCGGAACGCCCTTGGCGCGGGCGGTGCGGATATAGTCATCGGAGAGAATATCGAGCATGGCAGAGCGGGAGATACGGGTGACCGCGGCAGCAAAGGCAAAGCCAAGGGTCAGAGCCGGCAGGATCATCTGCGCAAGGTTTTTCAGCGGGTCTTCCCAAAGCGGTGTGAAGGTGCCCATTGCCGGCAACACGCCAAACCAGACCGAAAGCGCATAGATCGCCAGAAGTGCGACGACGAAGCTCGGCGTCGACTGGCCGACCATGGCGACAATGCGCACAATCAGGTCGGAGGGCCGTTCGGCATGGGTGGCTGCGTAGACGCCCGCAGGTAGCCCGACGGCCAGCGCCACGATCATCGAGAGAAGTGCCAGCTCCAGCGTCAGCGGAAACACCCGCAGGATGACATCCAGCACCGGGCGGCCATAGGTGACCGAGATGCCGAGATTACCCTGCAGCACGCCGCCGAGCCAGTGCCAGTACTGGCCGAACCAGCTCTGATCCATGCCGAAATAGGTTTCCAGCGAAGCGCGCTGCGCCGGCGTCAGCAGGCCGGCCTCGGTTCCCAGCATCGCCGTAATGGCATCACCGGGAACCAGCCTGATCGAAACGAAGACGAGGACGGATACCCCGAGCATGACCACAGGAAAGGTCACCAGTCGCCGGGTCAGATAGTTCATGGGGTATGCGCCTCTTGTTCTTGCCCAGCCGGTTTATTCGCCGACGGTTACAGCCGAAAGTCCGAACAGCGAGCCCGTCGGGTTGGCCTCAAAACCGCTGACCTTGTCGTTCGCAGCCGTGTAGCTGTAGCCGGTGTAAAGCCAGATCCACGGAGAGACATCGGTGATATGCTTGGAGAATTCGGCAAAGATCTCCTTGCGCTTTTCCGGGTCCGTCTCGACACGACCTTGCTGCATCAGGCTATCGAGCATGTCATCTCCGTAATGAGCGACATGGGCCAGATTGCCGTCCTTGGTCCAGTAGCGGTTATACATGGTGTAGGGGTCGGTGCGTCCGCCATTGAGCGCCACCGCCATGTCGAAATCGCCCTTCAGCCAGCGGTCGATATAAACGTTGAGCTCCATCATTTCGATTTCGAGATCGATGCCGATTTCGGCAAGCTGTGACTGGATCACCTGCGCTTCGGCAGCAGCCGTCGGCGGCTCGCCGGTCGCGGCAATCACGCTGGCGGAAAACCCGTCCTCGTATCCGGCTTCAGCCATCAGAGCCTTCGCCTTTTCAAGATCGGGTGCATAGCAGAGGAGATCGGACGGATCGGACGCGTAAGCCGGCATGGTCAGCGGTCCGGTTACCTTGCCCTCGCCCAGAAGGGCGGCATCCAGCACATCCTGACGGTCGATGGCGCAGGAGATGGCCTGACGGACCTTTTCTTCCGTCATCGCGCCCTCTTCAGCATTCAGCTGAAGCACATGATAATTCAGCACCGGCTCACGGTTGAGCGACAGGTTTGGATTACTCGGCACCAGCGTCGCGACCAGCGGATCATTGATCAGTGCGAAATCCACCTGATCGGTGCGCAGTGCTGCGAGGATTGCGGTTTCATCAGGCAGCACGGAGATGTTGATGCCATCAACACCAACAGCACCACCGGCCCAGTTCTCGTTGACGCTCAGCACTTCGCGGGAATTGGGCTCCCAGCTATCCAGAACGAAAGGTCCGGAGCCGAGCGTTTCGGTTCCGATCATACCCGCCTCGATGAGGCCTGCCGGCAAGATTGCGGCATTGATCGAGGACATTGCGGTCAACAACGGTACGTCCGGCTGCGACAGGTTGAACACCACGGTTTCATCGTCCGGGGTGTCGATGCTTTCGATAGACAGGAAATTGGCGCGCGCCGAAGCCCCGGTTTCCTCATTCAGAATACGCTCAAATGAAGCTTTAACATCCGAAGTCATAACCTTGTTGCCATTGGAGAATTTTGCATCTGCATCAAGCTTGAAGGTCAATGTCTGGCCATCCTCGGAAAATTCCCAGGAGGTGGCGACAGCCGGTGCGATATTGAGATCGCTGTCGGTACGCACCAGCGGCTCGTAAACAAGCTCCAGCAGGCGCAGCGACGAAAACGCTGTCTGCTTGTGCGGGTCGAGACCGGTGGCATCCTGCGACCAGGCCATGTTGAGCGTTGCAGCCGTTGCCGGAAATGCCGCACCGAGCGCGGCGGCAACGGCAACCGCGGAAACCAGATTTTTAAAGCGGGGTCTTCCCATGATCATATCCCTCGAGATTATTGAGTGTTGCCGATGCGGGCCTTTGCCGGCACCGGAGAGACTTCAGCTTTTGCGGCTTTTCGCCGTCTTCTGATTGATCGCCTTGCGCAGAAAACCGCCCGTCTCCGTCAGAAGATCGCGGCCCTCCTGCAATTCCACATCTGACAGCGCCATCAGAATGGCGAGCTTGACGTCGTTTCCGGTTTTCCAGAGCAGGCTTTCGGCGGTATCGTCCGAAACGCCGGTGGCCTCCATCACGATGCGCATGGCACGTGCATAAAGCTTGGCATTGGAGACCGTCACATCGACCATCAGGTTCTGATAGACCTTGCCGATGCGGATCATGCTGGCTGTGCTCAGCATGTTGAGAACGAGTTTTTGGGCCGTGCCGGATTTCAGGCGGGTGGACCCTGCAAGGACTTCCGGGCCGACAACAGGCGCAATTGAAATATCGGCGATTTCCGCGATCGCGGAGGACGGATTGCAGGACAGAGCGATGGTTACCGCCCCGGTTTGCCTGGCATAGTTCAAAGCGCCGATGACATAGGGCGTGCGGCCGCTGACGGCGATCCCGACGACGACGTCCTTCGCGCTCAGGCTGATTGTCTTCAGGTCTTCAGCGCCCAGCACCGGGTCGTCCTCGGCGCCCTCGACCGCCGTGGTGAGCGCCTTCTGGCCGCCTGCGATCAGGCCGACGACCATGCCGGGCGGCACGGAAAATGTCGGCGGGCACTCGGATGCGTCCAGAACCCCAAGCCGGCCACTGGTACCAGCACCTATGTAGACAAGACGGCCGCCGGCGTTGAAGGCGTCGACAATGCGCTCGACGGCCTCGGCTATGGCTTCGGCCTCGCGCCCGACCGCGATTGCGGCGGCGCCATCCTCTGTATTGATCTTCTCGATGATTTCGCGCGTTGACAGCAGGTCGAGTTCGAGCGTGCGCGGATTACGCCCCTCGGAAACCAGTTTTTCAAGCTCGCCGGCCAGCAAATTCACAATCAGTTCCCCTTTATGGCAGGCGGTGCGTATTGTTGTTTTTCGTCACCGCGACTTCACACGAACGCTATAATCGCAAATTCCATTTGTCAAATCCAATTCAGAATAATTTATTCCATACAGAAAAGGCATACCGGCTCTGTCCGCGGGCTGCCCAAGGCCACGATAGGTCGTTACGCTTTCGCAATCATTCCGTTGTATTCCGGGATTAGGGAATTTATTATTCCGCGCCGAACGCAGGCTGAACGAGAGGAAGACCGGTGTCCGTTCTGAACGTGATCGAAGCACAGCTTGAAAGCCTTGCGCCGGCGGACCGCCAGATCGGCCGTTTCATTCTGGACCATCCCGAAGAGGTTCTGCGCCTGTCTTCAGCGCGCCTTGCCGAAGAGACCGGCCGCAGCCAGTCCAGCGTGGTCAAATTTGCCCAGAAGTTTGGATTTTCCGGCTATCAGGACCTGAAATTCGCGCTCAGCAAGGCCTCTGCCCGCGAATGGGGCACACCCGGCGCACTGCACAGCACGATTGAACTCGCCGACAGCCCGGCGACTGTTGCCCAGAAAATGCTGGCGAGCAAGATGCACGCCATGCAGCAGACCATGGCAGCCAATGACGAACGCGAGATTGCACACGCGCTGGAGCTGATCGACACGGCAACACGCATTCATGTGGCCGGTGTCGGCGCCTCGTCACTGGTGGCCCGCGACCTCTGCCTGAAACTGCAGAAGCTCGGGCGCTATGCACTCCATGATGCCGACAGCCACATTCAGATGGCCAATGTCTCGGCCGCGAAAGCCGGCGATGTGCTGTTTGCGCTTTCCCATTCCGGCACCAGTATCGAGACCGTGCGGATTGCAGAACTTGCCCGCAAGCGCGGCGCGGCGGTCGTTTCGATCACCGGGCCGCAGCAAAACCCGATTGCACGACATGCCGATATCACGCTCTATACGATCGCCGACGAAGAGCGGGTACGCTCTTCCGCGATCACCTCGCGCGACGCCCAGCTGATGCTGACCGACTTCCTGTTCATTCTGCTACTTCAGCGCCAGGAAGACGCCGGCGATTATATCGCCGATAGCGGTGAGGCCGTGACCGCGCTTAAACTCGGCTCCGAGAAATGACGAAGCGCCAGCAAAGCGCGGCCTGCCAGCCCCTCAGGCTTTCAGCGGCACGCAGATCTCGGTGATGAGTTCACCAGGCGGTGTGTCACGCGGATTGTTGCGATAGATTTCGCAGGGCGGAGCGTCGGCCGGCTCTTGACCCGCAGCTGGCAGCCAGCTTCCATAAAACCAGTGATAGGCCTTGTGCAATTCGGCATAAGGACCCGTGTGGGTCAGCACCGCATAGCGGCCGCCCGCAACCGTCCGGCTTTCCAACCCCTCAGGCACCTCGGCGCTCTCCGGCAAAGTCAGCCCGGCAAACGAATTCAGCGCGGCTTCATCCGTAATGCCGGGGTCATCGTAGTAAACCCCGATCATTTCCGTATCAGGCCCGAAGGCGCCGGCTGCGGCCATCAATCCGGCGGCAGGCCCGAATGCCTTGTCAATATCCATATACGATCCACGATGCGGCAGACCCGCAAGCCGTCGCGCATTCATGCTGCGCAGTTCAACGTCATACATGTCACTCTCCCATTGCTTGACCGGTTGATCGAACACCTTGTGCCGACCTTCATTTCTGTAACGCGCCGGTGTGATGCCATAGGCTTGACGGAAGAGACGCGTGAAGGCCTGAACACCCGATGATCCGGACCGGCTGGCAATCACCTCGATGGGGGTATCGGAGTTCACCAGTTCACCCGCGGCACGGTGCAACCGCAACCGCCGCACTGTCGCTGCGATGGTTTCGCCATAGGCGCCGCGATAGATGCGATGCCAGTGCCATGGCGAAAGGCAGGCAACTTCGGCCAGCGTCGCAAAGTCGAGGTCATCATCGAGATGGTTATGGATATGTGCGCTCACCCGCATCAGGCGCTGCTGGTAGGTCTGAAAATCCGGTTCACTGTTCATTGTCTCTTTCCGTTAAAACTTGGCCCGTTCACTCGGCCCATGCGTTGAAGCACGAGCCGATTTGACAAATCTTGCGGAATGTTACCGCGACCTTTCGCCTTTCAAGGCGCCCTTTGCGTGCGCCGGCTGATTTGATAAGCATCGATGACATTATCCCATTCTCGCGCAAGGTCGCAAAGTCATGCCTACACGTCTCGTCCCCAAGACCGTCAGCGTTCTAAAGGAAGGTTATGACCTTTCGCGGCTGAAGGCTGATACTATCGCCGGCCTGACCGTCGCCATCGTCGCGCTGCCGCTTTCCATGGCCATCGCGATAGCATCCGGCGTCTCGCCGGATCGCGGACTTTACGCCGCCATCGTCGGTGGTTTCTTTGTCTCGCTATTCGGCGGGAGCCGCCACCAGATCGGCGGACCTGCGGGCGCCTTCATCGTTCTCGTGGCCGCCTCAGCTGAGCGCCACGGCCTGGACGGGCTGATGCTCGCGGTGATCATTTCCGGGCTGATCATGATCGCCGCCGGTTATCTGCGCCTCGGTGCCTATATCCGCTTTATCCCCTACCCCGTGACCGTCGGCTTTACCGCGGGCATCGCCATCATCATCTTTGCCAGCCAGCTATCGGCGATCCTCGGGCTCGACCTGCCGGACAAGGAACCGGGACCGTTTGCCGACAAGGTTGCCTATCTGGCGCAATTCGTCGGCACCACCAATTTCGCCGCACTCGCCATCGCCATCGGCACGATCGGCCTTATCGTCGCGCTCAGAAAGCTCAGACCCGGCTGGCCCGGCATGCTGATAGCAGTTGCGATCGCCACGCTTGCCGCCACCTTGCTGCAGCTGCCGGTGGAAACCATTGGCAGTCAGTTCGGTGGCCTGCCTCGCGGCCTGCAGCCTCCTTCAGTGCCGACCTTGTCGATTGAAAAGGTGATTTCAGTTCTGCCGGATGCCTTCGCCTTCGCACTTTTGGGCTCAATCGAATCGCTGCTGTCGGCCGTCGTCGCTGACGGCATGACCGGCCGGCGGCATCGCTCCAACATGGAGCTCATCGGCCAGGGCATCGCCAATATCGCCTCTGGTTTTTTTGGCGGCATCTGCGTCACAGGCACAATCGCGCGCACTGCCACCAATGTCCGCGCCGGTGCCACCAGTCCATTTTCCGGCATGCTGCATGCAGCCTTTCTGCTGATCTTCATGCTGGTCGCCGCCCCGCTTGCCCGCTTCATTCCGCTGGCAGCTCTTGCCGGAGTCCTGGCAGTTGTGGCGTGGAGCATGATCGAAAAGCCCGCAATCCGCGCGCTCTTCAGAAGTTCGCGCGGCGACGCAGTGATCCTCACAGTCACCCTGCTTCTCGTTGTCTTCCGTGACCTGACCGAAGGCATCGTCGCGGGCTTTGCGCTCGGTGCCGTGCTGTTCATCGACCGCATGGGTCGCGATGTCGCTGTCAGTCCCTATGACGATTACAACGCCCGAAGCGAACATCCCATCGTCAACACCGACCCAGACACCATCGTCTATCGCATCTCCGGCGCGTTCTTCTTCGGCGCCGCCACAACCGTCGGTTCGGTGCTTGACCGCATCGCCGACCGCGCGACAAACTTCGTTCTCGATCTCTCGGAGGTATCCTACATCGATCTGTCCGCAGCCAATGTTCTGGAAAGTACAGTCAGGCGTGCGCGTTCCCGCCATGTCCGCGTCCTGCTCACCGGCGTTGCGCCAGAGGTGAAGTCCATTCTCGCTGCCCACCGCATCGATGAGAACCACGTCATCTATTGCGCCGATCTTGACGCTGCAGCCGAGATGATTGCAAACGCTGCCGCCAGACCGGATGCCGGGACAGACAAGCATTGATCCACATCTCTTTCACCGCGAAACATAAAAAGAACATAGATTGAAAAGTGCCCTATTTTCAATGATCACAGGGGGATTGAAACATGAGAACAAATAGGGTACGAATAGGTAAATCAGGGCCTCACCTAGGCGGCGGGCGAAACAAGGGATAAAGTCGATGGCACAGAATTCACTCAAACTCGTTGAGGAAAAATCCGTGAACAAGAGTAAAGCGCTGGAAGCAGCACTTTCCCAGATCGAACGTTCCTTCGGCAAGGGCTCGATCATGAAGCTCGGCGCCCAGGACAGCATCGTCGAGATCGAGACCGTTTCGACTGGCTCGCTGGGTCTTGACATCGCCCTTGGTATCGGCGGCCTGCCGCGCGGCCGTATTATCGAAATCTACGGCCCGGAAAGCTCCGGCAAGACCACTCTGGCGCTGCAGACCATCGCCGAAGCGCAAAAGGGTGGCGGCACCTGCGGCTTCATCGATGCCGAGCATGCGCTTGACCCGATCTATGCCCGCAAACTCGGCGTCGACCTACACGACCTTCTGATTTCCCAGCCCGATACCGGCGAGCAGGCGCTCGAAATCGCTGATACGCTGGTACGTTCCGGCGCGCTGGATGTGATCGTCATCGACTCGGTTGCGGCTCTTACCCCGCGCGCTGAAATCGAAGGCGAGATGGGCGACAGCCTGCCGGGTTCCCAGGCACGGCTGATGAGCCAGGCGCTGCGCAAGCTGACGGCATCGATCTCACGCTCGAACTGTATGGTGGTATTTATCAACCAGATCCGTATGAAGATCGGCGTCATGTTCGGTTCGCCCGAGACCACGACAGGCGGCAATGCACTGAAATTCTACGCCTCCGTCCGTCTTGACATCCGTCGCATCGGTGCGGTCAAGGACCGTGATGAGGTGGTCGGCAACCAGACGCGTGTCAAGGTCGTCAAGAACAAGATGGCCCCACCCTTCAAGCAGGTCGAGTTCGATATCATGTATGGCGAAGGTGTCTCCAAGACGGGCGAACTGATCGATCTCGGGGTCAAGGCCGGCATCGTGGAGAAATCCGGTTCGTGGTTCTCCTATAACAGTCAACGGCTCGGCCAGGGGCGTGAGAATGCCAAGACCTTCCTGAAGGAAAACCCCACACTTGCCGACGAGATCGAACTGGCGTTGCGTCAAAATGCAGGACTTCTCTCCGAGGGGCTTCTGGATTCTGGCGAGGGAGACCAGGCGACCGGAACCGAAGACGATTGATCTGCCTGCTGATCATACAGCGGTTATGCAATTTCAACAGTCATCCAGCAGCGGCTTTAACAGGCCGCTGTTTTGTCTTGTCTGGACAGTGGCCGCGCCTGTCGCTAAAAGCCGTGAAAGTCTCGGCAGAAAACACCGATATACGAAGGGGCGTGGCATATTATGAGTGGCGTGAATGAAATCCGGTCGACCTTTCTCGACTTCTTCAAGCGGAACGGACATGAGGTCGTCGCCTCCAGTCCGCTTGTGCCCCACAACGACCCGACCCTGATGTTCACCAATGCTGGCATGGTGCCGTTCAAGAACGTCTTCACTGGCCTTGAACACCGCCCCTATTCGACCGCAACGACGGCACAGAAATGCGTGCGCGCCGGCGGCAAGCATAACGATCTGGACAATGTCGGCTATACCGCCCGCCATCACACATTCTTTGAAATGATGGGCAATTTTTCCTTCGGCGATTACTTCAAGGAACAGGCGATTTCGCTGGCCTGGGAGCTGATCACAAAGGAGTTCGGTCTGCCCAGGGACAAGCTTCTGGCAACCGTCTATCACGAAGATGACGAGGCCTTCGAACTCTGGCGCAAGATTGCCGGCCTGCCCGAGGAGCGCATCATCCGGATCCCGACCTCCGACAATTTCTGGTCGATGGGCGATACCGGACCCTGCGGCCCGTGCTCGGAAATATTCTTTGACCATGGCGACCACATCTGGGGCGGCCCGCCCGGATCACCGGAAGAAGACGGTGACCGCTTCATCGAGATCTGGAACCTGGTCTTTATGCAGTACGAGCAGATCACGCCGGAACGGCGCGAAAACCTGCCCCGCCCGTCGATTGACACCGGCATGGGGCTTGAGCGGGTCGCCGCCGTACTGCAGGGCAAACACGACAATTACGATATCGACCTGTTTCGAGAGCTCATCGGTGTATCCGAGGAGCTGACCGGCGTGAAGGCCGAAGGCGAACGCCAGGCAAGCCACCGGGTGATTGCCGATCACCTTCGCTCGTCTGCCTTTCTGATCGCCGATGGCGTGCTGCCGTCGAATGAAGGCCGCGGCTATGTGCTGCGCCGGATCATGCGCCGTGCCATGCGCCATGCTGAACTGCTTGGCGCAAGGGAGCCGATCATCTATCGGCTGCTGCCGACGCTCGTCCGCGAGATGGGACGTGCCTATCCCGAATTGCAGCGCGCTGAATCGCTGATTTCGGAAACGCTGCAGCTGGAAGAATCCCGCTTCCGCAAAACCCTCGACCGCGGCCTGACCCTGCTGGAAGAGGCCACAAGCAACCTTTCCAAGGGTGACAGCCTCGACGGAGAGACAGCCTTCAAGCTTTACGACACCTATGGTTTTCCGCTCGATCTGACCCAGGATGCCCTGCGTGCGCGCGATATCCACGTTGACCTCACCGGTTTCCAGGACGCAATGCACCGCCAGCGCGCCGAAGCCCGCGCCCACTGGGCTGGTTCGGGCGATACGGCAACCGAAACCATCTGGTTCGAGCTCGGCGACAAACACGAAGCCACCGAATTTCTCGGCTATGAAACCGAAAAGGCCGAAGGCGTGGTGCTGGCGCTGGTGAAAGACGGCTCAGCCGTCGAAACGGCTTCTGCAGGCGATAAAGTTGCCGTGGTCGTCAACCAGACACCGTTCTACGGTGAATCCGGTGGCCAGATGGGCGATACCGGCATGATTTCGACCGACACTGCGAAACTCCGTGTGACCGACACCCATAAGAAGGGCAGTGGCCTGTTCATCCATCATTGTGAAATCGAGGATGGCGAGATCAAGATCGGTGAGCCCGTGACCCTCGCAGTCGATCACGCGCGCCGGTCGCGCCTTCGCGCCAACCATTCCGCAACCCACCTGCTCCACGAAGCGCTGCGCCAGAAGCTTGGCCCCCATGTCGCCCAGAAGGGCTCGCTGGTGGCACCGGAGCGTCTGCGGTTCGACATTTCCCATCCCAAACCGATGAACGCGGAAGAGCTTGCCGTCGTCGAGGACATGGCCAACGAGATCGTGCTGCAGAACGCGCCGGTCTCCACCCGCCTCATGGGGGTCGACGATGCCATCGCCGAGGGCGCCATGGCGCTGTTCGGTGAGAAATATGGCGAAGAGGTCCGCGTCGTGTCGATGGGTACGGCGACCACCGGCGACAAGGCCGGCAAAACCTATTCGCTTGAGCTTTGCGGCGGCACCCATGTGTGCGCTACAGGCGAAATCGGCCTGATCCGCATAGTCGGCGAGAGCGCTGTAGGCGCCGGTGTCCGGCGCATCGAGGCACTGACCGGTGTTGATGCGCGCCGCTACCTTACCGCACAGGATGACAAGGTGAAGGCGCTGGCCGCAAGCCTCAAAGTCCAGCCTGACGAGGTCGCGAACCGGGTTGTCGCTCTATCGGAAGAACGTCGCCGGCTCGAACGCGAGCTCGTTGAAACCCGAAAGCAAATCGCTCTCGGCGGCTCCGGCGCCTCCGACGAAGCCGAGAAAATCGGTGACATTTCGCTGGCTGCCAAAGTTCTTTCCGGCGTCGCCGCCAAGGAACTGAAGGGCACTGGCGGACAGCGCCAAGAAAGACAGGACCCGCACCGTTCTGGTCTTCATCAGCACTGCGGAAGATAACAAGGCGAGTGTCGTCGTATCCGTCACTCCAGACCTGACGGACAGCGTCTCCGCAGTTGATCTTGTGCGCCTCGCCGCAGCAGCGCTTGGCGGCAAGGGCGGCGGCGGACGGCCGG
This sequence comes from Martelella sp. K41-7, assembly GCF_055808365.1. NCBI lineage: Bacteria > Pseudomonadati > Pseudomonadota > Alphaproteobacteria > Hyphomicrobiales > Aurantimonadaceae > Martelella > Martelella sp. K41-7. The sequence goes on from NZ_CM147867.1 coordinate 1,710,329, forward strand.
ACATGGCTCAGGCCGGCGGTCCCGACGGTGATAAGGCTGAAGACGCCATCGCAGCGATCCGCGCAACACTGGCATAGACTTCAGACTGAAGTGAACTGCGTTGATTGTGCCACAGCCAGTGGCACAATCAACAAAGACAAGCAGAACGACAGGAAAGTCAGACTATTTCGGCGTCAGGGGCTATCGCATTGAAAGCGTCGGCGATGACCTGCGGCCCTGCGCCGGGACTGGTCGCTTCGGTGGACAGGACCTGGCGATAGCGCCTCGCACCAGCATAACCGCTGAAGAGCCCGATCATGTGTCGGGTGACCTGCGACAGCCTCACCCCCTTTCCCATCTGCCGGTCAGCATAATCCATCATCGTTTCGCACAACACCTTCAGGTCGAGCTGCTTTTCCGCCATGCCGAATATACGGTGATCGACATCTGCCAGCAAACGGGGGGTCTGATAGGCAGCCCGCCCCAGCATCACGCCATCGACATGGCTTAGATGTAATTCGGCCTCATCCAGGCTGGCAATGCCGCCATTGATGCCAATGAAGAAATCGGGGAACTCCGTCTTCATGCGGTAAACCAGTGGATAATCAAGCGGCGGGACTGTGCGGTTTTCCTTCGGGCTAAGCCCTTTTAGCCAGGCCTTGCGGGCATGAACCCAGAGCGCATCCGCCCCGGCACCTGCCATCCGCCCCACGAAGTCGGGCAACACCGTTTCCGGATCCTGATCGTCAACGCCAATGCGGCATTTCACACTCACGGGAGTGTCGACGGCTTCTTTCATCGCCACGACAGCCTTTTCTACAACCTCCGGAGACTGCATCAGACAGGCACCGAAAACACCCGACTGTACCCGGTCCGACGGGCAGCCGACATTCAGACCGATCTCGTCATAGCCAAAATCCGCACCGATCCGCGCAGCCTCAGCCAGCTTGTGCGGGTCCGACCCGCCAAGTTGCAGAACGACCGGGTGTTCTGCGGCATCAAATCCCAGCAACCGCTCCCGATCCCCATGCAAAACAGCGTCAGCAACAATCATCTCGGTATAAACCTGCCCGCCAGCCATCATCTGCCGATGAAAATATCGACAATGCCGATCCGTCCAATCGATCATCGGTGCAACGGCGAAACGCCTTGAGGCTATATCGTTGACTTTATTCTCTTTTTCCTGCATTTCGCTCATTTCAATATAAGTTTTTTATCCTATTTTATGCCTTTTTCAGCTCATTTTTGGAGTGCTAGTGCTACAATGTAGCATCCGGAGAAAACGTGTAGCACCCATGGGAACAATAACAGCTCGAATACAGCGCAGAAATGGCAGAATGTCATATACGGCGCAAATTCGCATAAAGCGAAACGGTAAAACAGTCCACAGCGAGAGCCAGACCTTCGACCGCAAGAAGCTCGCAGTGGCGTGGATGAACAAGCGCGAGGGCGACCTGTTCGAGCCGGGCGGCCTTGAACGTGCCAGGCACGGAAACGTGACGCTTGCGGACGTTATCGACCAGTACATCACAGAAAACGCGGCCCCCATGGGCAGGACCAAGGAGCAGGTCCTTCGCACGCTGAAAGGTTTCGATATCGCCGACCTCCCTTGTGAGGAGATTACCAGCGCACACATCATCGCGCTGGCGCGCGAGCTTTCGATTGACAAGAAACCGCAGACCGTTGCGAACTATCTGTCTCATCTCTCATCTGTCTTTGCAATTGCGCGACCTGCGTGGGGCTATCCGCTTGACAGGCAGGCAATGCAGGATGGCGTGATCGTTGCCAAGCGGCTGGGTATGACCTCAAAAAGTAGGCAGCGCGATCGCCGGCCAGCACTAGAGGAGATCGACCGTCTGCTGACGTTTTTCCGGCAGCGAAGTATTCAGGCGCCGCAATCCATGCCCATGGACGAGATCGTCTTGTTTGCGCTCTTCTCCACGCGTAGACAAGACGAGATCTGCCGCATCACCTGGGCTGACCTCGACGAGCAGAACAACCGCGTGCTCGTGCGCGACATGAAGAACCCGGGACAAAAAATGGGAAACGACAACTGGTGCGACCTGCCCGCGCCGGCAATGGCCGTCATCCAGCGCGCGCAGCAGAAAGACGAAAGGGTTTTTCCCTACGCGCCGGAATCCATCAGCGCCAACTTCACAAGGGCCTGCCGGCTGATCGGCATCGAAGACCTGCACTTCCACGATCTGCGTCACGAAGGTATAAGCCGGCTCTTCGAAATCGGTTACAACATTCCGCACGCCGCTGCCGTCTCCGGCCATCGCTCGTGGGTCTCCCTCAAGCGCTATTCCCATATCCGGTAACGAGGAGACAAATACGAAAACTGGGAATGGATGCCCGAAACGGCCTGAACAAGCGGTACATAGGATAGACACCCGCTCAGAAGAGCAGGTAGTTGCGATTTTCGGCATCATCAGAACGATCAACAATGACTACCTCGCCCACGGCCTTCTGCTCGCCGCTGCCGATCGTGTAGTCGAGCTTCACGTCGGCAAACTGGAAGGTCGAGAATATCTCGCGCACCTCAGGCCGGTCGTTCAGCGACAGGATGAACCGCCCCTTGATCCTCGCGAGCCGGTCGGCCAGTTCGGCAAAGTCGGCGCGCTTGAAACTGTCCTTGCTGTAATCCGTCTCGCAGCCGTAGTAGGGCGGATCGAGATAGAACAACGCCCCTTCCCTATCATAGCGATCGATGAAGGCGCGCCAGTCGAGGTTTTCGATGACGACACCGGAGAGGCATTCGTGCACTTCTTCCAGGATCGGGCCAAGCCGCGTGAGATCGAAGCGGGCTGGCCCATGGCGTTCATCGCCGAAACTGCGGCCCGTGACTTTGCCACCGAAGGCGAGGCGCTGGAGATAGAAAAAGCGAGCAGAACGCTCAAGGTCCGTAAGCTGGACCTGTCGCGGAATTGTTCCGCTCCTTTGACTTGGTATTTTGCCACAAAGGAGAAACATCATGGCACAAAAACCGACCCCGGAATTCCGCGCTGAGGCAGTGCGGGGCGCTTTGACCAGCGGCTTGCCGCGTAGGCAGGTGGCGGCGGATTTTGACGTCGGCTTCTCGACGCTGAGCCGTTGGATCCAGCAAGATCGGCGCAATCCTGAGAAGCCAACCACCCAGTCCGATCTCGAGCGCGAGGTCGCCGAGCTGCGGAAAGAGAACCGCTTGCTCCGGGAGGAGAGGGAGGTGTTAAAAAAGGCCACCCAGTTCTTTGCGGAGCGAAGCAAATGAGGTTTGCTTTCATCGCAAAGAATGCTGACATGTCGCCCATCGAGCGGCTGTGCCAGATTATCGATGTCAGCCCGAGAGGGTATCGTGCATACCGCAGCCGTCCCCTGAGCCCAAGCCAACGCAAGGATATGGTTGTCTTGGCGCACATCCGCGAACAGTTCGCCCTATCTCTTGGCAGTTATGGCCGACCGCGCATGACTGAAGAGCTGAAGGAACTCGGCCTGGATGTAGGGCATCGCCGTGTCGGCCGGCTGATGAGCCAGAATGGGTAATCCCCCCGAAAAATAATGGGCTTCAAAAGTAGAATTTTCTCGGGTTTTATGACTGAGGAGATTTTGATGAAAAAGACGAGATTTAGCGAAGCACAGATTATTGGCATTCTGCGTCAGGCAGAAGGTGGCGTTCCTGTGCCTGAACTTTGCCGGGAGCACGGGATGAGTTCAGCGAGTTTTTATAAATGGCGGGCCAAATATGGCGGCATGGATGCGTCGATGATCAGCCAGATGAAAGCGCTGGAAGACGAGAACCGCCGTCTGAAAAAGATGTATGCGGAGATGAGCATGCAAACCGAACTGCTGAAAGAGGCTTTGGAAAAAAATGACGCGGCCATCTCTACGCCGGGAGGTGGCCGCGCAAGCCGTGGCGATACGTGGGGTGAGCATAGCACTTGCCTGCCGAACGTTCGGTGTCAGCGAAACTTGCTACCGATACAAAGGCAAACGCAATGATGAGAATGAACAGATCGCCGATCTTCTGACCGGCTTGACGCAGGCAAAGAAGAACTGGGGCTTTGGCCTTTGTTTTCTCTATCTGCGGAACGTACAGGGACGGCGCTGGAATCATAAGCGTGTTTATCGCATCTACCGCGCGCTTGAGCTGAACCTCAGGATCAAGCCACGCCGGCGGCTGAAACGGGAAAAACCGGATACACTCAATGTCCCGACAACGCCGAACGCGGTCTGGTCCATGGACTTTATGGCGGATCGGCTGGCCGATGGCCGGCAGTTTCGGCTTTTGAATGTTCTGGATGACTTTAACCGTGAGGGGCTTGGCATTGAGGTCGATTTCTCTCTACCTGCGGAGCGTGTCATCCGTAGCCTGAACCAGATCATTGAGTGGCGCGGCAAACCGCTGGCAATACGTGTTGACAATGGCCCGGAATATGTCAGTGGAAGGCTTATGGACTGGGCTGAAAATCAGGGCATTGCGCTGAATTACATCCAGCCTGGAAAGCCGCAGCAGAACGCTTATGTCGAACGCTACAACCGGACAGTACGACACGAATGGCTTGACCAATACATCATCGAGAGTATCGAAGAGGCGCAGGCGTTCGCCACACAATGGTTATGGAGCTATAACAACGAGCGACCCAATATGGGCATCGGCGGAATGACACCCGCACAGAAACTGAAAATGGCTGCGTGAATTTTACCAAAAAGCCCCGTTAAAAAGGGGAGGATTACCGCGCCAACCCACCAAAAATAAATGAGAATTCTGCGAACGACGGAGACAGTTCGCAGGACATCCTCGCCCTTGTTCGCCGTCGTCGTCACCAGTTGCGAACCCGAGTTGGAGAGGACAAATGAGAAAAGTGACAACGAAATCAGTAGGAAAGAGAATTGGCCTTGGCCCTGTGCAGGGCCACGCTGTCCTGGCGGACCTGGTCGCGCTCAAGGCGATGACCGTGCCGGAGCTGCGCGAGAAATGGGCGGCGGTCTTTGATGCGCCCGCGCCGAACACCAGCCGCCAGAACCTCGAGCTGCGGCTTGGCTACCGCATCCAGGAATTGGCCCTCGGTGGCATTGGCCGCGACACCCGGCGGACGCTGGATGCTCTGGCGGCGGAGGTGGCCTCCGGCGAACCCGGTCAGATGGTGTCGGACCCACGACGCCCGATGCCGGGCACCAAGCTGGTCCGAGAGTGGAACGGTGTCGAGCACTGCGTCACCGTCTTGCCGAAAGGATTTGAATGGCAGGGGCGCCGGTACAAGTCGCTCTCTGCGGCTGCACGGGCGATCACCGGCGCGAACTGGAACGGGTGGAAGTTCTTCGGCTTCACACCACGCCCGAGGATCAGCAAATGACGCGCCAGACACAGCCGCAACCGCCCCGCCGCCTGCGTTGCGCCATCTACACTCGAAAATCGAGCGAGGAAGGGCTCGACATGGAGTTCAACAGTCTCGACGCCCAGCGGGAGGCCTGTGAGGCCTATATCGCCAGCCAGAAGGCCGAGGGTTGGGTCTGCCTGCGCGACAAATACGACGACGGCGGCTTCTCCGGCGGCACGCTGGAAAGGCCCGCGCTTAAGGATCTGATCGCGGACATCGAGGACGGGCTGATCGACATCGTCGTCGTCTACAAGATCGACCGGCTCAGCCGCGCGCTGATGGACTTCTCTAAGCTTGTCGAGATCTTCGACAAGCACGGCGTCACCTTCGTCTCCGTCACGCAGTCATTCAACACGACCACGTCGATGGGGCGGCTGACGCTCAACATCCTGCTCAGCTTTGCCCAGTTCGAGCGCGAAGTCATCGGCGAGCGGATCCGCGACAAGGTCGCTGCGTCCCGCAAAAAGGGCATCTGGATGGATGGGCCGGTGCCGCTGGGATACAACGTGAAAGACCGCAAGCTGATCGTGGATCCGGACGAGGCCGAGGCGGTGCGAACGATCTTCACGCTATACGCGCGGTCAAGTTCCACGGCGCAGGTGGTCCGCGAGTTAGATGCGCGGGCGATCCTCACCAAGACCGGCAGGCCCTACGACAAGACCTCGCTGCTCAAGACGCTGCACAACAAGGTCTATCGCGGCCTCGCGGTGCACAAGGGCACCGCCTATCCCGGCGAGCACGACGCGATCATCGACGAGACGCTCTGGGATGAGGTGCATGAGGTGATCGCGAACAACCGGTATATTAGGAAGGCCGCGGCTCAGGAACCCTCACCCGCGCTGCTGCGCGAGCTGATCTTCACCGAGACCGGCGTGGCCATGACTCCGCATCACACCAAGAAAGGCACGCGCCGCTATCGCTACTACGTCTCGATGGACGTGATCAAGAAACGCCCCAAGGCAGAGCTGCGCGGGCCGCAGCGGTTGCCGGGTGGCATGGTCGAGGATGCCGTGGTTGGCGAAATCCGCCGCCTGCTGCGCACCCCCGAGGTCGCTGCGCGGGTGTCACGGACCCTGCGCAAGGATCGGCCAGACCTTGGTGAGACGGACATCAGCGCCTCGCTCACCCAGTTCGACGAGATGTGGAACGCGCTGATCCCGGCCGAACAGGCGCGCGTGGTCAGGCTTCTGGTGGCGCGAGTTACAGCCAGCGAGGCCGGGCTGGCGGTCGACTTGCGCCATGAGGGCTTGGGCGCGATTGCCGCTCTGATGGCCCCGGCCAAGCCAGAGGTGGTGTGATGGCAGAGCCAGAAACCCTGCGCGTCCACATCCCGCTCACAATGCGCAATCGCGGCGGCCGCCCCCGCATCCTGCCTCCCAAGGAGATCGAGGTTGCCATGGATCGCGGCCAGGATGCCCGCTTGCTGCGCGCAGTCGGCCGCGCGTGGGACTGGCGGCGCAGGCTCGAGCGCGGCGACGTCACCACCATCGCCGACCTCGCCAGAGAGGAAGGCATATCTGACCGCTATGTCAGCCGCGTGATCCGGCTGGCATGGCTTGCACCGTCGGTGCTGGAGCGGCTGGTCCTGCGACGCGAACCCACGGTGCTGTCGATCTTCGACCTCTGCGGCGTGGCGGAACTGCCGTGGGCCGAGCAGCCGGAAAAGGTGTTTGACTGAATAGGGATCGACAGGTTTCGCTTCCCATTGTGAAGGCTTCCAAACTACTCTGATGACAACTCTCGGTTTTGGAAGCGTCAGAAAATGCTGGACGAAATTGATTTAGGCCCCGGCTTTCCAGAATGGACCGATATCGGGCAGGAAACTGGCCTCGACCCTCTGGGAATGCAGAGGCCAATCGAGCTTGTCTATCAGTCTCTATTGCCTGGCATCAGCACGATCACGTTGCGCCTCAGATACTATTCCTTTTTCGCGTGGCTATTGGAGGCTTATGCAAAGAAGCAAGGTGTCACGAATGAATATGAGGCATTCCGACGTTTTCAGCGCCGAGCGGAGGCTCTCTTTGCTCTGACTTGCGCACGCGGTGACGTCGAGCTCGGCGTAGCTGGTATTGATTGGGCGAACCGACAGCTTGGTTTGGTTGATTCAGAGAACGCAGATGCGCTGGTCGATTTCAGAACTGGCGCTGACCCAGAATCGGACGCGAACCTTCGCTATCTTCGCAACAAGGGTGGCGCCTTTGGCGGTATCTACGCCAGCCAAATGCGTGAGATGGGGCTCGTGAAGATGGACGATCCCAACCTGCCTGTTCCGTTCTGCAAAGAAGCTGCACTGCCTCTGGCTGATGCCTTCCAACAAGCTATTGGAGATCTGGCCGATGTATTTCTGGAAACGGTTGCGGCCGGAGACGTAACGCTAGCCACTCTCGACCGCCTCGCACCAATCAAGCCGTCGAACATCAATCCCGGAAGCCCGGAACAGCGTGAACTCGCAGCTATCCTCTTCGGGCGGCATGCATCGGCGGCAGAAAGCGACCAGACCAGAAGTCAAACCCTCAAGATGTTGCTGCGCCTAGCCGCCCAGCGTGGACGGCCCCCAAAATCCGAGGAATCGAAGTGGGACTGGTTTGGTGCCACTACCGGAGTGGATGAAGGGATGGACTCGTCCGAACTTCAACCCGTATGGGCGCTGTACCAGGCCAGTGACCTTTTTCGGTTGGCGTACGAAACGTTGCTTTTTGCGGGTCTACGCATCCTGACCAATGCCCCGCCCCACAGCATGTCCCTAGACGGCGTGATTGAGGGTGTGATGGATATGGCAGGCCTTCCAGGCAACCAATCTTTGCAGGAGTGGATCCTTGAGCAGATCGATATTTCCGATCTTGAAAATCACGCGAAGACCGCGGCACACGCGATGCAGGAAGCGCTGACCGCCGCAGAGGATGAGCAGGCAGTCAAGTCGGCGTGGTCAGTGATTGCGGCACTGTCCTTGAAAGGTAAACAGCTCGACCGTTCCATTCTGGAGTGGCTAGGGAGTGCAGAGCATTTTCAATCTCTGGTAAGCGAGATGAAATTCATAGAATTGCGGCATGATTTGCCCGTCCAGACGGCTCTTGCGGAACTTCTGAGGGAACGCATTTTTCGCCGACATCTTTGGGTCGCTTCCCGAAAATTCCGCAATCAGAAGGCCTATACGTTCCTCTTCGAGCCAGACGACGGCGCTCTTCGTTTCCGTGACTTTTTTCGAGTCTCGCCGAGCAGTCCTCGGATCGACCAAGCTGTGCAGTTCCTCCGCGACGTCAAATTCCTTGATGATCGCGGCGTAACTCCGCTTGGCCTCGAGGAGCTTGAGCGCTGATGAAGTATTACGATGTCTTTAGCGAGACGGGGTTTCATTCGGCGTTCATGACAACCTATGCTTTTTCCGCGCAAGCCTTTGAGGATGTACCTTTCCCGAAACTGAGAGGCGCTGGCTGCCGGAACATCGCCATATTGGCGGACAAAGCGATGCTGAATATGAGCTTCGCCGAATATGGAGCACCGAGATACGCCGGAGCGCTTTATCATCTAGCGAAGGTGTCAGTAGGTGGCGCGTTTCATCCCAAGATGACCCTACTGGTCGGGCCTGAGAAAGGACGGTTGCTGATTGGATCAGCGAACCTGACCGCCCTCGGACTGGCGGGCAACAAAGAGCTGGTCGCAGATGTCAGGTACTCAGCTACTGACAAGGACAATGCGGCTCTCTTTGGCGAGGCGCTAAACTACCTCCGAAGCTACGTTCCAGCGGAGGATCCCTGGTTTGGGGACGCTCTGAGTCGCGCCTTTCGGTATTCGCCATGGCTTCGAGAGGCTGCGGAAATCGAAACCCCCGGCGATCAATCGGATATCCGCCTTCTCGCCGACAAATCGGACCAGACGTTCCTCGACCAGATCGAGGCTGCAGTGGCCGGTGATGAAATTGAGCGGCTGGTTGTGCTATCGCCCTACTGGGATGCTAAGCTCGAGGGCCTTACGCGCTTGCGTGAAGTCCTTGGAATGCCGCCCACGGATATACTGATCGACCCGCTGGCCGCGCAGTTTCCCGCGTCGGTGTTGGATGGCGCTACGGTGGAACTCTTTGATCTGAGGGACGAACGGTCCTCTCGGTCTCGTCCATGCCAAAGCCTTTATCGCCTGCGGCAAAGAATGGGACCACGTGATTTCAGGCAGCATGAACTGCTCCCTTCCGGCTCTGCTGGGACCGACTATCCCAAGGGGAAACGCTGAACTGGGCCTATACAAACGCGTAGAGCCCGGCATGGCTCTTCGCGCTTTGAAACTCGACGGATATCGGCAGACCCCACTGGATCGGGACGAAATTCTCCCGCGGCTGATTACAACCAACATCAATGACGGCTTACAGGCACGGGATGGCGGCGCGTTCACCTTGCAGAGACATCGACTGAACTGGACCCCGCCTGCTCCAGCCTCGGATCGCGCCTTGTCACTGCAGCTATACGATCGAGACGGCGTCGAGTTAGGTGACCGAATTCAGATCGACACATCGTCTCGGTTTGAATGGGACCTTCCCACTCCAGACCTGCGCCCTCGAACGGCAAGGGTTCAGTTTGAGGGCGGGCTTTCAGTACCGACCATCATTGTCGATCTTGACGCGCTTCTGATCCGAACCTTGCCTCCGCACCGGGGCAAGAAGCGTAAGATCGCAGATTTCCTATCGGAGACGACCTACGAGGACCTGTTCCTGCTCCAGGCCATCAACGAGTTGGAAATGCTTGATATTGGAGAACAACCGGTCTCTGCGGAGCATGTCGGCAGAGCTGTGGTCGAAGCCAGTGGAAGCGATGAGCAACCCGAACTCCGGGTACTGTCCTATGAAGCTTTTGTCCGGGCTCGTAGCCGAGCAAAGGCCGAGGACAGCCGCAATGCCTTCGTTTTGGCAAAGCGCCAGGATGGGGCCGCCGATCTTGTCAGCATGTGCCTGAACAGACTAATCGGCCTCATGGCGAGTGATTTGTCGAGCGAGGATGAGGATGATCTTCGGCGACAGTCAGAAATTGACCTCCGAAATACCGAGCCTTCATCCGAAGGCGACGACGAACCGGAAACTGCTCAGCTTGCAAAGGCCGCCGAAGAAAAAGCAGCGAGACAGCGGGTGAAGGCGACAGCAAAGAAGATCGAGGAAGCTGTAAAAGCCTTTGAGGCGCGTAGCAAAGACTTGGCCGGACAACGCATCACCACCACAGAGCTTGTGCGGCTGAGAACCTTGCTGCAGATTATTCTCGCATATGCTCAGCCTGCAGGAGGCGGCGACAGCGATCTTCACGTTCTGCCAATCAGCGGAAAAAACGGCGACTGGCCGCGTTTGGTTGGGCGTCTGCTCAATCAGCATTTCAAGGCGATGCGTGCTCTTAATGCGCTCGATGTCGAAGCGGACGAAAGCGAACACCACCGCGTCATAGAATACCTCGCCTTCGCGAGGTTTGCGGCGCAGATTGCTGTTGCTGGCGCTCGATCAACTGGACCCGGCAATCCCATCTTGAAGCCACTTGATCAGCTGGCGAAAGACGTTGAGACCCAAGTTCGTGCGGTGATTTCGCTGCAAGAAGATGACACTCACGAGATCGGCGAAATCAATGACCGGCTGAACGAGCGCTTCACGGTCAGACTGGCGCTCGATCCTATTCCTCATCCATAAGCACCCCAAACGCCGCCTGGATTTTCGCTGCGATCCTGAGCAATGCGCCTACTGCGTGTTCGATCTCCGTTGGCATGGATATCGTTCGGAACGCGCGTTTGGGTTTTGGCGGAGATCGAAGTCAGGTCATTGAAAAAGCGTAAGGAAAGAGGGCCGAACCGCAATGGGCGAGGTTCGCCCAAACTGAGACTGAGGGCCATTCTGAGCCCAGCTTCAGCTAGGCGGCGCGTCTATGAGGTTCGGTCATTTCCCGTAAACCCCTTTGATAACACGGAAAAATCCGTGCCCGTCAGGGCGGTGTCACTGGTTCGCAATGGGGAAAATGGCGGAGAGGAAGGGATTCGAACCCTCGATACCATCACTGGTATACTCCCTTAGCAGGGGAGCGCCTTCGACCACTCGGCCACCTCTCCGATGACGCCCGTTTAGGGTTAAATGCCATTGAGATCAAGATGTTTTTTCGAAATCTTGTCCTCTCCACAGAAACCAACGCCATGCAGAAGTTTACAGAATGAAGCAAGAACGAGAACGGAACCTGTCACTTCTCCGGTGCAAAATCCGTACAGTGTGTTCGAGGTTCGTTCATGACTTTCACGCCAATATTTCCGCAATGAAAAAGCGAAAGGTTCTAGCAACTGTGTTTAGGTGGAGGCTTCTGAACGCCAAGGTGTGGCCGCCTTGAGGACTGCGTTTACGATTGTGACCAGCCTGCGTGCGATTGCGATTATGACGAACTTGTGGCGTTTTCCACGTGTCTTCAGGCGCTTTGCGAGAGGCTTCAGCACCGGATTGTGGCACGCGGCGGCGAGCGCGGCTTGGAACAGCACATGTCGCAGAGATCGTCGGCCTCCTGCTATCATCCTTCTGCCGCGCATCGTGCCACTGTCATGCGGCACGGCGGCGAGCCCGGTCATGGCCGCGGCCTCGCCTGCGTTCATCTCGTCCGAGCTCGGGCATCTCGGCGATCAGCATAGCTGCCGAGACCGGGCCGATACCGGGAATGGATCGCAGCAACCGCGCTTTTGCAGCCAGACTGTCGTCTTGGGAAATGGCGCTCTCGATCCGGCGCTCAACATCCCTGATCTGGTCGTCCAGCATTGCTCTCAGGACATTGTCCATTTCGGCGACGTCTTCTGCCACACCTTGTTTTTCACGTGCGGAGATTTGCGCCGCAAGTCGCTTGCGCATGTCAAAGATCTGAGCGCGCCGGGTCGTCAACGCTTTGAGAACCCGAAGGTTTCTGTTCGGAAGTAACCGCCCGGCCTCCGGGCGGGACAGCATGAACCTGGCAATGAGTTCCGCGTCGATCCGGTCTGTTTTTGCGCGAGTTCCTCGGGAAAGGGCAAAGGCCTTGATCTGTGCCGGAGGGAGTTGCACAGCCTTGACCCCCGCCGCGACGAGGAAGACCCAAAGCGCCCACTCCTGCCCGCCGGTCGCCTCGAATCCAACCCGTACCAAACCCGGCATGAGTTGGAGACGGGCCAGCAACTGGATGTGACCTTCACAACTATTGGGAAGGCGGAAGTGCCGACCACTTGAACTGCAGAAACCGTCAAGCCAATCGCGGGACACATCTATACCGATCATTGTCGTCGCTGCTATCATGTCGCTCTCTCTTCCTTATGCTTCGCGGTCCCGCGAACGGGCCGCCATCAACAGTTCGAGACGGTGAAGAGAGGCGGGATCAGCCTGCTAGCGAACGTGGTCATGCCATAAGGTGTTAAGCGCTGTATCCCACCCCGCCGCCGGTCCTGGCCGGGAGCGATAACGGGGCTAATCTAGCAGGCCAGAGGCACATAAGATGTTCAGTCCCGGACTTTGATGGTGCAATATTTTCTCAAACTTGGAGGGAAGCACTATGGGACAGGTTTTACAAGGCAGCGCCACGACGACTGAGAGCCTTCTCTGATTGGGGTCGTTGTGGTCAAGGTGCTCCTGCACTTTTTCTCGGACCGTTCCGCAGGTCACTCGCTTCTCTTCGCGGTCGGCGCACCGGTGATTTTCTCGGGGCCGCCGCATGATGGGGTCAGGAGAGCGAGGCGTCTCAATCTGTTTCACGACCTTGCAAACCTTGGTTCGGCAGGTTCGGGACTCTCAACGAGATCGCCTCGCCCATCGTCCCCACGGAACGATCCGGGCCTCGCCCTTTCGGGCGAAAGCTTTGTTCGTGTTACTTGCTCCTTTGATCTGCCTCGGGTCACGCCGCCAGTGCGGCAGGCTGCTTTCCAAAGCGGAAGTCGGTTGCATCAGCCCACATGCGATGCAGGATGACCGCCAGTTTGCGGGCCACCGCCACGCGGGCCCGCGCCATGCCACGGCGTTTGGCGATGTTCATGCCCCACGCCCTGAGGCTCGACCATTTCTTCGAGCGCACGAGCAGCGAATGCGCCGCCTCGTAGAGCGCGGTGCGGGCGAGTTCGTCGCCGCATCGGCTGATCTTGCCCTGAATACCGGTCTCGCCTGACTGGTAGCGCGCCGGCGTCAGCCCCAGATGTGGCCCCCGCCTGGCTGGAGCCGAACCGCTCCGGCCGGTCGATCGTGGCGCGGAAGGTGAGAGCCGTGATCGGCCCGACGCCGGGTGCGCTCATCAGCCGCTGACAGACTTCCTCCTTGCGGACGATGCCCTGAACTTGCCTGGTCAGGCGGGCGAGCTCCTTCAGCATGACGCTGAGGACCGCAAGAAGCGGTTCGACCATCGCCATCACTTGCGTCTCGGCGCCGGCCAACGCGCGCACGCGGTCGGCAAAGGCGGTGCGCGACGGCGTGCCGAGCTTGACGCCGGCCTCGCGCAGCATTGCTCTCACCACGTTTTCGATCGAACGCATCTCGTTCAACATCGTGCGACGGGCGACCAGAAGAGAGCGCAAGAGGCGGCATTGCCGGCTCTTCACATGCACCTGCCTATACCAGCCCGTGCGCATGATCTGTGCAAGCGCGCGGGCGTCGTTGCGATCGGTATTGTTGGGCATCGTCTTCATCGCCGCATTGGCAGCCCGCGTTTCGATGCAGATCGCCGACAGGCCTTGGTCGCGCAGCCCGTCGTGAAGCCAGGCTGTCAGCGAGCACGCTTCCAGTCCGATGCGCTCCAGCGGCAGATCGACCTTCCGTAACGCATCCGACAAGGCCTGTGGTTCGCTCGCCGCTTGCGTTTCCTTCACGATCCGACCGCTCTCGTCGACAATGCAAATTGCGGTCTCTTCCAAAGACACGTCCAGTCCGGCAAAATACGTCATGGTTGCTCCTTCCCGATGCTTATGGCCATTCCAATCGACCACGTTTTAACATCCCGACAGGAGCAGCCACCCGCATCTGGGCTCGGGCGAGACCCCAATCACCCCATCTGACCGAAAAAGAGTTGAGTGATTTCAGCAGGATGTGATTCCATCGGATTTGCGAAGAAACGATGGAGCGCACGATGGCCTGGACCGAAATCACCCGGCGGCAATATGTCCGCAAATCAGCCCGCTATGCAAGCGATGTGACGGATCGGGAATGGGACTTGATTTCATCGTTACTGCCGAAAGGGCGACGGCTCGGCAGGCCCCGCAAGATCTGCCTGCGTGACGTCATCAACGCGATCTTCTATATTCCTTCGACCGGCTGCCAATGGCGAATGCTGCCGAAGGACTTCCCACCCTATTCGACCGTACAGGGCTATTTCTACGAGTGGCGGGCAAAAAGATCAAGGGCCGCAAGCGCCACATCGTTGTCGACACAATCGGCCTGATGGTTGGCCTCACGGTCCATAGCGCTGACATTCAGGATCGCGATGGCGTGACTGATCTTCTACGGACAATCAAGCATTGCTGGCCGTGGCTTCTTCATGTCTTTCCCGATGGCGGCTATGCGGGCGACAAATTGAAAGGCCGCTTGAAGAAAGTCGGCAAGTGGACGCTGGAAATCATAAAGCGAACGGACAAGGCCAAGGGTTTTGAACTTCTTCCCCGCCGATGGGTCGTGGAGCGGACCTTTGCATGGCTTGGCAGAAGCCGCAGACTGGCCAAGGATTGGGAAAAGTCCATAGCCTCAGCCGAGGCATGGATTATGATCGCCCACATCCGCATCATCACAAAACGGCTCGCAAGGTATTGCTATAGATGAATTCTTTTTGAGTCAGGCTCTGAGGCAGTCCGTCGGGCAATACAAAATAGTCAAGCGAGCCTGAGAACGCTCTCGAAGCAGTATGGGATCAATCAGAAGACCGTTGCGAAATGGAAGAAGCGAACTTCCGTTTCTGATCTACCGACCGGTCCCAAAGAGCCGAAGTCAACGGTCTTGTCGCTTGAGGAAGAGGCAGTGATCGTTGCCTTCCGCAAGCATACTCTGCTGCCACTCGATGATTACCTTTATGCGCTGCAGCCAACCATTCGACACCTCACGCGCTCATCACTGCCTGCAACGGCATGGCATTTCCAGACTGCCAGAGGTAAAGGGCGACAAGCCGGTCAAGAAGAAATTCAAAGCCTATCCCATCGGCTATTTTCACATTGATATTGCCGAAGTTCACACCGCCGAGGGCAAACGCTACCTCTTCGTCGCCATCGACAGGACGTCCAAGTTTACCTATGCCGAATTGTACGGGAAGGCAGGTAAGGTGGCGGCTGCCCAGTTCCTGCGCAATCTGGTCAAAGCGGTTCCCTATGCAATCCATACTGTACTGACAGACAACGTCCTATGTCGAGAAAATCTGGCTGCTTAGGTCAGCAGGTCATAGGGCATCCGGTGTCCCGGGTGCCTTGTTAAGATTGCCCAGACGGGCTCTGCCGTCAAGAAATGATCTCTTCCATGAGCCAAACACAGGGTACGCGCGATGGCGGCCCTCACCGTCCTTAATACGAGATCCCAATTCCCAAGCAGAAGGCCCGAACATTATCTACGAGGTCAGATGCCTGCCTCCACGGCTCGTGTCAGAAAGAGGTCCTTCCGCCTGGGCTCACCCCCTCGAAGAAGGGGCGATAGGGTTCGCCGTGTTTAACTACGGCGTGTACGGTGCGCGCCATCTTTGCCGCGATCGCGGTGTAAGCCTTGCGACGCAGATGAGCGTTGTGTCGATCTTTCGAGATGTAGCGTTCGAACTTGTCACGAAAGCTGTTGGTCCGCTTGAGAACGGCAGTCTGGCCGGCCATCCAGAGCGTACGACGCAGGCGGGCGTTGCCGTACTTCGATATCCGGCTTTGACCGCGGAACATGCCAGACTGCACAGTGGCGAGGTCCATGCCGCAGAACTTCAGGAATTGCCGGTGATGTCGGAACCGGCGCAGGTCACCTGCCTCGGCCAGAATGGTCATGGCGTTGATCGGACCGATTCCGGGAATGGTTGTCAGCAACTGATAGTCCGGCAGCTCGACTGCCCTGGCCTCGATCTCGTTGCGTTGGCGGACAAGGCTTCTGCCCTCGGCAAGGACAAGGCGGAACATGCGCACGGCGTCGGAGCCCGCATGTACGGGCAATCCAACAGAGATTTCGGCCGTGGCGTAAATGTCTGAAAGCAGGCGCTCTTTGGAGACCTTCTTGCCAACCACCTGCCAGGTGTCTGCGATGAAGGCTTCCTGGTTCATGGTCGTAATCATCGTCGGTGTTGGATACTTCTCGATGAATGCCAGGAGCCAGTCGGTCCGAGAGCTTCGATGAAACCGCTCAGCCTCGGGGAAGTAGAGTGGCAGGTAATGCGTCAGGATGCGGTGCCAAAGCTCGGTCTTCGAGCGTGAGACGATCTCGTGGGTCTTCGAGAGCTCCTGAATGTCCGCTGTCCCGACGACCAGGGGATCATGGAAAAACTGCACTGCTCCGATCTCGAGCATGTGGGGACTGTCCTGATTTTTGTGCTCTGGCGTGGTAACTGCTCTTTGAGGAGACCCACGTATGAGCATCGACAAAGAACTCCTGGACCGCCTGATGCAAGGGCGCTCGCCCGGTGACCTTTTCGGCAAGGATGGTATTCTGTCCGAACTGACGAAAGCACTGGCCGAACGTGCCCTGAGCACCGAGATTGACGTCCATCTCGACGAAGAGCGGGCTGAGGCTGTGCCCGAAGGCCATAACGAGCCGGCAAACCGCCGCAATGGCAGCAGCAGCAAGACGGTGACCACCGACAGCGGCAAGGTGGTCCTCGACATCCCACGCGACCGCAACGGCACCTTCGATCCGGTGCTGATCGCCAAATACCAGCGCCGCTTTCCCGATTTCGACCGCAAGATCATCTCGATGTATGCCCGGGGCATGACGACCCGGGAGATCCAGGGGCATATCGAGGAAATCTACGGCGTGGAGGCGTCCCCCGGCCTGATTTCCGCCATCACCGATAGCGTGATGGATGAGGTCACGGCATGGCAGAACCGGCCTCTGGAGCCCTGCTATCCGATCGTCTTCATGGACGCGATCCGGGTCAATATCCGCAGCGACGGCGCGGTCTCCAACAAGGCGGTGTTCGTGGCGCTGGCGATCCTTCCGGACGGCACGCGCGACGTGCTGGGCCTGTGGTTCCAGGCCAATGAAGGCGCCAAATTCTGGGCCAGCGTGCTGGGCGACCTGCGCAATCGCGGTGTCCAGGACATCCTGATCGCCGTCGTCGACGGTCTCAAGGGCTTTCCGCAGGCCATCGAGGCCGCCTTCCCGAGGACACAGGTTCAAACCTGCATCGTCCATCTCCTGCGCCATTCCATGAACTTCGCAAGCTACAAGGACCGCAAGGCCGTCGCCAAGGCGCTCAAGTCGATTTACACCGCCGTGAATGTCGAGGCGGCGGAAGAAGCCTTGGCGACGTTCGAGGACAGCGATCTCGCCAAGCGCTATCCGGCGATCGTGCCGAGTTGGCGAAGGGCCTGGAACGAGGTCACCCCGTTTCTCGACTATCCGCCCGAGGTCCGCCGGCTGATCTACACCACGAATTCCATTGAGGCGCTCAACTCGAAAATCCGGCGCGCCGTCAGAACGCGCGGACACTTCCCGAGCGATGAGGCTGCGGCCAAGTTGATCTATCTGACCCTCAATGCTACCTCAACCGAGTGGAAGCGTTCAGTGCGAGAATGGCACGCCGTCAAAAGCCAGCTCGCAATCATGTTCGAAGAACGTTTCCCTATGTCCTGAAACAACGCCAGGGCACAAAATTTTAGACAGTCTCAGCATGTGCAGGATAACCTGAGCATCCTTCGGGTCATTCTTGTCCCAGCTGTTGTGCAGGGCCTCCCGCGTCCAGGCGAGGCCGACAGAAGAGACGAGCTTCAGCTCAAACCCATACTGGCCGAGATGGTGCGCCAGTGGCCGGTGATAGTTACCGGTCGCCTCGAACCCGATCCGCACCGGGAGATCGTAGCTGGCTAGGGCCGCAGACAGTCTTCTGAAGTCCTCGAGCGTATTGGTGACCGTCATGCGCCGGCGGCGCTTCTTGCCCGGAATTCCGATCAGAACCTCGTGGCGTTTCTTGGAAATGTCGATGGCGACCAGCAAGGTCGCGGGGGTAGTATGGTGAATGGTCATAGCCTGTCTCCTCAGCGGTGTGGTTCAGCAAAACCACTGTTGAGACCTGGGACCGGTTATGGCCACCCACTACGCTATTTGGGGCTCCGCGGGTGGTCATAACCTATCGACAGCACTTCTTCCCAACGTGCTATGGTATTCAGTTCACCAACCGCACCCGCGACATTCACGATTTCGGTCACATCTTTACGCGGGTCTGCCAAGAAAACGGCATCGAGCATCGCTTGACCAAGGTAAAACATCCCTGGACGAACGGTCAGGTTGAGCGCATGAACCGC
The DNA here is from genome assembly GCF_055808365.1 of Martelella sp. K41-7. Classification (NCBI taxonomy): domain Bacteria; kingdom Pseudomonadati; phylum Pseudomonadota; class Alphaproteobacteria; order Hyphomicrobiales; family Aurantimonadaceae; genus Martelella; species Martelella sp. K41-7. The sequence continues at coordinate 1,729,072 of NZ_CM147867.1, forward strand.
ACCATCAAGGAGGCAACGGTAAAACGCTTCCACTATGATGATCATGCCCAGTTCGAAGCCCATCTCCAGGACTTCATCAACGCCTACAATTTCGGGCGCCGATTGAAAATCGCTGCGTGAGCTAACGCCATACGAATACATCTGCAAAATCTGGACTTCTGAACCCAAACGGTTCAAACTTAATCCGATCCATCAAATGCCGGGACTAAATGTCTAGTCGCCGACAACCACGGTGACGTTTTCGAGCCCCATCGCCTCCGCAAGCCCGAACAGCAGCGCGGCGTTTTCTGGATGCAGGCGGATGCAGCCATGCGAGGCGGGCGCCCCCAGCCGCGAGAGCTGATCGGTGCCATGAACGGCGTAACCGTGATGAAAGAAGATAGCATAAGGCATCGGCGCATTATTGTACTTGCGCGAGCGGTGGTTTCTGGAAAGCCACTCCGCACCGTATATGCCCTCAGGCGTGGAATAGCCGCCGGCGCCTGTCGAAACCGGCCACTCATAGCGCTCATGACCGCCGACGATAACCTTCATCGTCTGGCTTCTGAGGCTGACCGCAGCGACGACCTTGCCCGAATCGAAAATGGCATCTCCGGACTTGCGTGCCGCGTTGGCGACAGATGCGTTGGCCAGCAAAACCATAAATACAAAAATCAAAATACGCATGAGACCCCCGAATACACATAACCCCTGAAGTCGAGGTTATGAGCAACGAAGGTCTCAATCAATGCATCATTAACAATAAGGTAAACAACTCACGGCGGATAGTGCCGCCGTTCTGCTCACGGCGCTAGTGTTGCCGCCACCAGATCCACGACGTCTTCAGCCTTGATTGACATCGCAACCTGTTGTTCGGGCTTGTCATCGAACGGGCTCGGCGGGAAAAACTGGCCGGAGGGCTTCTGGATGGTCTGTCCGTCGGCGATACCGCCGCAGACAACCCGTACTGTTCCCGCGCGCAGGCCGAAAAGCTCCGGCGCCACTACATAGACGCAGGCGCAGCTGTCGTGAACGACCATGCCGTCATCCACCTGCTGACTGTAGAAATCGATGTAGGGATCGGAAATCCTGGCCAGCAGCTCCACAGCCGGTCCGCCACGCAACGCAAGGTCCTTCATCGTCGTCCGCGTCATAACGGTCTGGATCGTAACGTCGAGACCGACGATGACGACCTTCCAGGGCGCGGTGAAAATGGCGTCGGCAGCTTCCGGATCGCCGTGAATATTGGCCTCGGCCGCCGGCGTTACATTGCCGTTGCGCTCAAACGCGCCGCCCATGACAACAACCTGCTTCACAAGTCCGGCAATTTCCGGATCACGCGCAAGCGCCACGGCCAGATTGGTCATGCGCCCCACGGCCACGATTTCGACCTCGCCCGGATTGGCGCGCACGGTGTCGATGATGAACTGCCAGGCCGGCCGCGGATCGAGCGGTACATCGTCAACGGTCTCCGGCACTTCGATGTCGCCGAGGCCATTCACGCCATGCACAACGACGGGCCACGGGGCCATCGGCCGCGCCGGGTCATAGGTCACATCCGCACCGCGCGCGACAGGGGCAGAAATACCGAACTCCCGCTTCAGAAACAGCGCATTGCGGGTGGTCGTGTCGGCAGAGGCGTTACCGAAGACCGACGTGATGCCCAGAAGATCGATATCGGGGTGACGCTCGAGAAAGAGCAGCGCCATGGCATCATCGATACCCGGGTCCGTGTCGAAAATAACCTTGTGCATGAAAACGAATCCTGCTTTGTGAAAAACGTTAACCGGCATGTGCGCGGCCCGTGAAACGGCCTACACGATCCGGGCGAAAAAGAAAACGCCGCGCGGCGCCATGCGCTGCTTCCATGACTTTGCCGGAGTTCGATCGGCCGTGTTCGAAGCCAGTCCTGATCTGCTGCTGATTCTGTTCGCGGCGGCCTTTGTCGCCGGTTTTGTCGACTCAATCGCCGGTGGCGCTGGGCTTATCACCATTCCTGTCATGCTGATCGCCGGCATCCCGCCATTGCAGACGCTTGGCACCAACAAGCTGCAGGGGATATTCGGCGCCGCTTCGGCGACGATATCCTATGCGCGCGGCGGCCGGGTGGCCCCGCGGACCCAGTGGCCTATGGCGCTCCTTGCCTTTGCCGGCGGCGCTGCGGGCGCAGTTCTCGCAACGATCATTTCCGGCGATATCCTGCTCGCCGCCCTGCCCGTCCTGCTGGTTGGTATCGGCCTTTACTTCGCGCTGCGCAGTGGACTTGACGACACCGACCGCCTCCAGCGTCTTTCCGTCCCGTTCTTCACGGCTGTCATTGTTCCGGCAATCGGATTTTATGACGGGTTGTTTGGCCCCGGAACCGGTTCCTTCTTCATGATCGCCTTTGTCACGCTTGGCGGGCTGGGCATGCTGAAAGCGACGGCCCGGACAAAGCTGTTGAACCTGTCCTCCAATCTCGGAGCCTTCGTGGTCTTTGTGGCAGGTGGAGCGATACTCTGGAAAATCGGTCTGATCATGGGCGTCGGCCAGTTTATCGGCGCACAGACCGGTTCCAGGCTTGCCATGCGGCGCGGCGCGAAGATCATTCGACCGCTACTTGCGATCTCAAGCCTCGCCATGGCGGCGAAGGTATTCTTCGATGAGAAAAACCCGCTATATCAATTAATTATGATGTAGACTTCACCTGAATTGGTAAGCCCGCAGTCATAAAAATCACCGAACTGGCGGCTGCGGCAAGCTGCTGGTTCAATCGTCCGGCCTCATCGCGAAACCGGCGGGCCAGCGCATTGTCGGGCACAATGCCGAGACCGACCTCATTGGCAACGACAAACAGCGGGAAGCGGCATTTGGCCGTGAAATCGGCCAGCTGTGCGCCCGCAGCTTCGATATCGTGATCTGCGAGAAGGAGATTGGTGACCCACAGCGTCAGGCAGTCGACAACAACGACAGGACGTGGGCGCGATGAGAGCTGCCCGAGACACTCGACCAGCGCGATCGGGGCTTCATGGGTCTGCCAATCGGGGCCCCGCGCGGCGCGATGATGCGCAATCCGGGTTTCCATTTCAGGGTCAAGCGCCTGCGCCGTCGCCACGTAATGGAGGTCGTTGCCTTCAGCTCTGGCTAGCATTTCGGCGTGACCTGATTTTCCCGAACGCGCGCCGCCCAATATCAGGTAAACGGGATTCGCGGGCACCTGAGGTCGCACATTCTGCCTCGATCTTTTCTGCAGACAAATATCTGATAGCGGCGATCCAAAGCCGTGGGCGTTTCTTATGGTGGAAACAAACGGGATACCGCGCGCCGGAAAGCCGTTTTGAAATGAAAGCGGACGATTCGTAGAAAAAGAGGCGTCCGCGCTGCTGATCACTTCAGGGGCCAGTGTCCAGAGACCATCCCCGAATCTGTGCCAACCGCTATTCCGGCGCACCGGCATTATAGCGTCCCGCCGGGAGTTCCGCAATGATTGGGGTGCGCGCATCCGCTGCTCAGATGGCCTGCTCAACCCTGACCGCGACATCCTCTGAGAGCCAGGCTTTCCAGACATCGGGATAGTTTTCCAGAAAATGGCGCGCACCAGCCTCGTTGCCGGCATTGTTCGTGCTCATCCAGGCCAGAACTTCACTCACCGTCCCGTTGCCCCAGGACCGGTTGTTGAAATAGGTCATCAGCTCAGGATAGCTTTCGACGAAGGCTCCCGACACCAGGGTGTAGACAGCTGAAACGGGATAAGCATTCAGCTTCGGATCAGCACATTCGGGAATAATGGTGCAGCGATCCCATTCCTGCTTGCTGAATTCGACACCGAAACTCAGCTTCACCATGTCATATTCGCCAAGCAATGCGGTCGGCGCCCAATAGTAACCGAGCCAGCCCTGCGTCTCCTCGAAGGCCCGCGCTATGGAAGCATCGAGCGCTTCGCCGGATGCGGCTTCAACCAGCTCAAAGCCGTTCGCCGAACCGTCGAGAGCGCGAAACAGGTTTTCGGTCGAGACCCGACAGGCCCAACCTTCCGGACAGTTGAAGACTGCGGGGACCCCGCCAGCCTCTTCGGGCGCGAACAATTCCGGGTGTTTCAGCGCCTCCTGGACCGTTACGATGGAAGGATGCGCGTCTGCCAGGAATTTCGGGATCCACCAGCCCTGAACACCGCCCTCGCTGAGCAGCGGCGCGGCGAAAGCCACGCGCTTGTCGGCGACCGCCTCATCAAAAGCCGGTGTGGCGCTTTCGAACCAGAACTCGGGGATAACATCCGGCTGCCCGGATTCGATTATGGTTTCCACTGTGCTTTCGTTGTCGCCCTCGATCAGGCTCACCGCGCAACCAAATCCGGTTTCCAGAATCAACCGGTCTACCCAAGCAGCAAGGCCCGCTGAAGCCCAGTTCAGCTCGGCGATCGAAACATCACCGCAGTCCTCCCCGGCCCGGGCAAAGTCGGCCGTAAGCGCCAAGGCACTCGAAAAGACAATCGCTGTTGCAGCATGCGCTTTCATGACTTTGTTTATGCCCTCTCTGCGAATTCCGTTCCGGCCCTCGTGAGCACTTACACACATACATTGTGGTGTGTTTGAGGCTGCGAGCTCCCTCTCAAGGCCAGACTAGAGCGTTTCCGCTGCGATTTGAAGCTGTTCAATCGTTCCGCGCCGGCGAAACCATCAACGCGTAGGGCGACGCCCCCTCCAGAAAAGCGGTGCCAAATCGACATTATTCGCGGATGCTAACCAAGCGGTAAGGTTCTGGCGCTAGAAAAACAAAGCGGATGGCTGCGCGGCAATGAAAGCCCGGACATTTTGAGTATTTGCGTGGTACGGGTGCCGTTTCAAGGTACTGCGTATGCAGCCTCCGCCAGCGTTATTTTGGCGATTTTCAGCGTTCGTGAAACCAGAGCAGACCATGCCGGCCCGCTCAATGGACCGTCAACACGCTGAATTGAGGTGCCGCCGGAACCTGGCCCTATGGGCCAGGCTGGGAGCCGCTCCCGTCCGGCTAAGCAAACCCCTCAACTAAGACATTCGAGCCTTGGAGCGAGGCTTCTTCATGCGACTGTTTTCTGCCTGAATGCTTTCACATGCGCCATAAAGCATGACAGCTGCGTCGCTGTAGCCCAGCCGCGTGGCAAGGGACATCGCAGCCTCGATCAGTTCAAACAAATAGTCCGGATTTTCGGAAATCAGGCTGACGGGCTCGTCCTGACCTAGATTGATGAGACTAGCTGACATGTGTCGTCTCCCTCGGCAGACCCGCACAAGAACGAATATACATCATTGTTATATCCCAATTTTATCGGAAGGGCGCGGAGCCAAATAGATGACTGCCGCAACCAATCGGTTTCGACTGCGTTGCAATGTAACCCGCCTGATAATTTTAGAAAAAAGCACGGATTCAGGTATCTATTGACCTGCTCCAGCTGACCGCAAGTACCGCGTAAGTTGTACAACGTAATTATCCACAACCAGACCCAGTATTGCGATTTTTTTGTTTATGAGCCTGAAATTATCATTAAACAATGTCATTGTCGATACGTTCAAGCTTTGAAACCAAATAGACCTCATGAAGGTACGATAGTATATCCACAATTCTGCAACCTTGGCGCGCTATTGAGCGGACTTTATAGCAGACACATCGGCGCAGTTGGGCCATATTGTGCTTTTGAAAAAACAGTGCGGATCGGCCTTTGTGATCGCTCGCTCAACCACGAGTGCGAGATACCGCCATGGTGCCGGCCCTGCCCTTCATTGACCGCCTCGCGTCGGAAAACCGATAACCATAATTCGTGACGGATGCCGTTTTAATCGGGAGAATGCTTATGAGCAAAACAGTTGAAGTGGATGAACTCGTAGTTCATCTGCGCCCCCTCGCCTCTGCGAGCAACCGCCAGCTCGTGGCCCTCGCCGGCCCTCCGGGGGCGGGCAAGAGCCATGTTGCCGACCTGCTTTTTTCCAGGCTGAACGAGCTACTGCCGGGGAAAACCCAGATTCTGCCGATGGACGGTTTTCATTACGATGACATGGTGCTGCAAGCGCGCGGCACCCTGCCACGCAAGGGCGCGCCACATACATTTGACACTGGTGGTCTGCTCTCGGTTCTGAAACGCATCCGGGCCGATGATGGTGAAGAGGTCGCTGTTCCGGTGTTTGACCGGTCCATTGAAATAGCCAGGGCCGGTGCTCGCATCATAGGCCCTGAGGCACGCCTGATCATCGCCGAGGGCAACTACCTGATTCTCGATGAACCGCGCTGGAAGCCGGTTGCGGCGATGTTCGACCAGACCGTTTTCATCGACGTCCCCGAAAACGTGCTTCGAGAGAGGCTGTCGGCGCGATGGGCGCATTACACGCCTGAACAACGGGTCCACAAATTGGAGGAAAATGACCTGCCAAATATGCGCCTAGTGATCTCGAACAGTCAGCCTGCCGATTTCCGCCTCAACACTATCTGACAAATCATGGGAGACAGATTCTGTCGGATGTGAGATATTTCTCAGTCACGCTGGCAAAGAACTCGAATTTGTTACGACATAGCGGGCACACCGGTCGGCTTCATGTTCTGGCTTGGACGTCGCCGCGAAGTGCGGGCCGGAAGAGGTACACATCGCCCTTCAGCTTCACATGTGGCCAGACCGGAACGGTTCAGACCTTGGTTTGCCTGATGGCAGAGGAACAGCGCATGACCCATGATCGCATTACAGAAACCATCACCTGGCATTCGGACAACCCGCACCTGACAGGCAATTTCAGGCCGGTCGGGAACGAGATTGATGGCGGTCCGTTAGAAGTCGTCGAGGGCCATATTCCGAAAACACTTGCCGGTACCTACATCCGCAACGGGCCAAATCCGCGTTACGAGCCAAGTTCTTATAACTACCCGCTCGAGGGCGATGGCATGCTCCACGCGATCCGCTTTGAAGGCGGCAAGGCAAGTTACTGTAACAGATATGTCCGCACACGTTCCTTCGAGATCGAGGATATGGCAGGTCACGCCGTCTATGGCGGGCTGATGACGCCGCAGCCGGTCGATCCCGGCTTACTCGGCGCCGATGACGACCCTGAAAACCCGTTCAAGGCCTCCGCCTTCATTGGGGTGATGCAGCATGGCGACCACCTGCTGGCGCTCGGCGAGTGCGAGCCGGCATGGGAGATCGGACCGGGGTTTGAGACACGCGGGCCATGGACCGCCGGTACGGACACTCCGATAATTCTCGGTGCGCATAATCGCGTCCATCCGGTTACCGGAGACATGTTCGCCCTCAATTACGACATCGCTTCCCCCATCGTGACCGTTCACCATATCGGTCGCGACGGCCGCCTCCGGCATAGCTTCAATGTCACGCTCGCCGCGTCGAGCATGATCCATGACTTTGTACTCACCGAGCGGTACCTGGTTCTGCTGATCGGACCGGCGGTCTTCGACATGAACGCAATGATGAACGGGGGAGCATTGCTTCAATGGCGGGAGGATCTTGGCACCCGCATCGCAGTGATACCGCTTGATGGCGGCAATGTACGATGGTTTGAGGCAGAGCCTTTTTTCGTGTTTCACTTCGCCAATGGCTTCGAACGCGGCAGCGACATCGTCATCGATTATGTGAAACACCAGAAGCTCTATTTCGGCTACGGCAAACCCAATAGCGAGCCCCCGAAACTACAGCGGCTGGTCCTTGACACCACAACGGGACGGACGCACCAGCACGCATGGTTTGACAAGGTGGCCGAGTTTCCCCGCATCGATGAGCGCCGGACCGCGCTCTCGACCCGCTATGTCTATGCGCCGACTCTGACCGAAACGCTGACCGGGGGAAACGGTGCATCTGCAACATTCAACTGCCTCCTCAGGATCGATACTGAGACAGGTGATATCGCGACCCATGACTTCGGCAATAAGATCGCCGGCGAAGCCGTCTTCATTCCGCATGGCGATGACGAAAGCGAGGGTTGGTTGGCCACATATCTCTTCAAACCGGAAACCGAGACAAGCGAGTTTGTGCTGCTCGATGCCGCACACGTTTCCGAGGAACCTGTGGTTCGCATCCGGCTGCCGCAACGTGTTCCGCAGGGGCTTCACGGAACCTGGGTGCCCGCGTGATCCGGACAAGGCCGTACCAAAAAGTCCAAGGCCTCAAGCCTTCGTCGTATCAACCTCCGGATAGGTGACCGGCTCTTTCTGCAGCGCCGGCACAGGCGCTTCAGCCGTTTCCGTATTCATCGTCATGATGCTGGCGGCGAGACCGATTTTCCTGAATTCGGTTGGGGTGACCCGGAAATAACGGCGGAACACTTTCGCGAAATAATTCGGGTCGGTAAATCCAGCCATACCTGCCACTTCCTTGACGGTATGGTCGCCGCTGGCCAGAAGCCGTGTCGCCTGTTTAAGCCGGCGCAGAAGCACATATTCGGCTGGCGGCATGCCTTCCGATTGCGCAAACAACCGCGAAAAATGCGAGCGGCTGAAACCCGAGACTTCCGCCAGCCTGTCCACCGGCAACGGCTTTGCCAGATTGGCGTCTATATGATGGGTAACGCGCTGCATCGCCCGACTCTCCACCGGCGGGATGGTGTGGGCGCCAAAGACGTCATCATAAAGCAGCATGGTGACTTCGTAGGCAACGGCCGAGGCCCGCGCCGGCGTGTCGGTTTCCGATGAAAGCAGCCGACCGAGGCAATCGGCGAGCTGGTCGACGGTCTTCTCCTTAAGCTTCAGCACCGGGCCGGCTGTTGCCAGCACGGCCTTTTGAATGCGCATCGCTTCCTCGCCATTGAGTGAAATCCAGAAAAATTCCCAGTTGCCCCCCTCTTCCAGCCAGTAACGGTGATTGTGCGGAATGAGGGTGAGCATGGTTTCCCCGGCCTGATCCGAAGCGTCTGGTTTTCAAAACGCAGATTTCCCGCGCCTGCGATCGTGTACTGGATCACAGAAAACGGGCTTTGGCCCCGCCGCCGGCCGTCCCACTGATAATCCGGTCGGGTGCGAATTTCATAGCCGGCGCTGACTGGCATCGCATGCAGATCCTGATGGCCACGTGGCAGTGAAATCAACCGCCCGATCGGTGCTCTTTTTCGTAATTCCTGCAGCACAAAATTACCCATGAAAGCACAATCCCTCTCTGTGATGTCCTCAGGACTGCTGCATAATGCGTATCGGGAGTTTGAAACACAAGCGCTACAGGCAAAGAACATCTGTCAGGATCGACGCTCTCCGTCGGTTTGCGGTGGTTCAGCTAGTCCTGCCTGTTGCATTGGATTTTACCCTGTTTGTTGGTTCTTGTTTCAGGGAGGCGGCTATGAGCGCGTTCAAAATAGCCATTATCGGCGCTGGCAGCGTCGGATTCACCAAAACGCTTTTCAAGGATATCCTGTGCGTTCCCGAGTTTGCCGATATCGAAGTTGCTTTGACCGATGTCAGCGAAAAAAATCTGACGATGGTCAAGACCATCCTGGAAAAAATCGTCGCGGCAAACAATCTGCCGACAACCATCACCGCAACCACTGATCGCCGCAAGGCAATCGAAGGCGCACGATATGTGATTTCCTGCGTGCGTGTCGGCGGACTTGAGGCCTATGCGGAGGATATCCGCATACCGCTGAAATACGGCGTCGACCAGTGCGTCGGTGACACCATCTGCGCCGGCGGAATTCTCTATGGTCAGCGCAACATTCCGGTCATCCTGGATTTCTGCAAGGATATCCGCGAGGTTGCCGAGCCGGGCGCCCGCTTCCTCAATTATGCCAACCCGATGGCGATGAACACATGGGCGGCCACTGAGTATGGCAAGGTCGATACGATCGGTCTGTGCCACGGTGTTCAGCACGGTGCCGAGCAGATCACGGAGGTTCTCGGCGCCGAGCCAGGCGAGCTCGATTATGTCTGCACCGGCATCAATCACCAGACATGGTTCACCGATCTGCGTATCAATGGCCGGAAGATTGAAAAAGACGAACTGATCGCTGCCTTTGAAGCGCATCCGGTCTTTTCAAAGCAGGAGAAGGTTCGCATTGATGTGCTGAAACGCTTCGGCGTCTATTCGACCGAAAGCAACGGTCACCTCTCCGAATATCTGCCCTGGTACCGCAAACGCCCGGAAGAAATCACCCGCTGGATCGACATGTCGGAATGGATCCATGGTGAGACCGGTGGGTATCTTCGCTTTACAGCCGAAAATCGTAACTGGTTTGAAACGGAGTATGACGGGTTTCTTGAGGATGCAGCCCAACCGATCGATCCGAAGAAGCGCTCCAGTGAGCATGCCAGCTATATTCTTGAAGGGTTGGAGACGGGACGGATCTATCGCGGCCACTTTAACCGCAAGAACAATGGCGTAATCACCAATCTGCCGGATGACTGCATCATTGAATCACCCGGATTTGTGGATCGCTTCGGCCTCAACATGGCGGCGGGCATTACCCTGCCAGAAGCCTGCGCTGCGACGTGTATGGCGTCTGTGAACGTGCAGCGTATGTCAGTCCATGCGGCTGTGACAGGCGACCTCGATCTGCTCAAGCTCGCAGTCCTGCACGACCCGCTGGTCGGCGCCGTCTGCACACCGGAGGAGGTCTGGCAGATGGTGGACGAGATGGTCGTCGCTCAGGCCGAATGGCTGCCGCAATATGCTCATGCAATAGAAGACGCGAAGGCGCGACTTGCCAAGGCAACCGTCAAGACGCGCGATTGGGATGGTGCCGCACGGCGTCAGATCCGCTCGGTCGACGAAATGCGTGAGGAAAAGGAGGCCGAGCGCGCAGCGGCCAACGCCTGAATTGATCTCAGCATACCGGTTCGGCTTCGCGTCGGACCGGGCTATCGTGTTCCGGTGGCTTGTGGGTAGGAGCCTCGCTGGCGGGACAATCGGCGAAAGGCGTTTGGCCTTCGCTTTCAGTGTCAACAAGGGAGGACGACACGATGACATCTCACCTTGCTTCCCGGCGTATAGCCAGCTTTCTGGCCGCCGGGATATCAACCCTTGCACTATCTTCAGGCGCATTCGCTTCGGAGATGACGGTCGTGCCGGAGCAACCGGAATTCCCGGCGCAAACCAAGATTACCTATGTGCCGCGTGACGCGATTGCGGAGTTTCGCTCGCTGCCGTCATATTCCGAACCGCAATGGGTAACGGAGAAATTCGTCGACGCCCGCAAGCTGCCACCGGTTGACGAACGCCTTCCCGCTGAACCGCTTGTTTTCAAAACAGGTAACATGCCGGATGGCATCGGCGTTTACGGCGGCACACTGCGTCATGTCATCGGCGGCCGGCCGGAGGGCTGGAACTATCAGGCCGGTCAGAGCACTGGCTGGGGTGGCATCGACATCGGCATGTTCGAATGCCTGACCCGCACGGCTCCGCTTTATCAGGTGGAAGCCAGCGACATGGAGCCTCTGCCGAACCTGGCCAAAAGCTGGGAATGGTCGGAAGATGGTCACACGCTGACCATGCAGCTGATTGAAGGTGCCAAATGGTCCGATGGCGTTCCGTTCACCTCTGAAGATGTGATCTTCATGTGGGAGGACAATATCGTCGACCCCAACGTCTCGCCGCTCAATGGCGCCACCCGCGAACGGTTCGGCTCAAACACAACACTGACGGCGATTGACGACTACACCGTCGAATGGACCTTCGAAGAAGAGTTTCCGCGACAATATCTCTTCAACATGGCCTATGGCGACTTCTGCCCCGGCCCTGCGCATATGCTGAAAACAAAGCATCCCGCCTATGCCGATACGACCTATGATGAGTATCGCAATGGCTTCCCGCCGGAATTCCTGAACTGGCCGGTCATGGGCGCCTGGGCTCCGGTGGAGTACCGCTCGGACGATATCATCGTACTGCGCCGTAACCCCTATTACTGGAAGGTCGACGAGGAAGGTCACCAACTGCCCTATATCGACGAACTGCATTACAAGCTCTCGACATGGGCAGATCGTGACATCCAGACGATCGCTGGCTCCGCCGATCTCTCCAACCTCGAGCAGCCTGAAAACTTTGTTGTCGCACTGCGTCGCGCAGCAGAAGAAACGGCCCCTGCAAGGCTCGCCTTCGGTCCGCGCCTGATCGGCTACAACATGCGCATGAACCTGTCCGGCAATGGCTGGGGTGAGCCTGATGAACGGGGCGAAGCCGTGCGCGAGCTCAATCGCAATCCCGAGTTCCGCAAGGCCGTGACCATGGCGATTGACCGGCAGGCGCTCGGCGATTCTCTGGTACGCGGTCCGTTCACCGCGATCTATCCAGGTGGGCTGAATTCGGGGACAAGCTTCTATGACCGGGATTCTACCTACTACTATCCCTATGACCCGGACGGCGCAAAAGAGATCCTGGCGTCTCTCGGGCTGAAAGACACCGACGGCAACGGCTTCGTAAACTGGCCGGAAGACAAACTCGACGGTCAGGATGTCGATATCGTCCTGCTCTTGAGCTCGTCCTACAACACCGACGTCAACCTTGCCGAAGGTGTCATCGGTCAGCTTCAGCAAGTGGGCCTGCGCGTCGTGCAGAACTCGATCGAGAACAACCAGTATGAATCTGTCCGTTATGGCGGTGATTTCGACTGGTTCATCATGCGTAACCCGCCCGAGCTGGCATCTGTTGTTCAGGGCACCACCTCGCTGGCACCTGTCGGCCCACGCACCAGCCATCATCATCGCGCTGGCCCCGACGGAACGGTTGACCTGATGCCATATGAAGAACAGCTCGTCGGCATCGTCAACCAGTTCATAGACACCGACGACGATGCGGAGCGTGCAGAACTGATGAACCGGTATCAGGAAGTGGCGACACAGAATGTCGATACGATTGGCCTGACTGAATTCCCCGGGGCACTGATCGTCAACAAACGCCTCGACAATGTCGCCGCCGGTGCGCCGATCTTCATGTTTAACTGGGCTGAAGATGCCATCATTCGCGAACGCATGTTTGTGCCAACTGCTGATCAGCAGGACCTTCAGCTGTTCCCGGAAACCCTGCCCGGTGAACCGGGTGCCGACGGCCCGGTCAGCGGCTGACGGCATGGCGGCCCATCAGGGCCGCCGCCAAAACCTGGGGCCGGCACCCGCCATTCTCATGGGGCGCGCCGGCCCCGCCATAGAGCGCTGTGTGCACATTGACCCGCAAAACCGCTCTATAAATCGAACAGAGTGCATCGCCGGAAACCGGACCTCCGCGAAGATGCATAAATGGGATGCAGGGACCAATGGCACGATTTCTCTTTAACCGGATCATGTCGGGGCTGATGCTGCTCTTCGTGCTCAGCATTGTGACTTTCGTCATCATTCAGGCTCCGCCCGGAGACTACAGCGACTATATTCGCTCCCAAGCGATCAATCAGGGCGGCGCGTCCTTTGAACAGGCCGACCAGCAGGCTCAGGCCTATCGCGAAACACATGGCCTCAACGACCCGCTTCCCGTGCAATATCTGAACTGGGTGACGGGCATCGTCTTCCATGGGGATTTCGGCCAGAGCCTTTACTACAACAAACCCGTTTCCGACGTCGTTGCCGAACGGCTGCCGCGCACGCTGGCGCTGGCGCTGACCTGCCACATACTCGCATCCATCCTCGGCATCGGTTTCGGCATTGTAGCGGCGACACGACAATATAGCTGGATCGATACGGCGCTGTCCGGGGTCGCCTTTCTCGGCATGACGGTGCCACGCTTCCTGATGGCGCTGATCATCGTCTATATCCTCGTCTTCCATTTCGACGTCAGCGAGGTGGGCAGTTTCTTCTCGCCGCAATATGGCGGTGCGCCCTGGTCATGGGGCAAGCTCGTCAACCTCCTGCAGCATGTTTGGCCGGTCGTCGCCATCGCCACATTCGGCGGGCTCGCCTACAATATGCGGGTTATGCGCGGCAATCTGCTCGATACACTCAATATGCAGTATGTGGAGACAGCGCGCGCCAAAGGGCTTTCCGAGCGCAAGGTAATCATGCGCCATGCCGTGCCGAATGCACTGCACCCGCTCGTGGCGTATCAGGGCGTGGTCCTGCCCTACATGCTGACCGGTGAAATCGAAGTCGCGATCATTTTCGCGCTGCCAACCGTTGGCCCGGCGATTGTCGGCTCCATGCAGGTCGGTGATGTCTATGTCACGGCAACCTTCATGCTGCTGCTTTCCGCCATGCTGCTGATTGGCAACATCATCGCCGACCTGCTGCTTGTAGCGCTGGATCCGCGTATCAGACAGACCGGGAGAGCGACGGTATGACCGATAATATTCTCCAAACCGTAGATGCCGTCAAAGAGCCGGACGCGAACAAGAACGAGACCTACCTTGCTTTGGTCTGGCGTCGTCTGAAACGATCATTTTCCGGCATGATGGGACTGGTGCTGGTTTGCTTTTTGCTGCTCACCGCCGTGTTCGCTGATTTTCTGTCACCGGCAGACCCGCGCGTAACCGGGCAAGCCTATCAGCCGCCGCAAACGGTAACGGTGTTCGGCAAGGATGGCGAGTTCGTATTTCCGCCGCGCGCCTACCCCCTCGGTGACACCGGCGAGCTCGACCCGATCACCTTCCAGCCTCTGGTCGGCAAGGATTACGCCAATCCGCAGATCGTCGGTTTGTTCGTTAAGGGCGCGCCGTACAAGCTTTTAGGCTTCATTCCCGCCAACCGGCATCTCATCGGAGCAACCAATGGCACCGTCATTCACTTCCTTGGCACAGACAAGCTTGGCCGCGATGTGCTGTCACGCATCCTCTACGGTTCACGGATTTCGCTTCTGATCGCTCTCACCGTGGTCTCGGTGGTTACTGTGGTTGGAACCTCCGTCGGCATGACCTCCGGTTATTTTGGCGGCCCGGTGGATGCCTGGATACAACGCTTTGTCGAACTGGTTCTCGCCTTTCCGCAACTGCCCTTCTATCTGGCGCTTGCATCGCTCATTCCGGTGACCGCGCCAACCAAGATCTTTCTGGGGTTCGTCATCGCCGTGATGTCGGCGCTTGGCTGGGCGCAGATGTCGCGCGAAGTGCGTGGCAAGACCCTGGGACTGGTGCGGATGGATTATGTACGCGCGGCCATTGCCGTCGGCGCGACCGACAAGCGCATCATCTTTCGCCACATCCTGCCGAATGTGATGAGCCACGTGATCGTTGCGGTGACGCTCGCCATTCCAACGGTCGTGCTGCTCGAAGCCTTCCTCGGGTTCCTCGGTTTTGCGGTCAAGCCGCCGATGATTTCGTGGGGCCTGATGCTGCGCGACACCTCCAATTATGCGGTGATCGGTGCCTATCCGTGGCTGCTATCACCCGTCGCCTTCGTGCTTCTGACCGTTTTTGCCTTCAATGCCTTTGGCGACGGTCTGCGCGATGCCATCGACCCCTATTGATCAGGAGACGCTTTCAATGACTGACGAACTCAGACATGACACTGCGCCTTCCGAAAGGCGCGACTGGCAGGAAAACAAGGGTCAACCGATCATTGACGCCCGCAATGTTGCCGTCGATATCGCTGTCGAAGACGGCACGGTGAACGCGGTGCGCAACGTTTCCTTCCAGCTTTATCGCGGTGAGACAATCGCCATTGTCGGAGAATCCGGTTCCGGAAAATCCGTCACAGCCCGCACGGTCATGGGCCTGCTGCCCAAACGCGCGACCGTTGGCAAGGGCGCAACAATCACCTATGACGGCGAGGATGTTCTCAAATTCTCCGACAAGCGGCGGCGGCTGATGCGCGGTTCGCGGATTTCGATGATCTTTCAGGAGCCGATGAGCTCGCTGAACCCGATCTACACTATTGGTTCGCAGATCATCGAAGCTATCCAGACCCATCGCCGGGTCAGCAAAAAACAGGCGGAACAGGAGACGCTGGAGCTTCTCAGGCAGGTTCAGATTCCAGAACCCGAAGCGCGCCTTAAACAATATCCGCACCAGCTCTCCGGTGGCCAGCGCCAACGTGTGATGATCGCCATGGCGCTGGCCAACAAGCCAGATGTGCTGATCGCAGACGAGCCGACGACAGCTCTGGATGTTACCGTTCAGGCGCAGATCCTCGGGTTGATCCGGAAGCTGCAGCTCGACCTTGGCATGGCAGTCATCCTGATCACCCACGATTTGACCGTGGTGCGCCATTTCTCAGACTATGTTTACGTGATGAGCGAAGGCGTGGTGCGTGAGCACAACAAAACGCAGCCACTCTTCGCAGACCCGCAACACACCTATACCAGAAAACTTCTCGCCTCCGAACCGAGTGGCGAAGCCAACCCGTTGCCGGAAGGGGGCGAGACTATTCTCGAGGGCCGTGATGTGCGGGTGGCATTCACGCTCAAGACCGGCACATTCTTCAATTCGAGCTACAGCCAGCTTGTAGCGGTGAACGACCTGTCGATAACGCTGAAGAAGCAGGAAACCCTCGGGCTTGTCGGCGAGAGCGGTTCGGGTAAGACCACATTCGGCCAGGCGCTGATGCGGCTGATCCATGCCGATGGCGGGACCGTGCTTTTCGACGACAAGCATATCGAGGGGTTGACCCGCGAGCAGATCAGGCCATTGCGTTCGCGTATGCAGGTAGTGTTCCAGGACCCGTTTTCGTCTCTCAATCCACGCATGACGATTGGCCAGATTATTGAGGAAGGGCTGATCGTCAACGGCATCGGATCATCCGGCAAGGACCGCGACGGGCGGGTGCGCGATGCACTGGTGAGTTCCGGTTTGCCGGGGTCCATCACCCATCGGTTTCCGCACGAGTTTTCCGGCGGTCAGCGCCAGCGCATCGCCATTGCCCGGGCCGTGGCGCTAGAACCGGAATTCATTCTTCTCGACGAGCCGACGTCCGCGCTCGATCTTTCGGTTCAGGCTCAAATCATCGAACTGTTGCGCACACTGCAGCGTGAACGGGGCTTGAGCTATCTGTTTATCTCACATGATCTGAAGGTCGTTCGGGCACTTTGCCACCGTGTCTGCGTCATGCAGCACGGCACGATCGTCGAACAAGGGCCAGTGCGCGATGTGCTGGAAAACCCGCAAACAGAATACACGAAGCGGCTCGTCAAGGCCGCCTTCGAAGTTGCCGCATAATCCAGGAATTAACATATGACCAGACAACCCAAAATCACCTTCATTGGCGCCGGCTCCACGGTCTTCATGAAAAACATCATTGGCGATGCATTGCAGCGCCCGGCACTGAAAGATGCGTCCATCGCCCTGATGGATCTTAATCACGAGCGCCTGGCAGAAAGCGAGATCGTCGCCAGCAAACTTGCCAAGACGCTTGGCTCCAAGGCGCGGATATCCACCCATACAAACCAGCGAGAAGCGCTGGATGGCGCGGATTTTGTCGTCGTCGCCTTCCAGATCGGCGGTTATGAGCCCTGCACTGTCACCGATTTCGAAGTGCCGAAGAAATACGGCCTGCGCCAGACCATTGCCGACACGCTCGGTGTTGGCGGCATCATGCGCGGGCTTCGCACCGTCCCGCATCTCTGGTCGATCTGCGCAGACATGATGGAGGTCTGCCCTGAGGCCATCATGCTGCAATATGTGAACCCGATGGCGATCAACACCTGGGCCATTGCCGAGAAATATCCGAAGATCAAGCAGGTCGGGTTGTGTCACTCGGTACAGGGAACGGCCGGCGAACTGGCCCGCGATCTGGATATTCCCTACGCAGAAATCCGCTACCGCTCTGCCGGCATCAATCACATGGCGTTCTTCCTGAAGTTCGAGCACCGACAGGCAGATGGTAGCTACCGTAACCTCTACCCGGAGCTTGTGCGCGGTTACAGAGAGGGCAGCTTTCCCAAACCGTCTGACTGGAACCCGCGCTGCCCCAACAAGGTGCGCTATGAAATGCTGACCCGGCTCGGCTATTTCGTCACCGAAAGCTCTGAGCATTTTGCCGAATACACGCCCTATTTCATCAAGGAAGGCCGTGAAGATCTGATCGAGAAATTCGGAATCCCGCTGGACGAATACCCGGTTCGCTGCGTCGAACAGATCGCCAAATGGAAGAGCCAGGCAGAGTTGTACAAGAACGCCGATGAAATCAGGGTTGAGCAGAGCAAGGAATATGCCTCCTCGATCATGAATTCGGTCTGGACCGGAGAGCCTTCCGTCATCTACGGCAATGTCCGCAACAATGGCTGCATCACATCGCTACCCGACAATTGCGCGGCGGAAGTGCCATGCCTGGTCGATGCCTCGGGCATTCAGCCAACGTTTATCGGCGACCTGCCTCCGCAGTTGACCGCGCTCATCCGCACCAATGTCAACGTTCAGGAGCTGACCGTTGCAGCGCTTGTCAATGAGAACCGTGAGCACCTCTATCATGCCGCAATGATGGACCCGCACACAGCCGCCGAGCTCGACCTAGACCAGATATGGTCGCTCGTTGATGATCTGCTGATTGCGCATCATGACTGGATCCCGGAATGGGCCCGGATTGCGCAGCAGGCGCGCTCAGCCTGAATACCCCATCGAGAACAGCGATGACCAATTCCTGCCTGTGCAAGGAAGCCATCGCCCGTTCCACTGACTGTTCACTCGAAGCGACCCGGAACACCAGCGGCATCTTGCCGCCGGTCTCCGGATCCGCCCCGAGTGAACAATTGATGCATGCCCTCGCCTGCCTATCTGGTTCCACGCCAACATCGACGGGTGTTTTGCAGGGCCTACCGGCAGAAAAACTTGATCGCATTGCCCCTTCGGGTCACGCTATCCATATTTTCACGGTTTCGTCGCCAAATTTTCCGCCGTTCTGATAGCGCCTTGCAAGCTTCACCAGTGTCCTGGCTGGACGGAAGATGTCCCCGAAGTTGTTTGTCCATGGAGCCGGCGTGGATGATGTCCTGCGTGGCAGACAACAGATCATCCCTGAAACGCTGTCATTTCGCGGGCTGAAGCATTGGTGCGCGTTGTCATTGCGACGAAGTGCTGACAGTTCCTCACCGGATGCGTTTTGTCAGTGGGTGTCGACTGCCAGAACAACCGAGCCACGGACCTTGCCGTCTTCGATCTCGCGATGAGCAACCGCGCAGTCAGACAACGGCATCAGACGGGCTATTCGGTGCTGCAGGCGTCCCATTTCGAGAGCATCCTGAATATCGGAAATCGCATGCGCCTTGGCCTCCTCCGGCATGGCGTAAACGATCACCATACGGATGGTGAGATCGAGATACATCATCTTCAGGAACGGCAGCTGCGGCTCCTTCTCGACCGTCGAGGAATAGGTCGCGATGACACCGTTTGCTGCGATCACCTTCAGCACATTTTCCAGATTGGCACCAAACTCGACGTCAATGACACGATTGATCTTCTCACCGCTGGTAGCTCGAAGAAGCGCTTCCGGCCAGTTGTGGTCGCGATGATTAACGACGATTTCGGCGCCCGCATTGCGGCAGGCATCGGCATCGGCGTCATTGCTGGCCGTCGCAATAACCCGTGCGCCCGCAAGCGCCGCCCACTGAATCGCATAAAAGCCGACGCGCCCCGCACCGCCGGTGACCAGAACCCTCTGGCCTTTGACTGAGCCATCGGCAAAGACGCAGCGATGCGCAGTCATGACGGGAATGCCGAGACAGGCTCCGACCTCGAAACTTGCAGCTTCGGGCAGGCACGGCGCGTGCGCCGATGGCAGCGCTACATAGTTCGCAGCCGTACCGAAACGGCGGCCGTATTGCGCGTTGAATACAAAGACGCGCTCGCCGATACGCGTGTCGGATATGTTCTCGCCAACGGCTTCAATCACGCCCGCGCCGTCACTGTGGGGAACCACATAGCCACCATCAAGGAGGTCTGGAAATGAACCCAAGCGCTTCTTTGTATCGGAGGGATTCACCGCGCTGGTATGAAGCTTAACCAGCACCTCATCGGGACCGGCAACGGGTTTTTCGACTGTCTCGTAAATCAGAACATCGGCGGCAGGGCCGAATTTATCAAACCGTACTGCATACATCGGACGTCTCCTAAACGGGGATGGACAGACTTTCAGTGTGACCGTCGACGGCAATCACCTGACCCGAAACCATGCCGGCGTCATCTGTCGAAAGGAAGACACACATGCGGGCAATGTCATCGGCACTGACGAATTTTCGCATCGAAACCTGTGCCTCGTAAAGGCGGCGCACATCCGCTGCCTCCATGCCCCGGTTCATGGCATCGCGCTCGATCACGCCATCGATGCGCGGACCTTCAACCGAGCCAGGGCAGATCGCATTGACGCGGATACCAAAGGGACCAAGCTCCATGGCCAGCGTCTTTGTCAGTCCGACAATCGCCCATTTCGAGGCAGCATAGGATGTACGGTTCGGATAGCCAAAAAGAGCCGCTGTCGAGGCGATGTTGATGATCGAGCCCCTGCCCCTCGACTTCATCACCGGGACGGCTTTCGTCAGAAAATAGAATGCGCCATTGACATTGACATCCATGGTACGGCGAAAGTCTTCGGGATCAGTGTTCTCGACCGCTGCGTTCATGCCGGAAATGCCAGCATTGTTAACGAGCACGTCAAGCCGGCCACCGGTTTGAGCCAGAATATCCGCCATCACGGCAGCAACTGCCGCCTCATCCGCCACATCGCAAACCAGCGCTGAAGCCTCGGGCATCTCCGCACGAAAGGCCTCAAGCGCCTTCGGGTCGGCATCGCAGATGAAGATGCGAAAACCCGCATCGTTCAAATGCCGCGCGATGGCCTTGCCTATCCCCGACCCGGCGCCCGTAACGAGCGCTGAAGGGCGTGTGTTGTCATTTACCGTTTCGGGCAATGTCGGATCCTTGTTGTATTCAGTTTTCATCGTCACGCCGAGATGACGCCGATCAGGCTCCTTCGGGAACCGCAGATGCCGGCAGGTGCTCTTCCAGCAGCGTCAGCGTATCTTCCAGCCACCCGAGTCGCATTTCGGGCACGGATCGCATCAGAAGTTCGGTGTAGTCGTCAAATGGCGGCGACAGCACTTCCTGCTTGCCGCCGTAACGCACCACTTCGCCTCGATACATCACCGCGATCGTGTCGGCGACTTCACGCACGGCAGCAATATCGTGAGTGATGAAGAGGTATGTCACGCCCTCCTTGAGCTGCAGGTCACGCAGAAGCTTCAAAATGCCCTTTGCCACCAGCGGATCGAGCGCGCTCGTCACCTCGTCACAAATGATCAACTTCGGTTCCGCCGCCAGCGCCCTTGCAATGCAGACCCGCTGTTTCTGGCCTCCGGATAACTCGGCCGGATAGCGATCGATAAACTCCTCGCCCAGCTCGATACGGTCGAGAAGTTTAATCACGCGCTCGCGCTTTTCTTTGCTCTTCAGGCCGAAATAGAACTCAAGCGGACGACCGATGATGGTTCCCACGGTCTGGCGCGGGTTCATCGCCACGTCGGCCATCTGATAGATCATCTGCAGTTCCTGCAGTTCCTGCTTGGACCGCCCCTTGAGTGCGGATGACAGCACCGCGCCGTCAAATTCCACCGCGCCGGTATGCGGTGGCAGCAGCCCGGTCAGAACGCGAGCGAGTGTCGATTTGCCCGAGCCGCTCTCGCCGACGATGGCAAGCGTCGTGCCCGGCTGGACGTCCATGTTGATGTTTTTGAGCACGTCGAAATCGAGTCCGCGATAGCGCGCCGAGATCCCTCTCAGCGTCAGCACCGGCTTTTCATCCGGATCGCGCTCGCGGCGCTCAACATTGATGGCGGCAACCAGGTCCTGGGTATACTCTTCCTGCGGATTGTTGATGATCTGGTCGCAGGTGCCGTATTCGACCGTCTCACCGCCCCGCAGCACCATGATATTATCGGCAATCTGGGCGACGACGGCCAGATCATGGGTGATGTATAGAGCGGCCACGTCAAAGTCGCGGATCGCCTTCTTGATGGCGGCCAGAACGCCAAGCTGGGTGGTGACGTCGAGCGCCGTCGTCGGCTCGTCGAAGACAACAAGGTCCGGTTTCGGACAGAGCGCCATAGCCGTCATGGCGCGCTGAAGCTGTCCGCCGGAGACCTGATGCGGAAAGCGGTCTCCGAAAGTCTCGGGGTCCGGCAGGCCAAGCCGGGTGAAAAGCTCGATTGCACGGGCTTTGGCTTCCGCGCGGGTCATGCGCTTGTGCTTGAGGGTGGATTCGACCACCTGATCCATCAGCTTGCGCGCCGGATTGAAAGCGGCAGCGGCAGACTGGGCCACATAGGTCACTTCCGCCCCACGCGTGGAACGCAGCACCTTGCCCGGTGCCCGCCGCATTTCCCGGCCGTTGAGGCGGATGGAGCCGCCGGTGAGCCGCACACCGCCGCGACCGTAGCCCATGGCGGACAGCCCGATGGTGGATTTACCCGCCCCGGATTCACCGATAAGCCCAAGAACCTTGCCTTTTTCGAGCGTCAGCGAAACACCGTTCACAATGGTGATCTTCTGTGGCTTTTCGCCCGGCGGATAGCTTGTCGCTTCGATCTTCAGGTCTTCGATTACAAGAAGGGGCTCAGCCATTGCGGCCTCCTTTGAGTGAGGTCGTGCGTTCCAATATCCAGTCGGCCACCAGATTGACGGAGATCGCCAGCGCGGCAATGGCAACTGCCGGCAGCAGGGCCGCGGGAATGCCATAGACGATACCGTCCTTGTTTTCCTTCACAATACCACCCCAATCAGCATGCGGCGGCTGGATGCCGAGGCCGAGGAAGGAAAGCGTCGAGACAAACAAGACGACGAAGATGAAACGCATGCCAAGTTCGGCAATCAGCGGCGAAATCACGTTCGGCAGGATCTCGCGAAAGATCACCCAGCTACGGCCTTCTCCGCGAAGCCGGGCCGCTTCGACAAAGTCCATGACGGCAAGATCGGCTGCAACTGCGCGCGACAACCGAAACATGCGGGTCGCTTCCAGCAAGCCGACAACAATGACGAGAACCGGCACGGTTACCGGCATCACCGACAGCACCACAAGTGCAAAAATGAGAGAGGGTATGGCCATGATCAGGTCGACGAGACGCGACAGCGCCTGATCCACCCAACCGCCGATGACGGCGGCAAAGAGCCCGAGCGCCGTGCCAACGACAAAGGCCACCATGGTCGCCGCAATCGCCACAAAAATCGTGGTCTGCCCGCCATAAATCAGACGCGACAGAAGATCGCGGCCGATATTGTCTGTGCCGAGCCAGTGTGCGGCCGAAGCCGGTTCCCAGACATCGCCGACAACCTGGCTCATGCCATAGGGAGCGAGCCATGGCGCAAAAACGGCAGCGAGGAAGAAGGATATCGTGACAATCAGTCCGAAAAGGGCGGGATAAGGGATTCGCTTTATCATGTTCTGCTCCTCATCGCGGGTGCCGGAGCCGCGGATTGGCGAGAATGGACATGATATCCGCCAGCATGTTGAGCGTGATGTAGACGGCGGCAAAGATGATGCCGCAGGCCTGTACGACTGGCACATCGCGCTTGGCAACGTGGTCCACCAGATACTGCCCCATTCCGGGATAGACGAAGACCACTTCCACCACGACAACACCGACGACAAGATAGGCCATGTTCAGCATCACAACGTTGACGATCGGCGCAATGGCGTTTGGAAACGCATGCCGCCAGATCACCTTGAAACGAGAAAGGCCGTTGAGTTCCGCCGTTTCGATGTAGGCTGACTGCATGACGTTCAACAGGGCTGCGCGGGTCATACGCATCATGTGCGCAAGCACCACCATCACCAGAACCGTGACCGGGAGCGCAATGGCATGAAGCCTTTCGAAGAGCGACATGTTCTGGTTGATCATCGCCACCGAAGGCGCCCATCCAAGCTGCACGCCGATGTAGAAAATCAGAATATAGCTCAGCATGAATTCCGGTACGGAAATCGACGCCAGCGTGATGGTCGAGATCAGCTTGTCGGGCCAGCGGTTGCGATAGAGCACCGAAACCAGTCCCAGGATGATCGCGAGCGGTACTGAAATCACAGCTGCGCAACCGGCCAGGAACAGGGTGTTCGAAAGCCGTGTTCCAATAGCCGAGGCTATATTCTGACCGTTGGTCAGCGAGGTGCCGAGATCGCCGTGAAGCAACCCGACAAGCCACGTTAGGTAGCGTTGATAGACCGGCGCGTTCAAACCGAGTTCAGCGCGCAGGTTTGCCAACGCTTCAGGCGTGGCCGACTGACCAAGGATGGCCTGGGCGACATCGCCGGGCAGCATCTGCGTGCCGGCGAAGATCAGGATCGATACGAAAAATATCAGCATGAGGCCCAGCGCTAATCGCTGGGCCACAAGATTAAGGAGGGAGGCGTTCATGGGCGCCTCAGCTCTTCCAGCATTTGAGAGGGGCAAGACCGTTCATGAGTTCGAAAACACCGTTTTCTTCCCAGCCCTGAACATCTTCGTTGTAGGCCTGCACGAACTCATTGAACATCGGGCAGATCAGGCCGCCTTCATCGCGCAGGATACTGGCCATTTGGCTGTATTGCTGCTTGCGCGTGGCCTGGTCCAGCTCACCCTTGGCTTCGATCAGCAGTTCGTCGAACTGCTCATTGTCGAAATGCGTGTCGTTCCAGTCAGCGCTTGAAAGGTAGGCGGTGGTGTACATCTGGTCCTGCACCGGACGGCCATCCCAATAGGAAGCGCAGAAGGGCGTGTTGTTCCAGACATCCGACCAGTAACCATCATCGGGTTCGCGCTTGATTTCCAGCGGAATACCGGCTGCCTGGGCGCTCTGCTGGAACAGCTGCGCAGCATCGACGGCCCCCGGGAAAGCAGTTTCGGCCACACGCAGCACGATCGGGCTGCCATCATGACCGGATGCCTTGTAAAGGGCTGCTGCCTTTTCCGGGTCGTATGTCCGCTGCTCAATGGTGTCGTCAAACAACGGGTAGGATTCATTGATCGGGAAATCATTGCCGACCGAACCATAGCCGCGCAGGATCTTGTCGACCATCTCTTCGCGATTGATCGCGTATTTCAAGGCGTTGCGCAGTTCCTTGGTGTCAAACGGCGGCTGGTCACACTGCATGATGAACACATAGTGGCCACGACCGGCGACATGGTCGACACGAACGCCCGGCGCGCGATTGAGAAGGCCGGCAACACGCGGGGCGACCTGGTTGACGACATCAACCTGTCCGGACTGAAGCGCGGCGTTGCGCGCGGTCGCATCGTTGATGACGGTCATCTCGACGGTGGAGAAATGACCGCGGCTATCATCCCAGTAATTGCCGAATTTCTCGAAGGTGTAGCGAACGCCCGGCTCGGCCTCGACAATCTTGTAGGCGCCGGTACCGACACCGGCCGTCGGGTCCTCGCGGCCACCGCCCGGCTGGATCGCCAGATGGAAGTCGGACAGAAGATAGGGCAGATCGGCCGTCGGCGTATCGACCTCGATAATCAGATTGTCGCCGTCGACGCGGATATCGGAGATGCCGCGCATGATGCCAAGCGCACCGGATTTGGAGTCTTCATCGGAATGGCGCAGCATGGTCTGGCGCACATCTTCCGGCGTCATCGTCTGGCCGTTGTGGAATTCAACACCCTTACGGATTTTGAAGGACCAGGTCTTGGCATCATCCGAAGCATCATAGGATTCTGCCAGACGCGGGTTCAAAGACCCATCGGCGTTCACTTCCAGAAGCTGTTCGCCGTAAGCGCGGACCACATGAAACGGTACCTGGCTTGCAATCAGCGCCGGGTCGAGCGACGTGGTTGACGAACCGCCGCCAAGGCCCATGCGCAGCGTACCGCCCTTGACGGGTTCAGCCGCCTGCGCCACACGGCCAAGCATCGAGTTGGCGGCAACCGCGCCGATACCCAGCGCCGAGGCGCGGCCCATGAATTCGCGGCGGGACATGCCACCTTTCAGAGTACTGATTGCCAGAAATTTGAGATAGGAGTTCATCGCTGTTCCGTCTTGGTTTGGTTGGTCCGCAAACGAGGCGGCTCGCTAGCCTCTCAGTAGGGCGGAATAAGTTACAATCGAACGAGCCGGTTGATTGTTCTCTGGGTCAGGGTCGCTAACGGCTGCCGGGGCGTTCTCCGACAAAGCGACCAGCACCTTCCGCCGGAAGTTCGGCATGGATGCGTTCGAATTCAGCCAGTTTTTCGGCCACGCTCGCCTCCGGCAGGCAGGTGCGGCGGGCGTTGAGATCAGTGTGCAGCAGCAGCGTCTCAACCGTCGCTGACAGTTCGCCATCACTGCGGAAAAGGCGGTGGAAGAGGTGCATCTTCTTGCCCTTCCCGGACAGAAGCTGACTGGTCATCGTCAACGTATCACCTTCATGAACCTCATTCAGATAACGTACGTGACTTTCGACCGTAAAGTAACTCAGACCTTTGGCGATATAGGCGCTGTCGGCACCGATCAAATCCATGAACCCATCGGTCGCCTTGGATCCCGCCTCCAGATAAAAGGTTTCGTTCATATGGCCATTATAATCGGTCCACGATGACGGCACCTGATGGCGCAGAGTCACGGGAAGGCCGTCGCGCTCACCGATAACGGCAAGACCAGCCTCATGGGTTGAAACCACCCTGCCCGCACCACTATCACTGACCTTCAGCGCCCTGAGGATGCCGACAAGATTGTCGTCGCGCTCACGCTCCAGTTCGCGGATCGACTTATCGCCGGACTGGGCATCCGATTGACCGGCAATCAGATCCACCAACTCATCGTTGAATTCCGGCACATCCATCAGCTTCGTCCATGGCCATGAAAGGGCCGGGCCGAACTGTGCCATAAAATGGGTCATCCCCACTTCGCCACCGGCAATGCGGTAGGCCTCAAACAGGCCCATCTGGGCGAAACGCAGGCCAAAGCCCATGCGAATGGCTTCGTCGATATCTTCCGTCGTGGCAACGCCGTCTTTGACGAGCCACAGGCTTTCCCGCCAGATGGCCTCCAGAAGGCGATCGGCAATATGAGCGTCGATCTCCTTCTTCACTGTCAGCGGATACATGCCGATCGAGCGCAGAATACCGGACGCCGTTTCGCACAGCGCCTTGTCACCGACGAGTTCAACAAGCGGCAGCAGATAAACCGGGTTGAAGGGATGGGCGACGATGACTTGCGCGCCCTTTTCGTTCAACTCCGAGGGTTTGAAGCCCGATGTCGATGAGCCGACGATTGCATTTTCCGGTATCGCAGCAGCAATGGCGGCATGAACATCATGTTTCAGCGCAAGGCGCTCCGGAACGCTTTCCTGCACATATGACGCTCCGGTCACCGCCTGTTCCAGTGTGTTGCAAAAGACAAGCTCGCCCTCTGCCGGAAGTGGTTTGTCGTAGAGCCCCGGCAGCGCCCGGCGGGCATTGCCGATCACTTCGCCGACCTTGCGTGCAGCTTCCGGGTCGGGATCGAACACAGCAACACCAAAGCCGTTCAGAAGGAACCGCGCGGCCCAGCCGCCGCCAATCACGCCGCCGCCGACGATGGCGACCTTCCGACTGCCATCGCCGTTCATCATTCAGCACCCTTCGGGGCACGCTTCACGAGACCGAGTTTTTCGCGAACAGCCTGCGGCCCGATGACCCGGCTTCCCATGTTTTCGGCAATAGTTACGGCCTTTTCGACCAACTGCGCATTTGTCGCGAGCACGCCCTTCTCCAGATAGATATTGTCTTCCAGGCCCACGCGGATATTGCCGCCGGCCAGAATGGCCGCTGCCGCATAGGGCATCTGGTCGCGGCCCAGCGAAAACGCCGACCAATGCCAGTCTTCCGGCACATTGTTGACCATGGCCATAAAGGTGTTGAGATCATTCGGCGCGCCCCACGGAACGCCCATGCACAACTGAACCATTGCCGGAGAGCTTAAAATGCCTTCCTTGACCAGCTGCTTGGCAAGCCACAAATGGCCGGTATCGAAGGCCTCGATTTCCGGCTTTACGCCGAGATCGGTCATCATCTGCCCCATGGCACGCAGCATGCCGGGCGTATTGGTCATCACGTAGTCGGCTTCGGCGAAATTCATCGTGCCGCAATCGAGCGTGCAAAGTTCCGGCAGGCATTCGGCGATGTGTTCGACACGTTCTGCCGCCCCGACCATATCGGTTCCGGCTGCATTGACCGGCAATGGCGCTTCGGTTGGCCCGAAGGTGATGTCGCCGCCCATACCCGAGGTGAGGTTCAAGACCACATCAACCTCGGACGCACGGATGCGCTCGGTTACTTCGCGATAGAGCGCGGGAAGGCGCACGGGGTTGCCGGTTTCGGGATCACGAACATGGCAATGAACAATGGCGGCGCCTGCTTTGGCTGCATCAATCGCGCTTGCTGCAATCGCTTCAGGAGAACGGGGAACGTGAGGAGAACGATCCTGTGTGTTTCCCGAACCGGTTACAGCGCAGGTAATGAAAACGTCCCTGTTCATCGTCAAAGGCATGAAAACTCCTATTACATCGCCATCGCTCGCCGACAGCGCATTCTAACCCATGCACCAGCCTGCCAATGCTATTGGCCGCTCTGTGCAAACTCAGTTTTTCTCGCAGTTCGACGCCCTGCGCAGCGTTTCATCGTGCTAATCTATAGAACCGGACATCGGACGCTAAACGTCCTGACCCATGGTACAAAGCCAACGAGTTTGATCGAGCGGAAAACAGTCGCATGCCTCTTGGGGTGGCACGTCCCCGTCAGGGGAGACTTCGTCGCCGGATCGTCCGATCGTTTCCGCAACGGGCCGGAAGGCGCGTGCCGCAGGAACATGACGGTTTTGATGGAGAGAAGAATAGGGTAGCCAGCGGCACAAGTTTTATCCTAAAATGCCAAAATATTTTCCAATAATGCCAAAAGGGCCACATGAACGTTACATTTCTGCTCTTCGATGGCTTTTCCAATCTCGTATTGTCCTGCCTGCTGGAACCGCTCAGGATGGTTCACGACCTCTATCAGGAGGATATTCGATGGCATGTCGTAAGCCCGGACAACGCCCCTGTCGAAAGCTCGTCGCAGCTGCTGTTCACGCCCAATGCAAAAATTGAGGACATCGACACCTCGGATCTGCTGGTCATCATTTCCAGTAATGGCTATCGCCAGCACCCGACACCGGAGAACCAGCGTCTTGTCATGGCTCTTGCCCGCCAGAGCCGATATGTCATCGGAGCGGACGCCGCCGCGTGGATACTCGCCTCAACCGGGTTACTCGACGAGCTGACAGCCACTCTTCACTGGTCCGTGCTGAACGAATTCGCCGAAACCTTTCCGCAGGTGAGTATCAGCCAGGCCCCCTATGTCAGAGAGGGGCGGTTGTGGACCTGTGGCGGGGCCTCGACAGCGCTGGAACTGATACTGGCATTCATCACCGAGCAGTTTAGTGCGGCAAAAGCCTTCATGACTTCGTCGATGTTCATGCATGACGCGAGCCTGAACCGGGACGGCGTACGTATGCCGACAGCGCTTTCCGTGCCCGGCCGCAGCCGGATGGATGCCATCATCAACATCATGGTGGAGACGCGCGAAACCCCGCTTTCGCTTACGGCGCTTGCTGAGCGGGCCCATATGTCAACGCGTACGCTCAACCGGCTGTTCAAAGCGGAACTTGGCATGGCGCCCGGGCAGTATTATCAGAACATCAGACTGGTTTACGCCCGAGAGATGGCAGAAAACACTGCGCTCGGCCTGCGCGAAGTCGCAATCCGCTCCGGCTATTCAGGTGCTTCGGCCCTCAGCAAGGCCTTCCAGAAGGCCTATGGTCACTCCGTGCGCCAGGTGGAAAAGAAGTCCTGAGCAGGGCTCAGCAGCTATCGGCCCGTGTCGAGGCGTTCGCGAGTCGTTGCGAATATGTTTACACGCGCGAAAGCAACCCCGCGCCGAGCGCGAGGTCTGAAAAGCAGCCCGCGGAGCGGGCACCACGTTCGTGTTCTATCTGGACACGGTCGTGAAATCGAACCGCATCATGTGACGGTATGTTTCACCGGGGCGCAGCACGACAGAGGGAAAGTTCGGGTGGTTCGGACTGTCAGGAAAGGCCTGTGTTTCAAGCGCGAAACCGGAAAATTCGCGGTAAAGCGCTCCGCCCTTGCCCGCTGTCGGCTGGGCTTGGTAGTGGCCTGCCGTATAAAACTGCACGCCGGGCTGATTGGTGCGAAGCTGAAAACCACGACCGCTCTTAGGGTCTTGGGCTTCAGCCACCAGCCGCATCGCTCCGTCAAAACCAGCAACACAGAGGTTGTGGTCATAGCCAATGCCCGGCCATGTCTCGGAAATCCTGTCGCCGATTGGATGCATCTGGGTAAAGTCATAGGGCGTGCCGGCGACTTCAATGATCTCGCCGGTCGGGATCTTGTCTTCCGTTACCGCTGTATATCGGTCGCAGAGAAGCCTCAGAAGCTGGCCTTCGACGCTGCCGCTGTCGTGACCGGCCAGGTTCCAGTAGCCGTGATAGATGATGTTGACGATGGTGGCGCGGTCGGTCACCGCCTCCATGGTCAGTTCCAGCGCTCCGTCATCGCCGACCCGGTAAGTGACGCTGGCATCAAGCTTGCCGGGATACCCCTGATCGCCCTCCGGGCTCGGCATCCGGAACGTCACCGCGTTTTTGACCGGATCAGGCTCCGCTTCCCAGAAGCGTTTGCCAAAGCCCGGAAGCCCGCCATGAAGATGATGCGGCCCTGAATTCGTCGGAAGCTGATAATCGACGCTGTCGAGGCTGAATTTGCCGAAGGCCAGACGGTTGGAAAGCCTGCCGCAGATCGCACCGGCATTGCCGGGCTTTTCAACATAGTCAGCCGGATTGTCATAACCGATGGCGATATCCCCGACCTTGCCATCCCGGTCAGGCCGCATCACCCGGCGCAATATCGCACCGTAGGTCATCACCTCGATTTCCGTGTCACCGCCCTTCAGGCGATAGACGTCGACCGCCCGCCCGTCGATTTCTCCAATAACGGCATGTTCAATGTTCTGGCCCGTCAAGGCTTTATCCTCCCTAGGATCGCAGACAGATGCGTCAATATTGTTTCAATAAACGCGAAGCTGTCCCGCTTCCATGTTGCTCAGCAAACCGGGCATTTCCGGTTCGTTTAGCTCATCCGGTGTCCGGTTTGGGTAAGCGCCGCCCCTGCTCAAACGGCAAGGGCAGCGCTCGTGATGATTGGCCCTCGCGACTAGCCAATCACCGATTTCACGGTCTTCGCGACGCCGTCCGCCGTGATACCGAAGAGTTCGAACAGAACTGGCGGCGGCGCGGATTCGCCAAAGGTATCGATACCGACGCAACCGCCTTCAAGGCCGACATACTTGCGCCAGTAGTCTGTCCCGGCTGCTTCGACAGAGACGCGCGGCACACCTACCGGCAGAACGTCGCCCTTGTAGGCCTTATCCTGTTGATCGAACACAAAGGTGGAGGGCATGGACACCACCCGCACCTGAATGCCATCTTTGGCAAGCGCGGTCTGGGCATCAAGCGCCTGGCGGGTTTCAGCACCCGTGGCGATGATGACGGCAGCAGGTTTGCCTTCTGCTTCCGAAAGCACGTAGCCGCCACGACGGATGGCCTCTGCCTGAGAAGCAGTGCGGGTAAGCGGTGGCAGCACCTGACGGCTGAGCGACATCAGCGTTGGCGTACCGGTGTGTTTGAGCGCAGTTTCCCAGGCAATGGCCGCTTCGACGGCATCGGCCGGACGCCAGACATCGAGGTTCGGCATCAGCCTGAGCGAACCCAGATGCTCGATGGGTTGATGCGTCGGGCCATCCTCGCCAACTGCAATCGAGTCATGCGAAAGCGCATAGACCACGCCAAGTTTCATCAGTGCGGCCATGCGAATTGCGTTGCGCTGATAGTCGGAGAACACGACATAGCCACCGCCGAACGGCCGGAAACCGCCATGCAGGAAGAGACCGTTCATGATCGCGCCGAGACCAAATTCGCGCACGCCGCAATAAATGTAATTGCCGCCGCTTTCCGCCGTTACCGGTTCGATATCGTCCCAGATGGACAGGCACGACCCCGCAAGGTCTGCGGAAAGTCCGACCAGTTCGGGCAGTTCATTACCCAGCATCTGCAGCACATTCTGGCTGGCCTTGCGCATCGGGATCGTGTCCGTCAACGTTTCGGCCGAAGCGATGAATGCGGCCATTTCGGCGTCGAAATCGGCCGGTTGTTTACCAGACATGCGCCGCCTGAACTCAATCGCCTCAGCTGGATAAGCCTTCTCATAGGCAGCAAAGGCTTCATCCCAGGCGCTTTCAATGGCCTTGCCGGTGGCTTCGGCATTGAAGGTGTCATAGACATTGGCCGGCACTTCAAAGGGCGGCAGAGTCCAGCCCAGCGCTTCGCGCACACGGGCAATCTCTTCGTCACCCAGAACATTGCCATGGCAATGCGCGTCGCCGGCATAAGATGGCGACCCCTTGCCGATCGTGGTCTTGCAGCAAATCAGCGTCGGCTGCTTCGTGTTCTTTTTGGCTTCGGCGATGGCGGCGTCGACGGCATCGACATCATGGCCATCCACATTGCGGATAACCTGCCAGCCATAGGCTTCGAAGCGTTTTGGCGTATCATCGGTAAACCAGCCGCTGACATGGCCGTCGATGGAGATGCCGTTGTCATCGTAAAGCGCGATCAGCTTTCCTAGGCCAAGTGTGCCGGCCAGCGAGCAGACCTCGTGCGAAACGCCTTCCATCAGGCAGCCATCACCGAGAAAGGTGAAGGTGTGATGGTCAACGATGGTATGGCCAGGCTTATTAAAGGACGCGGCCAGCATTTTTTCAGCAATGGCCATGCCGACAGCATTGGCAATCCCCTGCCCCAGCGGACCGGTGGTGGTTTCGACACCAGGTGTCACGTCATGTTCGGGGTGGCCGGGTGTCTTGGAGTGCAACTGTCGGAAGTTGCGGATATCCTCCATTGACAGGTCGTAGCCGGTCAGATGCAGCAGACTGTAAAGCAGCATGGAACCATGGCCGTTCGACAATACAAAGCGGTCGCGGTCGTACCAGCCCGGGTTTTTGGGGTTGTGTTTCAGGTGGCGGGTCCACAGCGCGACACCAATTTCGGCCATACCCATGGGCATGCCGGGATGGCCTGAGACAGCCTTCTGCACGGCATCCATCGACAGGACGCGGATGGTGTTGGCAAGCTCGGTGGACGAGAGCGGTGGCGGGATTATTGTTCAACATTTTCAAACCTCGAAAGGCTGGGGCAAGACGCAGGGCGGGCGTTTCTTGACGCGCACCTGAGAACTTTCCCGAATAATTACTTGTGAGCGATCAGAGTAACTTCGATCAGCACGCCGGGGCCAAGATCACCGGGGCAGATGGTGGCGCGAGCGGGCAGGCTCTCGGCCGGAATCCATTCAGCCCAGACCGTGCTCATGTCCGCTTTCAGACCGAGATCGGAGAGATAGATCGTTGCGAAAAGCAATTTGGACTTGTCGGATCCCGCAGCCTCAAGATAGGTTTCGAGCTTGGCGATGGTCTGGCGGGTCTGCCCGGCAATATCGAGGCTTGTGTCGTCGCATGCGGTGCCACCGACAAAGACCAATCCGTCTTTTTCGACGACACGGTGCAGAACAGGGGTTGGAAGATATCTGTTTGTCACGGTGTTTTCTTTCCTTGTGAGGGGCTTGCCGCAATGCTTGTGGAAGGGCGCGGCAAGCCCCGTTTTCGTTTTCCGGCTAAAGGGCTCGAACTTTCGAGCGTAAGTCCTTCTGCCGGCATGGTTTCTCCTCAGTCCGTCATTTCCGGCGTCTCCTGAGATCATCGTCGATAAGGGCGGTCATGCGTTCGAGCGACGCCATGGCTGACACTCCATCGGTGATATCGGGGGCGTTGTTTTCCTCGCCCCTGAATGCTTTCGCCGCATCGGCCATCAGGGCTGCATAGCCCTTGTGGTCCTCATTGGCTGCGGCGGTGAAATTCGGCGTCCAGTTCAGCGTATCGGCGCCATCGGCAAGCGTGGCCGCCGGGTCTTCCACCTTAAAAGCTGGATCGCGGAAATAGCGGACATTGATGACGTTCTCGATCTCGATGCGACGATGGTCACCCATGATCGTGATGTCTTCGGTCGGCGTGCCGCGTGACTGGATCGTGCCCATGACAATGGTGCCGATCGCACCGTTTTCACAGTCGAAATTGAGGTGCAGCAACAGACGTCCGGGAGCGGTCTCTATGGTGCGGACAGCCATCTCCCTGAAGGGAGCACCGGCAAACCAGGGGATCAGGTCCATGTAGTGGACGCAGTGGTGCAGATAGAAGCTGGAATAGTCGGCAACACCCGCGAAGTAGGCAGGGCCGGACATATACGAGCCGGTCAGACCGGATACCTGTCCGAAGCCGTCACCGCGCAGAATGTTGCCGGCAATCCGGTTACCGGTGGAGTAGCGTTTCATGAAACCGACAACGACCGGCTTTTTTGCCTTTTTGGCAGCTGCGGCAATTTCAAGGGCACCGGCACAATCTCTCGCCGGTGGTTTCTCAAGAAACACCGGCAGGCCTTTTTCAAGAGCTGCCACGGCCGCAACACGATGCAGATCCGGGCCAACCGCCATGCAAACCGCATCAAGCCCCTTGTGGCCAATGATCTCGGAATAGTCGCTGTAGACGGCCTCGGCGCCATATTGCCAGGCGGCAGATGCTGCGGCATCGCGGTTCAGATCGCAGACAGCGGCAATGCGCATGTCGTTGCGGCCAAGCTGCGGCATCAGCATATGCGTTGCGTGGCGACCACAGCCGATCCAGCCGATATTGAGGGTCATGAGCGCCCTCCCGACTTTGCGATCAAGTCACGTATGAAAGCGATAGCGGCCGTCAGCTTTTCGCTCTCGTCTTGTTGCGGCGCCCGCCATTGGGCTATCGGCAGGCCGATACGCTCATCGTCGTCCCGGCGGAAGGGCTCCAGCGTGACCGGACCCTGATAGCCGACATCGGCCAGCGCCCGCATGGTTCCCGTCCAGTCGACATGGCCGGTTCCCGGATAGCCACGATTATTCTCGTTGGCCTGGAAATAGATGATGCGCTCACCCGCCATGCGGATGGCATCGGGAATGGAACGCTCCTCGATATTGGCATGGAACGTATCGAACAACAGGCCGAGGGCCGGATGATCCACGGCATCAATGACGGATATCGCCTGCGATACCAGCGAAATTACATCGGTCTCGTAGCGGTTGAGCGGTTCCAGCGCGAGCCGGCAACCGGCAGATTGCGCTTCCGGCGCCAGAACGCCAAGCCCGTCGATCACACGCTCGCCACGGGCTTTCATCTCGTGTTCCGCAACCGGCGCCGGCGCACGGCCGGCAAAGACCATGGGCGCTCCGTAAAGCGGACCGCCAAGCGTTGATGCGCCGAGCGCGTGGGCTACCTCAAGGCAATATCTGAGATAGCCCATGCCCCCTTCGCGTATTCCCTTGTCGGCATCCGAAATCGAGCGCTGCAGATTGACGCGTGCGGCAAGCGCAACGCCAAGTCCGGCCTCATCCAGCGCTCCCTTAAGCGCCTTAAGGTCAAGACCATCTTCAGGCTCGGGCACAAGCAATTCGACAAGGTCGAAGCCAAGTGTCCGCATATGCCGGAAGAGGTGCATGTGTTCCCGGCCAAAGGGCCGGGTAAACTGCATCGATATGATACCGATCGGGTTTGTCACGTTATACTTTCTTTCTCTGTCCTTGAGTTGGTTGAAGATGATCAGCCCTTGACCGCGCCCTGGGTCATGCCGCTGATGAGGCGTTTTTGAACGATCAGGAACAGAATTGTCGCCGGTAGTGCGCCGACAATACCGCCTGCCGTCAACAGGCCCCACTGCACCTCGTACTCGCCAATCAACGTCTGGATGGCGACAGTGATGGTACGCACATTCTGCCCGCCGAGTGTCAGCGCGTAGAGATATTCGTTCCACGAGGTGATGAAGATATAAATGCCGGTCGCAACAATGCCGGGTGTGCACAACGGCAGGACCACACGCCGCAGAGCGCCGAGCCTTGTGCAGCCATCCGTCATCGCCGCTTCGTCGAGCGATTTCGGGATACCGTTGATATAGCTCGTCATCATCCATGTGGAGAACGGAATGGCGACCGTCGAGTTCGCGATAATCAGCGCCAGATGCGTATCCAGAAGACCCAGCACACGCATCAGGACGAAGAGCGGCAGGATCAGAAGAACGATCGGGAACATGTTGATGATCAGGA
This sequence comes from Martelella sp. K41-7, assembly GCF_055808365.1. Lineage (NCBI taxonomy): Bacteria > Pseudomonadati > Pseudomonadota > Alphaproteobacteria > Hyphomicrobiales > Aurantimonadaceae > Martelella > Martelella sp. K41-7. The sequence continues at coordinate 1,765,039 of NZ_CM147867.1, forward strand.
ACTGGATCAGCAGATAGCGCTTGCCGCGGAAGGAAAACCGCGAGAACGCATAGGCTGCCGTCACGCTGAGCGTAAGGCCGACAATCACAGTACCAACGGCGACGATCAGCGATGCGATCATATTGTTCAGGAAGCCGACGGTCTTGAACAACCGGATATAGTTTTCAAACGTTGCCCCGATCAGGCTCGGCCCGAAGGTGAAAAGCCTGTCTTCGGCCGTCAGCGAGGTCAGCAGCATCCACAGATACGGGCCCAGCGTGAACAGCAGGATCAACACCATCGGCAATTCGACGAACAGGATACGTCTGGTTCTGGATTTCTTTCCGGCGATCATTTGTCGTCCCTCCCAACCTTGCGCAGATAGACAATGACAACACCCAGAAGCATGATCGTGAAGAGCACGGCGAGTGCGGAACCGTAGCCGAAATCGAGATTGGTCCGAGCCTTGATGAAGGCGTACAGCGGCAGCGTGTAGGTGGAGTATCCGGGCCCGCCGCCAGTCATGACGTAGATGACGTCAATCGAATTGGCGACCCAGATGGTTCTCAACAACACCGCCGTGACCAACACGCCCGAAATACCGGGCAAAGTAATGTGCCAGAACTGACGGAACTTGCTGGCACCATCGATGGACGCGGCCTCATAATAGCTCTGAGGGATCGACTGAAGCGCCGCAAGGATCATCACCGCGAAGAACGGGAAGCCCTGCCATGTCAGCGTCAGGATAATTGCATAAAGCGCTGTATCCGGATCAGCCAGCCACGGGATCGATTGCTTGATGACATCGATCCTGAGCAGGAAGTCGTTCAGGACACCGTAATTGCTGTCGTAGATCCAGACCCACATCAGGCCGATGACAACGCTCGGCAGCGCCCACGGGATGATGACGAGCGCGCGCGCAAGGGGACGCCAGGGAAATTCCTGGTTCAACAGCATGGCGGTCGCCAATCCCAGAAGCATTTGAGCCGGAATGGTAATACCGATCCAGATCACCGTATGTTTGAGGGAAATCCAGAAAACTTCATCCTGAAAAGCGGTGATGAAATTCTTCAGTCCGACAAAGGTGATCGCATGTGGTTTCCACAGCACGTAATCGTGCAGGCTCATCCAGGCTGCCTGGATCATCGGGAAGAAAACGATCGCCAGCGTCACCAGAACGGCCGGTGACAACAAGGCATAGGGCAAGACACGCTTGGCTAGCGCCACGCGCCCCGCCGAAGGTTCGGGGGCAGTCATGGTCATGTTAGGTTGTCGCCGTTTGATCCGGCGTCCTTATCGCTCCAACACCTAGGGGCCGGCAAAAAGGGACAGTCGCGAAGGTGATACGGATGGGAAGAGCCCGGCCCGTTTTCAGGGCCGGACGGTTTCACACGTCTCTCACGGATTGAAGAGATCCTCGATATTCTGGTTCATCTTCTCGGCTGTGATTTCACCGGTCAACGCACGCTGCATGTTGACGGGCCAGACCGTGTTGACGAAATCCGAAGTCTCCGGCGTATTCGGCAGCGTCACCGCAAAGGGAAGCGAAGCGATGGTGGCATCGACGAAGCGCTTGGGATGTAGTGTCCAATTGACCGAGTCGGACTTGGTAACCGGAAGCTGGCCGGTTGCCTCGTTGAACTCCTTGTTGTTGCCGGTCGTCGACAGGAAGGAAATCCACTTCCACGCGGCATCCTTGTTTTCGGCGCTGGAGAAGATGGCGGTCGATTCATCGCCAAACGTCGTCCAGTGACCACCGCCGCACTCCGGAACGGTCGTTGCTGAAATTTTGTCACCCAGTGCTGCCGCCATATCATTGGCGGAGCCGATATGGTGGATGGTCATCGCCGTCTTACCGGCTTTCAGCGCACCGGTGACTTCCTTGAAGCCGTCATTCGGGGCTGACGGTGGGAAAACGTGATCTTTCTCGAAGAGGTCGACAACCCACTGCGTACCTTCGATAGCCGTCGCATTGGTCAGGCCACCCTTTTCATCGAGACTGACGCCGTCGCGCGAAAGCACGAGAGAACCCCAATGCTCCTGGCCGCCCTTGGCACCGCGGAATCCAAATCCGTAAATATCGGGATTACCGTCACCGTTGCTGTCCTGAGTCAGAGCTTTTGCGGCTTCGCGGAATTCCGCGCAGGTCTTTGGCGGCTCCATCCCCAGGGCCGCCAGCATGTCCGCGCGATAATAGAGATAGAGAACCACATACTGGATCGGCAGGTAGTACTGATTGCCGTCCGGCCCCTTGGTCAGATCCAGAAGATTGTCCTGAAGGTCGCTCTCTCCATCCCAACCGGCAAGATAGTCATCAATCGGCACAAGCGCGCCCATTTCGACAAGGCGTGGCTGCGCATAGAGCTTGACCATGGCAGCATCAGGCGCGTTGCCCGCAATGATCGAAGTGTACAGGTTGTCGTAGTAACTGTTCCAGGGAACGTTTTCGGCCTCGATCGTGATGCCGGGGTTTTGCTCCTCGAATTTGGCAACCAGATCGGACATCGGGTTATCCGCATTGTCGAAATGGTACCAGAAACGCACGGTATCATCGGCATTCGCCGCTGCACTATACGCGATGACGGACGCTGACAGCGCCGCAATTGTGAGTAGTTTCCTCATTTTGCTCCTCCGCTTATCGCCGCTTTACGCGGTTCAAGTGGCTTTCTATTTGCCCGCAAATTCCAAAAAGGCGTTGGCCGCCTCCCTGGCCGCCGTCCGGGCTTCGGCGAGAACGGAGTTCATCTGCATGAATCCATGCACAACACCGGGAAACAGTCTGTATCTGTCATGACGACCGAGCACAGAAAGCCGGTGGACGAAATTGGCAGTGTCTGAGCGCAAGGGATCGATCGCCGCCGCGTTCAGATAGAGCGGCGGCAGCTTCAAAAGCGCTGCGTCTTCAGCCTTGAGCGGCGAGACAAACGGGCTTTCACGATCTGACTTGTCAGGGGTATAGAGATCCCAGTAACGCATCATCTTGGCGCGCGTCAGGCCGGGACCATCAGCACAGTCGACATAAGAACGCGACTGAAAATTATCGTCATAGACGCCGTAGAACAGAAGGCCTGCATCCGGCAGAGTTGCACCGGCTTCAATCAAACGCAGCATGAGCGCAAGCGCGAGATTGGCGCCGGCGCTGTCTCCGGCAATGGCGCGCGGCCCTTCAAGCTCTCTGAGCGGCCCTTCGCCGACTAGCACCGCGTTCCAGACGGCGGCACAGTCATCCAGGCCCGCAGGATAAGGATGTTCAGGCGCCAGCCGGTAGTCGAAGGTGAGAATGTGGGCGTTTGCAGCAACCGCCAGCACACGTGCGGCATGCTCGTGAGTGCCCCTGCTGCAGAATGCCCAGCCCCCGCCATGAACGAAGACGATCAGACCGTGCGCATCCTTCGACGGGGTTATCAGGCGACAGGCAATGGCATTCCCTGCCGCCCCGTCAACCTCGAAATTGACCGCAGAAACAAGCGGCGGCATATTCTGGTTCCAGCGGGCATTAACGGCCTCAGCCTGGGCCCTTCCCTCGCCGGGCGCCATCTGTGTCGGATCACCGAGTTCGCCATCCTCCTCCTGCAGGCGCATCAGAATGGCCTCCATCTCCGGCAATAAAACCCGATCCCGAGCCCCCGCCTCGAAGCGGTTCGTGCCGATGGCGTCCTCAGTATGTCCTCCCGTCATCGCCTCATCTCCCCTGTGGTCCGTCTTCCGGCAGAATACTTGGGCCGAACTCGACGATGGTAGTGATATGATGAGAGAGCGTCGCGACTGCGGTGCTGGTATCGCCGCTGCTCAGCGCTTCAATGATACCCTCATGCCGTTCAGCAGTCTCGACAAGGTCGCGCTGATCCTTTGAGTTCAGGATTTTGAAACGATGGTTGTGGATAAGGCAGCGCCTCAGAATCGGCTGAACGGACGGCAGGTTGGCTGCTTCGTAAAGCTTCAGATGAAATTCGCGATCAAGCTGGGAGAGCCGATAGGCGTCACCGGCACGCGCCGCGCGCATCATCGCGCCGATGACTTCAAGCAAACCGTTGCGCAGCAGCGAACCGTAGCGCTGCATGATGCGCGGCACGCCGCGGCATTCGATCTCGCGCCGGATCAGAATGAGTTCGCGTGCATCATCGGCCCGTGAATCGGCAACCATGGTGCCACGATGCGGCAGGCGGTCGACCAGACCATCATGATCAAGTGCGATCAATGCTTCGCGTGCAGTACTCTGGCTGCAGCCGAAACGCTCGGCAATATCCAGCTCAAGAATAGCCGACATCGGCGGAATATCGCCGAGCATGATGTCACGCTGCAGATCCTCATAAACAGTGAGACTGCGGCGACCGGCCCGCCGGGCGGTAGCTGAAGAAGATCCCGACGCAGAAGACCCCTGCGGTTTTCCGAAATTTTCGATCGCCATAATTCAATCCATTGCTTGCATATCGATAACGTTATCGATAATATAGCGATACCAACGGAGCTTGGCAAGACGAATTTTTCGTCGGGTCCGCCACCAGCCACCGCAAGCCTGATGACCGGTAGCGACCGCAAAACTGTATGAAATTATGGGAAATTCCGGGTAAACAGCATAAGGCCCGGTCATCCGGGAGGTACTGATGGCAAGCATTAAACTCGAGAAAATCGTCAAGGACTACGGTGCATTTCGCGCCATAAAAGGTATAGACCTATTTATTGAAGATGGGTCTTTTGTCACCTTTGTCGGCCCATCCGGCTGTGGCAAGTCAACGCTTTTGCGCATGGTTGCGGGCCTGGAGGAAATCTCCGGCGGCACACTGAGAATCGACAGCAAGGTCGTCAATGACCTTGAACCCCGCGAGCGCGACATTGCCATGGTGTTTCAGGACTATGCGCTCTACCCGCATATGTCGATTGCCGAGAATATCGGATTCGGTCTGAAAATGCGGGGCATTCCCAAAGCGGATATCGAAAGGCAGGTGAACGAAGCCGCAAGCATTCTGCAGATCACTCAGTTGCTCGGGCGCAAGCCCGGCCAGCTTTCGGGTGGCCAGCGCCAGCGCGTCGCCATGGGCCGCGCCATCGTGCGACGACCACAGGTTTATCTTTTTGACGAACCGCTTTCCAATCTCGATGCCAAACTGCGCGTCGACATGCGCACCCAGATCAAGCGACTTCACACATTGCTGAAGACAACAACGATCTACGTGACCCACGACCAGGTGGAGGCCATGACACTTGCCGATCACATCGTTATCCTCAAGGATGGCGTAATCATGCAGCAAGGCAAGCCGGTCACTGTCTACGAACGGCCCATCAGCCGTTTTGTCGGCGAATTCATCGGATCGCCGAAAATGAATATCTTTGACTCCCGGCTTACCACGGAAAACGGCGTTTCTGAGCTGCATTTCGGTGACTTTGCCCTTCCCGTCGCCGGGTCAGTCCACGAAAATGGCAAAGCAATCGAGATCGGTATCCGGCCGGAACATCTGATACCCTGCGCTCGGGACGAGGCCTTGTTTTCGGCCCGTATCGATGTGCTGGAGCCGCTTGGATCGGATACCCATGCGATCTGCCTGCTCGACAAGACGGAGATCACCGCGCGGCTGGCGCCGGATTTGTCTCTCCAACCGGGTCAGGTTCTGCACTTCACGGCAGATGCGGACAAGATTCACTTCTTCGACGCCAAAACCGGAGATCGCCTTGAAATGACGGCGATGCCGCGGGTGGCCCAAACGGCGTCCTGAAAGCTTCAGGGTAAAACAGTTTCCCGCCCACGGGGCGGGAAACCCACTGAGTCGGTTCAGCCACCTTGCAGCAGGCTTCCCCGATAAAGGCATCCAAAAGTCTCCCCGCCTTCACCTTTTTCCAAAACGGAAGAACCAGAAACGACGCCCCTGCTGGCGCGGACGTTCAGGACCGATGGGCATGAATTGCTCGGATTCCGGCGGCGCGCCTTCCGGTGGATAGTCGAGCGTATCCTGAAGTTTTGAGACTTCTTCGGTCGTAAGGTTAGGATAGGGAAGATTGCCGCTGCTGCGCCATTCGGCGACCGTTTGCTCGGCTTCACCACCCTTTTCGGGATCGATGCCGCGATCGCGCGCAAAGTAGAGGGTTTGGGCCGGATAGGCAAAATCTGTCCCTGATTCATCAACGAGCATCATCATCCGCAAGATCACGTCTTCCTGTATCGCGAGAAACTCCGAATAATCGACGGTGCGGATATAGGCGAAAATCTCGTATTCGATCCGATTCTCTGCAACTCCCAGAAGCCGCACCCGCGCCGGGTCGGGCAGAACCTTCGGATGGGCAACCAGCATGCGCCGGATCTCCGCCAGCAGATAGCGCAACTGGTCCAGGCTGGTTTCGGGCCTGAGCGCAAAAGTGCGGCGCATCAAGATGTTGTCGCGGCGGCTGAAGTTCTCGATGTTGGAGGAGATAAAATCTGAATTCGGTATGGTCAGCAGTGTCCGCTCCAGTGTGCGGATGACCGTGGCCCTTAGCCCGATATGCTCGACCGCTCCGATCCGTCCGTCAAATCGGCCAAAATCATTGACGTCGACAGGTCGGTCAACGAACAGGATGAAGGCAGAGATCACATTTTCAAGCGTTGAACGCGCGGCGAAGGCAATCGCGATCCCGCTGATGCCAAGACCGGCGACAGCCGCGCCATAGGGAATTCGCAGTGCCTCGGCAAAGAGCAGGATATTGGAGCAGAGCAGAAGAACCTTGGCGACACCAACCATGAGCGATGCAAGGATTTCACCGCGCGGGTTGATCAGGCCCGCCCTCTCGATCCCTTGATGCAGCCGGTCAACGACCCAGAACTCGATCGGAATGGCGCCCGCGATCATCATCAGGATCGCCATCGATTTGATGGCGCTGCTGAACTCGGACGGCAAACCCAGGATGGTGAAACCCAAATAGTTTATGACGCCGAAGGCAAACAACCGGAAACCCCAGATTGCAGGCCCGGGGCGGTGTGCTGCGTTCTCAGTGGCACTCCCGATCAGGGTGATGAGTGAAAGTATGAGACCGACGACGAAGGCGGTGCAGACCGCGACAAGAAAGATGGCGACAAGCCCCGCCCACTGCCAGGTTTCAAGCGGGCCTAAGGGTTGCAAGCCCGCCGGCGCCCATCCGGCGACGAGCGCACGTATCTTGAAATAGGGCGCTTTTGAGTGTGCGTCATAGGGCAGAACCCGGACCGCTTTCGGCAGGTTTTCTGTGGCAGCGTAGAGCGCACGCACGGTGCGCACCGTCTCGGGCGTGAACTTCCATTGCACACCGTCATCGGTTTCTGTTGGTGCGAGGACGATATCGCCTGCGGGATGAGTGAAATAGACGAAGGGTTCGAGTGAGCCGGGGTCGTTGGGGATTTCCTGAAACACAACCTCGCCAATGCGGGCGATCACCTCGTTGAGATACTCGGTAACCAGAATGGACTGCCGGTCACGCACCACGGACGGCATTTCCGAAAGATCGAGCGCCGCTATCGCGGTTTCCTGCATGGCCGGCCCGGCCCGCATCGCATCCACAAAGCTTTCCATGGCCGCGCGCGGGGTCGCACCGTCAAAGCGCCCTCCCCCTTTGTGCACGCCAGCCTCCGCCTCCTTCGCAATCTCGGAGAACAGGCGTTTGACAACATCGGCGGGCGGCGCAACCATGAACCAGTCCTCCCCAACGCGACGAAACTGCAGCGGCAGTGTACGGCCATCATAGCGCGTAAGCACCAGTTCAGCCGACTCGCCTTCCGGCGCGCTGCTTTCGAAAACATCGGGATCGACGGTGAACTGATCGAGTAGAAGCACCAGCGGCGCGAGCTCCCGGGCGTGATTTTCGCGCCCACCTTCCGGAAAGATCAGCATCGACAGAAGGTCATCCTGATATTCCAGCCGACCGCTTTCCACCGCCTCGGCAGCAATCAGGAAGGTGCGCAGGGTTTCAGACGGCGATGACTGTAAGGCGCGCAAATTCTGGTCGTGATCGGAAGGAATCCGCGCCCCCGTCCACCATTGCTTGTTGCCAAAACGGCCAACAAAACTCGCCCCATCCTCCGACAGGATAAACTCAAACGAACCGCTACTCTTTGGCGTATTCCACGTGCCTGAAAGCCGGTTGCCCTGGACATCGCCCTCAAGACGGCCGCTATAGGCCGGATAGCGACCGGTAACATGGTCGCCGTTCTGCTGCAGGTATACGCGCGCGCCGCCGTCAAACCAGCGCGAATCCCAGGCGCCGGTCCAACTATCTGTTGCGGCCATAGCTACAGAAAGAAAGCCTGCGGCAAAGATGATCCAGACGGTGAGGACAAACCCTCTCAATCTTTTTGAAGGAACATTCAAGCGATAGTCTGTAGATCGTGTCTTTATGTGCTTCAAACCCTGCCTGCTCCCGCCCAATGCACAAATCATTTTGTACCGACTATGACGCAGATCGACGCCGGGCACCACCGACCAGATCACCACAAGCGCGAGATAGTCCTATTCGATTGGAGCGCACAGCAAAGGCATGCGCTCATCAAGGCGAGCCTTGCCATGGTTCCTAGGAAATACTCTGCAACTCGCGCCATTTGCTCAACCGTGCATGCGCTGCCGTGTAAAATCTGTCCCGCAGCGCGGGCCTCTGAGCCTGGGAAAACTATGCACCAACAAACCCTGGGATCAAACACATAGCCACGCGAGAGATCCTCTTCCGAAGAACCATAGCCAAGAAGCAACGCGGTGACCGCCTGCCGCTCCTGCGCCTTTTTTTATAATTTACGTCCCGTCGCAACAACAGCCTTGCGCCCGCGGAGCGGAGGAGGCATCGCATCGAACGGCAATTGCCGGACATCGGTGTTTGCAACAGGGAAACCTGTTTGCCGTTTGAAACCCAATGCATTTCGCGACAACAGAACCAATACGGTCAGGGGTTTAGCCGTTATTGAGTTGCTGAGGACCGTGCTATCGCATCGACCAGCATCAGCATTGTCAGCGCTTGGCCATATGGCGCGGGGATATCGGGAATCTGTCGATAGAAATCGAGCGTATGGCCCATCGGAGTGCCATCGGAAACATGGGTTACAATCCCGTCATCGCCAATACAACCAAGGACGGCCTGAAACGCCTTTTCGGCAACCGGCTGGAAGGACTGCGGCAGGATTCCAAGCGAAATCCCTCTGGATATGCCGTAGGCAATACCGGCGGTTGCCGATGCCTCTATCGGCGCCGTCGGATCGTCAAGAAGCGTGTGAAAAAAGCCCTCGGCATTCTGCCGTTTCTTGAGCGCCGTTGCCTGAGCCACAAGAACATTGGTGAGATAGAGATGAGTCGCCGGTGGCAGGGTCTCTACGATGGAAAACAGTTCGGGGATAGCGATGGTGATCCAGGAATTGCCGCGTGCCCAGAGCGCACCGGCGAAATTGTGGCGCCCGTTGAAAGTCCAGCCATGATACCAGAGGCCGGTCTTCGGGTCGCCGAGATAACGTGTGTGTATCAGGAACTGATGCACAGCCTCCTCAACCCAGTCGGGACGATCGAAGCGCTTGCCCGCACGCGCCAGAAACAGGCAGGTCATGAACAGCGTGTCGTCCCATAACTCGCCGTCATTCATCCGCTCCTTAACCACATGCTGAAAGCCGCCGTCTTCGGTGCGGGCCAAGCCTGTCATCAGCCATTCGGCCCAGTCTTTGACGAGCGCTTCCCATTCGGGCCGTTCGACATCGTCGATCAGGAACGAAAGCGCCAGCATCGGCGCGGTGGAATTGACCTGGCGCGGCGGCAGCCCGCGCGAAATCTGCCATTCATACCAGTCGGCCAGCGCGTTGATCAGATCCAGATCACCGGTCTGGCAGGCATGGCGGTAAAGCCCGTAGACACCGACACCGATCTCCCAGTCCCATTCGTCGAACTGGATCGAGAAGGTTCCTTCAGCAATGGGGGCGGTTTCATTGATGCCGCGGATCCGTGATAGGCCGGTGGCAACATTGGCAAGGTGGCCGAGAAGTTCCTGTCTTTCGTGATGCATGGCTTTTCAGTCTTTTCAGTTCGGAGCCGGCACGGCAAAAGCCGGTTGCCAGATGATTTCAGGCGTTTGTGAGAAGGTCGGAAAGTGTGTGTGGCGGCCTTCAACGAACAGGCCGTCGCGATAGTCGAGGCGGAGCGCAGGCGAAAACGGACCTTCGAATGCGAGGCTCAGCGGCGCCTCGTCGAGGACAAGCCGCGTCCGACCGGCAAGGGCGGCAACATCGGCGAGGCCGGCGCCTGCAAGTTCGCCGACCGTAATCGCCCAGCCGGTGCGCTTGCCCTCGACACGATGCTCGATGCCCGCGCCCGGCCCTTGCTGTATGGCTGTGATCGGCCCCGTCGCCTTCAGCATGATGAAACTGCCCGCAGAGCGCAGTACCAGAAAATCCGGCCCGGCAATATGTTCGTCGAAGGCTGCGAGCGGGGCATAGGCATGGGTGAAGGCGAGACGCGGATTTTCGCCGAGATCGCTCAGAAACAGGCAGCAATTGCGGAACTGGCCGACGCGCGGCATGATGCCGTTGCCCGCCCAGAAGGACGGCCTGTCCGCCCCCCAGGGATCGTCCGCGCCCGGATGGTTGACCCAGACCCGCGCCATCGGATGTCCCGCGGCCTGCACATCGGCCAGATGCTGCTGATGTCCCTTCGCGCCGGGCGTGGCATCGATGCTGGCCGAAAGCTGCACACCCGCCGTCTTGTACAGAGCAAGCTGCGCCGCACGACCATAGCCCTGCACATAATGAGCACAAACCGCCCGGCCCTCGGGCGGGGCGGCGCAGTCACCAAGGCCGTCAGGCGGGCTATAATCGCCAGCGCAAAACATCGGCAACGCCGCAACGCCGCGATTAAGCCAGCCGGTTGCGAACGCAATTGTGGCGAACGGTGCGAGTTCACTGAGCGGCCCGGCCCGCAGCTCCTTGTCATAGGCACGCCCCATGGTTCCGGCCGAGACCCCGTTGATCGTGTGTAACGCGATCATGGAAAACAGCCGGTCGAGAACCTTTTCGGCCCGCGCCCTGATGGCCTCACCGGCAAAACGCTGCAAAGCGAGAAGGCCGATAAAATCAATCGGGTAATAGGCCGCCGAATTCCACTCGGCGAGGCCGTGATCCTCAACGGCATCGAACCAGCGTTCAAGGCGCGTTTCTGCAAGAGCCGCATGCTCGCTCCCGCTGATGCCGGAGTTGGTGAACACGGCATCGGCAAAAAGCTCACCGGCGATCAGTTCGGCAACATGGAAGCAGAGCACATGGTTTTCGCTCCAGAACCACATCGTGTCATTGCCGGGCTCAGTCATCCAGTAGCGGTAGCCGAGGATGGCGGTTTCGATTTGGGCGCGAAGCGCTTCCGGAAGGGCGTCCCGGTGGATAGCGTAGATCCAAAGCAGCGGCACGATCACGAAGTCGGAGCAGTCCCGCCGCGTATCAATGGCATCCAGCGTGTCGGCAAGCGCCGCCCGATCGCCGTCATCGAGGGCTAGACCGAGCGTGAGGCGCGCAAGCACGCGCCCGACCCTGAGTTCACCGTTTGCCGCAAGGTAAGCGAGGCCCGCTTTCTTGCGTGCCGCGAGGCTGCCTTCAAGGCGGCTTGGCCCGTCCTCACGCAACAGCGCAAAGGCGATCTTGCGTTCGATGCGGCTGTCGCCAATGCGGAACCCGATATCAAGTTCATGATACCCGTCGGGAAGTTCATCGGGCAACGCGAATTCCAGCTGTTGTTCGCCAGCCCTCAGTGTGGATATTGCTTCAAACAGCGGCGGCAGATGATGCATGTGGACACTCTGCTGCACCTTCGCCTCGACCATCACAGGGGCCTCTGACGGCCGGTCGATAATGAGACGCAGATCAGCGCCTTTTTTGAAAACGACCCGATCCGGGCGGATGGCACGGGCAAGTTCCATCAACATTTCGAGCGTGTTGCCGTCAGAATTCCCCGGCACCTCGGCTTCAAGCGCGCCCTCGCCGAGCCAGGTCAGTTCGACGAAGTAATTGGTGTCACGCTCGGCAATTTCCTCCACCAGCATCACCAGATCGGAGCCGCCGTCTGCAAGCGGCAGGACCAGTTCCATTTCCTGTGCCTCGTTGCGGGTATAGGGCTCGAACGCGGCAATCTCTTTGCCATCAACAAAGACGTGCGCACCACCGCATGTCGCGAGGCGGAAGGGAAAGCTGCCCGATTTCGGCGGAACGAGCCGGGTGCGTACCCAGCGCGACAGCCGCGTCGGACGATGCCAGAAACCGGAGAAATCAAGCCTGCGGTTGAACCCCGGCAGATTGGTCGAGACGATCTGGAAGTCATCCTTCAGCGCAACGTTGCGGCCCGCAATCTCCGCGCGCACTGCCGTCCGGCACGGCAGTTCGCCAACATCGACAAAGCCGTTGATGAACTTGTAGTCGACATTGTCTGTCCCGCGCGTCACCGCGCCGGGATAGTATTGCGCCTCAAGCGGACCAAGCGCGAAGGCCGTTACCGTCTCGCCCGTCTGGCTGACAAAGCGCGCGACATTATCCATGGGCGGTCTCCCGGTCGGGCAAGGATAATTCGATGGTTTCAATCATCGCCACCAGTTGATCGAGGCTGTCGATATGGAAATGCGGTTTCTCCGAAGAGTCTGCGGGCAGATGTGTGCGCCGTTTCGACCAGGCGACGAACAGGCTGATGAGGCCAAACTCATTCGCACCACGGATATCGCGGGCGAGATTGTTGCCGGCCATGACGATGCGTGATCTGTCAGCCGCGCCAAGGCCGAGATCGCGAAGTGCGGCTGCAAACATCATCGGCGACGGCTTGCTCTCGCCGATATCGCCCGAGATCGAATGGCTCTCCATCAGCTCCCAGATACCGCGCGGCTTCAGCATGTTCTCGAAGGTTTCGCGCGGGCCGTCGGCGACCAGTGCCAGCCTGTAGCCGAGTGCGTGAAGCGTGCGGACGGCATCCATGGCGAAGGGGATTTCCTCGGCTTCGATCACCACTTCGCTGCCGGGCTTTTTCACCTCGGTCGCCTCGTCGATCAGCGTATCGCCGCAATCGAGAAACACCGCCTCAAGATGCGGCACGCTCTCCGGGAGCGCGGCGATCAGCGCCTGCATCCGCTTCGGGATCCACTGTTCGAGCGCCGTCCATGGCACGAGCGCCGGCTCTTGCGCTGCGGCGATGAAATCGAAGCGCGGCACGAAGGCCGCCCGTTTCATGGCGAGCCGGGCCAGGCGATGTTGTTCCGGTGTTGCCGACCAGGCACCGCTTTCGGCAAAGGCATTGCCGAGATGAATACCGCCCGCACCCGCATCACGCCCGCACATTTCGGCAATCTTCGCCCCGACCATGGAGCACATGATGCGCGAAACGCCCCAAAGCGCGTGTTTGCCCGGCTCCACGTAAAGCACTGGTCGTGTGCCCCTCATTTCAGGCAATCCGCTGCCGTCATCGACCGAAACCCGCATGCCATGCATCGAGCCTTCAACGCGAACGACGGCGCCTTCGGCATCGACGTGCACCCACACATGTTCGAGGTCGTAGAGATGCTGGATATCCCAGTCGTGCCAGATCGCGTATTCGATCACCGATCCGCCTTGCGGCGGCGTAATATCGAACTTCGATGATGGCGACCGGGCAGTATGGCGGATCACGCTATAGCCGAGTGCGATTGGCGGCGCGGGTTCGGCGCAGTCGATCATCAGCACCGGCCGGTGCGTTTCGGCCATCGCAAAATCATCGTCAGGCACGCCTTCGGGTGGGGCCGGTTCGGCCAGAGAACAGAGGCTCATGCGCCGACCCCCTGCCCCGCATCCTCACCAACGCCTTCAAGTGTAAGCGCTTCGGCGTGGTGACAGCGTACATCGCGGCCATCGACGGTTCTCAGTGCCGGTTTTTCGCTGGCGCAGCGCTCGGTGGCGTAGGCGCAACGGGGATGAAAGGCACAGCCCGATGGCGGATCGGAGGCATCAGGCACCTCGCCCTTCAGCACGCCGCGTTTTTCAGACGAACGCTTGCGCGGATCAGGCTGCGGCACGGCGCCCAGCAGCGCTTCCGTATAGGGATGACGCGGGCGGGAGAACAGCCGGTCCGTCTCGCCAAGCTCCACGATCTGCCCGAGATACATCACCGCGATCCGGTCGGAGATATGCTCCACCATGCCGAGATCATGGGTGATGAACAGATAGGTCAGGTCAAACTTCTCCTGCAGGTCCTGCAGCAGGTTGATGTTCTGGGCGGCAACCGAAACGTCGAGCGCGGAAACCGCCTCATCGGCCGCGATAAAGGCAGGCGATAGAGCAAGCGCGCGCGCGATGCCGATCCTCTGGCGCTGACCACCGGAAAAGGCGTGGGGGTAGCGCGTGGCATATTCGGGCCTGAGACCGACGAAAGACAGCAACTCGCCCACGCGTTTGGCGATCTCGTCCTTGGAATAACCATGCACCACCATCGGCTCGCCGATGAGATCCAGCAGCGTCATGCGCGGATTGAGCGAGGAATAGGGATCCTGGAAGATCATCTGCATTTCGCGACGCACCGGGCGCAGTTCCTTGTCGCTCATCGCCGAGATATCGATCACCTGACCGTCGTTCTCGCGAAACAGGATTTGGCCGCCGGTCAGGGTGTAGGCGCGCAGGATCAGCCGGGCCACGGTCGATTTACCCGAACCGCTTTCGCCGACAAGCCCGAAGGTCTCGCCCTTGCGGATGTCGAAGGAGACATCGTCAACGGCGCGCAGCACCTTCAGTTCACGCCCCTTGTGCCCGCCCTTCACGGTAAAATGCTTCTTCAGACCGCGAACGGAGATCAGCACATCGTCGGGCATGGAACCTTTGATGATATTATAGTCGCTCATGCTCCGGCCTCCGGCAGTTTTCCGGCAAAATGACAGAGCGCCTCCTGGCCGTGATCAAAGGGCACGCGCGGCGGCGTCTTCGCAGCACAAACCGACGGATCGGCATAGTCGCATCGCGTGTGGAACACGCAGCCGGAGGGAATGTTGTAGGGATCCGGCACCGAGCCCTTAATGACGCTCAGGCGGCGCTGTTTCTTCTGGCCAAGGCGCGGGATCGACCCCAGTAGCGCCCGCGTATAAGGGTGCTGGGGATTGTAGAAAATGTCATCGACCAGCCCGGTCTCCACGACCCGGCCGAGATACATCACCGCGACCCGGTCGGCGATATCGGCAACCACACCGAAATTATGGGTAATGAACACGATCGCCATGCCGAGTTCCTGCTGAAGCGATTTCAGCAGTTCGAGTATCTGCGCTTCGGTGGTGACATCAAGTGCGGTGGTCGGCTCGTCAGCGATCAGCAGCGCCGGGTCGCAGGCCAGCGCCAGGGCAATCATCGCGCGCTGGCGCATGCCGCCGGAAAGCTGGTGGGGGTAGCTGTCGAGAAGCCGTTCGGGCTGGGGAAGCTGCACCCGGGCCAGAAGATCGCGGGCACGCTCCCGCGCCTCCTCCTTGCTTGCGCGGCGATGCAACATGACGGTGCGCATAATCTGGCTGCCGATCGAGTGAACCGGAGAAAGCGCGGTCATCGGCTCCTGGAACACCATGCCGATTCTGTCGCCCCTCAGCTTGCGCATCAGCCGGCTGTCGCGTGAAAGCCCGTCGAGCCGGTATTCTTTGTCGCCATCCGGGTTAAAACGTATTTCGCCGCTGCCCTCCTGCGCGTTTCTGGCCAGAAGCCGCATGATCGCCCGGACCGTCACTGACTTGCCCGAGCCGCTCTCGCCGACAATGCCAAGAACCTCGCCGCGATTGACGTGATAATTTACGCCGTTGACGGCCGTTACCAGCCCGTCGCGGGTTTTGAAGGCAACCTCGACATCGTCGAGTTGCAGAAGCCGTTCGGGTGGCATTTTTTTGTTCGTCTTGTCCAGCATGGCAAAAACCTATTGTCCGTAGGGGTCGGCCGCATCCCTGAGACCGTCACCGAGGAAATTGAAGGCCAGCACGACCGCGACCACGGCCAGACCCGGTGCAAGCAGCCAGGGGGCGAGCGAGATCGAGCGGAGGTTCTGCGCGTCCTGCAGCAAAACGCCCCATGAGACGACCGGCGGGCGCAGACCGAGACCGAGGAAGGAAAGCGCCGTCTCGCCGAGGATCATCTCCGGCACGGCAAGCGTCATCGCCGCGATGATATAGGAGGTCATCGCCGGCAGCATGTGCTTGGTGATCACGCGATATTCCGAGGCTCCAGCAAGGCGCGCCGCCATCACATAGTCTTCCGATTTCAGCGACAGGAAGCGGCCACGCACCACGCGGGCGAGATGGGTCCAGCCGATCAGTGCCAGAATGAGGGTGATCAAGACATAGACAAACAGCGGATCCCAGGCGATCGGCAGAGCTGCGGCAAGCCCCATCCAGAGTGGAATCGTCGGAACCGAGCGGATGAACTCCATCATTCTCTGGATCGCCGTATCGACAAAACCGCCGTAGTAGCCGGAAATCGAACCGAAGAAGAGCCCGAGTACAAAGGCGAAGAACACACCGACCAGACCGGCCGAAAGGGTGACGCGCGCACCATACACCAGACGGGAGAACAGATCGCGGCCGAGCGAGTCTGTACCCAGAAGATTAACCTTCTGGCGGCGGGCATCGATGCCGAAGAGATGAAGATCGGCCTTCCAGAAGCCCCAGAACTTATATTTTTCGCCATGCACGAAGAACCGGATCGGCAACGGCTTGGTCTTGTCCTGCACATAGGTAATACGCGCGGTTTCCGGATCACGTGTGCGCTTCAGTTCATAAACGAAGGGGCGTGTCAGAGATCCGTCATGGATGACGCGCACCATTTGTGGCGGCACGAAGGTTTCCAGCCGCTCGATGGAATCGGGCGCATAAGGTGCGACGATCTCAGCGAAGATCGCCGTGATATAGGCCAGTACAAGGAAGATCAGCGAGATCAGGGCAAGCCGGTGCTGACGGAAGCGCCACCACATCAACTTCCATGAATTGGCGGTGTAGATGCTCTGCTCTGCCGCCGCCAGCGCGTTTTCTTCTGCGTAGACTGAAGTTTCAAAGGTCATAACGGCCTCACGCGTAACGGATGCGCGGGTCGGACCACGCGAGAAGAATGTCGGACAGCAGCGTACCGATGACGGTGAACACGCTGAGGATCAGAATGAAGGCCCCGGCAAGATACATGTCCTGCATCTTGAGTGCCTGCAGCATCAGCGGTCCCGTGGTCGGCAGGTTGAGCACGACAGCGGTGATAACGTCACCGGAAAACAGCGCCGGCAGTGCCCAGCCGACAGTTGAGATAAAGGGATTGAGAGCAACCCGCACGGGATAGCCCCAAACCACCTGCCGTTCGGAAAGCCCCTGCGCATAGGCCGTTTCCACATAGGGTTTTCCGAGCTCATCGAGCATGTTTGCGCGCATCACTCGGATGAGGCCGGCCGCGCCGCCTGTGGCCAGCACGACAATCGGAATCCAGACATGGCTCAAAACATTGCCGATTTTCGCAAGGCTGAGCGGCTCGCCCTCGAAACGAGGAGAAATCAGCCCGCCGACATCGATGTTGAGCCAGGCGAAGCCGATCCACATCAGGATCAACGCCAGCAGGAAATCCGGGATCCCCTTACCGAGAAAGCCGAAGACGGTGAACACATAATCGAGAAGCGAATACTGCCGTTGCGCCGAATAGACGCCGATCGGGATCGCAATGATCCAGGTAAAAACCAGCGACAGCGATGACAGAAGCAAGGTCAGCGCCAACCGTCCCCAGATCAGGTCGGAGACCGGGGCGTTCCAGTGAAAGGACTGGCCGAAATCTCCATGCAAAACGATATTGCCGATCCAGCGCACATATTGCACGAGGACTGGATCGTTCAGCCCCAGCTGCGTGCGGATCGCGTCTTCCTGTGCTGCAGTGATGTATTCGCCGCTGTTGCGCAATTCGGCGGCATAAGCGGTGACATAGTCTCCCGGCGGAAGCTGAATGATGATGAAGGATATGAAGGACACGACGATGAGGGTCGGGATTGCCCACAAAAGTCGTCGCCAGAGGAAATTTGCCATCGTCTACTCTCCGCACTGCTCCCCACCGGCCGCCCGTAACCAAACGGGCGGCCGGCCAGCTCCGCATCTTCGCGGAACCCTTGCTCGGGAGGGAGCTTTGCCTGTCGGTTTATCGCTGGCTCTGGTCGATCCAGAACTGCTGGGTCTGCCCGAAACCTACGCCACGCGTGACATCGTCTTCGACCAGGCCGTCACGGACGTTCTTGAAGTCGTTTTTCACGATGACCGGGATAGAGACCTCACCGACAAGACCGATGACATAGCCTTCATTCACGAAGGTTCCGATCAGGTCGTTAAGCGCGGCGTCCGCCTCTTCCATGGAACCGGCGACCGAAGCCTTCTCCCAGTCCGCCCAGATGTTGCGGATCTCTGCACCTTCCGGTGGCTCGATCCCGGCTTTACCGTCCGTCTCGTACCAGGCGTAATATTGCTGGGCATAACTGTCATTGCCCATAAAATTGCGCGGATCGGCGGAAACGACCGACAGGCGGTCCACAGGCGTGTACTGGATCTGGAAGTTGTTGTTGTCGCGGTTATCATCCCACTGAGTGCGGTCGATAATGCGCGGCAGGAGTTCGATGCCGATATCACGGTAATAGTCGGCCGCAATCTCAAGAATGGGCGCAGCGGTATCGTGATAGGCCTCAACCACGACCTGCAGACGCTTGCCGTCCGGACGCAGACGGAAATCGTCGCCGTCACGCTCGGTCAAACCAATTCCGTCCAGCAGTTCGTTGGCAAGGTCGGGGTCAAATTCCGTCCAGTGGGTCTCCCAGTCGGCGTTGAAATAAGGCGACCCCGAAATCGGAGATACCGAACGGGCTTCACCCAGACCCGAGAAGCCAAGCTCGTTGATCGTCTCGCGGTCGATGCCGACGGAAAGCGCGTGACGGAAATCCTTGTTGGAAAAGAGCTTGTTCAGCTCCTCGTCCTCAACGTTAAGGTTGGGCACGAATGACCAGACCGTGGCGGATTTCCAGGTGCCGACGCGATAATCCCCCTTGTCTTCATTCTCCTTGTAGAAGGTGAAGTCGCTGGAGTTTACGTAGCGCATCTGCATGTCGATCTGGCCCTGAACGATCATCAGATTGAAGGAATCAATGGCCTCGAACAGGCGATGCTCGATCCGGTCGATATAGGGAAGCTGGTTACCCTCCTGATCGACAGCCCAATAATAGGGGTTACGCACCATGGTGACGACATTGCCCGGCGCCGGCGTCTCGATCTTCCATGCTGTGATCACCGGAAGATCTGTGTTCTGCCACCATGAAGTGACCGGCCCCTTGGAGCCCCAGAGATCGCTCCAGCGCTGAACACCAAAATCAGACGCCGCCTTGGTGAGTTCGTCTGCGCTTGCGTAATGGTCGTTGAACTGGCTCAGATAATGTTTCGGAAACAGGAATGACGGGCGGTCGAGGCTCGGCTCGCCAGTCGAATCCTTGGCCAAAATGTTGAGGAAATAGACATAGGGCTTCGCAAACTTGACGGTGAAGGTGCGATCGTCCTTGACCTCGAGCTGCATCGGCTCACCACCCGGCGAAAAGGTCGGATCGATGGTCGGTGTCAGCGCCTTGTTCATGAAGACGTCATTGTACCAGAACGCGACATCTTCTGTCGTGACCGGCTCGCCGTCGGACCATTTCAGCCCCTCAAGCAGCGTGAAAGTGAACTCGGTGGAATCTTCATTGACCGCATAGGTTTCAATATAGGCCGGCATCAGCGTGATGTTACCCTCGGCATCGGGCACGTATTTCAGTGCTCGCTCCTCAATAAGCTTGGTCGGTCCCCAGCGGTCGCCCGGGCCACGATAGGCGCGATGCCAGACCCCGCCATACTGGCCGACCGTTGCTGCGTCGACGACTGACGGATTGGCCGGAAGACGCTCGTCGACGGGCGGCAGCTCGCCGGCGTCGACCTTTGCCTTCAGCATCGGAGATTCCTGGAATGCATAGGCCGCATGCGGAATGGCGGCGCTGGCGAGAAGGGCAAGCGTAAGCGCACCCGGCTGTAAAATTTTTTTCATTAACTTCCTCCAGTCGAAGATCGAATTGCGCAGCAAACTCCCGCTTTGCTGGCCTAGTATCAATTTCGGTTCCTTTTTTTAACAGCCATATATCAATTTTGGCAATAAAAAAATTCCATGCACATGAAACGTATTCCATTTCAATTCATGAAATTTTTTTTATTCAATTATCTGAGGTGGTTGCCTTACTAGCGTTCGACTGTGGCAATGCTTTCGCGCAGAACAAGATTGCAACCAAGTTCGAGACGGTGAGCGGCACGCGGGGCAAGCCCGCTCTTGGCTCGTGCCTCAAGAAGATCGAGCGCGGCCGAGCCGAATTGTTCGAGCGGCACCGAAACGGTGGTTAGCGGCGGGTTGTGAAGCTCGCCGAGGGCCACACCGTCAAACCCCATGACGGACATATCCTGCGGCACCCTATGCCCTGCCCGCTTCAGCGCACGAATGGCCCCGAATGCGAGGTTGTCGGCCGCGCAGAACAGCGCCGTTGCGCCGTCGAGGTCGGGATGGTCTTCCAGCCACACAGTCAGGGCCCTATCCCCATGCTGAGGCTCGAACCCTTCCGCCGACAGAATGACCGCGTCAGCGAGCGGAAGGCCACTGTCACGAAAGGCATCCAGAAACCCATCGAGCCGGCGCTCCACGGTTTTCCGCCCTGTCCAGGTCAGGTGGATGATTCGGCGGTGTCCCTTGTCCATAATCAGCCTGGTCGCCTTCTGAGCGGCAAAGCGGTTCCCCGGGGTCACACTGTCGATATGCATGTTGGGGTCTTCGCCATTGATCAGAACGGCGGGAATACCGGAACGCCCGATTGCATCAAGGAGCGCGCTGCGGTCATCATTGATGACAATGATGCCGTCGGCTTTGGCTTCCCGCGCCGCCGCATCCACCGCCGCAACCGGGTCGCCCCGTCCGAGCGTGTAGGGAACAAGGCGCACACCGCGATCCTCGCATTCGCGGGTCAGCGCATTCAGTACAGTCCAGGACACCAGATTGACGTCGCTGTCGGGCAGCGCATCCTCCGGCACGGCCAGAAGCACCCTGTTGACTGCATTGACGGAGGCCCGGGCCGAACGCCGGGCCAGATAGCCGATATCCCGTGCAGCGTCGAGTACACGCACTCGCACCTCCTCTGAGATCGGCGCTGTGCCATTCAGAACATGCGACACTGTCGAGATTGCCACGCCAGCGCGCTCGGAAACCTCGCGCATGCCAACCTTTGCGCCCTTGGCCATATCAGTTCCTCTCTATCAGTTAGCCTGAAGAACGAGAATCGGGCCATCATAACAGCCAGCCTGACATTCTCGCCCGGACTAGCCCTTTCTGGCAGGTTCATTGGCTGCCAGAAAGAGGCTTTGCCCGGCCTTGCCTTCACCCTTATCGCGCCGTTTCAATTTCAGCGTCCTTATTTCGAAGGGCGTGAAGGCGAGATCCAGAACCCCGCCCTCAACGGTCTGGACGGCAATCGGCTCTTCCAGAAGGTCGACTTCGCAAACCTGTGCGATCACATTCCCAAAAGCGAGCCGCACCTTCTGGCCAGCGCCGTGGCGCTCCCAAAGACGCACCACCAGCCCTTCGCCATCCTCTGAACGCTTGACCGCTTCTACGCCGATAGCGGCATTATCAACGGACAATGGCAGGCTCAGCACCCCATCGTGGGGGGCACCTTCACCTGGTATCAAAGTCAAGGGATGGTTGAATGCTTCAGCCGCCACCGAAACAGCAGAACTTTCGAGACCGCGATGCGGCATGATCCCATAGCGGAACCGGTGTTCCCCCTGATCCGCTTCCGGCCAGGGATAGGTCGGCGAGCGCAAAAGGGTCAGCCGGAGCGTCGTGTCGCGCGCGTCGTAGCCATATTTGCAATCATTGAGAAAGGCGACGCCAAAGCCGGGCTCGGCAAGGGATGCCCAGCGATGCATCGGACTTTCGAATCGCGCCTGATCCCAGCTCGTATTCGCATGTGTCGGCCGTGAGACATGCCCGAACTGGATCTCAGCATCGCTTTGCGTGGTGCGCATAGCAAGAGGAAACGCAGCCTTCACCAGCGTATTCTTCTCGTGCCAGTCGATAAAGGTATCGAATTCCAGTACCCGGCTTCCCGCCGCAAGCGATACCACCTGAACGATGCGTGAAGTTTCATAGGTCCATTCGAAGCGCAGCGCTGCCCGATAGGGACCGGTTTCAGCAATTTCGACGCTGACAAGCCCATCGATCTCGAAGACCTGATCCTCGAATGTGCGATCGATGTCCCAGGCATCGAACTGCTCCGGCAGATCGCGGAAGGCCTGCAGCCGGTTCGCAACGCCTGAAAGGCATTCACGCCCGGTCTCCTTGTCGATCAGCACCACAAGGCGCCCACATGCATCAAAGCCTGCGCGAAGATACTCATTCTCCAGACTATCCGACGCCACGGAGAGACCGCCAAAGCCCACGGCCTGTTCCGCCGCAGTGCCGATCTCGATCTGCGCGGCACCGAGGCCCGGAACAGGTTCGACCGGCACGATCTGAGAACGCGTGCCATCCGCGGAAATCACCGCCTGTGAACCGCGCCCGGCGAGCGAGAGTGGTTTATCCGAGCAGACCTCGACCAGTCCGGCCACCGCCTGAGCGAACGGATTGACGATCAGCGCCTCACCTTCGCCAGCAAGATGAGTCGCAAGGCTGCGCCGCAGCGCCTCTGCACGGCCAAAGAAACCCGCATAGTCGTTATCGCTGTCGTCATAGACGAGCCCGATCGAGGAACCAGGCAGAATGTCATGGAACTGATTGAGCAGCGCGATATCCCAGAGTGCCGCGAGCTCGGCCGCAGGATAGTCCACATCAGCCGAAAACCACGCAAGGCTTGCCAGCATTTCCAGCTCGCGGAGCATGGCCTCGGCCCGCCGGTTGTTGCGCTTCACCTTGGCGACCGAGGTGAAAGTTCCGCGATGAAACTCGAGATAAAGCTCACCGACCCATACGGGATAATCTCCCGGAGTTTCGTGCATCCGCTTGACGATCCGGTCAAGCGCCGGCCCCATGAAGCCCTGCGACACGCGCGGGCAACCCGGAATGCCGCGCTCCATCCGGCGGATGTGTTCCAGCATCTCGCGCGTTGGTCCGCCGCCGCCATCCCCGAAACCATAGACGAGAAACAACTCGTCATTTGTCTCTTTCTGGGCATAGCGACGCCAGGTGCCCATCACATGGCTGGCCTTGAGATCCGGACAATAGGTGGTGCCGATCGACGTACTGTCTGCCGGCTGGGTGGTAAGGAAATAGGTCGGAGCCTGCGTGCCATCGATGCCCTGCCAGAAAAACACCTCATTCGGCATGCGGTTGGTGTCGCTCCATGACATCTTGTGGGTAACGAACACGCTCAGGCCCGCCAGTTTCATGATCTGCGGAATAGCGGCGCTGTAACCGAAGGTATCCGGCAACCACAGTACACGTGGCCGCACACCGAACTTTTCGAGGTGATAGCGCACGCCGCGCAGAACATGACGCACGAGAGACTCACCGCTGGTGATGTTGGCATCGGGCTCCAGCCAGAGCGCGCCTTCGATCTCGAAATTGCCTGCCTGTTGCTGCTGCCTGATCCCCTCAAAGAGGATGGGATAATCTTCCTCCAGATAATCCAGAAGCAGGCCCTGATTATACATGAAATGGTATTCGGGATATTCCGCCATCAAATGCAGCGCCGTAGCCATCGAACGGGCCATCTTCTGCCGGGTCTCACGAATGCGCCAGAGCCAGGCGACATCAATATGCGTGTGTCCGGTGACCGTGATGTGCGGGGCGATCTCGGTGTCTGCCGCCTCATAAATCCGGGCGGCGACCGCGCTTGCTGCTGCCAAACTGTCTGCAAAACGCCGCGGATTGCCGGGTCTGAAGTCCACAACACTGATCGCCTGATAGACGGTTTTAAGGATGAAATCCCGGCGATGATCGTTGACGTCTAGATGCTTGGCAACATCGAGCGGTGCCCTCAGATCATAATAGAGCGCTTCGGCTTCAAGGTCATGAACCAGAAGACGCCCGCCGAAACCGAGCTGTCGACGATCTTCAATCGTCCCGGCCTCAATCATAATCGTGAAGTGCTCGCCACCGCGCGCGCGCTTGGTCAGCAAGACTTCGCGATGGTTATAATCAGCCCCCTGGACGATCTCGCCGTTGACCCGCACCAGGCACTGGGGATCCGAGCGCCCCATTACCCGGCCGAACATCGCTTCGATGCCGAGGCAGATGCGTTGGCCTTCAAGGGCCTCGGGAATTTGCACCGAGCCCGCAAACCAGAAATAGCTCTGCGGCGCGCCCCACACGGTATCCGGCGTTACCTGAGCCCAATCGGGATGTGGACCTTCCAGCATTTTTGCCCGGGCGGCAGCCGGCGCTTCCTGGAATCGGAAATCGACGGTGATATCGGTCGGCGTGAATATG
The DNA here is from genome assembly GCF_055808365.1 of Martelella sp. K41-7. Taxonomy (NCBI): domain Bacteria; kingdom Pseudomonadati; phylum Pseudomonadota; class Alphaproteobacteria; order Hyphomicrobiales; family Aurantimonadaceae; genus Martelella; species Martelella sp. K41-7. Next base: position 1,789,436 of record NZ_CM147867.1, read on the forward strand.
TGCTTCGAGAGCAATTCCACGAGGTGAAATATCTTTGAGAAATCAGTCAGCTTATCCTCCATCGCCGCCCATACAGTGAAATTTTTTACACTGAATTTGCTTTCAATTTGTTTATTTGTTGGATATGTGGCGAAAATCGCAAACAAATCCGTTAAAGTCCAGTCTAGGCCCTAGACAAAAGAACCTGAAATCATGAAAATATTTTTTGGGAGTGAGAATTGCGCGAGATCCGTATAGCCGCCACCGGAGGCGACGCCACAGGCCGCATCCAGCGCGCCATCGATACGGCTGCTGAAACGCCCGTAACCGTCATCCTTGAAGCCGGAGCCCATTTGAGTGGCGGGCTGAAACTGGTTTCTGATGTCGATTTGAGGCTTGAAGAAGGGGCCGAACTTCATTTCGTCCCGGACTATGAGGCTTATGCCGCCACGCCTGTCCGCGTCATTGCAGAAGAGAGTGACCGGGCGATGATTTCAGCCGAGGATGCCAGCAATATCGCGATCAGCGGCAAGGGGCGCTTCATCTGCGGCGGGACGCACTTTTCTCTGGGCGAGGATGCCGAGATGGGAACGCGCATTCCTGCCACACGCCGCCCGCGCCTGCTCGTTCTGGACAGTTGTGAGAACGTCCGGCTCTCTGGTTTCACCGTGATCGAATCGCCGATGTGGACGCTTCACCTGGTGAATTGCAGCCGACTTTCGATCCATAACATTCGTGTCGAGAATGACCTGCGCATGCCGAATACGGATGGAATCGTGATTGACGGCTGCCGCGATGTCACTGTTTCAGGCTGCGATATTTCCACCGCGGATGACGGCATCGTCCTGAAAACTTCACAGCGTCCGGACGGTGGAATCGTCGGGAAATGCGAGCGGATCGAAATCTCGGGCAGTCGTGTCCGGTCTCAGTCGTGCGCACTCAAGATCGGGACCGAGTCTTTCGGAATGTTTCGCGATATCACCTTCGAGAACTGCGAAGTGTCGTCCTCCAATCGCGGTCTCGGCATATTCTCGCGCGACGGCGGCGCGATTGAAAATGTCCGGTTTTGCGATATCCGGCTCGATTGCCACGAGACGCCTCACGGCTTCTGGGGCTCAGGGGAAGCACTCACGATCAATCTTGTCGACCGCCGGCCGGACAAAAAAGCGGCCGGAAACATCAGAGGCGTCGTGGTCGAAAACATATCCGGATCGATGGAGGGGGCCATCAACCTCTTCGCCGAACGCATCGGCGGCATCGAGAACATCGTGATACGCAATGTCGCGCTCAGCCAGAGGCCAGGGCCTTACCGCACCGCGTTCAGTTATGATCTGCGCCCCACGCCCGCGGACCTCGAGGCCTCACCCGAAGCAGAAGGACGGATCAACGCATGGCGGAAGGGCGCCGATGGCCGGGTCATAGGGCTTGTCGACTACACCGGCGGCATGCCAGCCCTCTTTGCGTACAACATCAAAGGACTTCACCTTGAGAACATCGATATCGAGCGGCCGGAACCGCTGCCGGAGGGATTCAACACAGAACCGGTGATTGTCAGCTGAAGTCCCCCGCAACAGCAGGTGCTAACAATCAGAATGTCGGGTCATAGTTGAAATAGAGTGGATTGGAGAGTGCCACCTTGTCAGCGGAAAGCGCCATGGAATCGGGCACGTCCGGATAAGGCGCCTGCGGCCCGTCCAGTTCCGCACGATAATAACTGCGTTCACCGGCGGCAGGGGTGTCGGTGAACCATGCGGTTCCGGTTGCGGGGTCGACGGGAAGTGTCGTGAAAATCTCGCGGTTCTTGATGATCCTCACCGAATAGGAAGCCCCCTCCATTCTGCCTTCGGACAGACGGATTTCGAACGAAACCGGTCTTCCTTCCGCCACCGCGTTGTCTCCCATCATCATTTCCGCATTGCCGTCGCCATCAGCATCGGCAAGGAGTTCAACACGCGGGTTGAACGGATTGGCACAAATGCAGGCGCGGCCCGCCACCAGCGCCTCAAGCAACGCGGTTTTTGAGCGCTTGCGGGCGTAAATCCAGGTGGTCGGCGTACCGACGTAATTCATCGTCGACTCCGGCGTCCATCGGGTGGCAAGCTCCGGCCTGTCAGGAACACCGTGATGGGCATCCGACCCTCCACGCGCACCGAGCATGCGGCCCGAAAGCAGCATATTGTCCCAGACACGAACATTGGCGGCATTTTTGGGCCACATCGGACCGTTCCAGACTTCGATGGAATCCGCGAGGTCAAACGAAAAGCCGTAGTGATTGCTGGTCACCGGATGGTTGGCCGACCAATGGACCCCGACCGACCGCTTCAGCATCTGCAGATCCCAGTCCCGATCGTTGCGGTGATCGAAAATGCGCTGGTGATCATATGGCGTGCAGCTCAGCAAATTGACGTGACCGCGCGGAGCGGTAAGCTCTGCTCCATAAAAAAGAAGCAGGCTGTCGGAGCGATATGCCGGATCCGACCAGGTATGGCCGGCGACATCGCCGGCGACATGAACATCGTGATCCGTGATGGTCAGATAGTCGAACCCAAGCCGCTCTGCAAAACCGATGATTTTTTCGACAGGGTTGTTGGTTGAATCAGTGCTGTGACGGGAATGAAGATGCCAGTCCCCCTTTAGCCAGACGCCCGGCCTGGCATTTTTAACCTCTGAACTGTTCTGTGACACGAAGCGGCTCTCCTCCTCTTCAGCCCGGGCTGCAAACAAGCGCCCTTCCCTCAATGCCAATCAGGCACAAGAGCGCGCGCCGAACCATATCCCGGAATCGGTATTCCAATATTACTATTTGTTCTCAACACCTTATGTGATCGCAATCACACGCTCAAGAACAAGCATGAACATGCGACCTCGCGATCCCCAATGTTTCTTTGGAGTTTCAAAAGTTCCGTCCTGTCAACGCGCAACGCGACCAATCCAGAAAATCATCTCTTGGGGTCACCAAGGAGGCGCTCAATCAAGGCACGACGACAAGTCTGAACCGCTTAGCCGACACATCCCGGCGATCGGCATTGCTGAGGCCGGATATTATGCAGCCCTTCAGCTCGGCCGCCGCTTCGGCGTCGTTTCTCTCGGCCCGGCCTCGATTGCCCGGCACACAAGGCGGATTGAAGAACTCGGCCTGACTGCGCGCCTGGCGGGCGACCGCTCTGCCTCACTCAGCGTCGAAGAATCAGGCGATGAAGGGCTTGCGCGCTCAAAGGTCATGGAACCCGGGCGCCTACTGGCTGAAAAGGATGGAGCCGATGCCATTATCCTTAGCTGCGCCGGCATGGGTCGACAGAGGCCGTTTCTGCAGCGCGAGATCGGTCTTCCGGTCGTCGACCCTGTTCAGGCCAGCGTGGCCGCTGCGATTTCCATACTCAATTTGAAATATATGACAAAGGCTTAAAAAAGAGCCTCGTCTTGCGTGGATGCAGAACGACCGCTCGAAACCGCCCTCTTCCGAGGTCGTTTTTGCGGTTATATCGCCTGAGGTACCAGTCCAAAGGAAACGATAAAACCGGCTCTTTGCTGCGAAACTGGATACTGACGGCACCACTGCAAATTCAACATCAGACACTTGGACGCACCTTCCCGCAAACAAGCAGGCTTGACTCAAGCTTGGTTCAGGGACACATCTGTGCCTATGAACAACAAGCGCTTCAATCTCCGCTCTCAACGGGTTTGCCTCATCGTAGGCAAATAGCCCCCGGCCAGGTTGCGTCGCGCCCCGGTCGAGGGGCATAGGCAGTTTGCCATCTGGCGTTCGAAACGGCGCCATTCAAGCGACACAGGATCCCGAAAACAGAAATAACGCCTTCTCTAGCGGCGTTCATTTTGCTGATGATATCAGCAAGGAGATGAACTGTGCCTTCCAACCAGAAGAAATTACGAAAACCTGCAATTGTCCTGACGAAAACCGATCACAAGCGGCTTTCACTTCTTGCGGATCGATTCGCCGATCAGACTCCCGATTTGGCCGATTTCCTTTTCGCAGAGCTTGAGCGCGCCCGGATCGTCGAAGACAAACGCATCGCCGTTGATGTTGTGCGTATGGGCTCGTCTGTCCATTTTACCACTGACCTGGGAGAAGACAGACAGGTTACGCTAGTTTACCCCGGAAAGGCCGATATCGCCGAGGGCAGAATTTCCGTTCTGACTCCAATCGGTACAGCGTTAATCGGCCTAAAGACCGGGCACTCAATCGACTGGACCACGCGCGATAAACGGGCATGCCGCTTGACAGTGGAAGCTGTTGGCCAGCCCCAAGAAGCCCCCAATTGATCATCAGGTTGCTCCCTCTTTGGAAAAGCGATCCGGCCCACTGCCCGTGGAGGAGCTACGGTCCATTCACGCGCGGAACCGTCTGGAAACACAACTGTCTTAATCAATTGACGCCCCTTCGTGCGACAAAAGAACCACTATGCCTATGGCGCGGGGTTGCTCGTATCTGAAGTCGCGCATCTCAAGGTGCGCGATATCGACAGCGAACGCATGCTGCTGCGGCTGATCGAGCGAAAATGCTCGAAAGCCAGTCGATACTGCATTGATGTGACCAATGTCTGAGAGCCGGATTCAAAAGTTCATGATGGGAAACAATATCGTGCGAGGCGTCTGGTCATCACCCTGATGCTGGCGATGTTGACCCATGCTGTGGCGCTTGCGATGGACTTTTCCCAATCTTTGGCCAACCGACGGCATCGTCCGAACCAGCCGAAGGTGCGCTCCACCACCCATCGGCGGGGCAGAACCTCAAAGCCTTTCGCTATGTCGGAGCGCTTGATGATCTCAAGGTTCCATTGGCCGCATCCGCGCAGCGCTTTTCGCAACTTCTGCCCGGCATAGCCGCCATCTGCGAAGACATGGCGCAACCAGGGGAAACGGTAGCGGATGGCTTTCAGGACATCGGGCGCACCGTCGCGGTCCTGGATATCGGCAGCATGGACAAGCACGAACAGCATCAGCCCGATCGTATCGGTGATGATGTGGCGCTTGCGGCCCTTGATCTTCTTGCCGGCGTCGTAGCCCGAAACCCCGCCGCTTTCGGTGGTCTTGACACTCTGGCTGTCGATGACACCGGCTGTGGGCGAGGCCTCGCGCCCCTCCAGTTCGCGCGTAGCGCAGACGAGCAGATGATTGATGGTCTGCCAAAGGCCGATGTCGCGCCAGCCATAGAAATAGCCTCGCACCGTGGAGACCGGAGGGAAGTCCTTCGGCAGAGCCCGCCATTGACTGCCGCTGCCCGCAATATAAAGGATCGCGTTCACCACTTCCCTCATATTCGTTTTCCGTGGCCGCCCGCCGGGCTTGGCCAGCGGTATCAGTGGAGCAATTACAGCCCACTCACGGTCCGTCAAATCGGTTGGATAGCGAAGGCGATCCCGGTTATGCTGCAGGCGGGTGATATCATTCCAGGGCATGCGATCCTCCACGTTCTTGGCAGAGGTGGTTGAATCACATCCTTCTGATATCACTCAACAACTTTTAAATCGGGCTCTGAAGCGGGGCAGGTATAGCGGGACGGCAGCTTCCGGGCAGTGGCGGACAGGCCGGCTTCCGGGCAACTGCCCGGGATAGCGGACGGGTGACTAACTTTCAGATCAACTGCTCAACACTTTGTCAGCTGGTTTCCCGACCGGCGCCTGGGCATCGTCCGGTAATCCCCCCGAAAAATAATGGGCTTCAAAAGTAGAATTTTCTCGGGTTTTATGACTGAGGAGATTTTGATGAAAAAGACGAGATTTAGCGAAGCACAGATTATTGGCATTCTGCGTCAGGCAGAAGGTGGCGTTCCTGTGCCTGAACTTTGCCGGGAGCACGGGATGAGTTCAGCGAGTTTTTATAAATGGCGGGCCAAATATGGCGGCATGGATGCGTCGATGATCAGCCAGATGAAAGCGCTGGAAGACGAGAACCGCCGTCTGAAAAAGATGTATGCGGAGATGAGCATGCAAACCGAACTGCTGAAAGAGGCTTTGGAAAAAAATGACGCGGCCATCTCTACGCCGGGAGGTGGCCGCGCAAGCCGTGGCGATACGTGGGGTGAGCATAGCACTTGCCTGCCGAACGTTCGGTGTCAGCGAAACTTGCTACCGATACAAAGGCAAACGCAATGATGAGAATGAACAGATCGCCGATCTTCTGACCGGCTTGACGCAGGCAAAGAAGAACTGGGGCTTTGGCCTTTGTTTTCTCTATCTGCGGAACGTACAGGGACGGCGCTGGAATCATAAGCGTGTTTATCGCATCTACCGCGCGCTTGAGCTGAACCTCAGGATCAAGCCACGCCGGCGGCTGAAACGGGAAAAACCGGATACACTCAATGTCCCGACAACGCCGAACGCGGTCTGGTCCATGGACTTTATGGCGGATCGGCTGGCCGATGGCCGGCAGTTTCGGCTTTTGAATGTTCTGGATGACTTTAACCGTGAGGGGCTTGGCATTGAGGTCGATTTCTCTCTACCTGCGGAGCGTGTCATCCGTAGCCTGAACCAGATCATTGAGTGGCGCGGCAAACCGCTGGCAATACGTGTTGACAATGGCCCGGAATATGTCAGTGGAAGGCTTATGGACTGGGCTGAAAATCAGGGCATTGCGCTGAATTACATCCAGCCTGGAAAGCCGCAGCAGAACGCTTATGTCGAACGCTACAACCGGACAGTACGACACGAATGGCTTGACCAATACATCATCGAGAGTATCGAAGAGGCGCAGGCGTTCGCCACACAATGGTTATGGAGCTATAACAACGAGCGACCCAATATGGGCATCGGCGGAATGACACCCGCACAGAAACTGAAAATGGCTGCGTGAATTCTACCAAAAAGCCCCGTTAAAAGGGGAGGATTACCGTCCCGGCTCGGCCCTCCGGTTAATTCCGCTGGGTGTCGTCATCAGCTCAGCTTTCCAAGGGGCGGAGATCCCGGCAAACTACCTCTACCCAGAGAGCGTACATGATGATATTCGGCAAGTCACAAAGGTGGTGACCATGACGCCCAATACCGATTCCAACGCAACATCCCCGATCGCCGCCATACATCCGGCCCTTGGCTCCGCCCTCGCGGCGAAAGGCTACAGCGCGCTGACGCCGGTTCAAATGGCGATGACGAACGAAAATCACGGTGACGCCGATCTGCTGGTTTCGGCGCAGACGGGCTCGGGAAAGACGGTCGCCTTCGGCATCGCAATCGCGCAGACATTGCTTGGAAGCGACGAGCGTTTTGACGCCGCCGCCGCGCCGCTCGGTCTGGTCATCGCGCCAACGCGCGAACTTGCCATTCAGGTCGAAAGGGAACTCGATTGGCTTTTCGCGGCTGCTGAGGTCAGGATCGCGACCTGCGTGGGCGGCATGGACATGCGCAACGAACGCCGTGCGCTCGGCCGCGGCGCCCATCTCGTCGTCGGCACGCCTGGACGCCTGCGCGATCACATCATGCGGGGAGCGCTGGACCTCAGCGCCGTTCGCGCCGTTGTTCTCGACGAAGCCGACGAGATGCTGGATCTCGGTTTTCGCGACGACCTGGAATTCATCCTCGGCGCCGCGCCGCAGGAGCGCCGCACGCTGCTGTTTTCGGCGACCGTGCGGCGCGGCATCGCCGAGCTGGCCAGGACCGTGCAGAACAACGCGGTGCGCATCGAAACGACCGCGTCTACCGAGCAACATGCCGACATCGAATACCAGTTGATGCTGGTGCGACGCGATGAGCGCGAACACGCCATCATCAATACGCTGCTCGATTCCGACAGCTCAAGCGCCCTGGTGTTCTGCCACACACGTGAAGCGGTTCGCCATCTCACGGCGCGGCTGGCAAATCGCGGTTTCAAAGTGGTTTCGCTTTCGGGTGAGATGGCGCAATCGGAGCGGTCGAATGCGCTGCAATCCATGCGCGACGGACGCGCGAGTGTCTGCGTGGCCACCGATGTCGCGGCGCGCGGTATCGACCTTCCAAACCTCGACCTTGTGGTCCATGCTGACGTTCCGAGCAACCCGGAGACCCTGCTGCATCGCTCTGGCCGGACCGGTCGCGCCGGTCGAAAAGGCGTCTGCGTACTTATCGTTCCGGAACACAGGCGAGGTGCTGCTCAGCGCGTGCTGACATTGGCGAAGCTGACGGCGACCGTTCGTGCGGCGCCCGGCATTGCCGATATCGAGGCGCGCTACCGCCGGCGCATCATCGATGCCGCCGCCTCTGCCGCTGAGCCGGACGGAGCAGAATCGGCATTCGTGACCGAATTGCTGGACCGGGTGGGGCCTGAGCGCATTGCAGCGGCGTTCCTTCGCCAGCAACTGGCCGCCCACCCCGTCCCCGAGGAACTGTTGCCGGTTTCCGCTGAGACGCTCGAGAACAAGAGGGCCGTTCGGGACCGCCGGTCCGCAGACAAACACGCGTCGGTTCGCGAGCCGCGAGGCCCGGACATTAAGGACGGTGTATGGTTCACCATCTCGCTCGGGCGTAAGCAGCGCGCCGATCCGAAATTCCTTTTGCCGATGATCTGCAACGCCGGCGGCGTGAAAAAACGCGATGTCGGCGCGATCAGGATCGATGACACCGAAACACGTTTCGAAATCTCCGCCGACAAGGCCGAAAGTTATGCGCAACAGATCAAGCAGCCCGGCAGCCTCGAGAAAGGCATCATCATCGCGCCGGCTGGCAAGATGCGCGAAAAGCCGAGACAGGCAAAACCGAAATTCAAGCAGGACGGCAAGCCGACCCGCAAACACCAGGCCCCGTCGACCGATCGCGGCAAAACGTCGAAACACAAGAGCCGCAAACCGAAGCGCCCTGCATGATCGGAGCGTTTCGATCCTGCGCCGCCTGAATGACTGCTTTCGGCAGCCACGCGCGGCTGATCGAACGACCGGCTTGGGGTGCGCGCGAAGCTGGCGTTCGTAGATGCCGCACCTATTAAGAAGAAGATTCATGGAAGCCGGAAAGGACGAAGCTCCATTTCGCGGCTGAACAGGCCAATTTCTAGATCTCTAGGCAAAGCTGAGCCCGAGCAAGCACAAGCATTTGCTTATAAATGGCTATTTAAAGAAGTCAGCAGATTCTGATAAATCTCTTGAATCGGTAGGCACGAAGGCAAGGTTGTTTTCCATGAGCGGCAAAGGAAATTGCTGTAATAATGCCGCTGTCGAGACATTCTTCAAAACGATCAAGGCAGAACTGATCTGGTGGCGGCCATGGGCAACGCGAAGGCAGTTTGAAATGGTAATCTTCGAATACATCAACGGCTTCTACGATCCACGGCGACGCCACTCTGCACTGGGCTGGAAAAGCCCCGTCGCTTTCGAACGGAAAGTGGCTTAAACGAGCGATTGGGCCGGTACGAAACCGTGATAGGTCCATTCTGGTATTCGGCGACGAACTCTTCGGTTTCGCCGAGACGTTAAGGAGCGCGCCCGGTTCTGCTCGAGCAGACGTTCTTTCTGGTGCTCGACATGGTTCAGCCGGTCGTAGGTTTCATCATGTCTGAAGCTGTTTTCGTCCATCTTGCGAGATCAGGGTATACCGAATTGAAGAGCCAGAAATTAACTACCTCGTCTGTTCAGTTTTCCAGAGCCACTTCACTAATTTTATCGCTTGATATATAACCATACAAAATTCTTAATCATAAATACACCTATTAATACTTCTAATAAATTTGGTTTTTATAAAGATGAACGAATCACACATAAAGCAAAGACTAGCCTACATAGATGGCCTCAGAGCTATCGCGGTTATTTCTGTTATTTTATATCATTTTGAATTCTATTTCATCAGTCAAGGCCTACTTGGTGTCGATATATTTTTCGTCATTAGTGGATTTGTAGTTTCTAAGTCTCTTTTTTCTTCTTTCGATAGAGCTGACGGCGATTTTTACGGGTATATTTCTCAATTTTACAAGCGTCGCGTTTGGCGAATAATGCCCGCACTGCTTGTTATGCTTTTAGTCACACTACTACTTACAGCTCTTCTGATCCCTCCCGCCTACTTAAGTTCATCAATTTTATTTACTGGAGCTGCCGCAGTTGGAGGCGTAGCCAACATCGTCCTCATGTTAGGGCAGAACACAAATTATTTCGATCAACTCGCAGCATACAATCCTTTCCTGCACACTTGGTCGCTCGGCGTTGAAGAGCAATTCTATTTGATATTTCCAGTTTTGGTCTGGGGCATCTTTCGCTATGCAAAAAGCAGATCAACATTCAATCTGGTTTTGACTGCTCTGAGCTTAGTTTCCATTGCATGTGCCATTTGGTGGAGTTTCACCAGCCCTTCCACCGCATTCTACTCGCTTTTTTCTCGCTTCTGGGAGCTGGCAGCTGGCGCCATTGCCTTTTCAGCATCGAAGTCAATTCGCCTAGACGCAGCCATAGGCCCTAGATACCGTAAAGTTATAGGCCTCATATCCTTCATACTCATTTTGATATCGCTTATTCAGCCGCTGAGTTTCGCTTCACCAATTCCAGCTGCACCTCTTGCGGTATTTTCGACGGCCGTATTCGCATGGTCACAAACCCATACAAAAAATCCAGATTTGGTGTTCACACGGCTTCTATCGTTGTCATGGATCACTTACGTAGGCCGAATATCTTACTCACTATATCTTTGGCACTGGCCAGTTGTTGTGCTTCTTCGCTGGACAATTGGCTTCGATGGCATATTACCTCTCGTTTTAGCTTTCTTACTCTCTTTCGCGTTGGCAATAGCTTCCTATCATCTGATTGAGCTTCCCACTCAGCGCTTCGGCTCACGGATTGATCGAGTGCGCAAGGTCGTTTTCGTTCCCCTGTCTGTTGCAGCCATATGTTATTTGGCAGTTGTCTTTGCGGCAGGAGCTCCCAGAGATTTCCGACGCTCTATTCCTAGTCTATCAGTCGTCAGCACAGAGTTTGGGTGGTCGCCGAGAGATCTACCGACACTGGGTTCACAACATGATGGCGGCCTTACAACTGGTAGACGAAAGCTTGTTGTAGTAGGAGACAGCCATGCCGACGCAATTTCCGGGGCGGCGATGGTGGCCGCCGATGCTGAAAATATGGAGTTTGTAACCTACAACGACTGTGCTTTCACTTTGCTCACGCCTGTCCCCAATCCAGATGACTGCGCTTTTCTTAAAACTGTCACAAATGGTGATGTGGTTCTGTTTTCCGCCCTCAATGTTCCGAGGTATGTCAATCAGGATGGCGCCTCTTTTCCTGAACCACAGTTGGATTCGGACGAGAACATCAAGCTAATAGAGAATGCACGCGAACAGCTAAGTGCATTGGTAAGAGACCTTAGAAAGGCCGGAGTGGGTGTTATTATTAGAGGACCTGAACCCCTATTTCGGTACATTCCATTCAGGTGTGCTGATTGGTACAATCGCCACAACCCTATCTGCTCGAACCCCACTTTTGTAGCGCGTACAGACTTATTGGATCGCCTACGACCTACGCAATTCTCAATAGAGAAAATCGAAGAAGGCGTGGAGGGCGTCATTGTATTCGACGTTCTGGATGTATTATGCCCGGGCGAGTCTTGTTATATTTTTGATGATGCTGGAAATCCGCTTTTTAGTGACCAAGACCATTTAAGTGGCTGGGGAAATGAGTTGATTTTACCGAGGTTAGAGGAAAGCTTACAAGCCGCGCTCGGGACAGTTGGATAGGTATTTCGAGGTATCCACTTGCCAACAGCGACAGGTCCAAAGTCTGGTCGACGAATTCGAGATTGGACCGCTGATTGCAACGCCGCCATTCGCGGTCTTGGCAGCAAACGACCCACTGGCGGTGCGGAAGAGCGTGACCGTGGGCGACATCGCCGATAGAACCTCTCTGTTACTGAATGTCCCCGCGCCCAGTGCCGATGTCCTTTCACTATTTGCCCAGGCCGACTGCCGACCGTCCCGGGTTCACAGGCTGGAATCATTCGAGGTGGTGCGGTAATCCTCCCCTTTTTAACGGGGCTTTTTGGTAGAATTCACGCAGCCATTTTCAGTTTCTGTGCGGGTGTCATTCCGCCGATGCCCATATTGGGTCGCTCGTTGTTATAGCTCCATAACCATTGTGTGGCGAACGCCTGCGCCTCTTCGATACTCTCGATGATGTATTGGTCAAGCCATTCGTGTCGTACTGTCCGGTTGTAGCGTTCGACATAAGCGTTCTGCTGCGGCTTTCCAGGCTGGATGTAATTCAGCGCAATGCCCTGATTTTCAGCCCAGTCCATAAGCCTTCCACTGACATATTCCGGGCCATTGTCAACACGTATTGCCAGCGGTTTGCCGCGCCACTCAATGATCTGGTTCAGGCTACGGATGACACGCTCCGCAGGTAGAGAGAAATCGACCTCAATGCCAAGCCCCTCACGGTTAAAGTCATCCAGAACATTCAAAAGCCGAAACTGCCGGCCATCGGCCAGCCGATCCGCCATAAAGTCCATGGACCAGACCGCGTTCGGCGTTGTCGGGACATTGAGTGTATCCGGTTTTTCCCGTTTCAGCCGCCGGCGTGGCTTGATCCTGAGGTTCAGCTCAAGCGCGCGGTAGATGCGATAAACACGCTTATGATTCCAGCGCCGTCCCTGTACGTTCCGCAGATAGAGAAAACAAAGGCCAAAGCCCCAGTTCTTCTTTGCCTGCGTCAAGCCGGTCAGAAGATCGGCGATCTGTTCATTCTCATCATTGCGTTTGCCTTTGTATCGGTAGCAAGTTTCGCTGACACCGAACGTTCGGCAGGCAAGTGCTATGCTCACCCCACGTATCGCCACGGCTTGCGCGGCCACCTCCCGGCGTAGAGATGGCCGCGTCATTTTTTCCCAAAGCCTCTTTCAGCAGTTCGGTTTGCATGCTCATCTCCGCATACATCTTTTTCAGACGGCGGTTCTCGTCTTCCAGCGCTTTCATCTGGCTGATCATCGACGCATCCATGCCGCCATATTTGGCCCGCCATTTATAAAAACTCGCTGAACTCATCCCGTGCTCCCGGCAAAGTTCAGGCACAGGAACGCCACCTTCTGCCTGACGCAGAATGCCAATAATCTGTGCTTCGCTAAATCTCGTCTTTTTCATCAAAATCTCCTCAGTCATAAAACCCGAGAAAATTCTACTTTTGAAGCCCATTATTTTTCGGGGGGATTACCTCATCACCCGGGTCGGTAGACGATCGCGATGGACCATGCGCTCGCCCTTCGGCGATTATGCCTGACGCAGCTCCAGCGGCGCATTCCAGGGGAGAAGCTTTTCGTAGTCGACAGTCCCGCTATTGCGGTTGATCTCGTCGAATAGCCACTTCAGATAGGGTTCGACCCTGACCCTGTTCAGCTTGCAGGTCTCGACGATCGAGGACAGGATTGCCCATGCCTCGAACCCTTCATCGCTGCCGACGAAGAGGGCATTCTTTGCGAGCAGCTTCGTCGGTTTGAACAGGCGTTCGACAGCGTTCGTATCGAGATCGATACGCCCGTTATCAACGAACATGGTCAGGCCTGCCCAATGACTGAGGACATAGAGGATGGCCTTGCGCATGCCGTTGTTGACGACATGGATTTCAGCGAGCTCGATGAGCCTGCATCGCAGCCGGTCGAGTATCGGTTGTGACAGTTTTCGTCTCACCGATCGTCGATGATCGGGCGGTTTGCCATTGATGTCACCCTCGACGGCGTAAAGTTCGGCGATGATCTGGATGATGTCATCAGCATCCGGCGTTTTGTTGGCATCAAACTCGTCGGTGAACTTGCGCCGCGCATGGCTCCAGCATTTCGGTGACTTGATGCCCGCAACACAGGTGCCCGGCGTTCCGAGCCGTCCATAGCCGGAATAGGCATCCGTCTGTACGATGGCGGTCATGCCTGAAAGAATTTCATGGATGCGTTTCATCGATCGCGTCGGGCCGACATAGTAGATGACCAGCGGCGTTCGGTTGCCGCCGAAAGAGCGATCGTCATGATGAAGGGCGTACAGGTAAACCTGGCGTGCTCTGCCCCGACCCGGATCGAGCTCCTTCAGGGGGCTTTCGTCCATGAACAGCCGCCAGCTTTCGGACCGTGCTTCACGCTCGATCCGTTGCCACATGGGAAGGAGAGCGCCGAGTGCCACCGCCGTTGCCCAGCGCATCAGCGTGGAACGCGGAGAATTTATACCACAAGCCTCGAAAAGCCGCTCCTGCCTGTACCAGGGGAGATACCAATCAAACCGCATGGCGATCGAATGCGCCAGGAAGCCATTGCTGAAGGTGGTCCCCCTGATCAGCGCCGGTTCAAAGGGCGTGCCGACCATCTTCCCCTGAAGGCAACGATATTTCGGGTATTTGCGAACAGCGATATAGTATTTCGCGGGAATTACCTCCGGCGTCTCCTTGATGTCATAATCACGGATCGTTCCGCCACAACCGCAGGGACAGAGACCGTCCTTGGTACCCATGTAGAATTCACGCCGCTCGAGATGGGGCGGCCATGCGCGCGCGCCGCGCCCGGACCGGTTTCGCGGCTTTTTCTCCGAGGTTGTTGTTCCTTCGGCCTGCGCGGTCTGCCCGGCGAACCCATCGGTGCCTTCGGCAGGTTTGCCCTCTCCAGTCTCTGGCTGACCATAGGAACCCGCGCCGGACTTGCCTCTATCTTTGCCTTTCTGGGGATTGGTATCGGCGCTCGGGCCGAATTTCATCTTGTTGAGCTTGGCAATCTGCCCGCCAAGACTTTTAATCTCAGCCTCGAGCACACGTATTATCGCCGTCAGTTTCTGGTTTTCGGCCTGCAGATCGTCATTGTCGGAGATCACGGTGCGCCAAAGCTCGTCGAGCCGGTGAGCGATCAAAGCCCCGTCGGCAATGGCAGCATCCAGAATATCCTGCTTTATGTTTTCGATCATATCGAGCATGGCGCCATGCACGACAAAGAGCACGTCCGATCGCGGCGTTCAGACAAGGTCCATTCGTTCACGCGCACCCAATGGTGGCGTGTAACTTGACTTCTTCCGTGATGCGTGGGATGAGAAGACCAATCGTGGCACACGATTTATTTGGGTCTGGAGGACGGCAATCCTCCGGGCCTCAGTCTTTTTCAGCCCTGATGCTCAAGTCAGCGCATTTCAACTCCCGTATTTCTCATGACCCTCCGCCATCAATACCGATGGACGAGAGCAGAGGTTTGACGACTGATTCGCAGTCTTTCTATCGCCTGTGATTCGTCTCGACAAGATATGCGATTAATATTTTTACAGTTCATTTTTCTTATTATCTAAAAGAATTTAAAATTATGGAATTATACATTCTCTTTTCGCATTCTATACACGCGTTTTTATTTTTAATTTTAGCATTTGCTTTCCGGGTTTTCGCATTCCCGATTTCAGCACGCGCCCAATATGATATTCCGTCCGCAATCGGGCAAAAGGCCGAATTGACAGGCGATCCGGGCTGACAGTGTCGTATTCGTCTTGCTGGATTCCGTTCCAGACGGATAGATTTTCGCATTGGTAGAACGGCAGGCCTTTGCTGATTTTCGCATGTGCCAGTGAAGCCGCGTTTCATTTTTCGCATTTCTCGCGGAAGCACTGCCGTGCCAGAAAAAAACGTCCGGCAGCCGTGGTTTCTTCTCATGCAGCGCTGACTGCCGGCTTCTCCTCGGGAAAGCGGAGGGGAGTGACGCACCATGATAGCGGCAAGACCGACCATCCCAAACGCGCGCTGAAAAGCCGCGTCGGCAACATCAGACGGTCGAGAAGTCGGAACATCGCAGGAGATAGTGCGGACTTTTCAGGGTCTCTGAACCGAAGAATTCGGGATTATGTAAGTCACAAACAACTCAAATCAGGTATCAAGCCACTGATTTGAAATGAATATTTTAGTACTCGACGGTGCTGGCCAAAAATGGCCAAGCTTGGCCATTTTTGGCCGAGGCGGATTCACTGTTTTGCATCAATTGGTTACGGCGAATTTTACCGTTATGTCCGCACTTGTCCCGGCCATTTTTGGCCGGAGTTTCTTGGGTTCACTTACATAAATAATCGCTCATATGGGCGCGCTGTTGCTCACGGCGATAAAAATACACTTTAAAAATCAGATGCCTAGAATTTTTCCATCCGGAAAGGTCGTCTCTGGCACGGTTTATGCGATGCATTGCTTGCCCGCCGCGGTTTGATGCTGACGGGCCTGAACCCGCCGACGGCATGGTGCCGCGGCAATGATAACGATGAAACGAAGGACGTCTGCCGGATCTTGCATGTTTGGCGACAGGCGCAATGGACAGGAAAAGTGGAAACCGGTTTTCCGTCCGGCCATTGCGCGAGGCAAAACTCCGGCAGACGTCTCGATAACAGGCAGGAGTAACCCATGCCCACACCCGCTTATATCACGATCGAGGGCGCAACGCAGGGCCCGATCACGCAAGGCGCCTTTACCGAGGATTCGGTCGGCAATGTCTGGCAGGAAGGCCATGAGGACGAGGTCATGGTCCAGGCCATCGACCACACCGTCGTCATTCCCCGCGACCCGCAGTCCGGCCAGCCGGCCGGCCAGCGCGTGCACACGCCGTTCAAGTTCACCTGCACGCTGAACAAGGCCGTGCCGCTGCTCTATAACGCCCTTTGCACCGGCGAGATGCTGACCAAATGCGATGTCAAATGGTACCGCACCAACTCCGCCGGCAAGCAGGAGCATTTCTTTACCACCACGCTGGAAGATGCGCTGGTGACCGACATGGACTGCACCCTGCCGCATTGTCAGGACCCGAAGAATGCCGATTTCACCCAGCTGGTGAAGGTCGAGCTTTCCTACCGCAAGATCACCTGGGAGCACACGGCATCCGGCACATCCGGCTCGGATGACTGGCGCACGCCGGCCACCTGAGGACGAGACATTGGCACCTCTGGAGCGGAATAGCTTCGGAGGTGCGCGGAATGCCACAATCATGGATTGAATATCATAATTATGCGCCCTTTTTGGATGAGGCTGCATACGGCAATGGGACATCACCATGAACGCGATCATCGACATGCCGGTCCTCTTTCAGGATCAGGACATCGCCTTCACCTTCGAGGCCCCGGCGTTGAAGGATGCCGGACTTCTTGTTCACGGGTTTACGGCGCAAGAAAAGCTGTTCGAACTTTCCGAGGTGGTGATCGAACTCGTTTCCGACGATCCCAAAATCGATATCAACGCCCTGCTCGACACACCGGCGACGCTGACCATCCATCACAAATATGCCGGCATCCGGCATTTCTCCGGCATCATCGCCGACATGGCCCGCCGCGACGAGGGGCTTCACCGCACCTTCTACACGGTCGTCCTCATGCCTGCGCTCGGCCGGCTCGCCCATGGCTCCGACAGCCGCATCTTCCAGCAGAAGAGCGTGCCCGAGATCATCGCCGAGGTGCTGAAGGAAAGCCGCGTCGAGGATATGCGCTTCGTGCTCGAAGGCACCCATGTGGCGCGGGAATATTGCGTCCAGTACAACGAGACCCATCTCGATTTCGTCCGGCGCATCGCCGCCGAGGAAGGCATCTGGTTCTTCTTCACATCCGGCGAGAACGGCCAGAACCAGGTGACTTTCATCGATACACCGATGATCGTGCCGAAGCTGAAGGAGATGCCGGAACTCGAATACAATGCCAATCCCGGCGGCGTGGCGAAGGGCGTCTTCTGCCGCAGCTTCACCTTCCGCGAGCGCCTGCGGGCGACGAGCTTCACCCAGCGCGAGCGTCTCTTCACGAATCCGGGGTACAGCCAAGAGCATCGCGCCGACCGCCAGGCCGATAACGGCACCAAAGGCGATTACGATCTCTACAACTATCCGGGCGGCTACAAATACGACAATGCCGGCAAGCCGTTTACCAAAACACAGATCGAGGCGGTGCGCGTCGAGGCCACCACCGGCGAAGGCCGCACCAATGCGCCGGCGCTGACGCCGGGCCGCAAGGTCCGGCTCACCGAGCATCCGAATGAGGACTGCAACGTCTTCTGGCATCTTCTCACCGTCACCCATGTGGGCGAACAGCCGCAGGCGCTGAAGGAAGAAGCCGGAGCGGGCGCCACCACCTATGCCAATCGCTTCCTGGCGATGCCGGCGGACCTCAATTACGCCCCGCCGAAACAGCCGAAGCCGAAAGCCGACGGTCCGGAGATCGCAACCGTCAGCGGCCCGGAGGGTGAGGAAATCTACTGCGATGACTGGGGCCGCGTGAAACTTTCCTATCCGTGGGACAGACGCTCGAAAGACAATGAGCACTCCTCGGTCTGGACGCGGGTGACGTCGAGTTCGGCGGGCGGCACTTTCGGCGAGGTGATCCTGCCACGGGTCAAACAGGAAGTGCTCGTCAGTTACATGGGCGGCGACCCCGACCAGCCGATCATCACCGGACGCTCCTACAACGCCCTCAACCTGCCGCCCTACAAGCTCCCCGAACACAAGACCAGAACCGTCTGGCGATCCCAGACCCACAAGGGCAAGGGCTACAACGAACTCCGCTTCGAGGACGAGAACGACCGGCAGGAGGTCTATGTCTACGCCCAGAAAGACCGCAACGAAAAGACCAACAACCACCACTCCGAACGCATCAACAACAACTGGGTCCAGTCCGTCGGCCACAACAAGGGCATCGAGGTCGGCAATAACCTGACCGAGATCATCGACGGCAATATGGAGCTACGCGTCGGGCCGGGCAATACCGGCACTCTTACACCGTCTTCAGCCTCCCGGGAAACACAAGGCATCGGCACAACAGCCGAGGCGCTCGGTCGGCCCGAAACGAGCGAGAAGGGCAATGGAAATCTGTCGATTGCTGTCGAGCAAAACAAGAACCAATCGATCGGTGCGAACCATGACGAGGATGTCAGGGTCAACAAGAACACAACGGTCGGCAGGGACTACAACGTGACCGTGAAACGCACGATAGAAATCAATGCCGGCGACCGGATCATTCTCAACTGTGGTCAATCAAGGATCGTCATGACGGAGGACGGAACGGTTACGATCTCGGCCAAGAACATCATCACGACCGGCGACGAGAACATCAAAATGTTTTCGGATGTCGTGAAGGTGAACTGATGAAGCGCGGTCTGAAAATCGCCGCAGGCGTGCTGGCGGCGCTCGTCATCGTCTATGTGGCCGCGCAGGAGATAGACGATCGCCGGATCGCCTACGAGGATGCGCAATGGGAAAAACAGCAGGAGGCAGACGTGGCAGAAAGTAACAGGATCGCCTTCGAGGCCTATTTCAATCACTGGCAGGAAAAGAACCTGAAGCGCTCGCAGGCCTCCTTTGCCGATGCGCCTCCTCTGGTGAAGGCGGTGGTGCATGACATTGTCATGGGGCAACCCGTGACGGATGCCCGCCTTGCGGTGCTCGGCAAGCAGGAAATCAACCGGGGTTACCCGGAAACGCCGGAGGAATACGGCTACAAGCACGGCTTTACCGACACTCTGCTGCGCGAGGCGGTGCTGTCGCGCAATTACCAGGCGGCAGAAGCGCTGGTGCGCCATGGCGCCGATGTCAACTATAATGGCGGCGAAATGGCCTTTACCGCCGTTGGCATGAAGACGAACTTCACCAATGTCATCAGCTATATCCCCTATCCCGATTTCCAGTTCGGCAACCAGTTTCTGACGCTCTATCTGGAAAATAGCGGCGATCCCAATGCGTATAAGTACGATGGGATGAACAATCTGGTAAGTGCTGCGAATGGAGAGAACAATCTTCAGGGTGTGCTGATTCTGTTGGCAAACAAGGCCGATCCCTGGTTTGAGGTGCCGGATGGTAAAGGTTACTTCTATTCGAGTTTCTTTGTGTCGAATGCCAATGCTGGACCGTGGTCTTGTGAAATGGCGTTTCGGGTGGCGCTTCAGGGCTATTATGACAATGCCCCACCGGCAAAGCTCGATCAGCTGCTGAAGCGGTACCAGACAATTGCCGCGCAATATATCGGCGTCACAGGTCCTTCCAATCTCTTTTCTGTATGGCAATTGCAGCGCGTCCTGGAACTTATCCTCAAAGGCAATCATGTCGAGCCGACCGGCGCGATTGCCGAGCTGATGGCGATGAAAGTGCCGGACGATATTGGCGGCTTTATCCTCGCTCCGGGTCAGCTCTGGTCGCCGCCCGATTCCCTGCCGCTGAACAAGATGCCCGATGGCCCGGAAGGAACAGAGCGCTGGGATGGGCAATAATACCACGGATGTTCACCGGAATGCCGATATCGAGGTCTGTCTGCGTTACGCCTCGATGCTGATCCTAGATATCTACGGCAAGACAAAGGCTGATCTGCCAAAGCCGATGCAGCCATTTCTGGATCTGAATGAAAAATACTGGACAAAAACAGATGGTGATTCGGAAGCATCTGGGCTGGAATGGGGATTTTACGAACCAAAAAAGAAAGGCGAGACCGGCGATTGCCCGCCGGTTCTGGTGTTTCGCGGCAGCGATTCCGAACCAAGCGACTTTGCCGAACTGGCCCTGAATATAAAGGGATCGTGGAGCTATGAGATCAAAAAATCCATCTTTGGAACCGAAACGAAAAGCGGAACATTCGACCGCACCTTCTCGCACAACGACACTTATGCAGCGCTGAAGCAGGTGGAGATGAACCAGCAGGGGCTGATGACCGAGCCCCTGTTTACCGATGTGGCCATCGAGAAGACAATTCCGGTGGTAGCATACCACCTGATCACCGCCAAGGTGACGGTGAAGCTGCAGTTTACAGCAACGCTTTACATGGGTGAAAATGGCGACTGGCCGACAAACTTTGCCCAAGGGCTCGGTTTTTATCCCAAGCAATACAGCGACGGAGTCAAGGCAGCAGAGAAGATTGCTGGTATCGCTGCAAATAACTGGAATAACCGGTTGATCATCACCGGTCACTCGCTCGGCGGCGGGTTGACCTCGGCGGCGGCGATTGCGGCGCAGGTGTCAGAGCCAGACCTTCAAATCTATTGCAAGACCTATAACGCCGCAGGCATCACTGCATACACCGCCAAACAGGCAGGCGGCAGCCTGAACACCGCTGCGCTTATTCCGGTGCGGGCCTATTATGTGTTCGGCGAAATTCTCAACTCGCTGCAAGCGCCGACGCCGCTGGTGCCGATCGTCTCGAATTTTCTGCGCTGGAGCGGCCACAAAATGCCGCAGGCCGTCTCGAACCCGCATGGCTATCAGGGGATCAGCCCCGGCGAGATGAGCTTTTCACACAAGACCTATGCCCCGATGTGGGAGGCCCTGCCGACGCTTTATCCGCTGGAGAGGCAGACGCTCAGCCAGCACCAATACACCGTTCTCAACGACATCGAGGGCCTGGCATTGTCCAGCCGGACCCTGTCCCAATTCGCTGAGAAGCTGATCGACTATTTCGTTGGCAAGCTTGCCGAAGGCAAAACCCTGACCAAGGGCGAAACAGACGCCATCCAAGAGGCGATTTCAGCAAGAACGCCGGAATTCGCAAATATGGGCGATGCCGAAAAGGAAAAAGTCAAGGATGACATTCTGCAGGGAAACACGCCGCCAAAAGCCAACCTGACCGGTGACGACTATATTCAGAACATTGTCGAACCGCTCGTCGATGCATTGCTCGCCGATCTCTATTATTTCGCACAGGTTCTTGTGGCCTCAGGCGAGTATCATCTCGTGCCGACAGTTGGATTCACCTTCTTTTTTCCTCCAAAGAAGCAAAAGTGACACGCCATGATCCCCCAAATTTCTCTCCCTTTCCGTGCCTGTTCTTCCGCCACTGGTATCTGGACGGAAGTGAGATGGGGGTGCTGGTGGTGCGGGCGGCGTTCGAAATCCGCGCGGGGAGACGGGCCGTACTGCCGGAAGCGCAGCCGGAGATGGTGCTTTCGGATGTGTTTTGCGGCGAGGCGAATGTCTCGTCGCTGAAAGCCGAAAGCGAGATCGCGCCGTTCAAGCCGAAAACCGATCTGACATTTTCTGCCGTCGCCCGTACGCCGGAGGAAAAGCAGTTGGAAAGCTGGCCGGTGCGGGTGGATATCGCCCGGCCGGGGGAGGACGGCGAAACGCCGGAGATCATTGGCAGCCATGGCTTCCATGTGTTCGGCGAACGATTGATGGAGCCGGAGACGGCGAAGGGCGGCAAGCGCTGGCGGCTTCTTCCTCGCCCCGGACCAGCTCTGGTCACCGCCGGATGCCCTACCGCTTACCAAACAGCAGGAAGGCACGGAGAAATGGGATGGGTAAAGATACCTGCATCATCTCTGGCGATTCCATCACCAAGCTCTGCGCACGCGTCAGTTCCATGCTGATCACGCGGGTTTATGAGAAGACACACGCGGACGCTTTCGCCGGGAGCTACCCATGAAATGGAACCATGTCTTTGCCGGTATCTTTGTATTGGCGCTGCTAGCCGGCTTCGGCTGGTTCCTGCGTGCACCACCGCAAGAACCTGAACCGCAACAACCGCCCATGACCGTGGAGGAAAGCATGAAACAGGCCGAGGCCGAACAGGCACAAAAGGACCAGGAAGCGTTTGTGGAACAATGGCGGGAGAAGAATCTCAAACGGGCGCAGACATCCTTTGCCGAGGCACCGATGGATATCAAGGCGCTCTTGACCGCCATCGTCATGGGGCGAACGCCGTCCGATGCCGACCTGGCGAAGTTCAGCAGGGAAGAGATCAACGAGACCTACCCGCTGACCGAAGGGGAGTGGGGCATCGACAAGGGTTATACCGACAATCTGCTGCGCGAAGCGCTGCTGTCGCGCAATTTCCCGGCGGCGCAAGCTCTGGTGAGGCATGGGGCAGATGTGCGGTATAATGAGGATGAGTTTGCGTTCAAGGCGATGAAGACGAAGACGGCCTTTGGTATGGAGGACGACGGGCGGATCGTGCCGTTTCCAGATTACGCGTTCGGTAACCAGTTTTTGACGCTTTATCTCGAAAACGGCGGGGATCCGAATGCATTTCAATATCATGGGACATTCTGCCTTCTGGTCTATGCCGACGCCATTAAAAACCTGCAGGCCACTCTGATCCTTTTGGAACATAATGCCGACCCGTGGTTTCAGGCGAGAATGGCAGCGTCGGCTGGCGGATTCTTAACTCCTGCCTTCTTTGACCAGATTGCCAATGCGTCACAATGGTCGCTTGAGATAGCATTTCGGGTCGCCAAAGCGGGTTACTACGATAATTCTCCACCCGACAAACTCGGTGGACTGATCGAGCAATACCAAAGCATCGCCAAACAATATGTTGGCTCAACCGGGCCAAGTGATCTGGAGTCAACGTGGGGCTTGCAAAAGGTTCTGAACCTGATCCTCAAAGGCAACAACCGCGCTCCGTCCGGTGCGATTGCCGAACTACTGGAAATGAAGGTGCCTGACGATATCGGTGGCTTCTTCCTCGCGCCCGGTCAACTCTGGTCGCCGCCGGACGCCCTTCCGCTGACCGAACAGCAGGAAGGCACGGAGAAGTGGGATGGGTAAGGACAGTTGCATCATCTCCGGCGATTCCATCACCAAGCTCTGTGAGAGAGCCAGTTCGATGTTGATCACGCGGGTTTATGAGAAGACGCGCGCGGACGCTTTCGCCGGGAGCTACCCATGAAATGGAACCATGTCTTTGCCGGTATCTTTGTATTGGCGCTGCTAGCCAGCTTCGGCTGGTTCCTGCGTGCACCACCGCAAGAACCTGAACCGCAACAACCGCCCATGACCGTGGAGGAAAGCATGAAACAGGCCGAGGCCGAACAGGCACAAAAGGACCAGGAAGCGTTTGTGCAACAATGGCGGGAGAGGAATCTCAGGCGGGCACAGACCTCGTTTACCGATGCGCCGATGGACATCAAGGCGCTCTTGACCGCCATCGTCATGGGGCGAACGCCGTCCGATGCCGACCTGGCAAAGTTCAGCAAGGAAGAAATCAACAAGACGTATCCGCTGACCGAAGGCGAATGGGGGATCGACAAGGGCTATACCGACAATCTGCTGCGCGAGGCGCTGCTGTTGCGCAATTTCGAGGCGGCACAAGCGCTGGTGAAGCATGGCGCGGATGTGCGGTATAATGAGGATGAGTTTGCGTTCAAGGCGATGAAGACGAAGACGGCCTTTGGTATGGAAGATAACGCTGGGATCGTGCCGTTTCCAGATTACGCGTTCGGTAACCAGTTTTTGACGCTTTATCTCGAAAACGGCGGCGACCCGAATGCTTATGAGTATGATATAAACAACTGTCTTTTAAACTATGCCGATGGGAATCACAATCTTCAGGCGGTTCTGATCCTGCTGGCGCATCATGCTGACCCTTGGTTTCAGGTGCCGGATGAAGGCTCAGAATACCGTTACGACAGCTTCTTCGTCACGATTGCCAATGCCTATGACGTAGACCTTGAAATCGCCTTTCGCGTGGCAAGAAAGGGCTACTACGACAATGCACCTCCTGATAAGCTCGACGGATTGATAGCGCAATATCAAGGTATCGCCAAACAATATGTTGGCTCCTCCGGTCCAAGCGATCTGGAGTCAACATGGGGCCTGCAAGAGGTTCTGAACCTGATCCTCAAAGGCAACAACCGCGCGCCGACAAGGTTCATCGCCGAACTACTGGCGATGGATGTTCCGGACGATATTGGCGGGTTCTATCTTGCCCCTGGCCAGCTCTGGTCCCCGCCCGGCACGCCACAGATGACTGGCGACGATCATGGCACGGAGAAGTGGGATGGGTAAGGATACCTGTGTCATCTCCGGCGACTCCATCACCAAGCTCTGTGAGAGAGCCAGTTCGATGCTGATCACGCGGGTCTATGAGAAGACACGCGCGGAACTGCCCGACCCCATGAAACTCTGGTATGACGCCAATATGGAACACTGGGATTCCGACCCGAATTTCGACATAAAAAAGAATGACGGGTTTCAATGTGCCCTTTACACTCCGAAGAATGCTGGCGGAACGAAAGCGCCGCAATGCTGCCCGCCGGTTCTGGCGTTTCGTGGCAGCGACAGCGAACCGGAGGATTTTGCCGAGCTAGCGCTGAACATCAAGGGTCGTTTCACCCTGACCGGGAGCAACACGCCCGCGCAGCCGGGGAATCTCATTCCGCCCGCGAGCCAGACATTCGATACCTCGCTCTCGCCGTCACCTGGCTATAACGGAAAGCCGGAACGGGAGCTTTCCGGACTTTCCTACAGTTCGCCGCTGTTTTCCAATGTGACCGTCAGCCGGTCCCTGTCCTTCACCTGGACGCCGCCGCTGATGCGGGTTCCGATCGACACCAAACTGACCCTGACCATCGTCTTTACCGCCACACTTTATTGCGGCGATAAGGGCGACTGGCCAACCAATTTTTCGCAGGGGCTGGGTTACGTTCCGCAGCAATACAAGGATGCGATCCATTTTGGTAAGAAGGCCGCTGAAGAAGCTGCGGCGAACTGGAATAACCGGCTTTCCATTGTCGGTCATTCTCTGGGCGGCGGACTGGCGAGTGCCGCAGCACTGGCGGCGCAGAAAGCCAATCCCGATCTGAAAATCTCTTGCTGGACCTATAACGCAGCGGGTCTGCACAAAAAGACCGCGAAAGCAGCTGGTGCCAAACTCACCGATGCCTGCTCCATTCCGGTGCGCGCCCGTTATGTGCAGTCGGAAATCCTGTCCTCGCTGCAATCGCGCTCGCCGCTTGTGCCGTTCATGTCCAGCCTGTTGCGCTGGAGCGGCCATCAAATGCCGGAAGCGGTCGCCATGCCGTTCGGTTACGAGGGTGTCAGTCCCGGACCCTTCAACCTTGGCGGACAGTCGCTCGACTATGCGCCGATGTGGGGCGCTTTGCCTAAACTCTATCCGCTCGAGGATCAGCAACTCATACCCGGCGCGCAATTCCGCTATGTCAAACCGGTTCTGGATCTGGCCGAGCACAGCCCCGACATCGAGACGTTCTTAAAGGGCGTGCTCGATCTTCTGGCAAAATCCGTCAAAGGCGCGAGCCTTGAGGATATGGAGGGGATCGGCGGTCTGCTGCTCGATTATCTGTTGCCGACCACCCGCAAGGCGCTGATGAAGGACGCCATGAACAAGCCGGACCCGGACATCGATATGGCCGGCCATCGGCGTCATGTCCCCTATGATCGCGATGCGTCGAGGCCAGCATGGCTTCTCGACTGGCTGGAACTGGGCCGGCTTCTGGTCGCCTCGGGTTGCTATCACACGTGGCCACCCTGCGCCTTCACCTTCCTGCTTGATCCGCCGAAACAATAGGGAGCTGTCGTCATGATCCCGAAAATCTCGCTTCCGTTCCCGTGCCTGTTCTTCCGCCACTGGTATCTGGATGGCAGTGAGATGGGGGTGCTGGTGGTGCGGGCGGTGTTTGAAATCCACGAAGGCCGACGCGCGGCGCTGCCGAAGGCGCAGCCGGAGATGGCGCTTTCGGATGTGTTTTACGGCGCGGCGAATGTCTCGTCGCTGAAAGCCGAAAGCGAGATCGCGCCGTTCAAGCCGAAAACCGATCTAACATTTTCTGCCGTCGCCCGTACGCCGGAGGAAAAGCAGTTGGAAAGCTGGCCGGTGCGGGTGGATATCGCCCGGCCGGGGGAGGACGGCGAAACGCCGGAGATCATCGGCAGCCATGGCTTTCATGTGTTCGGCGAACGATTGATGGAGCCGGAGACGGCAAAAGGCGGCAAGCGCTGGCA
This sequence comes from Martelella sp. K41-7, assembly GCF_055808365.1. Lineage (NCBI taxonomy): Bacteria > Pseudomonadati > Pseudomonadota > Alphaproteobacteria > Hyphomicrobiales > Aurantimonadaceae > Martelella > Martelella sp. K41-7. The sequence goes on from NZ_CM147867.1 coordinate 1,815,988, forward strand.
GCTTTCTGACGCAATGCCGGTTACGCAAGTGCCGCTCGTCTACGAACGGGCCTATGGCGGCACGGTGAGGATCGATGAGGAGAGCGAAGACGCGCATGTGTTCAATCCGGTCGGGCGCGGCTTGGTCAGCGATTATCTTCTGGAGGCGGGCGAGGCACTGCCCGCGCCGCAGATCGGCCTTGCGGGCGAATTCGCCGCCTGGGCTCCGGGCGAGGAGATGACCGTCTGCGGGATCGGCCCGCTGACGAAATCCTGGCAGCCGCGGCTGGCGCTTGCCGGCACCTTTGACGATGCCTGGCAGCGCGAACGCCATCCGCGCATGCCGGAAGATTATGATTACGGTTTCTGGAATGCCGCGCCGCAAGCCTTGCAGTTCAAGCCGTTCTTCACCGGCATGGAACAGATCACCGTCCACGGCATGCGTCACGACCCGGAGCCCTATCGGTTTTTCCTGCCGGAAGGCGGGCTGAAGGCCGTTGTGCGCTATGCCAATGCCGACGACCAGACCCTCGTTCTGCGGCTCGATACCGTCCATTGCGATATCGCCGATCCGGACCCGGAAAAACATCAAATGACGCTGGTCTGGCGGATGGCGATTGAAAACCCCGATGATGTGACGGCGATCGAGGTTCTGCCGCACGCCCTCAGAAAGGAGCCATCATGAGCCGCAGTGCAGCCCGCAACACATCGAAATTCAACAACATCGTCTGCCTTTCGCCCTGCGTGTGCCTGACGCCGCGCGGGCCGAAAATGGTGCCGGTGCCCTATATGATCGTCTCGAAACTGGAATGGAGCACGAAGACGATTTCCAAGACCGGCTTCGGCGGCGATCAGGCTTTCACCATGGCCAGCCGCACCGAAAAAGTGACCGGAAATGAGCCGGGCACCGGCGGCGGGGTGTCGTCCGGCGTCAATCTCGGCTGGTGCCGGCCGCAATCCAACAAGTCGAGCTTTCTGGTCGAGGGCCATCAGGTTCTGCAGGACAATTGCGTCTACGAGATGAACTGCGCCGGCCCCGACGGGCCGTCGAACACGCTCGGCAAGCTGAATTATGACGATGCTTGAGCGGGCCGGATATTCGACTGCTCGCCGATCATTGCAGCACCGGCTGCCTTTCCAGCACCTCCGCGCGTGCCAGCATGCGGTTGACCGAGCGCAGGTTCAGGGGCTGGCGCCGTGCGTGGTGCCGCTCGATAACCTCGGCGATTACATCGACGGATAATTCCGAAAGCCCGCGCTTTCTGCCCTCTCTTAGAGCAAAGCTGATCATGTCATGTGGCCTTACGATGGAAAGGTTCACGATGTTCAGCCGGGTTTGCAGCGGTTCTGGAATGCCAGCAAGACTGTTCGATGTCAGGATCCAGCCGATCCACGACATGTCGAATCTGAGCTGATAAAAGGGGCACTCCCACCGCGCTGCCGTTGCCGGTTCCAGCAATGAAAGCAATGCGTCCGGCAGGCTGCATCGCGCCCCGTTTGTCGAGACCGCAATCCCCGCCTTCTCGATCTCATCGATCACGATGATCGGGTTGGCAACCTTGTGCTGGATCACCGTCTGGATCGGCTTGCCCGGATGCGCCGACCCCCAACCGCGCTGGGAGCCCGCGACAGCGAAAGAAGCCTGTTCGCCAGCCGCATCGATTGTCCGGAGCGGAACCTGAAGCACTTCGCTCACCTTGCGGGCCCAGACCGACTTGCCGATCCCAGGCGGCCCGTTCAAAAGCAGAGGCGGAAGGCGGAAGCCAGCCATGCCCGAGCGAACGGACTGTCGAATCGCCTGCCAGAACAGCTCTGTCGCCTGTGCCATCCATGGCATTTCCGCATGAAGTGCTGCAGCAATCTCATCAGCGCGCGCCTCGCTCTCGATTTCGGCCACTTGCACGCCGGTATTCAGCATTTCGATCGCCTTGCGGTCCTCGGCCCGCAGATGCATGATGCCGGACACCTTTTCCCGCCCCTTGATGATCCGTACTGCCCATCGCCTGATCCGTGCCCGGTCGCGACTTGTCACCAAGTCTTTTGAGCGATGCCAGTCGTCCTCTTCGGAGATTTCTTCGACAGAATGCTTGTCCTCGCGCAGCTTGCGCAGGTGGTTTTCAAATCGGTATTCAAGATCGGTTTCGCTGTCGCCGACCGGGAACAGCTTTGCCTCGACAAAGGGGATACGCGTCATACTACAATGTCCGGATACAGAAAAAGAAGGGAGAAAACCGCCTGATCAGGCGATCTTCGGATGGGTGTAATGGGCTGTTGCGACCCGGCCCCAATCGAGGCCTTCAAACAGAGCCTCGAACTGCGCCTTGGTCAGCGCGACCGTGCCGCCCTGCGTTTTCGGCCAGACGAAACCGCGGCCCTCGATACGCTTGTAGATCAGCACGAGGCCCGTTCCGTCCCACATCAACACCTTGGTCTTGTCACTCCCCTTGGAGCGGAAAACAAAGAAAGCGCCGCAAAACGGATCGAGATCGAAACTGCGCATGACATGAGCAGCCAGCCCATCCATGCCCTTGCGGAAGCCGACGGGATCGGTGGCGAGGTAGATATTGAAGGTGCTCGACGGAAAGATCATGAGAACTGCCCCGCGACGCGGATCAGCTTCGCCAGCTCGGCATCAGCAATGTTCAGCGGGAATTCCAGGCAAACGCCGCCGACAAGAAGTTGGCCAATGGCTCCGCTGTTGTGGCTGAGTTCAGCCAGGCGGGAAGTTTCTTCAGCCAGTTTGACCTCGGCAAAAGGCTTGGGCTTTTCACGCCCGTCATGGGTAGCACGCGCTTCCGCCAGCTTGACCCATTTGCGCACAAGGAAATCTCGCGTGCCGAGTTCATCTGCGATCAATTTGACCGGGCAACCTTCGTCCCGAACCCGGCGCACGGCTTCACGCTTTATCGACTTCGGCCAGATCTTTCTGCCATCGGTAGAGAGCCCGACCTTGAAGCCCCAAATGTCCACTGACGCTATTCTTCCCTCCTGATTTCAAAGGCAGGGAGAAATTACCATCTGGCGATTTGGCTTCGATAGTCCAATTCTCAGGGGGGTCAATTGCAACGCTTACGAAACACCGCTGATTCCGGTCGAAGAAATCTGCCGGGATTACTTCTCCCATCTGGCCCTTCAAAGTGCCTGCCAAAAGTCGCCCTCGGCGATATCGACATTCCGTTGCCCCCTGTCGAGGCATCACAGAAAGCCACGAAAGGTCTCTATATCAACGACCTCGCCGATTACGTCGACAGCCTTTGGGCCCTCGCCATGCGCGATTTCAACAGGCTGAGCCGAAAATTGCCGCACCGTGAAAGTGACGATAGCAACAATTTGACATCCGCCACACGTCATTTAGTGAACCTGTTGGATCCTGGGCACCTCGATTCTCTCTTTTCTCCTCATCTCTTGCGTCGAACTAAAACGTTTCGGGAGCGGCTTTCTTGCCTGACAATTTTCTTCACCAACGCGACAATATCGGGCTGGAGACTGAGTGGGATGCACTGCAGAGCAGTCTTTCTGGCTCACTCCGCAAACAACTGGCAATAATTGTGCGAGCCGAAGCGCCTTATTTGGTAAAGCGCTTTTACTCGATATTGCAGGACGATCAGGATTTGTCTGCGATGCTGCCGGACGCGGTCGTCAGAAACCGGCTGGTCCACACGCTGAAACAGTGGCTTCTTGATCTGTTTCCGGAAAATCGGTCTCCAGACTTTCTCGACATGATCGAAAAGCAGCTCCGCGTCGGGGCAGTCCATGCCCGCATAAATCTGCCTGTTCAGCATGTTAACAGGGCTTGGCGCATGCTGGCTGAAGATCTTCAGATACGCATCCTGAATGCGGCGCCGCCGCCGGAAAACCTGCGAGTTATGCTGCGGGTCTCCGCATCCACACTCAACATAGCGTTCGAAGTCATGACAGCCGGCTACGCGCGGGAAACGACCCGTTCGGCGCGCAGCGAAGAGGCGTACCGCCTGTTCTCTCTGGGACAGAACCTGACACAGGAACGGGAAGCGCAGCGCGCCGCAATCGCTGAATGGACCCAGACGATTCTATTCTCCATAGCCGCCGATTACGGCACCGACAACCGCACGCCTCTCTCGGATTCCGAGTTCGGACTGTGGGTGACACATCGCGGCGGAATCATCTTTGACGGGATGGCCGAACTCGAACAGGTAAAAAATGCAATCTCCGAAATCGACAGCCGCATTCTGCCCTCTCTCAAGCCCGGCCAGGGTATTGCTGGCGGACTGGCCCTTTTGCAGGCCAAGGTCAACGAGATCAAGTCACTGCTCGGCGAGTGCTTCAATAGCGCCACCCGGATCGAAGGCGGTCACGACCCGCAGACGCGCATGCTGAACAGGCGCTTCATGGATACCGTGCTTTCACGCGAAATCGGATACTCCAGAAAGATGCGCAGGAAGCTGACCGTCATGATGATCGACCTTGACCACTTCAAGCAGGTCAACGATCGCTTCGGTCACGCTGGCGGCGATACCGTTCTTCAGAAGTGCGCAAAGCTCGTGCTCGACATGATCCGCATCGGCGACTTCGCCTTCCGCTATGGCGGAGAAGAATTCCTGATCGCGCTCGTCGAAACCGGCAAGGAAGAAGCCATGACTTTGGCAGAACGCATCCGCATCGAGATCGCCCGAACCAGCATCGAAGTTTCTGATGGCGAAAACATCAACATCACAGCCTCAATCGGCGTCGCCGAATTCAAAGGCCATCCAGACTATATGCAACTCGTGAAATCCGCCGACGCGGCATTGTATCAGGCAAAGCAGAACGGCCGGAACTGCCTCGTGGCAGCAGTTTGAGCCCAGCTCCCCACAAAAGGGAATCTGCGGGAATGAAGAAGATCAGGAAAGCAGAACAGACGAGATAAGTGGCTTTCGGCTTCTCAATTCGTCATTATGCCATTCACAGGAGCCACGATGACAATAAGGCCCCGCCGCAATCTTGAGCTCCGCCTTCGCAGCGAAAGTCGCCTTGGCAGTGATCTGGGGCGGAACGTCCAAGGTGCGTTAGCGTCACCGGGTCTGTCGCGGTCTGCCGTTCAAACTCCCGCCGGGACGTTACGTTCTCCGAGCCACTTCAGGCCGGCGATATTGCCCGTACGATCAAAGCCCACTCCCCAGCCATAAGCCGGTTGAATAACGAAGCTGACCGCGACTATGTTGCTTACGGCTGATTTCGTTCCAGGGCACCCGATCCTTCACATTCTTGGCAGACGTGTTGACCCAAAACACTTTGATATCGCCGAAACACTTTCAAAACAGGCTCTTATCAGCACAAGGCGTTTCGTCTCGAATACAGGGCCCTGAGGGTTTGTCCAGAAATCTTTGGAATCGGTCTCTCTCTATAAGAGTATATAGCTAATATATATATGTAAGATTGTATCCATTCACCGCTCAGGCATCATGTTCCATGCCAACCGAGCGGCGCGTTCCCCTGAGGGTTCACGAAGACGCTCCGGTATTTTGTATTCGCGGACAGGTCTGGAAAACCGGCAAGATCGCTGACCCTGTTTGCGAACCTCAAAGGAGGGAAACGGGAAATGACGGACTACAAATCAAGACCTTTGCACAACGCGGACCAAAAGCCGTCGCGGCAAGTGCTGGCCAAATCCTCGGTATCGTTTTTGGCACTTTCTCTTCTGGCGAGCGTTTTCAACGTGGCCGACGCGCGCGCTGACGAAGAGTGCGGGCCGGTTTCGCCGGACCAACCGAGAGCGACATGTCGGGACGCATTTTATCCCGGCATTACATATGGGGACGGCGGCACCATTTTTCTCGAAAACACAAGCATGCATGTCGAAGGAGACATTACGGTCGGCGGCAGCCGTGCCACGCTACCTGCGCAACTGAATGCTCAGTCGTTCTCGACAATCCAGGGAAACATCAAGGCCACCGCACATTCCGGCCATTCAGATGTTCTTCTCTATAGCGGAAAGGTGGAGGGATCAGTATCTGCATCTTCCGAGGGTCCATTTTCACTCGGCGAAAAAAGCGCCGTTGTCGCAATTGTCGGCGCATCGGTTGACGCTCGTGATAGCGGCGAGAAGGCAATCTCTCTATCTTCAGACGACGTCCCACTCGATGTGATCGTCAGCCAGTACCGAAACGGTCAAAAACTGAAACCTGTCGTCATCGTGTCTCTCGATGCGGCCATTCAGGCGATTTCTCAAACAGGAAGCGTTCAGTTCCAAATGAACGGCGGGGAAATCCTATCCGACGCGACATCAGAAGCTACCGTTTACCTCGCGGCCAATGAAAGAGGTTCAGCCGCAAATTCGAAAATGATATTCACAATGACGGGCGGCACAATTGTCGGAGCGCACGAGGCCGTTCAACTCATAGGCGGTTTTGGCGCAGACGCTTCAAAGAACTCTCAAGTGATGGTTAACATTAACGAGACGACTGATACCGTATATATTGACGGGGCGTTTGATATGATCGGCGAAAACATCGATATTATCGTAGACGGAGGAAACATCGCTTCGATTGAAGCGGACGTAAGACAGTCGCTGTCGGCGGTTTTTTCCGGAGGCACTTTTTCGGAAGCTCCGGTAGACGGCGCGCGCCTTGCGTTCACGCTGGACGAGAACAACTGTTTCGAACACGATAATCTTATCGGGAGCGTCCCTGGATGTCGGCGGGACAGGTGCGCCAGGTGTATTTATCAACAGCGGCGTGATCGATGAGGGAGCAAGCAATATTCACGCCACGGTCCTTATGAGCGCCGGTGCTATTACGCTCCCAGGCCAGCTTGCTTCCGCTCTCCTTCTTGGAGAACGCGGCACGGCCCGAAAACTGGACTTCACCATGACCGGTGGGGACATCAGCGGTGATGGTTTGGGTGCCTCGGGCCTCGTTTTCGATTCAAGATACAGGGACAAATACAACATCGATCTAAGCGGCGGAAAGATCGGTCTCAAAGACGGCCCTGCTGTATTGATCAAGAACTCTGAAGACGCATCAGAGGTTCAGGCCACACTCACCATTGGCGAAGACGTTGTGGTGAGTTCTCCAAGAGGCAATAACGTCTTTCAAAGCAATCTGGACTGGTCCGATTCCTCGATTACCATTACCAGCGCCGGTAGCGTAGTCGGAAATGCGACCCTGGGGGTGGATCGTCATCAATTTCGCTTACAGGCGGCAGTTTCAAAGGGTCCATTTCTGGGGATTACGACGAATTACATGGAGTTCTCGTCCGATATCTCCAACCCGGGGCCGGACCAGTTCAGTTGGAGTGGCGGTACGTTTGCCGGAGACTTCTATGGGCAGGGCGGAGAAGACAGCGCCACGCTCAAAGGCGTATCCCCAGACAAGCTTGGCAAACAGCTATCGATTTTCGATGGCGGCCCTGACTATGATGTTTTTGTGGCCACGGATTCATCAGCGGTCATCATCACCAGCCCTTCATACGCTGAAAGCAGCACCAATCCGATTATCTATGCAAGTAACTGGGAAGAAATCACCATTAACGGACAATCAAGCGCCACGCTCGTCGGAACCGGTCTCGCTATTGAGGGATACCAGCCTGAAGATAGCGGCAATTTGTTTAATCCGGCTTACGGCGACCTGGTGATTTCTGAAAACAGCAAGGCAATCGTGAAGGCTTCACAGGGTGACTTCACTCTGTCCGGCAACCTGCATATTACGGATTCAGAGAGCAGTTTTGAAACAGGAGATGCCCGCACAACTATCCAGGGTCACATTGTCAACAACGGCTTGATAGACTTGCGCGGCAACGGCACGGAAAGCAGCCTGTCAATCGAGACAGGTTCAGAAATGGCGGCGTATACCGGTATTGGAGGCACGATTAAACTGGACGTAAACATGGCTGACGGTACGCACGACACGATCAGATTCAATGGCAAAGTCGCTGGGAATACCAGGCTGGTCATCAACGCTGAAGGCGAACCTCGTTCAACAACCGATGGCCTTCTGCTCATTGAGGCACCTGCGGGTTCGCCGTCGAATGCCTTCACCGGCTCACTGACCTTCGGCGAACGAAAATACGAGATCATATATCGCGACAGAAGCAGTGAAGGTGCAGCAAACGGCTATTATCTTATGTCTGTATCGTGACCTAGAGACTGGAAACGACAGCTTCCGGCTCAAAGCCTGCTCCGCCGCCGAGAGGAGAAAAGCCTACCGCTTGATCAAAACCCGATCAGCAAACAATACTCAAAGGTGGCTCACTTCTCGGCGGAAAACCGGCTCAGTTCTGGGGAGAAATCCACATGGCCGCTTTTAGGAACAAGAACAGAACGTGAATTGGAAACATAAGTCAGAACACTTTGGGTAGGCGTCTCGGTTACAATTTGACTTGCGCATCCGCAAAAATGCCCCTCCCCCGCCTCCCGTGAAGCCGAAGGTCAAGCCAAAATCACGCTCCTACACCCACCGTTTAGCTGTCTTGCTTTGTTGACCCAGAAGCCAGGTCCGCCTCTTGCTGAAGAGAAGCTATACAGGACTGCACGACACGGGAGGGGGTAAGGTCGCTGGGCCTTATCAGCAATGTCCGAAACCAGACCTTGGGATTGAATGGTCGCAAAATCAAACCTTTACCTAGGAAAAGCTCAGCCGATACTGGATTTACAACGCCACAACCAAGGCCGGCCTGAACCATCGCGCATATCGTGTTGGCGAAGGGCGTCTCAAGCACAATGCGTGGCCGTATTCCGCGTTCAGACAGCATCTCATCGAGGTGTTGCCGCGTTGTATCCTCGGGAGAAAGCGCGATGAAGGGCAGGTCGTGGAGATCTTCTTGCTCGATCTCACTTCGTTTCGTCAGCGGATGACCTTCCGGTATCGCAAGAGCACCGGGAAAGGCTGCGAAAAGCCGGGATTCAACGCCCGTTACATCGATTTCATCAGCAGCAAGACCGAGGTCAAAGCGTCCTGACTGCACAAGGTCTTTTACCGTCGAAGACATCCGGGCCTGAAGTGTGATCGAAACATCCGGATAGATCATTCTGAACCGCGCCAATGCGCGTGGTACAATGTTGGTCGAAAGAGCGGAAAGAGTTGCAATTCGGATCTGCCCAGATCCGAAGTCACGAATGCGAGAAGCCGCGCTACGCAGTCTTGAGAGCGCAGCAAACGAATCCTCGACCTCTCGCAGATAGAGCTGCGCTTCAGCGGTCGGCAGCAAACGCTTGCGTGTCCGATGAAACAAAGCAAACCCAAGTTCTCTTTCAAGATCCTGCAGGGCTTTCGAAACGCCGGGCTGTGAAATGTGAAGAATCTCGGCGGCGCGCTGCGTCGTGCCGTTCAGCATGACTGCCCGAAATATCTCGACCTGCCTTAAATTCAAAGGGGTTTTCACTGTTATATAACCTAAAGATATAAACTTCCGGAAAATATGTATTTGTCAGAATAAGCATCGATTGTCTATCAAGTCTTCATCGTGCGATCGCCGTTTCGGACGCTGCCATTGGGCTTTTCAAAAAGAAGGAGCCGTTCGGAGAAGTTCGACAAGGCTTCGGTGGAATGGAGACATACGCTATGAAAGACACGACGAAATGCGTTGTGACACCCGAGCCTGAAATGCAGGGATTTCGTTCGCTTGCGCCTGCCACCTATCGGGCCTCGACGATCGTGTTTTCAGATGCCAACGCGTATGCGACCCGGGCCGAGCGCGGTATCGATGGCTACGCCTACGGGCTCTACGGAACTCCCACTACACGTATGCTTGCCGACAAGCTCGCCGATCTTGCAGGCGCGCGACGCGCCCTTCTTGCCCCCTCCGGTCAGGGAGCCAACGCAATTGCGGCGATGGCGGTCATCAGGGCCGGTGACCATGTGCTGATCAGCGACAGCGCCTATCCGGCCATGCGTTCACTAGCCGATGTCGACATGACCCGATCAGGCGTCGCCGTCGAATACTATGACCCGATGTCGCTGGAAGACCTCAAGGCTCGCATGAAGCACAATACCCGCCTGGTATGGTGCGAGATCGCCCGGATCCAGCACCATGGAGGTGCAGGACCTCCCCGCCATCGCCGAAATCGCCCATGCCGCCGGCGCACTGGTCGGCTGCGACAATACCTGGGCGACTGCGCTTCTCCTGAAAGCGCATGCCCTGGGGGTGGATATCGTAACCGAAGCTTTGACCAAATATGCCGGCGGTCACTCTGACCTGCTGATGGGCGCGATGACCTTCTCGGACGAAGGCGTCGCCAATGAAGTGCGTGCCTACATGGGACGCATGGGCATCGGCGTCTCCCCCGATGATGCAACACTCGCTTTGCGTGGTATGGAGACGATGGCACTGCGGATCGATCACGTTTCTAAGGGAGCGAAACGGTTGACTGAATGCCTGACGAAAAGTGCGGTCGTTGAAGCCGTTCTTTGGCCACCGCTTCCGGAAAGCCCCGGTCATGCCTTATGGAAACGCGACTTTCTCGGAGCGTCGGGCGTCTTCAGCGTACTTCTGGCCAAGGGTTTTTCAGCCAACCTCGATTCAGCGCTGAACGCGCTCGAGACGTTCGTCATCGGCGCCTCATGGGGCGGAACACGCAGCCTCGTCGCTCCGATGTCAATCAAAGCACTGCGCAAAGCCGTTCCCTGGGATCGGGAAGACCTTATCATCCGCTTCAGCGTCGGACTTGAAGACATCGAAGAGCTCGAAGCAGATATCCAGGCATTTCTGTCTGCACTTTGCGGGCAGCAAGAGAATAAGACTGCGACGAAAACAAACGCGGCTTAACGGACTTACGTCCGCAACCAACCAGAGAGGTTCGAACCAATGTTCAACACAAAGAAAATCATGGCGGCGGTTGTCGCTGCCCTCATGCTTCAGGCGCCCGCCACCATTGCCGCTGATACGCTTCAGGATCGCATTGACGACGGCACCGTTACGATCGGCATTCACAATCGCGCGCCATGGGGCTTCCGCACCGAAAGCGGTGACGTTGCCGGCTTTCATCCCGACCTCGTGAGAGAGGCATTGGAACCACTGGGCATCACCGACATCGATTTCGTGGTCACCGAATTCGGGGCTTTGATCCCCGGCCTGCAAGCCCATCGCTTCGACATGATCGCGTCGGGCATTGCAATTACGTCAGAGCGCTGCAAACAGGTCATTTTTTCCGAACCCGATCTCTCTGTCGTTGACGCCGTTATCGTCAAGAAAGGCAACCCGAAGAACATTCACTCGTTCGCAGATATAGCCGAAGGCGATTTCACGCTTGCCGGTGGTCGCGGTACGCTCAATACATCCCACGCGCTTTCCGGCGGCGTGCCAGAAGACCAGATGATGCTGTTTCCCAGCGGCAGCGAAACAATTTCGGCCGTTCTTGCCGGCCGGGCCGATGGCAGCGTGATGTCTGCGCCCACGGCGATGATGATGCTCAAGGATCCGAAGCTTGCAGACCTCGAACGCGCTGCCCCGTTCACTGGCGTCATGCGCGCCGATGGAACGCCCGACGCAATGGCGACCGCAATTGCATTCCGGCCCGGCGACGAGGAACTTCGCGACGCCTACAACGCCCGTCTCGCCGAAATGAAGACCGACGGGACGGTAGCCGAAATCATGACGCGCTACGGTTTCTCGGAGGATGACACTGCACCGGAACGGACCACGGCTTCAATGTGCGCCGGTGAATGAGGGTTAGGGCGTGAGTTTTCCCGAAATCTTCCTCGGCATTCTTGAGGGTATGGGCGTGACCTTGACGGTCACGCTCTTCGGCCTCTGCTTTGCCATCCCCTTCGCGCTCATTGCCGGCGTTCTGCAGCAATTCCTCAGTGGATGGCCGAGGGCAATTGTCACCTTCATCATCGAGTTCTGGCGGTCGACACCCGTTCTGGTTCTGATGTTCATGTTTTACTATTCGCTGCCTGTGGCCGGCATCTATTTTTCAGCCACCACTGTTGCAGCGATGACACTTGGCCTGCACATCGGCGCATATGGCAGCCAGTCAGTGCGCGCCGCACTGCAGGCGCTCGACCGCGGACAGGTGGAGGCAGGCCTTGCGCTCGGTCTCACCCGGCCCGTGGTTCTTTGGAAGATCGAACTACCACAGATGGTAGCAGCGATGCTGCCAACCTTCGTCAATCAGTTCATTCAGCTTGTTAAGGGAACCGCGCTCGTCGCGCTTATCACAATGAACGACATGACCCATCGCGCCAAGGAGATCAGCCAGATCACCTTCGATCCTCCGGCCATTTATTCGGCTCTTCTGCTTGCCTATTTCATGCTTCTTTACCCAACGACGATCTTCGGACGCTGGCTTGAACGAACTGTCGGCCGCCGGACCGGCCGGACGACGGAGGGCCGCGCCGGTGACGTTTGACATTCCCTTTCTTCTCAAGGTTCTCGCAACAATCGCCAAGGCCATGCCGCTAACGCTCGCGATCGCCCTGGTCGCCTGCGTCGGCTCATCGCTACTGGGCTTCACCTTCGAAATAATGCGTCGCTCAAACCGGTTCCTCGGGTATGTGATGCGTTTCCTCATCGACTTCATTCGGTCCACGCCAGTGCTGGTGCAGATTTATTTCCTCTATTATGTGCTGCCATATTACAGCGTCGTACTGCCTGGTATTGTCATCGGAGGCCTGGCGCTCAGCATCTACTATTCAGGATATCTTGCCGAGGTTTTCAAGGCCGGCATCGATACCGTACCGATCGGTCAGTCTGAGGCTGCGCTGGCACTTGGTCTGACTCCGCTTACCGTCACGTTCAGGGTTATAGCCCCGCAGATGCTGCGCAATATCGCCGCGCCGATGGGCAACTACTTCATCTCTATCCTGAAATCGACACCATATCTCGCGGTCATCGGTGTTGCGGAGATGATGGGCACGACACTCGAAATAGCGTCCCAAACATTCCGCTACGCCGAGCCAATGGTTATTCTCGGTATCGTCTTTTTCGCGCTTGCCTCGCTGATGGCCCTGTTCGTCCGCCATCTCGAGACGCGTCTTCTGCAATCGACAAAACGTTAGGAGCGCAAGATGGAATCCCCCGTCATCTCCATTCGCAACCTCAATAAGTGGTATGGCCATTTCCATGTTCTGAAGGATATCAACCTCGAGGTTGGGCGCGGTGAGCAGGTGGTTGTCTGTGGTCCATCAGGCTCGGGCAAATCGACTTTGATCCGCTGTATAAACCGGCTTGAAGAATACCAGAAGGGCACGATCCGGTTGGAGGGTGTTGATGAGGCAACCAGCCTGCCAAAACTTCGACGAAATGTCGGCATGGTGTTTCAGCAATTCAACCTGTTTCCGCATCTGACGGTACTGGGCAACTGCACACTCGCGCTTACACAGGCGCGCGGCATGGCAAAGGGCGAATCCGAGGAGCTTGCCTTGTCACTGCTTGAGCGCGTGCATATCCGCGAACAGGCGATGAAATATCCGGCCCAGCTTTCCGGCGGCCAGCAGCAACGCGTGGCGATCGCGCGGTCGCTCTGCATGGCGCCGAAAGCGATGCTGTTCGATGAACCCACATCGGCGCTCGACCCCGAGATGATCAAGGAAGTACTCGATGTGATGGCGAACCTTGCAGCTGACGGCATGACGATGATCTGCGTCACCCATGAAATGGGCTTCGCCCGTAGAGTTGCAGACCGGGTCATCTTTATGGACGGCGGAAATATCGTTGAGACGGCCTCCCCTGAGAAATTCTTCAAAGAACCGGAAAGTCCGCGAACACGGGCTTTTCTCGAAAAGATCCTGTGAGGCTGTGATGAGCAAGAGCCGGGTGTGGACCCATATTGATTTCGATGCCGAAGGCGTTCAGACGGATAACGCCTATGTCCCTTATTCCCCGGATCATTCCGCCTACGGAATGATCCCCGTGCCCATGATCTGCATTCGCGGCGGAGATGGCCCCACGGCGCTGTTCACAGCCGGCACCCATGGCGACGAATATGAGGGACAGATTGCGCTTTTGAAGCTTGCCCGCGAACTGGCAGACATGGAGATTTACGGCAGGGTCATCATCCTTCCGGCATTGAACCGGCCTGCAGTTATGGCCGGAAAGAGAAACTCACCACTGGACGGCGGCAATCTCAACCGGTGTTTCCCCGGTGACAGCAATGGCGGTCCGACATCGATGATCGCCCATTATATTACGAGTGAACTCTTTCCCCTGGCTGATCTGGTCATCGACGTTCATTCGGGTGGTTTCTCCCTCGATCATTTGCCCTTGGCACTGGCACGTCCAGGACGGACAGATGTTGAAACGGCCGAAATCCGCAAACTCCTCAGAAGTTTTGCCGCCCCGATCGGCCTGGTGACGTCAGGTGTTGGCGGCGGCGGCGGTTCAACGCTTTATGCCGCAGCGGAGGCCAGCGGCATTCCCGCGCTGACCACCGAGCTCGGCAGCGGGGTAACCTTGTCCGCAAAAGGGCTGGCGATCGCCGAGACTGGTCTCCGGCGGGTTCTCGTTGACTACAGCATCGCCGACAGCTTTGATCTTCCTCAGCCGGAACCGATGCAGCTCATGTGTTCTCTCGGTCCGAAAATGACAATTTACGCGCCACATGCAGGTCTGTTCGAGCCGAGCGCAAGGCCGGGTGATGCTGTGTCCAAGGGGCAGTTTGCTGGCAGTCTGCATCATCTCGACGCGCCGATGGCGCCGCCCACCGCCCTCACCTTCGCCACAGATGGATTGGTAACATGGCGTCGTTTCCCGACACTGTCGGCTCCGGGAGACGGCCTCTTTGGTCTTATGAGTGAGTTCAACGATTAAGTAAACGGACGCTTCCGCGAAAGGTTTCATTCCAAGCGTCCGGCATAGGGTGCGACGATGTTGTAAAAGAGAATGCGAAGCCCGGCTGGGCCGATCATCGTGATCGCCGCATACATCGCCTTTCCAGGCCCGGCGATCCGTCGCTGCGCCTTGCGGAGCCAACCGCGAAGAGCTGATTTCGCACGTGAAGTGAAACCCAACATCGCGCCCGGTTTTCTTGGCGGCGATTGACAAGACGGCAGGCTGGATTCGGCCCCTTTTCTGCCGGTCCGGAGCGCGCCCCCATTTCAGTCATTGAAGCTCCACCATTGGTTGCTTGAAAGCTGACCTATTATAAAACGCATGCCCGATATTTCGGCAGGACAGGTTTTCAGCGAAGATCGAGCGCTGTTCACTTTTTGCGGGTACGGCTTTATATTTGGGTGTTCTCAAAGGCCTCAATAACCAAGGAATCATGAAACTCTGAACAAAGCTCGCTCTCTCTTGCATGGCGCGGTACGGGCAGCCTATTGTTTCGTGGATTTCCTGTTCAAATTACAACCAAAACAGATACTGTTCTTCACCAAACGCACTGCTCCGCAAGTTCCACAAACAGGGAGACGACCCGTATGAAAAAGAAACTTCTGCTTTCCGCCTGCCTCGCGCTCGTCATAGCCGCGCCTGCCTTTGCGGCAAACCCGCAGCCGGACGAAAAGCTGGCCGATAACCAGAACCTTAACTATTGGCTGCTCGATGCCATCAAGACCAAAGATCCGCAACTCAACAGTGCGGTCGAAGGCTCAGATGTGGCACGGCAGCTCTTTGAGGGCCTCTATAACCAGAATTATGCCGGTGAGCTTGTGCCGGGCGTTGCTACCGATTACGAGGTTTCCGAAGATCAGACCGTCTATACTTTCCACCTGCGTCCCGAGGCCAAATGGTCGAACGGCGAGCCGGTAACGGCTGAGGATTTTGTGTTTGCATGGCAGCGCCTTGCTGATCCGGCAACCGGTTCGACCTATGCCTGGTATGAAGAGCTGATGAATGTGAAAAATGCCTCCGCGATCGTCGCTGGCGAAGTGGATCCTTCAGAGCTCGGTGTCAAGGCTGTTGATGATCACACATTCGAGGTCACGCTTGGGAGCCCGATCCCCTATTTCATCAAGATGACGACACACACATCAACCTTTCCGGTCAATAGGGCCGTGGTTGAGGAGTTTGGCGATCAGTGGACGCTGCCGGAAAACATGGTTGGCAACGGCGCTTACAAGCTTGTTGAAGACAAACTTGGCCAGGATCTGACCCTCGAGCGCAACGAGAACTACTGGGACAACGACAACACCGTCATCGAAACCATCCATTTCCAGGCGATCAACGACAAGAACGCAGCGCTGACGCGTTATCTTGCCGGTGAACTGGACCGTATTGAGCTGCCTTCCGGCCAGTTCCCGCGTTTGAAGGAAGAATATCCGGATCAGACCCATGCTGTGCCGAGATCCTGCACCTATGCTTATCTGTTCAACGTTTCCGAAAAGGGCCCGGAAGCGCTGAAGGATGTGCGTGTGCGCAAGGCGCTTTCCTATGCGCTGAACCGCGATATCATCGTCGACAACATTACCCGCGGCGGCCAGAAACCTGCCTATAGCTGGACCTATTACGCCACCGCCGATTTCCAGCCGCCGGTCACCGACTATTCGCAATGGTCGCAAGAAGAGCGCAATGAGAAAGCAGTCGAGCTTCTCAAGGAAGCCGGGTACGACAAGAGCAATCCGCTGGAACTGACGCTTTCCTACAATACCTCCGATGACCACAAGAAAATCGCGATTGCGGCGCAGCAGTTCTGGAAGGCGATTGGCGTCAATGTCACGCTCAACAATACGGAATGGAAGGTTTATCTCGACAACCTCAAGAACTACAATTTTGATATCGGCCGCTACGCCTGGTGCGGCGACTATGACGAAGCGTCCACCTATCTTGATTATTTCCGCTCCGGCGGCATGAATTATGGCGGTTTTGACGACCCCGATTATGATGCTGTGATGAAGGCATCGCTGACGGCGGAAGATCCGTCGGCCGATTACGACAAGGCCGAGCAAATCCTGGCCGAGGAAATGCCATTGGCGCCGATCTACTTTTATTCGACGCCGGTCATGGTTCCTGCCGATGTGAAGGGGCTACCGGTCGATAACGTGCTGCAGAACTGGTATGCGAAAGACATCTATCGCGTGGCCGATTAAGGTCTGAAACCGGCTTGGCAGATGCGGCATTGACTGCCGCATCTGCTGAAGCGCATCATCCGTTTCGTTCGAAACCCGCTCAGTCGTCGCCAGCATGGCAGTGCGGCGGGCCGGATTATAAGGCAGAGCCTGCCCGCATCATGACCGGTTATGTTATCAAGCGCCTGTTTCTGGCAGTTCCGACGATCCTGCTTCTGATCGTCTTTTCTTTCTTTCTTATGCATGCCGCGCCAGGGGGCCCATTCTCGTCTGAGCGCGCCTTGCCGCCGCAGGTTCTCGCGAATATCAACGCGAAGTACGGCCTCGATCAGGCGTTGTGGAAGCAACTTCTCGATTATGTCTGGGGCATCGTGTCGCGGTTCGATTTCGGGCCGTCTTTCGTCTACCCCGACCAGACAGTGAACTCGATCATCGCGCAGGGTTTTCCCGTCACACTGACCTATGGTTTGCTGTCCGCCATTGTTGCCGTGCTTATCGGGGTTACGCTGGGTGTGGTTGCTGCTGTCAGGCATAATAGCTGGATTGACAGCCTGGCGGTGGGCATTTCGGTGGGCGCACAGGTCTTGCCCAATTTCGTCATGGCCCCGATCCTTGTGCTGGTGTTCACGTTGTGGCTGCGCTGGCTGCCCGGTGGCGGCTGGGAAGGGCTCGGTCATCCGGCCTATATGGTGATGCCCGTCATTGCGCTGTCGACTTCATACATGGCGTCAATTGCCCGCATTACCCGCTCTTCCATGCTGGAAGTGCTGAACTCAAACCATATCCGCACTGCAAAAGCCAAGGGCCTGCCGATGCGGCGGGTGGTGATGCGCCATGCGTTGAAACCGTCGCTTCTGCCGGTGATTTCCTATCTCGGACCAGCCTTTGTCGGCATGATCACCGGTTCGGTTGTGATCGACATGTATTTCTCGACCGGTGGTATCGGCAAATTCTTCGTCGAGTCGGCGCTTAACCGCGACTATGCGGTGATGATGGGCATTACCATCCTGCTCGGTGCGCTGACCATCGCCTTCAACCTTTTTGTCGATATCCTCTACGCCTGGATCGACCCGAAAATCAGGTATTGAGCCATGCTGATCGAGAGACAGAAAATGGAAAGTCTTTCTGAAGCCCTGGCCGACAGGGTGGAGAAGGGCCGCTCGCCCTGGGCTGATGCCAGGGTTAGGTTTTTCAGAAACAGGCAGGCTGTCATCGGGCTCTGTCTTTTGATCTTTGTTTTGGCCTTTGCAGGTTTCGGTCCGCTGATAGCCCGCTGGCCGATTGATGAGATCGATTTCATGGTGATGGGCGATATCGTTCGTGACGGCGCGCCATCACTGGCCAATGGCCACTATTTCGGCACCGACGATCTGGGCCGCGATCTCTTTGCTCGTACGGTTCTCGGAACGCAGATATCGCTTGCCGTCGGTCTCATAGGGGCTGCCATCGCCGTGATCGTCGGCACTATTTATGGTGCAGTCTCGGGCTTTCTGGGCGGACGGGTCGACAATGTGATGATGAGAACGGTCGATATTCTGCTCGCCATCCCCTACATGTTCGTGCTGATTCTGCTGTTGGTCATGTTCGGCCGCTCCGTGGTGCTCCTGTTCGTCGGTATCGGACTTTTGTCGTGGCTTGATATGAGCCGCATCGTGCGTGGACAGACCCTTTCGCTCAAGGGCCGCGAATATGTCGAGGCGGCGCGGGCGACGGGCGTTGCGTCCAGCACCATTATCCGACGTCATATCGTCCCCAATCTTCTGGGTGTCGTTATTGTCTATGCGACGCTGCTGGTGCCCGGCATGATCCTTTCCGAAAGCTTCATTTCATTCCTTGGTCTCGGGGTTCAGGAGCCTTTGACCAGTCTCGGAGCGCTGATATCGGAAGGGGCTGCAACCATGAATTACGGCACGCTGTGGCAGCTCATCTTTCCGCTTTTCTTCTTCATCGTCACATTGTTTTCGTTCTTTTTTCTGGGCGACGGTTTGCGCGATGCACTAGATCCGAAGGACCGTTGACATGGCGCTTCTCGATGTCTCCAATCTGAATATCCAGTTCTCCACCAATTCCGGGCCGGTTTTCGCGGTGCGTGGTGTCGATCTCAGTCTTGAGCGCGGTGAGACGCTTGCCATCGTCGGTGAAAGCGGTTCGGGCAAGAGCCAGACGGTTTTTGCGATGATGGGGCTTCTGGCTGCCAATGGCGTGGCATCCGGTTCGGTTAAATTTGACGGAACCGAAATTCTCAATGCACCGCCGCAGGTCATCAATCCCATCCGTGCCGACCGCATGGCCATTATCTTTCAGGACCCGATGACCTCGCTCAACCCCTATATGCGGGTCTCCGAGCAGATGGCGGAAGTGTTGCAGCTTCACAGGGGCTTGTCGAAACGGTCCGCGATTGCGGAATGCGTGCGCATGCTTGACGCCGTCCGTATTCCCGACGCGAAGTCGCGGATCAACCTTTATCCGCATGAGTTTTCCGGTGGTATGCGTCAGCGCGTCATGATTGCCATGGCGCTTCTTTGTCATCCCGAAGTGCTGATTGCCGATGAACCGACCACGGCGCTCGATGTGACGGTTCAGGCCCAGATCATGCAGCTTCTCGCCGACTTGCGGCGTGATTTCGGCATGGCGCTTATCTTGATCACGCATGATCTCGGTGTGGTCGCTGGCTCCGCCGAAAAGGCTATAGTGATGTATGGCGGGCAGATTATGGAAAAGGGCCCTGTTGATGCCCTTTTCAAGGATGCAACGCATCCTTATACGCGCGGCCTCATCAGCTCCATTCCGCGTGTTGATCGCAATGACGATCTCGCTCAGTTCCATTCCCGGCAACCCGCCTAATATGGCGCATATGCAGAAGGGCTGTCCGTTTGCGCCGCGCTGCGATTTTGCCGGTGAGGACTGTCTTGATCACCTCGACCCATTGACGGAATTCGCACCGGGACGGCTGCGCGCCTGCAACCGCTCAGTTGCCGATGTGGCGGGCGCCGGCGTCGAAGCCGGAGGAGATGTGCAATGACCGGTGATGCTCTATTGAAGGCTGAAGATATCCGCGTCACTTTCGAGATTTATCGCTCGGGTGGCATGCCCTGGGAAAAACCGCTGGCTTTGCACGCCGTCAATGGCGTCAGCTTCGAACTTCGCGCCGGAGAAACCCTGGGCATTGTCGGGGAATCGGGGTGCGGCAAGTCGACACTGGCGCGCGCCATCATACGCATGGTGCCTGCGACCGGATCGGCGCGCTGGAACGATGAAGCGGATCTGTTGAAACTGTCTCCGCGTGAGATGATGCGCTATCGCAGTGATATTCAGATGATCTTTCAGGATCCGCTGGCCAGCCTCAACCCCCGTATGCAGGTCGGCGATATTATTGCCGAACCGCTGATCACCCACCAGAAGGGCGTATCGAAGAGTGAGGTGCGCGAACGGGTTCAGGAGATGATGAGCCGTGTCGGTCTTCTGCCCAACCAGATCAATCGTTATCCGCATGAGTTTTCGGGCGGCCAGTGCCAACGCATCGGCATCGCCCGTGCGCTGATTGTCCGTCCGAAACTGATCATCTGCGATGAGCCGGTCTCCGCGCTTGATGTGTCGATCCAGGCACAGGTCATCAATCTACTGATGGAGTTGCAACGGGAGCTGGGCCTCGCGCTGATGTTCATTGCCCACGACCTGTCGGTGGTCAAGCACATCTCGACGCGGGTCATGGTGCTCTATCTCGGGCGCGTGATGGAAGTGGCTCCGAGTGACGAGCTTTATGCCGCACCGCAACATCCCTATACGCAGACCCTGCTTTCGGCCGTGCCGATTCCCGATCCCGAGATCGAGCGCAACAAGAAGGCGCTTCCCATTGAAGGCGACCTGCCGAGCCCCCTCAATCCGCCATCCGGCTGCGTGTTCCGCACGCGCTGCCCCCGGGCGACGGAAATCTGTACCGAGGAGGTTCCGGCTCTCCGCGCTGATCCGGACAAGGGGCCTCAACACAGCTTCGCCTGCCACCACCCCGGGCCAGAGACAGAGGCCGTGCGAGCATGATTAGGTTCACACCTGTGGCACCCGGAAAGCAGCCACCTGGTTCCATAGTTGCTACATGGCAATGCCTTTGCGGTCGTCTGCACGGGCGGTCCGTGGCGTTGGTGGAGGAGTTGCCGAGCCTTTGCTTCTTCGCCTCTCGATAAATTGGGTTTGCACGACATGCTGAGCACGATCGTCTGTTGGTTTTGTTAGAGTCTGTTCAAGAAAGCGGATAGCGTGCGAGCCTCCTTGTCATGAGCTTGATCATAGCCGTCTGGATAAAGGCGGGTCTTGTTGCTGAGAACCGCTCGAAATCCTTTGCAAGGCGGCGGTTTATGCCAAGCCATGCCAACGTTCGTTCGACAATCCAGCGCTTCGGCAAAACCTCAAACCCGGCCTGATCGCGCTTGACGATCTCTATCGGTCGCGGGCTTGCCTTTTCGACCCTGGGACCCTGATAGCCGCCGTCACTGCATATTGTCTCGATAAAGGGAAAGCGGTTTGCGAGTTTGTCGAAAACGAGCGCTGCGCCGTCCCTATCCTGTATACCCGCCGAGTGGAC
Source organism: Martelella sp. K41-7 (assembly GCF_055808365.1). NCBI lineage: Bacteria > Pseudomonadati > Pseudomonadota > Alphaproteobacteria > Hyphomicrobiales > Aurantimonadaceae > Martelella > Martelella sp. K41-7. The sequence goes on from NZ_CM147867.1 coordinate 1,837,444, forward strand.
CTCCGCCTTGAGAAGCATGCCCAGCGTGTCGACCAGAATGTGCCGCTTGCGGCCCTTGATCTTCTTGCCCGCATCATATGAGAACGGCGGTGCAAAAGTCGGCCACGAAAGCGGCGGAATAATTCGTCCGCGGGCGGAGTAAAATCCGGCCACCTATCTTCCTTCTGCAATGAGCGCAGGAGGGACAGAGGATTTACACCGTGGATCTTTATCTGAAGGTTCGTCTGGCCGTCTCGGAAGGGATGAGCCGGCGTCAGGCAGCCAAACACTTCAACATATCCCGCGACAGCGTAGCGAAGATGCTGTCGTATTCGACGCCACCTGGCTATCAGCGACAATCACCAGTCCGGCGGCCGAAGCTGGACGCGTTCGTTTCGACGATCGACCACTGGTTGGATGAAGACAGACACGTGCCGCGCAAACAGCGCCATACGGCCAAGCGTGTTTTCGACCGGCTTTGTGATGAGTGCGGGTTCACCGGCGGCTATACGATTATCAAGGACTATATCCGGGAGCGGGAACAGCGCCGTCAGGAAGTGTTCGTGCCGCTTTCTCATCCGCCCGGCCATGCGCAGGCGGATTTCGGTGAGGCGACGGTGGTGATCGGCGGTGTCGAGCAGAAAGCCCGGTTCTTTGTGCTCGACCTTCCGCATAGCGACGGCTGCTACGTGCGGGCTTATCCGGCGGCGGTGGCCGAGGCCTGGATTGATGGCCACGTCCATGCGTTCGCCTTCTTCGGGGCCGTGCCGCAATCGATCGTCTATGACAATGATCGCTGCCTTGTGGCGAGGATCCTGCCTGACGGCACGCGTAAGCGGGCAACACTGTTCAGCGGGTTCCTGTCCCACTACCTGATCCGGGATCGCTATGGCCGCCCCGGCAAGGGCAATGACAAGGGTAACGTCGAGGGCCTTGTCGGTTATGCCCGGCGTAACTTCATGGTCCCCATCCCGCAGTTTGCGACCTGGGATGCGTTCAATGCCTTTCTGGAAGAACAGTGCCGGAAGCGCCAATGTGACAGGCTGCGCGGTGAGAGCGAGACGATCGGTGAACGGCTGCAGCGCGATCTGGCGGCTATGCGCCCCTTGCCGGCGTCGCCCTTCGATGCCTGCGATCAGGCCAGCGCCAGGGTCACGGCCCAGTCTCTCGTTCGCTACAAAACCCGCGCATCGGCCAGGAGATCGGGAACGATTTCCGTTCGGAACGATGCGCATATTCAAAGTGCCGGATCGTCGCGTGCGCGAAGAGCGCACGGCGATCCGGTGACTATTCCGTGCCTGTCGCCTACGGTCATCAGGACGTTTGGGTTCGAGGCTATGTCGACAAGGTGGTGATTGGTTGCCGCGGCGAGATCATCGCCCGCCATCCCAGGAGCTGGGATCGGGAAGATGTCATCTTCGACCCTGTTCATTACCTGCCGCTGATCGAACAGAAGATCAATGCGCTGGATCAGGCGGCCCCTCTGCAGGGCTGGGCTCTGCCGGAGGAGTTTGCGACACTGTGCCGGCTGATGGAAGGCCGCATGGCAAAGCATGGCCGGCGAGAATACGTACAGGTTCTTCGTCTGCTGGAAAGCTTCGATATGGCTGACCTGCATGCGGCGATCAAGCAAGCCCTGCAACTCGGGGCGATTGGCTTCGACGCCGTCAAACATCTGATTCTTTGCCGGATAGAGCGCCGGCCGCCGCGACTGGATCTGTCGATTTATCCCTACCTGCCGAGAGCAACCGTCGAGACGACATCGGCGAAGGCGTATATGGGCCTCCTGTCATCGGGGAAGGGAGAAGCGGCATGAGCACCGAAGCACCCGAGATCCTGCTTGCCCACGACCTCAAGAGCCTGAAGCTGCCGACCTTCCAGCGGGAGTATCAGAAACTGGCCCGGCTTTGCGCCACCGAGGGCGTCGACCACATCGGGTACCTCAGCCGGCTTGCCGAGCGGGAAATGGTCGAACGGGATCGTCGCAAGGTCGAGCGGCGTATCAAGGCAGCCAAATTCCCGGTCGTCAAAAGCCTCGACAGTTTCGACTTTGCCGCCATCCCGAAGCTCAACAAGATGCAGGTGCTGGAGCTGGCCCGCTGCGAATGGATCGAGCGTCGCGAGAACGTCATCGCTCTCGGCCCCAGCGGAACCGGGAAGACGCACATAGCGCTCGCCCTCGGCCTTTCAGCCTGCCAGAAGGGCCTGTCTGTTGGCTTCACCACAGCCGCAGCCATGGTCAGTGAGATGATGGAAGCCCGTGACGAGCGGCGTCTCTTGCGTTTCCAAAAGCAGATGGCAGGGTACAAGCTGCTGATCATCGACGAACTCGGCTTCGTGCCGCTCTCCAAGACTGGCGCGGAACTGCCGTTCGAGTTGATCTCGCAACGTTATGAGCGGGGCGCCACCCTGATCACCAGCAATTTGCCCTTTGACGAATGGACGGAAACTCTGGGTTCGGAGCGACTGACCGGCGCTCTGCTCGACCGCGTCACGCACCATGTCAACATTCTCGAAATGAATGGCGACAGCTATCGTCTCGCCCAAAGCCGTGCCCGAAAGGCCAGCTGAAACCCTTCAAAATCGCTACGCAGGTATGAGGCCCCCGCTCGGGCTACGCCCTCCCGCGGGCCTCATACCTGCGCCCGAGGTGGCCGACTTTTGCTCCGCCCCGTGGCCGGTTTTTACACCGCCGTTGACAGGTAAGGGCAGCAGAAACCAAGAAGCTGCACGGCATCGTCTGGGGCAATCTCGATCAGATCTGGGATGTCGTCGACGAGATCGAACAGCCTGAGTTCTTCGAATATGCAAAGCTCAAACTTGGTGGACTGTTCTCACCAACAGGAATTGAGCCGGCAAAATCAGACGAGACCCACTACGGAGATGCGCCGCCTCTTCCGAACGGTGGATTCTTGCCCGCTGATCTAGATCCATCCGAGCGAACCTTCGACGCATTGTTCGATCCGGACAGCCTTCGCTGGCGCCCCTTCGATGACACGCTTGGTAAACACGGCATGGTTTCACGGATCGTTGTCAGTCTTGATGACCGCAAAGGCGGTGACGTATGAGCACCTATGCTGGTCCATCACCGCAGAGTTCCCAGATACGCCGCTCCACGGCTAGCCGTCGGCCTGCCCGGGAAGGCCTCGACGGCTACCGTGCGCTCATAGCCAGCGCAGCACCGCTGGACCATGTTCTGGCCGATACTGCCGGTTTGCATCTGGAAGTGACGGGCTCGGACGAACCGGAGGTCATCTGCTCGCTTCCGGTCTCCTGCCCGGCCGACAATCGGTAATCCCCCCGAAAAATAATGGGCTTCAAAAGTAGAATTTTCTCGGGTTTTATGACTGAGGAGATTTTGATGAAAAAGACGAGATTTAGCGAAGCACAGATTATTGGCATTCTGCGTCAGGCAGAAGGTGGCGTTCCTGTGCCTGAACTTTGCCGGGAGCACGGGGTGAGTTCAGCGAGTTTTTATAAATGGCGGGCCAAATATGGCGGCATGGATGCGTCGATGATCAGCCAGATGAAAGCGCTGGAAGACGAGAACCGCCGTCTGAAAAAGATGTATGCGGAGATGAGCATGCAAACCGAACTGCTGAAAGAGGCTTTGGAAAAAAATGACGCGGCCATCTCTACGCCGGGAGGTGGCCGCGCAAGCCGTGGCGATACGTGGGGTGAGCATAGCACTTGCCTGCCGAACGTTCGGTGTCAGCGAAACTTGCTACCGATACAAAGGCAAACGCAATGATGAGAATGAACAGATCGCCGATCTTCTGACCGGCTTGACGCAGGCAAAGAAGAACTGGGGCTTTGGCCTTTGTTTTCTCTATCTGCGGAACGTACAGGGACGGCGCTGGAATCATAAGCGTGTTTATCGCATCTACCGCGCGCTTGAGCTGAACCTCAGGATCAAGCCACGCCGGCGGCTGAAACGGGAAAAACCGGATACACTCAATGTCCCGACAACGCCGAACGCGGTCTGGTCCATGGACTTTATGGCGGATCGGCTGGCCGATGGCCGGCAGTTTCGGCTTTTGAATGTTCTGGATGACTTTAACCGTGAGGGGCTTGGCATTGAGGTCGATTTCTCTCTACCTGCGGAGCGTGTCATCCGTAGCCTGAACCAGATCATTGAGTGGCGCGGCAAACCGCTGGCAATACGTGTTGACAATGGCCCGGAATATGTCAGTGGAAGGCTTATGGACTGGGCTGAAAATCAGGGCATTGCGCTGAATTACATCCAGCCTGGAAAGCCGCAGCAGAACGCTTATGTCGAACGCTACAACCGGACAGTACGACACGAATGGCTTGACCAATACATCATCGAGAGTATCGAAGAGGCGCAGGCGTTCGCCACACAATGGTTATGGAGCTATAACAACGAGCGACCCAATATGGGCATCGGCGGAATGACACCCGCACAGAAACTGAAAATGGCTGCGTGAATTCTACCAAAAAGCCCCGTTAAAAGGGGAGGATTACCGTGAGCTTGCCCTCGACGCGAAAGGCTTCCTTCTCGGTGGCAAACGTCTGCCTGACTGCAAGGCAGCTGACTTCTGGCCAGAAGCTGAGAGGGCATTTACGGCCCTCATACGTCGAAACCGTGAAGGAATACGTGATTTTCGTGCGCTAGTAGAAGCGTTCGAAAGCGAGGCAAACCCCGTCTGGCGCTCATTGTCGCGTTCGACCCGGCGCGGCTACTCCACCTACGGCAAACTGATTGTCGAGATTTGGGGTAGCGACATGCCGACTGACCTTACTACTGTCGATGCGCAAGAGGCTATAGACTCGATGTCAGAAACCCCGGCAGCGGCAAACCAGTTTAGAGCTTATCTATCCAGGTTGATGGCATGGGGTATCCCACGCGGCTTCTGCCTGCTGAACCCAGTAAGCCACACCGAGAAGATTCCCGGCGGAGAACCGTGGACACCATGGCCAGACTGGGCCTTTGAAACGCTATTCAACAATGCACCATTGAACCTGCAAATGATCGCAGTGTCTGCCTTTTTCACCGGGCAGCGCCAAGGGGATATCCTGCGAATGAAGAGACCGCTCGAAGGCGAGAAGACGATAGAAGTCAGAGCTCAAAAGACGAAGCGAACGGTTTGGATTCCTTTGCACAGCGAATACCGAAAATGGATTGAACGAGCGCCGGCCAGCTCAGTACAGCTGCACGTTGGTGCCCGTGGACTTCCCTTCAGGTCGGCCGATGGTTTCCGCACCGAATGGAAAAAGCTCATGCGCAGAGATGAATTCGCGCGCTTTAGAAAGGAGCGGATCGTCTTCCACGGTCTACGTAAAAACGCCGTTATCAATCTGCTAGAAGTCGGCTGCACAGAAAACTAGGTTGGAGCTATCTGCAATATGTCCCCGCAAATGGTACAGCACTATGGTATGGTAGGGAGGTCTCACTGAGATCCCTGGCTCGCGATGCGATGGAACTCATGGAAAGTCGTTGGGTCGATATTGAACCGGCCGCTTTCAGGAACAAGAACAGAACGTGAATTGGAAACAGTTTCCAATTTAGTGAAAACCAGAACCAAGGTCAGCCAGTGCATGACACTAAAATTCACCAAGAAAATCAAAAAGAAAAATGGTGGGTGATGTAGGTTTCGAACCTACGACCCGCTGATTAAGAGTCAGCTGCTCTACCAACTGAGCTAATCACCCACGAGACACAGCGCATTTGCGTCGTGTGAGGGGCATATAACGGGGATTCGGGGGATTGTCCAGAACCCCTGTTGTCTTTTTTGGCCGATATTTCTTTTTCTCTTCAAAGCCGGAAAATCCGCCGTCAACCTCGCTACAGTAAAGTGCCGCGCGCGACGCAAACGGCCTGACCACCGATGCGGGCAGCGCTGATCTCGCCGTTCGAACCGGTTTCAAGGTTAAGCCGGATATAGGACGGCCGTCCCATCTCAACGCCCTGCTCGATAACGAATGTATGAGAGCCCTCGCCCGGTGCATCGAAATACTGGACAGCGCCGGAAAAAGCAGCCGCCGCAGACCCCGTTGCAGGGTCTTCAACAATCACTTCGGCAGTGAACATGCGGGTATGGAAATGGACGTCATGGCGCACCCCGCCTCGGGTATAGACATAGGCCCAGACCGGAAGCCCGTCGACCAGCGGGGCGAAAGACAACCAGTTACGCGGATCGAAATCGATTTTCTCGGCCACACCAAGATTGCGCAGCGGGACAAGTGCAAACGGCACACCCGCCGACCACATCGTCGGCACGTGGTTTTCAAAACCGATCTCATCTGCGGTAATCCCGAGCACCTCGGCAAGTTTTTCGCGCGGGATCACCTCGTTGCAACGGCGCGAGAGTTTCGGCAGGTCGAACTCGGCAAACCCCGCCTCATCCTGTCTGAGTTTGACCGCACAGCGTACAGGACCGATGTTCTCACCGAGGACAGAGACCATATCGATCGTGGCCTCAGCACCGTGCTGACGCTCGGCAAGTGCGATCGAAGCGCCGACCGTCGGGTGCCCGGCAAAAGGTAACTCACCGCCCGGCGTAAAAATGCGTGCCGAGGCCGACTGGGAAACATGTCGCGGGGCAAACAGGAAGATCGTTTCCGACAGATTGAACTCACAGGCAATCACCTGCATTTCGTCATCGCTCAGCCCGTCAGCCTCAAAGACGACGGCCAGGGGATTGCCGCGATAGCGCTCCGCCGTAAACACATCATAGATTGCATATTCACGCATCTCAGCAAAAGCTCCTCTGCCATCTCGCCCGAGAGATTTTCCTTAACCACGCCTGCCGAAAACAAGATCCAGAACAGGCGGCATCGAATGGGCGTAGTCGAAATCGTCCCTGTTGTCGCCTGTGATTGCCAGAACGGCGTCGATTTCTTTCTCCGTGTCCTGACTGATGTGCTGATGAACTTTTGCCATAAGCGCGTCAGCGTCAAGTTCGGACCGGAAAAAGCGATAGAACATCACGATCTGGTCGTAGCGGGCACAGTAATAATCCGGGCCGGCCTCCATGTCGCCCAGCGTAAGGCCCGTTTCCTCCGCCACCTCACGTGCCATATTGGCATCGAGATCAATGCGCCCGTCGACGATATCGTCCTCTTCCAGAGACCCGGACGCACAATAGACCTTGCCGGCATTGGCGGTAATGTTGCTCATGCGGATGGCAATGACGGCATCATCGGCAGACTGGATCACCGGCATGCAGAAACTGTGAAAGGTCGGCGGCTTTGCCTTCTGTCGGCGCCACCACAGATGATAGGCATAGGGCACGATCTGCCCGGTGGCGCGCACCGCACCATCGCAAAGGGAAACCCTATTGAGCGTCACCAGCCGACCGTTGAAAAGATGTGGATTGGCCGCTTTTTCCTGAACCCAGTTCGCCTCCACCTGCGCGTCAAACCGGGTCAGTGAGACAGGATCATCGTCGCTGACCCGGATATCAAGCTCGCGAACTGGAAAAGCCTGGTTTTCCGGGGGCCAGTCCTCAGGGGTATCAAGAAGCGAAACGGGCATCGGGTATCCTGTGCAAGCCTTTCATCAATGCTTTGCACGCTACAATACGACCCGCGTAAACAAAAGACCCGCCATGGAGATGACGGGCCTTTCTGGTTTCGCGCTGGATATGCGAGATCAGGCCGCAGCGGCCAGTTCCTCGATTAAAACCGCGCCGAGGCGGCGGATGCCTTCCTCGATGGCGGCAGGCGTGCTGCAGGAGAAGGAAAGGCGCAGATGATTACGCCCGCTTCCGTCAGCGTAGAACGCAGCGCCCGGCACGAATGCAACCTTGGCCGTTTTCAGCGATTGCGGCAAGAGGGTTGAGGCATCCATGCTTTCGGGCAAGGTCAGCCAGATGAACATGCCGCCTTCCGGTCGGGTCCATTCCACCCCTGCCGGCATATTATCGGAAAGCGCTTTCAGCATCGCATCGCGGCGCTCACTATAAACCGCATTGACCTTGGCAGCCTGCGCCTCGAAACTGGCCTCTGCCACGCGCGCAATCGCCATCTGGTTGATGGTGGGCGAATGAAGGTCGGCAGCCTGCTTGGCCAGAACCAGCCGTTTGATGATCGGCGTGGCGGCGCAGACCCAGCCGACCCGGAGGCCCGGCGACAGCGTCTTGGAGAAGCTGCCACAGTAGAGCGTGCGCGTGTTCTCAATGCCGCCGGAACGTTCGCAATCCATTGCCAGCAGGGTTTTCTGACGTTCGCCCCCATAGCGCAAAGCCCGATAGGCCGCATCCTCGATCACTGCAATCTCGAGCATATCGGCAATATCCAGCAGCTTTTCGCGCTCCATCGGCGTCAGCGATTCACCCGTCGGGTTTGCAAAGTCCGCGGAAAGATAGGCGAACTTCACACGGCTGCCGGCCTGTTCGGCCGCAGTCGCATAAGCCTCTGGCTCAACATTGCGCGAAAGGTCCAACTGGTCGTAACGCGGCTCATAGGCGTTGAACGCCTGCAACGCACCGAGATAGGTTGGCCAGCCCACAAGCGCGGTATCGCCCGGCGAAAGCATCAGCTTGCCGAGATAATCGAGCGCCTGCTGAGACCCCGAGGTGATGAAGATATTCTCGAGATCGGCATCGATCCCGCGCGCGCGCATGCGTTTCACGATCCACTCGCGAAGCCGCGGATACCCCTCGCTCACCGAATATTGCAGAGCCTGTCCGGCTTCAGGGCCGGACAGGATGTCATTGTAAGCCGCCTGAAAATCTTCCGTCGGAAACAGCGCCGGATCCGGAATGCCACCGGCAAATGAAATGATGTCGGGCTGTTCGAGAAGTTTCAGAAGTTCCCGGATTTCGGACGCGCCCATGCGTTTGGCGCGTGTCGCATAGATTTTTTCCCAGTCAAGCATGGGGGTTTCCTCGAAGTCTTTTTTTGGTGGGCCCAGATGACCACAGCAAACAATTTAAGTCAACAATGCTGACCTATTTTTCAGCAACAAAACCGCTGTTTCAGACCCAATAGGGTAATATTCGGTCGACAATTCGGCAAGCGTGGTAATTTTGTGGCATTTCAGGCGAAGATCACCCTCTGGGAACCGGTCTCCGCTGTGTCCGCTACCGAGAATGCTTCGCTGGCATTGACCGTGAAAAAAAGAACCGGGCGGCCTGACCACCCGGTTCGAAAAATCGCATCAAAAGAACCGATAGAGCTTAGTTGCGCTCTTTGTCGACCAGTGCGCCCTTCTTGATCCAGGGCATCATGCCGCGCAGCTTTTCGCCGACTTCCTCGATTTGGTGACGGTCATTGATGCGGCGGGTGGCCTTGAAACGAGAAGCACCTGAATGCCATTCCTGCATCCATTCGGCGGTGAACTTGCCGGACTGGATGTCCGTGAGAACGCGCTTCATCTCGGCCTTCGTTTCCTCGGTGACGATACGCGGCCCGGTGACATATTCACCCCATTCGGCCGTGTTCGAGATCGAGTAGTTCATATTGGCGATACCACCTTCATAGATCAGGTCGACGATCAGCTTCACTTCGTGCAGGCATTCGAAATAAGCCATCTCCGGTGCATAGCCGCCTTCGACCAGGGTTTCGAAACCGGCGCGGATGAGCTGGACCAGACCACCGCAGAGAACAGCCTGCTCACCGAACAGGTCGGTCTCGCATTCTTCCTGGAAGGTTGTTTCGATGATGCCGGCACGACCGCCGCCAACGCCCGAAGCATAGGAAAGCGCAACATCAAGTGCGTTGCCGGAGGCATCCTGCTCGACAGCAACAAGGCAGGGAACGCCGCCGCCACGCTGATATTCGCCGCGAACGGTGTGGCCGGGGCCCTTCGGCGCAATCATGATGACGTCGACGGTCTTCTTCGGCTCGATCAGGCCAAAGTGCACATTCAGACCATGCGCGAAGGCAATCGCTGCACCGTCACGGATGTTCGGTGCGATTTCGCTGCTGTAGATGCCGGCCTGTAGCTCGTCAGGCGTGGCCATCATCATCAGATCAGCCCATCCAGCCGCCTCGGCAACGGTCTTGACCTCGAAGCCGTCGGCCTCGGCCTTCTTGGCGGTCGCGGAACCGGCGCGCAAAGCGATAGCGATGTTCTTCGCGCCGCTTTCCTTCAGGTTCAGCGCATGGGCTCGGCCCTGCGAACCATAACCAATAATGGCAACGTTACGGCTGTTGATGAGATTGATATCCGCATCCTGATCGTAATAAACTCGCATTGTCTTTCCTTCCCTTGACAAAACTTCGCCCTACCGCGCTGTAGCGACAGGCAATTCAATTGGCCGCATAAAGCGTCCAGAACCTTTCCACAGCCAGTTTCGCGCGCCGTTGGAACAGACCGCGGTCGGCGGCCTCTCCAAGCAGCAGGCGAACATGACTGTCACCGACGATAAGCCCGTAAAACACACGATAAGCCTCGTCGCCATTATCAAAAACCAGCAGGCCGGAACGCCTGCCATCTTCCAAAAGCGCCCTCGCCCGCTGGTCGATCTGGGCCCGGCCACGCTCCAGCAGCATACGTCCAAGCTTCTGCCCGTCCTTGGTGACGCGGCCAATGGCGAGCCGGTTTAGCGCCAGCGAGACATCGCCGGCCAGAACGTCGAGCAGATCCTGCGCAAAAGCGCTCAGATGCTGCCTCAACTCATCGGCATCAAGCCGGTGACCGGCACTCTCGAATGTGCGCACCTTGCTTGCCTGATAGGCGATCATGGCGGAAAGCAGGCCGTCACGATCACCGAACCATTTGTAGAGGCTTTCCTTTGAACAGCTCGCCGCGCGCGCGATTCTCGCCGTCGTAACAGACTTCTCACCGCCTTCGACAAGCAACCGCAGCGCTTGTTCGAGAACCACCTGCTGGCGGGGCGTGAAATGAAGTTCGTTTTCGACGTCGTCGATCAAAATACTGCTCTCGTTTATGTACGGTACGGTACGGTACCTATTGCCGTAGTTTCAGCGCACGGTCAAGCACCTTTGGTCGTGCCACCGAGATTTCTGACCGCAGCGACCCAAAATGGCCTCCCTCACGAGCCATGAACCAGCAATCGCGGAAATGTGAACTCCTTGGCATTGCAGGCGCGAACCGGCGAACCAACATGAACTTTAAAGGTGGCCAAGACCGAGGCCATAAACGCCACCTGCAAGTTGCTAGCGAGGGTCCACTCATACGGAAAATAAATTTTAATCAAACGATTGACTATCACATTGGTGAGCGCTAAATTTGACGCAACGGGTGACAAGTACTCGTCGATATTCATCGTGATGAAGCTTTTATGGTACGTCTCTACCCTATCAGCGATCAACGTTCGCGATGACCTCCAGAAACACCCCGGCCATTCCCTGCGCCGGGGTGTTTTGTTTGAAGTGCCCTGTTTTCGCCGCAAAAGCGGCTATTCTCCATACTTGCGTACGCATTGCGCCTCCTGTGCTGGAGCCTAATCTGCCGCCAATTAACCATATTGCGGAACAACTGAGACATTCACCGCGTTAGGGCGCTATATCTCAAAAATGACCTCCAACGGGCACCCCGGCTAATCCCTGCAGCCGGGGTGCCCGTCATCATATCAATCAGCCGTTTTTTCCTCGCAGTCGAAGCGACTACGCGAAGCATGAACATGAGCCTGGTTTTCTTTTGCCCACACCACCACATTCTGCCATGCCTGCAGGAACGACGTACCCGCCGCCGTAAGCGCATATTCCACCTGTGGCGGTTGGGTCGGATACACCGTGCGGGTGATATAGCCATCGCGCCTGAGCTCAGTCAGCGACTTCGTCAGCATGCGCTGCGAAATATCCGGCGCGCAGCGTTTCAGCTCGGAAAACCGCAGCGGCCCGTCAAGCAGAGCCAACAGAAGCAGCGTACTCCACTTTCCTGAAACCCGACTCAAAACATCGCGCACAGGACAGGTTTCAATATCCCCCTGCCCCAGCAACTCTTCTATTTTTCGATCCATCGTCACAGCCTCCGGGCACACAGATGTAACCGCACCACAAAATAGTGCCTTCTTTACAAATCCTGCGCCTCACTTACATCAATATCAGTCTCATTTTGAGACCATATCTCGAAAACAACAGCGGCATCAGAAGGAAATGTTATGACCGGCACCAAAATACTCCTGACCGGCGCCTCCGGGAAACTTGGGCGAGAAACGCTCGACATCCTGCTTTCATCCGGAAAGCCCGCGCATGAAATCATCGCCACAACACGCAATGTCTCGAACCTCGCCGACTACGCCGCAAAGGGCGTAATCGTGCGCCAGGCGGACTTCAACGCTCCCGAAACACTCAGCGAGGCCTTTGCCGGCGCCGACAGGATCGCCATCATCTCGACCGATGCCATCGATCCCGGCAGCGACCGCGTTAAGCAGCACGCAGCAGCGGCGGAGGCTGCCAAACTGGCGGGCGCCAGCCACCTGATCTACACCTCTTTGCCCGATCCGGAAGGCTCCAGGATCAGTTTCGCACCCGATCATCTCGGCTCGGAAAAAGCGGTAATTGGCAGTGGCCTCAGCTATACGATCCTGCGCAACAGCTGGTATCAGGAAAACCTGTTGATGAGCCTGCCACAGGCCTTCGCCCAAGGCGTCTGGGCCACATCAGCGGGCAACGGCAGACAGAGCTTCATTGCGCATGAGGACTGTGCCCGGGCGCTGGCGGCAGCGCTGCTTTCCAACAGCACTGAAAATGCAATCTACACCCTCAATGATGGCGAAAGCCACACCGTGGAGGAGATTGCTGCGATGGCCAGCGCCATTGTCGGCAAACCGCTGGAGGTCAGCCACATCAGCGAAGACGCACTGCGCGCAGGCCTTACCGACGCGGGACTGCCGCCCTTCGTTGTCGATCTTTCGGTGAGTGCCGATGAAAATGTTCGAACCGGGGGCTTCGATATCATCAATGATGATTTCGAGACCCTGACAGGACAGAAGCCACAGACGCTTCGTTCCTTCTTTGAGGCAAACAGGGCCGCGTTCTAAGGCGCTGGACAAAAGCCGGGCGGATGATCGGTTGCCCGAGCCCCGCTCAGGCGCTCTCGCCGCAGGCCCTGCGGAAACGTCGCACACTCTCGGCCATGCCATATTCCAGGGCATCGGCCGTCAGACCATGACCGATGGATACTTCCGCCAGATGGGGAATCCTGCCGGCAAGCAGCGGCAGGTTCCCCACCGTCAGATCATGACCGGCATTGACCCCGAGACCAGCCTCAAGGGCCAGTGCGGCGGTCTCGCCAAGCTGCGTCGCAATCACCTTCTGGCGCTCCGGTTCATCAAAAGCACCGCCATATGGCCCGGTGTAGAGCTCGACCCGGTCCGCCCCGCTTTCGCGCGCGGCTTCAAGCTGGGCCTGACTTGCATCACCATCGGCAAAGAGAGAAACCCGTATCCCCTTTTTCTTCAGACGGCCGACGGAACGCTTCAGAAGATCAACATTGGCGATAAAATCCCAGCCATGATCGGAGGTCGACTGGGCTGGGTCATCGGGCACCAACGTCACCTGTTCGGGTTCGCTTTCCAGGCACAAGCCCATGAAATGATCGCTCGGAAACCCCTCGATATTGAACTCCGCTTCGGGAAACTCGTCATCGATCAGTGCGCGGATGACCGCAAGATCCGAAAACCGGATATGGCGCTGGTCCGGACGCGGATGGACCGTCAGGCCGTATGCCCCGGCAGCAAGCGCGATCCTGCCCAGACGACGAACACTTGGCCATGGCAGATCACGGCGGTTGCGAAGCTGCGCGATCGCATTCAAGTTGACAGATAGTCGAGCAACCATGTGCAGCCTCCCCCAGCGCTTCATTCAAACTTCATAGATAACTAAATTAAAAACTACGAAACATCTGTTATTGTTGGCTTTAATATCGCGTCACACCACAATGGTCAATCGTTCCGCCGCCCGTGTAATAGCGGTGTAGAGCCAGCGTTCCCGCGTATCCCTGAACGCCCAGCTCTCATCGAACAGCACGACATTGTTCCACTGTGAGCCTTGCGCCTTATGGACAGTCAGCGCATAGCCGTAGTCGAAATCATCATAGCGCTTCTTGGTGGACCAGGGAATTTCGGCTTGGCTGTCTTCGAAGGCCGCCTTCAGCAGCTTGATCTCGTGAGGCACCACGATCGGGATCGTCCTCTTCCGGGTTCACCAGAAGATTGATGCCCGGCTTCACGGTTTCCTTCGAGGCTGACATCACCTTCCACAAAGAGCCGTTGAGCAGGCCCTTGGCAGGGTCATTGCGCAAACAGACCAGCTTATCGCCGGCCTGCGGGTAGATCTGCGAGAACCCCTTGAGTTCGCGCAGGCGCTGATTGTAGCGCCGCCGTGTCTTGTTGGTGCCAACCAGAACCTGATCGGCATCGAGCACCAGGTCCTGCGTCACCTCGCGGCGCGAGATCACCTTGGCCTCGCCATAATCGCCGTTCGGGATTACATCGCCCTCGCGAACCCGCATGGCCAGATCGATGATCGGGTTGTCGCGCGCCTGGCGGTGGATTTCGGTCAGCAGGAAATCCGGCTCCTGATTGGTGAAATAGCCGCCACCAGAGACCGGCGGCAGCTGACCGGGATCGCCGAGCACCAGCACCGGCGTACCGAAACTGACAAGATCCTGCCCGAGCTTCTCGTCCACCATCGAGCATTCATCGATGATGATCAGCGCCGCCTTGGCGAGCGGGCTTTGCCGGTTGATCGTAAACATCGGCGAAACCGAGGTCTTGCCGGTCTCTTCGTTCTCGATCATCTCCTCGCCTTTCGGGCGATAGATCAGCGAGTGAATGGTGCGGGCATTGGTGGCACCGCGCGAGCGAAGCACCTGGGCGGCCTTGCCGGTGAACGCGGCAAACAGCACCTCGCCATCGACATGTTCGGCAAAATAGCGCGCAAGCGTGGTCTTGCCGGTTCCGGCAAAGCCGAACAGCCGGAACACCGGCGAACGCCCTTCCTTCAGCCAGCGCGAAACCGCCTTCAGCGCTTCATCCTGTTGCGGTGAGAAATCCATGGGCGTGACTTGGCAGGATTCGCCGTGCCGGGGCAACAAAAAATCCGGTGAAGCCGGGAATAAAACGAAGCGCCTGCGTGTCTATCCGTTGAATGCGTCATGAAAACCACGGCGCAGAACAACCAAACGGAGTGACTGACATGATGAAGATCTCGATCCTCGCCGCCGCCGCCCTTGTGGCCTTTGCTGGCGCCGCCTCTGCCGGAACAAACACCTTCCGTACCGTTGATACCTATGACGGCCAGGTGCTGGCTGGCCAGAACGGCCAAACACTCTACAGCTATGACAAGGACGCACGGGACATTTCCACCTGCTACGGTAGCTGTGCGGACGCGTGGCCACCATATCTTGCCGGCCCATCCGCGCAACCGTTCTCGAAATACTCGTTTGTGGTGCGCAAGGACGGGCAAAGACAGTGGGCTGTGAATGGCGAACCTCTCTACTTCCGGGCAAACGACAATAAACCCGGCGACGTTACCGGCGCAGGCGTCAGCAATCTCTGGAAGGTTGCGCGACCGGCCTGACGTCGCCCCGGCACGGCGGCGCCACGCCGCCGTGCCCGATGATGTTTTTGAAGCTGAACTGTTGCGCCTGCTTCCGCAAATGAAACCCATCGCGCAAGCGATGACAGGATCAGTCGATGACGGTGGCGATCTCGTTCAGGACACGTTCGAGCGCGCGCTTTGCCACAAGGCGCAATGGCGCGGCGACAATCTCGGTGGCTGGCTCTATGCCATCATGGCGCACATCAACGCCAATCGCTGCCGACATCGCAACACGCTTGCCTTTGTCGAACTCGAGTTTGCGGAGGAAATTGCGGACAAAACCGCGAGTGAAACCATTGAACTGGAACGGCTGGAACTGACCGAGGCGCTCGATCAACTACCTTCGGCGTTCCGCGTCGTCGTGGTTCTGCATGAGCTGGAAGGCCTGAGCTATGAAGACATCGCAGAAAAACTGGGCATCCCGGTCGGCACGGTCATGTCCAGACTTTCGCGCGCCCGGCACCGTCGGGCTGACCATCTGAGAGGCGAAAACTCAGCGCAACATCGGCCAGAGGCTCGCCACCAGCACCAGAGCCATGCCGATATTGAACCATTTGAGCCGGTTGCCTCTGGAAAGCCAGTGCCTGAGACCGGAGCCGAAGCCGGCCCACAAGGAAATGCTGGGAATGGTGATCAGACCGAAGATGCACGCAACCAACGCCACGGAAAGCGGGTAGTGCTCGGGATCGGTGTAAACGGACATCGCCGTCAGCGCCATAATCCAGGCCTTGGGATTGACCCACTGGAAGGCGACCGCCTGAAAGAAGGTCAGCGGCTTTCCACTGGTCGTCTCACCGGAGGAAAGTTTTCGGGTGGACCCGATCTTCCAGGCAATCCAGAGGAGATAGGCGGACCCGGCAATCTTCGCGACAATCAGGATCGGTGGAAAGGCGGTAATAACCGCACCCAGCCCGGCACCAACACCGGCCATCAGCAGCGCAAACCCCGCGACCACGCCCGATATATGCGGCAAGGTTCGAAAAAAGCCGAAGTTCACCGTGGCGGCGAACACCATCATATTGTTGGGACCGGGCGTGATCGAGGCCGCAAGCGCGAACCCGACCAAAGCCAGCAATGTCTCGTTGGTCATCTGCCTGCCCCTCCTGCAGGTGGGCCACGCCGGAACGGATTACCCTGACCGGCGCGGCCGAAAGCAAAATGACCGCTACATGCCCTGCGGGCCGCGGTTCATCGATGCCGGTCCAGTGCGGCAGATTTCGACAAGCCCGAGCGGGCGCATGATCGCGATGAACTGATCGACCTTGGAGACCTTGCCGGTCAACTCGAACAGGAAGTGCTCGATCGAAGCATCCACCACCTTGGCGTCAAAGGCATCGGCGAGGCGAAGCGCTTCCTGGCGCTGGTCGCCATTGCCGACGACCTTGACCAGCGCGACCTCGCGTTCGACCGGCGGCGCCTGGCCAAGCTCGCGGGCGCGCACGGAAAGATCGACCACCCGGTGAACCGGCACCTGCCGGTCGAGCTGCGCCTTGATCTGCTCCAACACGTCAGGCGTGCCCTTGGTGACGATGGTGATCCGCGAAAGATGCGCCTCGTGCTCGGTTTCCGAAACGGTGAGGCTTTCAATATTGTAGCCGCGGCCGGAAAAAAGGCCGACGACACGGGCAAGCACGCCCGGCTCGTTGGCAACAACCACGGAAAGCGTGTGGCGCTCCGGCGGCGCCGTCGGGCTTGAAATGAAATAGGCTGAACCGGTCGGCTGTAGTTTGGCGTTCATTGTATTAAACCCTTTCCCAGCTCAGACGAGCTGACGGCCCTTGGCATCGATGGCGGTTGCGACGGCTTCGTCATTGGCTTCATCCGGCAGCAGCATGTCATTATGCGCCCTGCCCGACGGGATCATCGGGAAGCAATTGGCGAGATTGGCGACACGGCAATCGAAGATCACCGGTTTCGGGCTGTCGATCATCCGCTGGATCGCATCATCGAGATCGGCAGGGTCATCACAGTAGATGCCTTCCGCGCCATAAGCTTCCGCCAGCTTGACGAAATCGGGCATCGCCTCGGTGTAGGAATGCGACAGCCGGTTACCGTGGAGCAGTTGCTGCCACTGGCGGACCATGCCCATATACTGATTGTTCATGATGAAGATCTTGACCGGCGCATTGTGCTGGATCGCCGCCGCCATCTCCTGAATGCACATCTGGATCGAGGCATCGCCTGCGACGTCGATAACCAGCGCTTCCGGGTGCGCGATCTGGACGCCGAGAGCGGCCGGCAGACCGTAACCCATGGTGCCGAGACCGCCCGACGTCATCCATCGCTTCGGCTCTTCGAATTCGAAGAACTGCGCCGCCCACATTTGGTGCTGACCAACCTCGGTGGTGATGTAGAAATCGCGTCCTTTTACCGCCGCGTTCAGCCGCTCCAGCGCATATTGCGGCATAATCACGTCCTTGTTGGGCGTATAGGCGAAGCAGTCGCGACCGCGCCAGCGATCAATATTGCTCCACCATTCGTCGAGCGACGGTTTTTCGGCCGGCAGCGCCCGCCATGCCCGGACCATTTCTTCCAGAACATGAGCGACATCGCCGAGGATCGGCACATCGACATGGATGGTCTTGTTGATCGAGGACGGGTCGATATCGATGTGGATCTTGGTCGAGTTCGGCGAGAACGCATCGACGCGGCCGGTAATCCGGTCGTCGAAGCGCGCGCCGATACAGACCATGACGTCGCAATCGTGCATCGCCATATTGGCTTCGTAGGATCCGTGCATGCCCAGCATGCCCAGCCAGTTCTTGCCAGACGCCGGATAACAGCCCAGCCCCATCAGCGTCGAGGTAATCGGGAAGTTGGTCAGCCCGACCAGCTCACGCAGCAGCCGCGTGGCCTCATCGCCGGAATTGATGACACCGCCGCCGGTATAGAGGATCGGCCGGCGGGCGTTCGCCATCAGTTGAACGGCAGCCTCAATGGCGTCGGCATTGCCCTGAACGGCCGGACGATAGCTCTCGCGGATCGGATGGCCTTTCAGCGGCGTGTAACGGCCCTTGGCGAACTGAACGTCCTTGGGAACATCGACGACAACCGGCCCCGGACGGCCGCTCTGGGCGATGCGGAAGGCCTCGTGAATGACGTTGGCGAGATCGTTCACGTCCTTGACCAGCCAGTTATACTTGGTGCACGGGCGGGTAATGCCGACGGTGTCGCATTCCTGGAAAGCGTCGGAACCGATCAGCGCGGTCGGAACCTGGCCGGAAATGCAGACCAGCGGAATCGAGATCCATCAGCGCATCCTGCAGCGGCGTAACGGCGTTGGTCGCGCCGGGACCGGAGGTAACCAGCATGACGCCGACCTTGCCGGTGGAGCGGGCATAACCTTCAGCGGCGTGACCTGCGCCCTGCTCGTGACGCACAAGTACGTGAGCGATGTCGTCCTGCTGAAAGATCTCGTCATAGATCGGCAGCACTGCGCCGCCCGGGTATCCGAAGATATGTTCAACCCCGTTTTCTTTCAGCGCCTGCAAAACGATCTCGGCGCCTGTCATCAAGTTGTCCGTCGCGGTCATCGTCATTTTTCCGTTTCGATGGTCTCAAGGAATTACGTTGTTATCGGGCATAAAAAAAGGCCCCTTCAAGGAGCCTGTTGTCGCGCATGGGTGGCTACTGCCGGATGGTTACACCATCCTGCCCATACGCGATCCCACCACAATAAGAAGTTCTTTCATAATCATGCTTCGGTGATTAGCCGGTCTTGCCGCATCAGTCAACGCGCGACTGCAAGAAAAATAGCCAAACCGGCGCTCGTGTGAAATTAAATTAGGCAGACGCGACAGTGTCACCGCCGCTGAAGTGTCGCCGGGTCAAGCCTTTGCCAGTCATCGCCCATCTGGTTTCGAAACCAGGTCATCTGCCTCTTGGCATATTGCCGGGTGGCGGCACTGGCGCGTTCGATCACCGTTTCGCGACCCATCTCGCCGGCAAGCATCGCAGCAATTTCCCGTACCCCGATTGCCCGCATCACCGGCGCTTCGGATGGAAGGTCCAATTCCAGAAGCGCACGAACCTCCTCCACCGCGCCCGCCTCCAGCATGGCCGCAAAGCGGGTGTTGATGCGTTCGTGCAGCATCGGGCGCTCCGGCAGGATCACAGTCTTTTCCGCATCCTCGGGACGGATCAGCGGTGGCGGTGTTTCAGCCTGAAATTCCGCAATTGAACGACCGCTGGCCTCAAACACTTCCAGCGCCCGCACGATCCGCTGTCCGTCTGCCGGCTCCAGCCGTGCCGCCATCACAGGATCACGCTCGGCAAGCATCGCATGAAGCGGCGCAGGGCCTTCATCTGTCAATGCCTGCCGCCAGCGCCCTCGAACCTCGGGCGGCACATCGGGCATCTGCGCCAGCCCTTCGGTCAGCGCCTTGAAATAGAGGCCCGTGCCGCCGACGAAGACGGGCATCCGTCCCTCGCCTTCGAGCCGCTCGATAAGTGCTGCAGCATCGCGAAGCCAGGCACCGGTGGAATAATCCGCACCTGCCGTCACATGCCCATAGAGATAATGGCCGATGCCCACCATATCATCTGTCGAGGGACGCGCCGTCAGCACCCGCAACGTGTCGTAGACCTGCATACTGTCGGCATTGATGACGACGCCGCCGGTCTCACTCGCGCGCTGCAGCGCATAAGCGGACTTGCCGCCCGCCGTCGGCCCCGTTATCAAAACCGCACGCAGTTTTTTATCCAAGGAATTCACCATGGTTCTCGTTGCCACGCTTGTCGCCAATCCGTCAAACCCTGTTGTGACTGAAGAACTTGTTTCCCGGCTTTCCGGCATCGTCGCCGTCGAAAAGGCGGAATGGCTGAACCCGGGTGTCGCCCTCAACCTCCTTCTTGGGCACCACATCAACAAACAGTCGGCCGAAACCGCCATCCGTGAAGCCGTCGCGGACCTGCCGATCGATCTCGTGATCCAGCCGCTTCTCGGCCGCCGCAAGAAGGCACTTCTGGCGGATATGGATTCCACCATGAT
Organism: Martelella sp. K41-7; assembly: GCF_055808365.1. Classification (NCBI taxonomy): domain Bacteria; kingdom Pseudomonadati; phylum Pseudomonadota; class Alphaproteobacteria; order Hyphomicrobiales; family Aurantimonadaceae; genus Martelella; species Martelella sp. K41-7. The sequence goes on from NZ_CM147867.1 coordinate 1,857,893, forward strand.
CGGCCAGGAATGCATCGATGAGCTGGCTGCCGAAGTCGGGCTGAAGGACAAGGTCGCAGCCATCACCGCGCGCGCCATGAACGGCGAGATCGAATTCGAGCCAGCGGTTCGCGAACGCGTTGCCCTGCTTGAAGGTCTCGATATCGGCATTGTTGACGAAATCATCGAAAAGCGCATCACGCTGACGCCCGGCGGCAAAGAGCTGATTGCAACGATGAAGGCCAATGGCGGCTATACCGCGCTGGTTTCCGGCGGCTTCACAGTCTTCACCAGCCGCATCGGCGCAATGATCGGGTTTGATGAAAACCGCGCCAACAAGCTCATCGAAAAGGACGGCAAGCTGACAGGTCATGTCGCCAACCCGATCCTTGGCCGGCAGGCCAAGATCGAAGCGCTTCACGATGTCGCCCGCAAACGCGGCATTGCCGAGACCGAAATCATGGCCGTCGGCGACGGCGCCAACGACCTCGGCATGCTGGAGCTGGCAGGCGCCGGTGTCGCGCTTCACGCCAAGCCGACAGTCGCGGCAAAGGCCGATATCCGCATCGATCACGGCGACCTGACGGCACTGCTTTACATTCAGGGCTATCACAGCAGCGAATTTGTCACATCGGCAGGTGCATCATGATCATCGCCGAAACCGAACGCCTGATCGTACGAAACTGGGAAGAGCGCGACCGCGACCTTTTTCACGAAATTAATTCAGACGATCAGGTCATGGAATATTTTCCCCATCGACAGAGCCGCGCGGGTTCCGACGCGATCTTCGACATGGTCCGCGAAAGGATCGCGCAGACCGGCTATGGGTTCCCCGCTGTGGAACTGAGGGAGACCGGAGAGGTCATCGGCTTTGCCGGACTGAACGACGACTACAGTGCGAATATCATGCCGGAGGGAACACCCGAAATCGGATGGCGGATGGCCGTGCGATATTGGGGCAAGGGCTATGCCAGCGAAGCAGCGCGCGCGATGATCGATCTCGCTTTCGGCGCGCATCGGCATGATCAGATTGTCGCCTTCGCGGTTGCCGGAAACAGTCGGTCCATCGCTGTCATGAAGCGCCTGGGTATGCGCCGCGATCCAGAAGGCGATTTCGACCACCCTTCTGTTCCCGACAGCCATCCTCAGTTGAAGCATCACGTGCTTTACAGACTGCATCGGGCCGACTGGCGTATATCGGCAGAATAGACATCTATTCGAGCACGAGACTGATGATGCTGAGCGCTCCGTCGGGTTCGGCGACCATCACCGACACGCTGCGGCGTCCCTCGGAGATCAGCTCAACGATGCGCGAACGCACCTCCTGCGGCGTGGTCACGGCATCCTGTCCCACCTCGGCGATTACCATTCCGGGCTCAACGCCCTCGCCGGCGGCCGCGCTTCCCCTTCCACCTCGGTGATCAGCACGCCCTCGACTCCGCCGTCGATCTGGTAAAGCGCGCGGCCATTGTCATCGAGTTCGGCCAGTGTCATGCCATAGAGGGTCACCGGCAGACCGGGGGTGACGACGTCGCCATCTGCTTCCGGCTCATCCGTTGCGGCCAGTGCCTGCTCCGCCCCCTCGGGATCTTCCAGCAGTTCCGGTGTCACCTGCACCGTCATCCGTTCGCCATCGCGGATGATCTCGACAGCCACGGGTTCGCCGATCCGGCCTTCGGCAACAAAGCGTGGCAGATCGCGGGGCGTGTCGATTGCCTGCCCGTCGAAACTCAGAATAATATCGCCTTCCTGCAGAGGACCGCCATCGGAGGGGCCGCCCTCGATGATCGATCCCACAGCGACGCCTGCGGGGTCATCCGCGCCGAGTGATTCAGCCAATGCGCCGCTGACCTCAAGCACGCGTATGCCGATCCAGCCTCTGCGGGTCTGACCAAACTCGATGAGTTGGTCGATGACATTTTCGGCGAGCTCGCTCGGCACGGAAAAGCCGATGCCGATCGAGCCGCCGGACGGCGACAGGATGGCCGTGTTGATGCCGATCACCTCGCCATCCATGTTGAACAACGGACCGCCGGAATTGCCCTTGTTGATCGCCGCATCCGTCTGGATGAAATTGTCATAGGGGCCGTCGAGTTCGCGCCCGCGCGCCGAAACGATGCCGAGCGTGACAGAACCGCCAAGCCCAAAGGGATTGCCGATCGCCAGCACCCATTCGCCGATCCTTACCTGCCGCGAGATCGCCGAACCGCACCGCCGGCAGCGGCGCATCAGGCTCGACCTTGAGAACGGCAAGGTCCGTCTTGTCATCGACGCCAAGCAGGGTCGCGTCAAGCGTGGTGCCATCGGTAAGCGTCACTTCGATGGTGTCAGCATTGTCGATGACATGGTTGTTGGTGACGATGATACCGGCGGGATCGATGATGAAGCCGGAGCCGAGCGAGGAGAACTGCCGGCTGCGCGGACCTTCCTCACCCTCGAAGAAATCCTCGAACAGATCCTCAAACGGCTGGCCTTCCGGCACATCCGGCAGCGGACGGGTTTCGCCGGACGGTCCACCATCCTGGGAGATCGAGATATTGACGACGGAATCAAGCAGCCCCTCGGCCATATCGGCAACGGACACATCACCGAGGCTCTGGGCTCGAGCGGGAGCGACAGGAGCTGCAAGCGGCAGAACGGCGACGGCTGACGCGGCAAGAAAACCCGCACCGGCAATGCGCCGGGCCAGAAATCGGCGAACCGTGTAAATATGCGTGACCGCGGTCATCATGCCTCCGTCTTGTTGATTGTCATCATAGCGGAAGGAGGACGTGACGCCTATCCGCGTAACAGCCAGACAAGGCCGACACCGAGCGCTACGGCGATCAGGCCCGTGATCCGCAATGACCCTTCCGGAACCGTCGGCAACAGCTTCGCCATGGCCACCAGAAGCGAAGGGGCCAGCGCATAGACCAGCCCCTCGATGATCAGATAAAACGCAAATCCGATCAGGATATCCTGCAGCAGCATTAATCGTTTGCCTGCTGCTGAACCTCTTCCGCCGAAGCGCCGCCGGGCAGTGCCGGGCTAAGCGGCAGTGAACTGGCGCCGCTTGAACGGAAATACTCGAAGAACTCCGAATTCGGCGACAGAACCATGGTCGAGTTGTCCCCGAGCACGTCCCTGTAGGCGTTCATGGACCGGTAGAAGTAGAAGAACTCCGGATCCTTGCCGAAAGCTTCACCAAGAACACGGTTCCGCTCGGCATCCCCCTCACCGCGCAGCACCTGTGCATCACGGTCAGCAGCGGATTCGATTTCAACCACCTCACGGTCGGCCGCAGCACGCCGCACTTCGGCACGTTCCCGACCGCGCGCGCGTGTCGCCTCGGCCTCGGCCAGACGTTCGGAACGCATCCGCGCATAGGTCTCGTCAGAAACTTCCTGCGTCAGATCGGTTCTCCGGATGCGGACATCGACGATCGAGATGCCGAGCGCCTCTGCCGCAGGACGGAGCTGATCGCCCACTTCCTGCATCATGGCCGTCCGCTCCGTCGAAAGCGCAGCCTCGAAACCGCGCAGGCCATAAACCCGGCGCAATGCCGAATCAAGACGGGTGCGAAGCCGCGAAACGGCAGCCATGCGATCACCGGAGACAGATTCACGGAAACGCTGCGCGTCCGTGATCCTGTACACGACGAAAGCATCGACTTCGTAGAACTTGCCGCCAGAAACCTGGACACGAATGTCGTCGAGATCAAAACGGAGGTCCTGATTGGAGACGAACTGAACCTGATCGGCGCCCGCAAACGAGAACGGCAGTTTGAAATAAATGCCGGGGTCTGTCTTGACGGTGTAGATCTTGCCGAAACGGATCACCAAAGCCTGTTCACGCGGATTGACCACGAAAATCGAGGCGTAGATCAACAGTGCCAGAGCGACGATACCGCCGAGCAGAACAAATATGCGATTTGAAGACATTATTGGTTCGCTCCCTGGCTGCTCTGTGACGTTGTGGAGGTTGAGCCACCATTATTGGTGTTGGCAGCATTCGCCCTGGCGGCCGAATTGCGGTCGATCGCGTCAAGCGGAAGATATGGCACAACGCCCTCTCCATCCTCATCCATGATCACGTTATTCGACCTGGAGAAGACCTCCTGCATGGTCTCGAGATAAAGCCTTTTGCGGGTGATCTCAGGCACGGCCACATAGGTTTCGTAGATCGAGTTGAACCGATCCGCTTCACCCAATGCTTCCATCACGACGCGGTCCTTGTAAGCAGCAGCCGCTTCACGAATCTGCGCCGCCTCACCACGGGCCTGGCCCAGCGCCCTGTTGGCATACTGGTTGGCCTCTTCGAGGAAACGGTCCTCATCCTGCTCGGCACGCTGCACTTCATCAAAGGCGTCGGCCACTTCCGTTGGCGGCGCGGCATCCTCGATAGAAACAGCGGCAATCGTCAGCCCGGCGCCGTATTCATCCATCGTGGTTTGAATGATCTGCTTCACATCTTCAGAAATGCCCTCACGGTCATCACGAAAGACATCCTGAGCCGGCCTGCGGCTCACGACTTCGCGCATCGCGCTTTCGGCAACCTGCTGCAGCGTCTGGATCGGATTTTCGACGTTGAAAAGATAGGCCTGCGGGTCGGTCACGCTGTAGAGCACCGCAAACTGAACATCGACGATGTTCTGGTCGCCGGTCAGCATGATGCCCGTCCGTGTCGAATTCCGCGAGCCGATATTGAGCTGCTGTTCCGTGATGTTCGCCTTCTCGACGGTTTCCACCGGCCAGAACATGAAATGCAGGCCAGGCCCGGAAACATCGGCCTTTGGAACACCAAAGCGAAGCTCAACGCCCCGCTCTTCCGGCTGGATCGTATAAACGGACTGCATCACCCAGAAAGCAGCCAGCACGAGAATGACGATCATTACCAGACCAATGCTGAGGCCCCCGGGGAACATGCCCTTGAACTGGTTCTGCCCCTTGCGGAAGAAATCTTCGATATCCGGCGGACCGCCATTGCCGTTCCCGCCGTTGCCGCCACCACCCGGGCGCTTGGGGCCTTGACCCCACGGACCCTGATTGTCGCCGCCGCCACTGCCCCCTCCCCAGGGACCGCCGCCATTCTGATTGCTCCAGGGCATTCACACCTCTTCCAAAAGAAATTGTTCAAGGCCACGAAAAACTTACCGCAGCCACTCATTTACGCCTTTATCGTTTGTCCCGTTATAGGGACGCGGAAGGGCGCTTTCAACGCGATCAGTCAACTCAGTGCCGAAATCGCGGTAAATTCCTGTTCATCAGATCTTTCGAACATAGATCACATAGCGCGTCGGATAGTCGTCTTTCTCACCCGCCGGCACTGCTTCATTGCTCTCGATCTGCCAGATATCCGGATCGATATCCGGAAACACCGTGTCACCGCCCAGCTCTTTCTCCACATGGGTGATGTGGAGTTTCCCGGCATAGGGCATGGCCTGCCGGTAAATTTCACCACCGCCGATAATGCAGATCGCTCCAGAACCCGAGGACCGAGACTTCTCTTGCGCCACCTCAATTGCCTCATGCAAAACATTGATAACAATACAGTTATCAGCAACAAAATGTTGATTGCGCGTGACAATGATGTTGGTGCGGTTCGGCAATGGACGGCCGATCGATTCATAGGTCTTGCGGCCCATGATCACCGGCTTTCCGGTGGTGATCGCCTTGAAGCGCTTCAGATCGGATGACAATTTCCATGGCATGGCCCCTTCACTGCCGATCACGTTGTTTTCGGCAACGGCTGCGATCATCTCGATTTCAGGATCATTCATGACAAGCCCTCACACCGCGATCGGCGCCTTGATTGATGGCGCGGCTTCATAGCCCTCAAGCGAAAAATCCTCAAACCTGAACGCAAACAGGTCATCGACCGTCGGGTTGAGCTGCATGACCGGCAAGCGGCCCGGAATGCGGGAAAGCTGTTCGCGCGCTTGCTCGAAATGATTGGCATAAAGATGGGCGTCGCCCAGCGTATGCACGAAATCACCCGGCTTCAGTCCGGTCACCTGCGCGACCATCAGCGTTAGAAGTGCATAGGAGGCGATGTTGAAGGGCACGCCGAGAAAGATGTCGGCGGAGCGCTGGTAGAGCTGGCAGGACAGCTTGCCATCGGCAACATAGAACTGGAACAGGCAGTGACACGGCGGCAGCGCCATATTGTCAACCTCGGCCGGGTTCCAGGCGGTAACGATATGGCGGCGGCTATCCGGATTGTTGCGGATGCTGTCGACAAGCTTTTCGATCTGATCGATATGGCCGCCATCCGGCGTCGGCCAGGAGCGCCATTGCGCGCCGTAAACCGGCCCGAGGTCGCCATTCTCGTCGGCCCACTCATCCCAGATCGAAACCCCGTTTTCCTTCAGATAGGCAATATTGGTGTCGCCTTTCAGGAACCACAGCAGTTCGTGAATGATCGAGCGCAGATGCAATTTCTTGGTGGTCAGGACCGGAAAACCCTCGCTGAGATCATAGCGCATCTGATAGCCGAACACGGAGCGCGTGCCCGTGCCGGTCCTGTCGGCCCGGTCGGTACCGTTTTCGAGCACATGGCCCAGAAGGTCGAGATATTGCCGCATGATGCTCCCTCGTGCAGTCGGTTCTTCGTTCTATAGCCATGAAAGGCGTGTGGAAAAGGGCGAAGAGCTGCCTTTCCCCGGCTTTTGAACGACACCCCCCTTTGCAGAACCATTTGAAACACTTATATCAGTCGTGCCGGTTCTTCCGGCTATGGTGATAAACGGCAATGTAATAAGCTTATTGGACCCGGGGGCGGTACCCGGCGCCTCCACCACAAACAGGCGGCAAGGCCTGCTTGTGATGGGGGCGAAACAGGATCGACAAGAGTGTAAAGATTGACCTTTTGCCCGGCATGATACCACCGTTATCGGGTCATACGAGTAGTTGCAAATGACAACAAAGCTCAGGGTTATGCTGTAGCTGCCTAATGGCGGTTCCAGAAACCCAACTTAAGTCCTTGCGGTTAGCACCGTAAGGCGGGGTTCGGAGGCACCTGGCAACAGAAGCCTCCACCTGAATTTAAACAAAATCCCCTATAATGATTGCACTCAGGCATCAGGCGACTTAATTGGCTACAGTCAGTTCGCAATCAAATGGCCAAGGGCGGGAAAGACGTGATGGGGCAAGACCATATTCGCTACGACATTCTGGCACAGGACGCACTGCGCGGCATGGTACGTAAGGTTATCGCAGAGGTCGCAGCAACTGGGCATCTGCCCGGTGAACATCATTTCTTCATTACATTCCTGACCGGCGCGCCCGGTGTTCGTATTTCCCAGGCGCTGAAGGATAAGTACGCCCAGCAGATGACCATCGTCATCCAGCACCAGTACTGGGACCTGAAGGTAACCGACAGCCTTTTCGAAATCGGTCTTTCGTTCTCCGACGTTCCCGAGCGGCTTGTCATCCCCTTTAACGCTGTGGTCGGTTTCTACGATCCGTCGGTGAATTTCGAGCTTGAGTTCGATGTCGCGACGCTGGAACTCGAAGAAGAAAAGCCGGCGGAACCGCAGGCCGAGAACGGCGATGCTGGCGGATCCGGCAGCGAGGAAGACGGTGCCTCGGTCGTCTCTCTCGACGCTTTCCGCAAGAAGCACTGATCTGCGATGAGCGCTGAGATCGTCAATCTGCGATTGAACCGCAAACGCGCAGAACGGCAGAAGGCGGCGGAAAACGCCGCTGAAAACCGTGCGGTCCACGGACGCAGCAAGGGCGAAAAACAGCGCGACAGACTTGAACGCGCCAAATCGGAGCGGCTTTTCGAACAAGGCCGCATCGAGCGCATTGCCAGCAACAGCAAGCCCGGCGATGGCGAAGCCGAGGATCACAAGGATTGATCCGCAAGCGCTCCGTCAGCCTGCATGGCCACCGCACCAGCTTTTCCCTCGAGGATGCTTTCTTCAACGAAATCCGTGATCTTGCCCATCAACGCGGTGTCAGCCTCGCAGCTCTTTTGAGCGAAATCGACGACACCCGGTCTCAAGACGTGAACCTGTCATCGGCCGTCCGGCTCTTTGTGCTTGATGCGCTGAAGGCCCGCCTCACTACCTAGATCATCGCGCGGATCAAGCGCCCTACTCAGCCGCATCCCGCTGCTCGGGCTGGTCCGCCGGCGCATCCGGATTGCCGCCAGCCGACTGCCGGTCGAGATCAGGAAATGCGACGATGCGCATGCCGGAATGATCGGTGTGCAACACGATCAGCCCTTGCTCCTCGAACCAGTCCAGAAAACGCCGCGCGCGCCTTGCCGAATGCGTACCATAGGCGCGCGCAATCATCGCATCGGACGGGCAGGCGTCGCCGGCAATCGCCGCCTTGGCGAGCATCAGGAAAACCCCCTGCAGATCTTCGGTCACATGGTTGAGCATGGACAGTGTCATCTGCCATGATTCGCTTTCCACCATCGCGTCATCCGCACCGGAGCGGGCAATGGCGAGCCGTCGGCGGAAATCTGACATGGCGAGCGGCGCACCGGAAATCCGCTTCATCCGACCGCGCATCAGAAAATCCTGATAAAGCTCTGAATCTGAACGGAAAGCTGAGTCCGAAGCACTGGCAATTTCCGCCAGTGTCATCGCGATCCAGTCGTCCTTTTCCTCCTCCGACATTGCCGGCGCACGCGAACCGCGCACCGGCGCTTCCGGCGCCTCGGCATCGTCTGCGGATTTCGACAGAGCATCGATAATGTCGACGGTCGGGCGCGGACGCGGCGCCACGCGGCGCGGTGTCGTCGCCTGACGCGCCATGTCTTCCGGGTCCGGCGTAAAGATCAGGTCTTCGACATCTTCCGGCTTGTCCGGCAGCGGCATCAGCTTCGGGCTGGACGAGGCGCGCCGAGGTTTCCACCGGCCCGATCGTCACCTTCAGCGGACGCCGCGACATCGCCGGGCCGAGGGCGACGAAATTGCCGCGCTTCAGGTCGCGGAACTGTTCGGCCTGCCGGCGATCCATGCCGAGAAGATCGGCGGCGCGCGCCATGTCGATATCCAGGAATGTGCGACCCATGAGGAAGTTCGAGGCCTCTGCCGCAACATTCTTGGCCAATTTCGCCAGCCGCTGGGTGGCAATGACACCGGCAAGCCCGCGTTTTCGCCCGCGACACATCAGATTTGTCATCGCACCGAGCGAAAGCCGGCGAACCTCTTCGCTCACCTCGCCGCCCGCCGACGGCGCAAACATCTGCGCCTCGTCGACAACAGTCAAAACCGGATACCAGTGATCGCGGTCAGCATCGAACAGCGCATTGAGAAACACGGCGGCAGCGCGCATCTGGTCGTCAATCTCAAGCCCTTCCAGCGTCAATACGCAGGAAACCCGGTGCTGGCGGATGCGGTTGGCGATGCCGATCAGCTCACCTTCCGAGCGCTCGGCATCCACCACGATATGGCCGAATGCCTCTGACAGCGTGACAAAATCGCCTTCGGGATCAATCACAACCTGCTGCACCCATTTGGCAGACTGTTCCAGAAGACGGCGCAGCAGGTGGGATTTTCCCGAGCCCGAATTGCCCTGAACCAGAAGACGGGTTGCCAGCAACTCCTCGATATCGAGTGTGGCCACGTCACCCGTCGATGTCGTTCCCATATCGATATCGACCTGCACTTGCTGCCTTTGCCTTCTGTTGGTGTTGCGGCCCGTTTGTAGCAGGTCGGCAGGGGCCGCGCCGAGGGCATGCGGCGTTACCCACAGGTTTCCGTGGTCACGATCCGCAGTATATCGTCCGGCAGGCCGAACATCTGCGCGAACCCTGCCTGCCCTGCGCGCGTCAGCATCAACGCCCGCCCGCCGGGTGCAGGCCTGAGCCAATGGCGCGCGCAACAACGTTCAAGCATGGCAGCACCCAGCCAGCCGCCGAGGTGCGGGCGGCGCTCGCTCCAGTCGAGACAGGTCCGGCAAAGCGCCCGCCGGCTTTTCACGCCGTCGGCCAGCGAAACGCCGAAGTCTGCGAGGAAAGCCCGACCTTTGTCGGTGACCATCCCGGCATTGCCATCAAACACCAGTGCGCCGGACTGCACCAGTGAATCAGCCATACCGACCGCAATCGCGCCAGCCATGTGATCATAGCAGGTACGCGCGACCTTCAGTGCTTCGTCCTTCGGACCCGTGGGGCGATGGCGAACAGGACCGATTGCCGAAAGCAGGCTGAGATGTTCAAGCGTTTCGGCAACCTCTGCCGAAGCCAGCCGGAAATAGCGATGCCTGCCCTGCTTTTCGACGGCGACGAGCTGTCCGTCCACGAGCTTGGCAAGGTGGTTACTGGCCGTCTGCGGCGAGACACCAGCGCATTCGGCAAGTTCACCCGCCGTCAGCGCTTTGCCACCAAGCAGGGCGGACAGAATATTGGCGCGCGAAACATCGCCGATCAAAGCGGCGACAGCGGCAAGCGTATTTCCCGAAACCATATTTGTCATAGTGCTCAATCTACCACCGCCACGCGACGCCGTCAGCGACTGACACTTCGCTCGCGATCGAAACATTGCCAGCAGCACCCGGGCTATCTCCGTCGTCATCAACCAAAGGAACAGTCCATGACCGAGATCCCCAAAAACCAGGCCCTGCCCTCAAGCGCCGTGAACCTGGTGCGCCGGCTTGCAGGACTTTTCTTCAATTACTGGCCGAAACGCCGCAGACAACGACTGGAGCTTCTGGAGCTTACCGAGGAGCGGTTGAGGGATATCGGGATTGAGCCGCATCAGGTCAGGGAAGAAGCCAACCGTCCATTCTGGGACTAGCCGCCCGACCTCTTCAAAAACGCCTCGAAGGCCGCCAGTGTTTCGTCGGAGACGTGATGTTCGATGCCTTCCGCGTCGAGGTCGGCGGCCTCTGCGGGTACGCCGATGGCAAGCAGAAGGTCCAGCACAAGCTGGTGGCGAATGCGGGCCTTTTCGGCCATCGCCTCGCCCGCTTCAGTCAAAAACACACCGCGATAGGGCCGCGAAGTTGCCAGCCCCTCACGCTTCAGACGCGAAACGGCCTTGGCCGCCGTCGGATGCGCTATGCCCATCGCTCTGGCAATATCCACCAGCCGCGCCTCGCCATGTTCTGCTGTGAGGTCGGCGATCAGCTCAGTATAATCCTCAAGCAAGGCCGAGGCGCGCTCAGAACGAGCCTTCAGGAATCGGTCCGCATGGCTGCCCGGCCCTTCACCCATTTTCTTTCCTCCCTCACCTTAGATGCGATTGGCATCCGCCTTGACCGGATATTAAGCGAGACCCGCGGGCCGATAAAACCGATTGCATTTTGAAGCCGACGCTAAACAGTGTCACACAAATTACTTGGAACCCGAACGTCAAGCAAGGCATTCGATACATAACGCCAATTGACAAAAATGTAGCCTTGGCTATATCTACATCTTTTCAATCAAATATGATGCACTTAAGATATGTCACACCCCGATCCCAGACGGCCCTCACTGAGTGATCGCACCAATACGGCCATCGAGCAGGCCATGGCTTCCGGCCGCATCAAGCCGCGTTCGGCGCTGCTTTTTGTCGGTCCCGCGGTGATCGCCTCAATCGCCTATGTTGATCCCGGCAATTACGCGACCAACATTCAGGCTGGCGCCGGTTATGGCTACACGCTGTTGTGGGTAGTTCTGTTTGCCAATCTGATCGCCATGCTGTTTCAGGCGCTTTCGGCCAAGCTTGGCATCGTCACCGGCCGGAACCTGGCGGAAGTCTGCCGCGATGAATTTTCCAAACCGGTGGTGATCCTGATGTGGATCGTCAGCGAAATCGCGGCAATGGCAACCGACCTCGCAGAGTTTCTGGGCGGCGCCATTGGCCTGGCATTGCTATTCGAAATGCCGCTGATGGCGGGCATGGGGGTCACGGCCATCGTCACTTACGCCATCTTGTTGTTCGAGCGCCGCGGCTTCCGGCCGATGGAGCTGATCATCGGCAGCCTGATCGGCGTCATCAGCCTGTGCTATATTGTCGAGCTATTCATTGCACCGATTACCTGGGGGGACGCTGCTTTCCATCTGGTCCGGCCCGACATCCCCGATGCCGCCGCGCTCGCAATTGCCGTCGGCATTATCGGTGCCACTGTCATGCCACACGCCGTTTTCCTGCATTCCGGCCTCACCCAGCACCGCGTCAAGGTCGGTAACGAGGCCGACCGCCGCCGTATACTGCGCTTCTCCAATACCGAGGTGGTGGTGGCGCTTGCCGTTGCCGGCGTGGTCAACATGGCGATGGTAATGATGGCGGCAAGCGCCTTTCACAAGGGCCACAGCGAGGTCGCGGAGATTGAGAGCGCCTATCACATGCTTACCCCGCTTTTAGGCGGCGCGGCTGCCGGCGCCTTCCTGATCTCGCTGATTGCCTCGGGCATTTCAAGCTCGGTCGTCGGCACCATGGCCGGGCAGATGATCATGCAGGGCTTTGTCGGCTTTCGCATCCCGATATGGCTTCGCCGGCTGATCACCATGGCCCCCGCCTTTGTTGTCGTCGCGCTCGGCGTGAATGCGACGCAAGCGCTTGTGGTCAGCCAGATCATCCTGTCGATTGCGCTGCCCGTGCCGATGATTTCGCTGGTGATCTTCACCCGCAGCCGCGCGATCATGGGGGAATATGCCAATGGTCGACTGATCGGTACACTGGCGATCCTCGGCTCGCTTTCCGTTCTGACGCTCAATCTTGTGCTGCTGCTGCAAACCTTTGGCGTGCCAATCCCCGGCCTTGCTCCGGGTTAAGGCGCATCGCTGCCGGCCACGGAAAGGCCGAAACCCTGCATCAGGCGTGTGATCTCGGGACGCAAAGTACGGCCTGTGAAAATCGCCACATCGCGATCTCGTCTCACCGATAGCGGTCGAAGGCCGCTCTCCCAGAACCCGTCTGGCCTGCATGGCAATCGCCTCAGCCGGGTTCAACCAATCCACCGGCCAGGGCGCAAGCTTGCGAAACCGGTTGGCGAGAAACGGATAATGGGTGCAGGCCAGCACCACAATATCGGTGCGCCGCCCGTCTTCCTCAACAAAGCACGGCGCGATCTCCGCCCACAAGGCCGCGTCCGACACCGCGCCGCCGCTGATATAAGTCTCGGCGAGCGCGGCAAGATATTTCGAGCCCACCAGCCGGGCATGGCAATGGCTGGCAAAACTGTCGATCAGCGCGCGCGTATAGTCCCGCTTCACCGTGGCCGGTGTCGCCAGAACCGAAATCAGTCCGGAAGCAGTGCGCTCGGCCGCCGGTTTGATCGCCGGGACAGTGCCGACGAAATCGGTGTCGGTGAAGCGCTCCCGCAATGCAGCGCCGGCCAGTGTGAATGCCGTGTTGCAAGCAATGATGACACAGGCCGGGCGGATTTCCTCCAGCAGGCGCTCGAACAGCGCCAGCATATGCGCGAGCAGCGCCCCTTCCGGCCAGTCGCCATAAGGAAAGGCCGCATTGTCGGCAACATAAACGAAGCGCCGGTCCGGCATCAGCATGCGGGCCTCACGCAGCACGGTCAGCCCGCCAATCCCTGAATCGAAAATCAGAACCGGACCATCGACCGCCTCAGCCATCACTGCCCTCACCGCCGCGCGGGTGCTTGCGGCTATAGCGGTCGAGCGAGGAAATCACACCGCGCAACAGATGGATTTCCTGCATGCTCAGGGCGCGACGGGTAAACACCGAACGCAGATTTTCGATCATGCGCGGTTTCTTGGGCGCGGGGCGGAAATAGCCACGATCATCCAGCGCCTCTTCCAGATGGTCGAAGAACCCGAAAAGATCCTGCTTGGTCGCCGGCGTCTGCTCGACCGGCTGGAAGGGTGTCTTGCTCTCATCCTCCATACCGGATTTCATCCACTCATAGGACATCAGCAACACCGCCTGGGCGATGTTCAAAGAGGCAAAGGCCGGGTTGACCGGAAAGGTCACGATCTCATCGGCCATGCCGACTTCGTCATTGTTCAGCCCCCAGCGCTCGCGGCCAAACAATATGCCAGTTCGTTCGCCGCCGCGATAGCGGGTGCGCAGGGTTTGGGCCGCCACACTCGGTCCCCGCACCGGTTTGAAGCCGTCGCGGCTGCGCGCCGTGGTGGCGTAGACGAAGTTGAGATCGGCAATCGCATCGGCAAGCGTATCGTGCACCGTGGCTCCGTCGATCACATGATCAGCCTTGGAGGCAGCCGCGCGGGCTGTGTCGCTTGGCCAGCCATCACGCGGATCGACAAGGCGCAGTTCCGCGAGACCGAAATTCGCCATGGCACGTGCCACCATGCCGATATTCTCGCCAAGCTGCGGGTTTACCAGAATGATCACCGGCCCTTCGGTGATGAGCGGAAGCTCGCTGTTCGTGCCTGCCATGGCATCCTTCTTCAATTCATTCAGTCGATGCGGCTTATCGCTCCAAGGGCCGGCGAATGCAAGAAAAAGGCAAAGACTTCAGTCCCCGTCTCAGTCCGGCAATGTCATATGGCCGTTCTCATCGAGCGGCGAAAACGGGTTATAGGCAATTTCCCACAAATGCCCCTCGGGATCGGCAAAATAGCCGCTGTATCCGCCCCAGAACACCGCCTCACCCGGCTTTACCACGGTTGCGCCGCAGCGCTCGGCAAAGGCTATCGTTTCATCGACAGCGGCTTCGGACGAGACGTTGTAGGCAAGTGCGACACCGGAAAATGCCGGCCTTTCTTCCGGTACGCCGGAAAGCCCGGCATCCTCGGCGAGCGCCTTGCGGCCGAAAAGCCCAAGCACAATGCCGTCTAGGCTGAAGAAACTCACCCCGTCCTGAGATGCCGATGACCGTTTCCAGCCAAGTTTCTCATAAAAGCCCGTCGCCGCTGCCAGATCATCCACACCAAGCGTGATCATGCTGATCCTGCGTTCAAGCGCCATCAAAGTCTCCTTCAAGCGGATTTTGTTCTTTATATGTTCTCACACAATCTCGGCAATTTCCAGCATTATCCGGCCAGCCATGACGCCCCCACGCCCGGCAAACGCCAAAAACCAGCATCCTGGCATGCGGTACCAGGATACCTTATTTTCAAATCATTGAAAAACAACGATAATTCTTGTAATACGCTATATATTAACGCTTGACCTTCCGCAAACCTCTCTCTATACAACCGCCAGCATATGCGCTCGTCGTCTATGTCCCGCTTGGGATACCCCAAGCAAAGCAACAAAAAACGTCCGGCCTTCGGGGTCGGAATCAAATCGAGAGTATCAGAAAATGGTTACCTTCTCCCAGAAGCCTGAAGAGGTGGAAAAGAAGTGGATCGTGATTGATGCCGAAGGTCTCGTCCTCGGCCGTCTCGCTTCGCTCGTTGCCATGCGCCTGCGCGGCAAGCACAAAGCCACCTTCACCCCGCATGTTGACGATGGCGACAACGTCGTCGTCATCAATGCTGAAAAGGTCGCGATGACCGGCAAGAAGTACAACGACAAGATGTACTACTGGCACACCGGTTACCCCGGCGGCATCAAGGAGCGCAATGCGCGTCAGATCATCGAAGGCCGCTTCCCCGAGCGCGTCATCGAAAAGGCTGTCGAACGCATGGTTCCGCGCGGCCCGCTTGGTCGTCGCCAGATGAAGAACCTGCGCGTTTACGCCGGCACCAATCACCCGCATGAAGCCCAGCAGCCCGAAGTTCTCGACGTTGCCAAGCTCAACAAGAAGAATGTAAGGAGCGCTTAATGGCTGACCTGTCCGATCTGAAGACGCTGGGCGATGTCGCCACGGCCTCCGAAGCCCCCGCAGCCCCCGTTCACGTCCGTAAGGTTGATGATCTCGGCCGCGCTTATGCCACCGGTAAGCGTAAGGACGCTGTCGCCCGTGTATGGGTAAAGGCCGGCTCCGGCAAGATCACTGTCAACGGCAAGGATTTTTCCGAATATTTTGGTCGTCCGGTCCTGCAGATGGTCCTGCAGCAGCCGATCGTTGCCGCTGCCCGTGGCGGTCAGTTCGATATCGTTGCCACTGTTGCCGGCGGCGGTCTTTCCGGCCAGGCCGGTGCTGTTCGTCATGGCATCTCCAAGGCGCTGACCTATTTCGAACCGGAACTGCGTGGCGTGCTGAAGAAGGGTGGTTTCCTCACCCGTGACAGCCGTGTCGTTGAACGTAAAAAGTACGGCCGTGCGAAAGCCCGCCGCTCGTTCCAGTTCTCCAAGCGCTGATTTCAAAAGCTGCTTTTGTTTACGAAAAGGGCCGCAAACGCGGCCCTTTTTGCTTGATGGATAAGCGGTTATATCCCGCCTTTACGCTCCAGCACATCGAGCGTGACCTGAGCGGTCCGCAAACCGGGCGCAACCTCCGTGCGCATCTTCTGCCAGACGTCATCAAAGCCCTCGAGCATGATCGCGCGCTGTGGCGTGTCGCGGGTCAAAAGCTCCATCCAGCGGGACAGAGCCCCGGCCCGCATCGAGTCATTCATATATTCCGGCACCAACGGCCGATCGGCAATCAGGTTCGGCAGCGCCGCCGACCAGATGGTGATCTTGTGCAGCATGAACCGGCCGATGAAGTCTGCCTTATAGGCCGAAATCACCGGAATGCCGGAAAGCGCCAGCTCCAGAATCACCGTTCCCGAGGCCGCCACAGCGGCATGCGCCTCGCCGAAGGCCTTCCACTTTTCATCATCGTTGACGACGACTTCAGGCTTCACAGGCCAACCGGCAATCGCAGCCCGCACCAACTGCTCTCGGCGGCCCACTGTCGGCATCACAAAACGTGGCATCGCATTGCGCTCAGCATAAATCCGGGCAACATCTTTAAACACCGGCGCCAGGCTGTTGATTTCTCCGGCGCGCGAACCGGGGAGAAGAAGGATGGTCGGAGGCTCGCCCTCGGGCGGCAACGCCGTGTGTTGCCGCGCTGCGACAACGCCCGGCACTTCGCTGAGCCGATGGCCGACAAAGGTGGTCTCCGGACCGCCCAACCGCTTCATCGCCTCAGGCTCGAACGGCAGCACCGCCAGCACATGATCGACATAGGCCAGCATGTCGCGCGCGCGGTGCTCTTTCCACGCCCAGACACTGGGGCAGACATAATTGACCACCGGAAGGTCCGGCAGCTCTTTTCTGACACGCTTTGCAACCCTGTGGGTAAAATCCGGGCTGTCGATGATCACCAGAATATCCGGCCGCGCCGCGATCAGCGCATCGGCTGTCTGACGAATGCGCCGGATCAGCAGGGGAAGCTTGGCAATGACCTGGGTAAACCCCATGATCGACAGTTCAGAGTAATCAAACAGCGATACGAGCCCCTCGGCGCCAAGCGCATCACCGCCAACACCGACAAGCTCAACCGGGCCTGCATGAAGTGTCTTCAGCGCGGCGATCAGATCACCGCCAAGCAAATCGCCGGAGACCTCACCTGCGATCACGCCGACTTTCAGTGTTTTCGACACGGCTTCACTCCCATGACTGCATTTGCTCAGGATGCAGGCGCGACACTCTCGCCATCCGGCTCAAGGCCCAACAGGAAGACCCCTGCCCTGTCGGCTTCCGCTATAGCTTGCGCACGATCAAGCACCAGCGCGCGACCGGCCTCCACGGCGATACCGCCGAGGCCTGCCGCCGCCGCGGCACGCACCGTTTCCGGCCCGATTGACGGCAGATCGGCACGAAGATCCTGTTGTGGCTTGCACAGTTTGACAAGCACACCGCGACGCTTGCGCGATATCCGCCCGCTTTCCCGCATGGTGCGGACCCGTTCCAGCATCTGATCGGTCCCCTCGGCACCCTCAAGCGCAACAACGCGCCCGCCAACACTGACGGCGCCCTGACCAATATCCATGACGCCAATGACGCGGGCAGCCTCAGCCGCTGCGTGGATGTCTGCCTCGCCCGCGCGGTCTGGTTCCACTCTCCCTAACACACCCGACGTAGCCAGCAAATCGCCCGCAATCGCCTGCGCGGCGATGACTGCGAAACCATGACGCTCGAAAAGATCGATCACCATGCGCAGCACCTTGTCATCACCACCGCTTTTCAGTTTCTTGAAAATCGACGGAAGGGACAGAAAAACACGCGCGGTCGGCCGAAAACTAAGAAGTTCCGGCCGTGCCGTTACACCGCCGGACAGTACAACATTTTTGATTTTGCGCTTTTGCAATGCCGAGACCACCGGCTGAAATCCGCCGATATGGGCTTCCATATGGTCAAAGCCCGACCAGTCATTACCGCCCTCGCCCTTCAGCTGAACGATGAATGGCGGCGCACCGGTCTGGCGCGCGGCTTCGGCAACACAAAACGGCAGACGGCCGCTTCCGGCGATGATCGCGACCGGTTCCTTCGGAGAAACCGCCGCCGCGCTCACGCCTGACTGCCCCGCCGCCGCGATCCCGGCGTCGTCAAAGCCCGCTCGTTGTCCCGATCCAAAATGAAATCAACGATTTCGCGAGCGCCACCGTCGATACCGTCAGCGCCTTCGCGGAGAGCGCGGGCATTTTCCAGAACAGTGCCCTCGGCAAAAATTGACTGATAGGCCCGGCGGACAGCATGAAGGTCACTGCGGCTCATGCCGGAGCGCTGCATGCCAACCACATTGAGCCCGCCCATAAAGGCCGGGTTGTCGACGACCATGGCGTAGGGAATGACATCATTCACGACACCGGCCAGTCCGCCGATAAATGCCTGGCGGCCAATCTGAACAAACTGGTGGATTGCCGCCCCGCCACTGAGAATGACCCGGTCATGGACAATGGCATGGCCGCCAACCATGACATTGTTGGACAGGATGACATTGTTGCCGATCCTGCAATCGTGGCCGACATGAGAATTGGCCAGGAACCAGCTGTCATGGCCGACAATAGTCTCACCACCGCCGTGTGACGAACCGGTATTAACGGTTACACCTTCGCGAAAAACACAGTTATCGCCAACGTAAAGCCGGGTCTCGCTGCCATCATGCCGCACACTCTGCGGCGCGCCGCCGATAACGGCCATGGGAAAGACCTGGCAGCCTGCACCGAGGCGGGTCATACCTTCAACGACGGCATGGTGCAGAAGCTTCACATTGTCGCCAAGCTCTACATTTGCGCCAACATAGCAAAATGCGCCAATCTCGGCATTCTCACCAATGACGGCTCCGTCTTCGACAATCGCGTTTCTGTCGATCTTCGCGGAGCTGGCAATTCTGGTCATTCTTCGTCCTTGCGAACCATCATAGCGCCGATGTCGGCTTCGGCAACGAGCTGGCCGTCTACAGTTGCCTCGCAGTGGAATTTCCACACCCGCCGACGCTGTTTCTGTTTGACGACCTTATAATGCACCTGATCTCCGGGCACCACAGGCTTGCGGAATCGCGCATTGTCGATCGTCATGAAGTATACGAGGTTGTCGATTTCGTTGGCCCTGTGAGCACAAATCGCACCTGCAGTCTGCGCCATTCCCTCGACAAGAAGAACGCCGGGCATGATCGGTAAATCCGGGAAATGTCCCTGAAAATGCGGCTCGTTGGCCGTCACGTTCTTGATCCCGACCGCGCTGTCATCGCCATCAATCTCGATGATGCGGTCTACCAGCAGAAACGGGTAACGGTGAGGCAGAAACTTCATGATTTCCAGAAGATCCAGCGACCCCAACGTTTCTTTCGTCTTTTCACTCACCTTTTTTGTCTCCCGATTTCGCTGACTTCCGTGTAATCTCCGCCACGTCTCTCAGATAGTTCCGGATTGGCCTTGCTGGGTTCCCCCCGATTCGGGCCCCAGCTGGCACTGACGTCATCACACCACTTTTGCCGGCAATTTGCGCGCCGCTACCAATCTCAATATGTCCGTTAATCCCGGTCTGCCCGCCGATCATCACACCATCACCAATCTTGGTGCTACCAGCGACGCCGGCCTGACTGACGATACCGCAATGCCGGCCGATCTGAACATTATGGCCGATCTGGACAAGATTATCGATCTTGGTTCCCTCGCCAATCACGGTATCATCCATCGCACCGCGGTCGATCGTGCTATTCGCACCGATCTCGACATAGTCCTGAATAATAACCCTGCCGATCTGCGGCAGTTTGACCATACCCGTCGGCGAAGGCGCGTACCCGAACCCGTCCTGGCCGATCCGCACACCGGGATGGATGATCACATTATTTCCAAGCAAAGCGTGCGATACCGAAACATGCGACCCGATTGTCGAATTCCGACCGATCTTCACGTCCGCGCCGATCACCGCGCCACTCAATATCCGTGTCCCGGCGCCAATTACGGCACGCGCACCGATGACAGCGAACGGTGATATCTCGACGCTCTTCTCTATCAGTGCAGTTTCATCGATTTCTGCCTGCGGGGAAATCCCCGGCTGCCGGCTCAACTCCCGCTGCGGGCGCATGGCCGCCGGATAAAGCAGTGCGGCGGCACGCGCAAAAGCCCACTGAGGTGCTTCAGAAACCAGCGCAGGGACATCCGAAGGAATATAGGATTTCAGTGCAGGTGCACAAATGATCGCTGCAGCCCGACAAGTCTGCAAAGCCTCGATATTGTTTTTGGAAAGAATATAACAAATATCGTAGGGCCCAGCCCGATAGATCGGGGCGATCGCCTCAACCATCCGATCACCAACATCGGGCCTGCTCAAGACGGATTCAATGCGCGCAGCCAATTCGTCGAGACGAATTGGCTGCCGTGCACCGAAAAACTGGTTCTGATCCATGAGTTCTCTCCAGAACAGCTTCGATAATAGTTCTGGAAAGTACTATCAGAACGTGTTGGCAATTCCGAACCGGAAACGCTGGGTTTCGTCGAAGTCTTCCTTCGCGAACGGAATGGCGTAGTCGAACCTCAGATCGCCAAATGGCGAATTCCAGATCAGACCAACACCACCGGAAGCACGGAGGGAGAAATCAGTTCCCTCAATAGCCGTACCAGCCAGTTCAACAGCGTTACCCCAGGCGGAACCGGCGTCAACATAGGCCGCGCCACGCAGGCTGATATCTTCGGGAAGGCCGGGAAGCGGGAAGTTGGCTTCAGCCGAGATCGTCGAATAATACTGCGAGCCAAGCGCGTCGCCCTGCTGAACCGTGCGCGGCCCCAGACCGTTCTGCTTGAAACCGCGAATTTCCTGACCGCCGATCGTGAACTGGTCGAACACGTTCAAAGTGCTGTCAAACGGCGTAACGGCACCACCCCGCGCAGTCAACGAACCGATAATGTCGGCCTGATCGGAGATCATCTGGTACCAGCGAACTTTACCGGTTATCGCATAGTAGTGCGAATCACCGCCAAGGCCAGCCACAGTGTTGCTCAGATTGGCCAGAACGCCCTCACGCGGCTGCTGGTAGTTATCAACAGTCGAAAAATCGAAGGACTGCTCAACCGACGACACCGTCCACGGGCTGCCATCGATAAGGTTCTGGAAGATCGGCGAGAGATTGTTGGGGTTCTGCCAGTCGCCCGTCCCACCATATTCGAACTGCTGATAGACGTATTTCAGCGTTGAGGTCAAATCGTCGGTCAGCGGGGCCGTCAGACGCAAGTCACCTGCCGTTTCGGCATAGGTGTAGTAATCCTGCGAGGCCGAATAGGCACGATACAGGTCGAAACCAGCAGCCACGCGATAGCCGAGGAAGAAGGGCTCGGTGAAGCTGAAGTTATAAATCTGCGAGTCATTATCACCCAGACCGGCCGATGCGCGAACAAACTGGCCACGGCCGAGGAAGTTGCGCTCCTGCACAGAAAGTTCGATCACCAGAGAATCGCCTTCGGCGTCATAACCGGCGCCGACAGAGAACGAGCCAGTCGGCTCATCGGTCACGTCAACAACAAGAACCACACGATCCGGCGCGCTGCCCGGCTGTGTCGCGATATTGACGTCGCTGAAATAACCGAGCGCTTCAAGCCGACGCTTGGTGGCGGCAATCATCTCGCGGTTATACGCATCACCTTCGGCGAGTTCGAACTCGCGGCGAATCACATAGTCGCGCGTACGGGTGTTGCCGACGATATCAATACGTTCGATATAAGCCTTCACACCCTGATCGATCTCGTAGTTCACCGAGAACGTATCATTACCGAAGTTACGATCGCCGCGCGGATTGACCTGCGCAAAGGGATACCCCTGCGAGGAAACCGAAGCCGCAATCGACTCTGCCGTCTTCTGAACGTTATCGGCGTCGTAAACCTTGCCGGTCTTCGTTTTTATATCGCGCTGCAACGGTCCAACATCGACACCTTCAACAGAGGTCGAGACGCCGATATCGCCGAAGCTATAACGATCCCCTTCGGAAATGGTGAAGCTTACGGAGTAGGAATTGTCTTCCTCATCATAGTCAACATCGGTGGAGATCAGCCGGTAGTCCGGGAACCCATGATTGTTGTAGAACTCACGCAGCAGCACTTCGTCGTGACGCAGCTTGTCCGGATTGTAGATATCCTTGCGCGTCAGGAAAGAGAGCGGAGTCGAGCGCTTGGTCGAGATCACCGAGGCAAGACGGGCATCACCAAAGGTGTTATTGCCCTCGAAGTTGATTTTCCGGGTCTTGGTACGGCCACCTTCATCGATCACAAAGGCAACGTTGATTCGGTTATCCTGCACCGTTGCCGTCTCGATCTGAACATCGACATCAGCACGACCGATCTGAGAATAGGCATCCTTGATACGCTGAGCATCAAGCTGCGCCTGCGCTTCATTATACGGACCAAGAGAACGCAGCTGAACGACACCCTCAAGTTTCTTGTCGTTGACCTTGCGGTTGCCGTTGAACACAACCTGGTTGATCATCTGGTTTTCAGTCACATCCACCACCAGGGTGGAGCCGGAGACCGACATCTTGACGTCCGAGAAATAGCCGGAGCTATAGAGATTACGGATAGACTGATTGATATCAGCATCCGTAAAGCTCTTGCCGGGCTTGATCGACAATTTCGACTTTATCGCATCGGCGCCGGTCTGCCCGGCTCCTTTCACGACAATATTGCTCACAACGGCGGCGTATGCGCTCGTGGGGACAGCAACGGCGGCAACCACGCCCCCGGAAACGGCGACTGCCAACGAAAGCGCCGCACCTGAAACTGTGTTCAACAATCTTGAACCGGCCATGCTAGTATCTACCCTTTATGATCGCTCAATATCAGCGTTTTTATAGGCACTGTGATCTTTTGTTCTAAAGACTTCACGCCCCCACGCAATAGAAAGCCTTCCGACAAATGCAACTTCCGCCCCGAGCGTGGCCAAATCGCCACGTTCTTTTGGTTTTATGGTAAACGGAAGGCTGCGGCAGTCAGACATTTCACTTCTAAGCGTTTCCTATCATCTCCCGCGCCAAAGGCAAGGCCACAATCGCATACTCGCGCATCATCGACAAGATGATCCCCGGAATGCGTTAATTGAACAGTCTCAAAGGGTTAAATTCGGGCTATTCAGCCCAGACGACCAATCGTGTCATTCCAGGTTGCGAAAACCATCAGCGCCACAACAAAGAACAGGCCGACACGGAATGCAAACTCCTGAACGCGCTCAGACAGCGGACGGCCACGCACCGCCTCGATGGCGTAGAACATCAGATGCCCTCCATCGAGCATGGGAACCGGCAACAGGTTAAACAGCCCGACGGAGACCGAGAGAATCGCAGCAAAATTGGCGAAGGCCACGATGCCAAGCGACGCCATCTGCCCCGCCATCGTGGCGACACGCACAGGTCCGCCAATCTGATCGGCCTTCATACGGCCAGCAAAAACACTGGTGATATAGTCGTAAGTGCTGACCGCAATGTGCCAGCTCTGCAGGGCGCCCTGCCCGACCGCCTCCAGGGGCTGATAGCGCTCGACCCGGAAATTGCTCGAGATCACGCGTACCTACAACGCCGATCCGTCCCAGCTCCATCTCGTTTCCGAACTGGTCCTGATCCTCAATGCGCTCCGGCACCACAGTGAGAGCAAGCGGCGCGCCGTCACGTTCGACAGTCAGTTCGACGGGAACGCCCGGCCGGACGCTGATATAGCGCACCACAGCATCAAAGCTCCCGACCTTCTGGCCGTCCAGCGCAACCATGATATCGCCAGGCTGAACACCGGCTGCCGCTGCGGGGCTGTCTGCGACAACTTCTCCGACGACGGGGTCGGAAACACCACGGCCGTAAACGGAGAAAATCACCGCAAAGATGGCAATCGCGAGCAGGAAGTTTGCAATCGGGCCGGCCGCGACGGTCAGTGACCGTTTCCACAGCGCCGCGCCGTTAAATGTCTTCGCCCGTTCTTCCGGCGACATCGCGTCAACGCCAGCGAAATCCGGCTTGCTGGCCGCATCCTCGTCGCCGTAGAAGCGGACATAACCGCCCAGCGGGATGGCACAGACCTTCCAGCGCGTGCCGTGCTTGTCCGTCCGCCCCGCAAGTTCAGGCCCGAAGCCGAGCGAGAATGCCAAAATGCGAATGCCGCACCAGCGCGCAACCAGATAGTGCCCAAGCTCGTGGAAAAACACGAGAAAGGAGATCGCCACCAGAAAGGCGACGATCATTCCTGGCGCGTTGGTAAATCCGATACCCAAACTCAAGCTCCTTGAACTGCCGGCAAAACGGCCAGACCGCTCCACCGGAAAAGCACGGTCCCGACACTGTCACCTGCCCCGAAAAGCATGGCGCAATAGGCCATCATAAACATCGCGAATGCGGCGGCGACAAGTCCGTCAACACGATCCATCACACCGCCATGCCCGGGAATCAGGTGGCTGGAATCCTTCGCCCCACACCTGCGCTTCAGGGCGGATTCAAACAGGTCTCCGGCCTGACTGACGGCCGAGAGGACCAGCGCAAGCAGCGCCAGAATCACCGAAGGGTGACCGCCATAAGCAGCGCAGAGGCCAAGCGCGGCAGCAACGCCGAAAAAGGCGCCGCCAGCAGCACCGGACCACGTCTTGCCCGGTGAAATCGAGGGCGCGAGCTTCGGCCCGCCAATAGCCCGTCCAACGAAATAAGCCATGATGTCCGTGGACCAGACGACGGCGAAAATGAAAAGCGTGGTGTAAAGTCCGGCTGCGCCACCCTGCCTGATCGCAGCAAGTGCGACCATGGCTGCGCCGGCATAAAGGAGCGCGCCGCCGAACCAGAACGGAACCGGCTTGTTCCGGCCGTAGATATAAGCTGCGGCCGAGGCTGCAACCGTCAGCATCAGAGCGGCAGCAAACAATTCGAGGAACGTCAGAATCGCTGCGGCGATCATGACCGCCCAGCCCGCCAGCAGGACCGTTACCGCTTCCCCACGCGCCGCAGGTGAACGCGCTTGGCTCATGGCCAGCCATTCGTAAAAAACCAGAAGTCCGATACCGACGGACAACAGCAGAAAGGCGGCGCCACCAAACCACGTCGCCGTCAGGACGGCAGCCGCGAGAATCACGCCAGAAATCAGCCGCAGCTTCAGTTCGCGTCCCATCAAGAACCCGTCATCGCAGAAGCTGGCTCGTCGACACCGCCAAACCGGCGTGTTCGCCGTGCATATTCCCGCAGCGCTTCATCAAACATGTCCCGAGAGAACTCCGGCCACAGGCAGGGCAGGAACACCAGTTCGGAATAGGCTGACTGCCACATCAGAAAATTCGAGAGCCGCTGCTCGCCGCTTGTTCGGATGATAAGGTCAGGATCGGGAATACCGGCGGTATCGAGACGGCCGGAGATCAACGCCTCATTGATCTCATCGGGGGATATCCGGCCATCAACCGCCTCGCGCGCAAGCGCCACTGCCGCACGTGCGATCTCGGCCCTGGACCCGTAATTCACAGCGACTACAACATGAAGTCCTGTGTTTCCACGGGTCAGATGCTCGGCCGCCTCCAGGGCACCAAGCACTTTCGGACCCAGCCCTTCGCGTTCACCAATCATCTGAAAACGCATATTTTGCGCGTGATAGTTCTGCAGCTCACGATGGATGAAGATCGAGATCAGCTCCATGATGTCGCTGACTTCATCCTTGGGCCGTTTCCAGTTCTCCGAAGAGAATGCGAAAAGCGTCAGATACCGGATACCGGACAACCGTGCAGCTTCGACCGTGCGGCGCACGGCCTCCACACCCTTACGATGACCAAAAATACGCTTCAGCCCGCGACCGCTGGCCCATCGGCCATTGCCGTCCATAATAATGGCAACGTGGTCCGGCTTTGCAGGATCTGCGAATGACGTCATGTTGCTGCTCAAATTCTTGAAAAAAATCAGGTTTAAAATTAGACCTGCATGATTTCTTTTTCTTTCTCCGCAAGCAAGTGGTCAATGCGAGAAATTGTGCCATCCGTCATTTTCTGAACCTCATCGGAAAGCGAGCGGCTGTCATCCTGGCTGATATCGCCGTCCTTTTCAGCCTTTTTCAGCGCGTCCATGCCGTCGCGGCGGACGTGACGGATCGCAACCTTGGCCTTTTCGGCATATTCATGGGCAACCTTGACCAGCGAACGGCGGCGCTCCTCGTTCAGCTCTGGCAGTGGAATGCGCAGGTTCTGGCCATCCATGATCGGGTTGAGGCCGAGATGCGATTCGCGGATTGCACGGTCGACCGCGCTGACCATGCCCTTGTCCCAGACATTGACCGAAAGCATACGCGATTCCGGCACAGTGATATTGGAGACCTGGTTGAGCGGAACTTTCGAGCCGTAGGCTTCAACCTGAACCGGATCCAGAATATTGGCGGACGCACGTCCGGTCCGAAGCGATGTGATATCGCCCACAAATGCGTTAACGGCGCCTTCCATGCGGCGCTCGAGATCTTTCATGTCAGTTGCATCGCTCATCATCATTCTCCCGTCTTGCGCCTGACCCGACCTCGGGCCGTGGCGCCGTCATTATTCATCTGTTACGATCGTCTTGCAGCCGCCGCCTGCCATGATCTGCCCGAAGCCGCCGCTTTCGTGAATTGAAAACACGATAATCGGAATATTGTTCTCACGCGCTACGGCAACGGCGGCGACATCCATCACCTGGAGGCCGCGTTCCAGCACCTGACTATGCGTCAGCGCCTCAAAACGTGTGGCGTCGGGGTCTTTCTTGGGATCTGCGGAATAGATACCGTCAACCTGGGTTCCCTTGAAAATCGCCTCGGCGCCAATTTCCGCGGCCCTGAGCGCCGCAGCAGAATCGGTCGTAAAGAACGGGTTGCCCGTGCCGCCGGCGAAGATCACCACCTTGCCCGCATCCATGTGGGTGCGCGTGGCTCGCTGGGAAAACGACTGGCAGATCTCCGGCATGGCGATCGCCGACAGCACGACCGTATCCACATCCATCTTGCGCAGCGAGGTCGCCAGCGCCAGTGCGTTGATCACCGTGCCGAGCATGCCCATGTGATCACCGGTCACGCGCTCGCCCCCCTTGGAGGCCACCGCAACGCCGCGGAAAATATTGCCGCCGCCCACCACGATCCCGATTTCGACGCCCATGGCGCGCACCTCGGCGATATCGGATGCAATGCGATCGGCAACATTGACATCGATGCCGAAACCCTGATTGCCCATAAGGGCCTCGCCTGAAACCTTCAGCAAAACGCGTTTGAAAATCGGATTCGTCAAAGCCGCAATCTCCTAAAATGCAATGCCATCCGGATACACGAAGGGCGCCGCAATGTCACGCGGCGCCCTTCAAATTACCAGCCGTTAAGGCAATCAGCCCTTGGCGGTTGCGGCAACTTCGGCAGCGAAGTCGCTCTCTTCCTTTTCGACGCCTTCACCGAGCGCGAGACGAGCAATCGCCGCGACCTTGATCGGCGCTCCCGCTTCCTTCTCGGCTTCCTTGACGGCAGCTTCGACCGTCAGGTCGGGATTGATGACGAAGGACTGCGAGAGAAGAGCCACTTCCTCGAAGAACTTGCGCATACGCCCTTCAACCATCTTCTCGGCAATGTTTGCGGGTTTGCCGGATTCCTTGGCCTGCTCCAGGAACACTGCACGTTCGCGGTCAGCAACGTCCTTGTCGACTTCATCCGCACGCACGGCGAGCGGGTTGGTCGCGGCAACATGCATAGCAACCTGGCGGCCAATCGCAGCCAGAACAGCCTTGTCACCGTCCGATTCAAGCGCGACCAGAACGCCGAGCTTGCCAAGTCCGTCGGCTACGGAATTATGCACATAGCTGGCGACAACACCCGAGCCGACCGAAAGCTTGGCGGCGCGGCGCAGCGTCATGTTCTCGCCAATCGTGCCGATGGCATCCGTGATGCTGTCGGCAACGCTCTTGCCGGTTGCCGGGTAGGTCGCGGCGCCGATGGCGTCGACCGAACCATCGGTGGAAAGCGCAACATTGGCAATGCCGGAAACCATGGTCTGGAAGGCTTCGTTGCGGGCAACGAAGTCGGTTTCGGAGTTGACTTCAACGACAACGGCTTCCGTGCCCTCTTGGGCGACGCCGATCAGACCTTCGGCAGCCGTGCGGCCCGACTTCTTGTCAGCCTTGGAAATGCCCTTGGCGCGCAGCCAGTCAACGGCCGCATCCATATCGCCGTCGGTTTCGGTCAGCGCCTTCTTGCAGTCCATCATGCCTGCGCCGCTCTTTTCGCGCAGTTCCTTCACCATTGCAGCCGTAATCGTGCTCATAACTTGCCTCTCGTCCATTCGCTGGGCGGCGCTTGTCGCATCAAAGCGCGGCCTGTCGGGCAACGAAGTGTACCCATACTATGACAGGGTGATGAAAACCAAACCCTTGCGACCGACCGATGCGGTCCGCCGTCTTCAATTCTTGCAGGAAACGCACCGGGGACACCGATGCGCTTCTAAAGCTTCAGCCCTTGGGAACCGCGCCATGCGCGCTGAACCGGTGACCGGGCCGCATTCTGCGGGCTGCGGACGAACCGCAGCCCTGACGCTAGTGGCCTATTCTGCCGGCTTTTCAGCAGACGCGTCTTCGGCCGGCTTTTCAGCCGGAACTTCTGCCTCTGCTTCAATCGCGATCTCGGCCGGTGCTTCCGAAGCGGCACCGAGGTCGACGCCCTGCGCACCCTGCTGGCGGGCGATGCCATCAATGGCAGCACGCGAAATCAGGTCACAATAAAGGGCAATTGCGCGCGATGCGTCGTCATTGCCGGGGATCGGGTAATCGACTTCGTCCGGATCGCAGTTTGAATCGACGATCGCAACAACCGGAATGCCAAGGCGCTTGGCCTCATCAATGGCAATCTTTTCCTTGTTGGTGTCGATGATGACGATAAGGTCAGGAACGCCGCCCATATCGCGGATACCGCCGAGTGCACGATCGAGCTTTTCACGTTCGCGGTCGAGGTTCAGGCGCTCCTTCTTGGTGAAGCCCTGTGCATCATTGGCGAGGATTTCGTCGAGCTTGCGCAAACGCTGGATCGAGTTCGAAATCGTGCGCCAGTTGGTCAGCATACCGCCGAGCCAGCGTGCATTGACGTAGTACTGGGCCGAACGCTGTGCGCTGTCGGCGACAATTTCCGACGCCTGGCGCTTGGTGCCAACAATCAGAACGCGGCCGTTGCGGGCAACGGTGTCGGAAATAACCTGCAGCGCGCGCGACAGCATCGGAACCGTCTGCGCTAGATCCATAATGTGGATGTTGTTGCGGTCGCCAAAGATGTAGGGTTTCATCTTCGGGTTCCAGCGGTGGGTCTGGTGACCAAAATGCACGCCTGCTTCAAGCAGCTGGCGCATCGTAAAATCGGGCAATGCCATGCCTTAACTCCTTTTCCGGTTGAACCTCCGCAAGCCTGAGACCAGACGCGAAAAGCGCCTGACACCGGCGGAACATTCCGGATTTCTCCCGGAACATCCCATGGCCTACGTGTGGAATGGTGGCGCGATACCCCGTTTTTCACCAAATTGCAAGAGGCGCGCGTTCAAGTGAACGGCAGCCCGGTGCTGTTCTGCCCGGTTTAAGCCGTTACGGCTTCGAAGAGAGCGTATCCGATGTCGCTCCACATAACGTGGGCTCCAACGGCTCCAACGTCGTCAACTCACCGGCCATCTTGAAATCACCGAAGTCCATCAGGATATCACGGCTGACGCCATTCTCGGAAAGCAACATCGAGATCGTGTAGTCCGGCATCTCGTCGCCCGACACGTCGCCGGTGGGAAAATAGGCGGTCGTGACCGGCCAGCTCAGCCTGTCGTCAGCCGCCGCAGCACGGCCGCCGATCAGCGTGACAGCGCGCATTGCCTCATCGCCTGAGCCGTCGAACGAAATGGCCTCATAGGCACGCCGACCATCTTTTGCAGCGGCAATCACATTGGCCAAATATTCGGTTGGAAACTCGGCGTCTTCGATTTCGAGCGACAGCCCCTCGTCGCCGCCAAGCGTGAGCGAAAGCGCATGCGTGTCGGTACGCCGCGCCTCTCCCACAGTTTCAGACTGTAGCGCGAAATCAGAAAACAGCGTGTTTGAAAAAGCAAAGGCGCCGTCCTCCTCGAAAGAAGACGACACCTGGTCGGTAACCAGCGCGTCATTTTCGCGGGCGATATCGGTCACCATCCGCATTTCGGTCACATAACCGGCACAGTCACTGCCGGTGAACGAATAGACGAACCGGCCATGAAGCCCCTCAATGCCTGATTGCGCCGATGCCCAGTCAAGCGAAAGCCTGTAGACCGCGCGGTGCGGCTCAAGGGATACGTTAGCAGCCAATGGCCCGGCTGAAGAACCAGTGGCCTGCACGCCTACCGCCAGAAAGGTCCAGAAAATTCTCGTCGCTGCTATCGACCGCATTCACATTCCCCTTGGTTTTGGTAATCAAGTGTATAGAAATGTCGCCGTTCTGCCAATTGTTGTTACATTCCCTTACCTAAGCCCGGAGCCGGATATGTCCGATACCGTTTCAGATCGCCTGAAAGCCCTCTCCATTACACTTCCCGCAGCCTCTGCTCCCGCAGCCAACTACCTTCCCTTTACAAAAACCGAAAACCTGCTGTTCATCTCCGGGCAATTGCCGACGGAAAACGGCAAGGTGGTCGCCACCGGCCGTCTCGGTACGGACGTTTCCCTTGAAGACGGCCAGAAGGCAGCGCGCGCCTGCGCCATCAATATCATCGCCCAGATCAATGCCGCACTCGATGGCGATCTTGAACGGGTCAAGCGGATCCTGAAGCTTTCGGGCTTTGTTGCCTCCGCACCGGATTTCACCGACCAGCACCTTGTCATCAACGGCGCTTCCGATCTCATAGCAGAGGTCTTCGGCGAGGCGGGCAAGCACAGCCGTGCCGCTGTCGGCATGGCCGCACTACCGCTCAACGCCGCAGTCGAAATCGATGCGATCGTGGAGATCGCGTAGTGTCACGTCTTGAATGGCTGACGGCCCGGCCGATCGCGCACCGCGGCTACCACGACATGAACGGTGCGGTATGGGAAAACACCATGCCTGCCTTTGAGCGGGCCATCGCGAATGACTTTGCAATTGAATGCGACATCCGTCTTTCTGCCGATGGCGAGGTCATCGTGTTTCACGATGACGATCTGCAAAGGCTTTGTGGGCGCAGCGACACGATCGAAGCACTTGCAGCCAGTGAAATAGACACGGTGCGCGTCGGCACCGCGGATGCCACCATCCCGCGGCTCCGCACATTGCTGGCGGCGACAAGAGGCCGTGTTCCGCTGGTTATCGAACTGAAATCCGGCCCGACGGACCCGGACCTGTTCGCCGCAGCGGTGATCGCCGAAATCAAGGACTATACCGGCCCTCTCGCACTGATGAGCTTTGATGTTACGCTGCTGTCCGCGCTCAAGCACGCTGGCGCCACCTGCCCGCTCGGGCTGACGGCACAAGGCCATGATGCGAAGACGTTCAACGCCCATCGCGAAACGATGGCGATCGGCCTTGATTTTGTCTCCTATTATTATGATGATCTGCCCAACGACTTCGTCGCGGGCCTGCGCGACGCCGGCGTGCCGGTGATCACCTGGACCGCTCGCAATGAACGTGCCCGCCAGATCACATTCCAATATGCCGACCAGATGACGTTCGAAGGGTTCACACCCGCGTGACTGACCGGCGACGAGAGTTCTGTTGAGCGAAAACCTGCAAATCCGGATCGAAAACAGCTTCTCTGACATTCCGCAAACGGAGTGGGACAGGCTCGTCGGCGTTCGTCCGGGCCTCGACGGCGCGGGCTATAATCCGTTTCTTTCCCACGCCTATCTTTCGTCGCTGGAACAGTCGGGCTCGGCATGCGCCGAAACCGGCTGGCTCGGCCATCACCTCCTGCTGGAAACAGAGGATGGCAGGCTGATCGGCGCCCTACCCTGCTATCTGAAGAACCACAGTCAGGGCGAATATGTATTCGACTATGGCTGGGCAGATGCTTTCGAGCGTGCCGGCGGACGGTATTATCCGAAGCTTCAGGCCTCGCTGCCGTTTACGCCGGCAACGGGTCCCCATCTCTTGGTGCGCGAAGGCTATGACCGGGCCACGGTGCAAAAGGTTCTGGCCGATGCGCTGATCACTGTCAGCAACCGCCTCGACGTCTCCTCAGCCCATGTCACCTTCGTGCCGGAGGATGAGACGACGGTCTTCGATGAAGCCGGATACCTGCACCGCACCGACCAGCAGTTTCACTTTCTCAATCAGGGCTATAGCCGCTACGACGACTTCCTTGAGACACTCGCGTCACGCAAGCGCAAGGCGCTGAAGAAGGAGCGCCGGGTGGCGCTGGAAGCCGGTATAACCATCGACTGGCTGACCGGCGATGAGCTGGCCGAGGACATCTGGGATCAGTTCTTCACCTTCTACATGGATACCGGCAGCCGCAAATGGGGCCAGCCCTATCTGACGCGTGAATTCTATACGCTGATCGGCCAGCGCATGGCGCGCGATATTCTTCTGGTGATGGCAAAACGCGACGGGCGTTATATCGCCGGTGCGATCAACTTCATCGGTTCCGATGCGCTTTTCGGCCGCCACTGGGGCTGCCTCGAGGATCACCGTTTCCTGCATTTCGAGGTCTGCTACCATCAGGCCATCGATTTCGCCATTGCCAACAATCTCAAACGCGTCGAGGCCGGCGCCCAGGGCGAGCACAAGCTGGCGCGTGGCTATGTTCCCGTTACCACCCATTCCGCGCACTACATTACCCATGAAGGACTGCGTAACGCCGTGGCCGAATTTCTCGTTCAAGAACGGGAAGACGTTGCACATTTCAATGATATCCTGAGCGCTCACGCACCCTACAAAAAGGGTGAATGAGGCCGCCGGCAACAAGGGAGTAAAAAACAATGGCAGACGAAACGCACATTGCCGAATATGAGGACGACAACATCTTCGCCAAGATCCTGCGCGGCGAAATCCCGGCCACCGGGCTCTACGAAGACGATAACGTCGTCGCCATCATGGACGTGATGCCGCAGGCGCCGGGGCATGTTCTGGTCATTCCGCGAAAAGCGTCGCGCAACCTGCTCGATGCCGATCCTGTTGTGATCGGCAAGGCCATGGCGGTGGTCCAGAAGATGGCGCAGGCGGTGAAAGCCGCGTTTGACGCCGATGGAGTCTTCGTTGCCCAATTCAACGAACCGGCCGCCGGCCAGACCGTTTTTCACCTGCACTTTCACGTCATCCCCCGCCATGAAAGCATTGATTTAAAAAGGCACTCTGACGGGATGGAAGATCCTGAAGTCCTGGCGGAAAATGCGGACAAGATCCGCAAATATCTCTGAAAGCTGGCTCTACAAAGACTGTTCCAACATCACGATATCGGCCTTGTCGCCCAGCTCACTTCGGGCAATGTCGACAAGGCTTTTCTCGTGGGTGAACAGGATGGTCTGGATATCCCCGCCAAGGCCTGCGAGCGCGTTCAGACCGGCTGCGCTGCGCGCGTCGTCGAAGGTTTGAAAGATATCATCGACAATCAGCGGTGAAGGCTCGTTACGGCTGGCATAGTCTTCGAGAAAGGCAAGGCGCAGCGCCAAATAGAGCTGGTCGCGGGTGCCATCGCTCAAACCGCCGACCGGCACGTCTTCGCCTTCCGCGCGCACGGCAGACAGCACAAGCGTGTCCTGCTCTCCATAGGCCTGCTTCAGCCCCTCGAAGGAACCGCGCGTGAGTGTGCGGAAATGATTGCCGGCAGCGGCGAGGATTGGATCAGCGTGCCCTTGGCGATAACGTTCCAGCGCGCCGTCCAGCAGGCGGCCGGCGAGCTTCAGAACAACCCATTCCCGGGCAAGCGTACGCGCCTCGGCCTCGGCGGCGACGCGGGCAAAGGCGGCAGTTTCAGCGCTCTCACCCTGTGCCATGGCCTCCTTGCGATGGCGGCAAGCGATACGCCGGTCACGCAGGCCTTCCAGCGCCTCATTATCCTCAAGCTGATCGGAGGTGAGCGTTTCAAGCTCCTGCCGGCAAGCGGTGACATCGAGCCCCTTGGCAAGCATGCGCGTATCGGCCTCGTTGGCCCCCGCGCTGCCCTCGTCGAAACGTCGCCGCGCCTCCCGCAGCTCCGCACGCAAAGCCGCCCGACGCTCGAGCCGTTCGGCAAGCCCTTCAATGCCGACACCTTCCGGCAGCGTCGCCTCGATTTCGCCGGTCCGGGCTTCACAAGCCCCCTGCTCGATCTGAAGCGCGGCAAGTTCGCGTTCGAGGGCCGCGGCGGTCTCCACCAGCGTTTCGCGGCGTGCAGCGCGGGTCGCATGGGTTTCGACGCGTCCTGCCAGACGACGAACGATCTCGTTTGGCACATCCGACGCAATATCCGGCGCCACCGTCTCGGCAAGCGCGCGGGCTTCGGCTTCGAAACGTGCAATCAGCGTCTCGTCATTTGCCGTTTCGCGCGATAACCGCTCACGGGTGGCCAACAGCGGCGGAACCCGCACCCAGACGGCGAGCGCGGCACGTGCCGCAGCCAGACCGGTGCCTTCAGGCAGACCGAAGCGAACGAGCACTGCCGCATAACGCTCTTCGAAATCTGCTTTTCGTGCCTCAAGACCGGCAAGCTCGGCCTTTCGCGCCTCTATCGCCTGCCGGGCCGCCAAGCGTTGACCTTCCCGTTCGCGTGCGCCCGACCATCGTTCGGAAAGCCTGTTCAGCGCTGTCTCGATCTGCCGGGACAATGCGATGGCGGGCATATCCGCATCGGCACCCATGTCGCGCGCCAGCGCTGAAACCGCGGGCTGCAGTTCGCCCTGCAAGCGCTGCAAGAGGCCATGCTTGTCTTTAAGCAACAACAGCGCTTCCCGCTCAAGGAGAAGGGCATCCACGGAGCGCAGCCATTCGAGCATCTCCTCCGGCGCGCCGGGCTCGATTGCGAGCCGCGCGAAAACGGCGCGGTACTCGGCATGGGCAAGGTCAAGCGCGGATGCGGCTTCGCCGCAATGCTGCGTCATTGTCTCGTGGCTCTGCCGTGTTTCCTCCAGCCGCTTTACGGCCTCAGCATGGCGGGCAACGCGTTCGGCATCGTCGAGCGCGCTGTCAGCCAGGAGGTCGGCCGCCTCTACCGCTTCCGCGTATGGCTGCGCCGGCAGCTTGGCGTCAGCGAAGGAGCGAAACAAGCTGTCGCGATGCGCCCGTGCCTCCAAAATGGCCTCGCGTGTCGGAACGCGACCGCTGTCACCATCGGCGTCAAGCAATTTGCCGAGCCGTGCTTCCTCATCGGCAAGGTCAAGCAGCGCATTCTTGCATGTCTCATGGGCCTTCACTGCTGCTGTAACCTGATCGCGGTGCCTGCGCAGCTCCACAGCTGTCGGCAAATCCGCCCGGGTCAACGTGAAGATATCGGCTATCGCCGGACGCAGTCCGGCAGCGGAACCGGAAAGAGACCGTTCCTTTTGCGCGATTTCGGTTTCAAGTGCCTCGATATCCCCAAGGCGAACAATGTCCGGTCGCAGCGCCTCATAGCGGCGGCGCAGTGGCGCCGGGTCGACAAGATGTCCTTCTCCGGCTTCGTTCTCCAGTGCGTCAAGCATCTGTCGGCTCTCAGACAGCGCCTTTTCCGCGGCAGCCTTGTCCTGCGCGAGCGCTGTACCTTCTTCGATAAGCTGCTCAAGGTCTGCCCGCAACATCGCGTTCGGACTATTTTTTTCAAGCGCTGCGACCGATGACAGACCGAGCATTTCTGCCTGGGCTGCAAGCTCCGCTGTGACCTCATCCAGCTCCTGCCGACGTGACGGCAGTATCTCGACAGCCTGCCTGTAAAGCCCCCTCTCAACACCGAGACGCGAGACATCACCCCGCTTTTCAAGCAGCGCGTAGTCGACCTCCAGCGCCTCCAGGTCCCGCAGGTGCACCCCGTGCCGATCGCCCTTTTCCGCAATCAGCGCCTGCAGGCGTTTGCTTTCCATTTCCAAAGCCGCAAGCG
Source organism: Martelella sp. K41-7 (assembly GCF_055808365.1). Lineage (NCBI taxonomy): Bacteria > Pseudomonadati > Pseudomonadota > Alphaproteobacteria > Hyphomicrobiales > Aurantimonadaceae > Martelella > Martelella sp. K41-7. The sequence continues at coordinate 1,894,002 of NZ_CM147867.1, forward strand.
CCGTGCCGGTCTCCGCAGCGACATCGGCGATGTCCTCCAGTTCAGCCAATGCCCCGGCCGAGCGATCGATCTCGAGCAACAGACCACGCAGACGCTGCAGGCGCTCCAACTCCTCAATGCGGGCGGCCCGCTTGCTGCGGCGCTCCTGAACGACCGCGAGCGCCTCATCGATCTCGCGTTCTTCCTTCAGCAGCGCCTTCCAGTCGCTGGCGTTGAGTTCCAGCGCGCGCTCGGCCTTTCGGGCCTCGGCGTGCCTTTCTATCGCCTGATTGAAACGCAGACTTTTTGCGCGGGGGCGATAGATCTGATCGGCATCGTTCGAGAGTGCCTGACCTACGGTACGCAGGCCGGTTAAACCGGAAGCCGCCGAGAACAACATCTGTCCGATCTCACCATCCCCTGCAATCATCTCGTCACCACCGGCACGCAAGCGCACCGAGTCCAAGCCAAATGCCCGTTCGAATACCGCTTGCTCCATGGTGCCGAGAAAAGGTGCAAGTGCATCGTCGTTCAGGGATTGATCTTCGGTTGGAACAAGCAGGGTATTCTTGTCCCCGCGCTTACGGCGAAAATGCAGCCTTTGTCCCGCATCGTTCTGGATTTCAGCACCAAGGCGAAGATCACGCGCTTGATGTATGAAATCATAACTTATCTTTCTCTTGGGAAACCCGAAGAGCAGATCAGAAAAGGCGGAAAGTGCCGAGGACTTTCCGGCCTCGTTCGGACCATAGACGATGTGCAGCGCGGCGTCAGACCGGAAAGGAAGGAGACGATCGGAGAAATGGCCGTAGCGGATGAGTTCGAGCGAAAGGAAGCGCATGCGTCAGCCCCCCGATCCGAGACGAGCGGCCAGAATGGCGCGGGCTTCAGCGAGAATGGCTGAGGGCGCTTCGCCAAGCGGCTCGTCGCTTGCGCCGATGCCGCCAGGCAGTTTGTTCTTGATTTCCTCGATCAGCGCATCCAGCTCCTGCATCATTTCGTTCTCGGCGGCAATGGCGTCGATCATGCGCTCGATATCAAGCGTAGTCTCATCATCACTTTGCGGTCGCGCGTCCTCAGGCGGCTGAAGGTCGATCACAAGCTTCTCAAGCCAGAGCTCGGCATGAACCCGCTGCAGGGCGGCTTGCAGGTCGTCGTGCCAGTCACCGCGCGCCGCGCTGAAATGGGCCGACGCTTGATGCATGCCCTCAAGGCGTAACCGCAATGCGATGGGTCGTTGGTCGGCCGCTTCCGCAAAATCGCGCGCCGCATGTTCAACCAGGCCAAGGATATCGCCATCGCGCATGTCGGGTGTCACGGTCATTGTCAGTGTCTCGAACCGGGCGCAGTCCAGCATCACCCGCTCATAGCGCGTATAACCGTCCGCGACGGTGACCAGCACGGCGCCCTTGGGCCCGGTTTCGCGAATATTGCGGCCCTGCAGATTGCCGGGATAGATCGTCAGCGGATCGGTTGAGACCGCCTCGAAGGCATGGACATGGCCAAGCGCCCAGTAATCATAGCCGCGCGAGGCCAGATCAGCGACCGAGCACGGCGCGTACACCGCATGCGGCGGGCGACCGGACAGAGAGGTGTGCAGCACGCCGATGTTGAAATGCCCGGGCACGGCAGGCGGATAGGAAAGCGCCAGATTATCGGCCGCCACGCGCTCGGCAAAACCCTGGCCGTGGAGCGCCACCTTCAGCTCGTCCAGAACGAAGGTTTCCGGCTTGCGCGTGGAGAACTCATGAACGCCTTCCGGCATTTCAATGGTGCGGGTGACAATGCTCTCGGCATCATGATTGCCACGCAGGAAATAGACCGGAATGCCGGCGCGCGACAGCCGCGCGATTTCGCGGTTGAAGAACAGGCCGATATGATTGTCCTTCCAGGCACCGTCATAAACATCACCGGCAATCACCAGAAAATCCACCTTTTCGACGAGCGCATATTCGATCAGGGCTGAAAAGGCGGCGCGTCCGGCAGCGGCGAAGCGTTCCGCCATCTGCCGGTCCTTCAGCATCAGGCCGGAAAGCGGACTTCCCAGATGCAGATCGGCGGCATGAATGAAGCGGAATGAAGTCACAAATCACGTTTCCCTGTTTTGTCTTCGGCCTTCGAAGGGTAAAAGACGTGAAGGCATATATTACAAGCCCAAAGGCGCCGGTCCGGCGCTTTGTCCTGTCCGCATCATCAGGGCGGGAATCAGAAATTCACCGGAGTAAAGCATGCATTATCACAATTTCGGACGCACCGGACGACCAGTATCCAATATCGGCTTCGGCGCCTGGCAGATCGGCGGCTCATGGGGATCCGTCAGCGAGGAAGACGGCCGTGCAGCCCTCAACGCGGCGCTTGATGCCGGCATCAACTTCATCGACACAGCTGACGTTTATGGCGATGGCCGCTCGGAAAAGATCATCGCCGACGTGCTCGCAGACCGCGGCGGCGAAAAGCCTTTCGTTGCCACCAAGGCCGGCCGCCGGCTCAATCCGCACACGGCAGACGGCTACAACCGCGAAAACCTGGAAGGCTTCATCGACCGCAGCCTGAAGAACCTGAAGCTGGAATGCCTCGATCTGGTGCAGCTCCACTGCCCGCCGACCGAAGCCTTCTACCGGCCAGAAGTGTTCGAGGCGCTTGATGCGATCAAGGACAAGGGCAAGATCGCCAATTACGGCGTCAGCGTCGAGAAGGTCGAGGAAGCGCTGAAGGCGATCGAATATCCGGGCGTTGCCAGCGTTCAGATCATCTACAACATCTTCCGCCAGCGCCCGGCCTCGCTGTTCCTGCCCGAGGCGAAGCGGAAGAATATCGCCGTCATCGTGCGTGTTCCGCTCGCCTCCGGGCTTCTCTCGGGCAAGATCACCCGCGATACCCAGTTTGACAAGGAAGACCACCGCAACTTCAATCGTTCGGGAGAAGCCTTCGATGTTGGCGAGACCTTTGCCGGCGTCCCCTTCGAGATCGCGCTCGATGCGGTAGAGGAGGTGCGCAAACATGTGCCGGGCGGCGAAACCATGGCGGCCTTCGCGCTGCGCTGGATCCTGATGAACGAGGCAGTGACCGTCGCCATTCCGGGTGCGCGTAACGCAGAGCAGGCCAACGGCAATGCCCGCGCCTCCGATCTTCCGGTGATCGGCGCCGATGTGATGGCGGCGATGGAGGAAATCTACCGCAACCGTATCGCGCCCCACGTCCATCAGCGCTGGTAGGGCGAAAATACCAAGGACGGAGTCATTCGCGTGACCCCGTCCTTTGCCGCCAGTGTTCCCAATTGACACCGAACAGCCGCCGAGTTCCACAGAAGGGATGAGCACGGGGTCGCCCGGAAAATCGAAAGGCGGAGCGCTTCGCGCTCCGCCTTTTTCAATTCATCATTCGGATCAAATCACCCAGCTTCCGAAACCCGTGTCAGAGCGACGGCGAGCTGTTCGCGCTGGGCCTTCAGTTCCGCAAAGCGTTCTCGTTCGGTTTCGACCACTTCCGGATCGGCATTGGCGATGAACTTCTCGTTGTCGAGCTTCTTGGCCGAACGTTCGATGTCCTTGTCGACCTTGCCGATAGCCTTCTCCAGGCGCGCGGTTTCGGCGGCAACGTCGATCAGACTTCCGAGCGGAATACAGGCGGTGGCCTCGCCGATGATCACCTGGGCGGAACCCTTTGGCGCGACCTTCTCGAAATCGAGCAGAATCGACACGGGCCAGACGCTCGATCGCCGGATAGTGCCGGCCACTGCGTTCGCGGGTCTTCGAATTTGCGCCGACAAAGATCAGCGGCGCCTTGGCCGACGGTGGCACGTTCATTTCCGAACGGGCGGAACGGATGCCGGAAACAAGGTCGACCAGCCAGTTGATTTCGTCGGCGGCCTCCTCGTCACGATAAAGCGGCACATGCCAGTCAGCGTGGCAGAGCAGCCCCTGACCACCGACATGGGTCCAGAGTTCCTCGGTCATGAACGGCATGAACGGGTGCAGAAGCTTGTAAGTTTCGGAAAGGACATAGGCAACGCAGGCCTGTGCCTCGGCCTTGGCGGCCACATCCTCGCCCATGAACACAGGCTTGAGAAGTTCCAGATACCAGTCGCAGAGCTCGTGCCATACGAAGTGATAAAGAGCGCCCGCCGCCTCATTGAAACGGTAGGATTCGATCGCCCGCGTCGCTTCCTCGGCCGTCTTCGAAAGCTCGGTCAGGATCCAGCGATTGATCGTCTGCGTCGCCTGCTCGGGACGGAACGCGCTGTCGAACGTCATGCCGTTCATCTCGGCAAAACGCGTGGCGTTCCACAGCTTGGTGCCGAAATTGCGGTAACCGGCGATGCGGCTGGTATCGAGCTTCACGTCGCGGCCCTGCGCCGCCATGATGGCGAGGGTGAAACGCAGGGCATCGGCGCCATACTCGTCAATCAGATCGAGCGGGTTGATCACATTGCCCTTCGACTTCGACATTTTCTGACCGTTCTTGTCCCGCACCAGCGCGTGGACATAGACGGTGTGGAACGGCTCGATCGGGTTGCCGTTCTCGTCCTTCATGAAGTGCAACGAGATCCATCATCATCCGCGCGACCCAGAAGAAGATGATGTCAAAACCGGTGACCAGAACGCTCGTCGGATAGTAGCGCGCCAGTTCCTCGGTTTTTTCCGGCCAGCCAAGCGTGGAGAATGGCCAGAGGCCGGAGGAGAACCAGGTGTCGAGCACATCCTCGTCACGCGTCAGGATATTGCCGGGCTCGTAGTTCTCGAGCTGCTCCTCGACCCAGGCTTTCCACGGGCCTTCGTGGGAAATGTAGTGCTGGATGGCGGCTTCCAGCGCTTCTTCCTCGGTCTTTTCGACAAAGATGGAGCCGTCCGGACCATACCATGCCGGAATCTGGTGTCCCCACCAGAGCTGGCGTGAAATGCACCAGGGCTCGATATTTTCCATCCACTCGAAATAGGTTTTTTCCCAGTTCTTCGGCACGAACTTGGTGCGGCCTTCCTTCACCGAGGCGATTGCCGGCTCGGCAAGCGTCTTGGCATCGGCGAACCACTGGTCGGTCAGCATCGGCTCGATGACCACACCGGAGCGGTCGCCGAAGGGCTGCATGATCTTCTTGTTCTCGACGAAGGGGATCTCGACGCCCTCTTCATCCATGACGGTAACGGCAAGCCCATCGGCATTGATCGCATCAACAATGCGCTTGCGCGCCTCATGGCGGTCAAGCCCGCGATATTCGTCGGGCACGAGATTGATGTCATCGACGTCGGCTTCGCTCGGCAGTTCACCCGACTTCGCGATTTCCATGGCCTGTTTGGCGCAGGTCGCATAGGGTTCGCCATCCTCGCGCAGCGCTGCCTTTTCGTTCATCAGGCGGTAAAGCGGGATGTGGTTGCGGCGGGCAACCTGGTAGTCGTTGAAATCATGGGCACCAGTGATCTTGACCGCACCGGAACCGAAATCCGGGTCCGGGTGTTCATCGGTGATGATCGGGATCAGGCGGCGATGCTCTTTTGGTCCAACCGGAATTTCGCAGAATTTTCCAATGATTGACGCATAACGCTCGTCCGAAGGGTGAACGGCGACCGCGCCGTCGCCCAGCATGGTTTCCGGACGCGTGGTGGCAATCGATATGTAATCCCGCTGCTCTTCGAAGGTGACGTTTCCGTCCTCGTCCTTCTCGACATAGGTATAGGTCTCGCCGCCGGCCAGTGGATACTTGAAGTGCCACATATGGCCGTCGACTTCCTTGTTCTCGACTTCGAGATCAGAAATCGCGGTTTCAAACTGGGGGTCCCAGTTGACCAGCCGCTTGCCGCGGTAGATCAGACCGTGCTTGTAGAGTGAGACAAAGACTTCGAGAACGGCTTCGGAAAGCCCCTCATCCATGGTGAAACGTTCGCGTGACCAGTCGCAGGAAGCACCGAGGCGCTTCAACTGGTTGAGGATCTGGCCGCCGGATTCGTCCTTCCATTCCCAGACCTTGTCGATGAAGGTCTCGCGGCCCAGATCACGACGCCCGGGCAGCTGCTTTTCAGCCAATTGACGCTCGACCACCATCTGCGTAGCAATGCCGGCATGGTCCATGCCTGGCTGCCACAGCGTATCCTTGCCGCGCATGCGCTCGAAGCGCATCAGAATATCCTGCAGCGTGTTGTTGAGCGCGTGGCCCATATGCAGCGAGCCGGTCACATTCGGCGGCGGTATCACAATGCTGAAAGACTCCGCCCCCGGCTTTGCATTGGCACCCGCGCGGAAGGCATCTGCTTCTTCCCAACGACGTGCAATTTTGGGTTCGACACTCGTGGCGTCATAAGTCTTTTCAAGCATTTCCGAGCCAATTCCTGCTTTGAAAGAAACATAAAGGCCGCCGCCCGAATGCGTAACGGCCATCCGCAGATCAAATCCTCACGACCCTGCTGTAGAGAGCCGAGGGGCACATCTTGCGGCCAGATGGTGTTAAGCGCTAGGCGTAAACCCTGTCAACAACAAAGCCGCCTCACAGGGAGGCGGCCCACGCATCACAAAACAGCATTTGCCCTGACCATAACGGGTATCAGTCCCGGCCGGGCGGCGTTGTCAGCGCTTGTTGTTTCGCATGCGTTCCATTTCCCGCGCAACGACATTCTCGACGATGTTCGGCATATGGGCCTCAAGCCAGTCGCTCAAAAGCGGCCGCAACTCTTCAGCGACGATCTCCTCGATACTGCGGGCGCCCTCGCGCTCAAGTGCGACGGAAAGCTCGCGCAAGGCCGCGCTGATCCGCATTTCAGATACGTCGGAAAGCAGCGCCTCGTCGTCGTTATCTTCTTCTTTGCTTTCCGGGGCCGTGCCAGTCGCTTCGCGAACCTGCCGGGCAACCTCGCCCATCGTCCCCGGATAAACAGCCTGATAGGGCGGCTGCACGGCAGCATCCTCATCTTCGGCGGCCCTGTCTTCGGCAAACATTCCCTGATCAAATGTTTCTTCGGAAGACGTCTCTTCGGCCGGCCGCACATCCGTATCATGTGCGCCATAGACTTGCTGTTCAACAGCAGGTTCAGGTGCTGCCGGGGAGCGCTCCTGAGGCACACTGCTTTCGCTCTCATCTACCGAATGCCGGCGCGAAACGATGACGGGCTCGTTGACGGTTTCGCTGTAACGATATCGATCATCATCCGTTTTCTGGCGCGAGTCGGCCGCCTCGCTCACGTTCGCCGTCTCGCGCGCGTCGCCGGTTGAACGCGGCTGTGCACGGCTTACCGGAGAACGCCCCGCATCTTCACCGCTGTCGATAATCCTGCGGATGGAAGCGAGAATTTCTTCCATTGACGGTTCTTGCTGCATTTTCGGCTGCGCCATGAGAGACCTTTCTGCGCGCTATAGTGAGGCAAGCGATATCCCGAATCGGCCCAACAATAGTCCAATACCAACCTCGCCTGGACCGAAAACATCACGTTTTCAGTGATGTACACAGTTTTTTTACGAAAACGGGCAGACCAGAGCACGCACTAAAACTCGAATGCCTTTTCACGGGTGAAGCCCGGAAGCGACTTGATGGCGGCATTGAAGGAAAGAACAGCGGAGAAGACATCGCCGTCGCGGCGATAAGTCGTGGCGCGCGCGGCATTGCCGGAGCCCTCGACACAGACAAGCCTGCCGCCATCGCGGAGTTGTTCAAGCAATCCATCGGGAATAAATTCGACAGCACCGTTCACAAAAATCGCGTCATAGGGGGCCTCGGAAGGATAGCCGGCTTCAAGATCGCCGACAACGACAACGGCGTTATCATAGCCAAGATCAATAAACCGCTCGCCTGCCGACTGTACCAGTTCCTCGTCGCTATCAACACCGACAACCGACTGCGCAAGCAGGGAGAGAATAGCCGCAGCATAGCCCTCGCCTGCGCCGACGACCAAAACGACGTCCTTTTTTGACACGTCGAGGGTCTGGATCAGCTTGGCGAGCGGCGACGGCTCCATCATGTAGCGGGCCGGGCCGTTCGCGCTTGCCGGCTTAACCATGATATCTTCATCGATATAGGAAAGTGGTTTCAGTTCGGGCGACAAAAACGCCTCGCGCGGGACCGCCAGAAACGCTGAGATAACGGGGTGGGCCGTCACATCCGTGGTACGGATCTGTCCCTCCACCATCTTCATGCGCGCCGTTTCGAAATTCATCATTGCCATCAACCTCACCTAGCGTATCACGCGGACCGTCCGGACCGGAGAGCGACGTATGGGCCCACGCCAACCCGAGCTTTGGTTTTTCATAAATGCGTGGCCGCCCCGTGGCAAGGTGTGAGTGCGGTGGATTGACAATTTGCCAGCCCGCCCCGAGCGATGACCTGGTTCGACCAACCCCAAAAGGGCGCGAATATCGCGCCCTTGAGTGTCTGCCGATTCCTGGTTGTCAGACTACATGCGAAACTCGTAGACGAGGTTACACAGACGCTGCAGCCCGTCATCGTAATTAGCCGGCGTCCGCATGACGCTGTTGCACTGACGGCGCACGACGTTCTTTTCATCACCGGAAAGCTGGTCATAGGCTGACACAAGGCGGCGATCGCGACGATCACTGGGCATAGCGCCGCCGCCTGAGCCGCCAGAGCCGGATGAACCGGCTGTGCCAGATTCACCGCTGCCCATGCCGCCACTTCCGCTACCGCCGCCATTGCCGCCGCCGCCGATGGGGCCGCCAGGCGCGCCTCCGTCGCCGGAACCGCCAATTCCGACGTCGGCACCGGCACTGATGCCCGATCCGCCGCCGACATTGGCACCGGCCGAGGCATTGACACCACTGGAGCCACCGACGCTGGCGCCGGCACCGGCTCCGATGCCAGAGCCACCGCCGACATCTGCCGATGCACTGGCATTTACACCGCTGCTGCCGCCAACACTGGCACCAACATCGGCATCGGCGGCCTGGGACCCACCAACCGCAGCACCGGCGTCAGCATTGACACCCTGGCTTCCACCAACATTTGCCCCGACATCGGCGCCGATGCCGCCATCAGTGTTGAGATCTGTATTGACACTGGCACTGATGCCATTTTCACCGCCGACATTAATGTCGAGGGCGTTTGCGGTTGTCGCAGCAGAGAATGCAAGGACGCCGGCAAATGCTACACCTGCGCGGAATTTGATATTTCGAGTGCATGCAAACATAGTCTCCTCCTCACCGATCCGACAGCTAACCGAAGACACCCGATAAGTGCGGATCACGTTTCAATTCACGATGGTTTCGTCGTACGGCTCCTCCAAGCCGCATACTAGATGAACGTATTTTTGCCCAAAAAGTTTCCGGTCATGTCGGAATTGGTCGTGTCTCAAAACCATCCCGGCGACACACCGCCGATCCCACGGCTTTTGGATTTTACGCAACCGGCTTGCAGGTACCGCCGGATGGAGCACGCCCTTCGAGAGCGGTCGTCAGCAAAGCAGGTGTTGCAGACAAAAAAAGGCGTTTGTTGAAAATGACACTATTGCAAATCCGCGAAAGAACCGCTAATTGCCTGCCAACGCTAGCTTTTCAGCGGCGCGGGGCCTCGTGGCGGAGTGGTTACGCAGAGGACTGCAAATCCTTGCACGCCGGTTCGATTCCGGCCGAGGCCTCCAACAACGTCTTCCGATAGCCATATCTTTTTGAAATAACTTAGATTTATCTACTGGTGTGGCAGCCGGAAACGCAGTGGTCGGTCCAGGTGTGTCCCGGACGCGCGCTGATGTGCCATGCGTTTCGAAGTGCAACAAGGCCCAGCGCTCCTGATGAACGCTTTTCTCGCCTATGCCAGCCTGTTTGCAAGTGCGCTTGTGGCGGCAACGATCCTGCCCTTGCAGTCGGAATCAGTACTCGGCGGCCTGTTGCTTGCCGGAACCTACCCCGCATGGCTTCTGATCCTGGTTGCCAGCATTGGCAATGTGCTCGGTTCGATCGTCAACTGGTTTCTTGGGCGTGGCGTCGCCCGTTTTCGGCACCGCCGGTGGTTTCCTGTCGGTCCGCAGAGCTTTTCGCGGGCCGAGCGCTGGTATCGCAAGTACGGAAAATGGTCCCTGCTTCTAAGCTGGGCGCCCGTTATCGGCGATCCACTGACCGTTGTGGCAGGTGCCCTACGCGAACCTTTCACAATATTCCTTGTGCTTGTGACGGTCGCAAAGACCTGCCGCTATCTCGTGCTGGCAGCAGCCGTATTGAGCATCGGCTGAAATCGCCGAACCAATTGCTCCCGAACCATGGCCCAGCACCTGAGGCGTGCCATGTGTTTCCCGATCCGAAACAATAATTTCACAAAGATCGGGCACGAATCGTCTAAAATCGGGCGAGGGTTGCGATCTGGACAGAATCTGCAAAGATCAGCCAGAAACCAATGTTTATCGGCTGTCGCGGAGAGAGCAATGCACTCAGGAAATTTCTGCCAAAATTGGAATCGGCGCAAACGAATGACGTTCAACCGATCCACAATGATGGCCCTGGCCTTTCTGTTTGCTTTGCTTGCCATCATTTCCCAGACGGGCGGCGTCAATACGGCATTCGCCCAGCAGCCGAAATATGATGACCAACAAGCCACCGCCGAAGAGCTTGTTGACGGAATCATCAACGACGCCGCTGACAATGAGGGGCTGCAGTCGCGTTACCGTCGCCTGGTGACCAATCCGATTTCACCTCCGGACACCCGCAGCCCGCGCGCAACGCTGGAGAGCTTTCTGGTTATCATGGAGGCCGCGAACGAATTGTGGCTTGGCGTTCGTGACGGCTTTTTCAACAATGATAACTTCTTCATGACGCGGGAAGAAAAGAATGATCTGGTGCTGGTCGAAGAACTCCTCGAAAAGGCCGCCCAAACGCTCGACCTTTCCGGTGTTCCCGTTGCCTCGCGTGACCGGACCAGTATTGAAACGGTTCTTCAGCTTCAGGAGATTTTCGACCGCATCTATCTGCCGCCGGTCGACAATATTCCGGGCCTGCCCGCCGGATCAAACGCAAACTCCGATCAACTTGGCACCCCCTGCCCGAACGGTGGATCATTCCAGGGACAAGCCTGACAATCGGACGCCAGCAGGACGGTCCGCGTTCCGGTCAATATCTGTTCACCGCTGCCACAGTGGCCGAAATCCCGGACGACTATGAAGCGCTCAGAGCATTGCCGCTGAACACAGAAAGCGGCGAAGATCTCTATCGATATTACATCTACACACCCGGGAACCTTGTCGCCCCCCAATGGTATGAATTCGTTCTGCATGGCCCTGACTGGCTCAAGAATACGACCGGCGGCCAGGCCTACTGGCAATGGCTCGCGCTTGCGCTCACGATCATCTTTCTGTTCCTTGCCCTGACAATTTACAACCGCTGGAACAACCGCCGCGCGGTTCCGCTCGACCCGGCATTGCGCCAGTCGCGCAAACTGCTGCCGCCGCTTCTGATCATCCTCGCCGCAAACCTGCTCCACTATCTTTCCAAGGACCAGATCAACATCACCGGCGAACTGTTGCAATTGCTGACAACCGTTGTGAGCGTCGTCATCTGGACCACTTCGGCCTGGCTGACATATCAGGGACTGCAGACCATCTATCTGTGGACCATTCGCAACCCGACAGTCAACAATGTCAGCCTTGATGCAAGCTTGCTGCGCACCGGCTTCAGAGTTGTCTCCTTGATGGTCTCCATCGTCGTTCTCGGTTATGGCGCAACGCGGATCGGCATACCGATCTACGGCGTTGTCGCCGGTCTTGGTGTCGGTGGTCTGGCCATCGCGCTGGCTGCCCAGCCGACACTGGAAAACTTCATCAGCGGTCTGATCCTCTATGCGGACAGGATTGTGCGTGTCGGTGACTTTTTCCAGTTCTCCGATACCGCTGGAACGGTCGAGGAAATCGGCATTCGCTCGACCCGCATCCGCGCACTCGATCGCACATTGATCATCGTCGCCAATGCCGACCTGGTGAAACACAGGATCACCAATTTCAGCCAGCGCGATGTCTTCCTGTTCCGTCACAAGGTGGGCGTCAGATACGAGACCGACGCCGCGACCCTGCATAAGGTACGCGATTCCATTCACGCCGCCATGGAGGCCCATGACAGCGTTCTGGAAAGCCCTCTGCGCGTGCGCCTTGTGGAATATGGCGATTTTGCCATCCTGTTCGACATCTATGCCAATATTTCGGCAACCGATATCAACGCCTTCCTGGAGGTACAGGAAGAACTTCTGATGTCCATACGTGAAGCCGTGGAAGGCAATGGGGCGGGTTTCGCCTTCCCGTCCTCCACCGTTTACCTCTCTCGCGATCAATTACCGGAACCGAAGACCGTCGACATCGTTGAGGGTGGGAACAGTGAGGATGAGCCGCAGAAGGGTCCCGACGAAAAGGCCTATCCTGTCGATAATGCCTGAGCACTGACTGCCTTCCGGGACCCGGCGGGTCAGACGGGAGCCGTTATGGCCTGGAACTGGATCAACGCGAATTCGGGTGCGCTAAGCGCAATAGCAAGCCTTTTCACCATCGCCATCTGGGCGATCTATCTTCAACTGATTTTCAGCGGTTTTCGCGAAGGACGGCGCGCCAAGATTCTCATCAACCGCGGTGCAGGCCCGTCGCTTGACGGTCATTGCCTGGTTGCGAATATGAGCGCGAAACCGATTTATATCGATGCTGTGCTGCTCGATTTCACCTTGCGGGATGATGAACAGCATCGGGATTTGCGTTATTCCCTGAGTAACCTCAACTTTGACGACGACGACACAAGCGATCCCCGCAAACGTTGGTTTCAGGGGCCGCTTGATTCGGGCGAACACATCGATCTCGGAACGTTCAGGATGCTGATCGGCAAAATGTCGCCGAAAGGCTTTGACGATTTCGAACATATCGAGGACGTCAAACTGACCGTCATTGCGACCTATACCTCGGAAGACCGGCCGGTCGCCGCCGAACGCTGTTTCGACATCATCCGCACGGATGGCGAACTCCTGCTCTCGCCCCGCACCTATTCCGCCAATCAGATCCGCTCCCGCAGCGCCCGCAAACGCATCGAAAACGAGATGCGCATGCTTCATAGCTCAGAACGCGGCGTCGATCGCGAATCCAACAATGGTGTTCGGCAGCGGCACTGAACCGCGCTGCGCACCTGATCATATATCGCTCCTTTTGGCGCTCGGGACAGCCGCCCTGGACCGGAACAAACAAAGCGGTAATCCAGGCTTTGCGCTAAAACAGCAAGCCGATGATATTTTTTTGCAAAAAGGGCTTGGCAAATCGCCTCACCGTTTGTATTAACCCGCTCACACCGCAGCGCCCAAGCGGCGCCGATATTCCCTGGTAGCTCAGCGGTAGAGCACTCGACTGTTAATCGATAGGTCGTCGGTTCGAATCCGACCCGGGGAGCCACTTCTTCTTTCTCAGAGCCTTGCTGTTTTCGTCTCACACGGAAACACAGCCTTGGTATTGATTTCGGCCGAGAGTGCACCGGAAGCCTCGCAAATTTTCACTGAGAACCGCCCCCTGAACACACATTGCCCTGCCCCCTTTTCAGTCGGGGAGATATAGAGTGTTCGGGCATTGCCAAGTTGCTGAAGCGAGATTTTGAAAGTGCGCGAGGGCGATGATTACGGTCTCATTTCGGCAGCATAGTCAGCCCAGAGACAGAATGCATCTGCCCTGGCATGACGATATGATGTGGCGGAGAGGCGGTAACGGCGAGGACGGAAGATATTGTTGATCTGGTCATGTGCAGTGAGGAAGCGCTGCGCTTGCTGTGGCAACTTGAACCGCCCCATCATGATCTTCTCTCGTCGTCGCATTGGCTTGTGGCTGCCCTCGACGCGATTGTTGAGCCCTTTGTGAGCACCGTGATCAACGTCGGTGCTTGATGCAAGATCGGCTTAATGTTGCTGCGCAGTTTGTCTGTGATTGCTAGCCGGGGGTGGCCAAGTTGAGCGCTTTGCGGCCTTGGCATTGCGGCGCCCCTGGACAAGGATGTCGAGCACGTCGCCGTTGGAATCCACAGCGCGCCAGAGCCAATGCTTTACGCCGTTGATCGGGATCACAACCTGATCAAGATGCCACTTGTCATTGGGCTGCGGCCGGTCACGTCGGATGCAGGCGGCAAAATGCGCACCGAAACGATTGACCCAGAGCCGAATTGTTTCCCGGCTGATGATCACGTCACGTTCGGCAAGCAGATCCTCGACATCAGCCGTGCTCAGCGCGAACCTATGGGGAAACCCAGACCGCGTAGGCGATGATCTCACGAGGGTGACGATAGCCCTTCAGGCGCGGCAATGTGGATGGTATCTTCATGCACCGCCTTGTAGCCAAGTCTTTATGGATGAACCACTTGGCGATGCACCGGCGGCGCTTGGCGATATCGTTTCTTCCGGCGCATGCTCTCAAAACCGGTATCCGAACCGGATCGAACCGGTGTGGGCCTGATAGTCATTGGCAAACGCACCATCATACTGGAATTTGAGCTCCATGCCCTTCCGCTTTGCCAGATCCAGGCCGAAGGTGACATGGCCCACCGTATCGGCAATCGGTGTGAACGTCGAAAAACTGTCCATCGATGAAAGCCCGGCAAAGCGCGCGGTGGTCTCCCAATTGTCACTTGAGAGAAACGATACGCCGAGATCGCCGTAAAGCCGCGCCGGCCAATCCTCCATGAACGGGATCCGTGCCCCGAACTCGATGCCTGGCGTGACCCCGAAAGCGGTATCGGAATTGCCGTCAACCATCAGGTTCATCGCACCGGCGCCCGTTTCGGTATAGCCGTACTGGTGCATGTTGATGATATCGAAATCGACCTTCGGGCGCATGTAGTATTCATCGCCGAAGGCAAATTCGTACGACGCACGGGCACGGGCAAAGAACATCGCCGAATCCGGCTCGCCGCGTGCCGTCGCTGAAAGCGTATCGAGATTGATATAGCGCTTGGAATCGCCCCAGTTGTAGCCACCACCGCCGACGAGGCCGAAGAGCCAGGGGCCCATTTCCTTCTTCAGCGCAACGGCACCGGTGAAGGATTGCTGCTCCATCTTCTCCGAGCCGCTGTCATTGCGGAACCAGCTGTTCTCGTAGGTCAGCCCCGAGCCAAGGAACCAGCCGTCGGAAAGTTCTGTTTGCCCGCCAAACTGCAAACCACCGACGGACTGCGTATAGCCGGAGGAATCGCCGTGCGCGCCTTGCGTCGTCTCGCCGCCAAGCACGCGGCTCCAGACACACGAGCCCTCGTCCATCAGCACGCCCGTCGTTTCAAAGGCGGGACATGACAGAACGCTGTTGGCTGCGGCAATGGCGGCAGACGGCGAATCAGCCAGCGGGGCCGCTGCCGTTTGTGAGGCCAGCTCCAGCAGCATGTCGGAGAAGGTCTCCGGTTCGGCCTGATGGAATGCACCGAAAGCCGCGCCAAGGGATATTTCGTCTTCGCCGAACTTCACCTCAGTCGCACTGCCATCGGCGATCCTGTCCCAGGCCTGCTGCATCGCCTTCGAGACCCCGCCGGCATTCCTGCCCAGTGAAACACCGTTCCCGCTGAAGTGGGCATCATCCACGGAAAACCCGTGCCAGCCCTCGGCGGATTTTGTCACATCGGTAAAGTCGAAAACCAGAGAGGACAGCGCCGTGATCGTCGACGTATCGGTGCCCTCGGCCATCAGAAAATCGGTGCGCGTATCTGGAAGCAGCGCATTGGCGTTGACATCCACACCCCAGGTACCGGCGAAATCCCCCGCGATCAGAAGTTTGTCGGCTGTGCCGTTTTCCATGTCGACATCGACATTGGTGAACAGCCCACCCTTGCTGGACGTCTCCGTCCGCCAGTCGATCCTGTCGCTGCGCTTGAAATAGCTGAACGGCGAGAACGTGGTCGAAAGGCCGAGATCGGCAACATTATAGGCACTGCCACCGGATTTTGTCCCGACACCCAACAAATCGCCGGTAAACTGCGTCTCTTTGGTGTTCCATGCACCGCCGGGATTGATATTGCCGGCGTTGAGAACACTGTCGACATCGGCGATCGCACCGGTCACGAAGGTGCCCATCCCCTGGTTCAGGAACAGGGTTGTACCGGCCAAAGCCGCCGTCTGGACCATTCCGTTCGCCGCGGAAGACGATGACGTCGCGAAGTCGTGCTGCACGATATTGCCGGTGAATGTGCCGGAATTGCTGGGCGTGACGCTGGTCTTCTTGGCCGCCGAAACATAGAGCGCGCCGCCCTGAAACTCTCCGTCCACGGCGGCCGCTTTGGACCCCGTCAGCGTCCCGCCCTCGTCCAGCGTCAGCGTCATCGTATCGCCGGTGGTCTGGGCCCAGACGCCCCACGCCGTCGGGTCGTTGACCGTAACAGAGCCACCGATCGTCACGGAGAGTGAACCGGATGACGTATTGCCATCCGCATCAGAACCTTGCGTGTTGTTGAAACGACCGAGTGTGCCGGCATAGGTCTTGCCGTTCTGGGTGAAGATGCCGCCCGACCCGCCAATGGCCTGGGCCACGATGCCGTGGGCGTATTTGCCGGTGGTCTTGACCGATGCGCCGGCGTCGACCGTAACGTTGACGATGCCGGCGCTATCCGCGTTGCCGCTGTCGGAATAGTAGTAATTCGAACCGCTCGACGTGCCGCCGTAATAACCGTAGGTCGCATTGAGCTTCTGCGCCAGATCGGCCGAAACGCCGCCGCCGCCGGAAACGCTCTGCGCCAGTATGCCGAAAGCGCCATCGCCCGAGGTGACGATGGTGGCCTTGTCTTCCAATGAGATATCGACGGGGTGAGCACTATTCGGCGCCTGACTCTGGACGAGAACCGGCCTTGTCGAAACTGTTCGCAGCCGCCGTCAGGAAGCCGCCGCCGCCGCTGATCGACTGGGCGACGATGCCCGCCGAGCGGGTGCCGTAGGTGGTGATCTTGCCGGCATGGGTGATCTCAACCTTGCCGCCATGGGCCGAACCGGAATTGCTGCCGGACCCCATGGTCACGCTCAGCACATTGGAGATGGTATCGTCATTGACCGCATTGGCTGTGCCGAGCGCCACGCCGACAAGACCGCCGCCGCCGCCGATCGATTGGGCGATGATGCCCTGCGAGCCATCGCCCTTGGTTACGATCTGGGTATCGGCGAGGGTTTTGACGGTGACCGTGCCCGCCGTCCCGGCGTTGCCATCCGCCTTGCCGCCGAGGCCGATGTTGACCTTGGAAATGGCAAGTCCCGAGGAAAAGCCGATCCCGCCGCCGCCTGCAATCGACTGGGCAACGACACCGTGCGAGGCGAAGCCGCCGGTATAGATGTTGCTGGCGTAAACCGAGACATCGCCGCTGTCGCCGCCACTGCCCCCGTCCGAGCCGATGGTGAGCGTGGCGCAGCTATCCTTGTCGTCCGAGCTGGAATCGTCGCCGCCGGAACTGGTGGCGCTGCTCGAGGTATCGCAACTGCTGCTGTCGGAACTGCTCGACGTGCTGGAAGAACTGCTGTCGTCGGAATCGTCGCTGCCGGACGAGATCGCCACCGCACCGCCACCGCCGCCGATCGACTGCGCGACAATGCCGGACGACATCGTGCCATAGGTGTGGATCGTTCCGGTCCCGACCACCGTGCCGGAAGTGTCCTTGCCGATGGTCACGGTATCGCCGTGTCCGCCCGCACCACCGGTCGAACCGACGGTTACGCCGAATGTAAGAGACTTGTCGTCGCTGTCGCTGTCGTCGTCATCGCCGCCATCGTCATCCGACGACGCAACCGTGGCCATGGACAGTTGCGTCGATTCGGCGGCGTCATCACCATCGTTGTCGCCACCGTCATCGTCGTCGTCATCCTCGTCCTCCTTGATCGAAAGAGAACTCTTGCCGGAGCCGGCTGCACCGCCGCCGCCGCCGATCGACTGGGCGAGAATGGCATCTGACCAGTCACCCTTGGTCACAATCGTGCCTTCGCTCGAGATGGTCACGTTGCCGCCGCTGCCGCCGCCCGAACCCTCGGCGCCGAGACCAATGGTGATGGCCCAGTCGGCATCGCCGCTGCCGCCGCCACCGGACGACGATCCGCCGCCACCGCCGATCGACTGGGCGAATATTCCGCGCGACACATGGCCGCCGGTGTAGATCGAGGCCGCGCTGTCGTCCATATGAACATCAACGTTGCCGCCAAAATTGCCGACTCCTCCCTTGGCTCCCAGCCCGATATTCAGCGCCGCCGTCTTGATGCCATTCGATGCCTTGGTTGAGCCGGAGCCGGTTCCGGCATTGCCGCCACCGCCGCCGATAGAATGCGCCAGAATGCCGTCCGCATAGCCGCCCTTGGTGCTGATCGCGCCATAATGGCTAACGCTGACCGTGCCGCCGAGGCCGGCGCCGGCGCCGTGACCACCAACATAGGAATTCACCGAAACGGCGAAATCCGTGCCCGCATCGACCTTTTCTTCGTCTTCGGCCAGCCATGACGTGATTGATTTGGCGACAGAACTGGCGGTCGCATCGCCGCCATTGCCGCCGCCGCCGCCGATCGACTGAACGACGAGCCCGGCCGCGCCGTCACCTGTGGTGATAATTCTGGATGTCTTGTAGATATGCGCATTTACCGTGCCGCCACTGCCTCCGGCACCACCATTGCCGCCGTGCGCTATGGATACAGAAAGCGAAACCGTGTTGCCCTCTTCATCGAAGGGAACACCCGCGGTGATCGCCTTTGAAGAGGCCTGACCACCCGAGCCACCGCCGCCGCCGATCGATTGGACGACGATCCCCTGGGCATCCGTTCCGGATGTCGACACCACGCCGTTGGTGTAGACCTTGGCCTCGCCTCCATTGCCGCCGGTAGCGCCTGAGCCGCCATGGGCGATCGAGATGCCGATGCCGATGCTGGCGCTGGTTGATTTGCCATTGCCGCCAACGCCGCCACCGCCAGCGATCGACTGCACCAGAATACCGGTTCCGTGATCGCCCTTGGTCGAAAGAACGCTGTAGTCGCTGGCACCCTTCGTTCCCGAGCCGGATTGCGTGACCTGCGCTGTGCCGCCATAACCGCCCGCCCCGCCACTGCCGCCGGTGGCGCTTGAAAACCCGATACCCCAGGCTGTTGCCTGACCACCGGCGCCACCGCCACCGCCAACGGATTGAGCGATCATCCCCATGGCATAGTCGCCGGCGACAGAGATCGAAGTGCCGCTCTCGGTTATGACAAGAGCGCTTCCGCCATCGCCGCCCGGCCCGCCGCTGCCGCCGACCGAGTGAAACAGACCCTTCTTGTTGCGCCCCTGACCGCCGCCGCCGCCGATCGATTGTGCGACGATGCCGTGCGCTTCGGAGCCTGCCGTGCTCAGATTGCCATAATTGTGGACATCAACCGTGCCGCCATTGCTGCCGGGTGTGGCACTGTCACTGCTGCTCTTGGCTGCCGAACTCGAGCCTGTGCCCGCTCCGATCGCGCCCGTCGAGCCCGTGCCGCTGTTGGTGCCGCCGCCGCCGCCGATCGACTGGGCGAGAATGGCGATACCGCCGCCAAGTTCCGTCTGATCGGTACTGCTGGCCGCGGTTTTTGCGCCGGCATAGCCGCCATAGGTCGAAATATTGCCCTTGTTGGTAACTGTTACCGTGGCCGGAGAAGAGCCGGACGTCTGTCCGCCGATGGTCTGGCCGAGGCTCGGGTCGGAAACCGCCGAGCCGGTGCTGTAGTTCGTGGTCGATATCGCCCCGGTGGACTGCAAAAGGCCGCCGCCACCACCTATGGACTGGGCGACGATACCGTGCGAGATCGATACCGTATACCGTGATATTGCCGGAATTGGTTATCGTCACATCGCCGCTGGTCGAACCGCTTGCGCTCGTGTCGCCCCAGGTCAGCGCGCCATTGCCGGTATTGGTGTAGATCCCGTCGCCATCGGCGGCAGACGCTGATTGCGCGACGATGCCGTGGGCATGATCGCCGGTCGTGGTAATCGAAAAATCGTTCGAGACGGTAATTGCGCCAGCGAAGCCGCCAATACCCTTGGTCTGCTTGAAGGTTGATGTGCCGCCACCGCCCAGAGACTGCGCGATGATGCCGCTCGAATTGTCTTCCTTCGTTGCGATCGTCCCGCCGCCGTTGACGGTTACCGTCACCGACTGGGCCCGCCCGCCAAGCCTTTCATTGTCATCCTTGTCGGACTGATAGGATGTGCCGCCCTGGCTGATCGCCAGAATGCCGGGCGAGTTCGTCCCACTTGTCTGGATTGTCGTCGTGGACGAGCCGTACAGATAGACGCCAACCTGACCGACGGAACCGCCCATCATGGCCTGCTTGTCGCCTTCGGCAAGACCGTTTCCGCCGCGCGAGATTGCGGCAATCGCGGCGCCGGTCTCGCGCGTCAACTGGACATTGTGGTTGTTGAGCCAGAGATTGACGGCGCCCGCCGACTGGGTGCTGATCGTTCCCGCCATGGGCTTGGCGGTGGTGCCGACCTGAACTTTGACGGCGTTATAATAGGGCCGCTTCTGCCAGTCGACCGTCTCCGAGGTGTAGCTGTTGCCGCCATTGCCGCCCTGTACGTCATCGCCGAAACTGTTGACGTTGTAAGGCGTGTTGCCGCCATAAGACGCAGCGAGGATCGCGGGTCCGCTCTTGGTGGCGTAAACCGACCCTCCGGCATAGACCGAGACGTAATCGCCGGTGCCCGGACCGGAAAAATCACTGTCGCTGCTATAAGTCGAAGGCCCGCCGATGCTGAGCGCGGCAATCCCGAAACTATTGCCCGAAACCTTTCCGTAGGATTTGACGGTGACGGGCGAGCCTTGTCCGGAATATTGTTTTCCGATGTCGTCGGCATGCTTGTTTGTGCCGCCCTGGGAAAGGGCGAAGATGCCGCCTTTGACCGTGCTCGACACATCGCCGGAGCTTATGATCGTCACCGCGCCGCCGCTGCCGGCGCCGGTTTTCATGTTGTCGTCGGTACCGCTCCAGTTCAGTGCACCGAGCGAGACGACACCGAGGGCGTTATATTGCTTGTCGGAGGTGCGCAGGCCGCCGAGCGTGATGCTCCCCCCGGCGAAAACAGCAATTGTGTGTCCGACGCTTCTGTTACCGTGATCGTGGCATCGTTGGTGACCTTGACGCCGAAGCCGGACCAAGCCCAGTTGGAATGAATGCCATAGGTGTGGCCACGATAGGTGTCGCTGCCGCCGCCCTCGCCCACATTGTACAGCGCCATATAGGGGCCGCCATAGGCATATTGCGGGGTCGTCAGCGTTCCTGAACCGATGGTGCAACTGATCGTTTGAGAGGAGACATCCTCGTTTCTTTGCTGAAACTGACTTGTGTCGATATTCGATGCCGTCTCCGTCTTCACCGGCGAATTGCAGGTCACGGCCGCATAAACGCGGGTATAACCACGTGAATAAAACGGAATGGGCACCCCAGCGAGCGTTCCGGCAAGGGCCGTGGACTGGAACAGGATGGAAGAGGCGACCGTCTTAACCCGCGAACGCGCTTTCATGCGTCCAGCCGATTTCCGCCTATTCGCCTCGAAATTACCCATCGTTCCCTCCAGCCATTATGCAAATCCAGGCGGAATGCCAGAATATCGCTTATTTTATAGACTATCTCATTGTTGGATAGTCACTTGATTACTGGCCTTGCATCAGACTTTTTATGGTATTTTGTAAATTCTGTAGGCACTTTGGCGCGATCTGTTTTTGTGGGGAATTGCCTATAGTTGCAGACAGGTTTCCGGTGCCATCCCGATGGCTTCCAGCACAATTGCCGTTCCGGCCGATCGTAGCCAGGCAAACCTGTCCGAAAAAGCAGAGCCACTTCAACCAATCAACCCAATTATACGTTCACGGCCTCTTCCGCCGGGCCTGGATGATGGCAGGCGAATCTGTGTTGCGATCCCATGTTCGGATCGTGGCGAATCGGCGGCACCTCTTCGGCACAGACGGCAGTTGCCCGCGGACAAAGGGTCCGGAAAACGCAGCCCGACGGGGGATCGAGCGGGCTCGGCAGATCACCGTCCAGCGGCAGCGCCTTCTTGCTGCGCTCGATTTCCGGATCAGGGATAGGGACCGCTGAAAGCAGTGCCTGGGTATAGGGGTGTTGCGGCAAGGCATAGAGCTCTTCGCTTGGCGCCACTTCCATCACCCGCCCCAGATAAAGCAGCATGATGCGGGTCGAGATATGCTTCACAACCGAAAGTTCATGGACAATGAACAGCAGCGCAAGACCGAGCTCGCGCTGCAACTCCATCAGCAGATTGATGACCTGCGCCTGAATGGAGACATCAAGCGCGGAGACCGGCTCATCGCAGATGATCAGTTTCGGACGGACAATCAGCGCACGGGCGACAGTATCTTCATGCACCGCCTTGTAGCCAAGTCAGTATGGCTTAACAACTTGGCGATGCATTTTCACTGCTTTTGATCTGTCAATTCAGTTGGATAGCGAAGCCCAATACGGTTATGATGGTCGCGAGTGATGTCTGTCATTGTGGTCCGGCATGACGTTTCGCTTCAGGGAGGGGGATGGATAGCTGGCTCACAGGGAAAATGGTCAGACGGCGCTTCTACAGGTTGCGCTTTGCAGCAGCCATCGTTCTGTTGATACTGACATCGGCCGGCACCTTCGCAGCCTGGAAAGTGGTGAACGACCGCACCCGCGACTATGTTCAGAGCCAGGCCACTGAAACGCTCGCGGTTCAGGCCGAGGTACTGAATGGTGTCCTGGAAAAATACCGGCTCATTCCGCCCCTTCTTGCCCGGCAGGATGAAGTCGCGCTGCTGTTCGCAAGCCTCGCCTCTGATATCTCCATTCAGAAAAGGGCGCGTTCGCTGGCGGAAGAAATCGCTGGCCTTTCCGGTGCGCGGGATGTGGCGTTCTTTGCTGCTGACGGCAAGCTGATCGCCGCGGCGCGCGATATCTTCGGGGACGAGCCGGCTGGCCGCGCGGAGCTCTTAAGGGCAGCGAACGAAAACCGGCTCGGCCGCACCATTGCCCTCATCAAGGGGAAAAGCCGCGTTTACGCCTTCGGGGCGGGTGTCCACCGGAACGGGCAGTTGCGGGGCGTGGTCGCCGTCTATGTCGGTTTCGATGCCGTGGAGCGTACATGGGCGCTTTCTGCCGATCCGATTTTCGTGACGGACAGTGATGGCATCGTGTTCCTCTCCAATCGAGAAGACTGGCTGTTGCAGCCTGTGTCGGAGATCGACGCCCGGTTCGGCCCGGGTGGTCAAACCACGCATATCGATGTCAAGCGTGACCTTCCGCTGATGGGCTGGCAGCTTCATGTCCTTGGCGACCGCAGCCGCATCGTCTCCGCGCAATCGGCGGCAATCGGCTTTTCACTACTGATCTTTCTGCTTGTCGGTGTGATCGCTTTTTATCAGATCGGTCGTATCGAAAGCAGTTTCATGCTCAGGCGGCGGGAGCGTGCGCAGGCGTTGCGTCTTGAACGGGCCGTGCGCGACCGGACGAAAGAACTCAGCCTTGCAAACCGCAGCCTGTCGCACGAAATCGAAGAAGAGAATCGAGGCCGAACAGGAACTGAAGCGCGTTCAGCGCGAACTGATCCAGACGGCGAAGCTGGCCGGTGTCGGGCAAATGGCGGCAACGCTTGCCCATGAGATCAATCAGCCGCTGGCTGCAATCGAAACCTATGCGGCCAATACCCAAAGGGCGCTCGCACTTGGCAGGCAAGAGATCGCGGACAGCAATCTCAATCGCATCACCGCCATGGTTGCCCGTATTTCCGAGCTTTCCGGGACCTTGCTGGCGTTTTCAAGAAAGCCGGGGACAAGAACAGAAGCCGTGCGGATAAAGGCGGCCTTGGACGAAGCGCTCATCCTGATCCGGGCAAAGGCGGATCGCGAAGGCGTGTTGTTCGATGTCGATCCGGCGCTCGATGGCGTGATGGTGGAGGCAGGTCGCATTCGGTTGTCACAGGTTTTCGTCAATCTCTTCAGCAATGCGATTGATGCACTTGCAGGGCGGGATGACGGGCGGATTACAGTGGAACTGAAAAGCGGGGGCGACGCAGTTTGTCTGTATGTCCGCGACAATGGGCCGGGGATCGCGCCGGAGCTAGCGGCTGAGGTGTTCGAGCCCTTTTTCACCACCCGCAACGGACAGGGAAGCGGTCTGGGACTATCTATCGTCTATAACATCATGCAGGATTTCGGTGGTAGCATTACGCTTTTACAGGCTGAGGGGGGCGCGGTCTTCGAATTGTGGCTGAAGGCGGCGAAAGCGGAATAGGGAGATCTTGGCAGATCATGGAAATGCAAACGGCAACACCGCTGGTTCATCTGGTCGATGATGACGATGATCTTCGCCACGCGCTGGCGCAGGGGCTGGAGCTTGAGGGCGTCAATGTCGCTGTGCACGAAAGTGCCGCACCCGCGCTTGAGCGCATTACCCATGAAGCCTATGCCGTGCTCGTCACCGATATCCGTATGCCGGGCATGGATGGCATGGCGCTTTTGAAATCGGCGCTGGCGATCGATCCGACCTTTCCGGTGATCCTGATTACCGGGCATGGCGATGTGCAGATGGCGGTCGATGCGATGCGTGCGGGCGCCTATGACTTCATCGAAAAGCCGTTTCAGGCCTCGCGCCTCTACACCGTCATCGACCGCGCGCTTGAAAAACGGCGTCTTGTTCTGGAAAACCGGACGCTGCGCTCGGAACTGGACGGTCATGATGCACTGTCGCTCCGGCTGGTGGGGCGCACGGAAGGCATTGTCAGGCTTCGCGAGCAGATTGCCATGCTCGCCGACACCGATGTCGACGTGCTGGTGCGCGGCGAAACCGGCGCCGGCAAGGAAGTCGTCGCCCGCGCACTGCACGATACCGGCGGAAGAGCGAAAGGCAATTTCGTTGCCATCAATTGCGCGGCCGTGCCGGCTGATATGATCGAGGCCGAACTTTTTGGCCATGAGGCGGGCGCTTTCACCGGTGCGAGCAAACAACGGATCGGCAAGCTGGAACATGCCGATGGCGGCACGGTGTTTCTGGACGAAATCGAATCCATGCCGCTCGACCTTCAGGCCAAGATCCTGCGCGCCATTGAAACGCGGACGGTCGAAAGGCTCGGCTCGAACAAGCAGATTGCGCTCAACATCCGCATCGTCGCGGCGTCGAAGTCGGACCTCAAGCTGGAAAGCGATGCCGGGCGTTTCAGGGCGGATCTTTATTACCGGCTGAATGTCGTCACCCTCGACATCCCCTCGCTCAGGGAACGCAGGGACGATATACCGCTTCTGTTTTTCTTTCTGGCGCGCGATGCGCGAGCGCGGTTTCGCCGCGAAATCCCTGAAATATCGCCGTTGCTGCAGGCCGATCTGATGGCGCATGACTGGCCCGGCAATGTCCGCGAACTGAGAAACTATGCCGACCGTTTCGTGCTGGGCCTCTGGCGCGGTTTCGACAATCAAGGCCGGGGCGAAGCCGCCATGGCACCGGCGGCAGGTCTGCCGCTTGCCGACCAGATGCAGGCTTTCGAGCGGCAGGTGATCGCCAGCGAACTTGCCCGCCATGACGGGGCTCTCAAGCCCACCTACGAGGCTCTGCAAATCTCCCGAAAGGGGCTTTATGACAAGATGAAACGGCTTAGGATCGACTACATTGATGATGCCGAGTGATCATCACAATGTGTCGTTTCCTACCCGTTTGAGCCTAAGGCAATGTGTCACCGATGACACATTTCCGCCGCAATGCGCTTTTCTCTCAAAATTGAAAATCGTTAAGCCTCTGTTTTAAATTAATTATTGACGTTTCTCAAAAACTGGCACGCTGCTTGCTACTAAAATATCGGCAGCGGCGAAGAGGTGACGTCGCGGGAGGATTTTCAGATCAACCCTATCCGGCGCTTGAGATTGCCGCTGCCGTGAAACCAGGAGCATGTCGCGGTCGGCCATTCGACAGCGGCTTGTCGGGCGAAAGCCCCATCTGACACGATTTGGGTTTAACGGGAGGACGTAAACCATGAAGACATTTCTGACTGCCGCCGTTTCCACTGCTGCGCTTTTCGCCGCGGCTTCCGCCGTCTCCGCCGCCGATCCGGCCTGCAGTGACGACGAGATGGTCATCAAGTTCAGCCATGTGGTTGCCGATCAGGGCCACCCCAAGGGCGACGCCGCCCGGATGCTGGCCGATCGCGTCAACAAGGAGCTCGACGGCGAGGCCTGCATGGAGGTTTTCCCGAACTCGACGCTTTTCGATGATGACAAGGTGCTCGAGGCGCTGCTGCTCGGCGACGTCCAGCTTGCGGCCCCGTCGCTTGCCAAATTCGAGGCCTATACGCTGAAATACCGGCTTTATGACCTGCCCTTCCTGTTCTCCAGCCTTGATGCTGTGGAAAGCTTCACCACCAGTGATGCCGGCAAGGGCATGCTGTCGGCGATGGAAGACAAGGGCTATATGGGCCTCGGCTACTGGTCTTCCGGCCTGAAGCAGTTTTCGGCCAACAAGCCCTTGATCCTGCCGACAGATGCGGAAGGGCTCAAATTCCGGGTCCAGACCTCGGATGTCGCCGTGGCGATGATCAACGCGCTTGGCGGTTCCGCCCAGAAGCTCGCCTTCAAGGAAGTCTACGGCGCGCTGCAGACCGGTGTTGTCGACGGCCAGGAAAATACCTGGTCGAACATCTACACCCAGAAGTTCTTCGAGGTTCAGGATGGCATCACCCAGACCAACCATCAGCTTCTGGCCTATCTGCTTGTGACTTCCACAGATTGGCTCGATGGCCTTGACCCGGATTTCCGGGACCGTTTCCTCACGATTGTCGAGGAGGTGACAGCAGAAGCAAACGCATCTGTGGCGGCCAAGGAAGAGGCCAACCGCGCCAACATCATTGATGCGGGCAGCGAAGTGCGGGTGCTGACACCTGAACAGCGTCAGGCCTGGGTCGATGTGATGAAGCCGGTCTGGGCCGAGTTCGAAGATGACATCGGCGCCGACCTCATTCAGGCGGCTGTTGAATCCAACAACTAAGCGGCGGTGCGCGGGCGGCATGGTATCGACCGTGCCGCCCATGACTGCCTGACGGACATATCGAGAGGGGACCTGCCATGGCCGCCTACTGGCCTTACTTTGCTCTGATTTTGATCCTTGTGCTGCTTTATCTGGTTGAACGGCGCCACCGTGCCTTTGTGACCCGGCTGGAGGAAAACGTGCTGGCGACGCTGCTGGCGGCGATCACAGTGATCTCGTTTGCACAGGTCGTCATGCGTTACGGTTTCAACAGCGGTTGGGGCGGCGCGCTGGAGCTGACGCGCATCCTGTTTGCCTGGATGATCCTGCTCGGCATGAGCTATGGATTGAAAACGGGCCTGCATCTGGGCGTGGATGCGCTGATCCGCACACTGCCGCACCGGGCCTTCCGTGTTTTTGCGCTGTTTGGGGCGCTCACCGCACTTCTCTACGCGGTCATTCTTTTGTCGTCCGACTGGCTGCAGCTGTTCGGCGCCAATTCCAAGGGCGGGGCGGTCTTCTACTGGCAGCGCTTTTTCAAGGCCGGCATCGGCCTCGATGATCTGCGCTATCCAGTTTTCGTGCAGGACTGGTTCGGCCTGCAGGAGCGCGTTCAGCGCTGGGTTGCCTATATCATCCTGCCCGTGGGGCTTGCCCTTCTCGCCTATCGTTCAGCCGAAGCCTTTATCCAGATCTGGGCCGGCCAACGCGAACTCGTCATCGCCGGCCATGAAGCTGAAGAGTTGGTGGCTGAAAACAAAGACGTGCTGAAGGATTAAGCCCATGGAAATCGCCATTCTGTTTCTGCTGGTCTTCGGCCTTTTGTTTGCCGGCGCACCGGTTTCTATCTCGTTGGGCCTGTCATCGGTTCTGTTCATCGCGTTTTTCTCGCGCGATTCCATGTCGTCGGTGGCGCTGCAGCTTTTCACCGCCTCACAGAATTATACACTGCTTGCCATTCCCTTCTTCGTGCTGGCGTCTGCCTTTATGTCGACAGGGGGTGGCACACAGGCTGGTGCGGTTTGCCATTGCTTCTGTCGGGCATTTTCGCGGCGGCCTTGCCATGGCATCCGTCATGTCATGTATGCTGTTTGCGGCCCTTTCCGGCTCGTCGCCGGCAACCGTTGTCGCCATCGGCACGATCGCCATCGCCGGCATGCGGCAGGTCGGTTACTCCAAGGAGTTTGCCGCCGGCATTATCGCCAATGCGGGGACGCTTGGCATTCTCATCCCGCCATCGATCGTTATGGTGGTTTATGCAGCGGCGACCGATGTTTCCGTCGGGCGCATGTTTCTGGCCGGTATTATCCCGGGTTTGATTGCAGGCTTCATGTTGATGTTGGCCATTTATGCGATGGCACGGATCAAGAAACTGCCCGCAGAACCGTGGAAAGGGTTTCTTGAAATCGTCGAGGCCGGCAAGGACGCTGGCTGGGGGCTTTTTCTGATCGTCATTATCCTCGGTGGTATTTACGGCGGCGTCTTCACGCCGACGGAGGCCGCTGCCGTCGCCGCCGTCTACGCCTTTCTGGTGTCGATCTACATCTACCGCGATATGGGGCCGCTCAAGGGCATGCGCTGGGTCGAGGATACCGACAGCCGGCACGCGAAGACGGGCTTTCTCGCCTCGGTTTACGGCGTTTCCTTTCTGCTTGTGTTCCTGATCCTCGCCTTCTTTGCCACCGATGGTATCGAAGCCGCCTGGGCCAGCCTGACGTCACGGGTCATCGCCGGTATCGTCCTCTCCATCGGAGTCGTCATTGCCTATACGCTTTGGCGTGGAGAAAATGCGAAGGCGAGCCAGATACCGGGCTATCTCATTTCCGGTGTGCCAATCTGGTATCGAAACCTGAAGGCCAATATCCTCAAGACGCCGTTCTGCCTCTCGCATGAGGATACCCGCCACACGACCGTGGGTGCAGCAAAGACCACGGTGATGCTGATGTTCATCATCGTCAATGCGCTGCTCTTTGCCCATGTGCTGACGGCGGAACGCATTCCGCAGGCCATCACGTCGGTCATGATCGATGCGGGCTTCAACTGGTTCACCTTCCTGATTGCGGTCAACGTCATCCTGCTGATCGGCGGCCAGTTCATGGAGCCTTCGGGGCTGTTGCTGATCGTCGCACCGGTTGTGTTCCCGATTGCCATGGAGCTCGGCGTCGATCCGATCCATCTCGGCATCATCATGGTTGTGAACATGGAGATCGGCATGATCACCCCTCCGATCGGCCTCAACCTGTTCGTCACATCGGGAATAACGGGAATGAGTCTGGTCAAGGTCGTCAAGGCCGCCGCGCCCTTTGTGGCGGTGCTGTTCGTGTTCCTCATCCTGGTCACCTACGTGCCGTCGATTTCTACCGCCCTGCCCTACTGGCTGATGGGCCCGGAAATCGTGACGCGGTGACCCTTCGAAGCAAATATCCCCGGGGGTCCTTTCCGAACCTCGGGGCTGTTGTTGAGTGTCACTGAGAGCTGGCACTTTTCCTCCGCCCCCTATACCGCTACCCGGGTAATGTATCGAGGTTTTGTCGCAAAATTTCAGGATGGTGTGCCAGCTTGATAATCATGCGATAGATGTGGCCTGAAGAAAAGCTGGCAGGCAGAGTTAAGCGGTCATGGTCGATTTCAAAGGCAGTCACTACCCGAAAGAAGTGATTTTATACGCCGTGTTTTTCTATGCCCGATATGCGGTTTCCTACCGCGATCTGGAAGAGATTATGGCCGAACGTGGGGTCAATCTCGACCGTGCGACGCTGAATAGATGGGTGGTTAAGTGCTCGCCGCTGATTGCACTTCAAGCGAAGCGCCGGAAATCCAAACCGAGCGGCTCCTGGCAAATGGATGAAACTTACATCAAGATCAAAGGTCAGTGGATGTACTTTTACCGCGCCGCTGACAACTACGGCAAAACCCTTGATTTCATGCTGTCTGTGCAGCGCGACGAGGTCGCCGCCACCGATTTCTTCGCCCGCACAATCGAGAATAATGGTTGGCCCGAAAAGGTTGTCGTCGACAAGAACGGGGCGAACTTGGCAGGGCTGCAAAACATGAATATCCTGTTGCTGCTCCATGGTTGGTTCTGGCTGATCGATGTTCTGCAAGTCAAACATCTCAACAACATGATTGAGCAAGATCACCACTTCATCAAGAAGCTGACCCGGCCCGTGAACAGCTTCAAATCCTTTCAGTCCGCATCAGCGACACTGGACGGCATCGAAGCCGCACATATGATCAGCAAACAGCAGTTTTCCACCAGCGGCCAATCGGCATTTCAACAGTTCGCGGCACTCGCCACATAACTGTCCCCTAGGATAGCTGCTTCTGTGGCCCTGCCAAAAGTTTGCGACAAAACCCGACGGCTCATGAAGTGGCTGTCGTCTGCCGCATTAATGGCTTTTGAATCCCTGCTTAAAACTGCGTCAGAAACGTCAGGTTGAAGCGGTCGGCGTCGCTGCCGTTGTTTTGAGCGCCATGCGCATATTCCAGTGTCAGGTTGCCGGAATAAGGACTGTTGTTTTCCGCCGCAGCAAGCCGGACACCGACACCAAACGCACCGGCCCGCGTGATCGCATTTTCAAACACACTCGGCTGCTCCAGCTGCGCAATACCGCCTGCGGCAAACACATAGGGTGAAGCGACCATAGCAAAGCCGCCATTGCTCTCAAACGGCTGAAAACGGATCGGATAGCCAAGTTCAGCCCGCAAGGCCGCACCCGTATCGGCTTCGATATCGCTCATTGTGTAGGCCGAAACCCAGTCACCACCGCCAATGCCCATCTGTTCTGATGATGGCAGTGGCGCACCGAAAGATGTCTGTGCCTTTGCAGCGATCGAAAGGTCAAACAGATCACCAAGCGGCTGAATATAGGCACCATCGGCTTCAAACTTCTGGAAGTCGGGCGTCGCACCGTCCTGTGACATCGGCAATGACGGTGTCGGGTTATACGCCCCGAACGCATCAAGCCCGAATGACACAGTCGCGCTGCCCGAAAGCCGCGCCTGCGACGGAAGATAAACATCGCCCGTCTGGGTGAGGCGCAGCACACGCAGACGATCCAGCGTAAACGGCGTGGCCAGTGCGTTTGATGTAAATGTCTGCTTCTCATCAACGATATCAAAGCTGATAATGGTTGAGGCATTGGCCGAACGGCTACGCAGCCAGTCATAGCCGAAATTGGTCGAAAGCCGTTGATAGTGATCGGGAATATCATAAGGCAGACTGGTATCGGATTGTGTGCGGCTGTCGACACCTTCAGCATTCAGCCACATCCCGTCTGTACCCATCGGCAGCGTAAAACCGGCAACAATCTGGCGGTTGCGCGGATCTTCGGCAAACACATTGTCATCGGCAAAGCCCGGCCAGCCACCAAGGCGCAGATAGCCGACTTCGCCCAGCCCCAGCAGATCGTTGAAGTTGACGCCAAGGCTCAGCGAATAGGTGCCAAGCTCTTCAGACAGGTTGTTATCGACCCCTATATAACCGGTGACCGGATCATAGCGCCCGGAAATGTTCACCAGCGTTGCGCCGGGTCTGGAGCCCGCTGCCAGTGTTGAGTTCATGGCAAGGCCGGGCGTATCACCGGCCAGCAGCAGACGGCGTTCGATCTCGGTCGTTGTCGGGTTTTCCTGGCCAACCAGCGGCGCCATCACCGCATCGACACGCTTTTGAACATTGTCCGGCAGCGCGTCAGCATTGACGCTTTCGACATAGCCGTCGGTCACAACCAGCGCCAGTGCCTCACCATCTTCAATCGTCTGCGGTGGCAGCGACACACGGACCAGCGGATAGCCCGCCTGCACATAGGCCGCCTCCAGCGCATTGGCAGCGGCAAACAGATCGGCAGCGCTGACCTTTTTGTTCTTGAAACGCGCTTCGATGGCGGCGGTTTCGTCGGCAAGGGCGGGCAATCCACCGCTCACATCAAGCCCGGATGGCGTCACAAACAGCTGATCGGCACCTGCGGGTGCTTCCAGGCCGGTAGACGCCGGAAGCGAAAGCCCACCGTCGGGCTAGCGCACAACCGGTGGCGCATAGGTTGGCTGCACGATCTGCCCGGCAGACTGGGCATAGGCCGAGTTCGACGCCATCAGCACCATGGAAGTAGACAGCGCCGTTGCGGCAACAAAAACGACGTTTGCCTTGGAGAAAATACCCATCATCTGTCGTTCCTGCAAAATCAATTGCCGCATGAATAGACACCATTCCCGCCTGCACCGCAGAGATGGCGGCGCAGCTTTAGGTCATCAACGATTACAATGTCAGCATCCCTGGCAGGTAATTCCGACTGTGTACCACTGCTTCCCGGCATCGAGAGTTGGCCGAAAACACCCTGTTCCTGTTCGCCCAGATCACCGGCAGAGCCAGTCTCAAGCAGTGCACTGCCATAGATCATGTTCGCATCATTTGTCTTGACGAAAACCACATCGGACAATGCGTAAAGTTCGGGGTAATGACCGTCACCTGGCGGCACCCAGACGGTTTCAAAATCCCAACCGGCATATGAGCTGGCGGAGTGCGCCTGAGCGGTGGTCAGGCCTTTCCCTTCGAAGTAGTATCTATTCCCGGTACTCTTGCTCTTTCCGGTCGTATATGTGTCGAAATAGGATTGCTCGATCCTGCCACCGTCATGAAACCCCACCAGCCCGCCGACATTGTTTTTGCCCTTGAGTTTGCCTGTCGCATAGGATTGCTCGATCGTGCCGCCGGACTGCCACCCCACCAGCCCGCCGATCTTACCTTTGCCCGCGACTGTAGCCGTCGCATAGGATTGCGTGATCGTGCCGAGGTTCATATATCCCACCAGCCCGCCGACCTCCTCACCCCCGGCTAAGACCCTACCCGTCGCATAGGATTGCTCGACCGTGCCATCTTCGTACATCCGCCCCACCAGCCCGCCGACATAAGAGCGCAGGCCCCCGAATTGGCCCGTCGCATAGGAGGCGGAGATCGTGCCGCCACTCTGCCATCCCACCAGCCCGCCGACACTTTCCTTACCCGTGACAGTGCCCGTTACATAGGATTGCATGATCGTGCCGTAGTTCAGATGCCCAACCAGCCCGCCGACTGTCAAGAAACCCGTTACGCTGCCGTCTTCAAGGCCAATATCGCGGATAACACCACCACCTCCCGAATAGGCAACCATCACATGACCAAACAGGCCAACATAATCCATCGGGGCCTCGATCGTCAGGTCGCTGATCACATGGCCAAGACCTGCAAATGTGCCGGTGAAAATGCTGGAATATTCTTTGCCAATCACCGAAGTGGTATATTTCTTGCCAGAGGCATCAACATCAACCGCCAGTGCGTAGTTGCCACCAAGGCTGTTGTTAACGCTTTCCAGATCACTGAGTGAATGGATCAGCGTATAGTTGGTGTCATTCACTTGAAACGTGGCATTGGTGCCTGAAAGCGTGATAGCAGCGCCATTGGCAAGCCAATAATCGCCACCAAATGTCAACGCCAGCCCACCGCTGTCACCGGTTGCCGTTACATTGGCAGCAACGAAAATGTCGTTGGCGGCGTCCAGCGTCAGCACCGAATTGGACGACCAGTTCACAGCATTGGCAATCGTGATATTCCCGTCCTGCGCTCCACCCGATCCCGTTGAGATCGTGACATTGGCACCGGCAAGCGCATTTGTCAGTGTTGTAACATTGATCACACTGTCATTGTCGCTTGCGGTGAAGCCGCTCGAGGTTTTATCCGCACCATCGGAAACGGTGACATTGTAAGGATCGAGCAGCAGCGTGCCAAAACCTTGCGCGCCAGTGAGATCGGCAAAGCCGGTATAAGCCAAGACCGCCTTGCCCGAGACTTCCGCATCGCCACCTTTACCGGTCGCGCCCCTGGCGCTGATGGTTCCGGCAAAATCTGTCCGCTTGTCAGACCACAAAACCACCGAACCGCCATTGCCGGTGGTGATCGCATCGGCCGAGATCCTGGTATCCGCACTCACCGTCAGCGTTTCAGCCCGCTGCAACGTGCCCGTACCCTGATAATCGCCACCAATGCGGATGGTGCCGCCACCTGCAAAGCCGGATGCATCAATATTGGCATGGTTGAGGGCCACCTGAAGGCCGGTCACTTCAATCACGCCGCCTTTGATATTGGCCGATTGATGAGCAGGCGCAGCTGCCGTCTTTTTCGCCCGTGTGGACACCTTGCCGGAAACCGTGACCTTGCCACCGGCACCACCGCCAAACGTGATCTTGCCATTGCGGCCAGACACACTGCGGGCTTCTGCCACGCCAGACATATTGATGGCATTGCGGGCCGCATTGCGCGCGGTTGCCGCCTTCATCACGATCACGCCGCCCTCGGCGGTCACCGTGCCGGAATTGTCAATCAGTGCCGCGCCATCATCCTCACCGGAGGACGCAACCGCGACCTGCATAAAGCCATCGCCGGACAGATCCAGCGCGATCGCCTCACCGGCACCAAAGCCTGCCTTGCCATAAGGCACAGCCACGAGGCCATCATTCTTCACCTTGCCGCCCATCAGCGCCACATAGCCACCGCGCCCGATGGAGATGACACCCTCATTGCTGACGGTTGCCGAAGACCCGTTACCGTGAAAGTTTAACTTACCCTTGAGGAAATCATCATCGGCAATATCCAGCGTGGAAGCAGCAAAGCCGCCACCGACCTTGACCGTGCCGGTTTTGGTGATAGCGATACCATTGGGATTGACGAGAAACACCTGTCCGTTGCCTGAAAGCGATCCGGCAATGGTCGAACCGGTGGACCCGGTCACACGATTGAGGATTGCGGAATGCACGTCCGGCTGCACGAAGTTGACGCTGTTGCCTTCACCGACATTAAAGCCCTGCCAGTTGACCACGGCACGATCAGACCCCTGATTGACGGTCATCGCACCATTGGCACTCGAAATGCCAACCTGGCCTGCAGCGACAGATCCACCCGTGGGCAGAGCATCACCAGCCAATGCCGGAACCGCCAGAGCAGATGAGGCCAGCAAGGCAGACAGAAAATAACAAGCTGATTTTCGAACACATGGGGATCGTAAAAATGTGCCTTGCGAAGTCATCAGGTGCCCCTCATCAAATTGACAGTTTGAATTTTAAGACTGACCTGAACTAAGCCGTTCATTCTGGCATTTGCTATAGCTGAAGTGGCTCGGGAAATCTGCACAGGCGGTATAAGTGGTTTTCGGCTCTTCGATCCGGCATCATGCCGTCAGCAGGAGCCCTTATGACAAGAAGGCCCCGCTGCAATCACAGCCCCGCTTTCCAAGCGAAAGTCGCGCTTGCCGCGATCCAGGGCGAAAAGACGATGGTGGAGCTTTCGCAGCAGTTCGGCATCCACGCCAACCAGATCAAGCAATGGAAAGATCAATTGCTCGAAGGCGCGATGAACGTCTTCGATGATGGGCGCAAGGAAGACGCCGCGCCTGTCGTTGACGTCAATAACCTTCATGCGAAGATCGGCGAACTGACGTTGGAGAACGATGCTCCGCCGAGCCACAGGTCTCGGCTGCGATAACCGGCGCGCTCGGCAAGGCCGGATTGCTGAGCGGAAAACGATGATCGACCGGAACCATACCCTTCCCATTTCCCGTCAGGCCCGGGCTCTCGGCATCAGCCGTGGCAGTGTCTACTATCTGCCTCGGGCGACATCGGCGGCAGATCTGGCGCTGATGCGCCGGATTGACGAGCTGCATCTGGACTACCCCTTCGCCGGAAGCCGGATGCTGCAGGGGCTTTTGACAGCGGAAGGCCATCACGTCGGGCGGCTGCACGTCAGAACGCTGATGAGGAAGATGGGTATTGAGGCCATATACCGCCGTGCGAACACCTCGAAACCGGCGCCGGGCCACAAGATTTATCCGTATCTCCTGAAGAATGTTGCGGTCACCCGCCCCAATCAGGCCTGGGCACTCGACATCACGTATGTGCCGATGGCGCGAGGCTTTGTCTATCTCTGTGCCGTCATCGACTGGTTCAGCCGCCGGGTGTTGTCGTGGAAGCTTTCGATCACGCTGGAAGCCGCGTTCTGCATTGAAGCCGTCGAGGAAGCGCTCGCCCGATATGGCAAGCCCGAGATATTCAGCAGCGATCAGGGATCGCAGTTCACATCTATTGATTTTACCGGCGTTCTGAAAGACGCCGAGATCAAGATATCGATGGATGGCAAGGACGCATGGCGCGACAACGTCTTCGTCGAGCGGCTTTGGCGGTCTATCAAATATGAAGAGGTTTATCTTCACGCCTACAAGACGGTCGCAGAAGCCCGAGCCGGGATCGGACGATATCTGACCTTTTACAACAGCCGCCGTCCGCATTCATCGCTTGACCGGAAGACACCCGATCAGGCTTACTTCAACGCGCTGCCCGCGATATCAGAGGCAATATAAACAAGGCCGAAAACCACTTAAGAACGACCATCTGCCTGTTCAAACAAACCGAGCCACTTCAAGCAGCGCTTTCTTCGGCAGCTATAAGACCAGACAGATTGTTTCGAACCAGTTCGCGTCAGCTAACCTGACACTTCTCAAACAATTGGCCGAAAAACTGAATCCCCTGTTTAGGGGTAATTGTCTAAATGGCATCGCCAAGTGGTTCATCCATAAAGACTTGGCTACAAGGCGGTGCATGAAGATACCATCCACATTGCCGCGCCTGAAGGGCTATCGTCACCCTCGTGAGATCATCGCCTACGCGGTCTGGGTTTCCCCATAGGTTCGCGCTGAGCACGGCTGATGTCGAGGATCTGCTTGCCGAACGTGGCGTGATCATCAGCCGGGAAACAATTCGGCTCTGGGTCAATCGTTTCGGTGCGCATTTTACCGCCTGCATCCGACGTGACCGGCCGCAGCCCAATGACAAGTGGCATCTTGATCAGGTTGTGATACCGATCAACGGCGTAAAGCATTGGCTCTGGCGCGCTGTGGGTTCCAACGGCGACGTGCTCGACATCCTTGTCCAGGGGCGCCGCAATGCCAAGGCCGCAAAGCGCTCAACTTGGCCACCCCCGGCTCGCAATCACAGACAAACTGCGCAGCAACATTAAGCCGATCTTGCATCAAGCACCGACGTCGATCACGGTGCTCACAAAGGGCTCAACAATCGCATCGAGGGCAGCCACAAGCCAATGCGACGACGAGAGAAGATCATGATGGGGCGGTTCAAGTTGCCACAGCAAGCGCAGCGCTTCCTCACTGCAAATGACCAGATCAACAATATCTTCCGTCCTCGCCGTTACCGCCTCTCCGCCACATCATATCGTCATGCCAGGGCAGATGCATTCTGTCTCTGGGCTGACTATGCTGCCGAAATGAGACCGTAATCATCGCCCTCGCGCACTTTCAAAATCTCCCTTCAGCAACTTGGCAATGCCACTTCGGCGGTATGGCATTTTCTTTCGCAAGAAGGCCTGCATCATGGCCGGATGCATAACGCCGGCACCACGACAGCGATCGCTTCAACTTCTGCGCTGTTGGCATTGTTTTCTCCAAGAAGAAGGCGACGAGCCACTCCAGCGCCGGAAACTTTCGGAAAAGACGCCCGGTGATGCGAATGCGAGGAACTCCGCAATTTCACCAACCGAAAGCTCGGTCATTTCCAGCAACTCACAGGTCAATGCGAACCGCATCTCTTTCCGTAGTACCTCGAAGGTTGTATTTTCAGCTGCGAGACGCCTTCTGAGCGTGCGGGGATGAATGCCGAGTTCTGCGGCTACGAACGGCATTGTCGGTTTATTGTAGTGGAGAACATGCCTGAGCGAATGGTTGACCCTTTGCGTCAGTGTCGGCGGACTCGGCCAGATGGCGCTTTCTATTTTTTCAAGAAGTTCACGCTGCTCCTGCTCGTTGCCTCCCTTGAGAGGCAGGGACAGTTGCTCGTTACCCAAAAAAAGCAGGTTCGGTTTTGGCTGAATTTCTTCTCAAACGGCAAAAGCATCCTGTAGCTGGTGAGATCTTCCGGCTGTCGGTTGGAAAAGTGAATCTCGACAGGTCTCACCTGTCCACCAGTCAGAAGCTGAAGCATGCGCATGCCGACGCCAATCACAAGATCATGTAGGATGCGGCTTCCAGGTGCTGCAGCGGCAAAGGTATCGTATCCAAAAGCGCACTCATCGCCGAACTCCTGAAGATAGACAATTGCGCCGCTTGAATAGCCCGGTTGCCAGGCAACGTAATCAAGCAGTGCCTGTCTCAAAGTCGAAGCGGTCATCATCAGCCGGCCTATAGGTCCGTGGTGCTTGGAGAGGTCGAACCGCAGGCCGACAAGCAGACCGATATGCGCGATCCCCGTTTGTGTGCTCGCGCGATCAAGAACCTCCAATGCCCGTGCAAAAGGGATGCGCGCGTGGGCATCCAGAGTGTCCGGATCAATTCCGCTGCCGGAAAAGATAGGCGATGGATCAAAACCATATTCGTCAAGCAGAGCCGGCAGCTCGGAAAAAATACCGGCTCTTTGTGTAACAGGCCTCTGCAACAGAAAACTCCATCATTTGTCCCCAAAACCGAAGTTCTGAAAAGACTTATACAATATAGTCCTATCCGGGAGTAATTAAACAATCATTGGGTCAATGTTTACACGGAATTTCAAATAGTTCCGTGATCGGAAGGGTGTTGCTATGAGAATTTCACGCAGAGCATTTGGTGCGGGAACCCTGAGCCTGTCTGTCGCCGCTTCGATGCCGAAAGCCGTCTTTGCCGAGGAGGGAGCGCTCAGCGATGGTATTCTGGAGCGTAGCGATTTCTGGACCGCTTTGGACGCCTACATCTACGCATACCCTCTCGTGACGATGGAATATACGCGAAGAGCACTTACAAACGTCGTCAAGCCAGTCGGCACGAAGGCGCCGATGGGCCAGATCGGCCGTTTGCGGGAATACCCGAATGCCTCGTTCCGGGATGTAACGGCGCCCAATGCCGATACACTTTATACATACGGCTTTTTCGATGTTGGAAAGGAGCCCTATGTCTTCTCGCTTCCCGACATGAACGGTCGATATGCCCTGTTTCCGATGCTGGATGGCTGGACCAACGTCTTTGCCGTTCCGGGCAAACGGACAACGGGAACCGGTGCCCAGACCTATGTCGTGACCGGACCGGGCTGGAAGGGAACGCTTCCCGACGGAATGACCGAATACAAATGCCCGACGAACCTGTTCTGGCTGCTGGGCCGGATTTATTGCACGGGTACGCCGGAAGACTATGCCGCAGTTCACAAGATACAGGACGAGATTTCCGTCGTGCCGCTCAGCGCCTACGGAAAGAGCTACACGCCACCCGCAGGCAAGATAGACCCGTCGATCGACATGAAGACGCCAGTGCGCGACCAGGTCAATGCTCTGGATGCCGTTTCATTTTTCACACTTTTCTGTGAGTTGATGAAAGATAACCCCCCGGCGCCAGCAGATGCTCCCATTCTTGAGCGGCTGGCGAAAATCGGCATTGTTCCGGGCCAGGATTTCGATCCAAGCAAGCTGGATGTCGCCCTTCACAGCCACATTCCAAAGATCGCATTCGCCAGGATCATGCTGCATTTCAAGAAAAGCGATGGGGATATCGAGGATATCAACGGGTGGGCCTACACGACCAAAACCGGGCTTTATGGAACCGACTATATTCAGCGCGCTTTGATCACCGCGATCGGTCTTGGCGCAAACCGTCCGCAGGACGCGGTCTATCCGACCAGCACCAAGTCGGGCTCGGGCCTGGTTTCACGCACCTATAAGGGCTCCGAAAAATACGTGATGACCTTTGCAAAAGGTCAGCTGCCGCCCGTCAACGGCTTCTGGTCACTGACAATGTATGATGATCAGTACTTTTTTGTAGAAAATCCGTTGAACCGCTATTCGATCAGCCCGCGGCAAGACCTCAAGGCCAATGCCGATGGATCTGTGGATATTTACATTCAAAACGAAAACCCGGGTGCCGAGAAGGAATCCAACTGGCTGCCGGCGCCCAAGGGCAAGTTCATCCTGATGCTGCGGCTTTACTGGCCGAAAGAGGCTAACCCCTCTATCATTGACGGCTCGTGGGTCATCCCGCCGGCGCAGAAGATCAGCTGATATCTGATCCAGACTGTCAATCGGCATTCTGATGGGCTCTTCCTCAAAGTCTGTGGTTAACAAAGCGTTAGAGTGGCAGTCGCTATCGTTTGGGAGGCAAGCAAAGTCGAAATGGTCACCCGGCCCAGGGGGTAAAGTTCTGGGCGTCACGCTTCAGGGTGAAGAAAATTGAATTGTTTCCGCTGAGGCAAAACCTGTCGGAATATGCCCGGATTGC
This sequence comes from Martelella sp. K41-7, assembly GCF_055808365.1. NCBI lineage: Bacteria > Pseudomonadati > Pseudomonadota > Alphaproteobacteria > Hyphomicrobiales > Aurantimonadaceae > Martelella > Martelella sp. K41-7. The sequence goes on from NZ_CM147867.1 coordinate 1,934,115, forward strand.
GGTATGCGAAGTCGGCATAGGCATGATTGTCGCATCCGCTTTCTCCGGGACTTGCCTGTTCAGAGCCAAGTGGTGAAAGTTGAACTCGCTTTGAGCCGGTGGCAATATAGACACCGCGAATGCCAGAGATCGTGGATTTGATTGGCCACAAAATGGGTGGACGCCCGGCGGAAAACTTGATGCATCGGCTCGGGATGCCGATCAGCGGTGATACGATCCTGCGCCAATTGAAGCGTAAAATTCCAACATCGGCGAAAGACGGCCAAGTTTGTGTTGTTGGTATTGATGACTGGAGCTGGTTAGGCTCAGGACTCGTTAAAATCATAACCAGAAGATAACGGCAGCAGCGATGCATATGCTTGAGAAGAAAGTGTGCACACAACGGTCGTATCGGGTGTGAATTCGGCGCCAGTCCTTGAGCCTGCAAAACATGTTCTCGATTTTATGGCGTTTTTGGTAGAGCTTGCGGTCATGCGCTATTGGGACCTTTCTGTTCGCCCTTGATGGAATGCAGGCCTTGATTTTGCGCTGCGCCAAGGCCTCTCGAAACCAGTCGGCATCGTAGCCTTTGTCGGCCAGTAACGTCTTTGCTTTGGGAAAGGCCTCTATCATTCGGGCAGCACCTTTGTCGTCGCTCGTCTGCCCTTCGCTCAACAGCATGATCAGTGGCCGGCCATGGCCATCGCAAACCGCATGCAGCTTGGAGTTCAAGCCGCCTTTGGTGCGCCCGATACGTCTGGGAACATCCCCTTTTTTAGCAGACTGGCTGCGGTGCGATGTGCTTTCAAATGCGTGGCGTCGATCATCAACTGTTCCGGCTCTCCGCATTCGGCCGCCAATTCAGCAAAAATCCTGTTGAACACACCAAGCCTGCTCCAGCGGATGAAGCGATTATAGATCGTCTTGTGCGGTCCATATTCCTTCGGCGCATCGCGCCATCGCAAACCGTTGCGCAAGACAAAGACAATGCCGCTCACGATCAGCCGGTCATCAACACGAGGCACACCGTGAGACAGTGGAAAATAGGGCTCAATCCGGCGCATCTGCGCCTGCGACAGCAGCGGCAAATCACTCATTGCGGTTCTCCATTCGGGTCCAATGAATCAAAACGAAGAGAACGTCGCAAGTGATTTAATAGGTCCTGAGCCTAGGTGTTTTGGGGCAGCATCACCCCGCGCCGCCTTCCTTCTCGCCACCACTGTCGCAGCAGTTCCAGGAGTTGCGGAGAAAGCAGGGCATTGCGGTCCTTGCGCCCTTTGTCCTGTTCAACGCGGATCAGCATGCGCGTCGAGTCGATGTCATCGGCCTTGAGATGCGCGACCTCACAAACGCGCAAGCCCGCGCCATAGGCGACGCCGAGTGCCGCCTCGACCAACCGCGCGGCGTCCTCCACGCTCAGCACATCGGGCAGCTTGCGCGGATTGCGGGTTGGCGCGACAACGACCTTGTGCAGGCGATCCGTTTCACCTTTTTATGAAAACGCGGGAACTGGAAGGACCCGAAATCGCCTCTCGACCCTTCGCTTTGTCGGCCATATGGCATTTTAGATTTGAAAACATCCGGTTCGGAGTGCTAACGGATTGCCAACCTTTTCCACGCGGTTTCCTGCAGGTTTTCTCGCCGGTTTCCAGCACAGCAGAAGAGAATCCGATGGCAGAACATGTCTCCGGCTTGGCCGAGCGACCGGTTGCTGAAACTGGCGCGCCGATGGTCGGCTTTGAAAATGTGATCAAGTCCTTCAAAAGCCGGGAAACCGGCAGGAAGGCGTTCCGGGCACTCGACAATATTAGCTATAGTGTTCCGCGCGGCGCAATCACCGGCATTATCGGGCGCTCGGGTGCAGGCAAGTCCACGCTTGTGCGACTGGTCAACGGTCTTGAGCGTCCGAGCGAAGGACGCGTGATCGTCGATGGTACGGATGTCGCGGCGCTTGATGAGGTGGCGCTGCGGTCCCAGCGCCGCTCCATCGGCATGATCTTCCAGCACTTCAACCTTCTTTCCTCGCGCACGGTCTATGACAATGTTGCCATGCCGCTGGAAATTGCTGGCATGGCGAAGCTGGATATTAAAAGGCGGATCGAACCGCTAATCGATCTCGTCGGTCTGTCGGAGCGCAAGCACCACTACCCGGCCCAGCTTTCAGGCGGCCAGAAGCAGCGTGTTGGTATTGCCCGCGCGCTGGCCTCGGAGCCCAAGCTGTTGCTCTCGGATGAGGCGACTTCGGCGCTTGACCCGGAAACAACGCAACAGATTCTAGGCCTCCTGAAGACGATCAACCGCGATCTCGGCCTGACCGTGCTGCTGATCACGCATGAAATGGAAGTGGTCAAAGCTGTCACCTCGCGCGTCGCGGTGATGGACAAGGGCCAGATCGTCGAAAGCGGACGGACCTTCGATGTCTTCACCGCGCCGCAGCACGAGACCACCCGTTCGATGCTGGCGGCACTGCCGGGCGGCAGTCTTCCGGACTGGATCGGCCGCCAGGTGATCGCCGACCCCAAGCCCGGCTGCAATGCGCTTCTCCGCCTGCGCTTCTTTGGCGAGACTGCTGACCAGCCATTGGTCTCGCGCCTGATGGCGGTACTCGACAGCCCGGTCAATATCATCGCCGGCACGGTAGACGAGATAGCAGGCGAACCCTACGGCACGCTCTATGTCGCCTATTCCGCAGATCCCGCGATAATGCAGAAGGCGGATCAATTCTATGCCCAAACCGGACTGAACGCGGAGGTCGTCGGCTATGTCTCCTGATATGCTCATCTCTCTTCTGACCAAGGGTACGCTTCAAACGTTGCAGATGGTCATCGTTTCCGGCCTGATCGGAACGGCGCTTGGCCTGCCAATCGGCATTTTCCTTGCGACCAGTGGCAAGGGCGAGCTTCTGCAGGCGCCGATGCTCAACCGCATTGTCGGCCTGATCGTCAACGCGACACGCTCAACACCCTTCATCATCCTGGTGGTCGCGATCATTCCGTTCACGCGGCTGGTAGCCGGCACGTCGATAGGCACCCAGGCAGCGATCGTGCCACTAACGGTTGCCACCATCCCCTTCTTCGCGCGTCTGGTGGAAAGCGCGATCCGAGAGGTCGACAAGGGACTGATCGAGGCCGCGCGCGCCATGGGCGCGACGCCGATGCAGATCGTCATCAAAGTATTGCTGGCGGAATCGAAGCCTGCCATCACGCTCGCCTTCACTCTCACCATCGTCAGCCTGATCGGCTATTCCGCCATGGTCGGCGCCGTCGGTGGCGGTGGTCTTGGCGATCTCGGCATCCGCTATGGCTATCAGCGCTTCATGCCCGGCGTCATGCTGGCCGTCGTCGTCGTGCTGATCGTGCTGGTGCAGGCGATCCAGAGTGCCGGCGACCGTCTGGCGCGCAGCTTCGACAAGAAGAATCGGAGCCAGTAAGACTTCCGTCGGAGTGGCGTATGATGTGCATTCCTCGACCTACGCGTTGGCAAGAAATTGCGCCGACGGCTCAATTTTGGAAACCGGATTTCTTCAGAACCATCCGGCTGCTCGATAAATCAATAAATTATCAGGAAACACAGCGCACCGGCGAAACCGATGCGCCTGCGTCAAGGACAATAGAAATGAAGCTCGCAACCCCATTTGCCCTACTTGCCATTGCATCCAGCCTTGCCGCTGGAACAGCCCTTGCCAAGGACAAGATCACCGTCGGCGTCACGCCCGGCGCGCATGAGGAAATCCTCGAAGAGGTTCAGAAGCTCGCCAAGGAACAGGGCCTTGATGTCGAGATCGCAACCTTCAGCGATTACGTCGTGCCCAACCAGGCGCTGAATGACGGTGACCTCGATCTCAACAGCTTCCAGCACGGGCCGTATCTCGACAACCAGGTCGCCGATCGCGGCTACGACCTGAAGGCCGTCGGCAAGACGATCATCACGCCGATGGGTATTTACTCTGAAAAGGTCGAAAGCGTCGATGATATTCCGGAAAACAGCCGAGTCGCGATCCCGAACGACCCGACCAATGGCGGCCGTGCGCTTCTCCTGCTGCAGGCCAAGGGCGTCATCAAGCTTGCCGATGGCGCCGGGCTGAAGGCTACGCCGCTGGATATCGTTGAAAACCCCAAGAACATCGACATTCTTGAGCTGGACGCGGCACAGCTGCCGCGCGTTCTCAATGATGTTTCGGTCGCCGCGATCAACACCAATTATGCGCTTGATGCCGGCTTTAACCCGATCGAGGACTCGATCGCCATCGAAAGCCCCGACAGCCCCTACGCCAACGTGATCGTCGCGCGCACGGAGGATGCGGACGCCGACTGGGTCAAGCAGTTCGTCGAAATCTATCAGTCCGATGAGATTCGCAGCTTCATAGAAAACACCTATGGCGGTGCGGTCGTCCCGGTCTTCTGATCAGACTCTCATGAACACGAAACGTTTCTGCAGTACTGCAGCCGGATTGTTGCGGTGAAGGGCGCTCCCGCAGCAACGACCTTGTCTCGCCGAGGCAGCAATCATGTGCTGCCTCGGCGAAGCTCTTAGAGGTGGTTTCTTCTTTGAGAAGGCCGCGTTCATCAGGGCTTCATAGCTTACCGGACGGGACCAAGTTTGGCGACTGACCCGTCGTCTGCAGCCTTGGCGGGCTGCAGGCCGCCTGGGGTCCGGGCCGAGAAAAAGACCGGTGAAGTGTTCGCTTCACCGGCCTGTGCTTTTCGGGTTTTCTTTGTTTGCGTTTATGTCATCCGGTGAATGGCTTTGGCGGCTGCGGAAGTCGACGGGATCGGTGGCGAGATAGATCTTGAAGGTACTCGACGGAAAGATCATGAGAACTGCCCCGCGACGCGCATCAGCTTCGCCAACTCGGCATCAGCGATGCTTAAAGGGAACTCGAGGCAAACGCCACCGACAAGAAGTCGTCCACTGGAGCCGCTCTCCCTGCTGGGGTCAGTAAGCCTCGCTGCTGGCCCATCCGTTTATCGGCGCGCAGCGTTTGAATGAACAGAAAGCGCTGATCGAAACCCAATATCTGCCGAGAGCGGAGACTTGGGTGGCATGCGCGGGAGAAAAGCACTGCGGGTTCATCAGCCTGCTCGACACGTTCGTCGGAGGCATTTTCGTCTCGCCTGAGCGGCAGGGGTCCGGTATTGGACGCCGACTTATCGCGCACGGCTTGAGCCTCAAGGGCGAGTTGACGCTTGAGGTCTACACCGACAATCGACAGGCCGTGGCTTTCTATGCCGCACTGGGCTTCCGGGAGCTGTCTCGTCGTTCCATCGATGATGACGGATACCCGTTCGAAAATGCGCGGCTGCATCTGACCGGCAAGCGCGCGCTGTAGCGTCATGGCGCCTCGGACACCGTCACATTATTCGCGAGATGCGGGATCTGGCGGCATGCCATCCTTTGACCCGAGGTCGATAAGTATACAGTGCCGTCAGAACTATCGCCGAACACGCGCGCCAGAATGAGCGCGGCTGCAGCCGTGACGGCTCGCCGTTATGGTCAAGCCGGCCAAGATCGTGAATGCATATCGCCTCAGGCAGGATTACCCGGGCGATGGCACGCGTGTGGTGTTTCCAGCGGAAGTGCCGACGCGGCTTTACACCATGCTCGGTGAGGCCAGACAAGGCTCTGTCGGCGATTGCCACCGGTGCTCAGCTTCTGGCCGCCGCCACCCTGCTATCGGCCGGGACCCGCGCTTTATCGCGCAGCCCGGCCGCCGGTATTGAATGACCCGTCAGAACGTTCCGGCCTTTGCGGAATAAGCCTTAAAGGCGGATCATACCGGCATCGACATTGACGCACTGGCCGGTCATCCAGCCCGCATCGTCGGAGACGAGGAATGCCACCACCTTGGCGATATCCTCGGGCTGGCCCTTGCCGGGCATCGCCTGCAGCATCTCGACGAAGCCGAAGCTCTCGGCGTGCGGGCTGCCCTTCACGCCGTCGGATTCGATCAGGCCCGGCGTAACTGCGTTGACGCGAATACCGTATTTGCCCACTTCCGTCGCCAGCGCACGGGTGAAACCGACCACGCCGCCCTTTGCCGCCACATAGGCTGACATGTTCGGTGTACCGGCATAGAACGCGTTCGAGGCGATGTTGAGCACCGTTCCCTTGCGATCGGCGGCGCGCATCATGTCGGTCGCCTTGCGGCAAGCAATGAACACGCTCGTCAGATTGGTGTCGATGATCTTCTGCCAGTGCGCCAGATCCACATCGTCCCACGCGATATAGGGAACGATGGAAGCATTGTTGACGAGAATATCGATGGCGCCGTTCTCGGCGGCATCTTCCAGCATCTTTCCGACCTGTTCCACATTGGTGGAATCGCAGGTCACGCCCACCGCGCCGTGACCGATCTCCGCGGCGGCGGCCTTTGCGCCCTCGCCGTTGATATCGGAGATCACGACCTGTGCGCCCGCTTCGGCCAGAGCCCTGGCGATGGCCTTGCCGATGCCCTGTGCGGCACCGGTTACAACGGCCTTGCGGCCTTCAAGACTGGTACTCATTCCCTCATTCCTTTCGTTTGTCGCCGTTCCCGGCTATTCGTCGATTGCCGCGTCCCAGGCGGCCTGGGCTGCGGCAAGTCCGGCCGCTACATCCACCTTGGCGCCCAATGCCTTCAGTGCCCCGCCCATCGCGGAGACAGCCAGAAGCGCGTAGGCCGGCTGCGCCGTCGGGCCCATATGGCCGATGCGGATCAGCTTGCCGCGTGTTTCTGCCCGACCTGCCGACATGGAAATGCCGTAACGGGCACGGGTCTCCACCAGGACGGGACCGGCATCGATGCCATCGGGCATCTTCACCGCAGTCGCAGTCGGCGAAGCGATGTCTTCGGAAACCGGCCAAAGTTCAACACCCATGGCCTTGATGCCTTCCCGGCAAACCCTGGCAGTCAAAGCATGACGCTTCCAGACCGCTTCCGGTCCCTCTTCGAGATAACGGTCAAGCGCGGCGTTCAGACCGTTGAGCTCGGCCACCGAAGGGGTGAAGGGGAACGGTTCGGTCCGTTTCCAGGCGTTCTTCCAGTCGGTAAAGCTCAGCATGGAGGCAAACGGCGCATCCGGATTGGCCTCGATCTTGGCCCAAGCGGCTTCGGATACGGCCACAAGCGAGAGCGATGGCGGGCAGCCGAGGCACTTGTTCGGGCCGGTGACGTAAACCGCCGCCTGACTGGACGTTGGGCTTGTGGGCATGCCAGCCCAGGAGGAGACCGCGTCGACCAGCAGAAGCGCGCCGGCTTCGGCGACAACCGCGCCGATCGCGTCGATATCGTTGAGCGTGCCCGACGGCGTGTCGTGATTGCAGACGCAGACGACCTTGACCTCGGGGTGTTCTTCGAGGAAGGCGCGGACCTGCTCGGGATCAATCGCGGTGTCATAGGGCACCTCGATTTCCTCGACTTTTTTGGCATAGCGTGCGGCCCAGTAGCCGAAGCCCTTGCCATAAACGCCGGAAGCGAGGTTGAGGACCACGTCGTCTCTGGCGATGAGCGAGGCGGCGGCGCCCTCAAGTGCGAGTACCGGCTCCCCCTGAAGGATCAGCGGCGGCAGATCGCAGCCAAGCGCTTCCTGCGCCTTGAGGGTGAGATCCTCGAAGAATGCCTGGAAGGCCGGATCGTAATCGTAAAGCACCGTGGTGCCGAGCGCGCGCAGCACTTCCGGGTAGGCATCCACAGGACCGGCCGTCAGGGTGAAGACCGGGGGTTTCGTTTCAGGATATTTCATCTGTTCCTCCTCAACCGTAGAAATTGACGCCGGTTTTGTAGTCCTTGAAGCTCTCCGGATCGTGGCTGAACAGAACCTCGGCATTCTTCTCCTTCTCGATCTCCTTCAGGCGGCGCATGGAATTCACGCCGGCCACGGGATCGATGTGGAAACCCGCATTGATGTCATTGTCGTAGTTCTTGCGGGTATAGGCGGCGTCAAGCGTGAGCAGAAGCGGACGGCGCGTGTCGAATTCCACCAGCAGCGAATAATGCCCAACGGTATGGCCCGGCGTGTAGAGCAGCGTCACACCCGGGGCGAGTTCGACATCGCCCTCGATCAGCTCGAACTTGGTATTGCCGGCCGTCTGCCCGGCGCCGAGCTGATCGCTCATGCCGCGCGCTTCCGCCACATCCGTGGAGAAGGCAAGGTCGGAATAGCCCAACACCTCGAACGGCTGGCACTTGGCCGCCTGCGGCAGTTCATCTTTGTGGCAGATTTTCTTCGCGTCGGGGAAGAACTTGTTGCCGCCAACATGGTCGAAGTGGAAATGCGAGTTGAACAGGACATCGATGTCCTTGGGCTCCAGCCCCAAAAGCTTCAGCGCGCCGGGAATGGTCTGTTGTTCGCTCTGCTGCGGCTTTTCGAAAGGCAATGCCTTCTGCACGTGGTCGAAATCATAGCCGGTATCGATCAGGAACTTTCCCTTGGGATGATCGACAAGCACGGAATAGACAGGAAAGCGAACCTCGCCGCCCGGACCCTTGTTCCACCAGATATGGAAACCGTCGAGCACCAGCGAGCCGCCGTCGAGGAGGAATACTTTGGTATCTGCCATGTCACGTCTCCTATGTGTTTGCAGGCCCTTCCCGGGCCAGATTTTTGTGATGATGACGCCCTCAGCGGGCGCCGCGTTCGTAAGCAGCACCCAGTGCCGCAGGCAGCTTCGCTCGGCGTCCGAAAAGCACGAGGACCAGCATCACCGCAGCGAAGGGCAGCATCTGGATGACATCCGTGGGAATGTTCGATCCAGCCACCTGCAGGGCCGTGGTCAGCGACAGCGCCGCGCCGAATATGAGCGAGCCGATCAGCACCCAAAGCGGCCGGCCCCGCGCCAGCATGGCCAGCACAATGCCGATGAAACCCGCGCCGCCCGTCATGAAGGGAAGGAACAGCCCTGCCCCGATATTGGCGAGATAGGCACCGCCGAGCCCTGCCATGGCGCCGGTGAACAAAACCGCGAAAACGCGGATGCCGAGCACGTTGCCGCCGGCCACGTCGAGTGCTGCCGGACTCTCACCGGCGGCGCTGAGGGTCATGCCGAGATTGGTGCGCCGATAGAGAAACGCCAGCACCGCGACCGCCAGAAGCGCCAGATAGACGATCAGATGACGCCCGAACAGCGACGGCCCGATCACCGGCAGGTCGGTCAGTCCCGGAATGTTCAGCCGCTCGGGTGCCGGCAGGCGCGGATAGGTTCGCGAGAACTGGAAATGGTGAAGCAGCGCGGTCAGCCCCTCCACCCCGAGCGTCAGACCGATGCCGATCACGATCTGGTTCAGCCCCAGACGCACGCAAAGCACGGCCATGACGATGGCAACCAATACCCCGCCAAGCATGCCGCCGAGAAAACCCAGCCACAGGGATTCGGTCTTGAAGGCAACGAGAAAGCCCATATAGGCCCCCATCAGCATCATGCCTTCGATGCCGATATTGAGCACGCCCGCCTTTTCCGACATCTGCTCGCCAAGACCGGCCAGAAGCATCGGGATAGCGGCAATGATCGCGCCTGTGAGAAGAGACGACAGGAACGCCTCGGTTAGCAATCCGCTCATCTCAACGCTCCTTCTTGCGTTTGTGCTGATCGATATATTCGCCGAGTCCAAGGCAGATCAGCAGGCTGGCGACCAGCACGAGGGTGAAGTTCTGCGGCACGCCGAGACGGCGCGCGGCGCTCTCGCTGCCGATCATCAGCGCCGAGTAGAAGAAGACGAGCACAATCGCGCCGATGCCGTTGAAGCGGGCAAGAAAGACCAGCGGTATGACCATCAGCCCGTAGGCGGGATTCCAATTGGCGGGCACATTGCCGGTAACACCGAGGATCTCGGAAGCACCCGCAAGCCCGGCAAGGCCAGCCGACAGCGCAAACGTCGCCATGGTCAGCAGTGGCACCGAAAGACCCGCATGGGTCGCGGCGACTGGGTTTGCGCCCACCATCCGCAACCGTAATCCGAAGGACGTTCGGGTCATCATCAAATGAACGGCCAGAACAGCGATCAGCCCCCAGATCAACCCGCTGGAAATCGAGGTATCGAACAGCCGTGGCAAACGGTCGTCTACCGGGAGAGTGCGCGTCTGCGGCACTGTGGTCGCCGGATCCCTGAAGATCAGCTTGACCAGCGTCGAGGCGAGCAGAACGCCCAGAAATGACATCATCAGCGTCGTGATGATTTCGTTGACGCCCTGATAGGCTTTCAGCAGCGCCGGTATGACCGACCACAGAGCGCCGACGATCGCGGCCAGCAGGAAGCCGGCCAGAAGCACAGCCCAGCCCGGCAGAATGCCGACCAGGAGGGGCGCGGTCGCCGCGGCGGCGACAGCGCCGAGCAGAAACTGCCCGTCCGTTCCCAGATTCCAGATCCCAGCGCGGAACGCAACGATCAGGCCAGCGCAGAGAAACAGAAGCGGCGCCATGCGGGTTGCCGTCTGCTGCAGGCCCAATCCAGAAAGCAGCGAGCGTTCGAGGATGTAGCCGTAATAGGTCAGCGGATTGACGCCCACCAGCATCAGGATGATCGCCGACAGCAGGAAGGCCGCGATGATCGGCCCAACGGTCAGTGTCAGGATGCGCTGGAACGCACTGCGCTCGTTCACCGGTCGCGCGCTCGCGGCGGCGTCGGTTTGCGTATCCGCCGATACGGCGTTGATTTCGTCTTGCATGGTCATGCCATCGCCTGTCTGTTTTCTTCCTCGCCGGCCATCATCCGGCCAATGCGAAGGCGCAGGGCCTCGCCGCTGCCGTCATTTTCGACGATCCCGCGGATACGGCCGCCTTCCATCACCACGATGCGGTCCGACAACGCCATCAACTCATCGAGGTCGGTGGAGATGAGCAGCACCCCAAGGCCACGTTCGGCGATTTGCCCGATCCGCTGGCGTGACGTATCGATGTTCTGGAGGTCCAGCCCGTAGGTCGGCTTGTTGAACACCACGACGCGCGCCTCACCGGAGAGTTCGCGCCCCAGCAGGAGCTTCTGGATATTGCCGCCCGAAAGCCGCCCGATCGGGGTGGTCTCGCTGGGCGTACTCACCGAAAACCGTGCGATGAGATCGCGCGCATGCTCCGCGATGCGGTGCGGACGCTCCAGACCGTTCACCCAGAAAGGCGGCTGGCCGATATCCTTGAGCACTGCATTCTCTGAAACCGGAAAGGCGGCAACCGACCCTTCGGACAAACGGTCATCCGTCAGGTAACGCAGCCCCTTCCGGCGGCGCTGTGCGATGGAGGCGCGGGTAATATCCTCGCCGTCCAGTTCAACACGTCCGGACTTGAGGGGCCGCTGGCCCGCCATGGCCTCGGCCAGCTGCTTCTGTCCATTGCCATCGATCCCTGCCACGCCGACGATCTCGCCTGCACGCAGGCTCAGCGAAATGTCTTCAAGGCCCATGACATCGGCATCGCCTTCTGTCGACAGGGCCTCGACCTTGAGAGCGACGTTATCTCGTGCTGTGCTTTTCCTGTGCTCGGTGGACGTGGCGCCGGCCTCGCGACCGAACATCAGACGAACGATCTCGTCCACCGCCTCGTCCTCGGACATGGATTTGAGCTGTTCCGGGCCCATTTCACCGGCAAGCGCGCCCTGCTTGAGCACGGAAATGCGGTTGCCGTAGCGATAGGCCTCGGCGAGTTTGTGGGTGATGAAGATCACCGCCAGCCCGCTCTTGACGAGCTGCTGCATCCGCTCGCCAAGCTCCTGCGCACCCTGGGGCGTGAGCATGGATGTCGCTTCATCGAGGATCAGCACCTTGCTGTCGCGCAAAAGCGCACGGGCGATCTCGATCTGCTGCTGCTGGCCGAGCGAAAGCTCGCCGGTAATGGCGTCAAGCGGGAGGGAAAGCGCGAATTGCCGCTTCAATTCCTCCATTCGCGCGGCGATCCGGGCACGGGGCGGACGCTCGTACCAGGGCGCGCCCAGCGTCAGGTTTTCCAGAACCGTCAGGGTCGGCACAAGCATGGAATGCTGGAAGACTGTGCTGATACCGGCATCGAGACTGGCCGAGGGGCTGGCCAGCCGGGTTTTCTCGCCATTGAGCGACAGGTAGCCCTCGTCCGGCGGCTGAAGACCGGAAAGAATGCCTACCAATGTCGATTTTCCGGCACCGTTCTCGCCCAGAAGGACATGGACCTCGCCGGGATGAAATGTGAGCGAAACGTTGTTGACCGCAATCACGCCGGGAAAGCGCTTGGTGACGCCATGTACGCCAATGACGCCTGCCCCCGTTTCCGGGGGCAGGTTTGTAGGGGTTGCCAGTGCATTTGCCACGGATATGCTCACTCAGTTACGGTGACCAGAGTGCGAACATCTTCCGCATCGAACTTCGGCTCGACCGTGATGTCGCCGGCGATGATCTGATCGCGCAGTGCCATCACCTCGGTCCAGGCTGTTTCATCGACCTGCGGCGTCTTGACGAGCTTGACGGAATCGTCCGCCAGGCTGATCGCGTAGCCATGGGTGCCAAACTTGTCTGCTCTCAGGTCCTCGATCATCGCGGTGTAGACCGGGGTCATGTCCCACAGAACCGAGGTCAGCAGATGACCTTTGTCCAGTTCGGATTTGTCGCCGATCACGTCGATGAAGAGCACATCCGAACCGTCGACCGCCTTGTTGGATTCAACGGCCTGGATCATGCCGAAGCTTGAACCATTACCCTGGCCGAAGATGATGTCGGCGCCTGCCGCGATGACCGAAGTCGTCACGCGATTACCGCCTGCAGCATCGGAATAGGCTGCCGGGCCGATCACCGAATAGAGGATCTTCACATCCGGGCTCTCGGCATGAACGCCTTCGGCGAAACCAGCAGACTGCGAGTTCCATGAGGGCGGTTCACCCGAAACGACGATGCCGACGGTGCCCGTGGTCGTCATCTTGGCGGCCAGACGGCCGGCAAGATAGGCGCCTTCATGGCCGGAAAGCGTGTAGTCGGCAACAAGCCCCTTCACCAGAGCGTCGGGGCTATCGACGATAGCGACCGGCACGCCGGTTTCCTCGGCGATCTCCGGACCGGCGGTATTGTAGCCGCTGGCATGCGCGATCATGAGGTCGGCGCCGTCGGCCGCCAGTTCGCGCATCGGCGCACGAACATCGCCATAACCCAGGCCTTCGGCGACAATGATTTCGACGCCGGTTGCCTCGGCAGCGGCCTTGGCCGCGTCGACGCCCTGCTGATTCCAGCCATAGTCACTCCCCTGTTCCGGAGTGAGGATGGCTATGGTATCAACCTCCGCAGCGAATGCCGCCGGAGTCCCCAGCACCACGCTAAGCGCAACAGAAGCAAGTAGGTTTTTCATCATGCTGTTCCCTAATTGGTTGTCAGTTTCCCGTCACAAGACGGAAGCGATTGGCAGACTTGTTGTTGTTCTTGCCCTGTCTGCTGGGGTTTCCTCATCTCCGGCCCGGGCCGAAAGCGGAGCTTATGTGCCTTATTCGGGCATTGTTCACGGCACCGATGGCGCCGAGCCCGTGGAAGTCTCAGTGACCAATGAAACCGGTTTCTCCCTTGATTGCCGCGCGGCTCTTGCCCACTGGTATTCCGATGAACTGGGTCGCATCGAGCCTGGTAACCGGCTGACGCTGACGCTGTGGCACGATGGCGAGACGGGGGTTCTCAACCTGATGAACGCCACCGACGACCGCATGCCCGTCGAGGCCATCTGGTGCGCCAGCGATACCGCCCGCGCGCGCCTCGACCTGCCGATGAAGACGGGCGAGACGGCTGCCGCGCTGCACTTTTCCTGCAAGACCGAAGAGGATTCCGGGCTGAGCTGCATTACCACGGACGGCTAGGCTCGATTTTTTCCGAGTAAGCGCTTCGCGCTCCGGCATGATCCGGGCGCGAGCTTCGCCGGCGGCCTGGGCAATGCCGAACGCCTCACCCAGGCCGCGCGCGCCCTGAAGCGCGCCAACGGCGGCCTTGCCAAGGCCCGGAACCATGCGCGCCGCTTCGGCACGGCGCATATCCATATTTGCGATAGAGACGATTGTCGCCATTTCCCAAGCCCTCTGCCTTGGTGTCTTTGTTTGGAGGGAAGGATGACATAAACCAGACACACGTCAAGCAGATTGTCTGTCATTCTTTCATTCTTATGAGTTGACAAGAAGGCATTCAAGCGATCAAATTTGCTTGCAATTCCCCATATCGCTTCTGGTCAGCCCCAGAATTCACGAGGTTTCAAACAATGCCGCCAGACCTGAACTTACGAGTACTGCCGCGCACGGTGCAGCAGGAGACGGTCGAGAAGCTGCGGCTTGCAATCTTTTCCGGGGTTTTCGAACCGGGAACCCGTCTGATCGAAAGTCAGCTATGCGTGCAGCTCGGCATCAGTCGCCCGTCTTTGCGCGAAGCATTGCGCAGTCTGGCGGCCGAACGTCTCATCGACCTCGTGCCGAACCGTGGCCCTTCGGTACCCACCCTCACATGGGAAGAGGTCACCGCCATCTACGAGGTTCGCGAATTGCTGGAAGTAGAGGCAGCCGGGCGCTGTTCACAGAGGATTGCCGAGGAGCAATTGCGGGCGCTCGAGACCGCGCTTCATGCATTCGAAAAGGCCGCCTCAAGCAAGGACAGTCTGGCGCGGGTGACCACTGCCGCGGACTTTTATTCCGTCATTCTCGCAAACTGCGGAAATCCGATTCTGGAGGAAATCCACCGGGGTCTGGTCGCCAGGATCAGCCTTTTCCGCTCGCGGTCGATGTCGCTGGAAGGGCGCGCTGTCAGCAGTCTTGCAGAGATGAAGGAAATTTACGACGCCATTGCCGCAGGCGATGAGAAAGCGGCCCGGAAAGCTGCCGGAAAGCACATCCTGGAGGCGATGGCGGCGACGAAGAGGTCCATGGACAGCGGGAGCTGAAGCGCATCGAAGAAAAATGGACACCGGTTTCCGCCCGGACGCGCGGAACAACAGGCAGCAGGAGCATGATCCGGTTTCCGCCGGCATTATTCCGGCCCTCAGGGCCATCGCTCCGGCCCAAAAAGAAGGGGATCATCATGACATTTCAGATCAGACAGCGCGCGAGCCGTAACCTCACGCCCTCGCCCGCCATGGAGACATGGCAATGACCGGCGCTCATCCGGCGGAACAGATAACCGCAGACGTGGTCATTATCGGTGGTGGTTCGGCTGGCAGTTTGCTGGCCGCCCGGCTGAGCGCGGATCCGGCGCGCCGCGTTCTGCTGATCGAGGCCGGCGAGGAGCCTTCCGACCCCGATATCTGGACGCCCTCGGCCTGGCCGGCCCTTCAGGGTCGCGCCTATGACTGGGACTATCTGACGGTACCGCAGGCGGGAACCGATGGAAGAGAACATCATTGGGCGCGCGGCAAGCTGATCGGCGGATCGAGTTGCCTGCATGCCATGGGCTACATGCGCGGACATCCCGAAGACTATCAGGCCTGGGTCGATGCGACCGGCGATTCCCGCTGGAGCTGGGAAGCACTCCTGCCGGTTTTCGACGCGATCGAAGACCGTCCGGACGGCAAGAGCGGCGGCCCGATGCCCATCTACATGCCCGACGAAGAGGTGAGCCCTCTCACCCGCGCATTCATCGAGACCGGCGTCTCGCTCGGCCTGCCGCGCCTTCCCGACCACAATGACGGCCGGATGGTCGGTGTCACGCCCAATGCCCTCAACATCCGCGCCGGACGCCGCGTCACGGTCGCCGAGGCCTGGCTGACGCCGGAGGTTCGCGCGCGCAAGAATCTCAGGATTCTCACCGGAATCCGGGCGCACCAGCTGGTCACGGATGGCAATCGGGTACACAGGATCGACGGCGTCGGTACGCAAGGTCCGGTCAGCATCTCTGCCGATCAGGTCGTTCTTTCCGCTGGCGCGCTGGAAAGCCCTGCCCTGTTGATGCGCTCCGGCATCGGTCCAAAGGACGCGCTTGCGGCTGCATCCGTCGACTGCCTGATCGACATGCCGGGGATCGGCCGCAATCTGCAAGACCATCTGCTGGGCGCCGGCAATCTCTATGCGACCCGCAAGCACCTGCCGGCATCACGCCTGCAGCACTCCGAGTCGATGGCCTATATGCGCGCCGGCGACTTCACCGCCACCGGACAACCCGAGATCGTGGTCGGCTGCGGCGTGGCGCCAATCGTATCCGAGCGCTTTCAGGCGCCCGACGCCGGCACAGCCTACTCGTTCCTGTTCGGCATCACCCACCCAACAAGCCGTGGCAGCCTGTGCATCAGCGGGCCGGACCTTAACGACCGGCTGATCATCGACCCGGCCTATCTGCGAACCGAGCATGACCGCGCCATGTTCCGCAAGGCGCTGGAGGCCGCGCGCGCGATCGGACATGCGGACGGGCTTGCCGAATGGCGCGATCGCGAGCTCGCCCCCGGCCCTCTCGCCAGCAAGGCCGAAATCGACGAATTCATCGCAAAGGCCGTCATCACCCATCACCACCCCTGCGGCACCTGCAGAATGGGCAAGGACGACGATGCCGTTGTCGATCCGGATCTGCGGCTCAAATCACTCGACAATCTTCATGTGGTGGACGCTTCCGTCATACCCAGCCTGACTGCGGGACCAATTCACGCCGCTGTTCTGGCAATTGCCGAAACCTTTGCCCGCACGATAACCTCTGGCGATTGACAGAGGAAAGGACATGAAATGAGCATTTTTGACGAAGATCTGTTCCTAAAGGGCCTCGAACAGCGCAAAGCCACACTTGGCGCGGACTATGTCGAGAAAAACCTTGCGGCTGCCGACGAATTCACGCGGCCATTCCAGGAGGCGATGACGGCGTGGTGCTGGGGATTTGGCTGGGGGGACGATGTGATCCCGCCAAAGACACGCTCGATGATGAACCTCGCCATGATCGGGGCTCTTGGCAAGATGCATGAATGGGAACTGCACTGCCGGGGGGCAATCAACAACGGCGTATCGAAGGAAGAAATCCGCGCCATCATCCATGTCATCGCGATCTATTGCGGCGTGCCTCAGGCGCTCGAGTGCTTCCGCGCGGCGCGCAAAGTTCTTGAGGATCAGTGAGCCGCGTCCCCTGCCGCGCCGGTGGCGATCCCAAGCGGGGTCGCCCCCTTCCACGCATCACGCAAGAATACCCAAGCGGCGGAAGGCCGGCACCGCTCTATTGGGACGAAACCAGTTTCAGGATATGAAACCGAGCGGCATATGCCTTCAAACCGGTCAAAGCACTCGGTTTCGCGCAACTGTCTGCTTCATCAGGCAGAAATCAGATCTCATCATTTTCTATCGCACGCTTGGCCGCAGCCTTGGCCTTGTCCAGGTGGCGTTTTGCCGCCGCGCGCGCGCGCTCTTCATCGCCCGCAGCAATCGCATCGTAGATGTCGCGCATCTCCTGAAGACTGTCCTGCGCGCGCCCCTCAAGCGACATGGATCGGCCGCGGAAAAAACTGATCCGCGCCACAAGTCCGCGATGGACTTCCTCGAGAATGGCGTTGCCGCAATTAGCCAGAATAATCGCGTAGAATTCAGCCGCAGTGGTCACCATGTCGAGGCTTTCTTCGCTTTTCTGGGCGCGTTCGAAAGCCTTCAGCGCCCTTTCAAGCTCCTTGACCTGTTCAGGTGCAATCAGCGCGGCGCAACGTCCCACCGCAGCCACCTCCAGAAGCTCGCGCACGTCGTAGATCTCGGTCGCCTCCTCCCAGGAAAGCTTGGGAACGAAGGGGCCTCGGTTGGGGATGATCTCGATCAGCCGCTCCGCCTGCAGGCTACGCAGCGCCTCGCGCAAGGACGGGCGACTGACCCCGAGCTGGGCGCAAAGCTGGCTTTCAACCAACCGGCTGCCCGGCGGGAACACGCCGGCAATGATGGCCAGTCTCAGCTTCTCGATCGTCTGCTGCTGCACGGTTCTCGGCGTGATCCGGAGATCCAGACCAGAATTCATGGCGTTTCCTCAAGGCTCTTCAAATTATATTTTCCTGGCTTTTCTACACGAACGGCCGCGCAGAGGATAGCATGAGGCCCTCCGCTGTCTGCAATAATTAACGCAAGAATGTCTTACAATCTTATTGACAGCTAATAACGGGCGTGGTTCCCTGCCAACATAAAAAGCAGACAGAAACGTCAAGGGAACAACGAAATGGCGGCCAGCCCCACCCAAAGCCGGTATCAAGCACGTCGGATCGATACCGGCCGCATTACATTGAACGTGCGCATCGGGGGCAGCGGCCCGCTCATGCTGTTCTACCACGGGATCACCGCGAATTCCGCCGTTTTCGGCCCGCTCATGGACGCCTTTTCCGACCGGTTCACAACGGTGGCCGTGGACCAGCGCGGCCACGGACTTTCGGACAAGCCGGAAACCGGTTACGATGCAGCCGACTATGCCGGTGACATTGCCGCGCTCATCAAGACGCTCGATATGGGCCCTGCGATCCTGGTCGGACACTCGCTGGGATCGCGGAATTCGGTCACCGCCGCCGCGCGCCATCCCGAACTTGTCCGCTCGGTCGTCGCCATCGACTTCACGCCCTATATCGAGGACGAGGTCTTCGCCTCGCTCTCCGCCAGAGTGAATGCGGGCGATCAGGCCTTTGCCGATACCGATGCCATCGTCACCTATCTCGCCAATCGCTATCCTAACATTCCGGCGCCGGCGATCCGCATTCGAGCGGAAAGCGGCTACGGGCCAGCCGACGAAGGCCTGCGCCCCCTCGCCTCGGCGTCCGCCATGGCCCAGACGGCCGAAGGACTGCGCGCCGATCTGGCTCCCGCCTACCGCGAGGTGACCCGCCCGGTTCTGATCATGCGCGGTGCCGAAAGCAAGCTGGTCTCCGCTGCGGCGCTTGAAAAGACCCACGATCTGCGTCCGGACCTGCCCATCGTCGTCGTGCACTGGCGCCGACCACTACGTCAACGAGACCAATCCCGACGTCACGATCGGCGCGATCCGCAATTTCATCGACGGCTGAACTGCCGGCGTCCCCAATAAAAAACCAACAGGAACAGAGAAATGGTCAGCATCAACAAAACCACGGACAAGACACGGGTTGCGCAGGTTGCGGGCGGCGGCTTTTCCGGCCTCACGGCCGCTATCGCGCTGCGCCAGAATGGCTGGGACGTCGTCCTGCACGAAAAGAGTCCTGAACTGCGCGCCTTCGGCGCGGGCATCTATCTCTGGCACAATGGCCTGCGCGTGCTTGAAGGTCTCGGCTGCCTGAATGAAGTGCTCGAGGATTCATTTACGCCCCCGGCTTACGAAACCTGGATGCACAACAAGACCGTGTCCAAAGAGACTTTCAACGGTCTGCCGTGGCGCATCATGACCCGGGCGCATCTGCACAATGCTCTGGCCAATCGCGCCCGTGAAGTCGGCGTTGAAATCCGCACCAATTCCGAGGCGGTCGGCGCGGAGGCTTCCGGCACGCTGAAACTGGCCTCCGGCGAGGTTGTTGAAGGCGATCTGATCGTCGGCGCTGACGGGGTCGGCTCCAAGGTCCGCGATTCTCTCGGCTTCGAGCAGGAGCGCTGGGGCGCGACCGACGGCATCATCCGCCTCATCGTTCCGCGTCACAAAGACAAGCTCGGCCATGGCGAATGGGACAACACCATCGACATGTGGAACCACTGGCCGCGGGTGCAGCGCATTCTCTACTCTCCCTGCAACGACAGGGAACTCTATCTCGGCCTGATGGCGCCTTCCGCCGATCCGCGCGGCTCGCGCGTGCCGCTCGACCTTGAGGTCTGGATGGAAATGTTCCCCTTCCTCGAACCCTGCCTCGTCGATGCCGCCAAGATCGAGGACGCGCGTTACGACACCTATCAGACCACGAAGCTCAACAACTGGTCGCGCGGCAAGGTCGCCCTCGTCGGCGATTCTGCCCACGCAATGTGCCCGGCGCTGGCGCAGGGGGCAGGCTGCGGCATGGTGAACGCATTCACCCTGGCCCAGGACGTCGAGAAAAACGACATGCTCGACGATGCGCTCGCGGATTGGGAAAAATCGGTACGTCCGATTACCGATCTCACACAGAAGCTGTCCGGGGATCATGCCGCCAACCGCACCATGTCCTATGGCAACGGTTTCACCCCTGAAGCCCTGACCGCCGCCCGATTCGACCCGATCAACCGCGTCTATTCGTGGCCGCAATAAGCAATATCCCATCATCTCTACAGGAGACATTCATGAATTACTCTAGCCAGGTCGAAAAGGACTACGAGGTCCGCGGCTGGTACGGTGCGACCCAGGAAGTGCTGCATGATGGCGGCGGCGCAACGGCCCCTCTGATCAAGGCCGCAGCAGCCGTCATCATCAAAAACCCCTATGCGGGCAAGTTCGTGGCAGATCTTTCGGCGTTGACCGCTCCATCGGCCGCCATCGGCTATGCGCTTGGCGAACGCGCGGTTGCCCTGCTGGGCGGCCGCCCGGTCGAGAGCTATGGCAAGGGTGGCATCGCAGGCGTCGCCGGCGAGCAGGAACATGTCGTGGCCTGTGTCACCACCACGTTTGGCGACCCGCTGCGCGAAGCCATCGGCGGCGGAGACGCATGGATATCTTCCGCCAGCAAGGTGGCCTCGGCAGGCACTGCCATCGATATTCCGCTGGCTCACAAGGACGAACTCTATATCCGTTCCCATTATGACGCCTTCACCTTCGTCGCGCCGGACGGCCCGCGTCCTGACGAAATCCTGATATGTGTTGCAGTGGCGACAGGCGGTCGCGTGCATCAGCGCGTGGGCGGAAAAACCGTCGCCGACTTCAAGGCCACAGTCTGAAGCAAACGAATATTCAAGGAAATCAAATGCCTCTGAACATCAAAGACCTGAAGATCACCTCTTCCGATTTCGCCCCGCTGACGCGCCTCGCCGACAAACACGCAGGCGACAAGGGCAATGTCCTGCCGAAACTGACGGTCAGCGGCGTGCCGGAAGGCACGAAGGAACTGGCCGTGATCTGCCATGATCCGGACGCCCCCCTGGCGCATGGTTTCACGCACTGGACGGTCTATGCCATCGACCCCAAGACCACCGATCTTTCGGATGCGCAGGAGAAATTCCGCGTTGGCCCCAACGGCGCCGGGGATATGCAGTATTATGGACCGCAGCCGCCTGCCGGCCATGGCGACCATCATTATTACTTCTGGGTCTACGCGCTGGACACGAACGTCGAGGGCACGCCGACGCGCGAGCAGTTTCTCGACACCTATGCTGACAATATCATTGAGCAGAACCGGATCGTCGGTCTCTACTCCAACTAACCGATGTTTTTCCCGGCGTGATTCCTTTCGGGGTCACGCCGAGACCGCTCATCCAGAGGAGACCTGAACAATGTCTGATACAGCAACAGCGCGTGAAACCGCGATCCAGGAACTGGTGATGGCCACCCGCATTCTGGTGAACGAGGGCATCATGGATGTCTTTGGCCATATCAGCGCCCGCGACCCGGAAAACCCAAACCAGTTCCTTCTGCCGCAGAAGCTGGCGCCCAATATGATCACGCCGTCCGACATCCAGACCCTGACGCTCGATGGCGAGACAACGGACAACCGTCCCTCCTATCTGGAGCGCTATATTCACAGCGAGGTCTACAAGGCCCGGCCGGATGTGATGTGCGTCCTTCACACGCATTCGCCCGCCGTTCTGCCGTTCTGCTTCATCGACACGCCGCTGCGGCCGGTCACCCATATGGGCGCCTTCCTCGGAGAATCCGTACCGGTCTATGAGATCCGCGAGAAGCAGGGCGATTCCACCGACCTGTTCGGCGGTAGTCCCGAAGTCTGCGCCGAAATCGCCGAAAGTCTCGGTCAGTCGGCGGCCGTTATCATGGCCCGCCATGGCGTCGTCAACGTCGGCAACTCGATCCGGCAAACGACCTTCCGCGCCTTCTATATGGAACAGGAAGCCAAGGCCTATACGCTCGGTCTTCAGGTCGGGAATATCAAGTACATGACGGAGGGCGAGCTTGAGGCTGCAGGCAACCTCGTCGGCGCACAGATCAATCGCGGCTGGGACCACTGGTCCGCTGCTGTCCGCCACCTCGGTCTGGCCGAAGACCTCGCCTGAGACACTCTGGCGGAAGGCGCAATCAAGAGCATGACGCTCCTGCGCCTCCTGCTCCTCAACATACGCAAGACGGATCGGGCCGATCGCCCCGATTGAAGGAAGAACGCCATGTCGCACGCTGAAACCTATGACTACGTCATCGTCGGAGCCGGTTCCGCAGGCTGCGTGCTGGCCAATCGACTGACCGAGGACCCCTCGGTTACCGTGCTGCTGCTGGAGGCCGGCGGCTGGGATCGCGATCCGATGATCCATATTCCGCTGGGCTGGGGCAAGATCCTCACCGAACGGCGCCATGACTGGATGTATTTCTGCGAGCCGGAGGACAATGTCGGTGGCCGCGCCGTGGAATGCGCCCGCGGCAAGGTGATCGGCGGATCATCCTCCACCAATGCCATGGCCTATGTCCGCGGCAATCGCGGCGATTACGATCGCTGGGCGGCAAGCGGGCTTACCGGATGGTCCTATGAAAAAACCCTGCCCTATTTCAAGAAAACGGAAAGCTGGGAAGGCGGTGAAACGGCGTTTCGCGGCGGCTCCGGCCCGGTCTCGACCCAGCGCTGCCGTTACCAGGACCCGCTGACGGATGCGGTGGCCGAAGCCAGCCGCGAGGCGGGCTATTCCCAGACCGAGGATTACAATGGCGAAACCCAGGAAGGTTTCAGCCGTCTGCAAATGACCATCGGAAATGGCCGGCGCGCGTCCACCGCCAATGCCTATCTGCGTCCCGCGATGGCTCGGAAGAACCTCACTGTTCTAACCCATGCCATGGCCAAAAACATTACCTTCGATGGCAGCCGGGCCACCGGTCTCGTCTTCGACCACAAGGGCAGCGAGCGCCGCGTCGCTGCGAAGCGCGAGGTGCTGCTTTCTGGCGGCGTCATCAACACGCCGCAACTCATGATGCTCTCGGGCCTTGGCGCGGGCGACGAGCTTCAGGCGCGGGGGATCGAAACCAGGGTCAACCTTCCCGCCGTCGGCAAGAACCTTCAGGATCATGTCTCGGTGCTGATCATGCATCACCGCAAGACGCCCGGCCCCTTCCTGCACAAGATGCGCGCCGACAGGATCACGCTCGATTTCGCCAGGACCTATCTGACGGGAAAGGGATTTTCCGGCGACGTGCCCGGCGGCGTTGTGGCCTTCCTCAAGAGCGATGAAAGCCGCCCGCTTCCCGACATCCAGCTTCTGTTCACCGCCGCGCCGCTGGCGGCATGGCCATGGTTCAAACCGTTCAAACAGCCGTTTCGCGATGGCTTTGCCACCCGCATCGTCGCCGTGCAGCCCGAAAGCCGGGGCGAGGTCAAGCTCGCATCCACCGATCCCTTCGCGGCACCGCTCATTCACCAGAACTTTCTTGCCGCCGAGAACGACTGGAAATCGCTGCGCGCAGGCTTCCACGTCGGGCGCACGCTCGCCGCCCAGCCGGCGATGGCCAACTATATCGAAACCGAGTTTTTCCCCGGCGCCAAATGCCAGAGCGACGAGGAGATCGATGAGCATATCCGCAAGACCTCGATCACCGTGCACCACCCGGCCGGCACCTGCCGCATGGGCGCGGACGAGGCGTCCGTCGTCGACCCCGAACTCAAGGTTCGCGGCATCACCGGCCTTCGCGTTGTCGACGCCTCGGTGATGCCCGATCTGCCCTGCGGCAACATCAATGCCGCCGTCATCATGATCGCCGAGAAAGCCGCAGATCTCATCAAGGCCAGTCAAGCATGATCCACTAAAACAGACGACCCAAGGACAAGAAGCGAAAACGCCGGTCCGATCGCAAAACACAGAGGTGAACACAATGAAATTCAGGATTTTCGCAGGCAGCGTGCTGCGCGTGGGAAGCACTGTCGGCTCTGCCGCTCGAGCCCAGGACCTGCTTATCTCTCCATCCCCTGTTTTGAGGTGATGTCGATACTGACCCCACCGGTGGCGCTGACCTCGATCACCGCGGCCAGTCTTGACGGGGCGAATATGCGGCGTACCGTTTTCAAATCGCCGAAGAGTGCCTTGGCCTTACACGTTGCAGCCGGTGTCTGCCTGATGTTGCCGCTCGCGCTGGGGCACATGTTTGCCATTGTCAACATCATTGCAGCCGTTGTGGTAATCGCGCTCCTCGCAAAAATCCCGCTCGCGGGGCCGGTTCACACACCAGACAACAAGATCGGTGCTTCCAGTCCGAGCCACTCAACCAGGAAAGAGAAAAATCATGAAGAAAATTGCAATCATCGGGTTGGGAACCATGGGACCGGGCATGGCGGCGCGGCTGGCGCGCGGTGGCGTCGAAGTCACCGCATATGACATCGCACCGGCAGCCCTCGAACGCGCCTCCGCCATGATCGCGACGGCCAACGCCGTACTCGATAAGCTCGGCATTAAGGCCACGGCGGATAACCCGGTCAAGCTGACGAGCGACCTTGCCGAAGCGGTCGCAGGCGCCGAGCTGGTGATCGAGAACGTTCCCGAAACGGCCGAGATCAAGGCCGGCGTCTATCGCCAGATCGACGCCCTCGTCGGCCCCGACGTCATCGTTGCCTCCGACACCTCAGGCATTCCGATCACCAGCCTTCAAGAGCACATTTCCAATCCCGCCCGCATGGTCGGCATGCACTGGTCAAACCCGCCGCACATCATTCCGATGATCGAAGTCATCGCAGGCGCGCACACAGCGCCAGAGACGAGTGAGGCGATCAAGGATCTGATCCGCTCGCTGGGCCTCCTGCCCGTGACCGTGAAAAAGGATGTGCCGGGTTTCGTCGAAAACCGTGTCCTCTACGCGCTTTTGCGGGAGGTTATCGACCTTGTCGAACAGGGCGTAGTCGACCCGGAGGATATCGATACCTGCGTTTCATGGGGGATCGGCTACAAGCTTGCGGTGATCGGCCCCATGGCGCTTCTGGATATGGCCGGACTCGACATCTACCACTCCGTTTCGAGCTTCCTCAACGCCGATCTTGCCGACCGCAAGGATGTGCCGGAACTGATCAGCGAGAAGATCGCCGCAGGCACGCTGGGTCTGAAGTCGGGTAGCGGCGTCTATGACTATACGCCTGAAAAAATCGCCGAACTCCAGAAAAGCCGAGCGCAAAAGCTGGTCGCGATCCGCCGCATCCTGGAGGACCGCACATGAGTACTGACGACCAGCCCGCGTCTAAACCGACTCGGACAGGCAATATCGTCACGCGCGCGCTCCACACCGGCCTCGGCATTGTGCTTCTTGTCGTGGTTGCCATCAATGTGCTCAACGCCGGCAGCCGCTACCTTTTCGGCATCTCCCCCGTCGGCGCGGATGAGTTGATGATCTACCTGATCATCTGGATCACGATGATTGCCGCGGTCCTGTCATTTTTCACCCGCACCCATATCAGCGTGGACCTGGTACCGCTCTACAGCACGAAGCGCGCCCGGCATTTCTGGTATATTCTCCACGATCTCGCGGCCATCTTCGCCTGCAGCTTCGCAACCCATGCATCCTGGCTTTTCATCGCCAAGATCAACCGGATCGGCGTGACCAGCATGGGGCTTGGCATTCCCATGACGATACCACATGCAGCCCTGCTCATCGGCTTCGCCGGATTGACTGTTGCCGGCGTCATCAAGCTCATTTTCGACATCAGAGCCCTGTTGCGAAAGGCCCCGGCTTCGGAGATCCGCCCATGATCTTCGCCTATATCGTCCTGCCCGTTCTGCTTGTCGCCATCGGCACGCCGATCTTCCTCGTCTTCCTGACTGTGGTCGCCGTCGCCATGCTGTTCTTTCTGAACATACCGCCCGTGGCGCTTCAACAGGTCATGTTTGGCGGGCTCGACAACTTCGCCCTTCTGGCAATCCCGTTCTTCGTCTTCGCCGGACAGCTCATGAGTTCCAGCGGCATCGCCAACAGGCTGATCGCCTGGGCGATGGCAATGGTGGGGCGGGTTCCGGGCAGCCTCGGCGTTTCCACCGTCGCGGCGTCAACCGCTCTCGGCGCAATCTCGGGGTCCTCGGTCGCCGCCGTCGCAGCGCTCGGCAAAACGCTTTATCCCAAGCTCATTGACGCGGGCTACGGTCAGCGCCGCGCGGGCGGCCTTCTGGCGTCTTCCGGCGCCATTGATATCGTCATCCCGCCCAGCATCGCCATGATCCTCTATGGCATGGCCGCCGAGCAATCCATTCCCCGGCTTTTCATCGCCGG
This sequence comes from Martelella sp. K41-7, assembly GCF_055808365.1. Taxonomy (NCBI): domain Bacteria; kingdom Pseudomonadati; phylum Pseudomonadota; class Alphaproteobacteria; order Hyphomicrobiales; family Aurantimonadaceae; genus Martelella; species Martelella sp. K41-7. Next base: position 1,960,232 of record NZ_CM147867.1, read on the forward strand.
GATCCTGCCGGCCATCCTTATGGCAGCGCTTCTGTGTCTGTTCGTGATTGCGGATGCCATCCGTCGCGACATTCCTTCAGAAAGCTCGTTCTCGTTCAGGACGGCCGCCAAGGCAACGAAGGACGCGTTCTGGGCGATCCTGATGCCGGTTTTCGTGCTCGGCGGCATTTATCTCGGCGTGTTTTCGCCTTCCGAGGCGGGCGGCTTTGCCTGTTTCTATGCCATCGTGATCGGCCTGTTCGTCTACCGCACGATGACGCTGCGCGATATCATCGATGCTGCGGGGAAAGCAGCGATGCTCTCGGGCCAGATCCTGATCCTTGTCGCCGCGGCAAGCGTCATTACCTGGATCTTGACGACGCAGGGCGTGCCGCAGGCGATGATTGCCTGGATAAATGCAATGCAGTTATCCGCCTTCACCTTCCTTTTGGCCGTGAACCTGCTGCTCCTGGCCATCGGCGCTTTCCTCGATCCGACCTCCGCAATCCTCGTCTTCGCGCCGCTTCTGGTGCCGATCGCGATATCGCTCGGCATCGACCCGATCCATTTCGGGGTCATCATGACCGTCAATCTGGCCATCGGCATGTTCACGCCGCCCTTCGGCCTGAACATATTCGTGGCCCAACAGGTGACCGGCCTACCCGCTCACACACTCTACCGAGGCGTCGCCCCCTTCGTTGTGGTCCTCGTCATCGCCCTCCTCGTGATCACCTATGTTCCCGCATTATCCCTGTCCCTCGCCCAACCCCACTGAAAAAGGACACGTTCGATGATCTCCAACCTTCTCAAGACTGCGGCCTTTGCCACCGCGCTGACGGTGAGTTCATTCCTCACTGCCCAGGCGCAAAGCACGATGAAGCTCGCGACCGCGACCATCAACGACGTGCAGCATGAATGGATCAAGGTCTTTGCCGACGAACTCGCCGAGCGCGCGCCCGGCGCCGTGAAGACCGAGATCTACCCGGCCTCCCAGCTCGGCGCGATCCCGCGCATGTCCGAAGGCGTGCTTCTGGGAACGATCGAGGCCTTCACCACGCCGACATCATTCATGTCCAACGTCGATCCGCGTTTTCAGGCCTTCGACGTTCCAGGCCTGTTCACCTCGCCCGAGGATGTGCATGCGGCGCTTCACAACCCGGAGTTTCGCGATCATCTCGAAACCATGTTTCTCAACAAGGGCCTGCGCGTAATCGGCGCGATTTACAACTCCCCGACCGTACTCTTCACCATGGAAGACGCCAAGACGCTCGAGGACGTCAAGGGCCTCAAGATCCGTACCTTTGCCTCGCCGCTACAGATCGAGCCGATGGAACAGATCGGCGCTATCCCCCTGCCGCTGGCCCTTTCCGAAGTGATCCCGCAGCTCCAGTCTGGCGGCCTCGACGGCATGCTGGTGGGCGTGCCGATCCTGACCGCGTTCAAGTATTATGATGTCGGCAAATATATCCTCGACCTGCACTTCGCCGAAGTGGTCTCGGTTACCCTCGTCAACGAAGACTGGTTCCAGATGCAAAGCGAAGACACCAAGGCCGCAATCATCGCCGCCGGCCGCGCAGCCGAAGAAGCGGTCTACCCGTGGGGCATCGAGAACGTCGGCCGCTCTTATGCCACTTGGACCGAAAATGGCGGCGTGATCACGCAGTTGCCTGCCGAAGAACAGGCACAGATGGAAGAAGGTTTCGCAGAGCTTGCATCCGAGCTTCTGGAAAGCCAGCCGGAAGTGAAGGCAGAATACGAGAAGCTTGAGGAACTGGTTAAGGCCTCCAAAGCCCAGTAATACCAGACTTCAATAATTCTGACTCTCGGGCTTCCAAAAATGCGACGAATCTGAATCGATGGTGCAAACAGGAGGTTTGCGTGTCAACGGCGGTGTAAAAACCGGCCACGGGGCGGAGCAAAAGTCGGCCACCTCGGGCGCAGGTATGAGGCCCGCGGGAGGGCGTAGCCCGAGCGGGGGCCTCATACCTGCGTAGCGATTTTCTGAAGGGTTTCAGCTGGCCTTTCGGGCACGGCTTTGGGCGAGACGATAGCTGTCGCCATTCATTTCGAGAATGTTGACATGGTGCGTGACGCGGTCGAGCAGAGCGCCGGTCAGGCGCTCGGATCCCATGATTTCGGTCCATTCATCAAAGGGCAAATTGCTGGTGATCAGGGTGGCGCCCCGCTCATAACGTTGCGAGATCAACTCGAACAGCAGTTCCGCGCCAGTCTTGGAGAGCGGCACGAAGCCGAGTTCGTCGATGATCAGCAACTTGTACCCTGCCATCTGCTTCTGGAAACGCAAGAGGCGCCGCTCGTCACGGGCTTCCATCATCTCGCTGAGACCATGGCTGCGGCTGTGGTGAAGCCAACGGACAGGCCCTTCTGGCAGGCTGAAAGGCCGAGGGCGAGCGCTATGTGCGTCTTCCCGGTTCCGCTGGGGCCGAGAGCGATGACGTTCTCGCGACGCTCGATCCATTCGCAGCGGGCCAGCTCCAGCACCTGCATCTTGTTGAGCTTCGGGATGGCGGCAAAGTCGAAACTGTCGAGGCTTTTGACGACCGGGAATTTGGCTGCCTTGATACGCCGCTCGACCTTGCGACGATCCCGTTCGACCATTTCCCGCTCGGCAACCCGGCCGGGCACCGTGTTGCCGTTACGATCGAACGCCATCACCCAGTCATCGGGCTGCAAATCCTCAATCGACTTTTCAACGCCATCCGCCATAGTGACCGGCGTGCCCGCGAGGAAGCATTGGTCGCCAAATCGTAGCAGCTCGACTTCTTGCGAGAAGTTATAGTCAAATTCGCCGATTAGGATGCCAACAGACGCTTCAGTTTCAACAACGAATGACAGGCTATTGGCGCTAGTTTTCAGGCCGACACGCATTATACCTTCGGTGCCTATAGGAAGGCCAAGGACCACAGCCTTGGTTCCTCCGATCAATTGACCGCCGCCAAAACCACTGGACGATATGATTTTATTGTTCCGATCCAAGACTAGCTCCACGTCAAAACCCAGCCCAATCACGGAGCCACTAAGTTGAAGTGAAGTCTCTTCGGTCAAATCATCATAAGAAACGTCGGCAGAGAGCCCAGCGATGCCGACGCCATAAGTGAAACCAACATCCACCGGTGGCGCGTTTGAGTATCCTTGAAGTAAGTCAGAACTCCACCGACTCAATCCGCCAAATTCAAACGAACTCTGTACGTTCAAATGAGATGGACCTGTATTATACTCCCTTTCTATAGAAATTTTATCCTGATCTGATCCGGAAAAATTAAACTGCCCCCTTGTATTACTCACCGCTCACACCCTTATGCTGCTTAACTAATGAAACTATAAAAGGACTAATTATAACTCCGATTGCCAAATTGGAAATATTGAAAATGTATAAATACTTTCCCTCGAAGTCTTTCTGTATAAAAAAAACGATAACGCTATAAAAGAATAAAATTAAATCAATGACATACATTTTTTTCTACTATTTATCAAAATCTGGAATTTTGTAATAAGTGGTGCGTATATCATAAGGATAATATCCATAATTTCCCTTTTCGCTTACCTGCATTGCCTATATGCGTAATTCCCACCCATTACATCATACCCCAACTTCCACATCATCCTCTCCGTCCGCTCCGTCTCCACACCCGACGTCACATGAAACAACATCTCGCGCGCGCCCTTGGCCCGTGACCAGGCCTCGGCGCGCTTCAGCAGCCCAAGCGTCACCTTGCCGCCCGCAAGCGAGGCCCGAAGCGATTTCTGGACATTGAGATTGTGGATCGTGGTCAGCAGGACATCGGTGCCAATGTGATATTCGCCGAGCGAGCACCACAGCATGCCGGCAACCTCATCGCTTCGGGTCGCGAGAATGCAGGCCGAGCGCGACGGATTGGCAACAATCCGCGCAATGATCGCCTCCACTTTCGATGGACTGAAGGGAATGTAGCCAAACCGGCTTTCGCCATGCACCTCCCGTGCCAGCGCCACCACCGGAGCGATATCTGCCCCCGGGCCGAGCAGTGAAAAGACAAACCGTCCCTTGGACTGGCCTTCCTGCTCTGCCGCCTGCGCATCCACGCCTCGCCGGACCGGCGCATGCCGCAAAGGCACACCTACAACCATAAGCCCGCCCCCCGACGCAGCATTTCATTCCAACCTTGTTATCAACCCTGCTCAACCGGAGGTCAACAATAGACACTCGTTTTTCGTGTGTTACTTTATGTCGCAGAATACGCAACTATCGCTCCAGACAGCCGACGCGATTGCACTTTGATTTTACCCGAGCGAGCTCTGCCCTTGCCGAATGAACTGATGCGGTGGACGCCCCACCCAGCGGCATCGATTGTATCAAGACGTGTGTGGTTGCCCCCTGTCTGGCAAGCTTTATCTTCGATTTTTCGGCGGGGTCTTCGATCGGACGTGTGTCAGGCCTCAGATTGTGGCCTTCGATGACGCCACGGGCCGGATGCTGTTCGGAAAGCTGGGTTCACATCGGTTCAGCGAGCTGCAAGCGCTCGAGCCCCGGGTCTGAATTTCCCTGCCTTGAACTTCGAAGTCCGTGTCGCGTACCCCTCGTCGATCGTTCCCCCGGCCTTGCGGCCATGTCGTGCCTTTTCCCGTCTCGGTTTCAGGTCACGCCATTCGATAATCCTCTTGCTTGGTCGGCATGGCCCAGATCATCCGGGCCATTTTATTCGCCAACGCAACGGCCGCGACCATCCTGTGCTTGCGTGCCATGAGGGCAACGAGCTAACGATTCGAACTGTCACCCTTTCGGACAACCCAGCAGATCACGCTCATCGCTCCGACGATGAGCAGTCGGCGAATGTCGGTCTGGCCCATCTTGCTGAGAGCCCCCAGCCTAGCCTTGCCACCCATGGATCTCTGCCGTGGCACAAGGCCCAGAAAGGCCGCAAAGTTCCGCCCACTATCAAAAGTGTCGAGGTCGGGGGCGAATGCCGCAACGGCGCCCGTCATCACGGGGCCGATCCCGGGGATGGTGCAAAGCCGCCGCAATTCACAATCTGTCTTCGATGCAGCCTCCAACGCGTTTGCCAGCCGTTCGATCACGTCGGTCAGCCGCGCGATCTGCTCAAGATACACCGCCCCCAGAAGCGTCGCCAACCGGTTCCGAGACAGTACCCGGTTTCTGGCTGACACAATGCTCGACAGTGTCGTGCTGAACCCGGCGAAAACTGGCCCTGTGGCGATATAACAACAACCGTGTCAGGCCGCATTCCTCGCTAAGCAATAAAATGCCGATCGAAGTGCGGCGAGAAATGAAAGATTGTGATGCGACCGCCACCCAGACACTTGCCCAGGAAAATCAACCAAACTACCAACCACCAACCCGCAGACTCTCAAATTAGATGTGGGGCGCATGGGGCCGATCAGTGCAAGTCTGCGAAAAAAACTAAGGCGGAAAAATGGTATTGAAAAAAATTTGGCGGGAGATACTTAGGCCAATCAAAAAAGAGTTCGCACGAATTTTTGCGTCTCAAGCCGACCTTGATTTCGTCGCCTCACGCCTCGATGAAAACCAGCAGAGACTCGACGCAGCTCATTCACGCCTTGATGGAAACCAGCAGAGACTGGATGCAGCCCATTCACGCCTCGATGAAAGTCAGCAGAGACTGGATGCAGCTCATTCACGCCTTGATGAAAGTCAGCAGAGACTGGAGGCAGCTCATTCACGCCTTGATGAAAGTCAGCAGAGGCTCGACGCAGCTCATTCACGCCTTGATGAAAGTCAGCAGAGACTGGAGGCAGCCCATTCACGCCTCGATGAAAGTCAGCAGAGACTGGATGCAGCTCATTCACGCCTCTCACAATCAATTACCCTGTTGCAGACTTCCGAGCAATTTAATCGTCAAGCACTTTACGACATCGCTTCCATGCTCTTTGGCGGTCCCAAGAGGTCGGACCAAACCGGTGAAGGTACAGTGGGTGTTGTCATACCTACCTGCGACCGTCCCGAAAGCCTCAGAAGGGCGCTTACTTCGATTGCGGCGCAAAGCCGTCGGCCAGACCAAGTGTTTGTAGTCAATGACGGTCGGGATCCAGTTGAGGAACTGGTCGAGGAATTCTCTAGTCACCTCACGATTTCCGTCCTTCAAACCGAAAGCCCCTACAGCGGCAGTTCGGCGGCCCGAAATCTTGCGCTTGACGCGTTGGACTCATCTCTCGTGGCGTTTCTGGATGACGACAATCTTATGTGGCCGCGATGGATAGAGCAGGCTGCGGAGTTTCTAAATGCAGACCCCAAGATTGACATCGTTTACGGCGCCCAGCTTCGCGATACAGAATTTACGACCACCGAGAAAAACTGGTTCCTTGTTCCCTTTGATTTCGAAAAGTTGAAACAGAGCAACTACGTGGATCTCAATCAGATCATGCATCGGGCAAGCGCCACCCGATTTGATCCAGATTTGAGACGCTTGGTCGACTGGGACTATGTACTGAGGTTCATCGGCTCTAGGCCCAGCCGAATCGTCCCAGTCAATGCTATTTCTTCCCTCTATTCGGCATCCGGTTCAAGTCGGATCACCGTAGCCCATTGGCCGCCCGATCTCGGTCGCGAAATTGCCTTGCGAGAACGTGCCGTCGGCGCTCCTTTCCCGTTGAGCAGCCATGTTTGCAGTTGTTGCGGTTTCGTCGGTAAATTTGTCCCCGGCCCACGAGGCAGGCCGAACGCTGGTTGCCCAGAATGCGGGTCGCTCGAGCGCCATCGCTTTCTTCATCTCGTGGGACCATTGCTGCGCAATATGTGGGTTCCGCAGACCCGATTGCCCGAGCGAGCGACATTGGTCGAAGTCGCCCCATCCCATGCGACCCTTGCGTTTCGTAATCTGTTCGGCGTCTCAAAAACGGTGGATGCTTATCCAGAAGCGGATGAACGCGAGGTCGATATCGTCGCGTCACTGACCGCCCTACCGTTTCCCGTCGATTATGCGGATGTCCTTCTGGCGCTACACGTTCTGGAGCATATTCCGGAGGACCGGAAAGCGATGGCCGAGATTGCGCGAGTTCTTGCTCCAACTGGAATCGCCATCCTACAGGTCCCCCTGTCCGGCAGCGATATGACCGATGAAGAAACTCTTGAGACGACCGGGGAGCGCGAGGCTCGCTCCGGCCAGGCAGATCATGTTAGACTCTACGGTAACAATTTTTTTGCGAGGTTAAGCGAAGCTGGACTGAGTTCCGTTGCTGTAAGCCCCCGTGAAACAATGCTCTCCGAAAGCATAGGTAAATATGGTCTTCACCCCGACGAGGCACTTGTCTTCGCCGTGCGCTCCGAGACGCCGCGCGCCGAAGCGTGCCTCGCGTGGTTTGTCGCTTCCTTGCAGCGGGGGAGTTCAACCGGCCAGCTTCGCCAGACACGGCCCGCAGTGTTGAATGCCACCGACATTTGACCCTTTCTGTTCCTCCTTGAGGATGCGAACCTCGTACTGAGGCCGATCATTCTCCTGGGCAAGGCTCAAATCCTCTTGTGACACCACATCCGTGTCTCGGTGGGCAGTAATCCATGTGTCCAGCGTCGACACCCCAACGCCCAGATCGTCAGCCAGCTGCTTACGCGTAAGACCACTGGTGAACGCAATCAGCACCGCATCCTGGCGGAATTCATCCGTCCGTTTTTCTCCCATGGCCTGTCTCCTTTGTTGCAGTAAATGCTATCAAAGGAGCGGCATCAAACTGCGACAGGTCCAAAACTAGAAGCAACAAAACAGACCGTTTTGCAGCAGCCTGTTAATCGATTTTTTTGCGGACGCGCCTGCGCCGCCGGCAACCTGCACAGCGCGGCTTCCCGCGCGGATGGCGGCAGAGAGACAGAGCAGCAGGTCTTCGCCTTTCCGCCATGCATCGACAAAACCTGCATTGAAGGCATCGCCTGCGCCGGTGGTGTCAACTACGGCCACATTTTCAGCCGGTGCCTGGCTGCGCAAGGACGACGCTGCCAGATAAGCGCCCTCGCCGCCAGCCTTGATAGCGACGACGGGAAAATGTTCAGCAAGGTGCGCGCACATGGCTTGCGGGTCGCACTCATCGGTAATGACGCGAGCCTCTTCGAGGTTCGGCAAAAACAGGTCGACGCCACGACACTTCTCCAAAAGATCCGGATCTCCAATCAGCGTGTCGTCCCAGCTCGGGTCAAGCGATACCGTGAGCCCGGCGCTGCGGGCACGGCTGACAAGATCCGGCATTTCGGCGAGGGTCGCATATTCGGCAATATGCAGGTGGCCGGCCATCGACCAGGCAAGCGCGTCTTCAAGGGTGGCAGGCTCGGCGCGCCCTGCCCGCTTGGTCAGAAAGGCGCGCTCGCTCGCCAGCACCGAGGCAACTGTCACCTGCGGACCGGCATCGTCAGCGCGCTCCAGAAAGGCCAGATCGACGCCGCTTGCTTGAAGCTGGCCTTCGATTGCGCATGAAAGCGCATCACGGCCCAGTCGACCGACAAGCGCGGCTTGGCGGCCGGTCCCGGCGAAATGGGCGGCAGAAATGAACGCCCCCCGCCTGCCGCAATCGTCAGGTTTTCGGCGAAGATTTCTCGGCCCAGAACCGGCATTCGCTCAAGACCTGTGAAAATCAGGTCACAATAAATCCGGCCGACGCACAGAACCGCCGACCTCTCGTCATTTACGGATGTCATTTACGGCCAAGGCTCTTTTCTGTCGCAGCATCGAAGAGATAGAGCTTGCCCGGCTGAACCGTACAGGTGATCCGGCTGCCAACGGCCGGCGAAAGCGTGCCCGGCGAGGTGGCAATCAGCGATGCCCCGGCGACGTTCAGATGCACCATGGTTTCCGGGCCGAGTGGCTCGACTGCCTCAACCACACCCTCCAGCGTCACGATCGCGCCTTCCGGTACCGCTCCGTCGACAACGGCGAGAAGATCATGCGGGCGAATGCCGACAAGGACATCATCGGACGGCACGGCAGACTGCCCAGCCAGTGCCAAGGCCGGCAGCATGTTCATCGACGGCGAGCCGATGAAGCGGGCGGTAAACACATCGGCGGGGTTTTCATAAAGATCGACCGGTGTGCCGGTCTGCAGGATATTGCCATCCTTCATCACCACGATACGGTCGGCCATGGTCATGGCTTCAATTTGGTCATGGGTCACATAGACGGTTGTTGTCTTAAGTTCCTGATGCAACTTCTTGATTTCAATACGCATCTGCGCACGAAGCTGAGCATCGAGATTGGACAGCGGTTCATCGAACAGAAACGCAGATGGATTGCGCACCATCGCCCGACCGATGGCGACGCGCTGGCGCTGCCCACCGGAAAGCGCGGCAGGCCGCCGCTCCAGATAATCCGTCAGACCGAGTATCCGCGCGGTGTCGTCGATCCGGGCATTCTTCTCGTCCTTCGAAAGCTTCGCGGTGTAAAGCCCGAAGCCGATGTTCTGGCGGACCGTCAGATGCGGATAGATGGCATAGTTCTGAAACACCATGGCGATGTTGCGCGCCTTTGGCGCCCGCTCGTTGACCACCGCGTCACCGATCCGCAACGTGCCGCCGGTGATCTCCTCAAGACCCGCGATCATCCTGAGCGTGGTCGACTTGCCGCAGCCCGAGGGACCGACGAAAACGACGAATTCGCCATCGGCAATTTCGAGGTCGATGCCATGCACGGCCTCGACCTTGTCATAGCGCTTCACCAGTTTTTCCAGTGCGATCGAAGCCATTATGCTTTTCCCCTCAACCGGTCGAAACATGCGCCGCGTTCGCCTGCTGCCGCATCGAGGCGGCTGGCAAGCTCTTCGGCTTGTTTTTGAAATGAATCCAGCTCCGCCCGATAGCCTTCAATGGCGGCTGCGAGCGGCTCTGCCGCCGGCCCGCCATAACGCTTTCGCACGGTGACGAAATATTCCGGCGAGACGATCTCGCGGAAGGCGTCTTCATCAAGCGTCGCCTCCCGGCCTACATGGGCGATAAAGGCCTTTTTGAACGGGGCAAACCCATCGGTACCAAGCGCACCCTCGGCTGCCACCACAGCACGGGCGACATCGGCGGCAATCTCGTGGGCCTGACGGAAAGAGAGCGCCTCGCGCCGCACCAGACTATCGGCCAGTTCGGTGATGGTGATGCAGGAGCGGTCGAGATTGGCGGCAACGCGTTTTGAACTGATGCGCACCTGCCCGACAAGGCTGGTCATCAATTCCAGAACACGCATGCCGCTGTCAAAGGCCTGGTAACCCATCACCTGGGTCTCGCCCTCACTGTCGTTCATGTCGGTGAACGGCGTGTTGTGCATCACCGTCAGCACCGTCTGGGCGCGCCCCACCGTCTGGCTTGCCAGATGGCGCATATGCTCCACCGGCACCGGGTTGCGTTTCTGCGGCATGATCGAGGAGATCTGCACCAGCGCATTGGGCACATAGAGCTGACCGACCTCGAAACTGGTCCAGAACTGAAAATCCTGGATCATCCGGCCGAGATGCAGGAACATCAGCTGAAGCGCCGAATAGGTCGCCGTGATGTAATCGACGCCGGCAATGCAGCTGTAGGAGTTTTGCAGCGGTGCGGCAAAACCGAGCAGTTCCGCCATGCGCGCCCGGTCGATCGGGAAACCGGATGTGGTGATTGCGGCCGACCCCATCGGGCAGAGATCGACGATCTTTCGCGCGGCAAACAACCGCTCGATATCGCGGGAAAGCATCTCGATGGCCGCAGAAAGGTAATGCCCGAAGGTGGTCGGCTGGGCAGGCTGGCCGTGAGTATAGGCGACGATCAGCGTCGCCTTTTCGCGGTGCGCAGTCTCGATCAGCGCAGCGAGCAGTTTGAGAGCCCGGTCAGCAGCGACATCGATATAGCGGCGCAGATTGAACTTGAACAGCGTGTGGTCGATATCATTGCGCGAGCGCGCCGTGTGCAATCTGCCACCAAGATCCGGGCCGAGCCGTGCCTTCAGTTCCTTCTCGATCAGAAAGAAGAAGTCCTCGACCTCGCCGGTGTATTCAAGGGCGGCGGGATCGACCTCTCGGTCAATCGCGTCCAGCGCATCGGCGATCTTTCCCGCCTGCTCACCGTTGAGAATGCCGGTTTCGGCAAGCATCACCAGGTGGGCCCGGTCGATCGCCCTGAAGCCATCGATGAAGTTTGTTTTTGCACCGTCAAACAATGGCTTGAGCACGGTTTCCTTATAGGCTGGGTCCGGAAACCGGCTGGTATCGTTTCTTTGGGGATCGTTGGTGTTCATGGTGTTATCCCTTGACGCCGGCCAGCATCACACCGCGCACGATATAGCGCTGGAAGATGAGGAAGACGAGAAGTGTGGGAATGGTGGCAAGGGCAGCCCCGGTCATGATCATCTCCCACTGGATCGCGGCCTCCACGGCAAAGCTCGAAAGCCCGACAGGCAACGTATAGAGCTCGCTCGAAGTGGTGACGATCAGCGGCCAGAAGAAGGCAGTCCAGTTGCCGAGGAAGGTGAAGATGGCAAGCGCCGACAGCGCCGGAGCCACAAGCGGCATGGCGATCTTCCACCAGATCACGAACTCGTTCATGCCGTCGATCCGGGCTGCCTCCATGAAATCATCCGGCACGCCTTCGAAGAACTGGCGCATCAGGAAGGTACCGAACCCGGTCATCATCCCGGGGAACATGATGCCCCAATAGCTGTCGAGCCAGCCAAGATTGGCCGACATCAGATACCACGGGATCACCAGCATTTCCGTCGGGATCATCAGCGTCGACAGGATGGCGATGAAGATGAAACGGCGCCCACGAAAGCGGAATTTGGCCAGCGTGTAGCCGACAAGACTGTCAAAGAACACGTTGGAACAGGTGACGATCGTCGCCACCAGCAATGAGTTGAAGAACCAGCGCCCGAACCCGGTGGAGGTCAGCACCTTCACATAGTTCGAAAATGTCGGGTCCTGCGGGATCAGCCTCAAATCATAGACCTGGCTCGCCGGTTTCAGCGAAGTGGAAAACATGAACAGAAGCGGCGTGATCATGATGACACCGCCGATCAAAAGCAGCGTCCACATCAGTATCCGACCGGGCCGCACCCTCGGGCGAAAGCGCGATACTGCGTCCTTTTGGCGAATATCAGTCATGACTTGTCCCTCAGGATCCAAAGCTGCAGCAGCGATATGACGAGGAGAATGAGAAACAGCACAACGGTCTGCGCGGCCGCGTAGCCCATCTGATAGGAGGAAAAGGCCGACTGATAGATCATCAGCACCAACGGCTTGGTAGTGCCCAGCGGTCCGCCCGGATCATTGGTGGTCATGTTATAGACTTGGTCGAAGATCCGCAGAAAGCCGATGGAGGAGAGTACCACCAGAAACACTGTGGTCGGCTTCAGAAGCGGCAGCGTGATCCTGCGCAAAATGGCCCACTCCCCGAGCCCGTCGATCCGCGCTGCTTCGTAGAAGGTCGTCGGAATGGCACGCAAGCCCGCCATGAAGATGATAATCTGAAAACCGAGCCCAGCCCAGATCGCCGTCACCATGATGGAAGGCAGCGCCTGGGTGGTAGAGCGCAGAAACGGCTGCTGCGGCAGGCCGAAATAGGCCAGAAAATCGTTGATGAGGCCGATCGGGGCCGGCTGATAGAACCAGCGCCAGACCCAGGCCATGGCTGCCGCCGTTGTCAGAAACGGCATGAAATAGAGCGCGCGGATAAAGCCGTGACCGAAACGAACCCGGTCCAGAAAGAAGGCAATGGTGAAGGACAGAAACAGCGAGATCGGCGTTCCGAAAATGAGATAAGCAAAGGTGTTCTTGAACACCTGCCAGAAGTCCGGATCGGCGAACAATTTTGTGTAGTTTTCGAAACCGATGAATTTCGGTGGTCGCATCAGGTTCCAGTCCGTCAGCGACAGCCGGAAGGCGTCGAGGGTCGGGTAGAAACGAATGACACTGTAAAACAGCACAGGCAGCGCCAGAAAGGTCCAGATCCAGGCAAGGCGTTTGGTGTGCATCGAGAAACGGTCGGCAAAGCCGCCGCCTTTGGGGCGGCCGGAAGCCGCCCCATTGGTGTTTTCAACCTGAAGAGACATCGGTCCGATCCGGCTTACATCGCATCATCGATAATGGCTTGTTCGTCAGCGGCCGCTTCCTTGATGCTGTCGGCAGGCGACTGGCCGTTAAGCAGAACCCGGTTGACCATGTCTATGGCGACCTGGCGCTGCGCGGCTTCGTCCACAAACAGCGTGGTATGGGCATAGGCCAGACCCTTCAGGAAGGGACCGTAGATCGGATTGGAGGTGTTTTCGTCGGTCAGCGCCACTGCGCGGCGCGCCGGCAGTTCACCGACCACATCGAGCCAGACGCTCATGGCTTCCGGAGAGGTCAGATAGGTGAGGAATTTCTCGGACGCTTCAAGTTCTTCGCCTTTGACCTTGGCACCGATGCCATTTGCAAAATAGCTCGAATAGTTGGAGCGCATGCCGTCGGCATTGGCCGGCAACTCGGTCACGGCCCATTCGAAATCCTCGATCTGGCTGAAGGAGCCAAGCCGGAACGTGCCGTCGATTGTCATACCGGCCTTGCCCGCACGAAACGCAGCCTGACCTTCATCCATGAAGCCCGCCTGGCCGATTTTCTCTTCAAGCTGCAAATTAGTGTAGAATTCGAGTGCCTCGGTGCCTTCCGGGCTGTCATAGGTCACCTTGCGGTAGTCATCGGTGTAGGGCACGCCGCCGAACTGACGCACCAGAACCTCGCGCCACCACTGGTGGTCCTGCCCGGCCATGTCGAGGGTCATGCCTTCGGTGATCATGTTGCCGGCATCGTCGAACTTGGCAATCGCCTTGCCGGCGGCAACAAGCTCATCCAGCGTCTGCGGCGGGTTTTCCGGATCGAGACCGGCATCTTCGAAAAGCTTCTTGTTATAAAACAGCGCCAGCGAACGCACGGCCGTCGGCAGGCCGTAATACTCACCGTCGCGGCTCATTGCGGTCACGATCGGGAAAAACTCGCTCTCGATCTGCTCATGGGGAAACGCGTCCTGCGGCAGCGGCTGCAACAGGCCGCCGGCGACGAACTTGTCGAGCCAACCATAGAACAATTGCATCACATCCGGCCCCTTGCCAGCCATGTTGGCGGCAACGATGCGGGTCTGGTAGTCCGCATAGGGAAAGGTGACCTGTTTGACAGTGATATCCGGGTTGGCGGCCTCGAAATTCTCGATCAGCTGATCCATCGCGTTGACGCGCGTTTCGTAGATATACTGCCAATATTCGATTTCGACGGCGTTTGCCGAGTTGACTGAGAACATGCTGATGCCGGACATCAGGCCGGCGAGCAGAAGTGCCTTGCGCATTGAAATCTCCACTTCCCCGCAGCGAGCGTTTAGCCGCGTCCGGGGCTTTTTTCTTGTTCCCGAGAGCCGTCTGCCAAAGGCAGCGGCCATTGTTCGCTTCATGCTGGCACCCGCGTCGCGGGGCGCCACCGGGCACCGTTTTTTTCCGGCACCTCTCCAACACGGTCGCGTGACATCGCGGGTTTGTCAATAAGATAATCTAATTGAATTAATATATTGACGGTAGACAGGTCCGGCCCCAGACTGAGACCATCTGAAAGCGAACCGATATGATCGACAAGTCACGCGCGCCATCTGCCATTGGCAACAATCCTGAACGCAACAGGGAGCATAACCGGCGGGTCGTGCTCGATCTGGTGCGTCAGCACGGCATGCTTGGTCGCATGGAGATTGCCCGCCAGACGCATCTGACCGCACAGGCGGTCGCCAACATTGTCGATGACCTCGTCGGCGAAGGCCTGCTGATGGCGACCGGGCGGCGGCGCACCGGGCGCGGCCAGCCGCCCATCCAGTTTGCCGTCAATCCGGAAGGCGCCGCCACCGTCGGCGTCGAAATCGCCACCGACCAGATGGTCGTGACCGTTCTCGATCTCACCGGTGTGCTGCGTTACAAGCGCATCATTCCCCTGTCCGGCACCACGCCGGAGCGCACTCTGCCGGTCTTCAGTCTGGAAGTCGGACGCGCCCGCAAATCCGTGGAAGCGCCGCTTCTCGGTGTCGGCGTGGTGATGCCCGGCCCCTTCGGCATTGAAGGCATGAGTTTCGTTGGGCCGACCACCCTGCCCGGCTGGAACGGCATCGATGTCGAGGCTGAACTCGAGGCAGCCTGCGGAGCCAACGTGACCCTGGAAAACGATGCAGCAGCCGCCGCCGTTGCCGAACGGCTGTTCGGCGCGGGACACGCAATTGCGCATTTCTGCATGCTCTATTTCGGTTCCGGCATCGGGCTTGGCATGATCCAGGATGGCGCGCCCTATCGCGGTGCCTTCGGCAATGCCGGCGAGATCGGTCATGTGCCGCTGGTGCCGTCCGGCAGGCTCTGCCCCTGCGGCCAGCGTGGCTGCCTGGAGCGCTACGCCTCGCTTCACGCGCTGCATGAAAGATTCGACCAGAACGGCAGAAACCGTCCGCAAATATCTGAAATAGAGTCACTTTTCCAAAATGCTGATCCAGTGGTTGAAGAATGGATCGGCGAGGCAGCCTCGCACCTTTCAACCGTCGTCGGTTTGCTTGAAAACATTTTCGATCCGGAAACCATCATTTTCAGCGGCACGTTTTCGGACGTGGTGATGGATGAACTGATCGCACGAATGCCAGCGCTTCCGCCTTCTGTCGCCGCGCGTGCAAATCGCCGGCAACCGCGCGTCATGCGCGGCCAGACGGGCCAGTATACCGCAGCGCTGGGGGCCGCCGCCCTGCCGCTCTTCGAAATCCTGACACCCAAGCTCGAAACATCGCCACCCGACCAGCAGGTGGCCTGACAATACCAACAAACAACGGGGAAACCAGCATGCTCACGTCGCGACAGCGCATCGAACAGGAAAAGGCCTCATCGTCACTCGTCCGTCTCCACCGGGCGCTCTCGCGGCTGAAATCGCCGTTGACGATGATGAACACCGGCGCGCATCCCGATGATGAGCAGTCCGACATGCTCGCCTGGTTCCGCTTCGGATTGGGCATGCGCGTAATCATCGGCTGCTCAACGCGTGGAGAAGGCGGTCAGAATGTGCTGGGGCCAGAGCGCATCGGCGCGCTTGGCGTGCTCAGAACCCGCGAGATGGAAGAGGCCGCCCGCGCGCTGGATGCCGATATCCACTGGCTCGGGCACGGGCCTGACGATCCAGTCCATGATTTCGGCTTCTCGAAGGATGGCGACGCGACCTTTGCGCGCTGGGGCGAGGACCGGATCGTGGAACGCATGGTCCGCGCCTACCGGCGCGAGCGGCCCGATATCGTGATCCCGACATTTCTCGACGTTCCCGGCCAGCACGGCCACCACCGCGCCATGACGCGGGCCGCCGAGACCGCCATTCGCCTTGCCGCCGACGAGACGGCCTATCCGGAGCATTTCGCCGAAGGGCTGAAGCCGTGGCGGGTCGCGAAATACTACCTGCCGGCATGGTCCGGCGGCGGCGGCACCTATGACGACGACCTGCCGCCACCGCCGGCAACCGTGACCGTCGTCTCAGAGGGTCGCGATCCGGCAACTGGCGCGGATTATGGCCGTATCGGCGAATGGTCGCGCTACTACCATGCCTCGCAAGGCATGGGCTGGTGGCCCGAGCGCCCCGACCACGCCTGGGAGCTGCACCTGCTGATCGGTCTCGATGGCGGTGCGCATGAAAATACGATCCTCGACGGCCTGCCAACGACACTCGCAAGCCTGTGCAGCGATGAAGCGACGTCACTTGTCAAACATCTGGTGACTGCCGATGCCGCGATTGCTGCTGCCATCGATGCCTTCCCCGACCGCGAAGCCATCACCCGCAGTCTGATTTCCGCCTCCGGCGAAATTGAAGCCGCAGTCGAGGCCGCCCCCGCCGCCTTTGTGGAGGCTCACGGACACCGGCTTTCCCGAAAGCTTATCGAGATCGACGCTGCCATTCTGGAGACAGAAGCGCTTTTCGAACGTGCCTATGGCGAGGCCGAATGCCTGACACCGGGCGGCTCCACCGTGCTTGCCGTCGTGTTGAGCGAAGACACAAACCGCACCGTCACCGTCAATCCAATCCTGTCTGAAGGTGTCACAGCGTCACCGCCGTCCGAAGAGGCCGGCATCATCCGCTTCACGCTTTCGGCCGCCGCCGATGCTCCGCTTACAGGACAATACCCGCCGCTCTGGTCTTCGCTTGGTGGAAATGCCCCGGTCTCGATCACACTCGAAACCGAAGTCGGGGGCCGGAAAGTAACCGGCCATTTTGATCTGGAGACCGCACTTCCGGTGATTCCTGCACATTCATTGGCGCTCAGCCCGAATGCATTTATTGTTCCTGTACAAAGGCTTGGAACGAATCTTTCGTTCGCTGCCCAAACAGAAGATCCAAACTTAAGAATCAACTTTAGGACGCCTGACGGCTACCAGATCAAAGTGAACGGAGAGCAATGCGCGCTGTCTCTTCCGAAAAAGCCGTTGCCCGGGCTTGTGACCCTGACACCGGAAATTGATGACCAGCCGGCGTACAACGTCACGCCTTTTTTCTACCCTCATATCGGCCGCAATCGCTTCATCAGGCCAGAGGCTCTGAACGTTCTCACCCTCGACCTCACCCTGCCGGAGGGCGCGAAGATCGGCTATGTCGGTGGCGGCGCAGACAATGTCGGACTATCGCTGAAGCGTATGGGACTTGATGTCACCGAGCTCGATCAGGCAGCGCTTTCCGGAGACCTCTCTGGCTTTACCACCATCGTCATCGGCATCTTCGCCTTTGGCACCCGTCCGGACCTCGCCGCTGCCACGGCGAAAATTCACAAATTCGTCGAGGACGGCGGCCATCTGGTGACCCTCTACCACCGCCCTTCCGACGGCTGGACGCCTGAGACAACACCGCCGCTTTACCTGAAGATCGGCACGCCCTCGCTCAGGTGGCGGGTCACCAATCCGAACGCAGATGTCACGGTTCTGGC
Source organism: Martelella sp. K41-7 (assembly GCF_055808365.1). NCBI lineage: Bacteria > Pseudomonadati > Pseudomonadota > Alphaproteobacteria > Hyphomicrobiales > Aurantimonadaceae > Martelella > Martelella sp. K41-7. Next base: position 1,978,119 of record NZ_CM147867.1, read on the forward strand.
ACCGGAGCACCCGCTTCTGAATGGCCCGAACACGATCACGGCGGAAGACTGGTCCGGCTGGCACAAGGAGCGCGGACTGTATTTTGCCGCCGACTGGGATGCCGCCTATCAACCGCTTCTGGCCATGCATGATGCCGATGAGAAGCCGCTCAAGGGTGCGCTGGTTTCGGCCAGGTTCGGCAAGGGGCGCCACACCCACACAAGCCTTGTTCTCCATCACCAGATGGACCGGCTCATCCCCGGTGCGTTCCGGCTCATGGCGAACCTGGTGCAGCCGGCATGACACGGTGAGCAGCGAAGACACCGCACCGGACGAAAAGAACACCGCTGGACAAGGCATTGCCTGGCTTCTTGCCGATATGACACTGGTGACCTTCATGAGCGCGCTGGTGAAGGCCAACAGCGTCGCCTATCCGGCGATCCAGCTCGTCTTCATCCGCGCTCTGATCGGCCTTGTCTTCATTCTTCCGATGATCGTGAAGAACCGCGCAGCCCTGAAGACGACGCGCTATCCGCTGCGCAATGCCTTCCGCGTCACCTGCAACGCCATCGCGCTCACTTCGAATTTCCTGGCCTTCGCCATGCTGCCGCTGGTGATGGTCAATGCGCTCGGTTTCACCCGGCCGCTGGTGACAATGGGGCTTGCCGCATTACTGCTGGGCGAACGTGTCGGCCGCCTGCGCTGGCTGGGCGCGGCCATTGCCTTCGGCGGCGCGCTGATCATCATCTCTCCCGATGAGATCGATCTCAATCCCGGCCTTCTGGTTGTGATTGCCAGCATCGTCTTCGGCGCGTTGGCGACGATCCAGACGCGGCGGCTTGCAGACGAAAGCACGATCGTGATGATGACATTCTATACCATCGGCCTCGTTCTCATCACCGGCATCCCCGCGGGTCTGGTGTGGCAACCCGTACCGCTTTCCCACTGGCCGGTTCTGGCCCTGATCGGTCTTCTGGCGCAGGCGGGGCAGTATTGCTGGCTCAAGGCCTATCAGAAAAGCGATGCCAGCATGCTCGCTCCGTTTGGCTATCTCTCGGTATTCTTTGCCGCAGCCGCCGGTTTCTTCTTTTTCGGCGAGGTCCCCCCGCCCCGCATCTTCCTCGGCGTTGCCGTCATTCTCATTGCATTGCAGGGCACGCGCTTTATCGAGGCGTGGCGCAACAAATGAAAAATGCCCGCGCTTTCGCACGGGCATCTCAAATCTCAAACAGAAACGGCAGCGCTCAGGCGTAGGCGGCCACGCGACCGGCTTTCGCTGCTTCACCGACGACGCGGGCCGTCTGCTTTGCCAGAACGATTTCCTCGTCCGTCGGAATGACGCGTACTTCAACGCGGCTTTCCGGGCAGGAAATGATCTCCTCACTGGCATTGTTGGCATCGTCATCGAGCTGAACGCCCAGCCAGCCGAGACGGTCGCAGATCATCTTGCGGATAACCGGAGAGTTCTCACCGATGCCGGCGCTGAAGACCAGCGATTCCATGCCTTCCATTGTGGCAACCATGATCGAAAGCTCACGGCACGCACGGAAGACAAACAGGTCGATTGCCTTTTTGGCATTCGGATCATCGCTGTCCATCAGCACACGCAGATCGCTTGAAATGCCGGAAACACCGAGCAGGCCAGACTTATACCAGAGCATGTCCTTGATATCAGCCGGCGACATATTTTCAGCTTCCATCAAGGTTAGAACCAACCCTGGGTCAACCGTGCCGGAACGTGTCCCCATCATCAGACCACCAAGCGGCGTCATCCCCATAGTCGTATCAACGGCCTTGCCATTGCGCATGGCGCACATGGACGAACCACTGCCAAGATGGGCAACGACGGTGCGCTTCTTCACCAGATAATCAGAGACCTCGCGCAGACGATCGGCAATGTAGGTGTAGGACAGGCCGTGGAAGCCGAAACGGCGATAGCCCTTGGCCTCATATTCCAGCGGGATCGGATAACGCGCAGCGCGCTCGTCGATATTGACGTGGAAGGCCGTGTCGAAGCATGCGACCTGCGGGAGGTCAGGACGGATGCGCCGGAAGAGTTTGATCGACGCGAGATTGGCCGGCTGGTGCAGCGGGCCCATGGGGATCAGCGTTTCGAGGTAAGAGACGATTTCGTCGTCGAGAAGAACCGGCTCGGCGAAGCGGCCACCGCCGTGGAGAACCCTGTGCCCGACCGCCTGCAGCGGGCTGTTTGCGGTATAGGGCTTGATAACGCCAAAAATGCGCTCAAGCATGTCTTCCTGCATGTGCGCGCTGATTTCGAGGTCGATATTGCAGATTTCCTTGCCGCCGGCTTCCTTGACCACAAGGCGAGGGTTTTCGTTCACGCCGTCAAACTGACCACGCAGAACAAGAGAAAAATCATCACCCTCGACTTCATAAAGACGGAATTTGAGGCTGGATGATCCGGCATTCAATGCCAGTATTGTGCCATTCATAATCGCTATCCAGAAATGGTGTGCGCACCGCCCTGGGAGTGGCGGTGCGCAGGCTTCAGTTTTTGGATCAGCCCTTGGGATAGGGCCATTTCCAATCGAGAATCTCCGGCATGTCTTGACCATGCACACGGATATAATCGTGATGTTCGGCACGCTTTTCCTTGAGATAGTTCAAAGCGGCCGCACCTCTTTCACCAAATCCACCGGCACGTTCGATCGCATCCATGGCGAGATGGAAACGGTCGAGGCGGTTCTGGACAACCATATCGAATGGCGTTGTCGTCGTTCCCTCTTCAACATACCCACGAACGTGGATGTTGTTGTGGTTGTGACGGCGATAGGCCAGGCGGTGAATGAGCCAGGGATAACCATGATAGGCGAAGATAACCGGCTTGTTGTCGGTGAACAACTCGTCGAAGTCGGCATCACGCAGACCATGCGGATGTTCTTCCTTCGGCTGCAGGGCCATCAGGTCAACAACGTTGACAACCTTGACCTTCAGTTCCGGCAGCTTCTGGCGAAGAAGATCGACAGCGGCCATCATTTCCAGGGTCGGCACGTCACCGGCCGAGGCCATGACAACATCGGGCTGTTCGCCTTCCGGCACGTTGCTGGCCCACTTCCATTCGCCAAGACCAGTGTCGCAATGCACGACTGCTTCCTCGATCGAAAGCCACTGCGGCTGCGGCTGCTTGCCGGCAACGATAACGTTGACGCGGTTGTAGGTGCGCAGAATGTGGTCACCGACAACCAGAAGCGTGTTGGCATCCGGCGGGAAATATGTGCGAACGACGTCTGCCTTCTTGTTGACGACGTGGTCGATGAAGCCCGGATCCTGATGGCTGAAGCCGTTGTGGTCCTGACGCCATACATGCGAGGTCAGAAGGTAGTTCAGCGACGAGATCGGCTTGCGCCAACCAATATGCTGCGTGGTCTTCAGCCATTTGGCGTGCTGGTTGAACATCGAGTCGATGATGTGGATGAAAGCTTCATAGCACGAGAACAGACCGTGGCGTCCCGTCAGCAGGTAACCTTCCAGCCAACCCTGGCACAGATGCTCGCTGAGCACTTCCATGACCCGGCCATCGCGAGCGACGCCTTCGTCATATTCGAGAATGTCAGCCATCCATACGCGGTCGGTCACTTCGAACACATCCTGCAGGCGGTTCGATGCTGTTTCGTCGGGGCCCACCAAGCGGAAGTTACGCTCTTCAGCATTGAGCTTCATGACTTCGCGCAGCAGCATGCCGAGACGTTTCGTCGCCGAGGTCATCACTTCGCCGGGCTGCTTGACGTCCACCGCAAGTTCGCGGAAGTCGGGCATCTTCAGTTCCTTGCGCAGGATACCGCCATTGGTGTGCGGGTTGGCGCTCATGCGCAGGTCGCCTTCAGGCGCAAGCGCCTTCAGTTCGGGAACCAGCTTGCCGTTTTCGTCAAACAGCTTTTCGGGGGCATAGCTCTTCAGCCAGTCTTCGAGCTGGCTGCGGTGATCGGCGTTTTCACGCGCTGCCGAAATCGGAACCTGGTGCGAACGCCAGAAGTCTTCGACCTTCTTGTTGTCGACGAATTTCGGACCGGTCCAGCCCTTGGGGCTGCGGAGGATGATCATCGGCCAGCGCGGCATTTCGTAGACCGTGCCTTCAGCGCGGGCTTCAGCCTGGATTTCACGGATGCGCGTGTAGCACTCTTCCATGACCTCGGCCATGCGCTGGTGCATGTATTCCGGATCATCGCCTTCAACGTAGAAGGGCTGATAGCCGTAACCCTGGAACAGGTCGGTCAGGTCCTTCTTGCTCATCCGGGCCATCAGGGTCGGATTTGCGATCTTGTAGCCGTTGAGATGAAGGATCGGCAGAACGGCGCCGTCGTTGATCGGGTTCAGGAACTTGTTCGAATGCCACGAAGCGGCCAACGGGCCGGTTTCGGCTTCACCGTCGCCAACAACGCAGGCAACGATCAGGTCAGGATTGTCGTAAGCAGCACCGAAGGCGTGGACAAGCGCGTAACCAAGCTCGCCACCTTCATGGATCGATCCGGGCGTTTCCGGTGCAACGTGACTCGGAATGCCGCCAGGGAACGAAAACTGCTTGAACAGCTTCTGCATACCGTCTTCGTCTTCCGTGATCTCCGGATAGACTTCGGTGTAGGTGCCGTCGAGATAGGCGTTGGCGACCAGACCGGGACCGCCATGGCCGGGACCGCAGATATAAATCGTGCTTGCGTCAAATTTCTTGATAACGCGGTTCAGGTGCACATAGATGAAGTTGAGGCCCGGCGTCGTGCCCCAGTGGCCGAGAAGGCGAGGCTTGACGTCTTCTTCTGCGAGAGGCTCCTTCAGCAGGGGGTTGTCCATAAGATAAATCTGACCAACCGACAGGTAGTTGGACGCCTGCCAGTATCTATTCATCAGATCCAGTTCTTCGGGCCCCAGAATATTCTGGGTGCTATCAGGCGTGATCTGTTCCATGTCGACTCCCTTTTCGAAATCAAATTGGCGTTTAAATCGATTTGTTATATCCCTCAGACCCGTTTCGCATCACATGACCTAAATCAACCGGAAGGCTTCGTAGGAAATTTTCGACCGAACGAGTCGTGGAGTTTAACGGCTTCAGCGAAACGCAAAGACACGTTTCTGAACACGACATAACAGTTGTTTCAGCACTTTCAACGACTTGACGTTTGCAAACTTTTGTGGCGCGATTTTACAACGTTAACCGTGACAGACTTTTGGCGATATGTAAAAAAATCAGGAAATTCGTTTCGCGCCGCAAATAAGTGCCCGCTACTCGACGGCGGGCCGCCAATCTGGCATTTCCAAGACAAAATCCACCGACCCTTCCGGTGAGAGACTAAACTGAAACTCGCCGGCAACATAGCCCCGGCCAACCTTCCGGTTTGAACAACCATGTCCGACACCAGCAATTCACCCAAACCCATCCACGTCATTGGCGGCGGCCTTGCCGGCTCCGAAGCCGCATGGCAGATCGCCAGCCGCGACATTCCTGTGATCCTGCATGAAATGCGTGGCGTGCGCGAGACCGCGGCTCACAAGACCGACGGCCTTGCCGAGCTTGTCTGCTCCAACTCATTCCGCTCCGATGACGCAACGAGCAATGCTGTCGGCGTCATCCATGCCGAAATGCGCCTGGCGAACTCGCTTATCATGGCCTGCGCGGATGCCCATCAGGTGCCGGCGGGCGGCGCATTGGCAGTGGACCGCGGTGGCTTTTCCGATGCTGTCACCGAAAAGCTTGTCGCCCATCCGATGATTACAATCGTGCGCGAGGAAATCACCGCACTGCCGCCGGAAGACTGGGACCAGGCCATCATCGCCACCGGCCCGCTGACGGCCCCTGCCCTTGCCGAAGCCATCAGCGCCAGAACAGGCAAGGAGGCCCTCGCCTTCTTCGATGCCATCGCACCGATCGTCTACCGCGACACGATCGACATGGATATCTGCTGGTACCAGTCGCGCTATGACAAGGTTGGCCCTGGCGGCACAGGCAAGGATTACATCAACTGCCCGATGGACGAGACAGAATACAACGCCTTCATTGATGCGCTGATTGCCGGTGATAAGACCGATTTCAAGGAATGGGAAGGCACACCCTATTTCGACGGCTGCCTGCCGATCGAAGTCATGGCGGAGCGCGGGCGCGAAACCCTGCGGCACGGGCCGATGAAGCCGATGGGCCTCACCAATGCCCACAAGCCGGATATCAAGGCCTATGCGGTGGTGCAGCTACGCCAGGACAACGCGCTCGGCACGCTTTACAATATGGTCGGCTTCCAGACCAAGCTGCGCTACGGCTCGCAGAAGGACGTGCTGAAGATGATCCCCGGTCTTCAGGATGCGGAATTTGCCCGCCTCGGTGGCCTTCACCGCAACACTTATCTGAACGCGCCGACGCTGCTCGACGGAACACTTGCGCTCAAAGGGCGGTCAGGGCTGCGGTTTGCCGGTCAGATCACCGGTTGCGAAGGTTATGTCGAAAGCGCCAGCATCGGCCTACTCGCCGGGCGATTCGCGGCGGCAGAGCGGCTTGGACAGCCCCCGGTCATCCCGCCATCCGAAACCGCACTCGGTTCCCTGCTCGGCCATGTCACCGGTGGACACCTGTCGCATGAAGAAGAAGGCGGAAAGCGTTCCTTCCAGCCGATGAACATCAATTTCGGCCTGTTTCCCGAGCTGGAACCCGGTGCGCTGATCGATCCGGAGACCGGAAAGCGCCCACGCGGAAAGGCCAAATCATCGGTGAAGAAGCAGCTTGTTGCAAAGCGGGCTCTGGAGGCCTGCAAGGCGTGGGTCGACGCCTGATACCAAGGATCATGTCAGCGGGCGTTCAGCATCCAGGTTGAAACGTCCGCGGCATCCTGTTCGCTGCGGAAATAGTAGTTTCCGCTGAAGAAATCGTTTTCGGGAAAATCCACCTGCAGACCGTTTGCTTCCGGCAGCGCGCGCAAGCGGTAGTCGCTCTGCTGGACGACGATAGCCTGCCCCTTCCCGCGGCGGGAGCGGTACATGCCGACCTTGCCATCGGCCAATCTCAGGAAAAATGTTTCAATTTCCTTATCACCAATGACGGAGGCCACCCGATCATCGGGGTAGCTGCGGCCAAACTCGCGGCGCGCCCAGCCATTGGCCTCGTCGACCGAAACCTCAGTCGGCGTTCTCTGTGCTTTGGCACGCCCGAAATAGTAAAATAATACCATGGCGACGAACACAGCTCCGACAAGCCACACCCACGTTTCCATTCGCCACCTTCCTCTCCTAATGCAGCATTCATGTCAGCGATCCCGAACGATTAAAGCAGGAGGGTAGATTTTGAATAATCTGCCGCCGAAGCAGTCTCGGGTCCTGTGCTCGGGCGAAACGATACAGGTCAAAACTTACGAAACAGCAAAGAGCGCATCATCAACAATTGCCTCTTCCACTGGGAAGGACGGATCGACCCGGCGAGCGCAGTTTCGCCCAAAGCCTCGGCTTTTACAAGAATGCTCTCACAGGCTGACACTGGCAGGAACGCCGGCAGAAGCGATTTGGCAACCGGCCCATCGGCCCGGAACTTCGACAAATGAGATCGCCCGAATGAAGCGAAAGCCCTGATCGCGTTGCCGACTCGCGTCGTGTCGTTCCCAATAAGGAAGCTCTCCCGCTCCAGACCGGTGGCCGAGAGAATTTCAGCCGGGATGAACACCTGGCCGGCGGCCCTGTGGCGCGGCAGCAGCAGCAGTGTTCCTGCAACCGCCTGCGCCACGCCGGCATGCCCCGCCGCATTGGCAAAACGCCGCGCCGCGTCGGCGTCCAGAACCAAGCTTGCGAGTTGAATGAGCGCCGAAGCTGTCTCTCCGGCATAACCCTCAAAGTCCGAAATCGTGCCCATCGGATCGTCGTAAAGATCGAAAATCCGCGCCTCTGTCATCCGGATCAGCGGGTCGAGTGGCAGTCGGAAGCGATCTATTGTTTGCAGAAGTGCGGCAGCCGACGGGTTCGCCTCGGTCGAGCCATGGCCCGAACCTTCCAGGAGATCGCGCCAGTATTGCAGCCTTACTTCGCCCGGCAGTGGCTCGCTGACACGTTCACGCACCCGGGCAAGTTCGGCACTGAATAGATAAAGCGCTGCAAGCGCGCCGCGCTTTCCGGCAGGCGAGAGCAGTGCGGCCAGATAACGGTCGCGGTCGGCCTCACGCAGTTCGGCCAGCAGCATTTCTTCGTTATCGGTGCGATCCGCCACGATACATGCTCCCGTTTTTTTCAGGCCGTTTCCGAGATGTTTTCAAACGGCGATCAAGGCCGCAGCAACCGCGCGTGATTCGCCAAGCAGGATATTGTAGGTCCTGACAGCCGCGCCCGTATTCATCGGATCGGCGACGATCTTCTTCGCACGCAAAGCCTCACGTAACGGCTTCGGCAGGATCACCATCTCGGTACCGGTCCCAACCAGCAGGACCTCGATTTCATCCGCCTCCGCCAGCACCCGTTCAAAAGCCACAGCCGCCATGTCTTCCGGCGAGGTCACATCCCAGCCATGGATGCCCGACGGCAAGCACAGCAGAGACCCGCGATGCGACATATCTGCAAAGCGGAACCCGCCATTGCCATAGGTGTCGATCGGCGCCTTTCCCGGGAAGTGCGCCTCGCGGATCTCGATGCCACGCGCCATCAGCTTAGCCCCTGTCACCGAACCGCGTTCTTCCGGCGCGTCTTTCTCTTTGTCCTTCTTCTGGAAGGTATCAGAGCGCAGCTTGAAAGCGATCAGGATGGGTGCCGCGATATAGATCGACGAATAGGTCCCGATTGCCACGCCGAACAGCATCGCAAAGGTGAAAGAACGAATCACCTCGCCACCAAAGAGATAGAGTGCGGCAAGCGCCAGCATGGTCGTCAGCGCGGTCAGAATGGTACGCGACAGTGTGTGGTTGATCGAGATGTCGAGCAATTCCGGCAGCGGCATCTTCTGATACCGCCTCAGGTTCTCGCGCACACGGTCATAGACCACAACGGTATCGTTCAGCGAATAGCCGACAATGGTTAGTACCGCGGCAATACTGGTGAGATTGAACTCGACCCCCGTCAACACGAAGATGCCGATGGTCAGCAGCACGTCGTGCGCAGTAGCGATAATCGCGCCGACGGCAAACTGCCACTCGAACCGGAACCAGATATAGATCAGGATCGCGATCAGCGAAGCCAGAACCCCGATCGTGGCCGAACGCGAAAGCTCACCGGAAACAACCGGTCCAACGACTTCGACCCGGACAAAATTATAGCTGCTGTCGAGCGCGGTGCGGATCTTGGAGATCGCGCTCTGCTCGGCATTCGCGCCCCCGTCCTGCGCCGGAACGCGGATCAGCACGTCCTTATCGGTGCCAAAGCCCTGCGCCTGAACGGCACCAAGGTTCAGCCCGTTCAGGTCGGTACGGATCTGACCGATGTCAGCAGGCCCAGATTTCGATTCAACCTGCACGACAGAACCGCCGGTGAAGTCGATGCCGAGGTTCATCCCGTGTGTTCCGAACCCGACGACAGATGCGACGACAAGAACAGCCGATGCGATGAACGAGATCTTCCGGAAATTCATGAAGGAGAAGTTGATACCGTCGAACATACCCGTGCGGATGCCCTTCGGCAGTTCCTTCGGACGTCGGCGGCGCACCCACTCGGAGATCATGAAGCGCGTCAGGAAGAACGCACTGAAGATCGTCGTCAGGATACCGATGGCAAGCGTGATGGCAAAGCCGCGAACCGGGCCAGAGCCCAGGAAGAACAGAATCACAGCCGCGATCAGTGTCGTCAGGTTGGCGTCGATGATCGTGGCGAATGCACGCCGGAAGCCGGCATCAACCGCCTGAACCACGTTGCGGCCATTGCGCCGCCGCTCCTCACGGATACGCTCATAGATCAAAACATTGGAGTCGACCGCCATACCGATGGTCAGCACGATACCGGCAATGCCCGGGAGCGTCAGCGTTGCGCCGATGACACTCAAAAGCGCGATCAGCATGACAATATTGAAGAACAGCGCGATGTTCGCGACCAGCCCGAACATGCCGTAAAATGCGAGCATGAACACGACCACCAGTGCCGCACCAATGACCGAGGCGAGAACACCGGCGCGGATGGAGTCGGCGCCGAGGCTTGGTCCGACCGTGCGTTCTTCAACCACGGTCAGCGTGGCCGGCAATGCACCGGCGCGCAGCAGCACAGCAAGGTCATTTGCGCCCTGCACCGTGAAATTGCCGGAGATTTGGCCGGAACCGCCCAGGATCGGCTCGTTGATCACCGGAGCGGACACGATCTGGTCGTCGAGCACGATGGCGAAGGGACGGCCGACATTCTGCTGTGTGGCCTGGGCGAAACGCTGTGCGCCGCGCGAGATCGAAGCGGAAATTGACGACCGGCTCATTGGTGCGCTGGTCAAAGGCGGCCTTCGCGTCGACCAGGTCCTCGCCGGAAATCAACGCGCGCTTCTCGATCACGTAGGGAACCGGCGGATCATCCATCGTATAGAGTATTTCGTCGCCCGCCGGTGGTCTGCCCTCGATTGCATCTCGCGGGTTAACCGACGTATCGACCATGTGGAAGGTCAGCTTCGCGGTTCTGTTTAGCAGAGCCTTGAGGCGCTGCGGGTCGTCAAGACCGGGAACCTGAACGATAATGCGGTCGTCGCCCTGACGCTGGATCAGCGGTTCGGTGGTGCCGAGTTCGTCGACACGGCGGCGGATGACCTCAATCGACTGCTGTACGGCTGAACGCATGCGGTAATCGACACCGGCATCGGAAAGCCAAAGCTGCAGCAGACCATTTCCGTCATCGGAGATGGTCACTTCCTGAAAGGTGCCGCCATTCAGTGTGCCGGCATTGATATATTCCGTAAGCGGCTGGAGCGCCTCTTCGGCGGCGACATACTGGTCGGGGTCGCTGATGCGAACCTGCGCGGTCTGTCCCGAACCGGAAAGGCCGGTGTAGCGCACCTGCGCCTCTCGCAGATCGGCGCGTACGTCATCGACCAGCGTGTTCATGCGGTCAGTGACGATATCGGTGCGGTCGACCTGGAGCATGATGTAGGACCCGCCCTGAAGGTCGAGCCCCAGGGTGACCTTGCTGTCTGGCATCCATCCCGGAAGCTTCGCCAGTTGCTGGTCGCTCAAGAGATTGGGCGTAGCGATTACCACTCCCAGCGCCACAACAAGCCAGATGAATATGGTCTTCCAACGGGAAAAATACAGCATGGAGGTCTCGGTTCGTCGGTTTTCACGAAGCAGGCGACACCCTTCGGGTATCGCCCTACATGTTTGTCAGCCAATCAACCGGGACGGTCGGTTCCGGTTGCGCGTATAACAGTTAGACCGGCCAATATCGCCTTTTCAGGGCGAAACAGGCCGGCGGCACTGGCTTCAGCTCTTCGGCTTGGCGTCCTCGGTCTTGACCGGCTCGCCCTTGACGCGAACATCGGACACATGGCTGCGCATGGCCCGGATGCGGACGCCTTCGGCAATCTCGACTTCCAGTTCGCTGTCGTCGATCACCTTTGTGACCTTGCCGACGATACCGCCGCCTGTGACCACCTGGTCGCCACGACGAATGGCGGAAAGCGTTTCCTGGCGCTTCTTGGCCTGGCGGCGCTGCGGACGGATCAACAGGAAGTACCAGATCGCCATCAGCGGCACGAACAGGAAGATCATCTCGAGACCCGATCCCATCGCGCCTGAACCGCCCGCTGCCTGGGCGTAAGCCGTGCTAAACATGTCGTACAAAACTCCTCAAAGCATAAACGAGGCCTAAGCCCCTCGGATGTGTCGCCGGTATATAGTCGGAGGCCAGTTCAATGCAACAATAGCCGCAAAAACAAGGGGTCTTTTTGGGGGGAAGCGATCATTTTACCATCATTTCGACCTTGCAACGGCAACAAAAAGCGAAAAGCTGTGGTTCGAACCGCCTGCTTATCGAATTCACGGGAGTGCAAATTGGGCAAGAAATCCACAGAGGCGCTGATCGCCGAAGTCAAACGACTGGCCGACGCGCTGGAGCGCATGGGGCCGGCGCCGTCGCGCAAGAACGATCTCGATGCAGCGGACTGTTTTGTCTGGAAGCCGGAGGAGCGCTATCTCTCGCCCGTCGACACCCCAAGCCGTGTGGACCTCTCGCTGATCCGCGGGGTCGACCATGTGCGCGACATTCTCCATGAAAACACGCTGCGTTTTGCTGAGGGCTTTCCTGCAAACAATGCGCTTTTATGGGGCGCGCGTGGCATGGGGAAATCGTCACTGGTCAAGGCGATCCATGCCGGGATCGCGGAGAACCCGGCCCTCAAGCTGAAACTGGTGGAGCTTTATCGTGAAGACATCAGCTCGCTTGGCGATCTTCTCGATATCCTCAAGACCTCACAGTACCGGTTCCTGCTGTTCACCGACGATCTGTCCTTCGATCACGACGATGCCGCCTACAAATCACTGAAGGCGGCGCTGGACGGCGGCGTCGAGGGCCGGCCGGAAAATGTGCTGCTCTATGCGACATCAAACCGCCGCCACCTGATGCCGCGCGACATGATCGAAAACGAGCGCTCGACCGCCATCAACCCGTCCGAAGCGACCGAGGAAAAGGTCTCGCTGTCAGACCGCTTCGGCCTCTGGCTCGGCTTCCACAAATGCAGCCAGGACGACTATCTCGCCATGATCGACGGCTATGCGGCCCATTTCGAACTGGATGGGGAGAAGGAAAAGCTGCATGCCGAGGCTCTGACATGGGCCACTACACGTGGCGGCCGCTCAGGCCGCGTCGCATGGCAATTCGTTCAGGACATCGCCGGGCGTCAGCGCAAACACCTGAAACTGTGAGGTGGGCAGGTCAACCAAGCCTGCCCGGATCTCTGCTCAGCCATTGAGATAAGGCATCGGGTCGACGGCCTTGGTGTTATCGCGAACCTCGAAATGCACCATCGGCCGTGTCGCCTTGCCGGTCATGCCCGATGTGGCAATCGTCTGGCCGCGCTGAATGCTGTCGCCACGCTTGACCTTGAGTTCCTCCGCATAGCCGTAGACGGTCACACGGCCATCGTCATGGCGGATAAGGATGGCATTGCCGTAATCAGAAAGCCCGTCATCGGCATAGACCACGACACCGTTTTCAGCGGCCTTGATCGGCGTGCCCTGCGGCACTGAAATATCGATGCCTTCGCTGATTTCGTCGCCATAAGGCTGGCCGAAGCCAACAACGACCGCACCGCTGACCGGCCAACGATAGGCCGCAATGCCGGTGCCTTCGGGCACGACCTCGCCTGCATCGCTGCGCACGGCCACTTCCTCGACGACGACTTCCTTTTCCACCGCCGGCGGCTGATAGGGCTTCGGGCTGTCCGAGGCCGCTGTCTGCTGTTGCGGCGCCTGCTGCTGGCCGACCTGAACCGGCGTCACAGGCTGCGCCGGCGACGCACCGGCGACCGGAACCTGCAACTTTTGACCGATCCGGATGTTCGAAGATGTCAGTCCATTGGCAGCTTTGAGCAGATCAACTGTCACGCCACTCGCCTTGGCGATTGTGTAGAGGCTGTCTCCGCTCTTGACGGTATAGACGTTACCACCAGACGGCGACCGGTCGTCGCTGCTTTGACCGGCAGCGGAAGACGCGGTGCTGCTGCCAGTGGTACCGACATTCTGTCGATCGCGGCTGCTCGGCGTGCTCGGCAGGACCGCAACACGCTGATCGGGCGTACCAGCCGGGGCCGGGGCCGGGGCTGAGGGCGGAAGCCCCTGAGCCCGGGCCGTGGCCTTTGCTGCCGAGGACTGGCTCGAAACCAGCGGCACGATCAGGACCTGGCCGGGACGCACCTGGGAGGCGCTCGTCAGCCCGTTAAGCCTCAGAATATCCTGTTCCGACGCGCCATTGCGCGCAGCAAAGGCGGAAAGGGATCTCGTCCGAGCGCATCATCACACGCTGGGTTGCAACATCCTGGGTGCGTGACGGCAAGTTGCTCGGCGCGCCGACCGAAGTCTGCTGCTGGCTGTATGTTGCCGACGGATTAACAGGCTGGGATACTGCCGCGATCTGGACGGGCGCCGCCGGCGACGGCAGGCTGCCGTTCTGCACGGCGACGGGTGTCGTCGCCATGCGCGCACCTGAACCGGCTGTTGTTGCGGTATTGATCGGCTGGCGACTGACGACAGCCGAACCGGCATTCTGCGAAGGCAGTGTCTGATAGCCTCCGCTTCCGACATTTTCCGGCGGCACCATCTGCTGGTACTGCGGAACACCGGCAACCGATCCTGTCGTCATTGTATCGGGGCTGTTGCCGAGCCGTGCGCTCTGCGAACTGCAGCTTGCGGCCATCACCGCCAACGCCGAAACAAACAGAATTCGTTGTGTTGCCTTGCCGCCTTCCGGCACACCTGAAATACGCATGAACCGACCCTGTACGCTTGAACTCTTTACTGCACCGTTTTTAACCCTATCAGAGTTACCGTGCGGTTAAGGGCCGGGCAGCAATGCCGAAAATCAGTTCAACGGGGGTCGATGAAACGCGATCCAGACGGGCGTTTTCCTTTATGCGCACGGGTATCGCGCCCCACATTACAGCGCTTTCGAAAGACCGCGCTCCACAGCCAGATAAGGCACCTCAAACAGGTCCTGCCGTTCAAATCGGCTACCGATTCGCGTCATCCGCACCATCAGCGGCGGTGCGCCTTCGCGGATCAACGGCGCCATGATGACACCGTTGGACACCAACTGCTCGACCCGGGCACGCGGAATTTCCGGCAGAGCCACCGTATAAAAGATCCGGTCGAAAGTCCCCTCCCCGCTTAACCCTTCGCGCCCGTCGGCACTGGCGTACAACCACGCTCTTGAGCGCCAGATCGGCCATACGCTTGCGGGCAAGGTCAGCAAGGGTGCGGTAGCGCTCCACCGTGAGCACACGCTCGGCAATCCGCCCCATGATCGCGGCCGTGTAGCCGGAACCGGTCCCGACCTCAAGAACACGCTGTCCGGGTTTGACCTTCAGGATATCGATCAGACGGATGGCAAGATCAGCGCCCTCCATGAAGGTGCCGCACTCGATCGGGATAGACCGGCCGGAATAGGCATAGGGCGACATATGGGAGGGTGTGAAACCTGAGCGCGGTGTCGCCTCAACAGCCGACAGAAGATCGAGATTGGTGACACCGCTCGCCCTTAACCGCATCACCAGCGCGGCAAACCCCTCACGTTCCTGAAGCTTCGTCGCCACCATATGTCCTCGTCATTCACGCAAGCGCTTCGGCGATCCTGTCGCGAACCACATGATCGGTCAAGTCGAGCTTCAAGGGGGTGACCGACACATGGTTCTGGCCAACAGCATTCAGGTCGCTGTCCTGCGCAAAAGTGCTCAGCCGCTCGCGGAACGTCAGCCAGTAGTAAGGCAAACCGCGGCCATCGGTGCGCTTTTCAACAGAAAGCCCGGATTCGAGCTTACCCTGCTCGGTAACCCGCACACCCTTGACCTCGTCGGGTGCACAGCAAGGGAAATTAACGTTGAAAAACGTGCCTTCCGGCAATTCCAGCGGCAAAAGCTTGCGAGATCAGCGGCAGCGTGTGGTGTTCGGCCACTTCCCAGGGGAAATACCGGCCGTTGTCATAGCGTCCGGACTGGCTGATCGCAATCGAGCGTACGCCCTGAAGCGTTCCCTCGATTGCGGCGGCGATCGTGCCGGAATAGGTGACATCATCAGCCATGTTTGCGCCGGAATTGATACCCGAGAGGATAAGGTCCGGGGCTTCCGGCAGCACCTCGCGTATTGCCATGATGACGCAATCGGTCGGCGTGCCACGCAGGGCAAACTGTTTTTCGCCCGTCTGGCGGAGACGAAGCGGCTCAGAAAGCGTCAGCGAGTGGGCAAGGCCACTCTGGTCGGTTTCCGGCGCGACGGTCCAGACATCGTCGGAAAGCTCGGCCGCGATCTTCTGGAGCACGGCAAGTCCCGGCCCGTGAATGCCGTCGTCATTAGTCAGCAGAATACGCATGGTCGTCGCTTATCCTTCAGCATCGATTCTGGTTTTGCCGCCCATATATGGGACGAGCACTTCGGGGATTGTCACTGAACCATCCTCGTTCAGGTAGTTTTCGACAACGGCAATCAGCGCACGCCCTACGGCAACGCCCGAGCCGTTAAGCGTATGTACGAAACGCGTGGCCTTTTCGTCTTTCGGACGATAGCGCGCATTCATGCGGCGCGCCTGAAAATCACCGCAAACAGAACAGGACGAGAATCTCGCGATAGGTGTCCTGCCCGGGAAGCCAGACTTCGATGTCATAGGTCTTGCGGGCACCAAAGCCCATATCGCCGGTCGAAAGCTTCACAACGCGATAATGCAGACCGAGCGCCTGCAGCACATCCTCGGCAGCCGACGTCATACGCTCCAGTTCATCAAGCGAGCTTTCGGCATCGGTGATCGACACCATCTCGCATTTCAAGAACTGGTGCTGACGCAGCATGCCGCGGGTATCGCGCCCGGCCGACCCGGCTTCCGAGCGAAAACAGTAGGTCAGCGCGGAGTAGCGCAGCGGCAGCGTTTCAGCAGGCAGAATATCGCCAGCGACAAGATTGGTGAGTGGAACTTCTGCCGTCGGGATCATCCACCGATCCTCAGACGCCTTAAACAGGTCATCGGCAAATTTGGGCAACTGGCCGGTGCCATAAAGGGCGGCATCGCGCACCAGAAGCGGCGGGCTGACTTCCAGGTAGCCGTGCTTTTCCGTGTGCATGTCGATCATGAACTGGCCCAACGCCCGCTCAAGCCGCGCAAATGCCCCGGTCAGCACGGTAAAGCGCGATCCCGAAAGCTTGGCTGCGCGCTCGAAATCCATCCCGCCAAGGGCTTCGCCGATTTCGAAATGTTCTTTCGGCGCATGGCTCCAACTCGGCTTCTGCCCCCATTTGCGGATTTCGACATTGTCGTCCTCATCCTTGCCAACGGGGACGTCTTCAAGCGGAATATTGGGAACACCGGAAAGCAGTTCGTCGAGCGCCGCGGTTGCGACCCTCTCCTCTTCCTCAAGCGACGGCATTTCAGTTTTGATCCCGGCGACCTCAGCCTTCAGCTTTTCAGCAAGCGCCGTGTCCTTCTTGCCCATCGCCGCGCCGATTTCTTTCGACGCGGTGTTGCGGCGGGACTGCATTTCCTGCAGGCGCTGCAGAACGGACCGGCGCTTCTCGTCAAGTCCGACGATTTGAGCCGCAAGCGGTGCGGCACCGCGCGTCGCAAGCGCTTTGTCCAGCGCTTCGGGGTTTTCGCGAGATCCATTTGATATCAAGCATCGTTCCTGCTTTCCCATGAAGAAAAAAGGCCGCTGACGCTTGAACGTCAGCGGCCCTCTTGTGCCCAACTCATATGAAAAGCGCAAGCCACGCTTTGATGATATCGGCTAAACCTCGTCTTCGGAGGACTTTGTCTCTTCGTCGTCTTTGGTCTCGTCTTCGGCCTCATCCTTGCGCCGGCGCTCGACCAGCTTGGCGGCATAGATCGCGACCTCGTAGAGAAGCACGGTCGGCAATGCCAGTCCCAGTTGGGACAGCGGATCGGGCGGGGTCAGAACGGCAGCGATGATGAAGGCGATGACGATGGCGAACTTGCGCTGCTTGGCAAGCCAGGCCGCAGTGACAAGCCCTGCCCGAGACAGAAGCGTGGTAACCACCGGCAGCTGGAACACCAGCCCGAAAGCCAGCACCAGAGACATGATCAGGCTCAGATATTCCGAGACCTTGGGCAGCAGCGAAATTGCCACCTCGCCGCCCTCGGGTGCCTGCTGCATGCCGAGGAAGAACATCATCACGACGGGAATCAGGAAGAAATAGACGATTGCGCCGCCAGTCACGAACAGGATCGGAGATGCCACAAGGAAAGGCAGAAAAGCCGACCTTTCGTTCCTGTAAAGCCCGGGTGCGACAAAGCTATAGACCTGGAAGGCGATGACAGGGAAGGCCAGAAGCAGGCCGCCGAACAGCGAGATCTTGATCTGGGTGAAGAAGAATTCCTGCGGGGCCGTGTAGATCAGCTGCATTTTGTCCGGGTCGAGACCCGACCAGATGACCGCCCATTTATAGGGAAGCACCAGAAGGTTGAACAGGTCCTTCGCGAAAGCGAAACAGAGCAGAAAACCGGCGAAAAAGGCAGCCAGCGACCAAACCAGCCTTTTGCGCAGTTCAATCAGGTGCTCGACAAGCGGCTGCGGCTTGTCACTGATATCGTTTTCGACGCTCATCGGTCGTTCCTCCGTCCGCCGGAGCGTCCCTTGGTGCCCTTCGTCGGACGCGATGTTCCCCTGTAGCCGGGACGGCGGCTGATCAGCCCGTCATCCTGCCGCTTGGATACAAGCTCAGCAGAGGGCTCTTCTTCCTTGCGGACGGCCTTCTGGAAGACGTTTTCCGGCGTAAAGGCCGGCTGGTTGCCGGGCGTCGGATAGGAGGACTTGGGCAGATCCGGCTTGTCGGTCTTCGTTTTCGGCTTGTTTTCCAGCGCAGTCGCGTTTTTCAGATCGGACTGGAGATCGCGCGCTGTATCGCGCAGAGGATTGACGGCATCACGCAACTGGTTGGCGGGATTGAGCTTCCTCACATCCCGTATGGCGGAGGAAACGTCCTCCATATCCGCCTCTTTCAACGCGTCATCCATCTGAGAACGGAAATCGGAAGCCATGCGCCGCATCTTGGTCATGGTCTTGCCGAAGGTTCTCAGGACATGCGGAAGCTCCCTCGGGCCGACGACGACGACCAAAACGATCGCCACGACCAGAAGCTCCGTCCAGCCAATATCAAGCATTCACATTCTCCTGCAGGCAGCCCTGACGGCCGCCCGGCGCCGTGTCAGCCCTGCTTGGTCTTTTCGTCTGCCCTGTGCTCGACGGTTTTGTCGTCCGTGTCAGCCGGCTTTTCGTCCTCGTCGGAAATGCCCTTTTTGAAGCTCTTGATGCCCTTTGCGACATCGCCCATCAATTCGGGGATCTTGCCACGGCCGAACAGCAAGACGACAATCGCAAGAATGATCAGCAACTGCCAGATACCGAGATTACCCATGGCCTATTCTCCTGTTACCACTTTGTCTCAGGTGTAGGATGTTTGTGGTTATTTTTCAAACATCAAAATCGCGTCATCGGCAACAATCAGGAAAACCCGGCTTATACCTTCGGCCAGCACGCCCGCGCCGACGCTGGCCTGAACCACCTCACCACCGGCCTCCAGCTTCAGCGTCAAATGCTCCGAAGTCCCGAGATAGCGGCGATCCAGTACCGTTGCGGCCACAGATTCCGGCTGCTCTGCGGTGGCGACACGAATGTCGCTGAAACGCACCGCAAGTGCGACGTCGCCGTCCTTCATTTTTTCCGGAGTACGGCGTACACCAAAAGGTGTAGCGACACTTCCGTCGTGGGCGACAGTCTCGAACCTGTTAATCTCGGAAAAGAAAGACGCTGCGAACACGCTGTTCGGCCGGGTAAAAAGATCGCGTGCGCTGCCCGCCTGCACCAGCGTTCCGTCTTTCAGAAGCGCAATCTGGTCTGCCATACCCATCGCCTCTTCCGGATCATGGGTCACGATCACGACCGTCGCGCCGGTTTCGCGCAGGACCGCGAGCGTGTCCGCCCGCACCTGATCTTTCAGGCGCGAATCGAGGCCGGAAAACGGCTCGTCCATCAACAGCACTGAAGGCCGGGGCGCCACCGCGCGAGCAAGAGCAACGCGCTGCTGCTCACCACCTGAGAGCATATGCGGATATTTACCCTCGTATCCGGCGAGGCCAACACGCGCCAGCGCTTCAGCTGCAGCGGCCTGCCGCGCCGGCTTGGGAAAATTGGTGAGCCCGAAGGCGACATTCGCTGCAACCGTCATGTGCGGAAAAAGCGCGAAGTCCTGAAACATCAGGCCAATACCGCGCCGCTCGGGCTCCAGAAAGGTAGAAGGACCGCTAACCTCGATATCATTGATCAGCAACCGCCCGCCGCGCGGCACTTCAAGGCCCGCTGCAATTCTCAAAAGTGTGCTTTTGCCAGAGCCGGAAGGCCCAAGCAGACAAAGGACCCTGCCGGGATAAGCCGTCAGCGAAACATCGCGCACAATGTCACGGCTACCGTAACCATGGCGGATATTTTCGAAACGCAAACGAGCGGCAGTGCCGCTTAAGCCCAGATTGCGCGCCGCAAGGTTCATCGTCGCTCCAGCTTCTCGTCGCCCGGCCCAGTCCGGACGTTATCTAGAGCTTATTCATCATGTTTGCCGCCCGGTGTCAAAAGGCCGAGATCCTCCAGGTCCGCAGCATCAAGCGGATCCTCGTCATCGGCAAGGTCTTCATCGTCGTTGAGCGGCAGCGGGATCTGAAAACCGGGCGGAATTCGTCCGGAGAGAAGCCCGGCGCCGCGAAGCTCTTCCAATCCCGGCAGATCGCGGATGTCCTCAAGGCCGAAATGATCAAGAAAGGCGCGGGTCGTGCCCATCGTCACCGGCCTGCCGGGCGTACGCCGGCGGCCGCGAAAGCGTACAAAGCCTGCTTCCATCAGCACATCCAGCGTCCCCCTGGAGGTCTGAACACCGCGAATTTCCTCGATCTCCGCACGCGTCACCGGCTGGTGATAGGCAATGATCGACAGCACTTCCAGCGCGGCGCGGGTCAGTTTGCGGGCCTCCCGCTCGCCGCGATGAATCACGAAGGATAGATCAGGCGCGGTGCGGAAAGCCCAGTGATCCTCGACGCGCACCAGATTGACGCCCCGGTTGGCGTAGAATTCCTTCAGGTTTTCCATGACCGCAACGACATTGATGCCGTCAGGAATCCGCTCGCGGATATAGGCCTCGCTCACCGGTTCGGCCGACGCAAACACTAGCGCCTCGGCGATACGCTCGGCTTCCAGCAGAAGTTCCGGACTTTCTGCCGCCGCCGCTTCCGTGTTTTTAGCCTCGTCCTCGCTCATTCGGCCGCTTTCCCGGGAATGGCGACCGGCTGCGGCAATCGGCCGCTGCCGCGCCGCATCTGGATCGGAGAAAACGCTTCGTCCTGGCGCAGGTCCAGCTGTCCCTCGCGCACGAGTTCCAGCGACGCGGCAAATGTGCTGGCAATTGCCGTGCGCATTTCCTCCGGACGGGAAAGATAGCGCAGCAGATAGCGATCCAGAGATGTCCATTCCGCAATCTCGCCGATCATCTCCTGCAGCAGTTCACGGGCATCGCTCAGCGACCAGACAAGGCGTTTTTCAATCGTCACTTCACTGACGGCCTGCCGCTGCCGAAGATTGGCGTAGGCGTCGAGAAGTTCATAAAGCGTGGCCTTGAAGGCCGAGCCGGTCTCGTCTGGAATATGTTCCGGTGCGCCGCGCTGGAATATATCGCGGCCAAGCCGGTTGCGGTTCACGATCTTGGCGGCAGCATCGCGCATGGCTTCCAGCCGTTTCAGCCTGTGAGCAAGCGTTGCCGCCAGATCTTCGCCCGAGGGTTCCTCATCGCTGGCACGGCGCGGGATCAAAAGCCGGGATTTGAGATAGGCAAGCCAGGCGGCCATGACGAGATAGTCGGCGGCGAGTTCAATACGGATACGCCGGGCACGCTCGATGAATTCGAGATACTGCTCCGCCAGCGCCAGCACCGAGATGCGCGCCAGATCGACCTTTTGTGTACGGGCCAGATGCAGCAGCAAATCAAGCGGGCCTTCAAACCCACCGACATCAATCACAAAAACGGCGTCGTCAGCAGCACCAACCTCGACCGTTCCGTTCGGATCTTCGGGGAAGAAATTTTCCTGCATGCCCTACCCCTTCCCCTCCATAAGTGCATCAAAACGGCGCGACAGAGCCGCAAGGTCGCTGTCGTCAGCTTTGGGCGCGCGGAAAATCGCAGCAACAGCCCGGTTCAGCGCATCACCGACAAGCGGCGGAGCGGCATCGGCAACGGCACGCATCTCGCTCATATCGCCGTTACAGTGCAGAATGATATCAAGACCGGCATCGGAGACTGCGCGGGCGCGGGTGGCGATATCGCCGGAAAGCGCGTTCATCGAGATATCATCGGATATGATCAGCCCCTCAAAGCCGATTTCGCCGCGCATGATGTCCTCAACCACTTTTTTCGAAGCGGATGCCGGGTGTTCCGGATCGACGGCCTCAAACAGGACATGGCAGGTCATCGCCATGGCAATGCCGGTCACAGCCGCGAAAGGCCGGAAATCCGTTTCGCGCAGCGTTTCAAGCGGTGCATCGACAACCGGCAGACGTTTGTGTGAATCAAGCAGACCCCGGCCATGGCCCGGCATATGTTTGATCACAGGCAGCACGCCGCCCGCCTTCAGGCCGTTGGCCTGCGCCTGGCCCAGCGCAATCACCTGATCTGGGTCGCAGCCGAAGGCCCGGTCAGCCAGAAAACCGGCGCCGGGCGACGGCGGAATATCGAGCACGGGCGCGCAATCGACACTGATGCCAAGTGGCAGCAGGTCACCGGCCAGAAGCCGCCCGCTGAGCCACGCCGCCTCCAGACCCGCATCCGGTGACGTTTCATAAAGCGCGCCGATCAGGGATGCTGCCGGATAGTCCCGCACCAGTGGCGGCCTGAGCCGGCGCACCGTTCCGCCTTCCTGATCAATGAAAACCGGAGCATGCCATCCGACGGCGTCGCGCATTTCGTCCGTCAGCGCCTTCACCTGGGTCAGGCTTTCGATGTTGCGCCGGAAAAGAATGAAACCCCACGGCTGAACGGCGCGGAAGAAATCCTTCTCCACCGCGCTGAGGCGTGTGCCGCCACAACCCAGAATCATAGCCTTGCGGGTAATGGTCATCCGCGAATCATAGCTGTTCGAGGCTGAAGCACGAATGACGGCGAAACCTCATGCACAGCTTTCTTCGGTTTCAGGTCGTTGCACCACGTGAGGGAGCCCCCTCAACGCGGCACGAAACAGCTGCCGCCGGCGGCCTGAAAACGCTCGCAGAGCGAAAGCGCCTCCGACAGCGTTCCCGCCGGTATCCGAACACGATAATAGGTGCCGCGACCGGCGAGTTCGGCGCTGACGATTTCCACCGGCCTGCGGCCAAGCTCTGCCGGATACTGTGCGGCAAGGCGCTGATAGGCCTGACGCGCTTCAGCTTCCGTGGGCAGCGACGCAATCTGCATGGCATAGGGCGAAGCGGACGCCGAGAGGGCGGACGAGGCAGCGACCGGAGCTGGCTGGACCGCAGCTGCGGGAGCAGCCTGAACGGGCGCTGACGCGACCCGCGCGCCGGCTGAAGACGCGCGCGGTGTCGGGATCGGAACATTGGCGATCCCGAAATCCTCGACGGGTCCGGGCATGGTTGCGGGCGCTTCGGTGTCGGCGGCTTCTGCCGTTTCTGGCTGGGCCACCGCTCCATTCAGCACATCCGTGACAGACTGGGCCTGCGGCGTATTCGCAGCGAGCCCGGCTTCGGCAGACTGGAAACCACCGTTTCCGGGAACAGGGACGTCCGGAACCGCTGGCTCTTGCGGCGAGACAGCTGCGCCCGCCGACGCCGCGCCGGCAACGCTTTCATTCACAGTCGCAGCCGGCTCTTCCGGGGCCGTGCGTTCTACCAATGTGCCATCGGGCCTTACGATGATGGTTCTGACCTTACGCGGTTCAACAATACCGCCGCCAACCTCGGTGGTTCCGCCAGTTGCCGTCTCCGCCAGCGGGTTGGGCGCAATATCTTCAACATCGACCGGCTCCTGATCGGAGGCAATGAGACTGTCCTGGCGCGGCGCGGATGCCAGCGTCTCCGCCGCATCATTGAAGATCACATTGTCCTGATTGGGAACAACCTCACCACCAGGATCCTCCGGCGCTTCCTTTACACTGGTGTCGTCGGCGGCAATCATGATCGGGCCGCTGTCGTCCTGGCCGCCGAAATAACGCAGGCCTGCGAATACCGAGAGAACAGCAAGCACGACGACGACAAGCCCAAGCACGAGGCTGCGCCCGTAACTCATGAAACTGACGGCGATCCAGCTCGGCCGGCGGTCGTGCTCATCTACATCGTAATATTCTTCGTCAGCGATATCGGCATAGGCTGGCTGCTCGGGCGGGACCTGCGTCTCGGCAAGCCGGAAGCCATCCTCAAGCGCCTGCTCTATATCCTGGTCGTAAGCGCGACTGCCCTGTTCGGGGTCAACTCCCTGACCACCGGCGGGATCGCGGTCAACAGGCTCATCATATAACGGATCGACGAGGGCAGGCTGGCTTGCCAGAACATCGGCCAGTTCTTCGTCAAGATCGAATTCGTAGGCCAGTGGCCGGCTTTCGTGCTCGGTTCCGGATTCATCCGCCATGCTCGGCAGGTCCAGTTCGTCCACCGGACGCGGCAATTCATCTGTCGCAATCAGCGCCGCCGGATCGAACGCATCGTCACGCCCGGTTTCGGCTGCCGCAACCTCTTCAAGCGGCTCCGGGCCGTTTTCATGCGTAACGACATCTGAAAGCTCGATCTCGAGCTCCTCAAGGTCGAGCGCCAGTTCACGCTCCTGCCGTTCCACTTCCGCATCGTCCGCTGACGATGCCTCAGGCTCTTCGAATACGTCCCGCTCGAATGCCGTCGACGGCGGAAGGCCGGTTTCAGGCTCAGGCTCGTATCTGCCGGGCGCCGGCTCTTCGCGGTCAGCGCCTGCGGCAGGGTCGAACGCAGCAATCGATTGCCTCAGTTCGTCTTCCAGAAGAGCATCATCGAACTCGAATTCGCTTGTGCCGGAATGATCCGCAATTTCGGATTCAATAGACGGTAATTCGTCCCGTTCCTGTGCTGAGGGGGTGGCCGAACCATAGTCGACAGTGTGGAAGGAACTGAATGTATACGGCTGATCCTGCGGGTCGGGGTCAGAAACCTCCGGCTGCGGCGCGGCAGGCTCGTCGGGGGCATAGCGCGAAGGAAAGGCGTCAAATTCACGCAACAGTTCATCGGCCAGGTCTTCGGCGGTTTCCGGCGCGCGCGGTGCCTCCTCCTTGCGCGGTGCAATCAACCGCGCCAGTTCAGCAAAAGGATCATCCTGCTCCGCATTGTCAGACTGACGGGGCGTGTGATCCGGTTTGTTCTTGTCTGCCATTTTTACTACCACCGGGGCTGCCGCGCGCCGCGTACGGCGCGAGGGGAGATCGGGGGACAGTTTCTAGCGCATCTCACGCGGTGCATCAGTGCCCGTCAATGTCAGGCCGGAACGCAGCACCGCGGCCACGGAAGAAACCAGTCCCAGTTTCGCGAGCGTCAATTGTCCATCAGCCTCATTAATAAAGCGTAATTCCTTCTTGTCCTTCCCTTTGTTCCAATGGGAATGGAAGGTTGACGCAAGATCGTAGAGGTAAAACGCCAGTCGATGCGGTTCCCGCATCAGTGCAGCCGACTCCACGACTCGAGGATACTCGGACAACTTTGCCACAACTTTAAGTTCTTCTTGTTCAAAATCCGCATCCACAACCGCTTTTTCCAGAGATTTCTGGTTGATTTCAAGCTTTGGAAAGGCTTCCTGCGCCTGCCGCATCACCGACATGCAGCGCGCATGGGCATACTGAACGTAGAAGACCGGGTTGTCCTTGGACTGCTCTGTCACCTTGGCAAAATCAAAATCAAGCGGCTCAGTGCTCTTGCGATACAACATCATGAAGCGCACGGAATCACGGCCGACCTCGTCGACAACTTCGCGCAGCGTGACGAAATTGCCAGAACGTTTCGACATCTTCACTTCCTGGCCGTTGCGCAGCAGCTTGACCAGCTGGCAAAGCAGCACAGTGAGCTTGGCCTCTTCACCAGACACCGCCTTCGCGACCGCCTCCAGCCGCTTCACATAGCCGCCATGATCGGCCCCGAGAATATAGACCATTTCTTGAAAACCGCGGTCATACTTGTCCTTGAAATAGGCAACATCGGCGGCGAAATAGGTGTAGTTTCCGTCTGATTTGATCAGTGGCCGGTCAATATCGTCGCCAACCTCCGTTGAGCGGAACAGCGTCTGCTCACGATCTTCCCAGTCTTCCGGCAGCTTTCCCTTCGGCGGCGGCAGGGTGCCCTTGTAGACATGCCCCTTGAAGGTCAGGTCGTTGATCGCGGCGCGGATCCTCGCGGCGTCGTCAGCATGAAGCGTGCGTTCAGAAAAGAACACCTCGTGGCGCACATTGAGTGCCGCAAGATCCTCCCGGATCATCTCCAGCATCGCCGCGATTGCCCGGTCCTTGACGATCGGCATCCACTGCTCTTCAGGAAGATTGTGAAGCGATGGACCGAACTCTACCTTCAGCGCCTCGCCGACGGGGACCAGGTAGTCCCCCGGATAAAGTCCCTCCGGAATGGCGCCGACATCCTCGCCAAGTGCCTCGCGATATCTGAGGAAAACGGAACGGGCCAGCACATCGATCTGAGCGCCGGCATCATTGATGTAATATTCCTTAGTCACGTCGAACCCGGCATAGCCGAGAATATTCGCCAGCGTGTCACCGACAACGGCCCCGCGGCAATGACCGACATGCATCGGGCCTGTGGGATTGGCCGAAACATATTCGACGTTGATCTTGCGGTTGGCGCCGGTGGTACTACGGCCGAAATCCTCGGCTTCGCGAAGGGCGGCAAGCAGCATCCGCTTCCAGAAAGCATCGGACAGACGAATATTGATGAAACCGGGCCCGGCGATCGACAGCTCGGCAATGTCTTCGTCGCTCTCCAGCGCCAGTACGATCTCGGCGGCCAGATCCCGCGGCTTCTTGCCCAAAGGCTTGGCCAGCACCAGCGCAGCGTTGATGGCGATATCGCCATGGCTGGGATCGCGCGGCGGCTCGACAACGAGGCGCGAAAAATCAAGGCTTGTGCGCTTCTCCGCAACAGCTTCGATTGTCAGTAGGCGTTCGCTCAGTCTTTGCTCAAAATCCGTGAAAAGGTTCATATCATATTCCATCAGCCGCATCGCTGGCGGCAAAAAGCGCTGTTTGTCGGGGGCTCTAGCGCAAATCGGGGGTATGGTCAAACAGCTGCCGGTGGGTCTTCTCGGCATAGGTGTCCGTCATACCGGCCAGATAATCGGCCACAAGGCGAGCGCGTTGCCCCGGCGTCAGGGCCTCACTGCCGTCTGTCCAGGAATGCGACCCCATCAGTTTCGGTTCAGCGAAATAGGCATCGAACAACTCCCTGACGATCTGCGCCGCACCGGCACGGATCTTCATGATGTCCGGATGGCGGTATATGTGCCCGAACAGCAGCTTCTTGATCTGCCTGTCGACCTCCGCCATCTCCGGCGAGAAAGTCGCAAACGTACGGCCTGCGCGCCTGACTTCGTCGGCGCTCTGCGGCTTGCCTTCGCGCAAATTGGCCTGGGTCACGGCGATAACATCCTCCACCATGGCCGTGATCTGACGGCGCATGATCTCATTGGTGAACCGGCTGTCCTCGAGATTGGGATAACGGTCGCGAACCGTACGCATCAGGCCGTCGAGAAACGGAACCTCCTCGAGCATCTCGTGGGTCAGATAACCCGAACGCATTCCGTCATCGATGTCGTGGGTGTTGTAGGCGATATCGTCGGCAATCGCCGCCACCTGCGCTTCAAGGCTGGCATGGGTTGCAATCCAGAGATCATGGCGGCTGCAATAGTCCAGGATCGGGCGCGGAACCGGACCGTCGATCCCCTCGCCCGTGGCTGTTTCCAACGGACCATTGTGCTTGACGAGCCCCTCAAGCGTTTCCCAGGTCAGGTTGATGCCATCGAAATCGGCGTAGCGTCGCTCCAGGCTCGTCACAATTCGAAGCGACTGGGCATTGTGATCAAAGCCACCGTAATCCGCCATCCTCGCGTGCAGTGCATCCTCGCCGGTGTGGCCGAACGGCGTGTGCCCGAAATCATGAACCAGAGCGACGCCTTCGGCGAGATCCTCATCAAGGCGGAGCGCACGGGCAAGCGAGCGTGCGACCTGCGCCACCTCGATCGTGTGGGTGAGACGCGTGCGGTAGTGATCGCCGTCCTGAGCAATGAAGACCTGCGTCTTGTGCTTGAGCCGCCGGAAAGCGGTGGTGTGGATGATGCGATCCCTGTCGCGCTGAAACGGCGAGCGCGTGAGGCTATCGGATTCGGAAAAAGCCGACCCCGGCTTGTCCATGGATCGCAGGCATAGACCGCCAGAGCCACATCGCCGAAACCCAGAGCCGTTTTGTCGATTGTCATGGTATTTCCCGTTGCGCGAGACACATGCTTTTGCCAAAGGCAGCGGACCCGACTGCAATTTGACCGTTGACGGCCCGTGTTGCCGTTCTTAACTAAGTTTGGAAGTCATTGAAAGGTATCGCGGCGACCGGCGTCACGATCAAGATGCAAATGCCTTCGGCGTTTCGGATCTGATGCGCCTGCGGGCGGGTCCGGTCAAGCCCCAAGGCACGGAGAAGACAGATGGACACTCAGACAGTGACGCTTTCCGATGCGGCCGCGCGGCGGATCGCCTCGATTATCGAAAGCGATAGTGACAAGCAGGCCCTCAGGGTTTCAGTCGAGGGCGGCGGATGTTCAGGTTTTTCCTACAAGTTCGATCTTGTGGAAGGCCCGGAGGAAGACGATTTCGTGATCAACAAGGATCAGGCGACTGTGCTGATCGACAGCGTTTCACTGGTCTATATGGCCGGCGCCGAAATCGATTTCGTCGACAATCTGCTCGGCCAATCCTTCCAGATCCAAAACCCCAACGCAGTCGCCAGTTGCGGCTGCGGCACAAGCTTCGCCATTTGACGGACAAAAGCCGCTGACCGGATGGCGGTCAGACAATTACAAAAGGCCGCGCCCGAAAGCGCGGCCTTTTTTTGTTGTCTGATTGTCAGTCCTTGATTTCCTTGCCCGCGCTTTCCGGAATGACCAGCGAGAGCAGGATTGCCGAGATACCGGAAAGGGTGATCGGTGTCGCGAAAACCTTCTGGATGATATCAGGCATCTGCTGCATCGACTGCGGCACCAGCGTTACACCGAGACCAAGGCCGAACGACACCGCCATGATATAGACCTTGCGATGGTCGATCGGCTCGGAAGCCAGAATACGGATACCGGCAACGGCGATCGACCCGAATAGAACGACGGTGGCCCCGCCGAGCACAGGTTTCGGCACCAGCAGGAAGGCCCCGCCAATGACCGGGAAAAACCCGAGAACGATCAGAATACCCGCGATATAGAAGCCCACATGACGGCTTGCCACGCCGGTCATCTGGATCACGCCGTTATTCTGGCTGAAGGTGGTGTTGGGGAAGGTACAGAACAGCGCTGCAATACCGGAATTGATACCGTCGGCGAGAACGCCGCCCTTCACGCGGTTGAGATAGACCTCACCCTGAACCGGTTCGCCCGAGATAACGGAGTTGGCCGTCAGGTCACCCGTCGTTTCGATAGCGGTGATCAGATAAACAAACGCAATCGGAAGGAACAGACCGATATCGAAGTCCAGGCCGTATCGCAACGGTGTGGGGATCGCGAACAGCTGCTGGGTTCCAAGCTTTGAGAAATCCACCATGCCGAAGAAGATCGAGACCACAAAGCCAACGACCAGCCCCATCATGATGGCGGCAATGCGCACCATCGGGATCTTGGAAAACGAAAAGAAGATGATGACGGCAACGACAAGCAGCCCAAGGAAGATATTGACCGGAGCGCCGAAGCTCTCGCCGGCACCCGCGCCGCCGGCAAAGTCTGTGAACCCAGACTTCACCAGGCTGAGCCCGATGACGGTGATGACGATCCCGGT
Source organism: Martelella sp. K41-7 (assembly GCF_055808365.1). Taxonomy (NCBI): domain Bacteria; kingdom Pseudomonadati; phylum Pseudomonadota; class Alphaproteobacteria; order Hyphomicrobiales; family Aurantimonadaceae; genus Martelella; species Martelella sp. K41-7. Next base: position 2,007,757 of record NZ_CM147867.1, read on the forward strand.
GACCGTCGGCGTTACGATCCGGCCCATCTTTGTGATGAACTGACTGAGAACAATCTCGACCAGGCAGCCAACAAGGCACAGCCCGAAGATCATCGCAAGGATATCCTCAGGCGAACCGCCCCTGCCCTTTACCGCGAAGCCTGCGGCAAGAATGACACCGAGGAATGCGAAGCTTGTTCCCTGAACACTGAGAAGTCCGGAACCCACCGGCCCGATACGCCGGCACTGAATGAATGTCGCCACACCGGAGACGAACATCGCCATGGACAGAAGGTACGGTACGTTCTCGCCAAGACCCAGTGCTCCGCCAATAATCAGCGTCGGCGTCACAATGCCGATGATACTAGCCAAAATATGCTGTATTGCGGCCAAGAAAGACGCCCCCGGCGAAGGCACATCGTTCAACTTGAATATGATATGGTGGTGCTCCGCACTTTTATTTTGTTCGCTCATCTATTTCTCTTTCAAAGGCGGCCAAGACCGCGCGTTGTCCCCTGCTGCTAGCATTTTGATCGATGCAATTTCCATGCCACAAAACAATCATATTTCACGCAAACCGGGTAGAAAGCACATCCAGGCGACAAGTAACGCTGAACCGGTTTGCAAAAACGGGTTGCCCCCGGCATAAGGAGGGAAACCAAAAGCCGGGAAGAACAGTCCATGAAAATCGCCACCTGGAACATTAACGGCATCAAGGCGAGGCAAGACAATCTGCTGGCCTGGCTGGCGTCGGAAAAGCCCGACATTGCATGCCTTCAGGAAATCAAATCGCAGGATGAGAGCTTCCCCAGAGAAGCAATCGAGGCCTTGGGATACCATGTCGAGACTCATGGCCAGAAAGGTTTCAACGGTGTTGCGCTTCTCTCTCGATACGAGCCCGATGAGGTCAACCGTGGTCTGCCCGGCGACGATGACGATACCCAGGCGCGCTATATCGAAGGTGTGTTCAGCATTGCCGGAGGCGCGGTTCGGGTCGCTTCGATTTATCTGCCGAACGGAAACCCTGTGGAGAGTGAAAAATACCCCTACAAGCTCGCTTGGATGACCCGCCTGAAAAACCATGTTTCTCAGCAACTTAGCTATGAAGAGCCACTCATCCTCGCCGGCGACTACAATGTAATACCGCGTCCGGGCGACTGTCATGATCCGGCCACGTGGGCGAATGACGCCCTGTTTCTGCCGCAAACCCGGCAGGCATTCACATCTCTGCTTGCCCTCGGTCTTTACGACGCAGTCAGCGCTGCCAATGATACAGCCGGCCAGTACACATTCTGGGACTATCAGGCTGGCGCCTGGCCAAAGAACAACGGTATTCGCATCGACCATATACTGCTGTCGGCCGAGGCTGCGGACAGGCTGATGAACACACAGATTGACGCAAAGGTTCGCGGATGGGAGAAGCCGTCCGATCACGTGCCGGTCATTGCATCATTCGATATGAAATGGCGCTGATATTCAGGATTTGCGGCCAGCCAGATTTCCGGAACACGTGCTGCAACTTGGAAGGCCCTTCAAAAAAGGGGCTATAAACAATGATGGCATGGGCCATGCCCGCGACCAGCCTGATCACCAAACAGAGCGTTTTGGCATTGGCCGGAACCAGCCAGCGGATCTGCCTGATCGCTTAGTCCTGACTCATCTGCCGCGTATTTTTCTAGGCTAAGGACGCGCTCGCCCCACAGAACGAAGCCTGACCGATGAAAACACTTCAAGACACAAAAAAATCGCTTGAAGCACTACGGCTCCGCTCTGCAAATGCTCTCACAGACAGAATTGCATACAGAAATGACAATCAGGGGTTGCTGGTGCTCATATTTTGCGCAAGCGCAATTGCTCCACGCCGGTCATTCTCGTTGACGATCGAAAAACATTTCTCCTGCATCGCCCGAATCCAACCGCAATCACCGGGACCACAGCGATCTGCTGCCATGGTCAGATAGGCAAGCCCAAGAACAGGCTGCCCCTCATCGAAAATAAGATCGCCGAACAGCGCCATGGCACCAATATTGCCGTTTCTTCTGGCAAGGTTGAGCCATTTTTTTGCAAGGCGCACGTTCTTCGCCCCACCCTGACCATCGAGAATCATCTCCGCCAAGCGAAACTGCCCTTCAGGACTTCCAAATACCGACGCAGCCTGAAAATAGAACTGACGCGCCTGAGCAAGGTCCTTCTCGACCGGTGTATCCGGTATGCCGGTCTGATAGTAGCCTGCTAGCGCCAACAATGCGTTGACATAAAAGCCTGTATCGGGCGAACCCGGCTCGACATCGTGATTGACGATTTCAGCGTAGAACTTGAAGGCCTCGTAGTCGTTTTCCGGTACGCCGTCGCCATAGGCATACATATTGGCCAGCGCCCAACGCGAACCAGTATGCCCCTTCTCCGCGGCGTAGCGATAAGCCTCAACGGCTTTCTCTTTGTCACCGCGTTCGTAGGCCTTAAAACCGAAGCGGAACAGATCGAAACGGCCCGAGATCCTTCGGCACTTCGGTCGCAATATCGAAAGCGCAAACCGGTCGCAGCGAAGCACCGACGACAAGGCTTGCCATCACCAAAACAACGCTAATACGCCTGTGTCCAGAACTACTCATGATCATCGAACGTTTCTTCACCGAAACACTTCGTCAAATTGATTACCCGGCTGCGAAACGCCGGTACCGCAACCATTGAAAACCGGCCCTTGCCGATCAACACGAAACAAAGCCGCTTTGGTCAGACTCAATTTTCCGAGCACCAATGCAACTTTTCTTGATCTTCTCATGCTCTCCGTTTGTGGCGGGAAATAGGCCCTCCTCACCCAAATAGCTTTACGTGAGATTCAGCTGAAATGCTGTGTCGCAAGCGACACACATGCCAGTTTTCATCTGGACAATCATGCAGCCTGATCGTTGCCGGTGGAACGGCTGCGGAAAAGTCGCTCAGATATACATCATCAATGTCCGTGTGCGAACAGGTGTTGCCTCGAGCCGCAGACCATACTAAAGCTCGGACTTCGGGGCGGACGTGGCGAAACTGGTAGACGCAAGGGACTTAAAATCCCTCGACCGATTGGTCATGCGGGTTCGATTCCCGCCGTCCGCACCACCAGCTCCTCCATGGCAGACGCAGCGCAAGCATCCAACGCATGCCCGACACAACTACACACAAAATCGCCCCGACCACGTCCATCGCGGTGCGTCAATGTGCTGTGACAGCGACGAGCCGCAACACACCACTCACACTCCGGAAACCACCACCAATATGAGAACACCGGGCCCGATATCCGCGACTTCTATCGCAGGCATACAGTCTGCATTCGGCAGCGCTAAAAATCGCCAGGCCTGAGATCAGCCCGCGGCTGAACCAAACTTTTTGAGGGGCATGCCCTTAACGGACCAGGTCGCCCGCGACCATGCACGACCCTGAATCAAAAAGCCCGACCTGAAAAGGCCGGGCTTTCATCAACCAGACTAAGTCTGATTAGAAGTCACGCTGCAGACGGAACCAGCCGCCCCAGGTGTCCTTATCGAAGTAGGAGTCCGGCAGGTCAGCATAGTCGAAGTTAATCTTAGCCGACAGACCCTCTACGATTTCGTAGTCAAACAGAGCGCCATATGTGTAAAAGCTCTTGTTGCTTGCGCCCGGAATGGAAACCGAAGACCACTGAACAGCAGGGGTGATCGTCAGCTTTTCAGTGACGTCAAGAGCGTAACCTGCAGCAAGCTGCCACTCAGCATAAACGTCCGCAGAGACACCCGGAGCAAAGGGGTAGGTGTCGAAATCACTGTAAGTATTGGCGTAAGCGTTCCAACCGGAAGCCCAGCTAGCACCGAGATCAAGCGAACCCGGTCCGAGAGCGAGCGTGCTCATTGCACGGAGCGCACCCTCTTCATTCCAAGTATCGTAACCACCATCCAACTTCATGCCGATGCCACCAGCCTGGAAGCCAACGCGACCGGAAACACCGATGCGAGCCAGGTCAGGATCGCCCGTGTAACCAACCTGCGACGCCGTCAGCGCATCAACCGAAAGGCCAGCTACAAAGCCGTCGCCGGTGAAGACATAACGCATCGAGTTGAACTTGGTCTGACCCGTCAGATCGTCGATTTCGCCAACAAGACCTTCATCCCAGTAGCTCTGGAAATAACCAGCCTGGAAGCCGCCGAGAGCAAGGTAGGTCTGGTCGAGACTGAAGGTCGTGCCCGAACCGCCAGCGCTGTGCGCTTCGGCGTTCATCTTGATAACGCCGGTCAGGACACCGAGTTCGGTTTCCGTCTTGCTGGCAATATCAAGCTGAGCCTTGGTAAATACATCCCAAGTACCCGGCTGTGGGTTTGACCCTGCCCAGTTCGGGCCGGTCTCGCTGTAACCCTGAACCTGAAAACGGACATAACCGCCGATATCGAGGCAGGTTTCAGTACCCGGAATGTAGAAATAGCCAGCGCCGAAAGCGTCGCAAACTTCAACGTAGTTAGCGGTTACAGGCTCGATGACCACAACCGGGTCGGCAGCCTGAGCGCCGGAAGCTGCTGCAACTGCTGCAGCGGAGCCGAGGAGAAGGCTCTTAACGTTCATAGTGACCTCCAAATAAGGTTTAAAGCGGGTCTGGGATTTTCGCCGAGGCGTTCCCTGCCCCATCCCCTGGTTTCAAGAAGACCGGGCCGTCTCGCCCTCACTTCCGAGGTTGAACATACAAGACCGCGCCGCGATCGCAATCATCAATCGCCCCGATCATCCCGTTCCAGCGGTCCTTACCCGCTTGCTGTTGCGGATTGGCAACAAGTTCGCCCCCGAACCGGCCAAATCTTTACAAAAGGTAAAGAAAACAAGCTCCAAAAAGACTCCAAACGCACAAGCCAAGTCCTGTACCGCTCCGGAAAATGACGAATTTCCAGTCAAATCGCATTGTCAGGAGTGTCCGGCCTCAGATTTCAGAGCCGATGCTCCAGACAGAATGTGAGATCGAATCGCCAAATCAGAATCACCTGTCCAGCGGAGAAGACCAATCGAGGAGGTCGACTTCTGGCGTCGGGATCAACCGGCACCACCGCCTTCCTATACCAATTCGACATCCACAACGCCGGCCACAGCCCGCATCGCAGAAGCCACCTCGGGCGAAAGCCGGTAGGTGCCCGGCAGCTCCACCTCGATCTCACGCAAACCGTGGTTCTGGATCACAACAAAGGAAACAAGCCCCTCACCATTCTGATTCAGATGCTTGGCAAGCGAGGCTATCGGCGAGATCGTCCCGCACATAGACGCGCATCGCCCGCTGCTGGCGAACGGCCTCCTCTTCCAGAGACTGGACTGTTTGTATCCGCATTCCGATGCCCTCAGGCCGCATCTCGGCCGCAACGGTGATAACGACCGATGTTCCGGGCTCAAGCAGGTCTCGGTACTGATAGAGCATTTCCGAGAACAAAACGGCCTCGAACTGGCCCGTAGCGTCTGAAAACATGATGATCCCCATCCTGTTTCCCGTGCGTGTCTTGCGTTCCTGCTTGGCGACGACGGTACCTGCCAGACGTCCGCGATCCGATCCGTTCTTCACCGACAGTTCAAAGGCGGCAAACTCCTGCACGCGCATGCGCGCGAGTACCTCACCATAGGCATCGAGAGGATGCGCTGTCTGATAATAGCCGAGCATCTGGTATTCCCGCATCAACCGCTCCGAGTCAGATTGCGGTGTGTAGTCGGGCAGAACGATCTTCGCCACAGTCCCTGCGCTGCCGAAAATATCGGCCTGGCCGCTGACAAGGTCCTCCTGGGTACGCTGTGCAAGACCGATAATACGGTCAAGACCGGCGAGAAGCGCTGCACGATCGTGACCAAAGCAGTCGAACGCGCCGGCACAAATGAGACTCTCGAGCACCCGACGGTTGACTAACTTCGGATCGATACGTTGGCAGAAATCCTCCAGACTGGAGAACACCACATCGCCCCGAACTTGCACGATATGCTCCACCGCCGCCTCGCCGACCCCCTTGATGGCGGCAAGCGCATAGTAGATCCTGCCTTCACCGGGCTCAAAATGCCTGAAGCTCGTCTGAACCGACGGTGCGACCACGTCAATTCCCAACCTGCGGGCATCGTGACGGAAGTCGTTGAGCTTTTCCGTATTGGCCATATCAAGCGTCATCGAGGCAGCCAGAAACTCCACCGGGTAATGCGCCTTCAGATAGGCGGTATGGTACGAGACGATTGCATAGGCAGCGGCATGCGACTTGTTGAAGCCGTAATTGGCAAACTTTGCCAAGAGGTCAAAGATCTCGTCTGCGCGCTGCTTCTTGACGCCGTTCTCGATCGCGCCCTCCACAAAACGGACGCGCTGCTTGTCCATCTGCTCCTTGATTTTCTTACCCATCGCGCGCCGCAGAAGATCGGCTTCGCCCAAAGAATAGCCGGACAGCACCTGCGCCACCTGCATCACCTGTTCCTGATAGATGATGACGCCCTGCGTTTCCGCGAGCAGATGGTCGATCAGCGGATGGATCGATTCGATCTCCTCTTCACCATGCTTGCGCGCATTATAGACGGGAATGTTTTCCATAGGCCCCGGCCGGTAAAGCGCAACAAGGGCGATCAGGTCTTCGATCCGGTCAGGCTTCATGCCAATCAGCGCCTTGCGCATGCCCGCGCTTTCCACCTGGAAAACACCCACGGTTTCGCCGCGCGCGAGCATTTCATAGGCGTCGCTGTCATCCAGCGGCACCAGCGACAGATCCACATCGACACCCTGCACTGGCAATAAAGTCGACTGCCGTCTTCAACACTGTCAGTGTTTTCAGTCCGAGAAAGTCGAACTTGACGAGCCCTGCCTGCTCCACCCACTTCATGTTAAACTGCGTGACGGGCATGTCCGAACGCGGGTCGCGATACATCGGCACCAATTGCGAAAGTGGGCGATCACCGATCACGATACCTGCAGCATGAGTGGATGCATGCCTGTAAAGACCCTCGATCTTCTGAGCAATCGCCAGCAACCTTCCGACGATGGGCTCCTCGTCGGCCGCTTCCTGGAACTTGGGTTCGTCCTCAATCGCTCTGGCCAGCGTTACAGGATTTGCCGGATTGTTGGGTACAAGCTTGGAGATCCGATCAACCTGACCGTAGGGCATTTCCAGAACCCGCCCGACATCGCGCAATGCAGCGCGCGCCTGCAGCGATCCGAACGTTATGATCTGCGCCACCTGGGCACGCCCGTATTTTTTCTGAACGTAGCGGATAACCTCTTCGCGCCGGTCCTGACAGAAGTCGATGTCGAAGTCCGGCATCGAAACACGTTCGGGGTTGAGAAAGCGTTCGAACAGAAGGGAAAAGCGAAGCGGGTCCACATCTGTGATGGTCAGGGCATAGGCAACAAGCGAGCCAGCACCCGATCCGCGGCCTGGCCCAACGGGGATGCCATGCTCCTTCGCCCATTTAATAAAGTCCGCAACGATCAGGAAGTACCCGGGAAACTTCATGCTCTCGATGATGCCGAGCTCGTAATCCAGACGGTCGATATAATCCTGGCGGCTTTGTCCTTCGCTGAGGCCGACATGGGAGAGACGGGCATCGAGTCCGTCGACGGCCTGACGGCGCAATTCAAGCGCCTCGGCCTTCTCCGCCTCTTCCGGATCATCCGAGGCGCCTGTGAAACGCGGCAGGATCGGCATGCGGGTCTGAAGCACAAAACTGCAGCGCCGGGCGATTTCAACCGTATTGTCGAGCGCTTCAGGGATATCTTCAAACAGCGCAACCATTTCCTGCTGGGACTTCATATAGTGGTCCGGCGTCAACCTGAACCGCCGATCATCGGAAACGATCGCATTGTGTGCGACGGCCATAAGAGCGTCGTGCGCCTCGAAATCATCGCTTGCGGGAAAAAACGGCTCGTTTGTAGCAACCAGCGGCAGTTCGAGTTCGTATGCAAGGTTGACGACATGCCGCTCACGCTGAACATCATATGCCCCCTGACGCTGAAGTTCGACATAGAGACGGTCGCCGAAAAGCGTCTTGAGCGCGGCCAAGCGCTCTCCGGCCTTGGCCTCGAAGCCAGCGGCCAGCGCCTGATCGACCGGTCCACCCGATCCGCCGGTCAACACGACAAGTCCGTCGGAACGCCCTTCCAGCCACGACTTTCGGATACAGACACTTTCATGCGCCTCGCCGCCAAGATAGGCCTCACTAACCAGATACATGAGATTGGCATACCCGATCTCATTGGCCACCAGCGCGACGATGGATGGTAGCTTGACAGGCATATGGGAGCCGCCGCGCCGGTCCGCATCACCGCCGTCTTCCATATCGATAGACAACTGGCATCCGATGATCGGCTGCAGCCCCTCTCCGATCGCCTTTTGGGAAAACTCCAGCGCGCAGAAAAGATTGTTGGTATCCGTCACGGCAACGGCCGGCTGGCGATCGTCCACCGCGAGTTTCAGGATTTTTTTCAGCGGCAGCGCACCTTCAAGCAACGAATAGGCCGAATGGGTGCGCAAATGAACGAAGCGTACGGCCGCCCCGCCCGATGTCGAATGCTCTTGCGAGTCGGTCACCATATTCTGCTCCATCGTGCTCTGCCTGCGTTCTTGATTTTCGCAGGCCGACAGGCTCAAAGCAACGCCGGGAATTTCTATGCACAGAAAGTCACGTCATCGCGTGATCATCAACGGTAAATCCGCTCCGGCAGGCGAGCCTTCCGGCTAAAGCGAACTGATGATCAAAGCCATGCTTGTCAGGAACAGACTGATCGAGAAAAACGCCGCCACATCACGCAGAATATCGGTCATATGTGTCTCCTTTTCACTTTATGTTTTTATTATGTTCCCTTTCTGTTCTATTGACAAGCGCGAATCGTCTTTTTTGTGGTCGGCGTCACCCCGATCGGCACATGCAAGCGGTCCTGACGTTGTTCAACCTTTTGAAATTCTGATTCTTTATGAAAAAATCTAAGGCGCAGGCTTTTCTGTCATTCGCTCCTGATGAGCAATATCACGGCCATGCATGATCGCAGACGGCCCGCCCCGTGCGAGCGACCCGAACGCCCTTTGTACCGGATATCGGCGGTCGCCGCTCAATTCGCTCCCGCCTCGGGAAGAACAAAGGAATCGATCCCGTACTGCACCCTGAAGGTCGAAGGAGAACAGCCCAGCCAGCGATTGAATGCCCGCGTGAAATTTGCCTGTTCATCATACCCCAGGGAAAAGGCGATTTCTGCAATTGAGACACTCGTCTGCGTGAGCAGCATGACAGCACGTGTGCGGCGGGCAACCTCAAGAATATCCTTATAGGTATATCCCGTCGATCGCAGGCGCCGCTGCAACCCCTGAACGCTGAGCCCTGCCATCCGGGCCGCCCCGTCTATATCGCTCTTGCCTTCGAGAAGACGGAGCGAAACAACGGCAGAAAAGGACCGCGCCGGTTCGGGTGCCCCCACCAGAACGACATCCGAAGTCACTTCCCGCAGAGGCAGGGCTTCAGCGACTCCCGGGTATGAACCAGGCCGTTGCCGGACGAGATCTTCTGATGAGAGTGGCAAGGCAATACCACGCCCCCCGCAACGCAGCGCTACCCCCAAATAGGACTCGATGATATGAACCGCGCTGTCACGCGGGTAGTTGACCTCGATCCAGCCCGGCCGCCAATCGCGCCCCAGGTAGATCCGGGCGAAGGTCAGCATTGGAATGATGAGGTGGTCGGTGTACTGCGTCACTCTGTCCAGCCTGACCGGTGGTATCACCCTCCACACCCATCCACGACCGACCGGCTCCAGCCCCATCTGGAAATCAGACATGTGAGCCCATGTGGTGGCATGAAGGCGCCGCAATCCGTCCTCCAGGTTGCGGGCCTGGGAGCCGTAGTCGGTCCAGCGCCCCCACCCGGCATGTGTCGTACGCTCACCGGCAATCAGGCCAACCGTGCGATCTCCCAGCAACCTCGCGCCGACATCAAAAAGCTCGCTCATCAGCGACACAGGGATCGGCGTATCCGGTTTCTGAAGCACTACCAGCGGCAGACCAACAGAGTGAAACATCCTCGCCAGCCCGCGCTCACCGTTATATTCTTCAACCAAGTCCGGGAGCGACCCAATTCCGCGGAACCGGGCGAGCGCAACCGAGCTTTTCTTTTTAAACACCACGACCCCCAAAAGTGACGCGAAATGAAAAGTTTCAAATTACATTTCGCGTTATACAAGCGAAGCACTGACGGACACGCAAAACGGACATAACTGACGAGGACGGCCATTCGAAAGCCGGGCGTGTAGCGGCCTGCGCTCAGCTTGGAGATGTATGGAAGTAGCCTCCGAGAATGTCAACTTTGACGGGCGTATTGTTCGCAGGAAACAGAGACGGCGGAAATGGACGCGTTTCCGCTTCAGGGATCGCACCGCAATCGGATCATGCCCCCGGTCTAGACTAAGAACCATTATTTGAGGACGCAATTTTCGGTGGCGATCCGGTGTGCCGACCCCGCCGAAACGGAGGATTTTCATGTTTGAAATGCCCAGGTTAAACGGCGCGGTCAAAGCAGGGGCCGTTCTGGCTGCTGCTTTTTGCGCAACGGCACTGACGAGTGTCAGTAGTATGGCGCAGGAGAGCACTAGCAGTGCCTCAAACGGCGCACAGCCCAACATACTGTTCATCATGGCCGATGACGTCGGCTATATGCAGCCGGGTATCTATCACCGCGGCCTGATGGTTGGCGAAACGCCGAATATCGACCGGATTGGCCATGAAGGCGCGATGTTCACCGACTATTACGCCGAGCAGAGCTGCACCGCGGGCCGTACTGCCTTCTTCACCGGCATGAATCCAGTGCGCGCCGGCATGCTGTTGCCGGAAATCCCCGGCTCCGAATCCTACCTGCGCAAGGGGACGCCTTCGCTTGCAGTTTTCCTGCGCGACCTGGGATACACCACCGGTGAATTCGGCAAAAACCACTTGGGCGACACCGCCGAATCCTTGCCAACTGCCCATGGTTTCGAAGAATTCTGGGGTTATCTCTACCATCTTGATGCAATGCAAGGTGTCAGCTTCCCCGACATCAACTCCAGCCCGACCGAACAGGCCGTCGCACCGCCGTGCACAAATACACCTGTTCCCGGGCTCTCCGATCCGCCTGGCGCGATCGATCCTTCCGAAGGGCTGTGCATGACGCCCCCGCGTCCGGTGATCGCCTGCGCATCTTCGGACGGCACAGAGGCCAACCAGAGCTGCAAGGATGAAGGCCCGCTCACGCTTGAGCGCTCCAAGACCATCGATGAAGAGATCTCCGCCAAGGTCGTCGACTTCCTCGACCGCAATGACCCGGAGAAGACCGGCAAGCCGTTCTTCGCCTGGTACAATCCTGCCCGCATGCACGTCACAACCGTTCTTTCCGATAAATATGCAGCCATGCTCGGCACCAGGGGTGGCAAGGACTGGGGCGTGAACGAAGCCGCAATGAAGCAGGTCGACGACAATATCGGCGTCGTTCTGCAGAAGCTTGAAGACATGGGCGAACTGGACAACACGATCGTCGTGTTCACCACAGACAATGGCGCAGAAACCATCACCTTCCCCGATGGCGGCGTCACCCCGTTTGCCGGCGGCAAGCTGACCACATGGGAAGGCGGCATGCGCGTTCCGCTGGTCGTGCGCTGGCCAGGTCACATCGAGCCGGGCACGGTCAACAACGACATCTTCGCTGCGCTGGACTGGGTGCCGACGCTCGTTGAAATCGCCGGTGGCCCCAAGGGCGACGACCTGAAAAACGAGATTGAGGCCGGAAAGTATCCCGGTATCGTCAAGACCACGATTGACGGTGTCAATCAGGTCGGCTCGCTGACAGGTACCGGCGAACCGAAACGCGATACTTTCTTCTACTATTCGGGCAAGACGGCTTCGGCGGTTCGCTACAAGAACTGGAAGATGTATTTCGCCATGGTCGATCAGGATCCGACCAAAACGTTCAATGGTGTGGAAACCTACAGCTGGACCCAGGTGGTCAACATCAAGCGCGACCCCTTCGAACAGTCGATCGGCACGTTCAGCAAGACGTTCAACGGAGTCGGCGGCGCACTCGGCGCTCCCGCCACGGCCTATGCCTATGACTGGAACATGCTGCCGATCGGCCAGGCGCTGTGGCTTAAGGAGCTGGAAAGCTACAAGACGTTCCCGCCGCTTCAGCATCCGGCAGCCTACAATCTCGATGCAGTGATAGACCAGGTCAAGAATTCCGGAATGACGAAGGACTGAGGAACCCGATTAGAAGCAATTCCGGGAAAAGAGGGCTCAGCCTTCCGTCCGGAATTGCTTCAAGTCAAAGACAAAATGCAGCTCCGCAAAGCCAACATAGGCGGAACTGCACCTGATAAAAACGGAAGGAGCGGCTCAATGCCGCATCCTCCAGGCCAGGCCGAGCGGGTTTGTTGACGCAAGTGCGGTGCACGCCAATGATGCGTGAGACAAAAGGGGAGAGACAATGAGCATGATGCACAGAACGTTCAAAGCGGCGGTGATAGCCCCGGCAATGGGCCTTGTCATGTTCACGCTTGCACACGCCCAGATGGCCGATCCATTGCCTTCATGGAACGCCGGCGACACTAAGCAAGCCATACTCGATTTCGTGGCGACCGCCACGGACGATAACGACCCCAAATTCGTTCCGCTATCCGCACGCATTGTCGTTTTCGACAATGATGGTACGCTGTGGACCGAACACCCGATGTATACACAGCTTGCTTTCGCGCTGGACCGCCTCAAGGCTCTCGCGCCCGATCATCCCGAATGGAAAACCACCGAGCCGTTCAAATCCGCGCTCGACGGCAACATGAAGACGCTTGCCCAGTCGGGAGAAAAGGGCATTGCCCAGCTTATCATGGCGACACATGCCGGCATGAGCACAGAGGCGTTCGAGACAATCGTCGCCGATTGGTTCAAGACCGCCAAGCACCCCCGTTTCGACAGGCCCTATACCGAGCTGGCCTACCAGCCGATGCTGGAGCTGCTCGATTATATGCGCGCCAATGATTTCAAAACCTACATCGTTTCCGGCGGCGGCATCGAGTTCATGCGCGTCATCACCGAAGAGGTGTACGGCATCCCGTCCGAGCAGGTTGTCGGCTCCGCAATCAAAACCAAGTTCGAGATCGTTGACGGCAAACCGCAGCTGACACGGCTGCCGGAGTTGGCCTTTGATGACGACAAGGGCGGCAAGCCCGTCGGCATCATTTCCGCAATCGGCAAGCAGCCGGTTGCCGCCTTCGGCAATTCCGACGGTGATCGCGAAATGCTGGAATGGACTGCGGCAGGCACCGCCGCCACGCTAATGATGCTGGTGCACCACGACGATGCGACCCGTGAATATGCCTATGGGCCGGGCGGCGGCCTGCCGGATACCCATTTCGGCACTTTTTCGCAATCATTGCTGGATGAGGCCAATGCCGACGACTGGACCGTCATCAGCATGAAGAATGACTGGGCGGAGATTTTTCCGCCTGCAACGAGGTAACCCACCTGCGCCGCGGCGCGAATGCCGCGGCGACTTTTTTTCTGGTGGGCCTGATGATCCCAGAGATCTGTCCGTGAAGAAATTTCTTGCCCTTTGCCTTGTGCTGTTTTGCCCTGCCCCGTCTTTCGGGCAGGAAACACCCAGCTATATAGGCTCTCAAGCTTGCTCCGACTGTCACGATTACGAATATCGATCCTGGCGCGGCTCCGATCACGAGCGCGCCTGGACGGCGGCAGACCCTGAAAATGTTCGCGCCGATTTCGACGGCTCTTCATTCGAAGGCGTAGGCATGTCCGTCGATTTCTCCCACGATAGCGAAGGCTATCATGCGCTCGTCACCGAGTCGGATGGTTCCACAACTCTGCGAGACGTGCATTCCGTGGTCGGCATCGAGCCGCTCCAGCAATATCTGTTCGAGACCGAGCCTGGACGGCTGCAAAGCTTCGACGTGGTCTGGGACACGGAAAAGAAGGAATGGTTTCACCTTTACCCCGACCCGCCACTGCCGCCGGATGACGGCATGCACTGGACCGGCCCCTACAAAAACTGGAACGCGCGCTGCGCCGAGTGCCATGCCACGGGTTTCGAAAAGCGTTTCGATGCTGTAGCCGGCGCCTACCACTCCACAGAAGCAGAAATTGGCGTGGGCTGCGAGGCCTGCCACGGCCCCGGCTCCGCCCATGCCAGCTGGATGGAGACCCATTCGAAGGAAGAGGCCGCAACCGATCCCGGTTACGGCCTGACCATGGAAACCGAAGCGGGGACCGAGCGCTGGATCCAGCAATGTGCCGGCTGCCACTCCCGCCGCGAGGCCTATGGCGATGGCAACCCGCTGCCTGGAACGCCGTATCACGACGCCTATCGACTGACACCGCTTACCCCGGGGCTGTATTATCCCGACGGACAGATCCGTGGTGAAGTCTATGTTTATGGCTCGTTCCTGCAGTCGAAGATGTACGAACAGGGCGTCGGCTGTCTCGATTGCCACGATCCACACACGACGAGGCTGATTGCCGAGGGCAACGCGCTCTGCGCCCAGTGTCATTCGCCCGCAGGCAATGTCGAGTTTCCGACGCTTGTTCTGAAGGAATACGACACGCCGGACCACCACCACCACGAACCCGATACTGCCGGGGCCGAATGCAAGAATTGTCATATGCTCGAACAGGTTTATATGGGCAATGACTGGCGCGCCGATCACAGTTTTCGCATCCCTCGCCCCGACCTTTCCGGGATCACAGGCGCTCCCGATGCCTGCTCGGCCTGTCATACGGACGAGAACCGCATCCTGGGCCGCAACGGCGATTGCCGAGTGGTACCCGGACCCGAACAGCCGCGGCGTGCATTACGGCGCGACTTTCGCCATGACCCTGTCCGACCCCGCGCAATCGAAAGAGCGCCTCGTCGAAATCGCCAATGACGAAGAGACCGCCGACATCGTCCGCGCAACAGCACTTGCCCTGCTGCGGCCGAGTCAAGATGCACAGGCTGCCCGTGACACCGCTGCACTGCTAACCCATGACAGCCCGCTTTTACGCGCCCATGCCGCCGGCATCCAGCAGGCCGCCCCGTCCGCCGATGCCACACGCTCACTGGAGCCGCTCCTCACTGCCCAACCAAGAACAGTCCGCTTCGCCGCCCTGCGACAGTTTTTCGGACTTCCCACCGATGATCTGACAGAACAGTCGAAACATGACCTTGATGCGCTGATGGCCGAATGGCGGGCATCACAGGCATACAAGGCCGATTTCCCCGAGACGCAAATCGTTTTCGCGGGTACCGCGCTAACTGATCGCGACTATGCCGGGGCCCTCACCGCCTTCCGGCAGGCCGTCTCGCTTGATCCGCAGCGACTGGACGCATGGAGCATGATCATTCGTCTCACGGCGGCATTGAACGGTCCAGACGCCCTGCCCCCGGTCGTGCGCGAAGCACTTGCTGCAAACCCGAATTCGCAGGAACTCCGCTCATACGCCGCGCAACTCGGAATCACGCCTGTGCCATGAGCACGCGCAAGTCCGTTGACACCGCTAGCCACCAAGCAACAAGTTCCTGACTGTCTGTCCAAGAATGGCGGTGCTGGCTTGGGGTTGAGTGAAGGGCGGTAATCGGATTCTGTGTATTTTGCGACAAATACGGAGAGACCGAATGGCCGCCGCCCTTCACCCGTCGTCACCATGACAGAAGCCGCCTCACGCTACGCAAGTGACCTGACAGGCCGGGAATGGAGCATGATCGAGCCCTTCATGCCGTATCAGCCGCGGCGGGGCCGACGGCACAAGACGTCAGTTCGCACCGTGATGGATGCAATCTTCTACCTGCTGCAATCGGGTTGTCCCGGAGACGGGACGAGCACCGGTGAGATTGAACTGATGCTCGGCGTGGCGTGCAGCACCGTTCAGGATAATCTGAAGCGAGCGGTCGCGGCGGGACTGCGCTGGCCGCTTTTCAGTGATTTTACCGACGATGCGATCGAGGATCAGGCTGTTCGCGCGCCGGTGTCAAACTGGGTTTACGGCGGCGGACGGAACCCAGTTGGGCGGACATGGAGCAGGAAGCGGCGAATGAATGAGGCGGCGGCTGGATCAGTGCTATTGCTAACTATCCGCCCGGCTCTCAGCAAAGCGCTGGAGGAAATCGCGAGCGGAATCCTTGCCAAATGCTTCATCAAGTACCATCAGTGCGGCACCGCCTAGGGCGGTGTCGACTTCTGTCTCTCCAAAGATAATCTGGAGATTGTGCGTGGCCAGCGGCAGACAGCGCTGATAGACCAGTTCCCTTACGCCAGCGAGCAGAAAATCGCCTGTCTGCGCCAGCGTGCCTCCTATGACGATAAGGCTGGGGTTAAGCAAGCTTACAACGTCGGCCGTCGCCTCGCCGATCACCTGACCAGCTTTGCGCACCGACATGATTGCCTCGGGTTTGTTCTGATCGACGAGATGAACAACATCGCGCGCGTTTTCGGCCTGGTAACCGGCGGCTCTAAGGTCTCTGGCGAGCGCCCAACCTGCAGCACGTGCTTCAACACAGCCCAGCTTTCCGCATCGGCAAAGCGGGGCATGATCGGATGAGAACTGAATATGGCCGATATCTCCAGCACCGCCCTGGGCACCCCGGAAAAGTCGCCCGCCGGTTATGATGCCGCTGCCGATACCGGTCCCTGCCTTGACGAAGAACATGTCATCAACATCAGAAAAATTACGCTTGTGCTCATAGATTGCCATCAGGTTTACGTCTTTTTCGACGTGAACCGGTGCCTCATAGCGGGCCGAGAGCCAACTGGATATATCAAATCCTGCCCAATCCGGTAAAACCGAAGGCCGAACAACACTGTGGGTCCGGATGTCGATTGGAGCGGGCAATGAAAGCCCGATGCCCGCCAGAAAACGCCCGGCAAGACCACCTTTCTCGATGAGCGCCGAGAATGCATCGCACAGCATTTCCATCGTGGCGACCGGGCTATTTTGAGTGGTGAAGGCAATCGTATCCTGACTGATGAGATTCGCCTGCAGATCCATCGTGGCGATGCGTACGAAAGTTTCACCGAAGTTCGCGACCAGAACATACCCGGCCCTGCTGTCGACTTCCAACACCCGCGACGGACGCCCGCCACTCGGCGTTGTCTTTTCGGTTTCTGCGACAATTCCCGCCAGCAAAAGGGGCGCAAGCCGTGACGATAGAGTTGCGCGGGCTATTCCTGACGCTTCAAGCAGCGCGGATCGGGAGGTTGCAGCGCCGGTTGCGATCAACGAAAAAATCGCCGCGCTGTTGCTCAGTTCAATTGCTTGCGGACCAGTCGCGGAATTCCCCATAGAGGTACTATTCTGCCTTCTTTAGGTTGAGATTCTTCTAAAATCTGCTTAGCAGATTTTGTCGGTATTGAACATTTTCAATAAAGTTTTGATCAAATTCCACAACAACAAACGCTTATTTGTTTGCACCATATAGTGAGGCCGAGCTGATTTCTCCGAAATAGTTGCAACATGATATGCGACATGAAGTCGACGACCATCGCGCCGTTCGTTGGCGCGATGGCTAATTTCGTGGTTGGGAATGGTTTACCGCTCGTCTTCCCAGCCGACATAATCGTCGACATTGTCAGCGGTCACCAGCATCGGATCCATCAGAACATTTGTCTCAGTCAGAGACTTGCCCTGATAAACGTCATTGGCAAGCTCAAAGGCCATTGCTGCCATCGCATACGGGTCCTGAGCCGCGGTTGCCGCAATCAGCGTGTTTCCGGTTTTCAGCATATTCTGCACATCCGGCGCGCCGTCAACCGAAACGATGAAGAACTCCGACCGGTTCAATTGTTTCGCGGCGAGATCTGCCCCGATAGCTGCCGGATCATTCAACGCGAAAACCCCGTCGATATGGGGGAAACGGGTCAGCAGGCTCTGCATCACTTTCATGCCTGTATCGCGCGATCCTTCGGACGCCTGATCGGCAACTATATTGATGTCCTCATACTTATCGAGAACACTCTTGCAGCCGTTGACACGGTCGACCACCGCAGAAACCTGAATGGCGTTGACAATGACCACATCGCCTTTGCCATTCAGCCGGTCCGCCATATACTGGCAAGCGATTTCACCAGCCCGGACATTGTTCGTTGAAACATTGATGTCGGCGTTGGGAGCAATCGCGTCAAACGCACCGACCACCAAACCCGCATCCTTGGCCTTCTGGACCGACGGTACACTGGCCTGCGGATCGACTGGCACGATCATCATGATCTGCATGCCGGCGCCGATGAAGCTGTCAATCTGCGACAGTTGTTTATTGAGGTCGTAGTCGGCCGAAACAGCCGTAATATCGACGTCCGGGTTGAGCTCGTTTGCGGCGCTGGTTATGCCCTCCGCCGTTGCGACATAGAAGGGGTTTCCGAGTGTACCGACGGAAATACCCACCTTGTCGACAGTTTTGGCATCCCCAGCCATAGCGGTTCCCGCCGCCAGACCTGAAATGATCGCTCCCACTACCAAACCTGATTTCAGTTTCATTTCTTTCTCCTCATTAACGAGCACGGATGTGCTCTCATTTCAGCCCGCCAAACAGGCTGAATTCTCAACTCGCCCGATAGCGATCGAGCGCGACGGCACCGATAATCACCAAGCCCTTTATGATGTACTGCCAGATGTCCGAAACACCGACGAGGATGAGCCCGTTCGACAAAACCGCGATAATCAGGGCGCCCACAAGCGTGCCCCAGATAGAGCCGATCCCGCCAACAAAGCTGGTACCCCCGAGAATAACGGCCGCGATCGCATCAAGCTCATAGGCCTGTCCGAGCTGAAGTCCGTTGGCTGCATAAAGGCGTGCACCGGACATCACTCCGCCGAGCCCGGCCAGAAGTCCCGAAGCGCCGTATACGAACAGCAGCACTTTCCACGTCTTGATCCCCGTCAGCCTTGCGGCTTCCTCATTGCCGCCAACGGCATAGATCCATGTTCCCAGGACGGTTCTTGAGAGAATTATCCAGGAAACGACAATGACGGCGAGGGCAATCAGGACGAGCCAGGGGATGCCGAACAGGCTCTGGTTACCAATAGCAGCGAACGGCAGATCGGCATTGAAAACGGTCTTGTCGTTACCGATGAGCCGTGCCATTCCGCGAAATGCGGTCAGAGTGCCGAGTGTCACAATGAATGGCGGCAGCTTGAGTGTCGATATCAGTCCCCCGTTGAAAAGACCGCATGCAAGACCGCAGCCCAAACCGGCTACAATGCCCAGCATGCCGAAATCCGGAACCATAGACACGATCAATGACAGCATCGCAGCCATGGCCAGTGCGGAACCGACGGAAAGGTCGATGCCGCCAGTCAGGATCACGAACGTCATCCCGGCGGCCAGAACCGTATTGATCGAGGCCTGCTGCATCACGATCGAAAGATTGCTGGTTGAGATGAAGCGTCCGCTGAGAAGCTGGAAGCCGATGCACAACAACACAAGAACCGGCAGCATGCCGAGGGTCCGCATTGTCGACTGGATTCTCGCTTGCAAATCAATTTTGGATTGGGGCGCTTGAGCGTTATTGGTGATATTGCTCATAAGTTTGTTCCTCCCAGAACGAGCACTCAGGCCATGGCCGTTTCGGTCTTGCCTGTTGAGAAAGACATGATTTCTTCCTGGATGATCTCTCCATCGGGGCCCGGCAGCACTTCGCCGGCGATCTTGCCATTGCACATCACCAGGACACGATCTGAAACGCCCACGATTTCAGCCAGTTCGCTGGAAATCATCAAGATCGCGACGCCACTCTGTGCGAGTTCGTCAATCAACCGGTAGATTTCAGTTTTGGCACCGACGTCGACGCCACGTGTCGGCTCATCCAGGATCACGACCTTGGGATTGGCTTCAATCAGCCGGGCAAGCAGTACCTTCTGCTGGTTGCCGCCAGACAAATCCCCCACCCGCACACCCGGACCGCTGGCACGAATGTTGAATGCTTTGAACGCACGGCGAGAACGCACAGCAGCCTTCTTGAAGTTTCTGAAGCCTCCGGGGTAGGCATCCTGCTTCATCACCGACAGGTTCAAATTCTGCCCGATCGACATATCGAGAAAGAGGCCAAGACGTTTCCGGTCCTCTGTCAGATATGCAATGCCGGCCGTAATTGCGTCTTGCGGACTTGCAATGCTGGCTTTCTCGCCATTGATCCGGATCTCGCCCTGACTTTGGTGATCTGCACCGAAGATGAGGCGGGCGAGTTCGGTACGACCAGCACCGACGAGACCGGAAAGGCCGACAACCTCGCCGGCATGCACATCAAACGAGCAACCGAAGACATGCGTCCCGTCACCGATATTGCTGACCGCCAGAACGGGTTTACCGGTCGGCGAGTCCGGATGGCGTGTCTTCTTGTAAAAGGTAGAAAGATCGCGGCCAACCATCATCGAAATAAGTCGGTCCGGTGAAAGCTCGTCTCTCTGGATCGTTCCGATTTGCTGGGCATCCCTCAGGACGGAAACCCGGTCGGCAAGCCGGTAGACTTCCTCCATGCGGTGGCTGATATAGATGATGGCAATGCCCTGGCTTTTGAGCTCGGCAATGACATCAAACAGCCGCTCGCTTTCCCGTTCGGTGAGCGACGTCGTTGGTTCATCCATAATGATGATGCCAGGAGTAAAAGATAATGCCCTGGCGATTTCCACCATCTGCCGTTCACCGATGGAAAGATCCGACACCATGGTGCGCGGAGAAAAACCAAGCCCCAGTCTCTTCAGAATTGCAGCTGTTTTCTGCTCAGTATCATGCTGCGAGATAAACCCGAATTTCGCATTCTCTGTTCCCAGATAGATATTCTGGTTCACAGTCAGATTCGGCGCCAGGGACAGTTCCTGATAGATAACGGCAATCCCGGCCTCTTTCGAAATACGCGGGTTACCTTTTGCGAGCGGCTTGCCATGGATAAGCACCTCCCCGCCGGGATCCGGCACCAGCGCACCAGAGAGAATTTTCATCAAAGTCGACTTGCCGGCGCCGTTTTCTCCCATCAACGCATGAATCTCGCCGCGTTTCACGGTGAGCGAAACGTTGTTAAGTGCCTTGATCGAACCAAAAGTCTTGGAGATATTCCGCATCTCCAGAACTAACTCCGTATTTGGGTCTGCAGACATTTCCATCTGTCTTTCCTTTCCTCCCGGTAACCCTTCTCGCTCCCGACTGGGCCTACCATCCCACCTTTTACGCGCGCCATTCCGGACCCTGCCTGGAGAGAATTCCCGCCGGCACGGGAGGCTGTACCAGCTCCGACGGAAGCCCACCCTTCGACAAGCGGGCACAGGGCCCGGAACGGATCGGTAAAAGGCGGCGTATTCAGATCATGACTTCGCGTTTTTGGTTGCAGTCATCACAGCCGCACAAACACTGGCAGGTGTCATTTTGAAGTACTCAAAAAGATCCTCGGAGGGGGCGGATTCGCCGAAAGTATCGATGCCGACGCAAGCCCCGTCACGACCGACGTATTTGCGCCAGTAATCCGTCACCCCCGCTTCCACAGAAACGCATGGGAGTTTCGGCGGCAAAACAGCGTTGCGGTATTCTTCATCCTGCTGATCAAACACAAAGGTCGACGGCAGCGACACAACACGAACATGAACGCCTTTCTGCTCAAGCGCGCTCTGCGCATCCATCGCGATGGCAACCTCACCGCCCGTTGCAATGATGATGGCTTCCGGTTTGCCAGCCGCCTCCTTCAGCACATAGCCGCCGCGCCGGATCAGCGCGAGCTGGTCATCGGTGTGTGACTGAGGGGGAGGCTCTGACGGCTGAGGGCCAGAATGGTCGGATGATTGCGATTGCGGATCGCAAATTCCCAGGCAATTGCCGTTTCTGCTGCGTCACAGGGGCGCCACAGATCAAGGTTTGGCATCAGCCGCAATGAAGAAAGCTGCTCGATTGGCTGATGGGTGGGTCCGTCTTCGCCAAGTGCGATGGAATCGTGGGTCAAGGCGTAGACCACACCGATCTTCATCAGGGCAGCCATGCGGATCGCATTGCGCGCATATTCGGAGAACATCACATAAGTTCCGCCGAATGGCCGGACACCGCCATGCAGGAACATCCCATTCATGATCGCGCCCATACCGAACTCGCGAACGCCGAAGTAAACAAAATCGCCACCGCTTTTCGCGGTCACCGGCTTCGCATCGTCCCACTTCGTAAGGCAGGAACTGGCGAGGTCGGCCGAGCCTCCCACGAGTTCCGGCAGTGCATCAGCCAGCATCTCGACCGCCTTAAGGCTCGCCCGGCGGGTCGGCATGCTTTCGCTGCCTTTTGAAGCAGCAGCAATGAACGTCGTCATCCGCTCGTCAAAATCAGCCGGAAGCTCGCCTTGCATACGGCGGCGGAATTCAGCGGCCTCTTGCGGGAAAGCAGCTTCATAGACAGCAAAACGTTTATTCCAGTCGTCCTCAAGCGCCTTGCCGGAATCAACCGCGCTCCAGGCCTTGTATACGGTTTCTGGAATCTCGAACGGACCGTAGGGCCAGCCGATTGCGGCTCTTGTGCGCTCGATTTCTTCATCCCCGAGCGGATTGCCGTGGCTGTCCTCGCTGCCAGCCTTTGACGGTGAGCCCTTGCCGATTGTCGTTTTGCAGCAAATCAGTGTCGGTTGGCTCGTGTTTTCCTTTGCCTTGGCAATTGCCGCATCAACCGCGTCAATATCATGTCCATCCACATCCGGAATGACCTGCCAGCCATAGGCCTCGAAGCGCTTCGGCGTATCGTCGGCGAACCATCCCTCGACATGGCCGTCAATCGAAATGCCGTTGTCATCGTAAAGAGCGATCAGCTTGCCAAGACCGAGCGTACCAGCCAGTGAGCATGCTTCGTGCGAAACGCCTTCCATCAGGCAACCGTCACCAACAAATGTATAGGTGTGGTGGTCAACCAGGTCATTGCCGGGCTTGTTGAAATCTGCCGCCAGCATCTTCTCCGCCAGCGCCATGCCGACGGCATTGGCAATCCCCTGTCCCAGCGGGCCAGTGGTGGTCTCCACCCCCGGCGTATAACCATATTCGGGATGACCCGGTGTCTTCGAGTGCAATTGCCGGAAGTCGCGGATGTCATCCATGGAAAGGTCATATCCGCTCAGATGCAGAAGACTGTAGATCAGCATCGAGCCATGACCGTTGGACAACACAAAACGATCACGATCGAACCATTGCGGATTTTTCGGGTTGTGGCGCAGGTGTCGCGACCAGAGCGCAACGCCGATTTCAGCCATGCCAAGAGGCATGCCCGGATGGCCGGAATTGGCTTTCTGCACAGAATCCATGGTCAGCGCGCGAATGGCGTTGGCAAGATCGGCCGCGCAGGCCGTCGGTGTATTGCGGGTTAGCATCTAAAACCTCGTATGCTCCTGAAGAGCAGAACGGTCCTGAACGGCACTTCCTCACCCAGACCGTCGCTCCTCCCTGTTGACACACCCATATAGCGACAAAAAAAGTGATTTGTAAATCCATTTATGGATAAAAAAACGCTTAACTGCTTTTTTAAAATTCAAAAACATACCTTAAAAAGTTATTTTTGTTATTTTTTCTCACAAACATGCAAAAGACGGCCCTTTGAAAAAATGTTTTCCTGAGGTCGTCAACGTAAATCGGGATCTCCCACATGGCGGGACAATCCCGTCGCAAACGGGTTTTAAATCGGCGGGTTTTTCCGGTTTTCTTTGGGAGGAATGACGGGCCTGGTGCCGCGCATCAGCAGTTCCTCCCGAACGAAGTCGCCGTCACAACCCTGTCGGCGAGAAACAGCCGTGGTTTGCCGACCGGATCCGCTCGCTCCCCGACCACGGCCCTTGCGTCACAAGCACTGACTGAACGCTAAAAAATTTTCAGGTTGTTTTATATTCAAATTACAACTATAGGTAGTCGCAATCACAACATCAACTATGGAGAGTCGTATGCGCTTGCCAATATTTGTGTTCTTGATGATGGTCATGTCGTTCAGCAGTGGGGTCGGGATGCGTGCCTATGCCGATGACAGTTGTGTGCCTCAGGTCAGCGTCAATCAAAAAACACTGGCGGTTGTAAACGGTGGGTACTCGACCGTTTGGAGCTTTTCGGGGAGTCCTATGAATCGGGAAATTTCTCCGTCGTCAGTACCAATCTCGTAACCAGCGACTCCGCCACCGCGGTCGGGCATTGGGAGCAAACGTGCAACCAATATTCGGCGTACACGCTCACGGATTATGGTGTGCACATCTATTTCACCGGGGTGAGCCAGGCTGGGATTGTTGATGGCAACTGCGGAAATCCGCAATCGACACCGGGAATTGATGGAATGATTCCGTGCTCCACTGATGGATATTACGCAATATTCCCCAATACTTTCTCAGACCCACTTTGGATTGTATCTTCAATGTACTACAGTTATTTCGGCGGATTGGGTGGTTTAGGCATGGTAAATTCTCCGATTTATAGCCCGTATTATTGAGGAGATATATCATTCTATCCGGTTTAAAACTCATTATGCTTGCATTTCTGGTTTTGCACATATCAGTTGGCGTCAGCGATGCTTTTGCCGAGAGCGGAATCTCGGCATGCTGTAGCGTCCTTGATCAAAGCGATCCAAACTATCTCGGCGTCCTGATGTTCATTCCAGCCCGCGCCTGCAGTCTGGGCATCCTTGACGCGGAGAACCAGCAAACCTTGGCTCCCGAAGTGAATCAGGCGTTTGGAGGTGTTTCTGAGTATACGTTATGCTCGATTCAGAACCCGATTTAAAAGTTGTTGAGTGATATCAGAAGGATGTGATTCAACCACCTCTGCCAAGAACGTGGAGGATTGCATGCCCTGGACTGATATCACCCGCCTGCAGCATAACCGCGATCGCCTTCGCTATCCAACCGATTTGACGGATCGTGAGTGGGCTGTAATTGCTCCACTGATACCGCCGGCCAAGCCCGGTGGGCGGCCACGGAAAACGAATATGAGGGAAGTGGTGAACGCGATCCTTTATATTGCGGGCAGTGGCAGTCAATGGCGGGCACTGCCGAAGGACTTCCCTCCGGTCTCCACGGTGCGAGGCTATTTCTATGGCTGGCGCGATATCGGCTTTTGGCAGACCATCAACCATCTGCTTGTCTGTGCTACGCGCGAACTGGAGGGGCGTGAGGCCTCGCCCACGGCCGGTGTCATCGACAGCCAGAGTGTCAAGACCACCGAAAGCGGCGGGGTTTCGGGCTACGACGCCGGCAAGAAGATCAAGGGCCGCAAGCGCCACATCATCACCGATACGATCGGGCTGATGCTGTTCGTGCTTGTCCATGCTGCCGATATCCAGGACCGCGACGGTGCGCCCGATGTCCTGAAAGCCATCCGCTACCGTTTCCCCTGGTTGCGCCATGTCTTCGCAGATGGCGGCTATGCCGGGCAGAAGTTGCGAAAAGCGCTGCGCGGATGCGGCCAATGGAACCTTGAAATCATCAAGCGTTCCGACACAGCGAAAGGCTTTGAGGTTCTGCCACGCCGATGGGTGGTCGAGCGCACCTTCGGCTGGTTCGGTCGATGCCGTGGTAATCCTCCCCTTTTTAACGGGGCTTTTTGGTAGAATTCACGCAGCCATTTTCAGTTTCTGTGCGGGTGTCATTCCGCCGATGCCCATATTGGGTCGCTCGTTGTTATAGCTCCATAACCATTGTGTGGCGAACGCCTGCGCCTCTTCGATACTCTCGATGATGTATTGGTCAAGCCATTCGTGTCGTACTGTCCGGTTGTAGCGTTCGACATAAGCGTTCTGCTGCGGCTTTCCAGGCTGGATGTAATTCAGCGCAATGCCCTGATTTTCAGCCCAGTCCATAAGCCTTCCACTGACATATTCCGGGCCATTGTCAACACGTATTGCCAGCGGTTTGCCGCGCCACTCAATGATCTGGTTCAGGCTACGGATGACACGCTCCGCAGGTAGAGAGAAATCGACCTCAATGCCAAGCCCCTCACGGTTAAAGTCATCCAGAACATTCAAAAGCCGAAACTGCCGGCCATCGGCCAGCCGATCCGCCATAAAGTCCATGGACCAGACCGCGTTCGGCGTTGTCGGGACATTGAGTGTATCCGGTTTTTCCCGTTTCAGCCGCCGGCGTGGCTTGATCCTGAGGTTCAGCTCAAGCGCGCGGTAGATGCGATAAACACGCTTATGATTCCAGCGCCGTCCCTGTATGAGAACGGCGGTGCAAAAGTCGGCCACGAAAGCGGCGGAATAATTCGTCCGCGGGCGGAGTAAAATCCGGCCACCTATCTTCCTTCTGCAATGAGCGCAGGAGGGACAGAGGATTTACACCGTGGATCTTTATCTGAAGGTTCGTCTGGCCGTCTCGGAAGGGATGAGCCGGCGTCAGGCAGCCAAACACTTCAACATATCCCGCGACAGCGTAGCGAAGATGCTGTCGTATTCGACGCCACCTGGCTATCAGCGACAATCACCAGTCCGGCGGCCGAAGCTGGACGCGTTCGTTTCGACGATCGACCACTGGTTGGATGAAGACAGACACGTGCCGCGCAAACAGCGCCATACGGCCAAGCGTGTTTTCGACCGGCTTTGTGATGAGTGCGGGTTCACCGGCGGCTATACGATTATCAAGGACTATATCCGGGAGCGGGAACAGCGCCGTCAGGAAGTGTTCGTGCCGCTTTCTCATCCGCCCGGCCATGCGCAGGCGGATTTCGGTGAGGCGACGGTGGTGATCGGCGGTGTCGAGCAGAAAGCCCGGTTCTTTGTGCTCGACCTTCCGCATAGCGACGGCTGCTACGTGCGGGCTTATCCGGCGGCGGTGGCCGAGGCCTGGGTTGATGGCCACGTCCATGCGTTCGCCTTCTTCGGGGCCGTGCCGCAATCGATCGTCTATGACAATGATCGCTGCCTTGTGGCGAGGATCCTGCCTGACGGCACGCGTAAGCGGGCAACACTGTTCAGCGGGTTCCTGTCCCACTACCTGATCCGGGATCGCTATGGCCGGCCCGGAAAGGGCAATGACAAGGGTAACGTCGAGGGCCTTGTCGGTTATGCCCGGCGTAACTTCATGGTCCCCATCCCGCAGTTTGCGACCTGGGATGCGTTCAATGCCTTTCTGGAAGAACAGTGCCGGAAGCGCCAATGTGACAGGCTGCGCGGTGAGAGCGAGACGATCGGTGAACGGCTGCAGCGCGATCTGGCTGCCATGCAGTCCTTGCCAGCGTCGCCATTTGACGCCTGCGACCAAGCCAGCGCCAGGGTGACGGCCCAGTCTCTCGTTCGCTACAAAACCCGCGCATCGGCCAGGAGATCGGGAACGATTTCCGTTCGGAACGATGCGCATATTCAAAGTGCCGGATCGTCGCGTGCGCAAAGAGCGCACGGCGATCCGGTGACTATTCCGTGCCTGTCGCCTACGGTCATCAGGACGTTTGGGTTCGAGGCTATGTCGACAAGGTGGTGATTGGTTGCCGCGGCGAGATCATCGCCCGCCATCCCAGGAGCTGGGATCGGGAAGATGTCATCTTCGACCCTGTTCATTACCTGCCGCTGATCGAACAGAAGATCAATGCGCTGGATCAGGCGGCCCCTCTGCAGGGCTGGGCTCTGCCGGAGGAGTTTGCGACACTGTGCCGGCTGATGGAAGGCCGCATGGCAAAGCATGGCCGGCGAGAATACGTACAGGTTCTTCGTCTGCTGGAAAGCTTCGATATGGCTGACCTGCATGCGGCGATCAAGCAAGCTCTGCAACTCGGGGCGATTGGCTTCGACGCCGTCAAACATCTGATTCTTTGCCGGATAGAGCGCCGGCCGCCGCGACTGGATCTGTCGATTTATCCCTACCTGCCGAGAGCAACCGTCGAGACGACATCGGCGAAGGCGTATATGGGCCTCCTGTCATCGGGGAAGGGAGAAGCGGCATGAGCACCGAAGCACCCGAGATCCTGCTTGCCCACGACCTCAAGAGCCTGAAGCTGCCGACCTTCCAGCGGGAGTATCAGAAACTGGCCCGGCTTTGCGCCACCGAGGGCGTCGACCACATCGGGTACCTCAGCCGGCTTGCCGAGCGGGAAATGGTCGAACGGGATCGTCGCAAGGTCGAGCGGCGTATCAAGGCAGCCAAATTCCCGGTCGTCAAAAGCCTCGACAGTTTCGACTTTGCCGCCATCCCGAAGCTCAACAAGATGCAGGTGCTGGAGCTGGCCCGCTGCGAATGGATCGAGCGTCGCGAGAACGTCATCGCTCTCGGCCCCAGCGGAACCGGGAAGACGCACATAGCGCTCGCCCTCGGCCTTTCAGCCTGCCAGAAGGGCCTGTCCGTTGGCTTCACCACAGCCGCAGCCATGGTCTCAGCGAGATGATGGAAGCCCGTGACGAGCGGCGCCTCTTGCGTTTCCAGAAGCAGATGGCAGGGTACAAGTTGCTGATCATCGACGAACTCGGCTTCGTGCCGCTCTCCAAGACTGGCGCGGAACTGCTGTTCGAGTTGATCTCGCAACGTTATGAGCGGGGCGCCACCCTGATCACCAGCAATTTGCCCTTTGATGAATGGACCGAAATCATGGGATCCGAGCGCCTGACCGGCGCTCTGCTCGACCGCGTCACGCACCATGTCAACATTCTCGAAATGAATGGCGACAGCTATCGTCTCGCCCAAAGCCGTGCCCGAAAGGCCAGCTGAAACCCTTCAGAAAATCGCTACGCAGGTATGAGGCCCCCGCTCGGGCTACGCCCTCCCGCGGGCCTCATACCTGCGCCCGAGGTGGCCGACTTTTGCTCCGCCCCGTGGCCGGTTTTTACACCGCCGTTGACAATCCGGCTATGGCTGCAAAGCACGAGCTGAACGTTCTGCAGGAACATCTAGATCGATGGTCCAAGGAAACTCGATAAGTTTTACCCGACTTTAAAATGGATCGTTGGCAGCGAAAATCTCCAGCTCGAATAGCTTTCAGTCGAACGTCGATTGCTGCAAAACCAACTGTCAAAATTGCAAAACCGCGCGTCACGCTACAACGCTACAGTCACGCTACACCAGTGGTGCGCGTGGAGGGACTCGAACCCCCACACCTTGCGGCGGCAGGACCTAAACCTGCTGCGTCTACCAATTCCGCCACACGCGCCCGGCGCGCCATATCTCAATGGCGAGGCCACAGCCCTCATAGGCGAGCTGAAGACTGGATGCAACACCCTGCTCCGCTGAACACCGAACAGATATCGACAGAAGCCAGAAAAACAATCTTGGGTTGATTTTCTCGGATTTAAATTGAGGCCCTGGCTGCAGCCGGTCCTCAACTTAGGACAGGCAGAGATCAAGCGCATTATTGCTTCTGATCGCCGCCATCGTCCTCATCTTCAAAACGCTCCTTGACGTCTTCGATGATCATCATCAACGCCTCCCGCTTGGATTGGCACCCGTTTTGTCGGCCGAATTCTTCAATGAATTTAGCATGATCTGTCGTAATCACGGTCGACAGACTGGCAAGCCCCCGCTCTTTGAAGCTTCGCCGAAAATTGCGCATATAGCGGTTCCAGGCTGCGCGCTCCTCATCAGTCCGTTCGGACTTTTGGCTATTTTCTTCCGCCCGATTCTGCATCATCTTGTTCCCTTTCCAGCTAAATCATATATGCACTTTATACGTGTTTTATCGCCGTAAATCAATTATAAATAGCAAAATCGAGAGGAGAGTGAAATATTATTCAATATATTACATGTGATATTAAAACATAAACAGCACTATTACTTGATAGATTGAATTTAAAACATCACTCAACGTCAGGCTTTTGACGTAGTATTAATGACATGCATAGACAGCGTTCTATGCTCATTCCGAAGCTGATTTCAACTTGACCTGCCGGCCTCTCTTGACGTAACAGTCAGATAACCACCTATCCGTGTATTTATACATATAGGATTATATTCCTATTTTGCAATCTTTTTTTACCCACCCGCAAAATGCCTGCAGGTGCACGACTGGTGTCAGGATCGGGGCATTGTCACCCGACAAAACAGGACGGGCGGGACAAAGCTGCAGGCTGGCAGCATTGCG
Organism: Martelella sp. K41-7; assembly: GCF_055808365.1. NCBI lineage: Bacteria > Pseudomonadati > Pseudomonadota > Alphaproteobacteria > Hyphomicrobiales > Aurantimonadaceae > Martelella > Martelella sp. K41-7. The sequence goes on from NZ_CM147867.1 coordinate 2,037,720, forward strand.
CCTGCTGAATTAACTCTGATGACACCCCGGAACACAGGTTTGCGATCCGACGCCAGTACCGTGCCGGTCGGCTGCAAATAAGGGGGAAACGGGAGTGCTGCTGCTCAGCCGGACAAGCCGTCGCGGTCGACGATGAGACCGTCGCTCAGGGTCACACGGCGGTCCATCCGCTCGGCAATATCGAGATTGTGCGTAGCGATGAGCGCGGAAAGCCCAGACTGCCGAACCAGCGCCTCGAGCGCCTCGAATACATAGCCGGCTGTTCCGGGGTCGAGATTGCCGGTTGGCTCATCGGCAAGGAGCAAGCTCGGCGCATTGGCAACCGCACGGCCGATGGCCACACGCTGCTGCTCGCCACCGGAAAGCTCTGTGGGGCGGTGCTGGGCACGGTGACCGATCTTGAGATAATCGAGCATCTGGTCGGCGCGTTCTCCCGCCTCGCGTGGCGCAAGGCCGGCAATCATCTGCGGCAGCATGACGTTTTCCCGCGCCGTAAACTCAGGCAGAAGGTGATGAAACTGATAGACAAAGCCGACATCATTGCGGCGCAAGGCAGTGCGCGCGTCATCGTCGAGCGCGGTCGCCTCGCGGCCATTGAGGAAAACCTCACCGGAGGTCGGCTTTTCAAGCAGGCCCGCGATCTGCAGCAGGGTCGATTTTCCCGTGCCCGATGGCGCCACGAGCGCCACCATTTCGCCCGGCATGAGCGTAAGCGATGCGCCCTTCAGAATCTGCAGGACACTGTCACCCTGCCCGTATTCATGCACGATCGACTTCAGTTCCAGTGACGGATTGGACAAGGTATTCTCCCGCTATTCGTAGCGCAGTGCCTGAACCGGATCGAGACGGGAGGCGCGCCACGCCGGAAAGATCGTCGCGATGAATGAAAGCGTGAGCGCCATGACCACCACGGTCATCGTTTCGCCAAAACTCATTTCCGCCGGCAATGTGCTCAGGAAATAGAGCTGCGGGTCGAACAGCACCGTGCCACTCACCCAAGAGAAGAACTGCCGGATCGATTCGATGTTGAGGCAGACGACGACGCCGAGAAAAACGCCTGCAAATGTGCCCACAGTGCCGATCGCCGCCCCGGTCATGAAGAAAATCCGCATGATGGCGCCTGAGGTCGCGCCCATGGTGCGCAGGATCGCGATGTCCGGCCCCTTATCCTTTACCAGCATGATCAGTCCGGAAATAATATTGAGTGCTGCCACGATCACGATCAGTGTCAGGATCATGAACATCACATTCCGCTCGACCTCCAGCGCGCTGAAGAATGTCCGGTTATTCTGTCGCCAGTCGGAAATCTGGATATCCTCGCCCGCCGCCGCCCGTATCGCCGGGATAATGGCATCGACGTCGTCGGGATGATCGATGAACACCTCGATACTCTGCACCTTGTCGCCGGCGTTAAAATAGGCCTGGGCCTGGCCAAGCGGCATGAAGATGATCGAGGCATCATATTCCGACATGCCGATCTCAAAAATGCCGGAGATGGTATAGGCCTTGACCCGTGGATTGACGCCAAAAGGGGTAACATCGCCTTCCGGCGAGATCATGGTGATCCGGTCACCGGCAAAAAGGCCGAGCGAGCGCGCCATGCGTGACCCGATCAGAACCCCCTCGCCGCTGGTGTAGCCGACCATGTCGCCCTCGACGATATTTTCGGACACCATGTCGAGCTTCAGCATGTCGTCTGGGCGAACGCCGCGCACCAGCGCACCGCTGCCCGCTCCTTGCGCGCCGGAGACCAGCGCCTGGCCCTCGACCAGCGGAAAGGCAAGACGAACCCCCTCAACGCCCTCGATACGCTGCGTCAACGCCGCATAATCGGGAAAAGGCTGCCCCGCTGGCAACACGACGATATGGCCGTTGATCCCGAGAATACGGCTGACCAGTTCACTGCGGAACCCGTTCATCACCGCCATCACGATGATCAGCGTGGCGACGCCGAGCATGATCCCGAGGAATGAGAAGCCGGCAATCACCGAGATGAAGGCTTCCTTGCGGCGCGAGCGCAGATACCGCCAAGCCACCATGCGCTCGAAAACGGAAAAAGGCTTCGCCCTTGCGGGGTTTCCGGCAGTCGTCTGGTCGGGTTCGGCCGCAGCCATCTACACGTCCTCCTCAGCGCCCGGCAGTCAGCCTGGCAATCGCAGCGTCCACCGACATGGTTTCGCGTTCGCCGGACTTGCGGCGCTTCACTTCGACCTCACCGGCGGCGACGCCGCGCGGGCCGACTACGATCTGATTCGGCACCCCGATCAGATCAGCGGTGGCGAACTTCGCCCCCGCACGCTCGTCAGTGTCATCATAGAGGACATCAAGACCGGCATTGGAAAGCGCCTCATAGAGCTGCTCGCTGACATTGCTGCAGCCCTCATCGGAGACTTTCATATTAATGATCACCGCGTCGAAGGGTGCGACAGAGTCCGGCCATATGATACCGTTTTCGTCATGAGAGGCTTCGATGATGGCGGGAACAAGGCGTGTCGGGCCAATGCCGTAGGAGCCCATATGCACGGGATGCTCCTTGCCGTCCGGACCCTGCACGACGGCGCTCATCGGCTCGGAATACTTTGTGCCAAAATAGAAGATGTGCCCGACCTCAATACCGCGCGCGGAAAGCCGTTCGCCCTCGGGCAACGCATCGAAGGCGGCCGCATCGTGCATCTCGTCGGTTGCCGCATAGACAGATGTCCACTGATCGAAAATGCCTTTCAGGGTTTCGACATTGTCGAAATCGAGATCCGTGGCGGGAATGTCGAAATTCACAAAATCCCGGTGGCAGAACACTTCCGATTCGCCGGTTTCGGCAAGAATGATGAATTCATGGCTGAGATTGCCGCCAATCGGACCTGTATCGGCGCGCATGGGAATGGCGCGAAGGCCGAGCCGGTCGAACGTCCGCAGGTAAGCCGCAAACATCTTGCGATAGGAGTGTTCTGCACCCTCCAGCGTCAGGTCGAAGGAGTAGGCGTCCTTCATCATGAATTCGCGCGAACGCATGGTGCCGAAACGCGGACGGATCTCGTCGCGGAATTTCCACTGGATATGATAGAGGTTGAGCGGAAGCTGCTTGTACGATTTCACCGAGGAACGGAAGATCTCGGTGATCATTTCCTCATTGGTGGGGCCGAACAGCATGGCGCGGTCCTGACGGTCGGTAATGCGCAGCATTTCCTTGCCATAGGCCTCGTAGCGCCCGCTTTCGATCCAAAGATCGGCAGACTGCATGGTCGGCATCAGCAGTTCCACCGCACCGGCGCGGTCCTGTTCCTCGCGGATAATGCGGTTGACCTTGTCGAGAACCCGCTTGCCGAGCGGCAGCCAAGAGTAAATTCCCTGCCCGTGCTGGCGGACCATCCCTGCACGCAGCATGAAGCGGTGCGAGACAATCTCGGCCTCCTTGGGGGTTTCCTTCAGGATAGGCAGGAAATATCGGGAAAGACGCATCGTTAGCTGCTTTCTTGTCGTCATCCCGGCAAGCCGGGAATCGATTTGATATCGGGTTTATTCACGGTCCTTTTAGCGGCTTCCGCAGCAGAGTTAAAGCCGTGAAACAAGTCACGAACAAAACTCGCATCGCACGCCGGATAACCAGCCTTGACAGATGTCAAGCACACGAAACGGTACAGAACACAGTAAAGTGTTTGTCAAACTCAAAAACTCTTCTGACTGTCGCAAAAATGCAAAATAGGGGATGACAAAGCCCAATCATTGGGCTAGCTTAAGCTCATAAAACAGGCAGGGAGCTTAAATTCTTGCCTTTTCTTCGCGGTCAAGTCTTGGGAGGATCGATCCAGGCGCGCCTGTTCGCAGCCCCGGTAACGGAACGGATCACGCGATACTTGAAAAACAAGGCCTGAGGCCTTGTTTTTTTTTGTTTTCTCGACACGGGTTTTGCCCGTTAGTACTTTTTTGCCACAAACCCAGTCTCATTGCCCGCCGCATTGACCCGTTACCGCGATTGCCGGACAACGCCCTATCGACAATACACGTCAAGGGATCAGACCGGCCGTGCACTGCAACCGAAAAACCTCCGTCTTTGCGGCCTTGTCCGCCGCCTGTCTTGCAGCCTTCTCCGTAAACGCACGGGCGGCCGATGTTTCCGACGCCTTCTATCTTGATCTTTCCGGCGGTCCGGCCGCCTTCATGCTGCATATGAACGAGGATGCGCTCAATGATGTGATCGCCGATACCTATTGGGGAATCGATGGCCGTCTCGGTATCTGCAGCAAGGGACCGTTCAACCTGTGTGCCGGCTTGACGGGCTTTGCCGCACTTGGTGACTCAACCAAGGCAGTCGAGAGCCGCATGGGCGGTGGTAAAACCGAGACCGATCTGAGCTCGATTGGGGCCTATGTCCAGGGCAAGGCCAATCTCGGGCTGATGACCTTTTCACCCTACGCCGGATACCGACAGGTTTTCGGCGATGTCTCGATCGACAACAACAACCGCTTTTCACCGGCGGACATTGATACCGGCGCCCTCTTTGGCGGTCTTGAGAGCAGCATCAAGTTTTTACCCACCGATCTTGAACTCGGCGCCCGTATCGAATACGGCCGTTCAACCGGCGACAGCGGTGCAGCAGATTTCGATTACGGCCTCGCCAGCGCATTTTTGCGCTTACGGTTCTGAATCAGGACGTCCAGAACAGGGCGGAGAGATCATCCAGCCCGTAGCCCGCGACGATCACCACAAGATACCAGGCCGCAAACAAAAGCGCTGCCACCAGAGAGGTCCAGAGGATAACGCGCCACGGCCGAAACCGATGCGGCGCACTGGCCGTGGTTCCGGGCACCACATCACCCTCCTCGTCCTGAGTGCGCAGACCGAAGGGCAACACGGCGAACAGTGTGACCCACCAGATGACGAAATAGACCGCGAAGGCGGAAAACAGCGACACGGAAACCTCCACTCCTGACGATGTCGTTTTCTACGTGCGACCAGTAGACCGTTTTTCCGCGCTCATGCAACTCTTGTCATTTCCCTCAACGTCATTGCGCTTTGCTACGTTTGTCCCGCGGTAAGGCGAAAGACATCATCCCCGGTGCCACCGCCTGTATCAAAAAAGGAACCGCCAAAACGATGCCCTTTCGTAGATAATCAGCATCCAGCCTCAGAAGCAGTCGGCCAGAAGCGCCCTGGTGTTCTCGAGCGTCATCTCAACCGGATTGCCGCCCGTGCTCGGGTCGTCGAGCGCCATTGACGCCAATTCATCGATGCGGTCCGGTGCAATGCCCATTGCGGTCAGGTTTTCCGGCACGCCAAGCTCGGCTCTGAATTCGAGCACAAAATTGTAGAAGCCGTCATAGCCGCCCGAAATCCCGAGATAATCGGCCGCCAGTTTCAGCCTGGCGGCAATTTTCTCGCGGTTGAAACGCAAGACCGGTGGCATCACCACCGCATTGGTCATGCCGTGATGGGTGTTGTAGACCGCCCCGAGCGGATGGGAAATCGCGTGAATGGCGCCGAGCCCCTTCTGGAACGCAACGGCCCCCATGGCGGCGGCACTCATCATCTCTGCACGCGCTTCAATGTTTTCCGGCTCATGATAGACCTTGGGAAGATTATCCTTCACCAGCCGCAACCCCTCAAGCGCAATCCCGTGCGACATCGGGTGATAATGCGGCGAGCAATAGGCCTCAAGGCAATGGGCGAAGGCATCGAGGCCGGTGCCTGCGGTGATGATCTTCGGCATGCCGACCGTCAGTTCCGGATCGCAGATCACCACGCCCGGCAGAAGTTTCGGATGGAAGATGATCTTCTTCACATGGGTCTCGGAATTGGTGAGTACCCCTGCCCGACCGACTTCCGATCCCGTTCCCGCCGTTGTCGGCACCGCGATGATCGGCGCAATGGCGTATGCATCGGCGCGAGTCCACCAGTCGCCTATATCCTCGAAGTCCCAGACGGGCCGGGTCTGGCCGGCCATCATCGCCACCAGCTTGCCGAGATCGAGCCCCGAGCCGCCGCCAAAGGCAATCACACCGTCATGGCCACCATTCCTGAACGCGGCGATGCCATCGGCGAGGTTGTTTTCGTTCGGGTTCGGATCGACGTCCGAAAACAAGGCTGTATCCAGTCCGCCATCGGCGAGGATCCTGAGTGCGTTCTGCGTGATCGGCAGGTTTGCCAGCCCCTTGTCGGTGACCAGCAGCGGATTGGTCATCCCGAGACTCTTGCAGGCTTGGGCAAGCTCGGTAATGCGACCCGCACCGAACCTGATGGCGGTTGGATAACTCCAGTTGGCTGTGAGGCTCATTTTGTGACTTTCTTCATATGGTATGACTTCGGCCGGGTCAGGTTGTGGTAGCCGATAAGGGAAAGCGAACCGCCGCGACCTGTGTTCTTGCACCCCGTCCAGCAAAGCGCCGGATCGAGATAGTCCGCCCTGTTCATGAACACGGTCCCGGTTTCGATGCGGGCACCGAGTGCTGCCGCGCGCTCGGGATCGGCGGTCCAGAGCGATGCGGTCAGGCCGTATTCGCTGTCATTCATCAGGGAAAGCGCCTCTTCATCGGAGGTAACCTTCATGATGCCGACCACCGGACCGAAACTTTCCTCGCGCATCACGCTCATCGAATGATCGACATTCACCAGAACCTGCGGCGCAAGGTAGGTGCCGCCATCATCCTCGGGAAACAGTTTTGGGTCGACCAGCGGCGTTGCACCGGCCGCGACCGCTTCTTCAATCTGCTTTCTGACGACAGCGGCAAAACGCCTGTTCGCCATCGGCCCAAGGGTCGTCGCCTCATCAAACGGATTGCCAAGCTTGTAGGCAGAGGCGAAGGCAGCAGCCTTTTCCACAAACGCATCATAGAGACTGTCGATCACATAGATGCGCTCGATGCCGCAGCAGCACTGCCCGGCATTGAACATCGCCCCGTCCATCAGCGTCGCGACTGCGGCGTCGAGATCGGCATCCTCCATCACATAGCCCGGGTCCTTGCCACCAAGTTCCAGCCCCATCGGCGTGAACGTACCGGCTGCCGCGCGCTCCATCTGGCGCCCGCCTTCCACCGAACCGGTGAAATTGATGAAATCGAAGCTCTTTGCCGCAATCAGTTCGGATGTCGTTGCATGATCGAGGAAAAGGTTCTGAAACAGGTCTTCCGGGATACCGGCAGAGACGAAGGCTTGGACGATGCGCTCACCGACGAGAAGCGTCTGGCTGGCATGTTTGATGATCACCGCGTTTCCGGCAATCAGCGCCGGAACGATGGTGTTGATCGCCGTCATATACGGATAATTCCACGGCGCGATGACGAAAACAACGCCATGCGGCTCACGCGCGATATAGCGCCGGAAGTTGCCGCTGTCCTCAAGCGCAATAGGCGCCAGCCCCTGTTCGGCAATGCTGGCCATATAGTCGGCACGCTCGTTGACGCCGCCGAACTCGCCGCCATAGCGCACCGGCCGGCCCATCATCCAGGCAAGCTCCTCAACCACCGCGTCACTCATGGCATTGAGCGCCTTCACGCCCGCCTGAACCAGCGAAACCCGCTCTTCAAGCGGTCGCGTGGCCCAATCTTTCTGGGCCGTGCGCGCCTTTGCGACCGCAGCACTTGCGGTATCAGCGGACATTGCCTCCCGCTCGGCATAAACCGATCCGTCGATCGGTGAAATACATTGGATCATCGTCATGATCACCATCCTGTCATTTGCGATTTTCTCTCAAGGCAGTGCGCCAAAGACCCTCTTTAGGTCCAGCGCACGCCTTCAAGCACGTTCAAACCCGCGCGCAATCTCCCAGTCGGTGACGCGGCGGTCGTATTCTTCCTGTTCCCATTCGGCGGCGCGGCAATAATGATCGATCACCTCGTCGCCGAAGGCGCTTCGCAGAAGATCGGAGTTGTTCATGGCCTCGCGCGCGGCACGCAGCGTTTTCGGAATTTCGCGGACATCGGCGGTGCTGCCATAGGCATCCCCGACATAGGGCTCTTCAAGCGTCATTTCCTTGTCGATCCCGTCGAGGCCGGCGGCCAGTTGGGCGGCGAAGGCGAGATAGGGATTGAGGTCTGCGCCACCAACGCGGCATTCGATGCGGATACCCTTCGATTGATCGCCGCAAAGCCTGAAGCCGGCCGTGCGGTTATCCTTCGACCAGATCGCCTTGGTCGGTGCAAAGGTACCGGCCATGAAGCGCTTGTAGGAGTTGATATAGGGTGCCAGAAAATAGGTAATCTCGGCGGAATGCGCGAGCAACCCCGCGACATAGTGCTCCATCAGCTTCGACATGCCGAACCGGCCTTCGGGATCGAAGAACAGCGGCGTCTTGCCGTCCGCACTCCACAGCGACTGATGCACGTGGGACAGAATTGCCGGCGGCCTCGTAATTCCACTTGGCCATAAAGGTCACAGCCTTGCCCTTTTGCCAGGCGATTTCCTTGCAGGCATTCTTGGCAATCACGTGGCGGTCGGCCATGGCGAGCGCGTCGGCATAGCGGACATTGAGTTCCACCTGCCCGGCATCGGCCTCGCCCTTGGTGTTTTCGACCGGGATACCCGCGCCCTGCAAGCCGTTGCGGATCGCGCGCATCACATCCTCCTCCTTGGTGGTCTGGAGAATGTGGTAGTCCTCGTTATAGGCACTGGAACGGGTCAGTCCGCGATAACCGGCCTGCTCGGCGCTTTCAAACGACTGGTTGAAGAGAAAGAACTCAAGCTCGGTCGCCATCATCGCGCGCCAGCCGCGCTCCTCAAGCCGGGCGATCTGCTTCTTCAGGATCGCGCGCGGCGAATGGGCAACGTCCGAATGCGTGGCATGGTCAGAGACATCGCACAGGACCAGTGCCGTTCCTTCGAGCCACGGAACCCGCCGCAGCGTCGAGAGATCGGGCGTCATCGTGTAGTCCCCGTAACCCGATGACCAGCTTGTCGAAGCATAGCCCTCCACCGTGTGCATCTCCATATCGGTCGCCTGCACATAGTTGCAGCTATGGGTTTCCTTGTGGGCGCTGTCTATGAAGTACTCGCCCGTAAAGCGCTTGCCCATCAGGCGGCCCTGCATATCGATCTGGCAGGCGAGCACGGTATCGATGCTGCCGTCCGCGACATCCTTTTTCAGTTGGTTGAATGTGTATTGCGCACTCATCGGGCTCATCCTGTGGTTCATGCAATCGTCCGGAGCAGGAACACTCCGGACGATCCGTGTCAATGGTGTCGCCGCCAGTGGCAGCGACGTCGATCAGCCCGCGCGGTAGGGCGGACCGGCGGCTTTCATGTCGGCCTGATACTGCTTCAGGATCTTGACCACTTCCGCCGTGCGGTCGGTCTCGGCGGCGATTTCGTCCCAGAAGCCATCGGCGGCGTCTTCTACGGTCTTCCACTCGGCATCGGGGATCGTCGTCAACTTCAGCTTTTCACCATGGGCGCGAAGCCTGGCCTCACCGCCCCAGTACCAATGCAGGCGGTGGAGATGCGAACTATCCGTGCACATCCGGAACAGCACTTTGAGATGTTCCGGCACTTCCGCCCATTTGTCGGAATTGACGAAGAAAGAGCCGCACCAGCCGCCGGAGATGTTGTTGGTCAGGAAGTAGTTGGTCACGTCGGCCCAGCCGACAGTGTAGTCCTCGGTGATACCGGACCATGCCAGACCGTCGAGTTCACCGGTCTGCATCGCCACCTGGACGTCTTCCCACGGCAGCGTGACCGGCACCACGCCGAACTGCGACAGGAACTTGCCGGCAGTGGGGAAGGTGAAGATGCGCAGGCCTTCAAGATCGGACAGGCTCGTCACCGGGTTGACGGTGGCGAAGTTGCAAGGGTCCCAGGCGCCGGCGGAAATCCACTGAACGCCGACTTCCGAATAGGCCTTTTCCCAGATATCGGCGAGGCCGTATTCGTAAAACAGCGTCGGAACATCGAGGCTGTATTTGGATGCGAACGGGAAGTAGCCGCCGAACACTTTGATGTCGAGCGGCGAGTTCATCGAGTCGTCGTCCGACTGGACGGCATCGATGGTGCCGCGCTGCATGGCGCGGAACAGTTCACCGGTCGGGACAAGCTGATCGGCGGTGAACAGCTGGATTTCCATTTCGCCGTTGGCCGCGGTGTTGAACGCCTCGATCGACGGCTTGATGACGTGCTCGGCCAGCGCCGGACCGGCATAGGTCTGAAGGCGCCAGGTGATCTTGCTCTGGGCACGTGTGACGGCGGGTGCGGCAAGCGCCGTGGCGCCGGCTGCGGTCGCAAGGCCCGCATTTTTCAAAAAACTGCGTCTGTTGGTCATGCTGCTTCCCTCTGTTTTGCTTTTTCAGGTCGTTGGTGACCCGGCCGAACGCCGGGCCTTTCCCTTCACTAGCGCCCGAAACAACGGACGATCTCCCGCACGCTTCAGTCACTCCCTCAGCGCGCATAGACGAGGTTCGGCAACCACAGGGCTATCTGCGGAAACGCCGTGACGATCGCCAGACCGATGATCATGATGATCACGAACGGCCAGACGGAGCGGTAGATATCAGTCAACGAAATCTCCCTTGGCGCCATGGCCCGCATCAAGAACAGGTTGTAGCCAAAGGGTGGCGTCATGTAGGCAATCTGGCAAGTGATGGTGTAAAGCACGCCGTACCATACGAGATCAAAACCAAGATGCCCGACAAGCGGCACGTAAAGCGGTGCGACAATCACCAGCATTGCCGTGTCATCGAGAAACGTGCCCATGATGATGTATGAAATCTGCATCATGATCAGGATTTCCCAGGGGCCGAGATCCCAGCGTTCCAGCAGAAGATGTTCAAGCGCGCGGACCGCGCCAAGCCCGTCAAACACCGCGCCGAAGCACAGTGCGGCCATGATGATCCACATGAACATGCACGAAATGCCGAGCGTCTGCTCCAGCGTGCGGTTCAGCAGTTTCCATGTCAGACGCCGTTTGAACAGTGCCGCGACAAGCGCGGACAGCGCGCCGATGGCCGCGCTTTCCGTCAGGCTGGTCACGCCCATCAGGAAAAGCCCCATCATCAGGAAGAAGATTACGAAGGGAATGATTCCGGCGCGCAGAAGCTTCAGCTTCTCGCCAAGCGGCATGTCGCGTTCTTCCTTCGGCAGCGAAGGCCCGAGCGCCGGGTTCATGCGGCAGCGGATAACAATGTAGATGATGAACATCGCCGCCAGCATCAGACCGGGCAGCGCGCCCGCGACCCAGAGCTTGCCGACGGGCTGGCGGGCGATCATGCCGTAAAGCACCAGCACCACGCTCGGCGGCACCAGAATGCCGAGCGAGGAACCCGCCTGGATCACCCCGGACACCATGATCTTGTCATAGCCGCGCCTCAAGAGTTCCGGCAGCGCGATGGTCGCGCCGATCGCCATCCCCGCGACGGACAGCCCGTTCATCGCCGAGATCACCACCATCAGCGCGATCGTGCCAACGGCAAGCCCGCCCGGCAGACCGCCCATCCAGACGTGAAACGCCTTGTAGAGGTCTTCGGCGATACCCGATTCCGACAACATGTAGCCCATGAAGATGAACAGCGGCAGCGTCAGCATCGGATACCACTTCATCAGCTTCATACTGGCCGAAAAGCCGAGTTCATAGCCACCCGTGCCCCAAAGGACAGCAGCCGCCACCACGCCGACAAAGCCGATCGCGGCGAACACGCGCTGTCCGGTCAACATGGTCATCATCATCGAGAAGAACAGCAGCAGCGCAATCATTTCATAGGAGAGGTTCATGCGATCGGCCTCCCCAGCGCCTTTGCCAGATCCTTGAAGAAGATCGAGGTCGTCTGCAGGAACATCAGGAAAATACCAAAGACCATGATGATCTTGATCGGCGCCATATAGGGCGACCAGCTGGAATACGAGGTTTCGCCATATTTCAGCGCGTAGCTGGTGGAGGACACACCGCCGATCAGCAGGAAGATCAGATAGGTGAACAGCATGAACACCGTGATCGCATCGACAATCGCGCGCTGGCGCGGCGTCCAGCGACCATAGAGCAGATCCATGCGCACATGGCTGTCGAGCTGCATCGAATAGGCGCCGCCGACGAGGAAATAGGCCGTCATCACAAACTGAGCCATTTCCAGCGTCCACAGCGACGGATTGAAGAAGGTCTTGGAAACGGATGACCAGAGCAGGATGCCCATCATCACAAAGATCAGCCACATGGCGATGCGACCGACCACGCGGTTGAAGCCGTCGACATAGCGAACATAGGTCTTGATTGCCTGAGGCATCAGGCCACCTCCTGCATGCCGTCGAGGCATTCGTTCAGCAGCCCCGCGACAAAACCTGCTACCGCCCCCTGCCCCACGGCGTCGGCAATCAGGTCGTTGCGAACCTCGATCATGACATTGAGGAGACCGCGTTGCAGTGCATGGCGACGCAGCGTATGCGTCACACCGTCCACCGGTGCATAGGGCTCGTTGCGGCGCACATCGTAGCCGCTGGCAGCACTGGCCTTTTTCAACATGCAGTCTGCCAGTCTCCGGTCGCTGTCGTGCAGGATCCCGATTTCGACATCACGCTTCTGACCCTTGAACACCGGTGTAAAGGAATGGATGGTTACGATGACAGCATTGCGAGCGGTGTGCGCAGTCTCATCCAAAAGCTGATCGATGCGTTCATGGAACGGCAGGTAGAGCGCCTCGGCGCGTTCTGCCTTCGCCACCGGACCAAGACCGCGATTGGCGGGCACCGCGAAAACCTCACTGATTTCGGGAGTGGAGTCGGACGCTTCGGGCGGGCGATTGCAGTCATAGACGAGCCGGGAGAAACGCTGATGAACAAGCATGGAATCAAGTGCCGTGCTCAGCAGCCGGGAGACGGCAAGCGCACCCGGATCCCAGGCGATATGGCTTTCGAGCAGCGCGGCCGACAGCCCCATATCCCCGAGAACTTCGGGAATGGCCCTGCCGGCATGTTCGCAAATCAGTATGACCCTGCTCTGGCCGGATGCGCGCTCGACGACAACAGGCGCACCATCACGGGCGCTCAAGAGCCCCGGCTTTCCCAACATCTGTTCCCCTGCATTTTCTGCACTCTGATTATGTAAATAGTTCTTCAGAAAACAGCTGTTGTCAATCGAACTCTGAAAACTTCTATTCAGTTTATCCATTGACGGATCGGCTGCGCCACTCCTAGATGTCAACAAAGTAGGAGATGCAGATTGCGTGACGGGTCCAGAACAGTCGCAGACATAATCGCCACACGGTATGACGAACTGACGCGTTCGGAAAAACGCCTCGCCGACACCATCAGTGAGAATTATCCGGTTTCCGGCCTCGGCAGCATCACCACATTGGCCGAAAACGCCGACGTCTCGACCCCGACGGTTGCACGGATGGTTCAGAAGCTGGGCTTCAAGGGGTATGGCGAGTTTCAGGCGCGGCTGCATCAAGAGCTGGAGGCCACGCTCTCCAACCCGATCGCCAAACATGACCGGCTGGCGCGCAATGTGCCGGACACGCATATTCTCAATCGCTTCGGCGAGGCGGCGATCGACAATATGCGCCGCACGCTGTCACAGCTTGATCAGGAGACGTTCGGAGGGGCGGCTGCCCTGCTCTCGGACCTCGACCGTGCGGTCTATTTCGTCGGCGGGCGCATTACCGGAGCGGTTTCCGGCTATTTCTACACCCATATGCAGGTGATCCGCCCAAAGACGACGCTGATGTCATCGAATTCCGGTTCCTGGCCGCAGCACATGCTGAACATGGCAAAGGGCGATGTTCTGGTGATCTTCGACATCCGCCGCTATGAGCAGGACATGGCGACACTGGCGCGGGTAGCGAGCGAAAACGGCGTCGAGATCATTCTCTTCACCGACCAGTGGGCCTCGCCGGTGACGAAATTCGCGCGCCACACCTTCCGCGTCCATATCGAGGTGCCGTCCGCCTGGGACTCATCCGTCGTCACACTGTTTGTGGTCGAGGCGCTGATCGAGGCGGTTCAGGCAAAAAGCTGGGACAAGACCCGCCAGCGCATCAGCCAGTTGGAAGGGTTGTTCGAGCAGAGCCGGCTGTTTCGCCGGCCCGGCTGATCCGGCTCAGCTGAGCCTGCTGACAAACACGGTCACGACAGGTTTCTTGCCCCAGCATTCATTGGCCGCAGCGCGAACCGAACGGCGCACGGCTTCCTTGACCATTTTGAGGTCCTTGCGGCGCGAACGCGGAATGCTTTCGACAGCGCCCAGAACCGCATCGAACAGCACGTCCTCCATGCGTTCGTCATCGTCGTCGAAGCCCGGCAGGCCGATCGGAACAACATCCGGATCGCCGGCGAATTCAAACTTGCTGTTCAAGACCACATTGATGGCGACATGTCCGACGAAGGAGAGCTTGCGGCGATCGCCGATACCCATCTCCTCAAACCCGCCGATGAGCTTGCCGTCCTTGAAGACGCGGCCGGCTTCAACCTTGGCGATGACTTCCGGCGCGCCGGGAGCAACCCGCAGCATGTCGCCATTGCGCACACGCGGCACATTGGCGATGCCCGCCTGTTCTCCGAGTTCCTTCTGGCCGGTCAGATGCGCGGCCTCTCCGTGGACTGGCACAAGAATTTCGGGCCGGATCCATTCATACATCTGCTTCAGTTCATTGCGGCGCGGATGGCCGGAGACATGAACAAGCGCCTCATCGTCCGTCAGAATGTGAACGCCCTGCTCGATCAACCCGTTCTTGACCTCCTGGATCGCCTTCTCGTTTCCGGGAATAGCGCGCGAGGAAAAGACCACCAGATCACCGGCAGTCAGAGCGACATTGCGCATTTCGTCACGCGAAAGCTTGGCGAGCGCCGCGCGGCTTTCGCCCTGCGAGCCAGTGAGGATCGCCACCACCTTGTCGCGCGGAATATAACCGAATTCGTCTTCCTCGACGAAGGGTTTGACCCCTTCCATCAGCCCGATGTCGCGGGCGACCTGAACGGCACGCTTCAGCGACGAGCCCAGCAACAGAACCTGCCGGCCAGCCTCTTCCGCCGCTTTTGCAATCGAACGGATACGTCCAATATTGGAGGAGAAGCTTGTGAGCGCGACCCTTCCTTCGGCGTTTTCGATGACCTTGCGCAGGCTTTCTGAAACTTCCTGTTCCGACGGAGAAACGCCATCGCGCAGTGCGTTGGTCGAATCGCACATCAGCGCGAGAATGCCTTCATCGCCAAGTGCGCGGAAACGGCTCTCGTCGGTCATCGGCCCGAGCGAGGGAGCGTGATCGATTTTCCAGTCGCCGGTATGGACGATATTGCCAAGCGGCGTGCGGATGCACAGCGCCATCGGCTCGGGGATCGAGTGATTGACGGCAACCGCCTCCACCGAGAACGGTCCGACATTGATGGTATCGCCGGCCTTGAAAATGGTGATCGGGATCTCGCCCATCGAGCGCTCATAGGCGCGCTTTGATTCCAGCAGACCTGCCGTAAACGGCGAAGCGTAGATCGGCACGTTCAGGCCCGGCCAGAGATCGTTGATCGCGCCGAAGTGGTCCTCGTGCGCGTGGGTGATGATCATCGCCTTCAGATTGGCGCGCTGTTCGCGCACAAATTCGATGTCAGGCAGGATCAGATCGACACCAGGCAGATCGGCGCCCGGGAAAGTGACGCCGCAATCAACCATGATCCATTCGCGTTTTTGCGCAGGACCATAGCCGTAAAGCGCAAGGTTCATACCGATTTCGCCAAGCCCGCCGAGGGGCAGGAAAACCAGTTCAGCGTTATTGTCCGCCATTTAAGCGTTATCCGTTCTTATTGTTTTCGAAGAAGACATCGCCAGCAGCAAAAGTGCGCGTGCCCTCTTCCGTTTCAAGTTTCAGCATACCGCCATCATCAATGCCGGCAAAAAGCCCGGAGACCTGCTCTCGGGCCAGATTAATGGTGATCCGTTCGTTTATGCCGCATGCTGCGGAGCGCCAGCGCGCGACAGTCTTGCCGACACCTCGACCGCTATCCCAGATCGCGAGCTCGTTAGCCATGACCTCGAACAGATGGGCAAACAAAACCTCTGGATCCGCACCGGCAACATAATCGGCCATTCTTGCAACCGGATATGGTGCCTCCTGCGGGCAAAAGCCAACATTGACGCCAATACCAACCACAACGGCAAAACGACCGTCGGGCAATTTCCTGGCCTCAAGCAGAATGCCGCAGACCTTTTTGCGGTCTATCAGCACGTCGTTCGGCCATTTGATCGCGACCTCCCCCTGCCCGGCCATCATGCGATCGATGGCACCATGGACCGCGACCGCAGCCACTAACGGCAGTGACGAGAGAGCGGAAACGGATGCGGGATCAACAAGCAGAAGCGAGGCATAAAGATTGCCCCGCTCCGAAATCCAGTTACGTCCGCGCCGCGCCCGACCGCCTGATTGTCGTTCTGCGGTGATCCAGAGCAAGCCCGGATCACCGGCCTCGGCTCGCTCCATCGCCTCAAGGTTGGTCGATGCTACATTGCCGAGTGCTTCATGCCGATAGGTTTCAGCAGAAGCGGTCCTGTCCGCAGCCATTTAGAACAGAGCCGCTGCTGCCACGCCTGCTGCAGAATTCAACGGGCCGCCGAACAGGAGATAGCCAATGGCGAACAGACCACTGAGGCCAAAGACAAACCGCAACTCGCTCGCCACCCGCGAAAATTCCACTGTCGGCTCATCGAACCACATGACCTTGACGATACGCAGATAGTAAAACGCTGCAACGACAGAGGCGAGAACACCGATGATCGCCAGGGCATAAAGCTCGGCATTGATCGCCGCCAGAAACACGAAATACTTGCCGAAGAAGCCAGCCAGCGGCGGTACGCCGGCCAGCGAGAACATCAGTGCGGTCATTACAATGGCCATAACAGGCTTTGTCTGCGAAAGCCCGGCAAGATCGTCGATAGTCTCGACATTCCCGCCTTCCTTCAGCCGCATCGCCATGATGATGGCGAAGGTGCCGAGCGTCATGAACAGATAGATCGTCATATAAATGACAACACCGCTGACGCCCACTTCCGTACCAGCGGCAAGGCCGACAAGCGCATAGCCCATATGGGTGATCGAAGAATATGCCATCAGGCGCTTGATATTGCGCTGTCCGATGGCAGCGAATGCCCCCAGCACCATTGAGGCGATCGAAATGAACACCACTACCTGACGCCATTGATCGACGGCCGGACCGAAGGCATCGATCAGCAGGCGGATGATGATCGCCATGGCCGCAACCTTGGGCGCGGACGCAAAAAAGGCCGTAACCGGCGTCGGCGCCCCTTCATAAACGTCCGGGGTCCACATGTGGAAGGGAACGGCGGAAATCTTGAACGTGATACCGGCGAGTACGAAGACCATGCCGAAGATGAAGCCGAGACCGGTCTCGCCAAGCGCAATCTGGTTGGAGACAGCCTCGAAGCCGATATTGCCGGTAAAGCCGTAAATCAGCGAGATGCCGTAGAGCAGCATGCCGGAGGACAGCGAACCCAGAACAAAATATTTCAGGCCCGCTTCCGTGGAGCGCAGGCTGTCCCGGTTGATCGCGGCAATCACGTAGAGCGGCAGCGACATCAGCTCAAGGCCCATATAGAAAGCCAGCATGTCGTTGGCCGAGACCATCAGCATCATGCCGGTGGTCGACAGCAGCATCAGCACCGGAAATTCGAAGCGATCGAGATATTCCGGTTCTTCATGGCCGACCGACAGGATCATCGACAGCACCGCACCAATCAGAACCAGCACCTGCATGAAGCGGGTAAAGGCGTTGAAGGTAAGCGAGCCGTTGAACGCCACGCCATTACCCGACCAAAACAGGAAGCCACCAGCAAACAAAAGCAGGGCAACAGCAAGCGCGACGATGGTCGGTCCGCTCTTGCGGCCGGCAAAGGCTCCGATCATCAACAGGACCATGGCGCCAATCGAAAGGATCAGCTCCGGTATGATCAGCTTCAGACTTGAAAGTAGGAGTTCCGAGGTCATGTCCAAAAGATCCTGTCTCAGTATACCGGCAGCGCGATGTTCTTGGTGGATTCCAGAACAGCGTCATAGTGTTGAACGATCTGGGCGACCGGCCCGTGGATCGCCGCGAAGATCGGTTCCGGATAAACACCGAAGAAAATCGTCAGAACGATCAGCGGATAAAGCACGAATTTCTCACGCATGGAGAGATCGAGAAGCCCCTTCAGGCTGTCTTTCTCCAGTGCACCGAAAATCACACGACGGTAAAGCCAAAGCGCATAGGCGGCGGAAAGAATGACGCCGGTCGCGGCAAACACGGCCACCCAGGTATTGACCTGGAAGACACCGACCACCGTCAGGAATTCACCAATGAAGCCGGACGTGCCGGGAAGCCCGACATTGGCCATGGTGAAGATCATGAAGGCGACCGCGAATTTCGGCATGTTGTTCACAAGCCCGCCATATGCCGCAATCTCACGCGTATGCATGCGGTCATAGACCATACCGACGCAGAAGAACAGCGCACCCGAGACGATGCCGTGCGACAGCATCAGGAAGATCGAGCCTTCGATACCCTCGGTTGTTGCCGAGAACATACCCATGGTCACATAGCCCATATGCGCAACCGAGGAATAGGCGATCAACTTTTTCATGTCGGTCTGCATCAGCGCCACCAGCGAGGCGTAGATGATGGCGATGATCGACAACGCGAAGATCAGCGGGGCGAAATAATAGGAGGCGTCTGGGAACATCGGCATGGAATAGCGCAGCACGCCGAAACCGCCGAGTTTCAGAAGAACGCCTGCAAGCACGCCGGAGGCCGCCGTCGGCGCTTCCACATGGGCATCCGGCAGCCAGGTATGCACCGGCCACATCGGCATCTTCACCGCGAATGATGCAAAGAAGCCAAGGAACAGCCAGTATTGCATGTTGACCGGGAAATCATACTCCAGAAGCACCGGAACACTGGTCGTTCCGGTGACCCAGTACATCGCCATGATCGACAACAGCATGAAGACTGAACCGGCAAAGGTGTAAAGGAAGAACTTGAACGAGGCGTAGACGCGCCTGTCATGCCCCCAGATGCCGATGATCAGATACATCGGTATCAGGCTCGCCTCAAAGAAGACGTAGAACATCACGATATCAAGCGAGACGAACACACCAATGATCAGCGTTTCCAGAATCAGGAAGGCAATCATATAGGCCTTCACCCGATGGGTGATGGCCGCCCAGGACGCCAGGATACAAAGCGGCATCAACACCGTCGTGAGCAAGACGAACAGCATTGAAATGCCGTCAACACCCATATGATAGGAGATCCCCGTGCCTAGCCAGGCATGGTTCTCGATCATCTGAAAGTTCGGATCCGCCGGATCATAATTGACCCAAATGAACAGCGACACGACAAAGGTAAACAGCGTCGTCAGCAGCGCGACGTTGCGGATGTTGCGCAGGCCGGTTTCGTTGTCATCGCGAGTAAACAGGATCAGCACCACGCCGACCAGCGGCAGGAAGGTGACTGTCGAGAGAATTGGCCAATCGCTCATTACAGTGCCCCTCCGAGCATCATCCACGTTACAAGAGCGGCCACGCCGATCAGCATTGCGAACGCATAGTGGTAAACATAACCGGACTGCAGCTTGACCACGCGGTTGGTGACATCGACGACCAGCGCCGCGATGCCATTGGGTCCGTACCGGTCAATCACGCCGACATCCCCTTTCTGCCACAGGAAGTGCCCGAGCTTTTTCGCAGGGCGGACAAACAGGAAATCGTACAGTTCATCGAAGTACCACTTGTTGAGCAGGAATGCGTAGATCCGCGGGAAGGCATTCGCCATCGCCTTCGCAGATGCCGGCTTGATCAGGTACATGTAGATCGCGACCACCGTACCGATCAGCATAGCGAAGAACGGCGACAGCTTGACCCAGAGCGCAACATGATGGTGCTCTTCCAGAACCTCGTTGTGCGGTCCGGTAAACAGAGCGCCCTTCCAGAACTCGGAATAATCATGGCCATAGAAGAACTCGGCGAAGACCACACCGGCAAACAGGGCGCCGACCGACAGCACGATCAGCGGGATCAGCATCACCCACGGCGATTCATGGACATGATGCATAACATCGGAGGAAGCGCGCGGCTTGCCGAAGAATGTCATGAAGATCAGGCGCCATGAGTAGAACGCCGTGAGCACGGCGGCAATCACCAGAGCCCAGAAGGAGAAGCCTGCAAGCGGGCTGGCCGAAACGAAGGCCGCCTCGATGATAGCATCCTTGGAGAAGAAACCGGCAGCACCGATGACCGTACCGGGAATACCGAAGCCGGTAATGGCGAGCGTGCCGAAGATCATGCCCCAGAAGGTGATCGGGATATGCTTTCTCAAGCCGCCCATGCGACGCATGTCCTGATCGCCGGAAACGGCATGGATGACGGAGCCTGCGCACAGGAACAACAGCGCCTTGAAGAAGGCGTGGGTAAAGAGATGGAACACGGCAGCGCCGTAGGCCCCTGCCCCGAGTGCTGCAAACATGTAGCCGAGCTGCGAACAGGTCGAGTAGGCAATGACGCGCTTAATATCGTTCTGCACCAGACCGATCGTCGCGGCAAACAGCGCGGTAATCGAGCCGATGAGTGTGACGAAGGTGAGCGCAGAGGGCGATAATTCAAAAAGCGGCGACATGCGCGCCACCAGAAACACGCCGGCCGTCACCATGGTCGCGGCATGGATAAGAGCCGACACAGGGGTCGGGCCTTCCATCGCGTCCGGCAGCCAGGTGTGGAGCAGGAACTGAGCCGACTTACCCATGGCGCCCATGAACAGCAGCAGGCATACCGCGGTAATCGCGTGCATCAACGTCAGATCCATGCCGAGGAAATGCAGCACCGGAACCTGTTCGCCCGCGGCAACAGCAACCGCATGGTCATTCGCAATATTTTCGGTGGCAGCGAAGATCGGATCGAAATTGATGGTGTGCGCAAGGAAGAACAGACCGGCAATCCCAAGCAGGAAGCCGAAGTCACCGACACGGTTGACGATGAACGCCTTCATTGCAGCGGCGCAGGCCGATGGCTTCTTGTACCAGAAACCGATCAGCAGGTAGGAGGCAAGGCCAACACCCTCCCAGCCGAAGAACATCTGCAGCAGGTTGTCTGATGTCACCAGCGACAGCATCGCAAAGGTAAACAGCGACAGATAGGCAAAGAAGCGCGGCCGGTGCGGGTCGTCATGCATGTAGCCCACGGAATAGAGGTGGACGAGACAGGAGACCGTGTTGACCACAACCAGCATGACGGCGGTGAGCGTATCGATCCTGAGCGACCAGGCGACATCGATGTTACCGGAGCTGATCCACTGCATCACCGGAACCTGGATCACCAGATCCTCGGCGTGGGACAGGAAACCGACCGAAATGAACACATACCAGGACAGGATGGCGGAAATCGCCATGAAGGCGATGGTCACCCATTCGGTGGCCTTTGCGCCGATCCGGTTTCCGAAGAAGCCTGCGATGAGGAAGCCGAGCAACGGCAGGAAAACGATGAGTTTGTAAATCATCTGGAGATCAGCCCTTCATCATATTGACGTCTTCGACCGCAATCGAACCGCGGTTGCGATAAAACACCACGAGGATCGCCAATCCGATCGCCGCTTCCGCCGCTGCCACCGTGAGGATGAAGAGCGCGAAGACCTGGCCGACCAAATCGTTGAGAAATGCCGAGAAAGCGACCATGTTGAGATTGACCGAAAGCAGGATCAGCTCAATGGACATGAGAATAATGATGACGTTCTTCCGGTTCAAAAAGATGCCGAAAACGCCAATCGTGAAAAGTATGGCACTGACCGTCAGGTAGTGGGAAAGTCCGATTTCCATTGCTCTGTCCTTAGTCCCGTATCCCTGCTGAATTCTCTTAAATTATAGGCCCTGGCCGGGCTTGACCTTGACGACTTCATGCGCCGTCTCCGGCGTGCGCGCCACCTGCTGGCCGATATTCTGGCGCTTCACATCGGTGCGATGTTTCAGCGTCAGCACGATCGCTCCGATCATCGCCACCAGCAGAATCAGCCCTGCCACCTGGAAGAAATAAGCGTAATGCGTGTAGATCACGTCACCAAGCGCCTGCACACTCGACTTTTCGGAGAGCGGAGGCATCGGCATTGCCGTATTGGCGGCGATCTCCGGCGAGATGACGGTGCCGCCGACCACGATGATCAGTTCGGCCAGAAGCACGACCCCGATCAGCGCACCGACAGGCGCATACCTCAGAATACCGGACCTCAGCGCCGCGAAGTCGATATCGAGCATCATCACCACGAACAGGAACAGCACCGCTACCGCGCCGACATAGACGACGAGCAGCAACAGGCCGAGATATTCCGCGCCGGCCAGAATGAACAGCGCAGCGGCATTCACGAACACCACGATCAGAAACAGGACCGAATGGACCGGATTCCGCGCAGAAATAACCATGAACGCCGAGGCCACGGCGATAAACGCGAAAAAGTAGAAAAAAAGAGCCTGGAGACCCATTTTGGTGCCTTCTCTTCCTGTACGTCGCGGGAGCCCCGGACGCGTCTCATTGAAAAACCGGCCGACACGGCAGGCTTTCCGTTCTCACATTTTTTGCCGGTCGGCTTCGTGCCGTCCGACCACGTGTTTCAAGTCTCAGCGATAAGGTGCGTCCATGGCGATGTTCTGCCCGATTTCGCGCTCCCAACGGTCACCGTTGGCGAGCAGACGCTCCTTGTCGTAGTAAAGTTCTTCGCGGGTCTCGGTCGCGAATTCGAAATTCGGCCCCTCGACGATCGCCTCGACGGGACACGCCTCCTGGCAGAAGCCGCAATAAATGCACTTCACCATATCGATGTCATAGCGAACCGTGCGGCGGGTGCCGTCATTGCGGCGCGGGCCGGCCTCGATGGTAATCGCCTGGGCGGGACAGATCGCCTCGCACAGCTTGCAGGCAATGCAGCGTTCTTCACCGTTGGGATAACGGCGCAGCGCATGCTCGCCGCGAAAACGCGGGCTGACAGGCCCCTTCTCGAAGGGGTAGTTGACCGTCGACTTCTGCGAGAAGAAGTAGCGCATCGTCAGGAAGAACGCAGCCACGAACTCCTTCAGAAAGACGGCATTGAAAGCCTGAGCAACAGAACCCATTTCAGTTTCTCCAATCCGGCACTTCGAAAAGCACCTGCATCAGCCCACCCAGCCGGTCAGTTTAACAACGAAGGCCACGATGACGACCATGGCAAGCGACAGCGGAAGGAAAACCTTCCAGCCGAGGCGCATCAGCTGATCGTAGCGATAACGCGGCACGAATGCCTTCACCATGGCGAACATGAAGAAGCAAAGGCAGACCTTGATCAGGAACCAGATGACGCCCGGGATCCAGTTCAGCACCGCCACATCGATGATCGGCAGCCAGCCGCCGAGAAACAGCGTCGTCGTCAGCGCGCACATCAGCACGATGGCGGCATATTCACCGAGCATGAACATCATGTACGGGGTCGAGCCGTATTCCACCATGAAGCCCGCGACCAGTTCCGATTCCGCTTCAGGAAGATCGAAAGGCGGACGGTTGGTTTCAGCGAGCGCCGAAATGAAGAACACGATGAACATCGGGAACAGCGCCAGCCAATTCCAGTCGAGGAACGAGTTCGGCAGGCCGAGCATGGTGCCAAGACCGGTCTGCTGGGCGAACACGATATCCGACAGGTTCAGCGATCCGACGGTCAAAAGAACGGTGACGATGACAAGGCCGATCGAGACTTCGTAAGAAACCATCTGTGCCGCAGAACGCAACGAGCCGAGAAATGCGTATTTCGAGTTCGATGCCCAGCCGCCCATGATCACGCCGTAAACCTCGAGCGACGAAATGGCGAAGATATAGAGAATGCCGATATTGATATTGGCGATCACCCAGCCATCGGCGACCGGAATCACCGCCCATGTGGCGAGCGCCAGCGTCACCGAGATCAGCGGCGCCAGCAGAAACACGACCTTGTCGGCACTCGCCGGGATGATCGGCTCCTTCAGCACGAATTTGAGCAAATCGGCAAAGGACTGCAACAGACCGAACGGGCCCACGACATTCGGGCCGCGGCGCATCTGCACCGCCGCCCAGATCTTGCGGTCAGCAAGCAGGATGAATGCGATACCGATAAGCAGCAGGACCAGAAGCAGCAGCGACTGACCGATCATGATCAGTGCGGGCCAAAGATAGGTTGAAAGAAAAGAATCCATTGTTCGGTCCTTATTCCGCCGCTGCCTTGAAATTACTGCGCGCCAGCGCCGAGCATTCGGCCATCACGGCAGAGGCCCGGGCAATCGGGTTGGTCAGGTAGAAATCGGTGATCGGCGATACGAAACCGGCCTCAGCCAGATCCCCGCCCTTCGACGCAGCCGTTTCGACCGCCTTGATATCAGCGTCAGCGATCGCGTCAAGCGCGGCGAGGTGCGGATACTCGGCGTAAAGCGCCGCACGCAGCGCCGCCAGCGAATCATAGGGAAGCGTCTTGCCGAGAATGCCGGAAAGCGCCCGCAATACCGCCCAGTCTTCACGTGCGTCACCCGGCGCAAACCCTGCGCGATTGGTCATCTGCACGCGGCCCTCAGTGTTAACGTAGGTACCCGATTTCTCGGTATAGGCGGCTGCCGGCAGCACCACATCGGCGTTCATCGCGCCGGCATCGCCGTGCGAGCCGAGATAGACCGTGAAACCAGCCTTCTTGGTAGAAAAATCAAGCTCATCTGCACCAAGCAGGAAGAGAACATCCGTGTCACCAAGCATCGCGGCCGCAGTCTTGCCGCCCTCGCCCGGCACGAAACCGATATCGAGCCCGCCGACACGCGAGGCGGCAGTGTGAAGCACGGCAAAGCCGTTCCAGTCTTCGCTGACCGCGCCGACATCGCCGGCAAGTGCAGCCGCCTTCGACAATACGGCCGCGCCGTCTTCCCGCGTCAGCGCGCCCTGACCGATGAGGATGATCGGACGTTCGGCCTTCTTCAGAACGTCGAGGAAGTCGAGCGAACCGGAAGCCAGATCGGTGAGCGTCTGCGGTCCGGCGCCGAGATATTCATAATCATAACGAAGGTCGGCATGTTCGCCGATCACGCCGATCGGGAAGCTGGCCTTGCGGAAGCGCTTGCGGATACGGGCGTTCAGGATCGACGCCTCGAAACGCGGATTGGCACCAATGATCAGCAGCGCATCGGCGTTTTCAATGCCTTCGATCGTCGGGTTGAAGAGATAGCTGGCGCGGCCATTGGTCGGATCAAGCTTCGTCCCATCCTGACGACAGTCGATATTCGATGATCCAAGCGCGCTCATCAGTCCCTTGAGGGCATACATTTCCTCAACGCTTGCCAGATCACCGGCAATCGCGCCGATCCTGTCGCCGCTGACACCGTTGATGGCGGCATTGATCGTTTCGAAGGCGTCATTCCAGTTCGATGCCTGCAGACGACCATTGGTGCGGATATAGGGCTTGTCGATGCGCTGGGTGCGAAGGCCGTCCCAGATGAAGCGGGTCTTGTCGGAGATCCACTCCTCATTCACCTCTTCATTGACGCGCGGCATGATGCGCATCACTTCGCGGCCCCGGGTATCAACGCGGATCGCCGAACCGACGGCATCCATCACGTCGATGCTCTCGGTCTTGTTCAGCTCCCACGGACGGGCCGTGAACGCGAAGGGCTTGGAGGTCAGCGCGCCGACCGGACAAAGGTCAACCACATTGCCCTGCAGCTCCGACGTCATCGCCTGTTCAAGATAGGTGGTGATTTCAGCATCTTCGCCGCGGCCGATCAGACCAAGCTCGGAAATGCCGGCCACTTCCGTGGTGAAGCGGACACAGCGCGTGCAGTGAATGCAGCGGTTCATCACGGTCTTGACCAGCGGGCCGATATACTTGTCTTCGACGGCGCGCTTGTCTTCCTGATAGCGCGAGGCGTCGATACCGAAGGCCATGGCCTGGTCCTGCAGGTCGCATTCGCCGCCCTGGTCGCAGATCGGGCAATCGAGCGGATGGTTGATGAGCAGGAACTCCATCACCCCTTCGCGCGCCTTCTTGACCATCGGCGTCTTGGTATAGATTTCCGGCAACGAACCATCCGGTCCGCCACGCACATCCTTGACACCCATGGCGCAGGAGGCTGCCGGCTTCGGCGGCCCGCCCTTCACCTGAATGAGGCACATGCGGCAATTGCCGGCAATCGACAGCCGCTCGTGAAAGCAGAAGCGCGGGATTTCGGCGCCCGCCGCTTCCGCCGCCTGCAGCAGCGTGTAGTGGTCGGGAACCTCGATTTCCTTGCCGTCTACAATCAGATTTACCATATCCGTTTTTCCCGCTTCGCCGTTGGTCCGAAAGAGACCGACGGCAGTCTATTCTCGATTGCGTCCGCCCGATCAGGGTTAGGCTTCAAGTCTTATGTTCTTTCCATAACGCCAGCAATTCACCGACATTGATGCCTTCGATCGTCATACCGTCGAGACGGCAGTCGCTGATAGAGACGCCGGAGAGATTGGCATCCGTCACCACCGTGCCCGAAAGGTTGGCGTTGTTAACACTCCATCCCGACATATTCACATTCTCAAACCTGCAGCCCGACATGTTCACGTCATCGAATTTGGAGCCCGAGAGCGTGACCCCGTGATAGCTGCCGCCGGAGAGATTGACATTTTCGTAGGAAACCCCGGACAGGTTGACATCGTCAAACACCGATCCGGAAAGATCACTCTTTCTGGCATCGATGCGACTGGCCTGTCCGTGGATCTCCATCTTTTCACTCCGCCGCTTCCATCACCGCACCTTCAGACGTGGCGTTGGCCGTGTATTGATCGATCCGCTTTTCGATTTCCGGACGGAAATTGCGGATAAGTCCCTGGATCGGCCACGCCGCGGCATCGCCGAGCGCGCAAATGGTGTGGCCTTCAACCTGTTTGGTAACCTCGAACAGCATGTCGATTTCGCGCTTTTGGGCCTTGCCGATGACCATGCGTTCCATCACCCGCCACATCCAGCCGGTGCCTTCGCGGCATGGCGTGCACTGGCCGCAGCTCTCATGTTTGAAGAATTCTGCCAGCCGGGCAATCGCCTTGATGATGTCGGTCGACTTGTCCATCACGATGGCACCGCCGGTCCCGAAGGAAGATTTGACTTCCTTCAGCCCGTCAAAGTCCATTTGCACGTCCATCATGTCTTCGGCCTTGACCACCGGGCACGATGCACCGCCGGGGATCACCGCCAGAAGATTGCTCCAGCCACCGCGAATCCCGCCACAATGCCGCTCGATCAACTCGCGGAAGGTTATTCCGAGGCTCTCCTCGACCACGCAGGGGCGGTTCACATGGCCGGAGACCATGAACACCTTGGTGCCAACATTGTTCGGGCGTCCGAAGGAAGAAACCAGCTCGCGCCGCGACGCAGAATTGTCGGCGCAACAGCAATCGATTCGACGTTGTTGACCGTGGTCGGCAGGCCGTAAAGGCCCATATTGGCCGGGAACGGCGGCTTCAGGCGGGGCTGCCCCTTCTTGCCCTCAAGGCTTTCCAGAAGCGCAGTTTCCTCACCGCAGATATAAGCGCCGGCGCCGTGGTGGACGAAAACGTCCATATCCCAGCCGCACTTGTTGTCCTTGCCGAGAAGGCCGGCATCGTAGCATTCGTCGATCGCCGCCTGCAGCGCCTCGCGCTCGCGCATGAATTCGCCGCGGATATAGATATAGGCCGTATGCGCACCCATGCCGACGCCTGCCAGCAGGCAGCCCTCGATCAGGTGATGCGGATCGTGCCGCATGATCTCGCGGTCCTTGCAGGTGCCTGGTTCGGATTCGTCAGCATTCACAACAAGATAGTGCGTACGGTCATCCTTGGGCATGAACGACCATTTCAGCCCCGTCGGAAAGCCCGCGCCGCCACGACCACGCAGACCCGAATCCTTCATTTCCTGAACGATCCAGTCGCGGCCCTTGTCGACCAAAGCCTTGGTGTTATCCCACGAACCACGCGCCATCGCGCCCTTCAGGGACTTGTCCCGATGACCGTAGAGGTTGGTGAAGATGCGATCCCTATCTTTTAACATGCTTCACTCCTAGCGCGATGTTCTGCCGAACACTTTTTCATATTCCTCGATGCCGCCCTTGGCGAGCACACCGGCCTGACGCACCCATTCGTCGCGTTCGATGCGGCCGCCGAGTTTCAGCGAACCATTGACCCAGGCGCATTCGCCCGGCGTCCATGCAGCAATCTGCTCGAATTTGTAAATGCCGATATCGTTCAAAAGCGTCTCTATCTTCGGACCGACGCCCGAAATCAACTTGAGATCATCAGGATCTTCCGGCTTGCGTTCGGCCGCCGGAGGGCGGTCACCTTTTGCACCGTCGATCGCCTCGGGCGTACCGGCATTGGCGTCGGTTTCGTCCTCGCGAGCGGCTCCGGCATCATCGTCATCATCCGTCAGCGACGTAAAACCACCTTCAGGCGCAGAGAACCAGCGGTCGATCTGCGGACCGGGCTTGATCTCGTCACCGCGGCCAGCCTCGAACGTATCGATGATTTCCTCGAGCCGTTCCGGCGTCAGGTCTTCATAGGCATCCTTGAAGATCATCACCATCGGCGCGTTGGCGCAGGCGCCCTGGCACTCAACCTCTTCCCAGGACAGCGTGCCCTCAGCATTGGGCTCAAGGGCTGCTGCGTTGATCTTCTTCTTGCAGACATTGATCAGATCACCGGCGCCACGCAGCATGCAGGGCGTTGTGCCGCACACCTGAATATGAGCCTTGGTGCCAACCGGCTTCAGCTGGAACTGGGTATAGAAGGTCGCCACTTCGAGCACCCGGATCAGCGGCATGGACAACATGGCGGCGACCTTTTCGATCGCCGCACGCGTCACCCAGCCGTCCTGCTCCTGCGCGCGCATCAAAAGCGGTATGACGGCAGACTGTTGGCGACCCTCGGGATATTTTTTGATCGTGGCTTCGGCCCACGCGGCATTCTCGTCTGAAAACGCAAATGCGGCGGGCTGGACATTCTCATCGGCTAGTCGGCGAACGGACATGCTCTCTTATACCTCTTCGGAGGTTTTGGTCACAGCTTTAGCATATCCCATGTTCTGGCACCGGCCTTCAACCGGTCCGGGACAGCAAAAAGCGGTTCTCGAAAATTCAAAGGCGTTAGCTCTCACCGATCCACCTCACCGAACACGATGTCGAGCGTCCCGATGATCGCGGTGACGTCGGCAAGCTGATGGCCCTTCGACATGAAGTCCATCGCGGACAGATGGGCAAAGCCCGGCGCACGGATCTTGCAGCGGTAAGGCTTGTTGGTGCCATCGGAGACGAGGTAGACGCCGAATTCGCCCTTAGGCGCTTCCACGGCGGCATAAACCTCGCCCTCGGGCACATGATAGCCTTCGGTGTAAAGCTTGAAGTGGTGAATCAGCGCTTCCATCGAGCGCTTCATCTGCGCGCGTTTCGGCGGAACCACCTTGCCGTCCATCGAGTTGAACGGACCGGTCTTGGCATCGCCCAGAAGGCGCTCGACGCACTGCTTCATGATCTTCACCGATTCGCGCATCTCGTTGATGCGCAGAACCCAGCGATCATAGCAGTCACCGTTCTTGCCAATCACCACATCGAAGTCGAGATCGGAATAGCATTCATAGGGCTGTGCCCGGCGCAGGTCCCAGGCAGCCCCCGAACCACGCACCATCGGGCCGGAGAAGCCCCAGGCGAAGGCGTCTTCGAGCGTGACATTACCAATATCGACATTGCGTTGCTTGAAGATACGGTTACCAGCCAGAAGCGCTTCGATATCGTTGAGCTTTGCCGGGAACTGTTCGCACCACTTGCCGATATCCTCGACCAGTTCGGGCGGCAGATCCTGATGCACGCCACCGGGGCGGAAATAGGCCGCATGCATGCGCGCGCCACAAGCCCGCTCATAGAACACCATCAGCTTTTCGCGCTCTTCAAAACCCCAGAGCGGCGGCGTCAGCGCGCCAACGTCCATGGCGGCAGTGGTGCAGTTGAGAAGATGATTGAGAACACGGCCGATCTCGGAAAACAGCACGCGGATGAGCTGACCACGGATCGGGATCTCGACGTCCAACAGCTTTTCCACGGCAAGCGCAAAGGCGTGCTCCTGGTTCATCGGCGCGACATAATCCAGCCGGTCGAAATAGGGTACAGCCTGCAGAAAGGTCTTGGTCTCGATCAGCTTCTCGGTCCCGCGGTGCAGCAGGCCGATATGCGGGTCGACACGTTCGACGATCTCGCCGTCCAGCTCCAGAACCAGACGCAGCACGCCATGGGCGGAGGGATGCTCCGGTCCGAAGTTGATCGTGAAATTGCGGACATTATGTTCAGTCATGCCGATGGATCCTGTTGTGAAGCATAGGCCGCGAAGAACTCTTCCGACGTCATCTTCCTGGTCTCGTTGGCGAAGGTGTAGTTGTCCGGCTTCTCGTCAACGAAGATTTCGCTGGTGAACCGGAAGGCCCCGGGCTGATCAAAGGCTTGCGCGGACACGACGACGTCAGAGCCATCCTGCATGCGCCAGAACAGCGTTGAACCGCAGGTCTTGCAGAACACCCGCTCACCATACTCTGACGATTTGTAGACACCGAGCATCGCCTCGTTTTCGATCTCAACGGCAGTGCCGCAGTCGACGCCGAGAAAACCCGCACCGCCGCTCCAGCGCCGGCACAACCCGCAATGGCACACACCCATCTCGTCACTTGCCGGTGCGGCGCTAAAACGAACCGCCCCGCAGATACAGCCGCCAGTCAACCGTTCAGCCATCACGCCCTCCTCAGCTCGCCTTCTCGTCACCAGGCAGGACGTAGTCGGGTCCTTCCCAGGGGCTGAGAAAATCAAAGCTGCGAAACTCCTGACGAAGTTCAACCGGCTCGTAGATCACGCGCTTGGCTTCCTCGTCATAACGCAGCTCGACAAAGCCGGTCGTCGGGAAGTCCTTGCGCAACGGATGCCCCTCGAAACCGTAATCGGTCAAAAGCCGGCGCAGGTCTGGATGGCCACTGAAAGGGATGCCGTACATGTCCCAAGTCTCGCGCTCGAACCAGTCGGCGCCCGGAAAGATCGAGGTGATCGACGGCACAACTTCGTCTTCATCCACAGCAACTTTGATCCGGATACGGGCGTTCTGGGTCGGAGACAGAAGGTGATAGACAACATCGAAGCGCTGTGCCCGGCCGGGCCAGTCCACACCGCATACGTCAATAATGATTGCGAAGGCGCACTGGCCGTCATCGCGCAGGAACTTTGCGACATCCACGATCGCGCCCGGCGTCGTGAATACCGTCAGTTCGCCATGGGCGACGCGAGCATCATGAACACCGCTGCATACTTCGCGGATATGGGCGCCGAGATCGTTCAAAACTTCACTCATTATGGTCTCCAGCCGCTATCGCTCGATCGTGCCGGTGCGCCGGATCTTTTTCTGCAGCAAAAGCACGCCGTAAAGCAACGCCTCGGCCGTGGGCGGACAGCCCGGCACGTAAATGTCGACGGGAACGACTCGGTCGCATCCACGCACAACGGAATAGGAATAGTGATAATAGCCGCCGCCATTGGCACAGGAGCCCATGGAGATGACATAGCGCGGCTCCGGCATCTGGTCATAGACCTTGCGAAGCGCAGGCGCCATCTTGTTGGTCAGCGTTCCGGCAACGATCATCACATCCGACTGGCGCGGAGAGGCGCGCGGAGCAAACCCAAAGCGCTCGCAGTCATAGCGCGGCATCGACATCTGCATCATCTCGACGGCGCAGCATGCGAGACCGAACTGCATCCACATCAGGGAGCCGGTACGCGCCCAGGTGATCAGCTGCGCGGAAGAGGTAACGAGAAAGCCCTTGTCGGCAAGCTCATTGTTGATTTCACCGAAAAAGCGGTCGTCAGCGCCGACAGGTTTGTTCGTTATCGGGTCGATCACGCCTTTCGGCGCCGGTGCGACCAGAGTTCTCGTCCTGGCTCACTCCCATTCGAGTGCTCCCTTTTTCCATTCATAGATGAAGCCGATTGTCAGCACGCCCAGAAAGACCATCATAGACCAGAAACCGAACCAGCCAATATCGCCGAAGGATGCTGCCCAGGGAAACAGGAAAGCCACTTCAAGATCAAAGATGATGAACAGGATCGCAACCAGATAGAAGCGGATATCGAACTTCATGCGGGCGTCGTCAAACGCGTTGAAACCGCACTCATAGGCCGAAAGCTTCTCCGCATCGGGCGCTTTGAAGGCCAGCGCAAACGGCGCGACCATCAGGGCCAACCCGATGACGAGACAGATGGCGATAAAGATGACGATCGGAATATAGGAACTGAGGACTTCAGCCATAAAAACACCCTTGCCGTTTGATGGCGCCCGGGTCAGCGCACCCGCAGAATAGACCGCGGTACCGAAAATTGATAGATGTCGGGGTTGTGGTTAGCGCAGCCAGCGCGCTCGCGCAAGCCATTGCGACTTCATTTCGTGGCGCTGCAACAATCTTTGCAGAATGGAATGCGGCGTTTTTGCGCCCTTTGCTGCATCCGATCCAATGTGCGGCAATTTGCTGCGCCCGCACGGATGCTCGTCGCGTCGACCATGACGGATCTCAAAAGAGACGTGGCCCGAAAGCCAGGCGACCGGCATGGGCCAAACCTTTTCTATAAAGAGGTCCCAAATGCCCAAGCCAGCAATTACACTGACCTGCCTGCAAACTGCAGCGCAATAATATGGGAGAAACATTTTCTGATAAGAAAAATGGCGCGAGTGACGGGGCTCGAACCCGCGACCTCCGGCGTGACAGGCCGGCACTCTAACCAGCTGAGCTACACCCGCGCATTTGGCCGTTTCAGGATCAAGCGCTTGTTTTCGTGAGCGCTTGTCTGTCTGGCGTGAGCGGCTGTTTAAGGGGGACACCTGCTAGTGTCAAGCAGCTTGTCACGCATTTCTGTTTTTTTGTGCGACAGCTCTCAAGAGGCCTGCAAAACCGGGAAAACCGCTTTCAGAAATTATATTGCTGCTACGCGGGCACTGAACACCTTCTGGTGAAGAAGCGACCTTAAGGCGCCAGAACACCGAGGTGATTCACACGATACCCCTTCCCCGGCCCGCATCCTCCGGCGACCTTTTGAAAAAAATGCAGATTCCGCGAAAACCCTCTTGCGGTTTTCGTTCTATCCGCCTATTTCACGCACCACCAACGCGGTCGGGCGATTAGCTCAGTTGGTAGAGCGCCTCGTTTACACCGAGGATGTCGGGAGTTCGAGTCTCTCATCGCCCACCATTCTTCTTCATGCAGTATGATTGCCTTCAGCCAGCAGGGTTGGCTGCGTGATTTGGTTATGATGAGACTTTCAGATCCGCCCTTCGCTCATGACATGCGCTCTTCGCGAAAGGGCTCGCCACCCGTCCGATCGCACAAGGTCGGCTGCTGCAGCGCTGGACAATTCACAACGGCATTTCCATCCACAGTAAAAAAGCCCGGAATATTCCACAATCCCAGACACTATTCCGTTCGTTAACGTTGAACTACATAAGTATAAAAACTTGATTGCGCTGCCATTAAGGATTAACCTCCTCAAAATCGGGAGAGGATCCGAAAATGGCTCGCTATAAATGTACCGACTGTATGATGGTGCAGGATACTGGGCGTGTGTGCCGTCGTTGTGGCAGCTACAGTCTCGCTGCGCTTGAGACCCATAGCGGAGGCGCTGTGGAGAAAAAGCACGAGACACAAGCGCCCGCGACCATGCCATATAACATGCCGGTATGGATATCCTTTTTCGGGATCGCCATACTCACCAGCTATCTGATGATCTTTCACATGTGATTTCTTGCCGCGAATTGGCAGGCCAGGGCCGTCGTGAAGAAACTGACCTGTGCCATCGAGATAATCGCCACTTGCGGTCAGGTTTTGACGAAATCGACTTTTATCCGCCTGCAGCCAGAGTGGAGTGTGCCATTCATGCGGTGCGCGGGCCTAAGCGAGAGCGCTCCCGCAAGGGGGCCGGCTTCCCGCACAGCGCCATTTTCATTCGAATCAAAGAATGCACCACCAAGCCGGCTGATAGCTCTGCCTTGAAGTGTCTGCCGCTCAGGCGGTACGGTGCTTTTCGCCGTCAGAAAACAGCGATTTGCCGTTCTGGTCCACGATCTGCTTGCCCTTCTTGAGGCTCCACTCGATCGCTTCATCCTGTGATGAGAACAGGTCAGCCCGGATGAAGGTCCGAACCAGCGTTTCCTCGCCGATTTCCTTCTCGATTCGACCTTGAAGCCTGTACTGCGCGCCTTCCTTCGCCGGTTCGGCGAAAATGATGCAGTCCTCGTGGACGATCGACTTTACAGCCTGCTCATTCTCTTGGCCGCCGCCACCACCGGAAAACAAAGAACCGAGCTTCGAGAAAAACGATGCCATAGACACAAACTCCCTTTTTAGCGTTTTTAACCGATCAACCTTGTTTTCGCCAGACCGGCCTGTGAGATTCCACTGCGGCAGAAAGCAGCGAGCTGAAACGATCAGATGATCAGGTTCGCCAGTATCTCGTTTTCGGTAATATCCTGGAATTTCAGCCCGCTGGCCGTCATCTTTTCGAACAGGTCAGCAAAATTCTCCGGTTTCGCCGTTTCGATGCCGATCAGGATCGAACCGAAATTGCGCGCGGATTTCTTCAGATATTCGAACCGCGCGATGTCGTCCTGCGGGCCGAGAAGACCAAGAAAATCCTTCAGTGCTCCGGGACGCTGCGGCAGGCGCAGGATGAAGTATTTTTTCAGTCCGGCAAAGCGCATTGCCCGCTCCTTGACGTCCGGCAGCCGGTCAAAGTCGAAATTGCCACCGGAAACGAGAACCACAATCTTGCGGCCACGCACATCATCCGGAGCAAGCATGCCAAGTGCGGTCAGTGCCAGCGCGCCCGCGGGCTCGAGAACCACGCCTTCGACATTCAGCATTTCCGTCATGGTTGCGCAGATCGCATTTTCGGGAACGAGGATCACCTGTTCGGGAGAAAACCGGCGCAAAGCGGCAAAATTGGCATCGCCGATGCGCGCAACCGCAGCGCCATCGACAAAATTGTCGACCTCGGCAAGCGTCACGATCTCATGCGCCTCAAGCGAACGCCTGAGGCTTGGCGCGCCGGAAGGCTCGCTCAGCAGAAATGCGTCATCCCCGAGCTGTCCCTCGAAATAGCCGGTAACACCCGCCGAAAGCCCGCCACCACCGACGGGCATCACGATCAGATCCGGCAAGCCCCCTCTTCCGGCCAGGCCGCCTCGATTTCCGCGGCAACACTGGCTTGCCCCTCGATAATGTCTGGGTGATCGAAGGGCGGCACCATCACACCGTCATTCTGCTCCACGAACGCACGCGCGGCCGCATAGCAGACGTCGAATATATCGCCGACAAGCTCTATTCGGATTTGGCCGGCACCGAAGATGCGGGTCTTGTCGATTTTCTGCTGTGGCGTCGTCACCGGCATGAAGATAACGCCCTCCACTCCGAAATGACTGCAACAATAAGCGAACCCCTGGGCATGGTTTCCGGCAGAGGCGCAGACAAAGACCCTGTCGCCGCCGCCTTCGGCCATGCGTTTGCGCATGAAAGTGAAAGCGCCCCGCAACTTGTAGGAACGTACCGGCGTCAAATCCTCGCGCTTGAGATAGATATCGGCATTGAAACGGGCACTCAAATGCGCGTTCCGCTGAAGTGGCGTCGGCTCGAACAGGGTTCTGAGGGCTTTGGTTGCTTCAGTTACATCATCGCGCATTCTGGTGCTTCCCATTGAGTTTGTAACGCTACACCGCTATGGCATAGATCGCGGGATTGGAAAAACCCGCAAGTGACACCGAGCATGACGGGGAACGGTCTCCTTGAACGCCACTCTTTTGCGGTCAGCCTTCTACATTGCGGCCATTTGCGGTCTCTACCTCGCTGCCGCGATGTTTGTTCCGGCAATGGCGGACCTTTATTACGCCAATGACGACTGGCGGGTCTTTGCCATATGTGGCTTCATGGTCGGCGGCACAAGCGCCGCGACAGCCATGGCGATGCGCGGCAACCCACCGCCGTTCAGCCGACGGCTGGGCTTCTTCCTCGTCAATCTTCTGTGGATCACCTTTGCGGTGATCGGCTCGATCCCGATCTATCTTGCCCGCGAGGACCTCACCTTCGCGCAGGCCCTGTTTGAAGCCGTCTCCGCGATCACCACCACAGGATCAACCGTTCTGACCGGCCTCGACGATGCCGCGCCCGGGCTTCTTTTGTGGCGATCGCTGTTGCAATGGATGGGCGGCATCGGCATCGTCGCACTCGGCCTGTTCATCCTGCCGTTCCTGCGCATCGGCGGCATGGCCTTTTTCAAGATGGAATCATCAGACACCAGCGACAAGCCGTTCGCGCGGATGGCGAGTTTCACCAGGGCATTCCTCGCGATCTACGTTGGCATCACAATCGTCTGCGCTATCTGTTACGGTCTTGCCGGCATGTCGCATTTCGATGCGGTCAACCATGCCCTGACAACGGTTGCCACCGGAGGCTTCTCCACCCACGACGCCTCGTTCGGTTATTTCCACAGCATGGAGCTGCTGTGGATTGCCGGTTTTTTCATGACCCTGTGCAGTCTGCCTTTCTCGATCCTGATCCTGTTTGTTGTTCGCGGTCGCCTCGATACGCTGCGCGACCCTCAGATCATGCTGTTTCTGTCGTATCTGCTGATCGCCACCTTCGTACTCGCGCTTTATATCAGCCTCGACGGACAGATGGATTTCGTCACCGCCTTGACGCAGTCCTTCTTCAATGTTTCCTCCATTCTGTCGACAACCGGCTATGCCAGTACCGACTACACGGCCTGGGGCGGCTTCGCGATCGTCATGGTATTTTTCCTGACCTTCATGGGCGGCTGCTCGGGGTCAACAGCCGGCGGCATAAAGGCCTACCGTTTTCTGATTCTGTTCAACATGCTCAGCACCGGTATGAAAAAGCTGATCTACCCCAACGCCGTCTACTCGATCCGCTACGGTCGGCTGGGCGTCGATCTCGGAGACCCAGCGCGCCGTTTCGATGTTCTTCAGCGCGTTCATCCTGCTGTGGGCATTTGGCAGCCTTGCCATGGCAGCCTTCGGATATGATCTGACTACGGCCATCTCTGCGGTTTTGACCGCGCTTTCGAATGTCGGCCCAGGACTTGGCGATATAATCGGCCCGGCAGGCAATTTTTCCACATTTGCCGACCCTGAACTTTACCTTCTCTCCATTCTGATGCTGCTTGGCCGCCTTGAAATCCTGACCGTTGCGGTCATCCTCATGCCGATGTACTGGCGCGGCTAACATCTGCCGTGGGCTGCCTGCGGAAAACCGGCCGGCAGCGGCGGAGAAGCTTCCATTTGCGCGCGAACCGCTTTATTGAAGGGCGAAAACGCGCCGAACGTCGAAAACCAATGCGGGATGCTCTTGTCTCATGACACTTTCCAACAGTCAGGCCATCACACCTGAAATCGTCGAAGCCCATGGACTGAAGCCGGACGAATACGAGCGGGTTCTTGAACTGATCGGCCGCGAGCCGACCTTCACCGAACTCGGCATATTCTCCGCGATGTGGAACGAGCACTGCTCCTACAAATCATCGAAACGCTGGCTGAGAACGCTGCCGACGACAGGGCGGCGGGTGATCCAGGGGCCCGGCGAAAATGCGGGCATCGTCGACATTGATGACGGCGATTGCGTCGTCTTCAAGATGGAAAGCCACAACCACCCCTCCTATATCGAACCCTATCAAGGGGCTGCGACCGGTGTCGGTGGAATCTTACGCGATATCTTCACCATGGGCGCGCGTCCGGTGGCCGCAATGAACGCGCTGCGCTTCGGCGCGCCCGATCATCCCAAGACCCGCCATCTGGTTTCCGGCGTGGTGGCTGGCGTCGGCGGCTACGGCAATGCCTTCGGTGTGCCGACCGTTGGCGGTGAGGTCGAATTCGACGCCCGTTACAACGGCAACAACCTCGTCAACGCCTTTGCGGCCGGCATCGCAAAGTCCGATTCGATTTTTTATTCCGAGGCCAAGGGCGTCGGCCTGCCGGTTGTCTATCTCGGCGCCAAGACAGGCCGTGATGGCGTCGGCGGCGCGACCATGGCATCCGCTGAATTCGACACGGATATCGAGGAAAAGCGCCCGACCGTTCAGGTCGGCGACCCCTTTACCGAAAAATGCCTGCTTGAAGCCTGTATGGAACTGATGAAGACCGGCGCGGTGATCGCCATTCAGGACATGGGCGCGGCGGGGCTGACATGTTCGGCGGTCGAAATGGGCGCCAAGGGCAATCTCGGCGTCGAGCTGGATCTTGATTGCGTGCCCGTGCGCGAGACCGAGATGACGGCTTATGAAATGATGCTGTCGGAAAGCCAGGAGCGCATGCTCATGGTACTCGACCCCGAAAAGGAAGAGGAAGCCGAGGCGATCTTCCGCAAATGGGGACTGGATTTCGCGATTGTCGGAAAGACCACCGACGATCTCAGGTTCCGCGTTCTCCATCGCGGCGAAGAAGTGGCGAACCTTCCGATCAAGGAACTTGGCGACGAGGCGCCCGAATATGACCGGCCCTGGCGCGAGCCCGACACCCGCGGAGAACTGCCCGCGCATCTGGTCGCGGCTCCGGAGGATTATGGCGCGGCACTGCTGAAATTGGTCGGCGGCCCGAACCAATCGAGCCGACGCTGGGTATACGAACAGTATGACACGCTGATCCAGGGCAATTCCCTGCAGATCCCCGGCGGCGATGCTGGCGTCGTCCGCGTTGACGGCCATCCGGTGAAGGCGCTTGCCTTTTCCTGTGACGTGACCCCGCATTACGTCGAGGCCGACCCTTATGAGGGCGGCAAGCAGGCGGTTGCCGAATGCTGGCGCAACATCACCGCGACCGGTGCCGAGCCGCTGGCATCCACGGACAATCTGAACTTCGGCAACCCGGAAAAACCGGAAATCATGGGCCAGCTGGTGAAGGCGATCGAAGGTATCGGCGAAGCCTGCCGGGCGCTAGATTTCCCGATCGTGTCCGGCAATGTCTCGCTCTATAACGAGACCAATGGCGAGGCCATCCTGCCGACACCGACCATCGGCGGGGTCGGCCTTATCGCCGACTGGCGCAAGATGGCCCGGATCGGCTCGTTCGAGGACGGCGACTGTGTGATTCTGATCGGCGCCGATGGCGATCATCTTGGCGCTTCGGCCTATATGCGCGACGTTCTCGACCTCATCGACGGCCCGGCACCGACGGTGGATCTCTACGTCGAGCGCCGCAATGGCGATTTCGTGCGCTCGGCGATCAACAACGGCCAGATCACCGCTTGCCACGACATTTCCGCAGGCGGACTTGCCGTTGCCCTGGCCGAAATGTGCATGGCAGCCGGCAAAGGCATGGCGGTCAGCATCGATCAAGCGCGCGGCCTGCCACATGCCTTGCTTTTCGGCGAGGACCAGGCCCGCTATGTAATCACCGTACCGGCGGAATACGGCAATTTCGTCTGCGCTTCGGCAGAAGGCAGCGGTATCCAGTTCCGCCGTCTTGGCAATGTGAAGGGCGACGCGCTTGTGATCGACGATCTGATCTCCCTGCCCGTCGGGGAGTTGCGTAACGCCCATGAAATGTGGTTCCCTCAGTTCATGGGCGCGACCAGAGGCAACGGCCAGTCGGCAGAAGAACCGGCATCAAGCCCGGCATCAAGCGAGGAGCACTGAATATGGCAATGAGCGCGGGCGAAATCGAAGACATGATCAAGGCAGCCATTCCCGACGCAACCGTCAACATCAGGGATCTGGCAGGCGATGGCGACCATTTTGCTGCCGAAGTTGTCTCGGAAAGTTTCAAGGGCAAGACCCGTGTGCAGCAGCATCAGATGGTCTACGACGCCCTGAAAGGCAATATGGGCGGGGTGCTTCACGCACTCGCGCTGCAAACGTCCGCGCCGCAATAGGCGCTCCAACGATGGCAATATGCCCGCAGCGACCAAATCATCGGTCTTGGGACTTGGCGGTTGTCAATCGATCGATTATATGCTGAAAGCAAATAAAGCTACGGATCTTGAACCCGTATGTAAAAGGATTGCTCATGAGTGACATCAATACCTACATCAAGAGCGAAGTCGACGACAACGATGTTGTCGTTTTCATGAAAGGGACCCCGCAGTTTCCGCAGTGCGGTTTCTCCGGTCAGGTTGTTCAGATTCTCGAATATCTCGGCGTCGACTTCAAAGGCATCAACGTTCTTGCCGATGGTGATTTGCGTCAGGGTATCAAGGATTATTCCAACTGGCCGACCATTCCCCAACTCTACGTGAAGGGTGAGTTCCTCGGCGGTTGCGATATCGTGCGAGAAATGTTCCAGGCTGGCGAGCTTCAGGACCACTTTGCGTCGAAGGGTGTCGCAATTCGCGGCGCGGCCTGATCCCGGACTGACGCAACGACATCCGGCCACGATTGTTGTTGCGGACAGGTGCCCAAGCGGCTCTCCGGCATAATTTTGCAGTCATTCTGACACGGGCGTCGCATATGCGGCGCCTTCTTTTGCTTTCAGGAATATCGTTGTGACAGAAACATTACAGACATCACGGCCGCGGGTCCGAAAAATCCCCGGAAAATGGGAGCTGGTGGCTATGATGGCAGGGCTGATGGCGCTCAATGCGCTTGCCATCGATATCATGTTGCCCGGCCTCAAACAGATCGGTGCCAGTCTCGGCGTTGAGGCAGAAAACCAGCACCAGTTCATCATCACATCCTATGTGCTTGGCTTTGGTGTTGCGCAGCTCGCCTACGGACCTCTGGCGGACCGTTTCGGACGCAAACTGCCGCTTCTCGCGGGTCTCGTCATCTATTTCATCGGCGCGGTGGCATGCGCGTTCGTTCCAACGTTCGGAATGATGCTACTCGTGCGCTTCTGCCAGGGGCTCGGTGCGGCGGCAACCCGCGTGATCTCGGTTGCCATCGTTCGTGATCTCTACGGCGGCCGCAAGATGGCCGAGATCATGTCGTTGATCATGATGGTCTTCATGATCATCCCGGTGATCGCTCCCTCGATCGGCCAGACGATCATGCTGTTCGGCGACTGGCATCTGGTCTTCGTCTTCCTGGGGCTTGCCGCGCTCGGCAATTTCTTCTGGGTTACCTTCCGTCTGCCGGAAACCCAGCATCCCGAGGACGTGATCGAACTGACGCCAAAAGCGGTCGCCCACAGCTTCGCCCGTGTACTGAGCAACCGCGTGGCACTGTTCTACACCCTGGCAACAACCTTCATCGTGGCCTGCATCTTCGGCTTCGTGACCTCTGCGCAGCAGGTCTATGTCGATATCTACGGGCTTGGCACCCTGTTTCCGCTGGCCTTCGCCGGCGTCGGCGTCGTCATGGCGGCCTCATCGCTTGCGAACTCCCGCATCGTTGGCAAGATTGGCATGCGCAGGCTGTCCCACGGTGCACTGATCGGCTTTGTGCTGACCAATGGGGTCTGGCTGGCGATTGACCTCATGTTTACCGGTATCATGCCGTTCTGGCTGTTTTACGGGATATTCATGGTCGCATGGTTCCAGTTCGGATGGATCGCGCCAAACTTCAATGCACTGGCCATGGAGCCCCTTGGCCATATTGCAGGCGCCGCATCGTCGATCCTCGGTTTTGCCAGCACGGCCGGTTCCGCACTTCTCGGCGCAGCGATCGGCCTGTCCTTCAACGGAACGACGACACCGATGATCGGCGGCTTCTTTGTCTTCGGCTTGATCGCTCTCGCACTAACCCTGATTGCGGAGAAGGGAAAGCTGCTTCAGCCGCAAAACCCGGAAGTCTGATGCCATTCTCGCCCGGTCCAGAACGGGACCGGGCCCATGCCCCGAAAGTCCCCTCCTCGTGACACATGCATCCCCCTCTCATTCCGCGCCACTGAGCAAACTTCTTCCCAAATGGGAACTTGTGACCATGATGGCGCTCCTGATGGCGCTGAATGCGCTGGCCATCGACATCATGCTGCCCGGTCTGCAGCAGATCGGCGCAAGCCTTGGCGTCGAAGAGGAAAACCGCCGACAGTTTATTGTCACCGCTTATGTACTCGGCATGGGCTTCGCGCAATTGCTGTTCGGACCGCTTTCCGACCGTTTCGGACGCAAGAAACCGCTGCTCGCCGGACTTGCCCTTTACCTTTCAACATCGCTGTTTGCCGCCTTCGTTCCGAGCTTCGGACTGATGCTCCTTGCCCGCTTCATGCAGGGCGCGGGGTCTGCGGCCACGCGTGTGATCTCGATCTCGATCGTGCGCGACCTTTATGGTGGCCGGATGATGGCTGAGGTGATGTCGCTGATCATGATGGTGTTCATGATCATCCCGATCCTGGCACCGTCAATTGGCCAGGTCATCCTGCTCGCCGGTGAATGGCATCTGATCTTTATCTTCCTGGCAATGTTTTCGTCCGCCATGATCGTCTGGGTGCTGATGCGGCTACCAGAATCGCTCAATCCCGCAGACCAGCGCGCCTTCAGCGTCACCTCGATCGCAAGCGGTTTCATGATGGTGATCCGCAACCGTACGGCAGCACTTTACATTCTGGCAACGACCTTCATTCAGGCCTGCATGTTCGGCTATATTACCTCGGCCCAGCAGATCTACATCGGTATCTTCGACCTCGGAACGCTGTTTCCGATCGCTTTTGCCGGCCTCGGCGTGATCATGTCCTGCTCGGCGCTTTTGAACTCACGCTTCGTCGGCCGGTTCGGCATGCGGCGGCTGTCGCAGGCAGGCCTGATCATCTTCACAACGGTGATCGGGATCTGGCTTGCGCTCGACCTGGCCTATGATGGCATCATGCCGTTCTGGCTGTTCTACCTGATGTTCTGCCTTGCCTGGCTGCAATTCGGCATCATCGGCGCCAACTTCAATTCCATGGCGATGGAACCCCTCGGTCATGTCGCCGGGATTGGCTCCTCGGTGCTGGGGTTCACCAGCACTGCCGGATCCGCACTGATCGGTTCTCTGGTCGGCCAGTCCTTCAACGGCACCACGACGCCACTGATCGCCGGATTCTTCACATTTGCCATCTGCGCCTGCATCGCCACGGTGATCGCCGAACGCGGCAAGCTGTTCCAGCCGCAAAATCCGGAAGTCTGATCAAAAAAAGGCGCCGCGAAGGGCGCCTTTTTCTCTCTCCAGCCGCTCCGGCGTTAAACCGTGAACACTTTCGCGCGCAGTTCCTGCCAGCTTTCCTTGTCCGGTGCACCCAACAGGCCGCCGTCCAGATGGTCGGGGCGGTAGGCAGAGCCGTCATAACGCGCGATATAGCCACCGGCCTCCTGACCGATCAGCACACCGGCCAGATGATCCCATGGCATCAGCTTGAAATAGGTGAAGAAGTGCAAGCCGCCTGCAGCAAAGGCGCGATATTCGACGGCAGCACAGCGATAGCTCGCTGCATAGCGAAGCTTGGCGGTATTGGCCAGAAGTTCGGCCCGCTTCTCGCGCGGCATGAAGGCAACCGAGGCAGTCCCAAGCATATCCTCAAGCGCAACGGGGGCTGCGACCTTCATCCGGCTTGACGAACCATCGACACGTTTCAGCCAGGTGCCGCCGCCCTTCTCGGCAATCATGAAGTCGTCGCCCATCGGATCATAGATCAGTCCGGCAACGGTCTCGCCATTGACCACGATCGCTGCCATCACCCCAAAAGCGGAAATGCCATGGGCATAATTGAACGTGCCATCAATCGGATCGACCACCACAGCCAGTTCCGCATCCTTCAGTTTTGACAAAAGCGACGGATTGGCTGCAACGCCCTCCTCGCCGACAAAGGCTGCGTCAGGCAGGATCTTCTCGATACCCGCCTTGATCACCCGCTCCGCGCCGGTATCGGCAACGGTGACGAGATCGCTGGCCTCGGTCTTTTCTGCAACGTCCTGATCGTGCAACTTTCGAAAACGTGGCAGGATCTCCTGTGCGGCGGCTTCGCGCATCAGCCTGGCGATGGCGTCGAGTGTTTCGGATGTGATCGTCATGTGCTGAAATCCCCGTGGAACAAATCAGGTCCGGTTAAATCATGTCCGCACCTGCAAAGTCCATGGCCTGCAGGACCAAAGGCGATGCTTTGTCGTTGACTTTTCAACAAAACCCGACTATCCCCGCGCCAACACCGGCTTCGGTCGATGTTTCACCGACATGTCCCGTGGTTTTCAGGGCGCTTTTTTCCGCGAAAACCTGTCAGGATCTTCCTCGGGAAGAACCAAAGGAGGGCGTGTTTCCTTGGAACTGGCGAAAGCCGGTTCTCTTGTTATGACTTAAAGGAAATACGATGAGCAAGCGCAGAATCGTCCAAGCATAAAATTGACCGCCGTATGGGCGAAAACATCTGGGGCCGTCCGAAGTCCCCGGTGAACCGTCGCGAATACGGCCCCGGCCAGCACGGCCAGCGCCGCAAGGGCAAGATGTCCGACTTCGGTGTGCAGCTGCGCGCCAAGCAGAAGCTGAAGGGCTACTACGGCGAACTGCGCGAAAAGCAGTTCCTCGCAACCTTCGAGGAAGCCAACCGCCGCAGGGGCGACACCGGTGAAAACCTGGTTGGCCTGCTGGAAAGCCGCCTCGACGCGATCGTTTACCGCGCCAAGTTCGTACCGACGGTCTTTGCTGCCCGTCAGTTCGTCAACCACGGCCACATTACGGTCAACGGCACCAAGGTCAACATCGGTTCCTACCGCTGCCAGCCTGGCGACGTTATCGAGGTTCGTGAGCGCTCCAAGCAGCTCGCCAGCGTTCTCGAGGCCAGCCAGCTCGCTGAGCGTGACGTTCCGGAATACATCGACGCCGACCACTCCAAGATGGTCGCGACCTATGTGCGGATTCCGGCTCTTGCCGATATCCCCTACCCGGTCATCATGGAACCGAACCTCGTTGTCGAATTCTATTCGCGTTAATCGTTAGACGCGGATCTGCTTTTGGAAGCCGCCCCTTTGTGGGCGGCTTTT
The DNA here is from genome assembly GCF_055808365.1 of Martelella sp. K41-7. NCBI lineage: Bacteria > Pseudomonadati > Pseudomonadota > Alphaproteobacteria > Hyphomicrobiales > Aurantimonadaceae > Martelella > Martelella sp. K41-7. The sequence goes on from NZ_CM147867.1 coordinate 2,082,579, forward strand.
CATTTGTCGGCACCTCTGGTTTATAGGTGATCATCTTATTCTCGAGGACCACCATGGACCTTCAGGCGATTGCTGACGACATCGTGCGCGAACTGGCCCCCCGGCTCGGCGAGGGCAAAGTGGCCGATTATATTCCCGAGCTTGCCAAGGTGAACCCGAAGCAGCTCGGCATCGCGATTTCCACCGTCGACGGCAAGACCTTCCGGGCCGGCGATGCGGAGACGGCGTTTTCGGTGCAGAGCATTTCCAAGGTGTTCATGCTGACGCTGGCGCTCGGCAAGGTCGGCGAGACGATCTGGAGCCGGGTCGGGCGCGAACCCTCTGGATCCGCCTTCAATTCCATCGTTCAGCTTGAACATGAGCACGGGATACCCCGCAACCCCTTCATCAATGCCGGTGCCATTGTCGTGACAGACATCGTGCTCGCGGGCCACCGTCCGCGCGAGGCGATCGGCGAATTCCTGCGCTTCATGCACTATATCGCTGATGACGACAGCCTTCACATTGACGAGACAGTCGCGCGTTCCGAGCAGCGCACTGGCTATCGTAATTTCGCGCTCGCCAATTTCATGCGCGGCTTCAATAACCTGGAACATCCCGTCGACCATGTTCTCGGCGTCTATTTTCACCAGTGCGCATTGACCATGGATTGCGTCCAACTGTCCCATGCCGGGCTGTTCCTCGCCAATCGCGGCACCAATCCGCTGACCGGCTTTTCGGTGGTCTCGCCGCGGCGCGCGCGGCGCATCAATGCGATCATGCTGACCTGCGGCCATTATGACGGTTCAGGCGATTTCGCCTTCCGTGTCGGTCTGCCGGGAAAATCCGGTGTCGGCGGCGGTATTTTCGCGGTCGCTCCGGGAAAGGCCTCGATTGCGGTCTGGTCACCGGGCCTCGACGCGACTGGAAACTCCCTGCTCGGCGGCATCGCGCTCGAAATGCTGGCCGCACGCACGGGCTGGTCGGTGTTTGGCACTTGATCGAACCGGCCGGACAAGGCATGTCTCAGGCAGACGCGAAGGAAAAACACCAAACCATGAGCGACGTAGCGCCCCTTGATGATACCACGCCGGAAGACGGTGCTTTCCGTGCGCTGTTTGAAAACGCGCCCTCGTCAGTCAATTTCCAGCGGCTGCGCAAGCGGCTCTTGCGGCAAGTGCGCCAGGTGCTGTCCGATTTTGCCATGCTGGACGGCCAGAAACGCTGGCTGGTCGCACTTTCCGGCGGCAAGGACAGCTACGGACTTCTGGCCGTTTTGATGGAACTGAAATGGCGCGGACTGCTGCCGGTCGAGCTGATTGCCTGCAATCTAGATCAGGGCCAGCCGAACTTTCCAAGGCATGTTCTGCCCGACTATCTCGAAAGCCTGGGTGTCAAACACCGCATCGAATACCGAGACACCTATTCAATCGTAACCGACAAGCTTGCACCCGGCTCCACCTATTGCTCGCTCTGCTCTCGGCTGAGACGTGGACATCTTTACCGCATCGCCCGCGAGGAAAGCTGCGATGCGCTCGTGCTCGGGCACCACCGCGAAGATATTCTCGAAACCTTCTTCATGAACCTCTTCCACGGCGGCAGGCTTGCGACCATGCCCGCAAAACTCATGAACGATGACGGCGATCTGACGGTGCTTCGCCCGCTTGCCTATTCGGCCGAAGATGACCTGGCGCGCTTTGCCGAGGCCATGCGGTTTCCGATCATTCCATGCGACCTCTGCGGCTCACAGGACGGGCTGGAGCGCAATGCAATGAAGAAGATGCTGGCCGACATGGAAGCCCGCATGCCAGGACGTAAAGAGGTGATGCTGAGAGCGCTTTGCAATGTCAATGCGTCCCACTTGCTTGACCCGGTGCTGTTCGATTTTGCAGGGCTCAAACCCGATGCAGGCTGAGTTCCGTCTGACCGCCACCGCGTGCTCCCGGCGTTCGGTTTCATGTCAGTTTCGCTAAACTTTTAATCATCTACCTGAAAATAACCAGTTCTGCGGCTCCTACCCTTGCCGTTTGTCTGTTGCGATGCCACAAAAGGTCACCATCAAACACGAGAGGTGATGTCGTGGAAAAAGCAGAAATCGGACTGATTGGTCTGGGTGTCATGGGCTCCAACCTCGCCCTGAACATTGCCGAAAAAGGCAACAGGATCGCCGTCTACAACCGGACGGTCGACAAGACGCGCGCGTTTTACGCAGGCGCCGGTGAACTTCAGAAGAATATCGTTGCCACCGAAACACTTTCGGAATTTGTGGCAGCCATCCGCCCGCCGCGTCCGCTCATCATCATGATCAAGGCCGGCGATCCTGTCGACCAGGAAATCGAGAAGCTGCGCCCCTATCTCGGCAAGGGTGACATCATCATCGACGCCGGCAACGCCAATTTCCACGATACCCGTCGCCGCTTTCAGGAACTGGAAGGTACTGGCCTGACCTTTATCGGCATGGGTGTTTCTGGTGGCGAGGAAGGTGCGCGCCACGGCCCCTCGATCATGGTCGGCGGCACTGAAGACAGCTACGCCCGCGTTGAAAAGGTACTGACCTCGATCTCGGCCAAATACGCCGATGAACCGTGCTGCGCCTGGCTTGGCGTTGATGGCGCCGGCCATTTCGTCAAGACCATCCACAATGGCATCGAATATGCCGACATGCAGATGATTGCCGAAATCTACGGCATCCTGCGCGATGGCGTCGGCATGAACGCATCCGAAATCGCCCATGTTTTCAGCGAGTGGAACGACGGCCGCCTGAATTCCTTCCTAATCGAGATCACAGCAAAGGTGCTGACGGCAACCGATCCGGAAACCGGAAAACCGATGCCAGACGTCATCGTCGACGCCGCCGGACAGAAGGGCACCGGCCGCTGGTCGGCAATCGAGGCGCAGCAGCTCGCCGTGCCCGCGACGGTTATCGAGGCCGCCGTGGCCGCACGTTGCATTTCCGCCATGCTCGGGGAACGTAAGGCTGCCGAGCCGATGTTCAACAAGGAAGAGCTCGAGTTCAGCATTCCGCCGGGTCCCTGGCTCAACCGCGATCTGGAACTCGCGCTGTTCGCAGCCAAAATCGCCGCCTATGCGCAGGGTTTTGACGTGATGGCGGCAGCCTCGGATGAATATGGCTGGAAACTGCCGATGCCCGAAATCGCTCGCATCTGGCGTGCCGGCTGCATCATTCGCTCGCAGTTCCTGGACGAGATCACCAAGGCCTTCTCCGACACGCCGGATGTGGCCAATCTGATCGTCACCCCGGCCTTTGCCGCCATGGTCAATGAGTGCCTGCCGCCGCTGCGCCGCATCGTGGCAGCCGCCACCTCCGCCGGCCTTCCGGTACCGGGCCTTGCTTCGGCGCTGACCTATTTCGACGCCTATCGCCAGTCGCGCGGCACCGCCAACCTGATCCAGGCTCAGCGCGACTTCTTCGGCGCCCACGGCTTCGACCGTCTCGACGGCCTTGATATCCATCACGGCCCCTGGGGCAGTGGCGCGGTCTGAGCAAGGGCACGCAGAAAGACAGAAAACGAAAAGCCCCGACAGCGGGGCTTTTCTTTGCGGCATGCAGAGCAGTGTACTGTCAGGCAAGACAGGCGCTACGGCGTGTGAATTTCCACGCGGTTACGTCCGTTGCGCTTGGCCTCATAGAGCGCGTTGTCGGCATCCTTGATCACCGCATAGACCGACGGCTCCATTTCCGGTGACTGAGCGACGCCTGCGCTCACAGTTACCGTGACGTCATTGGCAAACGCCTCCGCAGCGAGTTGGTCTCTGATATCCTCGGCAATGCGTGCTGCATTTTTGATGAGTGCATCGTTAAGGATGACGCAGAATTCCTCGCCGCCATAGCGCACAACCAGGTCGCTTCCGCGGATCTCGTCTGGAAATGATCTCGGCAAAACGTGCCAGAACGACATCGCCAAAGCCGTGACCATGAGTGTCATTGACGGCTTTGAAGTGATCGAGGTCGAACATGATGACGCAGAAGAACCCATTGCTATCACGCGTCGGCGTGCGCCTTTCAAGCAGCTGCAGCGCCCGCCGGTTGCTGAGCCCGGTAAGCGCGTCGCGTTCGGCCATCTCCTTGAAGGCCTCGTGCTCTTCCTCACGGCGCTCCTCCATCGCCAGAAAATATCCCAGTATTACTGTTCCGGTCAGGTTTCGGACAACAAGGGCGGGAATCGAGTTGATCGCCGTATTCACCAGGAACTCGAACGAGAGCAGAACAATACTCGACAGGTTGAGAGAGATGGCAAGCCCCAGAAGAATCAGGCTGCGCAGATCGCGCTGATTGCCACGAACACGCACGAAAATGAGGGCAATAATGGCGGCCAGCACAATACTGACCGTACCCGGCAAAACCCCTGCTCCGCCGACGAACAGCCTTGCGGAAACGGTAATCAAACAAGTGATCGATACTGCCCAGAAGCCACCGAAAAGCGCAGCCAGGCCAACCATGACCGTCCGGATATCAAAGACGATACCAGGGCCGACGACGAACGGATCGATCATCGTGATGACAGCACCGAGACCAAAGAGCACCCCGATTGCCGGCCCTGACCAGAGAGCCGGCCAGCGTGAACGGAGTATGGTGCGGTAGGCCAAGATAATCAGAGCCGCCAACCCCACCTTTTCCAGCATATCGGCGAGAAAGCTCATATACTCAATCATCACTCACGGCCCTGCGTTTCTTGTTCGTTTTGTCAGTTCTCTTTCTCCCACCAGAGCGTCAAGCTACGGTGCTTGCGCCGGAAGAGGCCACAAGCAGAACGGCAACGGATCGACAGCATTTTTTGAGGGTCACGCATTATGCAATTCAAACCGTTGGTACGGTTAACAGGCGATACACCACAAGTAAAAAACGCTAAAAAAGGCCGCAATCCCCGATTCAGTTGCCGTTGTTGGAACGTCAGCTTGAACTGTTCCCCCGAATGAGCCAAAACTCGAGCGCACCCCAAGATGAGATAACAGGAAGGCGCTCCGGCCATGTCAGCAACCGTATTTCCACCTCGGCCAGCAATCCTGCTTCCCGTTGCCGGCCTTCAGGAGCGACTTCCGGTGCGCCGTGTTTACTGTGTCGGACGTAATTATGCGGCACATGCGATGGAAATGGGCCACGATCCCAATCGTGAAGCGCCGTTTTTCTTCCAGAAAAATCCCGAAAATCTGCTTTTACCGGGCTTGCCCTTTCCCTACCCTGCTCTTTCGGAAAATGTTCATCATGAGGTCGAATGCTACGTCGCCCTTAACCACGGCGGTACGGAAATCGACGTCAATGACGCGCTCGGCTGCGTCTACGGCTATGGTGTCTCGGTAGATTTCACCCGGCGTGATATTCAGGACGAAGCCAAGGCGAAAAGTCGGCCTTGGGAAATGGCAAAGGCCTTCGAGCACTCAGCGCCTATATCCGCAATTGCCCGCGCCGAGGATATCGGCCACCCGTCGAAAGGCAGCGTCTCGCTGTCGCGCAATGGCCAGAAAGTCCAGCACGGAGACCTCAGCCAGATGATCTGGAAAGTGCCGGAGATTATCGCAGAACTGTCGCGCTATGTGACCCTTGCGCCCGGCGACATCATCCTGACAGGAACGCCCTCCGGCGTTGGCCCGGTCAACCGGGGTGACCGGATCACCTGTGAAATCGAAACTATCGCAAAACTTGCATTCGACGTGATCTGATATAATCTTGCGTTTCTCTGGAGGACGTGACGTGACGATTTATGCCCTTGGCGAGCGCCGACCGACATTGCCACCGGAAGGTGCATACTGGATCGCCCCCGACGCGGCGGTGATTGGCGAGATCATTGTCGCAGACAATGTCGGAATATGGTTCAACGCAGTCCTGCGCGGAGACAACGAAGCGATCACCATCGGCGCGGGCAGCAATATTCAGGACGGCGTGATGATCCATACCGATATGGGGTCGCCGGCGACCATCGGTAAAGGTTGCACCATCGGCCATCACGCCATCATTCATGGCTGCACGATCGGCGACAACAGCCTTGTCGGCATGGGCGCAACCATTCTCAACGGGGCGGTCATCGGCAACAATTGCCTGGTGGGCGCCAATGCACTCGTCACCGAAGGCAAGATTTTTCCCGACAACAGCCTGATCGTCGGCGCACCTGCCAAGGTGGTGCGCACGCTTGATGAAGCGGCCATCGAGGCTCTTCGCCGTTCGGCGGAGAACTACCAGAACAACTGGAGGCGCTTCAACCGCAGCCTCAGAGTCCTCGACAATGGTTCTGCGTGATGAATGCACCACCGTTCATCACGCTGTCGAAACATGATCAGGCACTGGATGAACTGATCGGCCGCAATCTGGCCCGAACCGGCTGGGTGATCACCTTTCCGGCAGAGCTTGAACACCGTTTCAACGCGCATATTCACGCCACTCGTCACAGGCAGATCGTCCGCGCGGCCGCGGTCGGTATCGCCTTCCTGTGTGCTTTTGTCATCGTCGACCTGATCTACCGCCCGGCGCTGATTATTCATCTTTCGATCATCCGCAGCGCTGTGACTTTATCCATCATGGCAGCGCTATCACTTGTCATCATTTTCCGGGACGACACCCGTCTGCCGGGGCTGATGTCAATCTTCGGCATTGCGATCGCGTCGCTCGGCGCCGGGCTGATGCTGATCTCCGTCGGCAACCCGATCGTTCGCTACGAGCCCTACACCTTTATCCTCGTCGCCGTCACTGCCAATATCGCGTTGCCGCTACGACCACCGCAGGCTCTTCTGGCTTCGGCGGTCAATTTCGCCATTGCAGCCTATTTCATCCTGCCTCTGCAGACACTTGTCCCGGACGAAAAGGCGTCGCCGCTGATCTTCCTTTTCGCAACGACCATGATGACCCTGCTCGCCAATGTGCGCATCGAGACAATAGAGCGGAAGATCTTTCTGCTTTACCTGCGCGAGAAGCTCAGGGGTGAAGCGCTGTTGAGCGAGTACCGCTCGCTCGACCATATTTCCAACACCGACCCGCTAACTGATCTCGCCAACCGGCGCCTGTTTGACGATTACCTCAAGCAGAGTTGGCAGACCGCTCGCTTCGACGGCGAACCTCTGGCGCTGCTGATGATCGATATCGACCATTTCAAGGGTTATAATGACACCTACGGACACCCTGCCGGCGATGAGTGTCTCAAACATGTCGCTAAAGCCCTCAAGACCTGCACGCGCGCGGAAAGCGACCTGTCCGCGCGCTTCGGCGGTGAGGAATTCGTGCTGGTTCTGCCGAACTGCAATGAGGCGGTCGGACTTCAGATGGCCGGCCGTATTCACGAAGCCATTGCCCGGCTGGAAATCACCCATGCAACAAGCCCGCTGCATCGGCTCACCGTCAGTATAGGGGTCGCGGTCGAGCAACCGTCATCAACGATACACGAACCGCGTAGCCTTCTGATCAGCGCCGACCGTGCGCTCTATGAGGCCAAGCAGACCGGGCGCAACCGGACATGCCTCCACCAACCCGCCGAGGAGCGCATTCCGCCGGGCAAACGCCAGGCCGCCGAACCCAGAGCCTCCTGAGGGAACGCTCGCCCCCTTCGCTACGCTCCCAAGATCAATTCTGGCAAGTCTGGCACAGGCCACGCATTTCGACGGTCATCCGTTCCGGCTTGAATCTCTGAGCCTGGGCAAGTGAAACAAGCGCATCCTCAATGTCGTGAGCGTGAAACTCGATCACCGCACCGCACCCCTCGCAGATCGCAAAGGCCGTCATGCCGTGATGCGTACAATCCTGATCAGGATGGGCACAGGCGACATAGGCGTTCATGCTCTCCAGCCGGTGTACCATGCCGGCATCGGTCAGCTTGTCGAGCGCACGGTAGACCTGAAGCGGGGCCTTGAAGCCGTGATCGCGCAGCCGATCAAGGATCGTGTAGGCGCTGAGCGGGCCGTCGCTATCGGCCAGGCAATCGAACACCAGTGACTGGTTTCGGGTCAGTTTTCTAGCAACAACATTCATGGCAGATCCTCCTTCATGCACGACGGGCAGCGAGCGGCACCAGGCCTGCAACAAACAACAGCATGGCAGCGACCACAATCGAGGGACCCGAAGGCGTATCGTAATAGAGCGATGCGTAAAGGCCCAGCACCACCGAAACCGCGCCGATCAGGGACGCAATCACGGCCATGGCCTCAGGCGTTTTGGCAAAGCGACGGGCGGTTGCGGCCGGCACAATCAACAGTGACGTAATCAGCATGATTCCGACGATCTTCATCGCGATCGCGATCACCAGCGCCATCAGCAGCATGAAGATGAAACGCGAGGTCTCAGGCCGCATCCCCTCCGCCTGCGCAATCTCCTGCGAGACGGTTGCAGCAAGCAACGGCCGCCACAAAGCCGCAATCACTCCGACGACCAAGAGACCGCCGAGCCAGACAACCGCGATATCGGCGCGTGTCACCGAAAGAATGTCGCCGAAAAGGAAGCTGATAAGATCAACCCTGACCCAGGTGAGGAAGGAAACGATCACCAGCCCCACGGCAAGCGTCGAATGGGCGAGAATGCCGAGCAGGCTGTCGGTGGACAGCGCGCGATGACGCTCCAGCAGGATGAGCATGACCGAGACAGCCGTTGCCACCACGAACACGCTGAGGGTCAGGTTGACGGTAAACAACAGTGACAAAGCCACGCCCAGAAGCGCGGAATGCGCCATGGTGTCACCGAAATAGGCCATCTTGCGCCAGATGATGAAGCAGCCGAGGGGGCCTGCCGTCAGCGCAACGCCAACGCCGGCAATCAGCGCGCGGGTAAAGAAATCGTCAAGCATGCGGCGTCTCCCCGTCATCACGCGCATGGTCGTGATGACCGTCATGCGGGTGGCAGTCTTCGGTGATCGTTCCGTCGGCATGGCGCACCCGGCCGTCCGGCATATGGGTGTGATCGTGATGATGACGGTAGAGGGCAAGCGCGCCGGATGCCCGGGCACCGAACAGCGCCTGATAGGCCTCACTGCCGCTGACGGCTTCCGGCGTTCCTGTGCAGCACACGTGGCCATTCAGGCAGACCACGGTATCGGTCTGGGCCATCACAACATGCAGATCGTGCGAAATCATCAGCACGCCGCAGCCCTGGCGGTCACGGATCCTGGAGATCAGCTCGTAAAGCGCGATCTCGCCGGAATAATCGACCCCTTGCACCGGCTCGTCGAGCACCAGAAGGTCCGGTTTGCGGGCAAGGGCGCGGGCCAGAAGCGCACGCTGAAACTCGCCGCCGGAAAGGGTCTGCACATTGGCCTCTTCCATATGGGCAATCCCCACCTGCTCGAGCGCATCGGAAATGGCAGGCCGCGACAACGGGCCGGTTATCGTCATCAGGCGGCGAACGGTCAGCGGCAGCGAATGGTCGATGTTGAGCTTTTGCGGCACATAGCCGATCTTCAGCCGGGGGGCGCGGCTGACACGCCCCTCATCCGGCTCGAACACGCCGATCGCCACCTTCGCGCTGGTCGATTTTCCGGCACCGTTCGGACCGATCAGGGTGACGATTTCGCCGCGGCGTACGTCAAAAGTCACACCACGCACCAGATAGCGTCCCTCGCGCCTGATCCCGGCATTGTCCAGCGAAACCAGCAGCTCGGCATCATTCTTGGTCATGTTCAATTTCTGAAAACTCCGTCTTGCGGTGCTCTATGACATACGTTATAGCATTACGCAATTAATGTAATAACATTACGTTTAATGCAAGTGAGGTTAGAATGAAATCGTTCCGAATGCTTCTCCTGGCCACGGCCGCTCTTTCGGTCGCAAGCGCGGCAATGGCTGATGACAGTCTTAAGGTGGTCACCTCGATCAAGCCACTTTATTCGCTGACGACCGCGATCACGGCCGGGACGGAGACCGAGACCACGCTGCTGGTCAAGGGCGCAGCCTCACCGCACACCTACAGCATGGCGCCATCCGAGGCCCGCGCGCTGCAGAACGCAGACGTTGTATTCTGGATCGGTCCGGCGCTTGAGCATTTTCTTGATAAGCCGCTTGATGCCCTCGGCGGAAACGCCGAATTGGTGGAGCTGGAAGACGCCAACGGCGTGGAGACGCTGGCACCGCGTGCGGGAGGCGCTTTCGAGGCGCATGACCATGACGATCATGAGCATCATGCCGATGGTGAACACGAAGACCACGACGCGCATGCGGATGAAAACCATGATCACGAGGAACACGAAGCCCAGGATGACCATGAGCATGAGCATGAGCATGAGCATGAGCATGAAGAGAGCGGACATCACCATGACGGCGCGGTCGACCCGCATATGTGGCTTGATCCGCTGAATGCGAAAGCCTTTGCCGCCACGATTGCAGGGACGTTGGCAGAAAATGACCCCGCCAATGCCGAAATCTATGCCGCCAATGCTGAAAAGCTCGAGATCAGAATCGATGAACTGACGGCCGGCATTCAGGCCCAGATCGATAGCGTTTCCGAAAGGCCCTATGTCGTGTTCCACGACGCATATCACTATTTTGGCAACCGCTTTGGCGTTGAGGCCGCCGGTTCGATCACGGTCAACCCGGAAGCCCCGCCGAGCGCACAACGTATCCGTGAAATCCATGACAAGCTGAACGAGCTCGGCGCGGCCTGCGTCTTTTCAGAACCGCAGTTCCCGCCGAAGATCATCGATGCGGTGATTGAGGGCACCGATGCGCGCACCGGCATTCTCGATCCGCTTGGCGCCGGCCTCGAGGACGGTCCGGACCTCTATTTCGTACTCCTGGAAAACCTCGCCGGTAATCTGACCGATTGCTTCGTGGCCGATTAGTCGGCTGCAAAGACGCAATCCCGGAAACGCGCATGAACGGGACGGCGTTGCCTGCGGGTGCCATAGCTGCCACCCGCAGGCTCTTTGTTGTTATTTCTTGCGTTCTGGCCCTTTGCGCTCGGCCGACTTCGCCCAGATGTTGATATTGGCATCCAGCGCAAAGGTATCGATTTCGGCCAGTTCGGCATCGGTGAAATCGGGATTGCCGAGCGCTGCCACACAATCGCTCACCTGTTCGGGGCGGCTGGCGCCGATGAGCGCCGTTGTCACCCTGCCCTTGCGCAACACCCAGGCAAGCGCCATCTGCGCCAGCGTCTGCCCGCGCCGTTCGGCAATCGCGTTCAAGGAACGGATATGCTCGATGGTTTCAGGCTTCAGGAAGCCTTGCTGCAGCGACTTGCCCTGGGCGGCACGGCTGCTTTCGGGAATACCCTTCAGATATTTCGACGTCAGCATGCCCTGCGCCAGCGGCGAGAACACGATGGAACCGAGGCCGAGTTCTTCCAGCGTATCGAGGAGCCCGTCATCCTCGACCCAGCGGTTGATCATCGAATAGCTCGGCTGATGGATGACGAAGGGCGTCTTCAGTTCTTTCAGGATGGCGTAGGCCTCGCGGGTGCGCTGCGAATTATATGATGAAATTCCCACATAAAGCGCCCGACCCGAGCGCACGATGTGATCAAGCGCCAGCATGGTTTCTTCAAGCGGGGTATCGGGGTCGAAGCGGTGGGAATAAAAAATGTCGACATAGTCGAGGCCAAGCCGGTTCAGGCTCTGATCGCAGGACGCAATCAGGTTTTTGCGGCTTCCCCATTCGCCGTAAGGCCCGTCCCACATGCCGTAACCGGCTTTCGAGGAAACGATAAGTTCATCGCGCAAACCGGCAAACTCGTTTTTCAGGATGGAACCGAAGGCGACTTCGGCGGAACCGGGCGGCGGGCCATAATTATTGGCAAGGTCGAAATGGGTAATGCCACTGTCGAAGGCGGTCTGGCAGATTGCAACCTTGCGCTCGCGCGGCGTATCATCGCCAAAATTGTGCCAGAGCCCCAGCGAAATGGCCGGCAGCTTCAGGCCGGATTTTCCGCAGCGGTTATACTTCATCGTGTCATAGCGCGTTTCTGACGGTGTCCAGCTCATCATTTCATTCCCGTTTTTTGAAAAGCGCCGTCGCGCCGGCCGGCACGGCGACATGAAAAAGGCGGCCAAGCCGCCTTTCCTGATCTCGAGTATAGGCAATCCGGCCGCTACAAGCCATGCCTTATGGCAAACCTAGCGCAAAAGCGCCGCCGCAGCTTGCGCATCGAGAGCGGCCGGCTGTGTGCAGGTCGTCGAAAGCGGCACGAATGCACCGGTCTCACCGGATTTCAGAATGGCCGCCATCACATCGACACCGTGCAGCGCGCGCTCCAGCGAGCAGCGGGCATCCCGGCCTTCGATCAGCGCCACCGCCATATCCGCAAGGCCCGCCGTGCGATAATTCGCCCGCCCGCCCTTGTCGAGATCCTGGTTCGGTTTGCCGAAAGGATGGTCATCCTCGTCTATCACCCTGATCGTCCTGTCGCGACCGGCGGTCTCGACCGTGCCGCCAAAGAAATTCGGGTCGGGCACGAACAGCGACCCCTCGGTGCCATAAAGCTCCATGTTGGAATGCCGGTGTGCAAACACATCCCAGCTCGCGGCAAGCGAAACCGTCGCACCGTTGGCAAATTCCAGAAGCGCGTGGATATTCGTCGGTGTCTTCACCGGAATGATTTCGCCATTGCGTGGTTCGGAGGTGATGGTACGCGTCTCGTTCGCCATCGAAGTGAGTGCTGCGACCCGCTTCACCGGCCCGATCAGATTGATCAGGTTGGCGATATAATAGGGTCCGAGATCGAGCACGGGGCCACCACCCGGCAGAAAGAAGAAGTCCGGGTTTGGATGCCACATCTCCATGCCGGGGCTCATCACATGGCAGGTGCCAGAGGTCACACGGCCAATCCCGCCCTCATCGATGTATTTGCGGGCGCGCTGGTGGGCGCCGCCCAGGAACGTATCCGGCGCACAACCGACGGAGAGCCCTTTTTCCGCAGCCAACCGGCCGAGGTCCTTGCCCTCGTCCACTGAAAGCACCAGCGGTTTTTCGGAGTAGACATGCTTTCCGGCTTCCAGCGCGCGCCGCGACATTTCAAAATGCGCCGCCGGAATGGTGAGATTGACGACAACGTCGATCTCGTCATTGGCGAATAGCTCGTCGACGCTTTGCGCGATGACACCATATTCCTCGGCCCGCGCCTTTGCAGCCGCCGGATTGATATCGGCGCAGGCCAGCACCTTGATACCCTTGAACATCGGGGAAAGCGAAAAATAGGTCGCGGAAATATTGCCGCATCCGAGGATGCCGACACCCAGTTCCTTGGTCATATCTGCCTCGCTCAGAATGTCTGGAAAGATGCGATCGAACGCTCGATCACGCGGTCGATGTCATTCGGATTGTCGTGTTCAACAACGTAGTGCCTGATCGGCATGGACTTCAGCACCCTCATCAGCCCCTTCCAGTCGACTATGCCGTGGCCGACATCGGCCCAGCCATCCTCATCCTCGTTCTCGCCGGGCGCGGCAATGTCCTTCACATGGACAGCGCTGATGCGCTCCTTGAAAAGTTCGATCCAGAAATAGGGATCGGCCTCGCCACGGATCACCCAGGCAATATCGGCCTCCCAGGAAAGCGACGGGCCGCCGTCCATGATGTGGCGCATCGGCGCCGTGCCGTCGGGCAGAAGCTCGAACTCGAAATTGTGGTTGTGCCAGCCGAAGACAAGACCGGCCTCGCGGAAGGGCTTTCCCGCCGCCTCAAGCCGCGCACCGAATTGCTTCCAGCCCGTGGCGGTATCAGGCCGCTGATCGGGCAGAAGGAACGGGCAGAACACGCTGTCCATCTTCAGCTTGGCGGCGATTTCCAGGACGCGATCCGGCTCGTTCTCGAGCATGGCGATACCGAAATGGCCGGTCGGCATCGAAAGGCCGATGGCCTCAAGGTCTCCGGCGAGACGCTCCAGCCCTGCCTCATCCAGGTCGTCATAAAGCGCGCCATAGCCCTCGACCTCGCCATAGCCCGCTGCCGCGAGCTTCCTGAATACGCCTGAAAAAGGCTGGTAGTTCCGGGCGCCGAACAGTTGAAATCCGAGTTTTGTCATGTCTTCCTCCCGGCAGAGCGGTGCTGCCGATTTCCTCAATAAGGCCGGCTTACCTTCGGGCCGGCGATCCTTCCTGGAATATTAGCGTTCTCCCCTAAGGGGAAAGCGTTCGCTTTCCAAATGCTAAAGCCTCAGCTCCGTCTCGCCATCGAAAAGCGATGCCAGTTCCATGGCGAAGGCGAGCCTGATCTCCTGCCCCGGACGATAGCGCTTGTTGCCACCGACACGCACAGAAAACAGATGCCCGGCATGTTTCAGCCACAGCAAATTGTCCGCGCCCATCGGCTCTTCCAGATCGACAACAGCCTGGTGGACCTCCTGGCCCGCGGGAATTTCGTCATCAACCATCACATGTTCGGGCCGTACGCCCAGAGTGACCTTGCCGGAGCTCGGCAGCGGCCCGTTGCCGTCATAGCCATCGAGCCCGAAGTCGACACCGTTCGAATGGAAAACCGTCTTGCCATCCTTCTGGGCAAGTTCACCATCGAGAAAATTCATCGAGGGCGAGCCGATGAAGCCGGCGACATAGCGATTGACTGGCCGGTTATAGATCGTCGTCGGCTCGTCAAGCTGCAGGATCTCGCCACCACGCATGATCGCGATCCGGTCAGCCAGCGTCATAGCCTCGATCTGGTCATGGGTCACATAGATCATTGTGTTTTCAAGCGACTGGTGCAGACGCTTGATTTCGACACGCAACTCCGACCTGAGCTTTGCATCGAGGTTGGACAACGGCTCGTCAAACAGGAACACATCGACATCGCGCACCAGTGCCCGGCCGATAGCGACGCGCTGACGCTGACCGCCGGAAAGCTCGGCGGGCTTGCGCTTCAGAAGCGGTTCGATCTGCAGGATTTCCGAAGCCCGCTTGACCCGCTTTTCAATCTCCGCTTTCGGGATTTTGGCTACCTGCAGGCCGAAGGAGAGGTTCTTTTCCACCGACATCTGCGGATAAAGCGCATAGGACTGGAACACCATGCCGATGCCGCGATCTTTCGGCTCCAGCCAGGTGACATTCTTGTCCTTGATGAAAATCTGGCCGGCCGAGACATCCAGAAGACCGGCAATGCAGTTCAACAGCGTGGACTTGCCGCAACCGGACGAGCCGAGCAGCACCAGAAACTCGCCGTCATGGATATCGAGATCGAGATTTTTCAGAACGTCGACGGCACCGAAGGAGAGCGACAGATCCTTGATTGAAACACTCGTAGTCATCATTCACCCTTTCACAGCGCCGGCGGCGATGCCGCGTACAAACAACGGTCCGGAAACGAAGTAGACGGCGAGCGGCACGAGACCGGTCAGAAGGGTCGCCGCCATATTGACGTTGTATTCCTTCACACCCTGCACCGCGTTGACGATATTGTTGAGCTGAACCGTCATCGGATAGTTCTGCTGGCCGGCAAAGATCACGCCGAACAGAAAGTCGTTCCAGATGCCGGTTGTCTGGATGATCATGCCGACGACAAAGATCGGCAGCGACATCGGCAACATGATCTTGAAGAATATCTGCCAGAACCCCGCACCATCGACACGTGCCGCCTTGAACAGTTCCTCGGGCAGCGAGGCGAAATAGTTGCGGAACAACAGCGTCAGGATCGGCATGCCGAAGATGGTGTGCACCAGAACGATACCGGGCAATGTGGAGAACAGGTGCAGTTCGCGCAGGATGATCACCAGCGGATAGAGCATCACCTGATAGGGAATGAAGGCCCCGAACAGCAGCACGGTGAAGAAGAACTCCGAGCCCTTGAAGCGCCAGTTGGCCAGCGCGTAGCCATTGACCGAGGCAACGGCGATCGAGACGATGATGCCCGGCACGGTGATCTTCACCGAATTCCAGAAACCGACACGGATTCCCTCGCAGTAAAGCCCGGTACAGGCCTGGCTCCACGCCTTCACCCACGGTTCGAAGGTGATCTCGACCGGTGGGGCAAAGATGTTGCCCATGCGGATTTCCGGCATCCCCTTCAGGGAGGTCACCACCATCACGTAGAGCGGAATGAGATAATAGACCGCTGCCACGAACAGGATGGAATACAGCATAATTCTCGACGGCGCCAATCGGCGTTTCGGACGCGGGCCGGACGGTTCATTCGAAGCGATAGCACTCATCTGCCCCTCCTCACTTCCTCTTGTCTCTGAATTCCATCAGCGCCCAGGGCACGATGATGATGAAGACGGTGACCAGCATGACGGTCGAGGCCGCGAGCCCCTGGCCGATATTGCCGCGCTGAAACATCAGGTCGTAGACATATTTGGCTGGCACTTCGGAGGCAAAACCGGGCCCCCCTTGCGTCATGGCGACAACGAGGTCGTAGACCCGCACGATGCCTGAGGCGACGATTACAAGCGTCGTCACGAACACGCCGCGCATCATCGGAATGACGATGAAGATATAGGTCCGCCACGCTGGAATACCGTCGACCCTTGAAGCTTTCCAGATTTCGCCGTCAATGCCGCGCAGGCCCGCCAGCATCAGCACCATCACAAGCCCTGTGCCCTGCCAGAGGCCAGCGATCACCAGTGCGTAAATCACCGTGCTCTTGTTGCCGAGCAGCGCGAAATCACCGCCGGGCAGACCGAGATCATCCAGAAACTTCGGCAAGCCGAGGCCGGGATCGAGGATCCATTGCCAGACAAGGCCTGTGACGATGAAGGACAGCGCGAAGGGATAGAGAAAGATGGTGCGGAATGTGTTTTCGAAGCGGATTTTCTGGTCCAGGAGCGTTGCCAGAAGAAACCCGACGACGAAGGAGAAGATGAGGCTCAAGCTTCCGTAGATCAGAAGATTGACAATCGCGACATTCCAGCGCGTGGTGTCGAACAGGCGATCATACTGGGCCAGGCCGACGAAATTCTCGCTCGGCAAGAGACGCGAGTCGGTGAATGAATAGATGACCGTCCAGGCGGTGCAGCCAATAAAGATGACCACAGCGGTCAGCATCATCGGTATTGCCGCGATCTTGGCGTTCAGATTCTTGAACAAGCCGAACGGACGGCGAGCAACAGCAGCCATTGCAGCTCCCCTCACAAATTGGCATGGGACCGGAAGAAAACGGAGCGGGTTCGGTCAAAACGCAAACCCGCTCCGCATCAAGATGTCGCGGGCTTACATGGCCTGTTCGATGATCGACTGCTGCTGCTCAAGCGCCTCATCAACCGTCATATCGGAAGAGAAGAACTCAAGCGCCAGGTCGGTGATCTGACCTTGCGTATCGGAATCGAGCAACTGCTCGGTCGACGGCAGCACATTGTCGGGGTTGGCGAGAATCTCGATCCCCTTCTTCATGCAGGCATTAGCGGCTTCCAGATCGACATCGCCGCGCACCGGCAACGAGCCCTTGACGAGGTTGAACTCAACCTGAGTCTCCGGCGAGATCAGCATCGAGGCAAGTTCAAGCTGGGCTGCCGTGATATCGGGATCGCTGTTCTTCGGAAAGTAGAAGGCATCGCCACCGGTATCGAGAACCGGGGTATTGCCGAGGCCCGGCAGGCAATCATAATCGACGCCGGCTTCCTGGCCGGCCTGGGCAAATTCGCCCTGTGCCCAGTCACCCATGATCTGGGCTGCGGCATCGCCCTGGATCACCATATTGGTTGCCACATTCCAGTCACGGCCGGAATAGGCGTCATCGACCATTTCGCGCGCCTGAGCGAATGCCTCCCAGATGGCGCGGTTCTCATCGCTCATCACCGCGTCGGGATCCTTGTCACCGTTGACAGCGAGATAGTTGTCGACACCTCCGATAGCGACCTGCATGACGTTGCGGATACCGTCGACCTGCCAGGGCTGGCCGGTGGCAAGCGGCGTGACGCCGGCTTCACGGAGCTTCGGCGCGGCTGCGACGAGTTCTGCCCAGTTGGTGGGGACCGGAATACCGTTATCCTCGAAAACGGAACGGTTCAGCCACATCCACTGCCAGGAGTGAATATTGATCGGCACGCAGTAGATCCGGCCTTCAAACTCACAAGCCTCGAGAAGCTTTGCGGGGCGGACTTTTTCACGCCAGTTTTCTTTCTCAGCCACCTCCGTCAGATCCAGCATCAGTCCGGCCTTGATCAGTTCCTCAGCGTCACGGCCGGTATTCATCTGGGTCGCACCCATCGGATTACCGCCGATGATACGGCTGATGATGATCGGATTGGCTGTCGAGCCGGAGCCGGCAATCGCGCTGTCGACCCAGTTATTGCCGGTCTGGTTGAAATTGTCGGCGAGCACCTTCACAGCGGCGGCTTCGCCACCCGATGTCCACCAATGGGTCACTTCAAGGTCGGTCGCGCTCGCCGACATAGGCATGACCACGCCGGCCGCAAGGGCGGCGGTGAGAATTGCATGTTTCATACTGTCCTCCCAACTGAAACGTTGCCGTAAAACGGTAGGCGAAAGCCAAATATGACGCAACCCTTTTATTCTGGTTTTTGGCAATCTACGACTTTTGATTTAGACAAAACACCGGAACAGATCCTTATTTCTGCATCGCAAAATTCAATTATATATCTGATTTATATAGATATATTGTGAGTATGCGTTGACTATCTGCGCGACAGTTCGCGTTTGCAAAAACCGGGCAAGCGCCACTCTCGCCAATACCTGCTGGTTCCGATTAAAGTCTTTCTGTCACGCGACAGCTTCTTTTCTGTATCGTTACAGGCATTCACTCGCTAAACTGTGGTAACGCGGACATACCGACCAACAGAGACGGACATTGCCGCTCCTTGAGCTGTGCAGACGGGGAGGTCCTGCACACGACCTCAATGAAAGACATGCTGGGAAAACCGCGCAGGAACGATAAGAACGCAGGCGAAACTCGCGTTGCCAGCGAGAATCAGCGTATCGTGGCAGCTCAAGGCCAGTTCCGGCCTGTCGCCCAATATGCTCAGCCACCAGGGAGGAGACGGGCCTTGTGGTCCGTGCCGTCGCGTTTGGAGCGACATGGGAGATAAAAGAACGTCGATGAAACCCACGAACAGCACATCGCGCGAGACAGCCAATGCGCGTCCGACACTGAAAACCATTGCCTATATGACGGGGCTCGGAGTGACCACGGTTTCCCGGGCGCTGAAGGATGCACCGGATATTGCCGAACACACCAAGGAACGTGTTCGCCTCGTCGCCAAACAGCTCGGCTACATGCCAAACCGCGCCGGCGTGCGGCTCAGGACCGGAAAAACCAATGTGATCGCCCTCGTGCTCAGCATGGAGGAAGAAATCATGGGCATGTCGGGACAGATGATCTTCGGCATCTCCGATGCGCTTTCCGACACACCTTACCATCTCGTGCTGATGCCGCAGCCGATCCACCATGATCCGATCGCGCCGATCCGCTACATTCTCGATACCGGCTCGGCCGACGGCGTCATCATCTCGCGCATCGCCCCGGATGATCCGCGTATCGCGATGATGCGTGAACGCGGCATGCCATTCGCCGCCCACGGCCGCACCGAAAGCGACCACGACTATCCATTCCACGATTTCGACAATGACGCCTATGCGATGGATGCGGTCGAGAGACTGGCAGAGCGCGGTCGAAAACGCATCGTCTGTCTGCAGCCGCCAAGCCACCTCACCTACTACCGCTATTTCCGCGCTGGCTTTGAGCGCGGCCTTGGCCGCTTCGGCCTTCAGGAAACGCCACTGACCTCCGTCAGCACCGATTCCTCGCTATCGGAGATCCGCGACGGCATATTGGCTGCGCTATCTTCATCGACACCGCCGGACGGCATCATTGCCTGCAGCGGCAGCAGCGCCATCCCGATCATGGCCGCATTGCGTGCAGGCGGGCTGACACTCGGCAAGGATATAGATCTCGTCGCCAAGCAGCCGGCAGATTTCCTGAACTGGATCAGCCCGGAGATCATCGCCATGAGCGAGGATTTCAGCCAGGCAGGACGCGAACTCGCCCGCTCCGTACTCGCCCGAATCGAAAACCGGGCATCGGCACCGCGACAGAGTATCAGCAAGCCCGACTGGTCGATGGCGCCGGCACTGAAGGCATCGCAAAACAGCTGATCACTATCGGTTCTGACGGTGCTTCAGGTGCGATGAGGCAGTAAACGCCTCAGCGATCCGCCTGCACGGCAATGGGCGAAGGCGATGGCCGCGTAACCACAAAGGTTGCACAGCTCAACAGCACCAGGCCGACGACGAGTTGCAGCCACGGAAAGGCCGTTGCAAACAAGAGCACGGACACGAAGCTGCAGGCCATGGCCGTGACCGCCATGATCTTGGCCGGAACCGCAATCGCGCCCTGATGGCGCCACTGACGAAGATGGGCGCCGAAGCGGGGATGATCCATCAACCGGGCTTCCATCTCGGGCGAAGACCGCGCAAAGGCCGCAGCTGCAACGATGAGAAACGGCGCCGTCGGCATCACCGGCAGAAAAACCCCGATGACCCCCAGGCCGACCATCATCCATCCGACAACAAGCAATATTCCGCGCTTCAATTCCGAGCCTCCATCAAACCGGATTGCTATAACCAAGAATCCTGTTCCGATCCATAATTGTCACTCATGCGTTTGAAAACAGGCATTTTTTGGACAGACGTCACTGTACGGGCGGCGAGATGCCCTGCGGCTCTTCGGCACCCCGGATCACCGAATCGATCAGCCTGTCCCAGTCACTCTTCTCAAGCGGCGCAGGTGCGGTCCGGGTTGCATTGCCTTGGCGGGGAGAGGGAATCACGATGGCGGCCTGATCATCGTCTTCAGCCGCCTCGGCCTCGCGCGCGCGGCGTTCATCCTCAAGACGCTGACGTTCGGCTTCCTCGCGCTGCCTGCGTTCAGCCTCTCGCCGTTCCGCACGGTCGCTGTAAAGCGTGGCCTCGCGGCGCAGACGTTGTCTTTCAAGGATATCGGCCTGAAGCCGCTCGACCCGCGCCCGTTCGCGCTCAACAGCCCTCAATGCCAGGAAGTTGTTGACTTCCGTGAGGTCAAGGCTGCGAACCGGATCCGCGAGAGACCCCGCAAAGCCGATGGTAAAGCCGGCGCTCGCCCCCTCTTCACTTTCCGCTCCCAGCTTCAGCGCCACCTCGATGGAAGCGTCCAGATCGCGTGCGGCAAGATCGGCCCGAACGGCGCTGTAAACCCGTGCCTCCGGCAGATCGACGAAGACGTTGCGGGCCTGAAGCACACCGTCGGTTATGCTGAAGGGGATGGCGATATCACTGGCCTCGAACGTGTTATCCGTAAACACCAGCGCGCGCATTTGCTGTTCGATCTCCGCGTTGGTGACGTCCGTGCCCTGCGCGTCGGCCCAGCCGAGCAGCGGATCGGTGGCAGCGAGATCCAGACCTGAAATCAACGGTGATTTCAACGTCAGCATCCCGGAACCACTGGCCTGTGCTGTCAACCCGGCAGCGGTATCGGCTGTTGTTTCCACCACAAGGCCGAGATCAAAACGGCCGCTCGCCACCGGTTTTCCGGCAGACTGCCAGACAAGCTCCGGCAAAGCCGCATCGGCCAGATTAAGCTGCGCCTGAAAATAACCATTGCCGCTGGAATTGCCGAGTTGCAGATCGCCCGACAGCGTGCCGTCGAGAAGACGTCCGGCAAGCCCCGTGACGGCAAGACCACCACCGCGAAAATCGACTGTGCCGCTCATGCCTGTCACCGGCTCCGTCAGGCCGGCGTCGAAAGAGGCCGCCTGAATGTCGATATTGGCTTCCGCCGTACCGAAATAGGCAGAGCCGAAGGGGGTATCGGGCAACCCTTCCGGCGCCAAAACGAAATTCGGGCCAAACACGGCTTCCATCAGCCAGGCAAGGTCAAGCCGGTCAAGCGACAGCGCGCCATCAAGGCGCGGCACGGGTTCGCCGCGCCGCAAGGCAAGACGACCGGTAACGGCATTGCCGTCAAATTCGCCGTCAATCGCCGAAAAGGCATATCGCTCGGGCGCAATATCGAGCGACGCCTTCACTGACAGCGGAACACCCAAAGCCGTACCCGGAACAGCAAACGCATTCATGGCAAGATAGGGTTCGAGATCGGGGCTTGAGAGCGAGACTGAATAACGGCCGCCGAGAAAGTCATCGGCAGACAGATCCGCTTCACCGGAAACGGAAAGCCGCGTCTCCCCGCTGGCAGCACGCAGGCCAACGGCAACCGGCCCGGCGTCTTGCGACCGCTCCAGCGAAAGCGAGAGCTGAGCGCCTGCCGGCGCGGGGATGGGTAGAGGTGCGAGGCCGGCCTGGCCGAAGACGATGGCCGCGTCCGGGTTTGACAACTGGATCTGACTGACCATGCCGCCTGGACCTGTCAGCGCATCGCGCCGCCAGGAGCCGGAAATGCGGCTGTCATTGGCATTGCCGCTGAACACCGCGGACACACCGGTCCCGTCCTGTCCAAAGGCAAGATCCGCCTCAATCTCTGTATTCTGGTACCAGGCCGCGTTTTCCGCCAGCTTTGCAAGAACCGGATGATCGCCGAGACGCTTCTCCATCATCGCCACGAAAGCCGAGATATTTTCTGCCGCAAATGTCAGCCGCCCGGAGCCTGTAGGCAAGTCGCGGCCGGTCTGCGCCTGACCCGAAAGCGAGACAGCGGCACCGGCAAGATTGCCGATCTCAAGCCGATCAACGGCGAGAGCGCCGGACTGATAGGTAAAATCGGTATCCACGACACGGGCACTCAGATCGAAGGCGTTGACGGTTCCGGCCTTCAGCGTCGCGTGAATACGGTGCTGGCTGAGCCCACTGTCGATATCCTCGCCGACCATCAGCCCGGCCAGCGCCCTGAGCGCGCTCAGGTCAATGACATTGCCGGACAGGTCGAGATCAAGCTCAGGTGTCCCCGCGCCTCCGGAAAGGCGCGCGAGGGCACCGTCAAGGACGGCCTCGCCGGCGACGATCTGGAGATTTTCGAAGATCTGGCTTTCCGTCGCCAGATCGACATCGGCGGAAAAGCCCGCTCGGCTCAGAGCCCGGATTTCCGGTTCCACCCGCCCCGTCAGCCATTGTGCAAGCCCGGTCGGCTGGCGCGAGGCGACGAGCAGCGAGCCGGAAAAAGAAACGTCTTCCCCAAGCGCGAGCCTGCCTGCGGCCTCCACCTGAGTGCGTCCCGGCAGTTCGGCCGAACCGTTTTCGATCAGCCAACCGTCGCCGTCAGGCGCGGCATCAAGCACAATAGAACGGATCGTGGTATCCCCCGAAACCAGAGCAGGGAGACGGAAGGTCACGGTCCCTGGCAATTGCGGGATCGGAACCTGCCGCAGGAAACCAACGAGCATATCGAGGCGCTCTTGCGCGCTCGGCGTCGCAACACGCCCCTTTTTCAGGTTGGTGTCATAGTCGGAAAGCCGTTCAACATTGAATTGCTGACCATCGGCCGTCAGCAGGAACCTTCCACCCGGCCGCGTGTCGAAATCTGCCTCGCCGGAGATCACATAAGGGTCGACCCGCGTACCGACTTCAAGCCGGTATTCGGAAACAGCCAGTGAATCATTGGTCAACTCGAAATTGCCGCTGGCACGCGGCGGCGGGATTTCCTGCGCATCGTCATCGATGATCGCAAGCCGGAAACCGCCCGCATAGAGAGGTCGTCCGTCGGCAAGCGTAAGATCACCTTCAAACGTGGTGGAGACAGGCCATTCCTCAGGATCCGCCGAAAGTCTCAGTCGCATCGTTCCGGTCTCGGCATCAGGACGGCCGGTGAGGATGGAGAACGAACCGGGATGCCCGTCGAGCACGGCCTGCCCTTCCATGCGCCACGGCCCTTCAATGGCGTTGGCGGAAAGCAAGGCGTTTATGCCGGTCAGCGTACGCGCCCGTCCGCTTGCGGTATCGCTCAGATGGATTTCGCCATCGCGAATCTCAACATCCTCGAACACTACCCGGCGCGCGGACAGCGGCGCATTGCCTGTGGCCGTCCAGGCCAGCGCTCCGGTTTCATCAAGCTCCAGATTGAGAACCGGGCGTTCAAGCTCCATTTTGAAGATACGCATCTCGCCGCTCAGAAACGGCGCAAGCTCAGCATCCATGGAGAACGCTTCGGCGGTTGCCATCGGCGTGCCCGAGGCATCACGCCCGACCAGCACGTCATTCATGGTAATCGAGGGAAACGGCAATATCCTGACGTCGACATCGCCGACGACTTCAACCTTCTTTCCAAGCACGCGACTGGCCTGAACCTCGAATTCCTTGCGGAAATTGCTCCAGTCGACGAAATACGGAACCAGCAGTGCCGTGAAAAGCAGAAGAACCAGCAGCGCCCCGATAAAAACAAGTATTCGTCCCAGCAATCTTGCGGTTCCCTTATCTCATGCGCGCGGCAAGCCGCAGACCTGCCATCAGACAGTCCGCGACGCCCGAAACCCTTCTTCCCGTCAACCGGCCCGGTCCGTTCGGTGATCTCGTTGTCAGGAACCTATCACGACGTGCAAACGCAGGCCAGTTCAGCTTGTGATCCGCAAGTGAGGTTTCCGCGCCCCGCAGATCAGAAAATCTTGCCAGGATTAAAGATATTGTCCGGGTCGAGCGCCTGCTTGATCGCCCGCATGGCCAGTGCCGCGCTGCCGATCTCCTGGCCGACGACCCGCTTCTTGCCCTGCCCCACACCATGCTCACCCGTCGCAGTTCCGCCCATGGCGATGGCGCGCTCCGCCAGACGCTCGGTAAACGCCTCGATGCGGGAGATTTCCTGCGGATCATTCTTGTCGAACAGCACGAGAAGATGAAAATTCCCGTCGCCGGCATGACCCACACACGGCGCCAGAATGCCTTCACGGGCGACATCCTCTTGGGTCTCGCGCACACAGTCGGCGAGGCGCGAAATCGGCACACAGACATCTGTCGACAGGCCGTCGAGTTCCGGGGCAAGCGCCCGACCGGCCCAATAGGCGCTGTGGCGCGCCTTCCACAACCGGTTGCGCTCTTCGGCATTGGCTGTCCAGACGAAATCCGATCCGCCGCAATCAGCCGCGATCTCGGCAAACTGCTCCGACTGCATGGCGACCGCCGCTTCGCTGCCGTGGAATTCGAGCAGCAGCAACGGCATTTCGGGGAAGTCGAGGTTGGAATAAGCGTTACAGGCCTTCACCTGAAGTGCGTCGAGCAACTCGATCCGGGCAACCGGAACGCCCATCTGGATCGTCATGATCACAGCATTGCAGGCGTCTTCCAGCGTATCAAAGGACGAGAACGCCGCCTGCGATTTTCTCCGGAATGCCAGCGAGCTTCAGCGTCACCGACGTGATAATGCCGAGTGTGCCCTCTGCCCCGACAAACAGCCGGGTGAGGTCGTAGCCTGCGGATGATTTGCGCGCGCGCCGCGCGGTGGTGATTTCCTCGCCATCGGCGGTGACCACCGTCAGCGCCAGCACCACATCCTTCATCGTGCCATAGCGAACGGCATTGGTGCCGGATGCCCGCGTTGCGGCCATGCCGCCGATGGAGGCGTTGGCACCGGGATCGATGGGAAAAAACAGGCCGGTATCGCGCAGGTATTCGTTAAGCTCCTCACGCGTGACACCGGGCTCGACACGGCAGTCGAGGTCTTCGGCATTGACCTCAAGCACCCGGTTCATGCGCGACAGATCAAGCGAGATTCCTCCCTCCGGCGCATTCACCTGCCCTTCGAGCGAGGATCCCGTTCCAAAGGCAATGACCGGCACCTTATGCTCGGCGCATAGCTTTACAACCGCCTTCACATCATCGGAACTGTCGGCAAAGAAGACGGCGTCCGGCAATTGAGCCGGAAGATAGGTGGTCGTATGCGCATGCTGGGCGCGGAACGCCTCTCCCGTCTGGACCTTGTCGCCGAAGCCTTCCTTCAGCAGCGCGATCACTTTCTCGGCTGCTGCGGGATCGCGCTTCCGGGTCTGAACGTCTTCGATTGCCAATTCTTGCACTCCACGCCTGTTTTGCCGTAGTTTTCGAAAAACCCGGTCGCACGCTTTTTATGCGAGGATCGCCCCCCGCGTCCAGAGCCGGCCGTAAATCCAAACGTCTCGTGACGGCAGTCTTATGAATGATCCTGAACGTATGATCGCGGAAATGCTCGGCACCGACCATGTCGCGCTTTCGCATTTCGCATCCGGCGACTTGTCCGCACTGATGCGCGTCACCACACCCGACGGGCGCAATTACATCGCAAAGGGCGGCCCTGCGCCGGATGTCGAAGCCGGGATGCTTGTCCGCATCGCCGCAAGCGGCGCACCGGCGCCCGAGGTTATCGCCGCCAACGACCGGTGGCTGATCATCGCGCTGGTGGAGGGCCGGAGCGGCTTTTCCGGCGCACAGGCCGATCTCGGCCGTACACTTGCCACACTGCACGGCGCGCAAGGGCAACATTTTGGCTTCGACCACGATTATGCCTTCGGCAAGGTCGCGATCACCAACACGCAAACCGCATCATGGGTGTCGTTCTGGCGAGACCATCGCCTCTTGAACCATCTCGGCGATGTGCCGGCGGTTGTCGCGCGCCGGCTTGAGCGGCTTGCGGCCAAGCTTGCGGATATCCTGCCCGACACACCGCCGCCCGCACTGCTTCACGGGGATCTCTGGTCCGGGAATGTGATGTCCGCCGGCAGCCGGGTGACGGGTTTCATCGATCCCGCCTGCTATTACGGCCACGGCGAAGTCGACCTTGCCATGCTCAATTTGTTTGGCAGTCTCGATGATGCGTTCTATGGCAGCTACCCGGCCCTCGAGCCCAGCTACAAAGAGCGCCAGGCCGTCTACAGCCTTTGGCCGGCTCTGGTTCACCTGCGCCTGTTTGGCACGGGGTACCGATCGATGGTAGAGGGATTTCTTGCGCGCTGCGGCCACTGAGAAGAACGCAGCATCCAAAACGGTGGCCTCAGAGAGAAATCGGGTTATGTTAAAGCATGTTTTTCGTAAAACCTCTGATTCTTCTTTGGCAAAGTTTGTATTGACCCGTTTCAGCAGAGCCGCGTTCGGCGATACTCTGATCCCCAGCCCCGGTCAGATCGGCTGCGCTGCGGCGAAGGGCCCTTGGCCTGGTGCCGTTTGCGCAGCACCAGATGACCGGTCGCACGGTTCGGCCAAACGCCGTCAAGGGATTGGATCTTTAACCACCGCGAGAACGGCGCCCGGCGCTCAATCATTTGCAGAAACAGGCGAAACGCACAGCGGAACATCTGTATGACACGAAAGCTCAAAGTTGCTGTTGTCGGGCTCGGCATCGGTCGCGACCACATCTTGAACGGATATCTCTCCAACAAGGACCGCTTTGAGGTCGCCGCACTCTGCGACCTGGACCAGGAACTGCTCCGACAGTGCGGCGCGGAATTCGCGGTCGAAAGGCTGGAAGACAGTTATCACGAGATAGTCGGCATGGACGATATTGACGTGATCGACATCTGTACGCCACCGGCAACGCACCGGGAGATGATCCTCGTCGCGCTTCAAGCCGGCAAACATGTCATCTGTGAAAAGCCGCTCGTCGGAGCGCTAGCCGATATTGACGAGTTGCTTGACGCCGAATCGCGGTCGTCCGGCCACGTGATGCCGATCATGCAGTACCGCTACAATGACGGCGCACAGCAGGCGCACCATATCATCGCCTCGGGCCTTGCGGGAAAACCGCTTGTCGCAACCTGCGAAGTGCACTGGCTGCGCGGCGCCGACTACTACCAAAAGGACTGGCGCAAGAGCTGGAACGGGGCACTCGGCGGCGTGCTCATGAATCATGCGATCCATGCCAACGACCTGATGTTCTATCTGCTCGGCCCGGTGCGGTCTCTGTTCGCACGCACCGCCACGCGCGCGAACCCCGTCGAGGTGGAGGATTGCGCCAGTATCAGTATCGAATTCAACTGTGGAGCGCTCGCAACGACATCGGCCACGCTTGGTTCGACAGAGCCGCTCAGCCGGATGCGTTTATGCTTCTCGAATGTGACAATTGAAAGCGACAGTCGACCCGATTTCAACGCCACAGAGGCCCCATGGCGTTTCGTGCCTGCCAATGAGGAAATTGGGCGTAAGATCGACGAAGCTCTGAACAATTTCACGCCGCCGCCTTCCGGCTTTGCGGGCCAGATGCAGGATTTCCACCGGGCCGTTTGCGAGAAAACGCCACTTCCCCTGACCCTTGCCGACGCCCGCCACAGCCTGGATTTTGCCACAGCGGCCTACTGGTCGGCCAAAACCTACAGTGCCGTTGCGCTGCCAGTTCTGGCGGATCATCCTTTCTACAATGGCTGGCAAAACGCGTTTTGAGACCTGAAACACAAGACGCCCGGGCTGTTGCCCCGGGCGCCGCTAAAAAATCAAATCTTCTGAAGAACTTAGTAAGATGCCGCACGGTCAATCGACTGGCCGGCATCCTGAGTGGCATTGATCGCATTGGCCGTATCTTCGCCCATACCCTCGATCGTGTTGCCACATGAAGTGATCAGGCTGCTCATGGCAAACAGGGTGGCAGCGGCAATCATCATTTTCTTGGACATATCAGCTTCCTCGACTAACTGGACTGCCTGATAAACGCGCGGGCGCCGTTCAGGTTCCGTCAAAGGTTTGCTCACACCTTATCCACAGCCTGTCCACAAGCGCGCATAAGGTTTTCCTATAGTGACGAAAGTGCTCTGCAAAAACACCGCCTGAACACGATTGTTGGGCTGTACCACTGGTTTCAGTCTTCACCGCCCCCATGTTTTCCAAACATACGACAAGAGGAGTGACCGGATTGAACGACAGCGAGATCGAATACGAAGCTGACATACACTCTCACACAAGTGAAAAGCTCTCGGATATCCTGGCGCGCCTGACGCCTGGGACAAACGGCCGTGTCAACCTTGAGCAACTGGACGAGGCGCTTGCCGAACGATCCTTTGGCGCCTTCATCGTGCTGTTCTCCATTCCCAATCTGATCCCTCTGCCCCCCGGCGCGACGCTTTTCCTCGCACTGCCGCTGATCCTCGTGACGTGGCAGATGATGACCTCGCGACATTCCCGAGTCTGGCTGCCCGAACGCATCGCGCGTTTTTCGGTGGATGGAGAGCGCTGCATGGCGCTGCTTGCCCGCATTCTGCCGTGGCTGCGCTGGATCGAAAGTGGTGTAAAACCACGCTTCTGGTTTCTCGAGACACGCCGGGCCGAACGTCTTCTGGGCGCATTCACCCTGCTTCTGGCGATTGTGGTTTTCGTCCCGATCCCGTTCGGAAACTGGTTTCCCGCACTCGCGCTCGCTGTGATCGGCCTCTCGGTGACCGAACGCGACGGCTACGGGCTGATTATCGGAACCTTCATCGGGGTGCTGTCGATCATGCTGGCAGTCCTCGTTATCGTGGCGGCCGGCGCGCTGCTTGCCATGCTTTTCTAGGCTGTCTCAGGCCACCCGGCTTGGCCGCTGTACCGGACGGAAGGCATGACGGATCGCATCGGCCACGGCCTCGACGAGTTCGCCGCGCTGTTCGGAAAACTTCAGCCGGATCTCGTAAAAGCCGAGCTCGGGCAGCCGCTCGGCTTTGCCCAGAACCTCCATGCCGTCCGCGACGTAATATGACGCGATCGGCGCGACGGCAAGGTCTGAAAGCACTGCGGCGCGCTGCACCATTGTGGTCGCGCTCATATAGGCGACACGATAGGCCCGCCCCTCTTCCGCAAGCTTCTGAACCGCTTCGTTGCGCCAGGAACAGCCCTGCTCCCACATCGAAACCGGCAGCGGGTCCCTGGTATGCGCCGTGCCGCCGCGCGCGCCGACCCAGACCAGACGCTCGCGCAGGATCAGTTCGCTTTCCTCGTCCGATGCTCCGGCCCCGGAGTTGAGCAGGGTCAGGTCGAGACGCTGCTCGCCGAGGCGCCGCCTCAAACCGACACTGTTATCGATCGTGACATCAACCATGACACCTGGGAAAGCCTCGGAAAACCGTTTGAGGATCGTCGGCAGTATCCGCTCGCCGACATCATCGGTCGCACCGAGACGGACCACGCCGTGCATATCCGGATGTCGGAAACGCGACATCGCCTCGTTTGAAAGAGCCAGCATGCGCCGCGCGTAATTCAGGAGAGTTTCGCCGCTGCTGGTCAGGCGCACCGCACGTGCGTCGCGCACAAACAGCGAGACCCCGATCTGCTCCTCAAGCCGCTTGATCTGCATGGAAACCGCCGAAGGCGTGCGAAAAACAATTTCTGCAGCCCCGGAAAAGCTGCCTGTTTCGGCGATCGCTACAAAGGTTCGCAGGATGTCATTGTCAAGAACCGGTAAGGGCGTTTGCAGAAAGTTGGCCATGGAAGCGCTCCATCAAATCAATTTTATTGACGAATACCATGACTACATTTCGTTTGATTGAATGTCAAATTCTCCTACCTTGTCGTCAGGTCATCACGAAACACCTTGAAGGAGTAGGCGACATGGGACTGTTCATTATCCTGAAGCATCTGGTTACCCCTCTTGCCCGGCTTGCCGAGCAGCGCGACGAAGACGCCCGGCGGGCCCAACGTCAACGCAATCTCAACCGCATCCCACCGCACCTGCGTGACGACATTGTCGCGCGCGAAAAGCACTGGCAATACGACTGAGAAGATGGCCGCCATCGCCATGATCGGCGGCCGTCTTTTCTGCAGTGCAGCAACAGTAGCCGAAATCGGCCCGCTAAAGGCCCGCCACAGGTCTCGATTTGATGAAGAGCACGAGCAACGCATCATAAAAATCACATACCGGCACACGAACATCTTCTCAGGCGCATTTGTCTGTGTCAGTGTCGCAATCAGACTATTGGCGACCATAATTCTTGCAGAAGTTAATTCTACAAGATCAGATTTCAGCTTCTACTGCGGCGGTGTATGCACAATGGTGAGAGCATTCGTTTTCTATATGGTTCCGCAATTCTCCCTGCTACCCTTTTCGGGCGCCATCGATGTTTTGCGCATTGCCAACAGAATGCTGGGCTTTGACGCTTATCGGTGGCGGATTACCTCCGACAATGGCGCCAAGGTCACGTCGTCGAGCGGCATCGCGGTCGATCCGGACACCTCGCTTGCCGACGAGCGCCGTTTACTGATGGGCGAGAAGCGCCCAGACCTCGTGCTGGTCTGTTCCGGCGTCAATGTTGACGATTACGACAACAAGTCTTTTGAAGCCTGGCTGCGCGAACTCAACAATCGCGGCTGCGGCATCGGCTCAATGTGCACAGCAACCTATCTTCTGGCACGCGCCGGTCTGCTCAAAGGTAAACGCTGTGCGATCCATTGGGAAAACATGCCGGGCTTTTGCGAAACCTATCCGGAAATCGACGCCCGTGCCGACCTGTTCGAGATTGATCGCAACATCTACACCTGCGCCGGCGGGACTGCGGCGATCGACATGATCCTGCACCTGGTCAGCCGGGAGTTCGGTGACGGGCTCGTGAACGCGATCTGCGAACAGACGCTTACCGATCGGGTGCGCCCCTCCACCGAACGCCAGCGCCTGCCGCTGCGCGCCCGGCTCGGTGTTCAGAACGGCAAGGTCATGCAGATCATCGAGTTGATGGAGGCCAATCTGGCGGAACCGCTGTCGCTGATTGAAATCGCTGATGCGGTCGGTCTGTCGCGTCGCCAGATAGAGCGGCTGTTTCGCCAGGAAATGGGCCGTTCTCCGGCGCGCTACTATCTGGAAATCCGGCTCGACCGCGCCCGACGGCTGTTGGCGCAATCGACCATGCCGGTCGTTGACGTGGCTGTTGCCTGCGGTTTCGTATCCGCGTCGCACTTTTCCAAATGTTATCGCGAGATTTACCAGTGTTCACCGCAGCAGGAGCGTGCATTGCGCCGTCAAGCCCGCATGAGCGTACGCGAAACAACGCTCAGCCTTGCCGTCTGAACGAGCACCCGATCAGCCCTTGAGCAGCAGCGTCACCCAGCCTTCGCGCCAATAGGTGCGCACATGCCGTATGCCCTGGGCATTATAGGCGGCAAGCACCTTCCAGCGCTGGGTCTCCAGAATACCCGACAGGATCACCGATCCGCCGGGAGCAAGGTTGGCGCGCACGCCGGGCGCCAGCTTCATCAGCGGGCGGGCGAGAATATTGGCGATTACAAGGTCGAACGGGCCATGTTCCGCAAACGCAGCATTGTGAAACCCCGGCGCGGTGACGAAATCGACACCTGATACAATACCGTTTTGCCGCGCATTGCTGCGCGCAACCCGAACAGCAACCGCATCGATATCGGTCGCCAGAACGGGAATGGGCCGGAGCTTGCGCACAGCCATTGCCAGAACACCGGTGCCCGTACCGAGATCCAGCGCGTTTCGCGGGGCTTCGGCTTTCAACACCGTGTCGATCATCTCCAGGCAGCCTGAGGTGGTACCGTGGTGGCCCGTACCAAACGCCTGCCCCGCCTCGATCTGCAGCGCGATATCACCCGTATGACGGCGCTCCCGGTCATGGGCGCCATGCACCAGAAAACGGCCGGCCCGCACGGGCTTCAGCCCTTCCAACGATTTTGCGATCCAGTCAATCTCGGGAATAATTTCCTTTTCGACAGCTGGCCTTTCGTCTGGTGTGAAGATCTCCAGCGCGGCATCAAACACCTGCCGGAGCGCATCTTCCTCTTGCGCCTCAAGGTAGACAGAGGCTTCCCAGATACAGGCCTTCTCTTCGATTTCCATCGTCGCCAGCGCGTAGGGTGCCTCGCCAAGCAACTCCGAAAGCGCATCAAGAACGCGGCCCGCGCCAGCTTCATCGGTGGTAACGTAAAGACGGATCTGGCTCACTTGTTCTTGCCTTTTCTGCTAACGGCGGGTCTATCGGTTGGCGATACTGCCGCAGGCCCGTCAAGGCAAGCCCTCAATCGAGAAGGTTTTGAAGCTTCTGTACAGCGACATCCGGGTTTTCGCCATAAGCGATCGTGCCTTGGAGCACGCCGCCGTCGTCCAGCAGGAACACCGACGCGTTGTGATCCATGGTGTAGTCACCATCGGGCTGGTCGGGGTCAAGTGGCACTTTCTTGTAGTAGATGCCGAATTCGTCGACCATCGCCAGCACTTTTTCCGGGTCACCGGAAATCGAATCGATCCGGTCAGAGACATTGGAAATATAACGCTGCATCATTTCCGGCGTATCGCGCTCGGGATCGACGGTGATCCAGTAAGCGTTGATCCGGTCGCCATCTGGATCGACCTCATGAAGCCAGCCATTCATCTCGTAAAGTGTCGTCGGGCAAACTTCCGGGCAATGGGTGAAGCCGAAGAAGATCGCCGTCGGCTTGTTTCTCAGTGCCTGTTCTGTGATCGTGGAGCCGTCCCCCGCAGTCAGCTGGAATTCGGGTCCAAAGGGGACGTTCATCATCTCCTCATTGGTCTTGCCGATTTCATAAATCAGCCAAACGATCAGACCGCAGATCACGATCACCGATGCCCAGAGCACACGCCGGAACGTTTTCATATCTCATTCCCTGTCAGGCCGACCGGCCTCATTTTTCCAGCAGACCGTGCCTGCGATGCCATTCCTCGATCGACAGTTCGGGATAACCTTCGAACTGCACATGCCCCTCACCTTCGGGCACGTCGACCCAACCGGCCTTCGATCCAAGCATGATATGCACGATCTCCGGTGGTCGGGGCAAGGGGGTGTCAACCACAGAGGCAACCGGGTGAACCAGCTTCGGCCAGCGTGGGTCATAGAGGTAGAGTGCACTGCCACAAGCGCCGCAGAAATGCCGCTCGGCCTCGCTCTCGCCGTTATGGATACGGGCATGGTAGAAACGCTTGTGCTCCCCACCCGAGATCGAAAGTGTTTCGGCATCCGCGGCCAGGTTGATGGCATAGCCCCCGCCCCCGCCGGATTTCCGGCATATGCTGCAATAGCAACGCATATAGGGATAAGGCGTTTTGCTCTCAACTGAAAAGTGCGTTTTGCCGCACTGGCAACTACAATCGAGTCTGATGGTCTCTCTCCCCTGTCCAGATGCGTTTGGAGCCCTTACTCCGGTGCACCGTTTTCCCAGACGACATCCTGTCCGTAAAGCGGAACCGTCGACATCGACATCTTGGCCGAACCCTCGGTGATCTCGCGCGTATGGGCGAGATAGATCAGCGTTTCGTTGCTGCGGTCGTAAATCCGGTTGATCACCAGATTTTTGAAGATCAGTGAGCGTCCCTGTTTGAAGACTTCCTCGCCATCCTTGTCGAGATCGATATCGCCGATCCGGATCGCGCCGGTCTGGCGGCAGGCGATGGAGGAGTTTGACGGATCCTCGAACCAGTTGCCCTTTGAAAGCCTGTCGATCATCGAGCGGTCGAAATAGGCGATATGGCAGGTTACGCCCTCGATTTCCGGGTCATGCAGCGCATCGATCTCGATATCATTGCCGACCCAGTCGACGCCAACCTCACCGATCTGCTCAGCGCTGGCTGCCGACGCCATGAGAGCCAGCCCCGCAACAAGGGAAACGAGATATGCACGCATGACCGCACTCCATCCATTAGCATTCATTGTAATCTCTCTGGAGATAGGTGCGCAGGCGTGGTTTGCAAGCGGTCACCGAACGGTTCATCAGCTGATCAGCGCCAGCCACTCATCCTCATCCATGGTCTGAACGCCAAGATCTTCGGCTTTTTTAAGCTTGGAGCCAGCACCAGGTCCGGCAACAACGATGTCGGTTTTCTTCGAAACAGAACCGGAAACCTTGGCGCCCAGGCTTTCAGCCTTTGCCTTGGCCTCGTCGCGGGTCATTTTCTCAAGGCTGCCAGTGAACACCACAGTCTTGCCCGCCACCGGGCTTGAGGTATCGATGCGCTGCGCGTCATCGAGTGGCTTCACCTCGTCCAGCAGGCGGGCGATGACTTCGACATTCTGTTCTTCAGCATAAAAGTCGACGAGCGCGCGAGCCACCACGGTTCCGATCCCATCGATATTGTTGAGGTCGTCCCAGGCATCGCCCTTACCTGCTGCCGCCTCCTGCATCGCCCGCTCGAAGACGGCATAGGTCCCGTAGGAACGCGCCAGAAGCTTGGCCGTGGTCTCGCCGACATGGCGAACCCCGAGCGCGAAGATGAAACGCGGCAATGCGATTTCGCGGCGCTCATTGATCGACTGGAACAGGTTGGTGACCGAGGTCTTGCCCCAGCCGTTGAAATTCTCAAGCTTCGTCAAGGCCTCAGCCTGACGGCGCTCCAGCGTGAAAATGTCCGGCGCGGTTCGGATCACAAGCCCCGGATCTTCGTGTTCAAAGAAGAAATCGACCTGCTTCACGCCCAGCCCCTCGATATCGAAGGCGTTGCGCGAAACGAAATGTTTCAGATGTTCGACAGCCTGAGCCCGGCATGAAAAACCGGCCGTACAACGGCGCACGGCGTCGACCTTGCCGCTGTTCTCGTTGATATCGCGAACGGCATGGGCACCGCAGACCGGGCAGTGGTCGGGAAACACGTAGGCAACCGCATCGTCAGGGCGCTTCTCCGGCAGGATATCGACAATCTGCGGGATCACATCGCCGGCACGCTGGACGATCACATAGTCGCCGACGCGAATGTCGCGGCCCTCGCGGATCGGTTCGCCCTTAGAGCCCTTGCCGACGATGTAGTCCTCATTGTGAAGCGTCACATTGGTGACGACCACACCACCGACGGTAATCGGCTCCAGCCGCGCCACCGGCGTCAGCGCTCCCGTGCGACCCACCTGAATATCGATCCCCGTCAACTGCGTGATCGCCTGTTCGGCGGGAAACTTGTGCGCCGTCGCCCAGCGTGGCGAGCGCGAGCGAAAGCCGAGACGCGCCTGCAAATCCAGCCGGTCGACCTTATAGACCACACCGTCAATATCGTAATCGAGATCGCCGCGCCTAACGCCGATTTCATGGTAATGCGCCATAAGATCATCGACAGAAGAAAGCCGCTTCATCAGCGGATTGACCGGAAAACCCCACTTTTCGAAGGTCTCGACCATGCCCATCTGGGTTTCGGCGGGCATTTCAGACATCTCGCCCCAGGCATAGGCAAAGAATTTCAGCCTGCGCTTTTCGGTCACCTTCGGATCAAGCTGACGCAGGGAGCCCGACGCGGTGTTGCGCGGGTTCACATAGGTCTTTTCGCCGGCTTCCGAGAGTGCTGCATTCAGGGCCGCAAAATCGCTCTTGGCCATATATATCTCGCCGCGCACCTCAACGATCTCCGGCGCGCCCTTCGGCAGCGTGTTCGGGATCTCGCCAATGGTGCGGACATTCGCCGTCACATTCTCGCCCGTGGTGCCATCACCACGCGTGGCGCCGGACACCAGCCGTCCGTTCTCATAACGCAGCGACATCGACAGCCCGTCGATCTTGGGCTCGGCGGTAAAGGCAATCGAGCTGTCGGGCAACTGGCCGAGGAAACGATAAACCGAGGCGATGAAATCCTGAACGTCTTCGTCGGAAAACACATTGCCGAGCGAAAGCATCGGCACAGAATGGGTGACGGGGGCAAACACTTCCGAGGGCGCGGACCCGACGCGGGCCGACGGGCTGTCATCGCGCACCAGATCGGGGAACTGTGCCTCGATCGCGTCATTGCGGTTCTTCAGCGCATCATATTCGGCGTCAGAAATCTCCGGCGCGTCCTTGCCGTGATAGGCAGTATCATGACGCGCGATCTCACCAGCCAGAAACGCCAGTTCGGCCTCAGCCTGTTCCCGGGTCAACTGATCGACTACGACCGTCTCTTTCGCCATTGCCGTGAGCTCCTTCATGCCATCGGGAACGCATTAGAGCATTTGGTTCCGGGTCGGCAAGTTCAAAGACCGGCGGAGGCGGAAAGCCCTTCGCCGGGATCAATACCACCCTTCAAAACAGCGGTGTTGAGAAGTGCTGTCAGCGGCAAATGATCAGACGCCGCCCGCGCCAGCAGCGAATCATGGACGGTGAGATCGGCGACAAGACCGTCGCGATTGGCGATGATCCGGTCGAGCGCCAGCACCGGCCAGCGGGCGGGAAAGCTCGCGCGCGCCGGCGGCAGTGATCCGAAGGCCTGCTCGAACCGCTTCAACGCAGAGCCGTCACCGAGCCGCCATTCATTCATGTCGCCCATAATGACAGAGGGCGCTTCGACACGGCGCCCGAGAAGCCCGATAATGTGATCAGCCTGCTGGCGCCGCGCCCAGCGCAAAAGCCCGAGATGGACCGCGGCAACCCTGAGCGAAATACCATTATTGAGCGCAATATCTGTGACCAGCGCGCCGCGCGGCTCAAGCCCCGGCAGCTTTTCGCGGTGGATATCGCGCACCGCGCCATCACGAAAAAGCAGCACATTGCCATGCCAGCCATGGGCGCGCGCACTGGCCTGCGCGGGAACAGCGATCAGTCCGGTCTCCGCCTCGATCTGCTTCAGGTCCAGCAGGCCTGTGCGTTCGCCAAACCGTGTATCGGCTTCCTGCAAAGCAATCAGATCGGGGCTGATCTCGCGAATCACCTCGAAAATCCGATCCGGATCAAACCGGCCGTCGACCCCGATACATTTGTGCACATTGTATGTCGCAACCTTCAGACCATCCCCCTCCATGGGGATGGCCTTGTCCGGGCGTTTTCCGTTTTCGCGGAAGGACCGCATGACAGCATTGGCAAGGGGCGATTTGATCGGGCGCATCTTCATGACTTCAGGAGAGTTATCGGCTTACGGGATGTATATTGGAAGTGTTTCAGAGATACGGCAAGCCCAGCCACAGGATCCGGTCCCGCAAACGATAGGCGAAGGGCCGTGCTCTCAGCGCCTCAAGCGTCACCTGTGTCGAGCGCTCCCGTGCCGCGGCAATCCTTGCCTCGATTTCATCCGCAAAGCCGGCATCAAACACCTCAAGATCGGTTTCGAAGTTCAGCCTGAGAGACCGTGAGTCCATGTTGGAGGAGCCGAGATAAGACCATTTTCCGTCAACACTCATCAGTTTTGAATGGTTGAACGGCCCGTTATCGCGCCAGATCCGGCAGCCATATTCGATGATCTCGTCAAACTGCGCCGTCATGGCCCGGTCCACGAGCCCGAGATTGTTCTTGCCCGGCACGATGATATCGACAACGACACCACGCCGCGCCGCCGTGGCAAGCGCCGATACGAGATCCCGGTCCGGCAGGAAATAGGGCGACATGATCAGCACCCGGTCCTCGGCAACCGAAAGCGCGCCCATGATCATGTTGTTGTTGTTGGAAAGATTGCGATCCGGGCCAGACGGCACCACACGGGCCACAAGGTCATTCTCATCGGCCGGTGTTTCGGCAATCTGCCAGGCGTCGCCGTCGAGGGTCTCATGGGTCTCAAAATACCAGTCGGCGGCGGCGACAGCGTAGTAATCCGCGACGGCAGCACCTTTGAGCATAAAATGGGTATCCTGCGCAGCGTTC
Organism: Martelella sp. K41-7; assembly: GCF_055808365.1. NCBI lineage: Bacteria > Pseudomonadati > Pseudomonadota > Alphaproteobacteria > Hyphomicrobiales > Aurantimonadaceae > Martelella > Martelella sp. K41-7. The sequence continues at coordinate 2,120,750 of NZ_CM147867.1, forward strand.
GGTCCGGTAAAGGCTGCTCGGATGTTCATGCCACCGGCAAACACCGTCTCACCATCGACAACCAGAATCTTACGGTGGGTTCTGAGGTTCGCGTAGGGAAGCCGAAGCCGCAGCAAAACCGCACCGTTGAAGGTGGCAACGCGAATGCCGTTTTCACGCAGAAGTCCGGTGATGCGTGGCCGCGAATAACGCGCGCCGATGGAATCGACGAGGATCCGCACCTCGACACCGCGTTTGACGGCATTGGACAGGCTTTCGACAAAGCGTCGGCCGATGGCATCGCTGTCGAAAATATAGGTCTGGAGCAGGATCGACCGCTCGGCCTTGTCGATCGCCTCCAGCATCGCTGCATAGGCCTCGTCTCCGGTCTCCAGCAGGTGGACTTTGTTGCCGGCCGTCGCGGGCATGCCGGTCACGGTATTGCCGAGTATCCAGAGCCCGCCCATGCGCGGCCCCAGGGCGCTGACAACCCGGTCGCGATCGATCTTGTGTTTCTGCTCTTCATGTGCCACCGCATCGGGCACGCTTTCCCGCTTGTCGCGCACCGATTGCCGCCGCATACGGTTGATGCCCGCAACCGCATAGATCGCAGCCCCCAGGATCGGCGAAAGCATGATCACACCAACCCAGCCGATTGCAGCGCGCACCTCGTCCTTGGTCATGGTGGCGTGGATCGCCGCCGTTGCACCGAGGATGAAGGAAAGCACCGCCAGAATATGTGGCCAGTAGTGTTCCAGAAAAACATTCATAAAGGGCAATTCCGTTGGTTTGGCGCATTGTGCCCGCCGGTTCCGGCGTGGCCCGGGGCTGACGTTATATCAGCTTGCTTGAAAATTATCAGCTATCGCCCGAAAGAAGCTTTGCCGCAGCAGCGCGGGCTTCTGCCGTCACGCTGGCACCGGCCAGCATGCGGGCAATCTCTTCCTGGCGCTCTTCGGGCCCGATTACGGCAACGCGGGTTGCCACCGCCTCATTCTTGCCCTTGCCATTGCTGGCCTTGGAAATGAGATAGTGTCCCCTGGCGCGCGCGGCCGCCTGCGGTGCATGTGTCACCGAGAGAACCTGAACATTTTCGGAAAGCCGGCGCAAGCGTTGACCGATAGCATCGGCCACAGCACCGCCGACACCGGTGTCGATCTCGTCAAACACAAGCGTCGGGGCTGATCCCTTGTCGGCAAGCGCCACCTTCAGCGCCAGCAGGAAACGCGAAAGCTCGCCGCCCGAGGCCACCTTCATGATCGGTCCGGGTCGCGTACCCGGGTTGGTCTGGACCTCGAAGGAAACCGTGTCTATACCCTCGGCTCCTGCATTCTCCGGGTCGCATGTTACCGCGACGGTAAAGCGCGCGCGCTCCAGCTTCAGCGCCGGTAACTCGGCCATCACAGACGCCGAAAGCTGCTCGGCTGCCTTTGCGCGATCACCGGAAAGCCTCTGTGCTTTCTCGAAATAGGATTTTTGCGCCGACTTGGCTTCGGCGACCAGCACCTCCAGCCGCGCCTCGCCGGCATCCAGTTCGTCGAGATCGGCCACCATCCGTTCGGCAAGTGCCGGAAGCTCGGTCACAGGCACGTTGTATTTGCGCGCCGCACCTCTGAGGGCAAAAAGCCGCTCCTCCGTTCGCTCCAGCTCCTGCGGATCGAAGGCGGCGCGTTCGAGTGCGGCTTCGACCTCCATCTGCGCGCTGGAAAGCTGTTCAAGCGCTGCATCGAGCAGGTTGACTGAATCTTCGAGAAGACCCGGCGCCTCATGCGACTTGCGCTCCAGCCGCCTGACCAGCGACGCGATCATCGGCACAGGAGAACCGTTGCCGTTCAGAAACTCCAGCGCCTCGGAAATGTCGCCGGCAATACGCTCGGATTTCATCATCGTGGCACGCCGCTCGGCCAGTTCGTCCTCTTCACCGTCAACGGGGGAAAGCGCCTGCAACTCCTCAACCGAGGAACGCAGGAAATCAGCCTCCCGTTCAGCCTCTTCGATCTGGGCGCGGTGCTTTTTCAGCCGTCGCTCGGCATCGCGCCAGGCGCGATGGAGCGCACTGACGGTCTCGACATCGCCGGAAAGCCCGCCGAAAGCATCGAGAAGCCGGCGATGGCCGTCGGTGTCGATCAGCGCCCGCTCGTCATGCTGGCCGTGAATTTCCACCATAAGCCGGCCGGCCTGACGCATCAGCTGGACGCTGACCGACTGATCGTTGATGAAAGCACGGGTGCGCCCGTCGGCCGACTGCATCCGCCGGAAAATCAGGTCGCCCTCGTCATCCAGATCGTTTTCGCGCAGCAGAAGGCGCACCGGATGCTCCATACCGACATCGAAAACGGCGATCACCTGGCCTGAATCCTGGCCGTGACGCACAAGTGAGCCGTCTCCGCGGGCGCCGAGCGCCAGCGAAAGGCTGTCGAGCAGGATGGATTTGCCGGCGCCGGTCTCCCCGGTCAGAACCGAAAGACCGTCGCCGAGATCAAGTTCCAGCCGCTCGATCAAAACGATGTCTCGAATGGAAAGCTGGACTAGCATTGTTGTGTTCGCGCCCTGGCGAAAAGCCGGTTGAACTAATTCGGCATAGCGTCGGCGACAGAAGAGCCGCGGCCGGCCGATTTTGGCTGAATACCCTGTTTGTTCAGCAGGTTGTAAGCCCTCTGATACCAGACGCTGTCGGGATAATTGAGGCCGAGAACCCAGGCAGCATTCTGCGCTTCGGGAATGACGCCCATGGCGTAATAGGCTTCGACCAGCCGTTCCAGCGCCTCTTCGATCTGGTTGGTGTCGGAATATTCCTCAACCACGCTGTTAAAGCGTGAAATCGCAGCAACATAATCCTTGCGCTCAAGATAATAGCGGCCCACCTGCATGTCCTTGCCGGCAAGCTGGTCGCGCGCGTAGCGGATCTTGGCCCGCGCATCGGAGACGTATTCAGAATCGGGATAATTGTCGACGACAGCCTGCATTGCCACGATGGTGCTTTCCGCAGCCCCCTGATCCTGAGTTACGTCGACAATCTCCTTCGAATAGGCAAGACCGACCAGATACTGAGCGTAGGCCGCATCTGCCGAATTCGGATAGAGCTTGAGATAGCGCCTGCCTGAAGAGACCGCCGCTTCATATTTGCGCGAACGGTACTGGAGGTAGGTCTGCATGATCAGCGCCTGACGCGCATAGTCGGAGAGCGGGTTCTGATCCTGGATTGCCTGGAACTTTCTCAGCGCTTCGCTGACCTTGCCAGCGTTGACGTTGGCGAGCGCCTCGTCATAAAGCTGCTGCGGCGGGTCCGATTCGTACTGAAGCGTCGTGATATCCACGTCTTTGTTTCTGGAGCATCCGGCAAGAACAATGCTCGCTCCGAGAACTATGGCGACGGGAAGAGACGCTGCGCGAAACGCTCCGTCATTCATTCGTTTTTTGGTACCAGCCATTCTTCGAGCCCCATTTACAGCGTCTATGGAACGCATTTCAAAGTCGAACGTCGTTTTACGCATATCCGGCCGGCAAGAGCAATCTCAAGCCACCGAAAACGCATAAGTTTCTGTGGCATCGATACAGGTTCGGCGCGGGATTTTCCAATGAAAAACACGCAGTCGGCATCAGCGAACCATCGCTCAACATGGAAATACCGACGCCCATCAGACGCCGGCATGACCGCATTTTCGATTGGTTTTGAGTATCAGGAAACCGGCCCGGCAGCCACGACATCTTCCTGACGCAGCCTGAAGGGCAGCGCTCCGCGTGGCGAAACGATGACACAGGCGCCTGCCGTTTCGAACAAAGCACGCACCGCTTTCGCATTCAGCGCATGCCCGCCGCGATAGGACCGGAAACAACCGGCAAACCGCATGCCCATCATTGCAAGGTCGCCAACAGCGTCGAGCGTCTTGTGGCGCACGAATTCGTGATCGTAGCGCAACCCTTCCGGATTGATGACACGATCATCGTCGGAGATCACCACTGAATTCTCCAAAGAGGACCCAAGTGCAAATCCGCGTGCCCACATCGGCTCGACGTCACGCATGAAACCAAAGGTGCGCGCACCCGAGAGTTCCTTGCGGAAGGTATCCCCCGTCATGTCGCCAGTCCATTTCTGCCGGCCGATCAACGGTGTATCGAAATCGATCTCAACTTCGAAACGCGTGCCTTCATAAGGCGTGAACTCGGCCCAGCCGGCGCCGTTTTCAACACGAACAGTCTTGGTAACCTTGAGATAGCTGCGCTTTTCGGGGAGCGCGACAATGCCAACCTCATCCAAAGCCTCGACAAAGATCCGCGCACTGCCGTCCATGATCGGCATTTCCGCACCCTCGACGGCCACGACCAGATTGTCGACGCCAAAGGCATAGAGGGCTGCCATCACGTGTTCAATCGTCGCGATCCATTCGCCGGGATGCTCGCCGAGCACGGTGCAAAGCGCGGTAGGCCCGACATTGTCGGAAACCGCCTTGAACGAACTGATGCGGCGGCCCGCGTCATAGCGTTCGAAAACGATACCGGTATCGGCCTCGGCAGGTGCGAGCGTAATCGTCGCCGGCTTGCCAGAATGCACACCGATTCCCGAAATCCTCACGGAATTCGTCACCGTCGTTTGCAATCCGAAAAAACCAGCCGACATATAATCACGCCCTTATAAAAATAGGTGTTTGTCTCAATGACATCATGACCCGGAAACCAAATGCACGGGCATGCGAGTCAGACCATGCTGCGCAAATCAACTCTGCGCTACATCGACCGCTCGTCACGTAATTACGCATTGCCCCTTTTGAATCCAAATCACTGTTTCTTTCCTAATGTTACGAAAGTCGTAAAAAACCCGGCCGCGAGGCGCGACCGGGTTCACTTTGCGAGAAGTTTTAGGAAAAGACGGTTACCGCTTCCCTAAGGCGGGAAGCGATGAGACCGTAACAATCAGTTCGCCTGACGACGCAGGAAGGCGGGAATATCGAACTGATCATCATCCTGGCGGGCGGCGGGCTGCTCAGCAGAACGACGCGGCGCGTAAGGATTGTTTTGCGGGGCCGCCTGCGGTGCCTGCTGGCGCGGAGCCGGCTGCTCGTGATGGCCTTCGAAGCTCTCGTCACCGCGGCCAAGCGTATTCGACAGGCGCTTGAACAGACCCTTGGGGCCACGCTCTTCCTGCTCCTGACGACGGCTTGCGCTCATTTCCGGCTGGACGACCGGCGGAAAGTCGGAGACTTCCGGCATCCGGCGCGGTTCAGCCATCTGCTGACGGGGCTGCTGAGGCGCCTGCTGCGGAGCCGGAGCTGCCCGCTGCTGACGCGGAGCCTGGTCCGTCTCGGCGGCGAAGATCTGGCTCTTCGGCTGCATGTTGACGCCTTCGGGACGCTGTGCCTGCGGCTTTGGCTGCTGGGGACGGCTTACAGCCATCTGCAGTTCACGTTCCATTTCGGCTTCCGCCGAACGAATGGTCTCGGCGATCGGGTCCGGACGAGCCTGCTGGGGCTGAGGCTGGGGTGCAGCCGGCTGAGGTGCCTGGTTGACCGTCTGGCCACCGTTGTTTTGGCCACCATTGATGCTGCGGACTTCAGGACGTGCTTCGCGGCGCGGCGCGGGAGCATCCTCGTAGCCTTCGGACATCGAACGGTCGATGCCGGTGGCAACGACGGAAACGCGGATGATGCCTTCCAGTTCTTCGTCGAAAGTGGCGCCAAGGATAATATTGGCGTCCGGATCGACTTCCTCGCGGATGCGCGTGGCTGCCTCGTCGACTTCGAACAGCGTCAGGTCACGGCCACCGGTGATCGAGATCAGCAGACCCTGAGCGCCGCGCATCGAGGTTTCATCAAGCAGCGGATTGGCGATTGCGGCTTCGGCGGCCTGCATTGCGCGGCCTTCGCCAGATGCCTCGCCGGTGCCCATCATCGCACGGCCCATCTCGCGCATCACCGAACGGACGTCGGCGAAGTCGAGATTGATCAGGCCTTCCTTGACCATCAGGTCGGTGATGCAGGCAACACCGGAATAGAGCACCTGGTCGGCCATGGCAAAGGCGTCCGCAAAGGTCGTCTTGTCATTGGCGATACGGAACAGGTTCTGGTTCGGGATCACGATCAGAGTGTCGACCGACTTCTGCAGTTCTTCAATGCCCGAATCGGCAAGGCGCATACGGCGCTGGCCTTCGAACTGGAACGGCTTGGTGACGACGCCAACGGTCAGGATGCCCTTGTTGCGGGCCGCCTGAGCTACGACTGGCGCAGCACCCGTGCCGGTTCCGCCGCCCATGCCAGCAGTGACGAAGCACATATGGGTGTTGTTGAGGTGGTCGATGATTTCATCGATGCACTCCTCGGCAGCGGCCCGTCCGACTTCCGGCTGCGAACCGGCGCCGAGACCTTCGGTCACGCCAACGCCGAGCTGGATGACGCGTTCCGCCTTGGTCATGGTCAGCGCCTGCGCATCGGTGTTGGCGACGACAAAGTCAACGCCCTGCAGGCCTGCCGTGATCATGTTGTTCACGGCGTTGCCGCCGCCGCCGCCGACACCGAATACGGTGATGCGCGGCTTCAATTCTGTAATATCTGGCTTTTGAAGCGTGATAGTCATTGGTTTCGTTCCTTCTCGCTAAGGCCGCACCGCCAAGCCGGCCAATCTCTGGTGTTCTTTAAAAACTTTCCCTGAACCATTGGCCGACGCGCGACAGGCGTCCGCCTCCCGATGGCAGAAAACCCCGCTGTTCGCCGCCATAGGTTTCGCTTTCCGCAAGTTGCGGATAAATCAGCAGTCCCGCTGCCGTGGCAAAGGACGGGCCCTTGGCCGGAAGCGGCAGTCCCGAAACGCCCATCGGACGCCCGATCCTGACATTGCGGCTCAAGATGCGCCGCGCCAGTTCGCAAAGACCGATGAGCTGGCTTGCTCCGCCGGTCAGCACCACCCTCTTGCCGACAACGGCCGAATAGCCCGAAAGCTGGATCCGGTCGCGTATCAGCTCAAGCGTTTCCTCCACCCGCGCCCTGACGATTTTCGAAAGCAGCGCCTTGGAGATCTGCCGGGGCTGGTCGTCATCGTCGCGGCCGATCGAGGGAACCGCAATCATCTCGCGTTCGTCGGCACTGGAGGCCAATGTCGATCCATGAACGCATTTCAGACGTTCGGCGTCTTCCATGCGCGTGGAAAGACCACGGGCGAGATCGGTCGTCACATGATGCCCACCGAGACTGATGGCATCGGTGTGAACCAACCGTCCCTCGGAAAAAACCGAGATCGTCGTGGTACCGGCACCCATGTCGATCGCCGCGCAGCCAAGTTCGACTTCATCATCGACAAGTGCGGACAGTCCGCTGGCATAGGGCGTTGCCACCATGCGCTCCACAGAAAGATGCGCGCGGTTAACGCAAAGCTCGACATTGCGCAGCGCCAGCCTTTCGGCGGTAACCACATGCAGATCGACGCCGAGCGTCTCGCCATACATGCCAAGCGGATCGCGAATGCCGCGTTCTCCGTCAAGCGTGAAACCGGCGGGCAGCGAGTGCAGGACCTGACGTTCGTCGTTGATCGAGCGACGCGAAACCGCAGACAGGACGCGTCGCAGATCGGAGGCATCAACGTCCTGACCACCGAGATCGATCGCGGCCGTATAGGTATCGCTTTTGATGCGACCAGCCGAGACATTGACGATCAGACTGTCAATCGTGATCCCAGCCATGCTTTCCGCAGCATCGACAGCAAGCCGGATGACATGCTCGGCTGCATCGAGATTGACGATGACGCCGCTCTTGATACCCTGCGAGCGCTGGTGACCGATCCCGATGATCTCGATATTGTGAGTTCGACCGGGCAGAATCTGGCTTTCGGCGCGTGGCGTCAGACGGGCGATCATGCAGACGATCTTGGACGAGCCTATATCCAGCACACTGACGATATGCGTCTTCTTTGCAGAAAGGGGTTTTACGCGGCCAAAGCCGACGGAGCCAAACAGGTTCACAGGCGCCTCCCCTTGTTCTTAAATGTCTTTTCCAGCGCTTCTGTAGCCGCCTGACGCCGCTCCATCGCAGCGGGTGTCAACTGGATCGCGATGCGGTCATCCAGTCTGAGATCCACGGCCGTGATTTCGCGTTCCAGGATTGAACGGCTATCCTCCAGGCCCTTCAGGCGCGCCAACGCCGCTTCCGTGCCCTTCTGGGGCAGTTTCACGATCATGCCATTATCGAGATATAGGTCCCATCGGCGGCCATCGACGCGCTTGTAGGCGCGCACACGGTCCGACAATGCCGGCCAACCTTCAAGCAGCCCGTCAATGCCTTCGGCGGCGAAATTGCCGCCCTGACCGAGAACCAGCGGAAGCCTGCGGAATTTCGGTGCGCTGAGGGAGCCGATGACATTGCCGTCACGCTCGATCATCAGCGTTCGACCATCTTCCTGCTGCCAAAGCGCATAGGGAACGCGTTCAGTCAGCGTGATCTTCAGCGTCGATGGATAGACCTTGCGGACATCGGCCTCTGCCACCCATGGCAGATTGAGCAGCTGCCCGCGAGCGCGCTGGACATCAATTCCCTGCAGCGAATAGGCGCCTTCGAGGCCGAGGTTCTGAAGAATGGCGATTTCCGAGGTCTCAGTGTTGCCGGAAATCTCAATGTCCTCGACCGAAAACCCAGCGAGCTGAAAAGCCGCACGGCGCACCAGGTCGCCCTTTTCGGCAGCGACAATCGCGTGAGCACTGACGGCAACAAAAAAAGCAAGCGCTGCAAGGCTTCCGACATGACCCGGCATAGGGGTGCGGCCGGTCAGAAAGCCGGTCGAAAAGCGAACCGCGCGCCTGACGGGTCGCGGCAGAACGCCACCCCGTCCGACGGGATCGCTGCGGCCAATGTCGACCGTATCGCCCTTTTTAGCTTTCATCGCAAACACGAAGCGTCCTCCACCATCCATCGGAGAAATGCACCAAAGTCATAGCCTGCATCGGCAGCCATTTCGGGAACCAGAGAGGTTTCGGTCATACCGGGCTGGGTATTCACTTCCAGCCAGATGATGCCGTCCTCGCCGAGGGTCTCGTCGAAACGGAAATCCGAACGAGAGACACCGCGGCACCCGATTGCCTGATGCGCCTGAACGGCCAATGATTGTATCTTTTGGTAAATATTCGGTTTAATTTCCGCCGGCAGAATGTGTTTCGAGCCACCCGGACGATATTTGGCGTCAAAATCGTAAAATTTCTGGCCGACCGGCACGATCTCGGTCACGCACAGCGCCGTTCCATCCATCACGCCGCAGGTAAACTCGCGCCCCTTGATGAAGCGCTCAACCATGACCTTCTCGCCGAAGGTCCAATCGGTGGACGAAATTGACTGCGGCGGTGAAGCCTGCCCTTCATCCACGATCAGCACCCCGAAGGACGAGGCCTTCGCTGACGGGCTTGATCACATAGGGCGGCGTCATCGGATGGTCATGGCCGATCTCGCCGCGCTGAAGAAGAATGCTGTCAGCAACAGGAATACCGCAGGCAGCAGCCACGCGCTTGGCCTGCGCCTTGTCCATGGCAAGAGCCGAGGCCAACACGCCGGAATGGGTATAGGGGATCTCGAGATACTCCAGGATGCCCTGGACCTTGCCGTCCTCGCCGAAGGGACCGTGGAGCGCATTGAAGGCAAAATCTGGCTTCAGTTCGGAAAGGACCGTGGCGACATCACGGGTCACGTCGATGCGGCTGACGCGGAAGCCTTCAGCCTCCAGCGCATCGGCGCAGGACTTGCCCGTCGCCAGACTGACCTGACGCTCCGAGGAAAATCCGCCCATTAAAACAGCCACGTGTCCGGAACTCATGCACGTCCCCACCTTTGCCGGCAAAAGCCGGACCAAACATTCGGAATACCGCTTTTTTGTGGAAAGCGTTTCGTATCCCTATTTGTGAAGGAGGATGGTTAATGAAGCGTTTACTTTGGTTAACCGAACGAGAAAAAGCTGTTGTCGATAAGGAGTTAGCCCGCTCTGACAGCGCTAAACATCCTTGCGCCACGGGCGTTTCAGGCTCTGTGGATCAATCGAGTTCCTGCGGCACGAAGGTGTAAAGCTCGCGGCCCTCGGGAAATTTGCCGACGCGTCTGATTTCCCATTCGAGCAGGATGCCGGTGTGATTGTAGACACGCTCGCGCACGGTTTCCCCGAGATATTCCAGATCATAGGCAGTGGCATGGCCGAGATTGATCATGAAGTTGCAGTGCATCGGCGACATCTGCGCCCCACCGATCATCAGACCGCGACAGCCAGCCTCGTCAATCAGCCGCCATGCGGAATGTCCGTCCGGGTTCTTGAAGGTGGAGCCACCGGTCTTTTCACGGATCGGCTGAACCGTCTCACGGTGGTTGCGAACCACCTCCATCTCGTCGCGGATTTCCGCCCGGTCTCTGGCAAAACCTTCCAGCAAGGCTCCGGTGAAGATCACACCTTCAGGCACCGCCGCCGAACGATAGGCGTAACGCATCGCCTCGCGGGGGATGATCACCTTCTCGCCCTTGCGGTTCAGGCCATAGATTTCGACAACGCGCTCGGACATCTCGGTGCCATGGGCGCCGGCATTCATCGCAAGCGCCCCGCCCAGCGAACCCGGAATGCCGTAAAGAAAGGAAAATCCGCCGATACCCTGATCCATGGCGAACCCGGCGATATGCTTGTCCGGCGAGATCGCCCCGGCCAGAATGCGGTTTTCACCGGCCACGTCCTGCTGGCCGAATCCCTTGGCGGAAAGACGCACAGTCACGCCGGAAACCCCACCATCGCGCACCAGAAGGTTTGACCCAACACCGAAGGCGGCAAGCGGCACATCGTCCGGCAGAGCCTGCAGAAAGAGCTGAAGATCGTCTTCGTCCAATGGCTGAAACAATAATTCGGCCGCCCCCCGGCGCGCAGCCAGGTTACCCGGGCCATGCCGGAATTCGGCACAAGCCTGCCTCTCAGTTGAGACGCAGTCGCGCCAAGCCGTTCAATCAGCCTCTTTCCGTCGAGCATTGACGTAGGATCCTTCAAGACATTTCATTGAGCGCGACCGGAAGTCGCGCAGCCCAGGCGGTGATACTGCCCGCTCCGAGCATGACAATAAAATCGCCCGGTTCGGCAATCTTTGCAATCCTTGCCGAAAGCGCTTCCTCGCCAGCCAGATAATGGGCATCGCGGTGGCCGGCGGCCTTGATGCCGGAGACCAGCGTCTCGGCGTCAAACCCCTCGCGCGGTTCCTCACCCGCTGCATAGACCGGCGCGATGAACACGGTATCGGCATCGTTGAAGCAGTTGGTGAAATCCTCGAACAGGCTTTCCAGCCGCGAATAGCGGTGCGGCTGGTGGATGGCGATGACCCGCCCGTCACAGGCTTCACGCGCCGCGCCCAGCACCGAGCGGATCTCGACCGGGTGATGCCCGTAATCATCGAAAATCTGAACATCGTTCCAGGTTCCGACCAGGGTAAACCGCCGCTTGACACCGCCGAAGGCCGCAAGCCCCTTGCGGATATCGTCTTCGGAAATATGCAGCCGGTCGGCAACGGCAATCGCGGCCGTCGCATTGGAGACGTTGTGGCGACCGGGCATCGGCAGCGCCAGATTTTCAAGCTTCACCGACGGCCTGCGGCGGCGTCGGATATCGACGTCGAAGATCGTGCGGGTGCCTTCATTGCGGATGTTGGAAAACCGGACATCCGCCTGGCGGTTCTCGCCATAAGTCACGATACGCCGGTCCTCGATCTGTCCGACGAGCGACTGCACTTCCGGGTGATCAAGACACAATACACCGCACCCATAAAACGGCACATTCTCGACGAACTGCCGGAAGGCGGCGCGCACGCCGTCAAAGGTGCCATAGTGATCGAGGTGCTCGGGGTCGATATTGGTAACCACCGCAATTTCGGCGGGCAGCTTCAGGAAGGTGCCGTCGGATTCATCCGCCTCGACCACCATCCACTCGCCCTCGCCCATGCGCGCATTGGTGCCATAAGCATTGATGATACCGCCGTTGATAACAGTCGGATCCAGCCCGCCGGCTTCCAGCAGGGTCGCAACCATCGAGGTGGTGGTGGTCTTGCCATGGGTGCCGCCGATCGCGATCGCATCGCGGAAGCGCATCAGTTCGGCCAGCATTTCCGCGCGGCGCACCACAGGCAGGTGTTTTTCGCGGGCGGCCACAAGCTCGGGATTGGTGCGCTTGATGGCTGACGACACCACGATCACTTCCGCATCGCCGAGATTTTCGGGCCTGTGACCGATCGAGACGACAATGCCCTTTTCACGCAGTCGGGTGACATTGGCGCTTTCGGCTTGGTCGGAGCCCTGCACCTTATAGCCGAGATTGCTGAGGACTTCGGCAATGCCGCTCATGCCGATCCCCCCGATGCCGACAAAATGGACGACACCGATAGCCTGAGGCATTCTCATCTGCTTGTTCCTTCAATTTTCTCACCCGACGCCAGAGCCTCAGCCATGTCGGCGAGTTTCTCTGTTGCATCGCGTTTTCCGGCCTGTTTTGCCGCGACAGCCGCAGCGACAAGTTTCTCCGGATCATCAACGGCTTCGGTTAACAATTCCGAAAAATGCTCATCTGAAAGTTGTGACTGATGCACGACCTTTGCGCCGCCATTGGCCGAAACCAGCGCGGCATTTGCCGCCTGGTCATGATCAAGCGCGTGGGGATAGGGCACATAGATTGCCGGACGCCCGATGACCGAAATCTCCGAGACTGTCGAGGCACCCGAACGGCAAACGACCAGATGGGCTTCTGCGATCCTGCGCGCCATATCGGAAAAGAAAGGAGAAATCTCTGCGGGAACTCCAAGTTCGGTAAAACGCGCTGTTACCTGCTCCACATCCTCCGGTCGAGCCTGCTGGGTGACCCTGAACAGGCCCCGCACCTCAGGCGAAAGACGCGTCAGTGCACCGGGAACGGCATCGGCAAAGAAGTGCGCACCCTGGCTACCGCCGAAAACCAGAAGGTTGAAAGGCTCTTTCTGCGTCCGTCTATCATAGGGCGTTGCCGCCGCCCGAAGAACGGCGGGACGTACAGGATTGCCGGTCGCAAAAATCTTGGCGCCAAGCGGCTCGCCCTCGGGCGTCAGGAAACCACCGGCAATGGCATTCACGCGCGGTGCCAGCATCTTGTTGGCGCGTCCCATCACTGCATTCTGCTCGTGCAGCATGGTTGGAATGCCGCTGGCAGCGGCCGCATAAAGCGGCGGAACGGTCGGATATCCGCCAAAGCCGATCACGGCTGCGGGACGGTGTTCGGCAAACAGCGCGCGCGCCACCCGTGATCCCTTGAACAGCGTCAGCGCCGCGCGAATGATCGATATCGGGTTCTTTGACCCGATCGTGGCAGATGGCACAATGTGGATTTCGGCTGCGGGGAAACTGCCGGCATAACGCTCTGCACGGCTGTCGGTCACAAGATGAACCTGATGACCGCGCCGGATGAGTTCATGCGCCAGCGCTTCGGCCGGAAATACATGACCGCCAGTGCCACCGGCGGCGAGGAAGAACAGCTTGCTTTCCATGATAAACCCTATTCCGCAGCCACGCCACGTGGTCGGCCCGGCTCGAAGAAATGGTCCTGTCGGGCGCGTTTTTCGGGCCGGTGGCGGGTCAGTGCCAGAATGAAGCCTGCTCCGATGCAGGTTGCGATCATCGACGATCCGCCCGCTGAAATCAGCGGCAGGGTCATGCCCTTTGCCGGCATCAGTTGCAGCGCAACGCCGATATTGATCACCGACTGCATGCCGATCTGAAGCACAAGACCGGCCACGGCAAAGCGTGCAAAATCATCACGTTCGCGATAGGCATGGGTCAGGCCACGCAGGACGATGAAGGCGAAGATCGCCACGATGAACATGCAGAACAGAATGCCGAACTCTTCCGCAGCCACCGAAAAAACGAAGTCTGTATGGCTGTCCGGCAGGCGGCGTTTGACGATGCCCTCACCCGGCCCGAGACCGAAAAGTCCGCCCTGCTGGATCGCCTTGGCAGCAAGCTCCACCTGAAGGTTATCGCCCTCGCCGGTCAGAAACCGGTCGATACGCGAGGTCACGTGCGGAAGCCAGGTATAGGCTGCCAGGAAACCGGCAACTCCCACTCCGCCGAGACCTGCAATCCAGATCCACGACATTCCGGCCATGAAGAAGATGCCACCCCAGACAATGCCGAGAAGCACGGTCTGACCGAAATCGGGCTGGGCGATCAACAGCACTGCCGAAATGATGAACAGAATTCCGGCAAACAGATTGCCCGGAATTTCCGGATAGCGTTGGTGCTCGGCAAACAGCCAGGCACAGACCACCGCAAAGGCTGGTTTGAGAAACTCCGAAGGCTGGAGCGAAAAACCGGCCAGCACGATCCAGCGCCGCGAGCCATTATTCGCCGTACCGACGAACAGCGCCGCAACCATCATCAGAAGAGAGCCAATGAGGATGACCACCGCCAGCCGCCGGATCATCCGCGGCGAACAGAAGGACAGGCCGATCATCACCGCCAGCGAGGGAAAAATGAAGATGGCGTGACGGCGGACAAAGTGGAAACTGTCATAGCCGAGACGGTCGGCAACGGCAGGTGACGCCGCAAACGACAGCATGAACCCGATGCCCATCAGCGCGAGAAAGGCCGCAAGCAGCCATCGGTCGATGGTCCAGAACCAGTCCGCAATCGGTCCGCGTTGAACGCGAGAGACCATAGCCTACTTCCCCCTGCCGGTTTCATCGGGCGGTTCAATCCCGTCAAGCGCCATCACGGCATCGACGAAGGCATCGCCACGCGTCTCGAAGTTCCTGAACTGATCGAAGCTGGCGCAGGCGGGCGAAAGCAGCACCACGGGCGACGCCGAACCGGCCGTCGCCGCATCATCCGCTGCATCACTGACGGCCTTTTCCAGCGTACCGGATATGACCGTCTCGGTTTTGCCCGAAAGCGTTTCGGCGAAGGCATCCGCCGCCTCTCCGATCAGATAGGCTTTGGTAATCCTCGGGAAAAACGCCTGCAATGAGGAGACGCCGCCTTGTTTTTGCCGTCCGCCTGCGATCCAGTAGATATCGTTGAAGGTCTTGAGCGCAGGGGCGGCAGCCTCGGCATTGGTTGCCTTGGAATCATTGACGAACAGCACCTTGCCGCGCCGCGCAATCGGCTGCATGCGATGTGAAAGTCCCTTGAACGTGGCGATACCGGACAGGATTTCCGGGTCCGAAAGGCCGACCGCACGGCAGGCGGCAATGGCGGCGGCGACGTTCTGACCGTTATGCGCCCCGCGCAGCACGGTGTGGCCGGACAGATCGGCAACCACGCGGCCATCCTCTGCAGCGATGATCGCCCGACCGTCAAAGCCCAGTCCGCTTGTGATATGGGTGCGATCGGCGGATACGCTGATCAGATTGTGACCGGCCCGAACCAGGCGACCGGCAATTGCCAGACAATAGCTGTCATCGGCGCCGACAACAGCGGTTCCAGCCCCCACCACCAGCCGTTCCTTGATCGCAGCATAGCGGTTCATGTCGCCATGGCGGTCGAGATGGTCAGGCGTGAGGTTGAGGAGCAAGCCGACATCGGCATCCAGCGTCGGTGCCAGATCGATCTGGTAGGAGGAGCATTCCACCACATAAAAGCATTCAGGTGTGAGCGGATCGAGGTCGAGCACCGCCCTGCCGATATTGCCGCCAACCTGCGCATCGCGTCCGGCGGCGTTGAGGATATGGCCAATCAGCGCCGTGGTTGTCGATTTGCCGTTGGTGCCGGTAATCGCGATCAGCTTTGCACCCGGACAGATCGCACGCCGCTCACGGGCAAACAGTTCGACATCGCCGATGATCTCGACGCCGGCAGCCTTTGCCAGTTCTACGGTCCAGTGCGGCTTCGGATGGGTCAGCGGCACGCCCGGCGCCAGCACCAGCGCATCGAACATATGCCAGTCCGCCGTCTTCAGATCGACCACCGGAATACCGGCTTTCTGAGCGGCCGCACGGCTTTCCTCGCGGTCATCAAAGGCAGAAACCTCCGCGCCACCCGCAACAAGAGCGCGCGCACTCGCAAGGCCCGAACCGCCGAGCCCGAAAAGAGCGATTTTTTTACCGGAGAAGACGGAGACCACGATCACGGATTATTTTCCTATCGAAGCTTCAGGGTCGAAAGGCCGACCATGGCGAGACCGAAAGAGATGATCCAGAACCGGATCACGACCTGGCTCTCGGTCCAGCCGAGCTTCTCGAAATGATGATGGATCGGCGCCATCAGGAACACCCGTTTGGAGGTTTTCTTATAGACAGCCACCTGAATGATGACGGAGAGCGCCTCAAGCACGAACAGCCCGCAAATGATCGCCATCACGATCTCATGCTTGGTGGCAACCGCAACCGAGCCGATCAGGCCGCCAAGCGCCAGCGACCCGGTATCGCCCATGAAGATCGCCGCCGGCGGTGCGTTGAACCACAAGAACCCCATGCAGGCGCCGATGACGGCGGAAAGCAGCACCACCAGTTCGCCGGTGCCCGGAACATAATTGATCTGAAGATAGGTCGCGAACACGGAGTTGCCGACGACATAGGCGATCAGCGCGAACGAGCCGGAGGCGATAATCACCGGAACGGTCGCCAGTCCGTCGAGACCGTCGGTCAGGTTCACGGAATTACCGGCAGCGACGATCACGAAAGCGCCGAAGGGAATAAAGAACCAGCCGAGATCGATGATCACATCCTTGAAGAACGGGAAGGTCAGCGCCGAACCCAGCGTTGCACCATCGATACTGGCCAGGTTGGCCGCATACATCATAAAGGCAACGGCAACACCGGCGATGATGAATTCGAAGAACAGCCGCCGCCGCCCGGAAAACCCCTTATCGGACTGCTTGGTGACCTTGAGATAATCGTCATAAAAGCCGATTGCCCCAAAACCGAGCGTGACCAGCAGGGTCGCGACCACATAGGCATTGGAAAGGTCCGCCCACAAAAGCGCTGAGCCGACAATGCCCGCCAGAATCATCAGCCCGCCCATGGTCGGCGTACCGGCCTTCTTGAAATGGGTCTGCGGACCATCGGCGCGAATCGGCTGACCCTTGCCCTGCCTTATGCGCAAGGCTGCGATAATCCGGGGACCGAAGAGGAAGACAATCAGGGCCGAGGTAAATACGGCAGCGCCGGAGCGAAACGTAATGTAGCGGAACAGGTTGAAAAACTGGAACCTGTCTGACAGCTCCACAAGCCAAATCAGCATAAACGTCCCTTTCCAGCGACGGCGAAACACGCCGGCATTGCCCCCGAACGGGCCGCAACAGGCGCTTCAGAATTGCGTTTTTCGCGGCATATCAAACGTCCGTTTACCACGAAAATGTTTAAGCGCGGTTTATCACCGCGCGGGATAGGTATCGATCAGTTTTGCGACGATCTTGCCGAATCCCGCACCATTGGATGACTTTACCATCACAGTATCGCCGGCCGCGACCGCACCGACGGCAAATTCGGCCAGTTCTCCGGCATTCGCCCGATATTCCACAACAATGCTCTCCGGCAGGGCATCGCGCAGCGCCTGCATATGCTCCCCGGCGAGCCAGACATCCGTGACACCGGCAGACACCAGCGGCCCGGCAAGAGCCTCATGCGCTTCCGCGGCGTAATCGCCGAGTTCGAGCATATCGCCAAGTATGGCAATCCTGCGTCCCCTGCTATGATCCGCACCCAACAATTCAAGTGCTGCCCGCATCGAGGCTGGATTGGCGTTATAGCTTTCGTCGATCAGGGTGAAGCCGTCATCGCCGATTGCGAGCTGCTGGCGCAGGCCCCTGCCCTTCAACTGTTCGGCGGTTTCCAGCGCCTCGAGCGCGGCATGGGCGTCCCCGCCTGCCATGGAGATCGCCGCCAGTGCTGCCAGCGCGTTCTCGGCCATATGCTGGCCGGGCAGACCGAGATTGAAGGAAACCGGTTCCTCGCTGCCAAGCAGCGCCTGGACATGCCCCTTGTCGC
Organism: Martelella sp. K41-7; assembly: GCF_055808365.1. Taxonomy (NCBI): domain Bacteria; kingdom Pseudomonadati; phylum Pseudomonadota; class Alphaproteobacteria; order Hyphomicrobiales; family Aurantimonadaceae; genus Martelella; species Martelella sp. K41-7. The sequence goes on from NZ_CM147867.1 coordinate 2,138,655, forward strand.
CAACGGTGCGGTAATCGAGAAGACGGAACAGCGCTTTGGCATGTTCGCCGAAAGAGACAATCTGCGCGCCGCAATTCTTCGCCACCCGCGCCAGCGACTCGAATTCGTCGATATCGCGGTTCAGGATGGCAGCCCCTTCCGGCTCCAGCCCCTCGAATATCTCGGCCTTGGCTGCGGTGATCTCTTTGATGCCTGAGAAATTGCCGATATGGACGGGGGCAATCGTGGTCACCACCGCAACATGCGGGCGCACAAGCTTCGTCAGCGGCCGGATCTCGCCGGAATGGTTCATGCCGATCTCGAACACGCCGAATTCGGTATCGGACGGCATACGCGCCAATGTCAGCGGCACGCCCCAGTGATTGTTGAAGGAGGCGACCGCCGCGTGGACCTTGCCCGAAGCCTTCAGCCCGCGCGCGATCATCTCCTTGGTGCTGGTTTTGCCGACAGAGCCAGTGACGGCGATGATCCGGCCCGCGACACGCGCCCTTGAGGCTGCAGCAAGGCGCACCATCGCCTCCAGCACATCATCGACGACGATCATCGGACAGGTCAGACGGCCAAGCGCGGGCAGTTTTGCTTCCGAGATCACCAGAAGCCCGGCGCCGTTGGCGGCCGCAAGTCCCGCGAATGAATGCCCGTCCACTCTGTCGCCCTTGATGGCGAAAAACGCCTCTCCAGGCGCAAGCGTCCGGCTGTCGATGGAAATGCCGTTGACGCCTTCCGGCAGTTCGCCGACGGGACGGCCTTCCATGGCCGCGACCATTTCGGCTGATGTCCAAAGCAAACTCACGATTGCATGCCCTCCAGTGCTTTTTTCACCTCAGTCAGATCGGAGAAGGGACGCGTAATGCCGCCAGCCATCTGTCCTTCTTCGTGGCCCTTGCCCGCGACGATCAGCGTGTCGCCCTGCTTCAAAAGGCCGATCGCGTGAATGATGGCCTCACGGCGATCACCGATCTCAATGGCACCTGGAGCTGCCGCCATGATTTCGGAACGGATAACGGCCGGTTCTTCCGAGCGTGGATTGTCATCGGTGACGATCACGATATCGGAAAGCCGCGTGGCGATCTCGCCCATGATCGGGCGCTTGCCCTTGTCACGGTCACCGCCACAGCCGAACACCACGAGCACGCGACCCGTTGTAAACGGACGGACCGAGGCAAGAACCTTTTCCAGCGCATCGGGCTTGTGGGCGTAGTCAACATAGGCGAGCGCGCCGTTTTTCGCCTTGCCCGCAAGCTGCAGCCGGCCCTCGGCACCCTCAAGCTTGTCAAGAGCGGCAAGCGCGTCCTTCGCCGCAACGCCAGTGGCTATGGCAAGGCCTGCGGCCACAAGTGCATTGGAAATCTGGAATTCACCGGCAAGCGGCAGCCGCACCTCATAAATCGTGCCGTCATGCAGCACTTCGGCAAACTGGCTGTCACGCTTTTGTTCGACGCGTTTCAGCGTCAGAAAATCGCCGTTGCGCCCGACCGTCAAAACCCTTTGTCCGGCAGCCTTTGCCGCTTCAGCCGCGCGTATCGACCATTCGTCATCGGCGTTGATCACGGCCGGTGCGCCGCGCGGTAAAACCCGGTCGAAAAGGTGCATCTTAGCATCGAAATACTTCTCGACCGTCGGATGGTAATCCATGTGATCACGACCGAGATTGGTAAAGCCCGCGGCTGCCAGCGTGACGCCATCAAGCCTGCACTGGTCGAGCCCGTGACTGGATGCCTCCATCGCAGCATGGGACACGCCGTTTTCGGCAAGCTCTGCCAGAAGCGCGTGCAACACGACGGGATCGGGCGTCGTCAACGCACCGTATTCCTTGCGGCCAGGCGCAATCACGCCGGTGGTACCGATCATCGCGGCGGGATGTCCCGCATGGGTCCATATCTGGCGGGTAAATGAAGCAACAGAGGTCTTGCCGGCAGTGCCTGTGACGGCGACCATTGTCTGGGGCTGCCTGCCATAAAACCGTGCGGCGGCACGTGCCAGAAACAGACGCGGATTATCAACCTGAAGGACCGGAATTTTCGCGCTGTCGGCGGCAGATGCGCTGATCGCAACCGCTGCGCCCTTTTCGGCTGCAGCATCGATGAAGACGGCGCCATCGGCCTTGGTGCCCGATACGGCCACAAACAGCATGCCGGGTTCGATCTTCCGGCTGTCGGCAGATAGTCCGGTGATTTCAATTGCGCCCGCGCGCCCGGCAAGAGCCGCATTCAATTCGGGAAAGGCCATTCCGGCAAGCGCACGCAGCAACATTTTCGATCTCTTCCGTTGTGTCCGACCGGTTGCAAACCCGCGCCGACCGGAATCATATCTCAGTACGCCGCGAGCTTTGCGTTGCCATCTTCCCCGAAATCAGGGTCGACGCCAAGTATGGGCGCTGTGCGGCGGATGATCTCACCCGTCATCGGACCGGCGTTCCAGGCGGCCGTGCGACCGGGAACGCCCTCGACTTTTTTCGGATCATCGATGGTAACAAGAACGACATATTCGGGATCGTCCATCGGAAATGCGGCGAGAAAGGCGTTGAAATTGTGGTCATGGGCATATTTGCCATCAATGATCTTTTCCGCCGTACCGGTCTTTGCGCCAACCCGATAGCCCGGCACCTGTCCATTGCGGCCGGACCCGTCCGTTCCGTTCAGCCGCAGCAGGTAGCGCATCTTGTCGCTGGTGTCCTCGGAAATCACCCGGACGCCCACACGGTCAGCTTCTTCCTGTGCGCGCGTCAGGAAGGTCGGCGACATCAGCTTGCCGCCGTTGATGATGGCCGCTGCGGCCGCAGCCGTTTGCAGCGGTGTCGTGGTAATGCCCTGGCCGAAGGAAACGGTGGCGGAAAACACGCCCCCCACTTCTGCGGCTTCTGCGGCGTGCCCGAGCCGCCAATCTCGGTATCAATGCGGTCGAGAAGACCAAGCTTTTCGAGAAATGCCTTCTGGTAATCTGGACCGACGGCGGCCGCGATGCGCGAGGCGCCGATATTGGAGGAGTAGGTAAACACCTCTGGATAAGTAAGGATCCGATGCTGGGCGTGGTCATCATTGATGCGCGAGGAACCGAAGAACAGCGGCGTCTTGGCGTCGACCGTGCTCTGCAGGTTGAACTGCCCGGATTCCAGCCCCATCGCCAGCGTAAACAGTTTGAAGGTCGAGCCCATCTCGTAAACGCCGGTAATGGCGTGGTTGAGCATCCTCTTGTCGCTGGCCGGCGGCGGATTGTTGGGATCGAAATCCGGATAGGACGCGAGTGCGACAACTTCACCGGTATCGGCCTTCAAAATGATACCAGTGGCACCCAGCGCCTCGAACTTTTCAACGCCACGGACCAGAATATCGCGCACAATGCTTTCGGCGCGCAGGTCGAGCGAGACCTCGAAGGGCTTCAACCCCATGGAACTTGTCAGGCCAAGTCCCATCAGGCCGGAAATACCATCGGTCTGGTCCATATAGCGTTCGATGCCAGACAGACCCCGGTTGTCGATATCCACAAGACCCAGAATGTGAGCCGCCTCGGGACCGCCAGGATAAAAGCGCCGCACTTCAGGGCGGAAACCAACCCCGGGGACACCGGCAGCAAGCACCTGGCTCTGCTGTTTCGGCGTGATCTGACGCTTCAGCCAAACGAACTCGCCCTTGGACTTCAGCAAACGATAGGCCCGCTTCACATCGAGATCCGGGAAGATCGGTTTCAGCGATTCCAGCACATCATCGGCACTGGTGATCATCGAGGGATCGGCATAAAGCGACATCATCCGCACGTCAGTGGCCATGATTGCGCCGTTGCGATCCACGATATCAGGGCGACGTGCGAGTGTGAGCGGCATGGCTGCGCGCGCCACCGTTCCGTCTTCCTTGGCCAGCGAATAATGTACCAGCCTGCCGCCAATGATGGCGTAGACGGCAACGAAGGCAACGGTGACGAAGGCAACGCGGCTGCGCGCAAGACTTACGCGCCTCTTGGCCGTTCCCTGAAACACATCGGTCTGCGCCGTGGCCGTTTCATCGGAGGCACTGTTGTTTGCTTTCGGCTTTTTCCTGAAGATGCGGGCAAGTTTCATCATGGGGTCACCGATCCGGTTATAACGATATCCGTTCCGTCGGGCGCATTCCCGGCCATCAGCGGCGGAAGGTCTTCCGGCTGGGGTTCGGGGGCAATCGGCGGGAGCTGATCGAGGGTCGCGATCTGCTCGGGCTCGGCCGGCTCCAGACCAAGCTCGACCGCAAAATACTCCGAAAGCCGTGCCATGCGGGCGGGCTGCGTCAACAGCGCCTCATCGGCCTTCAGCAGGTCAATGGTGTTTTCCTCAAGCGCGATCTGATCCTCAAGACTGCGCACCTCTTCCAGTGTCGTCTCGGCATTGTATTTGATCGTATAGGTGACGGTCGCAGTCGCCACCATGGCCAGAATGAGAATGAGATCGAGAGGACGCAGCATCAGTTCTCAAAACCTCCTAGACGGGAAAGATCGGCAAGCGCCGGCAGGCCGAAGGCATCGAGCCCGGTGGCCGGCGCGGTGACATCGGTACGGATTGCGGCTCTCAGCTTTGCGGAGCGTGCGCGCGGGTTTTCAGCGGCTTCGGCTTCGCTTGCCGAAATCATCGCCTTGCCAGCTTGCGAAAACAGCGCAGGCGCCGGCTCAACCGCCGGAAGGTGGCGTGAGCCGCCAGCCTTGCCGAGACGGGCTGCGATGAAGTGTTTTACGATCCGATCTTCCAGCGAATGAAAGGTGACGACGGCCAGCACGCCGCCGGGCTTCAGACTGCGCTCGGCGGCAAGCAGTGCCGCGGCAAGTTCACCGAGTTCATCATTCACATAGACGCGAAGCGCCTGAAACACGCGAGTTGCCGGGTGGATCTTGTCCTTGGCGCGGCGCGGCGTCACGATCTCGATCAGCCCGGCCAGATCGCGGGTGGTTTCAAACGGTTGATCCTGGCGGCGTTTTTCGATGGCGCGGGCAATGCGACCGGCATTCTTTTCCTCACCGAGGATCCCGAAAATCCGGGTCAGATCGCTGACCTTGGCGCGGTTGACGACATCGGCGGCCGAAACGCCTTCTCCCGACATACGCATATCGAGGGGTCCGTTTTTCTGGAACGAAAAGCCGCGTTCGGCCTCGTCGATCTGCATCGAGGAGACGCCGATATCGAGCACGACCCCGTCAAGACCGCCCTCGGGCGCGAAACGGTCCAGCACTGAAAACTGCGTGTGGTGAAGTTGCAGACAATCGCCATAAGCGGCAAGCATATCGCCTGCCGCTGCAATAGCGTTCGGATCGCGATCAAGGCCGATCACCGTGGCCCCAGCCTCCAGCAACGCCGCCGAATAGCCGCCGGCGCCGAAAGTGCCGTCCAGAATGACCTTGCCGGATGCAGGAGCGAGAACGCCCAGCACCTCGGCAAGCATGACCGGAATGTGGCGAACCGGTCCGCCATTGGCATCCGCTGTGCCAAGTGTCCCCGACATTCCGTTCCCTCGTTCGTTCAACCGCCGGCGCGTCGCTGAGAGCGCGCCCTGCGCGCCTCGGCCTGCGCCTCCTGAAAGGCCTGCGGATCCCAAAGCTGGAAGTGATCCGCACGGCCCACGAAAGTGACCTCCTTGTCGATGCCGGTGAAGTCGCGGATGAAATCCGTGATCATCAGCCGCCCCTCGGCATCGAGTTTCGCAAACACGCCGCCACCATGGATCAGCAGCGACATGCTGTTCGCGTCGGCTGAAAACGGATCCTCCTGATCGATCTGCCGCTCGAAGCGGTCGAGAAGATCGGTGCCTCCGATGGAGATGGCGGGAAAGGTGAAATCCTGGAAGCAGTAAAGCTCCGCAATCTTTCGTTCTGACAGAACCGTGCGAAACACCGCAGGCACCGAGACCCTTCCCTTCGCATCGATCTTCTTGGTCGCATTGGAAAGAAACCGGTTCATGACGCAAAACTACCGAAGACTTTGGCTGCCCTCGTCCGACAGCCGCCCAAAAAAAAGACACAAGAAACCCGCTTCGCCCAAAGGACGAATTCAACAATAAATGCAAAGACTTAGAACTGACTTGCCGCCCATATGCCGCAGACGGCGAACTGTTAGTTAATGGGATAACATGGGCAGAATTGGGCGTCAATGGGACAACCTGCTATTAGCCGTGCCGGAAAACTGTTTCAAACCCCGATTCTATCAATCGCCTGTTAACGAAAGCTTTCAGGCGCAATCTTCTGAAAATATTAGAAAAAATAATATCGCCCCGCTCCGGAAACGAAGCGTGGCGACCGATCCCAAAACGGACCAAAGTGAGAAAAAAGGACCAGTTGGCCTGTAAGCCGGGTTTTGTAAGGCCCTGCAGTTTCCCGCAGAACGTGGCGGCCATTCATCTGGGACAGCACTTGCGCACTGCCTCTCGCAACCCACCCGGATGACCGGCCTGGAAACAGGCTGGCGTCAAGCGCCGCGTCATCCCTATTCGGTTTTGCTCCCGGTGGGGTTTACCGTGCCGCCTTGCGTTGCCGCAGGCGCGGTGGGCTCTTACCCCACCCTTTCACCCTTACCCCGCCATCAGGCTGCTTGTGTCTGATCGACAAGCAGTCTGAAAGCGGGGCGGTTTACTTTCTGTGGCACTTTCCCTGGGGTCGCCCCCGCCGGACTTTCTCCGGCACCGTGTTTCCGTGGAGCCCGGACTTTCCTCACCGCACCGCCTTTCGGCATTGGCACAGCGCGGCCGCCCGGCCAACTGGTGGGCGTCTCCTACTGTGTTTTGGCCATGAAGGAAAGTGGTTTCGCGGCAGTTGGGCCGATCAGGAGAAGGACGGCGCGAAGTCGACATCATATCCCTCATCGGCCAGCGAGCCCTCGGCCATCAAAACCGCGCCGAGCCTTCCGATCTCGTCAGAGCTCTTTGCCCCCGCCCCGCAACCTGCCGTCAGCACGGCAATCCTGTCGGATGGCGAAAACCCGATCATCGGATAACCCGAAGGCGAATAGCTGGTGACACAGGTGCCCGTTTCAGACTGCAGCACGCGGATGCCAGGCATCAAATCACACAGGACCCGCGTCAGGTACTCACGGGTGGCTTTTGTTCCCCTGGACTTGAACCAGGCACACACATCCGCCTCGGACTCAAGCGGTACGTTGTCCGGGTCGCCGCCGATCTTGATATAAAAGCGGCCGTCAGGATAGCGGATCGGCGGCAGGAGATAGATCCCGTCGACATCGAATTCCGGCTTGTAGATCAGGCTGGGCACAGTACCCAGTGCTTCGGCCTCATCCTCATCCACCTCGAAATAGGCGACCGTTCTTGCAAAAACGGTAAGATCGAGCCGTGCGGGCAGCAGATCCGGGTTGATCGAAAATCCACCTGCAGCAACCAGAACCTTCTCCGCAGTGTAGACCGCGCCGTCATCAGTTTCGACCTGCACGCCGGCACTGCTTTCGCGTATTTTCGTCACCGTCGCCTTGATCACCGCGGCACCGGCCTTTTTGGCCAGAATGGACTGTGCTGCAACCATCCTGCGTGGCGATATAAATCCGGCAGACGACGGTTCGTAGACACCCTCGGTCTTCTTCGCAAACTCGAAATAGGGGAATTTTTCGACGAGGCCGTCCGCATCGACGATCTCGGCAGCGGCCCCACAACTGCCGGCAGCCTCCATGATCGTTTCGACATATCTGCCGCGCGAGCGCGCCGGGCCGACAATCAGGGCACCGACTTCGTTAAACACTTCGATGCCGCTTTCGCGTTCAATCTCGCGGTAACGCGCAATCGAGCGATTGGCGAGACTCGCCCAGACAGGATCACGATCGATCGTGCGGGTAATCCGCCCTTCATCGTAATGGCTGGCAAAAACCCCGGTATGATTTGCCTTGTCTGCGGGCTCGTCCGGCCCGATCACGGCAACACCGTCCTGCAAACCGGCCAGATGGCGAGCGGCCGCAGCGCCCATCAGGCCTCGCCCGACGATGATCGTCCTGAAATGTGCAGTCATGAATCCCTCTATGGCCCGCCCCCTTCATCAGCGCATCACGGCACCAGACAATTTCCGGGCAAAGTAGCGAAAGCTTGAGCACTGACCGGAAAATTTGCAAGCGAAACCTCACCGACCGTGCCATCTGGGCGAAGCAGAGACGTCAATAGCACGCCGAAAGACATCACTGCTTGCGCTCGCTCAAGGGCGGCGTATCACCTGTCGCCCGCATCATAGAGAATGAAATTCTGATCGATCAGTTCCTGCGACGGATCCTCGATATTGGCTTCGTAGATCGGATCGATTACGTAGCGCTTCAGCACGAAACGGCCGTTTTCGAGGGTCCATGCGCCCGATGAATAAGCATCGCCCAGCCCGCGCCATTTCTCGAATGTCGATATCGTATTGGTTTCTGGATCGAATTCAGGATTGATCAGCGTGGTTTCGGTGGCGAAACCGCTCACAGCAGGCGCCTGGGTGAGCTGCGTCTGCGTCATGTCGTTTTCCGCATAGTCCACAGTGAAGTCCGGAACTGCGAAAGTTACGGGGTGCAGACCTCCGCCATAGCTCTCTCCCGGTGCAAAGACATAGGCGGCAACCAGATTGTAAGCGCCCAGATAGCAATTGATTTCATAAAGCGTACCGTCGCGTTTAACCGGCTTGCCCTCATAATCGACCTCAGTCCAGACAACCGGATGGACGACATCCTCCAGACCTTCAAAGCGAGAGGTCAGGTCGGCGTCACAATCATCGGGGTTGAGAAATTCAACCAGAGCCCGTGCACCGGCAAGCCCGTCTTCAGCGGCAGAGGCCGGAAAGGCGGCAACAAGTGCGACAAGCGCCGGGACCACCAGCGAAAAGCTGCGAACCACCACCTCAGGCGGCCTTTCGTTCACGTTCGATTTCTTCGTAAGCGGCGTTGATGCGGGCCATGCGATCATTGGCGGTGGCGTGAAATTCCTTCGGAACGCCGCGCGCAATCAATTTGTCGGGATGGTTTTCGGCGACAAGCGCCCGGTAACGCGAACGGATGGTCTTGAAATCGTCGTTGCGCGAAACGCCCAGCACCCCGTAGGGATCGCGTTCCCCCATATCCATGTGACGGGCGCAGATCGCGACAAAGCGCGTTTCGCTGATGCCGAAGATCTCGGCAACACGCGCGAGGAAGGCCAGTTCCTTCTCGTGCACCGCACCGTCGGCCTTGGCGATATGGAACAGGCCATCAATAATTTCTTCAAGAAGCGGACAACCCTCGTCACCTTCAGCACACAGGCTTTTCAGCTTCCCGGCATAAGCCTCGTAGCCAGCAATATCCTGGCGGGCGAGATTGTAGAGCCGTGCAACATTCTCGCGCTCGCTGTCCGGGATTTCGAAAATCTCATGGAAGGCGTTGACCTCTTCTATGGTCACGAAACCGTCGGCCTTGGCCATCTTCGCGGAAAGCGCGATCAGCGACACCGAGAAGGCAACCTGCCGGCGTGTTTCGGGGTCACCCTCAAACAGGGTCCGCACAGCCTCGACAACGCTGGTCAGCACATTGCCGGCGGATTGGCTGATAAAATTGACCAGCTTCTCCCAAAATGACATTCGACAGTCTCCCGGCGGGTAGAATCCGCCCTTTCACGTCAGGACAGATTGGACAAAAAATACGCTCGACGCAAGTCGAACCGGTCGGTTCAATTTCACTTTTTCGCGACGCCGTCGAACAATTTTTCCGTGACATTCAACACAACCAAACGCAGGGCGGGGATGATTGCAATTGCCTGCAACGCAATGCCGAGGCTATAGACTAATCCTCACAAGGCGATAGCGGGGAAAATCGACCATGGAACGCAAGAATACATTCAATATTGGCTATTTTCTGTTGGCCTTCCTGGTGATCATCGGTTTCCAGATGTGGTTTTCATCACGCGACGTTGCCCAGATCAGTTATTCCGAGATGATCAGCTACATCGAAAAGGGCCAGGTGCAATCCGTCGCTATCGCCGACAACACCATCCAGGGTCAGTTCAAGGACGCCGTCAACGGCAAGGAATACTTCGTCACCTATCGCGTTCCTCAGGAGCTGGCCGTCGATTTTGACAAATACAAGGTCGATGTCACCGGCGTCCCTGACCACAGCATGCTGACAAAAATCCTGTCCTGGATACTTCCTATCATCATCTTCTTCGCGATCTGGGCATGGTTCTTTCGCAAATTCGCGGAAAAGCAGGGCATCGGCCTTGGCGGCATGATGAATGTCGGCAAGTCCAAGGCGAAGATCTATGTCGAACGCAAGACCGGCATAACCTTTGACGATGTCGCCGGCGCCAACGAAGCCAAGGCCGAGCTGAAGGAAGTCGTTTCCTTTCTGACCGAGCCCGACAAATTCGGCCGGCTCGGCGCGCGTATCCCGAAGGGCCTGTTGCTCGTCGGCCCGCCCGGGACCGGCAAGACCCTGATTGCCAAGGCGGTCGCCGGAGAGGCCGATGTCACATTCTTCTCGATCTCCGGCTCGGAGTTCGTGGAGATGTTTGTGGGCGTCGGAGCAGCGCGTGTTCGCGACCTGTTCAAACAGGCCCGCGAGATGGCGCCCTGCATCATCTTCATCGACGAGCTCGATGCACTGGGCCGCGCTCGCAACTCCTTCGGCGGTGGCGGCAATGATGAAAAGGAACAGACGCTGAACCAGCTTCTCGTGGAGCTGGACGGTTTCGATCCGTCCGCCGGCATCGTCATCCTGGCGGCCACCAACCGGCCCGAAGTACTTGATCAGGCACTGACCCGCGCCGGCCGTTTCGACCGTCAGGTGGTGATGGACCGGCCCGACCGCGAAGGCCGCTCGGCGATCCTCAAGGTGCACATGCGCAATGTGAAACTCGCCGATGAACTCAATGCCGATGATGTGGCCGCCCTCACCCCGGGTTTTTCAGGCGCGGATCTCGCCAACCTAGTCAATGAGGCCGCGATCTTCGCCACCCGCCGCGATGGCGAATATGTGACCATGGATGACTTCACGCTGGCCGTTGAGCGCATCGTCGCAGGCTCCGAACGCCGCGGGCGACTGCTGAACCCCGACGAGCGCGAACGCGTCGCCTTTCATGAGATGGGCCACGCGCTGGCAGCCGCCGCCCTTCCCAAGACCGATCCCGTCCACAAGATCTCGATCATTCCCCGCTCGATCGGCGCACTCGGCTACACCATGCAGCGTCCGACCGAAGACCGGTTCCTGATCACTGCCGGCGAACTGCGGGACCGAATGGTGGTGCTGCTCGCAGGCCGCGCCGCCGAAGATCTCGTCTATGGCGAGATTTCGACGGGCGCCTCGGACGACCTCGCGCGCGTAACCGATATCGCCAGGCAATATGTGATGAGTTTTGGCATGGACCCGGATATAGGCCAGACGGCACTGGAACAGCAGCGCGCCCAATATCTGGACAGCGGCCCTGCCATGGGCAGGCCGAAGGACTATTCCGATGTCACCGCCCGCGAGATCGACCTTGCGATCCGCAAGCTGATCGATGAAGCCTATGAACGGGCCAAGACCGTGCTTGCCCAACGCCGCAAGGACCTTGATGACGGCGCCCGCATCCTCCTCGAGAAGGAAACCATCACCCCGGACGACTTTCCGCCGCTGGTCCAGCAGCCCTTGGCGCATGCGCGCATCTTCTCATAGGCCTTACGGACCTGAACTGCCTGATCACGGGCGCCGCTTGCATGCGGTGCCCGTTCCGTTTTTTTTAAAGCTATACATAAAATTATAAACTCAAAATTACATGAATTTTTTCATGTATATTTTATCCATACATCTAAAATACACGAATATAAAACCATATACATAAATAACTCCAATTTAATACAAGTTATATTGCAATATTAATCTAAATTAGGCTTCTCTTATATTTGGATGCAGATCCAGGGAGGAGCTGAGTATGCCAGGACCCGGCCGGCCATGCAGTTTGCGCGCCCCCGCGCCCAGCACGCTAACGCCTTACGCTCTGGTTTTCGCAGCGGCCCTCAGCCTGATTGTCGGCGCACCAATGATAGCAAGCGCCGATGAAACCTTCACCTGCGGCACCGATCAGCTGAAAGCGCAACACTGCGCGGCACCGGCGTCAAGCCTTGGCGCCGCTCTGCCCACCACAGGCGGGACGGCGCGGCTGAGCGGCACAATGGATACTCCAACCAAAAGCGCGTCGCCCCTGCGAAAAGGCGAAATCCTGGCCGTCGCCTCTGAACTCCGTCAACACCATCGCACGCAGCAAGACAACCTTGGCACTCACCCTACGACAACCGGTCCGAGACCGCTCAAATCCCTCTTGAAGGTGCGGGCAACGGCCCATAAAACCCGAAGTGCGAGCAGCTTCCCGACCGACAAGGGCGCATGGCCACACACCTTGGTTGCGGTTCACGAAGCCTACCCCGCCGTACTGTTGGAAATGACCCGGCCTCCATCTTTCGAGTCACGTTCGGGCGGACGCTACGCAGGCGGCCAGGCCTTTTCGTCCGATGCCGCGCCCGACGTCCTGTGGAGCAGGATTGATGCGGCACATCACGTGTTCGAGCCGCAATCGGCTTCGGCCGGCTCTGGTTACCGCATGTCGAGCTTCGAATTGCAGATCGGTATCGATGGATTATATGTCGACCAGCCATCAGGCACACTGGTGGGTGGTGTTACGGGGCAGTACCAGATCGGCAGGGCCAGAGTTCAGGCTTCTAGCGGCATTGGCAAAATCCGACCGGACGGCCACGGGATTGGCGTCACGCTGACCTGGCTTGGAACGAACGGCTTCTACGCAGATGCCCAGGCTGCCTACACCTTCTATGACAGCACTCTCTCTGTCGAAGACGGGGCAATTTCATCCGAAAACAGCAACGCCACCGGCTATGCGCTGTCACTGGAAGCGGGCCACACTCTTGATATTGGAAGCGGATTTTCGCTTGCACCGCAGCTTCAGATGGCATTCGCGGCTGTCGATATCGACAGTGTCAGCGGAGCCTATGCCGAAGCCTTCGGCGTTCCCAATGGGCAAAGCCTTTGGGGGCGGGCCGGACTTGCGGTCGAATGGACAAGCAACTGGCAGAATGTGAACGGAGAGACGCGCTCCAGCAACCTCTACGGCAGCACCAACATCAACTATGATTTCCTGGCTGAACCGGGCAGCATCTACGACTTCTCCTCCGAACCTGCCGAGCTTTCCGGTGAGATCAGGCTCGGCGGAAAGGCAGACTGGCAAAACGCCGGGCGCCAGTATTCCGTATTTGCAGAGATCCAGGGGTCCGCAGCCTTTGATACCCGTTCCTATGGCTTTGGCGGCAAGATCGGGCTGAATATCAGCTTCTAAAGTGGTTCTGTCGCAAGACCGAGCCTCTCCCCGCGCTTTGGCTAAACCAGATACTGCCTCGTCCGGTCCGGTCAGCGCTCGTCGGTTCAATCGTTTTAGCGGCGCAGACAGCGCTGGTTTCGCGAAACCAGCCCACGCAAATCCCGGATTTTATTCGTTTTCAGGCTTTACAGCCCGGCCTCTCCTGTCGCATCCATGTCGCATATTGGACGGATAATTGCCTCGGATTTGATGGAAGGATTGATATGTCGAGCCAGAAGGTTGCAATGCTCACCGCCGGAGGGCTCGCGCCCTGTCTCTCTTCAGCCGTCGGAGGACTGATCGAGCGCTACACCGATATCGCACCCGAAGCCGAAATCATCGCCTACCGCTCCGGGTATACCGGTCTTTTGATGGGCGACAGCATGCCCATCACACCAGGAATACGTGAGCAGGCCCATCTTCTGCATCGCTTCGGCGGCTCTCCGATCGGCAATAGCCGTGTGAAGCTGACCAACCAGAAAGATTGCGAAAAGCGCGGGCTGGTCGGTGCCGGCGAAGATCCGCTGAAAGTGGCGGCCGACCGGCTTGCCGAAGATGGCATCACCATTCTCCACACCATTGGCGGCGACGACACCAACACGACGGCTGCCGATCTAGCAGCCTATCTGAAGAAAAACGGCTATGACCTCACCGTCGTCGGCCTGCCGAAGACCGTCGACAATGACGTAAAGCCGATCCGCCAGACACTGGGCGCGCTGACGGCGGCCGAGTACGGCGCGGCCTTCTTCGATAACGTCTCCAATGAGCAGAGTGCGGCTCCGCGCACACTCATCGTCCACGAAGTCATGGGCCGCAATTGCGGCTGGCTGACCGCGGCAACGGCACGCGCCTATCTCGAACGCCTGAAAACAGTCGACTATGTCGATGGCATGCTGATGAACCCGGCGATGAAAATGATCGACGGTGTTTACCTGCCGGAGGCCGCCTTCGACCTCGAGGCTGAAACGGCACGGCTGAAAGAAGCCATGAGTCGCAACGGCACCGTTTCGCTGTTCGTCTCCGAAGGCGCATGCCTCGATGCCATCATCGCCGAGCAGGAAGCCGCCGGTGCCGATGTCGAGCGCGATGCCTTTGGCCATGTCAAGCTCGACAACATCAATGTCGGCAACTGGTTCACCAAACAATTCGCCGAGATTCTCGGCGCCGAGCGCGCGCTGGTACAGAAATCCGGCTACTACGCCCGTTCCGCTCCGGCCAATACCGACGACCTCCGGCTGATTCATTCCATGGTAGACCTTGCCGTCGAAAGCGCTCTTGACGGCATCTCAGGCGTGACCGGACATGATGTCGAACGCAATGGCCAACTTCGAACCATCGAATTCGATCGTATCAAGGGCGGCGGCCATTTCGATCTTTCAACGCCCTGGTTTGCGGGTGTGATGGAAGAAATCGGGCAGCATTTCACGCCCCCCAATTGACCTTTTCATCCCTCGGGGCTTTTATGGGCCCTGCGGATGGAGGAACACGAGTGACTTTAGAAACGGCTATCCTTTACGCCGCGCTGGCTTTCGTGATGTTTGTGCTTCCGTCGGATCGGATGCTTGAATTTGCGAAATGGCATTGTCAGCGCGGGCTACGGGCAAGCATGTCCATTGCAGCAGGAATCCTTGGAGCCCGGGCGCTGTTTTTTGCAGCAGGGCTGGGTGCCACTGTGGCTTTTGTTCATGCCATGCCGTCCGGTCGCGCCGTTGCGTCGGTGGCGGCCATTGTATTTCTGGCATTTTTCGCCGTGCGGCAGATCGCTCGCCTGCGGCGCCCCTCCCCGCTCGCAGGCAATGACAACCTGCCCGGCAAGAGCTTTCTTGGCCGCATCCGGTACGGTGCACAATTGAAGACACGGCCTGCCGCAGAATTTGGCCTCGCCGCTGCGACCGCGATCTTCTTCATCCCGGCAGCCCCTTCGCTTCAAAACACAGGCGAAATGTTCGCGGCCTCACACCTTGCTGCCAGTCTGGCATCGCTTCTCGTCTATGCGCTTTTCGCGCGAGTACTGCTGACCCGCCTCAACCGCCGGCTTGATCGGTCGCGGCAGCAACGAATCGCCCGGCTGCTGCGCTCCGGACTGCCCCGCGTTTCGGCCAGATACCGGCAAGACGCGGCCTGAGGCCACACCTTTGCGCGGTCATACGCCTGTGGATTGTATTGCCCCCGTCATCAAAGTTTAGCAGAACCGCTTTACTCGATGGTGCCATTGGGTCAGGCACATCCACGCCACCGGCCCGGGCCAGAAACGGAGCCGGAAATGAGCGTTGCCGAGGAAGAACTTCGCAAAACAGGTGGACGCCCGCTGAATGCGGCATTGCTCCAGCATCGCGCGCTTACAAAAGAGGGCCTGTCAGAGCGGCTCTTTGGCCTGTTGTTTTCGGGCCTCGTCTACCCTCAGATCTGGGAGGATCCCGACGTCGATATCGCGGCGATGGTGCTCGGGCCGGAACACCGGGTCGTCACCATCGGCTCGGGCGGTTGCAATGTGCTGGCCTATCTCACCCGCGCGCCGGAACACATCGACGTTGTCGATCTCAACAGCCATCATATCGCGCTCAACCGGCTGAAACTGACAGCGTTCACCCACCTCCCGGATCATGCGGCTGTGCTGCGGCTGTTCGGTAATGGCGCCAAAGGGAGCGTGCGCGACTATGATAGCCACATCGCGCGCCATCTTGACCCGGACACCCGGAAATACTGGGAAAGCCGCGACAGTCTTGGCCGCCGGCGCATCAGCGTTTTCGAGCGCAACATCTATCGCACCGGACTGCTCGGTCACTTCATCGGCACCGGACACATGGTTGCCCGCCTCCATGGCGTTCGAATATCCGAACTGGCCGAAGCCACATCGATGCGCGAACAGCGGCGCATCTTTCAGGAAAAGATCGCGCCGCTGTTCGACAAACCGCTGATCCGCTGGACGACGTCGCGCAAGTCATCGCTGTTCGGCCTTGGCATCCCGCCCCGCCAGTACGATGAACTTGCCCGCGCCAGCACTGACGGCACGCTGGCGTCCGTGCTGTGTCAGCGCCTGGAAAAACTCGCCTGTCATTTCTCGCTGAAAGACAACTATTTCGCCTGGCAGGCCTTCGCCCGCAGCTATCCGGATAACGGTTGCGGACCGATGCCGACATATCTGCAGGCGGCGGCGTTCCCTCTGATCCGCGAAAATGCGGTGCGGGCGACAGTTCATCACGCGAGTTTTACCGAACTTCTTTGCGGCAAGCCCGACAACAGCGTCGATCGCTACGTGCTGCTCGACGCGCAGGACTGGATGAACGACGCGCAACTCAACGATCTGTGGCGAGAGATCACCCGCACGGCGCGACCAAGCGCCCGCGTCATCTTTCGTACCGCCGCGGAGCCATCCGTGATCGACGGCCGGCTGACGCCGGAGACCGAGGCGCAGTGGCGCTATCTCGAAAAGACATCCCGCGAGCTTGCGGCGCTCGATCGCTCCGCGATTTACGGCGGCTTCCACATCTATGAGAAAGTCTGAAATGGCCGGGACACAGCCAACCGAAACATTACACGATCAGGCCGCAGCGATGGATGCCATGTACCGCTATCAGCGGCACATCTATGACCTGACCCGGAAATACTACCTCTTCGGCCGTGACAGGATGATCGATGGCGTAAGCGTTGCGCCCGGTGGCTCCGTGCTCGAGATCGCTTGTGGCACAGGGCGAAACCTGAGAAAGCTGGCAGCGCGCCTGCCCGAAGCGCGCCTGTACGGCCTCGACATATCCGAGGAAATGCTGGGGACTGCGCGGGCGCATTTCAAAGCCAGTTCAACGCCGCCGCTCTTCGCGGCCGCCGATGCCTGCGAATTCAAGCCCGCGCGGTTCGGAGTTGACGGCTTCGACCGGATCGCAATTTCCTATGCGCTATCGATGATACCGCAGTGGCGTCTGGCAGTCGAAGCGGCTCTCGATGCGCTCAATGACGACGGTGAGTTGCACGTCGTCGATTTCGGACAACAGGAAGGCCTCCCCCGCTGGTTCCGCGGGAGCCTTCAGCATTGGCTGGCGCGCTTTCATGTCACGCCCCGCGCCAAGCTCCATGCCGTGCTGCAGGGCGAGGCAGCAGCACGCGGTGCACAGTTCCATTTTGACACGATCGGACGCGGCTACGCCTGGCATGGCGTCATCAAACTGGCGTGAACGCAGCGGCGCACAGCAGGCCTCGATCAAGCGCAAGGGTTGCTTCAGACCGGTCTTAATGAAAGCTTAGGTGGTCTGATATAAGTTGCGGAGCGATTTTGTGCGCCCGCCGGCCAAGGCTGGCCGTCGTTTTTTTGAGGAGACGCCCATGATTTCTAGGACCCTCCGAGCGGTTGTGGTTGCCGCCGGTCTCACATCACTTTTCGCCGGCTCCGCTGCTGCACAGCAATGCGGCGGCGATTTTTCGCGCTTTCTTTCAGGCGTAAAATCCGAGGCCGTTCAGCGCGGCCTTTCGCCAAGTGCCGCCGATGCCGTGTTATCCGGTGCTTCGGTGAGCCAGAGCGTGCTCAACCGTGACCGCGCCCAGGGCGTCTTCAAGCAGACCTTTCTGGAATTTTCCCAGCGCACCGGCAGCACCTCGCGGTTGAACACCGGCAAGCGGAAGATCCAGCAATATGCCAGCACATTCGACCGCGCCCGCCGCGAATTCGGTGTGCCTGCCGGCGTGCTGACCGCATTCTGGGCAATGGAAACCGATTTCGGCGCCGTCCAGGGCGATTTCAACACCCGCAACGCGCTGGTGACGCTTTCCTATGACTGCCGTCGCCCGCACATCTTCCGCCCGCAGCTTCTGGCGCTGATAGAGATGACCCAGCACGGTGATTTCAATCCGGCGACCGAGACCGGCGCTTGGGCCGGCGAACTCGGTCAGGTGCAGATGCTGCCCGAAGACATCATCCGCTACGGCGTTGACGGCGACGGTGACGGCCATGTGCGCGTCAAGAAGAGCTCGCCCGATGCGCTACTGACAGCCGCCAACTTCATCCGCAGCCTCGGCTGGCGCTCCGGTGAGCCATGGATCCAGGAGGTCATCATTCCCAAGGATCTGCCCTGGGACAAAACCGGGTTCGGTGGCGGCCTGACGGCAGGCCAGTGGTTCAAGCTCGGCGTTCAGCCGCGCGACGGCAATACCCGTTTTTCCAATCTGCCGACCGCGCTTTTGATGCCGCAGGGCCGCTTCGGCCCGACGTTCCTGGCCTATCCGAATTTCAACGTCTATCTGGAATGGAACCAGTCGTTCATCTACACCACCTCGGTTGCCTATTTCGCGACCCGGTTTGAAGGTGCTGCGGCTTACAACAAGGGCAACCCCGAACGGGGGCTTTCAGACAGCCAGATGAAACAGCTTCAGACGGCCTTGTCGCGCAAGGGATTCGACGTCGGCAAGATCGACGGCATTCTCGGCGCCGGTACCCGCGATGCGGTCCGCTCGGTTCAGATGCAGCTCGGCATGCCGGCAGACGGCTGGCCAACTCCGCAATTGCTGCAGGCTCTGCGCTAACCAGCAACGAACGCCAAAGAAAAAGGCCGCTTCGGATATCCGAAGCGGCCTTTTTCTTTGGAAGTATGATCAACTGGCGGTCAGTCTATGTCCTCGACAGAAGCGCCTGCGCCACCCTCGATCCGGTGGGCAAGAGCGGCCTCCATGAACGGGCCAAGCGCACCGTCCAGAACATCCGACGGCGCCGTGCTTTCGACGCCCGTCCTCAGGTCCTTGACCAACTGATAGGGCTGGAGAACATAGGAGCGGATCTGGTGACCCCAGCCGATATCGGTCTTGGAGGCCGCTTCCTTGTTGGCCGCCTCCTCACGTTTCTGCAACTCGGCTTCATAGAGGCGGGCCCTGAGCATATCCCAGGCCTTGGCCCGGTTCTTGTGCTGCGAGCGCTCCTGCTGGCACTGAACCACAATCCCTGTCGGAATATGAGTGATGCGAACGGCCGAATCGGTGGTGTTGACGTGCTGCCCACCGGCACCGGATGCGCGGTAGGTATCGATCCGGCAGTCGCTTTCGGAAACCTCGATATCGATTGAATCATCAATCACCGGATAGGTCCAGACCGACGAAAACGACGTGTGACGCCGCGCATTGCTGTCATAGGGAGAGATCCGCACCAGACGGTGCACGCCCGATTCGGTCTTCAGCCAGCCATAGGCATTGTGGCCCTTGACGTGGATGGTCGCAGACTTGATGCCTGCCTCTTCCCCGTCATGGACTTCCATCACCTCGACCTTGAAGCCCTGACTCTCGGCCCAGCGGATATACATCCGCAACAGCATGTTGGCCCAGTCCTGACTTTCCGTGCCGCCGGCACCGGAATGGACCTCAAGATAGGCATCGTTGGAATCGGCCTCACCGGACAGCATGGCCTCGACCTGCTGACGCTCAGCTTCCGCGAGAAGGCGCTTCAGGCTGTCCTCGGCGTCCTTCACAACCTCGTCGTCGCCTTCCTCCTCACCGAGCTCGATCATCTCGATATTGTCGGAAAGCTCCGTTTCAATCCGACGAACGGAGGAAATGCCGTCATCGAGAAGCTGGCGTTCGCGCATCAGCTTCTGGGCTTCGCTCGCATCATTCCAGATATCGGGGTCTTCCGCTCTGTTGTTCAGCCAGTCCAGCCGTTTGATTGCCTGATCCCAGTCAAAGATGCCTCCTCAGCAGGGTTATAGCCTGCTTGGTTTCGTCGACAATACCTTCGATTTCCGCGCGCATGGTTCTTTCTGCTTCTTTGAAAAATGTGTTTGAGCCGGTGAATAAGGGCGCGAGGCGCGGATGTAAACCCCGCCTCGCCCATCGGGCCGCGGCTCAGTAAAGGCCGCTGGAACCGGTCGAGATCGCCTTGTTGGCCTGATTCGAATCCTTGAGAATCTGCGCCGGCGGGACGTAGCCGCTCATATCAATGATATCGAGCGCTTGGGCCGGCCCGGTTCCGGGTTTGAAGGATTCCAGGATCACCCCGGGGCCGGAACCGCCGGCTCGCATGCCGGTCGAGCGGTTGACCAGCACATTGGTCATGCCTTCCGGCTCGATGAAGTTTTCCTTGGGCAACTGCTTCAGCGCGTTGGTCATGAAGGTGTTGAAGATCGGCGCGGCGAGACCGCCGCCAGTTCCGTGGCGGCCAAGGGTCTGGGGCTGATCGAAGCCGATATACAGGCCGGCAACGAGATTCGGTGTGAAGCCAACAAACCAGGCATCCTTCTCGTCATTGGTGGTGCCGGTTTTGCCGGCGACCGGACGGTCGAGGTTGACGGCGCTGGCCGCCGTGCCGCGCTGGACGACGCCCTCCATCATTGAGGTGATCTGATAGGCCGTCATCGGATCAAGCACCTGTTCGCGCGTGTCGATCAGGATCGGTTCGGCCTGTCCGTTCCATTCGGCCGCATCACAGTTCTCGCAGATCCGGTCCTCATGCTTGAAGATGGTTTCGCCGTAACGGTCCTGTATACGGTCGATCAGCGTCGGATTGACCTGCTTGCCGCCATTGGCGATAACGGCATAGGCCGACACCATGCGCATCACGGTCGTCTCCCCGGAGCCAAGCGACATGGCCAACACCGGCGACATCTGGTCGTAGATCCCGAAACGCTCTGCGTAGTCCGCCACGACGTCCATGCCGAGGTCATTGGCCAGACGCACAGTCATCAGGTTCTTGGATTTTTCGATGCCGGTTCTGAGCGTCTGCGGCCCGGAAAAACCGCCAGCATAGTTCTGAGGCTGCCACAATTCGCCACCCGATTCGATCTCGATCGGTGCGTCCATGATCACCGACGCCGGCGAATAGCCATTGTCGAGCGCCGCAGCGTAGACAAACGGCTTGAACGACGATCCGGGCTGACGCATCGCCTGGGTAGCGCGGTTAAACTGGCTTTCCGCGAACGCGAACCCGCCCACCATTGCAACAACACGTCCAGTATCAGGGTCCATTGCGACGAGGCCGCCCTGTACCTTGGGCACCTGCCGCAGACGGTAGGCATCGCCCTCGCCGGTCGCTTCGACATAGACGACATCCCCCGGCTTGAGGACGCCCTCCGGGCTGGTCGCGTTCTTCTTGCCCTTTTTCAGGAAGCGATAGGCCCATTTCATATTGTCTGCGGAAATGAAGCCGGTATTGCGGGCGTTGTCGACCCGGCCACCGACGTCAATGGGCGGACGGATGCCGATGTCGGCACCATCGGCACTGACGCCGAGCACTACCGCGATATTCCAGTCGGGCACATCCCACAGAGGGGGCATCTTGGCCAGTTCAGGACCCCAGTCGCCGGAAATCGACGCCTCTGCGATCGGGCCTCTGAAACCGGCAGCCTCATCATAGCGGATCAAGCCGTCACGCAAGGCTTTCTGCGCATAGGACTGCATCTTCGGGTCGAGCGAGGTCCGAACCGACAGGCCGCCTTCATAAAGCATTTCCTCGCCGTACTCGTCCTTCAGTTCACGCCGCACAGCCTCGGCGTAATACTCGTCCCCCGCGATCGGACGGTTCTTGTGAGTAGAGACAACGCCCAGCGGCTCTGCCCGGGCAATTTCAGCTTCCTCGGCGGTGATGTAGCCGTTTTCCGCCATCCGGCTGATCACCCAGTTGCGCCGCTCTATGCCTGCATCGGGGTGGCGGTAGGGATCATAATTGGCCGGACCTTTGAGAACCGCGGCAAGATAGGCGCTCTCGGCGACAGTCAGGTCGGAAACTGGCTTGTCAAAATAGGTCAGCGCCGCATCGGCCACGCCATAGGCATTGAGGCCGAAATAGACCTCGTTGAGGTAAAGTTCGAGTATCGTGTCCTTGGAATAGGCCTGCTCGATGCGGAAGGAGAGGATCGCTTCCTTGACCTTGCGTTCAATCGTCTGGTCGGAGCTCAGAAGAAAATTCTTGGCGACCTGCTGGGTGATGGTCGAAGCGCCGACGGGACGGCGGCCGGTACCCATATTGCGCACATTGGTGATGATCGCACGGCCAAGCCCCACAACATCGACGCCGGGATGCGAATAGAAATTCTTGTCTTCAGCCGACAGGAAGGCACCGCGCACACGCATCGGAATGGCATCGATCGGCAGGAACAGGCGGCGCTCATGGGCATATTCGGCCATCAGCTCGCCATTACCGGCATAAACGCGGGTCGTGACCGGCGGCGTGTATTGCGCCAGCACCTCGTAATCCGGCAAATCCTTGGCGACATTGTTCAGATAGACCCCGAGCCCCACTGCCACCACGACGAAAAGCGCGCAGGCGAGGCCAAAAAGATATCCGATGAACTTGATCACATTCACGTCTGTTTGGTCCTGTCTCTGGAGAGGCTAACATTGAGCACGCTTACGCACGGCTCTGCATCTGTTCTGGTCGGCGCATTTTCGAGATCATCGCAGATACCGCTCCAACGCTGCGATGAAAACACCCCGATCACTTTTTTACAACGAATGTGCGCTTTTTGCGACGCAGCTAAAACGTTGCTTCGCCGATCAACCCATCCTCGTCGGCGGTGTTGCTCATCCGCCACCGGAGACCAGAGGGGTACGGTAGCGGCGCACGGCATCCACCAGCCGCTCCACCAGCCGGTCACGCCAGTCCGGGTCGAGCATGCGCTTTTCATCCTCAGGATTGGAGAGGAAGCCGATTTCGAGCAGGACCGAAGGAATATCCGGCGCACGCAGCACCATAAACCCGGCAAACCTGTGCGGGTTGTTGATCAATCCGATCTGGCCTTCAAACGAAGCCACAACCGTATCGGCAAGCGAAACGGAAAAGCTCTGTGTCTCCCGCCGTGTCAGGTCAAGCAGGATGTCGGTAACCTCTTCGGGTTCGTCGGCGGCATTCAGGCCCATGATTTCGTTAGACAGGTTCTCGCGCCGCGCAAGGGCGGCAGCAAGCCGGTCGGAGGCCCGGTCAGAGAGCGTGTAGACCGTCGCGCCGGAGATATCGGGCTGGTCCAGGGAATCAGCGTGGAGTGAAATAAACAGGTCAGCACCGTGCTGGCGCGCCAGTTCGACACGCCGGGTCAGCGACAGGTATGTGTCGGAATCCCGCGTCAGAAACGGCTCAATCCCAGGCACCTCGGCAAGCCGCTGCGCAAAGGCGCGGGCAAAGTCGAGCGTAATGGTCTTCTCGAGTGTCTTTGTGTCTTCACCGATTGCCCCGGTATCAACGCCGCCATGTCCGGCATCGATCGCCACGACATACCTGTCCTCGCCGACTGTTTGCGGCGTATCGGAGAAGAAATCGCCAGGGTCGGGGCGCTGGCCTTCAAGAAGCGCCTCAAAGCTGTCCTCGCCGGCAATCGCCAGGTCGATCACGAGCCGGGCACCGGAACCCGTGTCTTCCCGCACCTCTGCGAGTGTCATCTGGATCGGCTCGCGCGCCGACAGCACAATGCGCGACTGGCCCGGGCCGGTGGCCCCGTAGCGGACATCGCTAACCAGGCCGCGCGGCTCAACAGAATCGCCCGAAAAGCCGAAAGCCGTGCTGGGCAGCGTGATGACAAGGCGGGCCGGATCCTTCAGATAGTGATAGCTGAATTCAGGCGGGCGATCGAAATCGATCACCAGCCGCGCGCGCGCGTCGTCGCCCACGAGCAGCGCATTGTAGGCAATGAGCGGTGCGGCACTATCCTCTGCGGCACGAGCCGGCGCAGGTAAAACCATGGTCAGCACCAGCAACAACAAAAAAGAACCGGCCACGGCCAGAACAGTAAGAATGGCAAACCATGCCTGATTGAACAGACCGCCGGCACCGACCGCGTTGTGTCCCGTCATGCAACCCCTCATTCTGTGCAAAGCCCCTCGCGTCAAGGTGCAATTATTCCGTGCAGCACGTTAATAGCAAGCACGCGCCAAGGGCCAGCGCCAATAACGCCGGCGACATGGCAAAAAAGTGGCCGCCAGACGAGCCGCTATGATTTTTCGGCGGCGTGACCGGGCCTTCTTCGCCTGCCTGCCCACGGTCAAATTGACTGTGATTCGTGATGTGCTCAAATATAACGGGTGATTGGTTTTTTCTTGCTATTGCAGCATGGAATACATACTAATGTGTATAGGTGGAGATTTATGACGGGACAGATGCGCGCAACGGCAGCCGGTCTCAAGATGATTGGCGCCATATGGAGCAACGGATCGTCCGCCGTCTTTTCCCACCACCGAACAGAATATCTTCGCCGGTATACGTATTTTACGAAAACGTTGCGGCGTAAGGCTCATTGCTCTTTGGTAACCCCCACGGAGCATATTCATCGCCTCTCAACAGAGGCTCGTCAAAGTTGGTTTCGACTGGTTTTATATGAGAATGAAGCGTCCATTTCTTCCCTCGGCCTCCACCCTGACCAAAGGTGGAAGACTGATTCGAGAAGCAGCCGCCTGCGTTTCGTTGCACCGGTCGAGCGAAATTTCATCCGGCGCATCCGCAACTGACCGTTTCCGAAGCAGGACTGAAGTCCTTTCGGGAGCCGGTAAGCGACTGCGCCGAGGAGCTCATCATAAATGGCAGACAAAATGCTCATCGACGCCTCTCATGAAGAAGAGACACGCGTCGTCGTTGTTCGTGGAAATCGTATAGAGGAGTTCGATTTCGAATCGCAGCATAAGAAACAGCTGCGCGGCAACATCTATCTTGCAAAGGTCACGCGGGTCGAACCCTCTCTTCAGGCTGCGTTTGTCGACTATGGCGGCAACCGCCACGGTTTCCTGGCCTTCTCCGAGATCCACCCAGACTATTACCAGATTCCACTTGCCGATCGTGAAGCCCTCCTGAGAGAGGCCAACGATGACGACGATGATGACAGCGATACGTCGGTCAGCGAGCCAGTGGAAGTTTCCGAACAGGCTGCCGAAGGCAAGCCGAAGCCACGCACCCGTCGCGGCCGGGCCAAAACGCGCGGCAAGAATGCTGACGCGGCAACCGGCGACGAAAAGGCCGAAACTACGGCTGCCAACGATAGCCAGAACGCGGAGACGGATGAGAGCGGCGAAAACATCGCGGCCACATCTGAAGCCCCAGCAACCGAAGACGCGCCGGAAGAGCCCCAAAAGGCCAAACCGCGCAGGCGCCGCAAGCCCACCGCCAAGAAAGACGCCAAGGCAGACGGCGAGACCGCTTCCGAGGCCGAAAATTCTGCCGAAAGCGGCTCCGACGACAACGGCTCAAACGGTTCCGAAGGTTCAGGTGGCCCCACCCACATGGCCGCCAAGGTTGACGCCGATACCATTTCCGAAGACGTCGACGATGATGATGACGACAGTGTCGAATCCGTTGGCGCCGAAGACGCGATGGAAGAAGTGCCGGACAACGGCCATCGCCGGATGCGCAAACAGTACCGCATTCAGGAAGTCATCAAGCGCCGCCAGATCCTGCTCGTGCAGGTGGCCAAGGAAGAACGCGGCAACAAGGGCGCTGCGCTAACGACATATCTCTCGCTTGCAGGCCGCTATTCAGTGCTGATGCCAAACACGGCACGCGGTGGCGGTATTTCGCGCAAGATCACCAACCCCGCCGACCGCAAGCGGCTGAAGGACGTCGCAAAGGGCCTTGAAGTGCCGCAGGGCATGGGTGTGATCCTCCGCACCGCCGGTGCCAACCGCACCAAGGCAGAGGTCAAGCGCGACTTCGAATACCTGATGCGCCTTTGGGAAAATGTCCGCTCCATGACGCTGACATCGACGGCGCCCTGCCTCGTCTACGAGGAGGGCAGCCTGATCAAGCGCTCCATTCGCGACCTTTACAACAAGGATATCAGCGAGGTCATCGTTTCCGGCGATGAAGGATATCGCGAAGCGAAGGACTTCATGAAAATGCTGATGCCGAGCCACGCCAAAGTGGTTCAGCGTTACCGCGACATCCATCCGATCTATTCGCGCTCCGGCATCGAGGCGCAGCTTGACCGCATGCTGCAGCCGCAAGTGACGCTGAAATCAGGTGGCTATCTGATTATAAACCAGACCGAAGCGCTGGTCGCCATCGACGTCAACTCCGGGCGCTCCACCCGTGAGCACTCGATTGAAGACACCGCATTGCAGACCAACCTGGAGGCGGCCGAAGAAGTGGCGCGCCAGCTCAGGCTGCGCGACCTTGCCGGTCTTGTTGTCATCGACTTCATCGACATGGAAGAAAAGCGCAATAACCGCGCTGTCGAGAAAAAGATCAAGGAATGCCTGAAGAACGACCGCGCCCGCATTCAGGTCGGTCGGATTTCGCATTTCGGCCTGCTGGAGATGTCACGCCAGCGCATCCGCGCTTCCGTTCTGGAATCAACCACGCAGGTGTGCAGCCATTGCGGTGGCGCCGGTCATGTTCTTTCACAGTCCTCTGTCGCGCTGCATGTTCTGCGCGGTATCGAGGAATATCTGCTGAAGAACACGACCCACAACATCACCGTGCGCACGACGCAAGATATTGCGCCCTACCTGCTCAACCAGAAGCGCAATACGGTGGTTGATTACGAAAACCGTTTCGGTGTCGAGATCATCATCGAGGCCGATGGCGCTATTGAGAGTAGCCATTTCGAAATCGACCGTCGCGACCCTGTCGAAAACCCGGTGAAGATCGAGGCGCTGTTCAACCTGATTGAAGAGCAGGAAGACGAGGTCGTCGAAACGCCGGAAGCAGACGAAGCGGAAGACAATGCTTCCGACAACACGCCAACAAACAACACCAGCGAAACCAACAGTGGTGACGAGGAAGGCGGGCGTTCGCGCCGCAAGCGTCGTCGCCGTCGCGGCCGCAACAGCCAGCCGAACGGCAACAATGCGCTGGACGATGACCTGTCGCAGGACGACGACAACGGCAGCACTGACGAAAACACGCAGGACGCCGCGGACGGTCTTGACGATGACAGCGACAAGCCGCGTCGCAAACGCCGTCGCGGCAAGCGCGGCGGTCGCCGCAATCGCAGTGACGAAAACGGCCAGCAGGACGCGTCTGACGACGCTGCCGAGACCACAGCCGACGTGACCCCGGCGCCTTCAGCCGAAACGTCGGATGGTGAAACCTCCGGTGCGGTGCCTGAACAGCAGGAAGCCGCCATATCTGAGGCGACCGAAGCCGCAGATGCCGAAACGGTAAAGTCCAAGCCGACCGAGGAAACTGCGGAAGCAAGCGCGGATCAACCGACGGCCACAATGGAAGACGAGGCGATGGCCGAAATCGAAGGCCGCAAACCCCGTCGTCGCCGTAAGCCGAAGGCCGAAAAGGTCGAGGCTGTGGAGCAAGAGACCGAACAGCCTGTAGCGGCGGCTGCAGCCAAGCCGGACACGGACGAAGACACCGCCCCTGAAACCAAGGCCGCGTCTGATGACAAGGACGAGCCCACGGCGACGGAGGAAACGACCGCGGCCACGGCAGCAGCCGAGCCCGCCCCCACGGAAGCACCTGCGGCCTCCGAGGCTGAAGAAGACGGCAGCACCAAGCGCGCCAACCGTGGCTCCAATATCACCACGTCGGAACCGGTGGTCACCTCCAACGGCTCAGAAAACGAAGACGAGCCGGCCACCAAACCCAAGCGCGGCTGGTGGCAGCGCCGCGGCTTCTTCTGAAAACGAAGAGGTCCGCGAGAGATCGCAAAACGCCGCCGATGTTCGCATCGGCGGCGTTTTTCATTGATGGTGACAGCTGTGATGGTGGTCCGTCAGAAAAATACGGGACTTACTGCGCGCGCGACAGCCAGTTGCCCATGCGCTCCACAGCCTGGCGGATTTCGGCCTCGGTTCCCGCATAGGAAAGCCGGAGATAACGCCCGCCTGTCAGCGGGTCGAAATCAGCGCCTGGAGTGGCAGCGACGTCAATCTCAGCAAGCATTTTACGCGAAAACGCCATGCTGTCATTGGAATGGCCGCTGACATCGACATAGGCATAAAAAGCGCCATCCATCGGCGAGACGATCGGCAGGCCGATCTCGGGAAGTGCATTGATCAAAAAATCCCGGTTGGCACTGTAGATTTCACGGTAACCATCGAGTTGCGGACGCGCCTTGAGTGCTGCTTCAGCGGCAATCTGCGAAAGCTCAGGCGCGCTGATATAGATGTTCTGCGCCAGTTGCTCGAAGACACGCACCAGCTTTTCCGGCAGCACCATCCAGCCGACGCGCCAGCCGGTCATGCAATAGTATTTCGAAAAGGAATTGATGACGATCGCCTCATCGGTGAAGGAAAGCGCGGTCGCCTCCTCGCCGGAAAAAACAAGGCCATGATAGATTTCGTCAGAGATGAAGGCCGTTCCGCGTTCCTCGCACCAGTCGGCAAGCCGCTTCAGCGCGGCCCGGCCGGTGACAGTCCCGGTCGGGTTGGCAGGGCTTGCCAGCAGGACGCCCTTGATGGTCACGCCATGTTCGCGCTCAGCCTCGGTCAGTGCATCCGGTGTCAGGGTAAATTCATGGGCCGCATTCGCCTCGACCTCGATCACGTTGAGATCGAGCGCCCTGAGGATATTGCGATAGGCCGGATAGCCGGGTCTGGCGATCGCCACGCTGTCGCCGGCATCGAAAAGCGCCAGAAAGGCCAGGTTGAAGCCCGCCGATGAGCCGGTCGTCACCGCAATCCGTGCGGGATCAACGGTGACACCCATGCGGTCGCGGTAATCATTCGAAATTGCCTCGCGCAGGCTGGCCAGCCCAAAAGCATCGGTATATCCGAGATGGCCGTGGTCAAGTGCCGCGCGCGCAGCCTCAAGCGCCTTGTCGGGCGCCGGGTGGGAGGGTTGGCCGACAGCGAGCGAAAGCACAGGGCGGCCCGCCTTCTTCCGGCGATTGGCCTCCGCCAGAACATCCATGGCCAAAAATGAATCGATTTCGCTGCGTTTCGAGGGCATGGCTGTTCTTCCTTCAGGGGTACGGCGCGGTCTGCGGGGTTTTATCGGGCTTGGACCATTCGCCCGGCGCCCGCAATCCTTGAGGTCAAAAAACGGGATTTTGAACACTGCCCGCTATAATTGAGGTCTTTGCTCTGGACAATGCCGCCTTTTGCGCACAATTGGATCATAGCAAAACGCATCTTACCGTGCTGGAAGGGGAAAACATGTCTTCTAAGGGAACGACGCTCGCCGTTGCCGCCATCTTCGCGACCGCGATCGCGTCTGCTGCTGCAACCACAGGTGCTATTTATGGGTTTGCCACGCCGCAACCGCGCGAATCAGCAGAGCCCCCCTGCAGGCGATGACTTCGACACGCGGGTCCATGACTATCTGGTGACCAATCCGGAAGTGCTACTGGATGTTCAGGTCGCGCTTCAGAGGAAGCAGGCCGAAGAGCAGCAAAAGGTGGCCCAGGCCGCCCTTGCCGAAAAGCAAGACAAGATCTTTCAGCCGGAATTCGACGCTGTGCTCGGCAATCCCGATGGCGCGATCACCGTCGTCGAGTTTTTTGACTATAATTGTGGCTATTGCCGGCGCGCGCTTGGCGATATGGACGAGATCATCGCCAACAATGACGATGTGCGTTTCATCCTGAAGGAAATCCCTGTTCTGGGTCCCGAATCGGAGGCCGCGCAGCGCGTTTCCTACGCCTTCTTTAAGGTCGACCCCGATCAGTATGAAGATTTCCACCGCGCATTGATGGGCTCGGGCAACCGCGCCACCGACGAAAGTGCGCGCGCTGTTGCCGCAGCCTTCGGCGTAGACGACGCCCAGATCGATGCAGCGATGGCAG
The DNA here is from genome assembly GCF_055808365.1 of Martelella sp. K41-7. Classification (NCBI taxonomy): domain Bacteria; kingdom Pseudomonadati; phylum Pseudomonadota; class Alphaproteobacteria; order Hyphomicrobiales; family Aurantimonadaceae; genus Martelella; species Martelella sp. K41-7. The sequence continues at coordinate 2,168,563 of NZ_CM147867.1, forward strand.
AATTTCCGGCCGAAGCAGCCCTTGAGGAGCATTTTGCACTGGCAAGCTCCATCGGGGTGAACGGAACCCCTGCCTATATCGTCGGCGACACCATGCTTCACGGCGCGATCGGCGCAGACCGTATCCAGCAGATCATCGACAATGTGCGTGATTGTGGACAGGGTACCTGTTCATAGAGTTTGAAGCCCGCCGAAGCTTAACCAAGACGTTTCAAGGTCTGGTCTTTGGGGTTTTCCTGAAAGGTCTGAACGTCTATAGGTGAAGGCGAAACTGGAATTGACCGATGACACGCGTGATCTTTGTTCTGAACGGGCCGAACCTCAATCTTCTGGGCAAGCGCGAACCGGGTATCTATGGCGCACTCACCCTTGAAGCTATTGATGCGGCTTGCCGCGCGGAAGCGGAAACCCTTGGGTTTGAGGCTGACTGTCGTCAGAGCAATCATGAAGGCGTGCTTGTTGACTGGCTTCACGAAGCCGGCGAGAAAGCTGCCGGCGTGGCCATCAATCCAGGGGCCTACGGGCACACATCCATTGCGCTTCATGATGCGATACGCGCCATCAGCGTACCCGTCGTGGAGCTTCACATTTCCAACATTCATGCCCGTGAGACCTTTCGCCACAAGAGCATGATCTCGCCGGCGGCGAAGGGGGTAATCTGTGGCTTCGGACAAGACAGCTACCTCCTTGCGCTTCGTGCACTCAAGCACCTCACGGAATAAAAAGAACAAAGGAACACCACCCATGGCAGACCAAAAGAAGGCAGTTGACGCAGCGCTGGTGCGGGAGCTCGCCGTAATTCTCAATGAAACCGACCTGACCGAAATCGAGGTTGATCAGGACGGCCTTCATATCCGCGTTGCGCGCGAAGTGACGGTTACAACCGCGCCGCAGCAAGCCATGGCCTATGCCCCGGCGCCAGCCCCTACCGCTGCGCCCCAGCCTGCTGCGACCGAAGCCCCCAAGGCCAACAATCACGACAACGCCGTGAAAGCGCCCATGGTCGGAACCGTTTACCTTTCCCCCGCCCCCGGCGCTCGCCCGTTCATCGAAGTCGGCTCCAATGTGAAGGAAGGCCAGACCCTCATTATCATCGAAGCGATGAAGACGATGAACCAGATCCCTGCCCCCAAGAGCGGCAAGGTCGTCGAAATTCTCGTCGATGATTCCCAGCCGGTAGAATTCGACGAGCCGCTTGTCGTGATCGAATAACGGGTCAAAGCCAAATGTTTTCCAAAATCCTGATTGCCAACCGCGGCGAAATTGCACTTCGTGTGCAGCGCGCCTGCAAGGAACTCGGCATCGCCACCGTGGCCGTACACTCCACTGCCGACGCCGACGCAATGCATGTGCGCCTTGCCGATGAAAGCGTGTGCATCGGCCCGCCCTCCTCACGCGAGAGCTATCTCAATATTCACCAGATCGTCGCTGCGTGTGAGATCACCGGCGCGGATGCGGTGCATCCCGGCTACGGCTTCCTGTCCGAGAACGCCAAGTTCGCCGAGATCCTCGAGGCACACGGTATCACCTTCATCGGCCCGACCAGCGAACATATCCGCATGATGGGCGACAAGATCACCGCCAAGACGACGGCCGAAGAACTCGGCATTCCCGTCGTCCCCGGCTCCGCCGGATCGGTCGACACCGAGGAAGACGCCATCAAGACCGCCGAGGAAATCGGCTTTCCTGTGCTGATCAAGGCAACAGCCGGTGGCGGCGGACGCGGCATGAAGCTTGCTCGCGACAGAGACGATCTGCTGGAAGCCTGGAGCACGGCGCGTGGCGAAGCCGCAGCGGCTTTCGGCAATGATTCGGTCTATATGGAGAAATATCTCGACAAGCCGCGTCACATTGAAGTGCAGGTCTTCGGCGACGGTGAAGGCGATGCCATTCATCTGGGCGAACGCGACTGCTCGCTGCAGCGCCGCCACCAGAAGGTCTGGGAGGAAGCCAATTCGCCAGCGCTCAACGTCGAGCAACGCATGGAAATCGGTGAAATCTGCGCCGCTGCAATGCGCAAGATGAAATATCGCGGCGCCGGCACGGTCGAGTTCCTGTATGAAAACGGCGAGTTCTTCTTCATCGAGATGAACACCCGTCTTCAGGTGGAACACCCGATCACCGAGGCCATTACCGGTATCGACCTCGTGCATGAGCAGATCCGCGTTGCCGCTGGCGCAGGCCTTTCGGTCAGCCAGAAGGATATCTCCTTTTCCGGCCACGCGATCGAGTGCCGCATCAATGCCGAAAATGCCAGGACCTTCCGGCCGTCGCCGGGCATGATCACGCATTTCCATGCGCCGGGCGGGCTTGGTGTGCGCATCGATTCGGGTGTCTATCAGGGCTATAAAATCCCACCCTATTACGACAGCCTAATCGGCAAGCTCATCGTCCACGGGCGTACCCGCGTGGAATGCATGATGCGATTGAAACGCGCGCTCGATGAGTTCGTCGTGGACGGCATTGACACGACGCTGCCGCTTTTTCAGGATTTGATTGCCAACCAGGATATCGCCAATGGCGACTATGATATCCACTGGCTGGAACACTATCTGGAAGAGAAGAACGGTTAGCTGTGAGGCCATGGAAAAGAACGCCGGAAAGAGCAGCGGAATCACACCGGAACTGCTTTTGAATGCCTATAGCATCGGCCTCTTTCCCATGTCCGAGTCGGCCGACGATACCGAGCTTTTCTGGGTCGAGCCGGAAATCCGCGGTATCATTCCGCTCGACAAACTCCACATTTCCCACAGCCTGCGCAAATTCATGCGCAGGTCTCCCTACGAGATTCGGTTCAATCATGATTTCGAGGGCGTGATCGCCGCATGTGCGGAGCCTGCGCCCGACCGGCCGCAGACATGGATCAATGACGAGATCCGCAGCCTCTACAAATCACTGCATGCCATGGGCCGCGCCCACTCGGTGGAAGCCTGGCAGGACGGTGAACTTGTCGGCGGTCTCTACGGCGTCTCGCTGAAGGCGGCGTTCTTCGGCGAAAGCATGTTCTCGCGCCGCCCCAACGCCTCCAAGATCTGCCTTGTACATCTGGTGGAACGGCTGCGCGCCAACAACTTTCTGTTGCTCGACACCCAGTTCACCACCGATCACCTGAAGAGCATGGGCGCGGTCGATATTGTCAAAGAAGAATATATGACGCTGCTGAATGCAGCGCTGGTCTGGCCCGATCAGCCGTTTCCGTGAACCGGCTATGCCTGCCGGTTGTTGTACTCCGCAAGCCACGGCTGCGGCGGATCCGGTTCGTGGAGCGTAAGCCCCTCCCCCTTCAGCCAGTCGCCCAGATAGCGGAAGAAATCGGCTGACGTGTATTGTACGGGCCGATAGCGCGTGTTCCACTCTCCCGGAACGAATTCTCCATCCGCATTGCGCCTGCCGCCGCTCCAGTCATCCCAGGGGGCTGACGCATTGATATGCGCGCCGATGCGGGAACTAAGGATCACGCATTTGCCGACGGCTTCCAGAACATCGAGCGAGATTGTTCCTTCCGGCGGATGGTCGAATTCCGAGGTTTCGGCAAGCCGTGTGCGATAGGCTTCGATATTGGGAATGCCGTAGGGCGACGCCCGCACCGTCTGAAACCACTGCCGTCCAAGCGAAAACGTGCCGGCAAGCGCAGTCTCACTGCCGTCATGGGTGAAGTCGCAATCGTTGAAAACGATACCGTAAGGCGTGTGCATATTGGTCGAGGGCGCAACCACATAGGTGTGGTCGACCCGCGAACCGAGGGAGCGGATTTCGCAGCCGTCGAAATAGGCGGTCGAACGACCGAAAATGAAGTCGATATCGCCTTCGACATAGCAATGGCTGTAGTAGGAACGCACTGTTGTGCTGGGAACGCGGCCCTTGAAATAGAGCGTGTCCTGAAAGCTCGAGAACCGAACGTGGTCGAAATGGACCCGGTCGGCATTGTGCACCAGCGCCGCCACGGCCTGATGCCAGCCCTTTGCGAACTGCCCGGCTGCGTTCTTCGGCCCGCCCTTGCCATCCTCGCATTTCGAGTTCTGGTCCGCCCTGTCGCAATTATAGGCGTTTTGAACGGTCAGGTTTTTCGCCTGAAAGCCGTCATTCTCAACCCTGAGAACACAGGCATTCTCGGTGGAAAGACGTTGAAGAGCGGCATTAGCACGGTAGATTTCGGCAATTTCCGGCGCGTAGTGTTCGACGGCAGCGCCAAAAGCCGTCGCAAAATCAGCGCCGGTCATGCCCTGGTCGATATTGGCGCGGATCTCGGTGTCCTGCGGGGCCTGTCCTGTACCGTAAAGCGTAATCGATACGGAACGGCCGCCAACGATGAGCCGCGGGACGATAACAGTTTCCCCATAAACGCCGGGTTGGATAGCGATATAGATCCTGTTCCCGGTGTTACCTGCCGCCGCATCCAGCACAGCCTGGCTGACCGCCATCTGGATCGCATTGAATGCGCCGCCGGATTTACCGACCGTATAGTCGGCACGCGCCTTTGCGTTGCCGCACATGAAGGCGTCCGCCTTCGGATCCCAGGGATCGACGGTTTCGGCACCGGCACGACCTGAATATTTCAGAACCGGGAGGTAATGATATTTTGCGGCTTCAGCGACCGAAAGCTCAGGACGCGCGTCTGACATAGCGGGCCTTCGAAAATGGGAAAATCACGGGGTGGGGACATCGGCCTGCTGCACACAGTCGGTCAGCCAGACATCATAGATTGGATCCTGAACAGCGTTGAGTGCCGGTGAGTCAGCAAACATCCAGCCAGAAAAGATCCGGTTCACATCGTTTTGCAGCGATACCTTGTCGACCTGCACGAACGCATCGATCTGCTGCTCCTCGGTCTCATCGCGCGAATAGCAAACGCGTGGCGTTACCTGCAGACGGCCGAACTGAACAGTCTCGCCGACATAGGCATTGAAGGTGTAGGTGCGTCCGGTGATCTTGTCGATACCGCCGAACACGGCCACCGGGTTTTCAACGCGCGCGGCAAAGGCCGGGCTTGCCGACATGCCTGCTGCCGACACAGCGAGTGAAACAGTAACAAGACGCCTTAATGCACGGAAATCCATGAATCATCCCTTGATAACAAAAAGCGCGACCAATGCCGCGCTTCATTTCAGACTGACATGTGCGCCAGCATACCGTCTGATTGCGGCAAAAACTTACGCGCCCGGTGTCCAGGCGTCATAGTCGCCGGTGACCTCGTCGCGCTCGCCCTGAACCGCAAGCGACCCCTTCGGCCGGTATGCCAGAGCCGTGCCCGTCTGGTTCGGGTTATGCGGTTTTTCCCATTCGCGGGCGTTATAGACAGCCTGCGTAGGCGGAGTATCGGTGCGATGATGCATCCAGCCATGCCAGCCGGGCGGAATGGAGGAGGCGTCAGCATAACCCTTGTAGACCACCCAGCGACGCACGAGGCCGTAGGTGGACTTCCCACCTTGGTAATAGACGTTTCCGAACTGGTCTTCACCGACCTTGTTGCCGAAGCGACGGGTGAACACATCCGTACCGATGGTCGAGCCGTTCCACCAGGTAAACATCTTTGCCAGAAAGCTTGCCATTCTTCGTTCCTTATGACGACCGGCGCTGCGGCCATGTGTCAATTTTCGTCATCCGTGTATGGCTTTTCCGATGGCATTTGTCCAGAGGGAGACGAAAGTACACGCCCAAATCCGAAGGACGTTCCGTCCTGCTGCAGAGCACAAAAGGGACTTATCAAGGACCACTTCAAGTCCGCCAGAGCCGTGTCAAGAACGACCAATCATCCGTTAGCCACCGGGCAGATCCTTTTCCATCACGATTGCCGGAATGCCGGAGCCGCAGGTGCCGCAATTCTCAGTCCGCCCGCTCTCGCTCAGGCCATGCGCCTGATAAAACGCAAACGCTGCGTCATTGCCGATGACGACTTCGAGCGCGAGCCTCCTGGCATTGGGAAAGCAGGTCTCGATCTCGGCGAAAAGATTACGGCCGATCCCCTGCCGCTGAAAATCCGGATGGATATAAAGCTGGTGCAGGTTGACCACATCCGCGCGGCTTTTCGACGGTGCAGCATAGGCCATGCCACCGACCTTGCGGCCATCATCGGCCACCAGAAACTCGCCGCCCTTGCGCTCGAGCCGGTCCTTGACTGCCTTGGGAGAATGCCAACCTGCAACAAGCTGGCTAACCTTTTCGGCGCCCATGATGGGATCATAGGTGGCATGCCAAGAGACATCCAGCAGCGCGCAGACCGCCGGAATATCCGTTTCCATCGCGGTTCGGACGAAAAACAAAGGCCTACTCCGTAACGCCGAGCTTGTCCTTCACCAGCGCCTGAACGGCCTGGGGATTGGCCTTGCCCTTCGACGCCTTCATCACCTGACCGACAAACCAGCCGGCAAGCGAGGGCTTGTCCTTGACCTTTTCGGCCTGCTCGGGATTAGCGGCAATGATCTCGTCGACGATCTTTTCGATCGCGCCGGTATCGGTCACCTGCTTCATGCCGCGCTCTTCGACAATCGCCTTAGGGTCACCGCCCTCGTTCCAGACGATTTCGAACAGGTCCTTGGCGATCTTACCGGAAATCACGCCTTCCTTGATCAGCGACAGGATTGCGCCTAGCTGCTCGGGCGAAACCGGGGTCTCGTCAATGCCCTTGCCAGCCTTGTTGAGCGCGCCGAGCAGGTCGTTGATCACCCAGTTGGCCGCGACCTTGGCATCGCCCTGGCCGACCAGTTTTTCGTAGTAGTCGGAAACAGCCTTGTCGGAAACCAGTACGGAGGCATCGTAGATCGACAGGCCAAAATCGTTGACGAACCGCGCCTTCTTGTCGTCAGGCAGTTCCGGCAGATCCTTCGCCAGCTCCGCGATAAAGGCATCATCGAATTCGAGTGGCAGCAGGTCGGGATCAGGAAAATAGCGATAGTCATGCGCATCTTCCTTGGAGCGCATCGACCGGGTTTCGCCCTTCACCGGGTCAAACAGCCGGGTTTCCTGATCGATCTCGCCGCCGTCTTCCAGAATATCGATCTGGCGACGCGCCTCGCTTTCAATCGCCATGCCAACGAAGCGGATGGAGTTGACGTTCTTGATCTCGCAGCGTGTACCGAATTCCCCACCCGGCTTGCGCACAGAGACATTGACGTCGGCGCGCATCGAGCCTTCGTCCATGTTGCCGTCGCAGGTGCCGAGATAACGCACGATAGTGCGAAGCTTGGTCAGGAATGCCTTGGCCTCGTCGGGCGAACGCATATCCGGTTTGGACACGATTTCCATCAGCGCCACACCGGATCGGTTCAGATCGACGAATGACATCGAGGGATGCTGGTCATGCATCGACTTGCCGGCGTCCTGCTCCAGGTGCAGGCGTTCAATGCCAATTTCGATATCCTCGAAATTGCCCTGTTTGTCCGGCCCGAGCGAGATGGTGATGATGCCCTCGCCGACGATCGGATCCTTGTACTGCGAAATCTGGTAGCCCTGCGGCAGGTCGGGATAGAAATAGTTCTTGCGGTCGAAGATCGAACGCTTGTTGATCTGGGCCTTGAGACCGAGACCGGTGCGCACGGCCTGTTTGACGCATTCCTCGTTGATGACCGGCAGCATGCCGGGCATGGCCGCATCCACCAGCGATACATTGGCATTCGGCGCCTTGCCGAACCGGGTGGACGAGCCGGAAAACAGTTTCGAATTGCTCGTGACCTGCGCATGCACCTCCAAGCCGACAATGATTTCCCAGTCGCCGGTGACACCGGGCAACATGCGTTTGGGATCAGGCGTACGGGTATCGACAATGGTCATGGTCAGCTCATCGTTCATCTACGGAATATCGTTGGTGAGGTAGAGCAAATAGGTGCAAGACGCAAGCGATAGGGCACACGCTTGAGCGGCAAAACCTTGACCTTTTTCGGACGCAGGCGTATTCCATCCGCGTCAACTCGGAGTTTGAATGTCAAACCGACTGGAATCCCGCTAAGGGCCCTGCCCGCCTCGCTTTGATGAAGCGACAAGCGCGCAGCGGCCGAAAACACTGAGCCTCGCGGCAAAACCTGCCAGCGGGAACATGTTTTCGTGCGCCATGACGGCGCCAATCCGGATTTCAAGACGATGGATATCTCGCGCAATGAACAGCGCATCCTGCACCTGCTCGCACAGGGTGGCAGGATCGAACTGACACGCTCCGACAACCGCAAGATCGAACAGGTCGACTGCTATACCCGCGACGGCTGGGTCTATCCCGGCCTCGACCTGACCCTGTTCCGCAAGCTGAAGGCCAAACGCGCCATCCGCTCGCGCGGCGGCAGGCCGTATCAGATTACTGAACGCGGATTAAAACTGGTCAGAAGTCAACCTGACAACAAATGATGAGGAAACAGGGAGGGGTGCAAGGCGCTCCTCCCCTAAAAGATAGACTGTTCGCCCTATCGCATGGAGGCTGTCTCGGCCCTGAGCCCCGCAAGCTCGTCCGCGAAGCTACCTTGCGGGACCGGCCTTCCCGCGCGGCGGTACCAGTAGCCGGCATTCCATTTGTCACCCTCGATCCGGTGACAGAGCGCATGAGCTGCGTCATAAGGCATCTCGCCCTCATGTGCCTGGCAAATTTCGTGCACCGCTTCCCATTGCGACCCAATCACGAAGCCGGCGCGGGCGAGCGCCTCAAGCGCCGCATCAAGGGCTGCCAATTGATTGCTGGTCATGAAAAACGCCTCCTGCTTGTTGCATCTCCCTTTCGGGGCACTCAGTACCGCCAACAAATCTCGTCGGTGTGCGGCAAGTGTTCGAAGGCCGGGCGGCATAGATAATAGCCCTGCGCCAGCTCCACGCCCAGTTCGCACAGCACAGCGAGCTCGCCAGCGGTCTCCACACCTTCGCAGACGAGATCGATTGCCATTTCCCGCGCCATGGCGACAAGGTGCTTGACGATGACATGGCGTGACGGACTTTTTTCGATGCCGCGCACCAGCTCCATATCGAGCTTGATGATATTCGGCGGCATATTGGCCAGGAGCGACAGACCGGAATGGCCAGCGCCGAAATCATCCACCGCCGTTTGAAAGCCAAGCTCCCGATAGAGCGTCACAATCGACTTGAGCCTGTCTGTGTTGACCACTTCCGATTCGGTAAACTCGAAGATAAGCCTTTCACTGGCGACACCGCATCTCTTGCCGGTCGCAAGCGTCAGTTGGATGCATGCGCGTGGTTCATAGATCGCTCGCGGCATGAAATTGATCGAAAGTTTCGCCCCTGTTTCCATAAGGCCGAGGCCGGCGGCAAGTTCAATCGCCTTCACCCGGCATTGTTGATCGAAGGCATAGAGATTGTCTTCGCTCAGTTGAGCAAAAAGCGTTCCCGCCCCTTCATTAGCAACACCGCGCGCAAGCGCCTCGTAGGCGAAAACCGAACCGTCTTCAAGATTGACGATCGGCTGAAAGGCCATCGAGAAGTCAAAAGGCAGGGCATCTGCTTTCAGGCACCCGATGCAAGATCCGGACATTCAGAACTCTCGTCACAAACAGTTCAGCGGTTCTAGTGATTAAAGACTACGTTGCGCTTCCCGCCAACAAGAAAAGCCCGACCGCCTTTTTCTGGCAACCGGGCTTTTCGGCTATTTCTGTAAAGCCGTCTTATTCAACACTGAACTGCAACGGCTTGGCCTGCTTGATGGCCTCATGGCCGAGCAGCTTGTCGAGCACGTCCGGCTTCGGCTGATCGTCAACATAGAGAAGCGCGATTGCATCGCCGCCTTCATTGTCGCGGCCGAGTTGGAAGTTGGCGATGTTGACACCTGCCTCACCAAGTGTGGTGCCCATGAAACCGATCATGCCGGGCACGTCGGTGTTGGAGATGTAGACCATGTTGCGGCCGACATCGGCATCCATGTTGATGCCCTTGATCTGGATGAAGCGCGGCTTGCCATCAGAGAACACCGTACCGGCAACAGAGCGGGTCTGCTTTTCGGTGGTGATCGTCAGCTTGATATAGCCGTCATAGACGCCCGACTTGTCGCGACGGGTTTCCTGCAGGATGATGCCTTTGTCCTTCAGCATGATCGGCGCGGACACCATGTTGACGTCGGCAACCAGCGGACGCAGCAGACCAGCCAGAAGCGCGCTCGTCAGCGCCGTGGTGTTCATTTGCGCAAAGTTGCCGTCGTAAAGCACTTCGACTTCCTTGATGGCGTTTTCCGTCACCTGACCGGCAAACTCGCCAAGAACTTCGGCAAGCTTGATCACCGGCTTCAGGCGCGGGGCCTCATCGGCCGAAATCGAAGGCATGTTGATGGCGTTGGTAACGGCCCCCTTCAGCAGGTAATCCGACATCTGGTCGGCCACCTGAAGAGCCACATTTTCCTGAGCTTCCGACGTCGAGGCACCAAGGTGCGGCGTGCAGACGACGTTCGGGAGGCCGAACAGCGGGCTCTCGGTAGCAGGCTCGGTTTCGAACACGTCGAAGCCGGCGCCGGCAACCTGACCGGACTTGATGGCTTCGGCAAGGGCAGCCTCATCGACCAGACCACCACGGGCGCAGTTGATGATGCGAACGCCCTTCTTGGTCTTGGCAAGTGCCTCGGCGTTCAGAATGCCGCGGGTCTTGTCGGTCATCGGCACATGCAGCGTGATGAAATCGGCCTTGGCCAGCAGCTCGTCGAGCTCGACCTTGGTGACGCCCATCTTCTCGGCCTTATCCTGCGATAGGAAGGGGTCATAGGCGATGACGTTCATCTTCAGACCGATGGCGCGGTCGCAGACAATCGAGCCGATATTACCGGCGCCGATGACGCCGAGCGTCTTGCCAGTGATTTCGACGCCCATGAATTTAGACTTTTCCCATTTGCCGGCCTGGGTCGAGGTGTCGGCAGCCGGGATCTGGCGGGCAACGGCCAGCATCAGCGAAATCGCATGTTCGGCGGTCGTGATCGAGTTACCGAAGGGCGTGTTCATGACGATGATGCCGCGGCGCGAGGCTGCCGGGATATCGACATTGTCAACACCGATGCCGGCGCGGCCGATGACCTTGAGATTGGTCGCGGCTTCAATCAGCTTTTCGGTCGCCTTGGTGGCCGAGCGGATGGCGAGACCATCATACTGGCCGATGATTTCGAGAAGCTTTTCCTTGTCCTTGCCGAGTTTCGGCTGGAAATCGACATCGATGCCGCGATCCTTGAAGATCTGGACGGCAGCTTCCGACAGCGCGTCGGATACGAGTACGCGAGGTGCCATGATGGCCTCCTTGAGGTTGGTGCCGGACAGCGGCCGGCGCATTACATTTTCTGGTCATAGCGCCGGGCAACGGGGTCCGGCCTTTCATTCTTAACCGCCGAGTGACATCGGCTTCTGGCCCTTGTCCTTAAGGCCGAACAGACCCCGGACGAATTCGAGAAACAGGCCATACGGCCGCCCCAGCACGAGCATCAGCAAGGCAAAGCCGAGCGCGCCCCTCAGGATCGCTGTTCCCGACGCGCCACCAGCGGCGATGATCGCGACATAGATCGGAACCTGGAAGAAAAGCAGGGCAGCGCAATCGGTGAGGAATGCGCCCGCACGGCGTGAGGGACGAACCTTGGCGAACACAAAGTCGCGCCACATCCCGTAGGGTCTTGCGGTGAGAACCATCAGTACGGCACCAATGCTCCGCGAAACCAGGACCTCACGCCATTCCATACCGGCAATGAACCGCTCGTTGAGCCCGCTGGCGATGGTGAAGAAGATCACCAGCGCCAGCGTGTCTGCCACGAAACTGGTCACACGTGGAGAAATCGCCACGGCCCACCCTCCTTGAAGCGCGGCGCTCAGGCCGCCTTTTCGGAAAGCTTCACCTTTTCGGCACGGAAAGCCCAGTCGAGCCAGCCCATCAACGCTTCCATGTCGGCGGTTTCCACCGTGGAACCGGCCCAGATGCGAAGACCGGACGGCGCATCGCGATAGGCGCCGATGTCATAGGCCACGCCTTCCTTGTCGAGCGCGGAGACGATCGCCTTGGCAAAGGCAGCCTGCGCCGCATCGTCAAGCTTTTGAACGTCGGGATCGACGATCTTCAGGCAAACGGAGGTATTGGAGCGGGTTGCCGGATCTTCCGCAAGGTTTTCGATCCAGTCGTTGTTTTCAACGAAATCGAAGATCACCTTTGCATTGGCATCGGCCCGCGCAATCAATCCATCAGCACCGCCGAGCGATTTTGCCCATTTCAGCGCATCGAGATAGTCCTCGACACAAAGCATGGACGGGGTGTTGATCGTCTCGCCGACAAAGATCCCCTCGATCAGCTTGCCGCCCTTGGTCATGCGGAAAATCTTCGGCAGCGGCCATTCGGGCGTATAGTTTTCAAGCCGTTCAACCGCACGCGGTGAAAGGATGAGGATGCCGTGGCCGCCCTCGCCGCCCAGAACCTTCTGCCAGGAGAAGGTGACGACATCGAGCTTGTTGAAGTCAAGGTCTTGCGCAAACACGGCCGAGGTCGCGTCACAAATCGTCAGGCCCTTGCGGTCGGTCGGAATGAAATCGGCGTTTGGAACCCGCACGCCAGAGGTCGTACCATTCCAGGTGAAGACCACGTCATTGTCGAAATTGACTTTGGAAAGGTCGGGAAGCTGGCCATAGGGCGCTTCGAGCTTGCGCGCATCTTTCAGCTTCAGCTGCTTGATAACATCAGTCACCCAGCCTGCGCCGAACGATTCCCATGCCAGCATGTCGACACCGCGCTCGCCGAGCAGCGACCACAGCGCCATTTCGACAGCGCCGGTATCGGAGGCGGGAACGATGCCGATGCGATAATCGCCGGGAACGTCCAGAACCTCACGGGTCAGGTCGATCGCTTCCTTGAGCTTCGCCTTGCCGATTTTTGCACGGTGGGAACGGCCAAGGGCAGCGTCATTCAACGCTTCGGGCGTCCAGCCGGGACGCTTCGCACAGGGGCCTGAAGAAAAACGGGGATTTTCCGGACGGATGTCCGGTTTGGTCATATCTGTCATATCTCTACCCTTTCAGATAGTAGCCTCTCGTTGGGGAGAGGTGTCCCGCCGCTGGATATATTGGAGGTGTTGAGAATACGCAAGGAAAAAGATGACTTGGTGATGACGGACTGCAACTTCATGCAAGGCGAGCCACGAACATAAAGAGAACAAAATGGTTCAATTGACACAAAACTGACGCAGCGGCTCACCACCCTGTTCTTGTAACTGTCCGTCATCGAATGATTATGGACAGAATGCGGTTTGACTATCAGGAGGATCTGGCTCGTTTGATTGATTGATTTAGGCGACGTTTGCGTGGTGTTGCAAGCGTCGGCTCTGGATTGTCTGTTCCTTGACCCTTTTTCGCTGTTTCAGGATTTCGTTTCCTCTTCCGAAGTAGACATCCGCAGGCGTGAGATTCCCGAGGCTCTCGTGATATCGGCGATGGTTGTAGTGTTCGATGAACGCACCGATCTGAGCTTCCAGGTCTTTCGGGAAGAAGTCGTTTTCGAGCAGGATCCGGTTTTTCAGCGTCTGATGCCAGCGCTCGATCTTGCCTTCACGTCTGCGGATACCCGGGCGCACCGTGGCGCTGCTCCATTTTCCTGTCCTTCAGCTATCCCGCCAGATCTTCGGCGATACCCTCGCGGCGGCAGAGCGCGGCGATACTGTCCTCTCCGCGCAGGCCTTCGAGCACGACACGGATCTTTTCCTCGGCAGAATAGGATTTGCGTGTGGCACAGCGGATATCCTTGATCGCCTTGTCTGCGCTCGACTTCTGCTGCCCGGATTTCTGTCTCATCTTCACTTCCTTTGCGTGAGCCACGATGAGCCAACCCTTGATACTTGCAAGCCGTTCCGCCATCTCGGCAAATTCAGCGCGCCTGAAGCTATCGCTGCTGTAATCGATCTCGCAGCCGTAATAGGACGGTTCGAAATAGAACAAGGCCCCTTCCCTGTCATAGCGCTCGATGAAAGCTCACCAGTCCAGGTCCTCTATGACGACGCCGGAACGGCGTTCATGCACCTCTTCGAGGATCTGCCCCAGACGCGTCAGGTCGAAGCGGGCAGGCCTGTGACGCTTGACTCCGAAGCGCGCGGCCTGACCGCTCCGGCTGCCAGGTCGTTCCTGAAGAAAACGCAGATCAGCCCGGTCGCCACGAGGATCTGCGCGGCGAACTGGAAGACTGGCAGGAAGTCCGGGCCGATCGACGCCAGCGAGATCAGCAGTGTCCCGCGTGCCAGCGACAGGAGCGCGATGTAGAGCAGGCAGACCGCGAGGGCCCCGCCGCCGAGCGTCGCGGCAAAGGCGCGGAAATAGAGGTACATCGCCCAGGATGGCACGATGTAGGTGGCATAGGCGGCCAACAGGATGAGCGTGCCGTAAGCCTCCGACTGGATGACATTCTCTGCCTGCGGCGGGGCCGCGAACTGCATCAGGAACTGCTCTAGAACCGGAAGGATATTGTCCAAGGCAAAGAGGAGCAGCGTCGCGATCACCCCGCCGATGGCGAAGATTCCGTATTTTCGGAGGCGGTCCCCGAAAGGCGCTGCCAGTGCGGCCGTGAGCAGGACGAGCACGGAGAAAAGAAGAACCTTGGCATAGACGGCAACTTGCGGAAGAAACGCGAAGCCCCAGGCATTGGTGACGATGCTTTGCATGACGGGCACGCGGACGAGTTGCTCGTAGAAGGCTGCCGTGCAGAAGAACAGCGTGGCGAGCGTGATCCAGCGGCCTTTCTTTTTCAGGCTCAGGACGAGAATGACGGATATCGCGTAGAGCGCCACATGCCGCGACAGCGCAAGCAGCGCGGATTCCAGCCGGGTGACCCCGGTCTCGGGGTAGGGCACATGGAAGACCTGCTGGGCAATGATGTGTACGCTCAGCCCTGCAGTGCCAGCGAATGCGACAAGAAGAATGGCCCGGAGCGAAAAGATTGGCGACATGCTGATCCTTTTCTGGAAACACTAACGGTTCTCATTCGTTTCGTAAGTGTCACGCAGTCGGGCTGTCAACGGCGTATGGAAGAGGCTGGCCGATCAGCGCCGCCCGGCAAGCCCGCCGCCTGCCCGTGCCAGGCGAGTTTCCGCACGACCTGCTCCCACAGTGCGCCCCTTCTTTGAACCGCTGGATGTCGGATCTTTCCGGTTCTAGTCACG
This sequence comes from Martelella sp. K41-7, assembly GCF_055808365.1. NCBI lineage: Bacteria > Pseudomonadati > Pseudomonadota > Alphaproteobacteria > Hyphomicrobiales > Aurantimonadaceae > Martelella > Martelella sp. K41-7. The sequence continues at coordinate 2,183,638 of NZ_CM147867.1, forward strand.
ATAACGGGACTGGAAGTGCAGACCTGTTCGATAATAGATAAAACGCGCCTGGCGAGACGTTTTTTGCCGCCACAACAGGCGGCCGGCGGCGACACGGGTCGCACCGAGATCATTCCTTGCATTGTAGGATATGTCCGAATCTGCCAAACACCGCGTCGCCAGCGCAGGCAACCAGGTGCAGTGAGGATTCTTTGTGCTTACCGGACGGGACTATGTTTGGCGACTGCCCCGTCATTTGCAGCTTTGGCGGGCTGCAGCCCCCTGGATCCGGGCAACATACAAGCCGCTGAGCAACGCACTTGCACCTCGATCGCCTGCACGAGAGACTTTGTACATTGTCAACTGTCAGAGTTGCCGGAAGAACGAGACTACCAGTTTGATATGTTGTTAAAAAACGAAACACCAAGGAGTTAATTTATGATGACTATCAGGCTGTCAAAATCCTTGATGGTTCTTGCCATTGCTTTTTTCGCTTCGCTAGTGGCATTTGGCAACATCACGGACTACGGTTCTAATTTCGCTTTTGTTCACCACGTTTTTTTGATGGATACGATCTTCCCAGATTCATCGATTAAGTACCGGGCCATTGAATCCGAAGCACTCCACCATGCAGGGTATATCTTCATTATTGCACTGGAAACACTCACCGCGCTCCTTTGCTGGGTGGGAGGTCTTAAGTTACTTGCCGCCAGTGGCAGCTCCGCGAATGAGTTTAACGCCCGCAAGAAATGGGCGATAGCAGGTCTAACCATAGGTTTTCTGACTTGGCAGGTAGGCTTCATGTCGATTGGCGGTGAATGGTTCGGCATGTGGATGTCCCAACAATGGAACGGCGTGGAAAGTGCCTTCCGTTTTTTCATCACGATCATTGCCGTTTTGATTTATCTTGCTCTCCCTGATACGGATAATGCCGTCTAGCGAAGGCAGTTCAGGCCCTTCAAAAACTCGACCAATGACGTCTCGCCCTCCTTCGCGAAGAGGGCGGTCTTCGCATTTGAAATCCAGCGAGAGCTGCGTCAGTGTCCGATTTTCGTGAGTGAATTTACTCGTCACCTCACCCACCCTTCATCGCCTGCATCAGCCCATCGGACAGCCAGACGCCGAACCCGGTCCCGGCCATGGCGGCGCCGAGGATTTAGCTCCGGCGGATCTGCTTGATCTTCTGATACTCGGCGACAAACTCTTCGGTTTCACCGAGACGTTCGGATAGCGCCCTGTTCTGCTCGAGCAGACGTTCGTTCTGATGCTCGACATGGTTCAGCCGGTCGTGGATTTCATCGTGACCGCTACCGTTTTCATCCACCTTGCGGATCAGGGCATCAAGTTTGCCCTGAACCTATCCCAGACGACGCGCAAGATCGACCGTCATGCCCTGCCCCCGTTATTTCAGAATTGCACGAAGCCCGGCGACGCCCGAGCCGACATAAAAAACCCACTGGACCATGTTGCCCGCCCAGGCATCGAGCGGGGCGGGAAAGGCCGCGAACAACCAGAGACCGCCCGCACCAAGCTTTGCGAGCCACGTCACCAGCGCGGCGATCATACCGTCCCGGCCCAGTCAACAGAGACTGTCGGAATGGCGCCACCGCCGAACTCGGACGCATCGAGCGTCAACCCCATAACCGCACTGTCAGGAAAGGTCAGCCGATAGTCTTCGATGACCGTAAAGGACGACCAGTAGGTCTGATTGTTCGAGATCGTGCCATTGGCATCGTTGGACAGCAGCCGCACACGGAGATACCAAGGGCCAGTACCTTCCAGCAGTATCCGGTAGGCGCGGACATAGGGCGAGGTGCATTTGCCCGAGATCGTATCGGTGCGCACCTCACGCCATGTACCATCCTCGGACCGGCGATCAATGGCGATATCGACCGCGTTCGCTTTGACATTGCCATTATCGGCATCAGTAAAGATCAGCTGCGGCACCTGAATGGTGATCGCACACGTTGCCGCCTGCCCCTGCTGGATCTCGACGCCAACGCCCTGTTCACTCTCGACAGCCGGAAACCCGGCAAGTGCTGCCTGATCGGGAAAGCCATTGCGGGTCTCGAACGAACCGCCCTAGAAGTTGAACGTGCCGTCACTGTTCTGGACCGGCGCGTCATCGAACCGATTTCGTGCTCGTGATCGCCGGGCATGCCGGCTGTTCGAATTTCTCCGCCATCAGAACAGCCCTCCTGCAAGCATGCCCCGCGCCCGGGATTTTTCCGGCAGGCGCTTGTCGACAGCGGCATGCCCCTGGGTGAAGCCTGTCCCGGTCGCATGGGCCGGCAGAAACCCGCTGAGCAAACCGCCTCCGAACAGACGCCAAGCGGTCCGTCGCCAACCAGGGCTGCCTGCGCTGCCGCCTCGATCAGCTTGTTGATGAGATTCGACAAATCCGCAGCTTGCGCCCATAAGGTGCAGGTATCGGCAGGCCGATGGGCAGTTCTTCAGGAGGCGGATTATGAAAGCACTCAAGCGCGCCAACGCAGGCCTGTATTTCCTGCCCGAATATCTGCGCTTCGCTATCGGACACCGCCAAAGGCGTGCCGATTTTCAGGCCCTTGCCGCCAACAGGCGCAGACAGCGTATATTCATCATCGGCAACGGCCCGTCGCTCAAGGCAATGAACCTCGACCAGCTGCACGGAGAAGACTATTTTCTATGCAATCATGCAGACCGTATCGCCTGGGCTCAGGGTCAACAAAACCCCTTCTATATCGCCGCTGACAAGCGTGTCATCGACGGTTACGCCAATGGCGCCCCCGCCGTAAGGGCAAACGTCTATTTTCTGGAAGAAGGCTTCAAACCGCTCCTTCCGGCTGACTTTGTCAGGGATGCAAGGATCATCTGGTTTGCCAGCGCAAAGGGCGGCACCCAGAACCGCGGGCTCTCGACGCACCCGTGGATCAGCGTCGCCGGAGGCCAGACAGTGCTGCTGTCGGCCACACAGATCGCCCTGTTCATGGGATATCCTGAAATTTTTATTCTCGGCTGCGACCTCAACTACACCACGCCGGAGCCATACGCCTATGCCGTCACTGAAGGTGAATTCCGTGCTGCACGGCGAGACGAAGACAAGATGATCCGGAACACCAATGTGGGTTTTGCCCGGCTGACGGCCGGTTCGGCACGACACAATCAGCGCATCCTCAATGCCGGCATCGGCGGCAATCTCGGAACTTTGCCGCGTGTGCGCTTTGACGACATTTTCAGGGCAACCTGACTGTCAGGCATACGGCGCAGTTTATTCCAACGCAGCAGCGAACTTCGAACCACGAAAGAGCTGTTCCATGCTGATTTCTCGTCCTGGCGCGGTTTTTGAGTGCCGTGCGCACCTCGTCCGGCGCGTCGTCGCTGCGGAACTCCCAGATCTGCCCATTCGAGGGAGCCTGTGCTTTCAGGCGCCGAGAGGCCTGATTTTGGCGCACAACCGGACGTTTCTCCAACCCCAGCGCCATGAAAAGCTGATGCTTAAGCCGGCTTATCGGACGGCTCTTGACGCGTTTGTAGTAGGTTCTCGGCAAATCACGAAAGACAATTTCTCTCTCGCAGCGGGCGTTGTGAACCGCGAGCATCAACAGCAGCTGGTCCCATACAAACGGGTATGTTTCACAATAGCAGCACCACAGCTCGACAATCCGCCGCGCGCCATCGGTGTTGGCAAAGAAAACCGTACCGCTGTTCAGGCTCCAGCCGTCCGTAGCGTAGGCTGCTATATCCACCCCATCAGCTGACAAGTCGGGCAATGGCGAGCAAAGCTCGGCATCGGCGTCGAGCCACCAGAAGCTTTCGTCCAGCCTGTTCGCCATTGAGCGCACGAAGACGGCCTTCTGGGCGCAGTTCTCGACCCATCTGGCCTTTGCCGGCAGCCCTTCGATGACATAATCCATGTCCTGTTTCTGCAGACTCTTTTCGAGCGTCTGCACCTCGACCGCGTAGGGCGTATCAAGTGTAAAATAGCTGATGATCTTCATATAGCTCTTGGGGCGCCTCTGATATCACTGTTGAAAACAGCTCATGCAGCGTGGCGCACATTCGCGATCACGTCAATGAGGCCAGAGACGACACGCTCGACCTGCGCGGGATCGTCGCCTTCCGCCATCACCCGGATCAGCGGCTCGGTGCCGGAGGGCCGTATAACCAACCGTCCCCTGCCCTTCAGTTCCGCCTCAGCCTCGGTGATCGCCTTTTTGACGTTGCCGTCCTCCAGCGGGGCTGCGCCCGCCTGAATGCGGACATTGCGCAAGAGCTGAGGAACCGGTTCAAACTTGCGGCACACTTCGCTGACCGGCTTTCCCGCGCGTTTAACGGCGGCGAGGATCTGCAGGGCGGCGACCAACCCATCGCCGGTCGTGCCAAAATCGGAAAGCACGATATGCCCGGATTGTTCGCCGCCAACATTGTGACCGTGCTTGCGCATATGCTCAACGACGTAGCGGTCGCCGACCTTGGTGCGGACAAGATCCAGCCCCTTGCTATTGAGATGACGCTCAAGACCGAGATTCGACATGACCGTGGCCACAAGGCCGTTGCCCTTGAGCTCACCGTCCTCGGCCATATTGCCGACGATCACCGCCATCAGCTGGTCGCCATCGATGATATTTCCCTTCTCGTCGACAACGATCAGCCGATCGGCGTCGCCATCGAGTGCAATACCGATATCGGCGCGGACTTCGTGGACCTTGGCCTGCAGCGTCTTCGGATAGGTCGATCCGCATTCCTTGTTGATGTTGAGGCCGTCCGGCTCCGCCCCGATCGTAACCACGTCAGCGCCGAGTTCCCACAGCGCTGTCGGGGCCGCCTTGTAGGCTGCGCCATTGGCACAATCGACCACGACACGCAGGCCATGCAGCGTCACATCGCGCGGAAGCGTGCGTTTGACGAATTCAATATAGCGGTAGATGTCGCCCTCAACGCGGCTGGCGCGCCCAATCTCGCTGGAGCGGGCCAGTTGAGGATAATAGTTCTCGCGATCCACTAGCGCCTCGATCCGCGCCTCGATCTCGTCCGACATCTTGTATCCGTCAGGACCGAAAAGCTTGATGCCGTTGTCGGCATAGGGGTTATGGGAGGCAGAAATCATCACCCCGACATCGGCCCGGAGCGAACGGGTCAGCATGGCGACAGCCGGCGTCGGAATCGGGCCCAGGAGATAGACATTGAGGCCGGCGGCGGTGAAACCGGCGACCAGCGCATTTTCCAGCATGTAGCCGGAAAGCCGCGTATCCTTGCCGATCACCACGCGGCGACCATGATCGTTGCGGCGGAAAATCGTGCCCACCGCGATGCCAACGCGCATGGCAAGGTCGGGTGTCATCGGGAAAGTGTTGGATTGTCCGCGGATACCGTCGGTTCCGAAATACTTGCGTGCCATGTCGTTCCTCATCTGCGCCGCCCTGGGGCGACGGTCATATCTCTGCCGGGCTGTTAACGCGACCTCATGGCAGAAAAACCGCTCCAAGACACTTAAAATAACGTCAACAACGCTAACACGACGTTACCGTGACGTTTACCGACAACGCTGGAAACGGATGCACTGATCGCGCCGCAAAAGGCACAAAAAAACCGCCGGGGCTGCCGGCGGTTTTTTGTTTCTCAGTTGGGCTGCGGCTCGAAACCGTCGCCTTCCTTACTGTCGGAAGGCTTACCCGATGGCGCATCCTTCTTGGGGCCCATGGAGGGGACTGCTGAGCCGCGCGAAGGCGGAGTGTCATCGCCAAGATCACGGGAGGGTTTCTCGCCCTTCAGGATGGACTTGATTTCATCACCAGACAGCGTCTCGTATTCGAGAAGTCCTTCGGCAACCGCGACAAAGCCGTCGTGGTTTTCCTTCAGGATACGCGTCGCCTCTATATAAGCTTCATCGATCAGGCGGCGCACTTCCGAGTCGATTTTCTGTGCGGTCGATTCGGAGACATTCTTGCTCTGCGAAACAGAATGGCCGAGGAAGACCTCCTGCTGATTCTCGCCGTAGGAAACCTGACCGAGCTCATCGGAAAAGCCCCATTGCGTCACCATCGCCCGGGCAAGCTTGGTCGCCTGCTCGATATCGGAGGACGCGCCGGAGGTGATGTTGTCCTTACCAAAGGTCAGTTCTTCGGCAACACGTCCGCCCATCATGATCGCAAGCCGCGAGATCATCCACTTGTAGCTCATGGAGTAGCGGTCGCCCTCGGGCAGCTGCATCACCATGCCAAGAGCACGTCCGCGCGGAATGATCGTCGCCTTGTGGACGGGGTCGGCCACCGGCACCTTTATCGCGACCATGGCGTGACCGGCCTCGTGATAGGCCGTGAGTTTTTTCTCAGCCTCGGTCATGGCAGAGGAACGCCGTTCGGCGCCCATCATGATCTTGTCCTTGGCATCCTCGAACTCGGCCATGGTGACCAGACGCTTGTTGCGTCGTGCCGCCATCAGCGCCGCTTCGTTCACCAGGTTCATCAGATCAGCACCGGAAAAGCCCGGCGTGCCGCGGGCAACCACCTTGAGGTCGACATTCGGCGCCAGAGGCGTGTTGCGGGCATGCACCTTCAGGATACGCTCGCGACCAACAATATCCGGATTCGGCACCACGACCTGCCGGTCGAAACGACCGGGGCGCAAGAGCGCGGGGTCGAGAACGTCCGGACGGTTGGTTGCGGCAATCAGAATAACACCCTCATTGGCCTCGAAACCGTCCATCTCGACCAGAAGCTGGTTCAGCGTCTGCTCACGTTCGTCGTTGCCACCACCGAGACCGGCACCGCGATGACGGCCCACCGCATCGATTTCGTCAATAAAGATGATGCAGGGTGCGTTTTTCTTGGCCTGTTCGAACATGTCGCGTACACGCGATGCACCGACACCGACAAACATTTCAACGAAGTCGGAACCGGAAATCGTGAAGAACGGCACATTGGCTTCGCCGGCAACCGAACGCGCCAGAAGCGTCTTACCGGTCCCGGGCGGTCCGACCAGCAGCACGCCGCGCGGAATACGGCCGCCAAGGCGCTGGAATTTCTGCGGGTCACGCAGGAATTCAACGATTTCCTCAAGGTCCTGCTTGGCTTCATCAACACCGGCGACATCGTCAAAGGTCACCCGTCCATGGGCTTCCGTGAGAAGCTTTGCCTTGGACTTGCCGAACCCCATCGCACCGCGAGAGCCACCTTGCATCTGGCGCATGAAGAACAGCCAGACACCGAGGATCAGCAGCATGGGCAGAAGCGTGCCAACATAGCTCAGGATACCGCCGGAGCCGTCATTCACCGGTTTGGCGGTGACGTCGACTTTGTTTGTCTCAAGCTTGTTCAGCAAGGAGTCATCAATGACCGGCGCATAGGTGTGGAAGGTCGTGCTGGCGCCACCGGAATAGCTGCCAGTGATGTTGTTCCCGGTAATGGTCACTTCCTTGACCCGGCCGGAATCGACATCATTCACGAATTGCGAGTAAGGCACCTGGTTCGCAGCATTCTGCGAGGGCGTCGACTGGAACATGCTGAAAAGCGCGACCAGCAGCAGCGCGATTATGGCCCACAGCGCAATATTGCGTAGGTTTGGGTTCATTAAACTCCCCGAAATCAAATTTCCGGCACATAGGATGCCACTGAATTACGCCTAACATAGGGTCCGCACCATGTCTTGCCAAGACAAGCAGGTTCCAAGATTCACTTTCTCAACGCAAATAGGCCTCGGCCGGTGAGCGATAGGCGGTATGACCGAAAGCAACCGCCATGGTGCTGGCGGGTTCCAGGTCGAAGCCGGACAGAAACCGGTCGAAAGGTGCCAGATAGACCTCTGAAAGAGTGCCTTGCGCCGCGGCATCAGGCATCATCGCTGGACGAGTGGCGGTCGCCAGTCGTGCCAGACGCGGTGGCACGTTCGCATAATCGCCTTCACTTCCAATTTCGAGACCCGCCGGAGCGACATGAAGCTCAGCCTGCGTTTGGTTTTCGATACGAAAGCGCCCGTCCCAGACCGCCCACGCCCCCGGCCCTATCTCGATGTGCGGCAATTCGCGACCTTCGCGCAGCACAAAAACTTGTCCGCGGTTATTTTCAAAAAGGCAGCGCCCGGCTGTCATGCGGGTTCCATGCGGGGCCGCACAGACCACCATAACGCGCTCAAGTACAGAGCGGCCCGGACCATAGGCCAGGCCGCCAATCGCGGGGATCAGAAGATTGAGCAGATAGCGCGCCGGAGCCGGATCTTCGAGAAGCCGTTTACCATCAAGCCGGGCAACGCCGCCGACATGGATCGTGGCCGCGGCGCTAAAAAGGTCTGCCGCCTTGCGGGAAACCGCTGCGCGCTCCCGTGCGGCAGTCCCGGCCTGGACAGCCAGTTTTTCAACAGCTGCGCCAATGGCCTGGCGTGTGCGCACACGTTCAAAATGTGTGTCGTCATTGCTGGGGTCATCAATCCATGACAGCCCGTGCGCCTGAAGAAAGCGGCGGATCGCGCCGCGGCCGACCTGCAGAAAAGGCCGCACGACCCACATACGGCCTTCGATCAGGGTCTTCTCCGCCATTCCCGTTGCCAGCGCCGACGCGCTGCGTGCGCGCCGCATGGCAAAGGTCTCGGCCTGGTCGTCCAGCGTGTGGGCCACGGCGATAACATCAGCCCCGCAGCGCTCTGCTTCACCGCATAACAGCCGATAGCGGGCATGGCGCGCTGCAGCCATCAGTCCCGAAAGCGGCTTGGGCGCATCCCAAAGCACCGTTTCATGGGCAATTCCGCGCAGGGCGCACCCGCCTGAAACCCATGCTGCTTCGTCGGCCGCTTCGGCACGAAGCCCGTGATTGACGGTCACAGCCGACAGCCGGACATCGCTTCTGCCCGAGACCAATCTCGCCACATCGAGCGCAGCAAGAAGACCGATCGAATCACCGCCACCGGAGACGGCAACGAGAACATGACAGCCCTTTTTCAAGGTAAGGAGAAATTCATGTGCCGCACGAAGAGGGGTGCTGGCGGGCAAAGCATCGGCAAAAGGCACATGCGCCTGCGTCAGCATCCGTTGGCCGAAAGTTCCGCGCTTGCCTTTGTCAGAACAGCCTGTGCGGCATCGGGATAGCGCACCGGAACTTCAGAGAAGGTGGCGCAGGCAGCATCGCTATTGCCCATGCCAGCCAGAGACTGACCAAGCTTCAGCAGCATTTCCGGCGCCTTGTCGGATGTGCCGTAAGCCTTGTAGGCATTCAGGAAGGTCTTCGCTGCTTCATTGTATTTTTGCTGGGCCAGCATCGATTCGCCGAGCCAGAAGCTCGCATCGGGAATCAGCGGGCTGTTGGGATAGCTCAGCACAAACTCGCCGAACGCATCTTCGGCCTGCTGATAATCACCCGAGAGAATGAGATTGTAGGCTACATTGTAAAAGGCGGCATCATTGCTGCCGCTCCCGGCGGCCCCGGGCAGGTCGCCGGGCATTGTCGCATCGTTCATTGCGCTGTCTGGCATCGGCGGCGGGTTGTCGATCGATGCAGCCTCATTGTCGAGCCCGTTGTCAGAAGACGCAGGCGCAGAAGGTGCCGACATGCCGCTTTCGAGATCCTGCAGGCGGAATTCCATATCCTCCTGCAATTTGCGAATTCGCTCTTCCATCTGCAGCATCTGGAAGCTCAAATCCTCAACCTGGCCGTTGAGACTCCTGATCTGCTCCTCAAGCTGCATGATCTCGCATGGCAGGATCGCTTGCCTGCACCTGCACGGTTTGCGGCGAAACTCCACTCTTTGCCGGGAAAACCGAAAAGCCGGCCGCACCCGCATTTGTCTGCAAGCCCAAAAAGGCAGAGCCCGCCAGCAGACATAGAAATGCTTTTTTCATAATCCTTTTCCCAAAAAAACTGTCCCTGAACCCTATAAAACAGACTTGTCTCTCCTCGGACACGCTGTTTCAGGCCATATTTAGATCAAAACGCAGTTTGTTGCACTGCAGGCACAAAAAAACCGGCACGAAGCCGGTTTTTTCTCGATCGATATAGCCGGATCAGCTTCCGGCGCCACGCAGCACCGTGACAGTGCGGCGGTTCTGAGACCAGCAGGAAATGTTGTCGCAGACGGCGACAGGCCGTTCCTTGCCATAGGAAATGGTCGAGAGCCGGTTTGCCGGAATGCCCCGTGACACGAGATAGTTTTTGGTTGCCGTGGCGCGGCGTGCACCGAGCGCAAGGTTATATTCGCGCGTGCCGCGCTCGTCGGCATGGCCGTCAATGCGGATCGAATAGTTGGTGTAGCGCTGCAGCCACTGGGCCTGCTTGTCGAGCGTCTGGGCAGCAATCGGGGTGATCGCGGCAGAATCCGTCTCGAAATAGACCGTATCGCCGACATTGAGATCGAAATCCTGCACGCTGCCCGCAGAAGCGACGCCTGCATTGGCACCCGCCATGCCCTGGCCGCTGCCCGGCAGGTTATCCTGCTTGGATGCGCAGCCTGCAAGGCCCAGCGCCAGGACCGCGCACAGCGCCACAGCAGCGGATCTCATCGCCTTCTTTCTGGAAAGGCCTTCAATTCCAAGCATAGCTCGGCTCATTACCGCTCTCCTTCAAGCGTTCCAATAAAATGCCCGACACAGGGAAATCGGATCGAATACGCTAATACAAATTGCAGTCCGACCGGCTGCGCACCGCTGAAAGCGGGCCGATCGACCTTTCCCAATCACCTACCAAATCGCCGTTAATACCCCCTGAACAAAGGTCGTTAACGAACGATGAAGCGGGTACTAAATCCACCCGCGCCGCTATTCAAGAAGCGGCGACCAGGCCGGGTCCGACGCGAAATCGGGTGTCGAAACGCGTTGCTCGTTATAACCCGTCAGGTCGATGGAATAAAGGTGCGGGCCTCCCTCACCGGCATTCTGGCGGAAGAACATCAAAACACGGCCGTTCGGCGCCCATGTTGGCCCTTCATTGTGGAAGCCCGTGGTCAGGATCTCGCTCGCCGCTACCGTCCGGTTTCATCACCCCGATCGAGAATTTACCCCCGGATTGCTTGGTGAAAGCGATCAGATCACCACGCGGAGACCATACCGGTGTCGAATAGCTGCCATCGCCAAACGAGATTCGCTGCTGGTTCGAGCCGTCCGCATTCATGACATAAAGCTGCTGGCGTCCGCCGCGATCGCTTTCGAACACAATCCGGTTACCGTCCGGCGAATAGGACGGCGATGTGTCGATTGCATTGGTGCTGGTCAGCCGTGTTGTCGCGCGGGTTCTGAGGTCCATTGTGTAAATATTGGCATTGCCATCCTGCTGCAGGCTCATGACGATGCGCTGACCATCGGGTGAAAACCGCGGCGCAAAGGTCATGCCCGGGAAATTGCCGACAACTTCGCGCTGACCGGTCTCCAATTGCAGAAGATAGACGCGCGGCTGATCGTTTTCATAGGACATGTAGGTGACTTCCTGCCGGTTCGGCGAGAAGCGTGGCGTCAGCACCATATAATCACCGTTGGTCAGCATCCGGACATTGTAGCCATCCTGGTCCATGATCGCGAGCTGGCGCTTGCGGTCGGTCTTCGGTCCGCTTTCCGATACGAAGACGATGCGGCTGTCGAAATAGCCCTGTTCGCCCGTCAGTGCCTGATAGATAGAGTCAGCAATGATATGGGCGACACGGCGCCAGTTGTCAGGCTGGGTGTAGAATTGCTGACCAATGATCTGCTGGCCGGCATAGGTATCCCAGAGCCGGAACTCGGAGCGCAGCCGGCCATCCGCCTCGCGGGTGACACGGCCGACGACCAGAGCCTCGGCGTTGATCAACTGCCAGTCCTGAAACCGCGGGGTCTGGTCCGGGTCGTTGATCTGCTGAATGAAAGCGGAGCGATCCACCGCCTTGAACAGGCCGGAACGCTGAAGGTCAGCGGCAATCACCCCCGAAATATCCGCACCCAGACCGTCATCCGATATGAAATCCGTAATCGCGATCGGCAGCGGTTGAACATTGCCGCGCGAAATATCGATCTCAACCAGCGCATTGGCCGGTGCCACGAAGATAAGGCCGAGGCCGGCCCAGGCGACAGAGAGAAATACAAGACAGCGTTTGAGCATGACAGGTCAGGCCTTTCAGCGTTGATTGCGACGGTCTGATGCGGAGCGCTCCGCAGTCCTCCGGTTAGTCTTCAGAGCATCTGGCTCGGATCAAAGTTCACGATAACTTCGCTCCAGGCGTCATATTTTTCGGGCGGAAGTTGGACGAAAGGGGAAGATTTCAGCACGGCACGGCGTGCGCCTCCGGCCAGAATACGCCGTGCGCTCTCACTTCCACCGGTTGCCGTCACCTCGGGCGTACCGACAATCGCACCGGATGGATCAAGCTTCATCTGTATGCGTATGCGAACACCCTCCGCACCGTCAAGCCCGGCGAGGATCGACCAGTTGCGCTGGATCTGCCCGCGCAGTGCGTCAAGCTCGCTCTGCGAGAGCTGCGCGCCTGGCGACGAACGCTGGGTACCAAGCGCCGCCGGCGTTTCGCTACGCTGTGCGCCGCCCCCGGTTGCTTCGGTCCGGTTCAAAAGTGCCGCAATGTCATCGACATTGAAGTCGTCCTGCTCTGTCGAGGCCGTTGTCTGGCTGTCGGTGCGCGGTGCTTGCGCCGTGCGGGTCTCACGCAATGCCGGCTGCTGCGGCCTACGGGTCGGCAGTGGTGCCTGCTCCGGAAACGCGAGTTCGGGTTCCGCAGGCGCTTCGGGTGCGGGCTCGGGCGGAAGGGCTTCCTCCGGTTCCGGCACCGGGGCGGGCTCGGGCGTTTCGACCGCTTCAGGCTCGGGCGTCGGCTCAGGGGCCGGTGTGGGTTCGGGTGCGGGCTCCGGCCGTTCGGCCGGCGCTGGCATGGGCGGCGGTGCTTCGGCGGCATCTTCCTGCGGCTGGGGCGGGGTCTCATCAGCCGAGGGCGTGGGCAGCACAGCCTGCTCCTGCTCGATCTCGTCTGGAGCCGCATCAGGCGCGGTGTTCAGATCAATCTCGTTTTCACCGATATTTTGCGCATCGTCCACCCGATCTTGCCGCCGCGTCGGCAACGGCGCGGCGATTTCGGCAAGTTCGGCATCCTCATCGCCCTGCTGCACCTGCGTGATATCCTCAATCGGGATCAGCGTCACCGGCAGGGCATCGACATCAGCCACTTCCATCGAAGGCGGCGAGCCAAGCAGAAACACTGCCCAGCCGATGACCAGACAGTGCAGAACAAAAGAAATGGCGATGCTGCGCGTCATGGCGAAAGATCAGCTATCCTGTTCCTGCAGGGTGACCAGCCCGATATTCTTGAAACCCGCTGCTGAAATCCGCGCCATCACCCGCATTACCGTGCCGTAATCGGCGTTGGCATCGCCGCGCACATAGATGCGTTCGCTGTAGCCCGTAGTGGCAATCGCCTCGAGCTTCGGTACGATCTCGTCAATCCCGATCTCCGTTTCCTGCAGGAATATCTGGCCTTCGGGGTTCACCGAAACGGTAATCGGCTGTGTATCGGAATTCATCGCCTGCGCCTGGGTCTCCGGCAGGTCGATCGGAACACCGACGGTCATCATGGGTGCGGCAACCATGAAGATGATCAACAGCACCAGCATGACATCGACAAGCGGCGTCACATTGATTTCGCTGACGGGGCCGCGGCGGGCACGCCTGCGTCCGCGGCGACTGCCGCCTGCTGCCCCTGTTCCCGTGGACATTCCCATATCGCAATCTCCCTTCCGCTTATTCCGCAGCCGGGCGCGACTGGAGCTTCTCGTCGATCTGACGCGACAGGATCGCGGCAAACTCGTCGGCAAAACCTTCCATGCGACCGACAAGCTTGCCGCTGTCGGCGGCGAACTTGTTGTAGGCAACAACGGCGGGAATGGCCGCCACCAGGCCGATGGCGGTTGCCAGCAGCGCTTCGGCGATGCCGGGAGCGACAACAGCAAGGTTGGTCGATTTCGAACCGGCAATCGCCTGGAACGAGGTCATGATGCCGACCACCGTGCCGAACAGGCCGATAAAGGGCGCGGCCGAACCGGTGCTGGCCAGAAAGCCGAGGCGGGCTTCAAGCTTCTCAGATTCGCGCTGAATGGCGACATCCATCGCCTTTTCAACGCGCATCTGCAGACCGACCGGCGCGCGCGCGCCGCGCTCGAATGATTTTTTCCACTCGCGCATGGCGGCGACAAAAACCGCGGACATGCCGGAGGTCTTGCGATCCGAAAGATTCGAATAGAGTTTCTCCAGCGAGGTGCCCGACCAGAAGGCATCCTCGAACTGGTTATAGGCGCGGCGTTCCTTGTTGTAGGCGATGATCTTCTCGATCACAATCGCCCACGTCCAGACCGAGGCGGCGATCAGACCAATCATGACCAGTTTGACGATCATGCCGGCCTGCAAGAAAAGCGCCAGCAGGCCGACATCGGCGTGTGCTGCTTCCAACCCAAGCTGTTCCATGTGACGTAAGTCCTTGAATATATGGGCCCGGTTGACCGGGCGGGTACAGTTAGAGCCGCCTGCGAGACAGAATTCAGATGACGAGGAGATTGGCAGAAGCACGCATATTAGCTCCATCTCGTATAGAAACGTGGTGAAACCTAGGCAAACCGGCCTGAAATCCCGCATATCACATCAAACATGATTATGGTTAACACCCGGTTACCGGCGGACCGAAAGCCCCTGAAAACCATGGCAGCAAGCCACAATCACACACCCCGCAGCGCGGTGGCCAAATTCCTTCACATAATACTCATGTTTTATCAAGCCCGGCGGCAGACCAGCAGGCCTACGCGCCCTTTGCCTCAAGCAATGTCCGGGCCAAGTCATCCGGCATGCGCCGGGCGCGGCCATGCCTGTTGATCACAACCACGGTGACGGTCGCTGTGGTCAAAAGCACGCCACCAGCGGCAATCGACTGTTCCAACACCATACGCGCACCGGTCGCTTTTATCGTCCGAGTCCGGATTTCGAGGATGTCATCCATATGCGCCGAACGGACAAATTTCAGATCCATGTGGTGAACCGCGAAGGCGAGCCCCTCCTCATCAATCGTATGCAGCGTGTGCTGCTCGACACCGTGGCAGCGCAGATAGTCTGTCCGTCCGCGCTCAAGAAAATGCAGGTAGCGTGCGTGATAGACGATGCCTGAAAAATCGGTATCCTCATAATAGACCCGCTGGTGCAGACAATGTTCACCGCCTTCAAGCCTGCCGCTCAAATCCGGTACATTTCCGCCACTTTTGTCTGTCATCTCAAACCTCGTCTCGTCGTTTTGCGTCTTGTCCTAGTCCAGTGCAAGATGGCTTCGCAATGACGAAAGCAAGACTGGAAAGATCTCTGGGCGGCATTCGCAGAGATTGCGTAAAAAAACATTGCATTTATGTCATACTGCTATCGGTTAGCACCGAATTTCACTGCATGATAAAACGGATCGGAGTGGCTCCATGAAAATTGCGGTTATGGGCGGAGACGGGTTCATCGGATGGCCAACGTCGCTGCATCTGTCAGATGCCGGACACGAAATCCATATCGTCGACAACCTGTCGCGGCGCTGGATCGACACCGAGCTCGGTGTTCAGTCGCTAACCCCGATGGACTCCATTCAGGAGCGCACACGCATCTGGCACGCGGAAACCGGTCGCCGGATCCACTTCCATCTCATCGACCTCGCCAAGGACTACGAAATCCTGAAACAGTGGCTGGCCGATGAAAAACCGGACGCCATCATTCATTTCGCCGAACAGCGCGCGGCTCCCTACTCGATGAAATCCGACCGCCACAAGAACTACACGGTCGACAACAATGTGAGCGCGACGCACAACCTGCTGAACGCGCTGGTCGAGATCGGCCTTGACGCCCACGTCATCCATCTCGGCACGATGGGCGTCTACGGTTACTCTACCGTGGGTGCGGCAATCCCGGAAGGTTACCTGCCGGTCGATATCGAAGCGACCACGGGCGAGAAGGTCAGCCAGGAAATCCTCTATCCTTCGAACCCCGGTTCGATCTACCACATGACCAAGTGTCTGGATCAGCTGCTGTTCGCCTTCTATGCCAAGAATGACGGCCTTCGGATCACCGACCTGCATCAGGGCATTGTCTGGGGCACCCACACCGAGCAGACCAAGCGCCACGAACAGCTGATCAACCGCTTCGACTATGACGGCGATTACGGCACGGTGCTGAACCGTTTCCTGATTCAGGCGGCGATCGGCTATCCGCTGACCGTCCACGGTGTCGGCGGCCAGACCCGCGCCTTCATCCACATTCAGGATTCGGTGCGCTGCATCGAGCTTGCGCTCAACAACCCGCCGGAGAAGAACGCCCGTGTGGAAATTTTCAACCAGATGACCGAAACCCACAGGGTCCGCGATCTGGCCAAGATGATCTCGGACATGACCGGCACCGAGATCGCCTGGCTGCCCAATCCGCGCAAGGAAGCGCCGGAAAACGACCTGATCGTCAAGAACGACAAGTTCCTGTCGCTCGGCCTCAACCCGACGACACTGAAGGAAGGCCTTCTGGGAGAGATCGTCGATATCGGCAAGAAATACGCCTATCGCGTTGATCGCAAACGCGTGCCGGCCGTTTCCGCCTGGACCAAGGACATTGCCACGAAGATCAATCGCGATCCCGAAGGCAACTCGCTGAAGTCGGTTTCGTAATTGATGCCAGACCCCTCACATGAAGGCGTCCGCCGCAGCGCGGACGCCAAGGCTCCGTTTGCCTTCGTCACACTGGTCACCAATGCCGATTACGCCATGGGCGCGCTTGCGCTTGCGCGTTCGATCTTCCTGAGCGGCACGCCGGCAGACGTCGTCGTGCTTCATACCGGCGGCACGCCTGAAGAAAGCCTGAAACAGCTTGAGGATATCGGCTGTCGTATGATCGGGGTCGATCATCTGCCGCTTTCAGATGCCTTCAACGCTCGCCATGCCCGGCGCGAAGTCCACGACAATGCGCCCTTCACCAAGGGCCGCAAGCCGGACTTCCACACCCCACTCGACAATTTCTGCAAACTGCGGCTCTGGCAGCTTGTGGAATACCACGCGGCCGTATTCATCGATGCCGACGCGATCGTGCTGAAGAATATCGACAAGCTGTTCTTTTATCCGGAATTTTCCGCAGCTCCCAATGTGTACGAGAGCCTCGCCGACTTTCACCGGCTGAATTCCGGCGTATTCGTCGCCCGCCCTGACATGGCCACCTTCGATGCCATGCTGGAGACACTTGATGCCCCGGAGGCCTTCTGGCGGCGGACCGACCAGACCTTTCTGCAGGATTTCTTTCCCGACTGGCACGGCCTTCCTGTGTTCATGAACATGCTGCAATATGTCTGGTTCAATCTGCCGGAACTGTGGAACTGGTCCGATATCGGCATTCTGCATTACCAGTATGAAAAGCCGTGGGAAGACGAACATCCCAAGGCGGAGGCGCTGAAACCGCTGATCGATCTCTGGTGGGCCTATTTCGACGGCGACCAGATCCCGGATATCACAACGCTCGAGAACCCGAAAAAACCGGCATGAAACATGTTCTCGTCAGCGGCGGCACGGGTCTCGCCGGCCGCTATATCGTGGAGGAGTGTCTTGCGGCGGGCCACAGGGTCACGGTCGCCGGTCGCAATCCGCCGCCAGACGGGATGTTTCCGCCTGCGGTCGGCTACAAACCGCTCGATCTGGCGACCGAACAGGTTTCAAGTGACCTGTTCGCCGGTATCAATGTCTTCCTCCATGCGGCCTTTTCCCACCTGCCCGGTCGGTATCGCGGCGGCGAGGGTGACGACCCGGACGGTTTTCTGAAACGGAATGTTGATGGCAGCATTGCTCTATTTGAGGCCGCCCGGAAAGCCGGTGTCAAACACTGCGTCTTCCTGTCAAGCCGTGCGGTGTTTGACGGCTATCCTTCCGGAACGCCCCTGCCGGAGGCCCTGGAACCCAACCCGGCAAGCCTTTACGGCAAAGCCAAGCTCGAAACCGAAATGGCACTTGCCGCCTTGGCTGAACCCGGTTTCGTGACCGTCAGCCTGCGCGCCACGGGAATTTACGGGGACCTCTACCCCAATAAGTGGGAGACCCTGTTTAACCGCTATGTCGCGGGCGAGACGATCGAACCGAGAGCAGGCAGCGAACTCAACGGGCGCGACCTTGCTGGAGCGGTACTGGCCGTTATCCGCGCGCCGATCCCCAAGGTTTCCGGCAAGGCGCTTCACGTGACGGATATTGTAGTCGACAACCACACCATTCTTGCGCCGCTGAAGGCCGCACTTGTCTCGCCCCATGCACTTCCGGCGCGCGCCGACCATGACACGGTCAATGCGATGGCGACTGGCCGGCTCAACGCGCTTGGATGGCGCACGGGCGGCATGCCGCTTTTCAGCGCTTCGCTGCAAACCCTCGTCGAAGGTTTTCTGGCCAGACGGGCGCGCGGCGATCATTCATGAAATTGATCTGGGCGCGGATCCATACTATCTGCAGCGTGCTATTGTGCCGCATCCCGAGATTTAAATGACCAACAGGATCTAGACATGAGCCGCTTTGACCTCATCATTTTCGACTGCGACGGCGTTCTGGTCGATTCGGAAATTCTTGCCGCGCAGGTGGAATCGAAACTTCTGACCGAGGCGGGTTATCCCATCACCGCCGGCGAAATCGGCGAGCGGTTTTCCGGCATGACATGGCGCGACATCCTGCTTGCCGTCGAAAACGAAGCCGAAATCCCTCTTCAGTCGACCCTGATCGAGCAGCACCATACGATTCTGGAGAGCCGCCTGAAGCGCGAACTGCAGCCGATTGCCGGCGTGCGGGAAGCCGTAGCCCAGCTTTCCGAACCGCGCTGTATCTGCTCCAACTCCACGGAAGAACGTATCAAAATGATGCTGACCAAGGTCGGCCTCATCGACGTTTTCGAACCGAAAATATTCTCCGCCGAAAGCCTCGGACCCGATCGGGCCAAACCGAAACCTGACGTGTTTCTCCATGGTGCCGAAAAGATGGGGGCCCGGCCGGAAAACACTCTGGTTATCGAGGATTCGGTCCACGGCGTCACCGGTGCCACGGCGGCCGGCATGCGGGTTGTAGGCTTTACCGGCGCATCACATTCGACCCCGACCCATGCCGATCAATTGACCGAGGCCGGCGCCGAAACGGTCATCCACCGGATGGAGGACCTTCCGGCGGTCGCAACGGCCCTTCTGGAGTGGTCAGACTCCGTATAGGCGGGCCACAGATGGAAGGGCCGGCAGCGGCCGGCCTCAGCAATCACCTGTCGATACCGACCCTGACGCGCGTGTTTGAACCGGCTGTGGCCGGAACGGGCAGCCCATCGGCGCGGAACAGAAACTGGGTCGAGACCCCGTCTGCGGGCAGCTCGACTTCCTTGATGGTCACCTGGTCATAAAGGGCGACATCGCCGTCCACGATCTCCACGCGCACAGGAACCTTGTAAACACCCGGCCGGGCCTTCGGGCCACCGACGAGGCGACCGGCAACGACAACCTGCAGCAACAGCTGTTCGCTGGTTGCCGATACGGTGCAACTGCGTGAATAGTCGGACAGCGAGACCTGATAGGCGAGATTTTCAGCCGAATCCGAACCGGCCGGCGAATAAATCCGCTTGTAAGTCTGGTCGTCGTCCAGCAGCACCTGCGGGCAGATGCGCGACAGCGCCGTCAGATTGACACCCGGGGTTACCGGCTGGGCCGGTACGACAGGTGCCTCCGGCGAACCCGTAGTACAGGCCGCAAGCCCGGCAAAAGCCAGAACAGCGGCCAGGCGGCAGGTTGTGCTAAATGACACGGCAAGTATTCCTTTCCTCTCTCCAGGGCTTTTCAAGCCCCGCAGCTTTGTTCTATATCAGCGCGAACGCAAGAATTCGATTGTCTGGCATGACCCGCAGGCACGAGCAACACCCGAAGCCTTTCCGACAACCGGAAAGGCCAAAGCGTGCCACAAGCTAGACATTTTACGGAACCTGGCAAGCACAAAGGGGCTTTGCGTGGACTATATTTCGACGCGGGGCGATGCTCCGACCCTCGGTTTCTCCGACGCACTTCTCGCGGGCCTCGCAACGGATGGCGGCCTCTACCTTCCGCGCGAGTGGCCGAGGATGTCCGCAGACGATATCCGGGCATTGCGCGGCAAGTCCTATCAGCAGATCGCTTTTACCATCCTCAAGCCTTTCATCGGCGGCGAAATCCCCGACGATCGCCTGAAGGTCATGATCGACGAGGCCTATGCCACGTTCCGGCACGAAGCTGTAACGCCGCTGGTGCAGAGCGGCGCAAACCGCTTCACGCTTGAACTTTTTCATGGCTCGACACTCGCCTTCAAGGATGTCGCCATGCAGCTTCTGGCGCGGTTGATGGATTACGCGCTGAAGACCCGCGGCACGCGCGCCACCATCGTCGGCGCGACATCGGGTGACACCGGCGGAGCAGCGATCGACGCCTTTGCGGCAAGCACGCGCACCGACATTTTCATCCTGTTCCCGCACGGCAAGGTATCGCCCGTCCAGCAGCGGCAGATGACGACCCTCGGCGCACCCAATGTCCACGCAATCGCCATCGAAGGGCATTTCGACGACTGCCAGAACCTCGTCAAGGCGATGTTCGCCGACGCGCGCTTTCGCGACGAGGTCAGGCTTTCCGGTGTCAATTCCATCAACTGGGCACGCATCATGGCCCAGGTGGTCTACTATTTCACCGCTGCCGTTTCCCTCGGCGCCCCGGACCGCGAGATCGACTTCACGGTTCCAACCGGCAATTTCGGCGATATCTTCGCCGGTTATGTGGCACGGCAGATCGGCCTGCCAATCGGCCGGTTGGTCATCGCAACCAATGAGAACGACATTCTCGCGCGCACACTTGAGACCGGTCGCTACGAAATGCGCGGAGTCGAGGCGACGACATCGCCCTCGATGGACATTCAGATATCCTCAAATTTTGAACGCCTTCTGTTCGAGGCGAGCGGGCGCGATGCCGGTTATATTCGCCGGGCCATGGCCGGGCTCAAACAATCCGGAGCCTTCGATATCGAAGAGGCGACGCTGAAACGCATTCAATGCGTGTTTGCGGCCGGTCGCACCGACCAGCAGGACGTCGCCGCAGAAATCGCGCATACGCTTGCCGAAACCGGTGCGCTGATCGACCCGCATACTGCCGTCGCGATGTCGGTGGCACGCGCCCATCAGTCGACTAATCCGATGGTCGTCCTGTCCACGGCGCATCCGGCAAAATTCCCGGCCGCCGTAAAATCAGCGAGCGGTATTGACCCGGCGCTTCCGCCATGGCTTGCTGACCTGATGGACAAGGAGGAGCGTTTCAATGTCCTTCCACCTGAACTCGACAAGGTGGAAGCATTTATTCGCAACGGATTGAGCGCTGGAAGCCAACGATAGGAAGCAGGATCGCATGACAGTAGAGTACACCCGGCTTCCCTCCGGGCTGACCGTCGTTACCCAGAACATGCCTCATATCGAGAGCGTGGCGATCGGGACCTGGATCAAGTCGGGATCACGCAATGAGTTCCAGAACGAGCATGGCATTGCACACCTTCTGGAACACATGGCCTTCAAGGGAACCAAGCGTCGGACAGCGCGTCAGATCGCGGAAGAGATCGAAAATGTCGGCGGAGAGGTCAATGCCGCCACCTCGACCGAAACGACCTCTTATTACGCGCGAGTTCTGAAGGATCATCTGCCGCTTGCCGTTGATATTCTGGCCGATATCCTCACAAGTTCTGCCTTCGATGAAGAGGAACTCGCACGCGAGAAAAACGTCATCCTGCAGGAGATCGGCGCGGCCAGCGACATCCCTGATGACGTGGTTTTCGACAATTTCGCAGGCGCTGCCTATCACGACCAGATGATTGGCCGGCCGATCCTCGGCACAGCGGAAACTGTGATGGGCTTCACGCCCGACGATATCCGCGGCTACCTCGCCCGCAACTACACGACCGACCGGATTTACATCGTCGCGACCGGGGCCGTCGATCATGATACCTTCGCGCGTCTCGTAGCCGACCGGTTCGCTTCACTGCCGCAAAAGCCGGCAACGCCGCCACTCGTGGAGGCCGCGAGTTATACTGGTGGCGAGGCCCGGGAAATGCGGACGCTCTCCGATGCTCAGGTCATCCTCGGCTTCGAGGGTCCGGCATATCACGCTCAGGATTTCTACTGCTCGCAGATTCTCGCCAACATCCTGGGCGGAGGGATGTCGTCCAGGCTGTTTCAGGAAGTCCGCGAGATCCGCGGGTTGTGCTACTCTGTATACGCTTTCCATTGGGGCTTTTCAGACTCGGGTGTGTTCGCCGTTCATGCAGCGACCGGCGGCGACCAGCTGCCCGAGTTGGTGCCGGTGATCATCAATGAACTGCGCCGTGCCGCCGAAAACGTCGATCCCACCGAGATTGAGCGCGCCCGTGCCCAGATCCGTGCGCAGCTTCTCATGGGACAGGAGAGCGCCTCCGCACGCGCCGGACAGATCGCGCGTCAGGTCATGCTCTGGGGACGTCCGATTCCCAACGAGGAAATGATGATGCGGATCGAAAACATCACCCCACGCAGGCTGACAGACCTTGCAGGCCGCGCCTTCTATGATGCCACGCCAACCCTGTCTGCCGTCGGCCCCATTGAGCAGCTCGCACCTCTGGATGATATCGTTGAAAGTCTGTCATTCGTAGAGAACAAGGCAGCGAAGGCGAGCCTTTGATATTGTGATGCTGAAACACAAGCGCGGTTTGGATCACATTCCCGAGTTTGAGGGCTCAGTAGAGCGGGGACTGTCAGTTGTTCGCCTTTCTGCCCACGCCTAAAACACTCAGGCGACGCACGTTCGCACTCCGGTCAGGGGATTATCTGCTGCGCCTGCCGCGCGCATCGGATTTCCACGGTTGGCGGCAGTTGCGGATCAGAAGCCGCACCTTCCTGCAGCCCTGGGAGCCGACCTGGAACACTGACGACCTGACCGAGCGCGCATTTCGCCAACGCATCGCCCGAATCAACCACGAGTTCGACAATGGCAGCAGCATCCAGCTGTTCATCTTTCTGAAGAAGAGCAACACCCTTGTCGGCGGCATCACGATCGGCATGATTCGCTATGGCGTCGCACGGGCGTGCATGCTTGGATACTGGATGGGAGAACCCTTTGCTGGCAAAGGCCACATGTTCGCCGCACTTCGAATCGTAATTCCATATATCTTTCAAGAGTTGAGGTTGCACCGCATTGAGGCCGCCTGTATCCCGTCAAACCAGCGTAGCGCTTCTCTTCTGCAAAAGGCCGGTTTCAGCAAGGAAGGGCATTTGCGGAAGTATCTTCTCATCAACGGCCAGTGGCACGATCACCACCTCTATGCCCTGCTGAACGATGATCATGGCGCCAAAGGGAATTGAAGACCACAGATGCGATTGTCCCCCGAGTACCGACGGTTCCCCGAAAACGCTTTCGCCTGGTTTGCGCTTGCAGTATTTTTCCTTTGCACGGCAGTTCAGGCTCTGGCGCTTGAACCGGTCGAGGTTTCGCGTGGCGATGTTGCAATCGATCTGACGAATCACGTCGAGCTATACCCCAATGAAGGCAGCGTGCTGCAGATCTCGACAGTTCCGGATTCCAATGGCATCCGTCGCAGGATCGAAGTGCGCTCCAGCAGTGAAGAACATCCGGGCGACTGGGCAGTCTTCTCGCTTGCCAACATTTCCGACGAGCAGCTTGAGCGGATGATTGTGGCGCCGCATTTTCGCCTGCCCGGCTCGGGCATGTTCTGGCCTGATCTCGACTCCTCACGCATTGAGGCGATAACCCCCTCCGAAGGCTTTGCGCTTACAAAGGCAAAAAATGATGACGCCGACGTGTTTTCGATCACGCTCAACCCTGGCGCCGTCATCACATTCGTCGC
The DNA here is from genome assembly GCF_055808365.1 of Martelella sp. K41-7. Lineage (NCBI taxonomy): Bacteria > Pseudomonadati > Pseudomonadota > Alphaproteobacteria > Hyphomicrobiales > Aurantimonadaceae > Martelella > Martelella sp. K41-7. Next base: position 2,207,444 of record NZ_CM147867.1, read on the forward strand.
AGAGCTCAATTCGGCCGAACTGCCGCAGATCTATCTCTGGCAACCTGAAGCCTACAAGGACACCGAGAATGCCTTCACGCTCTATCATGGCGTCGTCCTTGGCATTGCCGGTCTGCTCGCCGTATTCCTGAGCATTCTTTTTGTGGTGAAGGGCACATCCGTGCTTCCGGCAACCGCGATGTTAGCCTGGTCTGTGCTGCTATACGTCGCGATCGACTTCAGCTTTCTAAACCAGCTCATTCCACTGTCGCCGGGCGACCTCAGGATATGGCGTGCCAGTGCAGATGTTGCCGTCGCGTTCAGCCTCGTGGTCTTTTTGTTCACCTACCTTAATCTTGCGCGCTGGCACACCCAACTCGGCTATGCCGCAGCCGCCTGGGGCGTTCTGCTTATGACGCTTTTCGGCTTGGCACTGTTCGAGCCATCGGCCGCCGCCGGCATATCCCGCCTGTCTTTCGCGGCAACGGTTCTGGCCGGCGTCGTCCTGATTGTCTATCTGAGCTTCCGCCGCTACGACCGCGCGATCCTGCTGATGCCGGCCTGGGCGCTGATCCTCGCATGGCTGTTTGCCGCCTGGATGACCGTTTCGGGACGGGTCGACAATGACATTGTGGAACCCGCGCTTGTTGGCGGACTCGTTCTTATTGTGCTTTTGCTCGGCTTCACGGTCATCCAGCATTCCTTTGCAGGAGGTGCCTATCAGCCCGGGCTGTTTTCCGATCTCGAACGCCAGGCCCTGGCGTTCCTGGGAACCGAGGCCACCGTATGGGACTGGGATGTCGGCCGTGACCGGATTGTCACGGAGCCTGACTTCGCGCCAAAGCTTGGTTTGGCAGCCGGCGCGCTCAACGGCCCGGCCCGGACATGGCTGCAATATTTGCATCCCGGAGACAGGGACCGCTTCCGCTCGACACTGGACCTGTTTCTGGAGTGGCGCCGCGGTCGCATGAAGCTGGAGTTCCGCATCCGCGCCAATGACGGCCATTATCACTGGATGCTGATCCGTGCCCGACCGGTGCTCAGCACCGATGGTGAGGTAATCCGTTGTGTCGGCACGCTGACAGACCAGACGGACCAGAAAGTCAGCACGCAACGGCTCCTGCAGGACGCCGTATCCGATAATCTGACAGGTCTGCCAAACCAGGCGATTCTCCTCGATCGGCTGCATTGCCTGATCGCCATGTCGAGAACCACATCAGACCTGAGGCCGACGTTGATTGTCGCTGACATTGACCGGTTCACCGATATCAACGAAACGCTCGGCTTTGCAGCCGGCGACAATATACTGATCGCATTGACGCGCCGCATACAGCGGCTGTTGAAACCGGAAGATACGCTGACACGCCTCGCCGGAAACAGCTTTGCCATCATTCTTCAATCACAGACGGAGCCCGACGACGTCGCCGCCTTTGCCGACGCACTGGTGGCCGCGATTGATGTCCCGGTCACTTTTGAGCATCGCGATATCTCGCTGACCTCCTCGATCGGCATCGCCTCCTGGCACGACAGCCCCGAGTCCGCTGAAGCCTTGCTTGAGGATGCAAGGCTGGCAATGCTGCGCGCCAAACGCATGGGTGGCAACGCCGTTGAGACCTATCGACCGGCACTGAGAATGCTGGACGACGAACGCAAGCAGATGGAAGCCGATCTGGCGCGCGCAATCGATCGCAAGGAAATGTCGGTTCTTTACCGGCCGATCATGCGCACAGAAGGGCACAAGGTTGCCGGTTTCTCTTGTGTTCTAAACTGGAAACATCCCCAGCGCGGTGATATTTCGACCGGCGAGATCTTCGAGATCAGCCGCGAATCCGGGCATTCGGCCGAGTTGGTGATTTACACCGCCAAGCAGGCACTCGAAGATCTATCCGCCTGGCAGCAGACCCTTCCCAACGCTCGGCCATTCGTCTCAATCGAACTCAATTCGACTGACATGCTGCGCACCAGCACGCTGATCGAGCTGGAGAACCTGGTGCGTCAGTCGGAAAACGCACCACGGCAGATCGTCTTCTCGATCCCCGAAGATGTCGTGCAAAAGGCACCGGAACAGGCCAAGCTTGCGCTGCAATATCTGCGCACGATTGGTGCCGGCGTGACACTGTCCGGCTTCGGCAATGGCCATGGTTCACTGACCCTGCTGAAGGGATTTCGCTTCGATGCGACCTATGTCGATAATGCGATCTTCAAGAATAACCAGGAAGTGCAGATCGACCTCGTTCAGGCCTTTGTCGGTCTTTCGTCGCGCCTTGGAACATCTGTCGGCGTGACAGATGTGAGCTCTGCGACCGATGCAAAGGCGCTCGACGAGGCCGGCTGCACCTATACCAGCGGGCCGCTTTACGGTGCGCCGGCGGCAGGCTCCGTGGCTCTGCGCCTGCTGCGGGAAGGACTGGCAACCGCCAGTTGATCCCGCAGGCAGCGCGCGTCAGTGCCTGTCAGGAGATTTGCTGCCCGACTGCCTGTTCAGCAGCGTGAACACGAAATCCAGCTTTGTGATGATCGCCGAAGACAGGACAAAGGGGTAGAAGTCCTTTTGCCCCATGGATTTGTGAATCGCGTTGATCGCGAGCGTCAGCGGCACCCAGGAATCGGCAAGCCGTTTGCCGCTTTCGCATTGATAGGGATCATCGAGTGGCTCCGGTTCGACATCATCAACCTTCAGCCCGAACGCGCGCGCCGTTTCCAGCGTGTCGACAATATGGAGTGCATGCGCAAAGCTTTCGGCGAAATCTTCCCACGGGTGGGTCGATGCGTAGGCGCTGACAAAATTCTCCTGCCAGCCGGCGGGTGGTCCGTTGTCGTAGTGGCGCTGCAGCGCGGCCTGATAGTCTTCTCGCTCATCGCCAAAAACGGCCCGGAATGTATCAAGCCGGCCACCGTCACGCACCAGCCGGTCCCAGATATAATGACCGACTTCGTGACGGAAATGGCCCAGCAATGTGCGATACGGCTCGTTCATCTGGTTGCGCGCAATCTCGCGCGTCACATCATCGGCTTCCGCAACCCTCAACGATATCGCACCGTTCTCGTGGCCAGTCATTGCCGGTTGGAGATAGCCGCTTTGATCAACCTTGTCTTCGAGGAAATCGAAGACAAGGCCGCCTTGGGGGTCTTCGGCCCGTGTCGGTGTATAGACGCCCCAGCGCAGCAGCGAATAAAAGAGGTGGCGTTCGGCCGCCACAATCCGGCGGAACCGGTTGAGCCCTGCTTCGGTTCCGGTGTCAGGGATCAGATTGTTGTGCCGGCAGCAAGGACAGAACTCCTCCGCGCCACCTTCCGGCAAGAGCCAGTTGCAGACGCCAAAACTGGCGTTGGCGCAGAAGCGGAACGTGCGCTCGCTATCGTCAGCCTTGTGCCAGTTGACCTGATCGGTCGGCTTGAGAGCATAGATTGCGATAGTATCCGGGTCGAACCCGAGCCGGTGGCCACAGGCAACGCAGACCTCATTGTCGAAGTAGACAGTCTGGCCGCAATGGTCGCATTCGAAAATCTTCATGGCTGCCTCGCGATTGCGGCCGCCCCGATGGGAGACCGTCAGCTTCCTATAAACGGAAATGGCGCGGAATTGTTTCAGGCGTGCCCGACATTGGAAGAAAGCGATGATGGACGAACACCCATGGAAAAGAGCGCGCGCTCATACTTGCTGTCGAGATCACGATCGAACAGCAATTCCTCGATCGCCGGACAGGTCAGCCAGTCATTATTGGCGATCTCGCTCTCAAGCTGGCCCGGTGCCCACCCTGCATAACCGAGCAACAATGTGGCTTTTCCCGGCCCGTTGCCGGATGCAACAGAACGCAACACATCCAGTGTGCCCGTCATAAACAGATCATCGGTGATAGGAATGCTTCCGTCGCCGGCGTAATCGTCCGAATGCAGGACAAAGCCACGACCAGGCTCGACTGGCCCGCCGCAAAGGACCGGAAAACCGCCGATCTCCGGGGCGGTGAAATCCGGCTGGTCTTCATCCACGATTTTGAGCTGCTCCAGCACCTCGGGAAAGGTGACCGACTGGGCACGATTGATAACGAACCCCATCGCCCCCTCATCGGAATGGGCACAGATATAGATCACGCTGCGCTCAAAATCGCTTTCTGCAAGTTGTGGCATCGCGATCAGAAACTGGCCATCGAATGGGCCGCGCTCACGCTCCGTTATCAGGTTCTCAAACAAGTCGGCCTCCAGCAAAGTGTTTGCGCCGCTTACAAAAAATGATCGTAGGCCTTACCCGGGCATGAGGCAAGGTCACGCAATGTTCAATTCAAATTGTCCGAAAACGGCATGAACTACATAGCGGCGCGCACGCGTCTGGGTTAAATGTCTGGCCATGAAACCAAGGACAAAAAAACATCCATCGCCGCCCTTGTGCTGGCGACGGCCTGCACAACCGCAGGACAGGCCCTTGCAGCCGCCACCCCGTGGGTTGAAGACACCGGCGGGCGCATGCGCGTCATTGTGACCCCGCCTTCAGACGATGGCACCATCCTGGCAGCGCTTCAGGTGGAGCCCGAAGAAGGCTTCATCACTTATTGGCGCGAGCCGGGTGAAAGCGGAATTCCGCCGCAGATTACCATTTCCGGTACAGCAGAAGCGCATCTGCAGGCCATTGAATACCCGGTGCCTGAACGGCTCAGGATCGCGGAGATGACCGATATGGGCTATGACGGCCCGGTAACCTTCCCACTTCTGCTGAAGGCTGATCCCGGTGTTCTGCCGGCTTTGAGCGTCACGGCCTTCATTGGCCTCTGCAAGGATATCTGCATCCCCTTCCAGGCACATTTCGACATTCCGGCTGAAGCTGCATCATTTGCCGAAACCCCTGTCGACAAGGCAATCATGGCGGTAGCCCGCACGACGCTTCCCGAACAACCCTCGGACGATTTTCGTGTCGACGGCGCGGTGCTGACCGGAAACGGTATCCGGATTGTTCTGAAGCTTCCCGGAGAACCGGCCCAAAACGAAATCACCCTTGCGAACAGCAACGGTTACATCATCGAGGCACCGGCGGGACAATCGATGGACGGACACTATGTCATCGATATCCCGCTTTCAGACCTGCCCGTAGATGCCGATCCGTTGGAGGGGGACTGGCTGCTTCTGGCCAAATCAGGCGGCCGTGCCATGGAAACTTCGCTTGTCATGTCGCCATAGCGACCCTAAGTCTTCCTTACGTCTTTTGATCGAAAGCAAAAAAAGGATTTCAAAATGCCGATTGCCAAGGGAGAAAACCTGCCTTCCGCCACCTTCATGGAGCTGACGGAAAACGGGCCGGAGAAAGTTTCGAGCGATGAATTCTTTAAGTCGAAGCGGGTTGTACTGTTCGCCGTGCCGGGTGCATTCACGCCGACCTGCTCGATCAACCACCTGCCGACCTACCTGGAAAACCGGGATGCGTTCCTCGCGCGCGGCGTCGACGAGATAGCGGTTGTGGCCGTCAACGACCCGTTCGTCATGGGCGGCTGGGCCAAGGCCACGGGCGGCGAAGGCAAGATCCGGTACCTATCTGACCCTGATGGCGCGTTCGCCAAGGTTCTCGATCTGGAACTCGACCTTTCCGGCGCCGGGCTCGGAATGCGCTCGCAGCGCTATTCCATGCTGGTGAATGACGGGGTCATCGAAGAGCTCAATATCGAGGATAACTCCGGTGAGGCGACGGTCTCGGCCGCAGCCACCATTCTCGGCCAGCTCTGATTTTCTGCCGGGTCGGATCTAGTCTTCGGCCCGGCGCAATAGCGCTCATCCCCTGCCCGCCAAAGCTTGCCGGCTATTTCACTTGGGGGGCGAACTGATTTAAAATGCAGCAAACGGGGATGGCTGCAATGAGGCTTGAGGCTTGGAAATCGGTTCGCGGGCTCGTCACGGCAGCGATCATCGCGATCCTTGTAATAACGACCCCTTTTGTCGTGCCCAACGGCATCAGCGCGGCCAGACTTATCGGCGCTTATGACGACCCCGTCGCAATCACCGAATATCGTCTTGATCGCCTTCCTCCTGAGCAATACGAGGTCGCAATCCTTGAGGCACTTGCGGGTGAGGACCCTGACCTTGCGGCAAGCATTCTGGCGCTGGCCGACAGTCGCGGCATTCGCATAGATGGCGCTTTGCGCGACAGGACCGAGGTCGCAGTTTCCAACCAAAACAGCATCGGCAATCAACTGTCAGACCTGTTTGAAGGCGCCCTGACCGGCCGCCCCGACAGCGCGGCCGGTCTTGTCGGAGCAATCGTCACCGACCTGACAACGGTCGGTGATGTTCGTGACATCATCATCGAAGGCGGTGCCTATCTTTCCGGCGAAGACTACGACCCGTTCATCCTCGGCATTTCCGTGGCCGGTCTCGGCATTACCGGCGCTGTCATTCTCTCGGCAGGCTCTGCGACAACGGCGAAGGTCGGCACCAGTGCGCTCAAGGCGGCGGGAAAGGCCGGTGCGTTGACAGCGCCGCTCAGGCGATCCTTCACGCGGCTTTCGCGTCAGGCGGTCAACGCACCGGCGCTGCGCACCGCCGTCCCCATGCTCAAACGCGGCAATGTCCCGGCTGCAAGCCGTGCGCTGTCTTCGTCCCTGAACGCCAAGCCGCTGATGCGCATACAGGATGCAGCAGCCAATGTCGGGACCGTGATGACCAAGCAAGGCCTTCGTGCGGGAACGGACATGCTGAAGGTGGCGGACACCCCTGCTGACCTCACCAGGCTCGGCAAGCTGTCGGCACGCGTCGGCAAGCACTTCCGCGCGATCCTTTTCCTTCTGGGGTCCGGCGCGGTGACGCTCACCGGCCTTTTTCTGACAGCGGCAGGCTGGACTGCATCATTTGCCGTCTGGTTTGCAGGAGCGGCCTATTTCGGCTTTCGCCTGCTACGCTTGGGATGGCGGATCGCACTTTTGCCGCTTGGCAGGTTGCTCGTCCGCCTGGTGGCCTGAGCCCTCAGACCTTCATGTCAAAAACCAGAATACCAGACATTCCGCCAGCGGCGGCCGCCACGATTTCTCCGGCCACGGCCTTGTGGTCGGGATGCTCGAGATAGACATCACGCGCAGCTGCATTCTCGAACGTCACCACAAAACCGTCTGCATAACCGCTGTCGAGGCCTTCCGGCGAAACGTTCGGGCCAGCCTTCACATCGACAATGCCGTCGATGATCCCCTTGAGGGCGGTAATCCCGGTAAAGATCGCTTCTTTTTCGGAGGCCGTGACCTCCTGTCTAAAACGTATGAAAACACAGTGCAAGATCATCTTCGTCCTCCAGGAAGGCGACTGGGCTTTCGCACCTAGCGCCCCTTTTTATAGGGTTCCATCCCCTGACGCGCCAGTTCATCGGCGCGTTCATTTCCTTCGTGGCCGGCATGGCCCTTCACCCAGTGAAGCGTCACGTCGTGGCGATTGCGCTCGTCTTCGAGCATCTGCCAGAGCTCGACATTCTTGACCGGTTTCTTCGCGGCGGTTTTCCAGCCGTTCTTCTTCCAGCCATGGATCCATTTGCCGATCCCGTCTTTCACATAGACGCTATCGGTATAAAGCGAAACCGTGCAAGGCTGTTTCAGCGCTTTCAGTGCTTCGATAGCCGCCATCAGTTCCATGCGGTTGTTGGTGGTCAGCTGTTCGCCGCCCGAAAGTTCGCGCTCCGTGTCGCCATAGCGCAGCACCGCACCCCAGCCGCCGGGGCCGGGATTACCCGAACAGGCCCCGTCGGTAAAAATCTCGACATTCTTCATTTACGACAGCCCGTATTCGCCGGCACTTTTGACCGAGCGGTGGAAGCGGAGATAGCGCAGATATTCCAGAGGGTCCTTCTTGACCACCAGCGCGCCTTCCGGCGTCGTCAACCAGTCGTAAAGCCGGGTCAGGAAAAACCGCAGCGCCGAACCGCGCGCCAGCAGCGGCAGCGCCTCGATTTCTGCATCGCTTAAGCGACGCACACTCTGATAGCCCTCGATCAGTGCCCGAGCCTTGGTGACGTTGAAAGCGCCGTCCTTTTCAAAGCACCAGGCATTGAGGCAGATTGCCAGATCATAAGCCAGAAAATCATTGCAGGCGAAATAGAAGTCGATCAGACCGGAAAGTCCGTCACCGATGAAAAATACGTTGTCGGGGAACAGATCGGCATGGATGACACCTTCCGGCAGATCCACCGGCCAGCAATCTTCAAGCAGCGCCAGCTCCTCGGTGATCTCGCCTTCAAGGCCCGGCAGAACCTCATCTGCGCGGAAGGCAGACTTGTCCCAGAGGTTGACCCAGCCTTTCAGCGAAAGAGCGTTCTCGCGGCGGATTGCAAAATCCTGTCCGGCAATGTGCAACCGGGCGAGCGCCGCACCAAGCTCCCGGCAATGGCGCGCCTCTGGTTTGCGGAGCCACATGCCCTCGAGAAACGAGATCAATGCGGCCGGACGATCGCACAGCCGCCCGTAAAGCGCGCCGTCGGTGCGTGGCAACGGCAGCGGGCAGGAAATGCCACGCTCGGACAGATGCTGCATCAGACCGAGATAAAACGGCAGATCATTCTCATCAACACGCCTTTCGTAAAGCGTGAGGATCAGCGGAAAACGGTCCGTGTGAAGCAGGAAATTCGAGTTCTCGACACCCTCGGCAATGCCCTTGAAGGACAAAAGCGTTCCAGTGTCATAGGCCTGAAGGAAGTCCTTCAGCTCAACCTCGTTAATGTCGGTATAGACGGCCAATGCAAATCCTCGATGGAAAAACTGCTGCTGGTTTTCACGATGGCCGCGTCGCTGTCAAGCAGGCGATAGCAGCTTCGCCTGACGCTTGAGCTCCTACCGCCCGTTCACAAACGCCATATCCTCAACCGTCAGCTCGACATCGCGCAGTTCGCGGTTGACCAGGAAATGTTCGTTTTCAATGGCGGTTTCAGCAAGTTCCACCGTCGCCGCAAAGCGCGCGCGGAACGCTTCGATGATCTCGTTGACCACCACTTCAGGGGCGGAAGCGCCCGCTGAAATACCGAGCGTGCCGATCGTCCCGATCGCTTCGAAATCAAGCTCGGAGGCGCGCTGGACAAGCATGGCGCGTTTGGCGCCGGCGCGGCTTGCGACCTCCACAAGACGCTTCGAATTGGAGGAATTCGGCGCGCCGACGATGATGAAAAGATCGCAGCCGGGTGCAGCAGCAGAAACCGCCTCCTGCCGGTTGGTGGTCGCATAGCAGATCGAATCGGCGGACGGCGCGGTCAGATTCGGGAAACGCTCCCTGAGCTTGGCAATAACCTCCGCGGTATCCTGCACCGAAAGTGTCGTCTGGGTCACATAGCCGAGATTATCCGGATCGGCAGGTTCATACTCTTCGGCATCTTCCACCGTCTCGACCAGCGACACCGCGCCTTCCGGCAATTGTCCCATCGTGCCGATGACTTCCGGGTGCCCGGCATGGCCGATCAGCACCACATGGCGGCCAAGGCGTTCGTGACGCATGGCCTGCTTGTGCACCTTGGAAACCAGCGGGCATGTGGCGTCGAGGTAAAACAGGTTACGGCTTTCCGCATCGGCAGGCACAGATTTCGGCACGCCGTGGGCAGAAAACACCACCGGCTGATCGCGGTGCGCCGCGGGAATTTCATCAAGCTCCTCGACAAAAATCGCGCCCATGGCCTCCAGGCCCTCGACCACATAGCGATTGTGGACGATCTCGTGGCGCACATAGACAGGCGCGCCATAGCGCTTCAGCGCCAGCACCACGATCTGGATGGCGCGGTCTACACCAGCGCAAAAGCCGCGCGGTCCGCACAGACGGATGGAAAGTGGGCTGTTGCTCATGTCCGGCTCTTTCGTGTTCGTCATTCCGTCGCCTTGTGATGCTCGCTCCAAGATGGGTTTTCGGCGCGGCAAATCAACTCCGGCAACTGATACCAATGATGTCGGTCCTTTGTCCAATGCGCGTTGGCGCCGGATGTGGATGGCAGCGCGACAACCGGTATATCGCCGATGCCGACCGGCTGTAGGCCGCAGCGCACCTGTTTGTCGGCATAGAATATCCGCGCGGCCGTCAGGCTGGTGAAGGCCACAAGTTTCGGGCGGTATTGCTGCATTTTCTCCCGAAAGCCGTCAGGGTCGAAATGCTTTTCCGTCAACACCCGGTCCATGCCGCTTTCAATCTGATTGAGATCGGTGAGGCCGATGCCGTAATCGAGCAGCCTGCGGAAATCTGAAGGGGTAAAACGCTCCGGCGTCAAACCGCTCTCATGAAGCACGCGGTAAAACCGGTTCGACGGATTGGCGTAAAACGAGCCGGTGCGGGCGGAAATCGTGCCCTTGGCGGTTCCGCAAAAGACAATGTCGAGACCCGGCGCCAGAAGGTCAATCATCCCGTCGTCGTCCTTTGAAGACGAGAACGGCAACGCCGATCGCCAGCACCGCCGCCAGACCGTACCAGGTAATGGCATATTGCAGATGATTGTTCGGAAACGAGATCCGGGTAACGCCGCCGGCCGGCAGGCCGCCGGGATTGGGCGCATCATCGGCATCGATGAAGAAGGAAAGCACCTTTTCCCGGTCGAGACCGGCGGAAGCCGTCATGGCATCGATATCTTTCCAGTAGAAGATATTCTGCGCCAGATCGTTTTCGGGCACCAGAAAAGATGGCTTTTGCGAAAGGCGCTCACGGGCAAGCCCGGTCACCGTCACAGCGCCGCCCACCTGCCCCTCGCCCCGCGTCTCCGCTGCCTTCATGTCGAAGGGTACGAAGCCACGGTTGACCAGAACGGCACGCTCGTCTGCAAGCCGCAGCGGCGTATAAACATAGTAACCCGACTGGCCTTCGAAGGTTGCGAAGAAGTGCCGCTCGCCGCGATGTTCAAACTGACCGGTCACCGTCACCGGACGATATTCGATATTGGTTCCTTGCGCCGACAATGCCTCGATTTCGGCCAGCGAAACCGGAGGTTCCTGAAGACGGGCATCGACGGTGGCCAGCAGGTTTTCTTTCCAGTGCAGCCGGCTGACCTGCCAGTTTCCGAGCAGGATAAGGCAGACAAAGGCCGCAAGCGCCAGAATGAGGCCGATGACGCTGGCAGGCGACAGGCGCTTAGGCATCGTCGGAGCGGTCAATCACGCCTTCGGCGGCGCTGTGGCGGTATTGGAGGCCGATCAGTACGCCCTTGAAGGCCCTGAGCGCACCGAGAGACAGCGCGATGGTGACCGGCACCCAGATGATCGCATGCACCCAGAGCGGCGGCGAATAGGTGATTTCGGACCACAGCACCAGCGCAATCACAAGAAAACCAACGGCGAACATCACGAAAACGGCCGGTCCGTCGCCGGAATCAGCAAATGCATAGCTCAGGCCGCAACTTTTACATTCGGGCCTCAACGCCAGAAAGCCATCGAAAAGTCGGCCCTCCCCGCAACGCGGGCATCGCCCGGTAAGCCCCGACATCAAGAGATTGACGTGTTTATGCGTGTGATCGTCTTGTGACATGGACTTGCTCGTCGTCGCCGGAGCACAGCGCGACGCCTCTTACTGAATGACATCCTGCCATTCTTCGTGACGCATGCTGAGCGCCTTGAAGAAAGGGCAGAGCGGAATGATTTTCCAGCCGCCCTCACGGGCCGCCGCCACCGCATGTTCGGCAAGCGCCTGCCCCGCCCCCTTGCCGCGCAGCGCATCGGGCACACCGGTATGATCAACGATGACCAAGCTGTCGGATGCCCGCGAATAGGTCATCTCGGCCTCATGACCGTCCAGCACTTTGAAATAACGGCCACCCGAAGCGGTCTTTTCTTCCCGAATATCGATAACGCGGCCTCATGAGGAGGTCGGCCTCCGCTGTTCTTTCAAGCGACGGCCGGGATTGAACAATCAGTGGCCGGTTTCGGCAAGCGGCGCGCCCCAGCCGCCCCAGATATAGATCGTGAAGAACAGGAACAGCCACACGACATCGACGAAATGCCAGTACCAGGCGGCCGCCTCGAAGCCGAAATGTTGCTTTGGCGTGAACGCGCCACGCGAAGCCCGCACAAGGCAAACGATCAGGAAGATGGTGCCGACAATCACATGAAAACCATGGAAGCCCGTCGCCATGAAGAATGTTGATCCATAGATCGAGTCTTTGAATGCAAACGGCGCTTCGTAATATTCGTAGGCCTGAACGGCAGAGAACAGAATGCCGAGGACAATCGTCAGTGACAAGCCCTGGATCATGCCCTTGCGGTCACCATGCAGCAGCGCGTGATGCGCCCAGGTCAGCGTCGTGCCGGACAGCAGCAGAATAACGGTGTTATAAAGCGGAAAATGCCAGGGATCGACAACAGCGATGCCTTCCGGCGGCCAGGTCCCGCCCGTCGCCACGACGCGCGAAGCCTGAATTGCCTCGCCGGTGAACAGGCTGGCATCGAAGAAGGCCCAGAACCAGGCAACGAAGAACATCACCTCGGAGGCGATGAACATGATCATGCCGTAGCGCAGATGCAGCGAAACCACCGGCGTGTGATGGCCCTCCTGCCCCTCCTTGATCGTATCCGACCACCAGCCGTGAAGCACGTAGAGAACAACGACCAGTCCGATCAGAAACAGCCAGGGCTGCGCCAGATCCAGCCCCAGCATCGTGAACGAGCCGCCGCTCAGATAGCGCATATAGCCGACACCGCCAAAAGCCATCAGGAAAACACCGATGGATGCGACCAGCGGCCAGGGGCTCGGGTCGATGATATGGTAGTCGTGATTTTTGTGTTGCGTTTCCGCCATTGGTGGTCCCCGTTTCCTCTCCCTCGCAGCATAAGGGCCGAAATTGCTGCGTTAATCAATCCCCGCGGATGACAATCCGCAAATCATAAGGCCGGCTCAGCTCTTGGTGTCGGCAGCCTTTAGGTTCAGCGCAGCGGCCTCTGCTGCGGCGGGCTTCTCATGCTCGAAAAATGTGTAGGACAAGGTCAGCACCCTGATGTCCTTCGTCTCTTCGGCGTCGACGATGGCCGGATCGACGAAGAAGACAACCGGCATTTCAAGGGTCTCACCCGGCGGAAGCGTCGTATCGGTAAAACAGAAGCATTCGACCTTGTTGAAATAGGCCCCCGCCTGCAGCGGCGTCACATTGAAGATCGCCTGACCGTTGATCGGTTCGCTTGATTTGTTGCGCGCGGTAAACATGACCTGCACCGTCTCACCGATCTTCGGTGAAACAGATGCCTGCATCGGCTTGAACTCCCAATCAAGCCCCGGCGCGACATTGGCGTCGAACGTGACCTTGATGGTCTTGTCGAGAATGGTGTTGGAATATTGCTCAACACGCTGAGCAGTGCCGTTATAGCCGGTCACCTGACAGAAGATGCGGTAAAGCGGCACGGCGGCAAAGCTCATGCCGGTCATGCCGACCACGAAGACAAGACACATCGCCACAACGGCACCGTTGTTGCGCGGCTTCTGTCTGCTCTCCTCCGTCATGCTTGCTGCCTCCTCAGACCGATCCGAACTTGATCATGGTGATGATGTAGAAAAGCACGACAAGGCCGAACAACACCGCGCCGAGCGCGACGTTGCGTCCACGCCGGGCCTTTCTCTGCTTTTCCGTGAGCTTGACTGTATCGATCATGATCACCTCAGCCGAACATCATGAAAAAGGCGCGATCGGCAATCAGCGCCGCGAAGATCGCAAACAGATAGAAAATCGAGAAGCCGAACATCTTCTTCGCAGGCACCATCCGTTCATCACCCTCTGGCATCGCCCTGACCTTCAGCGAGGCATAAACGAAACAGGCGCCCATGGCTCCGGCGAAAACCGCGTAGACCGGGCTTGCAAGACCGGTCAAGGCCGGTGCAACGCCTGCAATCGCGGTCAGCACCGCATAAACCACCATCTGGTTCTTGGTCGATTTCTCACCAGCGACATTCGGCATCATCGGGATACCGACATCGGCATAGTCGCGCATCTTGAACAGCGCCAGAGCCCAGAAATGCGGCGGGGTCCACAGGAAGGTGATCGAAAACAGAATGACGCTGTCAAGTGAGATACCGCCGGTGACAGCAGCCCAGCCAACCATCGGCGGAAACGCACCGGCAGCGCCACCGATCACGATGTTCTGTGGCGTCGAGCGCTTCAGCCACATGGTGTAGAAGACGGCGTAATAAAGGATGGTGAAGGCCAGCAGCCCGGCGGAAAACCAGTTGACCGCAAGACCGAGCGTTGCCACCGAAAAACAGGACAGCGCAATGCCAAAAGCGAGCGCTTCCTGACGGTCGATACGGCCGCTCGGAATGGGCCGTTTCGCCGTGCGCGACATGATGGCGTCGATGTCGGCATCGTACCACATGTTGAGAGCGCCGGCCGCCCCCGCACCTGTGGCAATGCACAGGATCGCGATCGCTCCCATGACCGGGTTGATCGGGCCGGGCGCCAGGAAGAGCCCGGCAAAAGCGGTAAACACCACCAGCGACATCACCGTTGGCTTCAAAAGCGCGAAATAATCACGCGCTGTTGCTTCCGAAAGTCCGATATCAGAATGCGCAAGGGCGGTTTCGCTGTCCAATACTGTCATGTTCTGCTCAGTCTTTCAGTTCTAGAGAAAAGTCCGCGCGCCCTTCGTTCCAAGCGCGGGCGCGCGACCTTATTCTGGATCACAGGCGCGCAATCAGCGCACACGCGGCAGTTCCGACCACTGGTGATAGGGCGGCGGTGAGGACAGCTGCCATTCGAGCGTGGTCGCGCCCGGCCCCCATGGATTGTCACCGGCAACCCGCTTCTTGGAAAAGGCCTCGAAGATCCCATAAAGGAAAACGAGAACCCCGATGGCCGAAATATAGGAGCCGTAGGACGACACCGCATTCCAACCGGCAAAGGCATCCGGATAATCAATGTAACGGCGCGGCATGCCCGAAAGCCCCAGGAAGTGCTGCGGGAAGAACACCAGATTCACGCCGATGAACATCACCCAGAAATGGGTGATCGCCACCCGCTCGCTATACATGTAACCGGTGATCTTCGGGAACCAGTAGTACCAGCCGGCGAAGATCCCGAACACGGCGCCAAGCGACAGCACGTAGTGGAAGTGGGCCACGACGTAATAGGTGTCGTGGAACGACCGGTCGAGGCCGGCATTGGCAAGCTGAACACCGGTGACGCCGCCGACGGTGAACAGGAAGATAAAGCCGATCGCCCAGACCATTGGCGCCTTGAAGGTGATCGACCCGCCCCACATGGTGGCAATCCACGAGAAGATCTTCACGCCCGTCGGCACCGCGATCACCATGGTGGCGAACACGAAGTAGCGCTGCGTGTCGAGCGACAGGCCGACCGTATACATATGGTGCGCCCAGACGATGAAGCCGACGGCGCCGATCGCGACCATGGCATAGGCCATGCCGAGATAGCCGAACACCGGTTTCTTCGAGAAGGTCGAGATGATGTGGCTGACGATGCCGAAGGCCGGCAGGATCAGGATGTAGACTTCCGGATGACCGAAGAACCAGAACAGGTGCTGGTACAGGATCGGGTCTCCGCCGCCTTCGGGCGAGAAGAACGCCGTACCGAAATTACGGTCCGTCAGCAGCATGGTGATGCCGCCCGCCAGAACCGGCAGCGACAACAGCAGCAGGAAGGCGGTGACGAGAACCGACCAGGCGAACAGCGGCATCTTATGCAGCGTCATCCCCGGCGCACGCATGTTCAAAATGGTGGTGATGAAGTTGATCGCGCCGAGGATCGAGGAAATACCAGCCACATGCAGCGCAAAAATCGCCAGATCCACCGCTGGCCCCGGCATGCCGGTTGACGAGAAGGGCGGATAGAGCGTCCAACCGCCGCCAACGCCATTCGACCCTGCCGGCCCTTCCACAAACATGGACATCAGCAGAAGCAGGAAGGCGGGAACGATCAGCCAGAAGGAGATATTGTTCAAACGCGGAAACGCCATGTCGGGCGCGCCGATCATGATCGGGATCATCCAGTTGGCAAAACCGCCGATCAGCGCCGGCATCACCATGAAGAAGATCATGATCAGCCCGTGCGCCGTCGTGAATACGTTATAAAGATGCTTGCCCTGATCGACGGCGGCAGCACCTGCATCGCCGTAGACCATGGAGGCAAGGCCATTGAAGATCTGGATACCGGGCTCCTGCAGTTCCATGCGCATGGCAACGGAAAGCGCGCCACCGATGATGCCCGCACAGATGGCGAAGATCAGGTAGAGCGTGCCGATATCCTTGTGATTGGTCGACAGAAACCAGCGGGCGAAAAAGCCGGGCTTATGGTCGTCGTCGTGAGCGGTGTGAATGCCTGCTTCGGCCATGATCGTCTCCTCCCCCTTAGTCGTTGTCAGCGAGCAGAACGGCGTCGTCGCCCTGCTTTGCGTTGTCGATGCTGGCCATCAGCGCTTGATTGGCGGCTTCCACATCACTTGCGGCAGATGCCTGCCAGGTGGCGAACTGCTCGGCAGAAACCGCGCGGATCGCAATCGGCATGAAGGCATGGTCCTTGCCGCAGAGCTCGGAACACTGGCCATAGTAAATACCTTCGGCATCGGCCTTGAACCAGGTCTCGTTGAGACGGCCGGGAATGGCGTCGATCTTGAGGCCGAAGGCCGGCATGGCGAAGGAATGGATAACATCCGTAGGCGCTGCCGTGACCAGAAGACGGACGGTCTCTCCGACAGGAACCACCATCTCGTTGTCAACGGCCAGAAGGCGCGGATAGACGGCTTTGTCTTCCTTGCCGTATTCGGCGCGCTGATCTTCCGTCAGCATGTAGGAGGAATAGGAAATCTCGCCATCTTCGATTTCCGGGTAGTCATAGCTCCAAAGCCACTGCGTCGCTGTTGCCTTGATCGTCAGCTTCGGGTCTTCCGGCATGGTCAGCTGAGCAGTCAGAAGGTTGAATGACGGAATGGCCAGAAACAGGAGGATGAGCACCGGCGCGACAGTCCAGACCACCTCGATCATGGTGTTATGGCTGGTGCGCGATGCTTCCGGATTTTTCGACGCCCTGAAGCGCACCATCA
Organism: Martelella sp. K41-7; assembly: GCF_055808365.1. Lineage (NCBI taxonomy): Bacteria > Pseudomonadati > Pseudomonadota > Alphaproteobacteria > Hyphomicrobiales > Aurantimonadaceae > Martelella > Martelella sp. K41-7. Next base: position 2,224,375 of record NZ_CM147867.1, read on the forward strand.
CGGTAATCAGCAGTGCCAGAACGAAAAGCACGATCGGCACGATAAACCAGAGCGTATACTGCTCGAACCAGCGAATCTGATGCATGATCGGCGAAGCTGCCGGCTGCATGCCCATTTCCCACGGCTGCGGCTGCGCGGCAAAGGCGCTGCCAGTCCCCGCAAGACAGATAAGAGCTGCCATGCATGCTCTGGTCTTGTTCATCACGTTGAATTCTCCCTCCATCGTTTGACCGTGGTCAAACCGGACCCTTACCAAGAACGCTATATGGCATAAAGGCCTGATGCGTATTTAAGGCCATGATAACATCTGTTTGCGCTGGCGCACTCCCTGCTGATGCTGCGCCGAGCAGTCAGTGTGCCTGTTTTTCTCCCTCAGTCACAATTATGCCATAGCATTTGCCGATTTGAAGCGTCAAATTGTCTCATGCGGTCTTAATACATTCCGAAATTTCTTTTCGGGTTTGCCATACGGGGTCAGCCTGAAACGTTGAAAATTTCTTTTGAAACCTGCAAAACCGCTTCATAAGACAACGCCATTCAGTTCATGCAGGATTCCGTACCATGCCTTCTTTCTCCGCAAACGTCCTGTCGGCCGTCAGTTCCACTGCAATAAAGCTTGCGCTTGCGGCCGCGCTGATTGCGCCTGCCGCCATAAATGCAAGCGCCCAGGACAGCACCGCGCCGCAGACCGGCGAGAACATTCAGCTCGGCGGCGAGCAGGACCCGACGATGGTGCGCGCGAATCACGGAGCCTGGTCGATGATCTGCGACCAGCCGCCCGGCGCCAGTCTCGAACAATGTGCGTTGATGCAAAACGTGATCGCCGATGACCGCCCGGAAATCGGCCTGTCCATTGCCGTATTGAAAACGGCCGACCGTCAGGCAACGCTGCTGCGCATTCTCTCTCCGCTTGGCGTGTTCCTGCCCGAGGGCATGGGACTTTTCGTCGACGGAGTGAACATCGGCAAAGCCTCGTTCTCGCGCTGCTATCTCGACGGCTGCTATGTCGAGGTCGACCTCGACGACGACCTGATGAACATCATGCGCGTCGGTTCGGAGGCTGTATTCACGCTGAACTTCTCCGTCGATCAGGACACGATTGGCATTCCAGTGGACCTGACCGGCTTTGGCGAGGGCTTTGACGCTCTGCCCTGATATCGCGCCTTTTTCTTTCCTATATAGGCGTTGAAACAAGACATAAGGACGGAAGCCAGAATGACGGACCGCGACCTCATCAGCCATTTCGATGCAGACGAAACCACGATCCGCAACATTGTTTCGGACACGCTCCACGGCGCCGATGATGGCGAACTCTATGTCGAATACAGCCAGAACGAATCACTGACCTTCGATGACGGCAGGCTGAAAAGCGGTTCGTTCAACACCGGCCATGGTTTCGGCCTGCGTGCGGTGGCCGGAGAGGCCAGCGGCTTTGCGCATGCGGGAGAATTGTCGCTCAGTGCGCTCAAACGCGCGGCTTCTACTGCCAAGGCCGTGACTTCCGGCTATACGGGCACCTATGCCGAGCCGCCGCGCGGCACCAACACGCGGCTTTATTCCGAAGACAATCCGATCGGCGCACCGAGTTTCGAGGAAAAAGTCAGGCTGCTTGGTGAGATCGACGCCTATCTGCGCGAGCGCGATCCACGCGTGCGTCAAGTTTCGGCGTCGCTCGCCGCCAGCCATCAGGTTGTCGATATCCTGCGGGCGGATGGCTACCGCATCGGCGATGTACGCCCGATGACGCGGCTCAACATCTCCGTCATCGTCGGCGAAGGTGATCGCCAGGAGACCGGCTCCTTCGGCATTGGCGGCCGGGAGAGTTTTGCCGATCTGTTCGCACGTCAGGACTGGCAATCGGGTGCCGAAGAAGCGCTGCGCAAGGCCTTCGTGAACCTTGAAGCCATCGAGGCGCCCGCCGGCACCATGGATGTGGTGCTCGGCAACGGCTGGCCGGGCGTTATGATCCACGAGGCCGTTGGCCATGGGCTTGAGGGCGATTTCAACCGAAAGGGATTGTCTGCCTTTTCAGGGCTGGTCGGCGAGATGGTCGCATCCCCCGGCGTCACCATTGTCGACGATGGCACGATTGCCAATCGTCGCGGCTCGATTTCTATCGACGACGAGGGAACCCCGTCCGGCTACAACGTGCTGATCAAAAACGGTCGGCTAACCGGCTACATGCAGGACCGCATGAACGCCCGGCTAATGGGGGTTGCCCCAACTGGAAACGGCCGTCGTGAGTCGTATTCGGACCTGCCAATGCCGCGCATGACCAACACCTATATGCTTGCCGGCGACAAGACCAAGGAAGAAATCATCGGCTCGGTGAAGAAGGGCATTTACGCTGTCACCTTTGGCGGCGGCCAGGTCGATATCACCTCCGGCCAGTTCGTGTTCTCCTGCACCGAGGCCTACATGATCGAGAACGGCAAGGTCGGCGCGCCGATCAAGGGCGCGATGCTGATCGGCAACGGCCCGGATGCGATGAAGCGGGTTTCCATGGTCGGCAATGACCTCGCGCTCGACAACGGCATCGGCAATTGTGGCAAGGCCGGACAATGGGTGCCGGTTGGCGTCGGTCAGCCACATCTGAGGCTTGATCAGGTCACCGTTGGCGGCACACAAGCTTAGCGGATTCTTTACCGCTCTCTGTTTTTGTTGTGCGCATGTATTGCGTACCCCAAACTTCGAGCACGGTCATGAGCGAAGCCTCGTTTGCCATCCGCCCCTTCGAGACGGAAGACAATGCGCGGCTGACCGATATCTGGTATGCGGCCTCGCGCCTCTCGCATCCCTTCCTGCCGGAGGATCTGCTTCTCCGGCAACGCCTTGAAATCTCTGAAAAATACTTACCCCAAACGGAAACCTGGGTCGCGGTCGGAGATCACGGCCCTCTCGGCTTCATAGGCTTGATGGATCAGTTCATCGGCGGGCTTTTTGTGGCACCGGAAAGTCAGGGAGCGGGGATAGGCGGCATGTTGCTTCGCCATGCCTTCGACCTGAAAGGCAAGCTGGCGCTCGAAGTTTATGCCGCCAACCAGCGCGCAGTCGCTTTTTACCGCCGCCACGGTTTTTGCGGCGTTCGCCGCCGCGAAACCGACGATAACGGCCTGCCGCATCCGCTGATCCTGATGCAGAAGCCCTGCCCCACTGCAAAGCGCAGCGTGCCAACCGGGATTTGATGCCGATTTCTCAGCCCTTCAGCAACTCTTCCAGCACCGTCACGATCAATCCGTGATCATCGGCGCTTGCAAGCCCTGACACGGTGATGGCTGCGAAGACGCCGGTGCCCGTGATACGCACCGGAAAACTGCCGCCGTGATCGGCGAAATCCCTGATATCGAGACCGATTTCCGGACCGATCGTGCGGCCCTTGCGCCTGTGTTCCAGCTCGATCCCATAGGATGAGCGATGGAAATGGAAGACAACATTGGATTTGCGCCGCGCCCACATGTCGTTGTCGGGCGCAGACCCTGGCAGGGCAGCGTGAAACAGCGTGCGATTTGGCGTGCGGATGTTGATCACCACCGGTGAATCATGCGCAATTGCCCTGCCAACAAGCCGCTGACCGAGATCCCAGGCATCATCCTCGCTGAAGCTGCGGAACACCAGTCGCTCTTCCTGGGCCACAACTTCTTTTTCCTTATCGCCGATATCGCTCATCCTGCCCTCCCATTGCGCAAAAGTCCGGTCTGTTTCATGGATACATCCTGACCTTATGCCACCCGCCTGCGGGCTCATCCCGGCGAAACTCAATCCGATCGTGAAGGCGGAACTTTCCATCACGCCAGAACTCAATCGAAATCGGCTTCAGACGAAAACCCGACCAATATTCAGGGCGGGGCACTTCACCAACACCATATTTCGCAGTGTATTGAGCCACGGCCTTTTCCAGCGCAAACCGGCTTTCAAGCGCGCGCGACTGTTTCGACGCCCAGGCGCCGATACGGCTGCCGCGCGGACGTGACTGGAAATAGGCATCGGCTTCTGCTTCCGAAACAACTTCGACCGGGCCGCGTAGCCGAACCTGGCGGCGCAGCGACTTCCAGTGAAAGCACATCGCCGCCTTCGGTTGGCCGAGCAACTCCCGGCCCTTCTGACTTTCAAAATTGGTGTAAAACACGAAGCCGCTGACATCGAAGCCCTTCATCAGCACCATGCGCACATTCGGCAGGCCGTCCTCGTCCACCGTGGCAACAGCAACGGCAGAAGGGTCATTGGGCTCGCTTGCCTCGGCATCCTTCAGCCATTTGCCAAAGAGCGCGAAAGGATCATTTTCGGCCGTAAAATCGTGGGGGGTCTCGTTTGACTGGGACATGGTAAAGTCTCCCGCTTCGCACCGGGCAGGTGCGTTTCATTCCGCATCCCGCACACAACCGAAACAAGTAATTCGCCACCTTGCTTGCCGAAAAGGCATTTCAGGCACCCGGCCAAGGGCCGGTCAGGGCATTTTGCAAGGGCTTGGCAATACCCTTTTCGGAAGTTAAAGCGGGTCCAGCACGGTTCTGATTGCTTGAACCGTATTGCTGCCTATGCCATAGGCAGAAACGAAGAGAGTTGCAAGGAGCATCGACACATGGCTGAAGCAAAAGGCCTCATGAAAGGCAAACGCGGCATTATTCTCGGTGTTGCCAACAACCGATCGATCGCATGGGGCATTGCCAAAGCATGTCATGAAGCAGGCGCCGAAATCGCACTCACCTGGCAGGGCGATAACCTCAAAAAACGCGTCGAACCGCTGGCCAAAGAATTGAACGCACTGATGGCCGGCCATTGCGATGTGACCGATCCTGACAGCGTCGAGGACGTGTTCAAAACGCTTGAGCAGGAATGGGGTAAGATCGACTTCGTCGTGCACGCAATCGCCTTTTCCGACAAGGACGAACTGACCGGGCGCTATCTCGACACTTCACGCGAGAATTTCAGCAAATCCATGGACATTTCGGTCTATTCCTTCACCGCCATCGCCCGGCGCGCGGAACAGATCATGAATGAAGGCGGATCGATGATCACGCTGACCTATTACGGTGCGGAAAAGGTGATGCCGCATTACAACGTCATGGGTGTCGCCAAGGCCGCTCTCGAGGCCAGCGTGCGCTACATGTCGGTCGACCTCGGCGGCCGTGGTATCCGCGTGAACGCCATATCGGCCGGGCCGATCAAGACGCTCGCCGGCTCCGCTATCGGCGATTTCCGCTATATTCTGAAGTGGAACGAATACAACTCTCCGCTGAAGCGCAATGTCACCATCGACGAAGTCGGCAATACCGCACTGTTCCTCCTTTCCGACCTTTCAACCTCTGTTACCGGTGAGGTTCTGCATGCCGATTCTGGCTATCATGTGGTCGGCATGAAGGCAGTCGACGCCCCTGACATTTCGGTGGTCAAAGACTGATTTTTAGACGGCGCGGGTCCAATCCGCGCCGTTTTTGTTTGCGCAGCCCGATGGCGAACTTCACCTTCCGGGCTATTTTCGGCCCTTTGGCGGCCCTCGGCTGACCAAAACATGTGCAAAACCATTCCAGCGATTTGAATTTTCGCTTCATCCTTTAACGAAAATTGAACGGTATAAAACAGTGCTGATTTACGCCATTCGTCACGGACAGACCGACTGGAACGCCGAATACCGGCTTCAGGGCCAGAAGGACATTCCCCTGAACGACACCGGTCGTGGTCAGGCCAACAACAACGGCGCAGTACTGGGAGAGATCCTGGGGGACCAAGCCCGGCTCTACGATTTTGTCGCAAGCCCGCTTTCACGCACCCGTGAGACCATGGAACGGGCCCGCGCCGCCATGGGGCTGACGCCCGAACTCTACCGCACCGACGATCGGCTTAAGGAACTCTCCTTTGGTGACTGGGAAGGCCAGACATTGGAAGAGGTCGGCACATTCGCACCAGAGCTTGTGCATGAACGCGAGAAGGACAAATGGGCCTTTGTGCCGCCGGGTGACGATGCGGAAAGCTACGAAATCCTGTCCTGGCGCATCGGCGCCTGGCTGAAGGATGTGGTTGGCCCCACTGTCTGCGTCTGCCATGGCGGCGTGATCCGTACGCTGTTCCGCATTGTCGCCGGCATTTCGACGGCAGAAGCCGCCGAGCTTGCCATTCCGCAGGACAGTGTTTTGCGCATCGATCCGGCGGACGGAACGATCGGCTGGATTGACTGAAACGGTTCTGCCTTTCCCTGACCCATCAATTGCGATAGAGCGAAGCCGCGAAACGACGGCAGAGGTATTTCATGTCGCATAATACATTCGGACATCTTTTCCGCGTCACCACCTGGGGCGAGAGCCACGGCCCGGCCCTTGGCTGCGTCATTGACGGCTGCCCGCCCGGCATTTCCTTCGAGCTTGCAGATATCCAGAAACATCTCGACCGGCGCAAACCCGGCCAGTCGCGCTTTGTCACCCAGCGCCGCGAGGCCGATGCGGTGAAAGTGCTTTCCGGTGTCCTGCCGCAGGAAGACGGCCGCACCTATATCACCACCGGCACGCCGATTTCGCTGATGATCGAAAACACCGATCAGCGTTCCAAGGATTACGGCGAGATCGCCCGCCAGTACCGTCCCGGACACGCCGACTATACCTATGACGTCAAATACGGGCTGCGCGACTATCGCGGCGGCGGACGCTCTTCGGCCCGCGAGACCGCGGCGCGCGTTGCCGCAGGCGCGATTGCACGCATTATCTTACCGGATGTCACCTATCGCGGCGCCCTGGTCCAGATCGGCAAGCACAAGATCAATCGCGACAACTGGGACTGGTCTGAAATCGACAATAATCCATTCTTCTGCCCGGATGCCGAAATGGTGCCGATCTGGGAACGATATCTCGATGATATCCGTAAAGCCGGATCTTCCGTCGGTGCGATTATCGAAGTCGTTGCCGAACGCGTTCCCGCAGGTCTCGGCGCACCGATCTACAGCAAGCTTGATCAGGATATCGCCTCCGGGCTGATGTCGATCAACGCGGTCAAGGGCGTCGAGATCGGCGAAGGTTTCAACGCCGCCGAACTGACCGGTGAGGAAAATGCCGATGAAATGCGGACCGGCAATGACGGCCAACCGCATTTCCTGTCGAACCATGCCGGCGGTATTCTCGGAGGAATTTCGACCGGTGAGCCGATCGTCGCCCGTTTCGCGATCAAGCCGACCTCCTCGATCCTGACCCCGCGCCAGTCGATCGATCAGGACGGAAAGGATGTGGAGCTGAGAACCAAGGGCCGCCACGACCCCTGTGTCGGCATCCGGGCCGTGCCCATCGGCGAAGCGATGCTGGCCTGCACCATTGCTGACCACTATCTGCGCGACCGTGGCCAGACCGGTCGTCTCGACTGAATTGGTCAGTCAAGACTGCACTTCACCTCGGCTTCGTTTTAGCCGGGGTGAATATTATCGGGCCAAAACTATAGCCGCGTTTCCCGCCAGCCAGGCAGGTATTCCACCCGTTCCACACCGGTGAAACGGGCGAGACGCTGGAGCTCGGCATCAAGTTTTTCCAGGCGTCCTGCAGCCGCCCGAACACCCGGTTCAAGCCAGAGTTTTCTGACGTCGAGCGTTGCGCGTTTGCGATCCGCCTTCATGTCAATGCGTCCGATCAGCCTTGCGCCTTCCAGAAGCGGAAACACATAATAGCCGTATTGCCGCTTCGGCTCCGGGACGAACACCTCGATCCGATAGAAGAACCCGAACAGCCGTTCGGCCCGTGCCCGGTCGCGCAGAAGCGGATCGAAGGGACTCAAGACCCGCACACGCCCCGGCGGCTCCGGCACATCGGCAAGGGTGCCGGCCTCTTCGGCCAGCGCAAAGGCGGTGCGCGGGCGCCCCGGTTCCACGGTCTCGATCATCACCTCTTCCAGACTGTCGCGGTTTTGCTCGACCCAGGTCTTCACCTCCTGCGGCTTGACGATGTCGAAGAAGGCGGCAATCTCGCCCGAAGTGGCAAAACCCAGACGCTCGAGCGCAGACCGGCAGGCCCAGTCGACAAATTCAGCGTGGCCGACCTCGCCAAGGCGATGGTGATCCGGGATCACCCGTTCGGACAGATCATAGGCCTTCTGGAAATTGACGCGATGGCATATGGCGATGCGACCGGTGCGCCAGTGATATTCCAGCGCGGTCTTGGCCGGATGCCAGTTCCACCAACCGCCAGAAACATGGTCGTCCTGTTTCAGGTCACGAGAAAACAGCGGCCCGCTTTCTTTGACTGCGGCGTAGGTTTCCTCGAACACAGCCTCGAAACCGCTGCCCTGCCATTTGCGCCAGCGTTCGACAAGCCGCGCTTCCTCCCGGCGGAAACGGTGCTTCCAGTAAGGATAATACCGCACGGGAATCAGCGAGGCATCATGGGTCCAGTGCTCGAAAAGCCCGCGATCCTGTTCGAGAAGCGCTGCCAGATGCGCGCGCCGGTAAGTCTGGTTGCGGGAAAAAAGAATAAGGTCATGGGCCCGCTCGACAGTCCGGATCGAGTCGACCTGTACAAAGCCAATCTTTTCAATCAGCGACAGCAGACCGGCCTTGTCCATCGCCCGGCCAGGCGGAGCGGAAAGTCCTTGGCGGGCAAGGAAGATGCGGCGTGCATCAGTGTTCGCGATCATTTTTGCCATGGACGGATGTTAGGGCGATTCGGACAAAATAAGAACATCTAAGCCTTTCGAAACCGCTCATTGATGCCTATAAGAGGATGGCTTGACGCCGGGGCAGCAAAAAACCGGGGACGCATTTGAAAATCGAATTTCTGGAAGCCGAAGTCACCTTCGAAGGTCGCACGGCGCTTCATCCACTGAAACTGGACCTGACCGGCCGGCGCGTCGGCATCATCGGACTGAACGGTTCCGGCAAGACCACCTTTGCGCGGCTGATCAATGGGCTGACCAAGCCAACCAAAGGCAGCGTGAGCGTCAATGGCCGCGACACCGTCACAGAGGCCGAGGCTGTCAACGCCGATGCCGGGTTCGTGTTCCAGTCGCCGCAAAACCAGATCATCCTGCCGATCCTGAAAGACGATATCGAGCTTGGGCTGAAAGCGCGCGGCGTGGCAAAGGCCGACCTTGCTGCCCGTACCGAAGAAGCGCTTTCACGACTGGGCATCGCGCATCTTGCCAAGCGCCGCGCGCATGAGCTTTCGGGCGGTGAACTTCAGCTTGCCGCCCTTGCGACGGTGCTTGCCACCCGCCCCTCGCTGGTAATTCTGGATGAGCCGACCAACCAGCTCGACCTCCAGAACCGCAGACGCGTTGCCGAAACCATTGATGCGCTCAACGAGGATGTGATCGCAATCTCGCACGACCTGACGGTACTCGCTTCCTTTGAACGTGTGCTGCTATTCCATGATGGGCGTGTTGTCGGAGACGGTCCGGCCGATGATGTCATCCACCAGTACGAGGCGATGAACCGCTGATGCAGTCTCTTTATGTCGAAGGCAATACATTCCTGCACCGGCTGGCACCGAGCCTGAAACTCGGCGGACTGATCGTCTTCAGCATTGCTCTGTTCCTGACCGGAAATCTCATCGTTCTCGGCGCGCTGCTTGCCGTTTCGGTCACCCTCTATTTTTTGTTGCCGCTGAAACCGCGCCAGGCGTTTGCGCGTCTTGTGCCCATCGGCGCGGCAATTCTTCTGGTTGGCGGCTTCAACCTGATCTTCAATCCCTGGCTGGTGGCGGCCCTTTCCGTCCTTAGGCTATCGGCACTGATGTTTCTGGCCGCCGCCATTACCGCTTCCACGCCGGTTCCGGCCTTCATCGACACCGTCACTCGCTGGGCCATGCCGCTTGAACGCGCGGGCCTTCTGCGCGCCGCCGATATCGGCCTTGCAATCGGGCTTGTCATCCGCTTTGTGCCGGATATTTTGTCACGTTATGGTGCCATCCGCGATGCACACCGCGCGCGCGGCATTCGCTTCAGGCCGGCTGGCGCCATTGTCCCGCTGATCATCTTGACCTTGCGGGATGCCGACAGTATCGCCGATGCGATCGACGCCCGCGGCATTCGAGGCGGGCCACTAGAAAGGAAGACGAAATGACCTCACGCGACCTGGTTCTGGTATCGCTGTTCACGGCCATCATCGTGGCGCTCGGCATTCTGCCGCCCATCCCGATCGCCTTTATTCCTGTGCCGATAACGGCGCAGACGCTCGGTGTCATGCTGGCCGGTCTCATCCTTGGCCGCAAACGCGGCGCAGCGGCGGTTCTGCTGCTGTTCGTGCTGGTTGCCATCGGCCTTCCGGTGCTTTCGGGCGGTCGCGGCGGCCTTGGCGCCTTTGTAGCACCGACAGCCGGGTTCCTGATCGGCTGGCTTCCCGCAGCCTATATCTCAGGCGGGCTGGCCGAGATGTACGCAGATACCGAAAGCCCGCTGCGCCAGACATTCGGCTTTTTCATTGCCGCAGCCATGGGTGGTATCGTGGTGGTCTATTTCTTCGGGATCGCCTGGCTGGCGTTCGGCGTGGGCCTCGGTGTTTCGAAGGCGGTTGGCGGAACACTGGCTTTCGTGCCCGGAGACCTGATCAAGGCCGGGCTTGCGGCCATTGCCGGTCGGGCGGTGATGCTGGGCTATCCGCTGCTGCCGAGAAAATCGGCCTGATTTTCCTAGTCCAGGAAAGAATAGAGCCAGTCCCGCGTAGCCTCGGGCAGCGGGGCGGGCTCGCCACTGTCCTTGTTGACGGCAGTCCACAGAAGTTCGACATCTGCGGCAATCTCGTTTCCGGCCTGAACGGCGACGTTGAAGCCGATTGATTTGCCCCCGATTTTTGCCGCCCGCACGATCAGCCGTGCCAGTTCGTCATTTCGCAGGCCTCGGTAATAGGTGCAGCCGACCTTGCGCACGACATAGGACGGCTCATTCTTCACCTCCGGCCGGTAACGCCAGAAACGCGCAAGCGCCTCTTCCGCGTGCTCGATATAGGCGGCAGTGTGCATCCGCCCATGCATATCGATATCCCGGTAGGGAACGCGGAGTTCAGTTTGCTCCGGATGCCTGTCGTCCATCGGTCACACCTTCCCGGCCGCACTGCCTTTTCCTCGGCGAACGGCCCGCTACGCAACACGTGTCTCAGGGTCTCCCGCAATCGGGGATACCTCTGCGTTCTATAGAGCCTTTCCACATCAAATGCCATGATGCGGTGCTCGAATGGTTAGCGCCTTGCAATCCGCGCTTCAAAGCCCAGACTTCAAGGTTGCTTGCAATCGCGCCAGTTGGCACTACCTTGCCTGAACCGCCATGGCACGATAAGTGCGGGCGATGATGGAAAATTCAAGGGGCAGAACCATGACCGATCAGGCAAAGCCGACTGCCGTTTCCGAGCTGACCTTCGAGCGCGCCGTCGATGAGCTCGAGCGGATCGTCGCACGGCTTGAGCGCGGCGACGTGGCTCTGGATGAGTCGATTGCCATTTATGCACGTGGCGAGGAGCTCAAGAAGCATTGCGAAAAGCTGTTGAACGCAGCCGAGGCGCGTGTCGAAAAAATCCGGCTCGACCGTGAGGGCAAGCCGGCTGGAACCGAGCCGCTCGATCAGGCCTGACAATGAGCGCCCGAAGCGCAGGGAGTGTGCAGCAATGTCGTTCTTTCCGGGACAAGATCCTGAATTCGGTGATGCACAATCCTGCAATGCAGTGTCGCAGCTCATTATTCCGCGTACCAGCGACATCGGCGGGTTCGAGGTGCGCCGGGCGCTGCCGACGATCAAGCGCCGGCTGGTTGGGCCGTTCATCTTCTTCGACCGCATGGGCCCTGCTCGTTTCGGCGGCAATGGCGAGGCGCTGGACGTCAAGCCGCATCCGCATATCGGGCTGTCGACCGTGACCTATCTGACATCGGGCGAGATTGGCCACCGCGACACGCTGGGCAACCACACCATCATTCGCCCGGGCGACGTCAACCTGATGACGGCAGGGCGCGGCATTGTCCATTCCGAGCGCACGCCCGATGACCTCAGACTGCGGCCCCATGCACTTTCGGGCGTGCAGACCTGGCTCGCGCTTCCCGAGCATGACGAGGAAATCGACCCGGCCTTTGGTCACACGGAAAAGAACGCTCTGCCGACGATTTCGGAAAACGGCGTCAGCGGGCGCGTCGTCCTGGGCAATTTTTCCGGCCTCACGGCCGATGTCCACACGCACACCGACACGTTGTTCGTCGATCTGGCGCTCAGGCCCGGCGCCCGTTTCTCATTTCCTGCCGAGCATGAGGAACGCGCGATCTACATTCTGGACGGCGAAGTCGAAATCGCCGGCGATGTCTTCGGACCCGAGCAATTGCTGGTTCTCGCCCCCCTTGATACGATCACGATTAACGGCACGGGGGAACACGGATGCCACCTCATGCTTTTTGGAGGAGCGGCGCTGGAAAAACCGCGCCATATCTGGTGGAACTTCGTGTCGTCTTCAAAAGAACGTATTGAACAGGCGAAGGAAGACTGGCGTCAGGGCCGATTCGGCCTGGTTCCCGGAGATGAAGCGGAATTTGTTCCTTTGCCCGGACGCTGAAATTCGATAGAAACGATTTAGAAACGAAAACGCGTGATCGGCTCGCGCATGAGGCAAGTTGAAGTGACGCTACCGTCCAAAACCTCCATTCTCGACGGGATCAACCTGCCCGCGGACCTGCGCAATGTGGAAGATCGTGACCTTCCACAGCTTGCCGGAGAAGTGCGCGCGGAGATGATCGACGCGGTTTCGCGCACCGGTGGCCATCTTGGTGCGGGCCTCGGCGTTGTAGAGCTCACGATCGCGATCCACAAGGTTTTCAACACCCCGCATGACCGCGTTATCTTCGACGTCGGTCATCAGTGCTATCCCCACAAGATCCTGACCGGACGCCGCGAAAGAATGCGGACACTGCGTCAGGAAAATGGCCTTTCCGGTTTCACCCGCCGTGCCGAAAGCGAATACGACCCCTTCGGTGCAGGCCACTCCTCCACCTCGATTTCCGCCGGGCTCGGCATGGCAGTAGCCTCCAAGCTTCAGGATGAGCCGCGCAATGTCATCTCCGTTATCGGCGATGGCGCGATGTCCGCCGGCATGGCCTTCGAGGCGCTCAACAATGCAGGCGCGCTCGGCGCACGCCAGATCGTGATCCTCAACGACAACGACATGTCGATTGCGCCGCCGACCGGTGCCATGAGCGCGTATCTCGCGCGGCTGGCTTCCGGCCGCGCCTATCTTGAGGTGCGTGATTTTTCCAAGCGGATTACCTCCTATCTCGGAAAATCCATCGACCGCGCAATCTCGCGCGCCGTCGGCCATGCCCGCGGTTTCGTGACCGGTGGAACCATGTTCGAGGAGCTTGGCTTCTACCATATCGGCCCGATCGACGGACATTCCTTCGAACACCTTCTGCCGGTGCTGCGCAATGCCCGCGACAACGCCCGCGGCCCTGTTCTGATCCATGTGGTCACGCAGAAGGGCAAGGGCTACGGGCCGGCAGAAGAAGCCGCCGACAAGTGCCACGCCGTCAGCCGCTTCGATGTGGTGACCGGCACTCAGGCGAAATCCAAGCCCAATGCGCCAAGCTACACATCCGTTTTTTCGAAAGCGCTGATCGAGGAAGCACGGAATGACAGCAATGTTGTGGCGATTACCGCCGCCATGCCCTCCGGCACCGGTCTCGACAAGTTCCAGGAATTGTACCCGAGCCGGCTTTTCGATGTCGGCATTGCCGAGCAACACGCCGTCACCTTCGCGGCTGGTCTGGCGTGCGAAGGGATGAAACCTTTCTGCGCGCTCTATTCGACCTTCCTGCAGCGCGGCTATGATCAGGTCGTCCATGATGTTGCGATCCAGGGACTGCCGGTGCGCTTCCCCATCGACAGGGCCGGTTTTGTCGGCGCCGACGGACCGACCCATTCGGGCTCGTTCGACACGACCTATCTCGCCACCCTGCCGGGCTTCGTGGTGATGGCCGCCGCCGACGAGGCGGAACTGATGCATATGGTCCGCACCGCCGCCGATTACACCGCAGGTCCGATTTCGTTCCGCTATCCCCGTGGCGAAGGTACCGGGATAGCTCTGCCGGAACGCGGCGAGATCCTCGAGATCGGCAAGGGCCGGATCATCTCCGAGGGATCAAAGGTGGCGTTGCTGTCCTTCGGCACACGCCTTGGCGAATGTCGCGAGGCGGCAACCGTGCTGAATGCGGCAGGCCTTTCGACAACATTGGCCGATGCCCGTTTTGCCAAACCACTCGACCATGACCTCATCCGCCAGCTTGCCGCCCATCATGAAGTGCTTGTCACGATTGAAGAAGGTGCGGCCGGCGGTTTCGGCGCCCACGTCATCCAGTTTCTCGCTAATGAAGGTCTGCTCGATCAGGGCCTGAGGGTGCGACAGATGGTGCTGCCCGATGTCTGGATGGAGCAGGCCAAGCCCGAGGTGATGTACGAAAAGGCGGGGCTCGACCGCGACGGTATTGTCGATACGGTTTTCCGTGCACTCGGACGGTCCGGCATTTCGACCGGCGCAACGGGCTAGAGACAGGCGCGGCAAACCTGCCCTGCCTGCTTGCACTTTCGGGAAAATGCGTTCATGGAGCGGCGATGACCGATACCGCCCAGCGCCTTGACCAGCTTCTGGTCAGCCTCAATCATTTCAAGACCCGTTCAAGGGCGCGCGACGCCATTTTGCGCGGCGCCGTCTGCGTGAACGGGCGAACAGCGAAGAAACCGGGCGAACCCGTACAAGCGACCAGCCGGATCTCGGTGAGCGACCCTGCCAGTGCCTATGTTTCCCGCGCAGCACTCAAACTGATCGCCGCGCTCGATCATTTCTCCCTCTCGCCGGAGAGCGCCAGCGCACTGGATATCGGCGCATCGACAGGCGGCTTTAGCCAGGTGCTCCTGGAACGCGGCGCACGCCATGTAACCGCAATCGATGTCGGCCATGGCCAGATGGCAGCCCGCATTGCTGACGATCCGCGCGTGACCAATATCGAAGGACTAAACGCGCGGCGTCTTTCGCGCCAGGATATCGGCGAGAAGCCCGTCGATTTCGTGGTCTCCGACGTGTCCTTCATTTCGCTCAAACTTGCCCTGCCGCCGGCGCTGTCACTGGCGAAACCCGGTGCTTTCTGTGTACTTCTGGTGAAACCGCAGTTTGAATCCGGCAAAGAAAATATCGGCAAGAAGGGACTTTTGAAGGACCCGGCCACGGGGCCAGAAATTGCCGCAGCGCTTGAGAGTTGGCTTGTGGGAGAACAGGGCTGGGAGAGCCTTGGCATCACCCCGTCGCCCATTGAAGGCAGTGACGGAAACCGCGAATATCTGCTTGCCGGAAGAAAACCCGGCGCAACCGGAAAACAGGACCACCATGGCCGCTGAAACATTTGTGATCGAACGGCTTGGGAGCCAGGGCGACGGCGTTGCCGCTGGTGCTGATGGCCCGGTCTATATCCCGTTTGCCCTGCCGGGCGAAAAAGTCACCGTCGCGCGCGAAAAGTCGAAGGCGATGATGCTGTCGCTGCTCGATGCATCCGCCGAAAGGATCGAACCAACCTGTCGCCATTTCGGACCGGATGGCGAAAATGGCACCTGTGGCGGCTGTTCGCTGCAGCATCTGGAACGCAGCAGCTATGACACCTTCAAGCGGCAAGTGGTGATCGACGCGCTTGCTGCCCACGGGATCGACTGTCCTGTCGCGCCAATGGTGCCATCGGGACCCGGCGAACGCCGCCGGGCAAGTTTTGCCGGCCGCCGTACTGAAAACGGGATCCTGCTCGGTTTTTCGAGCCCCGAAAGTCATCACATCGTCGCCATCGAGGAGTGTCCGGTGCTAACGCCGGCGCTGTTTGCACGCCTGCCCGCGCTGAAGCTTCTTGCCGGCATTCTGGTGTCCACCAGCGAGCCGTTCCGTATCGCGGTGATGGAAACGGAAACCGGGCTCGACATCAGTTTCTCCGGCCTGAAGACGCCGTCGGAAGAACGCCGCCAGGCCGCTACCCGCGCAGTCATGACCGTCAAGGGGATCGCCCGGCTAACCATCGGCGATGAAATCTTGGTGGAGCCGACCAAACCGGAGCTGGATCTCGCTGGCACCAGGGTTCTGCCCCCGCCTGCCAGCTTCGCCCAAGCGACCAGGCTTGCCGAAGAGGCGATGACGGGACTGGTCCTGAAACACATGAAAGGCCGGAAGCGTGTCGCCGACCTCTTCAGCGGTTTCGGCACATTCTCGCTTCGCCTGGCGATGAAATCACGCGTTCATGCCGTGGAATTCGATGGGCCGGCGCTTGCCGCACTCGATCAAGCGGTTCGAAACCGGCAGGGCTTGAGACAGGTGACGACGGAGCGGCGCGATCTCGCCCGCCGGCCGCTCCTGCCGCGTGAACTCGCACCCTATGACGGGGTCGTCTTCGACCCGCCTCGCGCCGGGGCGAAGGACCAGGCCGAAGAGCTCGCACGCTCAGCCGTGCCGCGCATTGTCGCCGTGTCGTGCAATCCACAAACGCTTGGCCGCGATTTGGCAATCCTGAAGGCGGGCGGCTATCGCGTCGACACGGTTACACCGGTCGACCAGTTCTTCTGGAGCGCCCATGTGGAAACTGTCGCCTTTCTCAGCCGGGACTGAGGCAACGAAAAACCCCGGGGCCTTGACCACCGGGGTTTTCTGATCAAGCGCGAAGTTCAGCATCAGTAATAGGGCGAGAGGCACTGTTTGCGCGGGCCGTTATAGGGCTGGAACGTGTTATCCGCCGGACGGTAGGAGCGATAGCGCGCCTCGCACCAATTATAGTGCTGCGGGTTGATCCCGTAGGTCCGCTGCGGCTGGTTTCGCTGGTTGGCCGCAACCGCCCCGCCAATGATGAGTGCACCGGCACCCAGAATAGCGAGCGGCACCCAGGCATCATTGTTGTTGCCATAGTAGCCGCCGCGGGGCGGAGGCGGACGATACCCCCAGCCACCACCATTATAGTGGCGCCGGTCGTAACCGCGGTCATAGCCGCGGCCTCGATTTCCGCGATTGCCATGATAACGGTCACCGCCGCCACGATATTCGACCGTCTCGATATTATTGCTGATCGATTGGGCCGGGTTCATCACCGGCATTGCTTCAGCAGGCAGAACGCTCACCGCCATGAAGGCAGAGGCAATTACGGCCGCTGCCGTTTTACTTACCATTCTGGTCATCTGTTTCTCCTGTTTACTGCTTCAGTGCCGAAAATCGGGCGCCGAAATTGTCGATTACAAGGACAAGCTAATAAAACCTGCCTGAACCCAGGATTAACGTTTCAGAAATAAAAACGGATGCACGCGCCGCCAGCGAAACGGCGACACGTACTGTCAGAGCATTTCAGTTCTCCGGCCCGTCAATAGTATGGCGAAGTGCATTGCTTGCGCGGGCCGTGATAGGGCTGAAAGGTGTTATCGGACTCACGATAGGATTTGTAGTGGTCCTCGCACCATTGGTAGTGCTTTGGGTTTATCCCCGCCTCGACCGGCGCCGAATAATTGCTGGTTGCCGCAGCGGTAACACCGCCACCGATCAGGGCACCTGCACCGAATGCGACCGCAGACCCCCAGTTGTTCCAGTTCGGTCCGCCATACCAGCCGGGTCCGTAAGCTCCATAGGGACCACCATAAACAGGTACCGGATAGGGCACGGGATACGGCCTGTAGGGCGGAGGAGGCGGATGCCCGTGATACGGGCCACCGTGCCCGTAGGGACCGTGCCCATAGGGACCGCCGTGACCGTAGGGCCCGCCATGCCAGTGAGGATCGTCCCCATGCGGGCCGCCGACAGGATGATGATAGGGCGGCGACCGGTGCAGCCCGCCGTGAAGCGCGGGCCCGGGGGCCATTCGTGGGCCACCGCGAAATGCCGGCCCTGCAGGATGCGGCATACCGCCGTGGAAATGTCCCATGCCGCCGCCATGAAAACCGCCCACGGGATGTGCCTGCGCCGGCATGATCGCCGCCGATGCCAGCATGCCTGCCGTCACAAATGTGACCAATGCCTTTCTTGCCGCCTTGAACATGAGCTGCCTCCAGAAGGGAACATCAGAAGCGTTGGCGGACCGCACAAACGAACCGTCCGCAATCCGGGGTAGTGCGTTTAACACTCTCAACCTGAATGCAGCATTAACGACAAAACCACCGAAAATATGTCGGCGTGCCGCGTGCAATCAGGTCCCGCTGGCCTCCAGTCCGATCAGAACATTGGCAACATTATCGCCGATTTCGTGCACACCGTAGCCACCCTCCATCACGGTCATCACCGGCAGGCCGCGCGCTGCCACTAGCGCACCCATTTCCAGGAAATTTGCGGTCTTGAGCCGGAAGAAGGAAATCGGATCTTTCTCGAAGGTATCGACGCCGAGGGAGAGCACCAGCGCATCCGCGCCATAGGCCATAATCCGATCCAGCGCCGCCTCCAGCGCTTCTCTATAAGCCGGCCAGGCGGTGTTGCGGAGCATCGGAAAATTGACATTGAAGCCCTCGCCCTTCCCCTTGCCAGTCTCCTCCTTGTGGCCCCAGAAATAGGGAAACGCATCATCCGGTTCGCCATGCAGCGAGGCAAAGAAAATGTCGTCGCGCTCATAGGTGACATCCTGGGTGCCGTTGCCATGGTGGAAATCGACATCGAGGATGGCGACCTTTTCCGCACCGTTGTCGAGAAGACGCTGGGCGGCGATGGCGGCGTTGTTCAGGAAGCAGTAGCCGCCGAAAAGATCGATCCCGGCATGGTGGCCCGGCGGACGGCAGAGCGCGAAGGCGAAACGGTTGCCCGCGCCCAGATAGTCGGCTCCGGTCATCGCGCAATCCTTGGCCGCAATCGCCGCCTCATAGGTGCCCTGGGTGATCGAGGTTTCCACGGAATTGGCGTAGTAACCGATAAGGCCGTCGATATTGTGCGGCGGGCGGGCGTGGTAGGAGCGACGCACTGGTAGCGAAATCGGAATTGCCTCGGTGGTGAAGCCCGCCGAAAGCCAGCGCTCCCAAACCGTTTCCAGAAAAGCCAGATAGCCAGCATTATGCAGTTTCAGCGGCACGGAAAGGTCATAGCGGCTCGGCGCTACCTCGTCTGAAAATCCCTTTTGCTTCAGCGCCGCACGGATCCACTCCACCCGGAAAGGGCCTTCGAAGGGTTTGACCAACTCACCGCCATGCAGCTCGGTCTTGGCATCACGCAGCTTGTGATCTTCTGAATAGATGATGCGCATTGCAGGCCCCCTTCGTTTTCACAATTCCTCCTTTGGGTAGCCTCATTCGCAGCCAGAATCCACAACAGACGCCAATTTCAAAGGGACAATCTTACCGTATGCTGCTTGCCCCTCGGCATGGCCAGCGCGAACGCGAAACAGCCCATGCTATCAGGGTAGATCACCCAGGCGCTTGTAGAAGAAGGTCGTGTCGCAATAGCCGCCTTCCGGGTAGAGCGCATAATCCGGCACCACACCCACACGGTTCCAGCCAAAGCGCGGATAGATCGCCTCGGCGGCGCTGCCAGTGGCGGTGTCGAGCACCAGAAGAAGACGGCCGCGCACGCGGCATTCCGCTTCCAGCGCGTCCATCAGCCGGCGGGCGATCCCCCTACCCCGTGCCCGGCGCAACACGATCAACTTCATGACGTCGCCGCGATGGGGCTGGTTGGGCTTTTGTGCGAGGCCAGCCTGTACCGTGCCGATGATCTCTCCGCCCTCTTCGGCAACCGCGAGGATGACAACCCCCGCAGCAACGCCATCGGCCACCTGCCGCCAATAGGCCTCGACCGCTCCCGCATCATAAGGCGCCATGAAGCCCATCGAGGCATTATCCTCGATACTGTCGGCCAGAAGCACCGAAAGCGAGGGAATCATGGCCTCGGCCTCCAACCCGCTCAAAAGCCTGATCTGCATGACAACTCCTGCTTATGGCATGCGCTCGATGATCACCGAATAGGTGACATCAGTCGTGCCTGGGTTTGAAAAGACGTGCGGTTCGGCCACCGGCATGAACAGGCAATCGCCCTTCGAAAGCTGGTGACTTTCTTCGCCGAATTCGACATTGAGGACGCCGTCCAGCACCCAGACATGCTGGCGCAGCTCCTGCGCGCCGTGTTTGGGCGGATAGGCGATGCGGCCACCGGCCGGAAAGCGGATGAGCACGATATCAACGCTCGAACCTGTGCCCGAGGGCGAAATGGAACGGCGCGTGTAGCCCGTTTCCGGATCGCGCCACACCGGCTGGTCAACGCGCCGTGAAAGCGGATCAACCGGCTTGCCGGCATCGGCGAAGAAGGCCGACAGCGAGGTGCCGAGCGCCGCGCAAAGCTTGGCAAGCACAAGCGCGGAAGGCGAGGCCTCCGCCCGCTCGATGCGCGAGATCATCGCCCGGCTGACCTCGGAATATTCAGCAAGCCGGTCGAGCGTCAGCCCCTTTTCTGCCCGCAGCCTCTTGAGGTTGAGCGCAATGGTGTGGTCGAAGGTTGAAGCGATAATATCCATGATGTGATCATGGATTTCCACCATAAGAGAGTCAAGTGATCTTTTCAGGAACCGCCCGGCTGCGATGGTTGCTGCAGGTTTAGTCAGCTTCTCGCCACGCCGTATCCCCGCACGGTCCGGTGGTTGCCAGCACCGATCCTAGATCGTTTCGTGCCGCCGCATCATCCACGAACGCCTTGCGTTTGGGCGAGAGCTGCTGCTCAAGATCGGGCCTGTTCCAGGCATCGTCGGCCCAAACCCTTTCGTTGTCGAATAAATAGTCCGGCCTCAAGATTGGAGAAGCGTTCATCAGTGACTGTTTCAGAAAGTAGAGGATATCGGGATTGAGGCGCACCACCTCGGTATCGCCGTCGAGCTCAAGATAGCTTGAGAAGGCCGAGACAGAACCCCGGCGCGCAATGCGTTCCACTTCATCGATCAACGCACGTGCCCGACTGTCGTCAGCCGTGCTGTCTTCACCTGAATATCGCCCGCAATAGGAAATCGTGATCGCGCTTTCCGGTGCATCGGCAAGTGTCTTGAGCTGGTAGGCATAGGGCGCCGTGAGACAGAAGGGAAGCCTCGAGACCTCACTGATTTCGGCATAGTTTTGCCAGCGCTGGAAGAGCGCGTCTCTGTCGGCGTTATCCCCGGCATAGGCGGGGTAACGACCGAGATAGACGGTGAAAGCCTTCTCGAGATAATCACCGCACCCTGGCGTTGTATAATCGAGGTGGGTGCCCGGAGGATTGAGAAAGCCGAATTCTTCCGGCGTAAGCTCCCAAACGGGCGGCTGCGGATGGCGCTGAAACCAGATGTCGGTGTCGGCGGCATAGGCTCCGCTCCTTAGCAAGCAGCATGCCGATATTGCGATCGTGCCAATTCGCCTCATGACTTTTTTCATCCCCACAAATCCCCGACGGCGTCCGACCATTTAGTCTGGAAAAGAAATCCACAAGCAAAAAGGACGAAGCAATGCTTGCAGGCCAAAATGACAATGCATGTCGCAGCCTAAGAGCCCGATTTAAAAGTTGTTGAGTGATATCAGAAGGATGTGATTCAACCACCTCTGCCAAGAACGTGGAGGATCGCATGCCCTGGAATGATATCACCCGCCTGCAGCATAACCGGGATCGCCTTCGCTATCCAACCGATTTGACGGACCGTGAGTGGGCTGTAATTGCTCCACTGATACCGCTGGCCAAGCCCGGCGGGCGGCCACGGAAAACGAATATGAGGGAAGTGGTGAACGCGATCCTTTATATTGCGGGCAGCGGCAGTCAATGGCGGGCTCTGCCGAAGGACTTCCCTCCGGTCTCCACGGTGCGAGGCTATTTCTATGGCTGGCGCGACATCGGCCTTTGGCAGACCATCAATCATCTGCTCGTCTGCGCTACGCGCGAACTGGAGGGGCGCGAGGCCTCGCCCACAGCCGGTGTCATCGACAGCCAGAGTGTCAAGACCACCGAAAGCGGCGGGGTTTCGGGCTACGACGCCGGCAAGAAGATCAAGGGCCGCAAGCGCCACATCATCACCGATACGATCGGGCTGATGCTGTTCGTGCTTGTCCATGCTGCCGATATCCAGGACCGCGACGGTGCGCCCGATGTCCTGAAAGCCATCCGCTACCGTTTCCCCTGGTTGCGCCATGTCTTCGCAGATGGCGGCTATGCCGGGCAGAAGTTGCGAAAAGCGCTGCGCGGATGCGGCCAATGGAACCTTGAAATCATCAAGCGCTCCGACATAGCGAAAGGCTTTGAGGTTCTGCCCCGCCGATGGGTGGTGGAGCGCACCTTCGGCTGGTTCGGACGATGCCGTCGGTTGGCCAAAGATTGGGAAAAGTCCATCGCAAGCGCCACAGCATGGGTCAACATCGCCAGCATCAGGGTGATGACCAGACGCCTCGCACGATATTGTTTCCCATCATGAACTTTTGAATCCGGCTCTAAGAGCCCGATTTAAAAGTTGTTGAGTGATATCAGAAGGATGTGATTCAACCACCTCTGCCAAGAACGTGGAGGATCGCATGCCCTGGAATGATATCACCCGCCTGCAGCATAACCGGGATCGCCTTCGCTATCCAACCGATTTGACGGACCGTGAGTGGGCTGTAATTGCTCCACTGATACCGCTGGCCAAGCCCGGCGGGCGGCCACGGAAAACGAATATGAGGGAAGTGGTGAACGCGATCCTTTATATTGCGGGCAGCGGCAGTCAATGGCGGGCTCTGCCGAAGGACTTCCCTCCGGTCTCCACGGTGCGAGGCTATTTCTATGGCTGGCGCGACATCGGCCTTTGGCAGACCATCAATCATCTGCTCGTCTGCGCTACGCGCGAACTGGAGGGGCGCGAGGCCTCGCCCACAGCCGGTGTCATCGACAGCCAGAGTGTCAAGACCACCGAAAGCGGCGGGGTTTCGGGCTACGACGCCGGCAAGAAGATCAAGGGCCGCAAGCGCCACATCATCACCGATACGATCGGGCTGATGCTGTTCGTGCTTGTCCATGCTGCCGATATCCAGGACCGCGACGGTGCGCCCGATGTCCTGAAAGCCATCCGCTACCGTTTCCCCTGGTTGCGCCATGTCTTCGCAGATGGCGGCTATGCCGGGCAGAAGTTGCGAAAAGCGCTGCGCGGATGCGGCCAATGGAACCTTGAAATCATCAAGCGCTCCGACATAGCGAAAGGCTTTGAGGTTCTGCCCCGCCGATGGGTGGTGGAGCGCACCTTCGGCTGGTTCGGACGATGCCGTCGGTTGGCCAAAGATTGGGAAAAGTCCATCGCAAGCGCCACAGCATGGGTCAACATCGCCAGCATCAGGGTGATGACCAGACGCCTCGCACGATATTGTTTCCCATCATGAACTTTTGAATCCGGCTCTAAGAAGGATCGAAATGGCAATCAATGACGAAATCGGTCGGCTCAGCGACAAGAAAGAAGCAATGCTTGCCGAGCAACAAAGGGTAGAGCGCACCATCCATCAGCTTGAACAGGACCTGACCCGCATCGGGGCCGACTATGGACTTTCTGGTTCCGATCTCATCGGTATGTTCACAGGTAATCGTTTGAGACAAGCGATCGCCATGGCACAGACAGCAAATGCAGCGTCCGTACTTTCTCAGGTTGAAGACCTTCTGCGGAAGCGTAAACAACTTGAAGCGCGACTTTCCGATCTGCCTGCCGAGATCGTCGCCGTCACCTAT
This sequence comes from Martelella sp. K41-7, assembly GCF_055808365.1. Taxonomy (NCBI): domain Bacteria; kingdom Pseudomonadati; phylum Pseudomonadota; class Alphaproteobacteria; order Hyphomicrobiales; family Aurantimonadaceae; genus Martelella; species Martelella sp. K41-7. Next base: position 2,247,974 of record NZ_CM147867.1, read on the forward strand.
GAGATCATCCAGAAAAACAGGGAGCGCAAAGCCAATATCGATGAACAGCGCCGATTCGGCTGTCCCAACCGCTCCTACTGACCGCCGCTCCGCTCGCAATTTCGCTTTGAAGACGCCGCCTGCGCTGCTATATGCGCGACCATGAGCACAAATGATGATCGCATTCCGCTGGACCATATCCGCAACTTTTCCATCGTGGCCCATATCGACCACGGGAAATCAACGCTGGCCGACCGCCTGATACAGACCTGTGGCGGGCTGGCGGAGCGTGAGATGTCCGCCCAGGTCCTCGATAACATGGATATCGAGCGCGAGCGCGGCATCACCATCAAGGCCCAGACCGTGCGCCTGCACTACAAGGCAAACAACGGCGAAACCTATGTGCTGAACCTGATCGACACGCCCGGCCATGTCGACTTCGCCTATGAGGTCTCGCGTTCACTGTCGGCCTGCGAAGGTTCGCTGCTCGTGGTTGACGCGTCTCAGGGCGTGGAAGCGCAGACGCTCGCCAATGTTTATCAGGCCATCGACAATGACCATGAACTGGTCACTGTGTTGAACAAGGTTGACCTGCCTGCCGCCGAACCCGACCGGATCAAGGAGCAGATCGAGGATGTCATCGGTATCGATGCCTCCGAAGCCGTACTGATTTCGGCGAAAACCGGCCTCGGTGTTCCCGATGTGCTGGAAGCGATCGTCAACCGCCTGCCGCCGCCGAAGACCGAAAAGGGCGCGGATGCACCGCTGAAGGCGCTGCTGGTCGATAGCTGGTACGACACCTATCTCGGCGTCATGGTTCTGGTACGCGTCATCGACGGCGTGCTGAAGAAGGGCCAGACGATCCGCATGATGGGCACCGATGCGAAATACCCGGTCGACCGTGTCGGCGTTCTGACACCGAAAATGCTGGTTGTCGACGAGCTTGGCCCGGGCGAGATCGGGGTCATCACCGCCTCTATCAAGGAAGTGGCCGATACCCGCGTGGGCGATACCATCACCGAAGACAAACGCCCGACTGAAAACATGCTGCCGGGCTTCAAGCCGGCCCAGCCGGTGGTGTTCTGCGGGCTGTTCCCGGTTGATGCCAATGATTTCGAGGATCTGCGCGCCGCGGTCGGCAAGCTGAGGCTCAACGATGCCTCGTTCTCCTATGAAATGGAAAGCTCGGCAGCGCTCGGCTTCGGTTTCCGCTGCGGTTTCCTCGGCCTTCTGCATCTGGAAATCGTTCAGGAGCGGCTGGAGCGCGAATTCGATCTCGACCTGATCGCCACCGCGCCTTCGGTGGTCTATGAAATGACCATGACCGACGGCTCGGAAATCGAGCTGCACAACCCGGCTGATATGCCGGAAGTGGTCAAGATTGCCGAGATCCGCGAACCGTGGATCAAGGCCTCGATCCTGACGCCGGACGATCACCTCGGTTCGATCCTGAAACTCTGCCAGGACCGCCGCGGCATCCAAACCGATCTGACCTATGTCGGCAACCGTGCGATGTTGACCTACGACCTGCCGCTCAACGAAGTGGTGTTCGATTTCTACGACCGGCTGAAGTCGATCTCGAAAGGCTATGCCTCGTTCGACTATCACCTTGATACCTACCGCGCGGGCAACCTTGTGAAGATGTCGATCCTCGTCAATGGCGAGCCGGTCGATGCGCTTTCCATGCTGGTGCACAGGGTCGCAGCCGAGAAGCGCGGACGCGACATGTGCGAGAAGCTGAAAGAGCTGATACCGAAGCACATGTTCAAGATCCCGATCCAGGCGGCCATCGGCGGCACCGTGATTGCCCGCGAAACCATCTCGGCGCTGCGCAAGGACGTGACGGCAAAGTGTTACGGAGGCGATGCCACCCGCAAGCGCAAGCTGCTGGACAAGCAGAAGGCCGGCAAAAAGCGCATGCGCCAGTTCGGCAAGGTTGAAATTCCGCAGGAAGCCTTCATCGCCGCGCTGAAGATGAGCGACGAATAGCCACCTGCAAGAAATGCTATGAATCAAAAGGCCACTGCATGGCAATCATGCAGTGGCCTTTTTGTGTGGGCGTCGCAGCGAAGGATCAGCGCGTCGCCGTCAAGTCAAGCGTCACCGTCACCGTCTCGCCAACAGTATCGGCGTTGACGGCCGGACCGAGGTCGTAGTCCTTGCGCTGAAGCGTGGCCGTGCCGATGGCATGGGCGCTGTCGCCGTCGATATCCAGTGTGAATTCCAGTTCGATCGGCAGGGTAATCGCTTTGATGGTCAGAAGACCGTCAGCCTTATACCGTCCATCATCCAAAAGCATGACATTGTCTGTCGTGAATTCCGCAGATGCGAACTCGTCGACCGCAAACCAATCGGCAGAAGGCAGCATGCCATCATACTGGGCTTTGCCTGTTGCGGCACTGGCGGTATCGATCTCGGCGGTGATGAGTGCATCATCCGGTTTTTCCGGATCGAAATCAATCGAAGCCGTCCAGCTTTCGAATTCACCAGTCAGCGTCTTTCCGCCCTGAAGCACTTCGAAGCCAAGCGTACTGTTGTCACGGTCCACGGTCCAGGTTTCGGCCATGGCAGGCGAAGCGAAGGGCACGGCAAGCGCGAAAACGGCCGCAAGGGTTTTGATGTTCATGTCGTTCTCCGGTTTTTCGATCAGGCCGTGTGCGAAAGACGTACGGAAACCATGCGCTTCAGCGTCTCGTCACGGGCAATAAAATGGTGTTTGAAGGCCGCGCCGACATGGCCGACAATCAGCAGGATCAGGAAATAAGCGGCGTATTCGTGAAACACTGCGGCCAGCGCTTCCGTCTGGGCCTTGTCGCCGGGCACAGGCAGATGCGGCATTTCGAAGAGATTGAAGACAATCGTTGGGATACCCCAGGGCGACGCCGAGACCACCAGCCAGCCCGACAGCGGCAGCAGGAACATCAAGGCATAAAGCCCCGTATGACCGAGATGGGCGACACCCTTTTCCCAAAGCGGCATATCCGCGGGAAGCCTTGGCGACGGATTGACCGCGCGCCATGCCAGACGCAGAACGGCAAATGCCAGCACAACGAAGCCGATCGACTTGTGGAGCTGAAACAGGGTGAAGGCAGCCGGGTCCGATTGCGGCAGCCGCACCATGTAGAGGCCCAGGCCAAGCATGCTGAGAATAAGCAGCGCCATGACCCAGTGAAACAGAATGGCGACTGCGCCATAGGCAGATCTGGTGTTCTTGATCATCACAATCTCCACAACCCGAAGGCAGAACCGGTTGTCCGGCTCCGCTTCATTAGGCTCAATCCGGGCTGAAGCTTATTCGGCGATCAGCGCTTCGCCGGAGAAGACGACGGAGACCTCATCGCTGATATAGGGCGTGTACATGTCCATTTCATACTCGGAACGCAGCACGGTGGTTTCCATAACGAAGCCCGCAGCCTGCTTTTCGGCCATCGGATGTTCACCGAGGGCCAGCACTTCGACATTCAAAACGGCCGGGTTGGTGATGTTCTTGATGGTCAGGTCGCCGGTTACCTCAAGCTCGGTATCGGAGATCTTCTCCACCGAAGTGCTGGTGAAGGTGATTTCCGGATAGTTGGCAACATCGAAGAAATCGCCGCTCTTGAAATGCTCGTCGCGTGGACCCCAGAATGTATCGAGGCTGTCAGCATCGATCGTGATCTCAACGGACGAGATTCTCTGGCGCATCAGTGTCGATCGTCAGCGTGGCGTCCCAGTCGCCGAAACGGCCATCGGTGATCGAATACCCCAAGTGATTGTAGCTGAATGACAGGTTGCTGTGCGACTTGTCGAATTCATAGGAGACCGGGGCGGCAATGACCGGAGCGGACATCAAGGACAGAACGACAGCCGTGGTAGCAAAACGAATCATAGGGAACCTCTCGCTGATGCGGTTAAGACGAAGACCGGAATGGTCACGTTCGCCAACACAGGTAGAGCTTTTATCGCCATCTACAATTTCGCAAACGTTGAACGATCTGTTCAACATCTCAATTCATTGATTTCAATAATCTTTTTTAAAATGAAGAAAATGTGAGGCAGCTAGCCGGCCGGTTGGAAAGGCGCGCGCAGCCATCCGTCCTCGCCTTCGCGGTCTCACCCCTGTTCCGCCTTCAGTTCCTTGAACCGGACTTCGTATTCCTTGCGCAGTTGGTGGCGCATTTGCGCTTCCTTGAAGCGGCGCTCCTTGTCTGGCGTGTTGATCTCAAGCGCCGGCACGGGCGTCGGCTTGCCATGCTCGTCAACCGCGACCATGGTGAAATAGCAGGAATTGGTGTGGCGGCGGTTGCCTGTGCGCACATCCTCCGCCTCGACACGGATACCAATTTCCATGGATGTCCGGCCCGTATAATTGACCGACGATCTGAGGGTGACCAATTCACCAACCCTGATCGGTTCGCGGAACGTCACCTGATCAACCGACAGCGTGACGGCATAATCCTGAGAAAAACGCGCGGCGCAAGAATAGGCAACACGGTCGAGCAGGCTCAGCAGTGCCCCGCCGTGTACCTTGCCGGAAAAATTCGCCATATCCGGCGTCATCAGCACAACCATTTCAAGCTGGCTCGGGTCGTGTGCACGATCCATTCTTAAATCATCCCTCTTGTTATCGGCGTCCGTTTCGCCGTGCGTCCCCGCAAGCGCGGCATGCGCGAGTTTTGCCCGAATGACGTTTACGATCAACATCAAAGAGCGTCTATTTCGGAAACCGGATCGTCCCGCTCCGGTTGACCTTTCGCGCGCGAGCCGCCAAAGTCGCCGGCAATCGCCACCCGAATATCATTCCGCAAACAGAAGATTTCACGATGTCAAAGGTCACCCAGGAGAAGGAGCATCTTCAGGCGGGGCCGTGGCCGTTTGTGACCCTGCGTCACGAAACGCAGAATGGCCGGGCACTCCTCTGGCGGGCCCGCGACCACCGCAAGGGGCTCTTCCGGCAGAGGCGCGCGCTGGAAGGCGTGCAAGCTCCCGTTTGGCAGACCGCGTTCTACAACTGGATCATGGGGCTTGTGTTTGTGATCGGCGCTTCGCTGTTCATGGCTGGAAGCGCGATGGCGCTGTTTCCGAAGATCGTCGCCAGCCTTCCGGACTGGACGACGAATGTCACTTTTTTGCCGGGTCCATTCCCTTCACGACCGCAGCCTATCTTCAGCTCTTCCAGGCCGCCAATGCCGACCAGACGATGGTGGGTACCGGAATACGGCCAAAACTTTTCGGGTGGAGCCCTGAAAGCCCCGGTTGGCTCAGCGCCTCGACCCAATTCATCGGCACGGTGGCCTTTAATTTCAACACGTTCGACGCCATCAACACGCCCAAGGGCTGGGTCGCCCAGGATCTGGTGATCTGGCTGCCCGGAATGATTGGTTCGGTGCTGTTTCTGGTCTCTGCCTATCTCGCCTATATCGAGGTCGGCCACGCCCATTTCTCCCGTCCGCGACGCGAGCTTGGCTGGTGGATCGCCGCGATCAACCTGATCGGCTGCATCGCCTTCATGATAGCATCAACGCTTGCCTATGTGCCGCGCCATGGCTCCTCCAACCTCATCATGGATGTGTCCAACGCCAATCTCTGGTTCGGCGCGTTTTGCTTTGCTTTGGCGGCGGCGCTGAGCATGCGCGAGGCCCGCCATGCGGGAAACAGCAGCAACTGACCCAAAAACCCGGAAAGCAAGCGTTACGGGGCCGGGAGAAGTGCCTCAGCAGTGCCCCGTTCGCGCTAATGGACGACGACGATACCCAGCATCATGGTGGTGATCGTGAAATAAAGCAGAAGTCCCGTCAGGTCGACGATCGTGGTCAACGCGGGGCCGGAGACAACGGCAGGATCCTGCCGCACCGCAATGGCACCGAGTGGCAGCAATGCCCCGATCAGCGTTGCCGAAACCACTTGGGCTGCCAGCGCCACGGCAATCGCAAGACCAATGCCTTCCAGTGTCATCCCCTCTGGCACGTCAGCTACATTTGAGATCAGAAAAACCTTCAGGAAGGCGAAGGCGAACAGCATTGCGGCCATCAGCAAAGAGACCCTCACCTCCCGCCACATGACAGCAACGGCCTCTTTCCAGCGGATGCTGCCAGTCGTGAGGAGACGGGTGACAAGGCTTGCAGACTGGGTGCCGACATTGCCGCCGGTATCTGCGACCATAGGCATGTAGAGGGCGAGAATGACGAGCGCATCAAGCGCGCTTTCATAAATGTGGACAACATAGCCTGCGGCAAGGCCTGCAATCGCCAGACCCAGCACCCACGGAAAACGCCGGCGGAAATCCGACCATACCGAATGCTGGAAATAATCATCGTTCATTGGCCCCGACAGACCGACGAAAACCTGGGCATCCTCCTGCAGGGTATCGACAACAAAACGGCTGGCGCGCGCGCCTTCCACCGCACCGACCAGCCGTTTCTTGCGGTCGATAACCGGCATGAACTCGATATCGCCTTCTACCATCTCATGCGCAACGGATTCCGCAGACCTGTCCGAACCCGCCACTGGACCATCTGTCCGGGCAAACCGGCTGACAGGGTCCTTCACCTGATGGCGCAAGCAGTCATGCAGGCAGACAACGCCGGCAAAGTGACCTTCCGCATCGCGGATACAGGCCATTGTCTGGTGTTTACCGCCATTTCTGGAAAACAGCTTTACAGCCTCACCGCAGCTTGTATCCGGCTTCAGCGTCAGCGGAGACTTGTCGGTGATCCGCGAAAGGGGCGTCAGGTTTGCGCTCAGAGCGAAGTCACCGGCTGTTTCATCTGTCACTGCAAAGGTCCTCTTGGTTTTCCCTAATATACAAGGAGATTTAAACGTTTGATGACGTTCCGGAAAAGACGTATCTCCGGCCCCCAGCGAGGCTGGACTTCATTTCGCTTGTCTGCATACTGAAGGTGTGTGAAGGGGGACAAGACGCACCTGCAACCCTGAATAGCCAGGCGCACCCGCTTTCCTGTTGATTTTTGACCCCCTGGCAATCCGGCACAGTTTTCATGGATGACACGTCGCAACTTCCCGATCAACCCGGCAACCGCCGTGCCGAGGCGCAGTTCATTGTCATGGCTGCTGCGGCTGGAATTCTGACCGGCACCGTCGGATCTTTCTTCCACCTGATCATCGACAGACTGCTCACCTGGCCGGAGGTCCTGTCGCGTCATCTTGAAGGCGCGTGGCTGGTCGCCGCCGCCGCCGTCATCACCATGTGCATCACAGTCGCCTCGGTCTATTTTGTGCGTCGCTACGCACCGGAAGCCGGCGGCAGCGGTGTTCAGGAAATCGAGGGCGCGATGAGCAATCTGCGCACCGTGCACTGGCGCAAGGTGCTGCCGGTCAAGTTTCTGACGGGCATTGCCGCGCTTTCTTCAGGGCTGGTGCTCGGGCGTGAGGGACCGACGATCCATATCGGCGCGTCGATCTCGGCTGCGATTACTGATTTCTTCAAGGTCTCCGATGTCGAACGGCGCGGCCTTCTGGGCGCAGGTGCCGCTGCCGGCCTGGCTTGCGCCTTCAACGCGCCGCTTGCCGCCGTCCTGTTCATCGTCGAGGAAACCCACAACCAGTTTCCCTATACGTTTCGGACCTATATGGGCGTGATTGCCGCCGCCTTCTTCGCGACCGTGATGACGGAGGTGATCGGCGGCACGGCACCCGATTTCTCGATGTCCGTGCCCGCTCCTGCGCTTTGGCTGTTGCCCGCCTTTGTGGTGCTCGGATGCGTACTGGGCGTCGTCGGCGTCAGTCTCAATGCAGCGATCATGTGTGCGAGCAGCTTTGTGATGCGCATGAACAGGCGCCTGCCATTTGTGATGCCAGCGCTGATTGGTCTTGCCGTCGGTGCGCTGTTCATCCTGTTTCCGCGCGCAGTTACCGGTGGCGAGAATGTTATCGTCATGATGGCCCGCGATCATATGGCGCTGAGTGCGTTGCTGGCGCTTGCGGTGCTGCGCTATATCAGCATGGTCGCCAGTTATTCCGCCGGAACGCCGGGCGGCATTTTCGCGCCGATGCTGGCGCTTGCCATCTGCATCGGGCTCGCCTTCGGCACCACGCTGGAAGGTCTGCTTCCGGCAGGAACCACGGTTCCACTTGCCTTCGGCATTGCGGCGATGGGTGGCCTGTTCTCGGCCTCGGTCCGCGCCCCGATCGTCGGCGTGGCGCTGACACTGGAACTTACGGGCGCCTACACGATGACACTTCCGCTGATCGCCACCTGCCTCACGGCCAATCTGATCGCCCAGTGGATCGGCGGCCACCCGATCTATGAACAGCTTCTGGAGCGTACGCTGAGCCAGGCCGGGGTCCATCCGGATCGCATGCCGAAACGGCAGGGCAGCGGCATAGCCTGAGCGAACCCGGACAAAACTGCGAAAACACGGAGTGTTGTTGATCGAGAGCGGCTCCGCGTTGCACGGAAACGCCCAAACCGCTCCATCTATTTGTTTAGTCGCAATTTCGCTGCCGTCAGGCGTTTCCGCCTGACTGTGAAATGCTCTACGCGTCGTAGGCGACACGAAACCCGACATTGCTGGCGGCACTGTCCGGCGTCAGCGCCATTCGCGCTGCTATCCGGTATCTGTAGCAATAGGAGATGTGGCAGAGAAACGATCCGCCTTTCAGAAGCCGCTCGCCGGCGGCAACCGCGTCGGCGTTGCGCTTCTTGGCATGGCGCGAGAGCGAGCGGATGCGGTAGGGATCGGCGGTCCATTCCCAGACATTGCCGGCCATGTTGTAGAACCCGCCTTCATTCGGCTCGAAGGAGCGGGCGGGTGCCGTCGCCATATAGCCGTCGGCCATGGTGTTGGTGTGCGGAAATTTCCCCTGCCAGATATTGCAGAAGATCGTATTGTCGTCCGGTTCCTCATTGCCCCAGGCAAATTTGCGGCCGCGAACACCGCTATGGGCCGCACGCTCCCACTCCGCCTCGCTTGCCAGCCTGCCGCCGACCCAGTCTGCGAAGGCCAGCGCATCGGCGTAGGATACCTGCGTAACCGGATGGTCGAGCCTGTCATCGACATTGCTGGCCGGACCTTCCGGGCGTCGCCAGTATGCACCTTCAACGCGCACCCACCAAGGCGTCGACGGCGCGTTGCCGGTAACCTCGGTGTCGGCTGGCAGCAGACCGGCAAAGACCGCCGACCAGCCAAAACGCTCAGCCTCGCTCACATAACCTGTCGCGGCAACGAAATCAGCGAATCGACGCACCGTTACCGTTTCGGCTTCAAGAGCAAAGGCATTGAGTTTGACATTGCGCGCCGGTCCTTCGCCATCGAGTGGGATCGCGGGATTGTCAAAGCCGACATGGCTGCGGCAGCCCGGAATGAAGATCGGGTTGGATCGTTCGCCGGCGATGGCCGGTGTGGTGCGGACAGCTGCAACAGCGGTCGGCGCCGGCTCAGAGGCATTGCGTGAAACCGCGCAGCAGCTACCCTTTGCCGTATCCTCCATCGTCATCGCTCCCTTCGCCCAATCGAGCTACACACGTTCAGATTGCTTTCCAGCAACTTTTAGAGCTTTTCGAACTGAATGAAAACTGTTTCAGTCGAAGATCGCACAACCAACCCGCAACGTCACAGGAAGACGAGCGGTAGAGACCGGTAAAGGTCCGACACGCTTGTATCCTGCTGTTTCGTCTTAAAATTTTGGGGGAAGTTTAAATGGTCGGGGTGGCGGGATTCGAACCCACGACCCCTTGACCCCCAGTCGTAGAATTAAGGTATTTTGTCTTTAAATATCAGATACTTAAACTGCATCTGGTTTACACACTCATCCCGAAAAACATCAATCTATTCAATAGCCGTCCATCTAAAATGTAAACCAAAAATGCGCTTCTAAAAATAATAGGCAAGGGAAAAGATGACTTGGTGATGATGGCCTGCAGGTTCATGCCGAGCGAGACGCGAACATAAAAAGAACATTCAGGTTCGATTGACACAAATCTGACACAGCGGAACGACACAATATTCTCTTTTCGTTCCATCCATACGAAAAACGCCAACATCATCGCGCCCTATCTCGGCAGTTGGAATGCACAGAACGACGATTGAGTTTCGGCCCTAGGGCAGGCCGATGCAAGAGGCCGCGCCGGAGCGCGGCCTTTTTTTGTCAGGGCCGCTGTCAGCGGTTCTCAGTCGCGCCCTCGACCAGGACGACGGCCCAGCCATCCGCAAGCGGCGAGACCGTGACGGTTTCGCCCGGTTTCAGGCAACGGTTCACGCTCATGCGATGATTGTTCACGCCCTTGAGCGTGTTGCCGTCCTCAAGCCGGATCTCGTTCTTGCAGTGATTGATGCCGTCGGCATCCGGCGCGCAATCCGCATCGGAAAGGATCGTGCCAGTAATCGCGGTCTCGCCGGCAGGAACGCCGCCCTCGATAAGCTGGAGGAGATAGCGGCCGTTCTGGCCGTTTTCCACCCAGGTGGAGATCGTCTCGCCTGCCGGGATTGCCGGTTGTTCGGCACTGTATGCGGCTGGCGCGGCGACAAGGGCTGCTGCAAGGCCGAGAGCCGCGATTGCCGAAGCGGAATAGGCGCTGAATGTCTTTGTCATCTGTTTTCTCCTTACTCGGCCGCGCCGCCATGCGGCATGGCATCGGCGTGATGGGCTTCCATTTCGCCGGCATCGAGCGTGCCGTCGCCATTGGCGTCAAGATAGCCGAACATGCGTTCATGCATGCCCTGGAACTCGGCGAGCGAAAGGCTGCCGTCACCATCGGCATCAAGCATGATCACCATCATGTCGGAATGCATCATGCCGCCCATCATCGACCCGTCCATCATGCCGGACAGCATCATGCTGCCTGTATCAGGGACCTGATCTGTTCCGGTGTGGTGGGCCGGGTTGGCGTAGGCCAGTCCTGCGCCGAGGGCGAGCGTGAGCGCGGAGGCGTAAATTATCTTGCTCATGGGAAATCTCCGTTTAGAGCGCAATCTTAGATATGGCTTCCAACATTCTGAAATTTATCTGATTTACAGAACGAAGGAGCGTTTCCCGGCGCCTGCAGGCTGCCGGGATCATCACGAAGCCAGCAAGCATGTGCCGGGCGTGAAGGCTCTAGAGTGCGGAGATGGGCGGGGGCGTTTCGGGGGCCGAAGTCTGACCGGCAAGTGGAGCGGTCAGCGGGATATTCCGTGCCGAAGGTGCTGTCCGGGAATGGATGCGCGCGAGATCGGGCGACAGGAACAGGCCGCAGGTCCCGTGATAGAGGCATGACGTGTGGATCATCGCCTTGCCGCAGGCATCTGCCGCGGAGACCGATTGTTCGTTGCAGGACGCCATGTCGGCTGGCTCGAAGCTGACGACCGTGCCCGCGCCGGCAAGGAGCCCGAGCAGGAAGACGAAAGCAATGGCAAGTGCGCGAAGCCGGCTGAACATGGTCTCTTCGAATCGAGTGGGACCTTCTGTGGAAGGATAGTTTGGCATATTTCACAGCGGTCGGGAATTGATCAGGATCATGCTCCTTTTCTGGTGAGGCGAAAAGACCGGACTGCCGGTTTCCTGATTACCCGCCTGCACTATCTGTATTTGAGTAATCCGGACGCTCTTGACCTTCCAGTGACTGGAACGGCCATGTTGGCAAAAACGGAACCGACAGGAGAGCTCAGATGCAACATTCCCATGACGAGAATGCCCCCGACGCCGGCAGTGACGCTGGCCATGGCGCAGCAGTGTCGGACAAGAAACCGTTGCGCGATCCCGTCTGCGGCATGACGGTCGATCCGAAGGCCGGAAAACCGACGGCCGAACACGATCACCGGCTCTTCCACTTCTGCTCTGAGAGCTGCCGCGACGGGTTCCTGCAGGAGCCTGAGGCCTATCTGACGGCGGAGGATCCGGTCTGCGGCATGTCCGTCGATCGCGCCAGCGCCCAGCATATGTTCAAGCACGAGGGCGAGCGTTTCTATTTCTGCTCCGCAGGCTGCCAGTCGAAATTCGAGGCGGATCCCGATCAGCACGTCCAGGGCCGACCGGAGCCGGAAGCCCAGCCCGAGGGAACGCTTTATACCTGCCCGATGCATTCGGAAATCGTGCAGGATCACCCCGGCGACTGCCCGAAATGCGGCATGGCACTCGAGCCGATGACGCCCTCGGCCGATACGGGTCCGAACCCGGAGTATGTCGACTTCAAACGCCGTCTGATGATCACCGCGCCTCTGGCGCTCGCCGTCTTCGTGCTGGAAATGGGCAGCCATCTCGGCCTGCCGTTCGAGGACTGGTTCGGGCATGCGTTGTTCGGCTGGCTGCAATTCGCGCTTGCGACTCCCGTCGTTTTCGTCTGCCGGCCATTCTTCAAGCGCGGCTGGTCTTCGATCGTCAACAAGAGTCCGAACATGTGGACCCTGATCGCGCTCGGCACGGGGGCGGCCTACGTCTTCTCGGTCGTATCGCTGGTTGCGCCCGGCCTGTTTCCGGCCTCCATGCGCGACAGCGCCGGCATGGCGCCCGTCTATTTCGAGGCGGCTGCCGTGATACTCGTCCTTGTGCTGATCGGCCAGGTGATGGAGCTGGCCGCGCGCGAACGCACGGGCGATGCGATCCGGGCGCTTCTGGATCTTGCGCCGAAGACCGCGCGCAAGGTCACGGATGAGGGCGAGGAGGATGTGCCCGTCGATACGCTGAAGCCCGGCGATGTTCTGCGCGTGCGCCCCGGCGAAAGCGTGCCGGTAGACGGCGTGGTCACCGAAGGCCACTCATCGGTCGATGAAAGCATGATCACCGGCGAGCCGGTCCCAGTCGAAAAGACCGAGGGCGAGCCGGTCACCGGCGGCACGCTCAACAAGACCGGCAGCTTCCTGATGCGGGCGGAAAGCGTCGGGGCCGAAACCACGCTGTCGCGCATCGTCGACATGGTGTCGAAGGCCCAGCGTTCGCGGGCGCCGATCCAGGCGATGGCGGACCGGGTGGCGGCCTGGTTCGTGCCAGCTGTGGTCTCCGTCGCCGTTGTTGCTTTTCTGGCCTGGGCCATATTCGGCCCGTCGCCGGCCCTCTCCTATGCCTTTGTCGCGGCCGTCTCGGTGCTGATCATTGCCTGCCCCTGTGCGCTGGGTCTTGCCACGCCGATGTCGATCATGGTTTCCACCGGGCGCGGCGCGCATGCCGGCGTTCTGATCCGCGACGCCGAGGCGCTGGAGCGCTTTTCCAAGGTGGACGTTCTCGTTGTCGACAAGACCGGCACGTTGACGGAGGGCAAGCCGGCGCTCACCGATGCCGAGCCGGCCGAGAGTTTTGATCGCGCCGACCTGCTTTCGATTGCGGCAGCCCTGGAGCGCGGCTCGGAACACCCGCTGGCCGAAGCGATCGTGACCGGCGCGCGCGAGGCGGAAGCGCCCGAGATGGAAAGCAGCGATTTCGGTGCAGTTACCGGACAGGGAGTGACGGGAACGGTGGACGGCAAACGCGTCGCGCTCGGCAATGCCGCGCTGATGGAGGCGGAAAAGGTCGACATCAGCGGTCTGAAGAAACGGGTGAAAGCCCTTCAGGGCGAGGGCAAGACCGCCATGTTCCTCGCCGTGGAAGGACGGGCTGCCGGCCTCGTTGCGGTTGCCGACCGGGTCAAGGAAACCACGCCGGATGCAATCCGCGCGCTGCACGACGCCGGCATGCGCATCATCATGGCGACGGGCGACGCGAAAGCGACGGCCGATGCCGTGGCCTCGTCGCTCGGCATCGACGAGGTTCATGCCGGCGTCAGTCCCGAGGACAAGCATGACCTGATCGAACGGTTGCGCGGCGAAGGCCTGTCCGTCGCCATGGCCGGCGACGGCGTCAACGATGCGCCGGCCATGGCCGCCGCCGATGTCGGTATCGCCATGGGAACGGGCGCCGATGTCGCTGTGGAAAGCGCAGGCATCACCCTGGTGAAGGGAGACCTAACCGGCATTGTCCGCGCCCGCCACCTAGCCGAGGCGACCATGGCCAATATCCGTCAGAACCTGTTCTTCGCCTTCGTCTACAATTCCGCCGGGGTGCCACTGGCTGCCGGTATTCTGTACCCGTTCTTTGGCATCCTGCTTTCGCCGATCATTGCCGCTGCCGCGATGAGCCTCTCCTCGGTCTCCGTCATCGGCAATGCGCTGCGGCTTCGGGCGACGAAGCTCTAGGAGCAAAACTCACTCGGCCCTTTGAAGAGGGGTAGTTTTTCTGATTCAAAGTCTTGGCTTTGGTTATGAAAAACGGGTTGTGGTTGAGCAAGACGGCAAGCGGGACCAGAAAGAAGTCGGCAAACAGCCAGAACCATGGCACGGCGAACTTGGCCTTGTTGAGCGCCGCCATCTCCCGCGTTTCGGCAACGACCTGCCGCAGATAATCCGCCGTCAACTCGGCCTCGATCTTCTCCCGATCGTTTTCAAGTTCCGCCCGCTTTTCGATCAGGGCTGCGGCGCGGGCGAAAGGACCACGACGAGCTCCCAAGAACAACGGACTTCGAGGTGTTTTTGCGTAAACCGCAACATACCGAAACATTGGACGTTCTATAGCCACTGTAAACCAAGATTGTCGCCGGAGACACGCGCTGGCCGCTCTTGCACTCAGCTTGGCGAACTGTCGGGAGAGGGAGTGAGCTCAATGTCACGAAGAGGAACAGGCTTCGAATAAAGAAAGCCCTGAAGGCTGTCACAGCCAATCTTGATAAGGCCTGCGTCCTGAAATGACGTTTCAACTCCTTCTGCAGTCGTCTTGAGGCCACTTGCGCGGGCTAGCTCTACAATGGCCCGGATTATAGCTTCATCGCCGGTTTTCTCGCCGAACCCGTGGACGAAGCTTCTGTCGATTTTGATACGGTCGACGTTCAGGGTTCGCAGTCGACCAAGCGACGAGAAGCCAGTCCCGAAATCATCAATCGCGATCTGCACGCCTATTTCACGCAGAGCGTCGAGATTCGCAACAACTGCCGAAGCCTCGTCGGTCGCAGCCGTTTCAGTCACTTCCAGTTCAAGAGCCAGCGGCGACAGCCCGGTGGACAATAGTACATTCTTGACTTTATCAGCGTAACGTTCGTCGCGGAGCTCGACACCGGATACATTGACAGCGACGGACTTCCCTGACCATTTCGTTGCAGCATTGCAGGCTTCCTGCAAAACAAATTCACCGACAGCCTCGATCAGTCCGGTTTCTTCCGCTATGGGAATAAACAACTCGGGAGAGATCAAACCGAATTTCGGATGCTCCCAGCGCAGAAGTGCCTCATACCCTTTAACCTGATGGTCAAGCGCAGAAATAATGGGTTGATAGTGAACCTGAAACTCATTGCCAGCTTTCAGAGCTACACGCATATCCCCTTCCAACTCTTTGCGCCTGCCGAGCAACTGGTCCATATCCTCGGAAAAGAAAGTATATCGACTGCGACCAGAGTTTTTGGAAAAGTACAAGGCAACATCTGCCCTACGAAGCAAGCTGACGCGGTCATTTCCATCTCGTGGCGCCAGCGCCACTCCAACACTCACTCCAACAAAGACCTCTTGACCATCGAGCACAAAAGGCCGGCGGGCAGAATCAACTATGCGCTGGCAGATACCTTCGACTTCTCCCATGCTGGCCTTTCCCCTTAGCATCACGGTAAACTCATCTCCACCGACACGCGCAACGACGTCGCCCTGACGTACGATAGCCTTTAAACGTTGGCCAAATTCGCGAATCAAAGCGTCACCCGAGGGATGACCAAGCGTGTCGTTGACTTGCTTGAACCGATCCAAATCGAGAAAAAGAAGAGCGTTCCCTCCTCCCTTCGCCAACTCTACATCGACATACTCGTTGAAGTAATTTCTGTTGGGAAGTTCGGTCAACGGATCGTGGAGCGCCATGTACCGGATCTGTTCCTCACTCGCCTCCAGCTCTTTTGAACGGTTGTGATACAGGAACAGAGAGAATGCGATTGCACAAAGTGCCAATACAATGAAGGCGGACAAAACCGGTATAAGCTTCGATAGCATCGTTTCACCCGGGTGGTGGGGGTGCCAGACCATGTATCCCAAAACGGATCCGTCAGCCGCAGAAAACGGTAGACTGGAATAGTGCGGCTCATCGCTCGGTGACCACGAAAAATGCAGGTCTTCAAACAGGTAGTCGGTCTTCAACTCTTCGATCAGACTTCCGTCAAGAAAGCGTACAGCCACGTGAACGCTTTCCTCACCGGCTGTCTGTTGGATTTCACCGGTATCGGAAACGATTGGCTTGACGCTGACGAGCGCGGGATGTCCCTGGATGACTGCTAAATCCGACACGCCCGGCGTGAGCACGGTATCGCTCACCTGGCTATCATCGCCTATCCGAAGCTTGTCGCGAAGGGCAAGAACCAAAGGCAGAGCTTCGTCTTCGACCACGCTAAACGCATCCAGAGCCGTCGGTCTGCCGTCTGCAAAAGCGTAAACGGCTTGGTTCTGGGGATCGAGAACATAAGCCTGATCGAGTCCGAAGTACTCGTGCATCCAGGTCCCAAGGTTATTATCCATCCATTCGCTATCACGCGCACGCACCTGCTCGACGGCATCATCCCATACAGTCACACTTTCCTGATTGTGGGCGACATTGAAATGCAATTGAGAAACAACGAGCTGTACTAGACTTGCCTGTCGATCATACGAAACGCGATCGGCCTCCTGACCCGCCCAAATCAAGAGCCCCAAGACACCAAGGCCGATGCAGCCGGCCAACACCAATATTGGCAGGGCGCGCGTGAGAAGGAAGCCTGAGTATTTGAACGTTTGTTTTTTGCTGCGCATTTTCGAAACCTGCCATATAGTCAAAAAACTATGACGAAACATAAGCTTCTGCACAAGCGAATATCTCCAACCATTCTTGTCCGGAGCAACGCACAACGGATCTCGCGCCGCCTGACCGCTCCCGATTTCCCTTCCCTAGCTGAACAGAGGAAGGTTCCGATGTCGGCGAATATCCTTGCCATCCAGAATGACGACCTCGCCCACACCCTTCTGCGCACCACTTCCGACCGTATAGTCGAGGCTTACATTGGCAAACAGGAAAGCCGAGAAGATTTCCCGCACTTCCGTTCAATCGTTCAGCGACAGGATGAACCGGCCCCTGATCCCCGCAAGCCGTTCCGCCATCTCGGCAAAGTCGGCGCGTTTGAAGCTGTCCTTGCTGTAATCCGTCTCGCAGCCGTAATAGGGCGGATGAAGGTAGAACAAGGCCCCTTCCCTGTCATAGCGGTCGATGAAGGCGCGCCAGTCGAGGTTTTCGATGACGACACCGGAAAGGCGCTCATGGATTTCCTCGAGGATCGGCCCCAGCCGCGTCAGGTCGAAGCGGGCCGGCCCGTGGCGTTCGACGCCAAAACTGCGACCCGTGACTTTACCGCCGAAGGCCAGGCGCTGCAGATAGAGAAACCGTGCAGAACGCTCAAGGTCTGTGAGCGTAGCCGGATCTGTCGCGGTCAACCGTTCGAACTCACGTCTGGACGTGAGCTGGAACTTCATCACTTCCATGAACTGCGGATAGTGCCGCTGCAGGATCCGGAAGAGCGTGATCACGTCGCCGGAATAGTCGTTGATGATTTCGCAGCGGGCGGCGAGTGAACGGCGGAAGAACACACCGCCCATGCCGACAAAAGGCTCGGCATAGAGATCATGCGGGGTCTGTTCGATAATGGAGGAAACGCGCTTGGCGAGACGTTTTTTGCCACCAAGATAGGCGGCCGGCGGCGACACGGGCCGCACCGAGATCATTCCTTGCATTGTGGGATATGTCCGAATCTGCCACACACCGCGTCGCCTGCGCAGGCAACCGGGTGCGGTGAGGATTCTTAGTGCTTACCGGACGGGACTAGGTTTGGCGACTGTGACCCGTCGTTTGCAGCCTTGGCGGGCTGCAGGCCACCCGGGATCCGGGCAGAGAAAAAGGCCGGTGAAGTGTTCGCTTCACCGGCCTATTCAATTTGTAAAAATACCAAATGCTATATAGCGCCATGAGTTCATAGCTACGACCGAATGGGCGCGCCTTCCTGCCCGGCAGAAACGGGGCCGTTTTCGCTCAGTCCGGTTTTGGTTTGAAAATAGAGAAAGCCGACATTCGCTATCTTATCAATTTCAGACTTTCGCTCTTCGGGGCTGGCTTGACCGCTTCGCGCCTTTTACGGACGATTCGCATGCCGTCGCCGTTTTCAGAAGCTCCAGCTCAACGTGCCCCGAACTTCATTCTGTCGTGAATCGCTGGCGAACTGGCCGACATAGGAAATGCCGGCTGTCAGCGAATCGCTGATCTTAAAGTCGGCGCCGATATCGACCAGCGCCGAATTCTTGGACAACGGCACGCCGCTTGCGGTGAACGATGAGCCGCCGATTGCTGCAAAGCTCATGGCTGTGCTCGGGGTCAGGTCACCGAAGGCGTATTGCCATGCGAGCGATGCGCGAGGCGTGAACACAGCCCCGTTTTGCATCGCAAAGTCTTGTGCGATCCGGATGCCAAGTGTGC
This sequence comes from Martelella sp. K41-7, assembly GCF_055808365.1. Taxonomy (NCBI): domain Bacteria; kingdom Pseudomonadati; phylum Pseudomonadota; class Alphaproteobacteria; order Hyphomicrobiales; family Aurantimonadaceae; genus Martelella; species Martelella sp. K41-7. Next base: position 2,266,358 of record NZ_CM147867.1, read on the forward strand.
CGTAGCCGACATTCGAATTGGAACTATCGCCGGTAAGCCCGGCCGTGCCGCTCTCGGTGAAGCCATTGGTGTTGAGGTGCGCCCAGGCAAGACCCGCGAACGGTTCAAGCGCCAAGTCCTCAATCGCCATTCCGTAGCCAACCTCGCCAAACACCTGGGTAAGCCCTGCGTTGAACTGACCGTCGGTGCCGGTAACAAGCCCGGGAAGCTGAATGCCGCGCGAAGTATTCACGTCGCTGAAGGTGTAGCTTACGCCGCCGCGCACGTTCACGCCGTCAAAGCTCGTCCCCGCGTAGGCGGCAATAACACCGCTATCGGTGTCAGCCGAACTGTTCACGCCGTCGATGGTGCTGTTGGAATGAGAGTAGCCGAGGGCCACGCCTGCATAGCTGTTCGGACCGAACTTCGCGTCGATACCGGTCACAATCCCGCCAAGCGAGGTGTCGAAGTTCGAGGCATTGCCGTCGCTGTCGTAGCTGCCCCAGCTACCGTAACCCGTTCCCCACACGGCAAATCCGGAACCGCTATCATCGAAAAGTTCGATACCGTTTGCTGCATCGGCGGGCGCACTGCTGTAGTTGGTCGCCAGACTGCCGGGGTTGGCATCGCCGCCATTGCCCAGCGTTGCCAAGGGTCCCGTCGCGTTGCCGTAATTGAGCGCGCGCAACCGATCCAAAACCGCCTGACGTGTGAACTGCCCTTCGTTGATGAGGACAGACTGCTGGCTGGCATAGATTTCGCCGGACAGCGAGCCAAGCGCCGCCGCCAATTGGCTGCCGGGCAGGCTGTAGATGCTGTTCAGCGCATCTGCCGTCGCGTTTCCGGCGGTCGCCAGGGTGCCGTTGTTGAAGGCTGTGTCCACTGCGCCGCCAACGGCGGACTGGTTGGCCGTGAGACCGGTCTGCGCAGCCATCTGCGATGTCAGGTCGAGCGTGACACTGTTGTCGGTGTAGTCTAGCGCGGTGGCCACGTAACCCGGCAGGCCGGGCGTCGTCAGGGTGCTAAAGGTGCCGGTAATCTCTTCTGTGGCAGCGAAGAGATCGTAGCTGTTGACCAGCGTGGACGTCTGGAACGGAACCTCGAGCGTGCCGCCAAGCCGGGCTGTGCCCGTCAGGCCGAATTTGTCGTTGCCGTCCTCGCCGACGCGCAGCGACAGCGTGCCGGCCTCAGTTTGCGAATAGATGCCGCTGAGGAGATGGGTGACTGGCACCCCGTTGCCGCTGACGCCGATCCAGCCGCTATTCTCGAACCGCTTCGCGGGCCCCGCCGTGGCGGCAATGCGTCCGTCGATGATACCGGTGTTGACGATAACGGTGCCAAAGCTGTCCGGCCCGACGCGCAGGGCATCGGCCACAGCGGGCGCGCTCAAGTTACCGTAGTTCAGGAACGTGCCGTAGACGCCGTGCAGTTCGACCGCAGCACCCGCCAGGCCGGTGGCAGTCACAGTGCCGTTATTGGTCAGCACGCCATATGTTTCGCCGCGCATGCCGATGCCGCCATTGCCGGTCATGCTGATGGCGCCGTCGTTGATGATGTCGTCGCCCTTGCGGCCGGAAAGCGCCGCGTCGCCGTCAACGGCTGAGGACAGCGAGCCGGTGTTGCGGATCGGATTATAGATCCCCGAAACCGTCGCGACATAGCCGTTCGGTGCCGTGTCGCCGGGCATCAGATAGATGCCGACCACGGTGTCGCCGTAGGCCGAGTTGGAAGACACCACATTGGCACCGGGAATGTTGAGCTCGTACCAACTGGGGATGCCGAGAGCGTTTACATGCAGGATGCCGGCATGCAACGCGCCATCCGGCGTCACCCAGTTTGCCACCATATTGTACTCGCCGGAGCGACCAGCGCTGGTGATACCTTCCAGATGCGTGATGATCGCTCCGGGATGGTCGTAGGTCGTCCAGTTGTCTGTGACGGTGTTGTAGAGATAGCCATGCTCGAAACCTATGCCGCCGCCGATGCCGACGTCGGCATAGCCGCCGGCGATCATGTCGCCATAGACGCCATAGGCGGTGGTGCTGACGGCGCCGGGCTTGTTGTTGGTGACATAGGCGCCGGTGCTGATCGTGTAGATCATCGCATTGCCGGTGGCGAGCCGGGTGTCGTAGTTGCCGACCAGGGTATCGCCGAACGTGCTGTGGGCGATCGTGTAGAGCGTGGGATTGCCCGCTGCGCTCGGGTAGACCAGCTCGGTGATCTGTTTGCCCGGAGCGGCGGCTGCGTCATAGAGATAGCTGAGATCATATGGCGTTGAAGCCTCGGTGATATAGCTACCCACCGTGCGGAGCACGCCGCCCTGGTTGCCGAAGCTCGGCCCATAGGGTGACGAGCCGATGGCATTCGGATAGTTGACGCCGTTTTCCGTCGCGACCGGCATGGCAGACCACGCGCCTGAGCTTGTGTTGTAAAGCAGGCCGCCGGTAGCGGTGGTGCCAGGCACCACGTAATTACCGACAATTGTATTTCCGCGAATTCCAGTGAGGAATGTCCCGCTGGTCCCGAAATTCAGCGTTTTGTAGGGCGTCGGTTCTTGCGCTTGGGCATCCAGGGAGGCTCCCAAAAACGCTAGGAAGCCGAGCGGCAAAGCGCATGATGAGAGTAAGCGCGCGTACATTTTATTTTTATTCACAATATCTCCTTGCGATGAAAAAATAAACTAAGGGTCGGCTAAAATAGCATATGTAAAAATACTGTATACTGGAATTCTAATTTTCGGCGAAAACTGCATATCAAGCTTATTTTTACGACCTGACTTGCCTTGGGAAAATCCTTCGGAATGGATTAGAGACCGGTACCACAGGAGGAAGAGGGCAGCGGCAAACCGGATGGCGTCATAGGCGTAGGGAACCGCTAGAACGAGGGCGGTGATGCTGAAGGTCGCGCAGACCATGTAGACGACAAAGCCAAGTGCGACGCCACCGAGCGCGAGGTCAGGTAAACCATGTTGGATCCGGGCATCATGACCATCCCGGTCGCGATCAGCGCGAAGGCAAATCGGGAATGAAGTTCGGGCATCGGCATCTTCCACAATCGAGAAAATGTTGCTCAGACGCGCGGCGCGAGCCGCTCACGTTCCCCAATGGCGCTCCATCTTCACCGTCATCCGCGCGCCGTCATTCCGACGAGAGCCGCCTGCGCCGCGACGAGCGCCGGATGCAGGTTGACCCGCAACACCTCGTCGAGCGTATCGATGGCAATGATATGGATCATATCGATTCTTGGAGAGATAGTTTGACGGATCAGATAAATGAGACGCTATACAATACAGCCTGAGAAAACGCGAAGAAACAGATGAGATTAGGATGACGAAAGGTAGGGATCGGAATGCCCCCTGCTGGTGCGGCTCTGGCAAAAAATACAAGAAGTGCCACCTCGACAGAGATGGTCAGCCGAAGGAAAACCCTTGGGCTGCCGTTGACGCGAACCGGAGAGCTTTCACGCAGAAGAAATGCTGCGCGCACGGCGTCGGCTTGGGCCCTTGCGGAGGTGGTGTGATCAAAGCTCACACCGTCTCGCGCGGGCCGAACCTGGCCAAGATCGCCAAGCGTGGCCATGTGCTGCACTACACTGCGAGCATTCCAGAAATGAAGAAAAACGGCGGAAGGCTGGCGGTGGAGAAGATCGGCATCAAGGACGCATCGGTTTTTCATGGCTTCTGCCGCAAGCACGATCAGGAGCTCTTCTCCTGTGTAGAGAATGAACCTTTTGCCGGTCGACCAGACCAGTGCCTTGCTGTTGTGAGAACGGCGGTGCAAAAGTCGGCCACGAAAGCGGCGGAATAATTCGTCCGCGGGCGGAGTAAAATCCGGCCACCTATCTTCCTTCTGCAATGAGCGCAGGAGGGACAGAGGATTTACACCGTGGATCTTTATCTGAAGGTTCGTCTGGCCGTCTCGGAAGGGATGAGCCGGCGTCAGGCAGCCAAACACTTCAACATATCCCGCGACAGCGTAGCGAAGATGCTGTCGTATTCGACGCCACCTGGCTATCAGCGACAATCACCAGTCCGGCGGCCGAAGCTGGACGCGTTCGTTTCGACGATCGACCACTGGTTGGATGAAGACAGACACGTGCCGCGCAAACAGCGCCATACGGCCAAGCGTGTTTTCGACCGGCTTTGTGATGAGTGCGGGTTCACCGGCGGCTATACGATTATCAAGGACTATATCCGGGAGCGGGAACAGCGCCGTCAGGAAGTGTTCGTGCCGCTTTCTCATCCGCCCGGCCATGCGCAGGCGGATTTCGGTGAGGCGACGGTGGTGATCGGCGGTGTCGAGCAGAAAGCCCGGTTCTTTGTGCTCGACCTTCCGCATAGCGACGGCTGCTACGTGCGGGCTTATCCGGCGGCGGTGGCCGAGGCCTGGATTGATGGCCACGTCCATGCGTTCGCCTTCTTCGGGGCCGTGCCGCAATCGATCGTCTATGACAATGATCGCTGCCTTGTGGCGAGGATCCTGCCTGACGGCACGCGTAAGCGGGCAACACTGTTCAGCGGGTTCCTGTCCCACTACCTGATCCGGGATCGCTATGGCCGCCCCGGCAAGGGCAATGACAAGGGTAACGTCGAGGGCCTTGTCGGTTATGCCCGGCGTAACTTCATGGTCCCCATCCCGCAGTTTGCGACCTGGGATGCGTTCAATGCCTTTCTGGAAGAACAGTGCCGGAAGCGCCAATGTGACAGGCTGCGCGGTGAGAGCGAGACGATCGGTGAACGGCTGCAGCGCGATCTGGCGGCTATGCGCCCCTTGCCGGCGTCGCCCTTCGATGCCTGCGATCAGGCCAGCGCCAGGGTCACGGCCCAGTCTCTCGTTCGCTACAAAACCCGCGCATCGGCCAGGAGATCGGGAACGATTTCCGTTCGGAACGATGCGCATATTCAAAGTGCCGGATCGTCGCGTGCGCGAAGAGCGCACGGCGATCCGGTGACTATTCCGTGCCTGTCGCCTACGGTCATCAGGACGTTTGGGTTCGAGGCTATGTCGACAAGGTGGTGATTGGTTGCCGCGGCGAGATCATCGCCCGCCATCCCAGGAGCTGGGATCGGGAAGATGTCATCTTCGACCCTGTTCATTACCTGCCGCTGATCGAACAGAAGATCAATGCGCTGGATCAGGCGGCCCCTCTGCAGGGCTGGGCTCTGCCGGAGGAGTTTGCGACACTGTGCCGGCTGATGGAAGGCCGCATGGCAAAGCATGGCCGGCGAGAATACGTACAGGTTCTTCGTCTGCTGGAAAGCTTCGATATGGCTGACCTGCATGCGGCGATCAAGCAAGCCCTGCAACTCGGGGCGATTGGCTTCGACGCCGTCAAACATCTGATTCTTTGCCGGATAGAGCGCCGGCCGCCGCGACTGGATCTGTCGATTTATCCCTACCTGCCGAGAGCAACCGTCGAGACGACATCGGCGAAGGCGTATATGGGCCTCCTGTCATCGGGGAAGGGAGAAGCGGCATGAGCACCGAAGCACCCGAGATCCTGCTTGCCCACGACCTCAAGAGCCTGAAGCTGCCGACCTTCCAGCGGGAGTATCAGAAACTGGCCCGGCTTTGCGCCACCGAGGGCGTCGACCACATCGGGTACCTCAGCCGGCTTGCCGAGCGGGAAATGGTCGAACGGGATCGTCGCAAGGTCGAGCGGCGTATCAAGGCAGCCAAATTCCCGGTCGTCAAAAGCCTCGACAGTTTCGACTTTGCCGCCATCCCGAAGCTCAACAAGATGCAGGTGCTGGAGCTGGCCCGCTGCGAATGGATCGAGCGTCGCGAGAACGTCATCGCTCTCGGCCCCAGCGGAACCGGGAAGACGCACATAGCGCTCGCCCTCGGCCTTTCAGCCTGCCAGAAGGGCCTGTCCGTTGGCTTCACCACAGCCGCAGCCATGGTCTCAGCGAGATGATGGAAGCCCGTGACGAGCGGCGCCTCTTGCGTTTCCAGAAGCAGATGGCAGGGTACAAGTTGCTGATCATCGACGAACTCGGCTTCGTGCCGCTCTCCAAGACTGGCGCGGAACTGCTGTTCGAGTTGATCTCGCAACGTTATGAGCGGGGCGCCACCCTGATCACCAGCAATTTGCCCTTTGATGAATGGACCGAAATCATGGGATCCGAGCGCCTGACCGGCGCTCTGCTCGACCGCGTCACGCACCATGTCAACATTCTCGAAATGAATGGCGACAGCTATCGTCTCGCCCAAAGCCGTGCCCGAAAGGCCAGCTGAAACCCTTCAAAATCGCTACGCAGGTATGAGGCCCCCGCTCGGGCTACGCCCTCCCGCGGGCCTCATACCTGCGCCCGAGGTGGCCGACTTTTGCTCCGCCCCGTGGCCGGTTTTTACGCCGCCGTTGACAGGCATCCGCTTGAACATGTCGAAAAAATCAGCGACGGATCGCGCCGCGATGTAATCTGGACCGATGACGAAATTGAGAATTTCAAAAGTGTGGCATCCGAGCCGCTTGTCCGCGCCATGATGCTCGCATTGTGGACCGGTCAGCGCCAGGGAGATTTGCTCAAGCTCACATGGTCAGCTTATGACGGCCAATCGATATATTTAAGGCAGGGGAAAACCGGGGCACACGTTCGCGTCAAAACATCAAAGGCACTGCGAGAATGTCTCGACAGCGCACCGCGAAGTGATGCTGTTACGATCCTCACAAACAGCCGAGGAAAGCCATGGACAAGCGGTTTCAAATCGTCCTGGCGCAAGGCGGCGGCTTCTGCTGGCATCGAAGGGAAGACATTCCATGACTTACGCGGAACATTCATCACGCTTGCCTATCGGAATGGCGCGTCAATCAAAGAAATTGCCGAGGTCTCTGGTCACGCCGAAAAGGACGCTGAGAGCATCATTCGCAAGCACTACCTCGTGTCCGGGGCTGCCGTCGAAAAGATCGAAAGCAGAACACAAATTGTAAACCGAGCTAAAAAGAGTAAACCATTGTAGTTTTGAAAAAGGTAACGCGGGGCCAAGATTTTGAAATCGTTTGGTTAAATGGTCGGGGTGGCGGGATTCGAACCCACGACCCCTTGACCCCCAGTCAAGTGCGCTACCGGGCTGCGCTACACCCCGACCAGCCATAACGGCCCGTTCCCATTAGACTTTCGAAATTCCGCGCGCAAGGGGGAATTTGGATTTATGAAACAAAAACGGAAAATTTGTTCTCAAATGCAGATATCGGGAACAAAAGCCCCCGGTTTGTTCGATTAGTGTTTCAACAGTCGATACACCTCCTGTGACAGCCGAAAGAAAAATGAAACCCCAAGACGCGCACCAGACTGTCGTGAAATCAATATGTTAGCCTAAAAGTGAGGACTTTTCACTTCTTGCGTTTGTTGCCGTTTCTATGGCCGGCGCCACCTCATTTCATGAAGATGCGGACTGATTACGGTTGCCCAACCGTGGGCACCAGCCAAATAGAACTCCAGCATGTAACGCATCATGCTTCCGGCGTGACCAGTTCGGCCTCTTCAGCTTCTGACGCCTATTGTGAATGAATCGCGCCGGCCTGACGAAAGCGTCAGGATCGCTTTTGATGGTGACTTCCGCCGCGGCGGTGGAAAACGTGACCATCTATCGTCCTTCTGCAATGAGCGCAGAAGGAACAGAGGATCTCCGCCGTCCACACTCACCAACTCACATCACGATACATATTTTGTATCACATCTGTGCGTCGATCAATTAACTGGATACAGAATCCATATTCAGTCGTATCACGCCGCCTCTCGCTCCGACGGGCCTTATCGATCTGATTGCAATCCCGAGTCACACAGCAGCGCCCTGACGCTGATAATTCACAGAGCTTGTCCCCACATGTTATGGCGTTGGCTGGACATGTCGCCATTTTGAAGTCATCAAACGGGATATGAAATTCTGCCTGCCACTGGGTCAGGCACCGAGGAGAGCCGTATCTCATGGATCGTAATTTCGCGGCAAAGCTGCGCCTGAAGCAGTTGACGGTCGTCACGGCACTCGCCGACACAGGCAACATGCACCGAGCTGCCGAGACACTGGGCATGACTCAGTCGACAGCGTCGAAGATTCTGAAGGATCTCGAGGGACTTCTCGGTGCAGCGCTCTTTGTGCGAGAACCGCGTGGCATGACGCCGACGGATATGGGCTATGACGTGGCCGATTTTGCGCGCTCCATCCTTGTCAGGATCGACCGCTTTTCAGAAGATTTTGAAGCGAAGATATCGGGCGGCCATGGACTTCTTGTGGTCGGTGCCATCATGGGTGCGGCCCCGGATCTGATTGCAAGTTCTGTGGCCGCAATGAAGGCGGAGCGCCCTCGCCTGGTTATCAGACTGCTTGGTGAAACCAGTGACCAGATCCTCGATATGCTCGAAGACGGCACTATCGACGTCGCTGTGGGACGTTTCAGCACCTCGCGCCACTGGCAGCTTTTTGACTTCGAACCGCTTGGCGAAGAACCCTTGCGCCTAGTTGCGCGGGCCGACCACCCACTCACCGGTCGCGACGACATCACACTGCAGGAGCTTCATGCCTGGCCTTGGATCATGCAGCCCGGCATCAATCCGACGCGGAAGCTTCTCGACAGGGCATTTGCAGAACATGGTCTGGGCGCGCCGGTCAACTATGTCGAATCTGCCTCGATTTTCGCCATTCTTCAGCTCCTGCAAAGTAGCGATGCCGTGGCAGTGTTGCCAATCTCGGTCGTGCGGGATCACATCAACGCAAACCTTCTGTCAGCTCTTCATGACCCGATCGGCAAACAAATTGATGGCTTCGGCATTGTTCGAAGGCGCAATGAGCCTCTCTCCCCCAATGCCGAAGTCTTTGTCGGAAAGCTCCGCTCAATCGTGGCTTGAACGGAGTATATCAGGCACGGCCGACGCTCTGCTGCTGCTCGCCAAGCCCTTCAATGCCAAGCCTTATGATCTCCCCGCCCGAAAGGTAAACCGGTGGCTTCAACCCCATGCCGACGCCGGGGGGCGTGCCGGTTGAGATGATATCTCCCGGCTGAAGGGACATGAACTGGCTGATATAGGAGACAAGATGGCGGACCCCGAAAACCATGGTGCGAGTGGAGCCGTCCTGGTGCCGTTTTCCGTCCACTTCCAGCCACATCTTCAGATTTTGCGGATCGCCGATCTCGTCGGCGGTCACAAGCCAGGGGCCTATAGGACCGAACGTATCGGCACTTTTTCCCTTCACCCACTGCCCCGAACGCTCGATCTGAAAGCTTCTTTCGGAGACATCATTGACAACGCAATAGCCGGCGACGTGGTCCATCGCCTCGTCCTCGGAGAGGTAAACGCCGCCCTTCCCGATCACGACGCCCAATTCGACCTCCCAATCGCATTTATCAGAACCGCGAGGCACCAGGACCTCATCATAGGGGCCGCAAATGGCGCTTGTTGATTTCATGAAGATGACAGGCTCATCCGGCACGGCCATGCCGCTTTCCGCAGCATGGTCGGCATAGTTGAGGCCAACGCAGATGAATTTTCCAACCCGCCCGACGCAAGGTCCGATCCGGTCTTCTGCCAGAAGCGGCAGAGATTGCGGATCGATATCCGCAAGCCGCCTTAGCGCTTCAGGCGTGATCGCATCACCTGCAATATCGGCAGTGTGGGCGGAGAAATCGCGCGCATTCCCTTCTGCATCCAGTATCGCGGGCTTCTCGTGACCCGGCTGCCCTACTCTTAATAGCTTCATGTCTTTTCTTCCGTTTGAGGGATCAATATGTTGCGCGACCACCGGAAAGGTCGAATACGCCGCCGGTTGTGAAACTGTTGTCCTCTGAAGCAAGCCAGACAATCATTGCGGCAGCCTCATCGACTTCCAGAAAGCGACCGCGCGGAATTTTCGACAGCATGTAGTCGATATGCTGCTGCGTCATCTGATCAAAAATCCGGGTTCTCGCCGCTGCGGGCGTAACGCAATTGACCGAGATATTCTTGTCGGCCGTTTCCTTGCCTAGCGATTTCGTTAGCGCGATAACGCCAGCTTTGGAAGCCGAGTAGGCACAGGCATTGGGATTGCCCTCTTTGCCGGCAATCGAAGCAATATTGACGATACGCCCGTATCCCCGCTCGATCATACCCGAAACAATTGTCCGGTTCAGATAGAAGACGCCGTTCAGGTTGATGTCCATCACGCGCAGCCATTCCTGCGGATCATACTCCCGAACCTGTGCGTTTGCTCCGGCAATACCTGCACAGGCGATGAGAACATCAATTCCGCCAATGGCGTCTTCAGTGTCTCGCGTCACCTTCTCCACGGCCGACAGATCTCGCTGATCGACAAGCCGAAAATCGCAGCCGAGTTCGCCGGCAGCCTGTCTGCCTATGGCGTCGTCCACGTCCCAGATCGAGACTTTTGCGCCGCCGATAACCATCCTTTTTGCAACGGCCAGCCCTATTCCCTGGGCGCCACCGGTAATGACCGCCACACGGTCTTTCAGATCAATAATGTTCATGAACTCCTCCTTGAGATATTTTTTACCTTCAGCGCGACAATGCATTCGGGATGAAAAGCGTGATCTGCGGCAGATAGGTGATAGCGATAAGCCCGATCAGAATGATCCCGAAATAGGGCAGGAACGGTCTTAGCACCCTGGCATAGCTGACATTGGCAATCCGGCAGGCCAGAAGCAGAATAATGGCCACCGGCGGGGTTATGGAGCCAAGCAGCACACTGATGATCGTCACGATGGCAAAATGGATCGGATCAATCCCGTAGGCCGCACCGAGGGGTGCCAGCATCGGCGTAACCAAAATCAGAGCCGAAATGGTTTCAACGAACATGCCTAGAACCAGCAAGGCGAACACAATCAGCCCCAGAGCGATGTATTTGTTGTCAGTCAGCGAAGTCAGCGCCGCTGCAAGCTGTGCAGGAAATCCTTCGCGGGCAATGATCCATGAGAACAGTGCCGCACCGCCGAGAATGATCAGGATCGACGAGGTCGAGACCGCAGATTCGCGAAAAAAGCGCCAAGAATTTGCAAACCGGAGCTGACCGGTGAAGACGCCATAAATCAGGGCGTAGACGACGGCCAGAATACCGGCCTCCGTGGCGGTGAAGATACCAGACTGAATACCACCGATAATCAGAAGCGGCAGGACAAGAGCAGGCGCTGCCTTCTTCAGGCTCATGAGTATTTCATAAAATCCCGCCCGTTCATGCCGCTTGCCCCCCAGTTCATCTGCCTTCCACCATGTGAAGGCCATAAGAAGTCCGGCAATAACCAGACCCGGCAGGATACCAGCCAGAAACAGAGTGCCGATCGAGAGCCCGGTCATGGCACCATAGAGAACCATCAGCAGGCTTGGTGGAATAATCGGGCCCAGAATGGCCGATGCAGCCGTGATGACAACCGCGGATTCAGGCTTGTAGCCCTCACGCTTCATCGCCGGCAGCAGCATGGAGCCGATGGCAGCGACATCAGCGGCGGCGGAACCGGAAATGCCGGAAAACATAAGGCTGGTCAGAATATTGACCTGCCCCAGACCGCCCCGGACATGACCGACCAATGCCGTGGCAAACCGCACGATTGCGTGGGTAATGCCGGAGACGTTCATCAGATTGCCGGCCAGAATAAACAGTGGGATGGCCAGAAGAGGGAAGCTGTCAAGCGAAGAGAAGAAACGCTGCGGCAAGATCAGCAACGGCACGCCCTGCAAGCCGAGAATGATGGCAACCGCTGACAACCCCATAGCAAAGGAGATCGGAACGCCGATAATCAAAAGCAGAATAAAGACGGCGAACAGCAAAAGGACGGTCACTCTTCGTCTCCTTCATTATCGCTTAAGCCGATGGGCAAGAACGAATGGCCGGGCCTGATCAAAAGAGCGATAGCGCCCAGAGCAGCTCCGATCGGGATGGGCGCGTACATCCAGGCTCTGGAGAGTCCCAGCGTGGGAGACGAAAACGCCGCCGAACGGGCTGTGAACAGGTAACCTTGCCAAGCCAGCACCAGCAAAAAGACGATGCCAAGGGTAGAGGCCAGCCGACCGCGCCAGAATTCCATCTCCGCAGACAGCGAAATCATGTCCACAATAATTTCCTCCCGGTAGTAGAGCACCACCGGAAGACCAAGCATGACCGACCAGACGAGGAGAATCCGCACGACCTCCTCCGTCCAGAAAAAGCTCGGCCCGGGAGCAAACCGATCCAAGACCTGAAGAAAAACGAGAAACATCATCACTGCGAAGACGATGACCATCAACGCAGCAACGGCGTTGATGGTCAGATCGGCAACGCGACGCGGGGCGGCGCCCCGGCTGCGCATTGTCATTGTTACTCTCCGTCGGCAGCCCGGATCGCCGCTACAACATCAGTGGCATTCGCCTTTTCTGCAAAACTGTCCTGGACCGGGACAAGGGCTGCCCGGAAAGGTGCAAGATCGAACTCATTGATCGTGAGACCGGTCTCAGCCAGCTTTTCGAACCATGCGGCTTCACGTTCGGGTGATTCCTTGCGCTGAAGAACGGCCACGTCTTCTGCTGCTGTCAGAAGAATTTCGCGCTGGTCGTCATTAAGGCTGTCAAGAAATGACTTGTTGGAGACGAATGAACCGTCAAACAGAATATGCCGTGTCATGTTGAGATTGTCGGTCACCTCATACATCTTCTGAATGTAGCCAACCTCCGGCGTCCCCTCCATTGCGGAGACAACGCCAGTCTGAAGTGCTGTGTAGATTTCCGGTGAGGGAATTGGCGTTGGCTGCGCATTCAGCGCACGAAACGTTTCAATAAAAACGGGACTTTCCGGCACGCGAGATCTTGATGCCGTCGAAAGCTTCAGGCGTGTCGAACACCTTGCCCTTGGAATATGTGTCACGGTAGCCCGCGAGAATCCAATTCATGACCACAAGGCCGGTTGCCTGTTCGAGTTCATCGGCAAGCCCTGTCCCGACCTCACCGGTCACGACATTGGTCCAGTGCTCACGCCCGTCATAGAGATAGGGAAGCGTCAGCACACCGAAGGCCGGCACATAATTGGCGTAAAGGCCGCTCTCACCGTAACCCATTTCCAATGTACCCATCTGAACGGATTCAATGATCTCCCTTTGCCCGCCCATCTGGCCGGCGGGAACGACAACAACCTTGAGCTCACCATCGCTCCGCTCATCAACCAATTCGGCAAAGCGTGTCGCCGCGATATGCTGCTCGGAGGTCTCTGGCAGGTGATGCGCCAGACGAATGGTTGTCTGCGCAGATGCCTGGCTTCCCAATGCCGCTGCCGCGGCAAGACCAAGGGTAAGTTTGCCGAAAGTACGGCGCTTCATCATAGACATGGGTAATCTCCTCCTCTGTTACCCCGTGCACGATCTTTTGCTGCCCCTTCCTGTTTGAAAGAGGCAGTAGACGTCATTCAGTGCGTGTATGGCCTTTCGAGATTGATCTCCTGCGAGAGGGTCACGCCAAAGCCCGGTTTATCCAGCTCCGAAACCTTCAACCGACCGCCAGCCGGCACCGGCTCGCCTTCGAGCATCGGTGTGAACATCGGAACCACCTTGTCTGCTGCCGGCGCCATCATCAGGAATTCGGCAAATGGGCTGTTCTGGCGTGTGCAAACGAAGTGGTAGCTGTAGACACTTGATCCATGCGGCACTACGAGCTTTCCGTGCGCATCCGCAAGGGACGAAATCTTCAGAAGTTCGGTCAGGCCTCCACACCAACCAACGTCCGGTTGGATCAGATCGCAGCAGTCCATCTCCATCAGCAAACGGAAACCCCATCTGGTCGCCTCATGCTCACCGGTTGTAACAAGCATGCCGCGAGGAACATTCTTCTTCAGTTCCGCGTAGCCCCAATAGTCATCAGGCGGAAGCGCCTCTTCAATCCACTTGAGCCCGAATTCGTGAGCGGCAACGGCAAGCTTGGTCGCATAGTTCACATCCAGGCTCATCCAGCAGTCAAACATCAGCCAGAAGTCTTCGCCCACCGCGTTACGCATCTGCTCGAGCCGCTGAAGTTCCGCACGAACGCCTTCGGCTCCCTGTGCCGGACCATGGCGCAGTGCCATTTTTCCGCCGATAAAGCCCATTTCCTTTGCCAGATCAGGTCGCGCGCCCGTTGCATAGAAACGGATTTCGTCGCGAACCGCGCCACCGATCATCGCGTGCACCGGCTCCTGCCTGACCTGCCCCAGCAGATCCCACAACGCCAGATCAACGCCTGAGATAGCGTTCAGAACAATGCCTCGACGCCCGTAATAGAGCGTCCCATTATACATCTGGTCCCACATCAGCTCGATATCGGTCACCTTGCGACCTTCGAGGAATCGCGCCAGATGTCTTTCGATGATAAAGGCGGCAGGCTCTCCGCCGGTCGTAACCGCAAAGCCATAATGTCCACCGTCTGTGTCGATCTCGACAACGACCGTTCCGAGGACATTAATTCCGAACGACTGGCGACTTTTCCGATAGGCGGGATACTTCGACATCGGAGTCGAAATATTGTCGTCAATCCAGTGTCCTTCGCCCTGATCATGATAGTCAGCGCCGCCCCCGCGGACGACAGACGCCCGAACGTGCTTGATTACAGCAGTTTCCATAAACTCCTCCGAAACTCGTTGCAGCGATACCTTTTCTCAAGTCATCGCTGGCTCCCGAGATATGGCTAGCGATGTTGGGCCATTCTGAAAAATGAATTATTTGCCATGATCGATCGAGAAACACGATCATGCACCCGCAGACCTTGCCGTCACCCTGAATACGTGCGCGACCGCACGCTCAACCAGAGAGCGATCACGAAACACGATCAGTGGGAGCAATCTTTTCATCGCAGAAGTATCATTCCGCAAATGACATTCATCAGGCATTGTGTTTGTGTTGCCGCGGAGCTGAAACAACACGGAGGAGGACGTCCGTTGTCTCATAGCTCAGGCTTAATTCGGGAGGATTACTATGAAGAGGCGCACTTTCGTCGCCGCTGCAGCAACAGCTGCGGCATTAATGACCTGCGTAAACAGCGTTCAGGCCGCAGATTATCCCTCACGACCGATACAGATGATCGTGCCCTGGGGAGCTGGCGGCGGAACGGATGCTGTCGGGCGGATCATCGCGTCGGTCATGCAGGAAGACCTGGGCGTTCCGATCAATGTCGTCAACCGCACAGGAGGGTCCGGCGTGGTCGGACACTCGACTATCGCCACAGCCAAGCCGGATGGCTACACGATCGGCATTGCGACCGTTGAGATTGGCATGCTGCACTGGCAGGGCCTTACGGACATGTCCTACAAGGACTTCGACATTCTCGGCATCGTCAATCAGGATCCTGCCGGTATCAGCGTTCTCGTCCAGCTCGGACTTTGACACGGCAGCCGACCTGATGGCGGCAATCAAGAGCCAGCCTGCAGGAACGTTCAAGGCCTCTGGCACCGCACAGGGTGGCATCTGGCATATTGCACTTGCAGGGCTGATGCTTGATCAGGGACTGCCCGCAGATCAGGTAACCTGGGTTCCCAGCAAGGGTTCCGCTCCCGCCCTCACCGACATGGTGGCCGGTGGTGTTGACATGGTGACATCCTCGCTTGGCGAGGGGGAGGCCATGATCCGGGCCGACCGCGTCAAGGCTCTGGCGACGATGTCAAAGGACAGGTTGCCGACATTCCCGGATGTGCCAACACTGAAAGAGGCGATCGGCTCGGACTGGACGATGGCGGCATGGCGCGGCGTGTTCGCTCCTGCCGGATTGCCGGATGACGTCAATGCACGTCTCTCGGAGGCCGTCAAAAAGGCCTATGACAGCCCGGAATACAAAAAGTTCATGGAAGGACGCGGTCAGGGCATGGTCTGGATGTCGGGGCAAGACGCCATCGATTTTGTCGCCAATTCTGACGCTTCGATGGGCAAAGTCATGAAAGCGGCTGGCCTCACGGCAGAATGAGAGGCTATCACCCTTCAGTGCTCGGGCGCGGAACCTTTCCGCGCCCCTCTTCGGGAACTCGCTCATGAAAGCCAACACATTCCTCCTCGGAATTGTCATGCTCTTTGCGGGACTGGCTGTATTCGCCTCGTCCTGGATGTTTTCTCCATTGCCAAACCAGTCCTATGGCTCCGACACAATGCCCCGCGTTGTCGGAGTTTTCGGTATTCTCATAGCATTGGCACTGCTCATCGAAGCGCGGCATGAAGGACAGCATGCGCCACGCCTCGAAATTCTGGAGTGGCTCAGGGATCCACGTCGCGTTGCCGGCATGCTGGCGACTGTTGCCGGTGTGCTCGCCTATGTTCTGCTGTCGGACAAGTTCGGCTTCCTGGGCGTGGCATTTCCGCTGGTATTTGCCCTGATGGTGCTTGCCAAAACGCGCGTTCTCGTGGCGTTGCCAACGGCAGCAGCGGCGGCTGTCGCCGTCTATCTGATTTTCGGGCGATTGCTGATGGTGCCCCTTCCGGGCCCGGATTTTCTTCGTTTCTAGCATGATAGCGGCAGGTTCTGCCGACAGGAAGGTGTGTGATGTCGGTCTATCTTGATGCGTTCGCACTGGTGTTTCAGCCCAACGTGCTGATGGTGATATTGGCTTCTGCCGTATTTGGAATGTTTGTTGGGGCTATACCGGGACTGACCGCGACAATGGCAACGGCCCTCCTGGTCCCCCTCACCTTCTTTATGGATCCTGTTCCGGCGCTGGCATCGATTGTCACGGCAACGGCTATGGCGATTTTTTCGGGCGACATTTCCGGTACGCTTTTGCGGATGCCGGGAACGCCGGCTTCAGCGGCTTATGTTGAAGATGCCTACAAGATGACGCAGCAGGGGCGCAGCAACGAAGCGCTCGGCGCCTGTCTTTTCTTCTCGGTCATCGGTGGAATTTTCGGGACACTCGTCCTCGCGCTCGCAGCGCCGCAACTTGCAGAAGTTGCCCTGAAATTCTCATCTTTCGAATATTTCTGGCTGGTATTGCTTGGCCTGTCCTGCGCCGTCTTCGTCGCCCCCGGTTCTGCCACGCTTGGCCTTATCTCCCTGTTTGTGGGCCTCACGGCTTCCCTGATCGGACAGAACAACCCAACCGCGGAAGCACGTTACACATTCGGTTCCATAGAGCTTCTCGCGGGAATTCAGTTCATCCCTGCCATGATCGGACTTTTCGCGATGACGGAAGTGATTCGCTATTATGTTCATCCGGGAAAGTCACGTCAGCCGCCACCGGTTCGCGGACAAATCATACGCCCACAACTGGCAAATCTGAGACGGTATAAGTTTCAGGTTTTAAGAGGCGCCTCACTGGGCACCGCAATCGGCGCACTGCCGGGAGCGGGTGCTGATATCGCGGCGTGGATCTCATATGCGGTCTCCAAGAAATTGTCCCGCACGCCCGAGAAGTACGGCAAGGGACATGTTGAAGGGATCGTCGAAGCCGGCTCTTCCAACAATGGCGCCGTTTCAGGGGCCTGGATACCCGCTCTCGTATTCGGCATTCCAGGCGATTCCATTACAGCAATTGTGATCGGCGTTCTCTATGTGAAGGGTATCAATCCTGGCCCCACAATCTTCCTGTTCCAACCGGAGATGATCTACGCGGTCTTTCTTGTATTCCTTCTTGCCAATCTGGTCATGCTACCACTTGGATGGCTGGCCATTCGGGCTGCCAGCCAGGTCCTGTCGGTTCCGCAAAAGATACTGATGCCCATTATTCTGCTGTTCTGCATCACCGGCTCTTTTGCGATCAACAACTCGGTTGCCGGCATCCTCATCATGCTGGTGTTCGGACTGATCGGTTTCGTCATGGAAGAGAATGATATTCCCATTGCGCCGGCCATTCTTGGCATCGTGCTTGGTCCAATGCTGGAGGACAATTTTGTGACATCGATGATCAAGAGCGATGGCAACTTCCTTGGGTTCTTCGAGCGCCCCATCGCCGCCGGGCTCGGCATCGCGGTTATCGCAATCTGGTTTCTTCCCTTGCTGATGCGCCGCCTCAAACGCAATTCCACAACAGAGGCCTAGAGAACATGGCTAAACCGAACATTCTTCAGATGGGGCCACCGGCCAGCAACAATATGACCGCGCTTCTCGAAGAGGACTTTGCCGTGCACCGGTACTGGGAAGCGGAAGACAAGCCGGAGCTCCTGCGCAAACTTGCTCCAGACCTTCGCTACATTGCAACAACCGGCCATCAAGGACCTGATGCAAACGTGATTCAGGCGCTGCCCAGACTGGAGCTTATCGCTTCATTTGGCGTCGGCTATGACGGAATTGATGTCGGGGCGGCGCGTACTGCTGGCATCCATGTCACAAACACGCCCGACGTTCTGAACGATTGCGTGGCGGAAATGACCCTCGGTCTGATGCTGTCGCTAGCGCGAGACTTGCCGAATGCCGACCGTTATGTTCGCGAAGGGCACTGGGCTGATGCCCAATATCCCATGCAGGATGAGCTGACAGGGCGCACCGCCGGCATTCTGGGCCTCGGGCGGATCGGCAAGGAAGTTGCGAGGCGGCTGCAGGCTTTCAACATGCGCGTGGTCTATAACGGGCGAAACCAGCAGTCCTACGAGCCCTACCCCTTCTATTCAAGCCTGAAGGAAATGGCCAAAGCCTGTGACTGGCTGATCGTTATCGCGCCAGGTTCTAACGACACAAGACATCTCGTCAATGCCGACATTCTCGAGGCACTTGGCAAAGACGGCTGGCTTGTCAATGTCGGCCGGGGAACTGTGGTCGATGAAGCAGCACTAGCAACCGCGCTTCAGAGCAAGCAGATCCGCGGCGCGGCTCTCGATGTTTTCGAGAATGAACCGCATCCGCATCCAGGTCTGCTCGCTCTGGAAAATATTGTGTTTTCACCCCACGCAGGGAGTGCCACAAACCGTACACGAGACCGGATGGCTGAAGCGGTAGCCAGAAACCTGAAAGCTCATTTGCGCGGGGATCCGCTGCCAAATGCAGTTGTATAAAAAATTCTGTCAACGCGAAGCTGCGGCAAACGTGAACCGTTGGCGGAGCCTCCATGCACAGCAAGGCGATGCTCCACCTTGCCCTGGGCGGTGACCGCAAGTCCCACAAGACCCAAGCCCATGCCGACCTGATCATGTCATGGCGCGGCAAGAACAGAGAGTGCACCCTGTTTGAACGTCGTGATGCTCTTGCTATCCATGGCGTTGCGATCAGCAACTCGGCACGTCATCGTTTCCTCATTCGCCACGGCCAGACACACAAAAAGGATGGGCCGTGCCGTAGAGCAAGTTCGCCCGGATATTCTGGGGCAACGTCAGCGCTGACCTTAATCCGATGGAAAAGTCATTCTCGAAATTGAAGGCGCTTTTATGCAAGGTGGCCCAAACGAACTGTCGGTGGTCTCCGGGATCGGATCGGAACCTCGATCGATCTCGTCGCAACAAAAGAAGCGCCCAATTACGTCAACTCATGCGTAGACGCGGCCAACATGAAGAGCAAACGCGGTCTAGTGGAGTGAATTTGACATTTGTGTCTCGTTTCAGCGACCTCGTCCATCAAAAGTCAAACTCTAAAATTCCACTAGAAAACATATACTTGCTGGTGGTCCCTATGATTCCAACATTTGCTGATGAGGTCGCAGCGAGGGGAACCAAATGTTGGAATCAGACCACTAGCGCTGATCGCCTATGATGAACCATTGCGGACGGCATGATGATAACGGCGATGGATCTCGTTGAGATCGACACTCGGCTGTGGGGTTTCGATCTTCATATCGATTAGGGTCTGATGGATAATCTCGGCAGCCGCCAGGTTTCGGAACCATTTGCGATTGGCAGGCAGCACATACCACGGCGCGTGATCCGTCGAACATTTCGACAGCATATCCTCATAGGCACCGATATAATCGTCCCAGCGTTCCCGTTCGGAATAGTCCGAGGCGGAGATCTTCCACTGGCGTTCCTTGTCCTCCAGGCGTTTTTCGAACCGGTCCAGCTGCTCGTCCTTGGAGATATAGAGGAAGAACTTGACGATGCTGACACCGTTTTCGGCCAGGAACTCCTCGAAATGGTTGATCTGGCGATAGCGTTTCGACCAGACATGCTCCGGCACGAGATTGTGGACGCGGGCCACCAGAACGTCCTCGTAATGCGACCGGTTGAAGACCCCGACCTGCCCCAGCGCCGGCGTGCGCTGATGCACGCGCCATAGGAAATCATGCGCCTTTTCGGTATCCGTCGGCTGCTTGAAACTGGCGACATAGGTGCCCTGCGGGTTCATCGCCCGGATCACATGCCAGCAGACGCCGTCCTTGCCTGCCGCGTCAATGCCCTGCAGCACGACCAGAAGGGCGTGCCTTTTTTCGGCATAGAGCTTTTCCTGAAGCGGCGTGATTTCATCGAGAACGTCAGCCAGCGCATCCTTGCCTGCCGCCTTGTCTTCGATGTTACCATGAAATGACGGGTCTATGTCGGCAAGCCGGACCGTGCTTCCCGGCTTGATCTTCAGTTTGTCGCGAAAATCCATTGGCTTGCCTCCCAGCAATATCAACCCAAACTAACGGAACAGTCGCTCGTTGACCACATCAATGGACATGGCCCGTCGGGCACTGCGGTTCTCTAGCACATGATCTATGCCGATCCTCACAAGTCCGATGATGAACAACCACACAATCAGGTAAACCCAGACGAAGCCGATAAGTTTCCACGGGATTTGCGGAACGAGAATACCGAAGCCACACATCAAAACGGCAACAAGCTGTGTTGCAAGGATCGCGATGACCAGAGGCCTGGCCGGATAGGGCTTTTTCATGAACCAGTTTTCCTTGCGGCTGACCAGCATCAGAAGATGCCCGCCGGCAATCAGCTGCAGGAACATCATCGATTGCAGATGGGACTGATCTGTCAGGCCCAGTCCCGGCCAGCGCGCAGGCTCCGACAGCACCTCCATCCCCATCAGCAACAGACCGAAGGACTGAACGATTGAGGCAAAGCCGAGAACCGCCGAAACGGCGAGGAGATGCGGCATGCGCCATCGGATCGGCTGTTCGGAAACGCTGGTATTGTCGTAGGCCACCGTCATGATCGGAATATCATCGAGCAGTGACATCAGCACGATCATGATCGGCGTCAGCGGCTGAAAGCCGAGGAAGATCGTCGAGAGCACGACGAGGAACATGATGTCCATCGTCAACGCCACGCGATAAATCGTGTAGCTGGTGATCCGCCCGAAAATCCGGCGGGCCTCGTCGATGGCATTCTGGATCACGGAAAGCCCCGGCGCAGTCAGGATCAGCGCGGCTGCACCCCGGGCAGCATCCGTGGCACCGGATACGGCAATGCCGCAATCGGCCTGTTTGAGCGCCGGTGCATCGTTGACTCCGTCACCAGTCATGGCCACAAGGTGCCCGTTTTTCTGGAAGGTCTTGACGATGGCGTATTTGTGCTCCGGAAAAACCCGCGCAAATCCATCGGCGGTGAGGATCCGGTTGGCGATCGGACCGGGCACATTATCCGGATCCATATCTTTCGGAAACACGTCCGCTGCAGTAAGGATATTGGTACCGAGACCGAGCTGGCGCGCTGTTTCCATTGCAATCGCGGTGTCGTCGCCGGTGATCATCTTCACCTCTACGCCCTTGGCGCGGACATTCGCGATGGTCTGTTTCGAGATCATCGCGCGGCGGGTCGAACATCGGCAGAATACCGAGAAGCGTCCAGCTGTCGCCACCGTCATCGGACCGGGCAACGGCAAGCGCGCGATAGCCTTTGGCGCCGAGTTCGGCAACCTGAGAGTCGACTTCTGCTGCGATAGTCTGTCCTGCGCCGGCAAGCGCAACGATGGCATGCGGCGCGCCCTTCGATGTCAGGAACGACCGCCCGTCAGGTCCGCTCACCGTCGCTTCCGTCCGCTTGGAGACCGGATCAAACGGCGTGAACTTGCCGACCGTATACTGACCGAGAACAGACGCGTCGGGCAATGCGCCAATCACAGCCCCATCAATCGCGTCACCATCTTCAGCCCGCGAGGCGAGCGCCCCCGCCAGAACAATATTCCCGGGTGCCGCATTACCAATCGGAATGGGCGCACCGAGCGTCAGAATATTCTTCGTCAACGTTCCGGTCTTGTCGGAGCACAGGATGTCCGCTCCCGCCATTTCATCGATGGAGGAGAGCCGGGAGACGATGGCCTTCTCCTTGGAAAGGGCAAGCGCGCCGAGCGCCATCGTGATCGAAAACACCGCCGGCATGGCCACCGGAATGGAGGCGACCAGCAGCACCAGCACGAATTGCAGAATGCCGAGCGCGTCGGCAAGCCCCCAGGTGTCGGACTTGACGATATCGACATAGACCTGAACGGCGACCATGATCAGCGCCAGCACGACGGCCACCACAATCAGGAAATTGCCGATCTGAAACATGGCTTTCTGAGCCTGGCTGACAGCGCCAGCCCCCGCCACCAGCTTTGCAGTACGGCCGAAAAAGGTCTCGGAGCCGGTAGAGGTGACCACACCGGCCATCTCGCCCTGCTTCACAACACTTCCCGAATAGGCGGTATCTCCCACCTTCTTGTTGACCGGCAACGATTCGCCCGTCAACGCGGCCTGGTCTATCGAGGCATACTCTCCGGATACCAGTCGCACATCGGCGGGAACGATGCCGCCAAGTCGTATTTTGATGATGTCACCGGGAACAAGGCTGGCCGCGTCTACGACCGAAAATGCTCCGTCGCGTAAGACGGTTGCCTGTGGGGCAAGCGAATTCTTCAGCGCCGAAAGTGCGCTGGTCGCCTTTCTGTCCTGATAGAACTCCAGGCCAGCATTGAAGACGAGAAGGCCGAAAATAATGAAAAAGTCGCCCCAATCGCCGAGGATCAACGAGACAAGGGCCGCAGCCTCGATCATGAATGCAATCGGACCGACGAAATGTCCCGCGAGTTTCTTCAGAAGGCTGGTCTTTTCCTCTGGCAATGCGTTTGGACCATAATGGGAAAGCCGCTCCCCTGCCTCGGCCTGGGACAATCCGCGCTGCGCGTCGACCTTAAGCGCCGCAAGGACAGCTTCGACCGGCATGTTCTCCATGTCCTGGGTTCGTGCATTCTCTGCCATCATTGTTCTCCAACATCGACGGTTGCCGCATAAGGATCACCGGTCGCGATGCGCATACAGGTCGCGAAAACCACGCCCGGGCATCGAAAAGGATACAGCTCCGCTACCACTGGTGGAAGCAGAATCAGGCTATTTGGGCTACAAAGGCAATGGGTTTCAGTACAGGCAGGACACTATGGCGCAGCCGCATCAAGCCACTTTTGACGTTTGACAGGTAATGCCGGGGAACTGCAAGGCCAGTGATAGGCCACGTTCGGTTCGTCAAGGCAGGAAAGCGGCGGTCGTCGAAAGTTTCAACGCACCTGATCGAGCAATCGCTTGCACTCCAGAAGATCATAGAGAACCTCCTGAAGCAGCGCGTCATCCGAACGCGCAAGCCCCGCAGCAGCGTCAACCGTTCCTTCTTCGTCTTTCTTGCGACGGAAAAAACCTGTTCCACCGGCCTTTTTGGATCGGCCGACGATCTGGTCGTCATCAAACATAGAGGGCTGCTGGTCAGCGGACCTGCTTTCGGGAGCTACTGTGAGTGTTTCCAGAATCTCGGCGTCACCACTGCCGATTGCGGTCACGAAACGGTTTCCGTTGGTTTTCAGCAGCTTCTGCACGCCCTTGATGGTGTAGCCGTGATCGTAGAGAAGGTGGCGAATGCCCTTCAGAAGCTCGATATCTTCCGGGCGGTAGTAGCGCCGCCCGCCACCGCGCTTCATAGGCTTGACTTGTGTAAAGCGCGTTTCCCAGAATCGCAGCACGTGCTGCGGCAATTCCAGCTCTTCCGCGACTTCGGAAATGGTGCGAAATGCCTCGGGAGACTTATCCATGCTGCTTAACCATCCTCACCTGCCAAGCTGATCGAATCATCGGTATTTGAACGCGATCGCAGGCTGATGACAAGGCGATTGACGCCGACCGTGAAGGCGCGTGATCAGGAAGCGTTTTTCTGTGCGACCTTTTCGGCCTTCTGCTTGCGCATCAGGTGGGCCTTAAGGATTTTCTGCTTCAGCACGTTCGATGCCTTGAAGGTCATCACCCGCCGCGGTGAAATCGGAACTTCCTCACCGGTCTTGGGGTTACGACCGATGCGTTCATTTTTGTCGCGCACCTGAAAAGTGGCGAAAGAGGAAAGCTTAACCGTCTCCCCCTCAACAATCGCGTCGCATATCTCATCGATTACGGTCTCGACCAGCTCAGCCGATTCCGTTCGCGAAAGCCCCACCTTGCGGAATACCGACTCTGCCAGATCCGCACGCGTCACAGTTTTGCCAGGCATTGCCGCATCCCAGTTTTTTTTCAAATTTCCCCGTCAGCCGAACACTATTGCCGACCGGCGAAGCGGTCAAGCGGCAGCGCCAACTGAATTGACACAGGAGCGCCCTCTACCAGCGCAAAAGAACCGCGCCCCATGTAAAACCGCCGCCCATGGCCTCCAGCATTACCATATCGCCGCGCTTGATACGGCCGTCGCCTGCAGCTGCAGCCAGCGCCAACGGAATGGAGGCCGCCGAGGTATTGGCATGCCGGTCAACCGTTACGACCACCTTGTCAAGGGAAATGCCGAGCTTCTTGGCGGACCCTTCAATAATCCGGCGGTTAGCCTGATGTGGAACCAGCCAGTCGAGTTCATCGATGCTGATCTCCGCCTCGGCCAGCGCCGCCTCGATTACATCGGTGATCATGCCGACAGCATGCTTGAAAACCTCACGGCCTTCCATGCGCAGATGACCGATATCGCCGGTGGTCGAAACCCCGCCGTCAACATAGAGTTTCTGGCAGTGGGAGCCGTCCGAGCGAAGGCTGGCTGCAATGATACCGCGCCCGCCGGCGTCCTGCTCATCCATCGCCTCAAGCACGACCGCGCCGGCACCGTCGCCGAAGAGCACGCAGGTCGTTCTGTCCGTCCAGTCCAGCAGCCGGGAAAACGTCTCCGCGCCGATCACGAGAACGCGGCGTGCGCGGCCTGCCCGAATATAGTTATCAGCCGTTGTCAAAGCATAGACGAAACCGGAACAGACCGCCTGCATGTCGAAGGCAAAGCCGTGCTCCATGCCAAGCCGGTTCTGAATATTCACCGCCGTTGCCGGAAAGGTGTTGTCCGGTGTTGAGGTCGCAACAACAATCAGGTCGATATCGGCAGGCGTCAGACCAGCATTTTCAAGGGCATTGCGCGCAGCCTGTTCGCCGAGCGAAGCGGTGGTCTCGTCGGGTTCAGCGATGTAACGCTGACGAATACCGGTGCGCTGCTGAATCCAGGCATCGGACGTGTCCACAAGCTGGCGCAGCTCGTCGTTTGTGACAACACGCCTTGGCAGCGCAGCACCGAAACCACAGACGACAGAACGCATCATGTTTTTATTCCTTGTTGGCGGGCATCTGAGCCGGAACTGCCCGCTTCAGGCCGCTTCCGGCCCCATGGGTGATTCATTGCGTGCATGATACTCACTCAAATCATGCTGAATCTTCGCCTGCAGTCCGTTATGCACCATATCGTAAGCAACTTCGATGGCCGAAGCATAGCCTTCAGCATCGGTACTGCCGTGACTTTTGATGACAATGCCGTTGAGGCCAAGAAACACGCCGCCATTGACCTTTCGCGGGTCCAGCTTCTCGCGCATCATGCGAAACGCGCCGCGCGCAAAAAGATAGCCGATGCGCGACATCAATGTGCGTGACATCGCCGAGCGTAGATATTCCGCGATCTGGCGGGCCGTACCTTCTGCTGTCTTGAGCGCGATATTGCCTGTAAACCCTTCAACGACGAAAACGTCGACCGTGCCCCGGCCCAGATCATCGCCTTCAACAAAGCCGGCATAATTGAGATTGTCGATATCCGCCTCGCGCAGAAACTTGCCGGCCTCCTTGACCTGTTCCACGCCCTTCACCTCCTCGACGCCGACATTGAGCAGGCCAACAGTCGGCTTCTTCAGTTCGAACAGCGCCCTGGCCATTGCACCTCCCATAAGAGCGAAATCGAGGAGCTGCTTGGCATCAGCACCGATGGTGGCGCCGATATCGAGAACAATGCTCTCGCCCCTGAGTGTGGGCCATATTCCGGCAATAGCCGGCCGGTCGATATCGGGCATGGTCTTGAGACAGAACATCGCCATCGCCATCAGCGCGCCGGTATTGCCTGCCGAAACCGCCGCATCGGTTTCATTGTCCCGCACGGCCTCGATGGCACGCCACATGCTGGAAACATTTCGGCCACGCCTCAAAGCCTGGCTCGGTTTTTCCTCCATGCCAACAGCAATCTCGCAATCGACCACGCGCGCCTGATCCCTAAGCTTCGGATAGGTCGCAAGCAACGGCTCGAGAACAGCCGACTTTCCAAAAAGGAGATAGCTGATGTCCGGGTGTCGCGTCAGCGCCTGGGCAGCTCCGGCGATCGCAACCTCCGGCCCGATATCCCCTCCCATGGCATCAATGGAAATTCTTATCAAACGTTCGAGATCCCTGTTAGCTGCATCCGGAAAAGCCGGGCCAAAATACCGTTTTTGCTGCGTGAAACAACTGCCGAGCGACAAAAACTCCAAATTAGATGTGTTTTGCCGAAGGGCCTGTGATAGCGGGTTTGCATCCCGGCTGAAAGACACTACTCCTTTGCGGGCCGCGCTCGCGGAGCTCAGCCTGTAGCCGCGCTATCCGCCACCTTTCAAGTTCTTCAAAACAGCAAAAGGCGATACCTTTTCCTGAGCGACCTCCTCCACTGTTTCATCATCATTAACGTCAGCCGGCAGCTCGGCATCCGGTTTTCGCGGATAGGGATCAATTGCAAGCCCGATTGCTTCCATCACCACGGCAGCGAGATCAATCTCGGTTCCACTGAAGGGTTCGGGATCATCGGGGCCCTCAGGATCAACAAGAAGCTCCCCTTCCTCATTCAGCTTGCGCCGGAACTGCCTGGAGCCATCCGGCAGATAAGTCACATCCACCGCCTCGTCGATATCAGTTTCGATCGGCTCAAGCGTCACCACACAGGACTGCACCACATGTGCCCTCACCTGCCCGCGCACCCTCACCCCCTCGCGCCGCCACGGCGTAATCCTGAGATCGGCGGAAAGGCTTGTGACGGCATCGACATTCAGAAAATCCGCAGTCGGACCAAGCTCGCCGGCTTCGGCATCAATTCGCATATCGAAGGGAACGGCGGCTGCACGTGCCACGGCGAAGGGCCGCGCAAACGGCAGCGGAATTTCATTCGTGTTCTTGTCAGGCACGTCGTGTCTCCACGCTTTCGGGTACGAGAAAACTCACCATCCCCGTCTCCACCACAATTTCGTCAATCCGGTCAAGGTGGTCGGCGTTTTCCAGCATCCAGCGGGAGAGCTCTGCCATTTGGGAATGGTCCGCCTCCGTATCGTGAATATTGTGGGAAAGCGCAATAGCAAGCTGATCGAGATCGCGATCCTGAAGACAGCGGACATAGCGCTCCAGGCGACCGTAGAACATGCCCGCAAGTTTCTTCATCCGTTTGGGCACCGAATTATCACCGACGCCCAGTTCGCGAATCGAATAATCGATATCCATGAAAAAGGCGTCGATAACCTCCTGCGCCAGCTGCTTTCCGCTTTCCGAAGAGTTGGACGTGCGCTGCAGAAACAGAATCATGACCACCGAGAGCATTTCGAAACGACCCATTACAGTGTCGGGCACATTGCAGCCGGTATAAAAGCATGGCTGGCGCGCAGTCGCCGTGATCACGCCATATTGACGCTGTACGATCTGCTTGTTCGCACGCGCCCTGCCGAAAATCCTAAGTACCATCCCACTCTCTTCAATCCGCTGTGACCTATGACTGCAACACGCCCGTCACAATTGCATCCGGGCCAAAGCTGGTTTATCCAGTGATATTGGAAAACGCGAGGCTTCGAAGTATTCCGGTAACAGTCGGTCTGTGTCCCCAAACCGAACCATTTCAATGGTAGTTTGCGCATCGCCTGCCCGCAACCGGGAATCGTTGCTGATACCGCCGTTTGGCGCTTCGGTGCCATCGCGGATGAAACAAATGACAGCTGGCGGCTGGTCTGTCCGGCCCGAAAGTGAATTTTGCTAGGGAGTTTATGTTGAAGACGCGCCGACAGTATTTTGATTTGACGCCGGTTCGTCCGGCTACCGCAGGTGCACTCGTCGCCGTCACGCTTCTGGCCGCCAGTTGCTCGACAACGGACGTTATTGGCAGCAAGGACGTATTCTATCAGGGCTACGTCATTGATGACGAGATGCTGCAACTGGTCAAGGAAGGATCGAGCCGCGAACAGGTTCTGCTAACACTGGGCGAGCCGTCGACCACCGCGACCTTCGACAACGAGGTTTTCTTCTATATTTCACAGAAGAAAGAGCGCCGGTTCACCTTCCAGAAGCCGCGCCTCGTGGACCAGGAAATTCTCGCGATCTATTTCAACGGTCAGGGCCGTGTTGACAAGATCGCCCGGTACACAATGCAGGATGGCCGCGTTGTAGACATGGCGTCCGACATCACACCGACCGGAGGCAAGGATATCACCTTTATCCAGCAAATCTTGCAGGGCTCCGGCTCCAGCGCCGCCCGCGACTTCTTCAACACCGGTAGCAACGCCATTCCGTAAGTCGCAGCCACAGACACGCCTCGCGCCCCATTCTGGCGCGCGGCGGCGGCCTGGAGGGGCAACCTCTTTGATGACAGGGGCTGGCCAGAATTGTCGGGGATAGCCGCGAGTTTCCAGCCATCAGACAAAAAAACCCCGCCATTGCAGCGGGGTCTTTTTTTGTTCACGGCATGTTGTCCTTCGGGCAAATGCCCGAAGACACTTCCTCAAGCCAGGACTGCCAGCAGAAGTAGCGCAACGATGTTGGTGATCTTGATCGCCGGGTTCACGGCCGGTCCGGCCGTATCCTTGTAGGGGTCGCCGACCGTATCACCGGTTACGGAAGCCTTGTGGGCTTCAGATCCCTTCTCGTGGGTCACTCCGTCCGCATCGACGAAACCATCCTCAAAGCTCTTCTTGGCGTTGTCCCATGCACCACCGCCCGAGGTCATCGAAATGGCGACGAACAGGCCGTTGACGATCACGCCCAGAAGCGAGGCACCCAAGGCTGCAAAGGCGGAGGCCTTCGAACCCGACAGCAGCCACACACCGAAGAAGACAACCAGCGGCGCCAGAACCGGCAGCAGCGAGGGGATGATCATCTCGCGGATTGCGGCCTTTGTCAGCATATCAACGGCACGGCCATAATCCGGCTTTTCAGTGCCGCTCATGATGCCGGGCTTTTCCTTGAACTGGCGGCGCACTTCGCTGACGACCGCACTGGCCGCACGACCGACCGCCGTCATGGCGATGCCACCGAACAGGTATGGAATGAGGCCGCCGAAAATCAGGCCTGCAACCACGTAAGGGTTCGACAGCGAGAACGAGATATCGCCCATATTGGCGTAGAAGGGATAGGTATCCCCGTTGGCCGCGAAATAGGCGAGATCGTTCGAATAGGCAGCGAACAACACCAGTGCACCAAGCCCCGCAGAACCGATGGCATAGCCCTTCGTGACAGCCTTGGTGGTGTTGCCGACGGCATCCAGCGCATCGGTCGAT
This sequence comes from Martelella sp. K41-7, assembly GCF_055808365.1. Lineage (NCBI taxonomy): Bacteria > Pseudomonadati > Pseudomonadota > Alphaproteobacteria > Hyphomicrobiales > Aurantimonadaceae > Martelella > Martelella sp. K41-7. Next base: position 2,295,888 of record NZ_CM147867.1, read on the forward strand.
TTGCGGACTTCCGGCGGAAGCCCCGCCATTTCGGCGATCCCACCGGCATTGTCGGTAACCGGGCCGAAGGCGTCGAGCGCCACAATCATACCGGCAATGCCGAGCATGGCGGTAACGGCGATGCCCGTGCCGAAAAGGCCTGCCAGCTGATAGGTGGAGATGATGCCACCGCAGATGACGATTGCGGGAAGCGCCGTCGCCTCAAGCGAGACGGCAAGACCCTGGATCACATTGGTGCCATGGCCGGAGACCGAGGCCTGGGCAATGGAGACCACCGGACGTTTGCCGGTGCCAGTGTAATACTCGGTAATGACCACGATCAGCGCGGTGACGATCAGGCCGACAATGCCGCAGAAGAACAGGTTGAGACCGGTGATGTTGCGACCGGCAACCTCGCCCAGCGAACCGAAACCGACCGTCGCCCATGTGGCGAGACCAAGCCCGACAATAGACAGCAGGCCGGTGACGATCAGGCCGCGATAGAGCGCGCCCATGATCGAGCCATTGGAGCCGAGCTTGACGAAGAAGGTACCGACGATCGAGGTCAGGATGCAGACCCCGCATATGGCGAGCGGCAGCAGCATGACATCGCCGAGAATGGCGGCTCCACCGAAGAAGATGGCACCGAGCACCATGGTGGCGACAACCGAAACCGCGTAAGTCTCGAACAAGTCCGCCGCCATGCCGGCACAATCACCGACATTGTCACCCACATTATCGGCAATCGTCGCCGGGTTGCGCGGATCGTCTTCGGGAATGCCTGCTTCGACTTTGCCCACGAGGTCGCCGCCGACATCGGCACCTTTGGTGAAGATACCACCGCCGAGACGGGCAAACACCGAAATCAGCGAGGCGCCGAAACCGAGTGCGACCAGCGAGTCGATCACCAGCCGATCATTCGGCGCATACCCCATGATAACTGTGAGGTAATAATAGTAGACCGACACGCCAAGAAGCGCGAGGCCGGCCACCAGCATGCCTGTGATCGCGCCGGATTTGAACGCAATGTCGAGACCCGCCGGCAGGCTGTAAGACGCGGCCTGCGCGGTACGGACATTGGCGCGCACGGAAACATGCATCCCTATGAAGCCCGCGGCCCCCGAAAGCACGGCCCCGATAACGAAGCCAATCGCCGCACTCAATGACAGCAGCAGCCAGGCCAGCACGAAGACCACCACACCCACGATCGCGATCGTGGTGTACTGGCGCAGCAGATAGGCTTGCGCCCCCTCCCGGATAAAGCCCGCAATTTCCTTCATGCGCGGCGTTCCCTGATCGGCGACCATCACCGAACGCGTCGCCCAGAGCGCATACACGATCGACAACAGGCCGCAGACAATCACGGCAAGCAGTATCGTCATTTCTCGCATTCCTTCCCTCTACGGCAGGGTCCGGAACAAGGCTTCAGCCGCCCGGATCCGCCGAAATTGTTCACCGGCCAGCCCATTCTGCTGCCCTGAATAAACTTCAGGACAACAGCGTAAACCGCACCGTTTAATCCGCAGAACGCCTCTTTCCCTCCACGCCCTGTGGGCAGACACGAGAGTGCTGTGGAGTGAGCGAAGCGTCAAGTGCTTCGGCTCGACTTTAGGAGACCGTCATGCAGGCGGGCTTTGCGCTATCGCAAAGGTGGGCGGCAAAAATGAAACGATTTAACCCCAAATTCCGGACATGGCCTCTACCCAATTTGGCCTTTGTGCCGCCGCCTCCCGAAGCCCAGCATCAAAAAAGAGTTGCATAATAAATTTAACGGTATTAATTTAATGAAATTAAATTAATAGAAAGAAGAAGAAATATGGCCCGCCCACGCAAGGAACTGCAGATCGAAATTGAGAAGGCCGCTGTCACCGCTACCGTTGGCCTTCTGTCGACCTGTGCGATCGATGACATTTCGCTTGGTCGGATCGCCCGTCAGATCGGATGCAGCGCACCGGCGCTCTACACCCACTTTTCCAACAAGAGCGCGCTTTTGAGGGCCGTGCACGACGAAGGCTTCAGGATGATGCTCGATCAGAAGCTGAAAACGGCAGCGCGCCATCACTCCGCTCCCATCGACCGGCTGTGGGATGGCGGGTTGGCCTATCTCCAATTCGCCTTTGAAAACCCGAATCTCTACCGCCTGATGTTCGATCCCCCGAAGGAAACGGGCATGTCCGGCAATCCTTTCGAGACGGATACCGGCGCTCGCTGCCTCTGCGTCCTGGTCGGCGCGGTTGAAGCCTGTCAGGCGGCGGGATACCTGCCGCAAGCCGAGGCCGGAAAGATCGCGTTCCTGCTTTGGTCGACGGTTCACGGGGCGGCGATGCTCACCCTTCTCGACCGCGCGCCCGTGGCTGAAAATGAAGATCCCCGTGACGCGGCTATCGCATCCGTCGACTCATTGATGCGTTTCCTGATCGCGACCGGCGCGCAACCGGGTTCGCATGCCAACGCCTGACGTGCCCTGCTCCATTCGCACGCGCAAAGAACGCATCACCCTACCGACTTGACCCATCGTGCTTTCCCGACAGCCTTTCCGGCTTTCGGGCCGATGCACCAGGAGACCCCTATGTTTATACGGATTCTGAAATACGCCGCCGCAGCCCTTGCCGTCATCGTAATCGCGCTGATGGCGTGGATCGGCATTTCACATGTCATAACCGAGCGCGAGATCGCCGGCCATGGGCGCAAGGTACGTGCCATTGCCGCGCAGGCCGGATTTCCTCAGCCATCCGACGCTCAGATGCAAGCATTGCCCGCGCCGGTGCAACGCTATTTCGATTTTGCAATCAAGGATGTCAAGCCCACCTTAACAGTGGTTTCCCTTGCTGAGGAAGGCATGTTCCGCCGGCCGCTGACGGAGGTGTTTGAGCCGACCCAGGCCGAACAGACGATTTCGTTGTCGAGCCCGGCCCTGCTTTTTGCTGCAACGACGCCTATCGCCCCAGGGGTCGAAGCACGGGTCTACGATTTCTTTGCAGACGGCGAGATGGAGATGCGCGCGAAGCTTGCCTCGACACTGACCGTCGTTGACGAAAAGGCCTCTCCGGAACTCAACCGGATATCTCTCAGGCGTTGGCTGCTGGAAAGTCCGCTCATGCCGGTGGCGTTGCTGCCCGGCGGCCCGGTCCGCTGGGACCCCATCGACGAACACAGCGCGCTGGCGACAGTTAGCGGGTTCGGACTCGAGGCGAGCATGATCGCCACCTTCCGTGAAGATGGCAGCCTCGCAAGTTTCGACGCCACCGAAGACGGCGATCTGACGACGCCTTATCACGGTTCCGGCGAACATTCGCAACGCAGCGACTACCGGCCCGTGGCGGGGATGATGATCCCCCACACATTCACCATCGCCCGCGCTGGAGAGGGGCGGATCGAACCGTTCTGGAAAGGCCGTGTTACCGAAATCAGTTTCGACTGACAGAACGAACATCACCTGCCGAAAGGCCTGAGTGTCGGCAACGCACTCAGGCCTTTTTCTCAAGCCGCTCGCGCCGCGCGATCCGATCGAGCACGGCATTAACAAGCTTGCCCTCGTCGCCCTCGAAGAAGGCGGTGGCGATTTCGACATATTCGGTGACGATGACGGCGGTCGGGACGTCCGGCTTATTCGTGATCTCGAAGACGCCCGCGCGCAGAATAGCCCTGAGCGTGGAATCGAGCCGCGAAAGCGTCCAGCCCTCAGAAATGGAGGCGGAAATCTTCGGATCGAGTGTCTTCTGGTCACGCACAACGCCGGTGACGATCGAACGGAACCAGGCCGGATCGGCCTTCAGATATATGTCGCCGTCGATTTCCTTGCCCAGACGATAGACCTCGTATTCGGCCAGGACATCGGCAAGCGCCGTTCCAGCGAGATCCATCTGATAGAGCGCCTGAACGGCGGCAAGGCGCGCGGCGCCCCGCTGATTTGCGGTCTTTTCGGTCGTCATGATACTCCTCGCATTCCGAAAGGATGCGGTCATTTCTAAAGGCCGCGCGATATCGCCGGCACATGGTCATGAGCGGCTAAACCACGCCAGCCGGACACTTGCAAGTGTTTTGCTCGATCCAAACGGATGCGAGGAACAGAATTGCGCTGAGCTCAAACCTCGCTGGTGTCAGAATCACGCGCAAGCTTGGCTGAAAACTCGGCGATGATCTCCTCGAAATCCTCGGTGGTCGAGAAATCGCGATAGACGGAGGCAAAGCGGACGAAAGCGACGTCATCGAGATTTTTCAGCGCCTCCAGCACCAAAAGGCCGATTTCTTCGGACTGGATCTCGGGTTCGCCCGCACTTTCCAGACGACGGACGATCCCGGAGACAGCGCGTTCGATGCGTTCACGTTCAACCGGCCGTTTCCTGAGGGCGATCTCGAAAGAACGCACCAGCTTGTCGCGATCAAACGGCACCTTGCGGCCGTTCTTCTTGAAAACCACGAGTTCGCGCAGCTGCACGCGCTCGAATGTAGTGAACCGCCCGCCGCAATCGGGACAGACACGCCTGCGGCGGATGGACGTGTTGTCCTCCGCCGGGCGCGAGATCCTTGACCTGAGTATCAGGTGAATTGCAGAACGGGCAGCGCATCAGCCCATATAGCCATACATCGGGAAGCGCTGGGAAAGAGCGACCACCTTTTCACGCACGGCCTTTTCGACAGCGGCGTTGCCTTCGTCGGAGTTGGCTTCCTTCAGACCGTCCAGCACTTCGACGATCAGTGTGCCGATCTCGGTAAACTCGGCCTCGGTGAAGCCACGGGTCGTGCCGGCGGGCGTGCCGAGACGGACACCCGAGGTCACGAAAGGCTTTTCCGGATCGAAGGGAATGCCGTTTTTGTTGCAGGTGATATAGGCGCGGCCAAGGGCTGCCTCGGCGCGCTTGCCGGTGGCATTCTTCGGCCTAAGATCGACCAGCATCGAGTGGTTGTCGGTACCGCCCGAAACGACGTCGAGACCGCCTTTCATCAGCGACCCGGCGAGCGCACGGGAATTCTTGACAACCTGCTCGGCATATTCCTTGAATTCCGGCTGCAGTGCCTCCCCAAAGGCAACAGCCTTGGCAGCGATCACATGCATCAGCGGCCCGCCCTGAAGGCCGGGGAACACGGCAGAATTGATCTTCTTGGCGATATCGGGGTCATTGGTCAGCACCATGCCGCCACGCGGGCCACGCAGCGACTTGTGGGTCGTGGTGGTGGTGACATGTGCATGCGGGCAAGGCGAAGGGTGTACGCCGCCGGCAACCAGACCGGCAATATGTGCCATATCGACCATCAGATAAGCGCCGACGGAATCGGCAATCTCGCGGAACCGTTTCCAGTCCCATACACGCGAATAGGCCGTGCCGCCGGCGATGATCAGCTTCGGGCGATGCTGCTCGGCCTTCTTGGCCACCTCGTCCATGTCAATCAGATTGTCCTCGCGGGACACGCCGTAGGACACCACATCGAACCACTTGCCCGACATATTGACCGGCGAACCGTGGGTGAGATGGCCACCCGAGTTGAGGTCAAGCCCCATGAAGGTGTCGCCCGGCTGCAGCAGCGCGAGGAACACGGCCTGGTTCATCTGCGAACCGGAATTCGGCTGCACATTGGCGAATTCAACACCGAACAGCTTCTTGGCACGATCAATCGCTAGTTGCTCAGCGATATCAACGAACTGGCAGCCACCGTAATAGCGCTTGCCCGGATAGCCCTCGGCATACTTGTTGGTCATGATGGAGCCCTGCGCCTCAAGCACGGCGCGCGAGACGATATTTTCCGAAGCGATCAGCTCGATCTCGTGGCGCTGGCGGCCAAGCTCCTTGCCGATCGCATCAAAGATTTCCGGATCGGTGTCGGAGAGCGTGCGGTTGAAGAAGTTCTCGGTAAACACTGTCTGGCTTGTCATCGCAGGTTCCTCAGTTTTGGCGGGCGGAAGCGTTCTAGCGCCCGGTGCATCATCGTGCAATAGACGAAAGCCGCCGGCGAACATGGCTCCCCGGCGGCATTTTCAATCATGTTTACGAAGAACGGACCCTATTCGATGCCGCTGGTGGTCTGCAGCGCAAGTTCGGGCGCACCATCGAGATTGTAGATATCATCGCGGAACTGCACGATCCCATCCTTCGCGGACCAGGCGGTGATGTAGACGAAATGGTTTGGCACAGGGTCGGCAAGGTTCACAGGCGCGGAAATACCGGCGTGAATGGTCTGCTCGATTTTCTGACGGTCCCATCCGGGCGTGTTCTTCAAAAGCCAGACATCAAGGTCGCGGACGTTCTCGATACGCACGCAGCCGGATGATTCGAAACGCAGCATATCGTTGAACAACGACTGGCTCGGCGTATCGTGCATGTAGACAGCATGCTTGTTGTGAAAGTTGATCTTGGTTGACGCCATGGCGCTGTTCGGCCCCGGATCCTGACGGAAAGTCAGGTTCGGCGCTTTTTCGGCATTCCAGTCGATCGTCATCGGATCGACCTCTTTGCCCTTGTTGTCATAAAGCCGGATCTTGTTGTCCACCAGATAGTTCGGATCCTCGCGCATCAGCGGCATGATATCCTTCTGGATGATCGAACGCGGCACGGTCCAGGGTGGGTTGAAGATGATCTCGAAGATTTTCGAGTTCAGCAACGGCGTTGGGCGCGAAGGCCGACCGACAATGGCGACATTACGCAACGCGACGGCATTGTTCTCCACCGCCTCGGCATAGGCTGCGGGAATATTGACCAGCACATAACGCTCACCGAGGTTCGAGCCAAGGTCCTCAACGCGTGTCAGATTGGTTTCAAGCTGGGCAAGGCGAACCCGGGCGCTGACATTGAGCGCCTTCAGCGTGTACTCGTCAATATAGCCGGTCTCGGCAAGACCGTGACGCGCCTGAAAGTGGCGAACCGCACCCTGAACATAGGAGTCGTAAGAATCAGAAATACCGGCTGACCGCGACAGATCGCCGGAGATAATCAGCCGCTGACGCAACTGCTGCACGGAGGCATCATAAACGCCGAATTGCAGCGGAACATTGGGATGCACCTCGGGCCAGCCACCACCGGTGACAATTCGCTGGTACTCCGCGATTGCCTGCATCAGATTCGACGGTGCGTTCGGACCGAGTATCGGTTGGTTGGAACTGACACTGGCCTGGGCACGCGAGGTCACGGCATCGAACTGGTCATCCCAGTTGCCGCGCCCGGGCGTGTTGATCAGCGCGTCGACCGCCGACTGCGCAGAAGCCAGTTGCGGCAGAGCCAGCACACCCGCGGCACCGGCGATGAAACGTCGGCGCGACACAGTTTTGGAGTGCGCTTTCTGGTCTAGTTTTTTTGTCATGAAATCCAAATCTCGTTCAGTCCCTCAAACGCCGGAAGCAGGCGTCACTGCTTCAGTGAAGCCCTGTCACAGCAATATGGCCAATTATTGTCGGATTTCAAACCCAAGCCGGCAGGACACTCTCGCGCATTTTAACGCTGACGAATGAAGGCAAGGTAAACCCAGAAGGAGACATAGAAGCCGATCAATAAAACGTGAACGGCTGTCAGCCCGGCTGCATCGCCGAAAATCTGCGGGTAGGCACTGCGCACACCGATCTGGAATGCGACGCTGACCACCCATAGCACCCCGCCCCACCTTACCCCGAACCAGAGACCGAGAGCGGCGACCGGATAGAGCACGGACAGCACCGCTTCGACAAAACGGATATCGGGATGGACGATATCGAATCGTCCGGCACCACCTTCAGAAAGCCCAATGAGCGCCGCCCAGCTGAAAAGCGCCAAAATAAGAAGAAACACAGCAACACACCGCTTAAAAACCAGAAAAGCGGACTGCGAAAAACTGGGACTTGGGGTAACGCTCGATTCTGAGTTCATGATCGCCTTATACGCGGCAAATGCCTGCCGACAAACCCGGGAGCGGCGTTGCCGATGTGACAATTTGGAGTGTTTAGCGCTCGCTGTCAGCGTGCTACAAGCCTGACGAACATCAAAACTGTCCAGCAGGCCGGAGAAACAGGATGAACGACGCCAACGACAAGACCCATCTCGTCGACCGGATCACGGGTCACCGCCGCATGCGCCGCAACCGCAAGGCCGACTGGACCCGCAGGCTGGTGCGCGAGAACCGACTGACGGTCGATGACCTGATCTGGCCGGTTTTCGTCATCCCGGGCGAGAATATCGAAGAGCCGATCCCGGCCATGCCCGGCGTTTCCCGCATGAGCGTTGACCGGCTGGCGGAGGCCGCCTGCAAGGCCGAGGCGCTCGGTATCCCCGCAATCGCCACCTTTCCCAATATCGAGCTCGAAAAGCGCGATATGAACGGTTCGGAAATTCTCAATCCCGACAATCTGATCAACCGCGCCACCCGTGCCATCAAGAAGGCAGCCCCCGGTGTCGGCGTGATTACCGATGTCGCGCTCGACCCGTTCACCAGTCACGGCCATGACGGCATCCTGATCGGCGACGAGATCGTCAATGACGGCACCGTTGATCATATCTGCGAGGCAGCCGTGCTGCAGGCAGAGGCGGGTGCTGACATTGTGGCGCCCTCTGAAATGATGGACGGGCGGATCGGCGCGATCCGCGAACGGCTGGACGCTGCAGGCTTCCAGAATGTCGGCATCATGTCCTATGCGACCAAATTTTCCTCCGGCTTCTACGGGCCTTACCGCGAAGCAATTGCGACCAAAGGACTGCTGAAGGGCGACAAGGCAAGCTATTACGTCGACTCTGCAAATGGTACTGAGGCCCTGCGCGACGCCGCCCTCGATGTCGAGGAAGGCGCTGACATGCTGATGGTCAAACCGGGCCTGCCCTATCTCGATATCTGCTGGAGGATGAAGGAAACCTTCGGCCTTCCGGTCTTCGCCTATCAGGTCTCCGGCGAATACGCGATGATCCGCATGGCCGCGGAACGCGGCGCCATCGATGGCGACCGGGTGATGATGGAAACGCTTCTGTCGTTCAAACGCGCCGGCTGCGACGGCATCCTCACCTATTTCGCAATGGAGGTCGCCGAAAAACTGGCGAAATCGTGACCATCGTCACGCTCCCGGCGTTGCAATCAGCCACGGCCATCCCACATTGGAATGAAAGCTGAGGCGGAACGCCTAGCTGGATCGAAACGAGCGAGTGACAACGATGAGCATTCAACGAGACATGCCCTACGCAGCACCGAATGCTGGCAGCGCCGCCTATTCCGGCGTGTTGTCGCGCCGGGTTCTGGCGTTTCTGGTCGATTACCTCATCATCGCAATCCTGTGGGTGCCTGCAGCGGTTCTGCTGTTCTTTGTCGGGATTGCCACGCTGGGGCTCGCCTTTTTGCTGTATCCGGTGCTCTATTTCATCGTCGCCGTGTTCTATTTCGGCTTCACGATGGGCGGGTTCGCGCAGGCCTCGCTTGGCATGCGGACCATGGGCCTCAGGATCGTTCGCACCGATGGCTTGAGGATGGATTTTCTGACCGCCGCCGTGCATCTGGCCCTGTTCTGGCTGTTCAACTCCATCCTGACGCCGCTGGTTCTGTTGGTCGGTCTCTTCACCGATCGCAAGCGACTGCTGCACGATTTTCTGGTCGGCGCCGTGATCGTGCGTGAAGAAGCGATCTGAAGCGGAAGCATTCTCGGCACAAGATCGCCGCAGGCAAGGTTGACCTTTTGGCCGATTGCGCCATTCTAGGATCAGTAACCCGAAGCATGTTGTGCCGGTCATGAACACGCAAGCCATCCAGTCACCACAGTTTTACCTGACTGCTCCGGCGCAGTGCCCCTATCTGGAGGCAGAGCGCGAGCGCAAGGTTTTCACCCATCTCGTCGGCCCCCGCGCCAACGAGATGAACGACCTTCTCACGCAGGGCGGCTTCAGACGTTCGCAGAATATTGCCTATCGCCCGGCGTGCGAGAACTGCCGCGCCTGTGTATCCGTGCGGATCTTGGCGGACGAGTTTGAAAAGCCGCGGTCGCTGAAACGTATTGCCTCACGCAACAGCAACCTCGTGGCGACCGAGCGACCCGCAATTGCCACGTCTGAGCAATATGACCTGTTTCGCACCTATCTCGACAGCCGCCACCAGCGCGGCGGTATGGCCGACATGACGATCGATGATTATGTCGTGATGGTGGAAGAGACCCATGTGGAAACCCGAATGTTCGAATACCGCATTTCAACCGGCCACCTCGGTGAGGAGGGCGAGCTTATTGCCGTAGCGCTCTCGGATTTCCTCGTCGACGGGCTGTCCATGGTCTATTCCTTTTTCAACCCGGCCTATGTGAAGCGTTCGCTTGGAAGCTTCATGATCATTGACCATGTGGGCCGGGCCCAGAAGCTTGGCCTGCCCTATGTCTATCTCGGCTACTGGGTCAAAGGCTCACAGAAGATGGACTACAAGAAACGCTTCCAGCCGCAGGAACACCTTACCGGCCAGGGCTGGGAACGGGCCGAAATCGAAGAGCCTGTGGATTAGGCCGCCAGCCAGTGCCATTTCCGCCAATTAGAGCTCTTTTCAACCCGCGGAATATGGAACCCTCCGTCACAATCGCCTAACGTCGGCCTGTCAGAACAGGCATATGAGGCAAAAACGGAGAGACAATGCTTAAGGAATTCCGGGATTTCATCGCCAGAGGCAATGTCGTCGACATGGCCGTCGGCATCATTGTGGGCGCGGCATTTACCGCAATCGTCCGTTCGCTGGTGGCCGATATCATCGATCCGATTATCGGGCTGATCGTCGGCGGCATCGATTTTTCCGACATGTATTTCGTGATGAACGGCGTCGTCCCCGAGGGAGCAAGCCTTGCGGACGCGCGCGATTCAAGCGCCGCGATTTTTGCGTACGGCGCCTTCATCACCTCCATCATCAATTTCATGATCATCGCATTCGTGGTCTTCATGCTGGTCAAAACCATCAACCGGGTGCGCGTAGCAGCCGAGCGTAAGGCCAAGCGTCAGGAAGAGGTCGCGGCCGCTGCAGCCCCGCCACCTGGACCGACCGAGCTGGAAGTGCTGCTCGAGATTCGCGATTCGCTGAAGCAGCAGCAGTAACGAACACAGGACAGAACGCTGAGGGCCGGCGTGACAGTCTAGCGTTGTTTTTTTGGGGGCAGATCAATGGGCGACGTGACGGAGCTGCAGTGCCGCTGTGGTGCTGTGAAAATGCAAGCGGCAGACGCCCCGATCATGAGTGCGGAATGCCTTTGCAATTCCTGCCGGAGCGCCGCCGAATTGATGGAGGCGCTTCCCGGTGCGCCGCGTCTGCGCGAGGCATCCGGCGGCACGCGCATGGAGGTTTTCCGCAAGGACCGGGTGCGATGCCTGAGCGGCTCGGAAAATCTGCGTGAGTTTCGCCTGAACGACAAGACCAAGACCCGGCGCATCGTTGCGGTCTGCTGCAACACACCGATGATCCTCGACGTCACAGTGGGCCACTGGGTTGATCTTTACGGCATACTCTGGCCGGAGGGCACCCTGCCCCCGCTCCAATTACGATCCATGGCCGGAACCCTCGACGATCAATCATCGCTGCCGCAAGACGTGCCCAACCTAAAAGCCTATTCGGCGGGCTTCTTCGTCCGACTGCTGGCGGCCTGGGTTGCGATGAGGTTCCGAAGACCGAAGATCGACTATGTCAAAGGCGAGCTTGAGTTGAACCGCTGACGCGCGGTCCAGCCCACCATTGCCAACTGCAGCTTCATTCCCACTCGATCGTGCCCGGCGGCTTCGACGTCACGTCGTAGACCACGCGGTTGATGCCGCGGACTTCGTTGATGATGCGGGTGGCGGCTTTGCCGAGGAAGTTCATGTCGTAGTGGTAGAAATCGGCTGTCATGCCATCGACGGAGGTCACGGCGCGCAGTGCGCAGACGAATTCATAGGTGCGGCCATCGCCCATCACACCGACGGTCTGCACCGGCAGCAGCACGGCGAAGGCCTGCCAGATGACGTCGTAGAGGCCGTTTTTCCGTATTTCATCGAGATAGATGGCGTCGGCCTCGCGCAGGATGTCGAGCTTTTCCTTGGTCACGCCGCCGGGGCAGCGGATCGCAAGGCCCGGGCCCGGGAATGGGTGGCGACCGATGAAGCTATCGGGCAGGCCAAGCTCCTTGCCGAGTACGCGAACCTCATCCTTGAACAGTTCACGCAACGGCTCAACGAGCTGCATGTTCATGCGCTCGGGCAGGCCACCGACATTGTGGTGCGACTTGATGGTGACCGATGGGCCGCCGGAGAAGGAGACGCTTTCGATCACATCCGGATAGAGCGTGCCCTGGCCGAGGAAGTCGGCACCGCCGAGCTTCTTCGCCTCGTCCTCGAAGGTCTCGATGAACAGGCGACCGATAATCTTGCGCTTGGTTTCCGGATCGGCCACGCCTTCAAGCTCGCCGCCGAATTTATCGACCGCATCGACATGGATGAGGTGGAGATTGTAGTGCTCGCGGAACATCGCGACCACTTCGGCCGCCTCATTCTTGCGCATCAGGCCGTGGTCAACGAGGATGCAGGTGAGCTGGTCGCCGATGGCCTCGTGGATCAGGAGTGCGGCAACGGATGAGTCAACGCCACCGGAGAGCGCGCAGATCACCTTACTGTCGCCGACCTGATCGCGGATCTTCTGGACCATTTCAGCGCGGTAGGCCGCCATCGACCAGTCGGATTTCAGCCCGACGATCTTGTGCACGAAATTGGAAAGCAGCTTGCCGCCATCGGGCGTGTGCACCACTTCCGGGTGGAACATGGTGGTGTAATAGCGCTTTTCCTCGTTGACGCAGATGGCAAAGGGCGCATGCGGCGAGGTGCCGATCACTTCAAAACCATCCGGTGCATGCATCACGCGGTCGCCATGGCTCATCCACACGGGATATTTGTGACCGACTTCCCAGATGCCTTCGAAAAGCGGTGAGGCTTTCAGGATCTCAACATCGGCGCGGCCGAATTCCGCTGCGTGACCACCTTCGACCGAGCCGCCGAGTTGAACGCAGAGCGTCTGCTGGCCATAGCAGATGGCAAGGATCGGCACCCCACTGTCGAACACCGCCTGCGGCGCGCGCGGCGAACCGTCCCGTGTCACAGAATCCGGTCCGCCCGAGAATATCACGCCCTTCGGCTGCAGTCGCTCGAAGCCTTCCTCCGCTTTCTGAAACGGCACGATCTCGCAGAACACGCCGGTTTCGCGCACGCGACGCGCGATCAACTGCGTCACCTGGCTGCCGAAATCGATGATCAGGACGGAATCGGGATGGGAAATGTCTGCGGTCATGGGAAGGCCTTCCGGTCGATGAAAGCTAAAAGCTGCGTTTAGAGGGGAATTGCGCCCGTTTCAATGGCGCTTTCCAGCCGATCGACGGCTTGGCTGAGTTTTTCATCGATTATGTGCAGATATTGGCTCCAGTCATCGACATGTTTGAGCTCTTCCCTGCCATCGGAAATACCCCGAAGGCCGGTCAACGGCACGCCCATGAGCTGGCACGCGCGCAAAAGCGCGAAAGTTTCCATGTCGACCATATCGGCATCGATCCGGTCATAGGCCGCACCCGAGACGATATTGGCGCCGGTTGAAAGGCGCGCGGAAGGCAGGCCGGGGATCGAAAACGGCAGCAGAACTTCGGCGGGAATATCCAGAAACGGCGTGCGCCCCTTCTCAAATCCGAGCGGCGAGGCATCCATGTCACGATAGGAGACCGAGGCGGCCTGGTAGATTTCCGTCTGCTCCAGCGTGGCTGAACCTGCCGAGCCGAGCGAAACGACCAGCGCCGGCAATCTGTTTGCCGCGGCATAAACCGTCAGCGCCTTGGTCAGTGATATCGCAGCCTCGACCGGGCCCACGCCCGCCATCAGCGGCGAAATCCGGGCTTTCAGCTTTTCGCCATACTCGGCTTCTGCCGCCATGACGAAGAGAACGTCCTTTCCTGCAACACGATCGAGCATCTAGCCCTGAAACCCTTCCCGGTCGCGCACGACCATACATGTGCCGGACATCGATGCGATCAGTTTCGCAGGCCCATCGTCGCCCAGCGCATAGCCGCGCCCGTCGGTAACGATGATATTACTGCCGGGCTTGGTGACCTCGCCGCGAAACAGAAACCGACCCGCGCGCCCTGGCGAAAGCAGATTGACCTTGAACTCAATGGTGAGAAGCGACGCATCGGTATCGATCATGGTGTAGGCGGCATAGGTGCAGGCGGTCTCCATCCCCGTCGCGATCACCCCGGCATGGAGAATACCGTGTTGCTGGGTCAGCTTCTGGTCAAACGGAAACTCGATCTCGACCACACCATGGCTGATGCGCGTCAGCTCCGCACCGAGCATCTCCATCGCGCCCTGGCTTGCAAAACTGTTCATGATCCGGGCGTGGAAGTCGCCGTGCTCGAAATTTGCCATACATCACCTCGTCCTGAGGTGAGATTGGCACGACCGCGTTTTCCCAACAAGCGGGAAAGATCAATTGAGGTAAACGATTGAAACGTTAAGCAATGTCGCGAAGGCGACCCAGGCTGCATACGGCAGAAACAGGGCGGCGGAAATGCGGTCTTTCCCCCAGCTGCGCGCAATGAACAACAAGATGCCGGCAAGAAGCGCCAAGACGACAACGAGGGCTGCCACCGGCATCTCCATCCCGAAAAACAACGGTGACCAGGCAAGGTTGAGCACCAGAAGGGCTGTCCAGAGCGTCAGTGCGCCTGATGTTTCCGGTCGTCTTATGAAAAGCCGCGCTCCGGCCCAGCCGATCAGCACATAAAGCAGGCTCCAGGCGGGCGCGAACACCCAGTTCGGCGGGTTGAAGGGCGGCTTGGCGAGCGACTGGTACCATTCACCCGGCACGTTGGCGATGCCGACGATGAACCCTGCGACGACGACGCCGACAATGAAGACGGCTTGGATAAAGATATTTTTCATGGCAAGCCTAATCTAGAGCGCAGATTTCGTTTGGCCAGTCAGGCGCTGGATATGCTGGTCGAAAGCGACATTGTGGTGGCGGGCATTGAAGGTGCCACTATAAGTGCCGACGGCAAAGCCGTGGCGCGCCGGCGCAATGCCCGCAGCATCGGCGAGCCTGCGTGAAGAACGCAATTCGCCTGACGCCTCATCAAGTGTCACCACCATGCCGCTCGCCTTTGGCGAAGACAGGCCGATCAGGCCGTCGCGCGGATTGTAGGCGATGGCGCCGACGTAATTGCCAAGCCCGATGGTCATCTCATCCGGCAGTTCGGCAAAGGAAAGCGCCTCGCCCGGCGCGAAACGACCGACAAGCGGCGGCAGAGCATTGCGCGGCCCCTCATACTGGCAGGCGAACCAAACGCGGCCCGCCTCACCTATGGCAAGATGGCGCGTCGAAAGCTGGCTGAGATCTGCCGGCAGGGCGTGTTTTTCGACAAGCGCGCCCGAAGCTGCATTGATCAGCGCCAGCGACGGTTCCATATGATCAAGATTGAGTTTGGTGCGGCCAAAATCCGGGTGCGTTTCGATCCCGCCATTGGCCGCCACCAGATACCGGCCGTCCGGGGAGACCGCCAGATCATGGGGGCCGATGCCATAGGTCGGGTATTCGCCGACACGGACAAAACCGTCATGACCATCATAAATCCCGATCACGCCGCTGCGGTTTTCAAAATCATTCTCACTGGCATATAGAAACCGGCCATCGGGCGAGAAGGCGCCGTGACCGTAGAAATGCCGGTCGGCAACCGCGTGGATAATGAACCGGCCACCGCTGCCATCCGGCGAGAAGACCAGAACGAAGGTGCCGGGGCGGCGCGCGAAGGCCACCACTTGCCCCGTTACGGGCGAAGCGGCGAGGCCGTGAATCCGGTCAGGCAGGTCGATTTCGGCGATAAAGTCCCCGGCCTCGCTCATCAGGGCCAGTGCAAAGCTGCGGTCGGGTTTTCGAATGCCGGTGGCGTAAACCGCATCGGCCCGCGACAGCGCCAAAGCGGCCTGCGGTTGAAGCCCGGCCAGAAAAGCCGCACCCGCAGCCTTCACAAAGCTTCGACGGTCAACAAGCGGCGAGCGCATGGCAATCAGTCTCCGTCAGAAAAGGAGAAGCCTGCGCCAAGGCCGATCGCGCCGCCATACCGGTCATTGAGCCTGAGGATCAGATCCTTGGTGTTGATCAGCAGGTAATTGAGTTTGGCAAGCTGATCGGGGTCGGACATCGCGACCTTGATATCCGGGTCCATGTCGCCGACCACGCCTTCGACAGACGAAAACAGGAAGTTGATCGAGGAGATGATGGAACGCACGCCCTCGTCAAGCAGATCAACCATTTCCGATTGGTTCAAAAGCGCTTGCAGCCCTTCGAGATTGGCAAGGATCGAGGGCCAGGTGTTTTCTGAACGCCAGTAGATTGCACGGGTGGGAATGTTCGGGCCGTCCTCGCCACGATAGAAATATTCGATCCGGTAATCACGCACCGTCTCCATACCGTGCACCAGCACGCCGAGCAGCGCCGTCAGCGCCTCGTCATTGGTGCGAAACAGCGGATTGTCGGGTCCGGGCTTTTTCCAGTGGGCAGCAGCACCATCAGGCGCATCCCATTCGGCGGCGAGTTCACCTGCGATAGTGTCGACATTTTCGGCAATCGCCGCACCGTAACGGCAGCGATAGGTCTCCGGCTCATCGAACATCGTCTCGTATTGCGTCCCGAACAGCACGAATTCGAGCGCCAGCAGTCCCTGCATGGCAACGCTTTTTTCCGGCAGATAGGCGGGATCGGTGGCGGTCTCGTCCTGCTCTATGATCGCGGCCTGCACCTGTTTCAGGCCGATGCTCTTGCGGTCGGGGTAAAACAGGATGCGTTCGAAACGATGATCGTCGATCACAGGGCCGGTGCGCACGATCTCGATATGCGACCAGGCCGTGACCAGTTGGTCATAGGCTGTGATCGCATCGCCATAGGTCGCTTCGTCGGGTGCCGCGCAGAAGGCGGCCATTGCCGAAGCCATGGTGCCGGTTGCCGCCTCGAATGCGTGATAGCCGGGGCGGATAAAACCGTCGACGGCCTTTTCCAGTACCATCGGCACGGCATCCTCGTTCATTGCCCGGGCACTGCCCGCACCAAACGGCAGCGCGAGCAGGACGGCGAAGGCGGTTCCGGCAAGATGTCTCACAGCGACCTCATGTCTCAAAGCGATTCCAAGAATTTGATCAGCGCGTCTCTATCCTCTTTCGGCGCATTGGCGAAATTGTCGCGCGCGGCTTCAGCCTCGCCGCCATGCCAGAGGATTGCCTCGGTACGGTTGCGTGCCCGGCCATCATGCAGAAAGAAGGAATGGCCGCTCACGACCTCCGTCAGCCCCGTGCCCCAGAGCGGCGCGGTGCGCCATTCATAGCCATCGGCAACGCCTACCTGTTGATGATCGGCAAGCCCCTCGCCCATATCATGCAGCAGAAAATCGGAATAGGGCCAGATCAGCTGAAACCGATGGGCAGGGTTTTCCGCATTGCGGCTGGTCACATATTTCGGTGTGTGGCAGGCGGCGCAGCCGGCCTCGTAAAACACCTGCTTACCGCGCAAAACCTCAGGATCATCGACATCGCGACGCGCGGGCACGGCGAGATTTTCGGAGTAAAACGTGACCAGATCCATCACCGGATCAGGCGCTTCGGTTTCGCCGAGCCGGGGCTGGGCGCCGTGCGGCAGGTCGAGGCAGGCGGCTTCTGTTTCAGAGCAATCGCCCCAGTGGTTCGGCGCATCGGGTGACGAGATGCCAATATCACCGGAAAACGCGCCAGACGACTGATCGCGGACGCTGGCATTCTGGGCCTTCCAGCCGAACCGGCCGAGCTTGACGTCACCTGTGCGATGATCGCTGACGATGGCCGGGCGGCCGGAAATGCCGTCGCCATCGGTGTCCTCGGGGTCGGCCTTTGCCAGAATGTCAGCGGGATGGATCGCCTGGATCAGCCCCATGCCGATCATCTGGTTGGCAATCCGCGGCGAAAGAGTCGTGTCATCGCCCAACGGACCATAGGCGAGATCGGTCACGCTGTAGCTCGGTTCGCGCAGCGAGACGACCGTACCGTCTCCAAGCGTAACCGGCTTTTCCGCATAATCAATCTTCATGTGCCCTTCCGCTTCGAGGCCCGGAACGGCAAAGTCCTGAAACTGACCGCCATAGACTTCGTCGGGAAAATTGACCGTCTCATAGCTGTCGATACGGGCCTGTTCTTCCGGCGTGCGGGCTGGCCGCGCCAGACGCAAAAACATCGAGGTCGCGTCGCTGTCGCCTTCGGGCGGATGGCCGCGACCGTCCTTCAGGTGACAGCTCTGGCAGGAGCGAGCGTTGAAGAGCGGGCCGAGACCGTCCGAGGCCTGCGTGGAGGACGGCGACGACACCCAGAATTTGCGAAACAGCGCATTGCCGAGCTTGAAGGTTTCTTCTTCGGCGAAGGTGATATTGGCAGAGGATTTTGAAAACACATCGCGGTTGACGGTGGCCTTGGTGGTCGCCGCGCCACCCTGCATGGTCTCGAAACGTTCAGCCCTGGTAAAATCATCAGTCGGTTGCGTGACGCTCTCCACGCGGACCTTGTCCTTGGCGTTGAGATCGTCTCGCGCCTCAGGCAGCGGCCAGTCCTGGGCAAGTGCTGCAAAACCGAACAAGGCGGCAAAAGCCGCCAAAGGAATAGCTTTCGAATACTGCAATATCATCGTCATTCATGCCCGCTGGAAGGAGGGTCCCGCATATGACACGGGACCATCCATATTGATCTTATTGGAAAACAGCGTTGGGGTTGTCCAGGCTGTCGGAACCTTCAAGTTCGATCTGGCCGAGTTCAAGGGCTGCAATGGCGCGCTCGATCGACGGGGTCTGCGCGATCAGGCCATCGATGGCGGCCTGAACGGTGGCATTGCCCTTGTCATTGCCTTCACCGATCATCTGGTCATAGGCCTCGACCGTGTTGGCGCGCGTCGCCATGGCTTCCATGGCCTCGACCGTGTCAACGAGCTTGGCCTTGATTTCCGCGTCAAGCGCCGCGTCCTTGGCAGCCACCAGTTCGGACACCGAAGCGCCGGTCATCTCAGTACCATCAACGCGGACATAGTCGCCGGTATAGGCCTGCAGGATGCCGATGACATCGTTGAGATGCGAGGCATGCGTGTTGTCGGAGAAGCAATCATGTTCTTCTTCCGGATCGTGCAACAGAAGGCCGAGCTTCATGCGCTCACCGGCAAGCTCACCATAGGAGAGCGAGCCCATGCCCGTCAGGATCGCCGAAACGCCGACCGTCGGGTCCTCGGTCACATAGGTGTAGGCTTGGCCGCCCTGTTCCCATGCCGCCACGATGTCTTCAAGATCGGAGATCAGCAGTTCGGATGCTGCGACAAGATAGGCGGCGCGACGGTCGCAATTGCCGTTGGTGCAATCCTCGCCCGTCAGGTAATCGGTATAGGAACGTTCGCCCGCACCGGCATCCGTGCCGTTCAGATCCTGTCCCCAAAGCAGAAATTCAATCGCGTGATAACCGGTCGCAACATTGGCCTCGATGCCACCGGCCTCATGCAGCGTGTTGGCCAGCAGATCCGGCGTGATCTCGGTCGCGTCGACCGTTTCGCCATTGATCTCGATTTGCGGATTGGCAATCACATTGGCGGTGTAGAGCGTATTCTCGTCGCTTTCCATGCCGTAGGAAGCGTCGACATAGTCGATCAGGCCTTCGTCCAGCGGCCAGGCATTAACCTTGCCTTCCCAATCATCGACGGCCGGGTTGCCGAAACGGTAGACCTCGGTCTGCTGATAGGGAACGCGCGCAGCGATCCAGGCGTCCTTGGCGGCAGTCTGCGTTTTTTCGCTTGGGCTTTCGATGAAAGCCTGGATGGCCTGATCGAGTGCCTGCGCCGTCGTCAGGGAATCCTGATATTTGGCATGAGCGACATCGGCATAATGCTTGACGACATCTTCCGGCGTCACATCCGCTGCAAACGCCGGCATGGCAGCGACAACGGTTGAGGCCGCGATAGCGGAAAGCGCTACGCGCATCTGGGTCGTGCGTTTCATCAAATCCCTCTCCTTCAGTGAAGTTCACGCTAAGTTAATCGCGGCCTACATGAAGGAAAAATAAACTTGTGTCAAATAATCCAGTTATCGACTGGACATTTGCCACACACGCCGATCTCGCGCCTTGATGTTCGTCAGTTCAGGTGCTGGTTCTCAGAATTTTCGGCTGACAGTCGCGCAAAAGAAACCATCGGTCCCCGTTGCTGCCGGTGTCAGTGTTGCATAGCCTTCGCCGGAGAAATGCGGTCGTGCGTCAACGCCCGGGAATGTCGCCGTCCAGACCGGCTCCATATCGATGGCTTCGAACACGCTGCCATGCTCGCTTGCCAGGAACGCGGCAATTTGGTGCTGGTTTTCTTCCGGCAGAAGAGAGCAGGTCACATAGGTGAGCCGCCCGCCCGGCTTGACGAAACGCGAAGCCTCGGCCAGTACTTCCGCCTGCTGGGCCATGCGCTCATCCAGGTTCTTTTCCGACAGGCGCCATTTGATGTCGGGACGGCGCCGCCATGTGCCGGTCCCCGTGCACGGCGCGTCAACCAGAACATGATCGAACCGCCCCGCAAGCCCATCAAGATCAGCAATTGCGTCATGGACCTGCACATTGCGCGTCCCCGCCCGCTTCAGTCGCTCGATGATCGGAGCAAGGCGATTGCGGTCGGCATCGTAAGCGTGAACCTGCCCGGCATTGCCCATCGCGGCTGAAAGCGCCAGCGTCTTGCCGCCGCCGCCCGCACAAAAATCGAGAACCTGATCGCCGGCCTTCGCTCCAACCAGTGTCGCCACAATCTGCGATCCCTGATCTTGCACTTCGAACCAGCCCTTCTGGAAGGACAATTCGGCAGTGACGTTGGGCAGGCGGTCAGACCCGTTCCCAGGCGCGATGCGAAGGCAATCCGGCGCGATCTCACCTTCCTTGGGCCCGCTTCGGCTCAATGCCTTCATCACCTTTTCGCGTTTTGCCTTCAGCGTGTTGACACGCAGATCGAGCGACGGCCTGAGGTTCAATGCCTCGGCTTCGGCAAGCCAGTTGTCACCGAAATTCGCCTTGAACGATGGCAGCAGCCATGCCGGGAGATCACCGCGAACCTCATCCGGAGCCTCGGCGAGGTCACGCGCAGCAAAGGCCTCAAGTGCTGCCTCAGGCAGAGGTTGAGGGGCGAACTTGTCGCCATCGAGCTGTTCAGCCAGCGCCTCGGGCGAAAGCCCCCACTGGCGGAACAACACTGCATGGGCAAGGGCTGCCGGGCTGTCATCATCCATCAGAAAGGCATGGGACAACTTCAACCGCAGCGCATCATAGACAATGTTGCCGATGGCCGCACGGTCGCCGGAACCGGCGAAACGATGCGACGTGCCCCAGTCCTTCAGAGCGCTGGCGATTGGCCGCCGCCGTTCATCCACATCCGTCAGAACTTCAATCGCGCCCGAAAGGCGTCCGCCGATGCGCATCAGCAATACTCCATAAAATGGTCAAAAACGCCGACAGCCTGGTGCGGCCAGCGGCAAACAAAAACAGCTTTCGCCAGATTTAGCCGAACCAGACGAACGACGCTGCGACTGCGATGTAGACAAGCACAATGGCGATCAGCCAGAGGGCCAAACGGCCAGAGCGGGTGTGACGGGCCTCGGCCCTGCCGATCGCTTCGGCCGTCGTCTCATCAAACCGCAGGCCCTTTTCGCTCATGGCGATGATTTCGTTGTGGAATTTCTCGGTCTTGTCGGCGATTTCCGGCACGGCTTCAGCCAGCTTCAGCGCGGCGCGCATGCCATCACGCATATCGGAAAGCACGCGTTTCGGCCCGAGATTCTCCTCGATCCACTTGCCGACCACCGGCTCGGAGGCCTTCCACATGTTGAAATGCGGGTCCAGCATGCGTGACACGCCCTCGACCACCACCATGGTTTTCTGCAGGTTGATGAGCTGCGTCTGGGTCGACATGTCGAAAATTTCTGTGATCTCGAACAGCAGCGTCAAAAGCTTGCCCATGGAGATCGTCTCGGCAGACTGGCCGTGAATCGGTTCGCCGATGGCGCGGATCGCCTGAGCAAACGAGGCCTTGTTGTGATGCCCCGGCACATAGCCGGCCTCGAAATGGGCCTCGGCCACCCGCATGTAATCGCGGGTGATGAAACCATAAAGGATTTCGGCGAGAACCCGCTTTTCCTTCTTTCCGAGCCGTCCGACAATGCCCATATCGACCGCGACGATGATGCCGTCATGGTCGACGAACAGATTGCCCGGATGCATGTCGGCGTGAAAGAAACCGTCGCGCAGCGTATGGCGCAGGAAGGACTGGATCAGCGTGACCGCCAGTTCTTCCAGATTGTGACCGGCAGCCTTCAGACCCTCGAGATCGGACATCTTGACGCCGTCGATCCATTCCATGGTGACGACATCGCGCCCGGTGCGCTCCCAGTCCACTTTCGGCAAGCGGAACCCCTGATCTTCGGCGGTATTCTCCGTCATCTCGGAAATCGCCGCCGCCTCGAGCCGCAGATCCATCTCGATCTTGGTAGTCTGTTCCAGCGTGCGTGTGATATCAACCGGGCGCAGCCGCCGGCTGGAACGGATAAACCGCTCCTGCATGCGCGAAACCAGATACATCGCCCCCAGGTCTTCCTGGAAACGCTGTCGGATGCCGGGGCGGATCACCTTGACGGCGACCTTATGCCGGCGCCCGTCGCGGTCAATCACTTCCGCAGGGTGCACCTGCGCGATAGAGGCTGCAGCAATCGGGTCACCGAAAGACGTGTACAGTTCCTCAACCGGGCGACCGAGCGAATTGCGGATGGTGGACTTCGAAGCCTCCACCGGAAAAAACGGCATCCGGTCCTGCAATTGCGCAAGATCGTTGGCAAAGCCATCGCCGACCACGTCGGGACGCGTCGCCAGAAACTGGCCCATCTTGACATAGGAAGGACCGAGCCGCGAGATCGCCTTGCCAAGCCGGTCGGACCGCGCCTTCTTGCGCGCGCCGGGCCGTGCAAACGGCACAAGCAGGGTCTTCACAAGGCGCGCATAGGCCGGCAGGCCTTCCGACGGCAGTGCATTGATCACGCCTTCGCGGGCGAGCACCCAGCCGACGCCGAGGAGACTGAAATAGGATCGAAACGCGCCCATGAGCCGTGCCTAAAGCTTCCAGCCAGAATGAAGTGCGGAAATACCGCCCGAATAATTGGTGAATTTGACGCGCGAGAACCCGGCGTGCTCAATCATGCTGGCAAAATCCTTCTGGCTCGGGAATTTGCGGATCGATTCGACTAGATAGCGATAGGGCTCGCCGTCGCCGGCGACCGCCTTGCCGACCAGCGGAATGGCGTGGAACGACCACGCCTCGTACACCTTGTCGAGGACTGGCATCTCGACCTCTGAAAATTCGAGCACCAGAAGGCGCCCGCCGCGCTTCAAGACGCGATATGCCTCCGCCAGCGCCTTGTCGATATGGGGCACGTTGCGGATGCCGAAGGCGATCGTATAAGCATCGAAACTCTTGTCCTCGAACGGCAGATCCTCCGCATTGGCCTCGACAAAGGTGAGATTGCCGGAAAGCCCTTTCTTGGCCGCCCGCTCCTCGCCGACGGCGAGCATGGAGCCGTTGATATCCAGCACTGTTGCCTGCGCCAGACCGCGCGAGGCCTTGACGATGCGAAACGCAATGTCGCCGGTGCCGCCGGCAACATCGAGCACACGGTAATCGGGGCTCGGCGGCGGATTGAGCGCACCAACCATGCCCTCCTTCCAGGCCCGGTGCAGGCCTGCCGACATCAGATCGTTCATCATGTCGTAGCGCTTGGCGACCTTGTGAAACACGTCGTTGACGAGCGGCTGTTTTTCACCGTCGGCCACATCCTTGAAGCCGAAGGAGGTTTCCATGCCACCGTTCGCGCCGGTTCGGCTTTCCGCCATGTTCGCACCTATCCGTTACCCGATTGATTTTGCAGGCGACCATAGCGAAAGCTGAAGCCTTGCGCTATTGCTGCCGCCCGCCGACAGTGCGGCTATAAACCGAAACGGAATAAAGCGAAACGCCAAAGGCTTAAAATAACATGCCGGAATTGCCCGAAGTCGAAACCGTCCGTCGCGGACTGGCGCCTGCCATGGAGGGCCGCCGGATCGAAAAACTCGTCCTCAACCGCGCCGACCTTCGCTTTCCCTTTCCTGAAAACCTTGTCGAGACTGTGGAGAGAAAGACGATTGTCGCGCTGGGTCGCCGCGCGAAATACCTGCTGATCGACCTCGATGACGGCATGACGATCATCGCTCATCTCGGCATGTCCGGCTCCTGGCGGGTCGAGGAGGCAGACAATGCGCAACTGCCTGGCTGGTTTCATGCGCCGCGCAATGTCAATGCGCTGCATGATCATGTGGTGTTTCAATTGAGCGGGTCGCCGGCAAGGCGCGTCATCTATAATGACCCACGTCGCTTCGGCTTCATCAAGCTTTCGCCGAAATCCGAGCTTGAGGCCGATCCCGGCTTTGCCGGCCTCGGACCGGAGCCGACCGGCAACCGCCTGGATGCCGCATACCTGGCCACCCGCTTCGTCGGCAAAACCCAGGCCATCAAGAGTGCTCTGCTCGACCAGCGTAATATCGCGGGCCTCGGCAATATCTATGTCTGCGAAGCGTTGTGGCGGGCAAGGCTCTCGCCGTTCCGTGCCGCCGGTCACCTCGTCACGCCAACGGGAAGGCCGAAAGGCGGCCTGAAAACCCTCGTTCCCGCCATCCGCGCGGTCATCACCGAGGCCATTGAAGCAGGAGGCTCGACGCTGCGCGACCATCGCAAGACCGACGGAACGCTCGGCTATTTCCAGCATTCCTTCTCCGCTTATGACCGCACCGGCTCCCCTTGCCCGCACGCGGATTGCAGCGGCACTATAGCGCGCGCCGTCCAAGCCGGCCGGTCGACTTTTTACTGCCCGGCCTGCCAGAAGGGCTAGCGCCGCTCGATCGGGTGAAGTGCTGCGCCCTTCTCCTCGAAGGCCGTGATATTGCCGATGGTGGTGCGGGCAATATTGTAAAGCGCCTCTTCGGTGAAGAAGCCCTGATGGCCAGTGATCAGCACATTGGGGAATGTCAGAAGCCGCGCGAAAATATCATCGCGGATCACCGTCGAGGACAGATCCCGGAAAAACAGGTCCTCTTCTTCCTCGTAGACATCGAGAGCCAGCGCACCGATCTCGCCCCGACTTCAGCCCTTCGATGACGGCCAGCGTGTCGATGACACCGCCGCGGCTGGTATTGACCAGCATGCGGCAGCGCTGCATGGCGTTGATCGCATCCTCGTCGATGAAATGCCGCGTCTCGGGCGTCAGCGGGCAATGCAGCGTGATGATCTCGGAGCGTTCCAGCAGTTCGTCCTTGTCGACATAGCGCGCGCCGAGAGCCACGGCCTCGTCATTGGGATAGGGATCGAAGGCGAGGATATTGCAGCCAAAGCCGCTGAATGCCCGCATTACGTTCCGGCCGATACCGCCAGTGCCGACGATTCCAACCGTCTTGCCGTGCAGATCGAAACCGAGAAGGCCATTGAGCGCAAAATTGCCTTCCCGCACCCGGTTATAGGCACGATGAATCTTGCGGTTCAGCGTCATCACCAGCGCCAGCGTATGTTCCGCGATCGCGTAAGGCGAATAGGAGGGAACACGGGCTGTAGCAATCTGCAGATCATCCGCCGCAGTCAGGTCGAGCCGGTTGAAGCCGGCGCATCTGAGCGCCACAAGCTTTACCCCAACCTCTTTAAGTTCAGAAAGCGTCGAGGCCCCGAGATCATCGTTGACGAAGGCGCAAACGGCTTTTGAGCCAGCTGCGATCCTGGCCGTCGGCGCATGCAGCGCCGCCTCGGTGAACACCAGTTCGTGGCGTCCCTCATTGGCGGCTTTGAGAAAGTCTTCGTCATAGGGTTTTGCGGAAAAGACAGTGACACGCATGTTTTTGCCCGTTGTGCTGGGCCCGCCGGGATATCGGCAGGCGCCGGATGAAATCATATGCTCTTGAAGTTTAGAACGCACCGGCATAATGGCAATGGTACCGGACGCCGCAGGTTGCCAAAGCTATCATAAAGCGCCGGGCTAGACGGGACTTTTCAACAATTCAACATTGACGGACAGTCCATTTGGCTTTATATGCCCGCCCACAGTATTGAAAGCTGATCGTAGCTTCATCAATTGCTCCCGGCAGAAAAGCGATCTGAGCCTTACGGCGCGCCGCCGATGTCGGAGCTTGCGACCAAATTCGAAGAGAGACTTTAAATGGCCAATACAACTTCGGCGAAAAAGGCGACGCGCAAAATGGCCCGCCGTACCGCCATCAACAAGTCCCGCCGCTCGCGTGTTCGCGGCTACGTCCGCAAGGTTGAAGAGGCGCTTGCAGCCGGCAATCTTGACGAGGCGAAGGAAGCACTGAAGGTGGCCGAGCCTGAAATCGCACGCGCTGCCAGCAAGGGTGTCCTGCACCGTAACACGGCATCGCGGAAGGTTTCGCGCCTTACCCAGCGGGTTAAGACGCTGTCTGCCTAAACAAGCGCGCATCGATTAGATTTTTGAAAACCCGGCCACTGGCCGGGTTTTTTGTTTGTCTTCATAGGCTTGGCCTGCATGACAATCACATTTCAGATACATGTCACAAAAATGACGACTTTTAGTTAATAAATTCAGATGCTTACAAGAGGTCCACCATACTCCGGCAATTTTCGGTATCGTTTTGGACGTCCATGACACGTCAAGTCATTTTATTTTTTTGTGGCCGATTCGCGCTTTGAAATTGAGTGAGTTCTGAATCTAGTTGATTCAACAGCGATTCTTTTCCGACCGGCTCCGGCGAGTCAAAATCGCCTCTCTGAGTCAATGCAGCCAGCGTCGATTTGAGTAAAAATCCTTGTTGAAATTGTCCACCGTTATTGCCTAAATGGCTTCCACATCAGCGGACGGATTGAGCTCTCGCACTCGCGGGAGGGGCGTGTTCTCAAGGAGCGCGTTGTCTTCCTGAAGCTGGAAGCGTGACCGTTTTGGTTTCGCTCTTCCAACAATCTCAGATTTCGCACTGGTTTGCATCAAAACCGGTACGGTTTTTTTGTGCCCTTTTTTAGGCATGTAAAATTGAGGAACGGGCAACAGGAGCCAGAAACGCATATCGGACACTTTGCAGTCGGCATCACCCAATACGAGGAAGGGAATGCAGGTTCCGCGAAGATGGTCCCAAGCCCGGCAATGACCGGGCAATTCAAAAAGGCCTTTTGCGAAAGGCCGAAGGATGAAACAGGCCGCAAGCGCATTGTCCGCTTGCGCCAGGGTGATGAAATTTGAAAGGCGGCAGAGAATGAGAACGAGAATGGTGGCCCCGAGCACTGAGCAGAACGCAGGCGTTTCGGAGGTTTGCAGGGAAGAGCACGATGAAACACCAGACGCTGCCTTGAACACCGACAATCTGTTTTTCGAGCGCTTCTGCACGGCGCTCAAGGCCCATGTGGGCACCGACGTCTACGCCAGTTGGTTCGGTCGCTTGAAACTTCACCCGTCCTCTTCAAAGAGCGTTCTTCGATTTTCGGTGCCAACCGCCTTTCTGAAATCATGGATCAACAATCACTATCTTGATCTGCTGGCGGAAATCGCCCGCTCCGAACGCCCGCAGTTGCTGAAGGTCGAAATTCTCGTACGCTCGGCAACACGGGCTCAGCCCGCGCCGGTCGCCGCCGAGAAGCCTAAACTGCGTCAGACGCAGCAGACACCAGCCGCCCGCCCGATGCCGCGCGCGCAGAACGACCAGCCGGTGATGCACGAACCCGAGAGCAACCCGGCGCGCGGCTCTTTCGGCGGCGGACAGACGGTGTTCGGATCGCCGCTCGATCCGTTCTTCACTTTCGACAGCTTTGTTGAAGGAGCATCAAACAGGGTGGCCTTCGCTGCCGCGAAAACCATTGCTGAATCATCAATGGCAGCCGTACGCTTCAATCCGCTGTTCATTCACTCGTCTGTCGGGCTTGGCAAAACGCATCTTCTGCAGGCAATCGCCAATGCTGCGCTTGCCGCGCCTGAAAAACAGCGCGTGGTCTATCTGACGGCTGAATACTTCATGTGGAAGTTTGCGACCGCGATCCGTGACAATGACGCGCTGACTCTCAAGGATTCTGCTCAGGAACATCGATTTGCTGGTCATTGATGACATGCAGTTCCTGCAAGGCAAGATGATCCAGCACGAGTTCTGCCACTTGCTGAACACTTTGCTCGACAGCGCCAAACAGGTTGTCGTCGCAGCAGATCGCGCGCCCTGGGAACTGGAATCGCTCGACCCGCGCGTCCGCTCTCGCCTGACCGGCGGTGTTTCGCTGGAAGTCGAGGCCCCCGATTACACGATGCGGCTAGAGATGCTGAAGCGCCGTCTTTCTATGGCGCAGCAGGAAGATCCTTCTATCGATATCCCGACAAGCGTGCTCGAACATGTTGCCGACAAGGTTACGGCAAGCGGTCGTGAGCTCGAAGGCGCGTTCAACCAGCTTCTGTTCCGCCGCTCATTCGAGCCGAACCTTTCGATCGAGCGCGTCGACGAGCTGCTCGTTCATCTGGTGGGAACGGGCGAACCGAGACGCGTCAGGATCGAGGACATCCAGCGCGTCGTCGCCCGCCATTATTGCGTGACTCGGCAGGAGCTTGTTTCCAATCGCCGCACGCGCGTAATCGTAAAGCCACGGCAAATCGCGATGTTTCTCGCCAAGACGATGACGCCGCGGTCCTTTCCCGAGATCGGCCGCCGGTTCGGTGGTCGCGATCACACCACCGTTCTCCACGCCGTGCGCAAGATCGAGGATCTTCTCGACAAGGACCAGAAGCTTTCGCAGGAAGTCGAGCTTTTGAAGCGGCTGATCAACGAATAGATTTGTCCGTCCGCGTCATGCGATGGCTAAAATGCTCAGGGCGACCGAGACGGTCGCCCTTGTTTCATTTTGGTCAAGAGAACCGTTCCGTCGGTGTTTCCGGTTTCGGCGCCACCTCAAAACCAGCAAGCCCTGCTGGAAGCACGGCGTCTTCGGCCATGCGAATATTGACGTGATAGCCGGAAACCGGGTCTGTGACGGGATATTCAAACCCGTCTTCGTAGGTTTCAATCTCACCTGTCGGGGCATAGACAAGGCCATCACAGTCGGCACCCACGGGTTTGATGATCAGCATGCCCTTGGGCAGGCCGCTGTCACGATATTCCAGCGCATCCGGAACGTCAGCGCCTGCGGTTACCAGCACCGAATGCGCCTCGGCGTGATCTGCGAATCTGAGATAAAAATCACGCATAGGGCACCGCCTTTGCCTGAAGGTCTGCATTTGTCATCCGGAAGGGCCAGATGACGATCTGATCATACCAAACATTGGCAAAGCCAGACGACGCGTTGCGCGCAATGAGGACGGAAGACAGGTCTGCACTTTGCGGGCCGGAGCCAGTTCTGATGACCCCATCACCGGAATAAACGCCTTCAAGATTGAGGCTATCCCAGGCCGAGATTACCCCGAACTTCGGGAGCGGCTGGGCTATGGACGCCAGGACATAACCTGGCATTCCGCCCTTGATCTGCACGCCATTGCTGGCGAGAACAAACAGATAATCTCCGCCGCCCG
The DNA here is from genome assembly GCF_055808365.1 of Martelella sp. K41-7. Taxonomy (NCBI): domain Bacteria; kingdom Pseudomonadati; phylum Pseudomonadota; class Alphaproteobacteria; order Hyphomicrobiales; family Aurantimonadaceae; genus Martelella; species Martelella sp. K41-7. The sequence continues at coordinate 2,325,418 of NZ_CM147867.1, forward strand.
GGCCACTGAGAAGCCAGCCGGATCCGCCCGTTCCGGTTCCGTAAATCCTCTCGCCCTGGAGCAAGACACTGACCTCGCCACGCCGCAGCAATGCCGCGAGCGCTTCGGAAAGCTGCGCCTTGTCAGCAGGACGGGTCACCGCGCTTCCCGCTGTCGGGATATATGACGTTGCCCCGACCTCGCTTTCAACTTGCGGAAACGCCACCAGAATATCTATGGCGTAAGCGTCACTTGAATCCGGGGTATTATTCGTCAATCCGACATTGTAATTCCCCGTCACCCGGGATTCCGAATACCGTGTCCATTCGTCTGTTGCCGTGTGCACTGTTTGAACGCTGCTTCCGACGGTTATGGAAAAATCCTTCAGGCTTTCGCTGTATTTCTTCGCAAACAAGGAGGCCGTAACAGAGACCCCTTGATTGATGGAGTGCAACAGCACGTAAGTGAGGCTCGCCGCCGGCATCTCTACCCGGTAAACATTGCCGGTCTGCCCATCCGGACCGATCTCGTCGGGCATATGGGTAACGGTCGTATTTGCGCCCCTGCTCAAAAGAGTGATGTCCTTGTTGAGGCACAAATTCGTCGCCGGCCCCTCAAGCAGCAATTGCCGCCGCCCATTGGTGTAATCAAAGCGCGGAACATCTACCGCAGCGGTATGGATCAGCCCGTCAGCGCCGACATAGGTCGCCTCACCCGGCCGGGTAAAGGTGATCAGATTATCAAGGGTAACGGTCGTGAGTGTCGTCAGGTCTGAGGGTAAGGCAGGCGCAATATCGGCGGAGGCAACCACTGTAAGGGCATACTGGCTGCTAGCGGCATCAACAACAGCGGCGGGGCCCAGCATCTCCGCCTCCCCCTCGGGCAGGGCCTGATAAAACGGTGTCAGCCAAAACCCCTGCGCCCTGTTCAGGCGATCAATCAGCGATATCCTGTTTGTGATCCTCATACCAGCCCCACCAAAGCCCCGGCCGTGGTGCCCGTGGCAAGCACATGACTGATGCGAACGGGCAGAATGAACCCCGAAGGCAAGTTTTCAAAGGTCAGGGTTTCTCCGGAAATCAGCGTCGCCGAAAGATTGCCGGAGATGCCGATATAAAGCGCCCGTGTGACTTCCTCGAGTGGCAATGCGTCATCAGCAGTGATCGAGAATCCGCTATAGGCCGGGCTTGTCGGTGTTGCATTGCGAGTAGCAAAACGGTCTGTCATCTCAGTTCTCCTTGATAGGTTCGCTTAGGACAGATTGTGCCAGAGCCACAGGCAGCGGGAATTTACGGGGAACGCCGGTGAAAGACGGGGACGGATCGGCTAAACTGGCGCCATGAGTAACCTGTTTGACACCGAATCAGCCAGCAATCTGACCGAGTTCACGGTCTCGGAGCTTTCCGGCTCCATCAAGCGCACCGTCGAGGACCGTTTCGACCGGATCCGGCTTCGTGGCGAGATTTCGGGCTATCGCGGCCCGCATTCTTCCGGCCATGCCTATTTTTCACTGAAGGACGAACGCTCCCGCATCGATGCAGTCATCTGGCGCGGCGTGTTTTCCAGCCTCAAGATCAAGCCGGAAGAAGGCATGGAGGTGATCGCGACCGGCAAGGTCACGACCTTCCCCGGCGCCTCGAAATACCAGATCGTGGTGGAATCGCTGGAACCTGCAGGCGCCGGCGCGCTGATGGCGCTTTTGGAAGAGCGCCGCAAAAAGCTCGCCGCCGAAGGGCTTTTTGACGAGAACTCCAAAAAGCCGGTTCCGTTCATGCCGCGCGTCGTCGGTGTCGTGACCTCGCCGACCGGGGCCGTCATCCGCGATATTCTCCACCGCATCACCGATCGCTTTCCGGTTCATGTCGTGGTCTGGCCGGTCAAGGTGCAGGGCGAAGGCTCCGGCGATGCCGTGGCCGCTGCCATTCGCGGCTTCAATGCCTGCACGCCGGACGGCCCGGTCAAGCGCCCGGACGTGGTGATCGTTGCACGCGGCGGCGGCTCGCTGGAAGACCTCTGGGGTTTTAATGATGAGGCCGTGGTGCGCGCGGCTCATGAAAGCGATATTCCGCTGATCTCCGCTGTTGGACACGAGACCGACTGGACACTGATCGACCACGCTGCCGACTATCGCGCGCCGACACCGACGGGTGCCGCCGAACGCGCGGTCCCGGTGAAGGCTGAACTGGTCGCAGATCAGGCCCGAACCACGGCCCGTCTTTCCTCCGCGATGGCCCGCCTGATGGATTTCCGCCGCCAGACACTCACGGGTCTGGCGCGCGGCCTGCCCTCTCTCGACCAGTTGCTGGCCCTGCCGCGCCGCCGTTTCGATGAAGCGGGCCTGCGGCTGACGCGGGCGCTGGAGCTTAACACCATCAACAAGCGCCGGACGTTTGAGCGCAGCGTCTCCGGGCTTTCGGGCATGCCGCAGCGGCTCGCAATGATCATGGCGCGTGACCGCGAGCAGGTTTCCGTTCTGGCAGCACGCGCCGATACCGCAATTTCAGCACAGCTGAAAACCCACCGGGCGGCCATTGCGGGCCAGCAAAGGGTGCTGAATTCGCTGTCCTACAAGAATGTGCTGGCGCGCGGCTTTGCCGTGATCCGCGACGGTGAAAACCAGCCCGTCTCACACGCCTCCGGCCTGGGTCCCGGCACAGGCATCGAGATTGAATTTTCCGATGGCCGTGTCAGCGCGACGACCGTCGAAGGCGTTGCTGCACCGGAGCCAAAGACGGAAAAGCCCAAGCCAAAACGCAAAAAAACGGCATCAAAACCAAAACCGCCTGAACAGGGCAGCCTGTTTTAGAGAGTTTTGCAGCCGGGCGGTTTTTATTGGTGATCTTGCGGGCAAGCACGCCCCTCAGGTCTTGCCCGAGGGTTACGCCATCGGGAGGAGCGTGACACCCGATCAATCAAGGGCCAGCCCCACCCACCCGACAACACGGCCTCAGTCAGCCCATTCGCCGCCGCGCATCACCGGCGTGGCATTGCCGTTCGCATCAATACCGTCGATATCGATCTTGTCCGAGCCGATCATCCAGTCGATGTGGATAAGCGACGAATTGCCGCCCTTGGCCGCAATCTCGTCGGCGGAAAGCTTGTCGCCGTCGATGAAACACTTCGAATAGCACTGGCCAAGCGCGATATGGCAGGAGGCGTTTTCGTCAAACAGCGTGTTGTAGAACAGGATACCGCTCGCCGAAATCGGTGACGAATGCGGCACCAGCGCCACCTCGCCAAGGCGGCTCGCACCCTCATCGGTATCCAGCACCCTGTTGAGCACATCGCCACCCTTTGCGGCGGCGGCATGCACGATCCGGCCGTTTTCGAACTGAACGCGAATATCGTCGATCAGCGTACCCTGATGGGAAAGCGGCTTTGTTGAGGAGACATGACCTTCGACACGCAGACGGTGCGGCGTGGTAAAGACTTCCTCGGTTGGAATGTTGGGGTTGCAGATAATACCATTCTTGGCCATCGAGGCGCCCCCGCTCCATTCGTGGTCATCGGCAAGCCCAATGGTCAGATCTGTGCCCGGCCCGGTGTAACGCAGCGCGGAAAAGCGCTTGCCGTTCAGCCATGTGGAGCGCGCATGAAGCTGATCATTGTGTTCGCGCCAGGCGGCGATCGGATCCGGCAGGTTAACCCTGGAGGCGGCAAAGATTGCCTTTGCCAGCTTGGCGACGGCCATGGCGTCCGGGTCGCCCGGAAATACGGTCTTTGCCCATGCAAGCGAGGGATAGGAAACGATATTCCAGTTGATGTCGAAGCCGGCGATCTTTTCAAGCGCAGGCTTGTAAGCGGTCGAATTCGCCCGGTTGGCGCGGGAGACCTTTTCAGGGTCCTGAGCGGCAAGCAGCATCGGGTCATCGCCGGCAATCGCCAGCCTTGCAGCACCGCGCTCGTAGGCCAGCCCCATGCCCTCGTACAGCCAGTTGGCGGCCTTGTCGAAGCTTGCATCATGGCCATTTTCGAAGCGTTCAAGCGTTGCCTGCGGATCGGAAAAGACCGTTGTCACCACGCCAGCGCCTGCCTTGTAGGCATGGCGTGTGATCAGCCGGGTCAGCGGCTGCGCTTCAATTGGCGCGGTCATCACAAGGTCTTGTCCCTCCGCCAGATTGAGGCCGACATTGACAGCAACCTCCGCCAGCTTTTCCAGCGTTTTCAGGTCGATGGGGTGGGGAAGCCGGGGTTCAGCGTTCATGGTCGCCTCGCAAACTGATTGATGGATCGTGACCCTATCTAGTGCGTTTTCGGACGAAATTGAAGCGGCCCGGCCTCACCGAGCCAGGCTAGTATGAAAATACGCAATTCAGGTCGCGCATCTCAGCAGCATTTTCCGCGAGCTTGTTGCTCCAAAAGCGCCGTTTTTCCTTGGCGCTTTCCATATCATTCCTGCTCCTCATGCTGGCGCCATCAAGTTGACGCAGCTTTTCCTCTGCACGCGCCAGCGCAACGTCCAGACCTATTCCGACGACGCTGGCTCCGCCCCGAATCGCCGGGTGTGGCGCCATACCGGCTGCCGTCGCGGCCGCTTGTGCGGCCTGCAATCTGTAGACTTCATTTTGAGCGCTTGCTCTGTCAGATCTGGCTTTTTCATTTCGCCGGGCAGCCTCTCTGTAGGTATCGGCTGCATCTATGATCTGTTTGTTAATTCGCACCTCCGCTTGCCGCCGTTCACGGCACTTGTCGGGATCCTTTTCCGGTTCACGCATACTCGCCTCTCCTTTAGGTTGCGTAAACCCATCGTAGATCCTATCGTTGGTGTGGGGATTGACGGGGAGAAAACCAATGCGTTCATTGTTTGCCGGGTGTCTGTTTCTGTTCGCGGCGTTTTTGCCGGTCCGGGCAACCGAAAACTGGTCTTTCGCAGACCACCCTCACCCGGACTTTACCGATGAGTACAGCGCGGAAGAGGATGCAATTTTCTCCGATCTGGAAGCTATGGGGGCGGGAATTGATAATTGCTCTGCCGAAATCGTGTTCGAGTATCTGATCTACAACCGCCGCTATCCCGAATTCGCTTTTACCCACGCGTTCAACAAAGGACTGGAAGCCTGGAAGCTTCATGTGCTTGAGACCAATCGCGCAGCCTCTTCGTTCTGCATTGTCATCGAGGTGACCGAGGAACTGCGCGAACTTTATTCCTACGATTTTGCAACACCGACCGAAGGTCTGTTCTGCGGCAAACATGGTCGTCCGTACATCAACGCGGAAGAAAGCCACATTTCGGGACTTCTCGACAGGCTCGTCAGCTATGCCGCGACCGGCAACGACTTCGCGCTTCCCGCACTTGCCGAGCTCGAAGACTGGTCCGATATCCGGCTCAATCCGGACATCCGCTATTTTGTTGCAGCCAGGCATGCACGACGCTACGGCAATGAGCCTGCGCCCATCCTGCGCGACACCGTGATCGCGCTTCAGAGCAAGGAGCGGCTCGCCTTCGTCGAGGACGCCATCGAGCGCAATGATCTTTTTGCGGTGATCGAGACCAGCCCACCCTGTTCGGCCTTCACGCCTGAAGCACGGGCAGAGGCGCGTGAGGCCGCGCGCGGTGATCCGATCTGATGCCTAGGCGATGATGCCAGCGGTAACAGCACCAAGCGCTTTCACCGCATCGGCAGGTGCAAGCTTGACCTGAAGGCCACGCTGGCCGCCATTCATGATCACATAGGTTTCGCCAAGGACCTGCTCCTCAAAGGCGACCGGCACGCGCTTTTTCTGGCCGAACGGCGAGATGCCGCCGACGTGAAAACCGGAAAGGCGCTCGGCGGCGGGCACGTCCAACATGTGGGCATGCTTGCCCTTAAAAACCGCGGCCAGTTTCTTCATCGACACTTCTGCATTGGATGGCACCACGGCGCAGACCGGCTTGCCATCGACTTCCGCCATCAGCGTTTTCAGCACCCGGTCGGCAGGCTCGCCAATGGCTTCCGCTGCTTGCAGCCCGACCTTGAAGGCGTTGGGATCATAGTCATATTGCTGGATGGTGTATGTCACACCGGCCTTGTCCAGAAACCGGGTTGCCTGGGTGGTCTTCGCCATTGTTCATGCCTTGCCAAAAAAGTCTGCGTATATTTCCGGCTTGAAGCCGACCAGCATCCGGTCACCATCTTCCAGCACCGGCCGCTTGATCATGGAGGGGTTGGAGAGCATCAGGCCGATGGCCTTGTCGCGGTCGAGATCCTGTTTCTCAGCGTCGGAGAGTTTGCGGAAGGTCGTACCAGCGCGGTTCAGCAGCTTTTCCCATCCCGCCTCCTCGCACCATCGCGCCAGGTGATCGCGGTCGATACCGGCCTTCTTGTAGTCGTGCAGCTGATAGGCAATGCCGTGATCGTCCAGCCAGCTCCAGGCCTTCTTCATGGTATCGCAGTTTCGAATTCCATACAGCGTCGCCGCCATGACATTGTCCTTTCCGCACGCTTGCTCTGCAGACAAAAACGTCCCTGCTCAAGGGCCGTCAGCTTGTTGGCATAGCCTGCTTCACTCTCATTCGTCATGCTCGGGATTGTCCCGAGCATCCAGACACCTTTCGCTAAAACAAGCATCTGCGGTGGGAAGACAAAATAATTCAGCCTGTTTTAGAACAAAAGCGCCGCTTATGCAGCAACGCGGTTGGATCCTCGGCACAGGGCCGAGGATGACGTCCGTAGAATGGAGAGGTTTGTTATCAGCCTGCCCCCGAAGCAATTTGATCAGACGGTTTCCCACCCGCCATCCAATTTGCCGGCGCGGTAGATCGCGTCAATCACGCGCTGGTTCTTCACCGACTCCTCAAGCGTGAACACTTCGACCTTTTCCCCGGTCGCGGCTCTAGAGAATGCCTCGACCTCGCGGACATACTGACGGCTGTCCTGAAAACGGAAGGTCTGAGTTTCCGAATGGCTCTGGTTGGAGAGCAGAACCGATTCCTCCCCCAGCGATCGGCATTGAAGGGAGAGAGCACTTCAATCAGGCCTTCAGTGCCGTGGAAAGCCATGGTCTGCCGGTTTGCAAGCTGGGTCGAGATGTAAAAACTTGTCTCGAAGCCAGGGAACTCCGCCCGAACAGAGGCATAGATATCCGTGCCGAATTCACTGTCATAGCGCACATTTGCCTGAAGCCGCTCAGGCTCAGCACCGGTCGCAAACCGCGTGGTCACCGTCGGGTAGACGCCGATATCGGGCAGACCGCCGCCGCCGAGTGCGGGAATATTGCGCATGTTGGAGGCATCGCGCAGGAAGTAGGAGAACGCGCCCTGAACATGCTGAAGCTCGCCGATGGCACCATCGGCAATCAGCGCACGCACCTTTTGCCACACCGGCGCATAGGTGACCATGAAGGCCTCGCTGATCAGCACCTTGTTGCGGTCGCGCGCGGCAATCACCGGAGCGATATCCTCAGCCTTCAGCGCCAGTGGCTTTTCGACCAGAACATGCTTTCCCGCATCTGCCGCCTTGATTGCCCATTCCACATGCTGGGATGTGGGCAGGGGAATATAAACCGCGTCAATCACATCGCTTGCCAGCATCTCGTCGTAGGATGCAAAGGCATGCGGCGCGCCAAAACGGGTCGCCATGGCCTGAGCCCGTTCGAGATCGCGACTGGCGACGGCCGAAAGCACCGCATTGTCGGCATCGACGATTGCCGGCACAACGAGCTCACGACCGATCTTGGCGGTCGAAACAATTCCAAAACGCAACATAGGGTTTCCTCACCTGTTATTTCAGGCAACAGCATAGAAACCGGCCGGGACGTGTGCAAGCCGATCTGATGCCAGTCCTGCACTTCCCGCTTCAACCATTGCATTGTCATCCAGCCCGGGGAACCTTACGTTGGGTTCACGATATGATCATCACCCGGGAGAAAATCATGCACAAACGAAGACTAGGCCGAACGAATATCGAAATATCGCCCGTTGTCTTCGGCGGCAATGTATTCGGCTGGACAGCGGATGAGCAGACATCCTTTGCGCTTCTGGATCGCTTTGTCGGCGCAGGCTTCAACGCAATCGATACCGCAGATGTCTATTCCGCCTGGGTCGATGGCAACAAGGGTGGAGAGTCGGAGATCATCATCGGCAACTGGCTGAAGCGCGCCGGTGTCCCGCGTGAGGATGTCGTCATCATCACCAAGGTCGGTTCCGAAATGGGGCCCGGCAAGAAAGGCCTCAAAGAAGACTGGATCATGGAGGCGGTGGAGGATTCTCTGCGCAGGCTACAGACAGATTATCTCGACGTCTATCTTGCCCATTGGCCGGATCCCGATACCGACTATGACGAAACCATCGGCGCCTTCACAAGGCTGCGCGAGCAGGGCAAGGTCAGGGCCATCGGAGCATCCAACCTTGATGCCGGGCAGCTTGCGGAAGCACTCAGGGTCGCCGAACACACAGGGCGTGCGCGTTACGATGTGCTGCAGCCGGAATATAACCTTTATGACCGTTCCGGCTTCGAGGGCGCGCTGGCCGAACTCTGTGTCGAGCACGATATCGGCGTCATCACCTATTTCAGCCTTGCATCCGGATTTCTGACCGGAAAATACAAATCGGCCGGGGATGCCGAAGGTCAGGCCCGCGGGGGGCATGTCGCGAAATACTTCGATGAGCGCGGCACACGCATTCTTGCAGCCCTTGAAACCGTTGCGTCAGAAACAGGCGAACACCCCGCGGCAATCGCGCTTGCATGGCTGATGACACGGCGCGGCGTCACCGCGCCGATCGCCAGCGCCTCGCGGCCTGAGCAGATGGATACCCTGCTGCGAGCGCCGGATATCGAACTTTCCCAGGAGGCGCTGCAACGGCTTCAGGAGGCCGGCGAATGAGCGAGATCAGCATTCGTGCTGCCGCCGCCGATGACAAGGCGGACTGGCTTGAGCTATGGCAGGGCTACCTGACCTTCTATGGTTCGGGTATCGGGCGAGATGTGACGGAAACGACCTGGTCGCGGATTATCGACCCGGTTGTCCCCGTTTTCACCCGGCTGGCGATAGTCGATGACAGGCCGGTAGGCTTTGCCACCTGCATTCTGCATCCCCGCACATGGGCGATTGAACCGGCCTGCTACCTGGAAGACCTGTTCGTCGACGATAACCATCGCGGGCGCGGCATCGGGGCACGGCTGATCGACGATCTGATAGCAATGGGCCGGCGCGATGGCTGGACCAATCTCTACTGGCACACCAACAGCGACAACGAGACCGCGCGCCGGCTTTATGACCACTACGACAAGGCCGATGATTTCGTGCGGTACCGGCTGCCTTTAACGCCGTGACAGCACCTTACTTGGTGCCGTACATCCGGTCGCCGGCATCGCCCAGCCCCGGAACGATATAGCCTTTTTCGTTCAGATGGCTGTCGATGGCGGCCGTGTAAACGGGAACATCTGGATGGCTGTTGCGAAAGTGTTCAATGCCTTCCGGGGCTGCCAGCAGGCAGAGGAAGCGGATATTCGAAACGCCGCGTTCCTTCAGCCGATCAACGGCCGCGATTGACGAGTTGCCGGTCGCCAGCATCGGATCGACTACGATCACCAACCGTTCGCCGATATCTTCCGGCGCCTTGAAGAAATACTCGATCGCCTCAAGCGTTTCATGATCGCGGTAAACCCCAATATGGGAGACACGCGCCGACGGCACGAGATCGAGCATGCCTTCAAGAAGACCGTTTCCGGCGCGCAGGATCGAGGCAAAGACCAGCTTTTTGCCTTCCAGAACCGGCGCTTGCATCGTCGTCACTGGAGTCTCGATGGTTTCCATCTTCAACTCGAGATCGCGCGTCACCTCATAGCAGAGCAGGGTGGAAATCTCCCTGAGCAGCCTGCGGAAGCTTGCCGTCGACGTATCCTTCTGACGCATCTTCGTCAGCTTGTGTTGAACCAAGGGGTGGTCGATGACCGTAACGCCGTCCATGAGCTTCAATCCCGCTTTCATATTTTCCTGCTGAAATTGTATATGACGCAAAAGGCACCTGTGCAGCAAGCACCGCGCCCGCCTACCCGCAGAAACGCCTCTTTTTCCACCGTTTCAGCGCTCAAGCTGCGTGTAAAGTTTCGCGCGCGTCGTTTCGTCGACGAACGCAGCCGCAATTGCCGTACGCGTCATGGTGGCGATCTCGCCGGCTGAAAACCCCATCTCGCTCTCTGCCACCGCATATTCGCGGGCAAGCGTGGTGTCGAAGAAAGGCGGGTCATCGGAATTGAGCGTCACCTGGACGCCTGCATCGAACAATTGGCGCAGCGGATGGGAATGGAAATCGGGATAGACGGAAAGCGCGACATTGGAACCCGGACAGACCTCGAGCACGACGCCCTCATCGGCAAGCCGCCTGACAAGCTCAGGGTCTTCAACGGCCCGCACGCCATGGCCGATCCGATCCGGGCGGACCAGATCCAGCGCGTCGCGCACCGAACCCGGCCCGCAGACTTCGCCGGCATGAATTGTCAGCTTCAGGCCGCCGTCGCGCGCAATATCGAAGGCGCGGGCATAGTCTGCCACGCGGCCCATGCGTTCGTCACCGGCCATATTGAAGCCTGTCAGAAGCGGAAACCCGCAGGAAACGGCATAGCGCGCGGCACCCTCGACCTGCTCAGGCCCCATGTGCCGCTCGCCGATCATCACCATCCGGCATTCAATGCCGGTCTTCGCCTTCGCCGCCGCGATTCCGGCGGAGATCGCCTGCATATAGCCATCTCTGGAAAGACCGGCGGCAAGCCCCTGTTCGGGTGAAACGAACAGCTCGGAATAAATTGTGCCCTCTGCTGCAAGCTCACCGAGATAGGCTTCGGCCAAGGCCGCGAAATCGTCTTCCGAACGGAACACATTGGCGATGGCCGCATAGCAGGCGATGAAGCTGGAAAAGTCGTGCCAGCGATAGCGGCCATCACGCAAATAGGCGGAAAGATCAAGGCCGTATTTATCGGCCAACCGGGCTGCAAGAGCTGGCGGGGTTGCCCCTTCGATATGGCAGTGAAGTTCGGCTTTCGGTGTTTTCACAGGAACGATACTCCGTGTTTGCCGGGAGAAAGCCCGAGATGGCGTGCAATGGTCTCGCCGATATCGGCATAGGTCTCGCGAATGCCGAGAGAGCCCGGAGCAACGCCCGGGCCGAAGACCAGAACCGGCACGCGCTCGCGGGTGTGATCTGAGCCGCGCCATGTCGGATCGCAGCCGTGATCGGCGGTCAGCACAGCGATGTCGCCGGGCCTCATCCGCCCTGCGATTTCTCCGACGCGGGCATCAAAAGCCTCAAGCGCTGCCGCATAGCCCGGCACGTCGCGGCGGTGACCGTAAACCATGTCGAAATCAACCAGATTGGTGAACACCAGATCGCCCTCGCCCGCCTCATCCATTGCCCTCAGGCTGGCGGAGACAAGCGCGTCATTGCCGTCGGCCTTGGTCAGCCGCGACACGCCCTTACCGGCAAAAATATCTGAAATCTTGCCGACGGCCAGGACGTTGCGCCCGGCTGCCATCAACCGGTCCAGCAATGTCTCTTCCGGCGGCGCGATCGAGAAATCGCGGCGATTGCCGGTGCGCTTGAAGGTCTCCACCGTTTCGCCGATGAAGGGGCGCGCAATCACCCGGCCGATGTTCAGATCATAAGTCAGTTCCCGCACGGTCTCGCAAAGTTTCAGCAGCCGGTCGAGACCGAAATGATATTCGTGAGCGGCGATCTGAAACACACTGTCGGCGGAGGTGTAGAAGATCGGCCGGCGGGTCCAGACATGCTCCTGACCGAAGCGCTTGATGATGTCCGTTCCCGAAGCATGACAATTGCCGAGACTGCCGGAAATACCCGCTTCGCGATAGATCACCTCCAGAAGGTCGGCCGGAAAGCACTGCTTCTGATCCGGGAAATAGCCCCAGTCGAACATCACCGGCGTTCCTGCAATCTCCCAATGGCCCGACGGTGTATCCTTGCCGCGTGACACCTCGCTTGCCGCACCGTAACGCCCGAAAAGCCGCTCGGGCTTTTCCATGCCGGCTGGATAATGCCTTGTGGCAAGCTTTGCAGCCTCCAGAAGACCGAGCGCGGCAAGATTGGGCAGTTTGAGGGGGCCGGATCGCAATCCCTGCCGGTCGCCAAGCCCGGCGGCGCAGAACTCCGCGATATGGCCCAGCGTATCGGCACCGAGATCGCCATAGGCCCGGGCATCCGGCGCACCGCCAATACCGAAGGAATCAAGAACGTAGAGAAAGGCACGAGCCATGCGGTCCATTCCGTGAGTTTCGAATACGCATATCTATCGCCTGCCTTCCAGCTTGGCAAACGATCGGACATGGCCCGTTAGGGCCTGCGCAGACCGAGATGGGAACACGTCCCGGCGACCATGCGTTTCATTAAATAGTAACCATGTATTTTAACCCCGCGGGAAGGCAAACGCGCCATGATGACTGCCACCGAAGCAGCCAGAGCAAGACCTGTCATGCGGCAACGATATGAACACCGGACCGGCGTCCTAGGCCAGAGCGCCGAATTCGCCCTGATCGCAGGCGTCGTGCTGGCGGCGATCATCGCTGTCAGCTTCGCGGCCTTCCAGTTTTATTCGGTGATCTGAAGGCGCAGCCTTTCCGTCAAGGCCGAGCGTCAGCAGCACTGTGCGCAAAGTCTCGCGCGGCCAATGCGACAGCGCATCGTAATCGATCCGCAGCGGCGCTATGCCCTCGCGCGACAGCCAGTCCTCCCACGCGCGCTCATAGCCGGTCATCGTCTCGTACCACTTCATCAGCGCCGGACCGTCATAAACCGGTTCGCTATGCGGCGCAGTGCGCTCCAGTTCACCGCCATCAGACGCCACATGCCACAGCCCGGTCTGCTCCGCCTTCACACAGGAGACCGCCTGGGCAACCTTGTCGGCTCGCGAGAGATAGATGAACAGAGTGCGGCCGAAGGCCGCCTCGATGCGCGCCTTGTCGCTCGTCCGACCGGGATGGAGAACCGCCAGTTTTTCCTTGAAATAGTCGAGACTGCCGCGCTGCATGCGAAGGCCGAACATGTCTGTGTCTCCACTGCCCTCGGCGATAGCCGCAGCAAATACGCGGGCAAGGGCCGAACGCTCGTCCTCGCCGAGGATCTCAGCCACATGATGGCTTTTCTGCCATGCGGCGAGCGACGGGCGATGAAAAAGGGAATCCGGGTTGCCGCTCATACCGGTGGCGGCGAGCAGCTTGCAAAGCAATGTACTGCCGCTGCGCGGCGAGGTGCAGATGATGTAGCTATCGTATCGGGCGGTCATGGCGGCTATTTCTCGATGGAATCAAAACGCTGGACTGAACGAGAACGGGCTTCCGCGTTGTGCGTCCGAACCTTTATTGCCGTAGCAGAGTGCGGGTTCACGGGCCATGGTTTTGTCAGTTCGAGCAAAGCCGCAGCAAAACTGCCAGCATCAGTTCCGCGCCCTTTTCGATATCGGCCCACTCGGAATATTCCTCCGGCGCATGCGAAATGCCGTTGCGGCTCGGGATGAAGATCATGGCGGATGGGCAAAGCGCCATCATCGTTTGAGCATCATGGCCGGCCCCGGAGATCATCCGTTTTGCCGGAAGGCTCAGTTGTCCCGCTGCCTCGGACAGGAGATTGACAAGGTCGGCGTTAAAGGCGACCGGCGGAATGAAGCTCTTTTCCTCAATCTCGTACGCCAGACCATGGGCCTCCGCACTAACCGCCGTGACATAACCGAACAGCGTCTGCAAACCGCGCATCACGGTTTCTGAAGCATCGCGGATAATCACCGAGAATACCGCCTCGCCGGGCACCGTGTGCGGATGGTTGGGAAAAAGCTCCACCTTTCCGATGGTGATACGGGCAATGTCGGAACGCGATTTTTCGATCATCGCCGGAATTTGCGTGGCGATCTCCGCAAGACCCGCAAAGGCATCGGCGCGCATATCCATCGGCGTCGTGCCGGAGTGGTTGGCAGTTCCCTTCAGCGTCACCTGAAGGTTGAGGATCCCGGTCGCTCCTTCCGGCAGGCCTATCGCAAGCCCCTCGCGTTCCAGCACCGGCCCCTGCTCGATGTGAAGCTCCAGAAATCCCCGAACAGAGCCGGCCGGCCGGGCCGCATTCATGACAGCCTGCGGATCAAGCCCCTGCGCACGCATCGCATCGCTCAGAAGCACGCCATCGGCATCTGCCGCGTTTGCCAGCCATTCCGGCGTCACCAGCCCGGCAATCGCCTGCGCGCCCAGCATACCGCCGAAACGCCCCTCCTCTTCGGAGGTTGCAACGACCTCCACCGGGATGGACGGTTCAAAACCCGCCTGTTTCATCGCCCGCACGCATTCAAGCGCGACAGCCACGCCGAGCGATCCGTCAAATGCGCCGCCATCAACGACGGTATCGAGGTGCGAGCCAACCATGATCGAGGGTACCTCAGCGTCACCATAGCGCCCGAAAACCGAGTTTGCGCCATCGCGGGTGACGGCAAGCCCATCCTTTGCCATTTCACCGGCGAACCAGTCTCTCACCGCCATGTCGGCATCGGAGAAACCGGGCCGGTTGAAGCCGCCGCCTGTCCCGCCCGCACCAAAGCCATTGACGCCGTCAAGAAGCGCCCTGAGCCGCCTGGAATTAATTTTCGGTTTGCTGCTCATCATAAAGGCCTCCCCATTTGTTTGCCGCATGACGGCTTCGTCTTTGGGGAATTTATTATGATAATTTCCGCCAAGTCGCAAACGCGGCATCTGAAACTGACGGCCTTTTAAGAGTCAGATGTCCGCCCTGCCATGCTTGCGCCACCACCGGCTTTGCCGCGGTATTGCAGGCGGCGTAGCGGACACGGCTGCGCTCCCGAACGCATGGATTGGGCGTTTAGGTTGCCATGCTGTTGCGTGCGGCGTGCAGCATGACCAGGTGCGATTCGATGAAGGGCACCAGGATAGTGGCGATGGTTGTATCCATGCCGGCCTTGCCTTCCTTGACACGCTGCTTCTGAATTTTCAGCAACTCTTCATGGCCGTCGATTTCACTCCTGAGATACAGCCGGTCGAATTTCGTGCCGGGATCCATTGCCTTCAGTTTTTTCAGCGTGTCGGCAAGCGTTTCCGGACGGTCGGGCTTGGCCGCTCCGGCGCCCAGCAGCAGACCGCCCACGGCGGAGGTCTCCTCCTGTTCCAGCCGCGCGAAATGTTGCACCATGGGATGAACAGCCTTGTTGACCGCCAGCTTGGAAATATCGCCGGAGAACAACCCGATTGTAAGTGTGCTGCTGGCATAGTTCGACGTCACGATATTGGCATTGGCCACCATCGGCGCGAGCCCGGTGAACGCTGCGGCCATGGCGCCGCCGATCATCATCTGGCGGCGGTTGAGATTTGGCGTGGTCATGTTGGTGTGCCTTCCGTTTTTCAGAACAAGCCGGAAAACGATGTTTGATATCCAAGCTCGTTGCCCGCGGTAGAAAGCCCCGCTTCATGACAATTTAAAGGCGATAAACCAGCCCCTGTAGCAATGGTGATTTTATTTCCGCCGCTGCTGCTCTTCTGTAACCCATTGAGTTCAATACAAGATCTATTCCAACAGGTGAAACAGGTTGCAATTTATTATGATCAATCCTTGTAAATTACAAAATTTTCATAATTAATTAACCAAACACCAACAGAGGAGAACCGATAGATGAAACGCCTTCTCGCCGCCGCGTTTGCAGCCGCATCGCTGGCCTTTGCCGCGCCAGCCCTTGCGCAGACGCCGCCCAATGTTCTGATCGTCGGCCAGATTGCCGAGCCGAAATCGCTCGACCCCGCCGTTGACACAGCCGTCAATGATTTCCGCATTCTGGTGAACATGTATGACGGTCTTGTGCGCTACAAGGATGGCACGCTCGAAGTCGAGCCCGCACTTGCGACAAGTTGGGAAATCTCCGAAGACGGCAAGACCTATACCTTCAAGCTGCGCGAGGACGTCACGTTTCATGACGGTTCACCCTTCAACGCCGATGCGGTGAAGTTCAACTTCGAGCGCATGCTGAACGAAGACCACCCGTTTTATGACACCGGGCCGTTTCCGCTGTCCTTCTTCTTCTCCTCTATCGACACTGTCGAGGCCGTCGACGACATGACGGTGAAGTTCACGCTGTCGGAGCCCTATGCTCCGTTTCTGTCAAACCTTGCCTACCCGACAGGCCTGATCGTATCGCCCTCGGCGGTTGAGGAATATGGCGCCGATTTCGGCCGCAACCCTTCCGGCACAGGCGCGTTCAAATTCGAGGAGTGGGCCCCCAATTCCAGGGTCGTCGTAACGAAAAATGCAGATTACTGGGATGGCGCACCGCCGCTTGAGGCCGTCGTTTTCCGCCCCGTCACCGATGCCAACACCCGCGTTGCCGAAATGATGTCTGGCGGCCTTGACGTGATGGTCGAGGTTCCCCCGGATTCGCTGTCGCAGTTTTCGGACAATGATCGCTATCAGGTTTACGAACAGGCGGGTCCGCACCTCTGGTTTCTGATCCTGAACATGAAGGATGGCGTTTTCGCCGACAAGAAGATCCGTCAGGCGGTCAACTATGCCATCAACAAGGAAGCCATCGTCAACGACATTCTGCAAGGTACGGCCGAAGTGGCCGCAGGCCCGACGCCGCCGGCTTTCGCATGGGCCTATGACGACAGCCTGTCGCCCTACCCGTACGACCCGGAAAAGGCGAAATCGCTTCTGGAAGAGGCCGGGTATGACGGCTCGGAGCTGACCTTCTACGTCACCGAAGGCGGTTCGGGCATGCTGGAGCCGCAGGCCATGGCAACCCAGATCCAGGCTGACCTCGAGGCCGTTGACATGCCGGTTGCCATCGAGACCTATGAATGGAATACCTTCCTCGGCAAGGTGAACCCTGGCCTTGAAGGCGAAGCCGACATGGCGGAAATGGCTTGGATGACGAACGACCCGGACACCCTGCCTTTCCTGGCGCTCAGAACCGACGCCTTCCCCGACAAGGGCGGTTTTAACTCCGGCTATTATTCCAATCCAGAGGTCGACAAGCTTCTGGAAGAGGCCCGCACGGCCACTGATCAGGACAGGCGCGCCGAGCTTTACAAGGAAATGCAGGCGATCGTGCACGATGATGCGCCCTGGGCCTTCATCGCCAATTGGAAGCAGAACGCCGTGACCAAGGCCAGCGTCGAAAACTTCAAGCTGCAGCCGTCCTTCTTCCTGCTGCTGCAGGACGTTTCCAAGCCGAACTGAGTGACTTTGGGAAGGTCGTTTCGACAGTTCTTGTCTGGCGCTGTTGTTATGTGACCTTCCCCCATTCGTCGTCATCCTCGGACTTGACCCGAGGGTGGCGCAGAGGGTGGGGCAACGGTTTCGGCGGCCTCGATATCCTCCTGTTCCGCGCAAGCGCTTTCACACGGAGAACACGTCATGGCCCAATATATCCTGCGGCGGCTCTTGACCGTCATCCCGGTCCTTCTGGGCCTGACCGTGATCGTCTTCGCCATCATGGCGATGATCCCCGGCGATCCGGCAACGGCCATTCTGGGGTCTTATGCGACGCCGGAAAATGTCGACCGCGTCAACCGGGCGCTTGGTCTCGACAAGCCGCTGGTTCAGCAATATTTCATCTGGCTCGGCAATATTCTCCAGGGCGATTTCGGCCGCTCCTATACCCAGAACCGGCCGGTCATCGACATCATCACCGAGCGTTTTGGCAATACCCTGATCCTCGCCGGCACCTCGCTTGTTCTGTGTTCCGTTCTCGGTCTGCTTGCCGGTATCGTCTCGGCGGTGCGCCAGTACGGCGCGACCGACAAGCTGGTCACCTTGTTTGTGCTGATCGGCATTTCCATTCCCTCGTTCTGGCTTGGTCTGCTGCTGATCCTGCTATTTGCCGTCAAGCTGCAATGGCTGCCCGCCAGCGGCATGTATGCGATCTATGGCGGAGGCGGCCCGATAGACCTTCTGAAACACCTGATCCTGCCGGCCTTCACGCTTTCCGTGGTAGCAACCGGCGTTGTGGCGCGGCTGACGCGCACCTCTATGCTGGAGGTGCTGCGGCAAGATTACATCCGCACCGCCCGCGCCAAGGGGCTGAAGGAGCGCCGCGTGATCATGCGCCACGCCTTCAAGGCCGCGCTTGTTTCCGTCATTCCCGTGCTCGGCATACAGGCCGGTTTCGTGCTCGGCGGCGCGGTCTATATCGAGACCGTGTTCCAGTGGCCCGGCATCGGCTCGATGCTGGTGACCGCGATTTCCACCCGTGACCTGCTGACGGTTCAGGGCGGGGTTCTGATCGTCGCTGCAGCCTATGTGCTGTTCAATCTGGTCGCCGATGTCGTCCAGACCATGCTTGACCCGAGGTTGCGCTGATGACAGATGCCTCTGCAAACACCGCCCCCGCCAAGCCGGCGAAAAAGAGCGGTCGACCGAGCGCCCTCAAGCTGCTTCTCAACAACACACTGGCAACCGGCGGACTGATCGTCTTTGCCATCATCATCGTGATCGCGCTTCTGGCGCCGATCCTGCCGTTGCAGCCGCCGAATGTGACGGATCCCTCCGTGCGCCTTTCGCCACCGCTGACCGACGGCCATCTGCTGGGCACCGATGCGCTTGGCCGCGATCTGCTGTCACGCCTCATCTGGGGCACCCGCGTCAGCCTTGCCGTCGGCGTTTCAGCCACCTTGATTGCAGCCTTTTTCGGCTCGCTGATCGGGCTTGTGGCGGGCTATGCCGGTGGCCGCACCGACAATATCCTGATGCGCGGCATCGATATGGTCATGGCCTTTCCCTATATCCTGCTGGCGCTCGCCATTGTGGCCGTGCTCGGCCCCGGCCTGCTGAACGCGCTTTACGCCATAGCGGTCGTCAATATCCCCTTCTTCGCCAGAAACATTCGCGGCATGACGCTCGGCCTTTCGCGGCGGGAGTTTGTTGACGCAGCGCGATTGTCCGGCAAATCGCATTTTGCGATCCTGTTCGGCGAAGTGCTGCCGAACGTGCTGCCGGTGATCATCATCACCATGTCGACCACCATCGGCTGGATGATCCTGGAAACCGCCGGGCTTTCGTTTCTGGGCCTTGGCGCCCAGCCGCCCCAGGCCGATCTCGGTTCGATGCTCGGCGACGGCCGCAAGGTGTTGTTCACCGATGCCTACGTCTCCATGGTTCCGGGGCTGATGATCTTTGCTCTGGTGATGAGCATCAATCTTCTCGGCGACGGTATTCGCGACGTGCTCGATCCCCGGCTGAAATCCGGCGCGCTGGCCCGGCCCGGCGCACGCACCGCCGTCAAACGCGAAGATACGCCCGCACGCGGCCAGAAGCCGGGAACGGTTCTGGACGTTCAGGACATGCGCACCGAATTCCATATCGGCGGCAGCATCTACAAGGCTGTCGGCGGCATCGACATACATATGCGCCAGGGCGAATGCGTCGGCCTTGTCGGCGAATCGGGCTCCGGTAAATCAGTCACCGCAATGTCGCTGATGGGGCTGGTGCCGACGCCGCCCGGACGCATTGCCGGCGGCGCGGCATGGCTCGACAATGAGGACCTGTTTGCCGCAAGTGATGAGCGCATTCGTCAGTTGCGCGGCGGCGCTGTCTCCCATGTGTTTCAGGATCCGCTTTCCACACTGCATCCGCTGTTCACCGTCGGCGATCAGTTGGTCGAGGCCATTCAGGCACACCAGCCGCTCTCGAAAAAGAAGGCGCGCGAGAAGGCGGCAGCACTTCTGGAATCGGTTCGCATCCCCAATGCGCCCGAGCGGTTGAAGGCCTTTCCGCACGAACTTTCCGGCGGCATGCGCCAGCGCATCTCGATTGCCATGGCACTTGCCAACGACGCCAAGGTGATCATCGCCGACGAACCAACGACAGCGCTCGATGTCACCGTGCAGGCGCAGATCCTCGAACTGATGCACGGGCTGCGCAAGCAGCGCGATACCGCGATCCTGTTCATCACCCATGATTTTGGCGTGGTCTCTGCCATCTGCGACCGGGTGGCGGTGATGTATGCCGGACGCATCGTCGAGACCGGCACCACCGAGGAAATCCTTGAACGCCCCGCCCACCCCTATACGTCCAAACTGATCGAATGCGTGCCAGTGCTTGGCGAGCCGGACCGCCGGCTTGACGCCATTGAGGGCCGCCCTCCCGTGGTCAACAACCTGCCGGACGGCTGCGCCTTCGCGGACCGCTGTCCCTTCGTTCAGGAGGACTGTCGCAAGGGCGATATTGCCATGACAGCGCTTGGCGAAGAACGCGGCGTGCGCTGCCTGCATCCGCTCAACCGGGAGAACGCCGATGGCTGATGACGTATTGATTGCGATCGATCGTGCCGAGCGTACTTTCGGCGGCGGCAAGACGCTGTTCGGCAAGAAGCTCCCGGCCGTCCATGCGGTGCAGGATGTCTCCATAGACGTCAAGAAAGGCGAGACGCTCGGCATTGTCGGCGAGAGCGGCTGTGGCAAATCCACACTCGCCCGGCTTCTCTCCGGTCTTGATATCCCGACGGGCGGCACGATCACATTCGAGGGCAAGGACCTTGCCGAAGAAGCCCGGAAGAACCCGCGCGCATTGGCCCGTCAGGTGCAGTATGTGTTTCAGGACCCGGTTTCCTCGCTCAATCCGAGAAAGCGGGTCCGCACAATTCTGGAAGCCCCGCTCATTCACCTTCTCGGCCTGAAGAAGGCCGAACGGGAGACGCGGCTTGAGGAACTGATGAACGCCGTCAATCTGGCGCCGGAGTTTCTCGATCGCTACCCGCATGAGTTTTCCGGTGGCCA
Source organism: Martelella sp. K41-7 (assembly GCF_055808365.1). NCBI lineage: Bacteria > Pseudomonadati > Pseudomonadota > Alphaproteobacteria > Hyphomicrobiales > Aurantimonadaceae > Martelella > Martelella sp. K41-7. The sequence continues at coordinate 2,346,085 of NZ_CM147867.1, forward strand.
GGCCCAGCGCATCGGCATTGCCCGCGCGCTCGCTGCCAATCCGGAGGTGATCGTGCTGGATGAGCCGGTGTCAGCGCTCGATGTCTCGGTGCAGGCGCAGGTGCTGAATATTCTCGATGACCTCAAAGCGCGGTTCGGGCTCACATATCTGTTCATCAGCCATGATCTTTCGGTGGTGGAATCGATCTCCGACAGGGTGGCAGTGATGTATTTCGGGCGCATCGTTGAACTGGGAACACGCGATTCTGTATTTTCCGGGGCGCTCCACCCCTATACACATCTTCTGTTGAATTCCGCCCCGGCGCCCGGCAGAAAGGCCGTTTCCGGCGGTGATCGGGAGGCCGAACTGCCGGACCCCTATAATCCTCCGCCGGGCTGCGCGTTCTTCGCCCGGTGTCCCAACGGAACGGAGCAATGCCAGCGCTCTGTTCCGCCGATCGACGAGGCGATGGGCGAAGCAGGCCACAAGGCCGCCTGCTTTTACCCGATGACGAAAAGGACGGCATGAGCAATCCCAGTCTTGAAAGCCGGCAGGCCTTCGGCCCGCCTTTGGCGGAGAAGAAACGCAAACGGCCCGATGTCATCGCCGATATGTTGCGTGAACGCATGATCGATGCGGACCTCAAACCCGGCGACCGCATGCCAGCGGAATGGCTCGGACCCGGTTTCCTGCGCGCTTCCCGCGGCACGGTGCGGGAAGCCTTGAAGATACTCGAATTCCAGGGCCTGATCGCATCAAAGACCGGCCCCGGCGGCGGCATCTTCATCCGCGCTGTCCAGCCCGCCGAAGCGATCCAGACTGTCACCAGCCTGTTTCTCCAGGCCCCGCCTTCGATTGCCGATATCTACGCGCTGCGCAAGACACTCGAGCCGCAGCTTGCCGCCGATGCAGCACTGCACCTGCCGTCGGGTGCCACCAAAACGCTGCAGGACAAGATCAGGCTTTATGAAGGGCAGGCAGAAACGGCGGAACAGGAATATGTCCAGAGGCTCGCCGAGCTGGATTTCCATGCCGAACTGGCGCGCCATGCGCAAAACCCGGTTCTGGGCTTCACCTGCGGTCTGTTGCTGAACCTGTTGCGCGATCTGCCGGCTTGCCGCGCCATCTATCAGGAACCCAATCCGGGCCTGCGCGAAACCGGTATTTTCTACCAGATCGAGCTGATCAAGGCGATCCGCGCCAGGGACAGCGAAAAGGCCCGAGCCATCATGGCGGAACATATGGCGGAGGCAGAGGCTTACATGCTGGAAAGGGCGCGCCTCAACGCGATGCGGAACCAGCGCGACGGAAAAGATGACCCGACGAAGTGACAGCGGAGAGCGACAATCATGAAATGCGCGCATACGATCCACGACCATGAGGGCCATCTCGGCTGGGACCGCTCAATCGAACCGGTTCACTTCGCGCGTTCCGGCGAAACCATCGCGTTTTCCTGCCGGGATGCCGGAAACGGGCATTACGGCCCTGAAAGCGTGGCCGCCGACATCCTGACAGCGGAGCCAAGCAAGGCCAACCCGCTGACCGGCCCGCTTTACGTCGAAGGTGCAAAGCCCGGCGATGCGCTGAAACTCACGATCAACGAATTCGCCCCCTCCGGCTTTGGCTGGACGGCGATCATTCCCGGCTTCGGCCTGCTGGCTGACCAGTTTGACGAACCGAAACTGAAGCTCTGGGATTACGAAACTGATATCGCCACGCCGGCCGTCTTCAACCCGCTGGCGCGCATTCCGCTCAGGCCCTTCATCGGCACGATCGGGGTGGCGATGGCCGAGCCCGGCAATCATTCGGTGATCCCGCCACGCCGGGTGGGCGGCAATATGGATATTCGCGACATCGCAGCCGGCACGACGCTTTACCTGCCCGTCGAGGTCGACGGCGCGCTGCTATCCATCGGCGACACACACGCGGCCCAGGGTGATGGCGAGGTCTGCGGGACAGCGATCGAAAGCGCCATGGATGTTTCGGTCACGGTCGAAGTCATCAGGGATGCCGCGCCGAAAACACCGCATTTCTCGGCGCCCGGCCCGATTTCGCGCCATCTCGACGCTGCGGGCTACGAAGTGACCACCGGCATCGGTCCAGACCTGATGCAAGCTGCGCGGGAGGCTGTCTCCAACATGATCGAGCATCTGGGCAGAACCCGCAATCTCGATCCGGTGGATGCCTATATGCTGTGTTCCGTCTGCGGCGATCTGAAAATCAGCGAGATTGTCGACGCACCCAACTGGGTGGTGTCGTTCTATTTTCCGCGGATCGTGTTTGAATAAAGCCCATGAAAAAGGCGACCGGAAAACCGACCGCCCTTCAGTGCATTGACCTGAAATGCCTCAAGCCGCCTTGGCTTCGCCCTTGATATTCTCAAGGATATTCTGTGGTGAGGAAACGTCGTATGGATCGGTCTCGCAGAGGTCGGAGAAGCCTTCTTCCTCGAACCACTTCTCGACGACACCATCATTGATGACAGCAGCGTAACGCCATGAGCGCATGCCGAAGCCAAGATTGTCCTTGTTGACCAGCATGCCCATCTTGCGGGTAAACTCGCCGGAGCCATCCGGAATGACCTTGACGTTCTCAAGTTTCTGGCCCTTGGCCCAGGCGTTCATAACAAAAGCATCGTTGACCGACATACAGTAGATGTCGTCGATGCCTTGCGCCTGGAACTCGCCAAAGAGCTTTTCAAAATCAGGCAGCTGGTAGGTCGAGCAAGTTGGGGTAAAGGCGCCTGGCAGCGAAAACAGAATCACTCGTTTGCCCTTGAAGTAATCGTCCGAGGTGGTGTCCTGCCAGCGGAACGGATTCGGACCCTCAATGCTCTCATCGCGAACACGCGTGCGGAAGGTTACGTTCGGGACTTTACGGCCGATCATCTCAATCTCCTGTTGTCTTGAACCCTTGGGAGGAATTCGTTCGAAAAACGTTGACGGATTTTATCAAATTTCAAATTGGAATAAACCCACAACATTAGAATTATTCCAATGTAATGGCTGCCATGCACTGTCTGCATAGCTGTGCCAGCTCCGCCTCTGTTGTATAGGTGATAGCTGCGCTCGACGATTCAACCCCACATCACTGCGTCATTCAGGCGCAGCCAACACAAATAGCTCCAGTGGAATGAATTTGACATTCGAGTCCCGTTTCAGCGACCTCGTCCATCAAATATCAAATCCTAAAATTCCACTAGAAAACATATATTTGCCAGTGATCCCTATGATTCCAACATTTGCTGATGAGGTCACAGCGAGGGGAACCAAATGTTGGAATCGGACCGCCGCTAGTGACGTGACAATGCCATCGATCCGCCGGCAAAGATCAGCGCACCGCCGACCAGCCGGTTGAGCTGCACGAACACGCGGTTCGAGGTGATGAATTTCCCGAGAACAACGCCGCCTGCGACATAGAAGCAGACAGCCAGAACCTCCATGACCAAAAAGGCCAACCCCATAGCGGTCAACTGCGGCCAGATCGGCGCACCTTCCACGATGAACTGCGGGAAGAAGGCCGTGAAGATCGCGATCGCCTTTGGATTGGTGATGGCAATCGAGAAATCGCGCCGCATCAGGGCGGTTATGCTGGTATCAAGCGCTTGCATCTCGGCAAGCGCACGCGCCTTCAGCAGGATCTGAATTCCGACATAGACCAGATAGACCGCGCCAACCAGCTTGATCACCATAAACGCAGTGGCGGACGCTGCCAGAATGGTTCCAAGCCCCGCCACCGTGATTGCAATCAGAAAGGTAAAGGCCGGCATCCGCCCCATGCCGCCCAGAAGCCCACGCACCGCGCCAAGCCGCGCCCCGTTGGAAAAGGCCAGCATATTGTTGGGCCCCGGCGCGCAATTGAGCGCGAAACAGGCGGGTATGAATAATTCCCAAGCAGTCATTCTAAAGCCTCGCAGAAGGTGTTTAACAGCTCTAGAACAGAAAATACCGCTGCGCCATTGGCAGCACGTCCGCCGGCTCGCAGGTCAGCAATTCGCCATCGGCCCGCACCTCATAAGTTTCCGGATCGACGGAGATTTCCGGTGTCGCCGAATTGTGCACCATCGAAGCCTTGGAGATGCCGCCGCGGGTGTTTTTCACCGGTAGAAGCTGCTTGGCGACGCCGAGCTTGTGCGACAGGCCGGCATCGAGTGAAGCTTCCGAAACGAAAGTGACGGAGGAATTGGTGCGCGACTTGCCATAAGCGCCGAACATATAGCGGTAATGCATCGGCTGCGGCGTCGGGATCGAGGCGTTCGGATCACCCATCTGGGCGGCGGCGATCGTGCCGCCGATGATCATCATATCCGGTTTGACGCCGAAAAGAGCCGGCGACCACATCACCAGATCGGCGCGTTTTCCGACTTCGACCGAACCGATTTCATGGCTGAGGCCGTGCGCAATCGCCGGGTTGATGGTGTATTTGGCGATATAACGCTTCACCCGATAATTGTCGTTCTGGCCTGTTTCCTGTGGCAAGGGTCCACGCTGGCGCTTCATCTTGTCGGCGGTCTGCCAGGTGCGGATGATCACCTCGCCGACGCGGCCCATGGCCTGACTGTCGGACGAGATGATCGAGAACGCACCGATATCGTGCAGGATGTCTTCCGCGGCAATGGTTTCCTTGCGGATCCGGCTTTCGGCGAAGGCGATGTCTTCCGGGATCGACGGCGACAGGTGATGGCAGACCATCAGCATGTCGAGATGCTCGGAAATCGTGTTCTGGGTATAGGGTCGCGTCGGGTTTGTCGAAGACGGAATGACGTTCGACAAGCCGCAAATCTTGATAATGTCCGGTGCATGGCCGCCGCCAGCACCTTCGGTGTGGAAGGCATGGATGGTGCGGCCCTTGAAGGCATTGACCGTATCTTCCACGAAGCCCGACTCGTTCAGCGTGTCGGTATGGATCATCACCTGAACGTCGTATTTGTCGGCAACGGACAGGCAATTGTCGATCGCCGCCGGCGTCGTGCCCCAGTCCTCATGCAGCTTCAGCGCCGCCGCGCCTCCGAGAACCTGTTCTTCCAGCGCGCCGGGCAGCGAGGCATTGCCCTTGCCGGAAAAGGCGAGGTTCATCGGAAAGGCATCGGCCGCCTGTATCATCCGCTCGATATGCCACGGGCCGGGCGTGCAGGTGGTGGCGAGCGTTCCGTGGGCGGGACCGGTGCCGCCGCCGAGCATGCAGGTGAGGCCGCTCATCAGCGCTTCCTCGATCTGCTGCGGGCAGATGAAGTGGATATGGGCGTCCATACCGCCAGCCGTGATGATTTTGCCATCGGCTGCAATCACCTCGGTGCCGGGACCGACGATAATATCAACGCCTGCCTGCGTATCCGGGTTACCGGCCTTGCCGATCGCCGAGATGCGGCCGTCCTTGATGCCGATATCAGCCTTGACGATGCCCCAGTGGTCGATGATCAGCGCATTGGTCATCACCGTATCCACCGCGCCTTCCGCACGGCTTGCCTGGCTCTGCCCCATGCCGTCGCGGATGACCTTGCCGCCGCCGAACTTCACTTCATCGCCATAGCGGGTGAAGTCCTTCTCCACCTCGACGAACAGTTCCGTATCGGCAAGGCGCACCTTGTCACCCGTGGTCGGCCCGAACATCGAGGCATAGGACTGGCGGGACATTTTGAAGGGCATGGATCACTCCCCGTGAGACAAATTGACTTTTCCGCGCGCAAACAGCGCGGGACCGGCGCATTCAGGTTCAGAGCTTGCCCATGATTTCCTGCCGGAAACCGTAGACATTGCGGTTGCCGGCAAACGGCACCAGCGTCACATCGCGGGTCTGGCCGGGCTCGAAGCGCACCGCCGTGCCTGCGGCAATATCAAGCCGCATGCCACGCGCCTTGTCACGCTCGAAGGTGAGCGCCGGATTTGTTTCGAAAAAGTGGTAGTGACTACCCACCTGCACCGGCCGGTCACCGGTATTGGAAACCGTCAGCGTCACGGTCGGCAGACCCGCATTGATTTCGATTTCGCCCTCTGCGACGATCATTTCACCGGGGATCATATCTGTTCTCCTCACCTGATCGGCTCGTGCACGGTTACCAGCTTGGTGCCGTCGGGGAAGGTTGCTTCCACCTGCACGTCGTGGATCATCTCCGGCACGCCTTCCATCACCTGGTCACGGGTCAGCACATGGGCGCCGGCTTCCATCAGCTCAGCCACCGGCCGGCCGTCACGCGCGCCCTCGACCACATAATCGGTAATCAGCGCAATCGATTCCGGCCAGTTGAGCTTGACGCCCCGTTCCAGCCTGCGGCGCGCCACCATGGCGGCCATGGAAATCAGCAGTTTGTCCTTTTCACGCGGCGTCAGGTTCATGCGTCACTCTCTTGCTGTCACAGCTTGCAGATTTCATAGATGCCAGACTTTCGGCAGATTTTCGCCGTCCCGCAAGACCCTAAGAGCGGGAATAAGGCTTTTTCTCAACTGATAGCCATCGGGCGCGACCACACGGGCGACGAGCTTGCCGTTCCATTCGCTGGCACCACCGGCGGAATTACCCAGCGCCTCGCGCACTTTGGGCAACAGCGCCTCAGTGCGCGGCCCGCAGTAAAGCAGTGTGGCGAAAGCGACATCGCCGCCAAGCACTGCCGTTTGCGACACCAGGTTTTCGATATCACCCGTCATGCGCACGTCTTCCGCATGGATAAGGGTGCCTTGCCGACGCACCCGCCAGCGGTCACGAAACTGACCACGCTGCACCGCCTCTCCCATGGCCTTGCGGCCGAGAAGCACGGCTTCGATCGCCAGAAACTCCGCATTTTCTGCAAGATCGACATCAAGCCGGCGATGCAGCGAAGCATCGTCGAACATAATGGTTTCCTGCGGCAGCCAGTCGAGCCTGGCTCCATCTTCGACCCGCAATTCGCTGTCAATCATCGCCGGGCCGCTGTCAGATTTGTAGATCTTCTCACACGCCTGCGTGGTCACGGTCAGCGTCGTGCCGGCCTCGGCTGTCATCGCCCATTGCAGCCGGTCGCCACCGGTCAGCCCGCCGGAGGTGTTGATCAGCACGGCCTCCATCGAACCGTCAAAGCTCTCGGGGATACGGATTTTGGCCGCACCCTCCTGATAGAACGCGTCCAGCCGTGTTTTTCCGACCGAAAACTTGGCCCGGACTTCGCCCTTACCGAATGTTCGCTGCGCTCGTCCCGGCATGTCCGCTATCAACACATCCACTCCGCCCGCCAGGGCGTTTTGTTCGAGCCACATTTTCTCGCACCGCACATTTGTTTGACCTCGTTTTCTTTATCAACCAAAGAAAAGCAAGTTTCGTGCCGCCGTTGAAATGAATTTTGTCTTTCGTTGAATCCCGAGACATCCGAGTCTCAAGCGCCCCGGTTTCGTGGACACAATAGCAGCATATGTTTTGCCCAGACGCACATTTTATCCGCAGGATGCGTGCGGAAGCATCAGACGGTCAGGTGGCGACGCGCTTCTTCGGTATCGAGGGTTTCGGCGGGGCCTTCATGAACGATGACGCCGCGATCCATGATGTAGACCTTGTCGGCCAGTTCGCGGCAGAAATCGAGATACTGCTCGACCAGCAGAATGGCCATACCGGTGGAATCCCTTAAGTATCGGATCGCCCTGCCGATATCCTTGATGATCGATGGCTGAATACCTTCGGTCGGCTCATCCAGCACCAGGATTTTCGGGCGGGTGACCATGGCGCGACCGATGGCCAACTGCTGTTGCTGCCCGCCGGAAAGGTCGCCGCCACGACGCGACAGCATTGTCTGCAGCACAGGAAACAGGCTGAAAATATCATCAGGAATGGTGCGCTCTGCAGAAGCCAGGGGGCAAACCCGGTTTCGAGGTTTTCCTTCACCGTCAGAAGCGGGAAGATTTCCCGCCCCTGCGGAACATAGCCGACACCGCGCTTTGCCCGGCCATAGGGCGCCAGACCGTCAAGCCTCTGGTCCTGAAAGGTAATGGCGCCGCCGGAAATCGGGTGCTGCCCGGTCACAGCCCTGAGCAGAGACGACTTTCCGACACCGTTTCGCCCCAGAACGCAGGTGATCTTTCCCATCTCGGCGGAAAGGCTCACATCGCGCAGCGCCTGAGCGGCACCATAATGCAGATTGACATTTTCGATTGTCAGCATGGTGTCCCTCACCGCCCCAGATAGTTTTCAATGACCTTCTGGTCATTGGACACGAAGTCGATTGAGCCTTCTGCCAGCACCGAGCCTTCAGCCAGACAGGTGACCTTGACGCCGAGATCGCGGACGAAGCCCATATCGTGCTCCACCACGACAACGGCGCGGGTCTTGGCGATCTCGCGCAACAGACGGGCGGTTTCCACAGTTTCCGCGTCAGTCATCCCGGCCACCGGCTCATCGACCAGAAGAAGCTTCGGCTCCTGCGCCAGCAGCATGCCGATCTCGAGCCATTGTTTCTGGCCGTGGGAGAGGTTGGCGGCAAGCTCGTCCTTGCGCGCGGTCATGCGGATGGTTTCCAGAATTTCCGCGATTCGGATCCGGTCCTCGCTGGTGAGCCGGTAGAACAGGGTCGAGAATACGCCGCGCTTGCGGTTGAGCGCCAGTTCCAGATTGTCCCAGACCGTGTGGCTTTCAAACACCGTCGGCTTCTGGAATTTGCGGCCAATGCCGAGCTGGGCGATATCCGCCTCATCCCGTTTGGTCAGGTCGATGGTGTCGGAGAAGAACACCTCGCCGGTATCTGGCCGGGTCTTGCCGGTGATGATATCCATCATCGTGGTCTTGCCCGCCCCGTTCGGGCCGATCACGGCGCGCAACTCGCCGGGCTCGATCACGAAAGAGAGGCTGTTCAGCGCCTTGAACCCGTCGAAGGAGACCGAGACATTGTCGAGATAGAGCAGGCTTTTGGCGCGTTTTTCACTCGGGCTCATCGGGCACCCTCCTTGCTCGGAACTACATCCATGCCGGCCTCGGCCTCTTCGGAACGTTCGTTGCGCTCGCTGACACCTTTGCCCTTTTTCTTGAACCGGTCGGAGATCGTTCCGACAATGCCCTTGGGCAGGAACAGGGTGACGGCAACGAATAGGCCGCCGAGCGCGAACAGCCAATAGGCAGGGAAAAGCCCGGTAAAAATGGTCTTGCCGCCATTGACCAGAATGGCACCGATGATCGGGCCGATCAGCGTTGCTCGCCCGCCGACAGCCGTCCAGATGACCACCTCGATCGAATTGGCCGGAGCGAATTCACCCGGATTGATGATGCCGACCTGCGGCACATACAGCGCACCGGCAACGCCTGCCATCATCGCCGAGGTCACAAAGGTAAACAGCTTGTAGTTTTCCACCCGATAGCCCAGAAAACGCACCCGGCTTTCCGCATCACGCACACCAACCAGAACCTTGCCGGATTTGGAGCGGACAATGGCCGAGGCGATGAACAGCCCGATGGCCAGGAAGATCGCTGACGCCGCGAACAGAGCCGCGCGCGTGCCGCCTGCCTGCACCGAAAAACCGAGAATGTCCTTGAAGTCCGTCAGCCCGTTATTGCCGCCAAACCCCATATCGTTGCGGAAGAAGGCCAGAAGCAGCGCATAGGTCATCGCCTGGGTGATGATCGAGAGGTAAACGCCGTTCACCCTCGAGCGAAAGGCGAACCAGCCGAAGGCAAAGGCAAGCGCACCGGGCACCAGAAGCACCATCAGCATGGCAAACCAGAACATATCGAAGCCGTGCCAGAACCATGGCAATTCCTGATAATTGAGGAACACCATGAAGTCCGGCAGCACCGGATCACCATAGACACCGCGCGAGCCGATCTGGCGCATCAGATACATGCCCATCGCATAACCGCCGAGCGCGAAGAACGCGCCGTGGCCGAGCGAGAGAATGCCGCAAAAACCCCAGACGAGATCAAGCGAAAGCGCCAGAAGCGCATAGCAGAGATATTTGCCGAACAGCGAGACCATGTAGGTCGGCAAATGAAACGGGCTTGCCGCCGGGATGACGAGGTTCAAGACCGGCACCAGCAGGGCGATGCCGAAGAGAATGGCAATCGCGATGGAAACCCTGCGGTCGAGCGAGCGGAGAACATAGGCCGTAATCATGCTTCAACCGCCCTTCCCTTGAGTGCGAACAGACCGCGCGGCCGTTTCTGGATGAACAGGATGATGAAAACGAGCACCAGGATCTTGCCGAGAACGGCACCGGCATAGGGCTCCAGGAACTTGTTGAGGATACCGAGCGAGAAGGCCCCGACGAATGTGCCCCAGAGATTGCCGACACCGCCGAACACCACCACCATGAAACTGTCGATGATGTAGGACTGGCCGAGATTGGGCGAGACATTGTCGATCTGCGAAAGAGCGACACCGGCAAGCCCTGCAACACCCGAACCGAGCGCGAAGGTGAAGGCGTCGACCCAGGGCGTGCGGATGCCCATGGAGGCAGCCATACGCCGGTTCTGGGTCACAGCGCGCATCTGCAGGCCGAAGGCGGAGCGCTTCATGAGCATCAACAAGCCCAAAAAGACGGCGAGCGAGAACACCACGATCCAGAGCCTTGACCAAGTGATGACCAGCCCGCCGACATCAAACGCCCCGGACATCCAGGACGGGTTGCCGACCTCGCGATTGGTCGGTCCGAAAATGGTGCGCACCGCCTGCTGCAGGATCAGCGACACACCCCAGGTGGCAAGCAGCGTCTCAAGCGGCCGCCCGTAAAGAAAACGGATGACGCCGCGTTCGATCACCAATCCGACGGCGCCGGTGATCAGGAAGGCAACCGGCAGCGCAATCGCCAGAGACCAGTCGAACATGCCGGGATAGGAAGTGCGGATTACTTCCTGCACCATAAAGGTGGAATAGGCGCCGAGCATCACCATCTCGCCATGCGCCATATTGATCACCCCCATGACGCCGAAGGTGATGGCAAGGCCGATGGCCGCCAAGAGCAGGACTGAGCCGAGCGACAGGCCGTACCAGACATTCTGCGCGACATCCCAGAAGGCAAGGCGCTTTTCAATCTTCGCTTGCGCGGCATCGACCTCGTCCTGCAGTTCAGGATCGAGCGAACCGCGCGCCGATAGCAGGATGGAGATTGCATCGCGGCCGCCGATGGCGGCGATATCCTCGATTGCAGCCGCCTTGGCCTCGATGCCACGGTCGGAATTGAGAATGGAAACAGCACGGGCCTTTCGAAGCGCGGCCTCGATCTCGCCGTCCTCTTCTGCGGCAAGCGCCTCTTCGATGAGCGCCAGATTGTCTTCGCTCGGCGCATCCATCATCGAGCGGGCAGCCGAGAGCCGCACAGCGCGGTCGGGACTCATCAACGTCATCCCAGCCAGTGCGGCATTGATGGAACTGCGCAGATTGTTGTTGACCTTGATCTTTTCGAGATCGCGCTTGGAAAGCTCACCAACCTCTTCACCGGTCAGCGGATCAATCAGCAGCAGGTCGCGGCGGGAGTCGGCATCGGCGGTGATGAACACCTTGCCGTCATCTTCGCGATAATAGAGATCGCCGTCCGACAGGATCTCAAGCACCGGAATAACGGCAGGGTCACCGGTGGCCGCCAGCGCCTGAACGATCTCTTCCGTCTGGGTGAAATTGCGTGCGTCTGCGAACCGGTCGATCAGCGCGCCGACATCATCAGCGGCGCGGGCATGCGAGGACGCACATGTCAGTATCAAAAATGCAGGTAATAAGAGTGTTCTTAAATAGCGCGATAGAAAAAAGTGGACATGTGCGCCCCCAACATCGACGGTCCCTGCCTCGCAAAGAACCGTCCCCCTGTTCACCCGGCGCAAAATGCGCCGGGCGTCGAGTTGCGGTTCTTATTCGGCGGCCATACCGCCGCACTGGCCGGTTTCGACGTTGAAGTTGCCGCACGACATCGGAGCGCGCCAGTCGGCGATCAGGTTCTTCGAATCCGGCAGGTAGTCGGACCACGCGTCACCAGCGACGAGACCGGGCGTTTCGTAAACAATGTCGAACTGGCCATCATCCTGAATTTCGCCGATCAGAACCGGCTTGGTGATGTGGTGGTTCGGCATCATCGCCGAATAGCCGCCTGACAGGTTCGGCACGGCAACGCCGACAAGCGCATCGATGACGGCATCAGGATCGGTGGTGCCGGCCTTCTCAACAGCGTCGACCCACATGTTGAAGCCGATGTAATGGGCTTCCATCGGGTCGTTGGTCACGCGGGTGTCGTCGCCGGTATAGGCATGCCAGGCGTCGATAAACTCGTAGTTGGCATCGGTATCGACGGACTGGAAGTAGTTCCAGGCGGCCAAATGCCCGACCAGCGGCGTAGTGTCGAGACCGGCAAGCTCTTCCTCACCGACCGAGAATGCAACGACCGGAATATCGGAAGCTTCGATGCCCTGGTTGGCCAGTTCCTTGTAGAACGGGACGTTGGCATCACCATTAATGGTGGAGACCACGGCGGTCTTCTTGCCTTCCGAGCCGAAATTCTTGATGTCGGAAACAATCGTCTGCCAGTCGGAGAAGCCGAACGGCGTGTAGTTGATCATGATGTCTTCTTCGGCGACGCCATGATCCTTCAGATAGGCTTCAAGAACCTTGTTGGTCGTGCGCGGATAGACATAGTCAGTGCCGGCAAGAACCCAGCGCTCGACACCTTCATTCTCCATCAGATAATCAACGGCGGGAATGGCCTGCTGGTTCGGCGCGGCACCAGTGTAGAACACGTTGCGCTGGCTTTCCTCGCCCTCATACTGGACGGGATAGAACAAGATGCTGTTGAGTTCTTCGAACACCGGCAGAACCGATTTACGCGAAACCGAGGTCCAGCAGCCGAATACCGCCGAAACGCCGTCGCCTTCGATGAGCTCACGCGCCTTTTCGGCGAACAGCGGCCAGTCGGAGGCCGGATCGACAACCACGGCTTCAAGCTGCTTGCCGAGAAGACCGCCCTTTTCGTTCTGCTCTTCGATGAGCATCAGCATGGCGTCCTTCAGCGTCGTCTCCGAAATCGCCATAGTGCCGGACAGCGAGTGCAGGATGCCGACCTTGATCGTGTCTTCCTGCGCCAGCGCGCCGGTCGCCGTCGAAGCGGTCAGCGCCGCCAGAAGCGCCGCGCCGGTAAATGCCTTTTTGAAATTCATGTTATTCCCCTCAACGAATTGTCGCCTGAACGGCGTTTTGAAATCGCGGCGTCCGTCAAAGAACGCCTGCGACAACTATCGTTGAGGGATAGCCAAGCCCACATACGTCATTTGACGTAGGTGGGGTGGAAGACTGCCGCCAGAGGTGATTGCTAAGGCCTGTTTCGCAGCGCCTCTGCCTCGGCGTAGAACTTCTTTTCCCAGTCCTTGTGGTTGTCGAGACCTTCGCGAATGAAGGGCGTGAAGATCGCCATGTTCATCAATATCCAGTTGACGAAGCGGGCGGGAAAGCGCGTCGGCTTGACGAAATCGACGAACAGTACCACGCGGGTCTTGTCGGTGTGGTTCCAGGCCTCGTGCTCATAGGCATCATCGAAAATCAGCACCTTGCCCTCTTCCCAGTGGCAGATCTGGTCCTTGACCCGGATCGCCAGTTCATCCGGACCGGCCTCCGGCACGATCATGCCGAGATGCAGCCTGAGTACGCCGTTATAAGGGCCGCGATGGGCCGGCAGGTGCTTGCCGGGCTCGAAGATCGAGAACATCACAGTCGTCAGCCCCGGGATTTTCTGCATCGCCTCCCAGGTGTTCGGGCAGGCCTTGATGTTCTGTTCCGATTTCAGCCCATAACCGAGAAGGAAGAAGGTCTTCCAGTGATTGTCATCGGAGATCGTCTTCACGTCAGTCGAGATATCCTGGAAACTCGGCAGTTCGCTCTGGCGTACCAGCACCTTGTCGAGTTCGGCGCGGATGGCGGGCGCTGCCGCCTCGATTTCCTTCGACCATGGGAAGGTCGCATTGTCATAGACCGGGGGATTGCCGTGGATGGCATGTTTGAGATTGAGCTTTTCGGCCCAGTTGACGAGGCCCATGAAAAACCGCGTCACCGCACTCGGACGCTCCATCGGTGCAATGCCATCGGTCCCGAAGCTCTGGCCGTCCTTGTCTTTTGTTTCAGTGTTTGTCATGAACCTCTCCCTTAATGCGGCCGCGGCAGCTTCATTTCACGTCCATCATCTTAACATTCCGGCAAAAAAGGAAACAGTGCGACGGATGAGACGAGATCGGGCCGTGTTTTTGCTTGCCATTGTCTGCCATTGTCTGAACATTCAACAAAGCCCAAGTTTCTTTTCCAGGCAGGCGCCGCATCGATACATGACACCACGCCAACGCATCATTCCCGTCCGGCGCGAATATAACCGCTGGGTCGCCAACCAGACGCTGGAAGACTATGCGCTGCGTTTTACCGCCAAAAGCGCGCGCCGGTTTTCATCAAGTCGGATTTCGCAAACGGCGATCGGCGCGATTTCCTTTCTGGCGCTGGAAGCGATCGGCGGCACGATCACGCTGTCCTATGGCACCACCAATGCCTTCTTCGCGGCCATTGTTGCTGCGGCCGTGATGCTGCTGGCCGGGCTGCCAATCGCCAAATATGCGATCCGCCACGGTGTCGATATCGATCTTCTGACGCGCGGCGCTTCCTTCGGTTATATCGGCTCGACGGTCACCTCGCTGATCTATGCCAGCTTCACCTTCATCCTGTTCGCCATCGAAGCCTCGATCATGTCCGGCGCGCTGGAGCTTGCCTTCGGCATTCCGCTGTGGATCAGCTACATCATCTCCGCCGTGCTGGTCATCCCGCTGGTGACTTACGGCGTGCAGATGATCTCGCGGTTTCAGATCCTCACCCAGCCGTTCTGGATCATCCTCAACATCCTGCCCTTCATCTTCATCGCTTTCATGGATTTCGAAAAATTCGAGCTATGGCGGGCTTTCGGAGGGTTGAACACCGCAGCTGCCGAACCGGGAATGGCGGCACCTTTTACGCTGGCAGGCTTTGCGGCGGCCGCCGGTGTCATCTTCGCGCTGATGCCGCAGATCGGCGAACAGGTGGATTTCCTGCGCTTCCTGCCGGCAACCGGCGAGCGCAAGTTTCGTCATCGCCTCGCCATTTTTCTGGCCGGTCCTGGCTGGGTCGTGGTTGGCGTGCCGAAGCTGATGGCCGGCTCGTTTCTGGCCGTTCTGGCGCTTTCGACAGGCATGCCCGCAACCGAGGCGGCAGATCCGGCCCATATGTATCTGACGGCATTTGGCTACATGATCCCGAACCAGACAGCGGCACTTCTGCTGATGGCCGCGTTCGTCGTGGTCTCACAGCTGAAGATCAATGTGATGAATGCCTATGCGGGCTCGCTCGCATGGTCGAACTTTTTTCCCGCCTCACCCACAGCCATCCTGGCCGGGTGGTGTGGCTTGTCTTCAATGTGGCGATTGCGCTGTTGTTGATGCAGCTCGGCATCTACCGCCTGCTGGAGGCGTCGCTCAGCGTATTCTCGATCGTTGCCATGGCCTGGCTATCAACGATCTCCGCCGACCTCCTCATCAACAAACCACTCGGCCTGTCACCGCCCGGCATCGAGTTCAAGCGGGCGCATCTTTATGACATCAACCCGGTCGGGCTGGGGGCCATGGCGCTTTCCGGCGGTATTGCGATTGCCGCCCATTTCGGCCTGTTCGGTGCGCTTGCCGTTTCCTTTGCGCCCTTTATCGCGCTGATCGTCGCTCTCATCGCTTCTCCGCTGATCGCCTGGGGCACGGGCGGGCGTTATTATCTGGCGCGCAAGCAGCGCAAGGGCTGGCAGTCCAAAAGCGCGATCACCTGCTCGATCTGCGAGCATCCCTTCGAACCCGAGGACATGGCCTGGTGCCCGGCCTATGCCGGTCCGATCTGTTCGCTGTGCTGTTCGCTCGACAGCCGTTGCCATGACATGTGCAAGCCGAAGGCCCGGCTCAAAACACAGATCGCCACCGTTGCTGGCGCGCTGCTGCCCGCCCGTGTGGTCGAGCAGCTTTCGACAAGGCTCGGCCGCTACGGCATCACCGTTGCCTTATCGATCACCTTCATCGGCGCCATCCTGTTCATGATCGCCTACCAGATGGTGCAGGCCGCACCGGAAACCAGTTCGGTGGTCTATGACACAGCGTTGATCGTGTTCTTCGTCTTCTCCATGCTCGCCTGTATCGTCGCCTGGTTTTACGTGCTCGCCCATGACAGCCGCATGGTCGCCGAGGAGGAATCCTCGCGCCAGACGACGCTGCTTTTGAAGGAAATCGCCGCCCACGAAAAAACCGATGCAGCCTTGCAGACCGCCAAGGAAAGTGCAGAGGCCGCAAACCGTGCCAAGAGCCGCTATGTCGTCGGCCTTTCCCACGAACTTCGCACGCCGCTCAATGCAGTGTCGGGCTATGCCCAGCTTCTGGAGCGCGATCCGACCATTCCCGAGGCGCGTCAGCCGGCGATCAAATCAATTCGCCGTTCCGCCGACTATCTGTCGGGCCTGATTGACGGCCTTCTGGATATCTCACGCATTGAATCCGGCCGCCTTCAGGTCTTCTCCAACGAGATCAACCTGACCGAATTCCTTGACCAGATCATCGACATGTTCGAGACCCAGGCCCGCGCCAAGGGGCTGAAATTCGAAAACAAGCTGGACCGCAACCTGCCCGCCTATGTGCGCACTGATGAAAAGCGGCTGCGCCAGATCCTCGTCAACCTGCTTTCCAACGCCGTGAAATTCACCGACACTGGCAGCGTGACATTGTCGGCGCGCTATCGCAGCCAGGTGGCGACCTTCACCGTTGCCGATACCGGAAGCGGCATCGCCGAAGAAGACCTGTCGCGCATCTACGAACCATTCGAGCGCGGCGGCGGCAGGAGCGAAAAGCCCGGCCTCGGCCTCGGCCTCACCATCACCCGGCTTCTGGTGAACACGCTCGGCGGCGAAATCGAGGTGGAAAGCAAGGAAGAAGCCGGAACGCGCTTTACCGTGCGCCTGATGCTCGCCTCCATCGAGCGGCCGCAGCCTGCGCGCATCGCAGGCGATACCGCCGCGACCGCCGGCTATGGTGGTCCGCGCCGCACGGTCATGGTTGTTGATGATAATGCCGATCACAGGGCAATGATGCGCGATATTCTCGTACCGCTCGGTTTCAACGTATTGACCGTTGAAGACGGTGAGACCGCGCTGGATCAGCTTGAGGACACGATGCCGGACCTTTTCCTTCTCGACATCCGCATGCCCGGCATGAATGGCTGGCAACTGGCCACGACACTGCGCGATCAGGGCATCACCAGCCCTATCGTGATGCTCTCGGCCAATATCGGTGACGATGCCATCATCGGCCATGGTGACGACAGCCACAACGACACACTTTCAAAACCGGTAGACCTGAAACGTCTGCGCGATGTGCTGGCGCTGCACCTTGGCATCAACTGGCAGGCAACGCCTGCGGCACCCGATAGCGAGACGGCGACGCCACCGCAGAGCCTGCAATCACCACCGAAATCAGACATTGTTGAATTGATCCGGCTTGGCGAGATCGGTTATCACCGCGGGATCAGGGACAAGCTTGCAGCGCTTTCGGCAGATGAGGCCTATCAACCCTTTGTCAGCGAAGCGACCACCTTCGTCACCCGGTTTGATATGGACGGCCTTGTCGGCTATCTGAAATCGCTCAAATCCGGCACGGCCGGAAAGGACGCAGAGAACAATGGCTGAAGCAGCCGCACAGGAAATCGTACTCTTGGTCGATGACAGTCCGGAAGCGTTGAGCTTTCTGACCGAAGCACTTGAGGACAGCGGATTTTCTGTTCTGATCGCAACGTCCGGAGAAAGCGCCATCAACATCGTCGACCGGATCAAGCCCGACATCGTGCTGATGGATGCTGTGATGCCGAAGATGGACGGTTTCGAGACCTGCCGGCGGCTGAAATCCGGCCCTGCGACTTCAAGCCCTGTCATTTTCATGACAGGGCTTTCGGAGACAGAGCATATCGTCCACGCGCTGGAATCGGGCGGGGTCGACTACCTGACCAAGCCGATCAATATCGACGAACTGCGCGCCCGCATCCGCGTGCATCTGGCTAATGCCCGCTCGGCCCAGAGCGCCCGGGTGGCGCTCGATGCAACCGGCCGCCACCTGCTTGCGGCGGGTCCCGATGGCATGCCCCGGTGGATGACACCGCAAGCAGGAAGGCTGATCGGCGACACAGCCGGAGGCGCACCGGATCACACTTTTATCGGGGAACAGATCGCCGCCTGGCTTGCTGACGGAAGCGCGGATGCCACCGCTGGAAATCAGCCTCCTCTGCCGGTCACGTCGAACGAAAAAACGCTGTTTCAGCTCGCTTTTCTGGAAAAGACCGGCGCGGACGAATTCCTGTTTCGCGTCACCTCCGCCAATCCGGTCAGCGATGACGAGACGCTGCGCAAGCATTTCCCGCTGACAATGCGCGAATCCGAAGTACTGCTGTGGATCGCCAAGGGCAAGACCAACCGCGATATCGGCGAAATTCTCGGGCTTTCAACCCGCACGGTGAACAAGCACCTTGAGACGATCTATGTGAAGCTCGGCGTCGAAAACCGCGCCTCGGCTGCCGTCAAGGCAGCTTATGTCCTGCACGATATGTAAAGAGCGCCGGGCAAGGCCCAGCGCTCGTTTTTTTCGGTATAGTACCTGCCGTCGTTGCTCAAAGGTCAAGTCCGTAAACAACGCGACGGGACAGTCGGATTTTTACGCGCCAAGACCTTCAAACAGCGCCGTCGAGAGATAGCGCTCGGCAAAGGACGGGATGATGATGACGATGTTCTTGCCTTCATTTTCCGGTCGCGAGCCGACCTCGATCGCCGCCTTCAGCGCCGCACCGGAGGAAATGCCGACGGGCAGGCCTTCAACGCGCGCGACTTCGCGAGCAAGCGCAAAGGCATCGTCGTTTTCCACCTGAACGACCTCGTCATAGACCGAGGTATCGAGCACACCCGGCACGAAACCGGCACCGATGCCCTGGATCTTGTGCGGAGCAGGTGAACCGCCCGACAGGATCGGCGAGGCAGCCGGTTCGACCGCGATGACCTTCACATCCGGCTTCTTCTGCTTCAACACCTGGCCGACGCCGGTGATGGTGCCACCCGTACCGATGCCCGAGACGAAGAAATCGACCGCACCATCGGTGTCGTTCCAGATTTCTTCCGCCGTCGTCCTGCGGTGAATTTCCGGGTTGGCCGGGTTTTCGAACTGCTGCGGGATGACTGAATTTTCGATCTCGGCGGCCAGTTCCTCGGCCTTGGCGACGGCGCCCTTCATGCCCTTCGGCGGCTCGGTCAGCACCAGTTCAGCGCCGAGCAGCGCGACCATCTTGCGGCGCTCGATCGACATCGATTCCGGCATGGTCAGGATCAGCCGATAGCCCTTTGCGGCGGCGGCGAAGGCCAGCCCGATACCGGTGTTACCCGATGTCGGCTCGATCAGCACGGATTTTCCGGGGGTGATCTTTCCCGCCTTTTCCAGCGCATCGATCATCGCAAAGCCGATGCGATCCTTGACCGAGGAAATCGGGTTAAAGAATTCCAGCTTGGCCAGAAGATTGGCCTTCACGCCCTTTTCCTTCGCCAGCTTGTCGAGGCGGACGATTGGCGTGTCACCGATGGTTTCGAGAATTGAGGAATAAACTTTCCCGCGTCCGGGCTTGCCGTTCTGTTCCATGGTAGTTCTCCCTGAATGAGTTACCCTCTAGGTAGGGCTCGACAACGCAAAATTCGAGGCACGAAACAGCGATCCGACGACATCACGGGAAACATGATTCCAACCAACGCAATTTTCCCGAAATCTCATTCCAACGCCTGAAGAATGCTACGCCACTCAGTGTACAAATGTGACAAATATCCAGAAACAGGCACCACCGGCGACCAACACTGCAAACGTTACGAGCCCCAACAACCGGCCGTAAACCCGCGTGCCGCTGCCATAGGCAAGCGCCACCTTGGTGATGAGATTGGAGGCAGCTGCCACCATCACGGCAAGGGCTGCGGTGTTGATAGGAACTGAAAAACCAGCCAAATGCGCGGTCGACAGCGTAATGGCATCGAGATCGGGAATGCCGGAAACCAGCGCGATCACGATGATACTCTCCGGCCCCAGAAGCTGCACCAGCATTTTTGCGATAAAGCTGACGGCACCGAGCAATGCACCAAAGCGCAAAACCGCGCCCAGCTCGAATGGGTTTGAGAGCGTCAGCTCGGCATTGCCACCCGCCGCTCTGTTGCGGCCGATAAGAAACAGGCTTGCGCTGGCGAAGACGCAAAACCCCGGCACCAGGGCCGAGGCCAACGGCACGATCAGCGCAGGCGCGACAGCCGCACCGATGATGAAACAGCGCACCAGCGAAAGCCCGCCGGCAATCGAAGCGGCGCCGGCCAATTGCCGCGAAAGCAGCGGCTGAGCCGTGGAAATATGGGCGAAAGACAGCGTCGTCGCTGTCGAAGAGACAATCCCGCCGGTCGCACCGGCAAACAGGATGCCGCGTTCCGGCCCCGCCACCCGCATAGCCACATATCCGGCATAGGAAAGGGCGGCGATCATGATCGTCATCAGCCAGACGGTAAACGGGTTGAACCCGCCCCAGGGATCAATCGCCCGGTTCGGCAGAAGCGGCAGTGCCACGAAGCTCATGGTCAACAGCACCAGCGCCGAGCGCAGTTCAACCCATGTCATTGTTCTCAGGAAACCATGGAGACTGTGACGAGCCGCCAACAGAACCGTTGAGACCACACCGCCTGCAGCAGCCAGCCGCATATCACCTGTTGTCGAAACGATGCCGAGCGCAAACACCACCAGAGCTGCAACGACGCCCGTGGCTGAGAAATCATTTCGCGGTGTGGCGGCACGGTAGCTGAAAACGATAAATGCGCCCACCATCCCCACACCGAGCGCTGCAGGCAGGACCGGCCCCGATATCTGCCCCAGATATCCCGAAAGCCCGCCCAAAAGGCCAACCAGCGCAAAGGTACGGATACCGGCGGCGCGCTCGCCATCGGCCATCTCGCGTTCCTGCCAGCCGCGTTCGATCCCGACCAGAAGGCCAATCGCAAGCGCCAGTCCCACGCGCTGAAACGCGTCCACCATGTCCATGAACCATGCCTCCGGGAAAACATGAGGCGTAAAAGGCCACTTGTCCCTGTTTGGCGGAAATTACCCCATCATCGGCGAAAACGGAATGAGAAATGAAGGGATTACCCGATCTCTCCTCACTTGTCGCCATTCGGTTTTCGGCTATAACAGCTTAATTGACCAAGGAAACTGTCATGCCCGAGCCCCACCACCTCCTGGCCTTTGTCCTCATTGCCCTTGCAATGGTGCTGACGCCAGGGCCGAACATGATCTACCTGATTTCGCGGTCAATCTGCCAGGGGCCGGTTGCCGGAATGGTCTCGCTTGCCGGCGTCGGCATCGGCTTTGCAGTCTACATGTTGTCGGCGGCCTTCGGGCTGACGGTGCTGCTGCTGGCGGTTCCCTTTGCCTATGACACGATACGGTTTCTGGGGGCGTGCTACCTGCTTTACCTTGCGTGGAATGCGGTCAGGCCCGGCAGCCAATCTGCCTTCACCGTGCGCAACCTGCCATCGGACAGCATCCGCAAACTGTTCGTTATGGGGCTGGTGACCAATCTCCTGAACCCGAAATCGGCCGTGCTTTACCTGTCGCTGCTGCCACAATTCATCGACCCGGAACGCGGGCACATTCTGTCGCAGACGCTGGTTCTGGGGTTTGCGCAAATCGCCGTCAGTCTGGCGGTCAACGCTCTCATTGTGCTTGGCGCAGGTGCCATTGCCGTCTTTCTGGCAGAGCGACCGCTCTGGTCGCATATCCAGCGCTATCTGATGGGAACGGTCCTGGTGGGCCTTGCCACCCGGATGGCGCTAGAGGCACGGCGTTAGCGCGCCTGTCGCGTCAGAATTCAGCAAGAGGCGTAAATCCGACGGGTGCCATGCTCAACTGCTTTGTCAGCGCCGCCGACACCATCAGATAGATATGCGGATCGGCGACCGGGTGCGCTTGCAGCCACTGGAGGAGGTCCGGGCTGAACCGGGTCTCGACTTCGGAGAAGCCACCGCCGAGACCGGCGCAAATCTCGGAAAGAGCGGGCATCGCCGGGGCAACGATATCGCAGATCACCAGGCGCCCTTCCGCCGCCTTCCAGGCGATGACCGCATCCAAACCGGGGAGATGCGTAAGGGTTGTCTCATCCTTCTGCCAGAGCGCGTTGAGCAGGAAGAATTCCTTCATCCCCCGCACGGCAAATCGCCGGGAGACCGGTTCGCGGCGGTCGAGCATTCCGGCAATAAGCGCGACATCACCTTCATTATCAATCGAGATCTTGCGACCGGATGCCGTTTGCGGATGGCTTGCCGGCGCAGGACCACGGAAACCGAATAACCGGACCTGCCGCAAGCCATAGGGCTCATAGAGCCCCGGCTTGTGGGTCATCAGTATATCGGCCTCGTGGCCGGTCGTGCGGGCATGGGTGAAGGCACGGCGCATCAGGTCTCGGTAAAGCCCCTGCCCCCGATATTCCGGCCTGACCGCACCGGACTGATAGGCCGCCGCTATCACCCGCCGGCCCTCGACCATCAGCGGCACTGAAAACACCGAAAAATTCGCAACGCATCGTCCATCCGTATCGAAATAGCCGAACGGCATTGTGGTTTTATCCAGACCGGCAAGTCCAAGCGCTGATCGGATATCGATCCCGAACATCTCCTGCAGCAAGGCTGCAAGCGCCTCGAAGGCAGTGAGATCGGAGAAATAGTCCTGCCGGAATGTCAGCCGATCTTCCACCTCAAACGCCCGTTGAACCAAACCCGCCTGCACCGCGCTTTGTCTCCGTCAGATCACCGACCACAGTTACCGGCATCTGCGTTACCGGTGCGATGATGACCTGGGCGATGCGCATATCCCGTTCAATGGCGAATTCCGCGTCGCCGAGGTTGACGAGCAGCACCTTCACCTCGCCGCGATAGTCGCTGTCGATGGTGCCGGGTGTGTTGAGACAGGTAATGCCGTGCTTGAACGCAAGGCCGGAGCGCGGGCGGATCTGCGCCTCGTAACCTTCGGGAATTTCAAAGATGAAACCGGTCGGCACCAATGCGCGCTGGCCGGGCGCCAGCACCAGCGGCTCGCCTTCAGGCAAAGCGGCACGGATATCCATCCCGGCGGAACCAATGGTCTCATAAGACGGAGGCGCCAGGCCGTCGGCATGTTCGAGACGTTTCAGCTTCAGTGTCATCTTGTCTTCAATCACCTTGGTTTAATCGCGGCAACCTTGCCATGCGACGGCGACAGGTCAATTGCATCTTGATGCCCAAATCGCTAGATAGGCGTCAATCAACAGGATTTAACGACAAATGCCCGAAACGCTTGCAGAGGCGGTTGCCCGCCGCCGAACCTTCGCGATCATCTCCCATCCGGACGCCGGTAAAACCACGCTGACGGAAAAACTGCTGCTGTTCGGCGGTGCTATTCAGCTTGCCGGCGAGGTGAAGGCCAAGAAGGACCGTATCCAGACGCGTTCCGACTGGATGAAGATCGAGCGCGAACGCGGCATTTCAGTGGTCACCTCGGTGATGACCTTCGAATATGAGAATACCGTATTCAACCTGCTCGACACCCCCGGTCACGAAGACTTTGCCGACGACACCTACCGCACGCTGACGGCGGTGGATGCGGCGATCATGGTCATCGACGCAGCCAAAGGCATCGAGCCACGGACGCTGAAGCTGTTCGAAGTCTGCCGCATGCGCGACATTCCGATCATCACCTTCGTCAACAAGATGGACCGCGAGGCCCGCGACACGTTCGAGATCATCGACGAGGTGGCGGAAAAGCTGGCGCTTGATCCCGTGCCGATGACATGGCCGATCGGACAGGGCAAGAGCTTTGCCGGCACGTATCACTTGCGCGACAGCGCGGTGCGCTACGGCGACAGCGAGCGCGAACTGACCAAGGTGAACGGCCCGGAAGTGGTGTCAGAAAAACTGCCCGAGCATGAACGCCAGGACTGGGCCGAAATGGCGGAACTGGCCATTGACGGCTATCCAGCCTTCTCGCGCGAGGCCTTTCTTGAGGGCCACATGACCCCGGTCTATTTCGGATCGGCGCTACGCAACAACGGCGTGCGCGACCTCATCCACGCGCTGTCCGAATTCGGCCCGCCGCCACGCGCGCAGGTCGCGGATGTGCGCACGGTCGAAGCCACAGACCCGAAAATGAGCGCCTTCGTGTTCAAGATTCAGGCCAATATGGATCCCAATCACCGCGACCGTATCGCTTTCGTGCGCGTATGTTCGGGTGAATTGAAGCGCGGCATGAAGGCAAGGCTTTCGCGCACCGGCAAGCAGATGGGGCTAACGGCGCCGCAATTCTTCTTCGCCTCGCAGCGCCAGCTTGCAGACGCGGCCTATGCCGGTGACGTCGTCGGTATTCCCAACCATGGCGCGCTTCGGATCGGCGATACGCTGACCGATGGCGAACAGCTCGTGTTTCAGGGCGTTCCCAACTTCGCGCCGGAAATCCTGCGCCGCGTGCGGCTAGAAGATGCCATGAAGGCCAAGAAGCTGAAGGAAGCATTGCAGCAAATGGCCGAGGAAGGCGTGGTGCAGCTGTTTACCCCGGAAGACGGCTCACCGGCGATTGTCGGCGTTGTCGGCGCGCTGCAGCTTGATGTGCTGAAGGAGAGGCTGAAGGCAGAATACGGCCTGCCGGTGTCCTTCGAAATGGCACGTTTTTCGATATGCCGCTGGATTTCTGCCGAAAAAAACGCCGAGCTGGAGAAATTCGTCTCCTCCCATCGCGGCGATATCGCGCGCGATCTTGATGGCGACCCGGTTTTCCTGGCGCAGGACGGCTTTTCGCTGAATTATGAAAGCGAACGCGCACCTGAAATCAGGATGATCGCGATCAAGGAATATCAGCAGGTAAAAGCTGCCTAGGGAGGCATCATGGTCGAGAAAGAGAAAATCGGCATTTGCGGTACCGGACGCATGGGTTCGGCGATGGCACGCCGTCTGGCTGCCGCCGGTTTTGAACTGGTGTTGTGGTCGCGCAGCGGGGTGCCGGATGAACTGGCCATCAAGACCAGCGCACAAAAGGCACGCAACCCGGCAGCCCTTGCCGGCAAGGCCGATATCATTATCACATCCCTGATTGATGACGCGGCGGTGGAAGAGGTGCTCACCGCGCTGATGACAACATCGCTGCCCGGCAAGCTGGTCGCCGAGATGTCCACCGTCAGCCCGAAAACGCTCCGCCGCTTTTCCGAACCAATCAAGGCCAAGGGCGGAAGCGCTATTGATGCGCCGGTTTCCGGCGGCCCGGAACTGATTGCTGACGGAAAGGCGGGTCTCTATATCGGCGGCGCGAATGCCGATTTCGCGCGCTTTCATCCTGTCGCCATGGCGTTGTCCGACCGGGTCCACCACGCCGGATCGCTCGGCATGGGTGCTGCCGCCAAGGTCGTCAACAACATGATGCTTTGCGGCTATTGGGAGGTCTTGAAGGAGGCACTTCTGACCGGCAGAGAGGCCGGGCTTCCGGTGGAGACCATGCTGGAAATCCTGCTCGCCAGCCCCGGCGCTTCGCCGGCGCTCAGGACCCGGATTCCCGTATTCTGGGTGAAGACAAGTCCGTCGGCTTTCCGGTCAGGGGCGCACTCAAGGACGCAAAGCTGTTTGCACGTGTCGCCGAAAGTTTCGGTATCGAAACACCCGCCATCGACGCCGCCGTCAAGAGTTACTCCGCCTGTCTTGAGGCCGGTCACGGTGACGAGGATCTGTCTGCAATGGTGAGGACGGCGCTTAAAAAGGGCTGAGTTCTATTCCTTCGCCTCTCCCGGAAGCGTGCTGAGTTCACTGACGAAGGCGGCCGCCGCCTCGCACCAGATCTGCCGCTTGGGTGGCAGATCGCCGCGCTGGTCGATCAGCCCCCAGCGCAGGGTCCAGTCCTCAGCCGCATCGCCCTCGCCTCTTGAAAACACCGGCCCGCCGCAGGTCTCGCAGAAGGCCTGGGCGCGTTTGGCGCCGCTTTCGGCCATTTTCCAGTATTCTCTGAGCACGCCGCTCAATATCTGGACGTCGTCTCGCGACACAAGGACCGACACGCGATAGGGCGAGCCAGAGAGCCGTTGGCACTGATTGCAGTGGCAGACAACGACGGCATCGGGATCAACACTTGCCGCAAAGCGCACATTGCCGCAAAAGCAGCCTCCGGTGACGTCCATGGTTTATTCTCCGCTTTGTATTGGGATGGTGTTCATGCCACGGGGAAGCGGCCGGGGGCAACACGCCAAGGCTTGAAGAATCCTGATGGCGGCATCAGATTAATGAAATCGTATGTCAGGAGAGCGTGGATGAATATCGGCCAAGCCGCACGACAATCGGGCCTGCCGCCCAAAACGATCCGCTACTACGAGGAAATCGGCCTTGTGGTCGCAGACCGTGCCACCAACGGATATCGGGATTATTCCGACAATCATGTTCACCGGCTGAATTTCATCCACCGCTCGCGCGACCTCGGCTTTTCGGTCGAGGAATGCCGACTTCTCTTGTCGCTCTATGACAACAATGCCCGCGAGAGCGCGGAAGTGAAGGCGCTGGCGCTGTCGAAAATCACGGAAATCGACGCCAAGCTCGAAAGGCTTTCCGGGCTGAAAGCCACGCTGCAACATCTTGCCGAAAACTGCCATGGCGACCATCGCCCGGACTGCCCGATCCTGGAGCAGCTTTCCGGCGAAAAAGGCTGCTGCACCGCCGCGACAGGCGTGAACGACACGGCAGATCACCGCGTCGGAACCGGTTCCTCACCGCGATAATCGTAAAACCCACGGCCGGATTTGCGGCCGAGCCAGCCGGCATCGACATATTTCACCAGCAGCGGGCAGGGGCGGTATTTGTTGTCGGCCAGCCCTTCATGCAGAAGCTGCATGCCCGCAAGGCAGGTGTCGAGCCCGATGAAATCGGCAAGCTCCAGCGGCCCCATCGGATGGCGCGCGCCGAGCTTCATGGCAACATCGATGGCGTCGACAGAGCCGACACCTTCATAAAGCACATAGATCGCCTCATTGATCATCGGCAGTAGAATACGGTTAACGATGAACGCGGGAAAGTCCTCTGAAACGGTCGGCGTTTTGCCGAGCGAGCGGACGAATTGCTTGGCTGTCTCGAACGTCACCTCTTCTGTCGCGATCCCACGCACCAGTTCGACAAGCTCCATCACAGGCACAGGGTTCATGAAATGCACGCCCATGAACCGTTCCGGGCGGTCGGTGGCGGCGGCAAGCCGGGTGATGGAGAAGGCCGAGGTATTCGTCGCCAGCAGGGCTTCCGGTTTCAGAATCGGGCATATTCTTGCGTATAGTTCGCGCTTGGCCGCCTCGTCTTCGTCGATTGCCTCAATCGCCATATCGGCAGAGGCAAGATCCTGCAGGTCGGTCGATCCGCTGATCAGCGACAAAGCCTTCTTGCGGTCTTCATCCGATAGCTTGCCGGAATTGACCTGACGCGCGAGATTGCCGTTGATGGTCGCCAGCGCGCGTTCGACCTGTTCGCGCTCACGGTCGATCAGGTGCACGTCATATCCGGCCACCGCACAGACATGGGCAACCCCGCACCCCATGGCGCCTGCACCGACAATCCCTATGCGCTTTATGATATCAGCCATTTCGCGCTCCTTCATTCATTCCGAGAGGCGGGCGGGATGCCACACACCATCGTTTGTACCACTTGATAGTCTTTCAGGCTTTTCATTTCCAGTGCCACGCCTTGCCGATATCAAGTCAGGGACAGGCTAAATCTTTGCATCGCCTCTGTCGCTCGCCACAAAAGTCCGATAGAGCCTTGGTCAGGAAACGGACTGAAACGGCACGGCATAATGAGTACGCGACGCATCGCCATCTTCGGCGCGACAGGATCAATCGGTGTCAACACGCTCGATGTGATCGAACAGCTCGGCGGGCGCGACACTTTCGAACTGACCGCACTGACGGGCAACGCCAATATCGAGGCGCTGGCCCGCAAGGCCATAGACCATGGCGCGGCCATGGCGGTCACTGCTGACGAGACCCGTTACAAGGCTTTGAAGGACGCGCTTTCCGGCTCGGGCGTCACACCAGCCGCCGGGACAAGCGGGCTTTGCGAAGCCGCCCGGATGGACAATGATATGGTCATGGCTGCCATCGTCGGCACGGCAGGCCTGAAACCCACCCTTGAAGCGGCAAGCGCCGGCGCGGACATCGCCCTTGCCAACAAGGAATGCCTTGTTTCCGCCGGCCCGCTGTTCATCAAGGCGATTGCCGAGGGTGGCGGCACGATGATCCCGGTGGACAGCGAACATTCAGCGATCTTTCAGGTGTTCGAGGAAAACCAGCGCCGCGCACTGGAGCGGGTGATCATCACGGCATCCGGCGGACCGTTCAGAACCAAGAGCCTTGAGGAGATGCGCCATGTGGATGCTGCCACAGCGCGCGCGCATCCCAATTGGTCGATGGGCCTGAAAATCTCTATCGACAGCGCCTCGATGTTCAACAAGGCGCTGGAGATGATCGAGGCCATGCACCTGTTTGGGCTAAGCCCAGAGCAGGTGGAGGTGATCGTCCACCCGCAGTCGATCATTCATTCCATGGTCGGATATGCCGATGGATCGGTGCTGGCGCAGCTTGGTGCGCCCGACATGCGCACGGCAATAGGATATGCGCTGGCCTATCCCGGCCGCCCCGTGCTTTCTGTGGAAAGGCTCGATTTCGCAAAGCTTGCCCGACTCGACTTCGAGGCCCCGGACGAGACCCGGTTTCCCGCCCTGCGACTGGCGCGCGTCGCCATGGATCGCGGCGGGCTTCAAGGCGCGGTGCTGAACGGCGCCAAGGAAGTGGCGCTGGAGGCCTTTATTGCCGGGCGCTGCGGCTTTCTGGAAATGGCTGAAATCACCGAGACCGTGATGGATGGCCTCAGTCATCTGAGGGATGCCACCAACATCGACGACGTTTTCGCCGCCGACCAGGAGGCACGACGCCGGGCCACAGCTCTGGTCAAGGGCTGAGCGTTACCACGCGATCCGGCTGCCGTCATAGGCAATGAAAATACCGGTCTCGCCTTCGGTGATCCGATTTAGGGCCGACAGCATATTGCCTGCCGCTGCATCAGCCGCAACACGTCGGTTACTGCCTGCAAACGGCTCGGAAAGCGCCGTGACCACAGTGCCCGGATGAAGTGCAGCCAGAGACAGCAGCGGTAATTTGCGGCTGGCCTCGATCGATGCAGTGCGGACAATCTGGTTGAGCGCTGCCTTTGAGGCCCGATAGGACATCCAGCCGCCGATATGATTGTCGCCAATCGAGCCGACGCGTGCCGAAAGACAGGCAAACACCGCCCGGCGGTTGCGCACTATCAGCGGCAGGAAGTGCTTCAGCACCAAGGCCGGACCGACAGCATTGACGGCGAATTGCTTTGACATCGCCCCGGCATCCAGAGCCCGGATGGTCTTCTCGGGGCCGGATGCCATCGATATGCAGCGCGCCGGTCGCACAGATGATGAGATCAAAGCGCGTATCGCCGAGACGCGCTGCAGCATCTGCAACGGAATTTTCATCTGTGATATCAAAGCCGTGATCGCGCCGCGATAGCCTGTTCAGGCCGCCGCAGCGCCGATCAGCTTCGATTGTCTCGCAAAAGGCCTGGCCGATGCCACCCGATGCACCGATAACAAGCGCACGATAACCTTGCACCAGACTGGTCATGTCCATGTTCGACATCAATCTCTCCCTGTCGGAAAAGATCTACGCGCGAGTGTCTTGCCCGGATCAGGTATTGAAGACCGCCCGCCAGAGATCTGAGGGAAAAGCACCATCGCAGCCTTCCGGCGCCGTATTGGTCATGGCGGCGGCCACCGTGCCGCTTTTCGGGTCATAACACCAGCGATTGCCATAGACCCCGCCCCAGGAGACAGCGCCATCCGGCAGCGGTGAATTGTCGAGCGCGGCATTTTCCGTGACCGCGCCAAGGAATCCGAACTTCACACCCGGACGGACATTGAACTGACCGATCTGGTTGCCGATAGCCGCTGCGACTGTCTCGGGTTTCAACACGCAGTCACCACCCTTGCGAACCATCTCGAGGAGCCGGATCACGTCGCCGGCGGTTCCCGCCATACCACCGCCGCCGCTTTGAAAGGCGTGCCGGTTGAAAATGCGGGCGGGCGAGAAGCAATAAACCGTCTCGAAGGGCCCCGGCACACGTTCCGGTTCCCCCATAGGGCGCGGTTCGGGCTCATCATTGACGTAAGGCACGGCGAGCCGTTCCGGATCAACCGCGGTGAAGCTTGTGTCCTTGATGCCCAGTGGGCCGAACACATAATACCGGATCACGTCTTCAACCGAGCCGCCGTGAATTTCGGCAAGCACAGCCCCCAGAATATCGATCGCGATCGAATATTCCCAGGCCGTTCCAGGCTTGTAGGCAAGCGGCACGGTGTTCAGTTTCGAAAAATTCTCCTCGAGCGTCATGTCGGTGTTTTCGAGGCCGACATTGACAGCCTCGTGATCGGGCAACACACCGAAGCCGGGTTTGTATGTCAGTCCGGCGGTGTGTGTCAGAAGCTGACGGATCGTGATATTGGCCATCCGGCCATCCGGCCCAGGCGGGTGAAACCAGTCGAGATAATCGGTAACACTGTCGTCAAGCGAAAGCCGGCCCTGATCGATCATGGCAAGCGCCGCTGCGGCAACAAACGGCTTGGTCACGGATGCAAAACGGAATACCGTGTCAAGCGCAACCGGCCTGCCCGCCGCACGGTCGGCATAGCCTGCGGCCCGTTCATAGACAGGCTCGCCGCCCCGCCAGACCATGACCACTGTGCCAACGACCCGTGCCTCAGCGACCGCACGGTCGATTGCCGCGTCAATACGTTGCGAAAGTTCCATGAAAAGCTCTCCGAACCAGAAACTGCATTGCCTGCTTGATCCGGAAAGCCTTTATCTGTGTCAAGTGAATTCCCGATGACCGCCGTCAGGCGACTGCTCTTGCCAGCGCGCACTGAGACCACAGCGAATGCAACGACTCAACCAGATGGTCCATATCCTGATCGGTGTGCAGCGGCGTCGGGGTGAAGCGCAAACGCTCGGTCTTGCGCGGCACGGTCGGGTAATTGATCGGCTGGACATAGATGCCGAAATCATCAAGCAGGATGTCCGATATCCATTTACACTTCGATGCATCCCCTACCATCACGGGCACGATATGGCTTGAGTTGTGCATGTGCGGAATGCCCTGCGCGTCGAGCTTACCGCGTAGCGTCGCGACCCGTTCCCAGTGTCGTTTGCGTTCGATCTGGCTGACCTTCAAGTGACGAATTGACGCGACTGCACCAGAGGCCAGTGATGGCGGCAGCGCGGTCGTGAAGATGAACCCGGAGGCAAACGAGCGCACAAAATCGACAACCGCCCTGGAACCGGCAATATAGCCGCCCATGACGCCGAAAGCCTTGCCAAGCGTCCCCTCGATAATCGTCAGCCGATCCATCAGGCCCTCGCGCTCAGCTACACCGCCGCCGCGCGGACCGTACATGCCGACCGCATGGACTTCGTCCAGATAGGTCATGGCACCGTATTTGTCGGCGAGATCGCAGATTTCCCTGATCGGTGCGATATCGCCATCCATCGAATAGACCGATTCGAATGCGATCAGCTTCGGCGCATCCGGATCGGCCGCCTTCAGCTTCGATTCCAGATCATTGAGATCGTTGTGCTTGAAGATCACCCGCGCGCTTTTGCCGTGGCGGATCCCCTCGATCATCGAGGCGTGGTTGAGCGCATCGGAAAAAATGATGAGGCCGGGAATTTTCTGGCCGAGTGTGCCGAGCGTTGCCCAGTTGGAAACATAACCGGAGGTAAAGATCAGCGCCGCTTCCTTGTCATGCAGGTCTGCGAGCTCTTCCTCAAGCTGGACGTGATAGTAATTTGTGCCGGAAATATTGCGGGTGCCGCCGGCCCCTGCCCCGCAAGCCTCGATCGCCTCCTGCATGGCGGCGATCACGGTGGGACACTGCCCCATGCCGAGATAGTCGTTGGAGCACCAGACTGTGACAGGCGAAGCCGTGCCATCCTTGAAACGCGAGGCGCGGGGAAATTCACCGCGATGCCGCTTCAGTTCAGCGAAGACACGGTACCGGCCCTCATCGTGCAGTCCCGCAAGTTCACTTTTGAAAAATGCTTCGAAGTCCATCGCTCAAGTGCTCCACCGCAAGGCCGTGTTGTTTTGCGCTAGAATTTGACGAAGTTTGCGCAACGTCAAGCCGCAGAGTGCCAAAATTCGGACAGGTGCGGCAATAGGCCCTTTTGTTTGAATTATTCCAAACTGCTTCTACACGCAACCGTTCACGCCAAAACTTGATCAAGGTCAATTGATCGACATTATTGCAAAGCCGCCAGCGACACGGTGCGAGAGCGGGGACAACCCCCTGACCGCGCGCGCAATTTTGAAGCCTTCGAAACATCTGCCTCACAACCGGGGGCGCTTTTTTACTTC
Organism: Martelella sp. K41-7; assembly: GCF_055808365.1. Taxonomy (NCBI): domain Bacteria; kingdom Pseudomonadati; phylum Pseudomonadota; class Alphaproteobacteria; order Hyphomicrobiales; family Aurantimonadaceae; genus Martelella; species Martelella sp. K41-7. The sequence goes on from NZ_CM147867.1 coordinate 2,378,554, forward strand.
CCGCACCAGCGCTATTCAGATATGTATTTTTGTAAGCGACCGGCAGAAACGGTCGCGGCAAGGCGAGTGGCGGCAGGCACGGGACCCCGGGAAGCGTCCGGTCGCAGCGCTACCAATCGGTGATGAGGGAATCATGAATAAACTAATCGCAGGACTTTTGATCGGTGTATTTTCGCTTGCGGCCACGGCCTGCACGCCTACGCAGGAAGGTGCCGCTATCGGCGCTGGCAGCGGCGCATTGATCGGCACCGCCATTGACGGCGGCGGCCTCGGCGGTGCGCTTCTCGGCGGCGCAATCGGCGCGGGTGCCGGCGCGCTGGTCGGCAGAGCTGTCGAAAACCAGCCAGGCAAATGCTACTATCGCGACCGCTACGGTCGCGAATATGTCGACAATTGCCCGCGGTAAACCGCTGAGTTACAGAACCCGGCAGCAGCAATTTCCTGCCGCCGGGTTCCAGCTCATTCGTCCAAAGTGAGTGCACACAAAACGAAGACCCGACAGACCGGCGCTTCCGAAAGATTCGGTTAACGCTGTTGTGGGGTTTCGGATTTTGTCGGGATGCACGCCTGGCATCCATGCTAATATGTTGCCGCGCCACCTTAATTGCGGATCAGCGGCATAGTTTGAGCAAATCATGAAAACCCGTCCAATCCGGAGACAGTTCAGCGACATGGCCTCTTTGAATAAAGGTCTGTTGCTTACTCCTGCTTTGCTGGCAGTACTTTGCACCGGTGTTGACGAAGCACGCGCATTCAGTCTTTTCGGCGTACATTTGTGGGGCGAACAGCAAGAAGACGTGGAAAGCGTCCAGGATCCCGTGCGCTACAACGTCACATTTTCAGTCGATGGCGGCGATAGCGAACTGACAAAGTTCCTGCGCAATCGGTCCCAACTGGTCAGCGATGAAAAGCAACCTGTCGATGGCGACCTCGGCCTTCTCGTCAAGGCCCGCGACGACCTGCAGATCCTGGTTGGCTCACTGTTCGAAAAAGCCTATTATGGCGGCGTCGTCGACATCAGCATAGAGGGGCAGTCGATCGAAGATATCGTCGGCCTGCCGAACTTCGACCGGGTCAATCCCGTACCGGTCACCGTCACGATCGAGGCCGGACCGCAATTTTCCTTCGCGAAAATCGATATCCGGGGCGCACCGCCGAATTTCAACCCGGCAAAGGCCGAGCTTGTCGCCGGAAAGCAGGCCTATTCAACGATCATCCTCTCGGCAGCCAATGATATCGTAGCGAAGCTGAAAGGTGATGGGCACCCGTTCGCGAAGATCACCAAGCGTGAAGTGATCGCAAACCATAACAATTCAACCATTGATGTGATGATCGACGCCGAGGCAGGGCCGAAGGCCGATCTCGGGCCGATTGCCATCAAGGGCTCGGAAGCTGTCGACCCCGATTTCATACGTCGTTATTCGCGGCTGAAAGCCGGTGAAACATATTCTCCGAAAGAGCTTTCGGATGCCGCCAACCGGCTGCGTACGCTGAAAACCTTCGATTCGGTCGTGATCAATACCGGTGGTGCGCTTGACGACAACGGTCAACTCCCGACGACGATCACCGTCAAGGACGGCAAGTTCCGCTATTTCGGCTTTGGCGCGACAGTTTCCTCGATCGATGGCCTCGGCCTGGAGGGCTATTGGGGCCACCGGAACCTGTTTGGCAAGGCGGAGGGGCTTCGGCTTGAAGCGGGCGTATCACGCATCGGCGCGAGCGACTCACTCGATTCGCTCGACTACGCCGGCGGGCTCACCTTCACCAAGCCTGGCCTGTTCCACCCCTCCGGGATGTTCACAGCAAGCCTGCTTGCCGGAACAGAAAACCCCGATCCCTACAACGCCAAAACCGTTGCCGGCAGTATCACTTACAGCTACGAGCAGAACGAGTACAACACGATTACCGTTGGCTCGACGACCGAATATTCCAATATTGAAGATGCGTTCGGCACCGAGGATTACCTGACTTTTTCGATACCCGTCGGCTTTGATCGCGACACCCGCAACGATGCGCTCAACCCAACCGAGGGAATCTACCTCGTGACCACCGCCGAACCGGCCTATGATTTTCTCAACGGCACGATCTATTCGTCATTTGACGCGATCGGCTCGACCTATCTTTCGGCGGGCGAGGATGACCGCCTTACGCTTGCTGCAAGGGTCGGCGCAGGCACGATTGTCGGTGGCAACGGTCTTAAAGACATCCCGGCCAATCAGCGTTTCTATGCCGGCGGCGGCGGCAGTGTGCGCGGCTACGCCTACAAGTCGATCTCGCCACGCAATGCAAAGGGCGACGAGACGGGCGGTCGCTCCTATGTCGAAGCCACGCTTGAAGCGCGCATCGGCTTGACTGAGAACATTCAGATCGTGCCCTTTATCGATGCTGCCGATGTTTCGGCGGACAATTTCCCGGATTTCAGCGATATCCGCGCCGGCGCCGGCCTCGGAGTGCGTTATCTGACCGGCTTCGGCCCGATCAGGCTCGATGTTGCTCTACCGCTCGACCGCTATCCGGGTGGCGACAAATTCGGCATATATGCCGGGATCGGACAGACGTTCTGATCCGCCGGCTCGACGGGATGCCGAAAAAAGTGCGGTCGACCGGCCTTAATTGACGCTGTAATCACCCCTTCCATAGCGTATAGACTGCCCCAGTTAACCAATGGGCATAAATCAGGGATTGCGCCAGGAAATGAGAACATTGACGGCTACGCTTCGAATTCTGACCAAAGTGATTGCGGGGCTTCTGGCCGGCGTGATCCTGATTGTGCTGACCGCCGTCATACTCGTGGGCTTTACCGGATTTGGCGCCAATTTCGCCGTGCAGCAGATCACCAAGCGGATCGCTTCGCCTGATTTTGCGGTTCATGTCGGCCGGGTCAGTGCACCACTGACGGGTCACTTTACCATCGAATCCGTCTCTGTCTCCGATATCAACGGCCCCTATGTCGCGGTCGAGGATGTCACCCTGGACTGGTCGCCGCTTGCTCTTTTCAGCAGGCGTTTCGTCGCCGAAAGCCTTTCTGCTCAGTCTGTCGTGCTTGACCGTCTGCCAGCTGCCGCAGACGGCGCGCCCAAGGAAAAAGCTGAAGGCGGCGGTTTTTCACTTCCAGTCGGCATCAAGATCGACCGGTTCGATTTCCCGCAAATCGATATCGCCGCGCCGGTTTTTGGTGAAGATTATCCGCTTTCCGCCGCCGGTAGCGTCACCGCGCTCACCAAAACGATTTCCGCATCGCTCGATGCCCGTCATCGCGGCCGTCCGGAAACCTATGTGAAGGCCGATGTCGAATATGCGCCCGCCGACAACCGTCTTGATCTGGAAGCGGAGATCAACGAGCCGCAGGGCGGCCTCGTCGCTACGCTGATGCAACTGCCTGGCGCTCCGGCACTCAACATCGCGCTTGACGGGGACGGGCCGCTCTCAGACTGGCAGGGCAAGGTGACGGCAGAACTCTCCGGCACGGCCCTGGGGACGATCGACATCCACCACCGGCTCGACAATGCGGGCGCGCGGATGATCACGGTCACAGGCAGCGGACAGTTCGCGCCGCTGACGCCGGAAGCCTTTGCGGGCCTCGTCGAGGGTACAACGGCGCTCGATATCGCAGTGACGCTGTCGCCATCGGGCCGGATCGCGATATCGAAAGGCAATGTCACGACCGGCAGCTTCGCCCTTGCCGCTTCCGGCGCCTACGACCCGAAAGGCAACAACGACCTGAAGGCAACATTGAACGGCGTCGATGGGCCTGTGCCATTCTCATGGCCGATGGGCGAAGAAACGCTCGACCTTGCAATCGAAAATGCGTCTCTCGCCCTGACGGGGGCTGCCGACAATGCCGATCTTCAGACATCCGTGACGCTTGACCGGCTGTCGATGCCGCAAGTCAGCGTCAGCGGCATAGCCCTGGTGGCGAGCGGAACGGACCTCGATCTTCAGACCCGCCGCGGCACTCTCGACACCGCACTGACGGTCGAAGGCATCACTTTCGAAAACGAAAACCTGAACCAGCTCGTCAAGGCGCCGATTTCTCTTTCTGCTCCGATTACGCTTTCCGGGTCCGACATCAAAATCGATTCTGCCGAACTTGAAAGCGGCAGTATCGGCGGCACGGTATCCGCATCCTATGACATGGATGCACAGAAGGCCTCGGGCTCTGCCCGTGTCTTCGTGCTGGCCGATGCGCTTCCGGCCCCGGCCGCCGGCATGATCAATGGCATGACCCGGATCGAGACCGGTTTTTCGGCGGATCTCGCAGACGCCAGCTACAGGCTTTCGGACCTTCAGATCGAGAACAGTCTCGTCAATGCGACCGGAGACGTTTCTCTGGCTGGCGATACAATTGAGGCCTCACTGAAGGCAGCCTTGTCCGAGCTTGGCGCGCTTGCGCCACAGGTCGGCGGCGCTGCGAAAATTTCCGCTTCGCTCACCGGCGCCCTTTCCGCACCCGATATCGATGCAACCGCAACAGCGGATAATCTCGTCATCTCCGGCGAAACCCTCAAGGACTTTTCGCTTTCGATCCAAGGCAAGGCCGACCCGGCAGCCCCCACCGGCACGGTTTCAGCCAAAGGCTCCTATGCCGGCGCACCGCTTTCGCTTGCCGCCGAGATTACCTCTTCAGACGGCACGATTGAAATCGCCGGCATTGACGGCGCTGTCGGCGAGAATAAGCTTTCCGGCAGTCTGACGCTCAATGAGAGCTTTCTTCCGGCCGGCGGTATCAGTTTCGACTTTCCCAACCTTAAGCTTCTCGCCGGACTTGCCGGACAAGAGGCGGCCGGCGGCATTTCCGGGCGCATCGCGCTTGACAATGCTAACGACAAGATCGGCCTTTCGCTTGACGCCAAGGGCGACAGCCTTTCTTTCGCGACGGTCACGGCACAGGATATCGACGCCGCCCTGACTGTTTCCGACCTTTCGGAACTGAAGGCAAACGGCAAGATCACGGTCGGCTCGGTCACCGCAAGCGGACAGCGCATAAGCGACATCGCACTTTCGGCGCGCAACGCGGGAACCACGACGACCTTCGACCTCTCCGCCAGTCATGATGGACAGCCGGTGAGCGCTGAAGCCAGGGTGACCCGCTCGGACGCGATGGAAATCGAGCTTCTGAAGCTCGAAGGATCACCGATGTCGCTGGCTCTGAAGCTTGCCGAGCCGGCCAGGATCACGATCGCGGACGGCACGGCCAATATTCAGAATTTCAGCATAGGCATTGGCGGCGGAACGATCAGCGCCAGTGGAAGCGTCGGCGATCGCATGGATCTCAGCGTCAATATCGCAGGCGTTAGCGCATCGATTGCCAACCAGTTCGTACCGGGCATCGGCGCACAGGGCACGATTTCCGGCACAGTGACGGCCAGCGGCGCGCTTTCCAGTCCGACGGCCAATTACGACATCAGATGGAACAATGCCAATCTGGCACAAAGCGCCGCGATCGGCAGCCAGCCCTTCACCCTGTCGACCAGCGGTCGCTACCAGAACGACCGCGTCACCACGGACACCACGATCACCAATGCGCAGGGGCTGACGGCACGCGCCAACGGCTCCGTGGGCCTCACTGGAAACATGCCGCTCGACATCTCCGTCAACGGTCGTCTGCCGCTGGCGCTTGCGTCTATCGCTGCGGGCAATGCCGGTTTTGCGGTTGCCGGCAACGCCGACGTGAACATGAGCATCGGCGGAAGCGTGCAGGCACCGTCCTATTCGGGCGGCATGGATGTCAACATCAGTTCCGTGACCGATCTGAGGCGCAATTTACGGATCAACGACATACGCGGCCGCGTCACGCTTTCCGGCGACCGCATGGTCGTGGAAGACATCACCGGACGGCTTGCCGCCGGCGGCACGCTGAAAATCAGTGGCAGCGTTGCCCTTACAGGGGATTTTCAGTCTTCCCTGCGGCTTGACACCGAAAATGCAGTGATCAATGACGGACAGCTGCTGACAACTACGGCCAATGGCAATATCTCGCTTAATGGCCCTCTGCTCGGTCAGCCAACGGTTTCAGGTCAGATCAACCTGGCCAGAACGGCCATCGTCATTCCAGACCGTCTGCCGGCGTCGATATCGGAAATCAATATTGTCCATGAAAACGCTTCGCCTGCCGTGAAACGACAGGCCGCAGCGCTGGCCCCGCAACAAACGACCGATGCACGATCATCTGTGAACCTCGACATCACCGTTTCGGCGCCCAATGCGATCTTTGTCAGGGGGCGCGGTGTGGACGCTGAACTTGGCGGCTCTATTCGTGTCGCCGGCACGACCGCAAACCCGATCATCACCGGCGGTTTCGACCTCATCCGAGGTCGCTTGTCCATCCTCAGCCGACGGTTCGATTTCGACCGCGGCCGGATCACCTTCGGCGGTGCACTGGTTCCGCTCATCGACCTGCAAGCCCGAACGACGGCTGGTTCGACAGCTATCACAATCTCGCTTCAGGGCGTTGCAACCGACCCGCAAGTAAGCCTCAGCTCCACGCCCGCGCTGCCGGATGACGAGATCCTGGCGCAACTGCTCTTCAACCAGTCGTCTTCCGGACTATCGGCGTTGCAGATTGCCCAGCTTGCCGATGCCGTAATTCAGATGACCGGCGGCACGGATCAGTCGCTGTTCGGATCGATTCGCGATGTACTAGGCATCGACAATCTTGACGTCTCTACCGATCTCGGCCGGCAATACGGCTGTCAGCGTCGGGAAATACCTGAACAGCAATACCTATGTTGAGGTCGAGCAAAGTCGTGACACCGGCACCAGGGCCAGCGTCAACATCGATATCGGGCGCAATTTCATCGTCAAGGGCTCGGCCGGCTCTCGCGGCGAGGCTAGCGGCGGTATATTCTACGAAAAGGAATATTGATCGCTTCAGAAACGACTATGCCGCAGCATGCCAGTATAGCATGATAGGCTTCAAACTTGGGGAGGCGCGGCTTGAACACTTCGCGACAGCACATATCCAAATCCGCGCGCTACCCTTCTCTTCGCCAGATCGCGAAGAGCGAGTGGATCCTCGGCATAGCTCTGCTGACAAGCCTGATCGTGATGCAGTTTGATGATGTGCTGATGGGCAATCTTCAAAACCGGACGAAGCTTGTGGCTGTCATGGCTTGGCTGTTCATCGTGATTCTGGCAGCTGCCATCGGCGTCGTCCGTCACGCCGAAGCCCTTTCGGTACGCTTGGGAGAACCGTTTGGAACGCTGGTGCTGACGCTCTCCATCACCGGAATCGAGGTCATGAGCATCACGGCGGTCATGCTGCACGGGGAAAACAACCCGGCCCTCGTGCGCGACACGCTGTTTTCTGTGGTCATGATCATCATGGGGGGCATGCTGGGCATATCGCTGCTGCTCGGCGCGCTCCGGCATCGCGAACTCACATTCAACCTTCAGGGCGCGAGTGCCTATCTGAGCGTCATCATTCCGATGGCCGTGTTCAGTCTGATCCTGCCGGACGTTACCCAATCCACACAGGGCCCGACCCTGACGGCCCTTCAGAAAATCATGGTGGGCTCCATGTCGGCCGGACTCTATCTCATTTTCCTGATGATCCAGACGGGCCGGCACCGCGGCTATTTCGCTCAACCGGTTGAGGACGGAGACCAACAGGTCCAGCACGAAACCGCAGGCTACCCGCTTCTTTTTCATGTTGTCATGCTGTTGTGCTACATCATACCGGTGGTGTTTCTTGTCGAACATTTCGCCAAACCGGTCGACTATGTCATCGAGACACTCGCAGCGCCCGCCGCGCTCGGTGGAATACTGATGGCCGTTCTCGTGACAACGCCTGAAGGCATCGGCGGGGTACGCGCGGCGCTCGGCAAACGCCTGCAGTCCTCGGTGAACATCTTCCTCGGGTCCGTGCTTGCGACCATCGGCCTGACCGTCCCGATCATGCTGGTGATCTCGAGCGTGCTCGGCCTTGACCTGGAACTGGGGCTCGGACCAACCGAAACCCTGCTGCTAATCCTCATGCTTGCCGTCAGCATTGTGACTTTTTCCAGCGGTCGTACCAATCTACTCCAGGGCGCAGTGCACTTTCTGATATTTATCGCATTTCTGCTCTTGAACTTTACTGGCTAAGCGACTTTTCCGCTGCCACTGGGATGATTGAAAGGAACGCATAGCCAATGACCAACGCAGCGAAAACACGATTATCGCGGGTGAGACAAACGCTTCTGGTCAGTCTCTTCCTCTCAATGGTTTTCACCGCTCTGGGCGCAACAGCCGTCTGGGCGCAAGACAGCGAGACGCCACGCGAAATCCGGGTCGGCTTCCGCATCCTGCCACCATTCGTGACCCGCGACAGTGAAGGCAATTTTGGCGGCATGGCCACCGAACTCTGGAAGGAAATCGAGGTCGGTCTCAATGTCGCTCCCACTTATGTGGAATTCGAAACTGTCGCCGATCTTCTGGCAGCCGTCCGGGCGAATGAGCTCGATGTCGCGGTCGGTGCCATCTCCATTACCGAGGATCGCGCTGAAGTTGTCGATTTCACCCAGCCCTGGTTCGATTCAGGGCTCAGGGTCATGGTCGACGACCGGGCGTCGTCTTCGCTCGCAAACATCTGGACCGGTCTCGCCGAAGCCGGTTTCCTTCGCTATTACGCTTGGCTGCTCGTCTTCATCGTTCTGGGCACGGTTGGGCTCACCTTCTTCGACCGTCATTTCGACAAGAATTTTCCCAGACGCTGGCGCGATGGCGTGGCTGAAAGCTTCTATGCGGTGATGCTGGTGGTGACAAAGGGCTCTCTTCCGAGCCGGACCAAACTCTTCGGCTGGCTGGGGCGAGTCTTTGCCGCTTTCTGGCTGATCATCGGCATTGCTGTCGTCGCCTATGTCACCTCATCGGTGACCAGCGTCATGACCAACATCGCAATCTCCGGCAGCGTGACCGGTCCGGACGACCTTCCCGGTCGCACAATAGGCGTGTTTCAAGGCTCCACCGCCCAAAATCTGGCCCGGCGCGAAGGTTTTGATTTCGTGACCTACAAGAACATGGACAGCGCGGTCGACGGCTTGGCCAACGCCGAAGTCGACGCACTGGTCGCCGATGCGCCGATCCTAGAATATTTCAAGGCCCAGAACCCGGGGCTCGGTGTCGATGTGGTTGGCAGGCTGTTCGCGCCCGAAAAATTAGGATTCGCCCTTCCCTACGGCCAGGATACATTGATCTATCCGGTGACCGTTCGCCTGCTCGCCCTTCAGGAGAATGGCTACCTGCAGGACCTCGCCCAGCAATATTTCGGCGACGAACGATAGAGCGCTGCAGGCTGTCCCTGAAACGCTTCTACATCCGTGTGAACGCTTGCAGGAGCAGCGGCCATGCGAGCGCCCAGTGCGTGTCGACGCTTGCCGCGCAAAGGCAATTGTGGTCTGTGAATCACCGCACAAGGCAAACACGGGCTGGGGGAACCAAATGGCGATAGATCCGCTTCTGGCGCAAAAGGCGCATTTTATCGAACGGGACGCAGTCTGCGCACTGATCGAAAAACTTGCGAACAATCTGGTCAACATCGAAGATGAGACCGGAGAATTTCTGCTCCGTCTGGAAGATGGCCGGGTGATCGACACCAAGGGCTGGGCCGGCTGGGAATGGACCCACGGCATCGGGCTCTACGGGCTGTTGAAATACCATGAGATGACCGGAAGCGCACTGGCGCTGGACATTATCACCCGCTGGTTTTCCGAGCGCCTCGCAGAAGGCCCGCCAACCCGCAATGTCAATACAGTCGCGCCGTTCCTGACGCTCGCCCACCTCTACGAGGAAACGAAAAACCCGGTTTGGAAACCCTATCTGGAAAGCTGGGCCGAGTGGGTCATGCATGACATGCCGCGCACCGAAGAAGGCGGCATTCAGCATATCGTCTACAATTCGGTGAACCATCAGCAGATGTGGGACGATACGCTGATGATGACCGTGCTGCCGCTCGCCAAGATCGGCCTCGTGCTCAACCGGCCAGACTATATCGAAGAGGCGAAATATCAGTTCCTGATCCACACCCAGTATCTTGCCGACAGCAAGACCGGGCTCTGGTATCATGGCTGGACCTTTGACGGGAACCACTGTTTTGCCAAGGCGCTCTGGGCGCGCGGCAATAGTTGGGTCACGATTGCCATTCCCGAATTCATCGACCTGCTGAAACTTTCCGAAAGCGACCCGGTCGCACGGCACCTTGCCGCAACCTTCCGCAGGCAGGCGCGTACGCTGAAAGAAACGCAGGCCGCATCCGGACTCTGGCATACACTGATCGACGATCCGGACAGCTATGAGGAGAGTTCGGCCGCCGCAGGCTTCGCCTACGGCCTTCTGAAGGGTGCGCGGATGCGACTGATTGGGCCGGAGTATCTCGAAACTGCCGAGCGGGCGGTCAAAGGCGTGGTCGACAATATCAGTGCCGATGGCGAACTGCTGAATGTCTCCTTCGGAACCGCCCTGGGACAGGACCTCGACCACTACCGGCAGATCAAGCTCACCTCCATGCCCTACGGACAGGCGATGGCGATGTTTTGCCTCAGCGAATATCTTCGGCAGTATCTGTGAGAGCAGAAAGCCTCGCGCCGTTCACGCGACATAATAGCCGAGCGCCTGCGAGACATCGAGCGTTGCCGATTTCAGCAGCGCAACATATTCGTCCTTGCGGGCAACATCGAAACGAAACAGCGGAAAGGCAATGCTGATCGCGGCGATCGACTTGCCGACATGGTTGAGCACCGGCGCGGCGATGCAGCGCACACCGGCCTCACTTTCCTCGATTTCTTCCGAATAGCCCAGCGTGCGCACCTCGCGCAGTTGCTCGCGCAGAACCGCCTTGTCGGTTACGGTTTTGGGGGTGGTGACTTCCATCTCCATCGCCGCAAGCCGCTCCTCGATCTCCTCATCATCACGAAACGCCAGAAGCGCCTTGCCGAGCGAGGTGGAGTGAAGCGGATTGCGTTTACCGAGCGTGGAGTTCATCGACAGGCTGTAGGTGGAATCATACTGGTGGATGTAGACCACACGCTGTTCGCGTCCGTCGAGAATACCGAGATTGATCGATTCTCCCGTGGCCCGTGACAGCCTCCCCATGGCCTTGTCGGCAACGCGCAGGATATCGGCCTGGCTCTTCATGGTCTGCGCCGCCAGACTGAAGAGGCGTGGTGTCAGCTCATAGCGTTCGCTTTCCTCATCCTGCGCCACATAGCCAAGCTCCATCATGGTATGCAGCAAACGGTGCGTTGTGCTTTTTGAGGTCATGGCGCAATGGGCAATATCGGCAAGGGCAGCACTACGGCTGTCCGCCAGCGTCTCCAGAACAGCAAATACCTTGAGGACGGCGGCCACATTCTCCGTTTTCGGCCCTCTATCTTTCATCCAAATGCTCCACCTGTCGCATAAGCCGCAAACCGGCCCTCGCCTTCAAAGGTAATGCGCTGCCTCACAAAGGCCGCAGCACCTTCTAGTACCTACTTACCGCCTCGCCTAGCCTTTCGGGCGGCGAAGCGAAAAAACGCCTCGGCCCTCCGAGGAAAGACAGAGCATAACCGCCGCCGCCCTCATGCCCGAAATCAGAACAGAGTGTCCGGGTCTTTAGTAGCGGCGGCCCGCAGGTCAGGCAGCCCCCCTACACTCAGGCAACAAGCGTTTCACCGAGCATCAGCCGCTGGCCGTCTGCATCGAAAAGATGCTGATCGGCGGGATCATATCCGACCCGAACCACCTCCCCGACACGATGCTTTTCCATCTGGTGTGTCTGAAAAATCAGCGGTGTACCGGACGGAAGATCGACATGAACGATGGTCTCGCTGCCGAGATATTCGACAAGACGGACCCGTCCCTCGGCCTGCACCGAGCCGGAATCCAGCTTGATCGCTTCTGGACGGACACAAACCGTCATGCGCTCATGGCCCTCGGCCAGTTCCGGTGGCAGCGGATAGGTGCCAAAATCACCCAGATTGAGCTTTCGATCCGCCCCTGTCCCCGTAACCGTCGCATCGAACATGTTGATCTTCGGCGACCCGATGAAGCCGGCGACGAACAAATTTGCGGGCTTTGTGTAAAGCTCTTCCGGCGTTCCCACCTGTTCGATGCGCCCGGCGCGCAGCACCACAATCCGGGTCGCGAGTGTCATCGCTTCAACCTGGTCATGGGTCACATAGATCATCGTGGTCTTCAGGCGCTCGTAAAGGCTCGCAAGTTCCACCCGCATCTGGACGCGCAGTTCGGCATCAAGGTTCGAAAGCGGTTCATCGAACAGGAAAAGCTGCGGCTCGCGCACGATCGAGCGGCCGATGGCGACACGCTGTTTCTGGCCGCCGGAAAGCTGACGGGGCTTGCGATGCAGCAGCGGCTCGATCTGCAGGATCCGCGCCGCCTCATCCACCCGCCGTTCGATCTCGGCACGGTCCATTTTCAGGTTCTGCAGCCCGAAGGCGAGGTTCTTGCGTACAGTCATATGCGGATAGAGCGCGTAGGACTGGAACACCATGGAAAGCTCGCGCTTGGAAGCGGGCAGGTCGTTCACCACCCTGCCGTTGATCGCGATCGTTCCGTCGGTGATTTCCTCCAGACCGGCGATCATGCGCAAAAGCGTCGATTTTCCGCAGCCCGACGGGCCGACGAGAACCAAAAATTCACCATCGTGGATTTCAAGATTGAGGTCGTGCATCACCGACAGCGTACCGTAGGATTTGCCGACTTTTCTGAGTTTGAGTTCAGCCATTTTTCAGCTCCTACTTATTTCATGCCGGATGTCGCGATGCCGCGAACGATGAGTTTCTGGAAAGCGACGAAGAAGATCACCACCGGCACCAGCGACAGCACCGACATTGCGAACATCTGTCCGAAGGCGGATTCACCCTCCTGCGCGATAAACAGTCTGAGCGCCAGCGGCACGGTGTAGTTCTGGATGTCGTTCAGATAGATCAGCGGCGCCAGGAAGTCCTCCCAGACCCAGATCATCGAGAAAATTGCCGATGTCGCAAGCGCCGGCAGCGACAGCGGCAGGATCACCGCCCAGTAGATCTTGAAGCTGGAGCAACCGTCGATCTGCGCCGCCTCGTCAAGCTCACGCGGGATCTGGCGGAAGAACTGCACCATCAGAAAGATGAAGAACCCGTCGGACGCTAGAAAACGCGGCACGATCAGCGGCAGATAGGTATCGACCCAGCCCAGTTTCAGGAACATCACATATTGCGGGATCAGGACGACGTGATAGGGGATCATCAGCGTCATCATCATCAGCCCGAAGAAAAGCCGTTTTCCGGTAAATTCCAGCCGCGCAAAGGCATAGGCCGCAAACGAGCAGGAAAACAGATTGCCGAGCACGCACAGAACCGTGACGATCGTCGAGTTGCGATAGAAGATCGTAAAGGAAACGGGCAGCGCTTCCCAACCTTCGGAGTAGTTGCTCCAGTTGAAGGTCGACGGCCAGAGACCGAGACTGCCGAAAATCTCGTTTTCCGGCTTCAGCGAGGACGCCAGCAGCCACAGCAGCGGATAAAGCATGATGAAGGAGAAGAAGATCAGGAAGATGTGCTTGAACAGCCGCGCACGCCTCTCCCGCTTGTTCTTTGCAAGCCGATATTCATGGGCGACCCGTGCGGCCTCATCAAGCTCCTTCTCGGCCAGCGCGGCCTCAGTCGCGTTCATTTTCATAATGCACCCAATATTTCGAGGTCGCGAAGGCAAGCGCCGTGAACAATCCGATGATCAGCAGCAACACCCAGGCCAGCGCGGAGGCATAGCCCATGCGGAAGAACTTGAAGGCCTCGTTGAAGAGATAGACGGTGTAAACCAGCAGGCTGTCGGCCGGACCGCCCGTGCCGTTTGAAATGATGAAGGCGGGCGAGAAGATCTTGAACGCCTCGATAATCTGCAGCACCAGATTGAAGAACACGACCGGGGCGAGCATCGGCAGGGTGATGGCGTAAAATTTCCTGAACCGCGATGTCCCATCGATATCCGCCGCCTCGTAGAGATCACGCGGTATGCCGCGAAGGCCTGCAAGAAAGATCAGCATCGGCGCACCGAACTGCCAGATCGCCAGAATAATCAGCGTGTAGATCGAGGTCGAGGGATTGGTGATCCAGCCCACGCCCTGAATGCCGACGACGGCCAGGACCTGGTTGACCACGCCGTCAATCGAGAACAGCTGCCGCCACAGGATCGCGATCGCGATCGAGGCGCCGAGCAGCGACGGCAGGTAGAAGATCGCCCGATAGAGCCCGATCGTCCGCAAGCCCTTGTCGAGCAGCATGGCGACGCTCAGCGCCATGATCAACCTGAGCGGCACGGCAAACAAGACATAGTGGAAGGTGACTTCCAGCGTTTTCCAGAACCGCCGGTCGCGGGTGAACATGTAGATATAGTTATCGAAACCGGTCCAGCGCGGATCGCCGACCATGTCATAGCGCGTGAATGACAGGTACAGCGACACCAGGATCGGACCGATGGCAAGCAGGAAAAACCCGAGCAGCCACGGCGTCAGGAACATGTATCCGGAAGCGTTGCGCGCTTTCGTATTCTTCATCGAACCACTCTTTCAAACGGGATTCCGGTCCCCGGACGAAAGCGGGGACCGGTCTGTGATCGCTTGTCAGCGGGCGCGATCGATGATCGCCTGGGCGTCGTCGACGAACACCTCCGCTGCCTGCTGCGGCTCGATGTCGCCAAGCACAACATTCGTGGCGGCACGGATGAACGCATCACGCACTTCACCGGCGCCCTTGGGTTCGGGCGGCGGCAACGTGCCGACCTTGTCCTGGATCGCGTTGAAGTAATCCACAGAGACCCTTTCGGCGGGCGTGAAATCGGGCGCCAGCGCTGCACGGACATCGGGGTTGGCGGGAATGCCGCGCTCCAGGCCGAGGACCTTGGTCGCTTCCGGATTGTTGATCCAGTCGTTCATGTACATGATCGCGGCTTCAGGATCCTCGCTGTCGCGTGTCAGGCTCATGAACATCGAAGGCTTGATGAACTGGCCCGGGTCGCCGCCTTCCTTGTGCGGCACCATGGCGGCGCCGACCGGATCCTGCATCAGCGCCTGAACGCCGACGATCTGGTTCGACCAGAAGTTGGATATCGCTGTGTCGCCCGAAACGATGCCGACGTCCGACATCGGCAGGTTGGCATCGAGCGACTTGTCGGCGGAGCGCAAAGCGCCCTCGGCCCTCAGGTCGCGCCAGAACTGCCAGTAGTCGGCAATGATATCCGGCGTAACGGTCACATCGCCATCCGGACCGAAGAAGCTGCTGCCGTTCTGGCGAATCCAGACTTCGCAGACTTCGAGAACCACCGAGCAATCGTCGGAGCCCTTGACCTTGCCGCCGGTTGCCTCAGTGATGGTCTTGCAGACGTCGGCAAACTGGTCCCAGGTCCAGTTGATCACATCCGTGTCGGCTACGCCGGCTTCCTCAAAGATGGCCTCGTTATAAACAAAGACCTGGCTGTTGGAGCCAATGTTTAGGGCGTAGAGCTTGCCGTCGACCATACCGCCCTGCAGCGGCCCCTTGTCGAAATTGGAAAGATCGAGCCCGTTGCCGATGAAGGGGTCGAGTTCCTGCAGCGCGCCGCGACGGACATATTCAAACAGGAAGCGATAGTCCATCTGCACCAGATCGGCCATGTTGCGGCCGGCGGTCTGGGTTGCCATCTTGGTCCAGTAGTCGCCCCAGCCGATGGTTTCGCCGGAAACCGAGATGCCGGGATGGTTCTTGTCGAAGATCTCGATCACTTCGAAGGTGCGTTTGTCGCGCTCCGGATTACCCCACCAGAAGTGGCGGATACTGCGATCCTGGGCCAATGCAGGCATTGCCGGAAGACCGGCGGCGAGCGCCAATCCGCCCGTGGTGGTCAGGAATTTTCTACGTGAAACGGCCATAAACTCCTCCTTTTCATGGCTTTTCAGTCTGCAGTCCGGAAAGGCTCCGGACCGTTGCGATATATTGTCAGTCGGCACCGGCGCTCACATTCAATGAAATATTGCGCGCCACAAAAACTCTTTTGAAATCAGATATATACGTCTCACAGCCATCAGAATTCGCCCAATACGAACACCGAAAAGCCCAATACGCGAACAGACCCGCCAAGGCCCGCTCCTTGATTTCAGAAAATCCTCCCTCTTAAAACGAAGCCGTATGCCCCGCCTCGTCAACCGACCGATCTGCGTCCTCCACGCAGGCCCCGGCCAGAGAAACGTGCTTCAGGAAGATACACATTAAAAATGCGCACCATTTTTTCTGAAACGGCATTCCATTTTTAAAAATACAACATAGCTACAGACAGATTGCAAGGCAAAAACCTGCCAACCTTGAGATACGTGCACATCACGGGGGTGCCGAGAAGTCCTTGTCACCGTAGCCCACAGTCGGAGGCACGCCACGTCACGGGTTCAGGCCGAAAGCCTGAACCGGAAAACATGCGATCCGGTTTGCAGCCGGCTTCGGCGCGCAACAACCGGCGCACCATCGACAACGATATCGCTGAGCCCGTCTGGAAGCACAACATCGGCCGTCACCGAAGGCGGCAACACAAGCTGCCATTCACCGTTGTCGCCCTCTATCCGCCAACGGCTTTCCACCATCCCCGTGCGGGCCTCGTAGGTTGCAGCAACATGCCCGATTCGGCGATCGAAAATCGGACGGGCCAGAACAGAACGATAGCCGGGATCGGCCTCGTTCCAGTCGATGCCGGCAAGGCGCGACCAGATCCACTCGCCGACGGCACCATAGGCATAGTGGTTGAACGAGTTCATGTTCGGGCTCTGAAAGCCACCATCGGGCGTCCACCCGTCCCAACGCTCCCAGATCGTGGTCGCGCCATGACGGATCGAAAAGCCCCAGGAAGGATAGGTTTCCTTTAGAAGAAGGCCCACCGCGTGGGCCGGACTGATATGATCGGCCACCACAGGGCAAACATGGCGAACACCGAGAAACCCGGTCTGCAAATGCCAGCCAGCGTCGTCGAACAGCGCTTCCAGCCGTGCCGCCGCCTGCTTTCGCTCTGCCTCCGGCAGGATCGCGAAATCGAGCGCCAGAAGATAGGCTGTCTGGGTATCGGAGACCAGCTTTCCATCACGCCAGTAGGCTGCAACAAAGGCCTTTCGGAGCTTTCGCCCCAATGATTGCCAGCGCGTGGAATCCCGGCCGGAGGTCGCGGCGATCTTGTCCATCAGGTCGGCGAGGTGCACCCAATAGGCCGTGGCAACAAGGAAAGGGTCGGTTTTCGGGCCGACGTTCAGCCAGTCACCATAATTATTATTGTTACGGTTGACGCGCAGGCCATCAGGGTTTGCGGCCTCGATATAATCCATCCACGCCACCAGCCGGTCATAGGTTCTGAGCAACAGCGCCCGGTCGCCATAGCGCATGAAGTGATGCCAGGCCATGATGATCGGACCATCGCCCCAGCCGGGCGCGCCGGGCTGCGGGGTCAGACGATAGGGGTTGAGCGGCTTGGTCGGTGCGACGTCGGGAAAAGCACCTTCCGCCGACTGCCCGTCGGCAAGATCCTCCATCCACTTGGTCAGAAACGCCTCTACATCCATGTTGTAGCCGGCCGTGCGCCAGAACACCTGCGCATCCGCCGACCAGCCATAGCGTTCGTCGCGCTGCGGGCAATCAGTCGGCACGGAGAGGAAATTGCCGCGCTGGCCCCAGACGATATTCGACAAAAGCTGATTGACCAGCGGGCTGCCGGTTTCGATCATTCCCCGGCAGGGCGTATCCGTCTGGATCGCAATTGCCGTGATCTGCGGCGCATCGCTGACCTCGCCTTCAACCGTAAGCCCTGCATACTGAAAGCCACGGAAGGTAAAGCGCGGCTTGAACACCTCTTCACCCTCCCCCTTGGCGATGTAGATATCCTCATTGACCGCATAGCGCATGTTGTCGAGGTAGAGCGCACCGTCATCTTGCAGGCGCTCGGCAAACCGCAGCCTGAAGACGGTGCCCGCCGGGGCCTTCACCTTCAGCTCGGCATAGCCTGCAAGGTTCTGCGAAAAGTCATAGATTCGTATGCCGCCCTTTTCGTGCAGAAAGCGCCCTTCGAAACGGGCAATCTCGCGGGCGGGCTGCACCCGCTGGGCATCGAGCACCGGCGCACCGGGCTCGGGAACGAAAGCCTCGACCGGCTGCCATGCCGAGGTGTCGAAACCGGCCTGATCCCAGCCATCAATTTCCAGCCGCGCATCAAAGGCTTCGCCTGCCAGAAAGTCACTGTAGAGGATCGGCCCCTGCGTCGTCTGCCAGTCGCCGTCGCTGACGATGCGTTCAAGGCGACCGTCTTGATATTCGAGATGGATCTGGCATTTGAATGCCGGACGACCGCCGTAATGGTTGCCCGCACGACGCTGATTGTGGCCGATCCGTCCGGAATACCAGCCCTCTCCGAGGATTGCACCGATGACATTCTCGCCGGCGCAGAACATCTCGGTCACATCAAACGTCTGATATTCGACGCGGGTATGGTAGTCGGTCCAGCCGGGCGCCATGACATGGTCGCCGACCCGGCTTCCGTTGATCGAGAATTCGTAAAGCCCCAGCGCCGTGACATAGGCAAAGGCGCGGACAGGCCTGTCATCAAGCCTGACGGCGCGACGCAGATAGTCGGCGGGACGCGCCTGAAACCGGTTGTCATAGC
Source organism: Martelella sp. K41-7 (assembly GCF_055808365.1). Lineage (NCBI taxonomy): Bacteria > Pseudomonadati > Pseudomonadota > Alphaproteobacteria > Hyphomicrobiales > Aurantimonadaceae > Martelella > Martelella sp. K41-7. The sequence continues at coordinate 2,397,175 of NZ_CM147867.1, forward strand.
GATTTCCCTGCGGCACATCGCGGCCAGCCGGCAGCACGATATAGCGGGCAATCCAATCCGCGCGCCAATCTTCGGCTCTGAGCCCGGAAAAAAACGCACTGGTGCCGCAAAGCCAGAGGCCTGGCCGTTCTCGTCCCAAACCTGCACCGACCACCAGATGGCAAGATCGGAGACCGGCGGCGGGCCATCCCATGTCACCCCCGGCCACGCTTCTTCCCGCTTGCCGCTGTCCCAGAGGTCACCTTTGCCTTGCGTCACGCTATCGGGATCGGTCCCGGCAACGACACGAAAAGCGCACTGCGCTTTCGCATCGCCGTCCAAGGCCCATGAAAATGTCGGCATCTCGCCATTCAGCCCGGATGCTTCATCCAGTGCGGCAACGCGCAGGCGAAAGGGTTTCAGCATATCTCTGTTCCCCGAATTATCTTACTGGATGTTAGTGTCTGTCCAAGAATAAAGAGAACGTTGGAATTCCGGTGACCGCCATCCTCGATCGATCCTGAAACCACAGTTTACGGCGCGGTTATATTGCATCGACACACTTTGAATTTCCGGCCTCGTTGAATTCTTGGACAGACACTTAAAGCTGCAGAGCACGGTTGCGCGCATTGCGCACATGCTTGTCCATCGCTTCAACGGCCGCCGTCAGGTCCCGCTTCTGAATGGCATCGATAACCGCCAGATGATCGCCGAAAGCCTCCGGCAGCACGGTTTCATTCAGTCGGATCCGGTCAAGCTTGATCAACCGCATACGAATAGCGTTGATGTTGTAGGCGCTACGCAAAAGCTCGTTGTCGGTGGCAGAAATCAGCAAGTTGTGAAACCCGGTGTCGACCTCCTGGCCGCGCGCCAAAAGCTCCGGTGTCGGTGCCTTGCGCACGGCATCAATGATCTCGATATGCAGCTTGCGCTGGCTTTCAAGCACTGTATCGGACATGTGCTGCACCGCGTGCATCACCGCTTCGCGCTCAAGCGCGGCGCGCATCTGAAAGGTATTGCAGAATCATAGAAAGATCGATTGCGGGTATCAGAATTCCGCGTTGCGGCAGCACACTGACGAGCCCTTCAGCCTGAAGTCGCGGCAGAAGTTCCCTAAGTGCGCCAATTGAAAGGTTCAGCATTTCAACGAGCGCACGCTGCGATACCATCTGGCCAGGGCGCAATTGCCCGCTCATCAGCGCATCCTGAAAAAGATCGTAGGCCGCATCCTTCACGCCCGCGCCACCGGCCTCGATTGCACCTTGTTTCACCACGGCTTTTCTTCCCTCTCCAAGTTACAGACAGTGCCCGGGCGCTGCCCTTGCCATCAACCGCCTCAGCTTGCGACCGGTTGCTCTACGGCTGCTGCATGAACCCTCTCCATAACGGCAGCGCTTGCCGGAGAAAGTGGCGGCAGCGTTCGTCTGAAGGCATCATCATTGCGCAGTTCGGAAACCAGCGCCTTCAAAACCACCGTTCCGCCATAGCCATCAACGGCCTCTATCCGCGCCTTGGCCCGAGCCCTGAGCGCATCGGTGACCGGTCCGGTATAAAGCTGGACTGTATCAGCGGGATAAGGGTTTGTCATACCACCGATCATACCAGCGCCGCCGGCAGCGACCATATCCGGCAGAATACGGTCATCTCCAGTGAAAATCGAAAGCTGCGGAAACGCTTCGATCAGCTTCAGCCCCTCGGAAAAGCTCCCGGTGGAATCCTTGATCCCGACAATACGCTTCCCGAATCGCTCAAGCATCACTTCCACCTGCGGCACGTCGAAGGTGACGCCGGAGAAGTGCGGGAAATTGTAGAGCACGATCTCGATATCCGGAGAATCGGCCCGCTCGATCATTGCCTCATAGAAATCGGCAACCGCCCCACGTGAAGAGGGTGCGTAATAATAGGGCGGGATAACGAGAGCCGCGCGCGCGCCGACCTCTGCTATTGCAGAAAGCATGCCTGCTGCTTCGTCAAGCGCGGAGGCGACAACACCCGGAATATGGCGCTTCATATCCATGCCTGCCTCAGCAAGCGCCCTCAAAGCTTCAACTTTCTGGCGGGTCGAGAAAGAAGCGCCCTCACCCGTCGTGCCGAACTCCGAAACAAAGGAACAGCCACCTTCGAGCATAAATTCCATATGAGACTTGAGGCGCTGGAGATCGATTTCACAAGCCTCTGTTACCGGCGTTACACAAGCTCCGACAACGCCCCTCAGATCACTTTCCGCCAGCATGATGTTCCTTCCCGGACGTTGATCGTATGGCTGATACAATCAGTATTTACATCAGTGATCGAAACCCGTAAAGTTGATTTTGCCTGCCGGGACATTTTGATAAATGAGGAGACCGGCCGACTTGTAGGGAGGAATGATTTTGAAGAAGTCACTTATCGCCAAGGCGCTGCTGTGCTCCGTGTTCATCGCGACGCCCGCTCTGGCCCAGGATCCGATCGAACTGAAAATGACCGTGCCGAGCGTGCCGACCGACCTGCACACCAAGGCTCTGCACGTGTTCAAAGACGCTGTCGAAAAGGAACTGCCCGGCACGTTCGATGTGCAGATTTATGATTCCGGCTCATTGTTCGGCCAGGGTGCCGACCTTGATGCGCTTCAGCGCGGCAATGCCGAAATGACCTATGTGTCCTATCAGCTGATCGCCGATGCTCTGCCGCAATACGGCCTGCTGACAGCCGGCTATCTTTTTCAGAGCCCGGAACATTACCGCACCTTCCTGGGAAGCGATATCGGCCAGGAATTCGAGCAAACCGTTTCCGATGAAATGGACATCAAGATTCTGGACGCCTGCTATCTTGGCACCCGCCAGCTGAACCTGCGCAACAAGATGGATATCCAGACCCCGGACGATCTTGCCGGCGTGAAGCTGCGTATGCCGAGCTCCGACGCATGGCTGTTTCTCGGTCAGGCGCTTGGCGCCAACCCGACACCGCTCCCCTTCGGCGAAGTTTATCTCGGCCTGCAGACCGGCACGATTGACGCTCAGGACAACCCTCTGCCGACGGTCGCAGCCGCAAAATTCTACGAAGTCACCGACCAAATCACGCTGACGTCGCACCTCGTTGACGCCATCAACTTCTCCGTCTCCAACACTTTCTGGGATGAACTGGACGACGCGCAGAAAGAGGCTGTCACCAAGGCCGCCAAGGCCGCCTGCGACTGGAACAATGCCGAGCGCGTGAAGGTGGAAGGAGATCTTGTCGCCTTTCTCGAGGAAAAAGGCCTTGCCGTGACGACACCCGATGTTGACGCGTTCCGATCCCATGTTCAGCAGGCCTATATGAATTCGCCGCGTGCGGCGGACTGGCCAAAAGGCTGGGTCGAACAGATCAACCAGCTGGCTGAGTGATCCGCCATGCCGGCCCGAGATACTGCCAATGCCCTACGAAAGTGGGGCATTTTTCTAAAGGCCGTCGCGGATGCCATCGGCGCCCTGTTCTTTCTGTCAGCGTTCGTCGGCTTCATCATCCAGATTTTCTACCGATACGTGATGAACCGGCCGCTGCTGTGGACCGAAGAGTTTACGATGATCGCCTTCATCTGGGCGGTATTCTGGGCGGCGGCCTTTTGCGTTCCAATCCGCGAGCATGTTTCCTTCGATGTCGTCTATGATATCGTGCCGGAGCGCGCACGCCGGTTTTTCACCATGTTCTCAATGGTGATGCTGATCGCGGCCTTTGCCCTCCTGATCCCCTATACTTGGGACTATCTCGATTTTCTGACACGCAAGAAGAGCTCGGTTCTCCGCATTCCGATGAACCTGGTCTATGGCTGCTATCTGTTCTTCCTGTTCGGCTTCACCGTGCAGGCGATCTGGCGACTCATACGTCTTTCCGGACCAAAATGGACCGAGGAGATCTGACGGGGATTTTTGACATGTCATTTCTGTCCGAGCATGCGCTGATCGTCATGCTGGTTATCATGGTGACGATCACCATCACAGGGCTACCCTTCGGTATCTCGATGATTGTCGCCAGCATTTTCTATCTTTTCCTGGCCGGGCGCGATGTCGGGCTCGCCGCCGAAAATGTGCTGAACGGCGTTTTCGGCAATTTTGTTGCGCTTGCCGTGCCCCTTTTCATTTTCGCCGCGAATGTGATGAACGAGGGCAAGATCTCCGACAGGCTGCTCGATTTTGCCCTTGCTGTGGTCGGCAGACTTCCCGGGGGCCTAGCGCAGGTCAACATCTTCACCAGCCTGATTTTCTCAGGTATGAGCGGTTCGGCGATCTCCGATGCGGCGGGCGTGGGCAAGATCATTACCGATATGATGATGAAAGAGAACCGCTATCCACGCGGTTTCGCGGGTGCGCTGACCGCAGCCTCCGCCGTCGTCGGGCCGATCTTCCCGCCATCGATCCCGATGGTGTTCTATGCCCTGATTTCTTCCACATCGGTGGGCGTGCTCTTCCTCGGCGGCGTCGTGCCGGCGCTCCTGATGTGCACGGTCATGGCGGTCGCAGTTGGCATCATGGCCAAGATTCGCGGCTTTCCGATTGAGGAAGCCGTTCCGTTCCGCGCCCTGCCGCTGATCATCATCCGCGCTTTCCCGGCGTTGTTGATGCCCATCATTCTGCTCGGCGGCATCTATTCCGGCATCTTCACCCCGACAGAAGCGGCTGCCGTCTCGGCGCTCTACGCCCTGCTGCTAGCCGTTTTCGCCTACCGGGTGCTCGGGCTCAGGTCCTTCTGGAACGTAGTCATCTCCAGCATGAAAACCACGGCTGTGGTCACCATGGTGCTGTGTGGCGCCTTCATCTTCAACTATGTGATCACCGTTGAGCGGGTGCCGCTGATGGTGTTCCAGGCGTTCGACAACTACCAGCTTGAGACCTGGCAATTCCTGATACTGCTGAACATCTTGTACCTGCTGCTCGGCTGTATCCTTGATGTCTCGACGATCATGTTGGTCGTCACACCGCTGTTCATTCCGACGGCGGCAGCGCTCGGCATCGACCTCAACCATCTGGGTATCGTCCTCGTCTTCAACATGATGATCGGGCTGATTACTCCGCCCTACGGCATATTGCTGTTCATCATCAAGGCACTGAACGGGATACCGCTTGGCGAGATGATCCGGGAGACATGGTTCTTCATGGCGATCCTGATCACCATGCTTATGGCGCTCACCTTCATACCGGCCCTATCCTTGTGGCTGCCACGCGCGGCGGGCATGCTCTGAGCCAAAACTGCGAATGCCAAAATGCATAACGGCCGGTCCCATGACAGGACCGACCGTTATGCATTTTGGCCCGCATGCGAAGCCGCCGTTACCGCTCCACAAGCTCGATCAGAATTCCGTCGGGATCGCGGCAGAAGGCAACCTTGCTGATGATGTCGCTGTTGTAAGCCTGACGCGGCGCCTCGACCATTTCCACACCGGCGACCTGCAGCTTTTGGTAAAGCGCCTCGACATCATCGAAGCAGAAGGTCAGGTGACGCAGGCCGGCCCGCCCGGCGGCAACATCCTCGGCCTGCAGCGCCCCTGTTGCCGGCCCCATGATCTCCAGCATGCCGTTGCCAGCATCGAGAAAGCATAGCTGATGGCCCGCCGGACCCCGATCGATCGGCCGGCCATCGGAACGCTCGTCACCGGAGCGCCGGACGACCAGTCTCAGGCCCAGCAGGTCGACGTAGAAATTCAGGCTTTTATCGATACTGCTGACGGTCATGCCGACATGCTCGATGCCTTTCAACATGGGTTCATCAACTCCTCATTCATCCGCATCGCCGGATGAGAAACGGCCAAGTTCGTCGGCCTTCAGCAGTTCATCCGTAACATTGGTGATATGGCGTTCCATGGCATGGCGCGCCGCTTCGCTGTTTCGCATCTTGAGTGCCGCAACGATCGCGTAGTGATCGCCGATCCACAAGGCCCTCACCTTCGGCGCATGGATATGGCGATGGACCCGCTGCCACATGCGCGAGGAATCGCGCTGGTCCCACAGGGCCTGAATCATCGACAGGATAATGGCGTTGCCGGTCATGTTGGCGATGGTCAGGTGAAACTCGCGATCCCCCTTCTCGTTCATGAACACTTCATCGGTTTCGAGCTGCATGTGCTCGATACACTCTTCAAGCTCCATGATGTCGTAGCGCGTGGCCCGCTCGGCAGCGAGAGCAGCGGCGCTCGTCTCCAGTGCAAGCCGTGCCTCCAACAGCTCAAACGGACCGGGGCCGATATCGGTGTTGAGCGCATCGAAGGAAAGCGTGTTGACGTGGGCCGGCAGCACAATGATACCGGCACGCCCGCGCACCTCGACAATGCCACGCATTTCCAGAGCGATGACCGCCTCACGCACGACTGTGCGGCTGACTTCCAGCTGTTCGGCAAGCTCGCGTTCGGACGGCAGATGCCAGCCCGGCGTCGCCTGGTTTTCCTCGATCATCCGGGCGATCCGCCGGGCAACGACCTGATAGAGCCGTTTGGCGGCAAGCAGGCGAACCTTGCGAGCGCCGCCTGCCTTCTCGTCCTCGTTCTTCGGTGTGTCCTGCACGCGTTTGCTATCCCTGCTCAGGCAGCCACGAGTTATAGAGCGGATGATCTGCTGTAATGGGCATCGGCGTTGGGCGGCCGGTGCGTGTCGAATGATAGGCAGCCGTGACAAGGGCCAGCGAGTTGCGGGCATCTTGCAGCGTCACGGGCGGCGCTTCTCCGGCCTGAAGCGCCTGATCAAACAGCGCGAACTGGCGTGCATAGCCGTCCGCCACCGGCACAACCGCGTCAAGCGCATCGTCGACCAGCCGCTGATGCGCTTCATCCTCTGCGACAAACCGCCAGGGATCGCGACTGACTTTATAGGGATCGCGGATACTCTCAACCGTCAGCTTCTCAAAGCAGAAGCGCAGTCTGGATATCTGCTCGCGGGAGCCGAGCGTCATCGAGAGCGAGGCCAGAGAGCCGTTCTGCATTTTCACCGCAAGTGCAGCCGTATCCTCGACCTCGATATCGTTGACCAGCGTGGAGCCATAGGCAAACACTTCCGCGCAGGGCCCATGGATATAATTCAGCATGTCGTGGGCGTGGATCGCGTGGCCGAGCAGCCCACCCCCAAGCTCCGTCTTCCATTTTCCGCGCCATTCAACCGCAAAATACGCCGGCGGACGCCACCAATGGGTCTCTATCGTGGTCATGAAGGGGCGACCGGTCAGACCAAGTTCGGTGAGGTGTTTGAGCTTCTGCAGTCCTGTCCCATAGCGGTACTGAAAGATCGGCATGCACGATTTCCCGGACGCCGCGGCGATCTCCATCATCCGGTCGACATCGGCCACAGAGCCGAACAGTGGCTTTTCGCAAATCACATGCTTGCCGGCCTCAAGCGCCATCCGGCTCAAATCGAAATGGCTATGCGGTGGCGTGCAGATATCGATGATGTCGATATCATCTCGTGCAAACAAGGACGCGGTTTCCTGAGTATATTCGGCAATCTCGTATTCATCGCAAAGCGCGCGGCCACGCTCTTCGTCGAGCGAGCAAAGCACCGGAACCTCGAAACGGTCGGCATTCGATCTGAAACCCGCGAGGTGCTGGGCCGCGATCCCCGAGCCGATGACTGCAACACGCAATTTTGTGGTCATGGTGTTCTCCCGGATCCGCTCAACACGCGGTGATGTTGTCCGCTTTCGACTGGGCTTCCAGCGACAGGCGGCATACTTCGAAGACGTGGCTCTGGCTCAGTGCGGTTTCAGTGCGGTCTCGCACATCCGCGACGAACTGATCGAAATACTCAATCGGCTCAGAGGAGCAGTCGAGATATTCCACACCCGACTGATTGACCAGATAAAGGTGGTCCTGGCCCGGTCGCCCTGCGATATCGACATATTTCCGAAGCTCGATATAGCCCTCTGTTCCCAGAATGGTGAGGCGACCGTCACCCCAGGTCGGCAAGCCGTCCGGCGTGAACCAGTCAACACGAACATATCCGCTGGCGCGGTCGCTGCGCAGGAGCACCTCGCCGAAATCCTGGAATTCCGGCGTCGCGGTTGTGCCGAAATTACCGATGCTGGATGCAGCGACCTCGCCCGTCTTTGAGACCGTGTAGAATAGAAATTGGTCGATCTGATGCGAAGCAATATCGACGATGATGCCGCCGAAGCGTTCGGGTATGAAAAACCAGTCGGGCCGCACACTCAGCGACTTGCGATGCGGGCCCATGCCGAGTGTCTGCACGACCCTGCCAATCGCACCCTCCGCAACGAGCTTGCCGGCCTTTACAGCGGAGCGCACGCAAAGCCGCTCCGAAAAGCAGATGGAAAAGATCCGCCCTGTTTTCTCAACCGTATCCCGCACCGCAGCGAGCTGATCGAACGTGGTCACACCGGGCTTGTCGACCATCACATCCTTGCCCGCTTCCATGGCACGTACCGCAAGGCCAGCGCGATCGGCGGGAATCGCGGCGATACAAATGACGTCTATTTCGGGGTTTTCGAAAATCGCGTCGCGGTCTATTGCCGGAATGTCTGGGTATTTTTGCCGGAAGTCCTCCAGCAGGTCAGGAACGGACGTCTTCTCACAATAGCCAACAAATGTGCAACCGGCCGCAAGCAACCCGTCGACGTGATTGAAAATATGCCCGTGATCGATACCCACGACCGCAAACTTCAGCATCAGTAAACACTCCTCGATCTGACCTGTAAACCGCGGTGGCCGGTCAACAAAGACCGGACTGGCACCGCGAAACCTCCCTCAGTTTGGACTGACCAGATAGAAAACCAGAAGCTCTGTCAAGTCGACCTTGTGGTCAACGCCCCATGAAGAACCACAACAAGACACTGTATTTAAACAGTAAAACATAACGATGCAGAAGTCTGGAATACTCGGTCATTTTTCTTTGGCCAGACCAAGCCGTTTATTCGATGGTGTTGGCTGATCTCCTCGCCGTCACATTCCAAAGCCCGGCGGCGGCGCACAAAATATGTTGAGCCCCGGATCACCAGAGCACACCCCGATTAAATAATAAAAAACTTAAAGCCGAAAAAGTAGGCATTATTAAATATAAATAAAATAATAATTATGTGTAATATTGCATTTCAACGCACCATTATTAATGTCGAAAATATTAATGAAGCTATTTTGTGTTCACCTGCAGTAGATGAAAATGTCAGCATCATACCAATGGTACGAAATTCTGCTGTGAACGCACATAGCACACACTGCGTGCACAAAATGCCATCGGCCTCGACGAGCTGAAACAGGCTGCACGATAAGGTTTTGAAACGCCCACAACCGGTTTTCCGCTGGTCAAACAGGGCGTGTGGAGGGAAGCATGACCAATACCACCGAACAAGATCGCAAAGCGAGATCCCCTTCAAAGGTAAGGAAAATGAGCAGCGGAGACCTGTTCGATCTGATCGATATCACATTGCAATTGTCCATGCGTCTTGGATACGCCGAGACGGCGAGCCACCTTTACCGCGCCTATGATGCGCTGCAGCCGTGCCCGAAGAACAGCACCGGTCCCTGAACCGCCCGTCGCATCACCAAAGCCAAAACATGCACCGAAAAAGCCAGCGGAGAGACTTCTCTTTGCGACCTTCGGTCTCCATTGCGGCATTCCCGCAATACGGTCGTGATGACGTCCTCGTCGCGACTAACAAAGCCATTCGCGACGTCACCATCACACAGCGCGACAAGCCGCATGCGACACAAAAAAAGCGATCGACACAGAAATAGCCCTCCCGAGGAGAACGACCGGTCGCGCAGGCAACCAAGCTGACCATGACCATCGATTCACTCGAATGATCGATTCTGCTGTTATTTAGCTATGACGTCGCCATAAATTTCATTTTATACTGGGTTTCAAGGGACAAAAAGGGCATATAATACGGTCTGACTGCGTGACAGCGTCTGACAGGCTTTCCGGATACACGCCTTCTGGGTTCAATCCGGGTAACGGGGGACAAAATGGAAGCAAATACAGTCGAGCATGTCGGATATCTGCCGATGTTCATCACCGGACCGGGTCAAACCGATGTCCTCCTTGTCGGGATGATCATTTTCACCATTGTGCTCGTCCTTCTGATCGGGGTGTTCTACCTTTACCTCCACTCCCTGCCGGAACGGATGGCGCACAAGAGCAACAGCGTTCAATTGCAGCTTGTCGGCGTTCTCGCGCTGCTCTCACTGTTCACACACAACAATATTTTCTGGGTGGTAGCGCTCCTGATCGTGGCAATTCGCGTTCCCGACTTTCTTACGCCGGTCAATTCCATAGCAGCTTCGCTGCAGCGCCTTTCGGGGACGACGACGTCCGTAGCCGAACGAGCCTCTCCTCCGGCTGCACCAGCCACACCTTCGCCTGCGCAGGCGACGCCTGACGAAGACGCTCATGCCACCGCGACGCCTGAGAGCGATACCGTCGATGCCGAACGGGAAGGAAAAGACAATGCTTGAACTGCTGTTCTGCTCTCTTTTCACAATCTTCCCGGATTACCTCTATCGCCGGTATGGTCAGAACAAGAAAATCGGCCAGGAAATCAATCTCTTTTCTGTTTGGTATGAGCTGCGCTGGGGAATTACCGGATGCGCAATGCTGACCATCATCCTGATCACCACCGTGTTTTTCTACCATCCGACGTCAACGGCGGTGACATCCTTCTTCCGCACCGTTTCCCTTCTGCCGGACGCGCCAGGCCGTGTCGAAGAGGTCTATGTTCGCACCGGTGACATTGTAGATGATGGCGATGTGATCTTCACACTGGACGACCGCCAGCAGCGCGCAGCAGTCGATGCCGCAAGGGAAAAAGTCGCTGAGGTCGCGGCTCAACAGACAGTCGCGCGCGAGGAACTCGCTGCGGCCTCTGCGTCGGTGGAGCAAGCCCGCAGCGCGCTGCAACAGGTCCAGACGGAATTGGATCGCAATCTCGGACTGCAAAGCCGCAATCAGGATGCTGTCTCCCAGCGGGTTGTCGATACCCAAAGCAGTCGCGTCGAAGAGCTGAAAAGCGCGGTGGATGTTGCGCTGGCTCAGAAAAGGACGGTCGAAGTTCGTATCGAAGCCCTGTTACCGGCCCAGAAAGGCAATGCCGAGGCCTTGCTGCGCCAAGCCGAAGCGGAACTCGACAAGCGGACAATCCGAGCCAGTGTCTCAGGCCGCGTCCAGCAGTTTCAACTCCGGCCCGGCGATATCGTCAACCCGTATCTGCGACCGGCCGGGATCCTCGTGCCGGAAGAGCCGGAGGGCGAGTTCTTCGTTGCCGGCTTCGGGCAGCTCACGGCTCAGGTCATCCACCCAGGCATGATCGGCGAGTTGTCCTGCGCCACCAACCCGTTCAACATCGTGCCGGTGGTGGTCGAGAGTGTACAGGATGTGATCGCAGCAGGACAGTTTCGCCCATCGGATCAATTGGTTGACGCCGTCGAACGCACCAGCAAACCAGGCTCGGTGCTGGTGCGCATGAAGGCTCTATACAAAGGGCAGGACGCTGCGATACCACCGGGCAGTTCCTGTATTGCCAATGTTTATACCAATAATCACGATCTGTATGACAATCCGGATATCGGCACCGGCAAGAAGATCCTGCTGCACGTCATCGACACAGTGGGCATTCTGCACGCCGCATTGCTCAGACTGGAAGTGCTGATGTTGCCGGTCAATCAGCTGGTCTTTTCAGGCGGACATTGACCCGGGCACCATACTGGCCCGGGGCTCAGTCCCGGGTTCTTCTGGTCGGCCGCGGACCGTCGGCCCGCCCCGTCAAACAAATCTACGGCGCAATCATGCCAGTACCAGCCTGACAGACATCACCTCACCCGCGAAACGTACCATTGCGCGGGAACCCCTTCGGCGCGATCCTGCCGGCCATGGCGCGGTCGCCGCGCCATTCCAGCAGTTCATCCTTGCTGCGGGTGTGGGTACGGCCGGCGCTGTCGGTCCAGGTAAGACCGTCTTCGAGCACAAAGCACTTGGCGTCTGACAGGCCACCATCCTTGTAGCGCTGCAGGCGCACGCCCTTTCCGCGGGTCATCTCGGCAATCTGAGACAGCGGGAATGTGAGAAGCTTGCGGTTTTCGCCGATGACGGCAACATGATCGCCGACGACAGGTGTCAGCAGCTTCACCTCTGCAGGCATGGTGACATTCATCACCTGCTTGCCCTTGCGGGTGTTGGCAACCATTGCATCCTCTTCGACCACGAAGCCGTTTCCGCCGGTCGATACGATCAGCAGTTTGCGGCCCGGCTCATGCACGAAGGCGGTGACAACGTCCTGTTCGGCCTCGATATCGACCATGATGCGCAGAGGCTCGCCATGGCCGCGCCCGCCCGGCAGCTTGTCAGCGCCGAGTGTGAAGGCCTTACCGCCGGTGGTGACGATCACCAGCTTGTCCGTGGTCTGCGCCGGGAAGGCGAGTTTCAGGCTGTCACCATCCTTGAACGACACGCCGGAGGTGTCGACATGCCCCTTCAGCGCCCTGATCCAGCCCTTTTCCGAGAGCACGATCGTGACCGGTTCCTTCTCGATCATGGCCTGATGGATCGCCTCGACATCGGTTTCGGGCGCGTGGTCGAATGTCGAGCGCCGGCGGCCAAGCTCGGTTGCCTTGGCGAAGGTCTTCTTGACCTCGCCGATTTCCCAGGCGACCGTCTGCCACTGCTTTTCTTCCGACGCGAGCAGTGCCTCGATACCGGCCTTTTCAGCGGACAGCGCGTCGAACTCCTTGCGGATCTCGATTTCCTCGAGCTTGCGCAACGCACGAAGCCGCATGTTGAGGATCGCCTCGGCCTGCACGTCGGTAATCGACCAGCGGGCGATCATCACGGCCTTAGGCTCATCTTCCTCGCGGATGATCTTGATGACCTCGTCGAGGTTCAGATAGGCAACCAGCAGGCCACCGAGAATTTCCAGCCGCCGGTCAATCGCAGCCAGCCGATGGTTTGAGCGGCGCTGCAGCACTTCGCGGCGGTGGCCAAGCCACTCCTTCAAAACAGCGACAAGCCCCATCACCTTGGGCACCTTGCCCTGGGACAGCACGTTCATGTTCATCGAAAACCGCTGTTCCAGATCGGTCAGCTTGAACAGCGATTCCATCATCAGTGCCGGATCAACAGCGCGCGATTTCGGCACCAGAACAACGCGGATGTCTTCAGCGGATTCATCCTGAATATCTTCCAGAAGCGGCAGCCGGCGGGCAATCAGCAGCTCGGCGATCTTCTCGATCAGTCGTGATTTCTGTACGCCATAGGGAATTTCGGTGACGACGATCTGATAATTGCCGCGTCCGAGGTCTTCCTTCTCCCACCGCGCGCGGGCGCGAAAGCCGCCGCGTCCGGTTTTGTAGGTTTCGACCATCGAGTCGAAATCCTCGACGATGATCCCGCCGGTGGGGAAATCCGGCCCCTGGATCATGTTGGCCTTGGGGCCATCAGCACCTGGCAGCGTCATCAGATCTTCGACATCGGCTTCGGGATGCTTGATCAGGTGGATCGCCGCCTCGCACAGCTCATGCGCGTTGTGCGGCGGGATCGAGGTTGCCATACCGACGGCAATGCCGGTGGAGCCGTTGGCAAGCAGGTTCGGGAAGGCGCCGGGCATGACCACCGGCTCCTCGTCCTCCTCGTTATAGGTCGCGCGAAAATCGACAGCATCTTCACCGAGGCCCTCGATCATCAGCGCCGCCACATCGGTCATGCGCGCCTCGGTGTAGCGCATCGCCGCTGCACTATCACCGTCGATATTGCCGAAATTGCCCTGACCATCGACCATCGGATAGCGTTGGGCGAAATTTTGCGAAAGCCGCACCAGCGCATCGTAGATCGAGGCATCGCCATGGGGGTGAAACTTACCCATGACATCGCCGACAATACGAGCGCACTTCTTGTAGGCCGCGTTGGGACGGACCCCGATTTCGCTCATGCCATGGATGATGCGGCGGTGGACGGGTTTCAGCCCATCGCGCACATCCGGCAGAGCACGGTGCATGATTGTTGACAGCGCATAGGCGAGATAGCGTTCTTCCAGCGCCTTGCGCAGGTCCACGGCATCGATGTGGTTGTCGCCGTTATCCGGCGGAAGAATTTCATTTCCCATGCAGTTCTGTTAGAGGATGCAACCTCGCGCCGCAAGGCGCGTGATATCTCAATCCCCTGAAAACAAGGGGGTCTCGTGCTAAATATGGCAGGGACGGCGCGCGCCGGACACGAGGCTCCGGCAAACTCAATGCTGGCAGAATTGCAATTCTGTCTTATATGCCGAATAACGTGAACCAGAATCAGAACCTATTCCGGGAGTGACCCCATGCGCAAAGCGCCCATCCGCAACCTTCTCCTCGCCGGCAGTTTCCTGGCAGCGACATCCGCTCCCGCTTTCGCGCTCGATGCCGAGGATATGCTCGCAAAACTCAATGCCGCCTCAAGGGCGCAGGGCAGCGTCACCTTCACCTATGACGATGTCAAGGAGGGCGCAGACGGGAACCTGACGGTCTCCGGCGTGGTCTACAGTCCCGAGGCGGACAACCCGGAGGCGCTCGGCGGCCTTGAACAGGCCGGACCGATGACACTCGATTTCGAAGGGGTGACGGAAAACGGCGACGGCAGCTATTCCATCGACAAGATCTCAGCCGCCGACATGGTCTTTACCGGCGAAGATGTTGAAGTCAATATCGGTTCGCTGATCCAGGGCGATATCGAAGTGCCGGCAACCCCCGACACGAGTACCCTTGCCGGCTGGAGCTATGCCGGCAACACCGAAGCGAGCGACATAACCGTGACCACGGAAGGCCACCAAGTGCTCACCATCGCGAGTGCGACCGGCACCCAGACATTCAACGACGATACAAGCAAGGCCAGCTTCCTCGGCACCGTCTCCGGCATCACGCTCGACCTTTCAGGCTTTGACGACATGGAAGACGACTTCCGCGAGGCACTGACGGCGCTCGACCTGATGGAAACGCATTCAAGCGGCACATTCAGCGGCGTCTGGGATGCGCAGTCCGGCGATTTCCAAATCTCGACCTACGAAATCGCGGTGGAAGATGTCGGTACGCTCAGCATCAATTTCGCCATGACCGGACTGACGCTCGAAACAATCGAGACCCTGCAGAAGCTCTCCGCCGAAATGCCCGATTCTGGCGATATCAGCGAAAGCGACGACGCAAATGCAACCGCAAACGCGGAAAGTCCTTACCAGAAATACCTTCTGGAGCTCGGCCAGAAAATCGGCCTTTCCGAATTCCGGGTCAATTTTGCCGATGCCTCGATCACCACGCGAGCGTTGCAATATGCGGCTGAGAAAGAAGGCCTGATCGCCGAGGAAATGGCCGACAAGATCGAGGTGGATCTCGGCTCCAACCTGACCGCGATGAATGTGCCGGGCCTTGCTGACATGGTCACGACAGCGGTTGGCACCTATTTTGCCGACCCGCAGACCTTTACCATCAGCATCAAACCTCAGATGCAGATGCCGATTCTGGCCGTGATCATGGCAGGTGCGGCCGCTCCGCAGTCGATCCCGCAGCTGTTGAACCTTCAGGTGACGGCCAACGAGTAAGCCCTCGGGCTTCTCCAGGCCTCACAGTCAAACCAAAAAAAGCCCCGGCGATCATCATCGCCGGGGCTTTTTCTTCATAACGGGTAAAGCGCTTCAGTCTTTCTTCTGCGGCATCAACCGCAGGCCGAGTTCACGAAGCTGCGCGGGTTCGGCCTCGGACGGACCGCCCATCAGCAGGTCCTGCGCCTGCTGGTTCATCGGGAACAGCGCGACCTCGCGCACGCTCTTGGCGCCAGCAAGCAGCATCACGATGCGGTCGATGCCGAATGCGCAGCCGCCATGCGGCGGCGCACCGTACTGGAATGCACGGTAAAGGCCGCCGAACTGTTCCTCTACATCTGCGGCACTCTTGCCGGTGATCTCGAACGCCTTGACCATGACTTCCGGCAACTGGTTACGGATCGAACCGGAGGCGATCTCGTAGCCATTGCAGACGGCGTCGTACTGATAGGCCTTGATCGTCAGCGGGTCGTCGTTCTCAAGCGCTTCGAGACCGCCCTGCGGCATCGAGAACGGGTTATGCGAGAAATCGACCTTTTTCTCGTCTTCCAGCCATTCGTAGAACGGGAAGTCGACGATCCAGCAAAGCTCGAACCGGTCCTTGTCGGTCAGTTCCAGCTCGTCGCCAACACGGGTGCGCGCTTCACCGGCAAACTTGTAGAACTTCGACGGCTCGCCAGCGACAAAGAAGCACGCATCGCCCTCGCCAAGGCCAAGCTGGGTGCGGATCGCGTCAGTGCGTTCCGGGCCGATATTCTTGGCCAGCGGGCCTGCGCCGGTCAGCTCTTCGCCTTCCTTGCGCCAGAAGATATAGCCGAGACCGGGCTGACCCTGGCCCTGCGCCCAGGAATTCATCCGGTCGCAGAAGGCGCGGCTGCCGCCGGTCTTGGCCGGGATTGCCCAGACCTCGACCTTCGGGTTCTTCTCGATCATGCCGGCAAACACCTTGAAGCCGGAACCGGCGAAATGCTCGGTCACCGCTTCCATCACGATCGGGTTGCGTAGATCCGGCTTGTCGGAGCCATATTTGCGGATCGCTTCGTCATAGGGAATGCGCGGCCATTTCTTCGTCACCGGCTTGCCATCGGCGAATTTCTCGAAGACGCCGCCGATCACCGGCTCCATCGTGTCCCAGACGTCTTCCTGGGTCACGAAGCTCATCTCGACGTCGAGCTGGTAGAATTCGCCCGGCAGGCGGTCTGCGCGCGGGTCTTCGTCACGGAAGCATGGAGCGATCTGGAAATAGCGGTCAAAACCGGCCACCATCAAAAGCTGCTTGTACTGCTGCGGCGCCTGCGGCAGGGCATAGAACTTGCCCTGATGGATGCGGCTCGGCACCAGGAAGTCGCGCGCGCCTTCAGGTGACGACGCCGTCAGGATCGGGGTCGAATATTCACCGAAATCGGCGTCGGCCATAGCCGAGCGCATCGATGCAACGATTTTGGTGCGCTTGACGATGTTGGCGTGCAACGTTTCCCGGCGCAGATCGAGGAAGCGGTATTTCAGTCGCAAGTCTTCCGGGTATTCCGGCTCGCCGAACACCGGCAGCGGCAGTTCCTTGGCCGCCGACAGAACTTCGATTTCCTCGGCGTAAAGCTCGATTTCGCCGGTCGCCATGTTGGCGTTCACCGTCTCATCGGTACGGGCCCGCACCTTGCCGTCAACGCGAGATCACCCATTCGCCGCGCACCTTCTCGGCGGTGGCAAAGGCTGGTGAATCCGGATCGGCGACCACCTGGGTCATACCATAGTGGTCGCGCAGGTCGATGAAGAGCAAGCCGCCATGGTCGCGAACGCGGTGCACCCAGCCGGAAAGGCGGGCAGTCTGGCCAACGTCGGACTTGTTGAGGGCGGCACAGGAATGGCTGCGATAGCGATGCATAGTCTCATCCGTAAAAGGTTTTGGAAGGCAGGCAGGCGGTGTTCCGCGCCGGACTTCGCGGTGAATTCCGGCGGAAAAGCGCATGGCAGCCCTTCTTTGTCAAGGCAAAGCCCGTTTGGACGCTGCTAAACCACATCAGGCGGTCAACAGCAAGCTTTACCGGTTTAAAGGTGACCGACTTCAGCCTTTTCCATCTCCCTTTTGTCACTGCGCCTTGACATCACCGTCCTAAAGGCCAAGGAACGATAGGGAAACCAACCGACGATATAGTGCTTATGATCGAAAACACTGCCGCTCTTGAAGAGGCCTGCTTAAAGCTCGCCAAGTCCGATTTTGTCACCGTCGATACGGAATTCATCCGCGAAAGCACGTTCTGGCCGGAACTCTGCCTGATCCAGATGGCAAGTCCCGATCTGGAGGTCCTCGTGGATCCGCTGGCGAAGGGCATCGATCTGAAGCCGTTTTTCGACCTGATGGCCGACCCATCCGTGGTCAAGGTATTTCATGCCGCCCGTCAGGATCTCGAAATCGTCTATCACATGGGCGGTCTCCTGCCCGCGCCGCTGTTCGATACGCAGGTTGCCGCCATGGTTTGCGGCTTCGGCGATTCGATTTCCTACGATCAGCTGGTCTCACGGCTGACCGGCGCGCATATCGATAAATCCTCGCGCTTTACCGACTGGCGCGCGCGCCCACTCAACGACAAGCAGCTCTCCTATGCTCTGGCAGACGTCACTCACCTCAGGGACGTCTATCTGAAGCTGAAGGATGAACTTCTGCGCGAAGGCCGCACCGACTGGGTCGACGAGGAAATGGCAATCCTGGAGACGCCGGCGACCTATGACCTGCCGCCCGAACAGGCCTGGACGCGGCTGAAACTGAGGGTCAAGAAACCGCTCGATTTCGCCATCATGCAGGCGATTGCCGCTTGGCGCGAGCGCGAGGCCCGCGACCGCAACGTACCGCGGCGCCGTGTTTTGAAGGACGACGCGGTCTATGAAATCGCCCAACAGCACCCGACAGAGCCGGAAGCGCTTGCAAAACTGCGGATGATCCCGAAGGGCTGGGAGCGTTCGCACACTGCGGCAAACCTGCTGGATGCTGTGAAGACGGCGCTAGAGATCCCCAAGGCAGACTGGCCGCGCATTCCCCGTCAGCCACAATTGCCGGAGGGAGCCGCCGCCGCCGCTGAACTGTTGAAGGTCCTGCTCAAGATCGTTGCCGAGCAGAACCAGGTCGCCGCCCGCGTGATCGCCTCATCCGATGACCTCGACCGGATCGCCGCAGAGGGCGAAGAAGCCGATGTGGAAGCGATGAAGGGCTGGCGCCGCAAGCTTTACGGCGAACCGGCGCTCAAACTGCTCAACGGCGAAGTCGCGTTGCGTTTTGTCGACAAAAAGGTTCAGATGATCGAAGTCTGATGGTCTCAGGCGTGCATTTTCGCCCCTTTGGAAATCTTGTCCGCGATCTTCTTTTCTGTCCGGAAGGCAATCCCGACGACCCTGGCGTCTTCCGGCGCAAACTCGGCGAAGACGGCGCGATTTGCGTCGTCATGGCCGGTTGCAAACATTTCTTCCAGATAAAGCGAGGCCGGCACACTGCGCTCGACCGTTCGCTTCAGCACCTTCGAAAGCGTGGCCTGATCGCCGCCGAGCACGATGATCGGCTGGGCGCAAAGCGGGTAATAGACATTGCCGTCCCGGTCCCTGTAGTCTTCGCCTGTCAGCTCCTCTTGGGCTGCGGCAATGCCGGTGGACAGGAACGCCGTGACGTTGAGCTTCTGCCAGACGGCGAGATCGTCGCGCACGATGATGACGAATTTGGTGTCGAACATGAATGCAAACTCCGGAATAGGATTTGAAGGACCGAACGGCAGCCTAGCGCGCCGGAAGCCCGGCGATCTTGAACGTTTGTGCAGGCGCGACGCGATCATCACCGCTCCGGCCGAAAACGGCATTGAGCGGATCGAAGCGCGGTTTTCAGGCAACGGGTTTTCCCCGCATCGCCACGACACCTATGCGCTCGGGCTGACGGTCTCCGGGGTTCAGACATTCAGCTATCGGGGTGCCGCGCGGTTTTCCACGCCTGGCCGGCTGATCATCCTGCACCCGGACGAACTGCATGATGGCGGCGCCGGCGGTGAGGACGGGCTCACCTACCGGATGATCTATCTCGGCCCGGACAGGATCGGTGCTGCACTTCATGGCCTATCGCGCGTCGCCAGCCTGCCTTTCGTGCGGGCGCCTGTGGTGGATGATCCTGCCCTGCGTTCAAGCCTGATGGAGGCGCTTGGTGACCTCGATTCGCAGATGGGAGAATTGAAACGTGACGATGTGACGGCGGAAATCGCCAGTCATCTGCTGCGCCTTGGCGATGGCGAAGCAGGTTGCCGACGCGGACCGCTCGCGCGTCAGGCACTCCTTCGCTGTCGGGACTATCTTGCGGAAAGCGCCGAGGCCAATATCGGATCAGAGAGCCTTGAGGCCATCGCCGGTCTTGACCGGTTTTCGCTATCGCGCCAGTTCCGCGCGGCATTCGGCACCAGCCCGCACCGCTATCTGGTGCAGCGGCGGCTGGAACGGGCAAAGGCAATGATTGCGGCCGGAGAAACGCTTGCCGGGGCGGCAGTCTCCGCGGGCTTTGCAGACCAGAGCCACATGACCCGGCATTTCAGGAAAACCTATGGCATAACGCCGGGGCGGTTTCAGGCGCTAACGGCACAACACCGGACATAAGACTCTCCCCGCCGCAGCGCCTTGGCGACAAACTCACTCGCCCTCGTCAAACAACCGGAACTGGTCGATTTCCTTCGGTGGATTGAGGCCGAGATGTTTCCAGGCCGTAGCCGTCATAACCCGACCGCGCGGCGTGCGCTGGATAAAACCCTGCTGGATCATGTAGGGCTCGATAATGTCCTCGATCGCGTCACGCGGTTCCGAAAGCCCTGCTGCGATGGTCTCAATGCCGACCGGGCCGCCGCCGAAATGCTGGCAGATCATGTTGAGATAGCGCCGGTCGAGCTGATCGAACCCCATATGGTCGACCTCAAGCCGTGTCAGCGCCTCATCGGCGATGGTGCGCGAAACAGCGTCAGCATCCGCAACCTCGGCGAAATCGCGCACCCGGCGCAAAAGCCGGCCGGCGATGCGCGGCGTACCGCGGGCGCGCCGGGCAATCTCTCGCGCGCCGTCATCGCTCATGCCAAGCCCCATCAGTCGGGCTCCCCGCCGGATTATCGATTCCAGCTCCTCGACCGTATAGAAATTGAGCCGCACCGGAATCCCGAACCGGTCCCTGAGCGGCGTCGTCAAAAGCCCGACCCGCGTCGTCGCCGCCACGAGCGTGAACTTCGACAAATCGATCTTGACCGAACGCGCCGCCGGTCCCTCGCCGATGATAAGATCGAGCTGAAAATCCTCCATCGCCGGATAGAGGATTTCCTCAACCGCCGGGCTCAGCCGGTGGATTTCGTCAATAAACAGGACATCGCGCTCTTCGAGATTGGTCAGCAGCGCCGCCAGATCGCCGGCCTTGGCAATCACTGGTCCGGAGGTGGCGCGGAAGTTGACGCCGAGTTCCTTGGCCATGATCTGCGCCAGCGTGGTCTTGCCGAGGCCGGGCGGGCCGACGAACAGGACATGATCCAGCGCCTCGCCGCGCCGTTTGGCCGCTTCGATGAAGATCTTCAGATTGGCGCGCGCCTCTGCCTGGCCGGTAAAATCATCCAGCGTCTGCGGCCGCATGGCGGCATCGAGATCCTCGGTTCGCTTGTCGGGCGAGATCAGGCGAGCATCGTCATTCATAATGATTCAGACTTTTCCAAATTCCAGGCCATTTCAGATGAGCATAACGAACCGGGATCAACTCGCCAATTCCTTCAGCCCCAGACGGATAAGAACTGCGCTGTTGGCCCCCTCGCCCGCCTTTTTCAGCGCCGCCGAGACGGCACCGGCCGCCTGATCACGCGAATAGCCCAGATTGGTAAGCGCGGAAATCGCATCGGAAACGGCAGCAGGCGCAGTGCCCTCGCCGACGTCCTGGCGGAAGGCAATGCCTTCACTGTCGCTCATCGAAAGCCCAGCCGGAACCTTGTTCTTCAGCTCGGTGACGATGCGGGTGGCGACTTTGGGACCAACGCCTGGCGCACGCGAAACGGCCGTCTTGTCGCCAAGGGCAATGGCATTGGATATCTCGCCCGCCGTCAGTGTCGAGAGAATGGCGAGCGCCACCCGGGTTCCGACCCCCTGCACACTTTGCAGAAGATTGAACCATCCGCGCTCCTCGGCGCTGATGAAGCCGTAAAGCTTAAGCTGATCCTCGCGCACGAAGGTTTCGATCACCAGCGTCACCGCCTCGCCGGGCGAACCGATGCGCGACAAAGTGCGCGCCGAGCAGAACGCCACATAACAGACGCCGTGGACATCGACGAGCACATGGTCGTCGCCGATCTCGTCAATCACACCCTTCAACTTGCCGATCATGCTCGTTATCCCGTCACCCGGCCAATGCCGCCTTCATCATCCGGTTTGCACCGCGGTTATGGGCATGGCAGATGGCGATTGCCAGTGCATCAGCTGCGTCACTACCCGTGAACTGAACCTTTGGCATCAAGACCTTCAGCATCATGTGGATCTGTTTCTTGTCGCCGTGACCGACGCCGATCACCGCCTTCTTCACCGCGTTGGGTGCATATTCGGAGACATGCAGTCCGGCGAGCGATGGCACCAGAAGCGCAATGCCGCGCGCCTGACCGAGCTTCAGCGTCGCCACCGCATCCTTGTTGACGAAGGTCTGCTCAACAGCCGCTTCATCTGGACGCTGGCCATGGACCACTTCCGAAAGTCCGTCATGCAACTGCCGCAGACGTGAGGCAAGATCCATCTGAGAATCCGTGGTCACCGTGCCGGAGGCGATGAATCTCAGCGAATTGCCCAGCGTTTCGATCACACCCCAGCCGGTGCGCCTAAGGCCCGGATCGATGCCGAGAATACGAATCGTCTTTTCCATGGGTTCACCCTATCCGTGTTGCCCCGAGCCTTCCAGAGAAAAGTGAACAAAACAAAAACATCGATACCACCGCGCCAATCTCCGCCGGCGATCGCGACCAAGACTTTAAATGTAGTCTGGCACGTACTATCTTGCCTACAAAATCAACTATTTAAATTGTGTACGGGGTTGGTGCGTTTGCGTCTGCCTGCCGAAAGGGAAGACGATTGACTACATTTTATCTCGCGGTGATGATTTTCTCCGCACTCGTCCTCCTCGCCGCGCTTTCCAGCGCCCTCGCATACCGGTTCGGCGCACCGCTGCTGCTGCTCTTTCTCGTCGTCGGCCTGCTGGCGGGCACAGACGGTTTTGGCATCGAATTCGATAATGATGCTCTGACATTCTATGTCGGTTCGCTTGCGCTTGCCGTGATCCTGTTTGATTCCGGCTTCGGCACCTCTTTCAAGAGGTTCAAAAGCACAGCGGCTCCGGCGGTCCTTCTGGCAACAGTCGGAGTTCTGCTCACCGCAGCCCTTGTGGCCGTGGCAGCCACAGTCATTCTCGGCTTTTCTCTGCTCGAAGGCTTTCTGCTTGGCGCTATCGTCGCCTCGACAGACGCGGCTGCAGTGTTCTTTTTGATGCGCATCGGCAATATCCATGTCGTCGACAAGGTAAGCTCCACGCTGGAAGTGGAATCCGGCATCAATGATCCGATGGCGATCTTCCTGACCATGACACTTGTTTCCATACTTTCGGTGCAAGGTTCGGCTGGGGAAGAGACGCTCGAGATGGTGCTTCATTTCATCCGGGAAATCGGTTTCGGGCTCTTATTCGGGCTTGCGGGCGGCATCCTGACCACCGTGATCGCCAATTCATTCGGGCTTAACCGCGGGCTGGCGCCGATCCTGGTTCTGACCGTAGCGCTTCTGGTGTTTTCTGCCACCGGAGCAGCCGGCGGCAGCGGCTTTATGGCGGTCTATATTGCCGGTCTTGTCGCGGGCAACCGGCGCGTGCGCTATTCTGGTTCCATCAGGCGGTTTCAGGAAGGTTTGACCTGGCTTGCCCAGATCATCATGTTCCTGCTGCTCGGCCTTCTGGCGACACCGCGCAACTTTCCGGATATCTTTCTTCCCGCTATGGCGTTGGCGCTGTTTCTCGTGTTTGTCGCAAGGCCGATCGCCGTTTGGCTCTGCCTGTGTCTCTTCAATTACCGGCCGCGCGAAACAAATTTCATCGCCTGGATCGGGCTGCGCGGCGCGGCTTCCATTCTGCTCGCCATCCTGCCGGCGATCTACGGGTTGGAGAATGCGGGCCTGTATTTCAACATTGTCTTCATCATGGTGCTCGTATCCCTGATCATGCAGGGTTGGATGCTTGGCCCCGTTGCCCGTCTTTTGAAACTGGTACGCCCCAAGGCGAGTGGCGCGCTTGAAACCGTCGAAATCGACTTGCCGGGCAACGCCAAACATGAGCTGCTGGTCTACCGGCTTGCCGAAGGCGCCCCGGTGCTTGAAGGTGCGCTTATTCCACGCTGGGCCATCCCGTCGCTTGTTGTCCGCGACGGACTGTCGATGCGCTATTTCTATGCCGGCAATCTGAAGGCCGGGGATTATCTCTATCTGTTCGTCGTTCCGGGCATGTCTTATCTTCTGGACCGGCTTTTTGCGGATCCGAAAACGGTTGGCAATGACGGTGAGGAACCGATGCTCGGCACCGATGTACTGATGCCGGACCGACCGCTTCGCGAGCTGCGCGCCATCGACCCGAAGGTTGTGATCCCGCCCGGTGCAGAAGAAAACCGGCTGGCCGATTTCATGAAGGAAAAGCTCGGTGGAAAGCCACAGATCGCCGACCGCCTGCATCTGGGGCCATTGTCGCTGATCGTGCGTGAAGCGGACGAGGCCCACAATGTAACGTCCATCGGCGTCTGGCGTGAACCAGAAGAGCAGAACACGCCGCGCCTTTTCCGGCGGTGGCGGGACCGGACCACGAAAAGATGGAGCAAGTTTAAGCGTTAGGCCCTCGGGCAAAAGAAGGGTTTTCATTCCTGTGCGCTTTTCTGACCTCTGTCATTGCCGCTTGCACCGTTTTTGAATAGGAATCGAAGCGCCCAAGACGATTTTGACAGTGCAACCCGCACCGGACGAAAAGACCGGCATGCCGAAGCCTTTCAACAGGCCGCTGCCGGCAGAACAATCCAGAAGAGCCGCTCTGCCGGCCTTCCAACCGAAAAAGGAAGACATCCATGCCTGCCTTCAAAACACTCGATGACCTTTCCGACCTGAGCGGCAAGCGCGTTCTGGTCCGCGTCGACCTCAATGTGCCTGTCAGCGAAGGCAGGGTCACTGACGCGACGCGGATCGAACGAGTTGCCCCAACCATTCTCGAACTCTCGGAAAAGGGTGCAAAGGTCATCCTGATGGCCCATTTCGGCCGTCCGAAGGGTGAAGTCGTTGCGGACATGTCGCTGAAGCTGATCGTTCCTACAGTCGCGAAGGTTCTGGGCCACGACGTGCAATTTGCCGACGACTGCGTCGGCTCGGCCGCCGAGACCGCGATCGGCGCTCTTAAGGATGGCGGCATACTGCTGCTTGAGAACACCCGTTTCCACAAGGGTGAAGAAAAGAACGATCCCGACTTTGTGGCTCAACTGGCCAAGAACGGCGATATCTACGTCAACGATGCCTTCTCAGCCGCCCACCGCGCCCATGCCTCAACCGAGGGCCTCGGCCACCACATGCCGGCCTATGCCGGCCGCACCATGCAGGCGGAACTCGAAGCGCTGGAAAAGGGTCTCGGCGATCCCAAGCATCCGGTCGTCGCCATTGTCGGCGGAGCCAAGGTTTCGACCAAGATCGAGCTGTTGCAGAACCTGATTGAAAAGGTCGATGCGCTGGTCATCGGCGGCGGCATGGCCAACACGTTCATTGCTGCCAAGGGCATCGATGTCGGCAAGTCGCTGTGCGAGCATGACCTGGCAGACACAGCCCGCGCGATCATGGCAAAGGCAAAGAACACGAACTGCGCCATCGTGCTGCCGGTCGACGGCGTCGTGGCCCGCGAGTTCAAGGCTCATGCGGAAAACGAAACGGTCGCGATCGACGCGTTGCCCGCCGATGCGATGATGCTGGATGTCGGGCCTCAGTCCGTCAAGGTCATCAATGAGTGGATTGGCAAGGCCGAAACGCTGGTCTGGAATGGTCCGCTTGGCGCTTTCGAGATCGAGCCCTTCGATACCGCCACGGTCTCAGCTGCCAAGTTTGCCGCAGAACAGACAAAAGCTGGCAAGCTCACTTCCGTTGCCGGCGGTGGCGACACGGTCTCCGCGCTCAATCATGCCGGTGTCAAGGACGAATTCAGCTATGTCTCGACCGCAGGCGGCGCCTTCCTGGAATGGATGGAAGGCAAGGTTCTTCCCGGCGTCGATATCCTGAAGAAGTAATGTCCGCATAAGACGGCGCATCAACGAGAGCGGCCTTCGGGCCGCCTTTTTCGCCTCAGGACGGCCGGATCATCAGGACGAGCACCATCATCGCCAGAGCAAATGGGGCAATCTTCCAGAAATCCATTCGTTTTTTCAGCCCCGGCAGACCAAGCGGCCTGATGATCTGAACCGCCATGGCGGCGATGAGAAGCAGTGATATCAGCTTGGCCATGGACACCCCTGCCCGCCCGAGCTTCGGGCGGTTTGTTGCAAAACTGCTCCCCTCATAGCCTGCACACGCTGGCGCGTCACCCGGTGCAAGGCGAATTCTTCAGTGCATTCCCGGTACTTGGTGATAATATCGTTGGAACATACGCGGCTGATGCTGCGTTGCACCTAAGCATCCTTTATGACTTTCATTCACTCAGGCGACTTGATGAAACGCAATCTCTTCCCTGTTTTCGCGCTGCTCCTTGGCACCCTTTTCCTGTTTTTCGGCAACGGTCTTCACGGCCTTCTCCTGCCACTGCGCGGCACGGCGGAAGGCTACAGCGACATTGCGCTCGGTTTCATCGGCACGTCCTGGGCGTCGGGCTTCGTGCTTGGCTGTCTGCTGGCACCGAAGCTGATCATGCGCATTGGTCATGTCCGTGCCTTTTCCGGCTTCATCGCTGTCATCTGCATGGTGGCGCTGATCACAGGCGTTTTCGTCAATCAGTTCGGCTGGATCGTGCTGCGCGCAGCGACCGGGTTCGCGATGGCGGGAACCCAAATGATCATCGAGAGCTGGCTTAATGAGCGCGTCGACAATTCAAGCCGCGGCACGGTCTTTACCTTCTACACCGGCATCACACTTTTCGGTGTCGTTGGCGGACAGATGGCCGTCGGCTTCGGCAACCCCAATACGCCGATCCTGTTCATGGTTGCCGGCATTTTCTATTGCATCGCAATGCTGCCAACGACGGTTTCGAACGCGGCCTCGCCGCGTCCGCTCCAGGCGGTCAGGATCGATCTCAAATTGCTCTATCGCAATTCGCCCGTCGCCTTCTTCGGCGTGCTGTTGACCGGCATTGCCAATGGCGCTTTCGGCACACTGGCGGCGGTTTTCGCCTCGCGTGCAGGACTTCCAGACTCACAGATTGCCTATCTGGTCACCGGTGCCATTCTGGCCGGCGCGCTGGCGCAGGTTCCCTTCGGTCGGCTTTCCGACCGCCTGGACCGTCGCCATGTGATCGCCGGGCTGGCAGCAATCGCGGCAGCGGCGGCCATCACCGTCGTTGTCTTCAGGCCCGGCAGCACCACGCTGATCGTCCTCATCGCCATCTATGGCGCAACCGCCAACGTGCTCTACCCGATCACGGCATCGCATGCGAACGACTTCGCCCGTCCGGAAGATTACGTCAAGATCGCCAGTGGTCTGCTGTTCCTGTTCGGCATCGGCACGATCATCGGCCCGACGGTCGGCGGTCCGATAATGTCAAACTTCGGCCCCTATGCGCTGTTCATGGTAACCGCGACTGCCCATGTGCTGATCCTCGTTTATGCGATCATCCGTTCGCGCATCCGCGCCGCCATCCCCGTTTCCGATCGCGATGCTTTCACCGCGATGCCGGATGCGGCGACCCCGGTTTCCACAACCGAAGGCATGGCGCTGAAGAACCCGAACCGAGACACGCCCGTTTCGGAAGACGAGGAAAGGAGGGACGATCATGCCGCTTGATGACGAAAACGACGCCAAGAAACCGCCGAAAGGTCAGTACGTTATCGGCGCTGACCTTGAGGAGCACTCGGTCGAAGCCCTGCATGGTTTTATCGCGGATCTGCGTCGCGAGATTGAACGGCTCGAGACTGCCATCGGCAAGAAGGGCAGCGGCCGCGAAGCCGCCGAAAACTTCTTCAAGAAGAAGTAGCCGATGCGGGACCGAACGCCGATTAACCGGATATTAACCTTCCCGCGTTTCTATAGGGCATCCGCTTGCCGGAGTCGGGATCTCTGTCTTTATTCCGATCATCACCCTTTGACTTACGAGCCGCTATTCGCGGCTCTTTTTTTGGCCAAATCACAATCGGCGGTGGGTATTAACCGTTCATTAAGAAACGGCTTGCGGAAATGCTGTACAGGTCTATTTGTTGTCAACATTGTTGAAAACGTGCCGCACCAAGAGTACCGCGGGAACAAGCGTAGCCAGAGTATGCAGATGACCAATACAGGGGCAAACCCGATTAATTTTGCCGGACGAGCCGCCAACTCACCGCAATTCGAAGTCCTTTATGCCGAAGGCATGTCGCTCGTCGAAGATACGGCGGCCTATCTGGACGGGCCCGGTCGGGCGGCGTCGCAACTGCTCAGCCCACAGGCTGCTGCGCTCTATTCCGCAGAATCGATCCGCCTCACCACACGCCTGATGCAGCTGGCATCCTGGCTGTTGCTGCAGCGATCACTTAATTCCGGTGAAATGAGCCGTGAACAGGTGATCCAGGAGCGCACCAAGCTGCGGCTGGGCGGCGGCGGAAACGAGGACGGGCTTTCGTCATGGCGCGAACTCCCCCCGGCTTCCGCGATCTGGCAGACCACGCCACACGGCTTGAAACCCGTATCCGCAAGCTCGATGAGAGCCTGATGCGCGATCGTGTCGAACCGGAACCGGCCAACAATCAGGTCATCGCCCAGATCGACCTGCTGCAAGCCGCATTCGCAAGACGATAAATCATCCGAAAATGCCGCAACAAAAAACCCGGCGCGCAGGCCGGGTTTTTGTATTCTGCCGTCTGATTGAGAAATCAGATACCAAGACCGCCGAAGCGCTTGTTGAACTTCGAGACGCGACCGCCCCGGTCGAGCATCTGCTGCGATCCGCCGGTCCATGCCGGGTGCGAGGTCGGGTCGATGTCAAGGTTCAGAACATCGCCTTCCTTGCCCCAGGTCGAACGCGTTTCGTATTCCGTGCCGTCCGTCATGACGACCTTGATCATGTGATAGTCGGGATGAATATCAGCCTTCATAACTCTCGTTCCTGCAAGTTCGTTCCAGGTCCGGCTGCCATTGCGCCCGCCGGGCCTATTGAATAAACAAAGCCGTGGGACCTCAAAAAAGGCCACGGCTGTCGATTAGGTTGCGGTCGCTATACAGGAACGTGAGCCGAATAACAAGAGCCGCCGGGCGCAATATCCTGACCGGCGCGAGTGAAGGAAATACCCGTGAGCAGAAATGCCAAGACGAGCGGCGGAAGGGCCAAGGAGCTTCGCCCGCTAACTGCGATTTTGCCCTACATCACAGCCTATCGAGGCTTTGTTGCCGGTGCCCTCACCTTCCTGCTGATCGCTTCTCTTGTAACGCTCGCGCTGCCTGTCGCCGTGCGCCGGGTTATAGACCATGGCTTTTCCTCCGACGACGCGCAACTGATCAACAACTATTTTCTGGTGCTGGGCCTGATGGCACTGGCACTGGGGATTTCCAGCGCTCTTCGCTATTTCTTCGTGATGATTCTCGGCGAGCGGGTCGTCACCGATCTCCGGCGTGATGTGTTTGCCCATGTCATCAGGCTGTCTCCTGCCTTCTTCGACATCAACCAGTCGGGCGAAATCGTTTCCCGGCTTACGGCCGATACGGTGCAGATCAAATCCGCCTTCGGCGCGAGCGCCTCGATCGCGCTGCGCAATCTGATCATGGGGACCGGCGCGCTGGCGATGATGATCTACACGTCGCCGCGCCTTTCGGTGCTGGTGATCGCAGCCATCCCGCTGGTGGTCCTGCCGCTGATTGCTGCCGGACGCAAGGTGCGATCACGCTCACGCACCGCACAGGACCAGTTGGCCGGCGCCACCGCATTTGCCGGCGAGGCAATCGGCGCCACCCGAACCCTGCAGGCCTTTACCGCCGAAGACATGGCCTCAAACCGCTACAGCCACGGCGTCGAAGGCGCGTTTTCGGCGGTACGCCTGACGCTCAAGGCGCGGGCGACACTGACGGCGGTGGCCATTTCCATGGTGTTCTGCTCAATTACAGCCATTCTGTGGTTCGGTGCCCAATCCGTGCTCGCCGGCACCATGTCGGGCGGCACGCTTGGCCAGTTTCTGCTCTATTCGGTTCTGGCCGCTGGCGCCCTTGGCCAGCTTTCGGAAGTCTGGGGCGAGCTGTCGCTTGCCGCCGGGGCTGCAGAGCGGCTCACCGAGCTCCTGGTTGAACCCTCCGCCATCAAGGCTCCGGACAACCCCGTGACCCTGCCCGCGCCGTCGCGCGGCGGCCTTGAAGCTGACAAGGTCTCATTCCGTTACCCGACTGGTGGTGCCAAAGCCGGTGCATTGAACCGGCTTTCTCTTGCCGTTTCACCTGGAGAGACCGTTGCCGTTGTTGGCCCTTCGGGAGCCGGAAAAAGCACGCTGTTCTCACTGCTGCTGAGGTTTTACGATCCCGACGAGGGTGAAGTCCGGTTGGACGGCGTGGACCTGCGCAAGGCGGCCCCCGAGGCCGTGCGCAGCCGATTCGCGCTGGTGCCACAGGATGTCGCCATCTTTGCCGCCAGCATCCACGACAATATCGCGCTCGGCCAACCCGACGCGACGCGCGAAGCGGTTCGCGCAGCAGCGATCGCCGCTCAGGCCGACGGCTTCATCGAAAGGCTCGAGAACGGCTACGATACGATGGCAGGCGAGCGCGGCATCACCTTGTCAGGCGGTCAGCGCCAGAGGATCGCGATTGCCCGTGCCGTGCTGCGCGATGCACCGGTTCTGCTGCTGGACGAGGCAACATCGGCACTCGATGCGGAAAGCGAGACACTGGTTCAGGCTGCACTCGGCGCGCTGATGAAAGGCCGCACAACACTCGTGATCGCCCATAGGCTGGCGACCGTGCTTTCAGCCGACCGGATCCTGGTAATGGATGAAGGGCACATCGTCGAAGAAGGCACACACGAAACACTGGTCGCCCGCGACGGACTTTACGCCCGGCTTGCGCGCCTTCAGTTCAATTCCGAGGAAAGCGCCTGAGTACGGGTCAGCCTGCCAACTTTTTGCCGGTGGGCATGAAAGTTGCCGCGAAGATCAGCGCGATACCGGCCCAGACAATCGGCTGCGGCCATTCTCCGAAGACGATCAGCCCCATTATCACCGCCAGCGGCAGTGCCATGTGCAGCGCCGGTGTGAGCGCCATGGCATCGGCCATCGAAAACGCCTTCAGCATGAAGTAATTGCTGGCGTTGACCAAAAACGCCGACACAAGCAGCAGCCCGAGGTCATCCAATCCGATCGGCGACCAGAAAAACATGGCGGGAATGGCGGCGATTGTCGCCATCAGTGCATACATCCAGAACAGCGCAGGCACGAAGGCCTCGTTCATTGCCAGCATCTTCAACACGATGTTCTTTGCAGCGAGCGCGATGGCTGCCGCAATCGCCACCAGCCCCGCGGCCTGAAATGCCTCGCTGCCCGGACGCAGGATCAGGAACGCTCCACAAAGGCCAAGTGCGACGGCAAGCCAGCGACGCCAGTCCGCCTTTTCCTTCAAGAGCAGGATCGCCAGCGGGATCACGAAAAACGTCTCAAGCTGAAACAGCGAGGAGGCAATGGTGAACGGCAACAGAGACAATGAGGTGAAGATCAGAAAACTAACCGCAACGCCCAGCGCGGAGCGGATCAGCAACAGGCGCGGCGAGCGCAGTCGGAACCCGGCCGAGCCTTTCATGGCGGCAATCGGCAGCACCATCAGCGCCGCCAGCCCGGACTGCACGAAAACCAGCACGACCGGTGCATGACGCGCCGTCAGTATCTTGGTGAATGTATCGACACACGTGAAAGCGGCAACGCCGGCAATCATCAGAAAAATAGCGGCAAGGCGGCTGTCTGGCCGCCAGCGCACAGCCCGAGCGGGCAGGACGAAGGTCATCAATAACTCCTGAACAAGCATCTGTTCGTTTTGGGATGCTTCCTGGAGGAACCCCCGTCCGCTTGTCAGGAAGAACAGCGCCCCTTCAAGGCGCGGCGGATGGGCATACAAGATACCGTACCACCCTTGCGGAGTATTCAGGATAGGAAAGAGCGCCGACAAAGGCAAGCCCAAGCGCAACCGCCCGTTCGATGGCGGAGAACAATACGGTTTCGCGAAAGCCTCAGCGTTCTGTCAGCTTGAACTCGATACGGCGGTTCTGGGCGCGCGCCTCGGGCGAATTGCCGGGAGCGATCGGCTGGTATTCCGCAAAACCCGCCGCAACAAGCCGATTGGCCGGTACCCCCTGCGAGATCAGATAGCGCACAACGGAATTCGCACGTGCAGACGATAGCTCCCAATTGTCCGCAAACTGACCACCGGGCCGGATCGGCACATCATCCGTGTGACCGTCAACGCGCAGCACCCAGCTGATATCCTCGGGGATTTCAGGCGCAATCTCGAGAAGGGCCGTCGCCAGTTTGGCCAGTTCGGCCCGGCCATCATCATTGAGCTCGTCGGCGCCGGACTGGAACAGCACTTCGGACTGGAACACAAAGCGGTCGCCGACAACGCGGATGTTTTCGCGGTCGGAGAGGATCTGCCGCAGTCTGCCGAAGAAGTCGGAGCGGTAGCGGTTGAGTTCCTGCACCTTCTGCGCCAAAGCGACATTCAGGCGGCGGCCGAGATCGGCGATCCGCGCCTGCGAGGCGTCGTCCTTGGCTTCGGAGATTTCCAGCGCCTCCTCGACGGCGGCAAGCTGCGCGCGAAGCGCCGAAATCTGCTGATTGAGCAGTGCAAGCTGGCTCTGCGCCTTTGCGGTCAGCTGACGCTCTTCCTCAAGGTTTTGCGAAAGCATGCTGATGCGGGTCTGGGCGACGTCACTGACACCCGCCCCTTCGTCCAGAAGCGACTGCAGGCGGGACCTGTCTGCCTGTGCGGAGGCAAGAGAGGCCTGCAAAGAAGCGATCGTATCGTTGGCGTCCTGGGTGTTGCTTTTTTCGAGTGCCAGAAGCTGCGTCAATTCAGCAATCTGGCTGTTCAGCCGGTTCAGCACCTCATCCTTGCCGGAGATTTCTCGGGTCAGAATGAACTGGCCGATCACGAACACGGTCAAAAGGAACATGATCGCCAGCAGCAGCGTCGACAGCGCATCGACGAACCCGGGCCAGTAGTCGACGTTGCGGTTGGATCGACGGTTGCGGGCCAGCGCCATGTCTACCGGTCTCCAAGCTTGTCGGTCAGGCGCTGAAGCGTGCGGCGCATCTCCTGCGATTCCTCATGCTGCGCCTCGATCCAGTCGCGCAGCATTTGCTGCTCGTTGCGCATGTTCTTGACAACGCCCTGGATGCCTTCGGCAAGCTGGGCCATGGCAGGCACGGAGGCGGCGTCTGCGCCATTCGCCTCGGCGATGCGACGCAGTTCTCCCGCGAGGACCTCAAACTGTTCGGCTGATCCGCTGGCGACACCTTCAAGCGCCGGTGCCAGATCCGATGTCACGTCGGTCAGGGTTGAGAGCCAGTTTTCCAGCTCCATGTAAAAGCGGTTTTGGGCGCGGCCCGCCTGCAGATCGAGAAACCCCAGAACGAGCGAGCCCGAAAGGCCAAGTAGTGAAGACGAGAACGCCGTGCCCATGCCCGAAAGAGGTCCGGCAAGACCGTCCTTCAGAGCATCGAGAACATCGGCAGAATCGCCGGAATTCGGATCCAGATTCTGAATGATGTCGCCGATCGACCCAATGGTGCCGAGCAGGCCCCAGAAGGTGCCAAGCAGGCCCAGAAAAACCAGAAGCCCGACCAGATAGCGCGAGGTGTCACGCTGCTCGTCCAGCCGGGTTGCGATGGAATCGAGAATGGACCGCAATGACGCGGTCGACAGCGCCATCGTCTGACGGCTACCGATCAGGGCGCGCATCGGTGCCAGCAGTTTCGGATCGCGTCCGACGCGGTCGGCGCTTCCCGCAGCGCGGAATGAATTCAGCCAGGTGACCTCTCGGCGAAGCGCCATAACCTGCGAGAACACCATCAGGATGCCGATCAGCAAAACCCCGAGGATCAGCCCGTTCAGGCCCGGATTGGTCATGAAATATTCGTTCGCCTGACGATACAGGATCGCCACAAGAAAGCCGACGAGAATCAGAAAGATGACCATCGTCCAGACAAAGGTCATCGGGCTCGACATCTTCTGTGCGAAACCACGCGGCTGTGGGTGACGCCGATCGTCCTGCTCGAGTTCGAAATCCGACATTTCGCCCTATCCTCCGCTCATCACCTTCAGCGACCCCGCATTGCTGCGAGGCCGAACAACCTTCCGTTCCGGCCGGTCACCAAAGCTCTATTCGAAAATGCGGGCGATTTGAAGGGCGTTGCCCGCAAAACTGGTGTTCGGTCCACCGGAACAGCCGGCCCTATTTTTCCAGTCGACGCTGAAGCTGATCGAAGAGCGCGATCCTGATCATCTCGTTACCGGCGACAACGCTGCCGGTTTCCAGGCATTGCTGGCCACCCTTGGTGTCGGAAACAAATCCGCCCGCCTCACGGACAAGAATGAGACCGGCTGCCATATCCCAGGCAGAGAGGGCCTCTTCCCAATAGCCGTCAAGCCTTCCAGCTGCGACATAGGCAAGATCCAGCGAAGCGGCACCGAGACGACGAATACCGGCGACCTCGCCCATGACATGGCGCAGCTCCACAAGGAACTTGCCATGCTGGCCGCGACCGAGGTGCGGCACGCCGCATCCGATCACCGCGTCAGTAAGTTTGCGCCGTGCCGAAACGCGGATGCGCCTGTCATTGCAGAACGCACCGCCACCCTTTTCCGCCACATAAAGCTCGTCCAGTATGGGGTTGAAGATGACACCGGCGACGATTTCGCCGGAGCGCTCAAGCGCGATCGACACTGCAAACTGCGGAATTCCGTGGAGAAAGTTTGTAGTGCCATCGAGAGGATCGACGATCCAGCGATGCTGGCCATCCGAGCCGGTCTCTTCGCCGCCTTCCTCACCCAGGAAACCATAGGTCGGGCGCGCTCGCAAGAGTTCGGTGCGAACGATCTTTTCCGCTTTGATATCCGCCTGGGATACAAAATCGGCGGGTCCCTTGACGGACACCTGCAGGTTCTGCACCTCGCCGAAATCGCGGGTCAGCGACCGACCCGCTTTCAGCGCGGCCTGAACCATGACATTGAGAAGGGCTGAACGGGCCATAACGGGATTCCTTGATTAACGCGCCGGCACGGTCATTCCGCTGACGGCAAACAGGCTGTTGGGCGGTTCATGACCACAGAACGCACCGAAATTCAAGGCCTGTCAGGCATTTGCGGTCATGGAAACCTTCTGAACACTCGGGACAACAAGGACTTCCGTGCGGTTCTCGTCCTGCATCCTTGGCTTTATAGAGCGCACGATCGGCTCCATCGAGGGCCGCCTCGATACGTATCTTGCCGACCTCGAATTCAGAAATTCCGGCGCTGACTGTGACCGAAAAGGGTTCGCCATCATGGCTGAATACATGGCTTTCGACTATCACGCGGATTTTCTCGGCAATAAGCCAAGCATTGTCGACCGATGTTGAAAGCAAAATGACGGCAATCTCCTCTCCGCCATAGCGCACGACAAAGTCAGATCGACGCACCCTGCTTTTCACTGTTGTCGCGACCGTCTTCAACACATCGTCGCCGCGCACATGACCAAACCGGTCATTGACCGATTTGAAGCGATCAATATCGAACAGCACAACACAGCCGACTTGATTTTCCGAGTTCGCAGCCTGGGATATATTTCCCTCGAACTGATACAGGGCACGGCGATTGAAAAGCCCCGTCAGCGGATCACGCTCGGCATTAAACTCAACAACGCGCAGATAGTCGGTGTTTCGTTTCGTTGCTTCCAGGGCCGAGCCGAGAATGATGACGCCAACAATACTGGTCAGGGTAGTCGGAATACCGATACTGCCCAAAACCACCATCGCGGTCCGAAAATCCAGAAGAAAAACAGAAGCGGCCGTCAGCGACGTCATACACCCCAGAACGAACAGACTTCCGATCGTACGTCGCTTCGGAGCGAACCTGGCGAAGACCACCCCGACGGACGCCGAAATAGCGATCCCGGCCACTCCCGCTATCATCCCTTCGCCTCCGATCAGGATCCGGGGTATCGCGACGAAGATTGCGACCAGAGCTGCCCCGGCAGGCCCCGCGAACGGACCTGCAAGCGCAATAAACACCGCACGCGCATCGAAGATGATGCCAGTTTGAAGCGTAATCGGATTTGTCATTGAAGCCAGAGCGCCGCATGCCAGCACGATAGCGCTGGCATATTGCTCATACCACCGCCCGCGAAAATGGCGCAGGATCAGTCCGTATCCCATCACAACGAGCGCGCCCATTCCGAGGCTCGCTATCAATTGTCCGAGAATACTGAACTGTATCAAATAACCGAACTCCCCGCTTTCGCCGCCCCCGCGAGACATGCCACAAGCGCTTTGCCCCTTTCAGAGATACACCACCCCCATCCGAAGCGATAGGCAAAAACAAATTTCAACCTAATACCGTCTGACGATTGCCTGCGATCTCAATCTCAGCTTCGCACGCTCTTGAGGCGGCAACGATGACAGGAGCGACTCCATCTTCTGGTCCTTCAGTCCGACGGACCTTGCACTGAGATAAAAAGTGATGGCAGCATCCTCGTCGACAGGTGTGCCGATGCCGTTGAGATAGAGATAAGCGAGCCGGCTTGCCGCGGCCGGATTACCGTTGAGGGCGGCACGGTGCATCCAGTCGAAGCCTTCGGCAACATTGCGGGGAATGCCCGCGCCATTGATCAGCGCAAGCGCCAGATCGATCTGGGCGGTATCGTGTTCCGCAGCGGCCGCGCGGCGCAGCCAGTAGAGCCAAAGGCGTTTCTTTTCATCAGGGACACCTTCAACCGACCGATAGATCTGCGAGAGTGCATACTGACCGTCTGCAACGTCGGCCTCGGCGGCACGTTCGAACCAGGGCAGCGCCGCCAAAAGCCCCTCTCGTCCGGGACTGTCCTGCACAAGAAGGCTTGCATAATTGAAAGCGGCAATAGGGTCGCCCGCCTCGGCAGCCTGCTTGATGAGAATGCGCCCCTTGTCGTGCTCACCCTCGTCATCGGATTCCAGCAGAAGCATGCCATAGCGGTTAAGCGCAAAGGGCATACCGCTGTCGGCGGCCATGCGATACCATGGGTCGGGCGGCCCGGCTCGGCTTTCAGCGATCAGCTTTCGTTCAACAAGTTCCGCAATCAGGGTCTCGGCACGCGGATCGCCTTTGCCGGCACGCTTGATCGCGGCCTCATAGGCGGCATTGAACAGGCCGCGCTGATACGCCCCGTAGGCGTCGTCGACCGGCCCCTCATAGGGCGTCCGTTCAGGCGGCTCCGAAAGACTGGAAGCGGGGACGGCATCTTCTCCGCTCAACAGGAAACCCTGATGCGGCCGAGCGGCCAGATCGGGCGGCAGAAAGGTTCCGCCTTGCAGGGCATCGCCCGGCGCACCGGCCACCAACCCTGCATCTGTTGCGAACTCCCGCGCCGTCAACGCCAAGCCGACCCCGGGAGACGCGAGAACAACGAGAATAGCGGCAAGTGTGCGACGACAGGAAAGGGTCATGACCTCATCAATAATCAAACCGTGGCGCTTTTTCGTCAAGCGCGGCATTGATCTGGGCAACCATGGCAGCAGCGCCCCCTGTGCCGAGAAGACGGCCTTGCCGACAGCAACAAACTCCGCCCAGGTCAGCGCCGCTTCGATAACGCTGGCGGGTTCGCTTCCAGACATCACGATGGAGGGAATCTCGACCATCGAAGCCCACCATTCCCCGAGTTCGAGGTTTTTGGGGTGCGCATGCGGATGGGTGTCACCATCAAGCTTTCCAAAGAAAACATAGTCCGGGTTTAGTTCCCCCATCCCCAGCGCCTGGTGCCGGTCCTTGGGGGCGCTGCCACCGACAATCATGCGCGGAGAGAACCGCTCCATCGCATCGGCAAGGGCCTCCACCCCGCCGCCTTCGACATGAACACCATCCGCCTTCACGCGCCCGGCAACCCGCGTATCACCGGCAATGATTGCGGCCGTTTCATAGTTCTGGATCATCGGCACGATCAGCTCGGCGCGTTCTTGAAAGGCCTCGACCGGCTCATCGAACTGGGGAAGTATCACCGAGGCAACATCCCCACCGCGCAGCGCATCGGCAATCGCCTTTTCCTGCGTTTTCATATCTGCGATCTGCGGCGCTATCAGCACCAGTCGGCAACGATCCTGTTCCGTATCCATGTTCCTCAATCCCTTCCGGTGCGGAGGCGGCGGTTCGCCCCCTCGCTATTTCCCGATAAATCCGTTAGAGCGGAGTTTCAACAGGTGCTTTGATTTCATGCTTCCCGATCCGATTTTTTACGCGGCGGCGATCCCCGCCGTTCTTCTTGTCGGCCTGACGAAAGGCGGCATGGGCGGCGCGCTCGCGCTGCTCGGCGTCCCTATCCTGACCTTTGTTGTCGAACCGGCCACAGCAGCAGCCATCATGCTTCCAATCCTGATCGTCATGGATGCGGTCGCGTTATGGTCGTGGCGACAATACGGCCACTGGCCGACATTGCGGATACTCCTCCCCGGTGCTGTGATTGGCACTATTCTCGGCTGGTACACTTTCTCTGCCGTTCCCTTCGAGCTGACACGCATGCTCGTCGGTCTCGCCACTGTGGCATTTGCCGGAAAATATTTCTATGACAGATGGAAGCCCGGCGAAAAGATCGAAAAACCTGCCGCAGGCCAGCGCCCTGTTGCCGCCACCATCTGGGGCGGCATCGCCGGCTACACCAGCTTCATCTCCCATTCCGGCGGACCGCCCTATCAGATCTATACCCTGCCGCTGAAGCTCGATCCGAAATCCTACACCGGCGCCAGTGTCCGCTTCTTCGCCATCGTCAACGTGATGAAGCTTCTGCCCTATTACGCGCTCGGCGAGCTCGGAACGCCGAACCTTGTGGCGTCGGCAAGCCTGTTGCCGTTCGCCGTGGTCGCCACGGTGGCCGGCGCCATGGTCGTCAAGCGCATGCGGATGGAGGTTTTTTATCCGTTCATGTACGCCATGGCATTTCTGGCCGGCATGAAACTCGTCCTCGACGGCTTTTAGGAAAGCTGATCGCGGCCACGGTCTCAGCCGGCCGTTGGCCGCGTTCTGCCGTTCAGGGCGCGCGAACCACTACCCCTCGGAAGGCTCGCGAATCATGCCGAGCGCGATCATGTAGGTGTCCAGAACGGCTTCTTCCTCCATACGCTCCTGCTCGTCCTTCTTGCGCAGCGCGATGATCCTGCGCAGCGCCTTGGTATCGAAACCGGTGCCCTTGGCCTCGGCATAGACATCCTTGATGTCATCCGAGATCGTTTTCTTTTCTTCTTCGAGACGTTCGATCCGCTCGATGATCGAACGCAACTGATCGCGCGCAATGCCGTGTGCGTCGTCGGCCATGGTCAACTCCTTATGTCGCTGAAAAATGTTTGGGCTTCTGCCTGCCGAAAACGGCCGGTCAGGTCAAGTTCGTTCTTCGATTGTCCCGATTATTCACTTTGGCTTGTTGTTTTCAAATCCTGCCTTTTGCGCCGCGCTTGCTTCTTGCTGATTGAGCGCTTTCCAAACCTCGTAGGGCATGCCGTAGACAATTTCGCGCGCTTCGTCCTTGGTCAGCGCTATATCGTCCGCCTCGGCTGCCTCGCGGTACCAGTTGGACAGGCAATTGCGGCAGAAACCGGCAAGGTTCATCAGATCGATGTTCTGCACGTCGCTACGTTCGCGCAAATGCGCCACCAGCCGCCGGAAGGCCGCAGCCTCAAGATCGCGTTGCTGCTCTTCACTCAAATCTGTCATCTCAGCCTCCGGCACTTTCATTCGGTTCGGGTGGGATAAAGGCGGCGTTCATGCAGCTGGTCATCTGCATTCAAAAGGGCGAAGATCGGCTCGAGACGGCTAGCCCAGAGATTAACACCGGCCTCATCCGCAATCAGGTCCTGGCGAACCTCCAGCAACACATGGGCGATGCCGTTTTTCATGCAATGCCGGTTCATTGTATCGCCCTTCAGCGCGCCGTCATAGGGCTCGTTGTCTCCGACGATCACACCGTCAATGCCGGCAAGCATCTCGATCATCGGGCGTGCGGCCCGCGGATCGCTATCCCACAACACACCGGCATGCCAGGGTCGCGCAGTTGCTTTCCAGCGCGGCGTGAAGGAATGCACCGAAATCACCAATGGTGGCTTGCCGGCGGCCGCTTCGGCCGCGCCGATCACCGTGTCGATGGCGTCGTGATAGGGTCTGTGGAAAAGATGAAGCCGTCTTTCACGCTCTTCCACGGACATTGGATGATTGGCAGGAATGATCGCCCCGTCAGATATTTTCATGATCAACGTGGGATCGTCCTCGCCGCGATTGGGATCGATCAGAAGACGGGAAAAGGTGGACAGGACCGCAGGACAGGAAAGCCGCCGGGCAAGCGCCCGCGTCAAGGCTTCCACGCCGATATCATAAGCGACGTGACGCCTGAAAACGCTGGGGTCCAGGCCGAGATCGCCATATTCCGCAGGCACCGCCGCCATGGCATGATCAGCCAGCAGGACTAAACCCGTGTCATATTTTCCGTCTATTCTCTCATAAGCGTTGATGTTCGGCATGGATATCCGCCGCATAATTAACAATAATGCGGGTGATGGCATAGGATCGGCACATTCGGCAAGCCGCGACAGCGCCATTTGCCTCGCCTGCGGCGGGGGATTATGATAGGGGCTGCAAATCGATTGAAAGCGACTCCGATGAGGAGACGCAAATTGAGACTAGGCACATGCGAGATAAACCGAAACGTCCCATAAACGGCCTTGCGTTCCATGCACCCAAGAGCATGGCGCGGTCCCTCACTTGCTTCGGCATGTTCGCCGGCGGACTCGTCCTGGCGACACTATGGCCGTCAGATCAGGCGCACGCCGAATTTCGCGTCTGCAACGATACGGCCAACCTTGTCGGTGTTGCGGTCGGTTATCGCGCAGAAGAAGGCTGGACTTCGGAAGGTTGGTGGCAACTCCCGGCCACCACCTGCGCGACCGTTGTTCCGGGCCCCTTGCAATCACGCTACTACTACCTCTACGCAGAAGACGCCTCCGGAAGCGGGCGCTGGACGGGCTACACAAACATGTGTGTCGCCGAAGACGAATTCGAAGTCGTCGGCGTCCAGAACTGCTTCACGCGCGGCTTTCAGCAGATGGGGTTCAGCGAATACGACACAGGGCGGGAAGAAAGCTGGACCGTTCAGCTCTCCAATAAGCCCAGCACTCAAGAAAGTCAGAATTGATGAGACGTAACAGAAAAGTCAAAATCCTCGCCACGCTCGGCCCCGCCTCGTCTGAAGAAGAGCAGATCCAGAAGCTCCATGAAGCCGGTGCCGACCTCTTTCGCATCAATATGAGCCATGCAAGCCATGACCTGATGCGCACGTTGATCAAACGAATCCGCAACGTCGAAGCCCGCATCGGCCGTCCGATCGGCATTCTCTGCGACCTTCAGGGCCCGAAACTGCGCGTCGGCAAATTTCTCGACGGCAAGGTAGAGCTTGAAATCGGCCAGACGTTTACCCTCGACGACAAGGACGAACCCGGCAACGAAAAGCGGGTCTTCCTGCCGCATCCGGAAATTCTGCAATCGGTTCAGCCCGGTCACCGGCTGCTTATCGATGATGGCAAGCTGCAGCTGCGCGCCGAAAAATGCGACGGCAAGAGCATCGAATGCACCGTTGTTGCCGGCACCACGATTTCCGACCGCAAGGGTGTTTCGCTCCCCGACACGCTTCTGGCTGTCGGCGCCCTGACGGACAAGGATCGCGCCGACCTCGACGCCGTTCTGGAAACCGGTGATGCCGACTGGGTCGCGCTTTCCTTCGTGCAGCGCCCCGACGACATTGCCGAAGTCCGCAAGATCGCCCGTGGCCAGGTCGGCCTGATGTCCAAGATCGAGAAGCCGCAGGCCATCGAGCGTATCGAGGAGATCATCGAGATGAGCGACGCGCTGATGGTTGCGCGTGGCGACCTCGGTGTCGAAATGCCGCTTGAAACCGTACCGGGCCTCCAGAAGAAGCTGATCCGCCTGTGCCGCTCCGCCGGCAAGCCGGTTGTCGTGGCCACCCAGATGCTGGAATCGATGATCGAATCGCCGGTTCCCACCCGCGCCGAGGTCTCCGACGTCGCAACCGCCGTGTTCGAAGGTGCAGACGCCGTCATGCTGTCAGCCGAATCGGCTGCCGGTCAGTATCCGGTCGAAGCCGTTTCCACGATGGCCTCGGTCGCCCGCACAATCGAGCGTGAGCAGCTTTACCCGCAGATCCTCTACGCGCAGCGCCCGCAGCCGGAAGCCACCGGCGCCGACGCCATCTCGCTCGCCACACGCGAGATCGCCGAAACGCTGAAGCTGACTGCACTGGTTTGCTACACCGCCTCCGGCACCACCGGTCTTCGCGCTGCCCGCGAGCGGCCGAATGTTCCGATTATCGCGCTGTCACCGGTGGTCAAGACCGCGCGGCGACTTTCGGTGGTCTGGGGTCTGCATTGCGTCGTCGCCGACGAACCGACGGACCTCGACACCATGGTGGACGGCGCCTGCCAGATCGTCGTTGACGAAGGCATTGGCAAGCCCGGCGACCGGATCATCATTTCCGCCGGTGTACCGCTCGGCACACCGGGTGCCACCAACATGCTGCGCATTGCCTATATCGGCATGGACGGCCGCTCCGGCGTCTGATCCGCGTCACAGCATCAACCAATTGCGAAGGCCGGGTGCGAAAGCGCCCGGCCTTTCATTTTCGTTGCTGTTGCACGACCTCAAAAAGTCTGTGTGAGCGAGATCTTGAAGGTCCGTCCGGGCTCCGAATAGAAGGGCTCCGGCTGATCCATCGTTACATCCTGCAGGTCCAGTGCGTCATAATAGGTCTGGTCGAACAGGTTGTAGACGCCGGCCTGAAGCGTCATG
The DNA here is from genome assembly GCF_055808365.1 of Martelella sp. K41-7. Taxonomy (NCBI): domain Bacteria; kingdom Pseudomonadati; phylum Pseudomonadota; class Alphaproteobacteria; order Hyphomicrobiales; family Aurantimonadaceae; genus Martelella; species Martelella sp. K41-7. The sequence goes on from NZ_CM147867.1 coordinate 2,439,886, forward strand.
CCCTCGAAACGCTCGGGCGCCCACCAGGCGGTAACATCGACAATGCCGTAACCCGGCGCCTGGAAGCTTGCCGTCGAACCATCCGGCACCTTGGCGGCGAGGATCCAGTTTGAGTTCACGCCCCAGGTCTCGTCATTGTATCCGCCGCCGATGACAGCCTTGAGCGGCGCCACGGAGCCCAGTTTCTCGTTGGTATCCATATTGAAGCCACGGGCAAAGGCCAGCGAAGCATGGATGTCCCAGTTGTTGACGAATGACTTCTGGAAGCTTGCCTCGACACCGGCGATCTCGACATTGTCGATATTGACCGTCTGGGTGATCCCGAACGGATAGAGGCCGGGCAGAATTCCAACATCGCCCGGTTCCACCGACTGAGTGTCGATGAAGTCCTTGTAGCGGCTGTAGAAGGCAGAGAGCCGGCCGCCATTCATGTCGTCACCAAAATTGGCGCCGAGTTCAAAGCCCCAACTGGTTTCCGGCTTGAGGTCCGGGTTGCCGATCCTGAGATAGGTGCCCGGCCCGCCGTAATTCACATAAAGTTCGCCCGGCGTCGGCGCACGAAAAGCCGTCGAAAACTGCCCGTAGAGCTGGGTGAAATCGGTCAGATCGTAGGTCGCCAGGATCTTCGGCGAAATCCGCCAGTCACTCTGGCCATCCGGCAACCCGTTGTAGTTCGGGTTGTTGGTGTAGGCTTCCGTTTCCTTCGGATCATACTGGTACCAGTCGAAACGCACGCCCGGGGTCAGCGCGAAGCCGCTGTCACCGAAGACAATTTCGTCATGGGCGTAAAGGCCGAGAACATAGCCATCCACATCCGGCGTGTCCGCCTGGTTGGTGTGGAGGAAGTTACATGCGCTGTAGGGCGAATAGGGTCCGGGGCCGCAATTGTCCTTGCCACTCGAATACTGACTGGTCTGCGAATAGTAGAAATCGCCGCCGAGCGTGAAAGTGTGGAACAGTGAACCGGTGTCGACGCCCTTTTCTGCCCAGCCGGACCAGCCATAGCGTTCGTCAGATGTATTCGAGGCCCGCGAATAGGGGCCGTAGGGCGGCGTGGGGCGTCCGCTTGGCAGGCGGATACCGCTGGTGCCGCTGTCGCGCTCGCTCTTCAGCCAATAAAGCGTGCCGAACGCGCTGTCGAACAGGCCGTCATTGGCGATCGCCTCGTAATTATAGTCGATCGATACGCGGTCGCGATGCTTGTTCTCGCTGCCATCCCAGTTGTCCGGCGCATAGGTCGAACCTTGCTCGGTCAAAAGCTCGGTATTTTTGTCCCTGTCATAACGCTCGAGCGTCAGGCCGAGCGTGTGGGCGCCCATAAACTGCTGGCGGAGTTTGAACAGAAGATTATTCTCATCGAAGTTTGCCGGGTTCGCTTCGGTTCGTGTCGCGCCGTAGCCTCCGACCGTGCCCTGGTTCTCCGTTTCGCTGCCCGAGGTGATATCACCCTGAAACAACATCGAGGTGTTGCCCGACTGTATCGCAAACGCCCCCTGGGCATTAATGCTCTCGCTGGCACTGTCATACATGATGCCGGTGCGCCCGCCCCAGCCCTTTTCGGGATCGATCAGGTCTTCGGGCTCAAGTGTACGCAGCACCACAGTGCCGCCGAGCGATCCGCTGCCGGAGCGCGACGAATCGGAGCCGCGCACAATGTCGATGGTTGCAATCGAGTCGAAACTGAAGCTGTCCATGCCGCCATTGGCATCGCCACGCGCGGTATCGTCCAGATACGGAATCTGGATGCCGTCGATAACGGTGGAGACGCGCGGACCCTGCATGCCGCGAATATTGACCGAGCCGGAATCGTCGCCGACAAAAGTGACGCCGGGTTCGAGGATGCGCGTGAAGTCATCGAAGTTGGTGACAATATTGGCATCAAGCGCATCGCGCGTGGTCTCGGTGGCAAGCGGCGTGTCCGCAATCCCCGTCTTGCCGCTGGTCGTGGTCACGTTGACCGGGGCCAGAACCGTGGTCGTGTCGGCCAATGTGGCATCCTGCGCAAACGCAGAATGTGTCAAAAACGCCGACGCGAGCGCTGTGCACGACGCCAGCAATACCGTGCGGGAAATTCCCATACGCATCACCCATTCCTTCTGTTCTCTCGAGAACCTGGCTGGCTGGCGCAAGGGAAAACCCGAAACGAACTGGCTGGCTGGGCATTCTGGACCGGCAGCACGCCGGCTTCTAGAGTTATCCGCTATAAAACATGAGTTTTATTGTCAAGTTAAATTGCCTGATTTCTGTCACAATTTCCACGCTGTGGTTACACCGCAGCAGACAGATGACTTATTCGATGCCATCTCAGGCTTGGTCCGCCATCAAAGCGATGCTAATTAACCTACTGAAAAGGTCGAAGGTGAAGGCAAATGGGCGTAAAATCCGCTTTGAAGCGCTGTACTTGGATGGCCGGGGCACTGTTGATTAGCGGTGGCCTCTATCTTGGCGGCCTGCAGTTGACAGGCAACTTCCATGAGGTTCATGCGGGTACGCTCTATCGCTCGGCTCAGCCAAGTGCCGGCGATCTTGCAGACTATGCCAAGCGTCATGGCATCAGGACGGTGATCAACCTGCGCGGGGCGCATCCGAACCGGGAATGGTATGATTCGGAAGTTGCGGCAAGCAAAGCGCTGGGCATAACCCATATCGATTTCGCCATGTCGGACGGCGAGGAACTGCCGCTTGAGCGCAGCATGGAACTTCTGGCACTGATGCGGGATGCCGAAAAACCGCTTCTGATCCACTGCAAGGCCGGCGCCGACCGCACGGGCCTGGCCTCGGTGATGTATCTCCAGCAGGTGGCCGGTGTGGACGAGGAACGCGCTGAATGGCAGCTCTCCCCGATCTACGGACACCTCAATATTCCCCTGACCCGTCCCTATGCCATGGACAAGACCTGGGAGCAGCTGGAAAAGGATTTCGGCCTGCCGAGCTGACGGCATCAGGCAGGGTCTGAGATAAACCGGCTTCGTTCCTCACGGAACCGTCGGGTCAGGAAGGCCCGCACCAGCGCGATGCGCGCCAGATTGCCGGTATCGGGATGCGACAGAAGATAATAGGAGCGCCTGAAGCGAATTGACGGCAGGATGCTGACCAGGCCCGGACTGTCACGCACCACAAAATCATGAAGAATGCCGATGCCGATGCCGGCGCGCACCGCCTCGATCTGACCGGCGACACCGGCGCAGCGGAACAGCCGCCCGGCCGACCGTCCAAGATGATTGGCATAGTTCAGCGATGAGGCATAGGCGTAGTCCTCAACCCCCGTCACCGCCGCATGGCCGGACAGTGCATGCTCATCCTCCGGCGTGCCGTAACGGTCGAGATAGGCACGGGCTGCGTAAACCCCGAGCGTGTAATCCGTCAGCCGCGAAATCACCAGCCTGCCCTCTTCTGGCGGATCAAGCGTGATCGCCAGATCTGCCTCACGCTTTGACAAAGAGAATGTGCGCGGCAGAGGCACCAGTTCGATCACGAGCCCGGGATGGTCTTCCTGCAGCCGACCAAGTTCACCGGCAAGGAAATAGGTCCCGAGACCATCCGGCGCGCCGACCCTCACGGTTCCGGCAAGACTTGCCCCGCGCGCCCGTGTATCCTCGGCAACCCCGAGGATTTCCGTCTCCACCCTTTCGGCAACCGACAAAAGCCGTTCCCCCGCTTCCGTCAATGCCGAACCAGCAGGCGTGCGTTCGAACAACGGCTCCCCGAGCGTATCTTCCAGCGCATTAAGGCGGCGCGAAACCGTGGCATGATTGAGCGCGAGTGCCTGTGCGGCGGCGAGGATCTGGCCGCGTCGTGCGACGGCGAGAAAGATGCGCAGGTGATCCCAATCCATGCATGGCCTTTAATTTTTGCACAATGGATTTGTAAACTATCCTGTTTCTTTGCAGAAATTAACAGGCAAGATGGCGGCAAGTGAAAAACATGATGCAGACAGACTGCGGAGGAAACACCATGAAATCCATCCAGCATTTTATCGGCGGCAAGATCGTCAGCGGTTCCGGCACCCGCACCGTGCCGACCTATAACCCGGCGACGGGCGAACAAAGCGGTGCATTGTCGCTTGCCAATACTGCCGATGTGCGCACCGCTGTCGAGGCCGCAAAGGCTGCCTTTCCCGGCTGGGCAGAAACAACCCCGCTGCGCCGTGCCCGCATCCTGAACAAATTTCTCGGCATTCTCGAGGAACGCGTGGGCGACCTTGCAAAGGTGATCACCGCCGAACACGGCAAGGTCCATTCCGATGCGCTCGGCGAAATCCAGCGCGGCATGGAGGTCGTTGAGTTCGCCACCTCAGCCCCGCAGCTTCTGAAAGGCGAATTCACCGAAAATGTCGGCACCGCCGTCGACAGTTGGTCGATGCGCCAGCCGCTTGGCGTTGTTGCCGGGATCACGCCGTTCAACTTTCCCGCCATGGTGCCTATGTGGATGTTCCCGGTGGCGCTTGCCTGCGGCAACTGCTTCATTTTGAAGCCATCCGAGCGCGACCCTTCCGCCGCACTGCTGATTGCCGAATGGCTGAAAGAAGCCGGCCTTCCCGATGGCGTCTTCAACGTCGTACAGGGCGACAAGGAGGCCGTCGACGCTATCCTCGCCAATCCTGATATTCAGGCCGTAAGCTTCGTCGGCTCGACGCCGATCGCGCGCTATATCTACACCACGGCCACAGCAAACGGCAAACGCTGCCAGGCCCTCGGCGGTGCCAAGAACCATATGATCGTGATGCCCGACGCCGATATGGATCAGGCAGCCGACGCTTTGATGGGCGCGGCCTACGGGTCGGCCGGCGAGCGCTGCATGGCGATCTCGGTCGCGGTTCCCGTCGGCGACGAGACAGCGGACCGTCTGATCGAAAAGCTCAAGCCCCGCATTGCCGCCCTCAAGGTCGGCCCCGGCAACGATCCGGAAGCCGACATGGGACCGGTCGTTACAGCTGCTGCCCGCGACAAGATCCTCGGCTATATCGATTCGGGCGTTGAAGAAGGTGCGGACCTCGTGATCGACGGACGCGACCTCAATCTTCAGGGCTACGAGAACGGCTATTTCGTCGGCGCAACCCTGTTCGATCGCGTCACCACCGACATGAAGATCTACAAGGAAGAAATCTTCGGCCCGGTTCTCTCGGTCGCCCGTGCATCCAGCTATGACGAGGCGGCACAGTGGATCAACGACCACGAATTCGGCAATGGCACGGCGATCTTCACCCGCGACGGCGATGCAGCCCGCGCATTCGCGCACAAGATCCAGGTCGGCATGGTCGGCATCAATGTGCCGATCCCGGTTCCGATGGCGTTTCATTCCTTTGGCGGCTGGAAGGCATCGCTGTTCGGCGATCATCACATGCATGGCCCGGAAGGCATGCGCTTCTACACGCGCCTGAAGACCATCACCAGCCGCTGGCCCAAGGGCATCCGCTCAGGCGCAGAATTCTCCATGCCGACGATGAAGTAACGGCAGAGATTAAATTCCTGCCGGTTCAATCCGCCCCCTTATCGGGGCGGATTTTTCTGCTATAAGACTGCCATGATGAGCGACGGGGGCGTCCGCTTTTGCGGGCTGAGAAGCACCCTTGGAACCTGATCCGGATCATACCGGCGGAGGGAGTCACTCGGGCCTTTCCTCAATCTGGCCCGACCGGCTTTCCCGCCACAAAAGAAAGGGAAACCGGGATGACGGATGCGACCCCCGATATTCTGCTGACCGAGATGCGTGCAAAGGCTCCCCTTGTGCAATGCATTACCAATTACGTGGCGATGAATGTCGCAGCCAATGTACTGCTGTCCGCAGGCGCCTCGCCTGCCATGGTCCATTGTGAGGAGGAAGCCGGAGAGTTCGCCGGCCTGGTCTCCGCGCTGACCATCAATATCGGTACGCTGTCGCCGCAATGGATCGGAGGCATGAAGGCGGCAATCGCGGGTGCCGCGGCAAAGGGCACGCCGTGGGTGTTCGATCCCGTTGCCCATTTTGCGACCGGGTTCCGAAAAAATGCAGCCCTCGAACTACTTGATCTCCGCCCGACAGTCTTGCGCGGCAACGCCTCCGAAATTCTCGCCTTTTCCGGTGCGACCAGCGGCGGCAGGGGCGTGGACGCCGGTGACAGTGTTGAGGCGGCGGAAGAAACGGCGCGCCACCTGGCCAATGAACGCTCCATGGTGGTGGCCGTCACCGGAGAAAGCGACTTTGTGACCGACGGCAGCCGCAGTGCCCGCATAGAAGGCGGATCGCCACTGATGCCGCGCGTGACAGCGCTCGGTTGCGCGCTGACCTGCCTTGTCGGCGCCTTCGCCGGCACCCGCCCCGCCGACCCGTTTTCCGCAACTGTCGCCGCGCTCACGCTCTACGCCGTCGCCGGTGAACGTGCCCATGAGCGTGCCAACGGACCGGGTTCTTTCGCCGTTCAGTTCCTGGATCAGCTTGCGGCTGTCACACCTGCGGAACTCAAGGCCGGTGCAAGGGTTACCCTTTCATGAGGCTCGTTTTCGATCTGTCGCTTTATCTCGTACTTGACCCTGTGCTCTGCGCTTCCTTTGGCATGGCAGAAACAGCCAGAGCCGCCGTGCGTGGTGGCGTGACCATGGTGCAGCTCCGCATGAAGGACGCCACAACAGTGGAACGCATCACTGCGGGCCAAGAACTGAAAAAGGGGCTCGACGGGACCAATGCCCGCCTGATCGTCAATGACGATGTCGACGCGGCAATCGCGCTTCGCGCCGATGGTGTCCATGTCGGTCAGTCGGATGACAATCCGGCAGCGGTCAGAGGCCGTATCGGACCGGATATGCTGCTCGGCCTGTCAATCGACAGCCTTGAGGCCGCGCACAATTTCGACCCGGCAGGGCTGGATTATATCGGCGCCGGGCCAATTTTTGCGACGAATACCAAGCCCGGTCATGCCGTTCCTCTCGGATTTGAGGGGCTCACAGAAATAACGGCGCTTTCCGCCCTGCCCGTCGTCGCTATCGGCGGATTGAAAGCCGAACATGTGGCCGCCACATTCGAAGCGGGCGCCGACGGCATTGCCGTGGTCTCCGCGATCTGCGGACAAACCGATCCCTATCAGGCATCGATGGCGCTCATGGAAGCCATCGGGAAGGCAAAGACATGATTGCGAACATTCTTTCGATCGCAGGTTCCGACCCCTCGGGCGGCGCCGGCATTCAGGCCGACCTCAAGACGTTTTCGGCGCGCGGAACCTACGGCATGGCCGTGCTGACGGCGCTGACGGCACAGAACACGCGCGGTGTCACCAGCGTGCACCAGGTGCCATCAGCTTTTGTGGCCGAGCAGATTGCAGCGATCTTCGACGATGTTTCGGTCAGCGCGATCAAGATCGGCATGATCGCCAATGCCAATATCGCGGTCACCGTCGCCGACAGTCTGCGCCACCATGTCGAAGTGCCGGTCGTCCTGGACCCGGTGATGGTCGCCAAGGGCGGTCACCGGCTGCTGCCGGAAGACGCGGTTGAGGCGCTGAAGGAGCATCTGCTGCCACTTGCTGCGCTTCTGACACCCAACCTGCCGGAAGCCGCCGCCTTGCTTGACGAAGACGTTGCGAACGACCGCGCGGCGATGATTGCCCAGGGCAAGGCCCTGCGCGGACTTGGGGCCCAGGCTGTGCTGATGAAGGGCGGACATCTCGAAGGCGACGATTGCCCGGACCTTCTGGTGACCGCCGAAGGTCATCACTGGCTTGAAGGCGAGCGCATCGACACCGCCAATACACACGGTACAGGCTGCACGCTCTCCAGCGCGATTGCCGCCGAAATCGGCAAAGGGCTTTCATTGCCGGAAGCCGTAGCCGAGGCAAAGGCCTATGTCATTGGCGCCATTGCCGCATCCGACAAGCTTGCCGTCGGATCCGGCCACGGCCCCACCCATCATTTCCACGCGCTCTGGTCGTGATCTCAACAAATCGTGATGGCGATATCAGCGACCATGTCGAATTGACATTATGCAACATTCTCTTGCCTCTGGTTTCCTGTTGGCAGCACGCTATACTGATCCTGAGAAGAGAAGGAGGCATTGATGAAAAACGGTTTTTTGATTGCGGGCGCTCTGTCGCTGTGTCTGAGCGCGGGTGCTGTTTTTGCACAGGACGCCCCACAAATGCTGCGTCAGGATGACATGAAGGCCATCGGTCAAGCGATGGGCCAGCTTGGCGCCATCGCCAAGGGCCAGAAGGACTATGATCCGGTCGTCGTCGAGGGCGCACTTTCCTCGATCGCCACGCACGCGACGGACTTCCCGACGCATTTCCCGCCGGATTCGAAAACCGGAAACGATAGCGAAGCAAGCCCTGCGATCTGGGAAAACATGGACGACTTCACGGCCCGTTCCAAGAAGCTCGCCAGCGACGCCAACGCTCTTCTCGCCAACCTGCCGGCGGATCAAGCCGCTGTTGGCAAGGCAATGCAGACACTCGGCGCAAATTGCGGCGCCTGCCACGAGATCTATCGCGTCAAGAAGTGACAGGGCAGGACCGGTCGTCTTCTGGCGATAATGGGCCTGAAGGAGCCAAGGCGTGAAACCAGGCATTACGATTGGGGTTCTGATCATTGCAGGTCTGTTCATGGGCTCAGCATTTCTGGTTGCGCTCGCGCCCCCAAGCTTGACCCGGACGATCTTGGAAGCCTTGCAGCCGCCAACCCCAAAAACGGAGAGAATATCTTCTGGGCGAGCGGCTGTTCCGGCTGCCATGCCGCCCCGTATGCAGAGGGTGACCAAAGGCTGGTGTTATCCGGGGGCCTGCCCATTCAAACCGATTTCGGCACGTTTTATGCGCCCAACGTTTCACCTGATGAAAGCCAAGGGATCGGCGACTGGACCTTCTATGAGTTTGCCAACGCGCTGAAAAAAGGCATCGGACGGCATGGCCAAAACCTCTATCCGTCCCTGCCCTACACCTCCTATGTGCACATGAAGGTCCAGGATGTCAGGGACGTTCACGACTTCATCATGACACTGCCGAAAAGCAGCGATCCGAGCAAGCCCCATGACCTCGCCTTCCCCTTCAATAACCGGCTGGCCGTTTCCTTCTGGAAGCAGCTCTTTTTTGACGATGAGCCGCGTATTCAACTGGCCAATGCCGCACCGGACGTGATGCGCGGACAATACCTGGTGGAAGGCCCGGGCCATTGCGGGGAGTGTCACACCCCGCGCAATATTCTCGGCGGGCTGAAATATGACGACTGGTTGGCTGGCGGGCGAAACCCCGAAGGCGGCGGCATAGTGCCCGATATCACACCGGGATCCCCCGAAATCGGTAGCTGGACAGCAAGCGAAATCGCCGACTACCTCGAAACCGGGTTCACGCCCGATTACGACACGGTCGGCGGTTCAATGGTGGAGGTGCAGAAAAACATCTCGCGTCTGCCGCGCGCCGACCTTGAAGCGATCGGCGCCTATCTGAAGGCCATTCCGGCACACTGAAGAACCAGCCCGTCAGGCCAACGTCTGCAGATAGCGCATGCCCGTCACCGGCCGGGCGACAAACTCCATCTGCTGGTAAAAATGGTGCGCCCTGGTGTTACCCGTGGCTGCACTGACGGACAGGTAGGCGCAACCCGCCGCCTTTGCGAAGTCACGCGCGCGGGAGATCAGATGCTGGCCGACACCATGGCTTCTGTGACCGTCGCGCACGAACAGATGGTGCAGATCCATGCCGCGCTTGCCCTGCTGGGCCCTGTAAAGCGGTGTCATCAGCGCATACCCCAAAAGCGTTGATCCGCTGTCGGCAACAAGCGCCGTCACCCAGGGTGAAGCTCCGAAGAGGTCGCGTCTCAGTCCCTCAGCGCTTGCTTCCAGCGCATCGCCGTGAAACGCAGCCAAGAGGCCGATCATTTCAAGAATTTGGGGAATATCAGTTTCGACCGCTTTTCTGATGGTCATCAGAGCGGGTCTTTCCAGCGAAATTTCGTCTTGATCTTCAGTCATTGTCGTCCCTTGGCCTTTTCTGCAGTGCCGCTTGGGACGTTATGTTTTCAACACCGTGCCGCCCCAGGCGGCCGGTGATGAACATGATCAATCGCGGCCGCTCCTATTGGAACTGCCAAAAATACGCGCAAATGTGGGTCATGTGCTTGATCATCACAGTTCCAATGCTTCAAGTTGATCCTGTTGTCAATATCACGCGAGAAAACAGCCATTGCATGCCGCATCAAAGCTCCAAGTTGCCTCAGTATCACGCTTAGCGTCTCAACCGAGGCTCAAGAAAGCAATATCATCAATCATACAGGATTTTAAACAGGAGCTGCACTGATACACTTGCGCTGTCTCCAGAGACATAATCAAGGACCTCCGTTCCAAACAACATTGAGTCCGCTTGCGAATACGATGTCGTACCATCTGGGGCTGTAACTACAGAAGGAATGCTGAAATATGATCCATTTTTACTATAAGCGGCATTAATATGAGTTCTACCTCCTGTGTTATATTTGTACATATTAGACTTACGTCCGTTCAAATAGTAAAAATACTCAACTCGAGAATAGGATTCATAGTCAATATTATCTTGATACCCATACTTCACTCGATATTTACTAAACGAAATATCATGGTGATCTAATTGGCATATGTATGTTTCCGGCGGATTGTCCCTGGCAGATACGGCAGACCGCTCAAACGAGCATAGCGTATATCCGCTGGCAACGGCCTGTCCGTTCCACTCAGGAACCAGGGTTACCCCTAAAGCCGGATCGAGAAGTCCACCGCTACACGCATTTTCATCCAGAAAGACAAGTGTTCCGATGTAGTTCCCTGTTGGATCCAGCGTATTCTGGCAGTCTTGCGTTCCACTATCGGCTGAGGCAGATCCAACCCCAGCCCCCAATCCAATAGAAGTAATAGTGATCACAACGAGAGCACGAAATATTGGCATGACAATCACCCCATCAGTAAATTGGTGAATATTGCGCAGAATTAAATATATTGCTACCTGTAGTACCAACAAATTTTTCATAAGAAACATGCTTTACAATCCACAAAGGACTGGTATTTGAATTCGGAACGATCAGATAATATCCATTGGAAGAACACGGATACATCCCATCTACTTTTTGAGATCCCGTTTGGGAATAACATCCGCCAGTGACAATTCCCATTTTATTTACAGCGTTGAACTTCAACTCGGTTTCGTATCCTGATACACCATCAAAAGTATAATCGTAGCATGTTGTCGACCAACTTCCTGCCGCCAAATCTACGACGCCATCACCCGTGAGCTTCCCGCTTGTTACGGTAAAATTGCCTGATTCGTATGTATCACCCGAGAAACTCCAGACGGTGTAGAAACCTCCGTGATAGTAAGCCATTGATTTTTGTGCGAGACTGATAGTGGGCACACAATCATCAGCAAGGGCTTTAGAGGTGGGAAGAAGAACGGTTGCCAATAATGCAAAAACCGTCAAAAAGAACACATTACTCTTCATTTTACCCTCCATTTTTTATTTATAACAATTACTATAAAATACACATGACAAATACTATACTCAATAACACAAGTAATAATTATTTCACTTCAATGATCGCTCTCACAAAGATCATGATTTGAAAGAGATCGCAGCACATAGCATTCACCAACGGCATGGTCCCCGCAAAGCTCCGTGATCCGCGCAAGCTCCGCCTCCAGACGTTTCAGCCGTGCGATCTTCTCGCGCACCAGCGCAAGATGGTCACGGGCAATGGCATCCGCGCGTTCGCAGGGCTTTTCCGGATGGGCCGAAAGCTCCAGCAATTCGCGAATGGCATCAACCTTGATGCCGAGGTCACGGGCATGGCGGATGAAGGTCAGCCGGCTTTCCTCTTCGCGCCCATAGCGCCGCTGATTACCCTCGGAGCGCTCGGCCGGCGCCATCAATCCGCTCTGCTCATAATAACGGATCGTCGGCACCTTGACGCCGGTGCGCCGGGAAAGTTCACCGATTGAAAACATGTTTTGAAAAACCTTCTGAAGCTATAGTCTCTGGAGCTATAATGGTGGCGCTCAATACCAAAAACAACAGGTACCAGACAATGAGCGCGCATTGCGGGCATGACCACGCCCCCTTTTAAACGGCATTTTGGATGCTTCAAGAAAAGGCTACGGCTGTTGCGCCATCGGCGCGGCTGAGACATAAAAAGCCCGGACGGTGCCGTCCGGGCTTCCTATCTGAGCGAAGACCCTCCGCCTATTTGCAGTTGACGCGGGCCCAGTCCATGTAGAGAGACATCGCCTTTTTAGCCATCGGCCCGAGGTCGTAATCACGGTCGTCGAGTTTGGAGACCGGGACAACCTTGTTGTAGTTGCCGGTCATGAACAGCTCGTCGGCTTCCATGAAGTCCTTGACCGTCAGCGTCCGTTCTTCGGCGGCAATGCCGTTTTCGCGGAACAGTTTCAGGGTACGGCGGCGGGTGATGCCGGCAAGAAAACAGCCATTGTCGGCCGGTGTCATCGGGACGCCGTCCTTGACCAGAAAAATATTGGCAGAGGCGGTTTCGGCGATATTACCGTTCATGTCGCAGGCAAGGGCATTGTCGAAGCCGCGGCTGCGCGCCTCCAGCATCATACGGCCGGAATTGGGATAAAGGCTGCCGGCCTTGGCTTGGGTCATCGCCACTTCCGGCGACGGGCGGCGGAAAGGCGAAAGCGTGAGGCGAACCGGCACGGTCGAGCGCATCGGCGTTTCAAACAGACAAAGCGCAAACCGTGTCGACGTGGGGTCGGGCGGCACCAGACCGGCAAGCCCGTGCTCGGCCCAGTACATCGGCTTGATATAAACGGCTTCGGCCCCCTTGAAGCGCTGCAGCCCCTCCCAGACGAGCGCCTCGATCTCCTCAGGCGTATGTGTCGGTTCAAGGCCAAGCGCACGGGCCGAACGGTTGATGCGCTTGCAATGCTCATCCAGATCCGGCGCCATGCCCTCGAAAAAACGAGCGCCATCGAACACTGTCGAGGCAAGCCACATCGCGTGTGAGGTCGGGCCGATCAGCGGCGGATTGCCGGGAAGCCACTCCCCATCGACATGGGTCCAGGTTTCAGATGATGGGGACGTATCGACTGCCATTTCATTCTCCTTGCAACGCCGCGGCTCTTGGAATGCGCGCTGCAGTGTCGGTCACTTGGAAAATGGGCCGGAGCGGCAGCCAGCGCGGCAGGATGGCGGCGGAAATTCAACGTCGCCAATCAAGACTTCGCCCGCCAGAAGGTCAAGCGGAAATTCTTCTAAGGTCCATTTTCCACGACCGCAAAAACGCAAACGAAAAGGCCGGCGGAAAACCCACCGGCCTGGTCATGTTGATTTCGATTGGCCTTATTCGGCCAGCGATACCGGAACCTCATATTTCACCCTGAGCGCATGGCTGTAGGGGCAGACGATATGGGCCTGCTTGACGAGATCTTCGCCCGTTGCGCGATCAATGCCGGGAATCGCGACGGTAAGCTCGGCGGTAATGCCGAAACCTTCGCCGTCGTCACGCGGACCGACGCCGACGGTTGCGGCAACGGCCGTATCCTTCGGCAGCTTGACCTTGTTCTTGGAGGCAACATTGTGAAGCGCGGAATTGAAGCAGGCTGCATAACCGGCAGCAAACAGCTGCTCGGGATTGGCGCCATCGCCGCCCGGGCCGCCCATTTCCTTGGGCAGAGCCAGATTGACTTCGAATGCGCCGTCTTCTGTGCGGGCAGTACCTTCGCGACCGCCGGTCGAAATGGCTTTGGTGGTGTAAAGCGTCTTGATCATGGCGTTACTCCTTTCGGGACGAGAAATCGTCTTGTTGCGGGAGAATTCCCGTTTCTTCTACGAGGCGGCGAAAACGGATCGGTTCCATTATGCCTCGCTTGTATTTTACATAGTGCGCAATTTAGTTGTTTACAATATTATTTTGCAAAATTTTATTTCAGCTATTATATTCCGGTTATGACTGATGATGACGACCTGACATTTTTGCCCCGGCTTGACAGCCAGCTCTGCTTTGCCGTCTACGCGACCGAGCATGCCTTTGCCCGCGCCTACAAGCCGCTGCTGTCGCAGCTGGGGCTGACCTATCCGCAATATCTGGTGATGATGGTTTTGTGGGAGCACCGAACGCTTTCGGTGAATGCAATCGGCGCCCGGCTGGGGCTCGACAGCGGCACGCTGTCACCGCTGCTGAAGCGACTCGAGACGGCAGGCTACATCGCAAGGCGGCGCGCGCAAGACGACGAGCGCCGCGTCGAGATCACAGTCACGCAAAAAGGCATGGATGCCCGCAAGGACGCAGAAGCCGTCGCCCGCTCGATTGCCGTCAAGACCGGCTGCACAGCCGAAGAGGCCCGCGAGCTTCACGCACGGCTGAATGCATTGCGCCAGCATCTGCTCGCGAGCGAAGAGGAATAATCAGGGCAGAACGGCGCGCACACGTCCCACTTCAGTTCCGTTCCAGTTTTTCAACTCGGAATCGGCGATGCCGAGGAGCCGCTCTGCCAGTTCCTGATCATCGCCGAGAAGCCGGGCGAAAACGGCAGCAATCATGACCTCAGCGGCACGCGTCGTACCGTCTTCGCACTTCAGTGCAATGCCAAGCCCCTGTTCCGGCAGAGCCGCGCAGAACACGCCTTCTGCACCGGTCTTGGCAAAAATCCGCCCTGGAGCAAGGGACATCAGCGTGGTGCAGGCCCGTCCCGTGCCGGCGACATAATATGGCTCGGCCATGGCCGCATCCAGAATGCGCCGTGACGCACGGGCCCTTTCAGCTGAAAACCCGTCACCCGTGGCCATCCGGGCAAAGCCGCGTGCCAGCGCCTTCAGCGGCACAGCGTAGGTCGGAATATTGCAGCCATCCGTGCCGCAGACATCGGTTCCGACAATGGCACCGGTGACGTCCTCCATCGCTTCCCGGATCTGCACCTGAAGCGGGTGATCGTAGCCGGTGTAGCCCTTCGGATCGATGTCCTGATGGCAGCAGGCACAGACAAAGCCGGCATGCTTTCCCGAACAATTGTTGCACAATGCGTCAGGGAAATCCCGTGTGCGGGCCTGATGAATGAGAACCGGCTGCTGAAACGACCAGTGCGCACCGCATTCAAGATCGGCAACGCCGCGCCCTGCCCTTGCGAGCATGTCGGCAGCAAGGGCCGCATGCGCATCCTCGCCGGAATGGGAGGACGCCGCGAGCGCTATCTCGCGATTGCCGAAGCCATAAGCGTCAGCCGCACCGCTTTCGACAAGCGGCAGCGCCTGGATCGCCTTGCAGGCCGAACGCGGAAACACCACCGCATCGATATCACCGGCGGAATAGACCACGCTGCCTGCCGAATCGGTTACCGCGATCATGCCACGGTGGCGGCTTTCGGTAAGCGCGCCGCGCGTCACCTCAACCAGAACAGGATTCACCATGGATCACAACCTCTCGGAACGTTGGTATCATTCGAATGTCAAAACGATCTTGCCGATATGATCGCCCGCTTCCATGTGGCGGTGCGCATCGGCAGCATCCTCGAACGCGAACACGCGGTCGATCAGCGACGTCACGCGGCCCGCTTCAATCAATGGCCAGACCTTTTCAAGAAGTTCGTCGCGAATGGATCGCTTTTCGTCATCCGTGCGCGGCCGCATGGTCGACCCGGTCAGCTTCAGGCGTTTGACCATGATAGGCGCCAGATTGACGTTTTCAGCCTTCGGCCCGCTCAGAAACGCGATCATCGAAAGACAGCCGTCTCTGGCAAGGGCGGAAAGGTTGCGCTGGAAATAGGCGGCACCGACCATGTCGAGAATGATGTCGACGCCGCGCCCGTCGGTTTCGGCCTTCGCAACCTCGACGAAATCCTGCTGGTGATAGTTGATCGCAACGGCAGCGCCGAGTTTCAGGCAGGCCTCACATTTTTCGTCGGTTCCTGCGGTCACAAACACCCGGGCGCCAAAGGCGCTGGCGAGCTGGATGGCTGTGGTGCCAATACCGCTCGAGCCGCCATGGATCATGACATCCTGCCCTTCACGCAGCCCCGCCATCTGGAAAAGATTGGCCCATACCGTAAAGAAGGTCTCGGGGATCGCTGCCGCCGCGACATCGTCAATGCCATCAGGGACCGGCAAAATCTGACCGGCAGGAACAACACAATATTCCGCATAGCCACCGCCATTGGCGAGGCCGCAGACCCGTTCGCCGATCTCGAACCCGCTGACCTGATCACCCTTTGCAACAATGGTGCCGGCGACTTCCAGACCCAGAACCGCGCTGGCACCGGGCGGTGGCGGATAGCTGCCCTGCCGCTGGGCCACATCCGGCCGGTTCACACCAGCGGCAGCGACCCTGACAAGCACATCGTTCGGGCCCGGCTTCGGGCGCGGTCCCGTTGCGACCGACATCACCTCCGGACCGCCAAAGCCGCTGATTGCGATATAGCGCATTGAAGACATCGGCTTCCTCCCTCGGCCGTAAAACACCTGTATCCGATAACACAAAGGCCCGGCTTCCGCCCTGTTGTGGGCGCGTCAGCCGGGCCTGTCGCGTAGGGTCATCCGTTGCTGCGCGGCTTCAGTGCGAGCGCGAAGACCACCATCGATACGCCATAGACCAGGAAGTCGGCGGCGACGAACAGGCCGAGCAGCCACAGGCTGTTCTGCGGGAAGTTGGAGGCGATCATCACGGCGGCAAGGATCAGCACCAGACCGGAAAAGATCATAAAGCCCCAGCCCTTGACCGGCCGCATGGTCATGCCGAGGTAAAGACGAAAGCCCCCGGCAACGGCCAGTGAAATACCGACAATAATCGTGAACAGGCTGGAAGCCAGCACCGGATTGCGCATCAGAAGAATGCCGGCCAGCACATAAAGCAGACCCGAAATCACCCAGAAGGCCACATGCCCGGTGGAGCGGTTGTAGAAGAGCTGCGACAGGTGAACCACGCCCGCAACGATCAGCATGGCGCCGAAGAACACCACCGAGGCGACAGTTGCCACCACCAGATTGCCCAGAAGTATCAGGCTGAAAAGAACGAGCAACAGGCCAAAGGCCATGACCCAGCCCCAGCGCCCCCTCATCTTGTCAACATCCGGGCCCTGCCCCGCAAAATTTGTCATGGTGGAATATCCCCTTCATCACCGCGTAAAATCGAGCAGACGATAGTGAGGAAGCTGAATATTAGCAACTATTCTTCGCGAGCAGCAGCGTTTTCCGCCTGCGATTTCAATGCGCCTGATGGCGAACAGCAGGTCGGAGATAAATGATCCAATAGGCAATAGCGACGAAGAGAGCGCCGCCGATGATATTGCCGATGGTGACTGGTATCAGATTGGCAAAAACGAAATTGCTCCATGTAAGGTCGGCAAAATCCGCGATATTCGCACCCGAAGCCTCCCAGAACTCCGGCCCGGCAAACGCCTTGGTGAGGATCGCCATCGGGATCTGGAACATGTTGGCAACACAGTGTTCGAACCCGGCAGCCACGAACATGGCAACCGGCAGAATGATCGCCAGGATCTTGTCCGTCGCCGTCCGGCCGGCATAGGTCATCCACACACCGAGGCAGACAAGCACGTTACACATGATCCCGAGCGCCACAGCCTGCACGAAGGTGTGGTGTAGCTTGTGCTGGGCAATGTGCATGTAATTGATCCCCAGAAGACCGCCATCGCCTTCATAGTGACGTGCGGCCTGCATGATGATCACCAGCGTCATCGCACCGATGAAATTGCCGATATAAACCGTCGCCCAGTTACGGGCGAGCGCGACCCAGGTAATCTGTCCGGTCACCTTGCCAAGGATGGTGAGAACGGTGCTGGTGAAAAGATCGGCGCCCGTCAGTACGACCAGCACCAGTCCGAGGCTGAAGGCCAGCCCGCCGATGAACTTGTTGGCACCCCAGCCCATGTCGCCATTGCCGGTTGTCACGACTGTGTAGAAGATGAACGCTATGCCGATGAAGGCCCCGGCCATCATCGCTGAAACGAGCAGGGAAACGGGATCCTTGTTGACCTTTGCAATACCGGCTGTCTCGGCCTTTTCGGCCATGACATGGGGCGGGAAGGCATCGAAATTGAAATGCTGCATGATCAGGAAACTCCGTCAGTATGCGCTTGGGAGGGGCGCGTGGCCGATATCTAGCAATCTCGGCCGCCTTCGCTTTGATCTTGATCAGTTTGTTGCAGGCAAGCCACGAGCGGGCTGATTGCGGCAATGCAGCACTGCATAATACCCTTCGCAAACGAATCACAACTGAAGGACCATGACATGCTGAAAATCTGGGGGCGCACGACATCATCCAACGTGCAGGCCGTCATGTGGACCGTCGGCGAACTCGATCTTGAATTCGAACGCTATGATGTCGGCTTCAAGTTCGGCGGCACCGACACACCGGAATTCCTTGCAATGAACCCGAACGGGCTGATCCCGGTGCTGAAAGACGGGGACGGCAGCGAGGCGCTGTTCGAATCGGCTGCCATCTGCCGCTATCTCGCCGCCCGCTATGGCAGCGATACGTTCTGGCCGGCCGACCCTGTTGCACGCGCGCAGGTCGACAAATGGGCCGAATGGGCCAAGATCACAGCCGCTGCCGCCTTTACCATGCCGATCTTCTGGCCGATGGTGCGCATGCCGGAAAAAGACCGCGATCCGCAATCAATCGCCAGCGCCATTGCCGCTTTCGACAGGCTTTTGGGCATGGCCGAAGCCCAGCTTTCCAAACACGCCTTTCTGGCAGGCGACCTGTTCACGCTCGCCGACATCATGCTCGGCCACCTGCTCTACCGCTATTACACGATGGAGATCGATCGCCCGCCTCGCCCGGCAGTCGAGGCCTATTATTCCGCTTTGAGCAAACGCGAGGCCTATCGCACTCATGTCATGGTATCCTACGAAGGGTTGCGCCCAAAATGAATGACAACATTGAAAATGAACATTCCCGGCAGAGAGACGGCACTTCGCCCCGCACGGTGCTTGTCGCCGGGGCTACCGGCTATCTTGGACGTCATCTGGTTTCAGCCTTCCGGGCATCCGGTTTCAGGGTGATCGCCCTTGTGCGCAACGAAGAGCGTGCGAAACAGATTTTGCCCGAAGCAGACGGATTGATCGAGGCAGAGGCGACAGCGCCCGAAAGCCTTCAGGGCATCATGAAGGGCGTCGATATCGTGATATCGGCCCTCGGCATCACCCGGCAAAAGGACGGCCTCACCTATCGTGACGTCGATTTCGGCGCAAATTGCAATCTGCTCGAAGAGGCTGAACGGGCCGGCGTTTCGCGTTTTGCCTATGTCCATGTTTTCAACGGCGCTCAGATGGCCTCCAAAAGCGCCCTTGCCCGTGCCAAACAGGATTTTGTCACAAGACTTGAAAACAGCGCCTTGCCTTCGACGGTCATCGCGCCGACTGGCTATTTTTCGGACATGGGCGATATTTTCGACATGGCCGCGCGCGGACGCGTCTATCTGTTCGGCGATGGCCGTCAACACGTAAATCCGATTGACGGTGCGGACCTTGCGGCAGTCTCGGTGGATGCAGTGAAAAACGGCTCACCATTTGTCGATGTCGGCGGCCCCGATATCCTTACCTTCAACGAAATTGGTGCACTCGCTTTTTCCGCCCTTGGAAAAAAGCCGCGTTTTTTGCGCCTTCCCTTCATTCTTGCCGATAGCGCATTGTTTATTCTGAAAAGGTTTTCCGGGCCTGGCACATGGGGCCCCTTCGAATTTTTTCTGGCCGCCTCGCGCGGTGACATGATCGCTCCATGTTTCGGCAGTACCCGGCTCAGTGAACATTTCCGCCAACTTGCGGGGCAAAACACAAAAGCCGGACCATGAACGGAATTTCCGTTATCCGGCCTTGAAATCGGCCAAAGGCAAGAGGATAACGGGGCAACCGCCCCGCTTCCTGTTCATTGATACCGGGCTTCGGACCGGGATATTTTCGAACATTCAAGACATTGCCGCGAAAGCCGAGCCATGCGCCCCTATTACAAGAACGTCAAAATGGTCCGCCGTACACGGGTGATGTGGGGATCATGGCGCATCTGGCAGCCGCGGCTGGTGTTCTGGATCGGAGCCCTCATGATCGGCGTGATCAGCGTGGGTTTTGCCTGGGCCGCTGATTTCGCCTATGAGCTGTTCGAAACCATGCGGCACGCGACCGCCTATTCGCCCTACCTGCCCCTCATTCTGACCCCGCTTGGGTTCATGCTCTGCTCCTATATGAGCAGTCGCTGGTTTCCCAACTCGCAAGGCTCCGGCATTCCGCAGGCAATCGCCGCGCGGCATCTGCACAATACCGAAAGCCAACATCGCCTGCTTAATCTGAAGGTCGCCGCCGGCAAGATCCTGATGACCATTATCGGGCTGTTCTGCGGCGCCTCGATTGGCCGTGAGGGTCCGACCGTGCAGGTCGGCGCCTCGATCATGATCCAGACCGCACGCTGGGGAAAGATGATCCAGAC
This sequence comes from Martelella sp. K41-7, assembly GCF_055808365.1. NCBI lineage: Bacteria > Pseudomonadati > Pseudomonadota > Alphaproteobacteria > Hyphomicrobiales > Aurantimonadaceae > Martelella > Martelella sp. K41-7. The sequence continues at coordinate 2,460,262 of NZ_CM147867.1, forward strand.
CAAGGGCCTGATCGTCGCGGGTTCGGCGGCCGGCATCTCGGCCGCCTTCAACACGCCACTGGCGGGCATCGTGTTCGCGATCGAGGAAATGAGCCGGGCTTATGAATCGCGCGCCAACGGCCTTGTCGTCTCGGCCATCATCCTGTCCGGTCTGGCCGCCATCGGCCTCGCCGGCAACTACACCTATTTCGGCCAGGCCTCGGCCATTGCCGTCAAACCTGAGGAATGGGTCGCGGTTTTCGTCTGCGGCATCGGTGGCGGTCTTCTGGGCGCGATGTTCTCGCTCTACTCACTGAAGGCGGCCCGCCGCATCAAGCGCTGGGCGCAGCGCACGCCGGTCAAGCGGATGGCGCTTGTTGCCGGCGGTTGCGGACTGGCCGTCGCATTGATCGGCATCGTCTTTGATGGCGCGACTTTCGGCACGGGTTACGCGCAGGCCAGAACCGTCATCGAAGGCGGGTCGATCAGCCCGTTCTTCTTCCTCGGCAAGCTTGCGGCAACGTTCCTTTCCATGGCGTCCGGCATTCCCGGCGGCATCTTCGCACCGTCTCTTTCCGTTGGTGCAACGCTCGGCTCGACGGTCGCCGATGTTCTCGGAGTCAGCATCGGCCTTGGCGCGATCCTGGGTATGGCGGGTTATTTCGCCGGTGTCGTTCAGTCGCCGATGACGGCCTTCGTCATCATTCTGGAAATGACCGACAATCACGACGGCATCATCACGCTGATGGCAACCTCGATGCTCGGCTATATCGCGTCGCGGATGATCTCGCGCGAACCGCTTTATCACGGCCTGTCGCGCGCCTTCATCGCCGACAGTATCAAATTCCAGCGCGCACGCCGACGGGAGACCTCCGACGAAGACCGCGACACCGTTGACGAAATGCGCGAGGAAACCCGCCGTTTCAACGACAAGGGCGCAGTCTAGGACCGGATAAAGAGCGGTGCGTTCTAGCAATCACGGTTTCAACGCCATGGTTTTTCCGTTGGCGTTTGAAAATCGGCAAGCCGGTTCCTCGCCCGCAATGCATTGCGCCGCGATACTGCATCAAATGCCCCGAAAACGAGTTTGATGATGACGCTTTCGACCACGACTGATCTTGAAAACACTCTGGCAGAGCTGGACCTTGAGGGACGGTTGCGGCGCATTGCCGAGACGGGACGCCCCGCGGTGTTCACATCAAGCCTCGGCATCGAGGATCAGGTGGTCACCGCCGCGATCGCCATGGCCGGATTACCGATTAGGGTTATCACACTCGATACCGGCCGGCTTTTTGAGGAAACGCTGCAGCTTATTGACGATACCGAACAACGGTTCGGCATCACGATCGAGCGCTATACGCCGCGCGAAAATACGGTTGCCGACTATGTGGCCGAATATGGCCGCAACGGGTTTTATGAGAGCATCGAGGCACGCCATGCCTGCTGTCAGATCCGAAAGATCGAGCCGCTGGCCCGCGCACTCAAGGGTGCGGCATACTGGGTCACCGGGCTTAGGCGCAGCCAGTCGGGCAACCGCGCCACAATTCCCTTTGCCGAAGAAGATGCCGCGCGCGGGCTCACCAAGATCAATCCGCTGGCCGACTGGCGCATCGAGGACGTGCAGACCTTCGCCGACACCCACGATGTTCCGCTGAACCCGCTTCACGCACGCGGCTACCCTTCGATCGGATGCGAGCCATGTACCCGCGCCATCAAACCGGGTGAGCCGGAACGCGCCGGGCGCTGGTGGTGGGAAAACGACGCCAAGCGCGAATGCGGCCTGCATGTGGCCGGCGGCGCGCGCTAACGCATCCCTGACGTTTCCAAAACGTTTTCACTACCGGCCTGCCTTTCCCTGGTTGTCCCCCCTGTGGCAGGCGGAATCGCAATATGCTTTACGCGTTGTCCGGCAACACATATTGACACAAGACGCGAAACACGCTGGAAAAGGGCCGCTTCTCCAGAGGACGGCATTACATGTTCATTATTGCAGGGCTCGGCAATCCGGGCGGCCAGTACGCCGGAAACCGGCATAATATCGGATTCATGGCCGTCGATGTCATCGCCGACAAGAATCGTTTTTCGCCTTGGACGGCCAAATTCAAAGGGCTGATTTCCGAAGGCAGCCTTGCCGGCGAGAAAGCGCTGCTGATCAAGCCGCAGACCTTCATGAACCTGTCAGGCGAAAGCGTCGGCGAAGTGCTGCGCTTCTACAAGCTTACCGTCGCGGACCTTCTGGTGATCTATGACGAGCTCGACCTGATCCCCGGAAAGGCACGGATCAAGACCGGTGGCGGCTCGGGCGGGCATAACGGCATCAAATCGATCGATGCCCATTGCGGCAAGGATTACCGGCGCCTGCGCCTCGGCATCGGTCATCCGGGCGACAAGGCACGTGTCCACGGCCATGTGCTCGGCAATTTCGCCAAGGTCGACAATGAATGGCTGGAACCGTTGCTGGAAGGCATTGCGCTCAACGCCGATCTTCTGGTGCGCGGCGAGGATTCGCAATTCATGAACAAGATTGCACTCGGCGGCGGGGATAAACCGAAACCGAAGCCAGTGCAAAAACCGGCGGCAAAACCGCAATCGCACATCCATAAAGCACGCCAGCGCGGACAGCAGAAACTGCCCGAAAGCGGCCCGATGGCCGATATGCTGAAAAAAATGTTCGGCCAGAAGAAGGACTGACCGCAAGGCCGGATGCTAATCTTCTGGTTCGGTAACAAACATCAGCGGAAAACCGGCCTGCTTGGCGAGGTCAATCGCTTCCTTGGCCTTGGTCTCGGCAATATCGCGGCTGTAGACGGCGACGACGCACTTGCCCTTCTGGTGCGCGGTCATCATCACACTGTAGCACTGCTCCTCGCTCATGCGGAAAACCGCCTTGAGGATGACCAGCACGAACTCGCGGGGCGTGAAGTCGTCGTTAACGAGAATGACCTTGTAAAGTCGCGGCTTGGCTAGCTTCAGCTTGGTCTTTGTCTTGCGTTTCGTATCGGAGCCCGTGTCGCTCATGGCCGACCCGTCCCTTCTTTTCAGCGTTCGAAAATGAAGAATGTGCGGCCGGCGCAAGCGCGCATCGCCTCTGAAACTGACAAACCGCAATTGACCCATTTTGCGCCCTAAGGCCCGATTTCGCAAGGCTCCGCCTTCAGAAAAGCCGCTCATTGGCGATGAGGCCTTGACCTTGGCCGCCTTCATCGCCCATAGCCTCGGGCCAGAGAAACGAGTTTAAAGCAGGATATCCCCATGGGCTTCAAATGCGGAATTGTCGGCCTGCCCAATGTCGGCAAATCAACCCTCTTCAACGCGCTGACCAAGACCGCCGCAGCTCAGGCCGCCAATTATCCGTTCTGCACGATCGAGCCCAATACCGGTGAAGTCGCCGTTCCCGATCCGCGCATGGCAGCACTTGCCCAGGTCGCCGGCTCGAAGGAGATCATTCCCACCCGCATCTCCTTCGTGGACATTGCAGGCCTCGTGCGTGGCGCCTCCAAGGGCGAAGGCCTCGGCAACCAGTTCCTCGCCAATATCCGCGAGGTCGATGCCGTGGTTCATGTGCTGCGCTGTTTCGAAGACGATGACATCACCCATGTCGAAGGCAAAATCGACCCGGTCGCCGACGCCGATACCATCGAGACCGAACTGATGCTGGCCGACCTTGACAGTCTGGAGCGCCGTGTCGACCAGACGCGCAAGCGCGCGACCGGCAAGGACAAGGAAGCCCAGACCCTGCTGCCGGTCATGGAAGCCTCGCTGAAGCTGCTTCAGGATGGCAAACCGGTGCGCGGCCTTCTGAATGAGCTTGACGCCGAGGATATCAAAATCCTCAAGGGGCTGAACCTGCTGACCTCAAAGCCGGTGCTTTACGTCTGCAACGTCGCCGAGGGCGATGCCTCGAAGGGTAACGCCCAGACCGAAAAAGTGGCCGCCATGGCCACGGAACAATCGGCCGGAACAGTCACCATTTCAGCGGCGATCGAGGCGGAAGTCGCCCAGCTCGACGCCGAGGAAGCCGAAATGTTCCTCTCCGAAATGGGTCTTGAGGAAGCTGGCCTCGACCGGTTGATCCGCGCCGGTTACGAGCTTCTGGAGCTGATTACCTATTTCACCGTCGGCCCCAAGGAGACTCGCGCCTGGACCGTGCACCAGGGCACCAAGGCACCGGCAGCCGCAGGCGTGATCCACACCGATTTCGAACGCGGCTTCATCCGCGCCTTCACCATCGCCTATAACGACTTCATCACCTTCAAGGGGGAAACCGGCGCCAAGGAAGCCGGCAAGGCCCGCGACGAAGGCAAGGAATATGTTGTCCAGGACGGCGACGTGATCCACTTCCGGTTCAATACTTAACCGCCGAACACACGACCGATGACAGGAAAGGCCGGCCGCGCATCAGCGCGCCGGCCTTTTTTGACTTGAAGCGCCCGCCGCTCTGCCCCACCTTCGTGCCACAGCGAAACAAACCGTGCGGGCAGCAGATGAGCATTTATGATTTTTCAGCCAAAAGCATCGACGGCAGCACCGTCGACCTTTCCGAATACAGCGGACATGTGCTTCTGATCGTCAACACGGCGAGCGGCTGCGGTTTTACACCGCAATATGAAGGCCTCGAAAACCTTTACACGAAATACCGCGAACAGGCGTTTTCGGTGCTCGGCTTTCCCTGCAACCAGTTCGGCGGTCAGGAACCGGGGGATGAGACCGAAATCGCTGAATTCTGCAAAACGCAATTCAGCGTCAACTTTCCAATGTTCGCCAAGGTCGACGTCAACGGCAACGACGCCCACCCGCTGTTCCGGTTCCTGAAGAAGGAACGGCCGGGCTTTCTCGGTTCCGGGATCATCAAATGGAATTTCACGAAATTCCTGATCGGCCGCAATGGCGAACCGATCAAACGTTATGCCCCGACCGTCAAGCCGGAAGATATCCAGGACGATATCAACGACGCTCTGGCCGCCGCGAGGGACTGAGGAGACTGGCGGCGAGGGCCTAATGACCTTCGTACTGAACCAGTGAACGGACCTCGACATCCATGGCTTCGAGCTTCTTGCGGCCGGGCAGGTCCTTCAGGTCGATGATGAAGCAGGCAGACACGATCTCCGCGCCGATCTGACGGAGAAGTTTGACAGCGCCTTCGGCCGTACCGCCGGTGGCAATCAGATCATCGACCAGAATGACCTTCTCGCCCGGTTTGACGGCATCGACATGCATCTCCATCTCGTCTTCGCCGTACTCCAGCGAATAGGTCATGGAAACGGTCTTGTCGGGCAGCTTGCCCTTCTTGCGGATCGGCACGAAACCGGCGGAAAGCTGGTGTGCCAATGCACCGCCCAGAATGAAGCCGCGCGCCTCGATACCGGCGATCTTGTCGATCTTCATCCCGACATAGGGCTGCACCAGTTCGTCGACGGCACGGCGAAAGGCGCGCGCATCGCCCAGAAGCGTGGTGATGTCACGAAAGATGATACCGGGTTTCGGATAATCCGGAATCGAGCGAATGGCATTGAGCAATTCGGGATTGGCACTCATCTTCTGACGTCCTTTTCTCGGCTTTTGTCCAGGCACACGCGACCGGGCCGCCTCATCAAAAAGGCGGCCTGAGCCGCCTTTCCTTGTTCACGCCCATGCACGAAAAATCAATCGTGCTTGCGTCCATAGACCGATTTTTTCGTGAGAAAGACCAGAACGGTCATGATCACCAGGAAGATCATGACCACGAGGCCTGTCTGCTTGCGCTCTTCCAGCTTGGGTTCGGCCGTCCACATCAGAAAAGCGGAGATATCCCGCGCATACTGATCAACCGTTTCCGGTGCACCATCGTCATATGCGACAACGCCATCTGAAAGCGGCGGCGCCATGGCAAGCGAGGCAGCGTTGGCGAAATAAGGATTGTAGTAGGTCCCAGCCGGGATTTCGACACCTGCGGGCGGTTCTTCATAGCCAGTCAGCAGCGCATGGATATAGTCCGGGCCGCCTTCCTGATACTGCGTGAAAATATCGAACACGAAGGTCGGGAAACCGCGCGTGATCCCGCGCGCCTTGGCCATCAGAGAAAGATCAGGCGGAGCGGCACCATTATTTGAGGCGGCTGCCTGTTCGGTGTTTTCGAAAGGCGCCGGAAAATAGTCCGACGGGATGCCGGGCCGCATATACATGTTGCCATCATTGTCGGGACCGGCCTCTATCTCGTATTCGGCGGCAAAGGCCTTCACCTGCTCTTCGGAATAACCAAGCCCCGAAAGGGTACGGAAGGCCACCAGATCGAGCGAGTGACAGGCCGAGCAGACATCCTTGTAGACCTTCAGACCGCGCTGGAGCTGGCCGCGGTCATAGGTACCAAACGGCCCGGCAAAGCTCCAGTCGACGGGATGCGGGTGCTCGATCGGATAGTGCGGCGTTCCGCCGCCCTCGCCCTCTTCTGCCGCCTGAGCAGCAGGAAGACAGAAGGGCGTCAGCAGTGCGGTGAACAGGACACGGGCGATAAGCTTTTTCATGATGTTTTCCCTCTCGCCACGCATCAACCGTTGCTCCCGGCCGGCTTTTTGCGCGCGGCCTCCTTTTCAAGCACCGCCTCGGTGATTGAGTTCGGTATCCGGGTTGGCTTCTCGACCAGTCCCAGCACCGGCATGATCACAAGGAAGAACCCGAAATAGAACAGCGTTCCAAGCTGCGACATCACCACAAAGACGCCCTCGGCAGGCTGTGAGCCAAGCCAGCCAAGCAGAACCGCATTGGCAACGAACAGCCAGAAGAACAGCTTGAACCACGGACGATAGGATGCGGAGCGAACCTTGGAGGTATCGAGCCAGGGCAGGAAGAACAGGATGATGATCGAGCCGAACATCACCAGCACGCCGCCGAGTTTGGAATCGATCGGGCCGATGTCGAAGGTGATCGCTCTCAGCATCGCGTAGAACGGCAGGTAATACCATTCGGGAACGATATGGGAGGGCGTCTTCATCGAATCAGCCGGAATGTAATTATCCGGATGGCCGAGGAAATTCGGCATGTAGAACACGAACCAGACATAGGCGATCAGGAAGATCGTCACCCCGAGCGCGTCCTTGAGGGTCGCATAGGGCGTAAACGGCACGGTATCGCTCTTCTGCTTGACCTCTACACCGGTTGGATTGGTCTGCCCGGTCACATGCAGCGCCCAGACATGCAGAACCACAACGCCGGCGATCATGAAGGGCAGCAGATAGTGCAGCGCGAAAAACCGTTGCAGCGTCGGCTCACCAACGGCAAACCCGCCGAGCAGAAGTTGCTGGACCCAGTCGCCGATCAACGGAAAGGCGGTGAAGAAACCGGTGATCACGGTCGCGCCCCAGAACGACATCTGGCCCCAGGGCAGCACATAGCCCATGAAGCCGGTCGCCATCATCAAGAGATAGATCACGACGCCGAGCATCCAGAGAATTTCGCGCGGTGCCTTGTAGGACCCGTAATAAAGCCCCCGGGCGATATGCAGATAGACCGCAATGAAGAAGAAAGAGGCACCGTTTGCGTGCATATAGCGCAGCATCCAGCCATAATTCACGTCCCGCATGATCTTCTCGACCGACAGGAAGGCGGCGGACGTGGAGGAGGTGTAGTGCATGGCCAGGACAATGCCGGTCGCGATCTGCACAATCAGCATCACCGAAAGCATGGCGCCGAAGGTGTAGGCGTAATTCAGATTGCGCGGTACGGGATAGCTGACGAAGCTGTCATACAGCATGCGGGGCAGCGGCAGGCGCGTATCCACCCATTTCGACACACCATTCTTCGGCACATAACTCGAGTGTCCACTCATGATTCAGTCTCTCCCCCTCAACCGATCCTGATCACAGTGTCGGACGTAAATTCGTATAGCGGTATGGCAAGGTTTTGCGGCGCGGGGCCTTTGCGGATGCGGCCCGCCGTATCGTAGTGCGAGCCATGACAGGGACAGAACCACCCGCCGAAATCGCCGGCCTGACCGAGCGGGATACAGCCGAGATGGGTGCAGGACCCGATCATGACGATCCAGTTTTCGTTGGATTCGCCAGCAGAGCGGTCAACATCGGTTGCCGGAGAGCCTGAAGGCAAGTTCTCGTTGCGTGCCTCGGGATCCTTGAGTTCGGAAAGCGGCACCTCCCTTGCCTCTTCGATCTCGCGCTCTGTGCGGTTGCGAACGAAGACGGGCTTACCGCGCCATTTCACCGTCAGTGACATTCCCGGCTCAAGGCTGGAAACATCCACTTCAACGGTCGAAAGGGCCAGCGTCGAAGCATCGGGCTGCATCTGGTCGATGAACGGCCAGGCAACAGCTGCCGCTCCCACTGCCGCAGCCACGCCAGTCGTCAGATACAGAAAATCACGCCGGGTCGGTTCGCCGGAATGATCCGTCGAAACAGTCTCGTCTTGCACCGCTATCCCTCCATCAGCTGATGCCGTTGCCTGCGGTGACGTCCCTCCTTCGCATGGTTTGCGAAAGCGCCTAGGCAACGTTCATATGATCGCCAAGTTTTATGCGCGATTACTTTCGATGTCCAGTGTTTGACCTATTTCAATAACAGGCAAGAGGCAAAGAAAAAAGTCTGTGAAATTCAGACCCTTCTTGACGTTTGCGAAGCAATCGAAACACGCCTCATTTTCCAACTACGGATAGTCTGGACGAGACATCATACGACGCAGCTTAAGCGTCCTCGTCGCCCAGTTCCGGCAGAAAACCTCCGGACTGGCGGGCCCACAGCGAGGCATAAAGCCCGCCCAATCCGATCAGCGCGTCATGGGTACCCTCCTCGACGATCTCGTCCCTTGTCCATGACGATCAGCCGGTCCAGCGCCGCGATGGTGGAAAGCCGGTGGGCGATGGCAAGCACGGTCTTGCCTTCCATCAATTTCATCAGATTGGCCTGGATTGCGGCCTCAACCTCGGAATCGAGCGCGGACGTGGCCTCGTCCAACACCAGGATCGGCGCATCCTTCAGCATCACGCGCGAGATCGCGATGCGCTGACGCTGACCACCCGACAGCTTCACCCCGCGTTCTCCGACATAAGCATCAAGTCCTTTTCGCCCGCGCATATCGGCAAGATCGGCAATGAAACTGTCAGCTTCCGCCCGTTCGACAGCCTCCCACAGCATGTCATCATCGGCGTCTTCATTGCCAAAACGGATGTTGTCGCGGATCGGGCGGTGCAACAGGCCTGTGTCCTGGGTGACCATGCCGATCTGCGCGCGCAGGCTTTCCTGTGTCACGTCGGCAACGTTGTGGCCATCGATCAGAATTCTTCCCGTGTCGATGTCATAGAAGCGTAGCAGCAGATTGACGAGCGTGGACTTACCCGCGCCCGAGCGGCCAACGATGCCGACCTTCTCCCCCGCCGATACCTCGAGCGACAGATCGCGGATCACGCCCTTGCCGCCGTCATAGCCGAAGCTGACACTATCGAAGCGAACCTCGGGACTGCGCAGGACAAGCGGCACTGCCTCCGGCTTGTCGACAAGTCCGATCGGTTGCGAGATCAACTCGGCCGAGTTCTGAATGGTGCCGATGGCGCGCATGATGCCGTTAAGCTGCATCATCAACCGCCCGAGCAGCATGGAAAGCCTCAGCGAAAGGCCGAGCGTGAAGGCGACATCGCCAGAGGAAATATCACTGGTGAACCACAGATGCACAGAAAAGGCGGCAATCGCCGTGATCATCACGCCGGACAGCAGGCTGAGCGAGGCCCTGACCCCGGTGATCAGCCGCGTAAACGCCTGGACACGGGCGATCAGCCGCTCGAACCCGCGACGCATGTAGCCGTCATTGCCATCGTCGCTGCCGAACAGCTTGAGCGTCATGATATTGGAGAAGGAATCGACCATCCGCCCGGACATCATCGAATTGGCCTCGGCCAGTTCACGGGCGTTTTCGCGGATGCGCGGCACGAAGAACCGCGCCAAAACGGCAAACACCACAATCCAGAGCGCAATGAGCGCTGCCAGCCGCCAGTCAAGCGCTGCCACCAGCGCCATGGTCGAGATCGCATAGATTGCCATGAACCACACGACCTGCAGAAGTGACGACATCAAATCGCCGATCGACTGCCCCGCAGCAGACACCTTGGTGACGATCCGCCCTGCGAAATCATTCTGGAAGAAGTCGAGCGACTGGCGCGCAACATAGCGATAGGACTGCCAGCGCACCAGATTGTTGAATCCGGGAACAATGGTCTGTTCCTCGATCAGCATCTGCAATGTTGTCAGGCTAACCCGGACAACGACCATGGCGAAGGCCATGCCGATCAGCACCCAGCCATACTCGGCCATCAGCCCCGACCAGCCGGCCTCACGCGGGATGCTATCGAGAATATCGATCAGCACGCCCATGAACCAGAATGAGGCCGTTTCCATGACCGCGACACCGCCGCCGACCACAAGCATGGCGAAGAACGGCCATTTGGCCTGACGCAGGAAATACCAGAGAAACGGCACGAGCTTCTCGGGCGGCCGCTCCGGCGAGCGCGCGGCCAGCGGATCGATCCACCGCTCGAAAAGTTCTGCAATGCGCTGAAATATCATGATGAAAAGAGATACAGGGATTCGCGTTCCGCGCAAACGCGCAATTATCGTTTGATCAAAAGAGAACGGGCCCACCGATCAGCGGGCCCGTTCATATTCATTCGGCTGCTTCTCCGGCGACAATGTCGTCTTCGGCAAGAAAGCCGCCGGACTGGCGTTTCCAGAGATCGGCGTAGATACCGCCGGCCTCGGCAAGCTGCTGATGCGTGCCGGTCTCGATGATCTCACCCTTGTCGAGGACCACGAGCCGGTCCATCTCTGTCAGCGTCGACAGCCGGTGGGCAATCGCGATCACGGTCTTGCCTTCCATCAGCCCGAACAGGCTTTCCTGAATGGCCGCCTCGACTTCGGAATCGAGCGCCGAGGTTGCCTCGTCCAGCACCAGGATCGGCGCGTCCTTCAGAAACACGCGGGCAATCGCGATGCGCTGGCGCTGGCCACCGGAAAGCTTCACACCACGCTCGCCGACATGGGCATCAAGGCCGGTGCGGCCCTGCAGGTCAGAAAGCCCTTCAATGAACTCCCAGGCATTGGCGCGTTTGGCCGCGGCAATCACCTCCTCATCGGTTACGCCCGGACGGCTATAGGCTATGTTGTCGCGGATCGAACGATGCAGCAGCGAGGTATCCTGCGACACCACACCGATCATCGAACGCAGGCTGTCCTGCGTCACATCCGAGACACTCTGACCGTCAATAGTGATGCGCCCGGCCTCCAGATCGAAAAACCGCAGCAGCAGGTTCATCATCGTGGTCTTGCCCGCGCCGGAGCGCCCGACAAGGCCGACCTTCTCGCCCGGTTTGATGATGAGCGAGAGACCGGTGATCACACCGCCCTGCTTGCCGTAGTGGAAGGAGATATCGTCATAGACGATCTCGCCCTTTTTCACGACAAGTACGGGTGCATCCTCGACATCGACCAGTTCGTGCTTCTTCGCCATCATCGACATGCCGTCATAAACCGTACCGATGTTTTCAAACAGCGCGGTAACTTCCCACATGATCCATTGCGACATGCCGCCAATGCGCATCACAAGGCCGAGCGTCAGAGCAATGGCGCCGATGGTGATGCTCTCCTCAAGCCAGAAGCGGATCGCCAGCGCGCTCACTGCGAACAGCGCGACCGCATTGTTGAGGTAGACCAGAGCCTGAAGCTGGGTTACCCGCCGCATCTGACGGTAGACCGTCTCGAGGAACCCATCCATGCCTTCGCGCGCGAACAGCTCCTCGCGTCCGGCATGCGAGAACAGCTTGACGGTGGCGATATTGGTATAGCTGTCGACCACCCGCCCCGTCATCAGCGACCGGGCATCGGCCTGATCTGCCGAGATCTTGCGCAGACGCGGAATGAAATACCACAACAACAACGCATAGACCACGATCCACACCAGAAGCGGAATGACGAGACGCTTGTCCGCCGCCGCGACAATGAAAATCATCGAGACGAAATAGGTGATGACGTAGACGAACATGTCGAGCGCCTTCATCACGGTTTCACGGATAGCCAGCGAGGTCTGCATGACCTTTTGCGACACCCGCCCCGCAAACTCGTTGGCGAAGAAGTTCATCGAATGACGCAGCACATAGCGGTGCATCTGCCATCGGCTGATCATCGGCAGGTTGCCCAAAAGCACCTGATGGATCAGCAGCGAGGAAAAGATCGTCAACGCCGGCAGCAGCACCAGCACCAGCGCGCCCATAAAGGCAAGGCGCCAGCCTTCGTCGGCCAGGAAGGTTGACCGATCGGCCGTCGACAGCCAGTCAACGATGTCACCGAGAAAGCGGAACAGATAGACTTCCCCGAAAGCCACCAGCGCGGCCACGAAAGCCATCACCGCCAGATAGGGGGCGGCAGGCTTCGAATAATGCCACAAAAACGGGATCAGCCCCGTGGGGGGTGCGGTGGGCTCTGCCTCGGGATAAGGATTGAGGCGGTTTTCAAACCAACGAAACATAATCGGACTCCAATGACCCCCGGCTGCCCTCAAACGCAAAGAGCACAAGGCATCCGCACAAACGGATCCGGGACAGGAACGGCGGCCGTTCAAACGGCCGCGCTAATTCAGATGATTAAATAGGAAACAAGAAGGGCGTGTGAAAGGTCACACGAGACGGCGACGCGGTGGAACGCGGAGCAATTCAAAGCCAGTGATGTTCATCCTGCCGTGCTCCTTTCGCCGGTTTGAGAAAAGCCGGGCCGTTATAGCCCCATCCGTCTGGATTGGCCATAGCCCTTGCCCGGAGCCCGAGGTTTAGTGCAATTATGTTGCCTCTCGGCAACGCCCTTTGCGGCACCTGAAATGATTTTTGGACACAGTCCGGTGTTGTGTCGCTTGCAGGTAGCCGTGTTAGATGGGCTGAGAATCATCCTTTGAAAGGACAGAAGTGTTCGGGAAAGCACGCTGGCTCCACAATCTCGCTTTGCTGAAGCCAACCCCTTACCGACCGTGGCGTCATTCGATCCGGCTGTCGCTCGGCACCGGACTGCCGTTGCTGATCGGCGAACTGAGCGGCCATCCGGTGCCGATGCTCTATGTCGCGCTGGGTGGCTTTCTGGCAGCCGTGACCGTGCGCCTCGATCCTTATCGCGAGCGTTTCCGCCAGCTTGGCATCTCCGCGCTGATCGGTGCAACGGGGTGCCTGATCGGCCCGGAAATCGGTGAGCACGGCCTAGCGACCATTGCGCTTTTGATGGCGGTCGGCCTCATTTCCGGCCTCATCAGCGGCTATGGCGCTGCATTTTCCACCGGGGCGCTCAACATGCTGGTGCTTGCCGTGGTCAATGCCCATGCTCCGGCGGCCATTCCGGCATGGCTGGTTTTTATAAATTTTCTCGCCGGTGCGGGTTTTGTGGCGGCGATGCTCGGCATCGGCGCGTTGTTTGAGCGCGACCGGCCCGAACGGCGCATGCTCTCCGACATTGTCGGCATGCTGGCGCGTCTCGCCCGCGCCTCCGAGGCAGCAGGAAAGGCCCCGACGCCGGAAAACCGCAGCCAGATGATCGCAGCGCGGCGCGCGCTGGCGGATGCCACCAAGACCGCCTATGCGACGCTGATCGAAAAACGAAGCCACGGACGGGCGCGCACAAGATACACGCTGAGAACCGCGGCCGTGCTTTCACTCGTCAACCAGCTCTCAATGGCAATCATCGCCGCGCGCGGCAGCGAAATGGAAGCGACCGCGCGACAGCTCGACGCCATTGCCGCCGCCTATATGACCCGCGCCCGGCGGCCATCCGACGCCGCGTCAGACGATAGCGGCGCGCATGAACCGGACCGGCTTGTTGCGCGCCTCGCCGCGGCGATGTGGCCTTCATCATCCGCAGCCGACACGGCTGGCGACGCTCTGCCCGACACCGCACACGACGCCGTCTTTTCCGCCGGTCTCGTCAAAAGGATCGCACGCCGCCTCGTCCTCGGTCGCGAGGTCGTCATTTCTGCCGTCAGGCTGTCGCTCTGCATGGGGTTGGCGGTTGCCGTCAGCCGCCAGATCCCCGGCGATCACTCCTACTGGCTGCCAATGACCGTCGCTATCGTACTCAAGCCCGATTTCGGCTCGGTCTTTCTCCGGGCGATCCACCGCAGCCTCGGCACGCTCGTCGGCGTCGCCATCGCCCTTTCACTTGCCGCCGTCGTTCCGAAGGGCCTCGCGTTCATACCGGTCATCATGGTGCTCTGCGCCTTCATTCCGTATGCCGTTCTGCGCAGCTATGCCGTGATGGTCACCTTTCTGACGCCCGTCATCCTGCTGATGATCGATCTGGTGGCACCGGGACCGGCCGCAAGCTATGATATTCAGAGGCTTGCCGACACAATCGCCGGCTCCGTGATCGCGCTCATATTCGGCTACCTGATCTGGCCTCGGTCGCAGGAAAAGGAACTTGGCAAGGCATTTGCCGACACGATGCTCAAGGTAGGCGCATTTCTCGCCGCGGCAACCGTACCCAAGCCTGAAGATGAAACCGGGCTTGCGCAGCTGCGTCAAACCCTCCTCAGCAGTGAATTTACAGCCTCGCGGGCTCTCTCCGACCTTCGCACCGTGCTCGGCCGCCTGGTTGCCGAACCTCCACCTGCTGGTCGCGAAGCCGCCTCCTGGTTTCCGGCGGTCGCCGGCGCCGAAAGGCTTTCCGACGCCATCACCGTTTATGCGGAGGGACGCCGACTCGGCGATCCACCGCCTGATGCCGAGCGCGCGCAACGTGCCCAAGCAGCACTTGCCGCCATTGCAGGTGTCGGCAAGCCCGCAGATGAAGCCAACGGGCGAGAAAAGGATGATCATTTCGGTGAGGTCGAGGCAGAAATCGCCTGGATCCGGAGCTATCTCAAGCGCAGGCCAGGCACCAAGCAGGCTCAGCCGACATCGCCCGAACCGGTTCTCAGATAGGATTGCGGCGGTAGCCCGAAATGTCGCCGAAAGGCGGCCACAAAGGCGCTGGCGCTGCGATATCCCAGAAGCCCGGCAATTTCGACACTGCTCCGGCCATGGCTCAGGTGTTCCACGGCCTCCATCAGCCGCAGACGGTTGCGCCACTCGGAAAAGCGCAGCCCGGTCTCCCTCTGGAACAAGCGCTCGAGCGTGCGGGCGCCGGCGCCGGCGAAACGCGCCAGTTCTTCCAGACTGGCATGATCATCGGGGTTTTCGAGAAGCCTGTTGGTAACGCGCTTGAGGCGCGGATCACTGCCCGCCGGCAGGTTCAGCGGAGCGTTCGGCAAGGTTGAAAGCTCGTCGATAATAACGGCAGCCAGGCGTGACAGGCGTCCCTCTGCTTCTTCGGTCAATGGTTCGGGTATGCGAAACCGCAGAAGAAGATGACGCATCAGCGGCGTCATGTGCAGAACCTCGCAGCGCTTGCCACGGACCCCAGTCACCGAGGGGTCGATATAGATGAAACACGCCGACACATCTGTCTCCATCATCACCTCATGTACGGTATCGCCGGGAATCCAGACCGCATGGCTGGTCGGCGCCAGCCAGTGCGCGCCGCAGGAGCGCACCCTGAGGATGCCCTCCTCTGCCCACAGAAGCTGGCCGCGGGGATGCGCGTGCGATGCACGGCCGATTTCCCCGCCCGCCAGCGCTGCACCCGCGCCGTGACCGGACGCGAGGCATCGATGATCCAGCCGGGACCGACCTCCGGCATCAAGAATGACGCAAATTCAATATCATTTGGCATCATGTAGCTGTTCCGTAGTTTCGGCTGTACGCATAGTATGGGTTGTGAAATTTTCCAAGACATTCGAACGGTTCGCATGCTGACCTACAAGAAGATCATCGTTGCCGCCCTTGCCGCTCTCGCGCTTGGGCTTGCCTTCTACCCCCAATCGCTGATGACCACGGAACAGGCGCGTACCCTCGGCATTGTTCTGGTGACGCTCAGCCTGTGGGCGACCGCGCTTGTTCCCGCCTATCTGGCAAGCCTGATTTTCGTCGCCGTAGCGCTGCTGTTCAAACTGGCACCGCCGGACGTCGTCTTTTCCGGTTTCCATTCTTCGGCCATGTGGCTGATCTTCTCCGGCTTTCTGATCGCTGCCGGTGTCCGCAAGGCAGGGCTCAGCGAACGCATCGGTGCTGGCCTGACAGCGCGGATTTCACATAATTTCACGCTGCTGATCTTCGGCATCTTCGCGATTGCCATTGTCCTCAGTTTCGTCATGCCTTCCTCGCTTGGCCGGTTCTTCCTGCTCTGGCCAATCGCATCCGCTCTCGCCGACAAACTCGGCTTTTCCAAAGGAACGGCGGGACGGGCGGCGGTCGCGCTTGCCACCACCTTTGCCTGCCACATTCCCGGTTTCACACTGCTGCCGTCCAACGTGCCAAACCTCGTGCTCGCGGGTGCGGCGCAGACGATTTACGGCGTCGATCTCACCTATGCCCAATACATGGCTCTGCACTTTCCCATTCTGGGCCTTGTGAAAAGCCTGATCATCATCGCCCTGATCCTGCATTTCTTCCCTGACACGCCAGTCCCTGTTGCCTCGCAGGACCAGACCAAGACGCAACCAGCGCCGCTCGACTGGCGGCAATGGTATGTGATCGCGGTGCTGGTCGTCACGCTCGCCTTCTGGATGACGGACACATTTCACGGCATCAATCCGGCCTGGATCGGGATCTGCGCCTCGATTGCGCTTCTGATGCCGGGCATCGGTCCCGTGGGTCCGGAGGATTTCGACAAGAACATGAATTTCAGCGTCTTCCTGTTCATGGCGGGCTTCCTTGCCGTTGGCGCCGTCGTCAACATCACCGGGCTTGGCGTTGTCATCGCCCATGGTATGGAGCAGGTTCTGCCGCTCGCCCCCGGCCAGGATTTCCTGAATTTCCTGTCACTATCGCTGATGGCGTTCGTGGTTGGCATCATTTCGATTCTGCCCGGGGTGCCCGCCGTGCTGACACCGATGGCCGCGGAGCTGTCGTCTTTGACGGGGCTTTCCCTGATGACCGTATTGATGACGCAGGTCATCGGCTTTTCGACCATTCTGTTCCCATACCAGTCCGCGCCGCTGATGGTCGGCATGCAGGTGACGGAGCAACCGATCAAAAACATGATGAAGATTCTGTTGCCGCTGGCGCTGATCACCACATTCATTCTGGTGCCGCTCGATTTTCTCTGGTGGAAGTTGCTCGGCTTCATGTAATCAGGCCCGGTTGAGAACTGCATGAACAGCACATGGATTGCCGCAATGACCCTGCGTATCGCACTTTATCAGCCTGATATCGCCGGCAATACCGGCACGATCTTGAGGCTCGCGGCCTGCCTCGGCCTTGCCGTCGACATTATCGAGCCGGCGGGTTTCGCACTCTCCGACAAGAACCTCAAACGCGCAGGCATGGATTACATCGCCAAGGCGGTGATGACCCGGCATGTCGACTGGCAAGCGTTTGAGGACTGGCGGCTTGAGAGCGGCAGGCGCCTAGTGCTGGCCTCCACCAAGGCAAGCCTTGCCTATACTGAATTTCCGTTTGAAACAGACGACATTCTGCTTTTCGGTCGCGAGAGCGCGGGGGTGCCGGATATCGTCCATGAAAGCGCCGACCACCGGGTGCGCATTCCGATGGTGCCGGACGAGCGCTCGATCAACCTCGCCGTTTCCGTCGGGATGATGGCCGGAGAGGCGCTCAGGCAGACAGGCGGATTTGAAGGACTCTCGTGAGAACTCAATCCGCCGACGACAGCCTGCGCATGGTAAACTCGATCCGGTCGCCGCTCAGCACACGCCAGCTTTCGACCTCGGTCCAGTAAGCGGCCTTGGGATAGCTGTCGAACCATTCGCGCGCCTTGGCGCGGGCGTCCTCGCGTGACAGGCAATAGCGTTCGCGCACGAAACCGCCGCCGCCTTCAAGCTGACGGTGTTGCCTGATCCGCTTTTTCAGCCCGTCCATGGAGGGCGGCTTGGGAAGATTGGCCATCCCGCTATCCTTCAACCTGCAAAAAAGATAAGGTTTTATCGTTAGATTTGCGAGTCAAATCAAAAGCCCGGACAACCGGGGAAAAGCAATTCCAGGAAAAGTGGAAACCGGTTTTCCGTTCGGAATGCGTAAAAACGAAAAGACAGAGCATTGCAGGTGACACAACTTTCACCGGAAATGTTCTCGTGCGTCGAAGCGGAGTGCATGACATGGAACGGCCGAACCTGTCCACAGGTCTACCGGACGATATCGAGACCAGAAAGAGTGCGGCCCGAGCCTGGTTCGAAAGCCTGCGCGATACGATCTGTTCCGGCTTCGAGACCCTTGAAAAAGAGCTTACCGGCCCGCTCAGCGATCTTGAGCCCGGACAGTTCGAGGCCAAGGACTGGACCCGTGAAAACGGAGAGGGCGGCGGCCGGATGTCGGTGATGCACGGTCGCGTGTTTGAGAAAGTCGGGGTTCACACCTCGACCGTCGAGGGCGAATTCTCCGAGGAGATGGCCAAGTCCATGCCGGGCGCCGATGAAAACGGGCGCTACTGGGCAAGCGGCATCTCGCTGATCGCCCATCCCGTCAATCCGAATGTACCTGCCGTCCACATGAACACGCGGATGATCGTGACCGGAAGCTGGTGGTTCGGCGGCGGCGCCGATCTTACCCCGGTGCTCAACCGCCGCCGTCGCCAGGAAGACACGGATACCATCCTGTTTCACCGCGCCATGGAAATTGCCTGCAACCGGCATCAGGGCGTCGTTGATTACAACAAGATGAAAAAGTGGTGCGACGACTATTTCTATTTGCCGCATCGCAAGGAGCACCGCGGCGTCGGCGGCATTTTCTTCGACTGGCAGCACTCGGCGGATGAAAAAGGCGGCATGGATGCCGATTTTGCCTTCGTGCAGGATGTCGGCCGCGCCTTCAATCTCGTCTATCCGCGGCTGGTGCGCTCCAACTTCAACCACGAATGGACATCTGCCGATCGCGACGAGCAGTTGATCCGCCGGGGGCGCTACGTCGAGTTCAACCTGCTCTATGACCGCGGCACCGTTTTCGGGCTGAAAACCGGTGGCAATATCGAGGCAATTCTCTCTTCCCTGCCGCCTGTCACGAGATGGCCTTAATCTAAATCGTTATAGTTATTTTTTTACCCATAATTTGCCTTGTTCACCTTGCACAAAAGGGTTCTACTGACCAAGTCGGAAGAAGACTTGAACCCCGAACTTGTCCGAGAGGAGCAGGACAATGGCAGACAAAGTCAAGCATACCGAACACAAGGCATCATTGGACGACTACAAACCCAAACCTCAGAAGGTGGCGGGTACCGATGACAGCAAATACGCCGCCGAGATGGCATACCGGCATGGTCGGCCATGCGAATCCTCAGCAGTGTTCGAGACCTGGGCCCAGCACTGAGTCCCAGCGGTGATACAATGGACAAATGCTCTTTTCCGTTGAAAGGGTGTTGAACGCTCCACCTCGGCGCATATTTACCGCCGAGGCGGCAGCAACCACGAAAAAATGTCTCAAGGCGCCGGTTTCGGGCGAACAATTGACCTCCACCGGCGTTTTAACTGAAGACGGAAAACGAAGGAGGAAGACATGAAACGTTTTGATTGCGGAACGCTGGTGCCGGGTTGCACCTGGCACACAAGCGCAGAAGACGAAGCCGAAGTTGTCCGCCGCTCAGTTCAGCATCTGCGCACAAGCCATGGCGAACACATTATTCGCGAAAACATGGTCGAAAATATCAAGGAGCGGATCAAGGACGAAGAAAAGGCCTGAGGCCCTACCCTACGTCCTATCTGACTTCAGCATATCCAACCGGGCGGCCAGCGCTGCCCGGTCCAGTTCAAAATCGCTTTCCACCCACTGCTTTTCCAGGCTTGCAAGTATTTTGCCAACCTCGGGACCAGCCGGAACTCCGGCCTTGACGACCTCCCCGCCCGAAATCGGCATTTGCGGCTTCTCCCAAACCTTTGCCTCTTGGACGAGCCGTGACAATCCCGCAGCATCGGCAAGCGCGTCGTGGTCACCGCCAGCCGCTTTTGTCCGCGCCGTTGCAAGTGCCAGACGGAGCTGCATCATGATCCCCGACTGTCCGTGTTCATAGAGCAGCTTGTGCAGACGCGCCTTTGAACTTGCAGATTCTACGGAAGGTGCGACGGCGAAGGCCAGCATCCGGTCGCGCTCGGCATTCGAAAACTTGAGCCGTTCCGCCATTTCTTTCAGCCGCACATCATAGGGTGGCACCATGGCTGCAAGCCTGAGGCAGGGATCCGGCGCCCAGCCAAAATGGCGCTCGGCGTCAATCAGGCCCGGGATGGCATCAATCCCCCATTTCTCTGTTTCCGGCACCACGATGGTCAAAACACCGGTCTGGCGCATCCACAACAGCGCACGCGATGGGTCAGTGGCGCCCAGAAGCTTCTTCAACTCGGCCCAGACCCGTTCAGCCGAAAGCGTCTTCAATCCGTCGCGCTGGCGCACGCTTGCTCTCAGGCCATCCGCATCGGGTCTGCCGCCGCCATACCAGGCGAAGAACCGGAAGAACCTGAGGATCCGGAGATAGTCCTCGGTGATCCGCGTTTCTGCCTCACCGATGAAACGGACAGTCTTGGTCTCGATATCGGCCAGCCCCTCGACGAGATCGATCACATTGCCATCGCGACCGGCGTAGAGCGCGTTGATCGTCAGATCGCGGCGCGCGGCATCCTCAGCCCAGTCGGTGCCAAACCGCACCGTCGCGTGGCGCCCGAAAGTTTCAATATCGGCCCGCAGTGTCGTGACCTCGAAGGGCTTACCCTCGCAGACAATTGTCACCGTGCCGTGCTCGATACCGGTCGGCACGGGCTTCATACCCGCCGCCTTTGCTCGCGCGATGACCGCGTCCGGCACCAGCGTGGTCGCCATATCGATATCGCCGACAGGCATGCCCATCAGCGCATTGCGCACGGCCCCGCCGACAACCCGCGTTTCAGCGCCTTCGCCGTTGAGCACATCAAGCACCTGTTGCAGCCGGGTTTCGTTGAACCATGGATCGTCACTGACTGTTTTCACGCATAAAGCCTTTCATATATTGTCCTGACGATGCTGGCCGTAATGCCCCAGATCCGGTATTCGCCATAATTGATTTCGTAATAGCGCCTGGTTTTGCCGCCCAGCATGCCGCTTCCATGCTGATGGTTGGCCGGGTCCATGATGAAACCGAGCGGCACTTCGAAAATGTGGTCGACCTCGTCCGGGCTCGCCTTCAGCGAAAATCCCGTCCGCACTACCGAGAGGATCGGCGTAATCCTGTAACCGGTGCCTGCGAGATAGACCGGAAGCCGTGCAACGGGCTGCACAAAACGGCGTTCGAGGCCGATTTCTTCCTCGCACTCACGCAAAGCCGCATCCTCCGGCGACAGGTCCTCAGGGTCGATTGATCCACCCGGAAAGGCAATCTGGCCGGAATGCTTGCGAAGCTTGGTGGTACGCCGTGTAAAAATCACCCGCGCCTCATCTCCGTAATCGACGACAGGGATCAGCACGGCTGCCGCGCGCATTTCAAGGTTCTCGATATAAGCGGAAAGGTCCGGATTGAGCTTGTGATCGCCGTGATCGCGCCATGCCTGTTCTGCCGGGAGCCCGCGCTGGCTGAGTGCGCGCTGGCGAAAGTTCGCCGCGGCAAAAGGCGGGTTCATGGCAGTCACAGGCCTTTCTCCAGCTTCGCCATTTCCATCACCGGGAACAGCTGACCGCAGGAACGTATCGCAAACATAGCTTCACCTTCGATAACAACCTCCTCGCCAAATTCGACCAGATCATAGGTCAGCGCCCTCGAAAACAGCGCCTCCAGCCGTCCCCTGACCAGCACATAGGGCTTCAGTTCCGCGTTTTCCCCTGAAATTTCAAACCGCAACGGATGGTCGCCGCCGATCTCCACCACGTCACCCATATTGGTCCGCACCGAAAGAATCTTTTGATCGCCCTCGCCTGAAATATCCATGGCAACGGCGACAAACGGGGCATCCTCGACGCGGATCCTGATCTTTTCAACAGGCGTTACCAGATAGGTCTCGCCGTCGGCATCCTTGCGCAATACCGTTGAAAACAGATGCGCAAGCGCTGCACGGCCGATGGCCGTCCCACAATAAAACCATGTACCATCGCGGCGGATTTCGATGTCGAGATCACCGCAAAACGCCGGGTCCCACTTTTCAACCGGCGCGGGCCCGCGTTTGCCTCCGCCCTCAAGCTGGCGCGCAATCGCCGAGGCCAGCCCCTGCGCGTCGTTTATCTGTGATGTCGTCCGGTCCGTCATCTTTCCGTCCCAGTTTCGGGTCGAATATTGTTCGCTCTCGAAATAGTCATTCCAAACCGGCTTGTCAGCCGCTGGCAGGTGATTATCCTTTTTGAAAGACAAAACCAGCGATATGCTGGCAAAACCCGAACTGGCTCTAGGCCGTGGAGACGTTTGTATGGATGCGACTGACACGAATGCTGCTCAGGAGATCGTGGCAGAGGCCGAAAAAGCGCTTGAAGACATCCAGAACGTAAAGGCAGAAGTCTCCAAGGTCATCTATGGCCAGGAGAATGTTGTGGAGAGCGTGCTGCTGGCCGTTCTTTCCGGCGGGCATGCCTTGCTCGTTGGCGTTCCGGGACTGGCCAAAACCAAGCTGGTGATGACGCTTGGCACAGTGCTCGGGCTTGCGGGCAGCCGTATCCAGTTCACCCCGGATCTGATGCCGTCGGATATTCTGGGCTCCGAAGTGCTTGAGGAAAGCGAGACCGGACGCCGGTCCTTCCGTTTCATCAAGGGGCCGGTGTTTGCGCAATTGCTGATGGCCGATGAAATCAACCGTGCCTCGCCGCGCACCCAGTCGGCACTTTTGCAGTCGATGCAGGAATATTCCGTCACCATCGCCGGCCAGCATTACGATCTGCCGCGCCCCTTCCATGTGCTCGCCACCCAGAACCCGCTGGAGCAGGAAGGCACCTATCCCCTGCCCGAAGCCCAGCTCGACCGATTTCTGCTGCAGGTCAATGTGGGCTATCCGGACATGGCATCGGAACGCCGTATCCTTCTGGAAACCACCGGCGCGACGGAAGAAACGGCAAGCGCCGTCGTCACAGCCGAACGGCTGATGGAAATCCAGGCGCTGATCCGCAAGATGCCGGTAAGCGAAAACGTGCTGAACGCAATCCTGGAACTTGTACGCGCCGCCCGCCCTGGCCAGGGCTTTGAGGAGACCGACCGCAATGTGGCCTGGGGTCCGGGCCCGCGCGCCGGACAGGCGCTGATGCTGACGGCACGCGCCCGTGCGCTTTATCAGGGACGGCTTGCGCCTTCTGTTGACGATGTGCGCGCGCTTGCTGCACCGGTTCTCCAGCATCGCATGGCGCTGACATTTTCCGCACGCGCCGAAGGCATTACCGTCACCGACGTCATCGCCACCATCGCCGAGCGCGACTTAAACTGACAGGCAGCCGCCATTGGCTTCGATCGGACAAACGACACCGCCGACCGCCCGCAACTCGGCCCTTGTCGAAGGCAAGAGACGTGCAGCACTGCTGCCGGATTGCCTGATCGAGGCGCGTCGCATTGCCAATACGGTGATTGCCGGCTGGCATGGTCGCCGCCGTCGGGGACCGGGCGAGAACTTCTGGCAGTTCCGCCCCTATGCGCCGGGCGAATCTCTGATGAAGGTCGATTGGCGGCGCTCTGCGCGTGACGACCACACCTATGTGCGGGATATGGAATGGGAGGCGGCCCACACGGTCTGGCTTTTTGCCGACCTGACGCCATCGATGCATTTCCGCTCCGAACTTGCCCCGGTCTCCAAGGAGCACCGCGCGCTGGTTCTGCTGCTGGCCGTTGCCGACACGCTGCTGCGCTCGGGCGAGCGGGTCGGTTGTCCCGGCCTGATGGAGCCTGTGGCAAACCGCAATGGCGCGGAAAAGCTCGCCCACCTTCTGGCCACCGCGCCCGACATGCCTTCTGTTCTGCCAGACACACAGATGATGCGGGGACCATCCGAACTGATCATCATCGGCGATTTCCTTGATACCCCGGACGCGCTGTTTTCGCAGATTGCACCGCTTTCAGAGCGCGGGCTGAAAGCCCATCTGGTGGAGGTTGCAGACCCGGCGGAAGAAAGCTTTCCCTATAGCGGCCGCACCGCCTTTGCCGATCCGGAAACGGGCCAGGAACTCACCCTCGGTCGTGCCGAAAGCCTGAAGGACGCCTATCTGGAGCAATATCTGGCCCGACGTGACGTGATTTCAAACACCGCGCGCCGTTCCGGGTGGACCTTCTTCACCCATCACACCGACCGCCCGGCCTCCGAAGCGCTGACGGCGATGCATATGCGGCTTTCCGGTGATAACGGAGGGCAGCGCTGATGGGTGGTTTTGAATTTATCAGCCCGTTTGTGCTCGCCGCCCTGGTGGTGCTGCCCGCAATCTGGTGGCTCTTGAAACTCACGCCGCCACGCCCGCGCCGCGAGGTATTTCCGCCGCTTGCCATCCTTCTCAGTCTGGCAAAGCGCGACGAAACCCCGGCCAAAAGCCCGTGGTGGCTGACATTGCTGAGGATGGCGCTTGCAACGCTCGTCGTTCTCGCCATCGCCAATCCGGTGATCAATCCGGACCGCACCGAGATATCATCAGATGGCCCGCTGGCACTGCTGATCGACAATGGCTGGGCGAGCGCCGAAGACTGGGCCGCCAGAACCAGCGCCGCCGACGCGCTGATCGAGGCGGCCGGGCGCGCCGACCAGCCCGTGGCACTGGCATTCACCGCAGACAGAACCGCAGACACACGCCCGGTTTCGGCAAGCGAGGCCCGGCAGAGACTGGCCGCTGCCGAGCCGCAAGCCGCGCGTCCCGAAAGGTTGCCGGCCGCGAGCGCGCTTGTCGCAGCGCTGGACGGCACGCCCCCCGGCACCATCGCCTTCCTGACCGACGGGCTTGCCGGGCCGGACGATGCCGCCACCATCGACATGCTGGCCAGCGCGAACGCCGATGACCTTCTTGTGATGCGCTCCGAGCGCCCTCTCCCGTCAGCGATCACAGAAGTGGACAACGGCGCAACGGCGAGCCGGATCACGGCTGTGCGAGCCGAACCGGGCCCGCGTGAAGAGCTGACCGTCAACGCCTATGACCTGCAGGGGCGCGTGATCGCTGCGAGCCCACTTGTCTTCGAGACCGGCGCGCGCGCGTCAACCACGGAAATCCGCGCGCCCTTCGAAGTCCGCAATGATTTCGCCCGGATCGCGATCGATGGCGCAGCCAATGCAGGTGCGGTGCAGCTTCTCGACGACGGCTTCCAGCGCCGCAGAGTGGCACTCGTTTCCGGCAGCCCAGCCAATGAGGCCCAGCCGCTGCTGTCTGCAGCCTATTACCTGCGCCAGGCGCTGGCCCCTTATGCCGATCTGATTTCAAGTGATACGGCAACGCTGCCCGAACAGCTTGACGCCCTTATCGAACAGAAGCCGTCCGTCATCATCTTAAGCGACATAGGAA
Organism: Martelella sp. K41-7; assembly: GCF_055808365.1. NCBI lineage: Bacteria > Pseudomonadati > Pseudomonadota > Alphaproteobacteria > Hyphomicrobiales > Aurantimonadaceae > Martelella > Martelella sp. K41-7. Next base: position 2,485,688 of record NZ_CM147867.1, read on the forward strand.
CGTTGAGCGAGGAGACCCATGCGCTTCTCGAACATTGGGTGGAAGGCGGTGGCACGCTGATCCGTTTTGCCGGGCCTCGTCTGGCATCTTCAGAAGGTGACGATACGCTTTTGCCGGTGCGCCTTCGCTCCGGCGCGCGCGCATTCGGTGGGGCCATGAGCTGGAGCGAGCCGCAAAGCCTTGCGCCCTTCCCGCAGACCAGCCCGTTTTACGGCCTGCCCGTGCCGGAGGACATCACCGTGTCCCGCCAGGTTCTGGCCGAACCCGCACCGACATTGGCCGACCACACCTGGGCAAGCCTTGCTGACGGCACGCCGCTGGTGACCGAAGGCGTGCTCGGCGACGGGCGGCTGGTGCTGTTCCATACCTCTGCCGATCCCAACTGGTCGAACCTTCCGATCTCTGGCTATTTCGTCGAAATGCTGCGCCGGATCGTCAATCTCTCGCAGGCCAGTGCGGCCGCTGACGGCGACGGCGGTTCAGCGCCCCTGCTCGCCCCCTATCGTCTGCTTGTTGCCAACGGCACGCTGACCGGCAATATCAGCGGCGCAAACCCGCTTGCCGATACCGGTGGAAATCTGATCGCGACAGCGGAAAACCCGCCCGGGCTCTACGGCTCGGCCGACGGCTTTACCGCCGTCAATCTCTTCGGCCCGCAGGATACGCTTTCGCCGCTGGACGTTTCCGCGTTTGGCGATGGCAGTCGTTTCCAGCCGATCGGCGATGCCCGTGCCTTCAGCCTCAAACCCTGGCTGCTGACGGCCGCGATGATACTGCTGATTGCCGACGGGCTGATCATGCTGGCCATGAATGGTGCATTTTCGAGCCTCAAGGCGCGGCGCGCGGCGCTGCCGCTGATCCTCGCGGCAAGCCTTGCCGCCGCTCTGCCCTTTGCGCCCGACGTCGTCAGCAAGGCCCATGCGCAGATGAGCGACATGGAAATCGCCGACCTGCTCTATGAAACGCATCTTGCCTATGTCGTCACCGGCGAGGCGGAGACCGACCGGATTTCCGAACGCGGGCTCAAGGGCCTGTCCGACTACATCTCCTATCGCACAGCACTGGAGCCGGGCGACCCCATCGGTGTCGATCCGGCGGAAGACGAACTGGCGTTTTATCCGCTGATCTACTGGCCGGTTTCTGCCTCCGCACCGATGCCCTCGCAGGAGGCCATTGCCGGGATCGAGGCCTATATGCGCAATGGCGGCACGGTGTTATTCGATACCCGTGACCAGTATTCGCCGCTCGGCCAGAATGCCGTCAGCGCCAATACAGCAAGGCTGCGTGCAATCCTCGACAATATCGACGTGCCGCCGCTCGAGCCGGTGCCCGAAGGTCACGTGCTGACGCGCTCATTCTATCTGCTGTCTGATTTTCCCGGCCGCTATGACGGTTCGCCGCTTTGGGTCGAGGCGCGTTCGGGCGCGACCTCCGACATGGTGACGAGCGGCGGTGATGGCGTTTCGCCGATTATCATCACCGGCAATGATTTCGCCGGCGCCTGGGCCACCAATGCCGACATGACGCCGATGCTGCCAACCGTGCCCGAAAACCCGCGCCAGCGCCAGTTCGCCTACCGCACCGGCGTCAACATCGTGATGTATATGCTGACAGGCAACTACAAGGCCGATCAGGTGCATGTTCCGGCGCTGCTGGAAAGGCTGGGGCAATAATGAACCTGACCTTCGCCCCCCTGGTGCCGCTGACCGCAATCTACGCAGCGCTTGCCGCCGTCATCGCCCTGATGGTGCTCGGCTATCTCACCCGTATGCGCGCAACGACACTGCGTGCCGCCGCCGGTTTTCTGCTGGTCGCAGCCATTGCCAACCCGACGATCAGCCAGGAGGAGCGCTCGCCGCTGACGACCATCGTGCCGATCATTGTCGATCGCAGCCAGAGCCAGTTGACAGAAGATCGCACCGGACAGACAGACGCGGCGCTCGAAACGCTGAAGGCACGGCTTGCCGAAGACCCGATGCTGGAACCCCGCATCGTTGACGTGGCAACCGCCAACGAAAACGGCCGCGCCGAAACGCTTGCCTTCCGTGCTCTTGCCGATGCCGTGCGCGATGTGCCGCCAAGCCGGATGGGGGCCGCCTTTTTCATCACCGATGGCCAGATCCACGACATTCCGGATAACGCTGCCGCGCTGCCAGCCGACATTCCGGTCAACGCGCTGGTGACGGGCACGGCGCAGGAATATGACCGCCGCATCGAGATCAACGAGGCCCCGCGTTTCGGCCTTGTCGGCGAAAGCCTGCCGGTGGAGTTCACCGTGGTCAATGATGGTCCGGTAGACCAGGCCGAGGGCGGCACAGGTCCCGCCATGGTCACCGCCCGGCTGAACGGCACTGTGGTGGCCGAAATGCTGGTCGCGCCCGGTATTTCGACGCGTTACGTCTTCGACATCGAAAATGGCGGCGAGAATATTCTGGAACTCTCCGTCGATCCCGTTGCCGGCGAACTGACCGAGGTGAATAACCGCGCGGTCCAGATCGTCGAGGGCATTCGCGAGAATCTGCGCGTGCTGCTGGTGTCCGGCTCGCCGCATTCGGGCGAACGCACATGGCGCAACCTGCTGAAATCCGATCCGTCCGTCGATCTCGTGCACTTCACGATTTTGCGCCCGCCGGAAAAGCAGGACGGCACGCCGATCAACGAATTGTCGCTGATCGCCTTTCCGACGCGCGAACTGTTCATCGACAAGATCGACGATTTTGACCTGATCATCTTTGACCGCTACCAGAACCGTGGCGTTCTACCGCTGCTCTATTACGACAATATCGCCCAATATGTGCTGAATGGCGGTGCGCTTCTTGTGGCCGCCGGGCCGGAAATTGCAGGCCCGGAATCGATTGCGGCAACGCCGCTGTCTGCCGTGCTTCCGGCAATTCCCACCGGCAATCTGTCAGAGGGCGGTTTTTATCCGGAAGTCTCCGACACAGGCGAGATGCATCCTGTCACCCGTGATCTGCCGGGTGATGGTTCAGAACCGCCGGCCTGGGGCCGCTGGTTCCGCTCCATTCCCGTCGGTGAAGCGCGCGGTGAAACGGTGCTGACGGCAGACGGTGCCCCGCTTCTGGTGCTCTCACGCGAAGGTCAGGGCCGGATCGCAGAATTTCTGTCCGATCAGGGCTGGCTTTGGGCGCGCGGCTTTGAAGGCGGCGGGCCTTATGTGCCGCTTTACCGGCGCATCGCCCACTGGCTGATGCAGGAACCGGCGCTGGAAGAAGAAGCGCTGACGGCGACAAGCGATGGCGAGCGGCTTGAAATCACCCGCCAGACCATGGGCGAGGCCCCACGTGATGCAACGGTCAGCACACCTTCGGGGCAAGCGATAACCGTGACGCTTGAAGAACAGGAACCGGGGCTCTTCCGAGGCGAAGCTCCTGTCAGCGAAATGGGGCTTTTTTCCATTCAGAACGGCGACCTGCAACGCCTGATCAATATCGGCGATCCCGATGCGCCGGAATTCAAGGCGATGATTTCGACCACCGAAACTCTGGCACCGCTTGGGCGTGAAAGTTTCGGGATGGTGCAGCGGATTGCCGACGGCCTGCCGCCGGTGCGGGTAACCTCCGGCCCGCTCAGGCCCGGCAATAACAGCTTCATGCCGATTGTCGCTACGTCAGATACAAGGCTTGAAAGCATCCGCTCACTGCCGCTTTTTAACGGTTTTTTCGGACTGGCCGCCCTTCTGGCACTGATTTCGGCAACCTGGTGGCGCGAGGGCCGCTCCGGAGCATCAGGCGATTAGCCTGAAACGCATCATGCCAACGAGCTTTGCCTCGACGCCCTCCACCAGCGGATCGGCAAGGATACGACGGGGATCGACAGGCCCCGGCAGAAGCAGGGTCGGAGGAACGGTCGGACGGAAGCCGAGCGGACCGTAATAGGGCGCATCCCCGATCAGGATCACAACCTCGGAGCCCGCCTTTGCAGCAGCCTCCACGGAGATGCGGACCAGATTGCGCCCGATCCCCCGGTTCTTGTGGGACTGCCGGACGGCGAGCGGGCCGAGCATGTGGCCGACAGCCCTGCCCGCCCAGACCGGCGTCAGCCGCACGGAGGCAATCACTGCGCCTTCATCCAGACAGACGAATGACAGCGCGGGATCATGCGGCCCCTGCTCACGGATACGGCTGGCCGTACGCGCGAAACGACCTGGTCCGAAAGCCTCGGCGTTGATTTCTTCAATGATCTGGTCGTGGGAAACCTCTTCGGGGAGGTAGCACAGTTCGTTTGTCATTTTTCTAAGAACCTGTCTGGAATACGCAATTGGAAGTCGCCGAAGAAAATCTCCGGTTTCAAATCTTCAATCAGCGTCGTCGCAGGATCCGCATGACAAATTCCAGTTTCTGGGCCAAACGCCACTAGCAGGAAAACCGCAGACCGTCCAGCATGACGGGAAGAAAAGCGCAATTTCTGGTGACCCGCAACACAGTGTCAAACGTTTCGGGACTGGCAAAGCAAATATGGCGCCGTATGTAAGGTGCAAAGAGAAGAGAGAGGAATGAAAGGAGCATCCGATGGGTATGCTGGTAGACGGCGTCTGGAAGGACGTCTGGTATGACACCGATAAGTCCAAGGGCCATTTCAAGCGCGAAAGCTCGAAGTTCAGAAACTGGATCACCGCCGATGGCAGCGCCGGACCGGATGGCAAAGGTGGGTTCGAGGCTGAAAAGGACCGCTATCACCTTTATGTCGCGCTCGCCTGCCCGTGGGCGCATCGCACTCTGGTGTTCCGCAAGCTCAAGGGGCTTGAGGACTTCATCGACGTTTCAATCGTCGATCCGCTGATGCTGGAAAATGGCTGGGAATTCAAGAACCGCGACGGCGGCACCGACGACCCCGTAAACGGCACCGATTTTCTCTGGCAGGTCTATACCAAGGCCGATCCGAACTATACCGGCCGCGTCACCGTTCCGGTGGTATGGGACAAGAAGCGCGAGACCATCGTTTCAAACGAATCCGCCGAAATCATCCGGATGTTCAACAGCGCCTTTGATCATCTGACCGGCAACGACCTCGACTTCTACCCCGAAGACCTGCGCGGCGAGATCGACGAGATCAACGCCATCGTCTACGACACGGTCAACAACGGCGTCTACAAGTCCGGCTTCGCGACAACGCAGGACGCCTATTCGGAACATGTGAAAAAACTGTTCGAAACGCTCGACATGCTTGAAGAGCGGCTCGGGGGAAACCGCTATCTGTTGGGCGACACCCTGACGGAAGCCGACTGGCGGCTGTTTACGACGCTGGTTCGCTTCGATCCGGTCTATGTCGGCCACTTCAAGTGCAATCTGAAGCGGATCGCCGACTATCCGAACCTCTATGGCTATCTGCGCGAACTCTACCAGATGCCGGGGATTGCCGGGACGGTCAATTTCGATCACATCAAGGGCCACTACTACGGATCGCACAAGACAATCAATCCAACCGGGATCGTACCGGAAGGGCCGATCCAGGAACTTGATACCCCCACGGGCGATAGTGGTTCCTGCCAGAAAGCGAAAGGGCCAAGTCGTGGTTCTATCCCGCGCCGCTTCGCTCTTCGAGCCAGTGCCGGGTTTCCTCCATGAGCTCGGGGCCGAGGTTTTCCAGAACCTCCGCCCCGAGGTCGGCAAGGCTTGTTTCAGCCAGTGAGGCCCTCCAGGCAGCATCGGCACGCATCATGACCTTGGCGATCGGGCATATCGCCTTGGGACAAAAACCCTTCGGCAGACACGGATTGGCAAAGCGGATATCGCGGCATTGAAACAACGGCGCTTTCCCCTCAACTGCCTCGACGATCTCGAGAAATGAGATATCTCTGGGATCTGCAGCGAGCCTGTAGCCGCCTCCGGGGCCGAGTGCGCTCTCAACGAGCCCGGCCTGGGAAAGGGATTGCAAAGCCTTCGAAAGGTATTCCTTGGGAATGCCATGGAAGGTTGCAAGCACCTTTGTGGGCAAATAGCGTCCGGGCGGCAGACCGGCGAGCACGGTGGCCGCATGAAGGACCCATTCGACCTGATTTCTAAGCTGCATCCGCTTCCAAGCCGGCCTTTTCAAGACCGTAAAGTCTGTCCATCGAGCCGGGCCGGCTCTGATAGGCAACGCCCAATCTGTTCCATCCATTAATCGACACGATCACATAGGTCAATTCAGCGATCTCCTGCTCGCTGAAATGGAGAGCAAGAGCCGTGCGCGCCGCGACCGCCTTGTGCGGATCGATTATGCCGGTAAGCGCCTCGGCATAAGCCAGTGCGGCTTTTTCCCGGTCTGTAAACAGCGGTGAATCATCCCAGACGGCAACATGGTAGAGGCGCAACTCCCTTTCACCTGCGATTTTGGCTTCCTTGTTATGCATGTCGAGGCAGAATGCGCAGCTGTTTAGCTGCGACACCCGGATATCCACCAGATGCCTCAGGCGCGCACTGAGGCTGTTTGCCTTGAGCTTTGTCGAAAAAGCGATGTAGGCCTCGGCAAGCGCAGGCGTGAACTCAACATAAGACGGCTGTTTCATGATCTCTTCCTCTTGCAATAATAAGGATACATTTTATCCTTAAGGATATTTGATATCCTTATTATGCGATAAGTCAAGCCTATCTGGCTTCCGCCGCCCGCTTCGAAAGTCACCGCTTGCAGCTTGCAGCCCGCCCGTCTATGAATTTCCCATGTTCACATTGGCCCACATTTCAGACATTCATCTCGGTCCCCTGCCGCAGCTCTCGCCGCGCGAGCTGGTCTCCAAGCGGATCACCGGGTTTTTGAACTGGCATCGCAATCGCCGCAAGCATTTGGGCAAGAACACGCTGGAAAACCTGCTTCTGGCGATTGCCGACGAAGCGCCGGATCATCTCGCGATCACTGGCGACCTCGTCAATCTTGCCACCACCAAGGAAATCGAAAACGCCGCCGAATGGCTTAAGAGCGTCGGCCCCGCGAAAGACGTCTCTCTGGTGCCCGGCAACCACGACGCTTATGTCGGCGGCGCCTATGCAAAGGTCGCAAAGGCCTGGCACGACAATATGCAGGGCGACGACGTCCGGCCCCTCAGCAAGACATCCGATTCGCTCACATTTCCCTACCTGCGCAAACGTGGGTCGGTGGCGCTGATTGGCTGTTCATCCGCGATCGCATCGCCACCCTTCATGGCCATCGGGGCATTCGAGAGAAAACAAGCGCGCAGAACATCCGAGCTGTTGCGCCAGGCTGGCGAGGAAGGGTTGTTTCGAATTGTGATGATCCATCACCCGCCGGTGCGCAATGCGGCGGCCCGCCACAAGCGACTGATCGGAATCAGGCGGTTTCGCGCCGCGCTTTCGACAGGCGGATGCGAGCTCGTACTGCACGGACACACTCACCTCAACACCGTCAATTTCATTGAAACGCCGCACGGCAAGACCCCGGTTATCGGGATCGCTGCGGCTGGCCAGGGAACAGGCGGAAAAAAACCGCCGTCGGCCTTCAACCTGATCACTGTCAAAGGCAAAACGGGAGAATGGGAAATGCACTGCAGGCGCCACGCGCTTGACGCGATCAGCGGCACCATCGAACCGGAAAGCGAATTCAGCTATTCCTACACCTGAGCGCCGGCGGCATAGGCATCAATCAGGGCATTTATGCTGAGAGAAAGAGCAGCCCCAACCTTCGCGCATTCGCCACCGCCGAAGCTGTCCCACCCCATACCGTTTTTGACGGCCTGGGGGCTGGTGCGAAAATACATGGATTGCCCCATAATGGTGAATATCAGAATTTTTGTCTCTTCCGCATCAGGGTCACGACCGGCGGCACGTCCCAGCAATTGACAGAGATGACGGTGGATCGGTTCGCTGATCTGTTTATAGAGCAGGTCAAAGGCCTCGCTGCGCTGGTTGATAAAGCGCATCACGAAGGCGGAAATGTCATCTGCATCAGGCCGTCCGGAGATCGGAGTCACGAGCAGCCGCGCAATCGCCAGAAGCTCCGTGCGGGCCTCATCTGCCGAAACATCATCAGCCATCGGCTGAAGAACCGAAGTTCCAAGCGTTTGCTCGATTGCCTCGACCGCGCGATGCGCGCAGGCAATCAGAAGTCCCGGCTTGCCCCCGAAATGATAGGCGATGCTGCCAATGTTAGCGCCCGATTTCTCAGCGATCTTGCGCGTGGAGACGGCATTATATCCGTATTCGGCGAAGAGACGCACAGCGGTTGAGATAATCGCATTGCGTGTGGCCGCTGCCCCCTGAAGATTTTCTGTCATTGCGTTCATGTTTACTTTCGATTGCTCGGTAATTGTCCGGCTCTCTTTTTATTCCCCGTTAACGTCATCGTCCCTGCAAATGATCCACATCGCAATGGGACAAGTCATGAAAAACACATTTATGCCTCATTTTTTAATCAGCCGTATCATAACAAGCACAGAAGCGGGATAGTCCACAATTGCATCGCTCTTGTGTTCGTCGACAAACTGTCGCGCGCCTCTTGTTTCCGTGTTTCACTCGGGGCAATATCGCGCCGGCAACCCGCATATCTGCGTGAACGCTAACCCCGGCCCATTCCATAGTCGAGACACTCAAGGAAACGATGGACATCGCCGTCAGAACAAAACAGACCGGCAACATGATTGGCGGAAAAGCAAGACGACACTGGCTGCCCGCACTGCTCTGCTGTGCATTTCTCGGTATCGGCATCGCTATCGGCATGGCTGCGTCACGCGGCTCCGTCGCAACCCAGACTGTTGACCTTAGCCTGGACCGGTCCTTCGACTGGATTGACGATGTCTGTGCCAGCTTCCGGATTTTTGGCAAAAAATATCAGCCGATCACCGACATCGGTCCGGAAAATCCGGCCGCTGTGACGGAACTTATTGCAAGAACGACCGGCCTTGATATCACAATCCCGTCATTCGATCAGGGTGCAAGCATTTTTGAAGGTGCAAGGATCGTCGCCATCGATCGCACGCCAGGTGTGGAGTTGTTCTACCGCAACAATAGCGGCGACCTGCTTTCCCTGTTCATCCTGGCACGTCCGACATCGACGGATAACCAAATCACCGACGTTCAGGAAACGATCCGCGACGATCTGACAGTGGCATGGTGGCAGGCCGAAAGAACCTTGATTGCCGTCGTCGGCCCGTCTTCAGATACCGATATGCCTGCGCTTGCCCAGTCTGTATATCTGCATTTTTGAAGCGGCGGCATCCACCCGGGGACGCCGCCGTAGCGGGGATTTCTCAGCCCCGCCCTGCCAGGATCTGGTTTACCGCCGAAACAATGGCCTCCAGCGAGGCCGCCACGATATTGGTGTTGATACCAGCGCCGAACATCCGGCCACCGTCATATTTCACATCAACATAGGCAATCGCCTTGGCATCCGAACCGTGATTGAGTGAATGCTCGGAATAGTCCTCAACGGAAAGATTGATCCCGAGATAGGCTGACAGCGCATTGACAAAGCCGTCGACCGGGCCGTTCCCCTTCGCATCAATCCGCTTTTTCTCGCCACCGTCAGTGATTTCGGCGGTCACGACACGCACGCCCTTGGCCGCTCCCTGCGGGTAGGTGTGGTGGTCAATGAACTTGATGCGGCCTTCCGGCTGATCGACATAGTGCTCCATAAACACGTCGTAAATGCGTTTCGAAGGCAGTTCGCGGCCTTCCTCGTCAGTGATCTTCTGGATCAGTTCGCGGAAAGCCACCTGCAGGCCGCGCGGCAGGTTGATACCGTAATCACTCTGCATGATGTAGGCGATGCCGCCCTTGCCCGACTGGGAGTTGATGCGGATGATTGCCTCATAGGTGCGGCCCACATCCTGCGGGTCGATCGGCAGATAGGGCACTTCCCAGACCGGCTTGTTGGCAATCCGGATCGCCTTCATGCCCTTGTTGATTGCATCCTGATGCGATCCGGAAAAGGCGGTATAGACCAACTCGCCGACATAGGGATGGCGTTCCGGGATCACCATCTGGTTGGAATATTCGTAGACTTCCTTGATCCGCCCGATCTCGGAACAGTCGAGCTCTGGATCGACACCTTGCGTGAACATGTTGAGCGCCAGCGTGACGATATCGACATTGCCGGTGCGCTCGCCATTGCCGAACAGCGTGCCCTCGACACGGTCTGCACCGGCCAGCAGGCCCATTTCAGCGGTCGCAATACCCGTTCCCCGGTCATTATGCGGGTGGACGGAGATGATCAGGTTTTCGCGATTGTCGAGATTGCGGCACATCCACTCGATCTGGTCGGCATAGATGTTCGGCGTCGACATCTCGACGGTCGACGGCAGGTTGATGATCAGCTTGTTGTCGGGCGTCGGCTGCATTTCCGCGATCACGGCATTGCAAACCTCCAGCGCAACGTCCAGTTCCGTTCCGGTGAAGCTTTCCGGTGAGTACTCGAACCGGTAGCCGCCGCCGGCCTTTGCAGCCATGTCGGTGATCATCCTGGCGGCGTCGACAGCAATCTGCCGAATGCCGGCCACGTCCTTGGCGAACACCACGCGACGCTGCAATTCACTGGTGGAATTATAGAAATGCACGATCGGGCGGTGCGCACCTTCCAGCGCCTCAAAGGTCCGCGTGATCAGCTCTGGCCGGCACTGCACCAGAACCTGCAGCGAAACATCATCGCCGACCTGATCGTTTTCGACGCACCAGCGGGCAAAATCGAAATCAGTCTGCGAGGCGGAGGGAAAGCCGATCTCGATTTCCTTGAACCCCATATCGAGCAGCAGTTGGAACATGCGCGCCTTGCGGTCATGCCCCATAGGATCGACCAGCGCCTGATTGCCGTCGCGCAGGTCGACCGAGCACCAGGTCGGCGCGTTTTCGATGCGTCGCGACGGCCACTGCCGATCGGAAAGATCGATCTGCGGGTAAGGCTGGTACTTGCTGGCAGCCGTCGGCATACCCTTGGATTTTGTGGAATGACTCGCGTCCATTTTGTCCTCTTATCCGGCCTGCCATATGCTGCCTCAGGGGCGCATTCCGGCTTGGGCCATTCTCGTTATCATCAAGTGTTCGGGAATGAAGGAGCGCTTGGTGCCAAGCGGCTTTCCGGCCGCCGGGCGCTCCTTAAAGGACCCGGCAACCGCTGTTAAGGCCGAGAAGAAGGAGCGAGTTTGACGCGCGCATGGGAGCGGCGGCGGCGCATGCGCCACCCGAAAATCTGCCCTGCCGATATGCATCAAAATTCATCATGGCATGTTCCATAGCGGCATCGACAGCCGATTGCAATCCAAAATCGCCTCAGCTGCCTGATGCCCGTTTGTGTGCCAAGCGCTTGACGCCTGTTATCGCAAGCCCGGCCGCAAGTCCCCAGAACGCGCCTGAAATGCCAAAGAAGCCGACCCCGGATGCCGCCACAAGAAAGGTTGCCGCAGCGGCTTCCCGTGCACCGGGATCCTTGAAGGCGGCGACGGCGGCAGCCCCGAATGCGCCGATCAGAGCAAGACCTGCGACCGCCTCGATCAGGATGGGCGGTGCCAGCGACACCAGCGCCACCACCAGCCCGCTCATCAGCCCGAAGGCGATATAGCCGATGCCGGCAATGATCGCCGCCCAGTATCGCCGCTTCGGGTCAGGATGCGCATCGGGGCCAGCGCACATCGCCGCCGTAATCGCCGCGAGATTGACGCCGTGCCCGCCGAAGGGCGCAGACAGCAGCGAGAACAGCCCGGTCACCGAAAACATGCGCCCCGCAGACGGCCGGTAATTATTGATATTGAGGATCGCCACGCCGGGGATATTCTGCGAGGCCATGGTGACGATGAACAGCGGCAGGGCAACGGAGATCGCCGCCTGAAGGCTGAACACCGGCGTCACCCAGACGGGAAGCGGCACCGCTTCGCGCCAGACACTGGCCCAGGCACCGGCCGGAATATCGACGCCGAAGACCAGCACCAGAACAAAGGCCCCAAGCGCGGCGGGCACCGCCAGCAGCCGATTGAACGCGCCGACAACAATGAAGGCGGCGATGATCGGAAGCCCCAGCAGCGGATCAAACTTCACCGCCTCCACCGGTGCAAAACACAGAGCCAGCAGAACGCCGGCAAGCATGGCATTGGCAAGCGGTGCGGGAATCGATGAGATCGCCCGGCCGACCGGTTTCAGAAGACCGGCAGCGATGATCAGCAGATTGGCGATGATGAAGGCGCCGACGGCCTCGGCAAAGCCACCCGGCAGCGTTCCCGCCGTTGCCAGAAGAGCGGCACCCGGCGTGGACCACGCCACGCTGACCGGCATGCGGGTGACGGCAGAAATGACGATCCCGCTGACGCCCATGACAATCGAAAGCGCCATCAGACCGGAAGCCGACTGCGCCGGACTTGCGCCGACCCCCTCAAGCCCCTGAAGGACGACTGAAAAAGAACTGGCAAAACCGACAAAGGCAACCAGAAGGCCCATGAACAGGCTCTGTGCCGAAAAATCCCTGAACAAGCCCTGCCCTCCTGAATACGGCCACCTGATCAGTCAATTGCAAGCATGAAAAAACCGGGCGGAGCAAGCCCCACACCCGGTTTCTCGGTTCGCAAGCAGATACTGATGATCAGATTTCAGCCTCGCTGGTGACAATCCGCGACACGAGGCCGTATTCGATTGCCTCTTCAGCTGAGAGCCAGTAGTCGCGGTCAATATCCTTGGCGATCTTGTCTTCCGGCTGTTCGGTGGCAACGGAAAAGATTTTGATCAGACGCTGGTTCATCTTGATGATTTCGCGCGCCTGGATTTCGATATCCGATGCCGGACCGCGGGTGCCGCCGGAGGGCTGGTGCAGCAGGAAGCGGGTATTCGGCAGGCAGATGCGATCTTCCTTGGCAGCCGCCGCATAGATCAGCGCACCGGCAGAGGCAACCCAGCCGGAACCGACCATGACGACCTTCGGCTTGATGAACTTGATCATATCGTGGATCGAATCGCCCGATTCCACATGACCGCCCGGCGAATTCACGAATACGCGGATATCCTCATCGGATACGGCAGCCATGGCCACAAGCTGTGAGCAGACGCGCTGGGCAAGTTCCTGCGTGATCGGGCCGTAAATGAAGATCGACCGCGACTTGAACAGATTGGCTTCGGCTTCCTTGCCCAGGGGCAGTTCGGTCTTCTTGTCGTCGTCTTCTTCGTTCATTCGGCATCTCCAAGGGTAAGGGTTCTGATACCCGACTTAATGCGAATATCGCGCCAATACAATGTCCCCTGCGCTTCGGCCTTGCCGCAAACAGCGCCCCTGCCTTGAAACTGCGGGAACCGGCCCCCACGTCAGTCATGTCAATTCGATATCCGGACCAGCGGCCCGGCACATCCGATCCGATTTGGGCGCGTTCAGCGAACTGAACAAGGCAGCAAACCGGCCAATCTCAAAAAATCTGAAAGGACTGGACCGTGCGTTACAACCGACTTGGGAATTCAGGGCTGAAGGTCTCCGAACTCTGTCTCGGCGCCATGACCTTTGGCGGCAAGGGGATGTGGACAGCAATCGGCGAGCTGGACCAGAGCGCGTCGGAAGAGCTGGTCAAGCTGGCCATCGATTCCGGCATCAACTTCATCGATACGGCCAATGTCTATTCCGAGGGCCTCTCTGAGGAGATCACCGGTCAGGCCATCAAAAATCTCGGTGTTCCGCGCGACGAGGTGGTGATTGCCACCAAGGTGTTCGGCGGCATGGGCGAAGGGCCGAACGCGCGCGGCAGTTCGCGCTATCACATCATGGAGCAGGTCAAGAACAGCCTCAGACGGCTCCAGACCGACCACATCGACCTCTATCAGCTTCATGGTTTCGACAATACGACGCCGATCGAGGAGACGCTTGAGGCCCTCGACACGCTCGTGCGCCACGGCCATGTGCGTTATGTCGGCGTCTCAAACTGGGCAGCCTGGCAAATCGCCAAGGCGCTTGGCCTTTCCGAGCGCAAGGGTCTTGCCTCGTTCCAGTCGCTGCAAGCCTATTACACCATTGCCGGCCGTGACCTCGAACGCGAAATCGTACCGATGCTGAAATCCGAAGGGCTTGGGCTGATGGTCTGGTCACCGCTTGCCGGCGGGTTCCTCTCAGGCAAATATGACCGCAACAATCAGACAGACGGCGAAGGCCGCCGCGTCAATTTTGATTTCCCGCCTATCGACAAGGAACGCGGTTTTGCGGTGATCGACGTGATGCGCGAGATTGCCGGGGCCAAAGGTGTTTCGGTGGCGCAGATCGCGCTCGCCTGGTTGCTCTACCAACCGGCGGTCACCAGCGTCATCGTCGGCGCCAAGCGGCCGGAACAGTTGAAGGACAATATCGCTTCGACCGAAGTCGAGATGACGGCCGAAGAGATGGAACGCCTCGATACGGTTTCCGCACTGCCGCGCGAATATCCCGGCTGGATGCTGGAACGCCAGTCCGGCGGAGAAACCGTGTCGCCGCCGCGCGTTCCAAAATAAGCTCAGCAAAGCAATACAGATGCGTCTGGCTGTCCGGATTTCCCGGGCCGCCTTTCTTTCATAAGGGCATACGTCATTTTCCATGTGGACAGAAAAGGACCGGCAGCGATAGTCTGAGTGCATTGATTTTTCTGTGCGCCACCGGGGCATCCGATAAATGAGGGAACAATGTTCAAGCGCATCGCCAAAAGCGCCAGTCTATCCACCGGTCTTCTTCTCGCAGCTGCAGCACCAGCCTTTGCCCACCTAAATCCGGTCGAGCACGGCTCTTTCATGGCCGGTTTCTCGCATCCGCTCTTCGGTGCGGATCATATTCTGGCGATGGTCGCGGTCGGCATCTGGGCGGCGATGATTGGCGGGCGGGCGATGCTTGCCGTTCCTGCATCCTTCGTTATCACCATGGGAATCGGCTTTGCACTGGCGCTTACCGGCTTCCATCTTCCCTTCGTTGAACCGGCCATTCTCGCCTCGGTCGTCGGTCTCGGTCTGCTGGTGGCTCTTGCGGTCAAGGTCCCCACCCCGGTCTCGGCCGCTGTTGTTGCCGTGTTCGCTCTGTTTCATGGCTTTGCCCACGGTAGCGAACTCGGTGGTGCCGGTGCCATGTCATTCGGGCTCGGTTTCATGGCCGGCACAGCCCTTCTGCATGCCGCAGGTGTTGGCCTCGGCATCGGCCTCAACCGGTTTGGCGGCATGCGCCTTTCGCGTATTCTCGGCGGCGCAACCGCTCTTGCCGGCATTGCCATGATGGCAGGCTGATAAACGAAGCTTTGCACGGGCATGTTCGCATGCATGCCCGTGCTGATATACAGGCAATGCCGCAGTGAAAACCTCTAAAATCCAGTCGCATAGGCGGGATTTTGCAGCGCCTTCCTTGCGAGGGAAGCTGTCATGAAGCGAGACAATCATGATCCTTCAAGCCTGCCTGAATGGCGCCCGCCCTGCCGGATACCACCCGAAACTGCCATTTTCGGCTGAAACGATCGCCCGCGATGGCGCAGCCTATGTTGCCGCAGGCGCTGCCGAGCTTCACATACACCCGCGCAGCTCTGATGGACGCGAAAGCCTCTCGACAGTCAGTGACGTGATAGAGGCCACACGAGCAGCCTGCCCTGGAACGCTCCTGGGCGTTTCAACCGGGGCTTGGATCGAGGAAGACGAGCAGAAAACCCGCGACTGCATCGCCTCATGGACCGCATTGCCCGACTACGCATCCGTCAACCTCTCGGAGCCGGATGCCCCGGCCGTCACCGCCTTGCTCCACGAAATTGGTGTAGGCGTTGAAGCCGGCCTTGCTTCCCAGTCGGACGCCGAACGGTTTGTGACGCTTCCGGATTGTCACAGAGCCTTCCGTATTCTCATTGAAATCGAAGAGCAGGATATCGACGAGGCCGATAGCACTGCGGGCCGGATTTTCGAAGTTCTTGCGCGAACTGGTGTCAAAAGGCCCGTGCTCTTGCACGGCTTTGACGCAACCGTCTGGCGCTTTGTCGAACGTGCACATCATCAGCGTCTGTCGACGCGGATCGGCCTTGAAGATGGCTGCCTGCTTAGAAACGGTGACGTTGCGAACGAAAATGCCGAGCTGGTGTCGCAAGCACTGCAGCTCCTCCGGTCAGGTAAATGACAATTCGCTCGATTACCGCCTGAGGCAAGCTCCACGCTTTACCTGCTTCACTCGATCTTGACCCGCATCCCGTGCGGCTTGACCCCCTCCGGCTCGACATGAATGGCAAGCGTGGAGCCTGGGATCGCCTCCTTGATTGCACCTTCGAGCCGGTCGCAGATGCCGTGGGCCTCTCCCACCGTCATGTCCTCGCTGACCACGAGATGAAAATCAATGAAAGCAGCGGAACCGGCGCGGCGTGTCTTCAGGTCGTGCACGTCGGATGATCCGTCGGCGTTGTCGAGGATCGCCTTGCGGATGGCGTCTTCCTCCTCGCCGGTCAGGGCAGCATCCATCAGTCCGCCAACCGATTCGGCGATCAGTTGCCAGCCAGCGTAAAGGATGTGGGCCGCCACCAGAAGCGCGATCAGCGGATCGAAGATCGGAAAACCCGTAGCCAGCGCGATGCCGAGACCGATGACGACACCGACAGAGGTGACAACATCGGTGCGGATGTGCTTGCCGTCTGCCACCAGCGCCGGGGATCGCATAGCCCGTCCGGCCCGGATCAGCACATAGGCCCAGACCCCGTTGATCAGGCTGGCGAAGATGTTCACGCCAAGGCCGAGACCTACTTCGGTCGGCATGGTCGGGTCGAACAGCTCACCGAACGCCTCCTTGAAGATCATAAGCGCCGCAACGACAATCGCCACGCCCTCGATCACCGCAGAGATGTACTCGGCCTTGTGATGACCGAACTGGTGGTCATGGTCGGCTGGTTTGGATGCGTAGACGATTGCGACGAAGGCCGCGATCGAAGCCACCACGTTGACGATCGATTCCAGCGCATCGGAAAGAAGCGCCACCGAGCCGGTCACGCGCCAGGCCAAAAGCTTGATTGCAAGCACCAGAAGCGAAAGCGGGATCGTCCAGAATGCCAGTGTTCGCGTACGGCTTGCGCCGCCGCCCTGTGCGTGATCACCAGTCATTGGAAATTCCCGTTTTGCCGAACGACAGGGCCGGATCAGTCGTCCGGCGCTATCGGCTTGCTAGCGCCTTACCGCGACAATAGCAAGACAACTCTCAGCCTGCCGCTTTTCGAGCAGCAAGCGCCTCGCCGGAACGGGTAACCAGCTTGCCCATCACATTTTCGATAATGCGCATGCCGGCGTCGCCGCCGAGTGTCATGATCGATTCGGGATGAAACTGGACGGCAGCGACCGGCTCACGCGCATGCTCGATGCCCATGATGATGCCATCATCCGTTTCCGCCGAAATCGCGAAATCGGTCGGCAGTTGCACGGCATCGGCGAAGATCGAGTGGTAGCGCCCGACGGTGATTTCCTTCGGAAGCCCGTCAAAAATCCGGCCAGGTTCCAGAATGCGGATGCGCGAAGGCTTGCCATGCATCGGCACCGCAAGCTGCCTGAGCGAGCCACCATACGCTTCTGCCAAGGCCTGAAGACCAAGGCAGACACCAAAGATCGGCAGCTTGCGGCTGCGGGCTTTCTTGATGGTCGCCTTGCAGTCGAAATCCTTCGGCATGCCGGGGCCGGGTGAGAGCACGACGAGATCGGGCGCAATGCGATCGAAGGTCTCGTCGGCAACCGGAGAGCGCACGGTTGCGACCTCCGCACCGGTCTGGCGGAAATAATTGGCAAGCGTGTGAACGAAACTGTCTTCGTGATCGACAAGCAGCACCTTCAGCCCCGCCCCGATTTTCGAAACCGGCCGGGTCGCCGGCGCAAGTTTCTCCGTCTCTGCCTCGCGGATGGCGGCGAGCATGGCTGAAGCCTTCAATTCGGTCTCCGCTTCTTCCTCGTGAGGGTCGGAATCGTAAAGCAGGGTAGCACCGGCGCGGACTTCGGCCACCCCTTCCTTCACGCGGATGGTGCGCAGCGTCAACCCTGTGTTCATGTCACCATTGAAGCCAACCATGCCGATGGCGCCGCCATACCAGGCGCGCGGGCTCTTCTCGTGGTTTTCGATGAAACGCATGGCCCAGAGCTTTGGTGCGCCGGTGACCGTCACAGCCCAGGCGTGGCTCAAGAACGCATCGAAAGCGTCCATGTCGGGGCGCAGACGGCCCTCGATATGGTCCACGGTGTGGATCAGACGCGAATACATCTCGATCTGGCGACGACCGATGACCTTGACCGAGCCCGGCTCGCAAACCCGGCTCTTGTCGTTGCGATCGACATCGGAACACATCGTCAGTTCGGATTCGTCTTTCTGCGAGTTCAGAAGCTTCAGGATCTGCTGGCTGTCGGCGATCGGATCTTCGCCGCGCTTGATGGTGCCGGAGATCGGGCAGGTCTCGACCCGCCGTCCCGTAATCCGCACAAACATCTCCGGCGATGCCCCGATCAGATACTCCTGATTGCCGAGATTGATGAAGAAGGAATAGGGCGACGGGTTGGTCGCCTTCAGCCGCTTGGAGATCGCCGACGGCTTGCTGGCGCAGCGCTCCATGAACTGCTGGCCGGGCACGACCTCGAACAGGTCGCCGCGCACGAAGCTATCCTTGGCCTTGGTGACGAGTTCGGCATATTCGCCCTTGTGATGGTCGCTCTTCGGCGGCACGCTGTTGGAGGGGCGGAAAGGCTCCGGCTCGATATCGCCGTTCTTGTCCTCGGTCGAAAGCCCGTCCTTTTCGAAATCGTAGCGGTCGATCCAGGCCTTGGCGGCGTGATTGTCAACCATCAACACTTCGTCGGGCAGGAACAGCACCATATCGCGCTGTTCTTCAGGACGTTCAAGCTTCAGCTTGACTGCATCGAACTGGAAGGCAAGGTCATAGCCGAACGCGCCATAAAGCCCAAGGCTCGCATCCTCATCCGAATGGAACAGGTCAACAATGGCCCTCAGGACAGTAAACACCGTCGGTGCCTTGGAACGCTCTTCCTCGGTAAATTGGCGATCGGGCTCGCGGACCAGCAGGTCAATGCGGCGCGGCGAACGGGCTGTGATCGTCGCCGCGTCCAGCGCCTCGACAACGGGCACCATCAGAGAAAGCAGCGCCTCGCCCCGGCCGTTGAACGCTTCGATCCACATGGTGCGGCCATTGCAGGAAATGGCAGCGGGCGGGTCGATCACGGCGGTGTCCCAACGAGTGTAGCGACCGGGATATTCGTAATTGGACGAAAACACCGCCCCGCGCCGCTCGTCCAGCCGCTCGATATAGCTTGAAACGGAATCGCCATAGGGCACGAAACGGCGGGTGCGCGTGATCTTCACGCCGCCTTTCGTCACATAGCTTTCCCCGCCATCCGGCCGTTCATGAAGGTTCATTGTCCCTGCTCCACCTTTTCACGGAAGCGGTTTTCCCGCGCATCCCGCATTTTCAATCGTTGAACCCCGCAAAGGCGGCGACAATACGAAAAAAGCCGCCTCGGTTTGAGGGCGGCTTCGTCAGATCATCCAGACATGCGTGATCGCGGCCGCCTTTAGCGAGCCCACCACCAGTTTGCAATGTTTATCGTGATCATCATGGGATGATTTCTAACCCAGCTTGTGCGGGCTGGCAAGCAGGAAGCGCAATGACGGCGTTTCTGGCGGTTCAGGAGCCTTGATACGCACATGGATGAAAAGCGCATTTCACTGGGCGACGGTTGCCCTCACGCGCGCGCGGACATAATCCGGAAGCAGAAACATATTGAAAAACAATCCTTAAGGGAGGCAGACATGCCGCAACCCGCGCAAAGCAGGCATTGGTGGAAAGAAGCCGTCGCCTATCAGATCTATCCGCGCTCCTTTGCCGATTCCAACGGTGACGGCATCGGCGATATCCCCGGCATCATCGAAAAGCTCGATCATGTCGCCGGCCTCGGCATCGATGTCATCTGGCTGTCGCCGCATTTCGACAGTCCTAATGCCGATAACGGCTATGACATCCGCGATTATCGCAAGGTGATGCAAGAATTCGGCACCATGGCCAATTTCGACCACCTGCTTGCCGAGATCCAGAAGCGCGGCATGCGGCTGATCATCGATCTTGTGATCAACCACTCCAGCGACGAACATGAATGGTTCGTGGAAAGCCGGTCATCGCACGACAACCCCAAACGCGACTACTATATCTGGCGCGATGGCGCGAAGGGCGTTCCCAACAATTTCGTTTCCTATTTCGGCGGCTCCGCCTGGGAAAAAGACGAGACTACCGGCGATTACTACCTGCACTATTTCGCCAAAAAGCAGCCGGACCTCAACTGGGACAATGAGGACGTTCGCGCGGAAGTCTACGACCTGATGCGGTTCTGGCTCGACAAGGGGATCTCCGGCTTCCGCATGGATGTGATCCCCTTCATTTCCAAGAATTTTGCATTTCCGGACCTGACGGAAGAAGAGATGAAGGACCCGGGCCGTGTCTATGCCTCCGGGCCGCGTCTGCACGACTATCTGCAGGAAATGAATCGCGAGGTGCTGTCGAAATACGACTGCATGACGGTGGGCGAGGCCGCAGGCGTTTCCGACGCCCAGACCCCGTTGTTCGTCGATGAGGCCCGCAACGAGCTCAACATGATCTTCAACTTCGCCGTGGTCATGCTCGACCGCGATGGCTGGCGCTGGAAACAGCGCAAGCTGACCGAGATGAAAGCGACCTTCGACCGTCTCGACAAGGCCGTCGGCATGACCGGCTGGAACACCGTCTTTCTCGGCAATCACGACCAGCCGCGCACTGTCAGCCATTTCGGCGACCCTGCGCCGGAATATCGCGCGCTTTCCGCCAAGGCGCTGGCGACGATGATGCTGACCATGCGCGGCACACCGTTCATCTATCAAGGCGAGGAACTGGGCATGGTCAATTACCCGTTCACCGGCCTCGACCAGTTCGACGATATCGAGGTGCGGGGCTTGAGGCAGGACTACGTGGAAACAGGCAAGGCGAGCGCCGAGGAGCTATTGGAAAACCTCAACAAGGTCAGCCGTGACCATGCCCGCACACCGATGCAGTGGGATGCTTCGGAAAACGCCGGATTCACGACCGCCGAAAAGCCATGGCTGGCCATCAACCCGAATTATCCGGAGATCAATGCCGAGGCCGCGCGCTCAGATGAAAGCTCGATCTATCATCACTACCGGCGGCTGATTGCGCTTCGCCACCATATCCCTGCCCTCACTTACGGCACCTATGAAGACCTTGCCCCCGACCACGAAACGGTCTTCGCCTTCGAACGCAAGCTTGATGATGTTCGCCTCGTCACCGTCATCAATTTCTCGCGTGAACCAGAGACATGGAGCGATGCGCGGCTTGAAGGCACTGCAATCCTCATCAGCAATGACACCAGTCGCGGCGACACCCTGTCAGATGACACACTGACGCTCTCGCCCTGGGAAGCGGTGGTCCTGAGGCTTCCTGCCTGACGCGGAAAAAGCCTGAAATGCAAAACGGCGCCTTGCGGGCGCCGTTTTGATATTATGCCTGGGTTAAAAATACCTCAGGCCAACCGGCCGTGGCAATGCTTGAACTTGCGGCCGGATCCGCAAGGGCACACATCGTTGCGACCGACATTGCGATATTCCTCGGGCAACTCGCCTACCCGCGCTGCTGCTTCTCCGGCGCCGACCTGCTCGCCGTTCATCTCGTCTTCGCCGGTATCCGGATCGATATGGCTTGCGCGCAGGCTGGCCGGATCGACTTCCGGCTGGGGCTGTGGTTGCTGAGCCTCGCGCACGAGCTGAACGCGCGAAAGCTGCGAAATCGCGACCTCGCGCATACTGCCCAACAGCACCCTGAACAGCTCAAAGGCTTCGGCCTTGTATTCCTGCAGCGGGTCGCGCTGGGCATAGCCGCGGAAACCGATGACCGAGCGAAGATGGTCGAGATTGACGATGTGCTCCCGCCAGAGATGATCCAAAGCCTGCATGGAAACCTGACGCTGGACATATTTCATAACATCGGGACCGAACTGCTCGGCCTGGTTGGCGCGCACCTCTTCAGCCTGATTGGCAGCGGCGTTGATCCGCTCGAGAATTTCAGGCTCGGCAATTCCATCTTCTGCGGCCCACTCTTCGATCGGCAGGTCGAGGTTGAGGATGCGGACGCAATCTTCCTTAAGACCTGCGGTATCCCACTGCTCGGCATAGGCGCGCTCCGGAATACGGCGGTTCACGGCATTTTCGATCACCTCGTGGCGCATATCCTCTACGATTTCCGAAATATCGTCGGAATCCATCAGTTCCTTGCGCTGATCGAAGACCACCTTGCGCTGATCGTTGAGAACGTCGTCATATTTCAGGAGGTTCTTACGAATGTCGAAGTTGCGGGCCTCGACCTTCTTCTGCGCGCGCTCAAGTGCCTTGTTGATCCAAGGATGGACGATCGCCTCACCTTCCTTCAGGCCAAGCTTGGTGAGCATGCTCTCCATGCGGTCGGAGCCGAAGATGCGCATCAGGTCATCTTGAAGCGACAGGTAGAATTTCGAACGGCCCGGGTCGCCCTGACGGCCTGAGCGGCCGCGCAGCTGATTGTCGATACGCCGGCTCTCATGGCGCTCGGTCGCAATCACGTAAAGACCGCCAGCGGCAAGTGCCTCCTGCTTGAGACGCTCAACGTCCTCGCGGATCGCCTGTTCCTTGGCATCGCGCTCGGGACCGGCCGGTGTGACCTTGCGCTCGACTTCGACGCGCTCGCCCTCTTCATTGGTGACGATATCGACGCCCGGCTCCAGATAGCCAAGCTCTTCCTGAATGCGCATCTCGAGATTGCCGCCGAGCTGGATATCGGTACCGCGACCGGCCATATTGGTGGCAATGGTCAGCGCGGCGGGAACGCCGGCTTGGGCGATGATGAAGGCCTCGTTTTCATGATAGCGCGCGTTCAGGATCTTGAAATCGGTGATGCCGTCGCGCGTCAGGGCCGCGGCCAGAAGTTCGGACTTCTCAATCGAAGTTGTGCCGACGAGAACAGGCTGGCCCTTTTCCTTGGCAATCTTGATTTCTTCGACGATCGCCAGATATTTTTCTTGGACGGTGAGGTAGACCTCGTCATCCTCGTCCAGACGGACAATCGGCAGGTTGGTCGGAACTTCAACCACTTCGAGCCCGTAAATATTACCGAATTCTTCCGCTTCTGTCGCAGCAGTACCGGTCATGCCGGCCAGTTTGTCATACATTCGGAAATAGTTCTGGAAAGTGATCGAGGCCAGCGTCTGGTTTTCCGGCTGGATCTTGACATTTTCCTTGGCCTCGAGCGCCTGGTGCTGGCCTTCCGAATAACGGCGGCCCGGCATCATCCGGCCGGTGAATTCATCGATGATCACGACCTCGCCGTCACGCACGATGTAGTCCTTGTCACGGGAGAACATCTTGTGGGCCTTGAGCGCGTTGTTCAGATGATGGACGACTGTGACGTTTTCGACGTCGTAAAGCGAGGCGCCCTTCATCAGGCCCGACTCGGTCAGCATCTGCTCGAGCTTCTCCATGCCGTCTTCGGAGAAATTGGCCGAGCGCTGCTTTTCATCGATTTCGTAATCGCCCTCTTCGAGCATCGGGATGATCTTGTCGATGGTCACGTAAAGATCCGAGCGATCATCCAGCGGACCGGAAATGATCAGCGGCGTACGGGCTTCATCAACCAGGATCGAGTCAACTTCGTCGACGATCGCATAATTGTGGCCGCGCTGAACCATCTCGGAGCGCTGCATCTTCATGTTATCGCGCAGATAATCGAAACCGAGTTCGTTATTGGTGGCGTAGGTGATGTCGGCCTGGTAGGCCGCCCGGCGCTGCTGGTCTTCAATACCGTGATGGATCACACCGGTGGTCAGGCCGAGAAAGCCGTAAAGCTTGCCCATATTCTCGCTGTCGCGGCGGGCAAGATAGTCGTTGACGGTTACGACATGAACACCCTTGCCTGAAAGCGCATTAAGATAGACGGGAAGCGTTGCGACAAGAGTCTTGCCCTCACCGGTCTTCATCTCGGCAATCGAATTTTCATGCAAGATCATGCCGCCGATCAGCTGAACGTCGAAGGGTCTCAGGCCCAGCACACGTTTGGAGGCCTCCCGGGCAACGGCGAAAGCTTCAACAAGAAGATCGTCCAGGCTCTTGCCATCGGCGATCTGCTTTTTGAATTCTGAGGTCTTGGCCTTGAGGTCGTCGTCAGAAAGAGCAGCCATTTGCTCTTCGAGAGCATTGATTGCAGCCACACGGGGTTTGTAGGCACGAATACGGCGTTCATTGGCCGAACCGAACAATTTGCGGGCTACGCCACCGAGTGAGACCATTTCAAAAGCTCTTTCCGAAAGTTGTCATATCTATCCTGTACGTGGCGCCGTACAGACGCACTCCTGACAAGCAGGGTCCAGATTGCTTTTTGAGCTTCACTGGACGCGGGCTTGGCAGACAGATAAGAGGGGGTCGGGGGATGTCAACGTCAAACGCCGCGCCAGAATGGCCACATTCCTGTGTTGCCGGTCTTCAAATGAGCCGCTGCACATTAAAAGTCTGTAAGGGTGCAACACAATTCGCCGCCATCCGTTGACGCCCGGTGGCGCTTCCACCACATGCGGCTGTACCGTTCAGCGCAGACGGCGAAACAACACATTTCGCAAAACCAAAGAATAAAAGGTGATTTCATGCAGAAAAGACATTTGGCAGCAGCGGCACTTCTGGCATCAACCGTCAGCTTCGCTGTGCCGTCCTTCGCCCAGGATAGCGGTTCACCCGCCAATGAACCGGTTGTCGCAACCGTTGACGGCACTCCGATCTACCAGTCGGAACTGCGTAGCACTGTTGAACAGTTTCAGGGTCAGTTCGGCCAGATGCCGGAAGAGCAGGTCCGCGCGATTGCGCTTTCGAGCCTGATCGACATGAAGGTCATCGCCGACGCGGCCGAAAAAGATGGCCTAGACAAAACAGAAGCCTTCAAGACCCGCATGGATCAGCTTCGCCAGGAAGAGCTCTACAACACATTCTTCGAGCAAAAGATCAACGCCGAGATCACCCCGGAAACGCTGAAGGCACGCTATGACGAGGAAATCGCCGACGCGCCGAAGCAGGAAGAGGTTCACGCCCGCCATATTCTGGTCGACAGCGAAGCCGAAGCTCAGGAAATCATCAAAGAACTCGACAATGGCGCCGATTTCGCCAAACTCGCCGAGCAGCATTCGACCGGTCCTTCCGCATCCAATGGCGGCGATCTAGGGTACTTCTCCAAGGGCCAGATGGTTCCGGAATTCGAAGAAGCCGCGTTCGCGCTTGAGCCCGGCGAATACACCGAGACCCCTGTCCAGAGCCAGTTCGGCTATCATGTGATCGAGGTCGAGGACGTCCGCGAAAAGGCACCGGCCCCGTTCGAACAGGTCGAACCGCAGCTGCGCCAGCTCGTCGCTAGCGAGAAATACAACGAGGTGGTCAGCAAGCTGAAGACCAACGACAAGATCGTGATCGAAGATCAGGACTTGCAAGACGCCTATAACGCCGTCAATAAAATGCAGTGATCCAAACCACCCGGCCCGCGCATCACCGCGGGCCGGAACTTCAGAGGCCTGCCATGACGACTGCCGTATCTCCGCTTGCGCCCAAATTCTTCTCCCCGATGCCACCGATTGACGGCGTGCGTATCGCGACCGCCGCCGCTGGCATCAAATACAAGGGGCGGACGGACGTCATGATGATGATTTTCGACGAGACGACTTCTGTCGCTGGCCTCTTCACGCGGTCCAGATGCCCCTCCGCGCCTGTCGATTTCTGCCGCAGCAATCTTGCCGGCGGATCAGCCCGGGTACTTGTGGTCAATTCCGGCAACGCCAATGCCTTCACCGGCAAGAAGGGTGCGGAAGCAACCGCGCTGACAGCACAAACCGCCGCCAAGGCTGCAAACTGCTCCGAAGGTGATGTGTTCCTCGCATCCACCGGCGTCATCGGCGAGCCGCTCGACGCAACCAAGTTTTCCGACGTTCTATCGGCCATGGCAGGCGGAGCCCGGCCCGACTGCTGGCTCGATGCGGCCAAGGCGATCATGACAACCGACACCTATCCGAAGGTCGCCACCCGTGGCGCCATGATCGACGGGGTTTCCGTAACGCTGAACGGCATAGCCAAGGGCGCAGGCATGATCGCGCCCGACATGGCAACCATGCTATCCTTCATCGCCACCGACGCGGCGGTCTCCGCCGAAGCCCTCCAGCAACTCCTTTCCGAAGGCGTGGGCGCAAGCTTCAATGCTGTCACCATCGACAGCGACACCTCCACCTCCGATACCGTGCTGGCCTTTGCCACCGGCAAGGCGCCAGGTCAGGACATAGTCAACGATGGCACCGACCCGCGGCTGGACGACTTCCGGGCGGCGTTGCACGCGCTGATGCAGGATCTGGCACTGCAGATCGTGCGCGATGGCGAAGGTGCCCGCAAGATGGTGACCGTCCGCGTGACGGGTGCTGAAAATGACCGCGCCGCCGGCGTGATTGCCCGCTCGATCGCCAATTCCCCGCTGGTCAAAACCGCAGTTGCCGGCGAGGACGCCAATTGGGGCCGTGTGGTCATGGCTGTCGGCAAGGCCGGGGAGAAGGCCGACCGCGATCGGCTCGCGATCTGGTTCGGTGATATCCGCGTGGCCGTCAACGGCGAGCGCGATCCTGACTACGAGGAAGATTTCGCCTCCGCAGTCATGCGCGAAGACGAAATCATCATCCGTACCGATATCGGCCTCGGTGACGGACAGGCAACCGTCTATACCTGCGACCTCACCAAGGAATATGTCGCCATCAACGGCGACTATCGCAGCTGAACCGGCAGGCGGTCGCGTTGCCATCGCGCAACACCGACCGCCTCAACAAAAAGCCTGTGTTTACAGACCGGCCTCTCCCGCACTAGATGAATGAAAAACAACGATAACGTCGCGACAGGATCGGATCAAAGGTGAGTGCGGATCTTCCACTTGTGCGTCGGCTTGAAGCCATGGGGTTGCGCGCGTGGCCGGCAAAGAACGTGCTATATGACGGCGCCTGGCAGCTTCGGCTGACAGCGGGTCACCCGTCAAAACGTCTGAACAGCCTGTCAGTTCTTGATCAGTCGGATACTTCCGATATCGAGATCAGGATCGAGAAGGCGCGTCGTCACTACGAGACTTTCGGACGGCCGCTTCTGGTGCGCGAAACCCCGCTGACACCGCCCACGCTCGTCGAATATCTGATAGCCGAGGGCGCCGAGCCGTTTGACACGACCGTTGTCATGACACTCGATCTCAACCTTTTTGACCCCTTGGAAGGCATCGAACTGTTGCCGAGCCAGGATGTCAGCCGTTTCGTTGGCGCAGCACTGAAGGTGAACCCCGTGCCAGGTCTAACCAAGGCTGGCCTGGCCGAAGTGGTTACCGCCATCAAGCCATCGCATGGCTTCTTCATCCGCGCGCAAGATCGCGGTGAGCCTGTCGCGGCCGGGCTATGCGTACATGATTTCGATATGGCCGGCATTGAAGCCTTCGCAGTCGCACCAGATGCGCGGCGCAAAGGCCATGGACGCGAACTGGCAACCGGCATGATGCGGTGGCTGAAGGGGCGCGGCGCGCGCACCGTCTGGCTTCAGGTGACGGAAAGCAATGAAGCGGCGCTTTCGCTCTACCGGTGCTTCAGCTTCAAAGAGGCATATCGATATCGCTACTGGCGTGAAAAGGCTGAACAATGACCGACAAGAAGCTGCTGCTGGTGGCAGCCTGTGCCCTGATCGACAACGATGGCCGCATTCTGCTGGCGCAACGCCCTGAGGGCAAGACGCTTGCGGGCCTGTGGGAATTTCCCGGCGGAAAGGTGGAAACCGGTGAAACGCCCGAAGCCTGCCTGATCCGCGAAATGGAAGAGGAACTGGGCATCACCACCAAGGCCGACTGCCTCGCGCCCCTGACCTTTGCCAGCCACACCTATGACGACTTCCATCTGCTGATGCCGCTGTTCGTCTGCCGCCGCTATCAGGGCATTCCCTCCGGCCAAGAAGGCCAGGCGATCAAATGGGTGCGCGCAAAAGACCTGCGCGATTACCCGATGCCACCCGCAGACGAGCCCCTCATCCCCATCCTGCAGGATCTGCTGTAAACAGCGTCAAAGCCCTGACAGTTCGCCCCTGCGGCGTGTAATCTCGGCCGAGACGACATCCGCCACGCTTTTGACCCTTTGCGAGGCAATCAGGTCACTGTGGGTCACCAGCAGGATCGGACGCTCCATCATACCGCCGTCCGGCAAGCGATCTGCCAGCAGCCGAAGGTCATCTTGAGCCAGGAAATGCGGCAGCACAGCCCTGCCAATGCCGCGCCGCACGGCTTCCACCTGCCCCGCAAGCGTGTTGACGGCAAAACGTGCGTTTCTTTCATTTGCAAAGGCTTTCGACCAGCCGAGCGGAACGGCGAGGCTTTCCGATTGCGGCCATGTGACGATCCGCAATGGCTCCGCACCGTGTTTCGGCCCGTAGAGGCCAAAGCCCATGGTGGCGAGCTGGCGGACCCGGAGATTGCCGCGCTCCGGCCGGACCATTCTGAGCGCGAGGTCAGCATCGTGCCGGTGCATATTGACCGCCACCGTTGAAAACGCGATCTCGACATCCAGTCCCGGGTTTTGGGCAAGCAGCGGTTCGAGCGCCGGCACGATGAAGCCTGCCACCAGGCTTTCAACACTGGCAAGTCGCACCTGACCGCGAATACCCGCATCGTCACTGGCCTGAAGGCGCATGTCACCGACGGCCAGTTCCACAGCTTCGGCACGCGGCAGTAGCGCCTCACCCTGATCGGTCAGGATGTAACCGCTTTGATGCCTGAGGAAGAGCGGGACCCCGAGTGCGTTTTCCATTCGCTCGATCCGCCGCGCAATCGTGGCGACACCGCTTTTGAGCTGTGCCGCAGCGCCGGACAGTGTTCCCTCGCGGGCAACAGCGAGAAAAACACGGTTATCATCCCAGTTGAATTGAACCATTCAATTTTCCATTTTCGGAAAACGACATACCGATATTGTCTGTATCATACTCTTTTTCGGAAAGGCATCCTCCGCGCATTCGATTAACAGACGAGGTTGCCATGACCGTCTCAAACGACGCTTTGTCCAATCGGGCCAATGCTGCTTCCGCCGACGCGGCAGCACTCGGGCTCAGCGCCCTTTCCGCCATTTTCTGGGGCACGAATTTCGAGGCAACGCGGATTGCGCTTTCCGGCCTGCCGCCATGGACGGCTGCGGCCCTTCGGTTTGCAATCGCCGCCATCGCGATTCTGACATGGCTATACTTCAGCGGCGGCTTTCGTGTCAGCGTCCTGAAACAGAACGTCTGCGCTTTTCTGGCGCTCGGGATCGTCGGCGTCGCAGGCTTCAACGCCGCGCTGTTTCTGGGCATGCAAACATCAAGCCCGGTCACGGCGGCGCTGATCATGGGCACAAGCCCGCTGACGACCAATCTCATCGACGCCGTCTTTCAGCGACGCCTCCCCTCGCTTAGCGCCATTGTCGGTATGGCCATCAGCCTTTTTGGCGTTTCACTGACAGTCGGTGCATTTTCAGGCACCCAGTTCACCTCCGGCGATATCCTGATCCTTGCGGGCAGCCTCGCTTGGGCGCTCTACACCATCGGCTGCCGCCGGATCGTGCACGAAGCCACGCCGATGGAGACAACAGCCTGGACCATGAGCGGTGGCGCAATCGCGCTTCTGCTTGCCGCTTTTTTCTTCGAAAATCCCTTTGCCGCACTCACCGCCGCGGATGCACCGGCTCTCGGCGCAGTGTTGTGGATGGCGCTCATAGGCTCGGTTCTCGCCTATATTTTCTGGCAGATCGGCATTGCCCGGCGCGGACCCAGCGCAACATCGGTAGTCTTCAACCTTGTGCCGGTCTCTGCCCTATTGGTCGCGGCGCTGTTCGGGCGCATGCCCGATCTCTTCCAGATCGCCGGTGTTGCCATCGCGATCTTCGGTATCCTTCTGGCAAGCGGCAGACTCCCCCATTTGAAGCGGTGAAGCGGCGCTACCGCTTGAGTTTGTATTCTTCGGTGTTGAGCGCGTCGGCAAGGCGCGCTTTCGCCGAACCCGGTTTCAGCGGCTTCTGCTGGCTTTCATGCGGTGCCCAGCCGGAGACATAAACGATCGAGAAAGTCGCGCGAATGCGGTCATCCGTATCGCTGAAGCGTTCGGCATAGAGTTCGGCCGCACGCAGAAAGAACGCCCGGCTGACAGGCTTTTTCGAGCGGTCTGCGATTGGATTGGCCATACCCATCGCCCTCAGATCCGCCATCAGCTCGAACAGCGTGTCATAGCGGACCGTGTAATTTTCCTGATCGACCACAGGCAGGGCAAACCCCGCCCGTTGCAGCAAACCGCCAATATCGCGCACATCGGCAAAGGGGATCACGCGCGGGCTGACGCCGCCGTAAAGCTCCGTTTCAGCCGCAAGCAGGCATTCGCGCAGCTCGGCCAGCGTGCCGGAACCGGGGATCGCCGCCAGAAACAGCCCGTCCGGTTTGAGCGCCCGGCGCGCCTGGATGAAATAGCCGGGCGTGTCATTGGTGAGATGAGCGACCAGCGGCGACAGCACCAGATTAAGCGACTGGTCCTCAAGCCCGGGCAGTTCCAGCGGAGCCACCTGGTTTGGCACAGTCCCATCGGCAAAGGCCGCGTCACTCTCCACCCGCGTGATCGCTCCGACCTTGCCTGTGGCAAGCGCGGCTCTGGCGACAGCGCCTGTAACTCCGTGCAGTTCGACGGCCTCATCAAATTGCCGCTCGACCACGGCAAGCCGGTCGGCGATTTCCTCGGCCACGATGTCGAGCAGAAAATCGGCACCGGGCTTTGCCGCGCGCCAGGCCTTCAGCCGGTTCGCCTCCACGCGTCGTGCATCGAAAACCTGTTCCATCGCCTGCGGCCTTTCCAGTTCACATAATCCCCGCCAATTAGGGAGTCGCAAAGCGTCCGTCAACGCGCTACCTTGAGGTCATGGATGAGATCAGACCGTTGAGACTTCAGGCGATGCGCGCCCGATCTGCGGCTGTGGCCCGTGATACGCTGGCCATGCTCGGCAATCTCGTCTTCCCGCCGGTCTGTGCGGCCTGCGGCAAAACCACGGGGACGCATCGCGCGCTCTGCGTCAATTGCTGGAGCAATATCCGTTTCATCGAACGCCCCTATTGCGCGGTTCTCGGAACGCCGTTCTCACACGATCTGGGCCCCGAGATCATGAGTGCAGAGGCCATCGCCCACCCGCCGGATTTCGATCGGCTGCGTTCGGCTGCATTTTATTCCGGAACGGTGCGCAACCTCGTCCACGCGCTGAAATATCGCGACAACACCCATCTTGCGGTGATGATGGCCACATGGATGCAGCGCGCCGATGATGGAATGATCGCACGCTGTGACGGCATTGCCGCTGTGCCGCTGCATACGACCCGGCTGATGTCGCGCCGCTTCAACCAGTCGGCAGAGCTTGCACGCAATCTGGCACGGCTTTCCAGCAAACCGTTTCTGCCGGGGCTTTTGCGGCGCAAGCGGCGCACCAGCCAGCAAGTCGGCCTGACGCGATCGGCGCGCGAGGACAATGTGCGGGGCGCCTTCGCGCTTGCGCGCGATCACGAAGACCAGGTCTTCGGAAAATCGATCCTGCTGATCGATGACGTCTACACCACCGGTGCCACCGTTTCGGCGGCCGCAAGGGTTTTGAGACGCAAGGGCGCAAGCGAGATCAATGTTTTGACCTTTGCACGCGTGCTCGATGAAACTATATGAAGGGCTGATCACCCCGGCCTGCAACGAAAGGACCCCAGTATCATCATGGCGAATGTCGAGATTTACACGCGGGAATTCTGCGGTTTCTGCGCCCGTGCAAAAAAGCTTCTGTCGGACAAGGGCGTCGGCTTCACTGAATACAATGCCACCGAGACCCCGGACGTGCGCGCAACGATGATCGAGCGTGCCAAGGGCGGCTCGACCTTCCCGCAGATTTTCATTGACGACCGGCACATTGGCGGCTGCGACGAGCTATTCGCGCTTGAGCGCGAAGGCAAGCTCGATCCGCTTCTTGCCGCTTAAGGATCCGCGCATGACCCGTTTCACCGCCGCCGCCATCCAGATGCGCTCGGGCACCGATCCCGAGCAGAACGCCGATACGCTTTCAACGCTGGTTCGAGAGGCCGCCGTCAAAGGCGCGCAATATGTGCAGACGCCGGAAATGACGGGCGCGGTCCAGAAAGACCGAAAACAACTGATGGCGGGTTTAAAGGCGGAAGCTGACGACATCACCGTCCGCACGGCCGCCGCCCTTGCGCGTGAACACGCCCTTCACCTTCATATCGGCTCGACGGCGATTGCCGTTGACGACGGAATGGTCGCCAATCGGGCACTGCTGTTTGCGCCCGACGGCACCATTGCCGCGCGCTACGACAAAATCCACATGTTCGATGTCGACCTCGACAATGGCGAAAGCTGGCGTGAAAGCGCGGTCTACCGGCCCGGCGAGAGCGCAGTTTTGGCGAACCTTCCGTTTGCAAAGATCGGCATGGGCATCTGCTATGACGTGCGCTTTCCTGACCTGTTCCGCGCCTACGCACTTGCAGGCGCCGAGGTTCTGACTGCGCCTGCCGCGTTCACAAAACAGACCGGCGAAGCCCACTGGCATGTGTTGCAGCGTGCGCGCGCCATTGAAAACGGCGCCTTCATGATTTCGGCGGCGCAGGCAGGCTTTCACGATGACGGGCGCGAAACCTTCGGCCACGCGATCATCATCGATCCCTGGGGCCGCGTTCTGGCAGAAGCGGGCGGCACGGGCGAAGCGGTAATCACCGCCGAGATCGACACCGATGCGGTGACGGCGGCGCGCGGCAAAGTGCCGAACCTGAAGAACATCCGCGCTTTCACGCTTGAAGAAAGCGACAATCTGCACGGCGCTGACGTATAGGCCTGAGCGAAAGACCGACCCTGTGATCCATTACTCACTCTCTTGCGATAACGGCCACGCCTTCGACGGCTGGTTTTCCGGCAGTGAAGACTTCGACAGGCAGATGGCGGGCGGCCTCCTGACCTGTCCGGTCTGCAACTCCGCTCAAATCGCCAAGGGTCTGATGGCACCGCAGGTCTCTACCGCGCGCAAGCAGGACGAGCGCAAGACCGCTCTTGTCGACAAGGCACGCCGGGAGGCTTTGCAAAAGCTGAAACAGGCCGTGACCGAAATCCGCAAGAACTCGGAAGATGTCGGTGAGCGCTTCCCCGAAGAAGCCCGCAAGATCCACTATGGCGAGAGCGAACAGCGCGGTATTATCGGCGCAGCAAAGGCAGACGAGGTCCGCGATCTGCTTGAGGAAGGCATCGAGATCATGCCGCTTCCAACCCTACCGGAAGACAACAACTAGCCGGCGCGCCGGCTGCGAAATTCGCAGCAAAGCGTTCGCAGAAATGGTGGAGCCGAGCGGGATCGAACCGCCGACCTCTGCAGTGCGATTGCAGCGCTCTCCCAGCTGAGCTACGGCCCCTTTTTGTCGAATTGGCTGATACTCCAATTGTTTTGAGCGAACAAGCACCCAAATCATTGATTTTTGGCTTCAAATCCGCCTTACCCGCGCGATTCGCACAAGACGAGGGCAGAAATTCCGAGACAAAAGATAATTCACGATGCAGCTTAAGGATGCAATTGCATCCAGATGGTTTACGACCAGATGTGCGTGCGCAACCTTGGAAAGGTTGCCACGAATTCGATTTTCCGTCTAGCCGCGAATCAAACTCCGTCTTTGGGATAAGGAACTGTTTTTCCGCGATAAAGTGTCGCTTGGCGTTCGCATCATTGTCCATGAATAATCGATAATATCGATGTGCCAGGCGTTGCTGTTTGACAACACTTCCAGCCCAAACAAGGCTACATGCTTGCATTTACGGACCGACGGGTCTTGCATGGATTGTGTTTAGAGCGAGGAGACGTATAGTTTTACGTGCAATCGCCGAAACAGAAAAAACTATAATGCGGTCATGGCGTCCTGCACTGGTGTGATGATTAACGAAAAAGTCTCTGGAGATTGCTGCAATGAAAATCAAGAAATTGCTCATCGGCTCCGCTTCGATGATCGTGGCTGCAACAGGTGCCAAGGCCGCTGATCCGGTCGTGATGATCGAACCGGTCACAGCCAACTACGTCGAAGCCTGCGATGCCTTCGGCAGCGGTTATTTCTTTATCCCGGGTACAGAGACCTGCCTCCAGATCGGCGGCTATGTCCGCTTCGAGACCAAATTTGGCGGCATTCAGACAGGCTCGTCTCTCGACAACGACTGGTATCCTTACGTCAAGACAAACTTGGCAGTAACGGCCAAGTCCGCAACCGAGCTTGGTACGCTGACGTCGAGAATGGTCCCGGAGTTCTATTTCTATTCCAACGGTACGGGCGACGACTTCAAGTTTGACGAAGCCTATCTTGAAATTGGCGATGCGCTCGCATTCAGAGCCGGCTACATCAAGGGCTATTGGAATGAAGACCTTTGGGGCGAACTCGACAACATTGACAATGTGAGCCGCTACAACTCGATCCGCCTTGCCTATAATGGCGCAGATCATTTCCAGATCGCGCTTGCTGCCGTCGGAATGACGCCGGATGAAACCGGCAGTGATGGCGAGCTCGCCAAGATCGGTCTTTCAGGGCGTCTCGGCTATGTGGTCTCTGACAGCAATTACCTGAAGCTGGATACCGCCTACGATACCTATAACGAGACCTATGCCGTCCGCCCCTGGGCTGGCTTCGGGATCGGTCCAGGCACGTTTGAAATCGCGGGCCTTTATGCAAGCGGCTTCATCGCCTATGTGCCCGATTTCACGTCCGCGAACTGGGACGATTCTGCCGATCGCTGACACCTATATGAAGTATGCGGTCGCGGCCAACTACTATTTCAATGTCACCGAAAACTTTATCCTGGCGCCGCAGACCCAGTACACTGTCGCCAGCAATGACAAGGTATTCTGGGAGGCAGGCTTTACCTCAGACTGGGAAATTGTTGATGATTTCCATGTCCGCACAAATATCAACTACGCCTTTCTGGACGATAGCTGGAACCAGCAGAACTGGTTTGGCTGGGTGCGCCTCGAGCGCGATTTCTGACCGACTGGCGTTCAGCCCCCACACATTTTCTAAAACACGCGTTCCCGGAGCCAAGCCGGGAATGCCCTATTTCCAGCGGTGGGTTTCTTCCGCCGATCTGGCAGCCTGTTGCACGTTCAATGTCGCCCAACAGGTCCAAGTCCGGCAGTGGGCTGCGTGAACGTCATACCAAGCCGGCGCAACAAGAAAGCCGTGGTGCTAACGCATTTCTAGTCGACAGCGAAGTCGGTAATCATACGAGTCTGAGCCGAGCTCGCCTCGATACAGGCCATATCGAGCAGATAACAAAGCAACTCCGCCCCTTCCTTGTCGGCAAGACGCCGAACCTGAGCAAGAATCTGCCTGATATAGATAATTCTTCTTCCGTCAGTGTTTTGCCGCTTTGTTTTCCAGACCTGTGCAGCAACATGCTACATCCAAATCCCTGATGCCCGTTTCATGTACCATTCAGCTATACCTCAACTCAAAAGAGTAGTTGCTGATTTATTAATCGCAACCTGAAAAAGAATATCCTTCTGGTTACATCGGACCTGCGTCGTGAATTTTCACGCACTGGGACTTGACCAACGAGCAAACTCTGTCCATTTCGAGTCCGGAACATGCTCAACAGAAACATCCGGTTTGCGTCCAGGGCATCTTTCGGGGTAAAGGCAACGCTGAACAGTCCTGCAAGCCGGAAGACGGACATACCGCCCATTCCTCGCCGGCTTTCGAAAGCGGGCCTTGCGGACAGTCTGTATACGGCCGGAAACGCTCTGATTCCGGGCATTTTTTTCGAATGCGTTACCGACGGCTCGGCCAACGACAGAACGGCTTTTACCGGAAAACGCGATGTGCCGATACGAGAGCGGACGGCACCTTACGTGGCAAAGAAGAATTGAGACGGAAGATATGGACGTAGTCGTTGTAGAGTCCCCCGCCAAGGCAAAGACCATCAACAAGTATCTGGGCTCGGGCTACAAGGTTCTGGCATCCTTCGGCCACGTGCGCGACCTGCCGGCCAAGGATGGCTCCGTGCTGCCCGACGACGATTTTGCCATGTCCTGGAAAGTCGACACCGCATCGGCGAAGCGCGTGAAAGACATAGCCGACGCGATGAAGAACGCCGACGGCCTGATCCTCGCGACCGACCCGGACAGGGAAGGTGAAGCGATTTCCTGGCATGTGCTCGACCTTCTGCAAAAGAAGAAGGTGCTCAAGGACAAGCCGGTCAAGCGCGTGGTCTTCAACGCCATCACCAAGAAGGCCGTACTCGAAGCCATGGCCAATCCGCGCGAGATCGATGAAGCGCTGGTGAATGCCTATCTCGCCCGCCGCGCGCTTGATTATCTGGTCGGCTTCAACCTGTCGCCGGTGCTGTGGCGCAAGCTGCCCGGCGCGCGCTCTGCCGGTCGCGTGCAATCGGTGGCGCTGCGTCTCGTCTGCGAGCGCGAAAGCGAGATCGAGCGCTTTATTCCGGAAGAATACTGGAACATTGTCGCCGACCTCAAAACCGTGCGCGGCGATCAGTTCGAAGCCCGTCTGGTGAAAGCCGACGACAAGCGCATCCAGAAAAACTCCGTCAAGGATGGCGAACACGCCGGACGTATCAAAGAGTTGCTTGAGGGCGCGACCTATTCTGTCGCCAGCGTCGAGGCCAAGCCCGTCCGCCGCAATCCCGGCCCGCCCTTCACCACATCGACATTGCAGCAGGCCGCTTCGTCGCGCCTCAGCTTCTCCGCCTCGCGCACCATGCAGGTGGCGCAGCGGCTTTATGAAGGTGTCGATATCGGTGGCGAAACGGCCGGTCTTATCACCTATATGCGTACCGACGGTGTCTCGATGGCGCCCGAAGCGGTCTCCGCCGCGCGCGATGCGATCGGCGACCAGTTCGGCCAGCGCTACCTGCCGGCTGAGGCGCGACACTATTCGGTGAAAGCCAAGAACGCGCAGGAGGCCCACGAAGCCATCCGCCCGACCGACTTCACCCGCACGCCGCAATCGGTCAAGAAATTCCTCGATGCCGACCAGTTCCGCCTCTATGACCTCGTGTGGAAGCGCGGCATCGCCAGCCAGATGGCCTCTGCCGAAATGGAACGCACCACGGCCGAAATTACCGCGACCAAGGGCAGCGAAAGCGCCGGCCTGCGCGCTGTCGGCACGGTCGTGAAGTTTGACGGCTTCCTCAAGGCCTATGCCGACAACCGCGAGGAAAAACAGCCATCCGACGAGGATGAGGACGATGGCCGTCTTCCCGAGATCAATGCTCAGGAAAATATCGACAAGGAAAAGATCCGCGCCACCCAGCACTTCACCGAGCCGCCGCCGCGCTATTCGGAAGCCTCGCTGATCAAGAAGCTGGAAGAGCTCGGCATCGGCCGCCCGTCGACCTATGCCTCGACACTGGCGACGCTGCGCGATCGCGAATATATCGTCATTGAGAACCGCAAGCTGACGCCGGAGGCCAAGGGCCGGCTGGTCACGGCCTTTCTTGAAAACTTCTTCGACCGGTATGTGGAATATGATTTCACTGCAGACCTTGAAGAAAAGCTCGACAAGATCTCCGACGGCACGCTCGAGTGGAAACAGGTTCTCCGCGATTTCTGGAAGGACTTCTTTGCCCAGGTCGAGGGCACCAAGGAACTGCGCGTCACCAACGTGCTGGATGCGCTGAACGAGGCGCTGGCGCCGCTCGTCTTCCCTAAGCGTGAGGACGGCTCCGATCCGCGTATCTGCCAGGTTTGCGGCACCGGCAATCTGTCTCTGAAGCTCGGCAAATACGGCGCCTTCGTCGGCTGCTCCAATTATCCTGATTGCAATTTCACCCGGCAGCTGGGTGCGGATGGAGAAGCAGAGGCCAACGGCATCAACCCGAACGAGCCCAACGAACTGGGCACCTGCCCGGAAACCGGCGAAACCGTAACGCTCAGAACCGGGCGTTTCGGCCCTTATGTCCAGCGCGGCGAAGGCAAGGAGGCCAAGCGCTCCTCGCTGCCGAAGGGCTGGAAGCCGGAAGATATCGACCTGGAAAAGGCACTGCGGCTTCTCTCGCTGCCACGCGACGTCGGCCCGCATCCGGAAGACGGCAAGATGATCACCGCCGGCCTCGGGCGCTACGGCCCCTTCGTGCTGCATGACGGTACCTATGCCAATGTGGAAGGCATCGACGAAGTGTTTTCCGTCGGGGTCAACCGCGCGGTGTCCATTATTGCCGACAAGCGTGCCAATGGCGGACGGCGGCGCGGTGCGCCAGCCGCGCTGAAATCGCTGGGCGAGCATCCCGACGGCGGCGGCGAAGTCACCGTCAATGAAGGGCGCTACGGGCCTTATGTCAAATGGGGCAAGATCAACGCCACCATTCCCAAGGGCAAGGACCCGCAATCGGTGACCATGGAAGAGGCCGTTCCGCTTCTGGCCGCCCGCGCGGAAAAGGCCGGGCTGAAAAAGCCCGCCAAGAAGAAAGCGCCGGCGAAAAAGACGGCAACGAAGAAAACGACAACCAAAACCGCTTCGGCAACCAAAAAGGCATCGGCTTCAAAGAAGAAGAAGGCCGATGATGCCGAGGCCGAAAAGAGCGATAGTTGAGCGCAAAACCGAAAACCGGCGCGGGTGCAAACAAACCCGACGCAATCATTCACGGCCAGGTGCCGCCGCGCGATGTGCTGCTGAAGTTCATTGCCGACAACCCCGACCGCGGATCCAAGCGTGAAATCGCCAAGGCGTTCGGCATCAAGGGTGCCGAGCGCGTTGCTCTGAAGGACCTGTTGCGCGACCTTGAGGATGAAGGCCTGCTGCAGAAAAAGCGCAAGAGCCTGCTGCGGCCCGGCGCACTGCCGCCGGTAACCGTTCTCGACATCACCACGCGTGACAAGGATGGCGAGTTGATCGGCCGGCCGGCCGAATGGCCGGAAGAGGACGGTGCAGCACCTGCCGTGCTCATTCGCCAGTCCGGCGGCGGCAAGAATGGCAAGC
The DNA here is from genome assembly GCF_055808365.1 of Martelella sp. K41-7. Taxonomy (NCBI): domain Bacteria; kingdom Pseudomonadati; phylum Pseudomonadota; class Alphaproteobacteria; order Hyphomicrobiales; family Aurantimonadaceae; genus Martelella; species Martelella sp. K41-7. The sequence goes on from NZ_CM147867.1 coordinate 2,524,667, forward strand.
GCAAGGCACCGACCGCGGGCCTCAACGACCGCGTTGTCGCCAAGATTTTCCCGTCGAAATCCGACACCGGCCCGGCCTATACAGCCCGCATCATCAAGGTGATCGACAAGCGCGGTGCGGCCGCTCTCGGGGTCATACGCGTGTTGGACGACGGTTCGGTACGGCTGATGCCGATCGAGCGCCGCGACAACGAGATTGATATCGAGGACACCGCGCTCAACGGTGCGAAGGACGGCGATCTCGTCGAAGTCGACGTCAAGCGGTCCGGCCGCTACGGCCTGCCGCGCGGCGAAGTGCTGACCATTGTCGGCTCGTTGGCCTCGGAAAAAGCGGTCTCGATGATCGCCATCCATTCCCACGGCATTCCGCATATCTTTCCAAAGGACGTGATCGACGAAGCCGATGCGGCGACTGCCGCGGACATGAAAAGCCGCGAGGACTGGCGCAATATTCCGCTGGTCACCATCGACCCGGCCGATGCCAAAGACCATGACGACGCGGTTTTTGCCGAGCCCGACACCCGGCCCGAAAACGAGGGCGGCGTCATCGTCACCGTCGCCATTGCCGATGTTTCCTATTACGTCCGCCACAAATCCGCGCTCAACCGCGAGGCGCTGAAGCGCGGCAATTCGGTCTATTTTCCGGATCGCGTCGTGCCGATGCTGCCCGAGCGGATTTCCAACGACCTCTGCTCGCTGCGCGAGGGCGAAGACCGCCCGGCCATGGCTGTGCGCATGGTATTCTCGAAGGATGGCCGCAAAGCCTCCCACACCTTCCACCGCATCATGATGAAGAGCGCGGCCAAGCTATCCTACCAACAGGCACAGGCTGCCGTTGATGGCACGACCGATGACAAGACCGGCCCGCTGCTGGAACCCGTGCTGAAGCCGCTCTGGGCTGCCTACGAGACCATGAAGCGTGGCCGTGATCGCCGCCAGCCGCTGGAACTCGACATGCCCGAGCGCCGTATCCTCCTGAAGGAAGACGGCACTGTCGACAAGGTGGTGGTGCCGCCACGCCTCGATGCGCACAAGCTCATTGAAGAAATGATGATCCAGGCGAATGTCGCCGCTGCCGAAACGCTGGAAAAGAAGCGCCAGGCGCTGATCTACCGCACCCATGACGCGCCTTCGCTTTCCAAGCAGGAAAGCCTGCGCGAATTCCTGGCGACGCTTTCGATCCCGCTGGCCAAGGGGGGCAATCTCAGGGCCAATTCGTTCAATGGCATCCTGTCCAAGGCCGATGGTTCCCCGCACAAGGATCTCGTCAACCAGATGGTGCTGCGCTCCCAGAGCCAGGCGGTCTATTCGCCCGAAAACGGCGGCCATTTCGGCCTGAACCTGCTGAAATACGCCCATTTCACCTCACCCATCCGCCGCTATGCAGACCTGATCGTCCACCGCGCTCTGGTGGCATCCCTTCACCTCGGCGAAGGCGGGCTGGAACGCGAAGAGGAAGAGCAGCTCGACGATATTGCCGCCGAAATCTCCACCTTCGAGCGCCGCGCCATGGCCGCCGAGCGGGAAACCGTCGACCGGCTGATTGCCCACCATCTGGCGGACCGAATCGGCGAGAGTTTCGACGGGCGTGTGGCCGGAGTCACCCGTTCCGGCCTGTTCATCGCCCTGCCAGAATATGGCGCCGACGGTTTTGTGCCGGTTTCCACGCTGGGCGGCGATTACTTCGTCCATGATGAGGTGCGCCAGGCGCTTGTCGGGGAGCGATCCAATCTCGGCTATCAGCTCGGCGACAATGTCGAAGTGCAGCTTGTGGAGGCGATCCCGCTTGCCGGTGCACTGCGGTTCGAGATGCTCTCATCCGGCCGCAAGCTCCCAGCCCCGACCCGCTCCTTCCACAAATCGCAAACCGGCCGTCCGATGCGCGGCGGCGGTGCGGGACGACGCAGCGGACGCGGCCGCCGCTGAGTGAGCCGGCGACCCTCGACCTTCTCTTATTAGAAAAATCGAATGAAATTCTGCCACCTGTTACGCAGTCCGTCTTGACTGATCGAGAGCTTTGGATAACGCTATCATCGCCAGCGCGGATCCGAGGGGGATGTCCGCCTGAGCGAACAGGGGAGCGTCCGGATGAAATCGATCTGCTCGGCATGCGCGGCAGCGCTCGCAACAGCCGCCCTTGGGGTGGCTCCGACGGCGCTGGCGCAGCAGGCCGTGCCCTATGGCGGGGCCAATGGCTGGGAAATCACGCAGCTGAAAGACAATGGCGCAGTCACCGCCTGCGAGGCCATGCGCATCACCGGTTCTGAAGAGGGGCTTTATTTCCGCCATGATGGCGCAGCCACCGGCATCGGCTTTTCAAGCTATGCCTCGGCCGCCTCGCCCTTTCCGACCGATGTCGAGATGTGGTTTGACGGCGACCGTTCATCACGCATGACCTATGCGATGCAGCCGGTGACCGACGCCAACGGCTTCGAATGGCGCACGCTGCTTTTGCCGAATGACGAACCGTGGGGCGAGATCGATCTCTTCGCCAACGCCTCCTCCATCCATTTCGGCTATGACACCGGAACGGGATGGACCGAAGCGGCCTTCGCGCTGACCGGCAGCAACCGGGCCTTAGAAGAGACCTCCGCCTGTTTCCAGAACGCATCAAGCGTGCCGGAACCCGCGCCGCAGCAGTTATCATCCGGGCCGAATGTGATCTACGGCGCCTGCAAGCTGATCGTGTCCGGCAAGACCTATGTGGACATGGCCGCGGGTTGCCCGATCTGGCTTGCCAATGACGGCACCGGCACGTTCTGGATCAACACCGACCGCGAGAACTATCTCGGCCAATTCTTTGCGGAAGTCTCGCCGTTCGGCGATGGAACGGCAGGCGCCCACTGGAATGCCGAAGCCGGTGCGACCCATGCCCAGGCTCCTCTGGGCGATGATTTCCGCCTGGCAAGTGGCGGCTGCTGGACCAACGGCAGCGCCACGGTCTGCGCCGCGCGGTGACGAACAAGGCCCCCGCTCTGGCTCCACGTGAGTGCCTGAGCCATTGCGTTTCATCAGACTTTCGGGATAAATCGGGCCTCACGGAGGACACCATGCCCGCAAAGTCTGACGACAACCACCAACGCTATGGCGAAAAGCCGACCGACGAACGCCGGCTCGCGCCTGCCATGCTGACGGGACTCAAGGGCCGCTGTCCCGCCTGCGGCAAGGGCAAGCTGTTCTACAAATATCTGAAGACCGTGGATGAATGCGGCCATTGCGGCACGGAGATCCATCACCACCGCGCCGATGACCTGCCCGCCTATCTCGTCATCCTCGTGCTCGGCCATTTCATGGTCGGCGGCTATATGACCGGTGCGGAGCTTTTCGACGTGCCCGACTGGGTCCACCTTGCCGTCTGGGTGCCGCTGACAGCGCTTGCCGCCTTCGCCCTCATCCAACCCATGAAAGGCGCCGTCATCGGCCTGCAATGGGCGCTGAAGATGCATGGGTTTGATGGCAAGGGAGGGGAAGAAGCCGTGGATTATTCCGAGCGGTGAAGGCTAACAGCATTTTTTGTTCTCTTCTTCTGATAGCGGATCGATCGCAAAAAAGAAGGGATTGACTCCACAGACATCGATGATGAAACATATCTACATTCTAATGTATTACATTGAAGGTAGCTATGCCCAACGAATGGCATGTAGAATGGCTAAAAGAAGGGGTTAAAAGCTGGAATAGGCGAAGAAAAAGGATAGCTTTTTCGCCGGACTTGTCAGGGGTCGTCTTTTTTGATCTGCTTCCTAAAGATTTTCGCGACGCTCCAAAGACTTCACGGTTTTTCGAGAAGATTGATCTGTCCGGGGCAAATCTTTCGGGCGCAAATTTATCAAATATGAATTTCTCTGGCGCGAAATTCACGAATGCTGACTTGTCGCATTCAGACCTTTCGATGTCGAATTTTCAAAAGGCTATTTTCAAAGACACTAACCTTTTTTCGGCGAACGGAGAAAAATCCCTTTTCAACTCGGCAAAATTTGAGAATTGCAATTTCGCAAAAGTCAGACTATTTGGTTCAGAATTTGATGGTTCTATATTAATTAATAGTAGGCTCACTGCAAAGCAAAAAAATGAACTTGAAATAGAACCTGAAAAAATATTCAGCAACCAAAAATCTTATCTTGACAGCAAAATATTGTCGCCAGCCCCTTTGTCTGATTTAAAAAAAGAATCGAAGGAAGGAGACGACAAAAGGACAAAAAAAGTAAAGTATGATGTATTTTATGCCACAAATAGAAAGCCAATATATGGCCGCGGCGAGCTAATTGATTTCAGCGGCGAGAACAATCAGAAGCTGAGCTACGGACTGTCAGAGGTAATTATCCCCGATTCACACACAGTTGGGTCGCTGGGATCTCCGCTTTGGAAGAGGCTTTTAAGTAGAAAAGATGACCGCATATATTTGGAAAGCTTAATTTCCCTGAACGATAATCTATTTTGGCGGCATATCCGAGACTCTTCGGAAAAAATGAAAATCAAGGAACATCCAACTATATTCATTCATGGATACAATGTTTCATTTTCTGAATCAGTGAAAAGAGCGGCTCAATTAGGTCATGACCTAGGTTTAGGTCAAGGAATCGGTCTGTTTAGCTGGCCCTCCAAAGGTAGAATTGGTAGTTACAGTGCCGATGAGGCATCTTCCGAAGCGAGCAAATACCTTCTTGCTGAACACATTTATACCTTTACGTCGAATTCGGAAAAAGGTCGCGTAAACATAATTGCACACAGCATGGGGTGCCGCTGTCTCATCGGCGCCTTGGAAATTTTGGCGAATGGGCGAACGAATACTCTTAAAAAGATTAACCAAATTATTTTAGCTGCGGCCGACATAGACGCCGCCACAATGCCGTACCAAATTAAACGCACACTTAAATACTGTACGAGGACCACATCCTATATATCAGATCAGGACAATGCCCTTAAAGTTTCAGGCTGGCTTCACGAATTTCCTCGCATTGGAATCACACCTCCTACCTTCGTAAGTGACGGCCTCGATACGGTATTGGTCAATGATTCGCAAATTGGAGAGTCATCTCACAGCTATCTCGGAGAAAACAGGTCAGTTCTAAATGACATATTTGAATTACTAAAAAGAAACACGAATCCTACCGATCGCTTTTCTATCGAACCTGTATTAAGTATTTGGGGAGATTATTGGAAAATAAAGAATTAAATATTCCATCGGATCATTTTTTGTGTTTCACCCCTCCCCGCCTGACAACTTCATCAGCACGATCCCCGAGATGATCAACGCAGCCGCGATCAGCCTTCCGGGCGTCGCCGCTTCTCCGAGCACCGCGATGCCGATGGCAAACGCGCCGATCGCACCGATGCCGGTCCAGATCGTGTAGGCGGTGCCAAGCGGCAGGGTGCGCATCGCGACGGACAGCAGCACGAAGCTTGCGGTTGAAGCGATGATGGTGATCAGTGTGGGTGTCAACACGGTGAAGCCAGCGGACTTTTTCATCGAAAAGGCCCAGACGACTTCAAGAATACCGGCGATTGCGAGATAGAACCAGGCCATGACACGGCCCTCCTTGCTAAAAGAGTGGCCGGGCCGTCCCGGATTGTTTTCGTCAGGCGCAGGCCGTCCCGCGCCGGGGTGATTTAGTTTCTGTTGATCAAAAGGTCAACCGCTGTTGAGCACGCCCATATGGGCCAGAGCCTTTCTCGGGCCTCAGTCTGCAAGACAGACCTTGTTCTTGCCGGTGCGCTTGGCTTTGTAGAGCGCCGCGTCGGCACGCGCATAGAGCTCCGTCTGGTCCTCGCCACGCTGGACCGGGGCAATACCGGCTGAAAACGAATAGCGAAAATCGGGATGGTCGGCGAAAGGTCTATGCGCGCCGACCTCCTGCAACATCCTCTCAACGGCGCTGGCTGCCTCCAGCAGCGTCATGCGCGGGATCACAAGTCCGAACTCCTCGCCGCCAAGCCTGCCGAAACAGTCGATGCGTCTTGCAAGTGCCGAAACCTTCTGGGCAAAGCCGATCAGCAGGCGATCACCGAAAGCATGACCGAAAATGTCATTGACCTGCTTGAAATTGTCGACGTCGAAGATCGCAAAACAGCCGAACGGACCATCGCCCGCCTCCGGCTGCCGGGCGACCACATCCCCCAGACGCTCCATCAGGAAGCGGCGGTTGGCAATGCCGGTCAGTTCGTCGGTCAGAGAGGATCTGAGCGCGATGTCGCGTTCCTGGCGGAGCGTACGGCCTTGCGCGCGCAATGGCGTGATATCGCTTGCCAGGCAGAGCATCCAGCCGTCCTCATCGACCGTCTCTGTCATCCACAACCAGGTGCCGTCATGCACATCGGTTTCAAAAGCACGAAACGGCACCTTGCCACGCCGGGAGAGCGTGCCCTTGAGCCAGAGTTCAAAGTCCGGATTTGAAATCACGGTTCCACGTCGTGCATGAAAATTGCGGCGCATCATGTCCGGCCAGAGCGGGTATTCGTCCGGGCCCAGAAAGAACGACTCCCGGTATTGCCTGTTGGCGAAGATCAGCCGGTCTTCTTCATCGAACACAGCGAAGAAAACATCCGTGACGTCCAGAAATCGGAGAATGCGTCTCAGTTTGCCTTCCATGAAAAAGCAATACCCCGTAGAGACCGCGCGAGAATCGGAGAGAGCCACGCTTCGGTCTTTTTATGTTGAAGATTACCGCGGGGGTCAACAGCGACCGGGCTTTTGCCGCGGCCCAACGGTTTTCGTTGCTATCGGGAAACGCCGAGCCAGATCACATGTTTCAACCCGCGTTTCCTTGCGTTGGCGCGCACCGTCTTCGCTTCCGTTTCAAAACCGCTCTTGCGCATGCGGGCAGTAAAGCGGTCGTCGGAATGGGCAGACCAGACGGCAAGAACGCCCGATTTCGTCAAAGCCCGTTTCGAGGCTGCAAGGCCGGCAAGGCTGTAGAGCCGGTCATTGTCCGCCCGCGTCAGCCCATCCGGGCCGTTGTCGACATCGAGCAGGATCGCATCAAAGGCATGCTTGCGCGCGGCGATAAGCTGGCTCACATCGCCCTCGAATATCTCCACACGGGGATCGTCGAGGGACCCGTTGAAGACCCCGGCCATCGGCCCGCGCGCCCACCGGACCACGGCGGGAACCAGTTCGGCAACGACAATGCGGGCGTCATCCGGCAACACGGCAAGCGCCGCGCGCAGTGTGAACCCCATGCCAAGACCACCGATCAGCACGCATGGCGCGGCGCGACCGGAGATCATTTCCGCTGCAAGATCGGCCAACGCCTCTTCCGAGCCGGAAAGACGGCTGTTCATCAACTCGTTGGCGCCGAGCATGATCGAAAATTCGGTGCCGCGCTGTTTCAGCCTGAGCGTGCCCGCCTCGCCCGGAATTTGGCTCTCGTCGAGTTCGACCCATGGAATCATCGCCGTCTCCCTCTCTTGTCTGCGATGGTTGCAACGCGGGTCTTAAAGGACAGAAACGACCCTGCGGCAACAAAAGTTTCGCTCATCGGGCCACCCCACCGGTTTTGAGCACTCCCAGCCTTGACTTTTGCGTGAAGATTCGTAGTGTCCCGCCAGATTTTGCCGTGGCGCGATATCACAAGCCCGGCAAGCCCAAACAAGCGTCCGATTCGGACGCTTGTTGATTTTTAGGTAAAATTCCGGGCGTACCGGTTCCGCTTTTCAAGGACGAGAAGCGGATTGCTCTTGAAGGCAGAAGAACATGGCAAAAGCAACAACGATCAAGATCAAGCTGCTGTCGACGGCAGACACCGGCTTTTTCTACGTTACCAAGAAAAACAGCCGCACGATGACGGACAAGATGGTCAAGACCAAATATGATCCAATCGCGCGCAAGCACGTTGAATTCAAGGAAGCCAAGATCAAGTAAGATCTATGGTATTCTGACGTCTTAGAAGCCCGGTTCTGTTGAGCCGGGCTTTTTTTGTTATGCGCCCGCACGCTTCAGCAAGCGCTGACGTAAGCTCACCATCAGCGTGGCAAGCGCGATGCTGACAATGCCCATGACCGCGATCTGCACCGGGTAGTAAACGCCGGCATCGATAAGGTAGCCCGTGAGCCCCGGGCCAACGGCGGTCGAAAACACCACGGCGGCGATCACCACTGCGCGGATGCTGCCGAGATGGCGCGCACCGTAAAGCTCTGGCCAGAGCGCACCGTTCAAAGTGCTGGATGCGCCCATGGAGCAACCGATCAGCGGCATGAACACATAGGGCGTCCATGAAGCGCCGGAAAAGCCGATGACAAGGCAGCCAGCGGCGATCGGCACCAGCATGAAGGGCATGACGGCGACGGAGGAAAACCGGTCGACCAGCGCGCCGGTGACCAGCATGGCCGCAAGGCTCGCCATCGACATCAGGAAGAACGAGCCGGCAAACATCTCCAGCGTCCAGCCGCGCAACTCCACCATATAGACCTGGTGGAAGAAAACCGTGGTGCCGATGAAGGGTGGCGCCAGAAACACCGCCAGAATGGCCCAGAACAGCGGATCGCGCAGCACTTCGCCGCGCGTCCAGTCACGAGGAGCCGTCTGCACCTTGTGGCCGGGTTCAGCCGACTGCGGCTCCCGTTCCACCCGCATCAGCGCGACGACCAGTGGTAGGCCGACAACCAGTGTCAGGATCGCCGCCGCGATCCAGCTTCCGCGCCAGCCCACAAGCCCCGATACCAAAACGAAAATCAGCGGGAAGCTTGCCTCAGCGGTTTGCAGACCAAGCGAGGAGAACGAAACCGCCCGCCCACGCATGGCGTTGAACCAACGGCCCATCGCGGTCACGGCGATGTGGCTCATCATTCCCTGTCCGAACAGGCGCAGCATGTAGAGCGAGATGAACAGTAGAAAAATCCACTGCGAAAGCGCCATCATGAGTGCCGCCAGCGCCAGCAGTGGCATGGTGATCATCACCACCTGCACCACGCTGCGATAATCGACGATCCTGCCGATCTCGCGTCAGCGTTGCCGCACTGAGAAGCGTCGCCCCCATATAGATCAGGCCGAAATCGCCATGGCTCAGACCATATTCGGAACGGATATCGCCTGCGGAAAGCGAGATGAAGTAGGTCTGACCGAAAGCGGTGAAATAATTCATCAAAAATGCGCCGCCCACCCAGCGGGCGTTTTCGCGCAGAAATGCAAAGACGTTCATAAAGAAAATCCTGAAGGTACGGTCATGTAGGGCCGAACCGGAGGCATGCGAACGCACCTCCCTCCCGGCCTGGCATACCGGGGCCCCCGCGTGAAGCGCGGTGAGCTGAGCACTTTAACGTTAGCGAGCCTTGTGACAGAGGTAAAGCCGCCTTTACGCAGACGTGCTGCCGTCCGGCTTGGACGTTTTGGCGGTCTTGTCTTCGGTTTTCAGCTGTACGGCAGCCTGCTTTTTCTTTCCCTTTTCTGCCTTGCGCTCCGCTTTTTTACGGCGACGTTCGCGATGCGCGTGGCCGATGGCGATTGCGCGCGCGCGCGCCTGCGGCCATCCGGCCTAAGAAGACGCGGCCGCGATCAACCCCGTGCAGTTCCTGTGCATAGGCCACGGCAAGCGCATTGCGATAGCTTTGCAGCCCCTCACTGAACGTTGCCTCAACGCGCCGCATGATCGAAACCCAGACCGGCGAAACCAGCAGCGAGATCGCCGTCATCGCGATCACGAGGCGATAGAGGTCTTCGCCGAGCGCGCCCGCGGCAAGGCCGGCTGCCGCCAGCACAAACGAGAATTCGCCGACCTGGGCCATGGAAAGTCCGGCGATCAGCGCCGTCTGGGGGGATGACCCGGTCCACCGCAGAAACATCACGTTCAGCACCGATTTGGCAGCGACGACGCCGACTGCGGCGAGCAACACGGTCAAGAGGTTGTTCCAGATGAAGCCGAGGTCGATCAGGAGCCCGATGGAGAGGAAGAAAATCACCAGCAACACGCTCTGGATCGGTTCAACGACCGGAATGACACGGCTTCGCAGCGTGGAATTGCCGACGCAAATGCCCGCAAGAAAGGCACCATAAGCCGGAGAAAGCCCGGCAACGCCAGAGATCGCCGCGGCGGAAAAGCACAGCGCCAGCGCCCCAAGCGCCAGAAGCTCAACCTTGTCTTCAACCTTTTCCGCATAGGGGATCTTGAGTTTGCCGAAACGACCGAAATACCAAAGTAGCCCCGCCATGATACCGACCGCCACGACAACCCGAATGGTGGTCGACACCACGTCAAATCCCTGCCCGCCAAAGCTTGAGACGAAGATCAGCATCGGAACGACCGCGATGTCCTGCGCGATCAGCACACCAACGGCAATCCGGCCGGCATCGCCACGCAGAGATCCCATCTCGTCCAGCATCTTCATCGCCACCACCGTCGACGACATCGCGATCACAAAGCTCAGTATCACGATCTCCCGGGTCGTGGCCTCCAGCAGCAAGCCGATGACAAGCGCAAGCAGGGCCGCACTTGCAAGTTGGCCAGCAACCACCAGCAGCGCCTGCCTGAGCGAGACGACAAAGGCCTTGATCGAGAGCTCCATGCCGATGAAGAACAACAGCACGACCACGCCCATCTCTCCGAGGAGGGCGACACTTTCATTGTTGGCGATCAGCCCCAGGCCGGTCGGGCCGAGCAGGATGCCCGCGAGAATGAAACCGACGAGCGGAGGTTGCCGCAGCCACAGAAAGCCGAGGCCGGCCAGCGCCGCAATTGCAACGACCAGTGCGACAGCGACAAAACTGCCGCCATGGGAAGCGCCCTGTGTGACGGCCTCGTGTACAACCTGCTCCATTTCGTTCCTTTCTTTTCCTGCGGCTAAGCGATGGCCTGATCCCAACCCCTTACCGACAGAATAGAGACCATTGCTCCAAAAGCTCAAGCATTCGCGTGACAAGGTCCGGCGAATACCCATGAATGCCTGAACACAAGAAAAATCCCAGCTCTTGATTTTACACATTTTATCGCCACGAAAACGCTGCCAGTCTTGGCTTGCGGGAGGCTCGCGGAACAGACAAACCACATGGCGTTGCGCACCGCAGCAACGATTTTACTTTGCCAAAGGCGGATTAGGTCATATATTCGTAACCATAAATGGAGGAGACGACATGAGTTTATCACGTTCCCTGCATACGGTCCTGATTGGTGCAGCATTCATTTTCGTAGCAGTGATGCTCTTCATCTAGACCGGACTGAGGCGCTGGGACGCCTTCGCTGTCAGTAAGCATCCGGATGGGAAACCGGAACCGGATGCCATAGTTTCGCGTTGATATGGTTCTATGCCCGCAAATGCGGCGTTACGGCTCTTTCCAATGCCGAATGCCCGCATGAGCGGGTATAGCCGTAGCCTTGAAAACAGAGGCTGGCGGAAGACCAACTGGCACGGAGATCAATATGTTCGATCACAAGACTTCACCGAGCGATTTGCTCGACCGCTTTCGTCTGACTGAAAAGACGCCCCTCGAACGTACCAGTTCGATGGTCCGCAGCGAGGTTGATGCACTCGGCAGAACCGCGCGCGACCACCCCGCTGGCAGCGGCTCTGCGCTGGCCCTGGTGGGTCTTGTGGCCTTCGGGCTCGGGTTTTTCGCCGGTCACGCAAGCAGCGAGGCATCAGTGCCCCGCAAGCGAATGTTCCGCGGCAAACACAAGGCAGGCAAACCACTCTACAACAGCAGAAAGTGGTTCTCCTCCGACCGCAGGCGCTGACTGTAAAGAAAGCCACAGTCGTTAATCCGCTGCGCCGGACCAGATGGCAGCGGCAGAGCTGCTCAACTGCGCATTTCATAGTCGAACCAGGCGAAATCGGCGTGGTGCCTGCGACCACTGGTGTCGTAGGCGCCCATGCCGAGAAACGCGCCGGTGAAATTGTTGCCCTCTCCGATCCCCGCGATCTTCTCGCCATGCCCTTGCTGGCGCTGATCTCACAACATGTTCACAAGATATTTGCGCCCATCCGGTGCATGAAACAGGGACGGATCGAACTCGCTGGAGTTGAGATAGACCCGCTTTGACCATGGCCCCTTGATCGAGGGTGCGGTGACAAGATAGTTCGGGGCATCCTTGAAACTGCCGGAGAGCCGCTTCACATCGGCATAGATCAGCCAGAACAGACCGTCGGCATGGGTCAGGCACGGTGCCCAGACACCAACGCTGTCAGGATTGCCGCGCATATCAAGAAGGTCGGCGCGCTCCAGCGGCCGCGCGAGCAACAGCCAGTTGGCGAGATCGCGCGAATGATGGATCTGCACGCCGGGAAACCACTCGAAGGTGGTGGTCGCGATATAGTAATCATCGCCCACACGGCAAATCGAAGGATCCGGGTTGAAGCCCGGTAAAATGGGATTGGTAATGCCATTGGCGGCCGTTGGGTTCTCCTCGCCCGTCCGCGCAGCCTCGCCTGCTTCAAGAATGTCCGTTCTCTAGAATAGAAAACCTGCCCATTGCACGGTCAAGCCATTTCGGCGCGACTCGACCTGCCTTGACGCCGCCATTCAATCACGAGAAAGGTCATGTGCATGCAGACAACAGGGAGACAGTCCATGGCGAATACGACGGGGAATTCATGGGAAGACAAGGACATGGCCAGTGTCTTCCACGGCTTTACCGATTTTCCATCCCTGAAAGAAAACGGGCCGGTGGTGCTCACCCATGGCGAGGGCATCAACGTCTTCGACGTTCACGGTAAATGTTACCTCGATGCCAATTCCGGTTTGTGGAATAATGTCGCCGGCTTCAATCATCAGGGCATCATCGAAGCGCTCTGCACGCAGGCACGGCGGTTTCCGGGCTATCATTCCTTTTTCGGACGGATTGCGGATGTCACGGTCGAACTCTCCGAGCGCCTGATCGCACTTTCCCCCTTCGACAGCGGCAAGGTCTATTATACAAATTCCGGCTCCGAAGCGAACGACACCATGGTGAAGATGCTGTGGATGATCAACCGCCGAAAAGGCGAGCCCGAGCGGCGCAAGATCATCACCCGCATCAATGCCTATCACGGTGTGACCGTGGCCACTTCTTCGATGACCGCAAAACCATACAACGCCGAATTCGGTCTGCCATTGCCGGGATTTTTGCATGCCGATTGCCCGCATTTCTGGCGCTTTGGCCTTGATGGCGAAAGCGAAGAGGCATTTACCGAGCGCATGGCGCGCAATCTCAGGGACTTGATCGAACGCGAAGGCCCCGAGACCATTGCCGGCATGTTCGCCGAGCCGGTTCAGGGCGCCGGCGGCGTCATTCCGCCTTCGAAAGGTTATTTCGACGCGATCCGCCCGATCCTGCGGGAATACGGCATTCCGCTGATTGCCGACGAGGTGATCTGCGGCTTCGGTCGTCTGGGCGAAATGTGGGGCAGCGACCATTACGACATGGAGCCGGACGCCATCATCGCCTCGAAATGTATCACCGCCGGATACTACCCGATGGGCGCCGTCATCCTCGGTGAAAAGCTTGCCAACGATCTGACAGAGGCATCGGAAGCGGCGGAAGAGTTCCCCCACGGCTTTACCGCAGCAGGCAGCCCGCTCGGCAGCGCGGTTGCCCTGAAAGCCCTAGACGTGATCAAAAATGAAGGGCTGATCGACAATGTCCGCGCCCTGACGCCGCATTTCATCGAGCGCCTTTCACGATTGGGTCATCATCCCCATGCGGGCGAGGTGCGCGGCGTCGGTTTCATGGGCGCCGTCGAAATGGTTGCTGACAAAACAACCAAGGCAGCGTTTGACGGCAAGTTGCGGGTCTCTGAACGGATCGCCAACAAGGCGCTGGAAAATGGCCTGATCTGCCGCCCGCTCGGCGCCTCCGTCGTGCTGGCCCCGCCCTTCATCATCACCAAGGCCGAAATCGATACGATGTTCGGCCTGCTGGAAGAGACGATTGCCGAAGTCTTTGCCGAGATCGGCTAGTGGAATGAATTTGACATTTGAGTCCCGTTTCAGCGACCTCGTCCAGATGTGCACTGCGCCCATTGCTTGGACCGCCGGATGTTAGATTTTCCGGCTATGATCACGATGGCAGGCTGGCAGCGCCACCGGGATTATGCAATGCGATCGGGACGTTGTATCCGATCGCCGAATGAGGACGGTCCTCATACAAGTGTCTACGCCAATCCTCCAACTTTTCGCGCGCATCCGCAAGGGTCATGAACCAGTTTGCGTTCAGGCATTCCGCACGCAGCTTGCTGTTAAAAGCTTCGATGAAGCCATTGTCGGTCGGCTTGCCAGGCCGCGAGAAGTCCAGTGTGACCTATGTTCACATAGGCCCACAGATCGAGGTCACGGGAGATAAATTCGCTGCCATTATCCACCCGTATGGTCTTCGGATAGCCGCCTTTCCTGCAGATCCGTTCCAGCGTTTGCACCACATCCTCACCGCGATAGGTAAAGCGCGGATCGGTCGCCGGGCTGAAGCGGGAATGGATATCCACAATGGTCAGGATCCGCAGCTTCTTGCCTGCCGCGAGCTGATCATGAACAAAATCCATAGCCCAGATATCGTTCGGTCCTGTGGCCTCCTGACGGTCGTCGCGCAGCTTTGCCTTCACCCGGCGTTTCGGGTGCTTGTTTCTGAGTTGCAGCCCTAACAGCTTGTAAATCCTGCAGATCTTCTTGATGTTGACCGTCCAGCCTTCTCGTCGAAGGAGCACGTGAACACGCCGATAGCCAAACCGCACGCGTGTCTCGCATATCTCCTTGATCCCCCTTTCAAGAGCGGCCTGACCGATGTGGCGGGATTTGCAGTGGTAGGTCGAGGTGTCGAACGTCAGAACCTTGAGAGGCTCGTCTGATCGACACGCCCCAGTCCACCAGCATCCCATCCACAAGCTTGCGCGTGCGGGCAGGCACTAGAGCTTTTGGCGGATGACATGCCTCGAAGCATCTCGCCAGGCAGCAGGCCCGCGTATTTTTTCTTCCAGTTGAAATAGGCCGCCTGGCTGATCCCGGCCTTGCGGCAGATCTCAGCCACAGGCACACCATCATCGCCCTGCTTGAGAATAAACGCCTTCTGGGCGTCCGAAAACTTCGATGCCTTCATCTCTTCCACTCCTTCTCCCAGCCGGGAAAATACCGCGGAAAACTCCAGCAGAAGAGGATCCGGTTTTCAGGGGGCAGAGCAACGCTTACGATTGAAGAGGCCGGTCGCCCGGCGACCGGCTGGAGATGTTCGTCTTCGGTGCCAGTCGGCAAAGGCCTCAGCGCGTCCGGAGAGAGGCGCAGAAACCATCAAACGCGCCGAGATCGACATGGGCCTCGTTGAGCACGCCGGTCATGCCCGGCAGATCGAGTGTCTCGACATGTTCGAGCGCAATCTGCAACGGCACGGATTGCGGCGTATCGGCGAAATTATAGACGAAAAGCAGCGTCATTCCGTCCTTCTCACGCGTGAACATCAGCACACCATCATTGCCGGTGTCCATAAAGCTGATATCGCCATCGAACAGCACGTCGTACTCGGCCCGGAACGACAGCACGGCGCGGTAGTGGTTGTAGACCGTATCCGGTTCGGGCGCCTGCTCGAACACTGACAGCGGCATATGCTCCGCCGGCACAGGCAGCCAGGGCTTGTCGGCCGTAGTGAAGCCGGCATGCGGGGCAACATTGCTCCAAGGCATCGGCGTACGGCAGCCATCCCGGCCCTTGAAAGAGGGCCAGAAGCGAATGCCATAGGGGTCCTGCAGGTCCTCAAATGCGATGTCGGCCTGCGGAAGCCCCAGTTCCTCGCCCTGATAAAGGCAGATGGATCCGCGCAGTGTCGCAAGTACGGAGATCGCAAGCCGCGCCACCGGACCTCGCTCGGCTTCGGTTTTCGCAAAGCGCGAGACGTGGCGATCGACATCATGGTTCGAGAAAGCCCAGCACACCCAGCCGTCCTTCACCGTCGCGAAGAAATTCTCCACGCATGTTCGGATATGCACCGGTGTGAAATCCGGCCCCAGAAAATCGAAGGTGTAGCACATGTGCAGCTTGTCATTGCCGGACGTATAGGCGGCAACGGTCTTCAGCGAGCGCGCGCCGTCACCGACCTCGCCTACGGATGTGCGCTGATCATATTCATCGAGCAGAGCTCTGAAACGCTGCAGAAAGCCGATATTTTCAGGCCGCGTCTTGTCATAGATATGGCGCTGGAAGCCATAGGGGTTTACATCCGGCGCATCAAGACCGGCACCGTCCTCATCACCCAGCATTGGCGGATTGTCGCGCAGTTGATCGTCGCAGAAATAGTAGTTCACCGTGTCCAGACGGAAACCATCGACACCCAGCTCCAGCCAGAAGCGCACGGTCTCCAGCAGCGCGTCCTGAACAGCCTCGCAATGGAAGTTGAGGTCCGGCTGGCTCGCAAGAAAGTTGTGCATGTAATACTGCTTGCGGGTGCCATCCCATTCCCAGCCCGGCCCGCCGAAGATCGACATCCAGTTATTGGGCGCCGTACCATCGGGTTTTGCATCGGCCCAGACGAACCAGTCGGCCTTGTCATTGTCCCGACTCTTGCGGCTTTCCTTGAACCAGTCGTGCTGGTCGGAAGTGTGGGATAGCACCTGATCGATAATGACCTTCAGCCCCAGCCTGTGGGCCTCGTCGACCAGCGCCCTGAAATCGTCGAGCGTGCCGAACATCGGATCGACATCGAGATAATCCGAAACGTCGTAGCCCATGTCGGCCATCGGCGATGTGAAGAACGGCGAGAGCCAGACCGCATCGACGCCAAGCTCCGCAACATAGGCAAGCCGCCGCGTGATCCCGGGAAGGTCGCCGATCCCGTCGCCGGTGGTATCCTGAAATGAACGCGGGTAGATCTGGTAAATGACGCCACCGCGCCACCAGTCGGCCGTTTCGGTTTTCTTGCCGGTCATGGAAAAGTCCCTGTTCCAAATCACTGACCATCAGCCTATCGCCGTGACAGCGCGAGGTAAATGCGCACAAGGCCAATATCCGCGGAGTGGCGATTTTGCTGAGATTGCAGTGTAATAAGCCTGTAACATCGCTTGGATAACAGAGCTGAACGGCCTGCACCGTCTTTCCAAGCAACTGGAACACGCAAGTGAGCGAAAAAGCCAAAGAAAGACTGACCCTGGTTTCCGATGCCTGGCATCCGCAGGTCAACGGCGTCGTCCGCTCGATTGAAAATACCAATCACGAACTGGAAAAGATGGGCGTTGCGGTCACCATGATCACGCCTGACCTCTTCCGCAGCATACCGATGCCGACCTATCCGGAGATCCGCGTGGCGCTTGCCACCTATGGCCAGGTTGCCGGAAAAATCGCGGAAAGCGCTCCGGATTACGTTCATATCGCCACCGAGGGACCGCTCGGGTTCAAGGCGCGGCGCTATTGCCTGAAGCACGGCATCCGTTTCACCACCAGCTATCACACCCGCTTTCCCGAATATGTCGCCGCACGCCTGCCGATCCCCAAGGATATGCTCTATGGCGTCGTCCGCCGGTTCCACAATTCCGGCAATGGCTGCATGGTGGCGACCGACAGCCTTGCGCGCGAACTCGAACAACGCGGCATTCACAATCTGATGCGCTGGAGCCGGGGGATCGACAACACCCTGTTTCATCCCCGCGTGAAGTCAGAGTCAGCATTTGGCAAACTCGAAAGGCCGATATTCATCACGGTCGCCCGCGTTGCGGTGGAAAAAAACCTTCCCGCCCTGCTCGAACTCGACCTTCCCGGCAGCATTGTCGTGGTTGGTGACGGACCGGCACGCAAGGCGCTGGAGGAAAAGTTTCCCAAGGTGCACTTCACCGGCATGCTGCAGGACGAAGACCTTGCCAGAGCCTATGGGGAAGCCGATGTGTTCGTGTTCACATCAAAGACAGACACCTTCGGCAACACCATCATCGAGGCGCTGTCGAGCGGTGTGCCCGTAGCCGCTTTTCCGGTGACCGGCCCGCGTGACATCCTTGAGGGCCATGAGAGCGCCGGTGCACTGGACGAAAACCTCAAGGCCGCGTGCCTGAAGGCGCTTGATTGCTCACCGGAAAAGGCCCGAGAAGTGGCACTCGGTTACACCTGGGAAGCAGCGGCAAGGCAGTTCTACGACAATATGATCACCGCGCACGAAAGCTGATCAGCGCTTCTTCTTGCGCTTGTGCTCGAACGGATTGTCGCCGGCGCGGAAATGGATACGGATCGGCACGCCCGGCATTTCGAAATCATTACGCAGACCGTTGGTCAGGTAGCGGATATAGCTTTCCGGAACAGCATCGGGCCGCGTGCAGGAGATCATGAAGCCCGGCGGACGGGTCTTCACCTGCGTCATGTATTTCATTCTGAGGCGACGGCCGGAAACGGCGGGCGGCGGGTGGCTGACGGTTTGCGCGTCAAGCCAGCGATTGAGCCGTGCCGTCGAGATACGGCTGTTCCACACCTTGTCGGTATCGGCAACCGCCTGCATCAGCTTGTCGAGACCGGTGCCCCGCTCGCCTGAAATCGGCACGGCGCGAATTCCGCGCGCCTGCGGCAAAAGCCGGTCAGTCTTTTCGCGAAGCTCCGCAAGAACCTCTTGGCGGTCCTCGATCATGTCCCATTTGTTGAAGGCGATCACCGCCGCCCGGCCCTCGCGGATGACGAGATCGACGATCTGCAGATCCTGCTTTTCAAACGGAATGGCGGCATCGAATACGATGACCACGCATTCGGCAAAGCGGATGGCGCGCAGTGCATCAGAAACGGAGAGCTTTTCGAGCTTCTCCACAACTCTTGCCTTGCGGCGCATACCGGCGGTATCAAAAAGCTTGATCGGACGTCCACGCCATTCCCATTCCACCGAAATGGAATCGCGGGTGATCCCAGCTTCCGGGCCGGTCAGCAGCCGTTCTTCGCCGAGATAGCGGTTGATCAGCGTCGACTTGCCGGCATTGGGGCGGCCGACAATAGCAACCCGCAGCGGCTTGCTGTCATCGTAAGGCGCGACCTCTTCCGGGTTTTCCGCTTCCTCGCGCGTCAGCATCACATCGGTTTCAGCCTCGATGCCCTCTTCATCCTTGCCGAACGCGCGTTCTGCGCCGATCGCTTCGATGATCGCATCGCGCAGGTCAGTCATGCCCTGACCGTGTTCAGCGGAAATCGGGCACGGTTCACCGAGCCCGAGTGTGAAGGCATCGTAAAATCCGCCATCGGAGCCGCGGGCTTCCGCCTTGTTGGCCACCAGCACAACGGGCTTGCCCCTGCGGCGCAGCATCTGTGAAAGTGTTTCATCGGCAGGTGTCAGCCCGGCTTTCGCATCAACCAGAAACAGCGAAAGGTCAGCCTCGTCAATCGCGGCTTCCGTCTGCGCGCGCATGCGGCCCGGCAGTGTGTCGGCAGCAGCCTCTTCAAGGCCGGCGGTATCGATGATGGTGAAGCGCAGGTCATAGAGACGTGCTTCGCCCGGCCGGCGGTCGCGGGTAACACCGGGCGTATCATCGACAAGCGCCAGCTTCTGCCCGACCAGACGGTTGAACAGCGTGGATTTACCAACATTCGGCCTTCCGACAATTGCGACCTTGAAGCTCATTGTTTCCTCGCTGCCGGTTTAACCGGCATCCTGGATTTCGCCATTGGCGGTCATGACCTCGAGCAGGATCTGCGCCCGATTCAGTACATTGCGCGGTGCTTCCGGATCGTTCGAAATTTCTTCAAACCATTCCTGAGCGCGGCTATAATCCTGATGGCCATAAGCGGAAAGGCCGAGAATTTCACGCGCGGAGAAGCGGAACGGGTTGCCATCATTGGCCAACGCTTCAACTTCCGCCGAAACCTGCTCATAGGTCCCGGTATCGACCAAAAGCCAGCCGGCGCGCAGCTTGGCGGCATCGCGGATAGCTTCCGGCACGCTGCGGTCCTTGCCGATGGAGGAGAACGCCGAAACAGCCGCCGCCGTATCACCGGCTTCTGACAACAGGGTCGCCGAACGCAGTTCCGCCAGAACCGGGTAGGCGCCATATCCCTCAGTTTCAAGCCGGGCCAGCGTCTGCTCGGCAGCATCGAGATTGCCGGCCTCGATCTGGTTCAGCGCAGTCAGGAACACATCGCCGGACTCTGCCGCCTGGCGGGCCTGCCAGTATTCATAGCCGCGCCAGCCTGCGGTTCCGACAACCAGCAAAACGGCAAGGGCAATCAGATAGCGCCCGAAACGCCGCCATGCGTCCTTCATCCTGTCGGAACGCAGTTCTTCATTGACCTCGCGGATAAAACTGTCGTCCTGATTAGCCATTCCGTCACTCCGGCACGATTTTTCTTTGATCCAGTGCCGGGCCTTCTAGCTGTTTTTTGTCCCCGTTGTAAGGAAAAAGCCGCTTTCGCGTGGCGATATTGCACCGGATCGGTGATTTTCACATGCCGAATGAAATCGGTACGCCGATCAGCCAGACATGAGCCTTCCAGATGAACAGTCCCCAGAGCACAATGCCGAGGATGAAAGCGAAGGCATCATAGCGCGCCGAGACGAATGGCTTGCGGCTGTAATTGCCAGCCCTCTCCCGCCGCGCCAGCGAAATCCGAAGAATGACGGCCCAGGCGAGCAGGCCCGCAAACAGGATGACGGACGCCGCCTCGCCATTGGCCAGCAGATGCGCAAAAGCCCAGATCTTGACCGACAACACCATGGGGTGCTTGGCCATGGTCGTGATCCTGCCCGGTGGAAAAAAGCTCGCAGCAAGACAAATCATCGCGATCAGCATCAACAGGATGGTGATATGCGCCATCCAGAAGGGCGGGGTGTAGAGAACGACACCCTGTTGCCGAGCCTGCCCGAAGGCCCAGATCATGAACACAAGCGCGGCAATGGAAGCAAGCGAGAATACACCCTTCCAGCCGTTCTCGCCGAGACGATCGATCATCTGCTGGCGGAAACCCGGTGCAAAGGTGTGAACAAGATGAATGCCGGTAAAAATCAAAACGGCAATGATGAGCATGACCATGGCGCAGTTCCTCTGCGGGTGCGAGAATCATGCTCACAATAGGCCCGAAATGCCGTGGATTGAAGTCGCTTCGGCCGCTCTATTTCACAGAGGCTCAGTCCGGCTGTGGATCGGCCACCGTGCCGCCCGGCTCCTGATAGTCCTCACGGTCGATTTCCGGCAGATCCATGCCAAAGATTGCAGCCTCAAAGGCTTTCAAACGTTTGTAGATCGAGATCAGCTCGATGATCGTGGTCCAGGACAGCACCAGATACTGAAACGAACTCGACACCTGCCCGAACGCCGTCAGGATCTGCTGGACGATACCATAGGTGATCTTGCCCGCGATCATCGTCGGCACCAGGATGAAATAGGCGAAGATGTTATCGGCCTGCAGGTAGAGACTTCGGAACAGGTTGAAATAGGTGTAGTGCAGGTAAAGCCGGAAATAGTTGCGGCGAACATTGGTGAACAGCTCGCGCAGTGTCAGCGGGTCGGCGCGGTCCTCATGGTCCTCGCCATAGACCAGCTCCTTACGATAGGCGGCCTCCACGCGCTGATTGCGAAATTCGAGCCCCGGCAGCTTGATGCCGACGACAGCCAGCAGAACCGTTCCAAACAGCGACCAGAAAATTGCAGCGTTGAACAGCGGTGCCGGAATTTGCCCGATGATCGGCAGATGCGTCACATAGGCTGAGAGCGAGAACAGCACCGGCAGAAAGGCGATCAGCGTCATCACCGAATCGATGATGGAGACACCGAGCCCCTCCATGATCGAGGCAAAGCGCATCGTGTCTTCCTGAACACGCTGGGAGGCGCCTTCGATATGACGGACCCGATCCCACATGCCGGTGTAGTAATCATTCATCGCCGTGCGCCAGCGGAAGATATAGTGGCTGATGAAGAAACGCGACAGAATGAAGATGATGACACTGAGCGAGGTGATCTGGAAGAAGATCAGCATCAGCGAGTAGAAATCACCCTCGGTAATGCCCTGATTGCCCTCAAGGGCTGCCTGCAGCGTATCCCCGAATGGCCGCCGCCAATTGTTGATCGCAACCGAAATTTGCACCGAGAAATAGGTGACGAAAATGATCAGAGACGAGCCCCAGACCGACCAGGCCTGCCATTTGTGGTTATCGCCGAAAAACCACCAGAAAATGCCGAATGTGACCGAAAAGAAGGCGTAGTAGATATAAAACCAGAGGAAGTCGGGCGTGATGAAATGCGCCAGACCGATCGGCTGTTCACCCTGCGGATAGGGAGCAAAACCGATACCAACCCCGACCTCCCGCATGACCGTATACCAGAGCAGGACGCCCAAAAGCGCCCAGAAAACAGCGGAAATAAAAAACAGTTTCGGCTTCGGAAAAAACGACTGGAACACGGGGCTGGCCTTCCGGAAAAGCGCAAAAACGAAGGGTTTCTTAGCCCATCTATGGCAAAAATCACCTAAAAGAGAAATTAAACATTATTCAGGTCGGTCACGTCCTTGTGCACTGCAACCTGCGAATTGGGATTATTCGCCTTCCGGCAACGTCAGGATCAGCGGTCCGTTGCGCGTTGCAACCAGCGTGTGTTCGAACTGAACCGTCAGTGCCTGCGGGATGGAATAAAGCACCCAGTCCTGATCCTCTTCCTCCTCGGCAAATTCACCGCCAAGCGAGAGAAACGGCTCGACTGTAAACACGTGGCCGTCGGAAATAAGACGACGCTCGCTCGGATCCGGCCAGGTGGAAAGCTCGGCGGGTTCTTCGTGAAGCGAACGGCCAATGCCGTGGCTGGCGAGATTGCGGATCAGCGAATAGCGGTTTTTCCTGGCAAAGGCGCCGATGGCGTTGCCGATATCGGCAAATTCGCCGCCGGGCTTCACCTGATTTATCCCGGTCCACATCGCCCGCTTGCCGTCACGGCACAGGCGTTTGACCTTCGCGGTCACCGGCGGCACGGCGAAGGAGGCGCCGGTATCGGAAAAAAACCGTTCTTTTCAGCCGAAACGTCAATATTGACGAGATCGCCTGCGGCAATCACCCGGTCACCGGGAATGCCGTGCGCAACCTCCTCGTTGACAGAGATACAGGTCGCGCCGGGAAACCGGTAGGTCACTTCAGGTGCGGACTGCGCACCGTTGTCTTCCAGAAACTTGCGCCCGATTCGATCAAGCTCAAGCGTGGTGATCCCGGGTTCGAGCGACTTCGACATCACATCGATCGCACTCGCGCAGATGCGACCGATTTCCTTGAGGGCCTGGAGTTCTTCTTCCGTTGTGATGATCATTCAGGCCCTCTTTCTGCAGCTTTCGTCTTTAAACCGGCTCGCCGTCGGCAAGCATCTCATGCACCATCGGCTTGACCTTGGTGCCGAACAGCTCGATGGCATGCAACACTTCCTTTTGCGGCACAAGCCCGACAGCGAACTGAATCATAAGTCGATCGAGACCGAAAATGCGCTGATGCGCCACGATCTTGCGCGCCAGATCCTCCGGCCCGCCAACGAACAGCGCGCCTTCCGGCCCCATGGAGGCATCGAATTGCGCCCGGCCCTGCGGCCCCCAGCCGCGTTCGCGCCCAAGCCGGTCCATGACGGCCTTTTGTGGCTCAAAGAAGATATCGGCGGCCTCCTGAGCCGTGTCGGCCAGAAAACCATGAACGGAAATGCCGCGTTTCAGCTTTGCCGGATCATGACCGGCCTGCAGACCCGCCTGGCGGTGAATATCGAACAATGGCGCAAACCGGCGCGGTTGGCCGCCGAGAATGGCGATGATCAGCGGCAGACCGAGAAAGCCCGCCCGCGCCATCGATTGCGGTGTTCCGCCAGCGGCGATCCACACCGGCAGCGGGCTCTGCACCGGTCGCGGATAGATGGCCTGGTTGTCGAGCGGCGCGCGGGTATTGCCTGACCAGGTGACTTTCTCGTTTTCGCGGATCTTCAAAAGTAGTTCGAGCTTTTCGGAGAACAGTTCATCATAGGCTTCCAGCGGATAGCCGAACAGCGGGAAGGATTCGATGAAGGAGCCGCGCCCCGCCATGATTTCCGCACGGCCGGAGGACAGCAGATCGACCGAGGCAAACTGCTGAAACACCCGCACCGGATCGTCTGAGGAGAGGATCGAGACCGCACTCGTCAGACGGATATTTTTGGTCGTGGTGGCAGCGCCTGCCAGCACGGTTGCCGGTGAGGAGACGAGATAATCGACACGGTGATGCTCGCCGACGCCGAAGACGTCGAGCCCAACCGCGTCGGCAAGCCTGATTTCCTCCATCAGATCCTTCATGCGCCGCTCTGCCTCGCGTCCGCGATCGATGCCATCAGATGGGTCGACGTCGGCAAATGTGAATACACCCAGTTCCATCAATTCGTCCTTTCGCGCCGGAAACGCTGATTTTTGCTCGCCCCTGATATGGAGCAGGCGAGCGCCCGTGTCACGGGATCCGCCGTTGCCACTTGCGAAACGCTGTGTTCACACCCCGTTCAAAGCTGCGGGCCATAATCGCTTCGACCGGTGCATTTGTTTACCTTGCCCTTGCCTACAGGCGATTGCATGGCTTCCGGTTTGGGCATAACCTTTCTGGCAAACAACAAAACGGGAATGGCAGAAAATCATGACGCGCACTGTAGTGGTGACCGGTTCCACAAGCGGGATCGGTCTCGGCATCGCCGAAGGCTTCGCGAAAGCCGGTGACAATCTGGTCATCAACGGGTTCGGAGCGGAAGAGGCAATCAACCAGGCCATCGAACGGATCGGCAGCCTTGGCGAAGGATCTGTGATCTATCACCCCGCCGACATGACCAAGCCGGACGAGAATCGCGGATCTGATCGCCACCGCCGAACGGACCTTCGGCAGCCTCGACGTGCTCGTCAACAATGCCGGTATCCAGCATGTCAGCCCAATCGAGGACTTTCCGCCGGAAAAGTGGGACCAGATCATCGCCATCAACCTGACCAGCTCGTTCCATACCATCCATCATGCGGTGCCGCTGATGAAGAAGGCGGGCCATGGACGGATCATCAATCTGGTCTCGGCTCACGGCCTTGTCGCCTCGCCATTCAAATCCGCCTATGTGGCGGCCAAGCACGGCATGATGGGGCTGACAAAGACGGTGGCGCTGGAGCTTGCCCGCGACAGCATCACCGTCAACGCGATCTGTCCCGGTTACGTGCTGACGCCGTTGGTGGAAAAGCAGATCCCCGATACGGCGAAGGCGCGCGGACTGAGCGAAGAACAGGTCAAAAGCGATGTTCTTCTCGCGGCCCAGCCGACCAAGCAATTCGTGACCGTCGAACAGATCGCGGCCGCAGCGCTTTACCTTGCCAGCGACGACGCCTGCCAGGTCACCGGCACCCATATTTCGATTGACGGCGGCTGGACCGCGCAATAACGCGGACCACGGACTTTTTCTGAAGGAATTTTGATGACGATACGGTTCGTTTTGAACGACAGGGATGTGGCGATCGACAGGATGTCGCCATCCGAGACGCTGCTCGACTTCCTGCGCATCAACCGCCGCCTGACCGGCTCCAAGGAAGGCTGCGCGGAGGGCGATTGCGGTGCCTGCACGGTTCTGGTTGGCCGGTTGACGCGCGGTCGTCTTGTCTACGAGACGGTCAATTCCTGCATCCGCTTCACCGCCTCGCTGAACGCCACCCATGTCGTCACCGTTGAGCACCTTGCCGCAAAGAACGGCGCTCTGCACCCCGTCCAGCAGGCCATGGTCGACATGAATGGCTCGCAATGCGGCTTCTGCACGCCGGGCTTCGTGATGTCGCTTTATGCGCTGTGGATGGAAAACGAAAAGCCGTCGCGCCGGGCAATCGAAAAAGCGCTGCAGGGCAATCTCTGTCGCTGCACAGGCTATGAACCGATCATCAAAGCTGCGGAAAAGGCATCCGCCACGCGCCCCGATGCGGTTTTCGATGCACTTGCGCGTGAACGCGACGCCATCATGGCCCGGCTTGCGGCGATGAAGACCGACGAGACCATCGTGGTCGGCGATGAAAGTGCCCGGGCGATCATTC
Source organism: Martelella sp. K41-7 (assembly GCF_055808365.1). Classification (NCBI taxonomy): domain Bacteria; kingdom Pseudomonadati; phylum Pseudomonadota; class Alphaproteobacteria; order Hyphomicrobiales; family Aurantimonadaceae; genus Martelella; species Martelella sp. K41-7. The sequence continues at coordinate 2,550,524 of NZ_CM147867.1, forward strand.
CCGGTTCCACCTCAGCACTTGCCGAAACGCTCGGCGAATATCGCGACGCCACAATCGTCGCCGGTTCCACCGATGTCGGCCTTTGGGTGACAAAACAGATGCGCGCTTTGAACCCGATGGTGTTCATCAACCATCTGGAAGAACTGCAGACCATCACCGAGACGGAGAAGAGCGTCATCATCGGTGCGGGCGTCACCTACACGGAAGCGTTTCCGACGCTTGCCAAATCGATCCCGGCCCTTGCCCGGCTGATCGACAGGATCGGCGGCGAGCAGGTGCGCAATATGGGCACGATCGGCGGCAATGTCGCCAATGGTTCGCCGATCGGCGACACGCCGCCGGCACTGATCGCGCTCGGCGCCACACTGACGCTGCAATCGGCGAACGGCACCCGCAGCATTGCACTTGAGGATTATTTCCTCGACTACGGAAAGCAGGACAGAAAACCGGGCGAATTCGTCCTTAGCCTGACCGTGCCGAAACCGGCGGCAGATGCGCATTATGCGGTCTACAAGGTTTCCAAGCGCCGCGAGGAAGATATCTCGGCGCTCTGCGGTGCGTTCTGTCTTCAACTGGCAGCAGATGGCACAGTCGAAAAAATCCGCATCGCCTATGGCGGCATGGCGGGTATCCCGAAGCGCGCGCGCCATGTCGAGGCCGCTCTCGCCGGTAAGCCCTGGACCGGCGAAACCGTTGAAGCGGCTCGCGCGGCTCTGGAAAGCGATTACCAGCCGATGACCGATATGCGCGCAACCGCCGCATACAGGATGCTGGCCGGAAAAAACCTGCTGAACCGTCTGTTGCTGGAAACCGGTGGCAACCCGCAGGAACTTTCACGCTTTGAGCGCGAGGAGGCCTGAGATGGACAAGCAGACCCAAGACACGCTCCCCCTCAAGGCCGAGATATCCGGCGGCATGCACAAATCGCGCGTGCACGATTCCGCCCACAAGCATGTGGCCGGCACCGCCGAATACATTGATGACATTCCCGAACCCGCCGGCCTTTTGCATGTCGGCCTTGGCCTCTCAGACCGTCCGCATGCGCGGGTTACCGCCATGGATCTGTCCGCCGTTGAAAACGCGCCCGGCGTGGTGACCGTGCTGACAGCAAGCGACGTGACCGGCGTCAACGACATCTCCTCTGGCGGCCATCATGACGAGCCGCTGTTTGCCAATGAAGAGGTCGAATATCACGGCCAGATCATGTTCGCGGTGATTGCCGAGACCCGGCATCAGGCGCGCGCGGCAGCACGGCTTGCAGAAATCACCTATGAGGATCTGCCCTATTGGACCAATGTCCGCGACGCACTGGCCAATGAGGCGCCCAATGTCATCACCCCGATGACGCTGAAGCGTGGCGATGCGCAAAACGCGATTAAGTCCGCCCCCCGGCGGATCACCGGCGAAATGGAGATCGGCGGGCAGGAGCATTTCTATCTGGAAAGCCAGATCGCGCTTGCCATTCCCGGCGAAGACGACGAAGTCGCCGTGTGGTCCTCGACACAGCATCCAAGTGAAATCCAGCATATCGTCGGCCATGTGCTCGACATTCCGTCAAACGCCGTAACCGTCTATCAGCGGCGCATGGGCGGCGGTTTTGGCGGCAAGGAGACCCAGGGCAACGGCTTTGCCGCAATTGCAGCGCTGGCGGCCAAGAAGCTGAACCGTGCCATCAAGGTCCGCCCCGACCGGGACGAGGACATGATGATCACCGGCAAGCGCCATGATTTCGTGGCCTTCTACGATATCGGTTTCGACGATGACGGTGTTATCGAGGGCGTGGACGCAACCTTTGCAGCACGCTGCGGCTTTTCCTCCGACCTGTCCGGCCCGGTGACAGACCGCACGCTGTTTCACGCCGACAGCTCCTATTATTATCCGAACGTGCATATGGTCTCGCGCCCGCTCAAAACGCACACCTGCTCGAACACCGCCTATCGCGGTTTCGGCGGACCACAGGGCATGCTGGCCGGCGAACGGTTCATCGAGGAGATCGCCTATGCGCTTCAGAAAGACCCGCTCGATATCCGCAAGGCCAATTTCTACGGGGCCAGCGGCTCCGGCCGGGATGTAACGCCCTACCACCAGACGGTCGAGGACAACATCATCCTGCCGGTGGTCGAGGAACTGGAAAAGACCACCGACTACCGCGCGCGCCGACAGGCGATCATCGATTTCAACAACACCAGCCCGATCATCAAAAAGGGCATCGCGCTAACGCCGGTAAAATTCGGCATTTCCTTCACCATGACTGCCTTCAATCAGGCCGGCGCCCTCGTCCATGTCTATCAGGATGGCTCGGTGCAGCTCAATCACGGCGGCACGGAGATGGGCCAGGGGCTCTACATCAAGGTCGCGCAGGTCGTCGCCGATGTGTTCCAGATCGATCTCGACCGGGTGAAGATCACCGCAACCACCACCGGCAAGGTGCCGAACACCTCCGCCACAGCAGCCTCATCCGGCACCGACCTCAACGGCATGGCCGCCTTTAACGGTGCGAAAGAGATCCGCGACCGGCTGGTCGCGTTTGCGGCCGAAAACTGGAATGTGGCGCCCGAGGAGGTTGAATTCCTGCCGAACCGGGTGCGGGTGGGTGCGGAAGAAATGCCGTTCCCGGATCTGATCAAGGCGGCCTATTTTGCCCGCGTACAACTTTCCGCGGCAGGCTTTTATAAAACGCCAAAGATCCACTGGGACCGTGCGGCAGGCCGGGGCAGGCCTTTCTATTATTTCGCCTATGGCGCGGCCTGCACCGAAGTCTCTATCGATACGCTGACCGGCGAATACATGTTCGACCGCACCGATATCCTCCACGACGCCGGCCGTTCGCTAAACCCTGCCATTGATATTGGCCAGATTGAGGGCGGTTTCGTTCAGGGCCTTGGCTGGCTGACGACCGAGGAATTGTGGTGGGACGACAAGGGCCGGCTCAGAACCCATGCGCCCTCGACCTACAAGATCCCGCTTGCCTCCGACCGGCCGAAGATCTTCAATGTCAAGCTAACCGATTTTTCCGAAAACCGCGAGCCGACCATCGGCCGTTCCAAGGCCGTGGGAGAGCCGCCGTTCATGCTGGCTATTTCGGCGCTGGAGGCGATCTCCATGGCCGTTGCCAGCATTGCCGATTACCGCGTCTGCCCGAAACTCGATGCGCCTGCAACGCCGGAGCGCGTGCTGATGGCCGTGGAGCGGATGAGGAAGGCGTAAAAGCCCATGGACGAGAATCGCGACATTCCGGCATTTTCTGAGCAAGCACCAGCCCGCAATCATCGTCAAAGTGGCGGAAATCCGGGGTTCCACGCCGCGCGAGGAAGGCGCGGCTATGGCGGTTTCGCAGGACGCCACATGCGGAACCATCGGCGGCGGCCAGCTTGAATATATCGCCATCGACCACGCGCGCCGTCTGCTCAAGGGGCATGACGCACCGTTGCAGCTCGATATTCCACTCGGGCCGGAGATTGGCCAATGCTGCGGCGGGCGCACGGTTCTTGCTTTTCAACATGCCGATGACGGGGCCGTCGCGACATTGCTGTCATCGCTTACCGAAAGTGCGACATCGGCCCCATGCATCTATATTTTCGGCGGTGGCCATGTCGGTGCAGCACTGGCGCACGCGCTCGCCCCACTCCCCTTCAACATCACCCTGATCGAGACGCGGCCGGAAATGGCCGGGCCTCTGCCCGAGACCGTCAATCTTCGGCTTTCGCCCATGCCCGAAGCGGAGATCGCCCGCATGCCTGCCGGCAGCGCGGCGGTCATCCTGACCCATGATCACGCGCTCGATTTCCTGATCGCAACCGAAGCGCTGAAACGCGATGACCTTGCCTATTGCGGCATGATCGGCTCGCAGACCAAGCGGGCAACCTATTTCAGCTACGCCCGCAAGGCGGGCCTCAGCGAAGCAGCACTTTCCAGATTGACCATGCCGATCGGCGCCGGTGTTGCCGACAAGCGACCAACGGTGATTGCCGCACTGGTTGTATCCGAACTTATCCACGTCATTTGTGCCGCAAAAGCAGGCAGCGTGCCCGTCGAACGGGCAAAGAACTGAAAAACTTCGATAATTTTAGAGAGATTGCAGTCTGCCACTTTTTTTCGCGTCAAAATTTCGCATCATTCTGGCGGATTGAGTATCGGGGGCACAATTTATGTTTGATCTGGCCATTTTCTACGAGTGGGCGCAATTTGCCGTGCGCTGGCTGCATGTCATCACGGCAATCGCCTGGATCGGTTCATCCTTCTACTTCATTGCGCTGGATCTGGGGCTGGTCGCGCGTCCCGGCATGCCTGCAGGTGTGACCGGCGAAGAGTGGCAGGTCCACGGCGGCGGCTTCTATAATATCCAGAAATATATGGTCGCGCCCGAGCGCATGCCCGAGCATCTGGTCTGGTTCAAATGGGAATCCTACATCACCTGGGTTTCCGGCTTCGCGATGCTGGTGCTGGTCTATTACGGCGGCGCCGACCTGTTTCTGGTCAACCGCAGCGTTCTCGACGTGTCCGCGACGGTGGCCATTCTGATCTCGCTCGCATCGCTTTCGATCGGCTGGCTGTTTTATCACTATCTGTGCAAGTCGCCGCTCGGCAAGCATACGGTCGGGTTGATGTTGCTGCTCTATGTGCTGCTGATCCTGATGGCCTGGGGCTATACGCATGTGTTTACGGGCCGCGCCGCCTTCCTGCATATGGGCGCATTTACCGCAACGATCATGACAGCCAATGTGTTTTTCGTGATCATCCCGAACCAGAAGATCGTGGTCGCCGACCTGAAAGCCGGAAAAACGCCGGATCCGAAACTCGGCAAGGAAGCCAAGCAACGCTCGACGCACAACAACTACCTGACGCTGCCGGTGCTGTTCTTCATGCTTTCGAACCACTATCCTCTGGCGTTTGCCACCAGTTTCAACTGGGTGATCGCGGCATTGGTGTTCCTCATGGGCGTCACGATCCGGCACTATTTCAACACCATGCACGCCAGAAAGGGCCAGCCCAACTGGACATGGCTTTTGACAGCGATCATCTTCATCCTGATGATGTGGCTCTCGACATCACCCAAATTGTTTAAGGCGGAGGACCCGAACATGGCGGTTGCGCCAGCATTCGAGAAGTTCTCGAACGATCCGCATTTTGCCTCGGCAAAGGAGATCGTCTCATCGCGCTGCTCCATGTGCCATGCCGCCGAACCGGTCTGGGAAGGCATTCATCGTCCGCCGCTCAATGTCCGCTTCGAGACCGATGCGGAAATTGCTGCGCGCGCCGGACAGATCTATCTGCAGGCTGCCCGCAGCCATGCTATGCCGCCCGGCAACGTCACCAGTATGACGGATGACGAGCGGAAAAAACTGCTGGCCTGGTACCAGTCCAGCACCAGCGGAAAGAAGACTGAATGACACCACCATGCATTTTGAGGGGTCGGCTCCTAAGCTTCAACCGCCGACCCCGTTCGATTTCGGACACGGAAAGTTTTGTTTACGAGGAAGATGGCGGCCTGCTGATATCAGAGGGCCGCATTTTAGCGTCCGGACCGTTCGATATGGTGCAAGGGCGGGCCCCGGAGGGTGTCGAAATCGTCGATCACCGCCCGCATCTGATTCTGCCGGGGCTGATCGATACCCATCTGCATTTTCCACAGATGCAGGTGATCGGCTCCTATGCCGGCAATCTGCTGGAATGGCTGAACACCTATACCTTTGTCGAGGAACAGCGTTTCGCCGATCCCGCCCATGGCGCGCGGATTGCGGTTTCCTTCTTCGACGAAATGATCCGTCACGGCACGACGACGGCGGTGGCCTATTGCTCGATGCACAAGGCTTCGGCCGACGCCTATTTCGCAGAGGCTTCCAAGCGCAACATGCTGATGCTCGGCGGCAAGGTGCTGATGGACTGCAACGCCCCGGAAGCGCTGACCGACACGCCACAATCTGCCTATGACGACACCAGGACGGTGATTGCCGAATGGCATGGCAAGGGCCGCAATCACGTCGTCATCTCCCCGCGTTTCGCGCTCACCTCCTCGCATGAGCAGATGGACGTGACCGGGGCGCTGGCACGGGAATTTCCCGACCTCCATATCCAGACGCATCTTTCCGAAAACACCGCCGAGATCGCGCGCGCGCTCGAACTCTACCCGGAAGCAAAAGACTATACCGATATCTATGCGCGCTACGGTCTGCTTGGCGACAAGACACTACTCGGCCACGCGATCCACCTTTCCGAGCGTGAACGCGATGTTCTGAGCGAGACCGGCGCGGTGGCCGTGCATTGCCCGACCTCAAATCTCTTCCTCGGCTCGGGGTTGTTCCCGTTCAAGGACTATGAGCGCCGCGACAAACCTGTGCGCATCGCGGTCGCCACCGATATCGGCGGCGGCACCAGCTATTCCATGCTGAAGACCATGGATGAGGCCTACAAGATCCAGCAGTTGCGCGGCGAACGTCTCAACCCACTTGAGAGCTTTCATGCCATGACGCTTGGCAATGCCGAGGCGCTTTCGCTTTCTGAGCGGATCGGCACGCTCGCCCCCTGCAGCGATGCCGACCTCGTGGTGCTCGATGCCCGCGCCACGCCCGCAATGGCGCTGAAGATGGATGCCGTCTCCACTCTTGCGGAAGAGCTTTTCCTGTTACAAACATTGGGCGACGACAGGGCGGTTGCGGAAACCTATGTGGCTGGCAGCCCTTTGAAATCCGGTTTATGACATCGACCTCAAAAGCCGATTGGCATACGTCAACCCATATGTAATAAAAGCATTCATATTTGATGCAGGAGGAGCTCATGTTTTCGGAGCCGCTGACTATTGCCGACCTGAAGCGACGCGCGAAATGGCGCGTGCCGAAGATGTTTTTTGACTATGCCGACAGCGGCGCATGGACGGAAGGCACCTATCGCGCCAACGAGGCGGATTTTGCCAAGATCAACCTGCGTCAGCGCGTTCTGGTCGACATGACCGACCGTTCGCTCGAAACTACGATGGTCGGCCGCAAGGTTTCGATGCCGGTTGCCCTCGCCCCGACCGGACTTTGCGGCATGCAGCATGCCGATGGCGAAATCCTGGCGGCGCAGGCTGCTGAAGAAGCGGGCGTCCCGTTCACGCTCTCGACCATGAGCGTCTGCTCGATCGAAGATGTCGCCGAACATACCAAGGAACCGTTCTGGTTCCAGCTCTACGTGATGAAGGATCGCGGTTTCGTCGGCGACCTCATTGACCGCGCCAAAGCTGCCGGCTGCGGAGCGCTGGTGCTGACGCTGGACCTGCAGATCCTCGGCCAGCGCCACAAGGACCTCGTCAACGGACTTTCGACACCACCGAAATTCACGCCGAAGCATGTCTGGCAGGTGGGCACACGGCCATTCTGGGCGCTGGAAATGCTGAGGACCAAGCGCCGCAGCTTTCGCAACATCGTCGGCCACGCGCCGGCTTCCTCGGACCTTTCCTCACTCGCCGTTTGGACAGCCGAACAGTTCGATCCGAAGCTTTCATGGGCCGATGTCGACTGGATCAAGGAGCGATGGGGCGGCCCGCTGATCCTCAAGGGCGTGCTCGATGCCGAGGACGCGAAAATGGCGGCAAAGACCGGCGCCGACGCCGTTATCGTTTCCAACCATGGCGGTCGTCAGCTCGACGGCGCCCGTTCCTCGATTTCGGTTCTGCCGGAAATCGTCGACGCAGTGCAAGGCGACATCGAAATCCACATGGATGGCGGCATCCGCTCGGGCCAGGACGTGCTGAAGGCGCGCGCACTTGGCGCCAAGGGCACCTATATCGGTAGGCCTTATCTCTATGGTCTGGGCGCGATGGGAAAGAAGGGCGTCAAAGCCTCCCTCGACATCATCCGCAAGGAGCTCGATGTGACTATGGCGCTTTGCGGCAAGCGCGATATCGAAGATATCGACCGCAATATCATTGCGAAGATCGGGTTTTGAGCGCGACAGCGCTCACCCCACCCGCCCCGTTGCAATGACATTCGCCCATTCATCATAGCCGCCGTCGCGGGCGATTTTGACCATGCGACTGCTATCGTAGCGGACCTGATGAAAAGTCGGCTGCCAGCCTGCCTCGGTCTTCTCGATAATGGCATAAGACGCGAACGGGTTTGCCATCTCCAGCTTGTGATCAAACGGCACGTTATAGGAAAAACCGGGACATCCCACAGAGCCCGGATTGACCAGGATACGTTCACCGGACAGCATTACGGTGCGCGGCGTATGCGAATGACCGCACAGGATCAGCGGATAGGAAATCCCCTCCGCCAGCACCTCGATTTCAGACTGGCTTTTCAACGTAAAATGGCCCGAGGGCAGCAGCTCCTCAGTCCACATCACATCGTCATTTTGCGGGGTGGCGTGGCACATATAAACCTCGCCCTCGACCACCAGCGCGCTTGGCATATCGCGGATCCACTGCAGATGCGCCCCGGAAAGCTCCCGGAATGCGGGCGCTTCCCAGTCGCCCATGTCGGCTTCCGGCCGGTCGACCAGAGCCCGGTCGTGATTGCCACGCACCGTCGGCAGTGAAAGCGGCAAAAGGCGCTCGGCCGTTTCGCCGGCGGCAAGCGGTGAGGACAGGCTATCGCCAAGATTGACAATCGTATCGGGCCTGTGGCGCTCAAGATCGGCCAGCACCGCCTCCAGCGCATCGATATTGCCATGGATATCGGCGAGTGCTGCAATCTTCATCGGGTCAGCTTCCGCGATAGGTCGAATAGGCGTGGGCGGAAACGAGCAGCGGCACATGGTAATGCGCCGTCACATCGGCAATCGAGAAACGCAGCGGAATATCTTCGAGAAAGGCCGGTTCGGTAAGCGCAGCGCCGCTGCGGCGCAGATAATCGCCAACATGAAACACCAGTTCATACTGTCCGACAGCCATGTCGTCCGAAGTGATCATCGGACCGCCATCAATGCGCCCGTCATCATTGGTGTAAACCGTCTTGATAAAGACCCGCTCCGGACCGTTCAGGCGGTAGAGGTCGATCTTCATTTCAGAAGCAGGCTGGCCGAGGGCTGTGTCAAGAACATGTGTGGTCAGGCCGGTCAAAGGTCAGTCTCCTCTATGGTGAAAAGCGCGGGATAGTCATATTCCTCCAGATTGTCGCCGGGACCGGCCCGGTCGACAACCAGAAAATCGCTGGTTTCGCCCAGCGCCATCAGCGGATGATGCCAGACATTGGCGCGGTAGTTCACCCCCTGCCCGTTCTCGGCTATGAAAACCCGAGGCTTTGCCGGCGTGCCGCCGTGATCTTCGGCAACAACGACCAGGAAAGGCTTATCGGAAAGCGGCGAGAAACTCTGGCTGCCCAGCGGATGTCGCTCCATCATGTCAATCTGATGGGGAAACCGGCGCGGCAGCCCGCGGAAGATGCTGATGATCACCTCGGCATCGGTGCCATGTGCTTCGCACCGGGCCAGGGCATGAAACCGCGTGGTGGTGCCGCTATTGATCGACTTCGCCGTTGCAGGATCAGTCGCAATCACCGTGCCGAAGGGCGCGAATGCTTCCGGGGTCAGTTTTTCAACATTCAGCCTGATGCTCATCTTACCCTTTCACTCCGTAAAGGCGCAGGCGGCTGACCCCGCCATCGGGGAAGATGGCCAGTCGCACATGGGTCACCGGCCCGATATTCTTGACCGCCGCGCCGGAGAATTCATGAATATGATCTTCCTGCATTTTGGTCTGATCCAGGATCGGCTCCCAGTTTTCCGAAGCCGCGATCTCTTCCGGGGTAAAGACATCATTCTGGTCCGGCAGGTTGGCGCCGAGCAGCATGCAGGTATCGGGGAAGTTGCCCTTGAAATGGGCGGTATCGACGACGACGCGGCGGATGATGCCCGGATGGCCAAGTTTGAGAATCATCCAGTCATGGCCGGGCCCGCGCCTGCGGGCGGTTTCCCAGCCATCGCCCATATTGATGCCGCGGCCGGGCGCCAGCGTGCGGTCGGGATGGCCATAATGAGCATCCGACCAGTGCAGAGCATGGGTGCCGCCGAAAATATAGGCGAGATCGACCTCTTCGCCCTTCCCGACCTTGTCCCAGTTGAAATAGGCTGAACCATAGGCCCTAAGCCGGGCAATGCCACCATCGGGATAGATATGGACCCTGAGATGGGTGAACACCTTCTGGCGGGTCTCCTGCTCCATCTCGAAATAGTGATGGCTGTCAGGACCGAGATCGCACTTGGCGAGAACGTCCTGCCAGTCCGTGCTCTCGTCGGGCTCGCCACTCTCCATGAAGCAGCCTTCGATCGAGCACTGCGGCGGATAATTGCCGGTAAAATGCGTGGTATCAACATCGAAACCGCGAATACGCCCCGGCATGGCAAGCCGAATGATTGCCCAGTCATGGCCCGGCACGCGCTTTCGGCGGCTTTCCCAGCCATCCATCCATTTGCCGTGCTCGTCATACTCGCCGGGCAGGAAAACAGGGGAATCATCTTTCAGCATGCGCGCCAGCGGCGCGAAAAACTGGTCTGTGGCATAAAGCGCGCGTGCGCCAAGCCGGGCCGAGGCGAGATTGATCGCACCCACGGCAAAATCGGGCAGAGCCACACTCGTTTCTTGGTCGGACATCAATTACTCCGCGAGAAGGGATTGCAGCCGGAACCCGGCGATCTTCTCGACCTGAAGAGAGGCTGTAGCCAGTTCTTCATCGGCGGAATTTTCGATCCTGCGTTTGAAGGCGGCGAGAATATCGTCCTTATTGAGCCCGCTGACTGCAATAATGAAAGGAAATTGGAACTTCTCTATATAGGCGGAATTGAGTTCCGTAAACTCCGCATGCTCGTCCGGGGAGAGGCGATCAAGCCCGGCGCCGGCCTGCTCGCGGCGGCTTTCCTCCGTCAGCTCCCCGGAGACGGCAAGCTTTCCGGCAAGATCCGGATGCTCCCGCAACACACCGAGCCGTTCCTCCCGACTTGACGCACGAAAGACCGTGCACAGCGCGTCATGCACGCCTCCGGCCGTCAGCGGCTCGGTTACAAGACCCTGGTCATAGGCACGTTCGGCAATAAACGGAGAATATTCGAAAACGCCACCGAACCGGCTGACAAAATCCGCGCGTGAAATCATGAGGCATCTTCCTTCGGCAAATGATGTTCGTACCAGTGGCGGGCGATCTCGACGCGCCGGGGGATCCAGACCTTGTCATGGGTCTGCACATATTCCAGGAACCGCTTCAGCGCCGTCGCCCGGCCCGGCTTGCCGACCAGACGGCAGTGAAGCCCCACCGACATCATTTTCGGGGCGCCCTCGCGGCCTTCGGCATAAAGCATGTCAAAGGCATCCTTGAGATAGGTGAAGAACTGCTCGCCGGAATTGAAACCCTGCGCGCTGGCAAAGCGCATGTCGTTATTGTCGAGCGTATAGGGAATGCGCAGGAACGGCTTACCCTCAGGCGTGCGCACCCAATAGGGCAGATCATCGGCGTAGCTGTCGGAAGAATAAAGGAAGCCGCCTTCCTCCATCACCAAATCCAGCGTGTTGATCGAAGGTTTGCCCTGATAAAACCCGTGGGGCCGTTCGCCGGTCAATTCCGTATGCAGACGCACAGCCTCACGGATATGGGCGCGTTCGGCCTCGATATCGAAATCCTTGTATTCAAGCCAGCGCAGGCCATGGCTGGCAATTTCCCAGCCCGCCTCCTTCATTGCGGCAACGGCCTCCGGATTCCGCTCCATGGCGCGGGTGACACCGTAGACGGTGGCTGGAATTTTCAGGCCGGTAAAAACACGCCAGAGCCGCCAGAAGCCGGCCCGCGACCCGTATTCGTAGAGCGATTCCATATTGAGATTGCGCTGGCCGGGCCAGGCTTCGGCACCGACAATTTCCGACAGCAGGCGTTCCGATGCAGGATCACCGTCGAGAATACAGGATTCTCCGCCCTCTTCGTAGTTGATGACGAATTGCACCGCGATGCGGGCATCCCCAGGCCATTTCGGATCGGGCGTATTGCGCCCATAGCCAACTAGTTCTCGCGGATATCCGCTCGTCTCAGCGTTCATTCCTGCCTCATTTTCAGTATTGGCCGAGGGTACCCCACCAGCTTCGATGCCGAAAGAGAAAAGGCATAAATGCCACAGAAATCAAGTGTATCAGGCGGTCTTGCGTGCCGGCAGCGCGCCCATGGGGTGGAGCGAATGCACGCAGAAAGGCGCGCCCGGCTCCTCCTCAACAAACAGCGCGATATTTTCGAACTCAACAGGCTCCTGCAGGATCGGACCGAAGAACTCTGAAACTGCACGTTCCATGCGGTCCATCTCGCGCGGATTAAGCGGACCGGTCAGTGGCAAATGGAACGAAAATGCCGCCATCACATCCGGCTCGCCCCAGCGGTGAAGGTTAGAAAACTGAACCGGAGACAGCAATCCCGTATCGCGCCGCTCCAGCTCCGCCTCACTCAGAGGCGCGCGGAAGGCATCAAACTCAGAAACCACGGCTGCTGCCAGCTCATCAAGCGCCGGTACCGCCACTGCCGGCGCAAAGGCCAGAATCTCGCGGCGGCGCACGATCTCAAGGCGCGGCAGCCAGAACGGCGACCAGCGGGTGGCAAAGTGCATCAGCGCGGAGAGCAACATCGCCTCGCTCACCCCGTCAGCAAGATGAAACGGCGATTTCAGCATGCCGTGAAACCCGTAACGGCGCGGCAATGCAGTATGAAAAGAGGTTTCCGCCAGCGAAAGACCGCCAATCATCGGCGGCTCGAGCGGTGCATCGGAAAAGGCGTTGCGCCCGACCCAGTTGGCACCGACAATGCCAAGCGCCTCGTGCGGCGCGGGTGTAAAGCAGATGGCATATCTTTGCAGGTCGGCAGGCATCGTGGTCACGCATCAAAAGGCGGCTGAACATGCCTTCAGATAAATGATTCCGGTGACACTGATACGACGAATCTGCCGCTATTACTGGCTTATTCCGTATTTTTATTGGCGCGACGCAAGTAAATCTCAAGGTTATAAATATCGGGCAAGTCCGACTGCGAAAGGGCATTGCCGCTGACAAGGCCGATAGCATGCGCGCCAAGCCGGTTGGCAATACCGAAGCTCGTCTTGAAGCCGCCGCCAAGCGCGATCACGTCGGGAATATGTTGAAGCGCTCCGATCATCGGCTCGCGATGGACGCCACGCGGCCGGAGCCCCGCCCAACGCTCGATCACAGATGCACCCCTGAGCGCCGGAACCGCCCGGCGCGCCGCAGCGATCAGCGTTTCCAGGCGGTCGTCGGTCGAAAAGGGCTGCTCGAATTCATCCTCGGATGTAGAGCCGACGGCAACCCTTCCGCCGGGATGCGCGATCACATACAGGCCATTGTCAAACAGCACCGGCAGGGTGGGATCGCAATCCGCCTGTAGTAGCGCGGCCTGTCCCTTGACCGGACGTCCGAGCGGCTGGCCGTCGGGCGCCCAGAGCGGTTGAAGCAGCCGGAAAGCTTCGACGCCCGCCGCAACAATGACCTTACCGAAGCCAATGCGCCCGTCATCATCAAGCCTGACGCTGTGCGACGCTGCCTCGATACCGACAACGCCGGCCTGCACGATGCGCACATGATGGGCGCTTTGAACAAAGGCGGTCAGCGCAGCCACGACGCCGCGCGGAAACACATGCGCGGCGAGTGTCTCATGGACGTAGGCGAGCGCCTTGTCATCTCGCTGCGGCCAGCCCGGATGCGGCGGCACATCAACCACAGTCCAGTCAAAGCGGCGCTCGCCGACGCGCCAGTTCCGGGCTGCTTCCCCTTCGCGCAGACGCGCGGTTTGAACCTGCCGGTCATGGTAGAGCGGCATGATGCGCCCCGCCCGGCGATAGCCCGTGGCAAGTCCGGTTTCGTCCTCCAACTGGCGAATCTGGTCCTCCAGCGCCACCAGCGCTTCGAACTGGAATTGCTTCTTGGCGTCCCACAGGTCGGGCATATAGGCCATCAGCGCGCCCAGCAGCCCGTTGCTGGTGCCGCTACCGGGTGCCGCACGGTCGATCAGAAGCGTTTCTATCCCTGCCTTTTCGGCATGATAGGCCGCCCAAAGCCCCATAATTCCACCGCCGATGATCACAAGATCAGCAGCAGAAGTTTGACGGGGAGGTCCATTCGCATTATCGCCATTCATCATGGGCGATGCGGACCACAAACATGAAGCTGATGCAAGCAAAACCGGCGTGGAGACGCTTGTCTGGCACGAAAACGACAGGCCGTTTTCCGAAGCCTTTCAGGATCACTTCTTTTCGAGCGCCGACGGACGCGCAGAATGCGGCCATGTGTTCATCGCCGCCAACCGGCTGATCGAACGCTGGCAGGCAGGCGGGTCGTTTGCCATCGGAGAACTCGGCTTCGGCACGGGGCTGAATTTCTGCGAAACCTATCGGCGCTGGAAAGCGGCTCGACGGCCGCATGCAAGGCTGACCTTCACATCCTTCGAGCTGTTTCCGATGGCGGCGTCCGAGATTGCACGCGCGCTTGCGCGATGGCCCGAGATTGCCGAAGAGCGCGATGCCCTCACCGCCTTGTGGCCGGACAAACCGCAAGGCATCGTGACAATAGACATCGACCGCCAGACGCGGCTGATGGTGTTCTGCGGCGATGCGCTGGAGAGCCTGCCCCCTTCAGACCGGCGCTTCGATGCGTGGTTTCTGGATGGCTTCGCACCATCGCGCAATCCCGAAATGTGGTCGGCGGAACTGATGCAGGCGGTCTTCGACCATACCCTTCCTGGCGGAACTTTCGGCACCTACACAGCAGCGGGCTATGTTCGCCGAAACCTTCAGGCCGCCGGCTTTTCTGTCACGCGCCAGCCGGGCTTCGGGGAGAAGCGGGAAATGCTTGCCGGACAGCGACCCGAATGAACAACGAAATCGGACGAGAACCAACTTGTTGCTTGACTTTTGCAAGTCCGCGCCTCATGTAGCGGTCAGGCTTTCCACCTGTTTGCATGCCGCGTGAGCATGCCTGCCGCAAGATGATCCGAAGGGTCGCGGCGCGTACAGGTCAAGCGTCCGACAGAAGTCCGGGTTTCCCACCCGGCGCGCGGAAGGCATTTTCCACCCAAAAGTTCCCACTTCACGCGGGGTTCTTGAAACCGAAAACACCGGCTTGTGCCATGATGGCGCGGCTACGGTGGTCTTTCGGCATGCCTTGAAAGGCGCTATTGAATTGACAGATTTTTCCGCACTCGGCCTCTCCGCCCAGATCGTGTCCCGTATCGGCAGCGAAGGCTACGAGACGCCGACACCAATCCAGGAAAAGGCGATCCCGCTTGTGCTTGCTGGCCGTGACGTGATGGGCCTCGCCCAGACCGGCACCGGCAAGACGGCCGCTTTCGGCCTTCCGCTCATCGACATGCTGCTGCAGAACGGCAAAAAACCCGATCCCAAGGCCGTCAAGACGCTGATCCTCGCGCCGACCCGCGAACTGGTGAACCAGATCGCTGAAAACCTCAGGGTTTTCGCGCGCAAAACACCGCTGAAGGTCAACATTGTTGTCGGCGGCGCGTCGATCAACCGCCAGCAGCATCAGTTGTCCGGCGGCACCGATATTCTGGTGGCAACGCCCGGCCGCCTGCTCGACCTTCTTGACCGCCGAGCATTGCGGCTCGACGCGGTGCGCTTTCTCGTGCTTGACGAAGCCGACCAGATGCTGGACCTCGGCTTTATCCACGACCTGAAGAAAATCTCCTCGCTGGTCCCCGATCAGCGCCAGACCATGCTGTTTTCGGCAACCATGCCGAAATCGATTGCCGATCTTTCCCGGAACTTCCTCACCAACCCGGAACGCGTCGAGGTTTCGGCCCCCGGCAAGACCGCAGACAAGGTTGATCAGGCTGTCCATTTCGTTGCCGGAAAGGCCGACAAGGTCGAACTTCTGCGCAAGGAGCTGACCAGCCACCCGGAAGGCCGCGCCATTGTGTTCCTGCGCACCAAGCATGGCGCAGAGAAGTTGATGAAGCATCTCGAAAGTCGCGGCTTTGCCACGGCATCGATCCATGGCAACAAGAGCCAGGGCCAGCGTGAGCGCGCGCTCAAATCCTTCAAGACCGGTGAAATCAACGTTCTGGTCGCGACCGATGTTGCAGCGCGCGGCATCGATGTTCCCGGCGTCACCCATGTCTATAATTACGACCTGCCGGAAGTGGCGGATGCCTATGTCCACCGTATCGGTCGCACTGCGCGCGCCGGCAAGGATGGCAAGGCCGTTGCATTCTGTACGCCTGAGGAATCCGGCCTTCTGCGCGACATCCAGCGCCTGACCGGCATCGATATCGCAGTCGCATCCGGCGAGCCCCATGCCCATGCTGACCGCCCTGCACGCAATGGCGGCGGTCGTGGTCGCGGCGGCAACCCGTCCGGCAAGCCCGCCCGTCGTGCACGCCCGTCCGGCAATAATGGCGCACCGCGCCATGCAGGTGAGGCCCGTGACGGTGCAAACCGCAACGGTCCGGCAAAATCACGCCCGCGCCGCCAGCGTCCGCGCCAAGGTGATCGCCGCCAGAGCGCCTGATTTTTCTTTGCAACCCTGAATGCGAAGGCCCCGCCGGCAATGTCGGCGGGGCCTTTTTTTGCCTGACATCGCAGTGTGTCTAGTGGTCCGATTACAACATTTGGCTCCCCTCGTTGCGATCTCATCAGCAAATGTTGGAATCATAGTGACCACTAGAAAGTATATATTTTCTAGTGAACTTTTAGAATTTGACATTTGATGGACGAGGTCGCTGAAACGGGACTTAGATGTCAAGTTCATTCCACTAGTCGCCGTTGCGGGCAATGACGGGAAGCGGGACGCAAATGACGTCGACGTTTTCTTTGTTGATGGCGTAATTCACGCCAAGTTGATTATTCCAGACCACGCTCTTGGTATCCTGCCCCCCGGACGTTTACTATTGGACAAGAAGAAGACCAGATTTCCGATCGCGATTGTCAGGATCGGGCCTTCCCGAGACCTGCTGATCGACCTGACCCTAGGCCAGAAAATGTCCGCAGATCATGTGCGCCGCTCCACCACCCCATGGCTGCCAAAAATCTGACCAATAGTACATCAGGCAGAAATATCGTTGCAGCCATCGGCTGCATGCTCATTTATTCGGCGCTTTTTGAAGGGAACTGCCTGATTTTCAGCGCGTTAATCCTGAAAGGACACGCAATTACCGACATTTGCAGGAAGGCATGGTCCTTGCATTACGAATGATGTTGTATTGATATGCGATGATAACAATCGGGGGATGAACGCTTTGCCATTCGATGAAATGATGACTGCGGACAACCAGCCGCGCGACCCTTACAAAGACTATAATGACTGGTATAGCCAGCAGAATCCTGCCTCACTGATCGCGAAGTCGCGCGATGCGGAGAACATCTTTCGCAAGACCGGTATCACCTTCGCCGTCTATGGCCACGCCGACAGTTCGGAAAAGCTGATCCCCTTCGACATCGTTCCGCGCATTATCGCTGGCAAGGAATGGCGCAAGCTCGCCGCCGGCATCGAGCAGCGCGTGATCGCACTCAATGCGTTCCTGAAAGACATCTACCACAAGCAGGAGATCATCAAGGCCGGTCGGGTGCCGCGCCGTCTGATCGAGGAAAACGATGCCTTCCTGCCTGAGATGATCGGGTTTGAGCCGCCCGGGGGTGTTTATACCCACATTGTCGGCACCGACATCGTGCGCACCGGCGAAGACCAGTTCTACGTGCTCGAAGACAATGCACGCACGCCCTCGGGTGTCAGCTACATGCTGGAAAACCGGGAAACCATGATGCAGATGTTTCCCGAGTTGTTTTACAAGAACCGTGTGCGCCGCGTTGAAGACTACCCCCAGCTTCTGCGCCAGAGCCTTGCGACACTTGCACCTCCCGGCTTTTCCGGCACGAGGCCGCGCGTTGGCGTGCTGACGCCCGGCATCTACAATTCTGCCTATTACGAACACTCCTTCCTCGCCGACATGATGGGTGTGGAACTGGTCGAGGGGCAGGACCTGCGTGTGATTGACGGCAAGGTGAAGATGCGCACCACCCGCGGCTATGAGGCGATCGACGTCATCTACCGCCGCGTCGATGATGATTTTCTCGATCCGCTGACCTTCCGCCCGGATTCAGCGCTGGGTGTTCCCGGCATCATGGATGTCTACCGCGCCGGCCATGTCACCATCGCCAATGCACCGGGCACCGGGATTGCAGACGACAAGGCGATCTATTCCTACATGCCGGAAATCGTGGAATTCTACACCGGCCAGAAACCACTTCTGGAAAACGTGCCGACCTGGCGCTGTTCGGAGCCGGAAAGCCTTGCCTACGTGCTCGACAACCTTGCCGATCTGGTGGTCAAGGAAGTCCACGGCTCCGGCGGTTACGGCATGCTGGTCGGCCCGGCAGCCAATAAAAGGGAACTGGAAGATTTCGCCGCCAAGCTCAGGGCGCGGCCGGCAAACTACATCGCCCAGCCGACCCTTTCACTCTCCACCGTTCCGATCCTCGTCAAGAAGGGCATCGCGCCGCGCCATGTCGACCTCCGGCCCTATGTTCTGGTCTCCGACCGTGTGCGGATCATGCCCGGCGGGCTGACCCGCGTTGCGTTGAAGGAAGGCTCCCTGGTGGTTAATTCCAGCCAGGGCGGCGGAACCAAGGATACCTGGGTGCTGGAGGACTGATCATGCTTGGAAAAACCGCAAACGGCCTGTTCTGGATGTTCCGCTATTTCGAGCGGGCAGAGAATATCGCCCGCCTGATCGACGCCGGCCAGCGCGTGGCGCTGACACGCTCCAACGGCGCCGACGACTGGGACGGCATCCTGCAAAGCGCTGGCGTTCAGGAGGCCTATTTCGAGGTCCACGACAAGCTGACGGCCGAGGACGCCATCGACTTCCTGCTACGAGACCGTCGCAATCCCTCAAGTGTCGTTTCCTGTATCGACGCCGGGCGCAACAATGCCCGTCTGGTGCGCACCGCACTGACAAGGGAAACATGGGAAGCCACCAATGAATGCTGGATCGATAGCCGCAGCCTGCTCTCGGCCAAGCTGAGGCCGGCGGACCTGCCCAAGGCGATCGACATGGTCAAGCACAAGACGGCGCTGATCCGCGGCACGTTCCATGGCTCGATGCTCAGAAACGAGATCTACAATTTCGCCCATATCGGCACCTTCATCGAACGCGCGGACAACACCAGCCGCATTCTCGACGTAAAATATTACGTGCTGCTGCCTTCGGTGCACCACGTCGGCACTTCACTCGACAATCTGCAGTGGGAATCGATCCTGCGTTCGGTTTCGGCCCACCGTGCCTATGGATGGGTGCACAATGGTGAATACAAGCCGAGCCTGATCGCGGACTTCCTGATCCTCGACGTGCAATTGCCGCGTTCGCTTGCCTATTCCTACGAAAAGATCGTGCTCAATCTCGATTATCTGGCGGCCGACTACGGTGAGCGGCTGGAGGCGCACGATACCGCCCATGCCATCCGCTCCACGCTTCGAAGCCAGAAGATCAAGACAGTCATGGACAACGGCCTGCACCAGTTCCTCGAGGACTTCGTCAGCCGCAACAACAAGCTCAGCCAGCAAATCAGCGAGGGGTATCGCTTTTACGTATGATGCGTAAAAGCGTGAAGGGACAAACGCGATGCTTTTGAACATCAACCATGTGACTGAATACCGCTACGAAACACCGGTTCAGTTCTCGCTGCAGCGTCTGAGGCTGACACCTGTCGACAGCGCAGGCCAGACGATCCGTGACTGGGCGGTGACCATTGAAGGCGCCAAGAGCGAGGTCTCCTATACCGACCAGTACGAAAACCATGTCCGTCTTGTCTCCGTCGATGGCGAGCACCCGACAGTGCGGCTGATTGCTGCCGGCACCGTGGAGACCCGCGACACCGATGGCATTTTCGGCCCGGCATCACCGGATATCCCGCTATGGCTGTTCCTGCGCCAGACCCCACTGACGACGCCGGACAAGGCCATTGAGCAAATGGTTGGCAGGCTGGAAGGCGACTCCAACCTCGCCAAACTCCACGATCTGATGGAACGGCTTTACAAGACCATGTCTTTCAAGCCCGGCACCACCAATGTCACGACGACGGCGGGCGAGGCATTGGAGGCGAAATCCGGTGTGTGCCAGGACTATGCCCATATTGTCATTGCCTGCGCGCGCATGATGAAAGTCCCGGCGCGCTACATCTCCGGCTATCTATTCATGCCGGACCTGGAGAACCAGACGGCAAGCCATGCCTGGGCGGAGTGTTATCTGGAAGGTCTCGGCTGGGTCGGTTTCGACGCCGCCAACAAGGTCTGCCCGGACGAGCGCTATGTTCGAGTTGCCTGTGGCCTCGACTACAAGGATGCGGCCCCCGTTTCCGGCATGACCATTGGCGGCGGCAAGGAAACGCTGGCCGTCAAACTTTCCGTTGCCAGCCAGAGCCAGTCGCAAACCCAGAGCTGAATTGAATGACCGCCGCGCCTGGGATGCCGGCGCGGCGGAAACATCAGATCGAGCGAACGCTGGAGAGAACCGGGAGGCCCATACCGTCTCGCCAGCGGTCGATGACCCGGGCGTTCAGAATGCTTTCCTCAGCCGTCATCGCCGGCCAGCGCGGCGTTTTAAGCCCCTCCAGAATAGCCTGCGTCGCCACCTCTGCCTCGAAGGCGAAAAGCTGGCGCGGGTCGCGCAGCCATTCCTCTCGCACCCCGTCGTCTTTTTCGATCACGATCCGGGCATCGGAAGGTCCGGCATTGCGGCCCGGACGCCACGGAACGGGTAACCGGATGGTTCCCTTGCTCCCCGTCAGCACCAGCGTGTCCTCGATCTCCCGGCGCAAGGCACAGGCGATGCTTGCAGTCAGGCCATCGCCGAAATCAAGCTCCGCAAAGGCGATCTCATCCACACCCGTCGGTCCGATCTCGCCGGAGGCTTCAAGCGTAACCGGCTCGGCGTAGGGAAGGCCTTTGGCAACGCCGGCAATCAGTCGGACGGTTGTGACCGGGTAGCAGCCGATATCGAGAATGCCGCCACCACCAAGCGCGGGATCGAACAGCCGCGATGCCGGATCGCGCTCCAGCATCCCGCCATTGCGCGCCTCGATATGCTCAAGCCGTCCGATTGCGCCCTCGCCTAACAGTTCGGCAAGCCGCTCCGTCTGCGGATGGCACCGGCACTTGTAGGCCTCCATGAAGAACACATCCGCCTTGCGGGCTGCTTCCACGAGCGCTTCAACATCACCGGCCCCGAGCCCTGCCGGTTTTTCGACCATCAGGCCCTTGCCAGCCTCGATCGCCAGCAGCCCATGGGCAAGATGAAACGAATGCGGGGTTGCGATATAGATCACGTCGAGATCCGGGTCGGCGACCAGTTCTTCATAGGAGCCGTATAGACGCTCGACGCCATGGCGTTCGCCAAAGGCGGCGAGCCGGTCCGGGGTGCGGCCACCAACGGCCAGAAGCTTCGCCACCGGGGTTTCGGCGAGGCCGACGGCGAAGTTGTGGGCGATGGTGCCGGGGCCAAGAATGCCCCAGGCAACCTGTCTTTGAGACGTGTTCACGCGCCGCCGCCTGGATAGTTCGGGCTTTCGCGGGTGATCGTCACGTCATGAGCGTGGCTTTCACGAAAGCCAGCATTGGAAATTTGCACGAAGGTGGCCTTTTCCTGAAAATCGGCGATATCCTTGCCACCGACATAGCCCATGGCAGCGCGAAGACCGCCTGCGAGTTGATGCAATACGCCGCTGGTCGGCCCCTTGTAGGGCACCTGGCCTTCGATCCCTTCGGGAACAAGCTTCAGCGTGTCGCGCACTTCCGCCTGGAAATAGCGATCCGCCGAGCCGCGCGCCATGGCGCCGACCGAGCCCATGCCGCGATAGGCCTTGAACGAGCGTCCCTGGAACAGGAACACCTCACCGGGGCTTTCATCGGTTCCCGCCAGAAGCGATCCGACCATGACGGCGGAAGCGCCTGCGGCAATCGCCTTGGCCATGTCGCCGGAGAATTTGATGCCGCCATCGGCGATCACCGGAATGCCGGCATCGCGGGCGGCCTCGGCCGCCGCCATGACGGCGGCAAGCTGGGGCACGCCAACACCAGCCACAATGCGGGTAGTGCAGATCGAACCCGGGCCGATGCCGACCTTGACTGCATCGGCGCCAACGTCAATCAGCGCTTTGGTGCCATCCTTGGTGGCAACATTGCCGGCCATGATCCGTACCGAATTCGACAAGGTCTTCACCCGGCCGACGGCATCCAGAACCTTCTGCGAATGGCCGTGAGCGGTATCAATCACGATCATGTCGACACCGGCATCAACCAGCATCTCTGCACGCTGGAAACCGTCATCACCGACAGAGATGGCGGCGGCGGCGCGAAGGCGCCCCTGCGCATCTTTCGAGGCGTTCGGGTTCAGCTGCGATTTCTCGATATCCTTGACGGTGATGAGCCCGACGCAATGACCGCGGTTATCCACCACCAGAAGCTTTTCGATGCGGTGATGATGGAGAAGCCGTTTGGCTTCGTGCTGATCGACCGTCTCGCGCACGGTAATCAGGTTTTCCCGGGTCATCAGTTCGTAGATGCGCTGCTCGGGATTGGAGGCGAAGCGGACATCGCGGTTTGTCAGGATACCGACAAGCCGACCAGATGTCGTGCCGTCGCTGGTGCCCTGCTCGACAACCGGAATGCCGGAGATGTGATGCGACTTCATCAGCGCCAGCGCCTCGGCAAGCGTAGCATCGGGGCCGATGGTGACCGGATTGACCACCATGCCGCTTTCGAATTTCTTGACCTGGCGAACCTGCTCGGCCTGTTCGTGCGGGGTCAGGTTGCGGTGGATAACACCAATGCCACCGGCCTGCGCCATGGCGATTGCAAGCCGGGCCTCGGTGACCGTGTCCATTGCGGAAGACAGGATCGGCAGGTTGAGGTGAATGTCGCGGGCAATCGTGGTCGAGACATCAACCTGTCCCGGCATTACCTCTGAATGTCCGGGTTGCAACAGCACATCATCGAAGGTGAGCGCCTGCATGCCGGTAGCGGCCTGAATAATCTGAGCCATGGCCAATTTCCTTTTTCAAATACGAAATGGCCGGGCGGTTAATGTCCCGTCCGGTCCCTTGCAGATAAGTCTGGAAGTTGGCGAGTGCTCGTAACACGAAGATGACGTGTTGGAAATACCCAATCCGAAATGCGCACTCCGGATCGGGCAGGTTTTGACGGCAGCGCCTCTGCGCCGCCTTGCCCTACAGCTTGAACTGATAGGTTTTCGGCATGAATTTATAGCCGTCACCGGCCTTTTCGACATAGCCGACAGCGGGAAACGGCATGTGATAGCCGAGGAAGGGAATACGCTCGGCGGCAACCATGTCGAAAACATCTCGGCGCGTCGCAGCAGCCATCTCCTTGTCCATGTCGAAACGCACATGCCAGTCTGGCCGCTGCAGCGAGAGCACGTACTGATTCGCCGTATCGGCCGTCAGCAGAAGCTTGCGTCCGCCGGTCTCCAGCATGAAAATCAGATGGCCCGGTGTATGGCCAAACGCCTCCATGGCGGTAATGCCGGGCACAACCGCGTCGCCACCGCCGATGAAGGTTGCCTGATCGGCAAACGGCACCACCAGCTTTTTGACGCTCTGGTGACCGCCTTCTGCAGGCGTACCCATGCGCGCATCGTCGCTCCAGAAGGCATATTCCTTGTCGCCGAAGACATAGCGCGCATTGGGAAAGGCCGGGCCGTCTTGTTCCATCAGGCCGTTGATATGGTCGCCATGCATATGGGTGATGACGACGATGTCGATATCTTCCGGCTGATAGCCATTGGCAATCAGCCCTTCGCGCAGCCGACCGGCACCCCAGGACCGTCCCGCCGGGCCCATACCCGTATCAAACAGAACGGTTTCATTGCCGGTATCGACGAGGACGGGTGCAAAGCCGTTGACCATCTCATCCGGCGGAAGAAAGTTTTCCTCGAGCAGCGCGGCAACCGTCTCGGGATCCTGTCCGGTTCCGAAGGTCTCGCCCGGATTTTCCATGATCCGGCTGCCGTCCTCGACAACCAGAAGCTTGAAATCTCCGAGCGGGAAACTGTCGCTTGGCGGTGCATCGGCCATGTTCATGTTAGCATTTTCCGCATCCTGCGCACGCGCGCTCGCCGCTCCGCTCACGAAGGGCGTGGCAATGGCAGCAAGGCCAGCGCCAGCCATCAGGCTGCGGCGGTGAATGCCTTTATCATTGGTCATCAGTCGTCCTCCTTCAAAACACAAAACCTACCCTTAAGACCTTGGCAAGGGTCAGCCGGTTTCAAGTCAGCGACGTCTATTTGGCAGCTCTGCCGTGTCACATTTGCGTGAGCATGAAACCGGCCCACGGCCATTGGCATTTGCATCCGCGACGGCTAAGACACCTGCTCTTGTCACATTATTTCGCAGAAGCCGAGAGATGAATCCAGTCGTTCCGCTGATCATGGCCGTCGCGCTCTTCATGGAGCAGATGGATTCGACCGTCATCTCGACCGCCCTGCCCGCGATCGCAGCCGACCTCGGCGTTGGCCCGATCACCCTGAAACTGGCGCTGACCACCTATATGGTGGCACTGGCGATCTTCATTCCGGTTTCCGGCTGGACGGCTGACCGCTTCGGGGCCAAGCGTGTGTTTCGCGCGGCAATCGTCGTCTTTCTGGTGGGCTCGGTGTTCTGCGCAATTTCGAGCAACCTTCTCGAATTCGTGCTCTCACGCTTTCTGCAGGGCATGGGTGGCGCGATGATGACACCGGTCGGACGGCTTGTGATCCTTAGGACCACCAACCGCTCCGAACTGGTGCGCGCCATGGCTCTGCTGACCATTCCGGCACTGCTGGGACCGATGGCGGGGCCACCGCTGGGCGGGTTTCTGACCACCTATTTCTCCTGGCACTGGATCTTTCTGATCAATGTGCCAATTGGCATTATCGGCCTGATCATGGCCGGGATCTTCCTGCCGTTGATCGAAGACGAACCGCCATCAAACCTCGACTGGAAAGGTTTCTTCCTGGTGGCAGTGGCGGCCTCCGGCATCGTTTTCGGCCTGTCGGTCATCAGCCTGCCGGCTCTGCCGCCGGCCACCGGCTTCATCACCACGGCACTCGGTATCCTCTCCGGGTTCTGGTACATTCGCCATGCCCGGCGGGCCGAAAGCCCACTGCTCAACCTGTCGCTTTTCGCCTATCCGAGCTTTGCCATTGCCACGGCATCGTCCGTCTTCTTCCGCATGGCGACGGGTGCGTTCCCATTCCTGATGCCGCTGATGCTGCAGCTCGGCTTTGGTCTCAATCCGTTCCAATCCGGCATGATCACCTTTGTGGGTGCTGCCGGTGCGCTGGCGACCAAATTCGTGGCGCCAAAAGTGTTTTCCACTTTCGGTTTTCGCACTGTGCTGATCACGGCATCACTTGGGGCGGCTGTGCTCACCGTCACCTTCGCCTTCTTCGAGGCGACGACGCCGCATATCATCATCCTGGCGATCCTGTTCACCTCCGGCCTGTTCCGCTCGTTCTTCTTCACCGGCGTCAATGCGCTGGCCTATGCGGATATCGAAAACCGGCAGGCCAGCCAGGCCACGGCGATGAGCTCGATGTTCCAGCAGGCAAGCTTCGCTCTCGGCGTCGCCTTCGCAGCCGTCATTCTTGAGCTCGCAAGCCATTTCACCGGCGGAGAATTGACCGTTACCCATTTCCACATTGCCTTTGCCGTCGTCGCCCTTGTCTCGCTGGTTTCGGTGGTTCCGCTGATCGGGTTGAAACGCGATGCAGGCGCGGCAGTCTCCGGCCACAAAGGCGCACAAGCGGCAGAATAGACCGCACGCTTGAAAACGGCCACAGCCTGATTGTCAATCGGCGTTGTAATGGGGCTCTGGCTCATTTTCGATGGTGTTTGGGTTTCAACTGGCATTGTTTTCGATGGAGAAACAAAGCCATGCGAGCCCAATTCCGTTTTTCTGACCTGATCCCAGCCGAGTTTATTGTGGAGACGATACGCGAAGACGCCACAGTGATCGTGGTCTGCGCACACGCCGCCTCGCGGGGTAGCTCATGTTCCTCTAACCGAAAATTCAGAGTAGCGTGACACTCAAAACAAAACCTACTCGACCCCGCGCCCGCAGGCTTGTCAGTGTTGGCCCGAGGACGAGCTGCTTGTGTCGCAAGCGAATCCCACGCCGCTTTTGCGCATCTGAACGAGGGAAATCATATGCAGTTCGCCCTTGTCGATGATGAACGTAGCGAATCGAAACCGGGCATGAAGGGTATTTGTCCAACTTGCGGCGCTGCCATGATCGCGAAATGCGGCCCCCGCATCATACACCACTGGGCGCACGCATTCCGTCGCGACTGCGATCCCTGGTGGGAGAACGAGACGCAGTGGCATCGGGCTTGGAAAAACCTGTTTCCCGAAGAGTGCCGAGAGCGAACGCGGACCGCACCTGATGGCGAAATTCACCGCGCCGACATCATCACTCCAACGGGCATCGTGATCGAAGTCCAGCACTCGGCGATGACAGATGCCGAACGACAATCGCGTGAAGCGTTCTATCAGAATCTCGTTTGGATCGTGGATGGCAGGGGCTTTAGAAAACAGTTCGATCTGCACCATCTTCTACCCACCCCGACAACAAAGAAGCCAAGGACCTCGTTTGGGTCAAAGCGGCCCGAGGAATGGATGGCGCAAACGCGGGAATCTTCTGGCGGCTCTCAGAGAACCCGGATCACGGGAAGGGAGGCGCGGTTGTGATAAACGGACAGCACAAGGTCCAGCATCTCATCGCAACTTATCGCGGGCACCAGCAATATAGCTGGGTCAAACCGCGCAGAACATGGCTGGATGCGCAGTGTCCGGTCTATATCGATTTCGGCGATGAATGGCTTTTTCAGCTTCAGCGATATGGCTTCAATAAGCTCGAATGCGTTTACCGGGTATCGAAAAAGAAATTTATTCACGATGCGATCGTCGAAACGCAAGCCCGCGATATTGCTACGAGATTCTATCGGAAAGCAAAAAGCGCCAGTGACGATCGCTCAACTTAACCCCAATCTGCTCCGCAGCGTGCAGCCCCTGCCTAAAGGTGCCGAAGTCTATCGAGCGACGTTGGTGTCGCATGGATGACCTGACTGCCCCTCATCAAGACCACCAAACAACAATCACGACCCCAGGCTCTAAACGCCCAAAAAGGTCAAGCCAAGTGACCGAAAGGGTCAAAGCCTGCACAAAAAGGTCAATCTATGTGGCATTTTACATCAAGGAAAATTTGGTGGAGCTAAGCGGGATCGAACCGCTGACCTCCTGCATGCCATGCAGGCGCTCTCCCAGCTGAGCTATAGCCCCATTTTACAGACCGCCTTAGCGGTTTGAAGCAACGCTTTTCGCGTCGGGTGGCGGCTTGGTACTGTGGATTTTCACGAGATGCAAGCCTAAAAAACGATGCCCGCAAGAAAAATGTTTTTGCCGGTAGGCTTGCCTTTCAAGTCCCGGCAGGCAGGCGGCGGCAATTATCAGTTCGCCGAAAAAATAAAGCCGCCGGACCATGCGGCCAGGCGGCACAATTGACCTTCGCAACAGCTATCGCTGCGATTGAGCAAAGGATCAGTTTTCGTCGTCTTCGTCCGAAACACCGATGATACCCGAGACATCGTCATCATCATCGTCATCAGCTTCAAGGAAGGTATCGTCGTCGTCGCTATCATCGACATCGACATCGTCGTCGTCGTCACCATCGACATCCGGGATGTTATCGGAGGGGCTGTCGTCATCGGACGCTTCTATCTTGCCGACATTGTTCTCAGAATCGACTTCCGCGACCTCGTTTTCCTCTTCCTCGCTTTCGACCACGGCAATCGAGGCAGTATCCTCAAAATAGCTTAGCGGCCAAGAGCTGCCCGAATAGGGCGATACCACCGGGTCCTTGTTGAGGTCGTAGAATTTCTTACCCGTGTCCGGACATGTTCTTTTTGTGCCAAGTTCCGCTTTCGCCACGTTCAAACCCTCTCATGTTGCGGTTGAAGGCTGGCTTTCGCCGATCAGCAGCGTTTCTGCTGCGCGTGTTCTTCAGGCGGTCCCCTTATCGTCATGCCGACCGTCTGTCAAAGACTAAGTTCAAAGAAATCCGGTGCACCTGAAAAGCCCGGCCCTGCGGCGCTGCAGAAACTGCACCTGTGAAGATTTTGCGCGTTAACCATTTTTAAGAACCCTTCCTTAAGGTCCGGAGCGTAGATGATGCCATATGTCTATTTCGCGCCTCAAGATAATCTTTGCAGCACTCTGCCTTGCCGTTCTGACGGGTTGCTCGACGACCGTCAGCAATGTCGGCAACAGTTGCGCGATTTTCGCCCAGAAGAACGGAATTTTCGAGAACTGGCAACGTGATGCCGAAAAGGCCTCGCGCGAATATGGCGTCCCGGTTTCCGTTCTGATGGCGACGATCTATGTGGAATCTTCCTTCGACAGCCATGCCCGGCCGCCGCGCAAGAAGATCCTCGGCTTCATCCCCGGCCCGCGCGCCTCAAGCGCTCTCGGCTATTCGCAGGCGCTTGACGGAACCTGGGCCGAATACCAGAGCCGCACTGGCCAGCGCCGCGCCAACCGCACCGATTTCGGGGATTCAGTCTACTTCATCGCGTGGTACCATTATCAGAGCCATGTCAGAAACGGCATCGCACTGAACGACCCTTATAATCTCTACCTGGCCTATCATTCCGGCCATGCCGGTTATTCCCGCGGCGTCTGGAAAAGCCGCCCGGTCGCCAAGAGCGCCGCCGCGCGTGCGCAGAAAATGACCCAGATCTACGAAGCGCAGTTGCGCCGCTGCCGCTGAGCCCTACCCCGCAGACACTTCCTTCTCTTAACCCTTGCCCTCAGCTGCGGCAGGCGGTTGTGCCTCAACGATGAAGCAGCCCGGCTGCATCGCCGGATTGTTGCGGTAAAGCAGGGTCAGATTACCACCAAGCTTCGAATTACCCAAAGGCCGGAGCGGCGCAAGCGCGCGATCGAGATCACCGTCGGTGACAAGGCTGAGATAGGCCTCCAGCCAGGCAATGGAGAACGGCTCCTGCCGTTCCAGCCCCTGCCGGACGCTCTGCGCCTGGCCCGCTATCTCCGCGACCCTGGAAGGATCTGCGATGCCTTCAAGCGCAAACGTAACCGCATTTCGGATCGCCGTTTGCTCTTCAGGGGAGTAGCTGTAGTCATTGTGGCAGAGAAGCGCCACAGACGCCGTCAACGGTGCCAGAGCGTGGATCTGGTAGTGCAACGCATAGGTCCCGCGACGCATTTCGTAGGGCAGGCTGCCATCGGCGGCCTCGGTTGCCAGCACGGTTCGGTGGCTCTCCATTGCCCAGTTGACGAATTCCGGCTCCCTTAAGATCAGCGCGGCTTCCGTTACCGCATAGGCAGCCCACAGGCGCAAATTTCCCATCTTCGCCTTGGGTGGCGCGTCGCCATTCCAGAAGTTGATCAGGAATTCTGCATTCTGGCGAATCCAGCGCTCGATAACCGCCTTTTCCTCGGCCCTGTCGTCGGCGCTGCCGCGGACCTGGCGGTAAGCGCTGGCAATGCCGGCAACCCGTGACGCATAGGTCATCTTCGCATTGTCTGTCTCAAGCTGGCTGAACGCCCCGGCCTTGGCCCAATCAAAGATACCGGAAATGATGCAATCGGCCCGTTCTCTGGCGAGAACGGGGCTCGCCTGCACCTCATTGGCCAGTCCATCCAGAAGGCGGATAAAACTATCGGCGTCTTTCAACGCCTCATCGACATAGGCGTTGCTTTCCGTGTCGAGTTCGGATCGATCGCGGCTGCTTTCCTCATACCGGCTGCCGTAGTCGAGCGTGACCGTCGGCGCGGGGAATGCGGGACAAAGGCTGTCGTCACTTTTCGTTGCCTGCGCCTGAGCTGAAGCGCACAGAAAGCTTGCAACACCAGCAACAAGAACACCGCGGGCCAAATCGATACCGCCACGCGCGGCGCAGGCGCGCCACAATTTGAGGGGTTTTGATTGCTGATCACTGAGTTCAGCCAAGGCTCTCACTCCTAGGGTCTGTGTCATACCGTTCGCCGGTCACACTCTCGCTGGTTACCTTACACGCATGATCGAGAGCAAGTCGTCTGCCGCCTCGTTGCCGGCGCTGGCTGCGGCCTGAAGCCATAGCCTGGCCTTGTCAGGCGACGGCTCCATGCCAAGGCCAAACGCATAGGCCTGAGCAAGAATCAGCATCGCGGCCGGATCGCCTGCCGTCGCCGCTTTGTTGAGCCATCGCG
Organism: Martelella sp. K41-7; assembly: GCF_055808365.1. Taxonomy (NCBI): domain Bacteria; kingdom Pseudomonadati; phylum Pseudomonadota; class Alphaproteobacteria; order Hyphomicrobiales; family Aurantimonadaceae; genus Martelella; species Martelella sp. K41-7. The sequence continues at coordinate 2,580,746 of NZ_CM147867.1, forward strand.
CCGCCTCCGCAAGCTCGTCGTCCGTCGCAGCCCCGGCGCTGATCATCTTGGCCAGTTCGCGCATGGCAACCGGATCTCCAGCCGCTGCCGCCTCGCCATAGGCTGCCTTGAGGTCAAATTCCACAAGAACCCGGGTGGCGACGGCTTCCGGTGCATTCCCCACCTTGCTCGCAATACTGTAAAGTTCGGACGGACCTGCGCGGCGAAGTTCGCCGAGCAGCAGCTCTTCGTGCAGCGTTTCATCATAAAACGGTCCATCCCCGCTCGCATACCAGTCGAGCAATCTGCGCGATGCGGGTTGATATCCCTGACGGTGGGCGGCAACAAAGAGCTGGAAAGCAGCTTCGCGGTCTTCGAGCGAACCCAGCGCCATGTGAATGTCGGCCAACTTGACCTGCTGCCAGCCCTGCTCGGGCGAAAGTGCAAGCGCCACATCGAGCGCCGCAGCGGCATCCTCCGGCCTACCGGCCTTAAATGCGAACTCGGCCTTGCGGGCAAGCGCATTGAGATCGCAGGGCATGACCGCATTTGCCCGCTGGTAGTAGAATTGCGCGGCGGCGGCGTCCGGCGCGCGCGCGGCCGCAAACAGCAGAGCCTCAAAATCACCGAGTCGCCCAATCTCGTCCAACATTTCCGGGGATGGCTGATAATTGTTTCGGCCTGCCGCCCTGTAACCGTCGTCAAGGCGCCAGAGACTGGCCCCCTTCACTGCGCCGCCGACCTCCTCAATCAGCGCTGAAGCTGTGTCGAGAGACGCATCGTCTTCGCCAGGGTCGGCAAGATAAATTTCGGCAAGCGCGGTCATAGCATCCGGATCGCCACTTTGAGCAAGAGACTGTAGCTCGCCAAAGACCATATCGCGGCCGTCCTTATCGGGTGCAGCGGCGTAGGCAGCTTGAAGGACCGATGCGACACCTGCGGTTTTTCCGGTCATTGTGGTCCGCCACCGCGTCACAATATCCTCAAACCGGTCCGGCCTCAGGCCAGTCAGAATCGCGATCACACGACCCGCCGCCTGGCCGCTGCCTGCAAGGGCGTCGTTCTGCAGGCGTGCAAACGCTGGCGCGATAACCGTGTCCCCCAGATCATCCGGCCCGACATGATCAGGCAGAGACGGAAGGTTGTCCGGATCAAGCGATTGCCAGTCTTCCCACAGGCTAACCTCGGGTCCTTCCGGCGCACGGCAGAGCAGCGCATTTCTGAGATCACCGAGCGCAACCGATTTGCCGTGCCGCGAGACCAGCGTTTCAAGCAGTTCGATTGCATCCCTGCGGCTTTCCTCATCGCCTCGGCGGAGATCGATGCGGGCGAGCTCGAGCATGCCTTCCGTGTCGTCCCGTTCGGTGGCAGCCTTGAACAGGCCTTCGAGGGCAGCTTCCTGGGCCCAGAGCCCGCCTTCCTGCTGCAAAAGCGTGCCAAGCCGTGAAAAGGCCCAACCCGGTGCGTCGGGGAACCGGGCGAGGGCGACCAGCCGCTGGCGGTATTTCGCATCATCGTCATCCGTCCGGATACCGAGCTTTTCCTGTAACCTCACCCCTGCGGCAAGGCCGTCCTGGTTGCCGGCTTCAGCGAGTTCATCGTAAATTCGCATCGCCGACACCGGATCGGCGGGAAGAATATTCCCGTCTTCGTAGAGACGCCCCATCGCAAGCTTTGCGTCCACATTTCCGGCGTCATAGGCCTGGGTCAGGTAACGCAGGAGCAACGTATCATCCCGCTTGATCTCATCGCCGGCCAGATGGTAGCGCGCAGCCTTCCAGGCCGCGTCGGCATCGCCCAGTTCGGCGGCAAAACGATACCACAGCTCGGCAATTGCGTGGTCCTGTGCGATCGCATCGCCGGTTTCGAATGCCCGGGCGATCCGCTGCACGCGGACGCATATGCTGCTGTCGAGATTGCCGAGCAAAGTCGAAAAACCGAGTGTAAAGGCCAGTTCGGGGGTCATTTCCCAACCGGGCACAACCGTGCCGCTTGCGGTGAGTTCGGCAAGATCAAGCACGGCATTCGGATTGCCGTTATAGGCCGCCTGCAGTTTGTGCTGCAGCCCCTTCTGCTGATTTTCGGCAACGGCCCTGCCGTCCAGATAAAGATCGGCAAGGAAATTGACAACGGCAGGCGACGCCGCCGGGCCGATCGCCTCCAGTTCGGCAACGAAGCCGGTTTCGCGCAGGTCCGCAAAACGTTCGGCCGCCACATAAAGCGAAATCATATCCAGCAGATAAGCGGCCCGGCTATAATAAGGGTCGGACTCTACCCTCAGATTGTAGGCGTTCTTGATCGTGTCGAAAAAGGCGACGGCATCAACCCTGCGCAGGCGTGCCAACTCATTGTCGAGCGCGCGATAATCCATGCCGGGCGGTAAACGCTGCCCGTCCCAGGCGGACCATTGAAGCCGCAGCAGATCGTCTGACTTTCGCTCCTCACAAACCCTTGCCGCCTCGATATCCGGCGGCCTGAAATCGATAACCGGCTTTTCCGCCCACACTGGCACCGAGCCTGCAGCAAGCACAAGCGCAGCAAGTCCTGCGCGCCGCAGTCCGGCCATGGCGATCGCTGTGCGAGCACCCTTCATTGTTCTGCTCCGATTGGAGAGCAGCCTGCGGCATCGTCCGCACACTCGCCCGCTGCATAAGCGGAGAGCGTTTCCCAGGGCCGCGGCCCGAAACGTGCCAAATTACTTCCGGCCGGCACCTCCCAGACAAGAAACAACGGTGGATTTTCCTGAAAATCCTGCGATGCCAGATAGGTCATCATCGACTGGAACGGATAATCATCAACATCAGCGCGGTTCTCGACCTGCAAACCGGCATACTGCTTCAAGAAACCGTCGAAATGGCTCTGCCCGTCCGCCGAGTATTTTGACCCGACCAGCACCGCCGGCGGCGGCGCATCCGCGCCGAGCACGTTGAAGGGACGATCGGCGGCGAAGGCTTCCTCACCTGTGGTTTCGAATGTCGCGTCAACAACAGGAGGCAAGGGGTTGGCGCAATGCGCCTGGAGCGCTGTTCGCAAATCGGACGGACGCGTCATGTCGTCCTTCCGAATCGTGCTGAAACGCATCAGATTGGCCTTGCGATAGGCAGGCATCGACTTGATCTCTTTGGCAACCGCCTGTGCCGCGAGACGCGCGCCCTCCGCAGTCCAGAGCGGGTCCGCCTTTTGAAACAACACCATCTCCGCATCGGCGTTCTGAAACGCCTCCAGCAGATCGACCGTGACCACATTGGCATCACCAAGACGCGAAACAGCATCCTCGTAGATCGTCGCGTTCACGACCTCCTGATAGCCGTAAAGCCAGGCCGAGGGCGGCACCGCCTTTGGCATGGACTGGCTCCGACTCGGGATCGGAACATAGACAAGCACGGTCCCGCGTTTGCGCAGGCGCTTGGCCAGATCGCTGATGCTCTCGACCAGGGCCGGATCCGCAGCCGGCTGCATGGCAATGTCGTCCTTCACGGTGAAGAAAAAACCGTCCGGACCTTCGAGAGCTGCCGGATCTGCTGTCTCGAGACCGGTGCAGCCATATTGCGAAGATGGCTCCTGAGCCATAGCCCCGCCGGATGCTGCCAGAGCCACGAGCACGGCAGTGCCCCGCGCCAGAAAAGCGGCCTTATTCATCAGTCTCCTCCATTTCCGCCAAGCCCTCTGGATATGAGCGCAACAGGTTCTCCGCCGCCGTCCGCACACCAAGGCCCGAGCTCTCTCGCGCAATCGCCAGATACTGACGTAGCGCCCGGACTTCATCAGGATTAAGCGGTGCATGCGACGCAACACTCAGAGCCGCCTGCAATGCCATTTCGGCGTCTTTGGTGCTGACTGCCCCAGACCGAAGCAGCGCTTCGGCCATATCGGGCCGAAAGCCGAAGGGCCGCCCCTGCATATAGAGCCTCGTCAGTGCATTCACCGCCGCCCTGTTGCCAGCCTGAGCCTGCAGCAGAAGCGATCTTTCGATATTGCCGAGCTGCGCCGGAGCGATCTCTGTCTTCTCGTCGGAAAGAATGGTGACGAGATGCGACACCGCATAGGTGCGGCCGGTCGCAACCGCGACCCCGTAGTAAAATGCCGCATCGGCCTGATACGCCGGTTCCGGGTTTTCCGCCAGCCGTTCAGCCAGCTTGTATGCTGCAAGCCCGTCACCGGTATTGGCCAGAAGCCTGAGTTCATCCGCCGAGACCGGCGCCCCTGCGACGATCTTGGCCCGGATTGCCTTCAGTCGCGGCCGATTGTCATATCGAGAGGCGACATGGACGACAGGCCCCAAACCGCCCGGCATTGCAGCAACACCCTGACCGAACGCGCCGGAGAAAGCTGCAGCAGAGCCCGGCAACATCAGAAAACCGACGACAGCGAACGTCACTGCAGGCCCTGATTCAAACCGGCGGAACGCCAGGCTGCGTATGCATGGGCGATGCCAGACCACCTCAATCCCCCTCTGCAAAGGCACATCCGGGCATATCCACAAGCCGGAACATGCCCGTACTGCTGCCCTTGAAAATCAAGGGTGCGCCGCCACGCGCCGAAGAGACTTCAAACGCGGCACCCTGCTCCTTCTCATGGCTGCGCCGCCAGCCGAGATAGCGGGGCGTTTCATATTGCAACGCGCCGGAAAACAGGACAGGAAGCTGATCCGAAAAATCGTTATCGATCAACCGGAGTGTTGCGAACCGCTCAGCCGAAAGGCCTGCATTGTTTGCAATGAACCGGTTTCGCGCGATTTCGGCGACATCCGTCGGCGAAATACTGTCGTTTAGGGAAATGCCCGCCCCCTGATTGCGCACGAGCAGATTGCCGGCAATCCGGGTCCCCATGCTCTGCTCCACCAGAATGCCGTCCTTGCGGTTGCGCAGGATACCGTTTCCCCGGATATCGATACACGCGCCACCGGCAATCCAGATGCCCTGATCCGCATTGGCAAGGAAGATGTTGTCGCGGATCGTAAGGTGACCAACACCGTCCCTGCCAAGAAAGCCGCGCGCGCCACTCTGCGCCACGATATTCCCGGAAACGTCCATATCCGTGCTGGCGATTGCCAGCAGTCCGTGCAGGCCGCTTAAGACAATAACGTTGTCGCGGATGATGCCATTCTTCAGGCGCTCCAGCCTGAGGCCAATCCCGCGCGCACCGTCAATCAGGTTCCGTTCGAAGGTGAAATCATCGATACCGGTCACTTCTACCGAGCGGACATTGTCAAACACACTGTCGCGAACAATTCCGGTGCTCTTGTCCGATGCGAACATACTGGCGCCGAAGCTTACCCCGCTCATCAGCGGGCGGCTGTCAAAACCGAGATTGGAAAAACGACTTCCGGCAATAGCAGCATGACCACCGCGTGCGGTGAGGATGAACGGGTGAAAATCGCCAACCCTGGGATTGGCAGATGAACCCGCGACTGATGCGTCCGCTATCGTCAGTTCACCGGTATTGATGATGAAAGCCCCCAGCTCCGTCGCCATTTCGAGGTCGTCATCGGGCATGATGGAAAGCATTGCATTTTCCGCAATCACCAACGGAATTCTCAGCGTAAACCGACCGTTGGAACCGGATAAAAGGTCCTGCCAGCCGCGTTCGACCAGCGCCCCTGATACCGTTTCGAGCGTCGCGGTGCCTGATTGCAGAACAAGCACCTCTCCGCCCCACGGAGAAGACGCCTCAAGAAGCTCCCGATGCCCCTGACTGCCGGTCTCAAGCGCCAGGTCCAACAGGATCGGCCCCAGAAGCGCCCTGGAAAGCGTGACCGGTAATCGTTCCGCCTCCGATGAAGCGACAGCACCCGGTGTTTGCTGCCCGTCTCCGGTGTTCAGCGGCGTTTCGTCGGGATGTAAAAGCCTTCCGGCGGCCGCAAGCGAGGCGTCGATATCTTTCGTGTTCAGCGTTTCCGTCAAAGCGGTCACGTTGCTGTTGATCTCATCGAGGCCGTGACGGTCGAAAGCGCGTGCGGCAGGTGTGATCGCGAATGCTGACAACAACAGCAGCGTCAGCGCACAAAGCTTCAAACGGCTTTCGATCCCGCTCATTTCACCTCCGCAGCCGAGACCAGGCGAGGCATGGCCTGAGAGCGCGTCTGCAAGGAAACGAGCGGAGCGGTATCGTTGCGTACTTCAATCAGCCGTGACGGCAGGTCCGCACAATTGCGCAGCACGCAGGTGCTACCGGCAGCAATCCTGATTGTATCCCCCGGCGATTTCCGGGCAATATCGCCCCCGCGTTCACACTGAACAAGACCGCATCCCACCGTCAGCATGCGGTTTTCAGCCTCGATCGGCGGCAGCGTGACCGCAGCCCCAACTGCAATATCGATCTCGGAAACCCGATACCCTTTTCCGGACGAAAGCGGCGTTTCGGCGGCTTGTCTTGGAGGCTCGGAATGGACGTGCTCCTCACGTGTGCGCTGCTCCAGCATCTCCAGCACCCGCCTGACATCCTGAGTCCTGTCGAGAGAGGCCACCAGAAGCGCATCATCGGTGTCGACAATCGCCAGATTTTCGACGCCGACGGTGGCGATCAACCGTCCGGAGGCAGCACGGACATAGGCCTGGTGGGTATCGATCGGCACGACATCGCCGGTGAACACGTTGCCGTCATCATCCTTTGCGCCGATCTCGAAAAGCGAGCGCCAACTGCCGACGTCGCTCCAGGAAATCGATGCCGGCGCCAGCAGCACCTTGTCACTGTTTTCAAACACCACGCTTTCGGTCGCGGCCGCTTTCGCACTGCCGAACGGCCGATCGGCGAGCAGTGTCCGGCCGGTCTGGCGATCTGCCAGCGCCAGGGCCTCGCTGACCGCCTCGACCGTCTGCGGGTCGAGCCTGCGGTATTCGTCGATCAGTATATCCGCACGAAAAAGACTGACACCCGAGGCCCAATAGGCATTGCCTGAGGCCAGCAACTCTTCGGCCACAGACCGGGCGGGTTTCTCGATGAAGTGGGAGACGTTGCGCGCGCCTGGATAGACAGCGTTGGCACCGCTGTCGATGATATAACCGTAGCCGACCTCGGGATAACCGGGCTCTATGCCGAAAAGCACGATCCTGCCGTCTTGAGCCGGTTTCAGCATGTCCAGTATCACGCTGCTGAAGTCACCCTCGATCAGGTGATCGGACGGCAGCACCGCCATCACCGCCTCGGGATCGTGCGCGTTGACCGCAAGCGCAGCCGCCAGGACTGCCGGCCCGGTCCGGCGGGCTGTGCGTTCGATGATCAGTTCTGCATCGCGGCCGATCGCGTTCAGCTGCGCCCGCACCAGCGTCTCATAGCGTTCACCGACGCTAACATAGGGACGGCGAAATCCTTCACCGCTGTGGCGTTCGACTGTCGCCTGAAAGAAGCTCAGCGAACTGCCACCATCCACACGGTGGAACTGCTTCGGCGTATCGAGGCGTGAAAGCGGCCAGAGCCGCATGCCCACACCGCCACACATAACGAGAGGATAGATCGCGCTCATTGCAGCGTCTCCACCCGTGAACCAGCATAGGCATTGCCGATCAGAGGCCAGTCGTGCGCCCTCTCCGACAGGGATTTAGGCCGATCGAATTTCGGGATCATCGCCCGTATACTGTCGAGCAGGTTAGCATAAGGCTTGCTGGTGACCGTCAGCGCGACGGTTTTGCCGATATCACCTGCCCGCAGGGCGTCGCCGGCCGACGTAAAGCTGACAATGCTGCGCGAACCAGAACCACTCTCTTCAGCCTTTACGTCCTTTACCGTCAGGGGAAGCTTCTGACCAGTCGGGAGGGTGGCCACCGCTTCGGCGCCGAACAGCAGCATCTTCGAGAGGCCATCCGGCATGACCGCCTTTATGGTCGGCCCCGCATCGCCTGTGTTGACATAGGCAATCGGTGTGCCCGGAAGCACTGTGGCGCCTACGGTCCCGTTTTCCGTCAGCATGATGTCGCAATTGCAGGGATTGGAGAAGTTCAACACGCCGCCGCGCGCTGATTGCAGCGAGAACACCACGCCCCCTTCCACGGCCTCGGCATCGACATAGGCGATCTGCCCGGCCTCCGGTGCTGTCAGCGGCAATCCCGCCGGTGTGACGGTTGCAAGCCCCGGCACGCTGTGAACGAATATGTGATTGTGGATTGTGTAAAGCGTCAGCCCTATCAGGCCCAACGTCAGCGCTGTCACGGATAGGAGACCGACAAACTTGCGCACCCTTTCGCGGGCACTGGCGGGCTCCGGTGCCTCCGCCGGGCTGGTCTTTTTCTTGTATTCCGGCGGAATGCGCAGCACATCGTTGATCTGAACGAGATCGCCTGCCAGATAAGCGTTCATCATGTAACGAAGATGCGCCAGATGGGGGCCGGTCGGGTCCAGGAAAACCAGCTTGTAGGCACCGCTGCGGCGATATTCCAGATCGGCGCGCACCTCGATAGGCAACATGATCGAGTATCCGTCAAACTGAAAACTGAAACGTGCGATAACGTTGCGACCGGCGAGATCGGCACCGCTCCAGCCACCGACATAAGCGGCAACCAGCGATATGCCGACGCCCTCCAGTTCCCTGCCATCGACAAAAACCGAAAACGGCATCCAGATAGAGGGGTGATCGCTCTCGTGACCGCTATCGGGCAGATCGGGCGACAACCTGATTTCCTGCCCGTTTCCTGCATTCTCAGTGCGGTTTTCCTCAAGCATTGCCAAGCTCCTAAGCGCCCGAAATATCAACGAGCCAGATCATGCCAAGCAACAGCCAGCCTGCGGCGAGGGCATGAAGATAAAACGAAAAACGGTCAGAGGCCAGTATACCTCTTTTGACCGAGACTTTGGTCACGGCACTCTGGCGGGTCCATTTTTGACGGTCGAGCCGGAACAATACGTAGGTCTTGACCATAGCGCCCAATAGCTGACCGAAATAGAGCAGAAACGGATAGGTGATCGGAAACCGGCTTGCCCGGAAAGTCGAGAGCAGTGCGCAGGTCACGTAACGCGACAGCATCACCCAGGACAGATAGAATAGCAGGACATACGGATTGAACACCACTGCCGCCAGCAACATGCCGCATGGACCGGCAAGCGACGTCCACATGGACATGCGCTGATCGAGGATCGACCACCAGGTGAAATAGCCAATCCTGCTTGCCGGAAGGGCCAGGGCACGGTTGCTTGTGCGTAGAGTGTTGCCGAACCAGCGCCGCATCAGCACAACCGCGGAACCGACAAAGCTCTCTTTCGGCTGGGTCTCGACCGAAACCGTCTTGACGTCGGGCAGATAACCCATCTTGTAGCCGCGCTTCAAAAGCCAGTACCAGGTCGACTTGTCGTCACCGGTCAGAAAGTTGATGCGGCCGAACCGCCAGTGGTCGATGAAGTCGTGCTGGATGCTCTCAATGAAGGCAGGGTCGCTGGCAAGGTCTCCGCGAAAGGCCGACATGCGGCCCGTCAACGTCAGCACTCGCTCGCTCAAGCCCATGGAGGACATCATCATCTGACGCTGCGCAAAACGCAGCGCAAACCAGTCCTTGAAGGCCCGCCCTCCGGACGCTTCCGAGACTTCATCCGTCGTTACCGCACCCATGGTCGGATCAGTGAAGAACGGGGCGACCCGCGCCACGACATCCCCCGGCACGCGGGTGTCGCCATCCACCAGTAAAATGACATCCTGACGGCCGGGACTGAGGCGTGAAATCGTGCGCAGGGATGTCGCCAGAGCGTCGCGCTTTCCGGTCCCGGCGATCCGGTCGAAGGCAAGACTGACAAGGCCGGACCGACTCGCATCCGAGAGCGAGAAAATCGTCTTGATCAGCCGGACATCGCTGGCGTCGACAACGGAGGCAACAATCGTTGCACCGCCTTCCGAGCGCGCGGCGGCATCAAAGATCGAACGGTAGACCGGTCCGGTAATCAACGGATCGATCTTGTATGTGGTCACCAGAAAGAAAGCATGCGCTCGCCATTTCTGTTCCCGGTAACGCGCTTCGGCGGCCTTGCGACGACGCGGAAAGACAAGGCCAAGATAGATCTTCGCACGGGTAAAATTGATAAGCGCCCAGGAATAGCGCCAGATACCCAATGTACCAATGGTCAGAGCCAGTCCGGTGGACTGGCCCAGAACCTCGGGTGCCGCAAACAGCCCGATATTCAAACACACAAGCAGGTACAGAAGGTGATACAATGTCTTTCCTACCAGCAGATACCTTCATACGCTTCGCCCGAGACGTTCCCGGGTTTCACGCGCGTCAGATCCACCATCGGCTTTTGTCCAATAATGGCAGAAAGGGGACCGACAGCCTCTTCATAATGGTGACCGACAACAATAATATCTGACAGCGCTATCAGGGCGTTGATATCAGCCACCAGCTTCTCTTCGAGATCCTCAACCCTGTCATTGCCACGCCCAGCGCCTGCCATTTTGTCATCAAAGGCCGATTTAACAAAGGGGTCATAGATCTTTATCGTGTACCCGGCAGCCGTCAGCCGCTGGGCAAGGGCTGCGAGCGGGCTTTCCCTGAGATCATCGGTCGCGGGCTTGAAGCTGATGCCGACCATGCCGACAGTCCTGCCCTCAAACTTTTTCACAAGCGCCTCTGCCCGGGCAACCTGGTTTTCGTTCGCGGCCATGATGCCGTCCAGTAGCGGCGCGCCAACTTGGTTTTCGTTGGCCAGAAAGCGCAGTGCCCGCACATCCTTGGGAAGACAGGAGCCACCAAACGCAAAGCCCGGCCGCAGGAAATAGGGCGACATGCTGATCTTGTCGTCCGAACACAGAATTTTCATCACCTTCTGACCGTCGACACCGACACTCTTGGCAATATTGCCGATTTCGTTGGCAAAGGTAATTTTGGCCGCGCGCCAGCTGTTGCTGGTATATTTGATCATCTCCGCCGTCTTCATATCGACAGCATGGTGCTCAGCTGAAAACGCAACATTCAAGCCGGCCAGCATCGATTGCGTCACCTCGTCTAGCGCGCCGTAGACCACCAGACAGGGCTCGAAATAGTCCTTGATGGCCGAGCCTTCCCGCAGGAACTCCGGAAAATAACCGACACCAAATGTCTTTCCGGCGACCAGCCCCGACGCACGCTCGAGCTCGGGAACACAAACCGTTTCCATCGTGCCCGGTACAAGTGTGGAGCGCATGACAACGCTGTGAAAGCCCGGCTTATTGGCAATGGCATTGCCTATGGACGTGCACAGCGCAAAGACCTGTGAAAGACCAATCGCCCCGGAGGGTTCGCTCGGCGTTCCAACGCAGACGATGGATATGTCGCTTTCCGTGACGGCCGACCCGATGTTCGTGGTCGCAGAAAGCCGCCCGGCTTTTCGGTTTTCAGAGACGAGCGCGGCAAGCCCTTCTTCGACAATGGGGCTCTCGCCGGTGTTGATCGCCTCAACCTTGGCCGGATCGATGTCAACGGCAATTACCTCATGGCCTTGCTCGGCCAAGCAGGCAGCAGACACGGTCCCCGTGTAGCCGATACCAAACACACTTATTCTTGCCACACTTGCCCCCTTCGGCCCGGGAAATCGAGCCTGACAGTCAGATCCTCAGCAAAACAAAAACCGGCGGCGGCCCGCCTTTCTGAAAGAGGCCACCGCGCTGCGTTCTGGCAGATAAGGCGCGACTGTTGGCTGCGAGCCGCAAAACCGGTCCGCCTCTCACCAGATATGAGCAACATTCTCTGAAAACCTAAATATATCGTATGCAATAGTCCTTTTGTGACGAACCAACCGACCGGAGAGGCACTTTCATTCCGTCGCGGGCACCCGTTCAGTGATTGTGCCGTGGCGGTCGCGATGCAATGTCACGAAAAGAATCGGCACCAGTCAAAGTCGCGCCTTCGTCAAGTTGCGTGACAGAATTACGGTAGATCTGCTGCCACGGTGTAGCATCCGGCGGAGTTTCGGGAAGTCCTTCCGTCTTTCGCCGGGCGATCTCGGCATCATCGACCAGCATGTCGCAAGACCCCAGGTTGAAATCGATGCGGATGATATCACCCTCGCGCAGAAAGGCGAGTCCGCCGCCGGCGGCACTTTCCGGTGAAGCATTGAGAATTGACGGGCTGTCAGCCGTTCCCGACTGGCGACCGTCCCCGATGGTCGGCAAGCTCGTTATGCCCTTTTGAATGAGGCGATCCGGCGGCTGCATGTTGACCACTTCAGCAGATCCCGGCCAGCCGCGTGGGCCGGCACCGCGGATAACCAGAATAGAATTTTCGTCGATATCGAGTGCCGGATCGTTGATGCGGGAATGATAGTCTTCCGAACCGTCAAAAACCACGGCCTTGCCTTCGAACACGCCCTCCTTTCCTGGGATGGAAAGGTAGCGCCTGCGGAAATCCTCGGAGATGACGCTCATTTTCATGATGGCGAAATCGAACAGATTGCCTTTCATCACCAAAAAGCCTGCCCGCTCCTGCATGGGTTCCGAAAAAGGCCTGATCACCGCGCGGTCACTTGCCTGCCGACCCTGAAGGTTGTCCGCCATGGTCTGCCCCGTGACTGTCGGACAGTCATCGGCAAGAAGGCCAGCCTGAAGGAGTTCCCACATGATGGCAGGAACGCCGCCTGCGCGATGGAAGCGCTCGCCCAGAAACTCTCCTGCCGGCTGGACATTGGCCAGAAGCGGAATATCGAAACCATAGTCCTGCCAGTCGGATGTCTTGAGATCGACACCAGCGTGGCGTGCGATGGCAGTCAGATGCGGCTGGGCGTTGGTGGACCCGCCGATTGCCGAATTGACCCTGATCGCATTCAGGAAGGCATCCCGGGTCAGGATATCGAGCGGGCGGATGTTTTCCTTGACCAGTTCCACAGCGCGCCGGCCGGTGCGGTAACCCATCTGCCCGCGCTCGCGATAGGCCGCCGGGATGGCCGCGCAGCCCGTCAGCGACATGCCGAGCGCCTCGGCAATAGCATTCATGGTCGAGGCCGTACCCATGGTGTTGCAGTGGCCGACCGACGGCGCGGACTCAAGCGCGGCCTCCAGAAACTGCTCGCGGGTGATCTCGCCTGCGGCAAGCTTGCGGCGTGAACGCCAGATCACCGTGCCGGAGCCGACAAGCTCGCCGTCATACCATCCGTCGAGCATCGGGCCACCGGAATAAACGATTGCCGGAATATTCACGGTGGCGGCGGCCATCAGCGCAGACGGCGTGGTCTTGTCGCAACCGGTTGTCAGCACCACCCCATCGAGCGGATAGCCATAGAGGATCTCAACCAGACCGAGATAGGCGAGGTTGCGGTCCAAAGCCGCCGTCGGACGCTTGCAGTTTTCAAACAGCGGATGCGAGGGAAACTCGATCGGGATCCCCCCGGCATCGCGGATGCCGTCGCGCACCCGCCGCGCAAGGTCGAGATGATGCCGGTTGCAGGGATTGATGTCGCTGCCGCTCTGGGCAATGCCGATGATCGGCTTGCCGGAACGCAACTCTTCCGGCGTGGTGCCGTAATTCATGAAGCGCTCCAGATAGAGCGCCGTCATATCCGCATGATCCGGATTGTCGAACCAATCCTGCGAGCGCAAACGACGTTGCGACATATCTCTTCTCCTATCACTCAAAACCCGCCGGCAAGGCGTCGCAACGCCGATGCAGGCGGTCATTACAAATGGCGCCGGACCGACCTCAAAGCGCCCCTCCCCGGGCGACACCATTTCTCATGTCCTGCCTTCATATGATCAGAAATCGGTGACTGATGCACGTCCTTTAGACGCCTCAGGCAACACACTTCATCACCCCGCGCACCCCGCCCCACTCGTTGAAAAAAGCGTATCGCACCGGAACGATCGACGCCAGCGCCCGTTGTAAAGACATCGAATTCAAACGGAGTAGAAGCAATGAACGGTATTATTTACCTCGTAGGACTTGTTGTCGTCGTCATGTTCATACTTTCCGTTCTGGGCCTGGCATAAGGGCGCGTCATGACAGAGCAGGAAAACATTCCCAAAACCACCACGCCCCAGCCAGGCGTCTCATACCTTGAATGGGGTGCGATCTTCGGCGGCGCAGCCATTGCCGCCGCAATTGCCACAGTCCTCAGCCAGTTCGGCGCAGGCATAGGACTAGCTGCCAGCGATGCGGGGCCGAGCGAAGACGGACTGTCATGGGCACTCTTTCTCATTGGCCTCTGGTTGATCCTCGTCGCCTTTGCCAGCGCATCTGCGGGCGGCTATGTCGCCGGACGTATGCGTTCGCATTTTGGAGATGGCACTGCCGATGAAAGCGAATTCCGCGATGGCATCCACGGTATCGTCGTGTGGGCGCTGTCTACGCTGGTTCTTGGTGCGGGCTTCGCCATGATCTCGGCGATTTCGGGTCTTGGCGCTTCACAGGCAAGCGTCGAAATGACGGAGGAGATGATGCGCATGACACAGCACGCCTCAGTGATCACCGCTTTCGGTTCGGCAGCTGGCGCTAGCCTGGGGGCTGCCGGCGCACTGGTTTGCCGGTGTTGCGGGTGGCAAACACCGCGACGAAGGACTTTCGATCCACAGTTTCGTGCCGATGGCTTTTCGCCGCAAGGCCTGAAAAAAACCGACCGCTAAACTTCAGAGAAACGGACCTTGATGAAAGGTCCGTTTCTTGGTGTCTGATTACCAGCGAAACGCGGCCTGAGGTTTAAAGCCACATGAGGGGCAAAACATTATATGAGCATCGTACGGAAGCTGACCCTGATCTTCGGCTTGATGGCCCTTTCGGCAGGACTGCCGAACACCACCGCTGCGCAGACGCAAGCTCAATCGACAGAAACCGCAACCGGCATGCAGGGGTCCTCGGATGCCGCCATCGCCGCGCGACTTGGCGGAATATTCGACCAGATCGACGGCCTTGAAAGCGTGGACGCGACTGTCAGGTCCGGCGTGGTCAGCCTGCGCGGTAAAGTGCAGGAAGCACGGTTTTCGACCCGCGCCGCAGAGCTTGCCACCAGGGTTGACGGCGTGGTCGCCGTCAACAATGAGATCGTTGAGGAAACCTCGGTCGCGGAGCGACTGGTCCCGGTCTTCGAGCGTCTCGAGGCACGCAGTTTTCAGGCGCTGAGTTATCTACCGTTGCTGCTGGTTGCGGCCCTTTCCTGGGCGCTGGTCGCCTATTTTGGCGTTTTTGTCGCCAGCCGCCAATGGCCATGGCGCGGCATCGCGCCGAATTCATTTATCGCGGATCTTTTGCGACAGGTGGTCAGGATCGCGTTCATCGTTATCGGCGGGGTGCTGGCGCTCGATATTCTGGGCGCGACGGCACTGCTCAGCACGCTTCTGGGGGCTGCCGGCATTGTCGGGCTAGCCGTCGGCTTTGCCGTGCGTGACACCGTGGAAAACTATATCGCCAGTATTCTTCTTTCCATCCGCCAGCCATTCCGCCCGCAGGACTTCGTCAGGATCGACAATTTCGAGGGTTTCGTGATCAGCCTCACCTCGCGCGCCACCATTCTGATGGAAATCGACGGAAATCATATCCGCATCCCGAACGCGACCGTATTCAAGAGCGTGATCATCAATTTCACGGTTAATCCGCAACGGCGCCTCACCTTCGAAGTGGGCGTCGACGCCAACAGCGATCTCGATCGCGCGCTGAAGATCGGACTCGGCGCCGTGTCGCGTCAGGACTTCATCCTCAGCGAGCCTGCCGCCGATGCCTGGATCGGGGCACTCGGTGATTCCAATGTGATACTGGTCTTTGTCGGTTGGGTGGACCAGACAGCTACCGATTTGCTCAAGGCCCGGTCCGAGGCCATGCGGCTCGTAAAACGGGCGCTTGAGACCAACGGTTTCTCTCTGCCAGAACCGACTTATCGCCTTCGTCTCGATGACGATATCCAGACCGCATTGTCATTGCCATCGGCAGATCTTTCCACCGGTCGCAGCAAAAAAGCCGCACCCGCGGCAACCGAGCCGGAGACGGCGCAGGACACCGCGGTCGACACAGACCTGCACAGGCGGGTCGCGGCCGAGCGTCACCAGAAAGGGCGCGGCGACCTGCTCGATGAAAACGCGCCCAACGAATTCGGCAAGGGGTGAATTCAGGCATCCTCGATGTTGATTTCGCGCCAGATGGCCTCTGCAAAGGAATAGACGGCAAACAGCATCACGCCGACACCAAGGGCTGCCAGCAGAAATGCGCCGAAGGGAAGATCCTGGGTGTATTCCAGAGCATCCTTGAGCCCCGGTGTGCCCGAGCCATCCTCGCTTGTCAGACCGCGCAGAACCAGCATCACCGCGAGAATCGCAAAGACACAGCCACGTGCCGTCAGCCCCGTGATAGAGATGGGATGAAGCCACTCCATCACCGCGTCCGAGGCTTTAAGATGATCGGCATATTTGCGCTTGCAGGCCTTCACCCAGTGCGCGATCGCGACACCGGCAAAGATTGCGGCAAGTCCGAGGGATACAGGGCGAGAACCGAAGAAGCCGGCGAGCATTTCGGCCGGCGACGATCCGCCGCCCTCTCCACCGCCAGCATTTGAAACGCCGACCAACGACAAGGCGTAAAGTGCAAGCAGTCCATAAGTGACCGCACTGGAAAGCAGTCCGGCACGCACGGCAAGCCCTTTGACGCCGAGGCCGTGGTCATCCGGATCCATAATGGACTGAAACAGGCGCCAGACACCGTAACTGACAAGTCCGACAATGAGAGCGGCGATCAGGACAGCGCCGAAAGGCTGTTGGAGGAGGGTTTGCAGGGCACCTTCCGTATCCTTGTTTTCTGCCGCGCCAATTGCCGCCAGGACCGCGAAAAGCCCGATGATGGTATAAACAAGCCCACGGGCGAAGTATCCTGTGCGGGCCAAATGCCTGATCCATTTCGAGCCTTTTGTCATCCGGCGCTTCCCTTTGTTGTGGTTCCTGGAAGCAACGTACGGTTTAGGACATTGTTCCTGACAAGGGGGACAACGGAGCGGGCTGCAAGGCCGCCGCCTGAGTTTTGTACGACGAAAGTGGAAGACACGGGACCGCCAAAGGTCGTGACTTGTCTTGACCCTCCGGCCGAAAGCGCTAAAGTTCACAAAAGAGGCAGGCTGAAAAAATGCCTAATGAACCTGCAGGCCGACGGGAGGAGATCCATCGGTTTAGACCCGTATGGCGCGAGACGCACCATGATCTGGCGACGGCTGCACGTTCGACCAGTTCGTTTCGCTCGTCTGCACGGCGAAGAAAACGGATAACGACCCTTTTCGGGCCATGGAGGAAAGCCGAACGATGGTTTTCCGTTGTAAATGAGTGGAGGACGAAGATGAAGACCCTGACGAAACTGACGGCGGTGTTGTTGCTCTCGGCGAGCGCGGCATCGATGGCCCAGGCGGAAACGATCCGCTTCTGGACAACGGAAGAGCAGCCCGAGCGGCTGGCCAAACAGCAGGAAATCGCCGATGCCTTCATGGAAGAGACCGGCAATGAGGTGCAGGTCATTCCTGTGACGGAATCCGAACTCGGTACCCGCGCCACTGCAGCCTATGCCGCCGGCGACCTGCCCGATGTCATCTATCTGACCGTTCAGTATGTGCTGCCCTGGGCGGAAGCCGGCATTCTTGACGCTGAAATCAATGACGAGATCGTCAATGACCTCGGCCTGGACACGTTTGCGCCCGGCGCCATCGAAATGGCCCAGTTCGAGGGCATGACCGCCGCCGTTCCGGTTGACGGCTGGACTCAGATGATCATCTACCGCAAGGATCTGTTTGACGAAAACGGCCTCGCCCCGCCGGATTCCTTCGAGAATATTGCGACCGCTGTCGAAGCGCTGCACAATCCGCCGGACATGTACGGTTTCGTGGCCGCCACCAAGATCGACGAGAACTTCATGAGCCAGGTGCTGGAACATGTGTTCCTCGCCAATGGCGTCACGCCGGTCGATGAAAACGGCTTCAAACCGCTGGATGAAACGAAAACCATCGAGGTTCTCGACTTCTACAAGACGCTGGCCGATGCCTCGCCTGCCGGCGAACTCTACTGGCAGCAATCGCGTGCGCTTTATTTCGACGGCAAAGCGGCGATGATCATCTGGTCGCCCTTCATTCTTGATGAGCTGGCCGGCCTTCGCGACAGTGCGCCGCCGACCATCAACGACGACCCGACCTCCAACGCGCTGGCGCAGGTGACCGATGTCGTCACCACCTTCTCGGGCCCGTCCAATCCGGATGGCGCGGCCTGGGCCGATATCCGCTATCTCGGGGTGACGGCGGATGCCACCGATCTCGACATCGCCGCCGATTTCATCAAGTTCTCGATGAATGAGGGCTATATGAATACGCTGTCGATGGCGCCGGAAGGCAAGTTCCCGGTCCGTCGCGGCACGACGGACGAGCCCAGCAAATTTGTCGATGAATGGGCGACACTGCCGGTCGGCGTCGATCGCAAGGCGCCGCTTGCCGATCTCTATCCGCAAGAAACGGTGCAGAAGATCGTCACCGGTCTTGAGACCGCCAACCGCTGGGGCGTGAAGGAAGGTCAGCTGGCGCTCGCCTCGAAGATGATCAACAGCCAGATCATCAATCAGGTCGTGCGCGAGTATATCGACGGCGAAATTTCGGGCGAAGAAGCCGTCGAAATGCTGAATTCGGAGCTTTCCGGGATCAACTGATCCCGAAGCCAGAACCAACCACCGGGCGCTTCAATAGCGCCCGGCTCGTTCACTTCCGAAGGCTGATCCAATGTCCGACATGACCGACAAGGCGGAAACCGCGCCGAAGCCGCCGAAAACCTATGGACGGATGGCGCGTCGCGAGATGCGCTTCGCCTATTCGATGCTGGCGCCGACCTTTCTGATCGTGCTGGCCGTGGTGCTGCTGCCGCTGATCGCGAATTTCTGGATTTCCTTCAAGCCGGTCACGCTGTCTGATCTGCGCGCGCCGGAACTCAACATCAATGAACGCCTGCGCGGCGATCTCGAACAGGCAGGCGATACTGCCGAGCTCGAATACCGCCTGCGCAACACCTCCCAGAAAGCCTCGATCTACCAGGCCGGCTTCGTCGATATCATCCCCGATGGCCTCGAAGTCAGCGGTCTTGACGAGCGCTGCACGCTTTCCGGCCGGAAACTGACCTGCACGCTGGGCGATCTGCCGGAAAAGTTCCGCGACCGTATCCGTCTGCAGGTGATCGCCGACACTGCCTATCTGACCTCGCCGGAAAACCCGCGCGACAGCGCCGCGGCGGCCTTCGGCAAATCGGACAATATCCTCACCAATTTCTCGTTCACGCTGGACAATTTCAAGCGCATCTTTTCATCCCCTGATTTCTGGAAGGTTCTGCGTGTCACCTTCTATTATACGGTGTTCGGCACGGCGAGCGCGCTGGTGCTGGGGCTGTTTGCGGCCCAGCTTCTGAACCAGAACTTCAGGGGCCGTTCCATGCTGCGCGGGCTTTTCCTGTTTCCCTATGTGGCACCGGTGATCGCTGTCGCCTTTACCTGGGTGATACTGCTCGATCCCTATTCCGGCACGCTGAACGCGCTTCTGCTACGCTCCGGCATGATCGGAACACCGATCGATTTCTTTGGCCAGCGCGATGTCGACATCTCGATCTTCGGTCTGACCTTTCAGTTCCCGGTGGCGCTGACGACGGTGATTGCGTTTGAGGCGTGGCGCTATTTTCCGCTCTCCTTCCTGTTCATCCTGGCGCGCATGCAGGCGCTTTCCACCGATGTCTACGAGGCGGCCGAGATTGACGGCGCAACCCCGCTGCAGCAGTTCTGGTACATCTCGCTGCCCCAGCTTGTCGGCATTCTTGCCGTGCTGTTCCTGCTGCGCTTCATCTGGACCTTCAACAAGTTCGACGACATCTTCCTTTTGACCGGCGGGGCCGCCGGCACCAGAACGCTGACGGTCGATGTCTATGAACAGGCCTTTGCCGTTTCCAACCTCGGCGCGGGCGCGGCGGTTGCCGTGGTGGTGTTTGCGGTGCTGCTGTTCTTCTCGCTGGTCTTCTTCAAATTCTCACCGCAGGATGATGGATGATGCGTATCGGAACCGGTTTCATCGCCGCCATTCTTGTCGGAGCCTTCTGGGGCATTGTCTGGATGATCGTCATCGGCCTGGTGTTCACGCTGTTTTCCGGTGAGCCGAGCGCACCCCCGATAGGCATTGCCGGGCTTGCCGGCGCCATCGGCGCGATGATCTATTCGCTCGCACCGGTCAAGACCCGTGACACGCCGAAAAGCCGGGGCGCCAAGGTGCAAGCGAGCATGGTGATCGCGATCTTCACCGTCCTGATGCTTGCGACCTTCGGCGAACCCTTCGGCCTTTCGCTTGCCTATACGATATTACCGCAGTTGGCAGCCCTTGCCGCCTTTATCGCTGCCGTCTGGTGGTCGATCGTCGCGGTTCTGCACGACCAGTCATCGGGCAGGATCGGCCGCTATCATCTGGAAGTGGTCTTCCTGCGCTTCATGAAGGGGCTTGGGCTGACGCTGTTCACCATCGTAGTCGCCCTTCCCTTCTATGTGATGGTGATGACGAGCTTCAAAAGCCAGCAATCACTGATCTCCAATCCGCTTGACCTGTCGATTGATCTGACCCAGGGGCTATCGGGGCTGTTCAATTCCTATATCGAGCTGTTCACCGTCTATTCCTTCGGCACATTCCTGATGAACTCGGCGATCGTATCGGTCGCAACGGTCGTCATCACGCTGGCCTTCGCCGTGCCTGGCGCCTATGCCGTGGCGCGGCTGAGATTTCCTGGACAGGCCTTCCTGTCGCGCTCGATCCTGATGATCTACATGGTGCCGGCCATCGTTCTGGTCATTCCGCTTTATTCGGTGTTCTCGCAGCTCGGACTCAGAAATTCGCTGATCGGGCTGATGATCGTCTACCCGGCGACCACCATTCCCGTCGCGCTCTATATGTTGCAGGGTTATTTCCGCGGGCTGCCGTCCGAACTGGAAGAAGCCGGGCTGATGGACGGGCTGAAGCGCCCCGGCGTGATCCTCAAGATCACGCTTCCGCTGGCCCTGCCCGCGCTGGCCTCCGTCTCACTCTACGTCTTCATGATTGCCTGGAACGAGTTTCTGTTCGCCTTCATGTTCCTGGATGATGTTAGCATGTTCACGCTCTCGCGCGGGGTCGTTTCACTGAACTCATCCGAAGTGCCGCGCCAGCACCTGATGGCGGGTGCGGTGATCGCGACCGTGCCGGTGCTGTTCATCTTCCTGTGGTTCGAACGCTTCCTGGTCGCGGGGCTGACAGCCGGCAGCGTGAAAGGATGACGATGCAAGTCTCTCTCAAGCAACAGGCGATCGACATTCTCCGCATGAATGACCGCGGCGGCTACACCGTGCCGACGGCAAGGCTTTATCCCTATCAGTGGGAATGGGATTCCGTGTTTGCCGCACTCGGCTTTGCCACCTTTGACCGCAACCGCGCCTGGGAAGAAATCGAGACGCTGTTTTCCGGCCAGTGGGATGATGGCATGGTGCCGCACATCATCTTCCACAAGACAGACCCCGATTATTTTCCCGGCCCGGAAATGTGGAAATCCAACACCATCCCGCCGTCATCCGGCCATTCCCAGCCACCGGTTGCAGCCAGCGCCATGCTGACAATGATGAAGACCGGCGGCGCGGTGGACCGGGAACGCACCAAAGCGCTGTTTTACAAGCTTCACGCCTGGCATCGCTGGTTCCACACCTATCGCGACCCGGACGAGAACAGGGGTCGTCGGCATCATCCATCCGTGGGAATCCGGCCGTGACAACTGCCCGGACTGGGATATCGGCATGGCGCAGATTGCGGTGCCTGAGGATCTCGGTGATCTGCCGCGCCGCGACATTACCCATGTGGACCCGTCCGAACGGCCAACGGTGGAACAATACAACCGCTATCTCACCATCGTGAAATTCGGTCAAGCGTGCAAATGGGACCACCTGGAAATCGCCCGCAACGGTCCGTTCTTCATGGTTGATCCCTGCGTCCAGTTCGCGCTGATGCGCGGCGATCGCGATCTTGCCGAACTGGCGGACGACTTTAACGAACCCGGTATCCGCGATGAGGCGGAAAGCTGGCTGAAGCATTCGAAGCAGGGATGCAACAGCTTCTGGAGCGACGACGTCAACGGTCATGTCGCCAAAGATCTGCGCTCGGGCAGCCTTTCGACCGCGTTTACAAACGCTTCGGCAATGGCGCTTTATGCCGATGCAGGAAGCGCCGAACAGCAGGCGCGTGTGACGCAGGAAATCGCCGCCGTTCTCGACTGTTGCTCCTTCGGCTTTCCAAGCTGGGACCCGCGCCACCCGCAATTTGAAAGCCGGCGTTACTGGCGCGGACCGATCTGGTCAGTGGTCAACTACATGATCGGCATCGGGTTGGCCGAAAAGGGCCACGATGCCATTGCCGAACGGATACGCAATGACACGCGGCGCGCTGTCGAGAAATCCGGCTTTTTTGAGTATTTCGACCCGATCTCCGGCGAGGGTCTTGGCGGCAAGCTGTTCACCTGGACAGCGGCGATCCATCTCGCCTGGGCCAATCCGTCCGGGCTCGCGGGCGACGACATGTTGCAGGCAGGCTGAAGGAGAATAAAATGGGCGCGATCCGGCTTGAGAATGTGGAAAAATGGTTCGGCGACCTGCAGGTCATCAAGGGCATCGACCTTGAGATCGCGGACGGCGAATTCGTGATCTTCGTAGGCCCGTCCGGCTGCGGAAAATCGACCCTGCTGAGGATGATTGCGGGGCTCGAGGAAACCAGCCGCGGGCGCATTTTGCTGGACGGCAACGACGTCACCGACCGGCTGCCGTCCGAACGCGGGCTTTCCATGGTGTTCCAGTCCTATGCACTCTACCCGCATATGAATGTGCGCGACAATATGGGTTTTTCGCTGAAGACCGCCGGCAGTCCGAAAACGGAAATCGAGCAGAAGGTCGGGCGGGCCGCCGATATTCTGAAACTCGATGACTATCTCGACCGCCGGCCCAAAGCTCTTTCCGGAGGTCAGCGCCAGCGCGTCGCCATCGGCCGTGCCATCGTGCGCGAACCGAAGGGCTTTCTGTTTGACGAGCCGCTTTCAAATCTTGACGCAGCGCTCAGGGTCGAAATGCGCTTCGAAATCGCACGCCTGCACGAAACACTGGGCACCACGATGATCTATGTGACCCACGACCAGGTCGAGGCGATGACCCTTGCCGACCGGATCGTGGTGCTGAAGGATGGCCGGATCATGCAGATCGGTGCACCGCGCGATCTTTACGAAAAACCTGACAATCTGTTCGTCGCCCAGTTCATAGGTTCGCCGAAGATGAACATTCTGCCCTGTACCGGTGCGGGCGGCAGATATGAGATCGAGGGTCATGGCGGCGGCGCGTTACCTGAGGGCACCGAAGGCACGCCGGCAACGCTTGGCATCCGGCCGGAGCATATCGAGATCGTCAAGCCCGGCGAAGGCCAGATCACCGGCACGGTGGAAATCTTAGAATATCTTGGCTCAGACACGTTTCTCTATGTCGATTGCGGCGATGCCGGACGGCAGATCGTGCGCGCCGCGGAAATCGAGGCGAACATTCGCGGTCAAGAGATCGGGCTGTCTTTCCGGGAGAACAAACTGCATTTCTTCAATGAAGCCGGTCTGGCGCTTTAGAGCGGCGGTTCAGGACCAGTTCGAACAGAACTAGCCCCAATGCTCATCGATCCATGGCGTTGGCCGGACAAATTTGTACAGTCTTTTCCAGGGGGCTTCCACGGGCCATTTGCCGATTGCCGCCTCGTCCGGATCCGGCTTGCCTGTGAAGGCGACAACCTTTGTGGCCGCCGGGAGCTCAGGCACTTTGAAAAAATTCAGAGGCCAGCGCGGCATCAGCGTATGCTTGAAGCTCACGCACCACTCCTTTGGCCAGAACACCATCTCGTCGATCACATCGGAAATATAGACCTGCTCGATACGGTATTTCCCGCGTATCGCGACGCCGTTCGCCTCGAAATCACTGAAAATGTGGGTATTCCTGCCGACATGCCAGCGAAACACGGAGGTGTTGCCGATCCCTTTGCCAAGCTGCGTCCAGTTTTCACAAACACAGAACTTGCCGGGGTGGAAATCAAACATCGCGTCCAGATTGCCGGTGATGACGATATCGAGATCGAGGAACAGAACGTCGCCGGACAGGTCGGCAAGCGGGGCTTGCCACAGCGAGAGCTTGCGCCAGGGCGTATAGGCGATCGCCTCCTCGATCTCGATATCGGGAAGCGGGAAGGTTTCGACTTCGGCGTCGACGCCTGCGGGATCATCGGTGAAACAGACGAGCCGCGTCGGCCGTTGCGTCTGCCGCTTGATCATCGCCCACAACCGGTTCACATAAAGCGCCGGGTAGCGCGTTCCCCATTTCATGCAGACGATGGTTTGCAACAGGATACGTCCTCGAAAATCAGCGTTGACCGTGGCGCCCGAAATGGGCCGACGGCAGACCGGATGCAAAGTCTTCTAGCCTCGTTGCCAGTATTCTGTCTATGCGCAATGTCGCGAAGCCGGGGGCAGCATCCGGCAAATGCGGTCCGGAGCATTGTGCTGGACAGGGCATCTGGATTAGATCGCTTCAGTGGTTCACGAAAGCCAATGCCGTTGTCCTTTGACGCATGCGGCATCGAAGGAAAACAATATGACTGATAGACCCTTGCGCATTCTTCAGCTGCTGCCCGCCCTTGGCGATGGCGGTGTCGAGCGCGGCACGCTGGAGATGGCTGCCTATCTTGCACGCCGTGGTGTCGAGAACTGGGTCGCAAGCGACGGCGGCGCGCTTCTGCCTGCGCTGGAGGCGACCGGCACCCATCACATCGATCTGAAGGTCGGGCGAAAGTCACCTCTGGCGATCAATGCCAATGCAACAAAACTGGCCCGGATCATCGATGAACACGCCATAGACATCGTTCATGCACGAAGCCGCGCACCGGCCTGGGCTGGCTGGCTGGCCTGCCGGCGCGCGAAGCGGACACCGCATTTCCTCACCACCTTTCATGGGCTCTACAGTCACGGCAACGGCCTGAAGCGCGCCTATGCCCGCGTCATGCTGAAAGGTCCACTGGTCGTGGCAAATTCGGCCTTCATCCGCGATCACATCGTCGCTGTCTACGGGTTCCCGGCCGACAGGATCATCGTCGCGCCGCGCGGTGTCGACACGGCCGTCTTCGATCCCGCAGCGCTGACGGACGAGAACAATATCGCGCACCCGGGCCGAGCTGGGGGCAGCAGCCGGTCAGCCACTTGTTGCGATCGTCGGCCGCATTACCGACTGGAAGGGTCATCGCTACCTCATCGAGGCCTTGCCGCTTGCCGAAAACAAGCGTTTTCATCTAGCCATCGTCGGCTCGGGCAACGCCAGCGTCGTTGATGCATTGAAAAGCCTGACCGGCGAACTGGGGCTTGAGAGCCGGGTGACGATTACCGGAAGCCGTCGCGACATTCCCGCAGTGATGGCCGCTGCCGATGTTGCCGTTTCCGCCTCCACCCGACCGGAAGCCTTCGGGCGGGTTGCCATCGAGGCGCAGGTGATGGGCACGCCAATCATCGCCACCAATCACGGCGGCAGCCTCGAGACGGTGATCGATGGCAAGACGGGCTATCTTGTTGCGCCCGCAAATCCCGCAGCGTTCGGTGCGGCCATCGATGCTGCCCTTTCCGACCCCGAAGCTCTGAGGGCGATGGGGCAAACCGCGCGCGCCCATGTGCTGACGCATTTCACCGTCAACACCATGCTGGAGAAGGAATTCTCCGCCTACGAAAAACTGCTCGGCACGGACTGACAACCGGCAATCAGATGGCCACGAGCCCTTCCTTCTTGACCTGCCGGATGGTCAGCATCGTGCGCACCGTGTCGACATGGGTGTCCGTGGTCAGAACCTCGATCACGAAATCCTGAAACTGCATCAGGTTTTCCGAAACGCAGTGCAGCAGGAAGTCGGTTTCGCCGGACGTCATCCATGCCTGGCGCACGATCGGCCAGTCCTTGGTCGCCTTTGAAAATGCTTTCAACTCGGCTTCCGACTGGTGCTTCAGCCCGACCATACAGAAAGCGACGAGATCGTAGCCGAGCTTTGGCGCGTTCAAAAGCGCGGCAAAGCCTTCGATTATACCGGCTTCCTCGAGCCGGCGCACACGCCTCAGACAGGGCGGCGCCGAGATTCCGACACGTTCGGCGAGTTCGACATTGGTCATCCGGCCATCGCTCTGCAACTCACGCAGAATCTTGAGATCAACGGAATCGAGATCGGCGCGCATTTGTGTCTCCTGGGGAAGGGTTCCGGACGCGAAGCAATTTGAGCAATATTATTACAACACTCCGCAGGATTCTTTCAACAAAATGAAATGGTCTGTTGGTAGCTATCCCATGGTCTTGAAACTGGTAGCGGTCCGGCCATAAATGTTCCAAGACGCTTATTCAGGCCAGCGCGCCGCTGTTCGTGCTTATGACGCGCTGAAAGGATTTGATATGCCAGACAATCACACACAGGTTCTGATCATCGGCTCAGGCCCTGCCGGCTACACCGCTGCCATCTACGCCGCACGCGCAATGATGAAGCCCGTCCTGATTGCCGGCCTTGAACAGGGCGGCCAGTTGACGATCACGACCGATGTCGAGAACTACCCCGGCTTCGCCGACCCGATCCAGGGGCCGTGGCTGATGGAACAGATGTTGGCGCAGGCCGAAAATGTCGGTACCGAAATCGTCAATGATCTGGTCAGCAGCCTCGATCTTTCCAAGCGGCCTTTCACAGCCACCACGGATTCAGGCGCGGTGTGGACGGCCGATACCGTGATCCTCGCAACCGGTGCCCAGGCCAAATGGCTTGGGCTTGAAAGCGAGCAGACATTCAACGGGGGCGGCGTGTCGGCCTGCGCTACCTGTGACGGGTTCTTTTATCGCGGCAAGGACGTCATCGTTGTCGGCGGCGGCAATTCGGCGGTAGAGGAAGCGCTCTACCTCGCCAACATTGCCAAATCCGTGACCGTGGTCCATCGTCGCGACGAATTCCGTGCGGAGAAAATCCTGCAAAAGCGGCTTTTCGCGCTCGAAAACGTCAAAGTCACCTGGAACCATGCCGTCGAGGAAATTGTCGGGACCACCGCGGTACCGCCGCTGCCGCCGTCTGTTACCGGCGTTCGGCTGAAAGATGTCAAGACCGGTGAGCAGACAACAATCGATGCTGATGGCGTGTTTATCGCAATCGGCCACGCGCCGCAGGTCGACCTGATTCGCGACCAGCTCAAGCTGAAACCAAACGGCTATCTCTGGATAGAACCGGGCACCACAAAAACCAGTCTTCCAGGTGTTTTTGGCGCCGGCGATGTTGCAGATGACAACTACAGACAGGCCGTGACGGCGGCGGGAATGGGATGTATGGCCGCACTTGAAGCCGAACGCTTTCTGACCGAGCAGAAAACAGCTACACTGGCGGCCGCGGAGTAGGGTTTATGAAAAGCACGAGTATGCCTCTGGACTGGGACAAGCTGCGCATATTTCATGCCGCAGCAGAGGCCGGCTCGTTCACCCATGCGGCAGACAAGCTGCACCTGTCCCAGTCCGCGATCAGCCGTCAGGTCAGCGCCCTTGAACAGGATGTCGGCGTCAAGCTGTTTCACCGGCACGCGCGCGGCCTGATCCTGACCGAACAGGGCGAGCTGCTCTACCGTACAGCCCATGACGTATTGCTGAAGCTTGAGGGTGTGCGCTCCCGGCTGACGGAGACCAAGGAAAAGCCCTCAGGCAAGCTTCGGGTGACCACCACGGTCGGCCTCGGCCAGGGGTGGCTGACCGACAAGGTCCAGGAGTTCCTGCAGCTTTACCCCGACATGCAGATCCAGCTGATCCTCGACAATGAAGAGCTGGACGTGAACATGCGCCATGCGGATTGCGCCATCCGTCTGCGCCAGCCGCAGCAGCCCGATCTGATCCAGCGCAAGCTGTTCACGGTGCATATGCATGTCTATGCCTCGCCCTCCTACATCAATCGCCACGGCGAACCACAGTCGATCGAGGACCTGGACAATCATCGCGTCATCACCTTTGGCGAACCGGCCCCGGCCTATCTGCTTGATGTGAACTGGCTGGAGATCGCCGGCCGGTCACCTGACAATCCGCGCCCGGCCCATTTGCAGATCAATTCGCTGACCTCAATCAAACGCGCGGCACTTCTGGGAATCGGCATAGTAATGCTGCCGGATTATATCGTCGGCCGCGACCCGGGCCTGCTCCAGCTTGTCACCCACGCAGACGTGCCGAGTTTCGACACCTATTTCTGCTATCCGGACGAATTGAAAAACTCCGCCAAGTTGAAGGTTTTCCGCGATTTCATCGTGGCCAAATCGCGCAACTGGAGCTTCTAAAGCAAGCTACCGCGCACTCCTCCACCATCCACATTTACTGTTTCGCCTCAAACCATCGACGCAGGGCCGCCTTCCTGCGTATCAGCAGCGTGCCGATAGCCATCAAAACTGTATATTTTTTAGGCACATCGTTAAATTGCTTTACAATAGTCACCTTTTGCTGCGATTTTCATTTATCGCATGGCTGCCATGCAGAAACTCGCATTGCAGAATGCCTAATTTGGGAGCATATCGCACATAGCTGATGCAGTGGGTGCCCAACTTCTCCCTGGTGCACCGCAGCAGCTGTTCCCCTCTGGAGGTTTTGAGAGACCTTCTAACTCAAAGGGCCCCGTTTTTACGGTGGCCCTCTTTTTTTGCCCGCATTTCATGTCGCTTTTTTTCGCATGAAACGATGAAAACTATTGCAACGCGCACAAAAAAGAACCATATGCAATCATAGCTGATGCACAAGGCGGCGACTCGTTTGTCTCGCTGCAGCAGCTGTTCCCCTCTGGAGGTTTTACCTTCACACCTAACAAGGGCCCCTATCGGAGGCCCTTTTTTTACCTTGTGTTCTCCGCTACGCCCGTGCGACCCCAAAAGCTTGGTTTCGGCAACGGGCTCGTATACATTTTCTTGTCTTTTCTGATTTAGGTTGTTTTGATGCTCAGGGGTGATTTTGGCGGGATTTCCCCACAGTGACAGCAAAATTGCGCGCACCTCCGGGCTAGGCTAAACACTGACACTCGAGGCTGCTGGCCCGAATCGGGAAGGAATTTTATGGCCAATCTTTTTGATCCCATAACGATCGGCGATGTTACACTCGAGAACCGCATCATCATGGCGCCGCTGATGCGGAATCGTTCACCGAACAATGTTCCGAACGAGCTCAATGTCGAATATTATCGCCAGCGTGCCAGTGCAGGCCTCATCATATCCGAGGCGACAGCAATCACCGAGCAGGGCCAGGGCTATTCCAACGTGCCGGGGATCTACACCGATGAGGCTGTAGAGGGCTGGCAGAATGTAACAAGAGCCGTGCATGAAGCGGGAGGCAAGATATTCTGCCAGCTCCAGCATGTCGGACGCATCTCGCACAAATCGCTCCAACCTTTCGGTGACCCGCCGGTCGCCCCGTCAGCGATCCAGGCCAAGGCAAAGTCCTTCGTTGTCTATTCCGACGGCACAAGCGACTTCATCGAAACCTCACTACCCCGCCATCTGAAACCGTTCGAGATTTCGGGCATCATCGAAGACTATCGACGGGCGGCGGCGCGTACCCTGGAGGCAGGGTTCGACGGTGTGGAAATTCACGCGGCCAATGGTTATCTCATCGACCAGTTCCTGCGTTCAAGCAGCAATCAGCGCACCGATCTCTATGGCGGGCCGCTTGAGAACCGTGCACGGTTCATGTTTGATATTGTCGGCTGTATCTCCCGTGAAATCGGACCGGGGCGCACAGCTATCCGCCTGTCTCCCGTCGCGCCTTCAAATGATGTCCACGATGAAAGACCGCAGGCGCTGTACAATTATATTGCTAGCCAGCTAAGCGCCTACGATCTCGCCTATGTTCACATCGTCGAGGGCGCTACCGGTGGTGACCGGACGTACCAGCAGGGACCCGAACCGTTCGACTACGCGGAAATGCGGGAAACCTACTACCGCACGGACGGCTCGGGTGCGTGGATGGTCAATAACGGATATGACCGACCGCTCGCTATCGAGGCCCTCGAAAAGGAGCGCGCTGACCTGATCTGCTTTGGTCGTCCGTTCATCGCCAATCCCGATCTTGTTCGCCGTTTGCGGATCAATGCGCCGCTCAATGCGTTGGATCAGAGGACGCTGTTCGGCGGAGATGCAAAGGGCTACACCGATTACCCTGTGCTCGGCGGCTGACAGCAAAGCCGGTAAACGAGGGTCGTCTAGACAATGCTGAAACTCCTGCGCGGTGAAATCCTGCTATTGCAGGCGGTGCCTGTCGCTTTGCTCGCCTATCAGTTCGAACATGCCGCCATGGAGGCCGGTCAGGTCTTCGCACTGATCGCAGCCGCTTTGCTCATCATCTCGATCGCCTGTGCATCGATGCGGGTCGCCCATCATGCCGAAATCCTCGCCGCCAAGGCGGGCGAACCCTACGGCACGATGATCCTGACACTCTCGGCCGTTGTGGTCGAAGTGCTGATCCTTGTGATCATGATGCAGCAGAGCCAACAACCGACGCTGGTGCGCGATACGATCTATTCCGCCGTCATGCTCGACATCAACGGCA
This sequence comes from Martelella sp. K41-7, assembly GCF_055808365.1. Taxonomy (NCBI): domain Bacteria; kingdom Pseudomonadati; phylum Pseudomonadota; class Alphaproteobacteria; order Hyphomicrobiales; family Aurantimonadaceae; genus Martelella; species Martelella sp. K41-7. Next base: position 2,611,231 of record NZ_CM147867.1, read on the forward strand.
TTCTTGGTCTGGCAGCCCTGCTTGGTGGACTGAAACACGGCGAACAGGCCTACAACGACGATTCGGGCCGCACCTATTCGGTGATGATCCTGACCGCCATGGGCATAGCGATGATCGTGCCGGATTTTGTGCCGCAGGATAGCTGGCACTATTATTCGGCGTTCACCATTATCGCGATGCTGGCGCTCTACGCGCTGTTTTTGAAGATGCAGGTTGGCCAGCACAGCTATTTCTTCTCCTATCGCTATCCAAAAATGCGCGAAGGTGCCGAGCATGACGCTGCAAGCGACGAAGAACAAGGCGCAATAGCCCTTTCAGTGGGTGTGATTCTGGCAGGCGTGATGCTGATCGGCCTTCAGGCGGAATTCATGGCCGCCCTCCTTTCACACGGCCTGGAAGGCACCGGTGCGCCGCTGGCGCTGACGGCGATCCTGGTGGCGGCCATCGCAGCCGGTCCGGAAATCCTCACAGCCTTGCGGGCAGCGTTGAAGAACCGAATGCAGGCCGTCGTCAACATCGCGCTCGGCGCTTCGCTCTCGACTGTCATTCTGACCGTACCCGTGGTCGAGGCGATTGCGCTTTTCACCGGGCAACCCTTCACCATGGCAATGACCCCGGTTCAGATCACCATGGTTGCCATCACGCTGGTCGCCGCCGCCATCAACGTTAATGACGGCGAGACCAATGCGATCGAAGGCATGACCCATTTCGTGCTGTTCGCAACCTTCATCATGCTTTCGTTTCTCGGTCTTTGAGTCCTCAGGCTGCTCTTGGACGCTTGGCGCATTGCGGCGCGGCTTTGCTCACCCCGAGATTGCCAAGAGCAGTGGCGATGGCTTCATCGATCGGCGTTCTCGGCTCGCGCCCAAGAGCCTTCACCAGCCGGTCGTTGCGCATACGCAGAGGCACGCGCCAGAGATAGCGCACCTCCAGAATTTCCCGCATCAGCGGAACGAATGGCGCAAGCAGCGGCACCACAAACCAGGGAAACGGGCGAACCGGCAGTTTCGGGTTGCCCGAGACGCGCCGAATGGCTTCGATCATGCCAGCGCCGTTCGCGTCCCAGTAACCTTCGAAGTTAAAGCTTGCGTAGGCCGGAAGTTCGCCGGCGCGCCCGTCAAGCGCGGCAAAGGTTTCGCCAAGATCCGGGAGATAGGCCCATTGATGGCCGACACCCGGAGCGCCCAGCCTTGTGACCGAGCGCAGCGGCTTTCCTGGCTTGACCATCTGGCCGAACCAGGTGCTTGCCCCATTGGCACCGCCGAAAAAGTCCCCTGCCCTGACGAGAATAACCTGCGTGCCGTTCCAGGCAGCCTCGCGCAAGCGCGCTTCCACCTCGGCACGAATCACGCCCTTGCGGCTGGTCGGGTTCTGCGGACTGTCTTCGCTGGGCTCGGGCAGCACGTCGGGCCCGAAATTATAGACCGTGCCCGGAAACAGGATGCGCGCACGGTTGGCCCTGGCAGCCGCGATCGTATTGTCCAGCATCGGCAGCACAAGCTGCTGCCAGTTGCGGTAGCCCGGCGGATTGACACCGTGGAAGATGAGGGTCGCCCCCTCTGCCGCTACCATCACATCCTTCGGCGACATGGCGTCGCCCTGAACCCACTCATAAGCGGGATTTTTTTCCGCCTGCTTCTCGGGATTGCGGTTCATCGCACGGATACGATAGCCGCGCTGGAGAAGCGATTTCGCGACCGCCCCGCCAACACCGCCGCTGGCGCCCAGAACAAGGGCAAGCGATTGCATGGTTAGCGCATTTCCGGATTTTGATTCTGTCATCGGTTCTGTCCTTTGCCTGAAGTTCGCCGCGGACTATCAGTCAACAAGTTACCAAACGGAATTGTATAAATTTGTTGCATCGCTATACATAATTTTATGGATAGAGCACACTGGGACTATTACCGCACCTTGCTGGCCGTACTCGATACCGGCTCGCTTTCGGGCGCTGCCCGCCGGCTGGGGCTGACCCAGCCCACCGTCGGCCGTCATATCGAGGCGCTGGAGGTCGAGGCCGGCCAGCAATTGTTTACCCGCTCGCAACGCGGGCTCGAGCCAACCGACACGGCACGCGCAATGCGCCACCTTGCGGAGGCCATGGCCGCTTCCGCCGACGCCATCCGCCGCACTGCCTCGGAAACCCGGACCACCGTGGCCGGCTCAGTCAGGATCAGCGCCAGCGATGTGATCGCCATCGAGGTCCTGCCCGAAATTCTCGCCCCCCTGATGGCCGCGAACCGCGCGCTCGATATCGAGGTTTCGGTTTCCGATGCGGTGGAAGATCTTTTGAACCGCAAGGCCGATATCGCGCTGAGATTGGTAAAGCCGACGCAGGACGCTCTTGTGGTCCGCCAGATCGGCGAAATACCGATCTGCTGCTTCGCCCGCAAGGAGGTGATCGAACGTCATGGCGAACCGCAAAACCTAGAGGATTTCGCAGACATGCCGACCATCGGCTTTGATCACGAACTAGTCTATATCCGCGAAGCGCTAAGCGCATTCGGTGACATGAAAATACCTACCTTCGATTTCCGCTCGGACAGCAATCTGGCGCAATTGGCGGCCATCCGCGCAGGCTGCGGCTTCGGTTTCTGCCAGGCACCGCTCGGCCGCCGGGACCCTAATCTTGTTGAGGTCTTGCATGGACAGATACCACTCAGCCTGCCGCTGTGGGTGGTGATGCACGAGGATCTACGCCACTCGCCGCGCTGTCGGATAACTTTCGATGCGCTGGTGAAAGGGCTGAAGACCTATATTGCCTGAACGCTTAACGCCTGTTCGATGGCAGATAGCGGTTCACGATCAGATGCCATTGTTCGCTCGAAAGCGTCGACAGGATGGCAATGTTGAGCGCTTCACGGCTCGGGTCGTTTTGCGGCAGGATCAAGCCGTAATTCTGCTGCGAGAACGAAAGCCCGGTGAGGTAGAGCCCGGAATAGTTGCGAAGCCCCCACTGCAATGCCGCGCTGTCATAGACAAAGGCATCGATCTCCCCCTTGTCCAGCGCGTCCAGTCCCGCAGTAACACCGGGATAATCCGTTGCCGTGACATGCAGGACGTCCAGCTCGAAAGAGGCAGCGGAGCCAGCGACCGTGCCGACGTCAAGCCCCGCCAGGTCACCGACACTTTCAATGGTACTGTTGCTGATCGAGGAGGTCAGCCCTGCGGCGAGCTGAGCGGTGGTGATGGCGGCCAGGATCAGGGCCGCGAACATCCAGAACATCGCCAGCAACCTGCCGAAAAAGGTCACCGGCGCCTTGTCGCCGTAACCGACCGTGGTCATCGTCACCGTCGCCCACCAGAAACCGGAGAACACACCGCGCGCGGGCCGCGGTTCGAATTGCTCTGGGTTGGCGCGCCGTTCGAGAAGCCAGATCAACGCACCGATGATGAAGACGGGACCGGTCAGCAGGCCGAGCATGTAGAGAAAGGCCCGTGAAGTCAGAAGCTCCAGCATAAAGCGCGGGCCGAGCCGGTCGACAATCCTTAGTGCGACACCGACACTGCCGCTATAATAGGGCTGTGAAAAATCGATCACCGCCTCGTCGCGCGCATTGATGGGGACCGGGCCGATCGCGGCGGCGAGCGTGCCATCAGCGACTTTGGCAACCATGTCGCCGGGCGCAGTCTCCACAAAATGATAGTCGAGCTGCAAGGACCGCTCGAGCGCTTTCATCATGTCAACGCCGAGGCCATACCAAGAGCCGTCCCGATCCTTCATCACGAATGGCGGCACACTGTGCACGCCGATAGCCATGGGGGTGCTCCCGGACGGGGCGGGTAGCGAACTGGCAGCCTCCTCAGCCGAAGCGGAACCGGCAAGGAAGACAACCAGCATGAGGGCGAAAAAAACCAAGCCTTGCAAAACCTGTCGGAACAAACTGAAAGAATGCGTCGCATGGTACCCCGGCCTCAATAGTGAACAGCCACGGCTATACCCCCATTGCAACCGCCTGTTAAGCGCCCTCCGCAATGAAAAAGGGCGCGCCGGTGGCACGCCCCTTGTCTCATATAATCATGGCCGCAATCAGCGGCAGGCAGCGCAGAAACGCTGAATACGCTTGCAGGATTCTTCCAGCGCGGCCTCTGACGTCGCGTAGGAGATCCGAAAATTGGGTCCGAGACCAAAGGCAGATCCGTGAACCACGGCAACGCCTTCGGATTCCAGAAGCTCGGTGACGAAATCCTCGTCATTGTTCATGACCTTGCCCGTGGGTGCAGTCTTGCCCATCAGGCCTGCGCAGGACGGATAGACATAGAACGCACCTTCCGGCACAGGGCACTCGAGGCCGGTTGTTTGGTTGAGCATCGAGACCACCAGATCACGGCGCTTTTCGAAGGCGGCCTTGCGCTCCGGGATGAAATCCTGGGTGCCGTTCAGCGCCTCGACAGAGGCCCACTGCGCAATAGAACAGGCGCCGGAGGTCTGCTGGCTCTGGATCGTCGTCATTGCCTTGATCAGCACTTCCGGACCGGCCGCATAGCCGATGCGCCAGCCGGTCATCGCGTAAGCCTTCGACACACCGTTCATGGTCAGCGTACGGTCGTAAAGGCCGGGCTCAACTTCGGCAGGTGTGGCAAATTTGAAGTCGCCATAGGTCAGGTGCTCATACATGTCGTCAGTCAGCACCCAAACGTTTTCGTGCTTCATCAGCACATCGGTCAGCGCCTTCAGCTCATCATGCGTATAGGCTGCACCCGACGGGTTGGACGGCGAGTTGAAGATGAACCATTTGGTCTTGGGCGTGATCGCCTTTTCCAGATCCTCGGCCTGAAGCTTGTAATTGTCTTCCTTCCTGGCGGAAACGAAAACAGGCGTGCCGCCGCAAAGCGCCACCATTTCCGGATAGGAAACCCAATACGGCGCGGGGATGACAACTTCATCGCCGGGGTTCAGCGTGGCCATGAAGGCATTGAACAGGATCTGCTTGCCGCCCGTGCCGACAATCGTCTGCGCGGGCTTGTAGTCGAGATTGTTCTCACGCTTGAACTTGGCGACGATTGCCTCGCGCAGCGGCTGGATGCCAGTGCACCGGTGTGTACTTTGTCTCGCCGCGATTGATCGCCTCGATGGCAGCCGCCTTGATGTTGTCCGGTGTGTCGAAGTCCGGTTCACCGGCGCCGAGGCTGATGACATCGCGCCCTTTCGCTTTGAGGTCGCGTGCTTTCTGCGCCACGGCGATGGTGGCAGAGGGCTTCACACGAGAAAGAGCGTCAGCAAGAAGGGCCATTTTCAATGTCCTGATGTCTAGATTGAACCTTGGAAAGCCGCCGGATCGCGGCACGTTTTCCAAGTGCTTGGTCTAAGCCCAATTCGCCCGCCGTTTCAAGCGCTATCCGCGTATTTGCATCAATTCGTCTTTCATTGTGATCTGCGCGAAACGCCTGCTTTTCCGCAAGGCGTTTCGAGGGCCAAATCCGAGCGCAGCCGACGGCGCCCAGAATCTGCCGCAAAATGGTTCCGGTTCCACCACGTTCTATCCAGAAGGAGTCGCATTTTCATGGCCTTCTCCCATATGCCGAGAGACCCGCCAAAAGGAGATGGCTCATGAGGATCGCAGCGCGGATGCTGAAAACAATCAGACGATCAGGAGTGTTGCAACGTGGCTTGCGCGTGCTGGCTATTATCGCCACGCCGATATGCGTGGCACTGGCGCCATTGCAGGCGGTCGCTCAGGAAACCATGGTTTCGGCAGCGCTGAACGGCAGCGAAGCCTCGACCGGTTTCTTTTCGCCATACCTGCCCTTCCCCGGCAATAGCGACAATGCCCTTGCAAGTTTGTCCACGCATGTGGCCGCGCGGGATCTGATGATCGGCCTCATGCTGGTGATATGTGTCGCTATGGTTGCTGGCGCGTCTTATCTGTGGCGTGAAAACGTTGTTCATCTGCAGGCCGATGTCAAACGCAAGAAGCGCAAGTTTTTCGATATGAACTAGTCTCTCGACACCATATCGGAATGCGACCACGTCCGGCTGCCATTTCCCGAGATCAGCAGCGCCTGTCAGCGTTGCGACCCTTGTGCAACCATTGGGACCGAACCGAAAATGGCGCTTGATCGCCTGCCCAGCACAAGGCAGGGTAACTTGCCCCCGGGCTCTGCAATTTGGCACCCAGCGGCGGCGCTCCTGCAGAAATGACATCGCCCTTGCATGGTTGAATCCTGGCAAGGCGCCTTTCTGCATCAAAAAGGGCTGCACGGTGCTGACACCGCCGGCACCCGGCATACCATCATTTGCGCGAATGACCGCGCCATTCGCGCCTTGGTTTATCGAATTGGCAGCGCTGCTTCCGCAACATGAAAGCGCTATCATATCCGAAATAAAAAAACTCGCCCACTTGGCCAGCATAGCGATCCCTTCAGAACACCACAGCGAATATATCGTTAACTATTCTATGGACGAGATGCGGCAATTGTTTGCTGGCTTCGCCAGACTGACGGGCCGGACCCATCCAGCAGCAACAAACACGTAAAGGCGGCTTGAACAACGCTATATCAGCGAATATGCGCACAGCCTTTTCCCCAACGGGAAACGCAGGCACCGGCAAAAACTTTTACCCTTTGATAAAATTTTAATTTCGCAGTAGCATTCCTTCCAACAACGTTAAAAAACGGGGAACATTGCGATGCGAAATCTGGAACCTGCCTTAAAAGGCGGGCGCCTGGCGCCCGACGACTACCACAAGAATTTTTCCGATCTGCACCCGCCCATGGACCGACATGAAGCAGCGGTTGAAGCCGATCGCTGCTATTTCTGTTACGACGCCCCTTGCATGACGGCCTGTCCGACGGCAATCGACATACCTATGTTCATCCGGCAGATCTCTACAGACAATCCGCTGGGCGCGGCCAAGACTATTTTCGACCAGAATATTTTCGGCGGCATGTGTGCGCGCGTCTGTCCCACCGAAACGCTGTGCGAGGAAGCCTGCGTGCGCAACACGGCGGAGGAAAAGCCGGTAGAGATCGGCCTTTTGCAGCGCTATGCGACCGACACCGCGATGGCTGAAAACAAGCAGTTCTACGCCCGCGCAACTGAAACCGGCAAGCGCGTCGCCGTCGTTGGCGCCGGGCCGGCAGGGCTTGCCTGCGCCCACCGCCTTGCCATGGCCGGCCATGATGTCATCGTGCTCGAGGGGAAGGACAAGGCCGGCGGGCTCAATGAATATGGCCTCGCCGCCTACAAGACCGTCGACGATTTTGCCCAGAAGGAAATTGAATACCTGCTGGAAATCGGCGGCATTGAAATCCGCGGCGAGCAAATGCTCGGCCGCGATTTCACCCTTGGCGAGCTACGCCGCGATTATGATGCCGTGTTTCTTGGGCTGGGCCTTGGTGGCGTCAATAAACTCGGCGTTGCCGGCGAGGACCTGGCGGGATGCGAAAACGCCGTCGACTTCATCGAAGCGATCCGCCAGGCCGGTGATCTCGCCGAGATCGCCGTCGGCAGCCAAGTCGTCGTGCTGGGCGGCGGCATGACCGCAATCGACGCCGCCGTGCAGGCGAAATTGCTTGGCGCGGAGGAAGTGACGCTTTGCTACCGCCGCGGCGGCGATGCCATGGGCGCCTCGAAATTCGAGCAGGAGCTGGCCGCCTCACGCGGCGTGTTCATTCGCCACTATCTGGCGCCTAAGGAAATCCTTGGCGAGGACGGCAAGGTCGCCGGCGTGCTGTTCGAACACACCGAGGTAAAGGACGGAAAGCTTGTCGCCACCGGCGAGACCGGCGTGATCGCCGCCGATCATGTGCTGAAGGCCATTGGCCAGACCTTCGTCACCGAACATCTCGAAGGCCTGAAACTGGAAAACGGCCGCATCGCCATCGATGCCGAGGGCCGGACATCGCTTGCCGATGTCTGGGCCGGCGGCGACTGCGTCAAGAAGGGCGAGGACCTGACGGTGACCTCGGTCGCGCAGGGCCGCGACGCCGCCATTTCGATCAATCACGTACTTGCCGGCGAAGCGCCGCTTGCAAGCGCTGTGGCCTGAGGAGACAAGACAATGGCTGATCTCAGAAACGATTTCGTCGGTATCAAGTCACCCAATCCGTTCTGGCTCGCCTCCGCGCCGCCGACGGACAAGGCCTATAATGTCGAGCGCGCCTTCCGTGAGGGCTGGGGCGGCGTGGTGTGGAAGACACTTGGCGAGGAAGGCCCGCCGGTCGTCAATGTCAACGGCCCGCGCTATGGCGCGATCTGGGGCGCCGACCGCAGGCTTCTCGGCCTCAACAATATCGAGCTGATCACCGACCGCGACCTTTATCTCAATCTCCGCGAGATCAAGGAAGTGAAGATGCGCTGGCCGGACCGTGCGATCGTGGTCTCGATCATGGTGCCCTGCGAGGAGGAGAGCTGGAAGGCGATCCTGCCGCTGGTGGAGGAAACCGGCGCTGACGGCATAGAGCTCAATTTCGGCTGTCCCCACGGCATGTCCGAGCGCGGCATGGGGGCCGCCGTCGGCCAGGTGCCGGAATATGTCGAGATGGTGGTGCGCTGGTGCAAGCAGTACACGCGCATGCCGGTGATCACCAAGCTGACACCGAATATCTCAGACATCCGCCAGTCGGCCCGCGCCGCCCACCGGGGCGGGACGGATGCCGTATCGCTGATCAACACCATCAATTCCATTGTCTCCGTCGACCTCGACACCTTCGCCCCGAACCCGACGGTGGGCGGTAAGGGCACCCATGGCGGCTATTGCGGCCCGGCCGTGAAGCCGATCGCGCTCAACATGGTGGCTGAGATCGCCCGCGATCCGGAAACCGCCGGCCTGCCGATCTCCGGTATCGGCGGCATCACCACCTGGCGCGATGCTGCCGAGTTCATGGTGCTGGGTGCGGGCAATGTACAGGTGTGCACCGCGGCGATGACCTATGGCTTCAAGATCGTGCAGGAAATGATCTCGGGCCTTTCGGCATGGATGGATTCCAAGGGATTCCGCACGCTCGACGAAATCTCGGGCCGCGCCGTGCCAAACGTTACCGACTGGCAATACCTGAACCTCAATCACATCACCAAGGCCCGCATTGATCAGGACCTCTGCATCAAATGCGGCCGCTGCCACATCGCTTGCGAGGACACCTCACACCAGGCGATTACGGCCATGGTCGATGGCGAACGGCATTTCATGGTCAAAGAAGAAGACTGCGTCGGCTGCAATCTCTGCGTCAATGTCTGCCCGGTGGAAAACTGCATAGACATGGTGACGCTAGCCCCGGGCGAAAAGGACGAGCGCACAGGCGAGATTGTCTCCGCCGACTACGCCAACTGGACCTTCCACCCCAACAACCCGATGTCGACCAAGATCGCCGAATAACAACCTCTACTTTCTCAAAACAAAAAAGCCACGGCGCCTACAACAGCGCCGTGGCTTTTCCACATTACGCCGACAGATTACATAATAGTTTTACTAAAATATAAATTGATCACATAACATAAACTCGCCACCATTCTCAATAAGACATAAAATATACATTTTTTAATTGATTTTTTAATTAAAATCCCCGCAGCATGATCGCAGAAATGCAATAGCATATGGGGAAATATAGAGAATGCTGAAGCAGGAAATATGGCCACTGAAAAGAAAACTCTGGCTCATTCCCAGCGATCTCCTTGCTCTGGCTGTTGTCCTTCTCGTTGTTGGGTCGATCTACGTCGCCGAACGGCAATCCGATAAAAACTACACGCAGAACCTTCGCCTGAAGACATCGGAACGCATGACGCTCTCCACCGCGCGGCTTGTGGCAGATCTGGAGGAAAATCTCAGATTGGTGGAGGGGCTGGGCCTGGCGATGTCGCTCGAACCCGAAATCGAAACAGACCGCTTTGAGCGACTCGCCAGCAAATTGCTCGACGGCCATAACGCGATCGAAAGCATCGCTCTCGCGCGCGACCTGAAAATCGCAATGGCCTTTCCGCTTGAAGAGAATCGCACGGTGATCGGGCTTGATTACCGCGACCGCCCGGACCAGCTCGCCGCCATACGCAAGGCCCTTCTCTGGCATGAACCGGTTGTCGATGGCCCGCTACCGCTGGTTCAGGGCGGACGGGGCCTTCTGGCCTACTACCCGCTTTACGACGGCGACGACAGCGCGTCCTGGGGGGTGCTATCAGCCGTTGTTGGCCTTGACGGCCTGCTTTCGGACCACTCCATTTCAACAGGCCGTCCAGACCTGGCCCTCGCTCTTGCCAAAAATTCCGCTGACGGTTCGTTTACAGATATGCTCTTCGGTTCGCCGGAGGTTTTTGCGGCCGATCCGGTCACACAGCCAATCGATCTTGCAAACACACAATGGACCCTGGCTGCAGTGCCGAAAAGCGGCTGGAAAGAACCTTTCCAGACGGCATGGCCACGGCAGCTTCTGATCGGAACCATCGGACTTATCATCATCGCCGCAGTTCTGGGCATCGCCCATCTGATGCGCGTCCGTCATCTTAATCTCACAACCGTGCGGCGCCTCTCCCGACGCATGCAGCTTGCCCTCGACGCATCAAAAATCGGCGTATGGGAGATGGATGTGGCAACCGGCAACGCCATCTGGGACGCGCGGATGTATGCACTTTACGACAAATCGCCGGATTGCGGGCAAGGTGCGCTGCAAATCTGGTCAGAACGGCTCCACCCTGATGATCAGCAGAAGGAGAAGACAAGTCTGGAGATCACGCTTGCAGAGGAAAAGGATTTTCAAAGCACATTCCGGATCGTTCTCGAAGACGGCACGATCCGATATCTGCAGGCCTTCGGCGCCTTCTACAAGGATCGCAGAGGCCGCACTCACGTTATCGGCGTGAACCGTGACACGACCGAAGACGTACAACTTCAAGAGGACCTCAAACGAGCCAATATTGAAGCCCAGCGAAAAAACAAGGCACTGGAGGATGCGCAGAAGGTCCTGCGCTACAACGCCCTTCATGATGCGTTGACGGGGCTTGCCAACCGTCGTTGCCTTGCCGAAACCTTCTCGGGCAACAGCGCCAATAGTGACATTCAACACACAGAACAGCCCCACGCCGTGCTCCATGTCGACCTCGACCGGTTCAAGGAAATCAATGATACGCTCGGCCATGCTGCCGGCGACGCGATGCTGCGTCACAGCGCCAACATGTTGAAAAGCATTGCCGGGCCTCGCGACTTCCTGGCGCGGATGGGTGGCGACGAGTTTACCCTTGTCACGCACTGGGATGGCGATATCGATCGGCTGAAACGCATGGCTGGGGAAATCATCTGTGCACTTGGAAAGCCGCTTCGCTATGGCGAACATCATATCCGCGTCAGCGCCAGCGTCGGCATAGCCTGGTTCGATGAGAACACAGCCGGCCTGCGCGACGTACTGGTCAATGCCGGCATTGCGCTCTATGAGGCCAAGCGCATGGGCCGCAACCAGCTTGTGATCTTCGACGCCAAACTGAGAAACATCGCGATCACCAACAAGAAAGTGGCGGACGAATTGCTGGCGGCCCTTGAGAACGACCAGTTCGAGGTGTTCTACCAGCCACAAATTTCCGCGCACACCATGGAGCTTTCAGGGGTCGAGGCGCTGGTGCGCTGGCACCACCCGACCCGCGGTCAACTGACACCGGGCCATTTCATAGGCACCGCCGAGACAACCGGCTCGATCGCCCGGATTGACGCACTGGTGCTGCAAAAGGCCAGCAAACAGTTCAAAACCTGGGCGCAAAACGGGGTCAGCATTCCCCATCTGTCGGTCAACATTTCAGCCCAGAGGCTGATTGACGCTGCCCTTCTGGACGATATTTCCGAAAGTCAGCTGGAGCCCGGGCAGCTTTGCATCGAGCTGCTGGAATCGATCTCTTTCGATGAACGCGACACCAGCCTCGAGACGGCTGTCCGGGCGATCAAAACCCTCGGCGTGGATGTGGAGATCGATGATTTCGGCACCGGCTATGCGTCAATTCTGAGCCTTCTTGCCTTGTCACCGAAGCGGCTCAAGATCGACCGACAACTGGTGTTTCCGATCACTACCGGCCAGCGCCAGCGGCGGCTGGTCGCCTCTATTGTCGAAATCGGCAAGGCGCTGGGTATCGAGGTGATCGCGGAAGGTGTCGAAACCGCCGATCATGTGCGCATTCTGCGCGACCTCGGCGTCAATGCGTTTCAGGGCTATTTCTTCGCGCCGCCGCTGAGCGCCGCCGCCCTGGCCGACTTTGCCCAAGAAAAAGCTGGCTTTCGAAAATACCGTGAGGCACGTCAGCATTCATCTCTGCTGGGGGTCCTGTCAGGGACAAGGCCCTTCAAAAACAGCGTCTCGAGATAGCGGGCGGCATCTTCGAAGCGACCTTCCCCCGAAAGCCCCTCGCCCAGCACGGCCTGCACCTGCGCATCGAAATCCGCGTAATGCTGTGTTGTGGCCCAGATCGAGAAGATCATGTGATATGGGTCGACCTTTCTGAGCTTGCCGGCCTCCTGCCATGCGCGAATCACTTTGGCCTTTTCGTCCACCAGATCCTTCAGCTCCCCCTTCAGGAAAGCCTCGGTATTCGGCGCGCCCTGAAGCACCTCATTTGCGAAAAGCCGGCTTTCGCGCGGAAAATCCCGCGCCATTTCAAGCTTGCGACGAATATAGGAGCGGATCTCGCTTGCCGGGTCCTTTTCGACATCGAAAACCCGCAGCGGATCGAGCCAGATATCCATTACACGGGCGACAAGGGCCGTAAACACGGCCTCTTTCGAGCGAAAATAATAGAGCACGTTGGGCTTGGACATGCCGGCCACATCGGCGATCTGATCGACGGTCGCCCCTCTGAACCCGTTCGAGGAAAACACGTCCAGAGCAGCCTCGAGGATAAGTTCTTCCTTGGCTTCCTGTATTCGTGTCCGCCTCTGCGTTCGTCCCGCCCGTGGTGTCATTTCCACTTCCATCGCCCCTCGTTCCGCACAGCCATTTTTGCACAATTTCAGAATCTCGCCTAAACTTTAGGCTATTTTTTTGGAAAATGATGGCTGATTTTGATTCTGATCACTTGAGCCTTGGCGCGGAAGTTGTAAAGTTTACCAACCGATCAAAATCGTGACCGATCCAAACAAGAAAGGCAATGCCTGTTTTCCGGTGCCTTATCCGGCTGGCGGCATAGCCTCGGGAACAAAACGGGGAACAATCAATGGGAGCCTTTGCAGGCGAGAATATGCGTATTAACGGCAACCGCCTTTGGGACGCGATCATGGAAATAGCCAGGATCGGCCCCGGGATCGCCGGCGGCAACAACCGCCAGACCCTGACCGACGAGGACGCGGAAGGCCGCGCCCTGTTTCAGAAGTGGTGCGATGACGCGGGACTGATCATGGGCGTCGACAAGATGGGTTCGATGTTCATGACCCGGCCCGGCACCGATCCCGATGCCCTGCCGGTCTATGTCGGCAGCCATCTCGACACCCAGCCGACCGGCGGCAAATATGACGGCGTGCTCGGTGTACTTTCCGCGCTTGAACTGGTGCGCACACTGAACGACCTCAACATCAAGACCAAACACCCGATCGTCGTGACCAACTGGTCGAATGAAGAGGGCGCGCGGTTTGCGCCCGCCATGCTGGCCTCCGGCGTTTTCGCCGGTATCCACACACTCGACTATGCCTATGGCCGTACCGATCCCGAGGGAAAATCCTATGGCGACGAGTTGAAGCGGATCGATTGGCTCGGCGAGGAAGAGGTCGGCGCCCGCAAGATGCACGCCTATTACGAATACCACATCGAACAGGGCCCGATCCTGGAAGCCGAAAACAGGGAAATCGGCGTCGTCACCCATTGTCAGGGTCTGTGGTGGCTGGAATTCACGCTGACAGGCAAGGAAGCCCATACCGGTTCCACCCCGATGGCGATGCGGGTCAATGCCGGTCTCGCCATGGCTCGCATTCTGGAAATGGTGCAGAAGGTCACGATGGACGCCCAGCCAAACGCTGTCGGCGGCGTCGGCCAGATGTTCTTCAAACCCAATTCCCGCAACGTGTTGCCGGGAACCGTCACCTTCACCGTCGACATCCGCACCGTTGATCAGGAAAAGCTCGATCATATGCGCGGGGCAATCGAAAAACAGGCTGCCGAAATCTGCGATGAACTGGGTGTCGGCTGTTCGGTCGAGCCTGTCGGCCATTTCGATCCGGTGACGTTCGACCCGGAACTGGTGAAAAATGTCCGCGAAGCTGCCGTTGAACTCGGCTATTCGCATATGGATATCGTTTCCGGCGCCGGCCATGATGCCTGCTGGGCCGCCAAGGTGGCACCCGCAACCATGGTAATGTGCCCCTGCGTCGACGGGTTGTCGCACAACGAGGCGGAAGACATCTCCAAGGAATGGGCAACCGCCGGTGCTGATGTGCTGTTGCGGGCTGTGTTGAAGACGGCGGAGATTGTCGCTTGACCAAAGGCTTGCTGCAGAAGAAATTCAAAGCAGCACGGCAACACGCTTCTCAGACGATTGCTATCGTTTATAGGCGAACACTCAAGGCTTAAAGGGCGTCGATGAAAAGCACTCAAAAAGGCGCCAAACCGGCTCTGCGTTCACGCGGCTTCATCGGCGCGCGGCCCGCCTCGTCGGTCAGCGCCGATATCACGCCCAAGAAGGCAACCAGCCCGGTGAAAAGCCGCGGGGCCACCACCCCGAATATCGGCTCCACACCTTCTGATATGTCCAGAAATACACATCCGCGGGGAAAATTCCGGCTGAAATAGACAACACGAAACGAGAAGCGGAAAACCGCCCGTTTGAAACGTAAGGGAACAGCATAATGAGTAAAGTTATCAAGGGCGGCACCATTGTCACCGCCGACCTGACCTACACATCCGATGTGAAGATCGAAGACGGCAGGATCATCGAGATCGGTCCCGATCTTTCCGGCGACGAGACCCTCGACGCAACAGGCTGTTTCGTCATGCCCGGCGGCATCGATCCGCACGTGCATCTGCAGATGCCGTTCATGGGCACCTATTCCTCCGACGATTTTGCCAGCGGCACGCGCGCCGCCGTTGCCGGCGGCACCACCATGGTTGTCGATTTCTGCCTGCCCGATCCGGGCCAGTCGCTGCTCGATGCGATCAAACGCTGGGACAACAAGTCGACCAGTGCAGCCTGCGACTATTCCTTCCACATGGCGATCACCTGGTGGGACAAACAGGTGTTCGAGGAGATGGAAACCGTCGTCAAGGAAAAGGGCATCAACACCTTCAAGCACTTCATGGCCTACAAGGGTGCGCTGATGGTGAACGACGACGAAATGTTCGCCTCGTTCCAACGCTGCGCAGAGCTTGGCGCCATGCCGCTGGTCCATGCCGAAAACGGCGATGTCGTCGCCAGCATGCAGGCAAAGCTGATGGCAGAAGGCAACAACGGTCCGGAAGGCCACGCCTATTCGCGCCCGCCGGAAGTCGAAGGCGAGGCCACCAACCGCGCCATCATGATTGCCGATATGGCCGGTGTGCCGCTCTATGTCGTCCATACCTCTTGCGAGCAGAGCCACGAGGCGATCCGCCGCGCCAAGCAAAAGGGCATGCGGGTTTATGGCGAACCGCTGGTGCAGCATCTCATGCTTGATGAGAGCGAATATTTCGACAAGGACTGGGATCATTCGGCGCGCCGGGTGATGTCGCCGCCCTTCCGCAACAAGCAGCATCAGGATTCGCTGTGGGCGGGTCTGCAATCCGGCACGCTGTCCTGTGTGGCCACCGACCATTGCGCCTTTACCACCGAGCAGAAGCGTTTCGGCGTCAATGACTTCACCAAGATCCCCAACGGCACGGGCGGGCTCGAGGACCGGCTGCCGCTTTTGTGGACCTATGGCGTTTCGACCGGCCGACTGACGATGAACGAATTCGTCGCCGTCACCTCCACAAACATTGCCAAGATCCTCAACATGTATCCGAGGAAGGGTGCCGTTCTGGTCGGCGCGGATGCAGACCTTGTCGTCTGGGACCCGGCGCTGGAAAAGACGATCACCGCCGACACCCAGGTTTCCGCCATCGACTACAACGTGTTTGAGGGCAAGCATGTTAAGGGCCTGCCGCGCTTCACCCTTTCGCGCGGCAAGGTCGTCGTCGAGGAGACGACGCTGAAGACCGAGGAAGGACACGGCAAATACGTCAAGCGCGAGCCTTACCCTGCCGTCAACAAGGCGCTTTCCACCTGGAAGGACCTCGTTGCCCCGCGCAAAATAGAGCGCGCCGGCATTCCGCCGTCGGGGGTCTGAGGCATGGACTGGTCAAGCGTGGCGACGTTTGCCGCGACCGAGTTTCTGCTGTGCCTATCGCCGGGCCCAGCCGTGCTTCTTGTCGTGGGCCTCTCGATGCGGCAGGGCTTTTGGCGCTCGCAGGCGGCCGCGGCCGGCATTCTGGCCACCAACGCGCTCTATTTCGCGCTGTCGGCGGCCGGCGTCGCCTCGCTGATCCTGATGAGCGCGACGCTTTTCAACGTGGTGAAGATCGTCGGCGCGGTCTATCTCGTCTGGCTCGGCATCAAGATGATCGCGCCGCTCTTCTCCCGCCGCAAAGCTGACAGCAGTTCCGCGCTGGTAAGCGCCGCCAGCCTGCGGAGGGCAGAACCGGAAGCCCCGTTCAGGCTGTTTTTCCGGGGCTTCAGCGTGCAGGCGGCCAATCCTAAGAACCTCGCCTTCTTCGTTGCCATCCTGCCGCAATTCGTCAACCCGGCTGGCGATGTGGCGCTGCAGATGGTCGTCTTCGGCGGTCTTTCCGTGGCGCTCGAACTGCCGATCCTGATCATCTACGCCCTTGCCTTTTCCAGCCTTGCCCGGGTTGTGACGGAGCGCCTTGTCGCCTGGCTTGAAGGGTCGGCAGGCGGCATCCTGATCATGCTCGGCGCAGCGCTTGCGTTGCAGAAAAGGACATGAGCCGATGAATGACGACAACACCATCCGCATCGCCGCAGCACTGATCATCAACACCAGGGGCGAAATGCTCACCGTGCGCAAGCGCGGCACAACGGCCTTCATGCAGCCCGGCGGCAAGATCGATCCCGGTGAAACGCCAATCGAGGCGCTCATGCGTGAACTCGATGAAGAACTTGCATTGAAGCTTTCACCAGAAACCTTCCGGCCTGAAGGCGTCTATCGCGAACAGGCGGCCAATGAGCCCGGCATGATCGTCGAGGCCGAAGCGTTTTCGGCCTTTGCCGAGCCCGATGTCGCGCCACAGGCCGAAATCGCGGAATGCCGCTGGCTGCCGCTATTCGGTGACGTCAGCGTTAAGCGCGCCGCCTTGAGTGAAAACCACCTGTTTCCGATCGCCAGAAAGCGATTTTCAGAACTGGAGAGCGCAGAATGAACAATAAGGCGCCCCTTTCCGTCGTTTCGGCCAAGGATCTCTGTCTCACCTTCGAGACCAATGACGGCCCGGTCCACGCGCTCAAAGATGTTGATCTGGAGGTCAAGAAGGGCGATTTCGTCTCCTTCATCGGCCCGTCCGGCTGCGGCAAGACCACGTTTTTGCGCGTGATTGCCGACCTTGAGCAAAAAACCGCCGGAGAAATCACCGTCAACGGCACCACACCGGAAAATGCCCGGCTCGACCGTGCCTATGGCTATGTGTTTCAGGCTGCCGGCCTTTATCCGTGGCGCACGATTGAAAAGAACATCGCCCTGCCGCTCGAGATCATGGGTTATACCAAGGCCGACCAGAACCGGCGCGTCGACCGCGTACTGGAACTGGTGGACCTGGCGGGCTTTGGGAAGAAATTCCCGTGGCAGCTTTCCGGCGGCATGCAGCAGCGCGCCTCGATTGCCCGCGCACTGGCCTTCGATGCCGATCTTCTGCTGATGGACGAACCCTTCGGCGCACTCGACGAGATTGTCCGCGATCACCTGAACGAACAACTTCTCAAGCTCTGGGCGGCGACCAACAAGACCATCTGTTTCGTCACTCATTCCATCCCCGAAGCGGTTTATCTGTCCACAAAGATCGTGGTGATGAGCCCACGCCCCGGCCGGGTTACAGACGTGATCGATCTCGACGCTACCAAAGGAACGCCCGCTCGACATTCGCGAAAGCCCCGAGTTTCTAAAGATCGCCCATCGCGTGCGCGAGGGGCTGAGGGCGGGGCATAGTTATGATTGAGTGCCAACTCCGCCGTGCAAAAGTCGATGATATGACGGCCTGTGCCGCAATCCTCAACGACTGGATCGATGAAACGCCGTGGATGCCGCGTATTCATGATCATGCTGATGTCGAACGCCATTACCGCGAACATGTCTTCGAAAACTGTACCGTCACCATTGCAGCGGAAGAGGGTGAGGCAGTCGGTTTTTCAACCGTGTCGCACGGCTCTTTCATCTCCGCCCTTTATCTGACCGCGCAGGCACGCGGGCGAGGCATCGGGACAATGCTGGTCAACGATTGCAAAGCACAGAAGCCAACAGGGCTTTCGCTGTGGACCTTCGTTGCCAACCGACCAGCCCGCGATTTCTATGGCCGCGCCGGTTTTTCCGAGATCAAACGCACAGACGGCGACAACGAGGAAAGCCTTCCCGACATTCTTCTGGGCTGGCAACCGGAGGCCGTCACATGAGTGAACCGCGCCGCCTCTCCCGTGACACAAATATCGCTGCCCGAAGGCCTGATCTGCCGCTGGCCGGTGCAGCGCGCCAAAACGGAGGCCACCGCCATGCTGCGTGAGCGTGTCCTTCCCGTCGCCACCGTCGTCTTTGCCATTCTCGCGATCTGGTGCGTGTTCGTGGTGGTCATGAACAAGCAGTTCGTCGAGGATCAGGCGCGCCGCGCCGGGCAGGAGATCACCTTCAGCGAGATCGTGGCGCAGTCCTATACGCTCGACCGGCCGGTCCTGCCCTCCCCGCATCAGGTGGCGTCAGAGCTGTGGAGCACGACCGTCGACAAGAAAATCACCTCCAAGCGCAGCCTCGTCTATCATTCATGGATCACGCTTTCATCCACCCTTCTAGGCTTTGCCATCGGTTCGGCCTTCGGCATCGTGCTTGCCATCGCCATCGTCCATAACCGCACGATGGAACGCTCGATGATGCCGTGGATCATCGCCAGCCAGACCATTCCGATCATCGCCATTGCGCCGATGCTGATCGTGGTGCTGAACGCCATCGGCATTACCGGGCTTTTGCCGAAGGCGCTGATTTCCACCTATCTGTCATTCTTTCCGGTTGCCGTCGGCATGGTCTCCGGACTGCGGTCGCCGGACACTCTGCAGCTTGACCTGATGCGCACCTATAATGCCAATGACCGGCAGGTGCTGTGGAAGCTGCGTCTGCCATCGGCCATGCCCTACCTCTTTACCTCGTTGAAAATCGCGATTGCGATCTCGCTGGTCGGTGCCATCATTGCCGAACTGCCGACGGGGGCTGTCGCCGGCCTGGGTGCGCGGCTGTTGTCCGGCTCGTATTACGGACAGACGGTACAGATCTGGTCGGCGCTGTTCATGGCCGCGATCCTTGCCTCCATCCTGGTGGCGATTGTCGGGCTTGCACAAACGGCGGTCCTCAAGCGCATGGGGGTCAAGCCATGAATGACGGTTTCGTATGGTTTGCGATTGCCTTCTGGCTCGGCGGCTGGGCCTTCAACGAATGGCTGGTGCGCCAGAAATTTTCAAACCCGCTGCTCAATCGCCTCGCCTGGCTTGCCGTGCCGCTGATCTTCGGCGCAGCGCTGATCATCATCTGGGAAGGCGTGGTCATTGCCTTCGATATTCCACCGATCCTGCTGCCAGCGCCCAGCGATGTCTGGGTGCGGCTGATCAACTCGCTGCCGATCCTATGGGCCGATTTCCAGCAGACATTTTTGAAGGCCGTTTTGATTGGTTATGCCATTGGCTGCGGCTCAGGCTTCATCGTTGCTATTTTGATTGACCGCTCGCCATTTCTCAAAAACGGGCTTTTGCCGTTTGGGAACTTCGTTTCGGCGCTTCCGATTGTGGGCATCGCTCCGATTATGGTGATGTGGTTCGGCTTTGACTGGCCATCCAAGGCCGCGGTTGTTGTCGTGGCGACCTTCTTTCCCATGCTGGTCAACACCATTCAGGGGCTATCAGCCTCCAACAGCATGGAGCGCGACCTGATGCGCACCTATGCAGCAAGCTGGAGCCAGACCCTGATAAAGCTTCGGCTTCCGGCCGCATGGCCATTCATTTTCAATGCGTTGAAGATCAATTCCACGCTGGCGCTGATCGGTGCCATTGTGGCAGAGTTTTTCGGCACACCCACCGTCGGCATGGGTTTCCGGATTTCCACGGAAGTGGGCCGGGCCAATATCGACATGGTCTGGGCCGAAATCGCGGTGGCGGCGGTTGCCGGCTCCGCCTTTTATGGCGTGGTGGCGCTCATCCAGCGCGTCGTCACGTTCTGGCATCCCTCCGTCCGGTCCGGGCGGTCGTGATGAACCAACCGAAAACAAGGGGAACGAACATATGAAATCGACACTTCTCGCGGCATTGACCGCAGGCGGTCTGGCGCTTGGCGCAGGCCAGGCCTTTTCTGCAGATGAAATCACGCTGCAGCTCAAATGGGTCACCCAGGCCCAGTTCGCGGGCTACTATGTGGCGCTCGAAAAGGGCTTTTACGAAGAGGAAGGCCTCGACGTCACCATCAAGCCGGGCGGTCCGGATATCGCCCCTGCTCAGGTTCTCGCCGGTGGCGGCGCTGATGTGATCGTCGACTGGATGCCGTCTGCGCTCGCGACCCGCGAAAAAGGCGTGCCGCTCGTCAACATCGCCCAGCCCTACAAATCCTCCGGCATGATGCTGACATGTCTTAAGGAAAACGAGGTCATGAGCCCCGAGGACTTCCCGGGAAAGACGCTCGGCGTCTGGTTCTACGGCAATGAATATCCGTTCCTGTCGTGGATGGCCCATCTCGGCATTCCCACCGATGGCGGCGACGACGGCGTAACCGTGCTGAAGCAGGGCTTCAATGTCGATCCGCTGCTGCAGAAGCAGGCGGCCTGTATCTCGACCATGACCTACAATGAATACTGGCAGGTGATCGATGCCGGCATTTCCGAGGACCAGCTCAACACCTTCAAATATGAAGATGAAGGCGTGGCCACGCTGGAAGACGGGCTTTACGTGCTTGAGGACGATCTTGCCGATCCGGAGTTCAAGGAAGACATGGTCAAGTTCGTCCGGGCTTCTATGAAGGGCTGGAAATGGGCCGAGAAAAATCCGGATGAAGCCGCCGAAATCGTGCTCGAATATGACGACACCGGCGCCCAGACCGAAAAGCACCAGAAGCGGATGATGGGCGAAGTGGCCAAGCTAACCGCCGGCTCCAACGGCGCGCTTGATCCGGCCGATTATCAGCGCACAGTCGAGGTTCTGCTCGGCGGCGGTTCCGACCCGGTCATCACCAAGCAGCCGGAAGGTGCCTATACGCTGGAAATTACCGACGCGGCATTGTCCAACTGATTTTCAGGCATTCGCTTGACAACAGATACGCGCGGCTCCCGAAAGAGCCGCGCGTATTGCATTTTTGCACCAGTTTTCATATTAATCGAACCAACTGGTTCAATTTGTACTTTTTTGCCGATATTTGACTTGAAATGGAACAGCGTTGTGACGAACTGCCTCACAACAAAAACTGGCGGACGCCTGATCGCGTAGAATTACCAGCAACAGACCTGCACGCGACCGGCCGATCACCGCACGCTCAATATGGGCGAGACCATCTCCAGAATGCCGTGGCCACCTTCCGGCCGATAGAGGAAAACTGCCATGCCGAGAACATTCCATATCGCCGCCTTGTCCTCCATGTTTCTGGTGTTCGCCCTGTCACCCGTTCTCGGCGCCGAAGCCAGCGCGCCCGTAGACACAGGTTCCAGTCTGCCCTCCATCATTGTAACCGATGTGAAAGTGGTGCCGCTTACCGAAATTGTACGGGCCACCGGTACGATTGAGCCGGTCGAGGAGGTGTTCGTGCAGCCGCTCGTCGAAGGACTTTCTATCGAAACGATTCACGCGGAAATCGGCGACCGTGTCAGCCAAGGCGATGTGCTGGCGACGCTCCGCACAGATTCGCTGCTTCTGCAAAGGAGCAGCCTCCAGGCCAGCAAGGCCAGGGCCAAAGCCAGTCTTGCCCAGTCCAGTGCCCAACTGACGGCCAGCGAAGCCGCACAGACAGACGCCCGCCGGCAGTATGAGCGCACCAAGAGGCTCGCCGACAGCGGATCTGTCTCCACCTCCGCGCTGGAACAGGCAGAGACCGCAGCGCTTAGAGCTGACGCCACAGCCGCGGCCGCGCGCGGGGCGATAAGCGTTGCCGAGGCTGACATCAACGTGACGCAGTCGGAGATCAATGACATCGACCTCCGGCTTGAACGGACCAACATCAAAGCTCCCGTTTCCGGCATTATCTCCGGCAAGAATGCGCGTATCGGCGCCATTGCCACCGGTGCCTCGAACCCAATGTTCACCATGATCCGTGACGGCGCGATCGAGCTTGTCGCTGAAGTGCCCGAAGAAAACATGATGAAGATCAAAGTGGGCCAGAGCGCAAGGATCTCGCTCGTAGGTGATGCACCGCCGCTCACAGGAACCGTGCGCCTGGTTTCGCCCGTGGTCGACAATGTGACCCGGCTCGGCGATGTCTTTATTTCCATCGACGTTCCTGGCCGCGCGCGGCCCGGCATGTATGCGAGCGCAGAGGTCATCGTCAAAGAAGCCGAGAACCTGGCGCTGCCGATGACGGCCGTGAACATCAGCCGGCACGGCTCCACCGTGCGCCGGGTCAAGGACGGTACGGTCGAGAACGTCACGGTCGAGACCGGCATTCAGGACGGAAATTCGATTGAAATCACTCGGGGTCTTACCGAAGGCGACCAGGTGGTGGCCAAGGCCGGCGCCTATGTCCGCGCCGGCGACCGGATCAACCCCGTACCAGCCGCCGAAGCGCCGGCCAACTGAGGTTTGACCAATGAATTTCTCAGCCTGGGCCATCCGTAATCCGGTCGCACCGCTGCTGCTTTTAGGCCTGCTCATGTTCATGGGCCTGCAGGCGTTCCGCGACATGCCGATCACCCGTTTCCCCAATATCGACGTGCCCGTCGTCGCCGTTACCGTGACACAGAGCGGGGCGGCGCCCGCGGAACTGGAAATGCAGGTGACCAAGAAGATCGAGGACGCGATTGCCAGCGTCTCCGGCGTCGATGAACTGAACTCCACGGTGACCGATGGCGTCTCGACCACCTCGGTGCTGTTCCGCATGGAAGTCAAGCCTGACGAAGCGTTGCGTGACGTCAAGGACGCCATCGACAACATCCGCTCGGATCTGCCCGCCAATGCCGATGAGCCTGTGGTGCGCAAGATTGACGTCGAAGGACAGGCGATCCAGACCTTTGCGGTATCCTCGCCGAATATGTCGCTTGAAGAACTGTCATGGTTCGTGGATGACACCGTTGAGCGCGCGCTTCAGGGCCTCCGTGGCGTCGGACGCGTCGACCGCTATGGCGGCGCCGACCGTGAAATTCAGGTCTCGCTCGATGAAAACAAGCTGGCGAGCTACGGCATCACAGCCTCTGCCGTCAATGCGCAATTGCGTCAGACCAATGCCGATACCGGCTCCGGCCGCGGCCAGGTCGCAGGCGCCGAACAGGCGATCCGCACATTGGGTGACGCCCGCAGCGTTTCAGATCTCGCTGACACCATGATCGCGCTCGGCAATGGTCGCTTTGCCCGACTTTCCGATCTCGGCACGGTAACCGACACGTATGAAGAACCCCGAACCTTCGCCCGTCATGACGGCAACCCGGTCGTCTCCTTCGGTGTGTTCCGCTCCAAGGGCGCCAGCGAAGTGACGGTGGCCGATGCTGTCGCCGAAGCACTCGACGAGGTCCGCGCCGCAAACCCGAATGTCTCCATCAGTCTGATCGACGACGCGGTCTACTTCACCAAGGGCAATTATACCGCCGCCCTCGATACGCTCTATGAGGGTGCAATCCTCGCCATCATCGTGGTGTTCCTGTTCCTGCACAACTGGCGGGCAACGCTGATTGCCGGGGTCGCACTTCCGCTATCGGTGATCCCGACCTTCTGGATCATGGACATGCTCGGCTTTTCGCTGAACCTTGTCAGCCTGATCTCGCTGACGCTGGCGACCGGCATTCTGGTTGACGACGCGATTGTGGAGGTGGAGAACATCGAGCGGCATATCGGCATGGGCAAGACGCCCTACCGCGCCGCCCTCGACGCTGCCGACGAGATCGGCCTTGCGGTGATTGCCACCAGCTTCACCATCATCGCCGTGTTCGCGCCGGTCTCCTTCATGCCCGGCATTCCGGGCCAGTATTTCATCCAGTTCGGCCTGACGGTGGCTTTTGCCGTGTTCTTCTCGCTTGTGGTCGCCCGTCTGATCACACCGGTGATGGCCGCCTATATCCTGAAGCCGGCAAAGCACGAAGCGAAGGAAGACAACGAAAAGAACGACGGACGGGCAATGCGCGCCTATACCGCCGCAGTACGCTGGACCACCTACTGGTCTCTGCCACTGTTTCCGAGAGTTTGGTTGACTTACCTTCCTCCGGCGAAACTGACGCACCGTTTTACAGGGTCCCGCGATTTTGTAAGGCTCCCAGCCCGCTTCATCTCTCTTCTTGCAGCGGTTGCCACTTTGATGGTCTCATTGCATTTCATGGCGAAAATCCCCGGCAGCTTCATGCCGCCGGAAGACGCCTCGCGCATCGTACTGTCGGTGGAGCTTCCGCCGAACGCGCAACTTTCCGACACCGAAGCAATGACACGTGTGGTGACAAGCCGGATCGAGAATTTCGAAGGTGTGGAAAGCGTAACGGTGCTTGGCGGTTCAGGCCCACTCGGCGATCTCGAATACCGCCGCGCTACGGTGACAATCACGCTGGGGAACCTCGCGCATTCGCTGTCCGAGGCAATTGTCAACGACATGATCGGCGGCATTCCGCTGATCGGGCAATATCTCCCCAAGCTTGAGCCCCAGGGCCGGACCATTCCGCAATGGCAGATCGAACAGGAGGTTCTGGCTGCTCTTTCCGATATCCCCGATCTCCGTGTGACCAAGCTGAACGATCGCGGCCAGCGCGACATTCAGTTCAACTTCCTCTCCGATAATGAGGAAGATCTCCAGCAGGCCATCGCCATTCTGGAATCGAAACTGCGGGCCGATCCGATGCTGGACAAGGTCTCCTCCGAAGGGGCGCTCCCCCGGCCCGAACTGCAGATCCACCCGAAAAAGGAAATCGCCGCGCGCCTTGGCGTAACACCGGCGGCGATTGCGGAAACCGTGCGGGTCTCGACCGTTGGCGACATCGACGCCAACCTGCCGAAGATATCGCTCGACAACCGGCTGATCCCGATCCGGGTGCGCACCGATCTCGAACTGCGCCGCGACCTTTCGGCGATCCGCAACCTTAAGATCCAGACAGCATCCGGCGAAATGGTGCCGCTCTCGGTGGTCGCCGATGTCAACTACACCGAAGGCGTTGCCACCGTCGATCGCTATGATCGCCATCGCGTGGTCACCATCGGCGCCAACCTGCCACCGGGCGTGGCGCTTGATCCGGCAACAGCGCGCTTCCGCGAGATCGTCGAAAATACCGAGATCCCGTCGACGGTCAGCCTTGTCGAAAGCGGCGATGCCAAGATCCTCGCCGAAATGCAGCAAAGCTTCATCAACGCCATGCTGCTGGGCCTGTTCCTGGTGCTGGCGGTGCTGATCCTGCTGTTCAAGGATGTTATCCAGCCGTTTACCATTCTGTTCTCGCTGCCGCTGGCGCTTGGCGGGGTGGCAATCGCGCTGATCATGACGGATGAACCTTTGTCGATGCCGGTGATGATCGGGCTGTTGATGCTGATGGGCATTGTTACCAAGAATGCCATCCTGCTGGTCGACTTCGCCAAGGAGGCGATCTGGCACGGGCTGGAGCGGCGCACGGCCCTGGTGGAGGCCGGACGCAAGCGCGCGCGGCCGATCATCATGACCTCGATTGCGATGTCGGCAGGCATGCTACCGGCGGCACTCGGCGTTGGCGAGGGCTCCGCCTTCCGCGCGCCGATGGCAACGGCGGTGATCGGCGGCATCATCGTCTCGACTGTGCTGAGCCTGCTTGTGGTGCCCGCGTTTTTCATGATCATGGATGATATCGCCAGGCTGCTTCGCTGGACGTTCAGCCGCTTCATCGGCAAGCGTGACCCCGACGACAGGGTTTACACCACGGAAGAGACAGGGCGTCTCAGCGACGCCAACCGCGCCAAAATTGCCAAACTCGAAGAGCGGCTCGACGAGATCGAGAACAACCGCGACGGATATGGCAGGCATGGCATGGCCTGATCGCGGCGGATTGGTAAGCGGAAACATTCCGCTAGCAGAAAACGCGGTTTTGTTTAAATCGTTTCGCCTCAGGGCCGGTTCAAAACCGGCCCTTTTGCTATTTGCTACACTGCATCTTGAGCCGCGCCGCAAACGTCAAAAAAACGTTACCGAGTTGATTGAAATCAACCCCCCGGACGCCCTCTGCTTCTAGGTTTCAATCAGGCAAAAAGACCGGCCCCTTCCCTCCCAATCTGGAAAGTCGGACTTTGCCGCACAAAGGCGACACCGGCTTTTGCCGGGTTGTTTGTGAGATGCAGTTTTTGATGCGCGGGACATAAATTTCCACAACAGCGGAAAGCGTTCACGCGCCGGCAACCGGCGACATTGCGGCGTGCACCGGTCGAGTTGCAGTTTTGGACAGCCAAAACCCGGTCGCCGCGGGGCCGGAACAGGAGACGGACAGTGAACAGGACCCTCTTGCTGAACGAGCGCAAAAAGACACTTTTTGTCGAAACCAAGCTGACTGCAAACATGGATATGGCAACCATGAACAAGCTGATGGAATGCGCGACTTTCGCCAATTGCTATCCCCGCGACGTGGTATTCCGCCAAGGAGATCCCGCGACCCATTTTTACAGCGTGCTTTCCGGCTATGTACGCCTGTTCCGGCAGAACAGTGAAGGCCGCGAAGCCGACATCCGCGTCTGCGGACCGGGCGACAGCTTTGCCGATGACCTGATCTTCGGCGGCGGCACCTATGAATATCATGCCCAGGCCGCCGATAAGGCGATGCTGGCGCGCTATGATATCAACCGGGTGCGCAATGCAACCTCTGCTGATGACGGCATGCTGGCACGCGCCATTGCCGGTTCTCTTGCGGGCCAGCTTCAAGAAACCATGGACTGCATTGCCAATGACCGGCTCAACACTGCCGTTCAGCGTGTAGCCCTTTATCTCTTGGAACAGGCTGAAGGTCAGGGGTCCCCGGCATCCTTCCGCCTCTCATTCCAGAAGAGCCTTCTTGCCGGAAAGCTGGGCCTTGCGCCCGAAGCACTTTCCCGCGCATTCGCGACGCTGAAACAACTCGGTGTTCACGTACACGGTCGCATCATCGAAATTGAGGATATGGACGCGCTGCGGGCTCTCTGATCTGCGCACCGGTCATGCGGCCGACCTGAAAACCGGCGGGGTTTCCCTGCCGGTTTTTCGTTGTCAAAACCCGGTCAGAGACCACCGCTTTCCTTCAGGAAGGACACGATCGCCTCAACACCTTCGCCACGCTTCAGGTCGGTGAACACCGTCGAGGCACCCGAACGCATGCGCTCGGCATCTGCCGCCATGATATCAAGATTGACCTCGACATAGGGCGCGAGGTCCTTCTTGTTGATGATCAGGATATCCGAACGGGTGATCCCCGGCCCGCCCTTGCGCGGAATCTCCTCGCCCTGGGCCACCGAGATCACATAGATGGTGATATCGGCAAGATCCGGTGAAAAGGTCGCCGCCAGATTGTCCCCACCCGATTCGATGAAAATGATGTCGAGATCCGGGATCCGGGCGTTGAGCTTGGCGATGGCCTGAAGGTTGATGGTCGCGTCCTCGCGGATGGCGGTATGCGGGCAGCCGCCCGTTTCCACACCGATGATCCGGTCGGAGGTCAGCGCCTGCATGCGCACCAGCGCCTCGGCGTCCTCCCGCGTATAGATGTCATTGGTGACGACGGCGATGGAGTAATCGCGGCCCATGGCCTTGCAGAGCTTTTCCGTCAACGCCGTCTTGCCGGAGCCCACCGGGCCACCGATGCCCACACGCAAGGGACCGTTCTCAGACTTCATGTCGAACCTCGTCAGTTTTTTCAAATTCAGCTGCGGAACAAACGCGAGCGCTGAGTTTCGTGCCGGAGCGTGCAGACATCGGCCGTGAAAGTACAGCCGCCAAGATCATCAAGCCCGGATTGCGCGGCACGGGAAGCGGCCGCGAGGATCGCGTCTTCCAGACCGGACAGCACCTCAACGCCGGCGACCTGACCGCAGATCGACAGCCGGATGGCTGCAGAGACCGATTGCGCGATCTGTGCATGGAGATAGCCCTGACAGGCCGCTTCCAGACTGATCGCATGGGCCGAAGCCACAGCGCCGAAAGCAACCGGCAATGCAATATTGCCCGGCAATTCCCCAAGCACCGGCGCCGGCCAGTGCAGCGGCAGCAGCGACGAAGGCCGATCCGAGCGCCAGCGTTTCGGCATGGCGTTCGCGCGAGCCGGCAAGGGCTGCAGCAAGTGCCGCCATTTCTGCGATGCGATCGGCATCGGCGCCGCAGCGGTGGCTCTCGCACAATAGCAGCGCATCGTTCCACAAAAAGCCCTGAGCAAGACCCGATGAAAGCCAGGCCCTTAGCCCAGCTGCATCCTTCAGCAAGCCGTCTTCGACGGCCCGTTCCAGCCCGCCGGAATAGGCAAAGCCACCGAGCGGGAACGCCGGAGAGAGCCAGGACATAAGGCGAAGCAGCGACCGACCGGAAACCACAGCCGTATCAACCGTGGTTGTGGTGATGGCCGTGATCTCCGTGATCGTGATCATGACCGCTATGATAAGCGCCGCGCACCGGCTGGAACGGTTCAACAATCTCGCTGACTGTCGCGCCAAGGCCGAGAAGCATCTGACGGATGACATGGTCACGCAGGATCAGGATCCGGTCCGTCTCAATCTGAGCCGGCAGGTGCCGGTTGCCGAGATGCCAGGCAAGTTCGATGATATGGAGGCCGTCACGCGGGCGGATTTCGTAAAGCTCTTCGGGTGCTGCAACAATCTCGATTTGCGACCCGTCTTCCAGCACCAGCCGGTCGCCGCTCGCAAACAGCACGGCATCCTTGAGGTCCAGCATGACCGAGCCACCATCGGCAAGCTTCAGCGCCTTGCGCCGCAAATGGCGCGCCTCATGTGTCAGTTCGACATGCCCGAAAGGCGGTGTGGTGTCCTTGCCAGAGAGAATATAATTGGTAACGCGTTGCATTCTTTCCCCTTCAACCACGCCTGAAACAATCCAGGGTAATCAGCATTCATACCAAGATTGCACCGCTTGGCAAGCGCGTGCAATGCAGCAATCATTCACGCATGACCGGCATGGTGGGGATGGTTGGGATCGTCGATCTTATCGGACTCGACGTCAGCAGAGAGTTCCTGCCTGGCCTTGCCCGTCGGCTGGCGGGTAAAGCCGGTCATCGGGCCGGTCTGCTGGAAATCGCGCTTGATCTCGACATCCGAGGTCAGATAGGCGGTGATCAACTCTGCAATCGAGCGCAGCGCGTGCATGTGGATCCGCTCATAGCCGTGCGAGGCGTCGACGCCGAAGGCAACCAGCGCCGTGCGCACATCCGCGCCCGCCTCCACCGCGCTGGCAGAATCCGAGCGGTAATAGCGGAACACATCCTTCTGGTAGCGGATATCGTTGAACTTGCAGATATCCACCAGCTTCTTGGTCAGATGCCAGTCGAAGGGGCCGGTCTGGTCGGCCATTGCCATGGTGACACCGAACTCGGACGAGATTCTGTCCCGGCGCAGATGTGCCATTGTCGATCGAGACCAGAGAGGCAACTTCCGGCGCGACGATCGACGACGCACCGACGCCAACCTCCTCGGCGATGGTGAATAGCCAGTGGCTGGCCACCGGTGTCTCGACGTTTTCATCCTGCATAGCCTTCAGCGCAGCCAGCATCAACGCCACCCCGGCCTTGTTGTCGAGATGGCGGGACACGATGAAGCCGTTGTCGAGAAATTCAGGCTGCGGGTCAATGGCAACGATGTCGCCGATTTCGATGCCCAAACGGTCGAGGTCCTCTTCGTCGCGCGTGAGCGCATCAACACGCAGTTCGACATATTGCCAACCAATGGGCATCTCGTCGATCTCGTCATTGAAAGTGTGGCCGGAAGCCTTCAGCGGCAGGATGGTGCCGCGATAAGCGCCCTTCTCGGTGAACAGAGTGACCCTTGCCCCTTCGGCAAAACGCGCCGACCATGTGCCGATCGGCACAAGCTCAAGGCGGCCATTATGCTTCAGAAATTTCACCTGTGCGCCGAGCGTATCGACATGGGAGACGACGGCGCGCGCACCGCGGCTGTCCATCCCACGCCGCACGGCTCTGATAGCGCCGCGCCGGGTCAATTCAACGGAAAGGCCGAGTTTTTCCAACTCGCCCGTAACGAACCGGACGATCGGATCTGTGTAGCCTGTCGGCGAGGGAATCGCGAGCAGCGATTTCAGCATGTCGGACAGGTACTCGGCATCAATCGTCAGTCGTTGCATCACTCACTCGTTTTTCTGCGCCTCGCGGGCTGAAACTCTTGCCCCTGCCGGCATGGACAGCGGGAACAGCAGATCGACGAACCGTTCGGCCGTCGGCTGCGGCTCGTGGTTGGCAAGCCCCGGACGCTCGTTGGCCTCGATAAAAGCGTATTCCGGGTTTTGGGGCGACTTGATCATCAAATCAATCCCCACGACCGGAATATTGATCGCGCGAGCTGCGGAAATCGCGGCATCCACAAGCTTTGGATGGACGATATCAGTGACATCATGGATGGTGCCGCCGGTATGCAGATTGGCAGTGCGCCGGACCCTGATTTCCTTGCCGTCTTCCAGTACGTCAGCAAAAGTGTAGCCGGCGCTGCGCACGGTCCGTTCGGTTTCGGCATCGAGCGGTATGGACGATTCCCCGCCGGTTGCCGCGCTCCGGCGTTCACTCTGGCTGGAAATCAGCTGTTCGATGCTCGACCGCCCGTCACCGATGATATGCGCGGGGCGGCGTACAGCGGCAGCGATCAGGCGGTAGTTGATGACAATCAGTCGCAGGTCCTCGCCTTCGACCATTTCCTCGATCAGCACCGTGTCGCAATAGGCCTTGGCGGCCTCCACGGCATCACGCACTTCCTCAGGCGTGGTGACCCCGACGGAAATCCCCCGGCCCTGCTCGCCGCGCGCCGGTTTTACCACAAGCTTGCCGGCGTCCTTGAGGAAACCGGCGATCGCATCATCACCGGCATCGGAGGTCATTTGGCGCGGCACTCTGACACCAGCGTCCTCGACGAACCGGCGGGTTACCGACTTGTCGTCGCAGATCGACATCGCGACCGACGTTGTCAGCTCCGAAAGGCTTTCACGACATTGGATCGAGCGGCCACCATAGGAGAGGCGGAAGAAACCGCCCTTCGCATCTGTTATCTCCGCTGAAATACCCCTCCTGCGCGCTTCACCGACAATCAGCCGCGCGTAAGGGTTCAGCGCTTCGTAGTCTTCCTGCTCGGGACCGGTGAACAGGCTTTCATTGATCTGGTTCTTGCGCTTCACGGTAAAAAACGGCACCCGTTTGAAACCAAGCTTCTCGTACAGTCGGATCGCCGGCACATTGTCATGCAGGACAGACAAATCGAGATGCGAGGCGCCACGGGCGAGGAAATGCTCGGCAAGGCGGCGCACCAGCGCCTCACCGATGCCACGCTGGCGGGCCTGCGGATCGCTTGCCAGACACCAGAGCGATGCCCCCTTTTCCGGATCGTTGAAAACTCGACCGTGATCGATACCGGTCACAGTGCCGAGAATATTGCCGGTATGCTCGTCCTCGGCGACGAAGTAGACAATCGAGCGGGCATCGCGCTGGCGCCAGAAGAAATCGGGACGGACCACCACCATGCCGCGCGCGGCATAGATGCGATTGATGGACTGGGCATCGATCTCCGACGTCAGACGCCGGATGAAAAAGCCCTGCGGCGGTTTCGATGGTGCGGCACGATAGGTCGAAAGATCAAGCCGGTAGGTATGCGAGGGATCGAGAAACACCTCCTGCGGGGCGTTGGCGAGCACCACATGCGGATCGCGCACATAGATGGCGATGTCGCGGTGATCGGGCACCTCGGCACGCAGCGTCTCGATCAACAGTTTGGCATCGGAAAAGGTCTGACCGAATACGATACGGCCCCAGCCACAATCGATCGAAACGTCCGGCTTCATGACGCCGCTGTCATCGCCATTGTTGATCGGCGGTTTCATGCCCTGGGTCCGCATCTTCTTCAGCCGATGGGAATAGGCATCGCGGCCGCGGTGCTCCGGGTGATCCTTCGGACCCTTTTCCGAGTTCATCGGCTTTTCCTCAAATCTCGTGAGACTGCAACCACATTTCCAGAAGCGCGACCTGCCAGAGTTCCGAGCCGCGCAGCGGCGTGATGTGGCCGATCGGATCGATGAACAGATCGTCGAGATAGGACTTATTGAACAGACCGCGCTCGCTGGAGACCTGGCTCGTCAGTGTATCACGAACCATGTCGAGATATTCGCCCGAGATGTATTTCAGCTGCGGGACCGGGAAATAGCCCTTCTTGCGGTCGATCACCTCATGCGGCACGACAAGACGCGCGGCATCCTTCAGCACACCCTTGCCGCCGTCATTGAGCTTGAACTCCGGCGGGATGGTGGCTGCAAGCTCGGCAAGCTCGTGGTCGAGGAACGGCACGCGCGCCTCAAGCCCCCAGGCCATGGTCATGTTGTCGACCCGCTTGACCGGGTCATCGACCAGCATCACCTGGCTGTCGAGACGCAGCGCCCGGTCGACCGGACCTTCCGCGCCCGGCGCCATCAGATGGCTCTCGACGAAGGCGCGGCTGACATCTTCTTCCGCCAGCCATTCCGGCGAAAGATGACGCGAGAGTTTGGCATGGTCGCGGTCGAAGAAGCCCTTGGCATAATCGCCGACGACATCGTTGGACTTTTCAAGCGGTGGATACCAGTGATAGCCGGCAAAAATCTCGTCCGCGCCCTGGCCCGACTGCACCACCTTGATGTGCTTGGAGACCTCGCGAGACAGGAGGAAGAAGCCGATATTGTCGTAGGAAACCATCGGTTCCGACATTGCATTGATAGTATCGGGCAGCGCGCCCATCAGATCCGACGAGGGCACGAAGATCTTGTGGTGATCCGTGCCGAAACGCTCGGCGATCAGATCGGAATAGCTGAATTCATCGCCCTTTTCGCCATTCGCTTCCTCAAATCCGATAGAGAAGGTCATCAGGTCCTTCTGGCCTTCCTCGGCAAGAAGTCCGGTGATGATCGAAGAGTCGACGCCGCCGGACAAAAGCACGCCGACGGGCACGTCTGCGACCATGCGGCGCCTGACCGCCGTGCGCAGGGCGTCAAGCACCCGGTCGCGCCATTCTTCGCGCGAAAGGCCCGATGTGGCGGGGTCGCGCTGATGCGGCGGCGCCCAGTAGCGAATATCCTCGAACGAGCCGTCCGGCTCATAGCAGCGGGTGGTCGCCGGCGGCAGCTTGCGCACGCCCTTGAGAATGGTATGCGGCGGCGGCACCACGGCGTGGAACGACATATAATGGTGCAGCGCCACCGGATCGACAGACTTGTCGATGCCCCCGCCGCGCAGAAGTGCCGGAAGCGTGGAAGCAAACCGGATATTCTTGCCGCTCACCGAATAATAAAGCGGCTTGATGCCGAACCGGTCACGCGCGAGCATGGCCTTGCCGCTGTCGCGCTCGATAATGGCGAAAGCGAACATGCCATGGAAGCGCTTCACGCAATCCCGACCCCAGGCATGATAAGCCTTGAGGATCACTTCGGTATCGCCGGTGGAGAAGAACCGGTAGCCCTTTTCCTCAAGCGTCTTTCGCAATTCCGGATAGTTGTAGATGCAGCCGTTGAACACGATCGTCAGACCGAGTTCGGGGTCGGTCATCGGCTGTGCGGCCTTTTCGGAGAGATCAATGATCTTCAGGCGGCGATGGCCAAAGGCATAATTGCCACGGCCGAGAATGCCGCTGCCATCCGGCCCGCGCGGCGCCAATGCCTCGGTGATGCGCGCGACGGCTTCAGCGTCCGCAAGCGTTCCGTCAAATCTGATTTCTCCGGCAATACCACACATGTTCTGGACGATCGCTCCTGTCTTGGCGCCCGGTCCGAGAACGAAGGGAGGTCTCCCGGCAAGCAAGGCGCATATTCAAATGTCACGTTGCCGCTTGCGATTAAGCCGCGCGGCTTGATTGCGCTGCGGGATAAGGCCCGCGCTTCTGGGTTGCTTTTTAATTACAACAAGAATCATTTGAGTTCAAATAATTTCTGTTGTAATTGACTGATCGTATGAAGGATGAGCACAAAGACCTGACACCGAAAAACGCTGAAGCTGTGATGAAGGCAATCCGCCGCATCGCGCATGCAATCGACATCCGCTCGAAACGCATCGGCCGCGAAACGGGGCTTACCATTCCGCAGATCGTTGTATTGCAAGCGGTTAGTGACCAGGGCGCGCTGACGACGGCGGCAATCTCGAAACAGGCGGATCTCAGCCCGGCTACCACGGTTACAATCCTCGACAAGCTTGAAGCCAAGGGGCTGATCGCCCGGAAACGATCTGTATCGGACAGACGGAAAGTGCAGGCGGTGCTCACGGCTGCGGGATCGAAGACGCTTGCGGGCGCTCCTTCGCTATTTGCCGATGGCTTTGCGGCCGAATTCTCCACCTTCACCCAGCCAGAACAGCACTCCATCGTCACCTCATTCAGGCGGGTCGCAGACCTTCTGGACCCGGAAGAAACGGCAAAGCCGAAGAAAGGCATCCTTGCTCCCCGCGACTTGCCGCCTCAGTGATTGCGCAACGCATCGATCAGTTCACTCTTGGCCATCTTTGAGCGGCCGTCGACGCCGATCTTCTGCGCCGGGGCGTAGAGATCATCATGCGACCACTCCTCGTATGGATCGGCTCGGCCGCCCTTCTTCGACGGGTTCATCCGGTCATTGGCCTTGGCATTGGCGATGCGCGCAGCCTTCTCCTTAGAGGCGCCGCTCTCGCGCAGTGCCATATAGGTGTCGTCATCCTTGACAGACGGCCGTTGGTCTTTTGTGCTGGGTGCCATTTCCCTGATCCTCCATTCAAACCGTCTGAAGAACGTCGCAAACGGCCGATTGGTTCCGAAACACAGGGACCCTGTGCCCGGCCGGGTGCCTATTTCTTCGATCGTGCCTCGGCACCGTCAACGATCGTGCGGATGGTATCGGCAACGCGGTACTGAAAGGCGAAGGACGAATCGGGGTCGAGACCTGGGTCCTCATCCTGGCCTTTCACGGTCAGCAGGCCGTCAAGCGCGGCGCGGAAAACAGAACGGTTTTCTCCCTCCGGAAGGGTGGCGGCCAGCGCGATCAAAACTTCCTGGTGAGCTGCAATCTGCGCTTCAAGTCTATCGAGACGTTCTTCCGACATGGGATCCTCACATTTTCCGTTTTCATCAACAGGACACATGGCGCATCATAAATCAATGGCGGCGTGCGCGATCGGGCCACCGGGAACAAGCGGCCTTTCCGCGGCGTTCACACTCAGTCAGATGACTTTTTGCAGGAGCCTTTCTTGAACCAAGCCAACACGGCCGAACATGAGTTTCGTTCGCTGACCGAAATCGTCGAACGCACCGTTGCGGAGACCGGAAACGGCGAGGTCTCCGTTGAACACCTGATGCGCTCTTTCGGCCACGCCTCCTTCATTCCGCTCCTGATCCTGCCCGCGCTCGTGCTGATCACACCACTGAGCGGCGTCCCTGGCCTTTCGACCGTCTGCGGCCTGATTATCGTGCTGATCGCAGGGCAAAGACTGGTCGGCCACAAGCAGATCTGGCTTCCCGGCTGGATCCGCCATCGCACGATCAAGACCGCGAAGCTGCATGCGGGGTTGGAAAAAATCCTGCCGTTCACCCGCTTCGTCGACCGCATCAGCCGCAAGCGTATGACCTTCCTGTTCAAACCGCCTCTGGTATTGTTGCTGCCACTAGCCTGCACCATCTTTGGCGCGATCATGCCAGTCATGGAGTTCGTGCCATTCTCCTCCTCGCTGATCGGCGTGGCGGTCACGCTGATCGCGTTTTCGATGCTGACCCGGGACGGTCTGTTTGCGCTGCTGGCATTGGTTCCTGTCGGCGTGGTGATCTGGGCGGTTTCCAGCGTGTTGATGTCGATCTAGTTCCGCGTGTCGTCGGCATGGGTGCTACAGCGCCACCCAACTCTGGTCGACCACGGCCTCCATCGCAACATAGCTCGTAGTCCAGCTGACAAAGGGCAGTTCCGAAATCTCCTCCGCCATGATCTGACGAAAATGCTCCATGTCACGTGAGCGCACCTTGATCTGGTAATCAAATCCGCCGGCAATCAGATAGCACTCCTCCACCTCGGGGATTTGCCGCACAGCCTCGTTGAATTGCTTCAGCGCCTTTTGCCGTGTGTCGCTCACCTTCACGGTGACATAGGTGACATGGGTAAGACCGAGCTTGATCGGGGACAACATTGCGCGGTAACCTTTGATCAAACCCATTTCCTCCATCTGCCGGACCCTGATGGCGACCGGCGTCTTGGACAGGCCGACCTTACGCGCCAGATCCGTCATGGAGATGCGTGCGTCGAAAACCAGTTCTTCGAGAATTTTGCGATTGATGGGATCGAGTCCCATGTCCTGACCCATAATTTCATTATTTTTTGTTATGAATGCCCAAATAAGTAGCGAAAACTAGTCGCATCGTCCAGTCAATTGACGTTAGTCTGGCAAAAAACGAGGAGCAGATATTGGCTGACATTTCCTTCCCGGCGCTCGGCTTCGAGCAAAAATTCACTCCCGACGCACCGCTGCTGACCACTCTTGCCGAAAACGCCGCGATTTCCCCGGACGAACGCAAAGCCATCAGCAAACGGGCCGCCAACCTGGTTCGGCGCATCCGATCGGAGAGCAAGCCGACGCTGATGGAGCATTTTCTGGCTGAATACGGGCTGTCGACACGCGAGGGCGTGGCGCTGATGTGTCTGGCCGAAGCCATGCTGCGCGTACCGGACAAGTTCACCATCGACGCGCTGATCGAAGACAAGATTGCACCCTCGGAGTGGAACAGCCATCTCGGCACCGCCGCCTCCTCGCTCGTCAACGCCTCTACATGGGCACTGATGCTGACCGGCAAGGTCCTGGACGACCGCACCGACCCGGGCATTGCGAACACCCTGCACGGCCTCGTCAAGCGCATGGGCGAACCGGTGATCCGCACCGCCGTCATGCGTGCCATGAAGGAAATGGGCCGTCAGTTCGTGCTCGGAGAGACCATCGAGAGTGCATTGAAGCGCGGCGAAACCCGGATGAAGCAGGGCTTTACCTACTCCTTCGACATGCTCGGCGAGGCAGCGATGACGGCGGATGATGCCGCGCGCTACGACCGCCATTACACAAACGCCATCAAGGCAATCGGCAAGGCCGCGGTTCACGACAAGATTGTTGACAACCCCGGCATCTCGATCAAGCTCTCCGCCCTTCATCCGCGCTATGAGGTGGCAAAGGAAGACCGCGTGATGGAAGAGCTTGTACCGATCGTCAAGCGTCTGGCCATTCAGGCCAAGGAGGTCGGCATCGCGCTGCATATCGATGCCGAGGAACAGGCCCGGCTGGCGCTTTCCTTCAAGGTGATCGACGCGGTGATAGCCGATTCCGCGCTTGAAGGCTGGGACGGTTTCGGCGTCGTGATTCAGGCCTATGGCAAGCGTGCAGACGCCGCAATTGATGCGCTTTACGAAATGGTCACGCGCTATGACCGCAAGATCAATGTGCGGCTGGTAAAGGGCGCCTACTGGGACACGGAGATGAAGCTTGCCCAGGTCAACGGCATGCCGGGCTTTCCGCTTTTCTCCACCAAGGCGGCGACCGATGTTGCCTATCTCTGCCTGGCACGGAAGCTGTTTTCAATGAGCGACCGCATCTTCCCGCAATTTGCCTCGCACAATGCCCACACGATTGCCGCCGTTCTGGAACTCGCCGACGGTCGGCCCTACGAGCTTCAGCGCCTCCACGGCATGGGCGAACGCCTGCATGACATCGTGATGAAGGAAACCGGCGGCCATTGCCGGATCTACGCCCCGGTCGGCGCCCATCGCGATCTGCTGGCCTATCTGGTGCGCCGCCTTCTGGAAAACGGCGCGAATTCCTCCTTCGTCCATCAGATCGTCGACAACAACATTGCGCCGGAAACGGTTGCCAGCGATCCGTTCGAGGCTGTGAAAACCGCAAAGCCTCCGGCGGCGCTGAAGAAGCCGGCCGATATCTTCGGTGAGGGCCGGATTGCCGCGCTAGGCTGGGACACAACCGCAGACGATGTGCTTGTGGCAATCGAACAGGCGCGCGACATCCCCCTGCCCGATGGTAAGTCGCTTACCGTCTCCGAGCCGACCGGCAAGGCCATTACCGTCACCAACCCGGCAACGGGCGAAACGATCGGCACGGTGCTGGAAGCCGATGAGGCAACCGTTGCCCGCGCCTTCGATGACGCTGCAATATGGGATGCGCCGGCTACAGAGCGCGCCGCCGTGCTGCGCAAGGCCGCCGATCTCTATGAAGAAAATTATGGCGTCCTGTTCGCGCTGCTGGCGAAGGAAGCCGGCAAGACCATTGCCGACGCCATCGGCGAGGTGCGCGAGGCTGTCGATTTCCTACGTTATTATGCCCGCGAGGGCGAGAATATGGTGCAAGGCCCGCGCGGCATCATCGTTGCCATCAGCCCATGGAATTTCCCGCTGGCGATCTTCACCGGCCAGATTTCAGCGGCACTCATGGCCGGCAATGGCGTGCTCTGCAAACCCGCCGAACAGACGCAGATGATTGCCCACAAGGCTGTCCAGCTTCTGCATGAGGCTGGCGTGCCGCTTTCTGCCCTGCAACTGCTTACCGGCGACGGGCCGACGGTCGGTGCGGCGCTGACCGCTGACAAGCGCGTTTCAGGTGCGGTCTTCACCGGCTCTATCGACACGGCCAAGCTGATCGAAAAATCGATAGCCGAAAATCTTGCGCCCGGCACACCGCTGATCGCCGAGACCGGCGGGCTCAATGCCATGATCGTTGACAGCACGGCGCTGCCCGAACAGGCCGTGCGCGATATTGTCGCCTCCGCCTTCCAGTCGGCCGGCCAGCGCTGCTCGGCGTTGCGCTGCCTTTATGTTCAAGAGGACACCGCCGATCATCTGATCGAAATGATCAAGGGCGCCATGGATGAGCTTGCCGTCGGCGATCCCTGGCTTTTCTCCACGGATGTCGGCCCGGTGATCGACGCGGAGGCCCGTGACGGCATCGCCGCCTATCTTAAAGAAAAATCGGGCGGCATACTGCACCAACTGAAAGCACCGGGAACCGGCACCTTCATTGCCCCGACCATGCTGAAGGTGAACGGCATTGACGATCTGGAACGCGAGATATTCGGCCCGGTCCTACATGTCGCCACCTACAAGGCGCGCGATCTGGAAAAGATTGTCGACAGGGTCAATGCCCGCGGCTACGGGCTGACCTTTGGCCTCCACACCCGCATCGATGACCGGGTGCAGGCCGTTTCCGAAAGCATCCATGTCGGCAACATCTATGTGAACCGCAACCAGATCGGCGCGGTCGTCGGCTCTCAGCCCTTCGGTGGCGAGGGGCTTTCCGGCACCGGTCCGAAGGCCGGCGGCCCGGACTATCTGCCGCGCTTCCTGACACCTGCATCCGGACAAGAAGGCGGCGAAGACTGGAGCGACAATGCCGACCTGAAATCGGTTGAGGCAATGCTGTCGGCGCTGGCGGAGGTCAAGCTCGACGAGGAACTGATGCCGGGCGTAACCGGGGAGCTGAACCGGCTCGCCTTCTACACCCGCCCGCCGCTTCTCTGCCTCGGGCCCGGCAAGGAAATCGCCGCTGCACAGAAGGCCGCAGTCGAGGCTCTCGGCGGACGCGCAATTGCCGTCGACGGTCATGTCGAGCCGGGCGCGCTGACGACACTGGATGGCTTTTCCGGTGCTCTGTGGTGGGGCGACGAGGCGGCAGCGCGGGCGTTTGCCGGTGCGCTTGCGCAACGCTCCGGCCCGGTCCTGCCGCTGATCACCGCCATGCCGGACAAGGCCCACGTCATGCATGAGCGCCATCTCTGCGTCGACACAACGGCATCCGGCGGAAATGCCAGCCTTCTGGCGGGGTGAAGACAGAGGAGTTTTCTGGCTGAACCGAACGGGCAAAGCCAAAGGGCGCGCCGAACAACCCGGCGCGCCCTTTGATTTCGTGTTCTCTGCAACCTGAGCCGATGCCTTAGTAGGACGAATTGGCCTCGTCAGCGGTTTCCAGCATGAGGTCAAGCATGGCGACGCCTTCATCGCCGTAGCTCTCCGCGATCAGC
This sequence comes from Martelella sp. K41-7, assembly GCF_055808365.1. NCBI lineage: Bacteria > Pseudomonadati > Pseudomonadota > Alphaproteobacteria > Hyphomicrobiales > Aurantimonadaceae > Martelella > Martelella sp. K41-7. The sequence continues at coordinate 2,651,681 of NZ_CM147867.1, forward strand.
GCGCGCACCGCGGGCTGTGAGGCTTCAGCGAACTTGCCGAGCTCTTCCGGCGCAACAACGTTGACTTCCATGGTTTCCGACAGGGTCGGCAGGCCCTTTTCAGAGGCTTCGATCACACGGCTCATGGAACGGCCGGCATCGGTGGCAACATCGGCGGCCCAAGAGATCAGATACTGGTTTTCCGGGCTGAGACCGTCGAAGAACTCCTCGTTCATCGTCCAGATATACGGCGTGATCAGGTGGTTGGTGATCGACAGATATTTCTGCACTTCCTGGAACTTGGCAAACGCGATGATCGGGATCGGGTTCATCTCGCCATCGGCGACGCCGGTCTGCAGCGCGGTGTAGACCTCTGCCCAGGGCAGCGCCGTCGGCTGACCGCCGAGCGAGGAAATCAGCGTCTCATGGGTCGGCAAGGTCATGGTGCGGATCTTCAGCCCGTCCATGTCTTCCACCGTCTCGATCGGACGCTCGGAATTGGTGAACTCGAAGAAGCCGCCGGAATCCAGCAAACCCAGTACTTTCAGGCCGGTCTTGCCTTCAAGATCTTCGGAAAAGGCCATGCCGAAGGCGCTGTCCTTGTCGATGACCTGGCTGGCAACGCCGATATTGGGGAAGGCAAAGGGAATGTCGAACACGCCGACCAGCGGATAATGCTCGGCCATGCCGCCGGCAGATGAAATGGTGCTTTCCACCAGACCGGAACGAACCTGATCGATCACTTCGGAATCCTTGCCAAGCTGGCCGTTGGGGAAAAGCTGGACTTCGATCTCGCCATTGGAATTGCTTTCCACCAGCGATTTGAAGACGGCGGCCATGGCACCGGAATGGCTCTCGAACGGGTCTTCCGGATTGAGGTGCGCCAGACGGATGGTGATGTCGGCGGCAAAGGCCTGGCCAGCAAGGCAGACGGCGGCAACACCGAGGGTCAGAGTTTTGATAAGCTTCACGTTTTTCGCTCCTGTTTCAGTTCCACTCTTTTGGTTTTGGTTCTGCTAGAGCCCCAGCAGATGGGGGACGAACAGCGTCATCTTTTCGAAATAGGCCACGCCCAAAAGCACAATCACTTCAGCAAGGATGAAGGGCCAAAGCTCGCGCGCAATCGCCTCGACCTTTTCTCCGGTGACCGACGCAAGCACGAACAGGCAGGCCCCCACCGGCGGCGTCATCAGCGAGATGTTGAGCGCGAGGATAATCATGATGCCGGCATGGACCGGCTCCATACCCAGCTTGGCCATCAGCGGTGCCAATACCGGCGCAAGGATGATCAGCGTAGCGTTGATATCCATCACCAGGCCGATCATCAGCAAAAGCGCGACGATGAGGCCAATGACGACGTAGCGGTTTTCGGAAACGGCCAGCAGGGTTTCGGCAATGGCCTGCGGCACGCGGTTATAGGTCATCCACCAGCCGAGAATGGTTGCCGATGCGATGATCAGAAAGATGACGCCGGTAATGCGGGCGGTGCGCACGCCGATTTGATAGAGATCTTCCCAGGACAGCGCCCGGTAGATGACGCCGCCGACAAACAGCGCATAGGCAACGGCAACGGCCGCCGCTTCCGTCGGGGTGGCAAAGCCGCCAAGGATCGAGCCCAGAATGAAGACCGGCAAGAGTGCTGCCAGAAAGCCTTCGCGCAGAGCGCCTGCAACAGCGGCAAAGGATGGGCCGCCCTCCCCTTTTGGCAGGTTTTTGCGGCGCGCTGTCAGCGCGATGACGCCCATGCAGACCACGCAAATGAGCAGGCCCGGAAGGATGCCGGCGGCAAACAGCCCGGCAATCGAGACCCCCATGATCGAGCCGTAGATAATCGCAAGCGTTGACGGCGGAATGGTCGGCCCGATAATCGAGCCCGCCGCCGTCACCGCGCAGGCATAGGATTTGGAATAGCCGCCCTTGACCATGGCCGGCACCAGCGTGTTGCCGAAGGCCGCCGCATCCGCTGTGGCCGAACCGGTGATGCCGGCAAACATGACCGAGGCCACCATATTGGAATGGGCCATGCCACCGCGCATCCATCCCACCAGCGCATCGGCCAGCTTGACCAGACCCTGGGTGATGCCCGACCGATTCATGATCTCGCCGGCAAGAATGAAGAACGGCATTGCTAGGAAAGGAAACAGGTCGAGGCCGGCAAACATGCGGTCCGGTGCCATCGCCAGAAAACGCGGCCCGATATCGACCATGCCGATAAGACCTGCAACTCCGATGGTGATCCCGACGGGCAGGCCGAGCGCCAGTAAACCGAAAAACGCAACGGGTACGAGGATCATCGCCATTATTCCACTCCCCGCCAACGCTCATCGCGCCGGTCGAATGCGGTGCGCGCGCGGAAAGCGCATCGCTGAGACCATTGAGCGCGATCTGGATAGCGGCAATTGCCGCCGCCGCCGGCACCGCCGCAAAGGCATAGCCCTTCGGCATTGCGTAGATCATCGTGACCCGCGAAAAGCCCTTTTCGGCAAAACCGAGCCCGTACCAGAAAAGGACGAAGAAGAAGACGAAACCCAACACATCAAAGGCGATCGCCAGAAAGCGGCGCATGCCCGACGGCATGCGGACAAACAGAAATTCGACGCCGATATGTTCGCGATGAACGATGCCGCAGGAAATCGCCAGCAGGGCCATCCAGATCATCAGATAGCGCGCCAGTTCTTCGGTAAAGGTCAGGGGCAACGGAATGAGATAGCGTGAAACAATGCCCAACCAGACATCCAGCACGAGCAGAACCAGAAGCACGACACACGCCACCTCGACGACGCGATTGAGCCGGTGACTGATCCGCTTGGCTTTCTGTGCAAATTCGCTCATCAATTGAAACCTGCAGAAGGGATTTCGGATGTAACAGAGACATGAAAACTCATTTTCATTTTATTTGCAATGACGCAAATTTATTTTCATATTGTTTTTGCTGATCCGGGAGAGGAAAGAAAACGAATGACGCCCGAAGATACGAACATCCCGCTGACGGAACGGCTGCATTCGCTTTATGCGGAGCTGCCGGCGCGCGAACGCCAGATCGCCGATTTCATTCTTGAAAGTCCGGGCGAACTCGCCCTCATCAATGCCAATGAGCTTGCGGAACGCACAGGCGTTTCCAATGCCACGGTGACCCGTCTGTTCCAGCGCCTCGGCTACCAGAGCTTCGATGAGGCCCGCCGGGCTGTGCGGGAGCTGCGTGCCGCAGGTTCGCCCTTCTATCTGGCAGAAAAGGACGGAACCAAGCCCGGGCATGGCATTTCGCAGACGCTTGCCGGAGAAATGCAGCGGCTCGAAGCATCACTGGCGATGCAGTCTCCGCTGACGGTCGGCGCTGTATGCGAGGCGATAGCAAAGGCGCCAACTGTCCGGGTTGCCGGCTTCCGCAACAGCTATTTTCCGGCCGCCTATTTCTGCACCACGCTTTTGTCGATGCGGCCCAACGCGTCAATGCTGAATGTCGCCGGCCAGACGCTGGCGGAAACCGCCGCCGGCCTTGGAAAAGATGATGTCGTCGTTATTGTGGGACTAAGGCGCAGGCCCGCAGGTTTTCTCAATTTGATGAAAACCATCGCGGCCACCGGCTGCCGGATCGTGCTGATTGCCGACCGCAGCGTTCGCGAAGCGCCGGCACACGCGACCTGGACGCTTTATTGCGCGGTCGAGACCCCGCAGCTGCTCGATTCATATTCAGGCGCCATGGCCGTTCTCAGACTGCTGGCGCTTGAGACCATGCGCAAGCTTGGTTCCGATGCCCGCCACAGACTGGCGGACATCGAACAGCTGCACGACACGCTGAAAGACCTTGAAAGCTGAGGCCTATTTGGTGGCGTAGGGTGAAATCCCGCGCGGAAGAAAAGCGCCATCTTCCACGGAACCGAGAATCTTGCCTTCCTCGCAAACGGTCTTGCCGCGCAGGATCGTCATCACGGGCCAACCTTTGACCTTCAGCCCTTCATAGGCGGTGTAGTCAGAGCCGTGATGCATACCGTCCTGGGTGATGGTTTCCTCGCGATTTGCATCCCACAGCACCAGATCGGCATCGAAGCCCGGCGCGATCGAGCCCTTCTGCGGGTAGAGGCCATACATTTTCGCATGGTTGGTCGAAGTCAGCGCGACAAACTCATTGAGCGAAATCCGCCCTTCGCTGACACCCTTGGAGAAAAAGACCTGCATACGGTTTTCGACGCCTGGAATACCGTTCGGCACCCAACGGAAGGAGGACTTGCCCTTGCCGGACATCTTGCCGTCGGGACCATCGAAATAGAAGGGGCAATGATCGGAGGAGAACGTCGAGAACACACCGCCGCGAATCCCTTCCCAGATGGCATCCCAGCTATCACGGTCGCGCGGCGGCGGCGAGCACACATATTTGCCGCCGGTCGCGTCCATGTTGAAGCCCTTCATGTCGTCGGCCGTCAGCGCAATATATTGCGTGCAGGTTTCACCGTAGATATTGAGGCCGCGCTGCTGTGCCCAGCGGATCTGTTCCATAGCCTCGCGGCCGGAGACATGGACAATCATGATCGGAACATCGACAAGCTGGGCATGGCTGATGGCGCGATGGGCGGCTTCGCGTTCAACCACTTCCGGGCGGGAAACGCCATGGAAATAAGGCGCGGTCTTGCCGGCTTTCTCCAGCTTCTCGGTCATGAACCGGATGGCATCATAGCCTTCGCAATGGACCATGACGAGCGCCTTGCAATCGCGCGCGCAGTCAAAGACCTCGAGAAGCTCTCGGTCGTTGAGCACCATGTCGTCATAGGTCATAAACACCTTGAAGGAGGTGTAGCCGCTTTCCACAAGGCCGGGGAGATCCTGGCCCAGCGCCTGCGGCGTCGGGTCGGTGATGATCAGGTGAAAACCGTAATCGCAATAGGCCTGGCCGCGCGCCTTTTCATGATAGGCGGCAACGGCCTCACGCAGGTTTTCGCCACGCGCCTGCAGCGCGAAGGGGATGACCGTCGTGGTGCCGCCGGCAATCGCCGAGCGCGTTCCGGTTTCGAAGCCGTCGGCCATTTGCGGGCTGCCAGGGGCCGATGGCTGGGCAAGGTGCACATGACTGTCAATCCCGCCGGGCATGACCAGCAGGCCGGAAGCGTCGATCTCCTTGTCCGCGGTTCCGAGGTTGGTGCCGGTGGCGACGATCTTTCCGTCCTTCACCGCAACATCGGCAAGAAAAGTGTCGGCGGCGGTCACACAGGTCCCATTGCGGATTAACAGATCGAAGTCGGCCATTAAATGCTCCTTGGTCGTAAAGTCACTTCTGCGATCTGAGCCGGATGAATTCGCCAAGCCCGATCAGGGCAATATTGGCAACCACCAGCATCAACGCAATCGCATCAAGCGCGGGAGAAATATTGAAGCGGAAGTCCGAAGCCACCAGAATGGAAAGCGGCTGCGCCCGTCCGCTGAGGAAGGATGTCAGCACATATTCCGCCGAAGAGAGCACAAATGCAATAAACCATGACGCCATAAGACCGTTTTTCATCAGAGGCAGCGTCACTCGCCGGAATGCGGAGAAGTGGCTGGCGCCGAGGTCGAAGGCCGCCTCTTCCAGCCGACCATCGATCCGCATCAGCACAGAGGCATTCACCAGCGTGGTAAACGGCAGGATGATGATGGTTTGTCCGGCAATGATGGTCCAGATTGTGCGGTTAATACCGAGGTCGGACAGCATGATCAGCTGGGCAACGGCCAGAATTACCTTCGGAATCAGGAAGGGGAGCAAGATCATGATCAGCAGCAGCATGCGCCGCTTGATCGGAAACCGGGTCAGGGCCAATGCGGCCATGGCACCGAGCACCGTTGCGAAAAGGCCCGTGGGAATAGCCACAAGAAAGGTGAGTTTGAGCCCGCCCAGAAGCCTCAGATCGGTGAATGTCTCATTGTACCACTGGAAGGTAAAACCCTGCAGCGGGAAGGCGATAATCTCCGAATTGTTGAAGGAGAAGATCGCGATCATCGCCACCGGTAGATACATGAAGATATAGACGATCCAGATCCAGACCGTAGCGGCCTGCGTCGCGCTGCTTTTCATCAGGCTTCTCCCCCGACCATGGCCTTACCGAGCGAAGACCGCGAGATAGCGATGACGGCGGCAGCAAAAAAGCAGAACAGAATAGCCAGCATAGTCCAGGCGATGGCCGATCCAAGCGGCCAGTCGAAGGCCGTTCCGAACAGGTCGTTGATCGCCGAGATGATGGTGACGCCGGAAGCGCCGCCGATCAGTTGCGGGGTCAGATAATCGCCCACAACCATGACAAACACCATCAGCCCGCCGGCAATCAGGCCAGGCGCGGTGAGCGGCAGCGTGACCCGGCGAAAGGCGGAGAGCGTGCCCGCCCCCAGATCGGTTGCCGCCTCGATCAGGCGATCGTCCAGCGCTTCGAAGGCAAGCCACAGCCCGATCACCATGAACGGCAGGTAGTTGTAGGTCAGCACGATGTGGGTGGCGAGCGGCGAAAACAGCAGGCTGTCGAGCGGACGGGCAATCGCCCCCGTCCACATCAAAAGCGAGTTGAGCACGCCCTCGGACCCCAACAGCACCCGCCAGGCGAAAATGCGCACCATGTCACCGGTATATAGCGGCACCAGCAACAGTGTCAGCAGCGCAGATTTGTAATGTGTGACCCGCTTGGCGATAAACCAGGCCACAGGATAACCGACCACAGCCGTCAGGGCGGTGATGGCAAAACCAGACAGGAAGGCCTTTGCAATCAGCCAGCGATAAGTTCCGCTGGAGGCGATGCGTGCGTAATTTTTCAAGGTCGGATCGGTAATGATGGCAACGAAATCGACCTGAAAGAACGAATAGGTGAACAGGATGGCAAGGGGCGCGATGCAAAGCGCGAGAACCGCAGCAAAGACCGGAGCGGCAAGCCAACCGCCAATGCGGGCTTTTTCCATGGCTCTAGCCTCTCCCTCCCGCAGCAGCGATCCAGCCGCGCCGGGCATCGAAGGAAACTCCAACGGTCGAACCGATCTCTGGCGGATCGTCTTGGCGCGAGATCAGGGAAATCGCGGTGCCATCGTCCAGAACCGTTTCCACCAGCCATTCCGACCCCTTGAACACGGTGTGGGTCACTTTCGCCGGAATACCACCCGACGCAGACAATTCGATCTGCTCGGCGCGCAGGGTCAAAACGGCAGCTTTGCCGGCGGCAAGGCCGTCCACCGCAGGACATGAAAAATCGCCTGCCGACGTCGCAATCGTTGCAATGCCCTGGTCAGCGGAAACGACCTGCCCTGTGACAAGATTGGCTCCGCCAATGAAGTCAGCGACATAGGCCGTCGCCGGCTTGCGGTAGATCTCCGCCGGTGCGCCCTGCTGTTCAATCCGCCCGTCATTCATCACGATGATCCGGTCGGACAGCGCAAACGCTTCTTCCTGATCGTGGGTCACATGCAGGAAGGTCATGCCGAGGCGGCGCTGCAGGTCTTTCAGTTCGATCTGCATATCCTTCCGCATCCGCCGGTCGAGCGCGGAAAGCGGCTCGTCCAGAAGCAGAATCCGCGGTTCGTTGACGATGGCGCGGGCGAGCGCGACACGCTGCTGCTGGCCACCGGAAAGCTGGCGCGGGCGCCGGTCCGCCATTGCCTCCATCTGCACCATTGCAAGTGTTGCGTCGACCTTTTCAGCGATTGCCGCCCTGGCCATTTGGCGGTAAGCGAGGCCGAAAGCAACATTTTCGCGGACACTCAGATGCGGAAACAGCGCATAATTCTGAAACACCGTGTTGACCGGCCTTTTTGCGGCCCCCATGCCGGTGAGCGAGCGACCGTCCAGTTCGATCAGGCCCGAGGAGATTTCCTCGAACCCGCCGATCATTCTGAGAAGAGATGTCTTCCCGCATCCCGACGGGCCCAGAAGCGTGACATAGGAATTGGCGTCAATGGCAAAATCAATGCCGCGCACGGCATGCACCTTGCCATATTCCTTGTGAACGGCCACGCCCTTGAGGAGCGACGCGGCCGCTTTTGTCGGGAATGCGGGAGACATGCTTAGCTGGCCTTCACTTCGTTCCAGATGGCGACCCAGTCATTGTAACGGGGCGGGTTCTGTTTCCAGACAAAGGAATCCATCACCGAAAGATCACTGATAAAGATCTTTTCCTTCTGTTCTGCCGGAATCAGATCACGCGCAGCAGAGGTCGACTGTGCGTAGGGGCCGCCGAATGCAAGTTTTTCGCCATAGGCCGGCCCCAGAAGATAATTGACGAGGTCGAACACCGCATCAAGCTTTTCACCTTCGACACCGGCGGGAACAGCAAGCGTATCGCACCAGCCGATAACGCCCTGCTTCGGCTTGGCCATGCCCATATCGAGTCCGCGCTCCTTCAGGTCGTAATAGGGCGGAACCCAGGAGAAGGCGCAGACCACTTCGCCCGAGGCGAACAGGTTTGTAAGGTCGCCGATGGAGTTCCAGTAGGTCCGCAGAAGCTTTTTCTGCGCCATCAGCGCCTTCTTGACCTCGGCAAGCTGCCTGTCGTCCATCACGAACATTTCGTCGCGCGGAATGCCGAGATACATGGCTGCGATCATGATGCCTTCCAGCGCATAGTCGCGCATGGCAAGTTTGCCGGCATATTTGTCGCCCTCGAAGAAGACAGACCAGTCGGGCTCGGCATCCATCATATCGGCACGATAAACGATCGGATTAATACCCCAGTAGAACGGAATACCGTAGGTCTCGCCGTCCTGCTTGCCGAGATGCGTGTTCTTGAATGTATCATATAGCAGGTCGCCATTGGTCACCTTCGAGAAGTCGATCGGCTGCAGCAGGTCGGAGGCGACATAGTATTCGACCTTGTCGAGGCCGGGTGTGATCAGGTCGACGGCGGAGGCGCCGCCGGCACGCAGCTTGGCAAACTGTTCATCATCGGAACCAATGAAGGTCTTGGTGATGTCGATGCCCGGATTTTCGCTCAGGAAGGCGGCAAGATAATCCGGCTTCGCAAGGTTCTCCCAGGTCATCCAGGCGATATCGGTGGCGGCGAAGGCGCGGCTCAGCGGCGAAAATGCGCTCAGCGCCGCACCGGCGGCGGCTGTTTTCAGAAGTCGGCGGCGATTGATGTCAAAAGTCATTGCTCGATCCCTTTTCAGGTTCCCCATTGTTATTCGAGGTGATGGCCGACGGCTTTTCGCGCGACCCTGATCAAGTAAAAACCTTTTTCATAAAATCTTCAATATGAAAAATATGTTTCATTTTTCGGCAACTGACTAAGTCTTGGGCATTTTCCGCATCGGCAGCGGTGCACCGAGCTGGTCAAGTGCGGCATGCAGCGTCTCGATCTCGGCGAGACGGTCGACCGCCGCCTCACCGATAACCTGGCTGGCCGTCGAGCAGAGGTAATTGATCAGGCTCATCGGCGCGACATAGCTGTCGAACAGAGCATGACCGCGATTGTGGCAGCGCAGCGTCAGCGTTGCCAGCTGAGCGGTGCGCGCTGCGGTCATGTCAGCGACCAGCAGAATCGGCGTTCCGGCTTTCTGCACCGCAGCCATGATGTCACGCAGCTGCCCGGGCCGACGGCGAAAGCCGAACACCAGGAACAGATCCTCCGGCCCCATGCCGGCAAGTTCTTCGCCCATCGACATACCAGCCGCCGGTATAAGCCGGACATCGGGCTTCAGATTGACCAGCAGCGCCCGGGCATAGGTGGCCAGCGCCATGGAATTGCGAAAACCGAGGATCCAGATGCGTTTCGCCCCGGCCAACATCGCCACTGCGCGCTCAATCTCGTTTTCGCCCAGCATCTCTGCTGTGCGTGTCAGGTTCTGCAGGTCCTGTGCAATATGAAGGCCAAAATCGCCAGCCGACAGGCGTTTGCCGCCAGTGCCCGTCAGCTCGTAGAGCGGCGAGCCCCAGTCCTCGCTCTGCCGCGCCAGAACCCGGGCCTCGTTGTAGCTCGCATAGCCGAGCCGTTTGAAAAAGCGCGCAGCCGTCGCATTGGAAATGCTGGCCTTGGAAGCCAGTTCGCCTGCGGTGAAGCTTGCCAGATTATTCTGCGATTCCATCACGACGGCGGCAAGGCGGCGTTCCGATGCCGTCAGATCATCATAGATTTCCATGATCCGGACATCAATCGGACGGTTGTCTTCCTGATCACTCATGGCTCGCTCTTTTCACAATTGCTGTATTACGAAAAATTATTTTCATTTCTTATTGACTGCTCAATCGCTGCCGCTATCCTTCGCATAGTTTCGTGATTTTTGGAATGTTTCCGCCATGACCCCAGACTTCTCCACCTTCAGGGCACGCCTTGTTTCCGGCCACTCTGCTGGCAAGGCCCCCTACCCCGATCCGTTCAAGCAGACGCTCAGCCTGTCGGCGGGAGAGCGGGCGTTCGAAACCATTTCCGCCTGGGTGGGCTATGCAGAAACGCCGCTGGTTTCGCTGCAACCGCTTGCCGAGAGTTGCGGAGTCGGGGCAATCCATTTCAAGCATGAGGCCGGACGCTTCGGGCTTGGATCGTTCAAGGCGCTGGGCGGCGCCTATGCCGTCTTCCGGCTGCTCGAGGCGAAAGTTTCCGCAGCAATTGGCAAGACGCCGGACATCGCAGCCCTTCTCGATGGAAGCCACGCGGATATCGTTTCCGATGTCACCGTGACCTGCGCAACGGACGGCAATCATGGACGCTCAGTGGCCTGGGGCGCCAGCCTATTCGGCTGCAAGGCAGTGATTTTCATTCATGAAACCGTCTCGACAGCGCGCGAGGATGCCATTGCCCGTTATGGTGCACGGGTTGTCCGGGCAAAGGGCAATTACGACGACAGCATCCGCGAGGCCGCCCGCCAGGCCGACGAAAACGGCTGGTTCGTGGTCTCCGATACCTCCTACCCCGGCTATACCGACATTCCCCGCAATGTGATGCAGGGCTACAGCGTGATGGCCGAAGAGGCAATCCGCCAGCTTGATGGCAAACCGCCGACACATATTTTCATCCAGGGCGGCGTTGGTGGGCTGGCGGCTGCCGTCACCGCCCATTTCTGGGAAACCTTCGGCAAGCACGCCCCGCGCGTCATCGTCGTTGAACCCGAAAACGCGGCCTGCCTTCTCGAAAGTGCCGCCGCAGGAAAGCCCACCGTTGTCGGCGGCGCGCTTGAAACCATTATGGCGGGGCTTGCCTGCGGCGAGCCCTCCATCATCGCTTGGCCAATCCTTGACGCGGGCGTCTCCGCGTTCATCGAGATCGAGGACGCGGCGGCCGCTGACACGATGCGGCTTCTGGCCTCCGGTGAAGCGGGCGCCCCGCTTGCCAGCGGCGAAAGCGGCGTGGCAGGGCTCTCCGGTTTCCTGTGCGCGGCAAGCCGCGCCGACTGGAAAGACGCGCTCGGTCTCGGGCCGCAGTCGGTGGTTTTGTGCTTTGGCAGCGAGGGCGACACCGATCCTGCTCTCTTCGAGCAGATCGTTGGCCGCACGGCCAGCGAAGTGGAGCAGGTTGCATGAACATCAATACACTGCGCATCAACGGCGAACGTCTCGTTGCCCGCCTTAAGAGGCTCGGGACAATCGGCGCGCTTGACGGCGGCGGCGTTTCCCGTCTGGCGCTGACAACCGAGGAAAAAGGCGGGCGCGATCATCTGGTCAGCGAGATGAAGGCCCTTGGCCTTGCCGTCGCCATCGACCCGCTGGGCAATATCTTCGGCACCCGCAAGGGACGGACCGCGGGACCGGCAATCATGCTCGGCTCTCACATCGATACGGTTGCAACCGGCGGCCTTTACGACGGTGCGCTCGGCGTTCTGGCAGGCCTTGAAGTGATTGCGACGCTCAATGATGCCGGGGTCGAAACCGAGAACCCTCTAGTTATCGCCGCCTTTACCAATGAGGAGGGTGCGCGCTTCCAGCCGGATATGCTGGGCAGCCTGGTCTTTGCAAAGGGCATGGCGCTGGAAGACGCGCTCGAGATCGTCAGCATCGACGGCAAACGCTTGGGCGATGAGCTTGCCGCCATCGGATATGCCGGAAGCGACGCCGGCCCGGTCGAGATCGGCGCCTATTTCGAGCTTCATATCGAACAGGGGCCGGTGCTCGAGGACGAAGCGATCGAGATCGGGGTTGTACGCGGGGTTCAGGGAATCTCATGGACGGAAATCACCGTTTCCGGCCGCTCTACCCATGCCGGCACCACGCCCATCAGACTGCGCCGTGATGCCGGGCTTGCGGCGGCCCGCATTGCCGCAGGCGTCGGGGACCTCGTGCGCGAGATCGGCGGTGACATGGTTGGCACGGTCGGCGCGATCAACCTGACCCCCAACCTCGTCAATGTTGTTGCCGAGAAGGCGGTCATGACCGTCGACCTGCGTCATCCGGATGCAGCGGTTCTCAAAGCGGCGCATGAACGGCTGGTGGCCGTGATCAACGCCGCCGCCGAACGTGAAGATGTGACCTTAAGCACCCGTATGCTTGCCGATTTCCCGCCAACCGATTTTGCGCCGGCTCTGGTCGACAGTGTCGAAGACGCCGCGAAAGCGCTTGGGCTTTCCACCCAGCGGATGTTTTCCGGAGCCGGCCACGATGCACAGATCATCGCTGGCCTTGCTCCCGCCGCGATGATCTTCGTGCCAAGCGTCAACGGCATCAGTCACAACACCACGGAATTTACTGCCCCGGCAGACCTTGCAAACGGCGCCAATGTTTTGCTGCGGGTGGCGCTTTCCAGAGCGATGCCAATCAATGGAGAAATTGCCTGATGACCCGATTTGTTGTTGTCGGCGCGGCCCAGCTCGGCCCGATCACCCGGTCTGAAACCCGTGCTGAAGTCATCGAACGCATGATCGCGCTGATGGAAAAGGCCGCCGGCCGACATTGCGATCTGGTCGCATTTCCGGAGCTGGCGCTGACGACTTTTTTCCGCGCTGGTTCATGGAAGATCAGGCCGACGTCGATTTCTTCTTTGAAAAGTCAATGCCGAATGACGATGTGGCGCCGCTGTTTGCCCGCGCGCGGGATCTCAAGATCGGCTTTTCACTCGGGTATGGCGAGCTTGCAGAGATCGATGGCGTCACGCACCGCTACAACACCACGATCATCGTCGACAAGACCGGTGAGATCGTGCACCGCTATCGCAAGATCCACCTGCCCGGCCATCCTGAACATGAACCCTGGCGGCCATTCCAACACCTTGAAAAGCGCTATTTCGAGCCGGGGCCGGAACCGTTTTCAACGGCCGAGGCTTTTGGCGGCGTGTTCGGACAGGCGATCTGCAACGACCGGCGCTGGCCGGAGACCTATCGCGAACTGGCGCTGCGCGGGGCGGAAATGGTGCTGATCGGCTATAACACGCCGGTGCATTATCCCCTCGCGCCTGAACATGACCACCTGCAAGGCTTTCACAATCACCTGAGCCTGCAGGCCGGGGCCTACCAGAACGGCATGTGGGTGGTCGGCATCGCCAAGGCCGGCAAGGAAGAAGGCTGTGATCTGATCGGCCAGAGCTGCATTGTCGCGCCCACCGGCGAGATCGTGGCGATGGCCGGTTCGCTCGGTGACGAGCTGATCACCTATGACTGCGACCTCGACCGCTGTCTGGAGATCCGCGAGAATATCTTCAACTTCCACCTCCACAGACGCCCGGAACTCTATACGGCCCTGACAAAGGTGGAATAGCCGAACTCCATCGCCCTGTGCGCCGGTCACAGCCAGCGAGAACAAAACGACGCATTCTCCGGGCAAAACAACCAGCATCGATCAGCGGCACACAAAGGCCCGAACATGTTGTTCAGGGCCTTTGTGTTTTCGGAGCCGATCAAGCCACTGAAACAGGTTTGTGCCGGGGCCCTGCCTTACAGAATGATCTCGTCAAAGACGCGGCGGCAATCCATCTCGTATTCCAGACCCACGATCGGCGGACGATTATAGTGCCATGTCAGGCCATTGCGGTGGACGCCGCGCGGGGCCAGTTCGGTTTCGATCAATGGAGCAACATCATGGACGGTATAAATCTGGGCTGCCGTGGTTTCAGCCCATGAACCGTCGAAGAACGCCATGCGCCGTTCCATTTCAGCGAGCACGAACGCGGCCTTCTCGCGAATGGCGTCAGGGCTTGTTTCGCCGGGGCGAACGATGTGGTCGCGGTAATTGCCCGCGCCCTCGGGAACTTCGCCCGAGCCGGCAATGGCAAAGGTTTTGGGTGCGGCTTCATCCTGGACCGTATAGCAGAAAGCATGAAAACCGGGTTCTTCAGGTGCCCCGATCTCCGGGCAAATATTGGAACGCGCAACCGGGTTGTCGTCGCCTTCCATGATGTTCCATGCCCGCAACGTTTCGGCATAAAGCGTGTTGAAGGTGGCAAAACCATCCTCGCTGAACTGACCGGGAGACCGCATTTCACAAGAGCAAAAGGCCTCCAAAGGCCGGCCCAGAGCGCCAAGATGGCTGGCGATGCGATCAAAGCCCTCTTTCATCGGCACGACGTCGAAAAAGCGGGCGCGAACGATGCGACATCCATCAAGAGCAGCGACTCCGGCCGAATACTGCATCACGCCAGGAATGTAGCGATAGCCACCGGCCGCCATGGTTCTTGTCTGCATTTCTCAAATCCTTCTCGTCTTGAAATCAATTGTTCATCACGAACCGACCGAAAGAAAACGCTCCATGCGCCTGAGTGCTGCGATCATGCTGTAAGCGGTGATTGCGCTGCTCTTAGGGTTGGTTTCATCGGGCAGGTTTTGTGACAAGACGCTGAGTGTACCGCCCTTGGAACGAACCGTCAGCTCATGTGTATTCGTGCTCACCCCCGGATCGGCCCAAATCTCGACGGATGTCGCATCCGCGCCCAGCCCGGCAAGCGCGACCGTCGCCGCGACATTGATGTTTTTGGGAAAGGCGGCAATCGACTGGCGGGCCGTACCGGCAAAAATACAAAGCGGTTCGGTTATCGTTTCTGTGGCGACAGGCCCGTCATCGGTTTCGATGGACTTGCCGAAGGAAAGCGGCAGTTTGCGGGTCTTCAGGTGGACGGCGTCGAGGCCGATTTCAGTTGCAGCCCGCAGGCCATCGAGGCCTGCAATCGCGCCGGATGGCGCCAAGATACGCACACCAGCGGCGCGCGCCTGGTCGAGGAAACCGTCCGTCATCAGCAACTGGCCGACACTGGCAACCACAAAGGTCTTTCCCGCCTGTCGCAGCATCGGCTCTGCCAGCGTGGTGAAAGCGTCCGGGGGCAGACACTCCACCACAATGTCCGCAGCATCCGGCAAGGTGGCTAGCGGCAAAATTTTGGGGACTGTCCGGAATGACGCCAGCCGCGCGCGGGCAGCCCAAGCATCGCGGGCGGAAACCGCGACGAGTTCAAGCCCGTCAACGCCCAGATCGAGCGCCGCAGCAACCCGCAGGCCGATCGATCCGAGTCCCGCCACGGCCACTTTCAGACCCTCAGCCATAATTGACCACGAGCAATTTGATGTCGGTCATGCTGTCCATCGCATAGCGCGTGCCTTCTCGCCCGAGGCCGGAATCCTTCCAACCGCCGAAGGGCATGGTATCGATGCGGTAGATCGGCACGTCGTTGATCATCAGCGCACCGACGTCCCAGTCTTCCAGCGCCCGGAAGGCTGCCTTCATATCGTTGGTGAAGAAGCCGCCCTGCAGGCCGAAACGGGAATCTGCGGCGCGACGGACACCCTCATCGGCGTCCTTGACCTTGGTCAGCGTCACCACCGGGCCGAAAATCTCGTCCGCTTCCACCTTCATATCCGGCTTGGTGTCAGTCAGAACGGTCGGCGCGATGACGGCCTGATCGCGGGTGCCACCGGTCAGAATACGTGCACCCTGGTCGACGGCCTCAATGATCCAACTCTCGATACGCTTGGCCGAGCGCTCATCGATGACCGGGCCGACATCGACCCCTTCTTCCATCGGGTTCCCGACCTTGCAGGCCTCGACCCGTGCGACCAGTTCCTTCTCGAAGGCATCATAAACCTTCTCGTGTACGAAAATGCGCTGAACGCCAATGCAGTACTGACCGCCATAAACCACGCCGCCGCGCACGCAGCGTGCCGCCGCAAAGGCAACATCGGCATCGTCGGACACCACAACCGCACCATTACCACCAAGCTCCAGCGAAACCTTCTTCTTGCCGCTCAGCGATTTGATGTGCCAGCCAATCGGAACGCTGCCGGTAAAGGTGACCATGGCGATGCGGTCATCACGCACCAGCTTTTCAGCCAGCGGAACATCGCAATGGACCACACTCAACGCCTCCTCCGGCAGACCGGCCTCATACATCACCTCGGCCAGCAGCCTGCTGGTCAGTGGCGTTTGCGGCGCCGGCTTCAGGATCACCGAATTGCCGACGGCAAAGGCCGGTGCCAGCTTATGAAGCACAAGATTCAGCGGGAAGTTGAACGGCGTGATCGCGAGGATCGAGCCGATCGGAAACCTGCGAGCAATGCCGATACGCCGTCCAAGGCCATTCAAGGTCGCAAGGTCGGCGTCGCTGAGATCAAGCGGGCTGCCATCAGCCGACGCCGTCTGGTATTCAAACACCGCACCGTCGATATCGAGCGGGACTTCCTGGCCCCCGAAGGCGCGGGCCTCGCGCGCCGCGCCGCGCAGGTTCAGGAGCGATCGGGAAATCTCGCCGCGTGCGTCATAAAGCGGCTTTCCGGCTTCGCCAGCAATGAGACGGACGAATTCATCCCTGCGCTGCTCGATCAGATCGGCCGTCCGGTCGAGAATATCGGCACGGACGAAGCGCGGCAGGCGGCGCATCACATCGAAGCCCCGTTGTGCCCTGAGAATGGCCTCTTCGATATCGTTTTCTTCCGAAACCGGCATATGGCCGACGACTGCGCCGTCATACGGCGACAGAATGGCGTCTTGACGGAGAGAGGCGTTTTGAGAAGCGTTCATCGATTGTACTTTCTGTCTTTTCGTTCGTCAGGCCGCGCCGATATAGGCTTCACGCACGGCGGGCTCCTGACGGAGTTCTTCTGAAGTGGCTGCAAAGGATATTTTGCCGCGGTCGATCACATAGCCGCGATGGGCGAGGTCGAGCGCGGTCATCACGTCCTGCTCGACAAGCAGGATGGCAATGCCGGAGTTGTTGATCTCGATGAGGGACTCGCTCAACAGCTCGACCGCGCGCGGCGCGAGACCAAGCGAAAGTTCGTCGATCATCAGGAGTTTCGGACGACTCATGATCCCGCGCCCGATCGCACACATCTGCTGCTCGCCGCCCGACAGTGTCGAGGCATCCTGATGCGCCCGCTCCGCAAGCCGCGGAAACATGGTCATGACCCGGTCCAGATCATCAACGACCGAGCGGTCCTTCTTTCTGAGATAAGCCCCCATCATCAGATTGTCCCTGACCGTCATCGTCCTGAACAGCCGGCGCCCCTCAGGCACATGGGCGATGCCTCCTGTCAGCACCTGACGGGAGGAGGCACCGGCAAGCTGCTGACCTTCGACGTTAATACTGCCCGCCGTCGGCTGGAGAAGCCCGGAGACGGTGCGCAGCAATGTCGTCTTGCCTGCACCATTGGAGCCGATCAGGCAGACGATCTCACCCTGGTTCACCTCAAGGTCGATGCCCCACAAAACCCGGATTTCGCCATAACCGGCTTCGAGTTGCTTGACCTGAAACAGTGGTTCAGACATCGGCCGTCTCCCCGGCATTGGCCTTTGCATACCGATTGCCGAGATAGGCTTCGATGACGCTGTCATTCTGCGTGATCTCGTCGGGGCGCCCTTCGGCAATCTTGGCGCCGTGATGCAGCACGACGATGCGTGTGCACAGGCTCATCACCACCTTCATCAGATGCTCGATCAGGATGATGGTTACCCCGCGAGAAGCGATCGCACGGATCATTTCAAGCGCGGTTTCGATCTCTGCCGGATTAAGTCCGGCGTTGACCTCGTCGAGCAGCAGGACTTTCGGTTTCATCGCGAGGCTTTTGGCCAGTTCCAGCCGCTTGCGTCCGGCAAGCGTCAGTTCGCTGGCGGGGGTATCGCGTTGCTGTTTCAGCCCAAGGAATTCGATAGCCTCGTCGGCGGCATACATCGCCTCGCTCGTCGATGAAGCACCCGCCGCGAAGACCGCTGGCGCCATCACGTTTTCAAGCACCGTCATTTCGGGAAATGGCTGAACCACCTGATAGGTACGTGCCACACCGAGGCGGCTGATCTGGTAGGGCTTCATCCCGTCAATACGGCGGCCGTCATAGGTGACGCTGCCGCTTGTAGGCTTAAAAACACCGGTCACAAGATTGACGACAGTGGTTTTTCCCGCGCCGTTGGGGCCGATCAGGCCTACGATTTCGCCCGGATCGACGGAAAGGTCAACATTGTTCACCGCAGTCAGACCGCCAAAGCGCTGGGTCAGACCCTTGAGTTCAAGAATACTCATGTCGTGGTCCCCTCCGTTTTCTTGTCGGAACGATTACGCAACCTGCGCATGGCTGCGCCGACAACGCCGTTGGGCAGATAGAAGATCAGACCAACGATCAGAATGCCGAGTACCGCGGCATGGATGGACAGGAAGTTGCGCCACACAACCTCTTCGATGATAAGGAAGATACCGGACCCGATCAGCGGGCCGAGGAGCGTGCCGGGGCCACCGAGCATGGTCATAACGATCGGGCGGATCGTGGTCATGACCGAGTAGACATCCGGCGGTTCGATATAGAACACCCAAGAGGCATAGAGCGCGCCGGCCGACCCCACGAACAGCGCGGACAGAACAAATGCAATGACCTTGTAGAGCGTGGTGTTGATGCCGACCATGGAAGAGGCGTCCTCGTTCTGGCGGATACAGCGCAACGCAAAGCCGATGCGTCCGGCCGAGACATACCAACTCATCAGGAAGGTGAGTACGGCAAGGACCAGCATCGACCAGAAGAACAGCCGTGCCTGGGCACCGACCGACATGCGGATGATCGGCAGGTTGAGCCCCATGCCGCCACCGGTCAGGCTGGTCCATGAGGTGGTGATTTCCAGAAGCACCTCGGCCAGGACAAGGCTTGCAATTGCAAAGTAATGGCCCTTCAGGTGCAGGATGGCAGCCCCCATCGCGGCTGCAAATGCAGCAGCCATCAAACCTGCCGCCGCCCAGGCAAGTGGCATGGCAAGGCCAAGCCCCTGCAGGATGGCGCCGGTATAGGCCCCGAGCCCGAAAAAGGCTGCCGTTGCGAAGGACGGGTATCCGGCATAACCGCCGATGATGTTCCACGACTGGGAAAGGACCGCATACATGGCGAACATCGTGCCGAGACGCAGGATATAATTGTCTCCGAATACCGGCAGGAACGCGATGACGGCAAAGAAGCATAGACCGATAAGCGGATGTTTCATTCGTACCCCCTGCGGCCCATAATGCCGGTCGGCTTGAAGATCAGGAGAAGAATGAGCAGACCGAATGCAATCGTCAGGCCGTGTTGGGGGCCGATGAACAGCGCGCCGAAACTCTGGATAAGGCCGAGCGCGAGCCCCCCGACAATGGCGCCGGCAATGCTACCGAGCCCGCCGAGTACGCAAACGATGAAGGCAATCGAGAGATATTCCGAGCCGGCCAGCGGCGAGATCGGAAAGACGAGGCTCAAAAGGCTTCCCGCTGCTCCCGCCATCAGTGCGCCGATGCCGAAGGTGATCGCATAGACCTTCTTCACATCAACCCCCATCAGGGCAGCGGCTTCACGGTCCATGCGCACGGCAACGATGGCGTGGCCGATCTTCGAGCGCACCAGCAGCAGGTAGAGCAACCCGGTCAGCACACCCGCAAGCAACATCGCCACCAGACGGTCAAGCGGCAGAACCAGTCCGGCAATCACCGTGCTGCCAAGCGGATTTTCCAGCTGCACCGACCGGTAGTCGGCACTGAAAGCCAGCAACATGCCGTTGTTCAAAAGAAGATCGAGCCCGAAGGTCAGCACCAGCGTGGTCAACACCGGCGCACCGACAACGCGGTTGATCAGACCGAACTGCACTACATAGCCGAGGGCAAACAGCAGCGCTCCGGCAATGACGACCGAGACGAAAGGATGAATGCCGAGGTGAATATAAGCGAAATAGGCGATGTAGGAGCCGAGAACCACAAACGAGCCGTGCAGCACGTTGATGACGTTCAAGACACCCCACACCAGAGAAAAACCGACTGAAATGCAGGCATAGAGCCCGCCTAGCACCAGCCCGTTCAAAAGGATCTGTGCGTATAGCATTGGATGTTTTCCGCTGTTTGAGCAGCCGGCCCAAATGGCCGACCACTAAAGCGTTGAATGGCTTTTACCGAGACTATTCGATGCCGCCGAAGCGCAGGTCCGCCTGCTTGATCTCTTCGGGATAGATCGTCTTGGTGGTGCCGTCCTGGATCTGGAACACCGGCGGTTCAAGCGAGTCGATCTGTCCGTTCTCGCTGAAATGAACCGGTCCGTAGAAAGTCATGGCGTCCATGCTGGCGAGCGCATCGCGGACAGCGGTCGGCGCGATGGTGCCAGCCTCTTCGATTGCCAGTTGCAAGACAGCGCCGGCTGCGGCAGCCGAGGCCTCGGCGTAGTCAGGTGTAGCGTCATACTCAGCTTCGAACGCGGCCACGAAATCTGCCGTCGTGCCGAACACATCCTCGCCGTCATAGGCAACGGCCGGATGCCACCATGCGGCACTCGAAACATTGTTCGAACGCTCGCCGGTTGCCTCGATGAATTCCTTGTAGGCAGGTCCGGCCAGCATTGTCAGAACCTTGGGCTCAATGCCGAGGTCCGCCATCTGGCGACGGATCAGGATGAGGTCGTTGATATAGCCCGTGGCAAAGACCCAGTCCGGCTTTGAGCGCATCATCAACGTCATGGCCGAGGCATGGTCCATCGTGCCGATGGCATATTCGTCAAACGAGATCACTTCGAGACCGTTGCTCTCCGCCGATTTTTCCATCTCGTTGGCGATTGCCAGCGGGAAAAGGTCGTTCCGCGCGTAAATCGCGACGGTGGAAATGTCCTGGTCAGAATCGGCGACGATCCTGGCAAGCGGTTCGGTCAGCGTGCTGTTTGGTGTGAATGTGCCGAACAGATATTCGTAGCCCTGGTCGTAAACGCCAACGGAAGAGGCCGTCGCGGCGACCATCGGGATCTGATAGCGCTCGGCAACCGAACTTGCGGCTTTGGCTGCGCCGGAGCCAAACGGCGCAAATAGGAAGTTGACCTCGTCAGCGGTAATCAGCCGCTCGGCGGTCTGAACCGCGCGGGGCGTCTGGCTTTCGTAGTCGACATAGACAATCTCGACATCATAGGTGGTGTCGCCGGCGGTGATCCCGCCAGCCGCATTGACGGTCTCGGCCCAGAGGTCATAACCACGCTGCTGTTTCAGGCCTTCCGGCGAGAGCGGCCCTGTCAGCGGAAGCGGTGCGCCGACCCGGATGGTCTCATTGGCAAATGCCGGCTGCGCCAGTAACATCGTGCTGCCGGCAAGCGCAAGCAGCCAAGTCTTCGCATTATTCGTCATTTCGGAACCCCTCAGTTCTCTTTGTTTTTGAAGCATCGGTGAAATTGACGATCACCATGCAAAACGCAGCCTAGGGAGAAAGAGTGCACCGCGGAAGTCGTAATTAGGGCACACCGCGTTGCGGTTTACGCAACGTTGACGAATTCATCAGCGACCGTACGGATATATTCAACCAGCCGCTGGGCCGCCGGGCTAAGCTCGATTTCCGCGCGTTTGCAGACCTGCGTCGTCGACAGCGACAAGACGGTCGACATGATCGGAACGCCGATCAGCTCTCCCGATTCCAGCTCCCTTTCGAAGGAGAAGGCCGGGAGAAAGACAATGCCCATATCCTGCAGCGCAAACTGCCGCATCATGTCGATGGAATTGGTTTCC
Source organism: Martelella sp. K41-7 (assembly GCF_055808365.1). Classification (NCBI taxonomy): domain Bacteria; kingdom Pseudomonadati; phylum Pseudomonadota; class Alphaproteobacteria; order Hyphomicrobiales; family Aurantimonadaceae; genus Martelella; species Martelella sp. K41-7. The sequence goes on from NZ_CM147867.1 coordinate 2,673,474, forward strand.
AGCCTGACATTCAGGGCAAGCTGCTCGGTTTTGACCACATGGTCGACAAGCTGACGAATGCCGAAGGACTGGTCGGGCAGGCCGACCGGTTGCCGCCGGACCTCGGCCAGGCTGAGCTCCTGTTTCCGCGCAAGCGGATGATGACGTGACATCACGGCCATCACCGGCTGACGCAGGCTGACAAGCGTATCGATTTCCGCGCGCGGAAATGGCTGAAACGAAATGCCGATATCGCAGCGATCCTCTGCCACCGCCCGCATCACACCATCGGTTCCGGCAACCATCACCTGATAGGTGATATTGGGATGGGCCGCACCGAAACTGGCCAACGCGCGCGGCAGCAGCCCGCCGATCATGCCTTCGACGGTGTAGATAATGACATGGCCGCTTTCGAGGTTTTTGAGCGCATCGATCTCCGCGCGCAGCCGCTGAAGCTCCTTGTTGCGACCTTTCACATAGCGCAGGATCAACTCGCCGGCCGGCGTCAGCCGGACGCCCTGGGACTGTCGAACCAGAAGTTCCACACCATAGGCATATTCCAGCTTCTGGATCTGCCGGCTGACCGAGGAAGGTGAAATATGCAGCTTCTCCGAAGCCTTTCGGATCGATCCAAGCTCTGCGACAGTCTCGAATTGAAAGAAGGCTGTTTCCATATCCATTCCGGTTTGGCTGAGTGATGCCCGGCGGCTGCCAGTCCTGCCTTCAAAGGTCGACGTCTAGGCCGAGTCTCTCATCCGTATCAGTCTGGCAAGAGGCAAGGCGGCAAAACAGATAGGCCGATGCGATCTGCCCACGTTATGGCGCAAGCAGCAGTTTTGCAATTCCGGGCCAAGATCCACGCTTTGACTGGCCTTCCCGTTGGGCTGTTTGACACCGGGGCCTGTCCTGCTTCGCGTGCGCCCTCTTGAAAGCCGGAAAGGCGGGCGCGCTCCACGGCAAAGCAGCATTCAAAGCGCCCGGGCGGCCCAGAGCAGACCACGGGTCAATATGGTGCGCACATGCGGTATTTTGAGTTCGTCGGCGGTGTGACCGAGCGCGCAATAAAACACCCTGCCCGCACCATGGGTCGTGGTGAATACCACAGGCATCACGACATTTTTGCGCCAGGGATGAAACTCGCCGGAAAACGTCGTGGTCGCCAGCACCTCGACCGCCGGATCGTAATTCAGGTAATATTGCTCCGAGGTATGCTCAAAGCTCTCGATGCCGTCCATGATCGGGTGATCGGGACGGGTAACATCAACCCGATAGGTGATGATATTACCCGGGTGCGAGACCCAGTAGCAGCTTGCTGCATAACGGAAGGGAACGCTTGAACGAAAGCTGGTCGCAAGCCCCATGTGATAGCCAGCAAGCCCGGTCCCGGCCTGCACTGCCGCGATCAGATTGGACATTCTGTCCTTTTCCAGTTCACCGTCGGTGATGACCGGAACCACAAGCGCATTGGCGCCGACATCTTCAGCACCGAGGGCGTCATAATCATCGGTTACCTCGACCGAAAAATCGTATTCCTCCAGAATACGCCGGATGATCGCAGCGCCCTCTCTGGGGGTGTGAAGCTCCATGCCGCCGTAAACCACAAGCGCCTTTCGCCTGACCATGACCGGTCTCCTCTGGTTGTCGATCCGCTAAAGCCCGAGGCCGACGGCTTGCGTGCGGTGAACACCTTTGGGCACATAGTCGAATTGATCATCTCGCTTCAGGAGTTTTGCCGCCAGGTGAATCACCGACAGCCACATTTCCGTGCCCTGAAGTCCCGGCTCCTGCCCGTCGGCAAAAGCAAAACCTGCGCCCTCCTGCCAGCGTGACGACGCGCGGGTGATGATCGAGCGGGCGACGGCCTCGGCTTCGGCACGGCGGTGATCGGTCTGAGCCAGACACAAGAGCAGCGGATGAATCGTATCGAGCAGATTGCAGGCCGTGTATGTCGCGCCGGAAAAACCCTCATGGTTGCGGTAATTGGCAAGCACGGAATTGATCGCTGCTTCCGGGTGCGGAACCGGCAGGCCGAATTGCGCATAAGTTCCCCGCGTCAGGCGGTAGAACCCGTTGACCGGCGGCAACAGCCCTTCCGACGCCGTCGGCGCGCCCCAAAGCCCGGTCGCTCTGTCAACATGGAGCGCGAGCCAACCGAACAGGATCTCGCGCGCGCGGTCGGTGGAAAAGCCAGTCGAAAAATAGCGCGCGTTGAAATAGATTGCGGTCCCGATCGCATCGACCGCCGCACCCGCGCCCCAGGCATTGTCGTGCCAGGGAAGACTTTCCAGCCAGGCGCAGAGCTCCGGCGCAGTGCGTTCGACTGCGGCGACCCTGTGTTCAGGCCGGCTGCCGAGCACTTCCAGCGCGTAACCGACCGAAAGGACATTGTAGAGTGCCAACCCGTCATCGCGCTGCGGCCGGTCAGGTTTCGGCGGCTGGCCGGGATCGGGAAAAAGCCCCGTTTCGGGGTCCTGAACGGCTTTCAGCGTCATGATTGCCGCTGCAGTATCGAGCCCTTCCGGCTGATCGTCGAGACCCGCAGCAATTTCAACCGCATCGCAGAGATGGCGCATGCTTGGGCGCTCCGCACCGTCGGCCTCGCGCGAGACATAAACGCCATCGCGCATGTTCTTCGCCAATATTGTGCGCCACTCGGCTTTGATCCTGTCGCCGACTTCCCCCAGGGCCGCATCAATATCGGCACCCGGCGCTACCCGTTTCTCGCCGCGCCGGCGGATCGGTTTTGCAGGTACGCCGCCGGCGATCATGAGGGGCGGAATATCGCGGGTCACGGTCGCACCGGCGGCAATCACCGCGCCGCGACCAATACGCACGCCGTCAAGCACCACCACATTGGCGCCGATCCAGACATCGTCTTCGATGACAACGCCACGGCTTTCATGCGGCTGCTGAGAGATCGGCACGTCAGGGTCGTCATAGCCATGATTGAACCCCATGATCTGCACATGCGAGGCGATGCGCACGTGGTCTCCGCAGGAGACCTTGCCTGCCAGGCAGGCATAGGCATTGACCGAGCAATCAGCACCGATGGTGATATCACCGCGCACGACGGCATAACCGGCAATGTAGGATGCGGCGCCAAACACCAGCCTTTCAGTGAAGATGAAAGCCATTTCCGCGATATAGGCCGTGGGGTCGATGACCGCTCCGGCATTTTCCGCCAGACCGGCGCAACGCGCTCGGTGGGCGGGCGCATCGATATCCTCAGCTGTGCGCTCCCAGGTCATGAATTGCAGGCGCTCTCCACGCAGCCCTAGCCCTTTTTTACTATCATCATTTTCGCCGTCGAGGGCCAGACTCATGCAGTCGCTCCATTGGGTTGGGTTCGATCATGTGTCCAAAACGGACGGCCGGAACAGGATGGTAGAATCACGCCTGCTGCCGCCACCTCTTCCCGAACGCATCCGTTTGAACCCGCAGGCTCAGCCGACATGCGGTATCAGGAATACGCTGGGCAGGTTATAGACCGGCGATCCGGCGTCAAGGTCCCCGTCAGCATCTGCCGGCATCCGTCCGGACGAAAACGCCGGGTTAATGCCCGACCTGCGCTCATTATGCACACGCGTCGGCCCGTCTGGCGGTTCCGCTCAATCTTGCCTTCGCGACCGCACCTCCGACCTTCACCGCCATCATTACCTTTGCTGGAGGTCACGCCGCTCTGTGGCTGGCTTTTCTTTTGTCGATCGTCGCCTTCATCGCAATGCTTGGGGTTGTATTTTTAAACCGTCTCCCAGCGGATACCCCGCCGCAGACATCCTAAGTTTTCATGTGCCTGATAGCGGCTTCGACGGTCAACTCGTTGCTTGAGTTCGCGGCGGATGGCCGTCTGCAAATGGGGCAAGACAGAGTTACCTTGTTCCTTCAAGTGAATAATCGGTTTTGAGAAACGTTTCAGTGTTCAGATTTCGAGTGGCTGCAGCCGCTTTATTGGCTCGAAATGATGCATTGTCTCGAATGTGCAGAATTCCACCGGGCCGAGGCGAATGTCCAGAAGGTCGGCCCGGACGTCTTCAAACAGGGCATCTGATTGCTGTATATGATCTTTCGCCACGTGTCGCGGCATCCGGCCAATACGATAGGCAAAGGAAATATGGAACTGATAGCTGTCATGGTCGACACGGCGCAATCCAGTTGCCGCCCGGAGGCGATCACGCATCTGCCAGAGTGCATCAAAGCTTTCCTGGTCTGCAGGTTCAGCATGGATTGAATATCCTGCCTTAAGGTGATCTGCGCGGACATTAACCCCGGAAAATCCCGAGATCTTTTCTATGTCGTTCAAAAAACGACGATTCATCTGATCACGTGTCAGGTCATAATCAAGCCCCTCAGGCCAGCCATCGGTTGTGATCGGATTGCCGGAAATGCCGCAAAAAACGGTCATGTGAAAACTCTTATGCGGCAGAAAGGTAAAATAGCGCGCCGTCGGCAGTGCTCTGAGCCGATCCTGAAGGCCGCATAGAACGTGATAGGCCTTGGATGACTGATTGATGTGGCAGATAAATGTGTTACCGGGAAACGGCAGAACCTTGCCTTCCATTGAGAACTTTTCACCGCCTGTTTCGTGGCTGACACCGGGAAGTGGCTTTCGCTCTTTTCCGGTTTCGTCGATCCGGTCAAGCCAATGATTTACTGGTGCCAGTGTTCGCGTGGGGTGAAATGTTCTGGAGGTCATCAAGTTATGCCTTTTTTTATTTTTGTTGGATATTTCAAAGTACCCGGCGGCAAAACCACCGCCGGGTTACAATGATCAAAAGATCAACGTTCAAGAATGACATTATCGACGAAAGACGCTTCCATTTCCTTTTTGAACGGCTGGGCTGCACTCGGGACCGAATACTGACGTTGGGTATTGGAAATCAGCGCATAGCTGTCGTCCGAATTGGCATTCATCGGCGCCGTGCCGAAGGTCGCGTTAAACTGCGTCTGGGTTTCAGGCAATGTCAGCCAGTCGATGAAAAGAGCAGCGGCCGCTGGATGCGGCGCGTTTTGCGGAATAGCAACGCCGTTGCCACCACCATTCATGCCCATTTCCGGGACATAGAGCTTGAGGTCCTTGCGGGCTTCACCGCTCTTTTGAAGACTGGCAAGGTGATCTTCCCAGACTGGAACCATGGACAACTCGCCATCGGAAAGACGGATAATGCTGTCTGCATTGGACGTTGTGATCACATAGTCATCGGCATACTGGTTGAAGAATTCGAAGCCCGGCGCAAGCGCATCCATACGGGCTTCAGAAGCGTCACCATCGTTGAAGTCAAGACCGGTCAGGACCCGAAGCATATTCTCGTAGTAAGACGGGCCGGAACCGCCGTTTTCATAGTTAAATCCAAACTTGCCGGGATTTTTTTGCCAGAAAGCTGCAAATTCTTCGGGCGTCTGTGGCAGGTCGCTTGCATCCACCTTGGCCGGATCATAGGCGATACCGGTCTGGTTACCCCAGTATGCGAGTACATAGGCGCCACCATCGACATTGTTGACGGTGTTCACGCGGCCGTCATCTTTAGGAAGCATGTCCAGCGGTGTGAACAGTTTGGGGAAATCCAGTGTTGACATATCGCCATAACCCCAGGCGAAAACATCGATATCGCCGATGTCGCTGCCCCTGGCAGCCAAGAGCTTGTCAGCATTACCGGACGCGGTTCCACCTGCCGGGATGTTGACCTTGATACCGTATTTTTTTTCAAACGGTGCGACAGCCTTGCGAAAGTCGTCTTGGAAGTACCAGACATACCAGTTGACTTCGCCTTCCTGTTTGGCCTGAGCCACAACATCGTCCCAGTTCTGAGTGTCTTGAGCAAAGGCAGTGCCTGCAAAAAGCGCAAGCGCGGCAGATGAGAGAGTGAGCAGTTTCAGCATAATGAGAAGGTCTCCGTTGGGTTTCTTCCGAGGGGCATTAAACCGCGTCACCCCTTGCCCGATGCAAGCGTCGGATTGGCCGACTTCAAGAGCTTTTCCAAAATCAGCATCAGGAGCACGTTGGGAACGACGAGGATGAGCGACAGCACCGCGGCATTGGGACGCACAAAGTCCTGGCCAAGGGCTGCGTAAAGAAGGGTCGGAACCGTGACGATTTCCGGTGAACCGACAATATAGGCGATTGCAAACTCTTCGATCGACTGAATGAAGACGATCAGGAGCGTAGCAAAAATGCCAGGCCGCAAGGCCGGCAGGTAGGCCGCAGAAAATCGCGCCCAAGGCGATGCGCCCAGATCCCGCGCGGCATCAACATGGTCCTGTCGGACCTGCTCGAAGCTGATGGTCATGATCCTTATGGCATAGGGCAGGAACAGCACCGAATGGGCAAAGACGATTGCCCCGAAACGGAAGCCCTGCAGTCCGAGCGTAAACAGAAGCGCGGTAAAGAAGATTGAAGTGACAAAGCTTGGTACGACGAGTGGCAGCAGGCATAGTATTTTCGCAACCGATCGTCCGGGAAAATTAAAACGCCCGAGCGCAAGCGCTGTTGGCATAGCCAGAAGCAGGCAGGTCACCGCTGCTGTCGGAGCGAGCGTGTAAGAGGTCAAAAGCGCTTGCTTTAGCCCTGAGTGCTGCCACATCTCACTCCAACGGACAAAAGACATGACCGGTGGCAGCAATGTCGCAGCCGTCCAAGGTTTCGCCGGGTCTGTCAAAGACCATAAAATAGCAATAGCAAAGGGAATGATCAGCCACAGGATGAAGCCGAAGCCGAGCAGAATGAGCAAAACCGTATCAAGCCTTTTGCGGGTCATTTCAGCCGCCCTTTCATGATGAGACGTGCCGCAAGGGCAAGAACGGTCGAGCCGATCAGGGCCAGAACCATCAGTGCAACACCGACAACGGCTGCAGCGTGCCAGCCACCACGCCCTTTGAAAAACACCATCAATTGCGCCAGAGACTGAACGTTGGTCGGCCCGACAACGGTCTGAAATGAGAAGTCAGCCAGTGCGCCAATAAAGATGATCACAAGCGCGGCCTGCATTGCAGAGACAGAAAGCGGCGCAATGACCTTTCGAAACCGAGACCAGCTGCCTGCTCCGAGATCACGTGCTGCATCGATCACATCATCGGAAATCCCCTGAACCGCCCCAGTTAAAAGAAGCAACGCAAACGGAAGATTCTTCCAGACCTGAAGAATGAGAACAACAATACCGTGGCGATCATTCTGGAGCCGATGCGGATGGTCCCATATACCGAGAGACTGCATCAATTGGTTTAGCGGCCCATGATAGGCAATGATGTTGAGAAAAAGGAAAGCAGCCACCAGGCCATGCACAAGCATAGGTGCTTTCAGCATAGAGCCGATAGTCATTGAGCCAGTAAATGGCTTGCGAAGCCAGATGGCTAGCGGATAGGCAAGCGCCACTGAAAGGATCGCGCTGACCGTGCCGATATAAAGTGAATAACGCACCGAGCGAAAGAATAAACGACGACCAAAAACGTCGCCCCAGTATTCAAAAGAAAACTGGCTGTCTGTGCCGAAACTGAAAAAGCCGAGGGACTGTGCAACCGCCATGTAAACGACGGTACCGATCAGCGCGATGATCAGACCGAGGCCCGGTGTCAGGAGCAGTAAAACGGTCAACCAGCGTCGTACTGTCATTGGGTTGCTCCAAGCAGGATCACGTCGTCCGGCGCGACGGCGAAATGCACTTTGTCGCCTTCTCTGAGGGCTGTTTCACGCGTTTGAAGCCGATATGCATGGCCATTTGTTTCCACAATCAGATCGGTGAAGTGTCCCTGAAACGCACGATTGATGACACGCCCGGAAAGAGCTCCATCGGCTGGGCCACTCAAAAGTCGAATGGTTTCGGGCCGGAAGCAAAGACTGAAGCGACCGGATGGCAAAGAGCTTTCTTTCGGCGCTGTGAAAGCTCCGATCGGGGTATCAATCAGCGGTTCAGATCCACCGTCGCACGCCCGCACGTATGCATGAAAGATATTGGCCGCCCCGATAAAATCAGCAACAAAACGGGTCTTGGGACGCTTATAAAGCACCTCCGGTGTATCGGCTTGTTCTACCCTGCCGGCATTCATCACAAAGATACGGTCGGAGAGCGCAAGCGCTTCAGTCTGGTCGTGGGTCACATAAATCGCGGTCAGGCCAAAATCCTGTTGGATCCGGCGAATTTCAATACGCACCTGATCGCGCAATTTTGCATCAAGGTTGGAAAGCGGCTCATCGAATAAAATGACACCAGGACGCATCACCAGAGCGCGGCCCAGCGAAACCCTCTGCTGCTGCCCACCGGACAGTTGGTTCGGTAGTTTTGCAAGCTGTGGTTCAAGACCGAGTTTTTCTGCGACTTCGCCGACACGCTGAAGGCGCTCCTTGCGTGGCACTTTTTTCTGTTTAAGTCCGAACACCAGATTCTGACCCACCGTAAGATGTGGAAATAAAGCATAGGACTGAAAGCAAAGGGCCGTGTCGCGCGATTCTGGCGGAACCTTTGTGACGTCTTGATCGCCGAGGTGAATCGTGCCTGCCGTAGGGACAAGAAAGCCCGAAATCATCTTCAGTAGAGTTGTCTTGCCGCAACCGGACGGACCAAGAAGCGTAACAAACTCACCGGGTTCAACGGCGAAATTGACATCGTTGACGGCTGTGAATCTATCGAAACGCATGGTGAGATGTTCAGCCGAAATGCCGGTCATTGTCTTGCCCCTGTTGTCGCCACACCTTATTACTCATGTTAAGTAAAATTAATATGACAGTTCAGAAAATGCACGGAAGAACGTCTCTGAGGCAGATGCTAGCCGCTGGATTTGCAAATTGAAAAATGCTCAAAGACTGGTATTTCGGGTTCTGCACGGTGCAGTGGAATGGCGTTCAGAAGCAAAAACAAAGGGGACACCGGCATGGTCTTTGAAATTGGTCGAAGCGGTGCACTTGTGCTCGACGCCGTTCGGCGCGGGGGAACGGTGGCGCGTGCTGAACTGACCAATCATACGCCACTGTCGCAGCAGAGCGTGCACCGCCTTGTTGACGATCTGTTGGAGAAGGCATTTTTGCATTTGGAAGCACCGAAAATAGAAGGGCGAGGCAAACCAAGCCCTCAATTGGCTCTTTCACCTGACGGCGCGTATGGTATTGGCTTGGCCATCGACACCGAAGAGGTTCGCCTTGCGGTGACCAATCTTGTCGGTGAAATTCTGCACTTGAAGACACTGAACGTGGACCCGAACAATCCGGAAGAGGTCCGAAATGTAGCAGTACGTGATATTCCCGAAGCGATTGAAACACTGAATCTAAATTCTAAACGCGTGGCTGGTATTGGAATTTCAATGCAGGGGTATCGCCGGAAATCCAGCCTTGCATTCGTTACTCCGCCGAAAATCGAACGTTGGCGAGACCGCGATGTTCGAGACGTGTTTGCAGGCGCGTTTGCATTCCCACTGATGGCTGAAAACAATGCGACGCTGGGCGCTGAGGCTGAGAACTGGGTGGGCGCTGGCCGCCGCTTTGACAATTTTGCCTATCTCTCGATCAATCGTGGCTTTGGCGGTGGCATCGTGATCAATGGTGCGCCCTATATTGGACACCATATGAATGCTGCTGAGATTTCCTCCATTTATACGCCAGAGGAGCAGGTGCGTCGTCCGGCTCTGCGCACTCTGATCGCCATGCTCCAGACGTCCGGTCGCGATATCAGCTCCGTCGGAGACTTAAAACAACGCTATGATCCCGCCTGGCCTGAAATTGATGTCTGGATCGCACGTGTCACACCTGCGCTCGACCAGATGTTGCGGGCCCTGACCGGGATACTGGACCCTGCGGCGATCGTCTTCGGTGGAGAAGCTCCTCGAGATCTCAGAACGAGGCTAGCAGAGGCGGTCAACCCGCGCTCAGTCGATGAAGTCGGCCTGCCTTTTCCTGGGCCTGAGCTTTTGATCAGCTGTATAGAAACCGATCCTAACGTATTGGGGGCAGCGCTGCTGCCAATCCGATCGCGGCTGTTCAGCTGAGTCGCAAACCGCCTATCTTACATGTTAAAACAAAAGTAAGCGTCGGGTTGGGCAGCCTTCGTGATAAGAGTCGAAGCAACGAGGTTACGTAATTAAATATGCCATGAATTCCGTAACGAATGTGTTTAACGTCGGACGGGTGGACATTTCAACGGGCCGTGATCGTCTGCGTTTCTTGGCTGCTGAGCAGAAGGCGAAAATTTTAACGGAGGCCGCAAACCATCGGGAAATTTTGCGACAGAACCGGATAAAAGGCTGTTCGGTATTACGTTCAAGCTCGTGGGAAAAGCGGAAGAGCCGGAGCTGGTGCTGAATCTGGACCTGTCACGGCTTCGTGCCGCCCCAAGTGCTCGTTTAAGCCACTTTCGGTTCGAAAGCGACGGGGCTTTTCCAGCCCAGCGCTGAGTGGCGTCGCCGTGGATTATAGAAGCCGTTTATGTACTCGAAGAGTGCCATCTCCGCTTGCCGCCGGGTTTGGACAGGTCGAAGCGGATCGTTTGGTGAGACATGCGTTCATTCCTGAGAACGATTCGGTTTCTTGATTTCGGTAAGCGAGATCGTAGCCAGCGCGATTCTTACGGTCAAGCATGAAGTGAAAAAAATTGCTAAACGGCATATTCTCGACTTGCCGCCGGCTTAACGATGAGGTGGTATGGTAAAAAGTTGAAATTGCTTATTTTTTTCTCATAAAAATGCGAAAAATAAAACGTCTCGCATTGCAGATCCATTAAATTCAACGAGTTAGGGAAATTGGATTCTGTGCGAAAAATAGAAAATAATTCTAATTTTCGCACTTTTCAACGATTTCTGCCAAAGTGTTCTGACTTTGTTCTGTCGCGCTTCTTCACCGCAATTCCTTTGAGGATGGTCAAGCAATTGAGTAGGGCGGTGACCAGTCCGAGATCCGGAAGACTGGCGTTGAAGGCAACTGGGCGTCCGCACCCTCGGCGGGCTTTCCAGCGAGTAAATTTGTTTCGTGTAAGAGGGCCTTGCAATGTTCAAAGAGCCCCGTCTGTCATTCGGAACAGCACTGGGATTCTACATGCTTGAAATCTTTCACAGACTCATTGCGTCGAACGCCTATGCCGAATTGCACAGGACGATAGCCGCTTACGTTCATCTCGTGAATGTTGATATGGTGGTAACGCCATAGCTCGGCAACTTCACCCGCGAGCGGTCTATTCCGCTACCCCGCGGTCGTCTTATGCACTGCCGACCTCAAAGGATGCCAAAGGCATAGAGAAAAACCAAGGAGGTGTGACTGCCTCCCTGGCCGATTTATGGCGCTGACGACATACGCTCATTCGCGCGCTTACGGCGCGGCTCTTCGGTATCCCCTAATCCTTCAAGGGTTACAGGCGTGTGATCTGGAAATTCCACCATGAGGCTCAGCTTGCCACCCATAGCTTCGACGTAACTACGCACCGTTGAAAGCATCAAATCACTACGCTTCTCCATCTGGGCGATGGTGGCTTGGCGGATATGCAGAACCTCTGCCAACTGCGCCTGTGTAAGCTGTTTAGCTTTGCGGAGCTCTTGCAGCGTTAGATACTCTGCGTGCAGGCGATCAGCCTCGGTGAGGATACGATCGCGCCGTTTTGCCGGGAGCTCATTCAGTTTATCCTTCAGAGACTTTCCCATCATTTTCTCCTTCTCTGCTCCGCAAGAAGATGATCGAGACGCTCATCCGCCTTGGCGATCAGCTTCTTGTAAAAGCGCTTCTCATTCACGCCCGACTTGTCTCCTGCTGTAAGCAGGATAGCCTTCCGTTCGGGGTCGAAGGCAAAAGCGATCCGCCACACGCCATCGCCCGCATTACATCTCAGCTCTTTCATATTTGCGTGCTTTGAGCCGTTCAAAGTATCCACGTGGGGGCGCTTTAGACTTGGACCAAGTTTCGCTAAAAGCGCGACATTGGCCAGGATCACGTCCTGAACCGCCTCGGAGAGGTCGTCAAACTCGCCCTCAAAATCGTCGTGAAACTCAACATCCCATTCCATGCCTGTTTATAGTCCATAACCTATATAGGTTTCAAATTATATTTTTCACCACCGATCTCATCACGCTGCGTCTTGAGGTCAGCCAGGAAATCGCCTTCGTCCACGCCTTCCGTGAACGTGACAGCGTCCGTCGCCCCCTGGATCGTCTGATCGAGGTAGTCGGGAAGTCTGTTTGCTGCGCTCATACGGCTACAGCCTGACGCAGCACATCGTTCCTGATATGAGCAGGAAGGTCGCGTGGGGTTTTCACATCAACCCTGACCCCAAGGGCTTCTTCGAGAGCCTCCTGCAAGCCGCCGAGATCAAACAGGGTGGTTTCCGGCAAGGGTTCGACCAAAACGTCGAGGTCGCTGTCCTCGCGATCGCGCCCGGTCAGCGCCGAGCCATAAATGCGAGGATTAGCCGTGCGGTAGCGTTCGGCAAGACGCCGGATGACGTCCCGATCCTGCAGCAGAGCTTGTGATGGCCTTTTTCCCGGCATGTCCTTGTCCTTCGCTCTCTATATAATTCAATTCTGATGACGTTCACAGAGCTTTCAACGCTGCTCTCTTCTGGCGAACTCGTCGAATGTTTCAGGCCTTGTCTGGACACGAACTGCCGTCGGCGGCAATTTGCAGTCTTCAATCCAGAATCAAACGAAGCGTCCATGTCGACCTTTCCGCCACTCGCACCGTCACTGGTCCCGCGTGAGACCCTGCCTTCCTATCTGTCGCGGCTTGCCGCGACCAAGGGCGTCAGCACGGGCGATCTTTGTTATGATATGAGGGTGGCTTTTCGGCGCGCGCTGAACTTTGAAGACGAGCCGCTGGCTGCAGTGGCGGAATTCGGAGGGCTGACGCCGAAGCAAATGGAGGAACTGGTATCTTGGACTGGCAAACCAGTCGGCGATGTCAGGTCGGTCTTGCGTGGTGAGGCATTCGTCTCGCGTGCCGTGCGCAATCCGACGATGCGAGGCTGCCCGATCTGTCTTCGAGAAGATATGGAGAACAGCGGCAAGCCGACACTGCAGAGCATAGTGATGCGCGGGCACTGGCTTCTGAGGGATACATGCGTGTGCGTGAAGCACTGCCACCCACTTGTGCCGCTATGGACAGAACCGCATTTTTCCAGACGGAATGATATAGGTCTGCAGCTCGACGGGATTGTCGAAGACATCAAGTGCGGAGCGTTTGAACGCCCGCGTATCGAAGCCTCCCACTACGACCTTTGGCTGGATCAGAGGTTGGAAAGCGGGAAGGACACGACCTGGTTCGCAGACCAGCCGCTCTCGGCCAGCGTCATCATGTGCTACAATTTTGGTTTCGAGCTGCTGAGGCTCGATCAAACCGCGATGGCTGATGATGCCGACACGAACAGGGCTGCGCGAGCGGCTGGCTTTGCGGTGTTGAGCCGCGGCGAGCCAGAGATCCGCAGCGCAATACGAGAATTGGCGGCGGCCGGGGAGGATGGCTATGAAGAGCCATCCGGCGCTTTCGGAAAGATCTATTCCGTGTTGGCGTATGAGTACTTGAACGACACCGGCCTCGACCGAATTCGGCGTATCTTTCGGGAAATCATTCTGGACACATGGCCTATCGATCCCGGCACTGATCTGCTTGGCGAACATGTCGTCACAAGGAAGCTGCATTCCGTGACCACGGCCGCCCGGGAGGCCGGCACGGAGCCAGAGCTCATGCGGAAATTGCTCATTGATGCCGAGGTGATCGATGCGAATGGGATGCTGTCGGACCGCCGAACCACATTCTCGGCGGAAGTCGCCCGCCCGATTCTGGCGCGGATCTCGGATGTTGTTTCTTTGAGGACCATGCGCGACGTGCTGGGAGCGACCCGCACAGAGCTGGAAGCTCTGGTGGCGGAGAATATTCTGACCCCACTCGCCTCATCCCCTGAAATCCGGAAACGCTGGCGCCGCGAAGATGGCGTGAAGCTGATGGAGGAGATCACGCGCGGGGCGACGCCCGTCGCGGCAGACGATTCTGGCTGGGTGGACATGCTGCATGCGCGCATGCGCAGCGGAACGTCATTGCGTGGCCTGATCAAGCTGATCGGCGCCGGACATTTTCGTGTCGGGTTGAGAGAAGGCAAGCGATGGTTTCGCAACGTCGTTCTTCAGAAGACCGAGATTGATCTGCTCGGTCGGGCACAAGACGATCGGCCAGTTGGTGAAATGTCGGCATCCGAATTCGGACGCGCTGTCGGTCTCCGGTACAATGGAGAGTTTATCGCCCTGATCGAAGCTGGCCACACGCCGGCAACACGCTCTCGGCATCCGGTAACACGGCAAGACCAATGGCGAATGACAAAAGAGGATATCGCTGCATTCCATCGCCGTTTCGTAACGATTGCAACTCTCAGGCAGGAAACCGGGCGGTCGAGCAATGCGCTACGAATGCTGCTTAAGAAGGAGAAGATCGAGCGCTTTGCACCGGATGGCGGGGATTTCGGCAGTTTGTGGCTGAGAACCGCAGCTATGCAGATTTTGTGATCGGAAGGTGATTTATGTCCAGGGTCATTCGATGGGGTATAGAGATAGAGGTTCAGCTTGATGACATGCTGCGGCGTTCGTGAAGATGCTGTCGAAAGGCCGATGATTTTCAAAACCGGTAGCATTATACAGACGCGCCAACTGAGAGCAGCATGAAGCGCTTTGAACATATCCAGCTCCAACGCCGCGAGGCCCATCTAGACTCTGCAAACGCGGCCTGGGCGGAACTGAGTGCAAAGCTCTATGATCTCGGAGTGGAGTATCGGCTGTTCGGCTCATATGTGGAAGGAAGCTTCCTCGAGCATTCGGATATTGATCTGATGATCATGGGGGATCTCAGCACTGACACCCGTCAGCGTGTTCGCCGGGCAGTCAGCGCCGCACAGGCGTCTTGGGATATCGAATTCGATATGTACTTCGCCGCGGATCTGACGCCGCAGGCATGCGAGGCCCTCCTGGGGAACTGAGTTCTTTCTCTCTCGCTTCCCCGCGAGACCGGGCCTCCGACGATAGGTCCGAAACGTATCTGGTCGCGCGCCGTGACCGGTCGCTGACTTCCATCCACCTGCGATTCCAGGCTCAGCGGTTATTGCGACGCAGAAAAGGCGGCGCTCTTCGGCAAACGCATAGGTTTCCGGTGGCGGCATAAACAGATCGGGTCGTTCGTCCCCCTCGTGAGGTGGTGAACGCAACATCAGCTTGGGAGCGATGGTGAAGCGTAAACCCATCATAGCGCAGTTTTGGCCGTCAGGTCGATATCGATCCAGCCACCTCGTTCCAGGCATACGAAGCGTGTCGCCCCTATTTTCTGATCTCGCCTTTTGTGCCAGTGGCCGAAAACCCAGACCTCGGGTTGGTGAAAGTCAAACATCGCCTGAAGCGCACGCGCCGTGCGGGATGGACCGGGCGAGTAATCAATGATCTGGAAGAGTTCCTGGCTGACACGCCAGGGACAATCATGCGAGACCATGACGCGTGGCCGCCTGTTGGACCAGGCTTCGAAGAGGAGGTCCAGATCTCTTTGGCTATGCTCTTCGTCTGGCCACCAGTCCTTGTTCTCCTCGCGATCGTCCTGATCGATTGACCAGGCCCCGTTCACGAAAAACATGTCGCCTTCGGCGCCGCTTTCAATGAATTGCGGATGGTTTCGGCATACGGACGGGCTATCATGGTTGCCACGGATGAAGCGATGACCGCTTCCAGGCTGGCAAGGCCATCTCCTTACGTCTTCCTCCCGTGCAATCCCAACTTCGAGATCACCGACCTGAATGCTCTCATCAACTCCGGCGACCGCGGATGCATAGGCGGCGCCGTCTGCATGGATGTCACCGATAAAACGCACGAGCCCACCTGTATCCACCTTCGAATCTCGACGGTGGGACAATGAAGAATGTTTGGTGCTTTCGCAACCAGTGCAGGCCCGCGATTCAATAGGTGTGATCGAGAAAACGGGTGTAGGCTCAGCCCGGCACCCCTTTATCTCGGCCGGCGAAAACCCTGCGGGAGAACTGGGCAGACCTAGTCTTTCGTCCAGTTCGCAACTGAGTTGGATGACCGCTTTCAGCGGTCTCGGCCTGTCGGGGAACCATATGCATCATGTCGCATTGCCGAACTGCAGCAATAGCCATTCGAGTTATAGACAATTCCGCTTTTTTGTCTGTAACGCGCGGCCGCTGAGCTTTTATGGCGCAGCAGACAATCAGGTATGCTCCCCCATTTCGGTCGTTCAATTACCACTTGCGATCTCCCGTAAGCCGACGATGTTTATGTCGTGACCGAGCGCTAGCCAACTACTTCAGCGTATGTGTTCGAATCCCACCCGGCCCAGCAAGCCAGCACCTAGCGCGCCATGCTCTGCTATGAAAGCGCCCATGCGCGCCACTGTGTCGATGCCGGCATACTCGCTGATCGTGACGCCCTCGAATCTCGCCGGCATCCTGATCCGCGTCGATCCAAGCCCCATGCAGATAGCTGTTATTGTAGGCGGCAAGGCAGGCGACATAGATGCGGGGATTACTGTCGTATACGTTGGTCATGTCTTTGATCTTCGAGTCTGAAGGTCAGCGAAGCGGAACGCCGCGCCTGACCATCTGGCCGTCGCCGAGACCGGGTGTGCAAACGGAGGGAGGCCTCGCGGGGAACCGGCTGCACGGAGCGCGGCAGGCGCGTAGGAAGCTGGGCGGAAGCCTCTCGAAGTGTGCCGAGGGCGGGGCCCTAAGTTCTAAGAATGGGCGTCATCGTAGTTCAGTATTACGCCCGCACGCTCATGCGAGGCGAATTCAACGAGGCATCACGCCGCGCAGCCGTAGGGGGTGGTGAAGGCGACGACGACAGGGTGGAGCGCGTGAAGTCTCGGTCCGATCACGATGATACCTCTTGCTACCAAACAAGGGTGCCGACGCCGCTCCGGCAAGGGCTTCGGCCGCAGCCGCGATTAGACGCTTGACATCCGGACTATGTGTATATAAATTATACTCATAACGTTTATATACGGAAATTGGAGACAGTCGTGCGTTGGGGTGTAGAGAAGCGCTTAGAGTTCATCGAGTTCCGCCTTTTCTGGGAAAGCGGGATCAATCGCGCTGACATTATCGACCACTTCGGCGTGTCCGTTCCCCAAGCCTCAAAGGATCTCACGCTTTACGAAGAAAAAGCACCCGGAAACCTGCTCTATGATAAGAGCGCGAAGAGGTACATGGCGTCGCCGCATTTCAAGCCGGTTTTTCTCGAACCGCACGCCGATATGTATCTCGCGCAGCTGCAAACAGAGCCGCTAACCGGAATTATTGAAGACAGCTGGCTCGCCGCCGTTCCGGCGTTTGACATGATGCCCGTGCCCCACCGAAGCGTGCGTGTCGATGTCCTACGCAAGCTTGTTGGCGCGATCCGGGGCCGCCGGGCTCTCAAGATTAAGTATCAGTCCATGAACACAACGCGCCCTGACCCCGAGTGGCGGTCGATTTCTCCGCATGCCTTTGGGCATGACGGCCTGCGGTGGCATGTTCGCGCGTTCTGCCACATTGATCGGAAGTTCAAGGATTTCATACTTTCCCGCTGCCTTGACTCAGGCGACGTCGAGGAAGCACTCGCAACATCTAGCTCCGACCGCCTGTGGCACGAGTTTGTCGATGTCATACTGACTGCAAATCCTGCTCTTAGTGATAGCCAGCGCGCGGTGATTGAGCAGGATTATGAGATGATCGAGGGAGCCGTGACTGTTCCCGTTCGGATGGCATTACTCTATTATTTTCAGAAGCGGTTGCGACTCGATATCGCCGACAAGGTAGATCGGCCACAGGAAATCCCAGTAGTGGTCAGCAATGCGTCCGAATTCGCCTCGGCATTAGCGAAGGCGACTGCATGAAGTCGCTCAACTTTGAGATTCTCCGTCCGAACTGGCCTGAGCTTGCTGGGCTCGGCGGATTTGCTGAATCCTACGCTCACGCTGACCCTGCTAGCGCGCTTGTGAAGCTGCGTTTATTCGCAGAGAATCTGACCAAGGACATTTATCGAGATTTGCGCCTGCCAAAACCCGAACAGCCGACTTTCGTCGATCTGCTCAAGAACGATGCATTCATCGCGATTACGCCGAAGGTCGTTCTCGACAAGCTTCATGCTTTGCGAGATCCACGGGAACAAGGCTGCACATGGGGAGCCCGTTCATTCGCAAAGCGCTCTCTGGCTCCTGAGGGAAGCCCACGACCTCGCACGCTGGCTCTGCGTTCAATACGGGCTAGCGAGTGCTGAAGAGCTAGGTACCTTTTCCCAGCCTCCGACACCCGATCAAACCGACGAGAGGGACCGTCGGAGGATTTTTGAGAAGCTCGCTGCCCAGGAAGCGCAGATGGATGCGCTCCTTTCGGAGCTTGAGGAGACACGTTCGAAAGCAATTGCGGCTGAGAAGGAGGCTGCTGACCTCAAAGCTATTGCACGGTCCGGACAGAAATCTGCTGATGAGTTGAACTTCAGTGAATCGGAAACGCGGACTCGTCTGATTGATAGCCTGTTGGCGAGCGCTGGTTGGGATGTCTGCGCGGGATTGAAAAGCTCTGCCGAGGTTGGAAAAGAGATTGAGCTCGACAATCAACCGACAACGAGCGGCATCGGGTACGCGGACTACATCCTCTGGGATGACAACGGAAATCCGTTGGCCGTAATTGAGGCCAAAAAGACAGCCGTGGACGCCAATCGCGGTCGCCATCAAGCCAAGCTCTATGCCGACAGCCTTGAAAAGAAGTTTGGTCACCGTCCGGTGATTTTTTACACGAATGGATTTGATATCTGGATCTGGGATGATGCGCAGGGTTATCCTCCACGCCGGTTATTCGGGTTCTATTCCAGAGACAGCCTTCAGCATCTCGCAAATTATCAACGCCTGCAAAAGAAGCCGCTCGACAGCATCCAGGTCAACGAGGATATCGTAAACCGCCTCTATCAGCTTGAGGCCATAAAACGTGTTGCCGAACGATTTACGCAAAAGCATCGAAGAGCGCTGATTGTTCAGGCTACAGGCACAGGTAAGACACGCGTTGCGATAGCTCTCACAGATCTGCTTATTCGGGCTGGGTGGGTAAAGCGCGTTCTCTTTCTGTGTGACAGGAAAGAGCTGAGAAAGCAGGCAAAGAACGCTTTCAACGACTTCCTCTCTGAACCCACCCGCATTCTCACTTCAAACGTTCGGTCGAACGCCAGCGAGCGTGTGTTTCTGGCCACCTATCCCGCCGTTCAGAAGGTCTTTCAGTCCTTCGATCCCGGCTTTTTTGACCTTATCATAGCAGATGAATCCCACCGAAGCATCTATAACGTCTACGGTGACATCTTTCATTATTTCGACTGCTATCAGATAGGGCTGACCGCAACACCGGTTGATTTCGTCACACGCAGTACTTTCAAGCTCTTTGGTTGCGAAGGACAGCTACCGACGTCGAACTACGATCTAGAGCAGGCTGTCGAAGAAGGTTACCTAACGCCATTCGAGGTTTACGAGCACACGACACAATTCTTACGTGAGGGCATCACCCTAAAGGGCCTCTCATCCACCCAGATTGAGGAATTAGAAGCGCAGGGGGAAGACCCTGCGCAGTACGATTTTTCGTCTGAACAAATCGATAAGGCGATCTACAACAAGGATACCAACAGGGCGATCCTTCGCAACTTGATGGAAAACGGCATTACCGATACGACCGGTCAAGTTCTCGGCAAGAGCATCATCTTCGCCCGCAACCATGAACACGCAATGCTGCTTCGCCAGCTCTTCGACGAAATGTACCCGCAGTACGCCGGGAAGTTTTGCCAGGTCATCGACAACTACGATCCCAGAGCTGAGCAGCTCATCGACGATTTCAAAGGCGAGGGAACGAACAACGATCTGATGATCGCTATTTCGGTCGATATGCTCGATACGGGCATCGATATCCCGGCAATCGTCAATCTCGTATTCGCAAGGCCGATCAAATCGCCGGTGAAGTTCTGGCAGATGATTGGGCGTGGAACGCGTCTTTGCCCTGACTTATTCGGGCCGGGCAAGGATAAACGCGTTTTCCGCATATTCGATCATTGGGGCAACTTCGCCCGTTTCGAGATGGGTTACAAGCCAGCGGAGCCGGCGCAGGGTAAGCCGCTCGCGCAGCTTCTATTCGAAGAGCGGCTGACGCTGGCTGAGACGGCGCTCCAAAAGAGCGAACCCGCTGTCTTCGACACGATCATCGCTTTGGTTTCTAAGGACATCAACGCACTCCCGGAAGAGTCGATCTCTGTGCGGGAAAAGTGGAAAGAAAAGCGCGCGCTTTCCAAACCTGAGGTGCTCAAGGCATTCGCTCCCGCGACCGTCGCCCGTCTCAGGCAGGAGATCGCACCGCTAATGCAGTGGCGAAACATTCGTGGTTTGGGTGACGCTCTTGCCCTCGATCTTCTGATCGCACGTATGCAGTTCGCTGTTCTACGGGGCTCGGGAGCTCTTGCTGATCTAAAGCTCGAGTTGATGGACCGCCTAGCCGCGCTTCAGATGCACCTCAATCCGGTGCGCGAAAAGGCGGAAACGATCAAGCACGTGAAAGCAAGCACGTTCTGGTCCGGTGCTAGTGTTGCGGACCTTGAACTGGCCCGGCTGGAACTCCGGGAGATTATGCATCACCGCGCAAAGGGCGGCTCGCAGGGTGTTCCGCCAAAGATTATCGACGTTACAGAAGATGCCAGCCAGGTGCAGTACGCACGCCGATCAGCAAGTCTGAAATCGGTAGACATGAGGGCCTATCATCAGATCGTGGAATCTGAGCTCAAGAAGCATTTCGATAGCAATCCGGTACTCAGGAAGATCCGGGCGGGGGAAACGGTATCGGACAAGGAAATCGATTCCCTTGTATCGCTGATCCTTACCCAAAACCCGGATGTCCGTCGCGAGCATCTTGAGGAGTTTTTCAGCGAATTGGCTGGCCCGCTTTATCTCGCCATCCGGATGATCGTGGGGATGGACCCCGAAGCGGTGCGCGAAAAGTTCACCGCCTTCGCGCAGTCGCATCCAAAGCTGAGCGCGAAGCAGACCCGCTTCCTGTCCCTTCTGCAGAACCACATCGCTCGCTACGGCACGATTGAGGTTGAACGGCTGTACGACGACCCTTTCACGGTGATCGACGCGGACGGTCCCGACGGCGTGTTTGAACAGGAAAGTGATCTAACCGATCTAATTGAAATTGTACGTTCTTTCGGCCCGAGGGCGGAAGAACGTCCCGAAGAAAACCCGAACGAGAGGAATTAATACAGTGGTCACGGGGGATCTAAAGCGGCGCGTCGATGCGCTCTGGACGGAATTTTGGCAGGGCGGCATTACGAACCCTCTGACCGTGATCGAGCAGATCACGTTCTTAATGTATGCGCGTCTTCTCGATATTAACGAAGCGCGTGATGAGAACCGTCAGAAGCGGACAGGTAAGCCGTTTCAGCGCCGTTTCAAAGAGGATGAGCAGCAATTACGCTGGTCGCAGTTCCGGCATCTAGGTTCCGATCAGATGCTCCCTTTGGTGCGCGACAAAGTCTTCCCGCATTTTCGTTCGACCGTCGCCAGTGGCAACGCCTTCGCGGAATTCATGAAAGACGCGCAACTCATGATCCAGAAGCCCGGTCTTCTGGTGAAAGCCGTCAACTTGATTCACGAGCTACCGCTGACAGAAGGCGACACAAAGGGAGATGTCTACGAATACTTGTTGAGCAAACTGACGACAGCGGGCATCAACGGACAATTCCGCACGCCCCGCCACATCATTCGACTGATGGTCGATATGCTCGAGCCGAAACCGACGGATACGATCGGCGATCCAGCATGTGGCACTGGCGGCTTTCTTGTCGGCGTTATGGACTACTTGCTGGAGACCTATACCTCACCCGAGGCGGTTATCGTGGAAACCGATCCTGAGACCAAGGCGGTTGAGAAAATCTATGTTGGCGATCGACTCGATGATAAGGCGCGTGAGCACATCCGCAACGGCATGTTCCACGGCTTCGATTTCGACTCCACCATGCTGCGTATTGCAGCGATGAACCTCATGCTGCATGGGGTCGACGACCCCGGCATCCACTATCAGGATACGCTGAGCACCGGCTTCACCGACAAGTTTCCGAGGCAGGCGAGTGAGGGCTTCGACGTCATCCTCGCCAACCCGCCCTTCAAAGGCAGCCTCGATTTCGAGGACGTGCACTCCGGCCTCCTGCGCCAGGTCAAGACGAAGAAGACCGAGTTGCTCTTCCTCGCGCTGATTCTGCGCATGCTGAAAACCGGCGGCCGGTCAGCGACCATCGTGCCCGATGGCGTGCTGTTCGGCTCATCTGGCGCGCATCGTCAGCTGCGCGAGCTCCTGGTGGATCAGAACCAGCTGGAAGCCGTGATCTCGCTGCCCAGCGGCGTGTTCAAGCCGTATGCAGGCGTCTCTACCGGTATCGTCGTCTTCACGAAGGGCGGACGGACAGACAACGTCTTCTTCTATGACGTCGAGGCCGATGGTCGCTCGCTCGACGACAAGCGGGAGCCGGTTCCGCAGAACGATTTGCCCGACTGCCTCGCCCGCTGGCGTTCCCGCAGCCCGGCCATCGATAGCGATCGAACGTCCAAAGCATTCTATGTCTCTGCGGAAGAGATAAGAGAAGCCGGCTATGAGCTGTCCCTGGGCCGTTACAAGAAATATGTCTATGAGGAGGAGGAATATGATCCGCCTCAGGTGGTACTCGAGCGAATGAAAGCCCTTAACGACGAGATTGCTAGTGATCTCGCCGAGCTTGAGGAAATGCTTCGATGACCGCAACGTGTTCGCTTGGCTCTGTCGTCGACGTTTCGGCAGGTCAACCCGCCCCGAAGTCCAATGAATTTGCAGAGGATGGCCTGCCATTTATTCGCGCTGGCAGCCTTGAAAATCTGCTCAATGGAGGAACACTTGCGGACTGTGAGAAGCTCCCGCAGTCGACGGCTGCTCGGAAACGATTCCGTATCTATCCAAAAGACACGATCGTGTTTGCGAAGAGTGGAATGTCGGCGATGCTCGGTCGAGTCTATCGGCTGCCTGAACCGGCGCACGTGGTAAGCCATCTTGCTGCTTTGGTGCCTACTGGGAAGTATGATCCAGGTTTCCTTACCCATTGGCTTCGGAAGCACCCACCGTCGCGCCTTATCAAAGACCCAGCTTATCCTTCGATCCGCGTGAGCGATATTGCTGAGGTGGGAGTGCCGGCGGTTCCACTGGAGGAACAGCGGCGCATCGCTGAAACCCTCGACAAGGCAGACGCTATTCGACGCAAACGTCAAAGCGCACTGGATCACATTGACTTGCTGATTGCGGCAGAGTTTGTAGCCCGGTTCGGCACGCCACAAACAAACGAGAAAAGTCTACTGACTGCGCCAATTAGCGCCTTCGGCAGAGTGGTTACGGGCAATACGCCCCCGAGAAAGCATCCCGACTACTATGGCGACGCCATTGAGTGGATAAAGTCAGATAATATCAACACGCCAAGCCATTTCTTAACTCCGTCCGCTGAGCGTCTCAGCGAACGAGGGAGAGTTATTGGACGAATCGCACCCGCTGGTTCAACACTTGTGACCTGTATTGCGGGAAGTCCGAGCGTGATTGGCAACGCTGCGTTGGCGGACCGTGAAGTTGCGTTCAACCAGCAGATAAACGCCATAATTCCGCACGAAGTCACGGATCCCTTTTTTTCTATTGCCAAGTTTTGGTTGGAAAGTCGCTGATCCAAGCTGCCTCGACTAACTCTATGAAAGGGATGGTGAGCAAAGGAAAGTTCCAACAGATTGAGTTTCTAGCACCAAAACTTGGAGAACAAACTGATTTTGGACGGTTTTTCCTGAAAGCGATTGAGGCGTCCCGAAATCTGCAGGCAGACCTGGAAACGTCTGAAGAGCTCTTCTCGTCGTTAACGCATCGCGCCTTCCGCGGAGAACTTTGAGGTGTCGCGATGCGCTTAACTCGAGATCGAGATTGGGAATTTCAAAGGGATCGGTACACGCCAAAGCATTGACCTGCGGCCAATCACGCTGCTCTTCGGCCCGAACAGCGCAGGAAAGAGTACGATCCTGCAGGCGTTGCACTACCTTCGTGAAATACTCGAACGCGGCAATGTTGACCCCGACCGGACGATTGCTGGCGGCCTCATCGATCTTGGCGGCTTTGCAACACTCGTGCACAATCACGAGCTCGATCGGACCGTCACACTTAAGGTCGCCTTGGACCTTCGGAACGAACAAGGTGCCGAGGGCCTGCCGCTAAATGCCGGTCTGTCCATTGGCGATCCCGAATTCTTTGAGTTGCCGCTTCGATACCTTGTTGGGGAGAGCGAGGAGTATCGCGATTACGCAATCGTGCAGGAAGTGGGGCTAGAGGTTGATATTCGCTGGAGCGCTCTTGAGCAGGCGCCTTATGCTTCGCGCATCGCTGTCGAGATCGATGGTGAGCCGCTGGCGGCCATCGTGTCGCCTCCATCCGAGGGGCGGGCCCAACTGACAGATTTCAATTTCGCGCATCCACTCCTGCGCCGCGCTGTGCTTCCGGATGACATGCCCGAGGACGGCGATCAAGCGGACCTCTCATCACCGCTTGAAGATGAGATTTGGTCGCTCGCTCGTGAAGCTGCTGCCGACCGCTCCACGCCGGATACGCCCGCCGACCAGTTGCGTATCGCCGTTGACACAGAGCTGGGGGCGCTTCCCGCTCTAGATGGAGAATTGGTCCTGGATATCCGTGATCCGGCTGCCAAGAAGGTTGAGATCGAAGAGCGCACGCCGCGCGTCAATGGTCTGCGCTCATTGCTGTCAGAGTTGGTTCTTGGACCGGCGCGGCTGATCCGCAACCACCTGAAGGAAATGACCTATATCGGTCCGCTGCGCGAAATCCCCATGAGGAGCTACCGGCCCCAGGTCACGCCGGATGAAGCGCGTTGGGCGCAAGGGCTGGCAGCGTGGGATTTGCTCTACATCGACCGCCGCGGCGATCTCATGAAGGACGTTAATTTCTGGCTTTCCGGCGAGAATCGCCTGCGAACGACATACCGCCTGGAGCGCGTAGAATTCAAAGAAATCCCGGTGCCGGGGATTGTCCACCAGATGTTTGAACGGGGGCTGAGGGAAGATGACATAGGCGAGCTGCAAGAGCTCTATCGCAGCCTTGCCACGCGTAGCGAGATTGCTTTGCGGGATTTTGAGAAGGGCATTCTTGTTGCTCCGGGTGATGTCGGTGTCGGTATCTCCCAGATGATTCCTGTCATCGTCGCCGCGTTGCGCGGCCGAGGTAGCGTGCTTGGGGTCGAGCAGCCCGAGTTGCATATTCATCCCGCAATTCAGGTCGGGATGGGAGATTTGTTCATCCATGCGGTCCGGCGTGATTTTGAGAAGTTGTCGAGCGAGAAGTCGCTTCTGATCGAAACGCATAGCGAGCACATCCTGCTACGGCTGCTGCGGCGCATACGCGAGACCACCGACGATGAACTGCCGCCCGGAACTGACGGCCTGTCGCCTGACGAACTTTCGGTGATCTATGTCGAGAGCAGTGAAGCCGGTATCGTCTTCCGCCAGCTGGAAATCGACAAAGACGGCGAATTCCTGGATCAGTGGCCGCACGGGTTTTTCGAGGAGCGCGCCGGGGAGCTTTTCTGATGCTTCATGAATATGCCGTCGAACCCGCTGCGATCGCCGAAGACTGGCAGACCTGCCGCTATCTTTGCGAGAAGTTCGGTTACGACCGCGGCCGCCTGCTGTCGCTCTTTCCCAAGAAATGGCTTCCTCTGGCGATCGAGGCTGCGGGTCACCTTAAGCCGATGGAAAAACACAGGGTAACGGAGAGCCTCAAGCAGCTTAAGAACCGCGCTTCGATGAAATCGGGCCGCCCTTACGACGATCAGCTCCCCACATGGCTCGATAACGCAATCGCCCAGCACGGCGAGAAGCCGTTTCACGCGATCATTGCGCAGGAGAACCCGGCAAATCATGCGGCGGTCCTGAAATCTGGGGACATCGATGAGGCCATGCCGCTAATGGCTATCGCACCGGACCGCGCGGTCCCGCGCGACGAAGCATCGATCTCCGAGGCCCTCGAATTTCTCCTGCGCCTGAGCTCCCGCATCCTGTTCGTGGACCCCTTTTTCGATCCCTACAGCCCGAAGTACCGGCGCACGTTGCAGGCTTGCCTGCGCATCGTCAAAGACAACAACCCTGCCGCCTCATGCGAGATTCACTATCGTTTTCATCCGGATAAGCCGGCAAACGCCGAGCTTGAAAATGAGGCCGCCAATCTTTTCCCCGGTACAGTGCCGGACGGGCTGCAGGTGAAGATCTTCTGCTGGCGTGAGATCAATGGCGGTGAGGATTTTCATGATCGCTATCTTCTCTCCGAGAAAGGTGGGATTGCCATCGGTGCCGGATACTCCGCCGAGGGCGCTAACCAGACCACGAACATGCATTTGATGAGTTCTGTCCTCTCCCGCCACCGCTATGATTCCTTTGCGCGGGACGCTGGAATCTACACTCTCGAAGGACCGATTCTCCTCGTATCGAGCACCGGCGCGGTGGCGCGGCTCTAACGGGGTACTTCCCCACAGCTTTCTGAGTTTGACGTGGGCAGGCGGCCTCTCTTCATAAGTTGCTGATAAAACAGGTCATTTTGACGGCAATGCGCCTGTCGAACGAACCCGTTCGCACTACCAGACGATTGGAATCGTAACTAGATTGACATAGAAACTATATGGGTAAATTATATGTAGGTATCAGCAATGTTTCGTAAAGGGAGACTCTCGGTGGTAGATCGTTACGTGACCAAACATCCGAAGGGCTGGGCTGTGAAGGAGCCTGGCGGGGAGCGCGCCAGCAGCGTGCACAATACGCAGCGCGAAGCTGAGCAAAGAGCCAAACGGACCGTCAGTAATCTCGGCGGCGGCGAAGTTCGCATTCAGGGACGCGACAGGAGGTGGCGTGATTCCGACACGGTCGCCCCGGGAAATGATCCTTTCCCGCCGCGCGACAAGAAGCACTGAGAAAGGCGGGACCGGCATGAAGGCGTTCATCTCATACTCACATCGCGACACGGCTGCGCTTGAGCGCCTTCATACCCACTTGTCGATGCTCCGGCGCGAGGGACAAATCACCGAATGGTATGATCGCGAGATTCTCGCGGGGAGCGACCTCGACAGCGAGATCACAGCGCAGATCGAATCGAGCGAGCTGTTCCTTCTCCTCGTCAGTCCCGATTTCCTCGCTTCTGACTATTGCTACGACCGGGAGCTACGCCGCGCCCTGGAACGACACGAGAGCGGCGAGGCGATCGTCGTTCCGATTATCGTTGAACCATGCGACTGGAAGTCCTCGCCGTTGAAGCAACTCAAGGCGCTCCCGCGCGACGGTCAGCCGGTCAGTGAATGGACCAACCAGAATAATGCCTTTCTCGATGTTGTCACCGAATTGCGCCATGTCGTGGCGCGCGACGACAGGGCGGATGAGCGCGAAGACGCTCCGATGCCGCCGGTTCGTGCCTCTGGTTCGCGGTACCGCGTCAAACGGGAGTTTGACGAAATCGACCGCAGCGATTTCCGGTCAAAGGTATTCGAGATCATGCGGCGCTATTTTGAAGGCGCTGTCGCCGAAGTGGATCAGATCGACGGTGTCCGTGCACGCTACGTCTCGACCGGGCCGCTCAGCTTTACCTGTACCCTTATCAACCGGGCGATCGATCATGGCACGGCGCATATCACCGTACACGGCCAAAGCGGCGCGATGGGCTTCTCCGATATCTATTATTCATTTCAGGAGAACGCCCCGGCCAATACCGCCAATGGCGGTTTCACGATCGAGAGCGACGACTACGAGCTTTTCCTCAAGTCAGGACCCTTCGGTTTTGAAACCAACGATGAGCGGCTGACAGCGGAGCAGGCGTCAGCGCTGCTATGGACCAATTTTCTGGATCAGGCGGGGGTGTCCTATGACGACTAGGGTCCGTTTCCGTTGCCTGAACTGCGGCAATCGCTTTGAAGAAGAAGTTCTCGACGAAGACGAAAAGCGTGAGGCACGCCGCCGCGATCAGCCGACATATCCAATTCACTGCCCTGAATGCCAACGGACAGAAATCAGGCGGGGATGGGAGTGAAGGCGATGCATGGAGAAATAGGAAGGGATAGACAGGAGGTCGGGAAATGGCGCGCCGTGTAACACCATCCCAGCTGAGAAGCATGATGCGACAGGCTCAGCAGAAGCAGAAACGTGCCATCGATGACCTTAATCGCGGCATCCGAGAGTATAACCGCAAGGTAAAGCAGGAGGTCGACCGCTACAACCGTGAGGTTAGGGCGCATAATTCCCGGTTCCGCGCGAACCGGCAGCGGCTCAAGAACGAAATCGCGCGTCTTAATCGTCAGACGAACACCACACGCTATGTCACCTACCGGGTGTCGGTCGACACCATGCAGGCGGCGTATGAGCGCCTTGAAAGTGCAGCCGACCAGGGACGCTTCGACGAGCGCTACAATGAACTTTTGGACCTGTCAGAGCGTGAGGCCGCAAATAACGCCGGCCTGATGAACGCGCTGCTGGAAGACAGCGCCATCGCTGACGACGCACCGGCGCCCGATGAGCCGGAAAGTCCGCTCACACCGATCCTCCAGCGTCTATCCGCAGATCTCTGCGACAGGTGGCGCGGCGCCCTGTACTCGCTCAGTCCGCAAAATCCCGACGCGGCGCGCCACTTCTGCACCAGCGCGCGCGAGATTATCACCCGCATTCTCGACATGCACGCCCCCAATGAGGCGGTCGAACAATCTATTCCCAACTGTGAGCGGACACAGCAGGGAACGCCGACCAGACGGGCAAAGATCAAATACATTCTTCACCGGAGCGGCATGGTGGGGGACGAACTGGAGTCTTTTGTTGACAGCGACATCGAGAATGTCGTCACGCTCTTCCAGACCTTCAACCAGGGTACACATGGCGAGGCCGGAAAATTCAGCTTCAACAAGCTGCAGGCGATCCGCGTTCGCGTCGAGGACGGGATTCTCTACCTCTCGCGACTAATTCTCTAGAACCCGCGCGGCGCGGAGAAAGGATCGGCTGAACATATCAGAACCAGAATATCCACAGAGTCGCGGAGCAATTCCTTCGCCATCGTGGCAAATGTTCCCTGATTGTTCTACCTAGTTCTCATGTCGAAGATCCTAACGCCAAACCAGATGCTCGGTCAGATCGGAGAACTCGCTGTAGGGCAGCGGTTTCTTCATATCGGCTTTCAGTTTGACGGCCGGTCCCGCCTTGAAGCCGGGATCGACGGCATCGCCGAAGTGATGGATGAAGGCCGCCCCTTGGCGCGAATGATCGCCGTGCAGGTCAAGGCAACGGCAGAGGGGAAATACACATCCGAAGACGATACGGGGTTCAGCTATCTGCTCAAGCCGAAAGACCTGGATTACTGGCGCGGATCGAACCTGCCCGTGATCATCGTCCTCTATCGAAAATCAGACGAGAGTTTCTACTGGAAAGAAGTCCCGAGTGGCGTCACAGCGGGTGAGCGCCGCCTTCGGTTCGATAAGGCGCAGGACGTCTTAGATAGCAATGCGGCCGACCATCTGGCAGCCCTCACGGTGCCCAAGGCCGGATTCGGCTATTACGTTCCGCCGCTTGGCGGGGGCGAAAGCGCCCTTGTTAATATGCTGCCGATCACCCTGCCTACCGAGATATTCGTTGCTTCGACACCGCATAGGGGGCCGAAGGCAACGTCGTTGCTCCTGGAAGCTGACGGACCCGCCCGGTTCGACTGGGTCATCAATGGCGGTTCGTTCTGGTCATTTCACGATCCCCGCAATTCCTCGTGCCGCGACATTGTCGATACCGATCAGGTCGAGGCGATCGAGACGAGCTATCTCGCTTTTCACGAGGACCTTGACGAGCAGCATAAATTCTCCTTCCTGCTACGGCAGACGCTCAGGCACCAGGTTGCGGAAGACCTGAACTGGGAGAAGGAGCGCAAGCTGCTTTATTTCCGGGCGGAAGAGAAGAATGCCCCCGCCGGTTCCATTATGAATCGACGCAGAAAAAGACACATGCCGACGTCGTGAATGTCATTACCAGCAAGAAGGAAGAGGGGCTTGTTGCCTACGTGCGCCACCACGCATTTGCGCCGCGCTTCGAACTGCTCGACGACCAGTGGTTTTTGATCATCACCCCGACCTACTATTTTACGACGGACGGCTTCACACCGCACTCTTACCCGCAGGCTTTGCTCGCCGGAAAGAAGCGTCTGGATAACAGCGCCTCGCTGCGCGGTCAGGTGATCATGTGGCATCGCTTCCTTACCCAGAAACAGAGCGCAGGTGATGATCTCTTCGAACGCCATGCGGTTCAGGAGCCTCGCCTGAAATTCGATCCGCCGCCGCAGATCGCGCTTGATACACGGGTGCCGGAAGATGTCTGGGGCACGCCGAAGAAACGACCCGAAGACCCAGCCGAGCAGGAAAGGTTCGCGGTCTGATGGAATTCGAAAGCAAGATATTTGAAGAGCCCGAGCTGGAATTCGGCGATCAGCATCACGGCCTGGATCCGCGCCGCGGACTCGTCGAAGCGGGGCCGCTGCAGCCGCCCTTGGGGGAGGTGATCAGGGTCGGGGTTGTCGGCAGCACGAAGACGGTCGAGAGCACGCAAAAATACTTCTCGGCTGTTGCAACAGGGATCAAGGGAAAGGGCGAGAAGCATCCTAATCTGCACCCGGATTTTCCCGGCCTTGGCAATCAGAATCCTTTCCGCTGCCGGTTTGAAATCCCGGAGAATGTTACGGCCGCACTATCACAGAGCAAGATCGACAAAATCGTCAAGGAGCCGCATCACCAGAAGGCGGTGGAGATGGCAGTCGATGAAATATTCTCACTGCTGCAGACGCTGGATGATAGCGGCTACCGACCTGATGTTGCCATCGTTGCCTTGCCGGTCGCGCTTATCGAGCGTATCTGGAATGCGAAGGTAGATTCAAAAAGTACGACCGAGAAGGAAGACAGCGGCGGTTCAGATGCCCCGAATTTCAGGGGGATGCTCAAAGCTCGAACGATGGGTCTGAATTTTCCGATCCAGATCGTGTGGGAGGATGTGATCGACGACAAGGCGGCAATCTCCCGCAAAATCAAGGAAAGCAAGGACCGCGAGATACAGGACGAGGCAGACCGGAGCTGGAACCTCTTCACCACACTCTATTTTAAAGGCAGCGGCCGCATCCCATGGCGCCGCCAGCCACGGGAAGGCGAGTTTGCCGCTTGCTATGTCGGGATCAGCTTTTACCGCGAGGCAGGGGGCCAGCAGCTTTTTACCAGCGCGGCGCAAATGTTCGATGAGCGCGGGCGCGGGTTCATTCTCAAGGGGAAGAGGGCGCAAACCGAAAGCCGCGGCCGTCATCCCTATATGACCGACGATGATGCCTACGAGCTCATCGGGCAGGTGCTTGCAGCCTACAAAAATCATCACAAGCACTATCCGGCACGGGTCATTGTGCTCAAAACCTCCCGTTTCCGGGAGGATGAGGCCGACGGCATTCTGCGCGCGCTGGAAGAAGCGGGCACCGAGCTTCGCGATCTTGTCTGGGTTCAGGAGTCGTACGCAGCAAAGATCTTGCGCGATGGAAACTATCCTGTCCTGCGCGGCACGTTTGTGAACCTGGCGGGTAAGGGCTTGCTCTACACAAATGGCAGTATACCCTACTACGGCACCTATCCGGGTCTGTATGATCCGCGTCCGCTGCTGCTTTGTCCGCATAAAAGCTGCGACAGCACGATTGCCCAAATCGCCGAGGAGGTCTTCTCGCTGACCAAAATCAACTGGAACTCGACCCAGATGAACCAGCGCCTTCCGATCCCTATCCGCGCAGCGCGTAAGGTGGGCGAGATCCTAAAATATATGGGCGAAGGCCAAACCGTAAGTACCGACTACCGGCGCTATATCTAGGCGGCACCATCAGGAAGCATGTCTCTTGTTTCGGACGCGCATGTAGCCCTTTGCTCTGCTCTGACTTGACGCGAAATGATTGATTGGTTCCTCGAATATTGCGGACAGTTCCCGGACCCGTCTTTGCAGCTCCTCCCGTTTCATGGAACGCTCCTTGGACATTAGCTGGTAGAAAGCGACCCAGAACGCTGCGGCATCGTCGAAATTGATCGCGTTCTGCGGCCCGATGAGCGAGTAACAGCCGGTTTGCGGCAGGAGCTGTTTGGCGAGATTCTCGTGCGCCATCTGGCAGGCCGAGACGAAGATGCAGATCACCGGCAAACGCTACGCCGTCAGCGCATGATAGAACCAGACTGACAACTGCCCTGTCTCGAACACGACCCGCCGGACTGACGGTGCACGTTTGCGGATCACTGCTGCGAGCCGTTGCGGGTCCGACGCGCACTTGCCCCGCCAAATCCTCTTGCCGTCCTGTCGGATGGATATTGCTGTCTCTTTCATGAATACGTCGAGACCGATATACTGATGCATGGTTGTCCTCCGTTCGGTGTTTGGGCCCGGTTGCGATCATGAGCCCGTTCTTCATTCTAGCGGGGGACAGTCAGCCGGCTAGATGTTCAAATATCTAGCCACATCAAAAGGCGGCCATTGCTCCCGCGATTACACCATGTTCGTTCGATGGCCCCTTTCAGACAGTAGGCAGCGAAATGATTGATGACCACTAATCATGGTCAGGTGCTTGCAATCCACCTGCGTGCGTGGCCGAACGCTTTTGCCAGAGCCGCACGACTTTCATCTAGACCATCGACGCAGTATGCGTTTAGAAACTGACGTCCGGCCAACAGCTTCGCGTCCGTCTCGCTCAATCGCGCCTCTTCACAAACACGTTTCCATTCATTTGCAATGGTCGCAATCTGGCCCTCGATGATTGAAACAGCTTCAACCTCGCTCAACAGGAAATTGGCAGCCGCATCGAGGCAGTTCTTCAGCGTGCTCATGCGGTTGTCTCCACTGATCAGCATGGCCTGCGTCGCTTCATTGCCGGTTCGGCCCTGCGGGCAGATGTCGTAGGCGGGGGTAAGCGCCAGCATCCTGCCGTCCCAGAAGGCGGCATGATTGCGGGCGTGATCGTCGGTGTTGCCGCACAGGATATTGAAGCAGAGCCGTCCGAAGAGTTCTTTCAGCGTTTCCTTTGGCTGGGTGAAGCGATGGCGGATGATTTCTGCGAGGTCCTGGTAGGAGGCATAGCGCGCCATCATTTCATCGAGGCCGAACATCGTCAGTGCCGAGACCATGGCCTTTCTCTGCCAGCCATTGTCGCCTTTGACGCGGTCGAAGCGTTCGATCAGCAGGACATCCTTGTTCGCTGCAGAGACCGTCGAGACCGGCGCGACGTTCAGACCACAGGTGGCCGCAAGCCGCATCGCAATGAACTCGGCCTTTACGACGCTATAAAGATCGTTGCTCGAAGAGAACTTGGCGATCAGCTTTTGGTCACCGCGATCGATCAGCGCCTTCGGCCGTGCGCCGCCGATCGAGGTTCCGTGGTTGAGTGCCTGATCCAATGCAGGCGTCAGCGAAGCGCCCCGCTCGATCCGGCCGGCGGCTTCAATGAGTTCCTCATAGGACGCCTCTGCCTTGAGACGGGGAACGTATTCCGTTGCCGATTGCTGAAAGTCGAGTGCGCCGATCCGATCGGAACCGGATTCCAGCAAGTATGTCAGCTCGGTGATATCGCCGGTGTCGTCTTCGGCAGGCTTGCCGCCCACCAGACGATTGAGAATGACCCTGCGACCCCATGCGTCAGGCGAGCCATCCCGCAGGCAACTCGCCATAGGCAGGCCGGCGTCCGGCTCGATCAGACCGCGACGCAGCGGAAGCTCGGGCTCATAAATCGGGATCGCATTGTCACGGTCCAGATAGCTGGCGCCATAGTTGAAAACGTAGCGGTTGCCGCCACGCGTGATGCGACCGGCAACAACCGGGTCAGTCTGCTCTGGCAGCCAGATCCAGACATAGGCCTCCTTGTGCTGCGAAAGCCTAGAAGTCATCATCGACCTCCTGCGGGCTGTGGCGAACGCTCTTGGGCAGAAGCGCCAGCTTCTCATCGAGACGGGCGTTATGCATGGCCAGTGTCTGATCATCCAGATCGAACAGGCGGATGCCGACCAGAGTGGCGACCTCGAAGACCGTGCCGATCTCCGGTCCCGGTTCTCCATACTCGATCCTGCGAAGCGTTTTGCGGGTAATGCCGGCACGCTCGGAGAGTTCGACAGCGGTCAGGCCGCGCTCAACGCGGGCGGCCCTGATCAGCTTGCCGAACAAGGACAAGGCCTGTTTTGTGGTACGGGAATAGCTGCGGGTTCGCTTCATGATAGCTCCGTTGAGCGGATCATTTAAAAGCCTTTTGGTCGCCGATGGATATTTTAAGGCTCATTATAGTGCAAGACAGACGAAACGCAAACTCACGAGCCTTATATGTACCATTAGCGTCTTTATGGATCATATAATGATCATTAGTGACGCGATCTATCCAGCGAGTTTGCCAATCCCCCGCCATCGCGCCATATCGATGATCACTTCATTCAGAAGAATGCCTGCCACAAGAGAACACCTGGCCGGAAAGTCACTAAAGGTCATGCAATGAGCAGCGACAGCAAATTCATCTCCCGCGTGCTCCGGCACGAACCAGAGCTTGTGGGGCTGAAACTGCGTGCAGGCGGATGGGCGCTTGTTTCTGACCTGCTGCGCGGCTTGAAGAAAGCTGGCCGTCCATTGAATGTGGAAGAGCTGAGACAGCTGGTGGCAGACAACGACAAACAACGTTTCACCCTTTCGGAGAACGGTGAGATGATCAGGGCGGCGCAGGGGCACAGTATCGCGGTGGACCTTGGACTTTCATTGTCAGTGCCGCCGCCGGTGCTTTTCCATGGAACCGCCCGAGCCAACCTGGACGCCATCTTTGCAGATGGCATCAAGCCGGGCCGTCGCCAATACGTCCACCTGTCTCAGGACGCCACGACTGCCGAGAAGGTTGGCCAGCGTCATGGCAAGCCTGTGGTGTTGAGCATCGACGCGCTGCGCATGCACGAAGATCGGTGTTCCTTTTGGGTCGCCGACAATGGCGTCTGGCTGACGGAATGGGTGGCGCCGGAATATCTGGGGTTTCAATAAGGTCGAGCAAACGGTGGCCATTTTGGCTTCCTCTGCGCTCGGGCGGCCTCAATGTACCTTTCAGATGTTTCTGGTCCCACGTTCAGTGCCGGAAAGCGTTCGGAGACGGCTACTGCGAATAATAGATCGCCACTCTGTTTTTCGCATTTTATCGTTTTAATACAAAGCATTGTAAGTGGGGCGCCGTCGTGCAAGAACGCATCCAGATCCCATGTTGCTTCCTTCGGATAACACCTCTCATGCCCGTTCTGATCACCGCCGACCTGCATCTCGACCAATGGCTTGAAGCAGGACGTGATCCCTTCGCCGCGCTGCCTCCTGAAATGCTCGGCGCATTGGATGCACTGTTCATCGCAGGAGATCTGGCGGACAAACCGAAGGTGCGATGGGCGCGATTGCTCCGGCATCTTGGACGCTATATCGACCCGGCACGCATTTACGTGTTCCCGGGCAACCACGACTATTATCACCACGTCATTGATGGCGATGACCGTCTTGCCGAATTGACGGCACAGGCGGGAGCCAATTTTGCGCAGAAGGCAGAAATCGCGGTCGGCAATACGCGGTTCCTGTGTTGCACGCTCTGGACTGACTTCGCGCTTCACGGCGCGCCTGCGGCTGCCATGGCGTTCGCCAGAACACGGATGAATGATTACCGCTATATCCGTAAAACACCTCGGTACAGCAAGATCCAACCATCAGACACGGTGCTCGTTCACGGAGATCATCGGCGCTGGCTGGAGGACCAGTTGGCGACGTCGTTTGTTGGCAAGACGGTGGTGGTCACGCATCACTGTCCACACCCGGAACTGCTGTCAGATTCGCCAAGCGAGTTTGATCCGATCTACGGCTCGGATCTTCGGGCACTGATCACGAAGCACAACCCTGACGCCTGGTTGTTCGGGCATACGCATAGGCAGCGTCAAACCGTTGAAGGCGACACGACTGTCCGCAATGTTTCGCTTGGTTATCCGTCGGAGGTGGAGGCCGGGCAGGAAGCTGACCTCTTGATGCGAGGCATGATCGATGTCTGATCTCGCCGGCACGGCGAAGAGCGACGGTTTGAAGCGAACGACTGATCATTCGGTGCATTCGGCAAAGGAATGGTGATTGTTCGCCGGTCTTGCCGAAGCGATCAGAACGTTTAGTTTGGCATCGACCTCCGACACAGAGCAAACCCCATGATCGAGTTTCAATCCCTACCAGACGACCATCCTGATCTGGCTCTGTCGCCCCTGTTACGCGGTGCTTGCCTGATACTAAACTGTGCCGCGGAACATGGCGGGATCGGCTTGACTGCGACCAAGGCGTTCAAGCGCGATTTCGTAAGGTGGGCGGTGGAGAATTTTGAATGGCCAGGCAAATCGGCCAAAGAAACGTTCCGCTACCAGTCGGTCATCAATGAAGCTGACTTTCCACCCGTCGATATGTTGCACTTCCTGCTGATCCGCCTCCGTCTGGGCCGTCATTACAAGGGCATGTTCCGCGTCACCTCCGAAGGCAAAGATCTCGCGGCACATCCCGGCCTGCTGTTCAAACGACTCATACCCTTTTTCGTGCTCAATATCGACCACGCGGCCTATTCCCGCCTCGGTGAAGGCCTCTTCGGCAATTGGGATGTCTGGCTCAATGTCATGAATGTCGAGATCGAAGACGGGGCGAGCG
This sequence comes from Martelella sp. K41-7, assembly GCF_055808365.1. NCBI lineage: Bacteria > Pseudomonadati > Pseudomonadota > Alphaproteobacteria > Hyphomicrobiales > Aurantimonadaceae > Martelella > Martelella sp. K41-7. Next base: position 2,710,195 of record NZ_CM147867.1, read on the forward strand.
AAGACAATCTATTCAGCTGCTTTTATGGCGAGGCAGAGACCGGCAATGACCGGCGCTGGCGTGAAGTTCTTGCATTCAGTGCTTGTGTTCTCAAGCCCTTGGAATGGAGTGGCTTGATCACCGTGCAAGAGCTTCGCGATCGGGATGACAAGCTGGAATACATCGTAACGAAAACAGCCCTGTGGCGTTCAGGCCTGAAACTCGAGACGGACGACCTCGTTCAATCCGTGACACGTCACTGAGAACGATTGAGGTGCGTCCTCCCGCACGAAAAGCCGGTCGATTTCTGCATACTGTTGTTCAGAATGGCTGCCTTCGGCAGACCTTGCGATTTCACCCTGCAAATTGGCAACCGCCGCGATTCGAGGAATTATCCAGTTTTCTGTTACTCGCGTACCTGCAAGGCCTTGAGCCAGCCCGAAGCCAGGCGAGCACTGTCGGCGCCGGCCCGATGAGGCACACGCATGCGCTCGAGCTTTTCGTATAGAAAATCAAGGGCAAGACCATCGAAATGAGCGAAGCTCACAGTATCGTAGTCTTCGACAGTGATTACTGAAGGTGCCCAGCGTGCGGCGCCAAGAAGACGGCTTAGCCAGTGGGTTTCGAGCCTTGGAGCATCGGAAACCAGAATAAAGCCCTCGATTTTGGGCATCAGCTGTTGGGTGACGTCTTCAACGGTCGGGGCGGTCTCCAGATCCGACATCGAAATCCCATGCACCGCTTCGCTTTGCTTCGACCAATCCGCCCGCTCCCAAACCGATGCCGGCCGTATCAGCGACGACCATGTCTGAACCTGATTGCCTTCAATCCATGATATGCCGACTTCGATTGGCCAGCTCTCTGCTGATAGAGACGAGGCTTCGAAATCGAGGGCCATGAGTGTTTCGATATTTTTGCCGGTCATCAGATTTTGACCCATACTGCATCAATGGTCTCGAAGAAAGTAGCGTATTGAGGGTGGCGATAAGTAACAGCACAGTGGGTGACTAAAATGGGGGCCGACTGCTGACTGGCAGGTTTGGTCTCACCAATTAGCGAAGCGGACGTTCGGGCTTGAGAGGCGTTTAGTCGCTTTCGGCCCTTTGCCAACCTTCGTGCCGGGCGCGGCGGATGACCGGTCCCAGCCCTATGCGGAGGGCCGGTCGGCAGCACCGATCAACCGCTCGGAGCACTACGACAGATGTTGCAGGTCCTCCTGCCCGTTGTAGCCCTCGCGCAACTGTCATCTTCCGGTGTTAAATGTTAACGAGCCTTGAGCCTAGCGACGCGCGATGAAGAACCTTTTAGGGAGAGACCTATTGACTCTGACGCTGCGATACTACTTATCTGAAACAGGAGTTTGGCACTCTATGCGCGTCGCGTGGACCTTAACTCGCGAGTTAAGGAAATACGCCGGAGCTAAGGCTTCGAGATTCTGCTGGCTCGAATGTGAGCCTTTGCACTTGGTTGCGACTCGGTGCAAACGACTCTGTCTAGGCAGAGTTGACCGACTGATGAAGCGTAGGGCGCGGGAAAAGAACCGCCATACACTTATTCAAGTGTTGGCGGTTTTCCTTATTTGACGGTTGCGTTTTTCAGTCTAACGACATCATCTGGGTAGACATTCGCATACCCTACGGGGCTTGCGATACTGCCTCGTTTTGCGCAATTGAACGAAGCGCGACCTAGGCCGTTTCCGTCTCTTCTCTGCACATCGTGATGGAATCCCTGAGGCAGTGCTCCGCCAAAACGATAGAGGCTCCTCAAGGACAAGACTAAATCAGGTTGAGGGCTGCCCTCTTCTGCTTCCCACACGTTTCCATCGTAGGCGGTTGGATGTGCAACGAAGAAAGCCAAGTCTCGGCTGTCAACGAAGGGATGGCGAGTTTGCTTTTGGGATACTCTATTCGGTACATCATCGTGTGTCAGATCACACGGACCCAGCCCTTCAAGCCTATCTGTCCACTCAATAGCACCGGACCTGAATTTTCGAAAAACATCGGTCAACTCGCCATCAGGCGTGATGTAGTTCCGAGGGGGAGAAGTAATGCCTCGTTGTCAGACAAATAGCCTAGCCTTCTTCGCACTTCGCTCAAATTTGACCGCGCAGGAGACGACCGCTGATAGTTTTCGATAAGCCCCCTCGCAGCTGTATCAAAATCATGACGACATTGCTTTCCCTGGTGAGACCACTCTTCCAAGCCGCACAAGGCCGTAGGCATAACGAAAAAATCGAAGGCCCTGAGAAGCATTTCTTGATCCGTCGAGGGTACGAAAAAAAGATGGATTTCCGCCGGGGTCGGTTGTCGGCGGCTGTTTTCCCTTCGGCGTAGAATGAATTGCCCTACATCTTGAACCAGCTGCTGAACGTAGCGTTTTGGATACAATGCACCGTCGGATATGCTCGCCGGTGTACCCTGAACGATCACGTCAGGGAAGCGTTTGGAGAACTCCTGCAGGGAACGCCCGTAGGTCGTCACCGGAAGGCCTGCGACAATGACCATGGCTTGCGTACCAGCCAGAGCCACCGGCTTTCTCCGTTTCCTTGCCACTATCAATGCCTTCCCAGGAGAATTGCAATATCCATGGGAATAACCATTCTCTTTGCGACTTCAGGATCTTGCGAAGCAAATAGGCGCTCAAGCGCAGATGACCGCATGTCTTTCGAGGCAGGTATCGACCGGTTGCTGGCTTTGGGGGCAGCGTTGTTGTTTCGCCTGAGTGTAGCCAGGTCAATGTCAGAACGTTCTGCCCAAGATCTTACCCCTACCTCCAGGCGCTCGATCTGTTGAAGCTCAAGTTCATCCAGCTCAATTGAATTGCCAAGGGGAACTCGAAGATCAGCGTCAATGACTATTTCATTTTCGCCGCCTTCGGTGCCAATTCTGTACTGGATCTTAGGGGAGAGCCGTACGAACATTTTAGTAGACTCATCGATGGGTTTTGTGAAGGCGATTATTAGTGCTTTTGGCAACCCTCTGAGGAAAAAAACTTATGACGCCGAAGAATTTCCTTCTCCGCTCGGGCTTCATCGCCTTCGCGAACGACAGCAATAAAAGCTTCAGCCTTTTCATCTCTTATTACTGAAATTCCGCCCACGCTTTCGACTGCTTCTAGCAGAGTGCGCCTTTCCCCTGCCTCTGGCCAAAATTCCCGGTCAGAAAGTGCCTCTCCGAGGTGAGAAAGCAGAAGCAGTCGGGGATTGCTTGCCATATAGTGATGTTCAACAATTTCCCTAATCTGTTCTTCAAGCATGGCTCAATCGCTTTCTACATTCATTCGGGCCGGGGACGTTGCCTCCTCGCCGATGTGAAAATTCATAACTGTTTGTTCAGCTTGCTTCAAACACTATGCAGATAGCCACGTGTCCATGGAGATTGCTGACTCCATGTTTATCGCACACTGATCGGGTGTGGTCGTCGTGATTCTGCACTGATCTGTCCGCCCGGGGCAGCGCAGCGAAAGTCAAGTTCTGGCGCTTCGCTGCCCTTCATCCTGGACGCAGCGAAGGTCGGCTTCCCGTCCTTTGTAGACGTTCGCACGTTGCGCGACGAATGGCAGCTTTCAGGACAAGGTCGAGAGAGATCTATTGGCCGAAATGGGGGCGCATTCCTGACCGTCCGCTTTCTCTTTGCATGATAGCAAAGGCGTCGTTCGAGTGATAGGAGGTCGCTTCAGCCACAAAGTCGGATCTATTCTGAAGCAAAGCAAGCTTGATGCGAATACTCGTTACAGCCGATTGGCACCTAGACTTCTGGTGGCGAAGCTATCGCGATCCGTTTGTGAATTTTAGGTCGATTTTCGATGGGCTTGATGCTTTTGTTCTGGCGGGTGATCTCGCGGACAACCCATTGCAGAACTGGCCAAGGGGTCTGGAGCAGCTGGCACGCCTGATTGATCCGGCAAAGGTATTCATCCTGCCAGGTAACCACGACTATTATCAGTGGCAGTTGGATGGCGAACAGCGGCTGAAGTCATTGGTGGAAGATGCCGGCATGCGCTTTGTCCAGAAGGAGGCGCTGGAGTTTGGTGGTGTTCGTTTCCTTTGTTGCACGCTTTGGACTGATTTCTGTTTGAGTGGAGATCGTGGAGCCGCAATCCGGCAGGCGAGCTATCGCATGACCGATTATGATCGGATCCGGTTCAACGGGAGAATGGTGCGCCCCGATGACACGATCCGAGTTAATGCGGACCATCTCGAATGGGTGACGCGAAAAGTCCAGGAGCCTTTTGAAGGGCGGACCGTCATCGTCAGCCATCATGCGCCCAGTCCATGTGTGGCGGGACCTGTCGATGATCTGACGCCTTGTTTCGCTTCCGATCTGGATGAATGGATCTTGCGGCATAGCCCCGACTTGTGGCTGTTTGGGCATACGCACCGACACCTGAGCGGAAAAGTCGGAAGGACGCCGATCGTGAACGTTTCTTTCGGGTATCCGGAAAACGTCAGAGCTGATGCGGAAGCGGATGTGTTGCTGCGGGGTCTGATTGACACAGACAAGGCCGGTCTCTTGGCGCGGGAAGCGTAAAACCGGCTGGGCGGCGTTGCGCGGCATCTATTTTTCAATTCGTGGCAAGAGGCGCAATCAGCAGGCGCCCGATGTTGTTTGTCAGATGAGGCTGCAATATCCGGGAATAGGCGGGAACAGCTGAGAACGGCCGCAAATGTCCCGTATATCAGGCGATGTGGCGATAGAACGGGCAGGCTTTCTATATAAGTGATTTTGACAGCAGGACACCCTGCAAAGCAGTCTGCCGAAGGAATGGACGCTGAAGACGGTCAACCTTTTCAAATAGCGTCAAACCGGCAGATTCCGAGAGCGGTGTGCGATAAGGTCGCTTATGGAACTGAGCGCCCCCTCACCGCCAAGCGCCCGTGATATAGGGCTTTATGGATTTTGAAGAGCCTTTCACGGGGCAGCTTCAAATACCCTTAATCGGGCTTTCAAAAGTTATCTCACGGACTTAAGCAAACCTTAAAGAGATCCAAGATTGCATTCCAAACATGGAAGCTTCTGCCATTTTCGAGAATTTTCTAACCGTTTCAACACATTACGTCTAAATACTCCTCTGCAAAACATGGAAGTCGGAGCTCTTCTGCTTTGCGCGTCCCCATTTCGGCCGTTAATCACAAGAAGCTTTAACCCCAAAGCCGTCGTTCTTTAATCTAACGACAACCGCGAAGGTGCTGTTAATCCGCGAATGAATTTGCTTTTGCTCAGACCCAGCTGCGTCAGTCCGGCATGGCCGGACTGACGCAGGTCCTCGACCGTCACGCCCCTCATTTGGTGGAGCGTCTGGGAGTTGCCCGTGGTTAACTGTTCAGGGAATATACGTTCGCATGGAGGTATTTTCAAATGACAACGTTAATTTCCTGGATCTCGGTCGACAGCCGCGGACCAAGCGCCATCTACGTGGTCACCGACAGTCGCATTACTTGGGGTTCGCAGACGCGGCGTTGGGACAGCGGGCGAAAGGTATTCGCAGCGCCGACGCCCGACGTCTTTGGTTATTGTGGGGACGTCCTGTTCCCGTCTCTGGTCCTTGGTCAGATTGTCGACCTAGTCACCCGGGGCCTCCTCTGGACAAGCGATACTGATCCCAACGATCGTCATGCGGTGCTGGTGGAATATCTACGAACGGCCTTCGGCCGTCGTCAGAACGCTCCGGATCAGGGATTCACTGTGGTCCACGCTGCTCGACAGGGCTCGGGTCTGAGCGGCACGTTCCTGGCTTGGCGCACTGATTATGAGCCCGGTCCCCGCGGATGGACGGACGTGCAAGTAGACACCAAAAAACGCGACACTTCAGACGTAGTGCTGACGCTCGGCAGTGGCAGCAAATCACTTAATAGGGAAATTAATGCCTGGAAGGCGTCCTCGCAGGGCAGCACTGCGAGATCACTGTTCAGTGCCTTTTGCGATGCGCTTGATAAAGGGGCTGACCCTCTGACCGGAGGCGTACCCCAGATCGTATCTGTCGATCGAAATTCGCCGGGTAAAGTTCTTGGGTTTGTTGCTGACAGACAACGATACCTCCACGGACTGCCAATCGGCTATTCGCCGGCATTGACGTCGCTCGAGTGGGTTGATCCGCTCTTTAATCGCATGTCCGCCGAAACTCTTGATCGGCTCTCCGGAGCTCAGCACCAGGTTCGCGATGCGCCGACAGTTCCTGGCGGCATTGGTCGCTTCTTTCGCTCCTCCGGCAAGTCAAAGTGACGGCATCACGACGCGGCAAAATAGGTCGTTTAAGTGATGATCCGGATGCACCTGGTCCGTCTACGATCACTGCTTTGGGTCGGCAATGCCTCCAACTCGGCCGTTCCCCCTCTCTCGACCTCGTCCTGAGAGCAGTCGTTCGTTACGCGACGTGCGAAGACCTAAAAGGCCGGTTTCCGGACCTTCACTGCGCTTGCAAGGGTGCCCTTGCCTCAGAACGCAAGTGGACATTCAGCTTGGTTCAGCCTGCCGGACCGTTGAGATCTATGTGAAGGGTGGAAAGCTGCCCTACAGCAGCGCCGCTGAAGCGGACTTAGATGATGGCTCACACGGCAAGATCAGACCCTAAAAAGGATGCGTAGAGCAGCCTGATCAAGGTCCTGCCGTGCTAATTCCTTGGCTAGAAACGGATAGCGGCGTTCAAGGAAGTTCAGGCTGATATCCCCATTCGCATACTCGATCAAGATATTGCACCGTTCCTGCGCATAGTAGTCATCGTGATTGAGCTTCAGACCGTTGATCGTGCCATTTACGCGAGACCGTAAGGATTTCTCCAGCTCGGGATTGGGCTTGAGCATACAAGACGGAAGGTCAAGGTAAAACCATTCATCATCCAACGTGAACGGGTCGAGAATGTCGGTTTGACTGCCTTTGGCGGTATTCACTCGCCCGCTTGCAAGACGATAGTTCGACCATTCGTAGGCCAGATCGGGCCGCACGTTCTTGGGGTGGAAGTGATCTACTGACCCCTGTTCAGTCAGATACATTGCTGTGTAGGCACAAATGCCGCCATAAGCGGCATGAAGCTCCTTCGCCGCCTTCGACCAAAAGTTCTTTTTTCGGAACTCCTTTGAGCTGGGAGCCGGACATTGAGCGAGAAAGGCTGCCCCTGGCTGTCTCACATCGGCATCAAAACTCGGGTACTCTGGCCGCGCTGTAACTCGGATCAAATTATCACCCCATTCTGCTCTGCAAAATAAAGCCACCGCGGCCAAAACTTGTCGTCACCTGAGAGGTATCTCTTCAATCGATCGGAAACCTGGGCAACCTCGGCCTGAGTTACCTCCTCTCGGAGTTGCAGTGATTTTGCATCTTCTATCGCTAGCTCTGCCTCACGCGATCGAGCGTGTCGAAGGCCGAACAACGGCGATGTGAGCCAGCCCGACGCATCACCATATTTCACAAACGGTGTCTCTTCTAACTGCACCTTCGGCCCGTCCCCGTACAGGTGATAAAGAACGTCTGTGTCGGCATCAAATACTGTTTCCATCGATGCCAAAATCATTGGGGAATGTGTTACAGCGACCATCTGGATAGCCAACTCGCTGCTGAGCAGATCGCCAACCGACATCAATGCGGGAAGCACTATACGCTGCCATTTTGGGTGCAGATGGGCCTCTAGCTCATCAACAATGACCAACATACGTCGAAGAACCGGGCTATCTATTTGCTCAGCCGCGACTTCATGTTCTTGCCACGTCAAGATAATTAAGTAGGCGAGCAACAGCACCCGCTGGACGCCCGATGAGGCGTGCGTAACGGGGACAGTCCCGTAATTATGCTGAATTGTGGGAATGTCGCGAGGATCGCCAGGAAGTCGGATGGGAGCACCGGGCCGAAGCACACCTAAATCTTCTGGAGACAAACGCTTTAGGACCGCGCTGAACCTATCAAAAGTTCGCTTATCAGAAGCGGCTTGCCACTTCGGCCAATCGCGTATTAGTCCTTCTATCACTCCTGGACGACCGTTCCATACCTCGTAGGCACTAAGGCTGTTTGTAAAAGTGCTCCCTTTGCTAATGAATTTGCGAAGAGGGTCTGCGATCGCAAATGAACCATCAGCCCGAGAAAATACCGCCAGCGCTTCCACAGTCTTCGCCGTTGAGGGGCGTGACCAAGCAAATAGCTTGCGATTAAACGTCGCGGTAGATGTCAGCAACGAGCCGGACTGCCCCCGTAGCGCATATTCAACGGAGGCTTGTCCAGCGTCGGCGTGCAGCGGCGGAACAGCCTCTCGCTCGGCCCATTCTCCCGTAGCGGCCCACCAAGCGAAGTCCAGCAGAAAGGACTTACCAAGACCGTTATCGCCAGTGATTAGAGAAAGTCGCTCGCCGAAATCCAACTGCATCTCTGCGCTAGGGCCAGCATTGTTCAATCTGAGCGACGCAATCGTGCGACCACCTTCGGCCTCCGCATCAGGTGGCAGCGGAAATGCTCGCGCCACGTCTGTCATCGAGAGAGGTTCAGAAACGAAATCGTCTCTGGAGGATGTTGGGCTAAAGGCACGTTCTCCGAACAGAATGTGCTGCTCAACTGGGGTAATTTGGTAGGTATTGAAGAACAGATCGATCAGCGCATCAAGGTCTGAGACGGAGCCAAGATTTTCACCCTTAAACAACCAAATGGCTAAAGCATCTGCTGGCGCAGAAACCGGGCTTCTCGTGCGCGTCAACCCCTCCACTATGTGCTGCAGGTAATCCTTCGCGAAGCCCCATTCTTTACTTCGCGGCTCGTGCAAAAAGACTGACTGAAAAGTCTGTGTATTAACTGTCTGTAGACCGGCAGATGGATACTTTTGTTCGACCCACCATTTCGCGCTTTGACCCTTGAAAGGTTGGAAGAAGTGGGCGCTTCCTCGATCGATCACATGATGTTCTTGTAGGTGCGACCGCGTGAGAGCATCCATGCTCAGCTCTTCGGCAGCACCTATGGTCAAACCATAGCGCTTGCAAGCGATGAAGGTAATCCCGATGAACGGATGCACCGTTTTCTTGAGGTGCTTGATCGCTTGTACGACCGACTTGGATGATAGATACATTGCGGCACGCTTCCAGTCAGACGAAGTTAAACATCATCATTTGCCTCATATTCAGCCAGACGGCGTAGTTCTTCAGCCATTTCTTCGCAATACTCTTTCTTGGCTTCGATGCCAATACACCTAAACCCATGCTTGCGAGCGAATATGAGAGAGGTTCCGCTCCCACCAAACGGGTCCAATACGACCCCCCCAAGCGGGGTGGTCGTCAAAATAGGAACACGAACCAATTCTTCAGAGAACCGTGCCCGGTGACGACTAGGTATGCCCTTCGCTGCCGAAATAGACCACGTATCGAGAGGTGGAAGAACCGATCCGCTATCGGTAGTGCGGCCGACAGAATTCTTGTCAAAGTAATACCAGCGTTCTTTCACGAAATGAAAGATATATTCATGCGACATCGAACAACGGTCGCGGACCTGATCGGGGATAGGATTGGGCTTCACCCATACATTGTCGTTTCTGACGATCCAGCCGCGATCTTGCATCTCAATTGCAAAGCGATGGGGAACCAACAGCAACTGCTTAGGTACGCACCATTTCCCATCGCCCTTCTTGTCCTGGGGACGGATGCCAAATCGGCGCGCACTCTGCTTCGACTCGCTGCTCTTATGCGCACCCTTACCGCTCCAATAGGTGTCCCCAATGTTTACCCACAAGCTTCCATTTTCTGCGAGCACCTTGCCAGAGGCATCAAACACATCCGCCAGTGCTTGGATGAATTCTGATGGATGTTCTTCAAGTCCGATCTGCCTGTCGACCTCGTAATCTCTCTGGCCATAGAACGGCGGTGAGGTAACGATGCAGTTTACCTTGACACCTTCCTTTGCCAGCAGTGCAAGCCCATCCCGGACATCCATATTCAGGACCAGCGAGTTATCGTCGGCATAGAATGCCACGTCGCGCAGCTTCTGAGATGCGAACGCCTCAGTACTCATTACCTGCGGCTGCATTGCCTCATTTGCTCGCGTAGCGGGGCGGCTATTAGACTTGATTGGCTTTGTCTTCTTCGGTCGAGTGGTCATCAAAATTCCATCGCAAACTCAATGCCCATCAGTATCTTCCAGCTGACCGCATTGGCAATGGCCTTGTAAGGGCTTGAACCGAAAACCGTTTCGGCCTCGACAGCTTCGACCACACCGCCATACCCAAGCTGAACAGGATGCAGGTCTTGGAACTGGCCCGCTGCGAATCGATCGATCGTCGCGAGAACGTCATCGCTCTCGGCCCCAGCGGAGCCGGCGGGTCGCACATAGCGCTCGCCCTTGGCACTGGCCGCCTGCCATAAGGGCCTGTCCGTCGGCTTCACCACAGCCGCCGCCATGGTCAGCGAGATGATGGAGGCCCGTGATGAGCGGCGTGGCACCAGTCCAGGTCATAGCCCGTCGACGCGAAGCGTCGATGTCCACTTCGAGCAACGTCGCCGCGCAGTAAGAACAATGCTTAAATCGCTGCTTCGGGCCGAAAGCGACTACGCTCCTCTCAAGCCCGAACGTCCGCTTCGCTAATTGGTGAGACCGATCCTGCCAGTCAGCAGTCGGCCCCTTTGCAGTCGTTTTCGAGCAACCGCCAATTTAGATCTTAATTAAGACCCCGTTCAAGAATCGGCTCCTTTTTTCAAAAGGGCCCCGCTCAAGGAACTCTGCAGAAATACACCACTCTCCCCAGCACGCTCAGCGTGTCCGCGTGCGTCTGGTCTAGGAACTCCGGCTGATAGGTCGTGTTGTCCGAGCTCAGCTCTAGTTTGCCGTCCATGTGCCACCTTGCTCGTTTTACCAGGAGCACCTCCCCTACCCTGAAGACGTAAATGCAGCCGTGTTCGATTTTTTCGGTTTGGCTTTGGTCTACGATCAGGAGGGAGTTGTCCGGGATTGTGGGCTGCATGCTGTCGCCGTGGGACTTCATGATGAAGCAGTTGTCTGGCGATGCGCCCAGGTCTCGCAGGAAGGCGCGTTCGAAGGCTACGGAGCCGGTCGAGAGCTCTTCCAGGGCGATGCGTCCGTAGCCGGCGGCGGCCTCTGCTTCGAAGAACGGCAGGGGCAGCCAGTCAGTTGTGCCCGCTGCGCTCTTGCCAGCGGCCAGCGCGCCCTCCCCGTTTGACGCGAACATCTCCCCTTCGCCGGCGACCAACCATCCAACGTTGACCTTGCAGTGAGAGCGATATGCATTGATCGCGGTCGCCGTCGGCTCCGACTCCCCGCGTTCGTATGAAGCCAGAGTGTTCTTGCTCACTCCGATCGAGCGGGCGAGCACTTCCCGTTCCGGATCGCCGATAGCTTTTCGAAGGTCGCGAAGACGCTGCGCCAAAGGCGTTTTGGGTTCTACTTCCGGCCTAGCCAATCAAAATCACCTATAAAACCATTTTTCCGTTTTACAAAAACAGACTTCTGGTTTAATCCTTCATCTGTAGCGCACTCGCTGACGGCAAATGCGCGTTGTTTGACCAAAAATAAGGGCTGCGCCAACAGCCCTAGACCGGAGAGACAGATGCCGGATAAGCCCAGAACGTGGGATCAGTTCGCGATCAAGGCGGAGCTTCATCGTCGCGGAATGACGCTGACGAAGCTTGCTGAGATCAACAAACTCAACCCCGGAACCTTCCGTGCCGTATGGAAGCGGCCAAATCAGAAAGTGGAGCGCGCTATCGCCCGCTTTCTCAAGGTTCCCGTCGAACTGCTTTTCCCCGGCCGCTATCCCAAACGGTCGAACACCATTCTGTCGCGCGAATACGCGGCAGAGTCCACAGGCGAGAAGACCACGAAGGACGCCGCCTGATGGATGTGGAGCGGAAGGATCAGCCGGTTCTGGCCAGTTCTCCGGTTTTTCGGAGAGGCCCATCTCTATCGAGACCTCGAGCCCCTGGCCGACGCGGGCTTTCCTTCCGTTCCACGACTCGCATTTTTTCCGTTTTTTGCTGCAACCACAAGTCTAATCGTCACGGCGAATTAGACATGGGGTTTGCGGCTTCGACATGCCGGAGAGACGCATGACCTTCAATCTCCACAGCGCCCAGGACCGCGAAAGTGCGCTCTATCACGCCTGCGTGATGGCGGTGCATGAGGGATTTCCCCATCTGACGATCGGGGAGATCATCGATCCGCCGCACGAGATGTTCGACGCGGCGCTGGCGCGGCAGATCGCGCTGCACATCATGATCCGCCGGTTCAATGTGCCCAAGCGGCGAGTGGTGGAAATGCAGGGCCGCTCCCGCGAGGCGGTGAACCGCGCTTTACGCATCATCGACGATCGCTGCGAGCGGCCGGTGTTTCTGGCGCATTACGCCTTTATGGCCGGGCGCGCCGGGGCGGTGCTGCTTTCAATGGTTGAGGAGGCTGCGTGATGGCTGTTACCAAGACCATTGCCATTGCTAAAATTCATGTGCCGGAGCGACTTCGTGCGGTTGAGGAAGATCATGCGCTGGCGATCTCCGCCTCCATCGTCGAGCACGGGCTTTTGAACCCGGTGACGGTGCGCGCCACGCCCGCCGCCAAGGGTGGTGCTTATACGCTGGTGGCAGGCGCGCACCGGCTGCGCGCCATGGAGCTGCTGGACGAGACGGAGGTCGACACGGTTGTCGTCGATGCCGACCAGCAGGAGGCGGTGCTTCTGGAGATCACCGAAAACCTGTTTCGCAATGAGCTTTCGGTGATCGACCGCGCCGTTTTCGTGCAGACATATCGCGATGTTTGGGAAAGCAAATACGGTAAGGTTGAACCGGGTCGCCCGGAAAATAGGGTAAACATTACCCAATTAATGGAAGACGAGGCGAGAGGCGGATTTAGTAAACATGTCGCTCGTCGGATGGGCGTATCGCCTGAGACGGTGAAGCTGCTTACGCGCATTTCCCAGCGCCTCCATTCCGACCTCCGCTCCGCCGTGCGCGGCACGCCGGTGGCCGATAACCAGGCAGCGCTTCTGAAGCTTGCCAAGATGGAGCCGCAGGAGCAGCGGCGCGCGGCAATTGCGCTGCGCGCCGAGGGCGGTGACCTGAAGAAGGCGCTCGGCCATGTCAAAGCCGTCCGCCCCTCGGAAAAGCCCGAGGTAAAGCGCGACGCCATGCTGAAGGCGCTGCTGGATATATGGGGCCAGGCCGACGAGGCGACGCGCAAGGCATTTCTGGCGGAAATCGGCCGGGAGGATGCGGCATGAAGCCCGATCCCGATCAGCTCGATTTCTTTGCCGCGCCGCTATTTCCGGTGCGCCAGGCGGCACAATCCATCGACCTTGAACGTTTTCGCGCACGAGTGAAGCGGGCTATGGCGCGGGCCATCCGCGAATGCCCGTACGACAGACCGACGATTGCCGCGCGGATGGCCCAATATCTGGGCCTCGCCAATATCTCCAAGGCGACGCTCGATGCCTATACGGCGGAAAGCAAGAACGGCCACGATATCAGCCTGGCGCGGTTCAAGGCGTTTGTGCGGGCAACAGGCGCGGTGTGGCTTTGGGACGAGATCGTTTCCGACGACGGGCTGTTACTGCTTGAAGGCGACGAGGCGCGGCTTGCCGAGATCGCCCGGCTGGAGCAGGAGCGGCGCAAGCTGACCGCCGAGCTGAAGACGCTGACGGCGCGGCCGGTGAACATTCGGCGGGGGCGGTCATGAAGGAGTGGTTTACCTCTACCGAACTTGCAGCGGCAAAGCTTCCGGACATGCCGGGCACGCGGAGGGGCGTCGAGCAATTCGGCGAACGCCAGGGCTGGCGTGCCAGCACCCATGTTCGCAAGCGTACAGGTCGCGGCGGCGGGTTTGAATATCATATCTCGCTTCTGCCGAACGCCGCCCAGGCGCGCCTGAAAGTCGGACATTTCGAGGCCGAAAATAAGCAGGCCCGGGAAACCGCTGTCGCTCGCAAGCTGCTCTGGGCGAAATATGAAGCCCTTTCAAAGCCCCATAAAGAGGCCTGTGAAAGACGTTTGAAGGCGCTTTTGAAGGTCCGTGAAATGATCGACGCGGGCGTGACCGCGCGGACTGCCTTCGAGGTGGTCTCGAAGATGGAAGGCGTCAGCCAGCGGGTTCTCTATTACTGGCAGTCGCTTGCCGAAAAAGCACCGCGCGCCGATTGGCTGGCCGCGCTCGCGCCAACGTTTTCGTCCGCGACACGGGCGGCTGAATGCAACGAAGATGCATGGCAGTTCCTTGTTTCCGACTATCTGCGCCCGGAGCGCCCGGCCTTTTCTGCCTGCTACCGCCGAATGGCCAAGGTTGCCAAACGCGAGGGATGGACGCCGGTGCCAGGTGAGCGTTCGCTGCGCCGCCGGCTGGAGGCGGAAGTGCCGCGCGCCGAGCAGGTCATCGCACGCGACGGCAAGGAAAAGGCGAAGGCGCTTTATCCGGCGCAACGGCGCAGCCGGGCCGGTCTCCACGCGATGCAGGTCGTGAATATGGACGGCCATAAGGTTGATGTCTTCGTGTCCGTACCCTGGGCGAAAGACCCGACCCGCATGTATCTGATTGCCATTCAAGACGTCTACTCCGGCAAGATCATCGCATGGCGGCTTTCAGAGGCCGAGACCTGGACGGCGGTCCGCCTGGTCATCGGCGACATGGTCGAGGCATTCGGCATTCCCGACGACATGGTGCTTGATAATGGCCGGGCCTTTGCCAGCAAGTGGATTTCCGGCCAGACGCCGACGCGGTTCCGCAACAAGGTTCGCGAAGAAGACCCGCGCGGGCTTGTGACGACGCTCGGGATTAATCTGCACTGGTCCCTGCCCTATTCCGGCCAATCGAAGCCGATCGAGCGCGCCTGGCGGGATCTCGCCGAACTCATCGGCAAGCATCCTTTCTGCTCGGGCGCCTATACCGGCAACAAGCCCGACGCCAAGCCCGAAAACTATCGCGAGCGGGCAATTCCGCTCGATGAGTTCCGGGCGCATGTAGCCGCACAGATCGCCGAGCACAATGCACAGACGGGACGCCGGGCCGAGACCTGCAAGGGCCGCAGCTTCGACGAAACATTCGAGGAAAGCCTTGCCAAACCGACCAGCATCGTTCGCTGGCCATCGGCGGCGCAACGCTCGCTTTGGCTGCTCGCCTCCGAAGGCATAAAGGCTTCCAAGGGCAATGGCATGATCCACTTCCAGAGGAACCGCTACTGGTCGCCCGAACTCACCCAACATGCTGGCAAGAAGGTCACGATCCGGTTCGATCCGGACAATCTGCACCAGCCCGTGAGAATCTACGATCTGCAAGACCGGCTGATCTGCGATGCAAACTGCATTGACGATGCAGGTTTCCTCAACCTTGGCGAAGCCAGGGAGCACAACAAAACCCGTCGCGAATATGCGCGCGCTCAGAAGGCGGAGCTCGCAGCCAAACAGAAGCTCACGGCGCGTGAACTCGGCGAGATCATCTATCGCGGCGAAAAGCCGGAAGCCCCCTCGCCCGTCGAACCTCAGCGCCCGGTCGTCACGCGCATTGCCACCGTGCCGCAGATGAAGCCGCGACAGCAGGAAGACGAGATCGATTTCGAAGAGAGTTTCTCCCGCGCCATGTCCATGATCCGGGGCGATGGCGGGGTGATCAAGTTCCCGAAAGGGAAGGCGTCGGACGCCTAGTCATGTCCGGCGGACAACCGAAATGTAGTGCGTACGGTTCCAAAAAAGAGGGCGGGGTCACCCCCGCCCAACAGTTAAGCAAAGGAACCATAAATGAACATCTATGCTGGCACAAGCCAAACCAAATCAATCTGGGAACGCCCCGTCGCGGGACCGGAGCTTACCGCAAACCGCAGCCAGGACGATATCGACCAGTGGTGGTCGCTGATCGATCGCACGATCGAGGTGGCGAACGCCAATGGCTGGACCAAGGCCGAGGTGGCGCGCCGCTGCGGCATGGCCGACGGCACATTCTCACAATGGGTCTCTGGCAAATATAACGGCCGCCTGGACAAGCAGAACCAGACGGTGCGCCAATGGCTCGATGACGTCGAGGACCAGGCGGCGTTCGCGGCGAAAGTCCCGCAATCCCCGACATTCCTCAAAACCCGCACGGCGCATGAGGTGCTGGAAACGCTCAACTGGGCGCAGGTTACCTCCGATTTCGTGATCATCACGCTGGCCGCCGGCATGGGCAAGACCATGGCCTGCAGGCATTACTGCGCCACGCGCCCGCATGCCTATCTCGCAACCGTCAGCCCACACACCAAGAATGTGCATGCGATGCTGATCGAGCTTGCGGCCGAGCTGAATGTGCAGGAGCACAATCCAGCCAAGCTGACGCGGGCGATCGGCAAGAAGCTGGAGCGGATTGGCGGCGGCACGCTGCTGATCATCGACGAGGCGCAGAACCTTGTCGATGACGCAATCAACCAGCTCCGGCACTTCGTCGATATCTATGGCTGCGGCGTGGCACTTGTCGGCAATGACGAGGTCTATGGGCGCTTTGCCAGCAAGAGCGAGGGCCGGTCATACGCCCAGCTTCGCCGGCGCATCGGCAAGCGGCTCAATCGCCGCCAGCCGCTCCGGCAGGATCTGGAGGCCTTTATCGATGCGTGGGGCGTGACCGATCCGGTCGCGGTCAAGACGCTGATCGGCATGGGGCTGAAAGGCGGCGCGCTCGGCCAGATCGACAAGACGCTGAAGCTTGCGGCGATGCTGGCGATGGCCAACGACGAGCCGATCAATGCCCGCCATGTCGAAACCGCCTGGAAGAACCGCGACGTGGAGGACATCGCCTGATGAGCCACCTCGACACGACGCTCAGCGACACGCTGTCGCATTACGCCATTCAATTCGAGGATTGCTCCCATACCGGCTGCTCGCTTTCGGCCGAGGAGACCTTCCGCTTCGTCAAGCAACTCAAGGGCATGCGCAGGCTTGCCCGGACACTGGAGGAGGAAGTCGCGATCCACCGGATGGCGGAGCAACGCAACGCGCAGAGAAGCATTCTCGACCGCGAGGCCGGCCTCAAGCTCGGGCAACTCGTCGCCGACCCGGAAGGCAAGATCGTCAGGCCTGATTTCACGGGGGAAGGCGATGAACCTGCAGGCATCCGACTATCTCGGCGGCGTGCGCGACGAAATGCGACTGTTCATCCGCGCCCAGAAGCGCCCGACGGTGAACGAGCTCGAAGGCATCCTCACGCGGCTCAACACCGGCATCGCGCTCACCGAGGAGCTGGAGGCGGAACACCGCCTCCTCGCCGAAATGCGGCGCCCCCTGCCGCCGCTGAAACTGACACTGACTGAAGACACCAATGGAGGCGATGCAGCATGAACGCGATGGAAGCATGCATTCTTGAGAACGAAGAGCGACAGGTCCGCGTCGCCGAAATCGGCGGGGCGCGGTATGTCGAGGACGTACGCGGCCGGTTTGTGCCAGAGGCGCTTTACCAGGCGCAAGTCCGCGAGATCGGCACCGGCGTAACGCTGGTGAACGGGCGGGATTTCATGACCGATGCCAGCGCCCGGCTGGTGCCGCTCGATATGGTCAAGCCGCAGCACAAGCTTGAGGACGAGGTGGTGCGCAAGGTCATCGCCTTTGCCTTCGACCTTTCCGCCCAGATTGGCCGTTTCCTCGAACACACGATGATCGACCTCGATGGCTTCGACGCGCTGTTGGCACAAGAATACGAGGTCACCAAGGGCGGCAAGAAGGGCAACCGGACCTATCAGTCCTATGACGGGCTCCTAAAGGTTCAGGTTCAGGTCGCCGAGCGGATCGACTTCGGCCCGGAGCTGCAGATCGCCAAGGGGCTGATCGACGAATGCCTGAACGAATGGTCGGCGGAAAGCCGTCCGGAAATCCAGGCGATCGTCACCCGCGCCTTCAACACCGACAAGGAAGGCCAGATCAACCGCGCCGAAATCTTCGGCCTGCTCCGCCACAACATCGAGGACGCGCGGTGGCAGCGCGCCATGGGCGCGATCCGCGACGCAATGCGGGTGACGGGGTCGAAGCAGTATGTGCGGTTCTATCACCGGTGCACGGTCGAGGACCGGTGGCAGGCGATCACGATCGATCTGGCGAGGGCGGGCGCGTGATGAAAATTCGCGTATTTAAGCAAGACGATCTTGAAGGTTTTAGACTTGCTTCAATCCATCTCCGAGGTGTCAATCTTGTATTGTTCGGCCAAATTCCGAAGGTCACTAATCATCTCAAGCGCGAAGTATTTCAACTCAAAAATCTCATGGAGACTCACTTCGTCTGCTTGGAATTCCTCGGCCTCTGCATCTCCCACGACCGTGGCATCATAAACGAGGGATTTATCGGCATTTTTGAGTTGCGCTTTCGCGGCAGCGGAAACAACGCGATTTGTATTCTTCATTTCTCTAAACAGGTATTTGGTCCAACCGATCATGACGTCGCTATCTTCTCTCCAGGTAGATCGATCAAGCAACTTATCAAACCTTTCGGTGATCCAGACCGCGGTCTGCAGCCATTCTCGATAATTACTTTTTACCGAAGGTTCATCGCCAGCTTCGGGAACTTGAAGAGCACCCATCTCGTCAATGTCTCCGCAGAGAATAAGAAGATCTTGAAGAGCGGGCTGACAAAGTCTTTCAACTTTCAGGCGATAGGGACGTATTTGAAGGTCGGCCAACTCTCTGTGCCTTTCTTTTGCCTGTCTATCGCTCATCCGCATTTGATTGACCGTCAACACGGCCGCAAAAATGGCCAGCGTACCGGAAACAAGGGTTTGGTAGTCAAAAACGAAACGGTTAAGTCCGCCAATCTCCCGGCTGAAAAGCGCATGGAAGCCAGAACCTGCGACAAAACAAATGCCGCCGACGGCCAAGAAGGGTCTGATCAATTTGTCTCGCACTTGGCTTACCTCTCCGTTCACAACTCCTCGGTCTATTCTGTCGTAACGGTGAGGACGGTACAATGACGCTCCATCGAATGATCCACGCTATTTCAAAAGAGATTGGTCTGGACGAGGTGACCCGTCGCCGTGTTTACGAACGCGTCACCGGCAAGCCGAAACTCACTTTGATGAGCGGGCCGGAGAAGGACGCCGTTGCCGCCGAGTTTCGCCGGCTTGGCGGCAACCGTCGCCCGGATGGCCGCAAGAAGCTCACCGGTCCCTTCGCCCCAAAACTCCAAGCCCTCTGGATCGCCGCTTGGAATCTCGGGATTGTCGAAAACCGTGATGACAAGGCATTACTCGCCTTCGTCAAGCGCCAGACAGGGATCGATCACACGCGGTTTCTCTATTACGCGGATGACGCGGCCAAGGCGATTGAGGCTCTGAAGGCGTGGATGGCGCGGGAGGCGGGCGTCGATTGGCGCGTCCATCGCGCCATGCCGCTCTGGCGTCAGGCCGAAGGTTACAAGATCGCCGTCGCGCAGTGGGTATTGCTACAACAGGACCCCAAGGATTTTGCGACCGTCGCGCCGTTGCTATGCGATGGGCAGTCGGGCGATCTGGATCTAACGCGCGCGGAATGGATCAAGGTCATGAACACGCTCGGCCAACGGGTCCGGGCAATGAAGGCAGAAGTACGATGAGCGGCCGGCGTCACATGCCGGAAACCGGCTTCATCGTACCGATCGTCACCGACCGCGCGGTGCTGCGCTTTGTCGAACGCTTTCACGGCATCGATGTCGAGACCATGCGGTTGATGATCCAGAGCCGGTGCGTAGACGGCGTCAGGTTTGGCGCATCCGCCGTCATTTCCGATGGCGCGAAGTTCATCCTGCGCGGCGACACAGTCGTCTCCTGCTACCCGAAGCACTGGCCTTCGCGCGACTATCGCGAGGGAGGAGCGGATGGCTGATCCGATCCCGGCTAATCTGGAGCCCTATGTCGAGGTGCTCGGACAAGACTTGGCCATCGACTTCTTCCTGAGCTTTGGCGGCGCGCCGGTTTATCTCTCGGTGCGTCCTCAGGCAGGCTCGGACCTGTCGCAGGTGATCGGTCAGGACAAGGTAAAGGCTCTTGCCGAAACGCTCGGCGTGGGTCATCTATATCGCGTGCCGATCAACCGGCGCTGGCTCGCGCGGGCCATGAAAGCCAAGGGATATTCCGTTCTGGCAATCGCCCGCGCGCTGCACGTTTCCGACGTTACCGTGCGGTCCTATCTCAAGGACGAAGACAAACGTCAGCTCTCCTTTTTCGATCAGGATTGAGCTCTCTCACAAACATCTTGTGAGAATAATTCCCCACCGTCTTCAATCATATTTCTCAAGCGCTTGTGAGTTCACTCGGCCGGAGAAATATGATGCGCCCTATCAACGAAATCATCATCCATTGCACCGACACGCCGGCTGGTCGGCCTGTCAGCGTCACCGAGATCAACCAATGGCATCTTGAGCGCGGCTGGTCCGGCATCGGCTATCACCGCGTCGTCCATCTCGACGGCCGTCGGGAGGCCGGACGGCCGATCGAGCGGATCGGCGCGCATGTCGCCGGCCACAACACCGGCACGGTCGGCGTCGTCTATGTGGGCGGCAGGTCCGCCGATATGAAACGCACGACCGACACGCGCACGCTTGAGCAGGAAAAGGCGCTCACCGCCGAGATCATCGACCTGCGCGACCGTTTCGGGATCACTCGGATCAGCGGCCATCGCGACTACGACAAGGGCAAGGCCTGCCCGTGCTTCGATGCGCGCGCCGAGTATGGTCATCTGTTCAGCGGCATGGCCGACGTCATCCCGTACAAGGACGAAATACTCCGCCGTGGCGATCGCGGCCCGGCCGTCGCCGCTTGGGTCGATGACCTTGCGCGTTACCGTGAACTGATCGGGCATGAATGGCCGGTCCAGCCCACTGACGCTTTCGACCACACGATCGAGATGGTCACGATCTGGTTCCAGAAAAACCGAGGCATCCTCGCCGATGGCATTGTCGGTCCGCAGACGCGCGACGAGATGGAGCGCGCACTTGCCGGCAAAGCCCCCTTCATGGCGCTTGCGGCATGAGGCGCATGACAATGCAGAAACCGCATTACCGGTCCTCCAAGCGCTACATGCTGATCTCCCAGATCGCCGCCTGGATCGTGATCTTCACGGTCGTGATCGCCGCCTGCCTGGACTCCTCCGGCGCACTGTCGCTTGCGCCGACCGTCATTCCGATCATGGCCGGGCTGGTTGCCGCAATGCTCGGCATTCACCGGGTCACGGGCTCGAAGGACATGCAGACGCTTGCGCGCCAAAGGCATGACCGGGGGGCGAATAGCTTTGGCACTGGCTCTCCGCACTTCTCTCTAAACAGACGATGTCCGTGATCCTGGTCGCAGCGCTTCTGGCCGTTGCCGGGATCACGGCACGCACGGCCGTCGGCAAGGTTTCCGACATAGTCGACGATCGGGTCGCCGCTGCGAAGGCCGAACGCGATGCCTATTGGCGCGCCGAGGTTGCGGAAGCCAATGCCGCGCTTTCCGGCGCGATCGCGGAACTCGCCCGTCAGGCGATGCGCGCCGATGGCGAAATCCGGGCCGCCGAGGCGGCGGCGCACGATCAGCTCAAACAGATGGAGGATGACAATGCGGCATTGCCTGATGGCGATGGTTGCGGGGTTAGCGCTCGCCGCCTGCAGCTCCTCCCCAGATGATCCTGCCCCCGCGATCAAGCTGGTTCAAACGCCTGTCGAAGCGCCGGAAAGCGCGCGTCGGTCGTGCGCGCCGATGCTTTCCGAACTGCCGGAGGAAGGCGACCTGTCGGAACGCGAGGTCGTCGACAAATGGGGAAACGACCGCATGGCGGTGAAGGTCTGCGATCAGCGCCGGGCCGGCGCGGTCGCGGCGATCGACGCGGCGAATGCCGCCCTGGAACACGCGAGTGAGAGACAGCATGAACCGTGAGGAAAGGCTGGAGGCGGCCACCGAAAGCCATGACGCCGCCCGCCAGCGCAGGATTGAAAGCGCGCGCCGGGCACTCGCTGCGCCAGGCGCGAAACAGTGCGCCGATTGCGGCGAGCTTATCCCGCAGGCGCGTCGCAAGGCAGCGCCCTTCGCCAGGCGTTGCGCGGCCTGCCAGGCGGAGCGCGAGCGGGAGTTTTATTGCCGATGACGATTGATCCGCTTCTGCCCTGGCTCACGGCCGTCAACAGCCTGATCGCGCTCGGCTCGTTCATCTATGCCTGGCTGACGGCGCGGGCGAAGGGCAACAGCGAGAAGCTCACGGCCATCGAGAAGATCGTGATCGAACATGAGCGGCGCATTCAGGAGATCGAGGGGGAGCTGCGACATCTGCCCGATAAGGACAGCGTGGTCGACCTGAAGATCGCGATGGCGAAGGTCGAAGGGGCGATGTCGGCATTGACCGAACGGCTTGCCGGCATGGGCGCCACCGTAACCCGCATTGACGATTATCTGAGAACCAAGGGTGACGACTGACATGGTTTCGTTTGAGGAATATTCCGCCCGCGACGCGCGCCTGATCATCCTGCGGGGTCTCGCGACCGAGACCGACGGGACGCTCAACGAGACGCTGCTGACCATGCTTTTGCGCACCTTCGGCCATAACCGCAGCCGCGACTATGTGCGCACCCAGATCCGCAAGATGGAGGAGCTGGGCGCGGTCACGGTGACGGAGGCGGGCAGCGTGCTGATCCCATCGATCACCAGAGCCGGCCTCGATCATGTGGAGCGCCGCTCGATCATCGAGGGCATTGCCCGCCCGTCGCCGGAGGTGTGAGCCATGGCGAAGCGAGGACGTGGAAGGCTTTCCAATATCGATCTTTTGCCAGCCGAGTGCGACGACGCCGTTGCCTGGGCGGCGCAGGAGCTTGCGAAACGGAAGCGGACCCAGACCGAAATCTATCCAGAGTTTCGTGACAGGCTCCTCGCGATCCAAGGCGAGTTCGGCGTCAGCTTCGACATTCCCTCGTTCACCGCGTTCAATCGCTATTCGGTCAATCTTGCGCGGATGACCCGCCGGATCGAGGAGACCCGCGAGATCGCCGCGACGATCTCGGAGCGCATCGACGCCGAAGGCTCGGACGAACTGACGCTGATCGCGGCCGAGGCAATCAAGACGCTGATCTTCGAACTTCTGCAGGCCACAGAGGATGGCGGTCTTGATCCGAAGGGCGCGATGCAGCTTGCCAATGCCCTGCGCTCGGCGGTTCAGGCGCAAAGCGTTTCCTCGTCGCGCCGGCAGAAGGTCGAGGCGGATTTCGCGGACAAGGCCAAGAAGGCGGTCCAGACGGTGGCGAAGGCGCGCGGCCTTTCCGATGAAGCTGCCGTCGAAATCCTCGACAAGCTGTTGGGCGTCAATAAATGAGCGGCCCGATCTCCGAACAGGACTGGGCGCTCGCCCGGCGGCAGTCGACGGATGCGGTGCTTGAGAGGATCGAGCGCCGCAAGGCTTTGTTGCCCTATCAGGCAAGAACGGTATCGCTGCTCGAAGGCGCGTGCCCGGTGCTGTTCGTCGAGAAGTCCCGGCGCATCGGGCTCACCTGGGCTTGCGCTGCCTATGCCGTTCTGCGCGCGGCGCGGTCTCGCGAGGCCGGCGGCATGGATTTCATGTACATCTCCTATAGCCAGGAGATGAC
Organism: Martelella sp. K41-7; assembly: GCF_055808365.1. Classification (NCBI taxonomy): domain Bacteria; kingdom Pseudomonadati; phylum Pseudomonadota; class Alphaproteobacteria; order Hyphomicrobiales; family Aurantimonadaceae; genus Martelella; species Martelella sp. K41-7. Next base: position 2,733,653 of record NZ_CM147867.1, read on the forward strand.
GCGGGAATTCATCGACGCAGCCGCCATGTGGGCGCGATCGTTCTCCTCGGCTGCGATGGAGATGGAGGAATTCCTCTTCGACGACAGCGACAAGGATGGCGAGCGCGCGATCCAGGCGTTCCGCATCCAGTTCGCCTCTGGCTTTGAGATCGTCGGGCTATCATCCGCGCCGCGCACGCTTCGCGGCAAGCAGGGTGTGGTGATGATCGACGAGGCGGCCTTCGTCGACAGCCTGGAGCAACTCCTCAAGGCGGCTCTCGCCTTCCTGATGTGGGGCGGACAGGTGATCGTCTGCTCGACCCATGACGGCTTCGAGAACCATTTCAACGAGCAGGTACAGGATATCCTCGCCGGCAAGTCCAGCTATGCCCATCTTCGGATCGATTTCGACGATGCGCTGCGCGACGGGCTTTACGAGCGCATTTGTCTCGTCACCGGCAAAGAATGGTCGCCGGAGGCCGAGGCCGCCTGGCGCGCCTCGATCATCAAGTTCTATGGCAGCGGCGCGGACGAGGAGCTGTTTTGCATTCCCTCGCTGTCATCGGGAGCCTATCTGTCGCGGGCGCTGATCGTCTCGCGGATGAAGGACGAGATTCCGGTTATTCGCTGGCATCCGCCGGCAGGCTTTGTCGACTGGCCGAAGGATTTGCGCGAGGCGGAGGTCGAGGCCTTTTGCAAAGAGCAGCTCCTGCCGCATCTTGCAAAGCTCGACCGGCATTACCGCTCCTGCCTCGGCCAGGACTTCGGGCGCACGGCGGACCTTTCCGTTATCCACCCGCTGCAGGTAAGGCCGGACCTGACGCTGGCAACCCCGTTCATCCTCGAGCTTCGGGACGTGCCTTACACGTCGCAGTTCCAGATCGTCTGCTTCATCAAGGCGCATCTGCCACGCTTCTTTCATGCGGCGTTTGATGCGACCGGCAATGGTGCTGCGCTTGCCGAGCTGGCGCGGCAGGAGTTCGGCGCGGTCTATGTCTCGGAGATCAAGCTTTCGGAGGTCTGGTACATGGTCAACATGCCGAAGCTGAAGGCCGCCTTCGACGACGGGCTGATCGAGCTTCCGAGGGATGACGACATCCTCAATGACTACCGGGCGCTGAAGATGCAGCGCGGCATCGCCAAGGTACCGGTCGATTTTCACAATATGGGCGCCGACGGTTTCGAGCGGCATGGCGATGCGGCTCCGGCGGGCCCGCTCGCGGTGTTCGCCAGCGAGCAGGATAGCGGCGAGATCGGCGCGGGCACCACGGGGTCGCGGGCGAGCGCACCTGTCATTGACGACTTCGGCAAGGGCTTCAACCTTGGCAACCGGCTCAACGATCTCTTCAGTTTCATGAGGTTCTGACATGGCAAAACTCGAACGCGCCGAAATCGCCACCGCCGCAAGCGATCCGTTTATCCCGTCGTTCCAGGGTGTGCTGCAGCCAATGGACGAGGTACTTGCCGCGCGCGGCGGCGCAAGTGCGCTGAAACTCTATGACGAGATCAGGCGCGATCCGCATGCCCATGCGGTGCTTTCCAAGCTGAAGCTTGAGGTCGTCTCGCGCGAATGGGCGGTGTTTCCAGCGTCTGAGAAACGCCCGGACAAGAAGGTCGCCGAGGCGGTCGAACAACAGCTCAAGGCAGTCAACTTTGACCGGCTGACACGCGGACTGCTCGGTGCGATCCTGAAGGGCTTTTCTGTCGCCGAAATCATCTGGATCAACGACGACGGCGTCTGGAAGGCCGGCGCCGTCAAGGTCAAGAAACAGCGGCGCTTCCGCTTCACCGTTGACGGCGAGCTGCGCATGCTGACCCGCGCCAGCACGATGGATGGCGAGGCGGTTCCTGATCGCAAGTTCATTGTCCACCGCCATTCGATCGATGATGACGACGATGATCCTTATGGCGTCGGGATCGGCTCGGTTCTGTTCTGGCCGGCCTGGTTCAAACGGCAGGTGCTGGCCCATTGGCTGCGCGGCACGGAGAAGCACGCCACGCCGACGACACTTGCGCAATATAGCGGCGGCTTCGACCAGGCCAAACAGGATCAACTGCTCGATGCGCTGCGCCGGATGGCAGGCGACACGGGGCTTGCCGTTCCCGACACGGTGAATGTCAGTCTGCTCGAAGCAAAGAGCGCTGGCGGTGGCGATGTCTATGAGGCCTTGTCGCGTTACCTCGACGAACTGATGAGCGAGGCCGTGCTCGGCGAGACGCTGTCGACCAATTCCGGCGAACGTGGCGCACGGTCGCTTGGCGAGATCCACAACGAGGTCCGCATCGCGATTGCCAAGGCCGCCGCCGATCTCGTCTGCGAAACCGTGCGCGATACGCTGGTGCGATGGTTCGTCGAGGCCAACTGGCCGGGGGCTGCAATCCCAGAGGTTTGGCGCGATTTCTCGGAGGCCGAAGACCTCAACGACAAGGTCGCGCGTGACAAAACGATCTACGAGATGGGCTATGAGCCCAAGGATGAGGACTATTTCAACGAGACCTATGGCGGCGCGTGGGTGAAGCGAAAAGCGCCGGAACCAGTTACTGATCCCGAAGGCAAACAGTCGCCAGCGGCCGATGACGAGACCGACTTCGCCGAGCATACGCATCCGCCAGATACCGCTTCGGAGATCGCCGGTCAGATGGAAGAACTTAGCGATCCGGTCATCGCGGCGATGATCGAAGAAATCCGTAACCAGGTAAACGCGGCCACCGACTTCGACGATCTGTCGCTCAGACTCGCGCGGCTTTCGGCCGAGATGGACGCCGACGGGTTTGCGGAGCTGATGGAACAAGGCATGACACTGGCCCGCCTTGAGGGTCACGGTAGCGTGAGCTCCAATGGCTGACCAAATCCCGTTCAACGAAGCGATCAATTTCCTTTCCGGCAAGGTCAATCTGCCGACACGCCGTCATGATGACCTGAGGCATGCCGCTCATGTGCGGGCCTTTTCCGTCGCCGGCGTGACCCGCGACGACATGCTTGCTGATTTCCGCGCAGCGATCGCGAAGGCAAGGGCAGCAGGCACTGGGCTCAAGGAGTTCCGTAGGGATTTTGACGCGATCGTCGACCGGACGGGCTGGCGCTATAATTCGCACGGCAAGACCGAGGAGGAACGGCGCGCCTGGCGCGCCCGGATCATCTACACGACGAACATGCGCACCTCTTATATGGCCGGGCGCTACAAGCAGCTCACCGATCCGGATGTGCTGAAATACCGGCCTTACTGGAAATACGTTCATTCGGGCGCGCTCCATCCGAGGAAGCTCCATCTCTCCTGGAACGGGCTTGTGCTTGCGGCAACCGATCCGGCCTGGCGGATCATGTTTCCGCCGAATGGCTGGGGCTGCGGTTGCGACATCGAGGCGCTGTCGAAACGGCAGTTGAAGGCGCTCGGCAAGGATGGTCCCGACCAGGCGCCGGACCTGAAGCCCTATGAGGATACCGACCGCCGCACCGGCGAACCGGAAACCCGTTATCCGGGGATCGATCGCGGCTGGGCCTATAATGCCGGCGAGGAATGGCTGAACGGCTTGGTCCCGCCGGAGCTGCATAGGCCGCTCAAACCCTACGGCACGGAGATCAAGTCTACGGCTGACCTTCCTGCCCTGCCTGAGCCTGTCAAGGCGCGCGCCGCCGATCTGATGGCGACCGGGCTTGCGCCTGAAACCTATGTCGAGGCCTTTTTGAAGGCCTTTCAATTCGAGGGTGACGGCGGCTACTTCCGCGACAAAAGCGGCGGCATCATCACGATCGGCCGAAGGATGTTCGAACAACGCAATGCTGATGGCGAAGTGCTCGGCCTGAAGGCCGACAAGCGCGGCCGGGGCGCCTACACGCTGCTTCTTGCCGACGCCATCAAGGAACCGGACGAAATCTGGGTGGATTGGGCGGCAGTCAAAAGCGGTATCGTGCTGCGCCGGGCCTATCTGAAGCGGGTCATCCTGCCGGACGGCCGGTCTCTTCTGGCGCGCTTCGAGTGGACATCGAAAGGCTGGACGGCCGTGACCGGGTTCGACACGGCCGACGCCTATCTCTCGCAATTCAGGAAGGGCGCGCTGCTCTACAGGCGCAAATAAAACGCGCCGTTTCGGGCGGCGCGTTCGGTATCCGGTCTACGGAGGGCTCCCGAAAGCCTCGACCAGACACCCACAATATAAGGCAGGAGGCCTTGGTTCGCAAATGGCCGCAGCGACACTGACGATCCGCGATGAGAGTATCGATACCGGGCTGACGCGCCTTTACCAGGCCGCAGCCACGATCACCCCGGCGTTGAAGAATATCGGCGAACACGAGGCGCGGGTCACGCGCGGCCGGTTCGTTGACGAGAAAGACCCGGAGGGCAAAGCCTGGAAGCCGCTCAATCCGCTCTACCAAAAGACCAAGAAGGGTTCGGGCATCCTCAAAGGCGAGAGCGGCGACCTTGCCAGGATCATTTGGCAACTGGTCGATGACGCCTCGGTCGAGGTCGGATCGAACCAGATCTATGCCCGCATCCACAATGAGGGCGGCGTGATCAAGGCCAAGGACGCGCCAGCGCTGGTGTTCTCGATGGGCGGCAAGACCATCAAGGTGAAATCCGTCACGATCCCCAAGCGTCAGTTTCTCGGTCTCTCCGAAAAGGACCGCGCCGATATTCTCGATATCATCCAGGACCATTTCGAGCCGTTTGCAAGCGTCGAATAAAAACCCTCATATTTGCCTCAGGACGCGCGAGGCATCCCCTGCCCGCTTCGTCATCCGTAAATTTTGGCCGCGCGCGCCCAGCGGCTTTGAAAGGGCTTCGAATTTGATCCGGCAGATGATTGTCAGGGGCGGTTTGCCGGTTTAAGACTGGAAACGGCCCGTGAGCCCAAATACGGGCTCTCTCGCAAGGCGCTTGTGAATGTTTCGGCTGACTGCCCGCTGGCATTGTCGGCGCCATGAAAACATTCGAAATCTTCCGCACCGGCACCCATACCACATCGAAGGGCGAAACGCTCTCCTTCGGTGACGCCGATCTTGGCGCGATTGCATCCGGCTACGATCCGGATGGCCATCTCGCCCCGATCGTTGTCGGCCATCCGAAACAGGATGCACCGGCCTATGGCTGGATCAAAAGCCTGAAGGTCGAGGCCGGCCGGCTGGTGGCCGAACCCGATCAGCTCAATCCCGATTTCGCCGAGCTTGTGCGCTCCGGAGCGTTCAAGAAGGTCTCGGCGGCGTTCTATGCGCCGGCAAGTGCCGGCAATCCGACGCCCGGCCGCTATCACCTGCGTCATGTCGGTTTCCTCGGCGCCCAGCCGCCGGCCGTCAAAGGTCTAAAGCCAGTCGAGTTCGACGATGGCGACGCGGTGGTGTTCGAATTCTCCGACAGCGATCTCGTGTTCCGCAATGCCTGGGCGCTTGAAAGCCTTTCCAAGCTGTTTCGCGGCCTGCGCGACTATTTCATTGAAACCACGGACGCCGAGACGGCCGAGAAGTTTTTGCCCGACTGGGAGATCGACGATCTGGCACGGGCAGCCGCCGACATGCGCGCCGAGGGCCGAGCGCTGGAGACGCGGCCCACCTTTTCCGAGACCACAACCGAGGACAACACCATGGATGAGAATGCCGAGAAGCGGCAGGCAGCACTTGATGCGCGCGAAGCCGAGCTGAAGAACCGCGAGACCACGTTTGCGGAAACCGAGCGCAAACGGCGCGCCGATGACGACGCCGCCTTTGTCAGCGAAATCGTCAAGGATGGGCGTCTGCCCGTCGGATTGAAGGGGGCGGCCACGGCGCTGTTTTCGGAGCTTGGCGACGACGACCTCACCTTTTCCGAAGGTGATGAAAAGGTCGAGACGTCGCCGCGTGCGGCCTTCCGCGACCTGCTTTCCAAGCTGCCGAAACCGCTGATGACCGGCGAGCATGCGACCGGCGACGGTCCCGACTTTTCCGACCCGGTCTATGTCGCCAGCGCCATCGAAACCGAAATCGCCAAGGCGGCTGAAAAGGGTGAAGTCCTTTCGCCAGCCGCCGCCGCCATGCGTCTGACGGCGCGCAACTGAGGATTTTTCAATGACTGCTCGTATCGTCAAGACCTTCGTCGCAGCCGGCGCCATCGCCCACCGCCATCTCGTGACCTTCACCGCCAATGATGGCGAGGTGGCGCTTGCCACGGACCCAACCGATCCGATCGCCGGCGTCGTCGACTTTCCTTCCGGCGCTGAAGCCGGCCAACGCATCGACGTCGTGCTGTTCGGCCCGGCCGAAGTTGTCTGCGGCGGCGATATCAATCCCGGCGATCCGATCACGGCCGATGCCAATGGCGCAGCCGTTGCCGCAGCACCGGCCGAAGGCGCGAATGCCGTAACGGCCGGCTATCTCCTCACCGGCGCGGAAAGCGGCGATTTCGCCCGCGCCATCGTCCAACGCGGCACGCTGACTGGCGTCGCGGCCTAATCCAAACACCATCAGGAGCAATCAATGTCCGGTCAGCCCTTTCCCGTCGATCCCGTCCTTGTCGGTATCGTCCAGGCCTACAAGAACGGCACGCTCATCGCCGATCAGGTTCTTCCGCGCCTTAACCCGTTGCTGCCACGCGAGCAGTTCAAGTGGTGGTTCTTCGACTTCGGTCAGTTCATCACGCTGCACGACACCAAGGTCGGCCGCAAATCCTCGCCCAACGAAGTCGAGTTCGAGGCGAAGGAAAAAGAAGATCGCACCGAGGACTACGGCCTCGATGACGTCGTGCCGATCGCCGACAGCGCCAACGCGCCGGCGGGCTACGATCCGAGGGCCTTTGCCGCCCAGCGCCTGATCGATCTGGTGCTGCTCGACCGCGAGGTCCGCGTCGCCAACAGGGTTTTCGATCCCGCGCTTTATGGCGACGACAACAAGGAGGCTCTTGCCGGAACCGACAAATGGTCAAGCCCGGACTCAAAGCCGATCATCGCCTTTGCCGAAGCGGCCGACAGCATGGTCATGCGACCGAACAACGCTGTGATGGGGCGCGGCGCATGGACGGCGCTTCGCACCAATCAGAGCGTACTGCGCGCGCTCACCCCCTCGGGTGCGGCCGATGGCTACGCCAACAAGCGTGCGGTCGCCGATCTGCTCGAACTCAATGACATCATCATTGGCGAAGGTTGGGTCAATATCGCCAAGCCTGGTCAGCAGGTTCAGCGCCAGCGTTGCTGGGGCAATCACTGCACCCTGTTGCATAAGGCGCCGCTCGCCGACAGCGTTTCCGCAACGCCGACCTTCGGCTGGACAGCGCAGTTCGGAACGCGTGTTTCCGGCTCGATCCCCGAGCCGAAGATCGGCCTTCGCGGCTCCGACCGGGTGCGTTCCGGCGAGAGCGTCAGGGAAGTCATTTCCGCTCCGGACCTTGGCTACTTCTTCGAAAACGTCGTCTGAGGCCAAACCAGGCGTGCCCGGTGAACTTCGCCGGGCGTCACCAATCCAAAACACCAGGAGGCCATCATGGCAGGACGGAAAAAGGCGACGAAGCCGGAGACCGAGGAAAACACCAAGGCGGACACCAAGGCCGAGGACACGCAGAGCCCAGATGCGAGCGATGGTTCCAGCTCCGATGAGAAAAGCCTGCACACGGAGGCAGAAAAGTCTTCAGTCGCTCCCGACGATCAGGAGGAACCGGTGACCGGCACAGAAACCGACGCAAGCGCCGATATATCTGCTGGCAACGCGTCAGACGATGCAGATGCAGCCGAAGCCTCCGAAAGCCAGCAGGGGTCGAGCAGCGACAGCAGCGGAAGCCAGGATATTTCGAACCAGGCCGCCGTCAACGAGCCTCCTGCGGTTTCGACGAGCGCCAATTTTCGCCGCTTTGTCGTCTTCAAGCCTGTCCGTTTCAACGGCAATCGTATTCCGCGCGGCGGCCGGGTGATTGTCACCCGTGCCGGCCACGACGAACTTGCCGGCATGGGCGCGATCTCGTCCGTCTGGGAACACGGCGAACCGGTCGAGGCCGAGTGACCATGGACTATGCGAGCCTCGACGACCTGATCGAACGCGCCGGCCAGGACGAAATCCTGATGGTCGCCGATCGCGACGGTGATGGCGTTGCCGATCCGGATGTGGTCGCCAAGGCACTCGGCGACGCGACGAGCGCAATCAACGGCTATCTCGCTGTTCGCTACCGTTTGCCGCTGCAGGTCATCCCGTCGCAGGTCAATGGCTGGGCGGTCTCGATCGCCCGCTATTACCTTCACCGCGATGGCGCGCCCGATCACGTCGTGCGTGACTGGAAGGCGGCGCTCTCCGATCTCGAAAAGGTCTCGTCTGGCCGGATCAGACTGCCGCTTCCAGACGGTGACGATCCGTCGTCATCGACGTCCGGCGATTTCGGTTTCACCGGGCCGGAGCCGGCTTTCTCAAAGGACAAGCTGGGAGGCTGGCTGTGATTTCGGAGATCGTCACCCGCCTGAAATCTGCTGCCCCCGATCTCGCCGACGTGCTGCCGGCAGAAGATATCGAGCGTCTGACAAAGGCGACCGCGCCCAAGAGCGGCACGGCCTTTGTCCTGCCCTATCGCGAGTTGGCAGAACCGAACCAGCGCGCGACCGGCGGGCATCTGCAGATAGTCGCAGTCCAGCTGCTCGTCGCCTTCGTCATCCGCCAGTACGACGCGCGCGGTGGCAAGCGGGTGCTTGCGTTCGACGACTTCAGGTCCGCGATCGAGCAGGCGCTTGCAGGCTGGACGCCGCCCTCGGCCGAGGAGCCTCTGGAACTGGTCGGCGGACAGGCAACCCCGCTTGGCAATGGCGCCAGCATTTATGTCCAGACCTGGCAGACCAGCCGTTTTCTTGAAGGGAGCGACCAATGAAACGACCGATCAAAGGCGGATGCTACGTCCGCGATGCGAAGACAGGAAACCTCAAACCCGCGCCCAATCCCAAAGCGCCGGCAAGCGAAGAGGAAAAGACCGAAACCAAAGCTGACACCGGGAGCAAGGCTCCGGCCGAGGCGACCGCGAAAAAAGGAGCCTGACCATGGCTGTTCGCCGCTACAAGAAAATGGCCGCGCTGGCCAAGATCGAAGACACCTACGCGGTCGATGCCGAGCCGACCGCCGCAGAAGCTTTGATCATGACCAATGTGACCTTCACGCCGATTGAAGGCGACGAGGTCAGCCGCGACCTGATGCTGCCCTATCTGGGCAACCAGGGCATGATCATCACCGGTCAGTATGCGACGCTTTCGGGTGAAATCGAAATTGCCGGATCCGGCACGGCCGGAACCGCCCCGAAATATGACAGCGTGCTGCGCGCCTGCGGCCTTGCACAGACTGTGACCGTCGACACCTCCGTCGAATACGAGATCGTCGAGGACGGCGAGGAAGCGGCTTCGATCTACTTCATCTCCGACAAGGTTCAGCACGTGCTCCTCGGCGCGCGCGGCAATGTTTCGCTCAATTTCACGCCCAAGCAGATCCCGCGTTTCACCTTCACGATGACCGGCCTGCTCGGTGTGATCGAGGACATCGTCGCGATGCCGGCCGTCACACTTGCCGGCTGGGAAAAGCCGTTGCCTGTCTCCAAGGCCAACACCACGATGTCGCTACATGGCTGGAGTTCGGTTGCCGAAAGCCTTGCGCTCGATCTCGGCAACACGGTGACGCCGCGCTTCCTGATCGGCGATGAGTTGATCGCCATCACCGATCGCGTTGGCACCGGCACGGCGGTGGTCGAGGCCAAGAGCCTTGCCGAGATCAACTGGTTTGCCGCCGCGCAGGATCGCACACGCGGCGCGTTGTCGCTTGTCCATGGCAAGACTGCCGGCAAGATCGTGGAAGTTTCGGCGCCGGCCGTCGAGATCGGCAAGCCGAGCCAAGGCCAGACCAACAACATCGTCAACTATTCGCTGCCGCTCGGCCTTTGCCCGGTCGCGGGTCTCGACGAGTTGAAGATCACCGTCCGTTAGGCGTGTTCAAGCGCCTTTCAAAACCCGTTTGAAGTCCTTTCGAAGACAGGAAAGCACCGATGAAATTCATCCTCGCCGAAACCTCCCGCTACTGGTGGCCCGTCAAGGTCCAGATGCCGGACACGGAAAATCCCGGCAAGTTCGTCACATACGAACTGGAAGTCCTGTTCGAGCCGGAAAGCCAGGACAAGGCAATCGACCGCGTCGAGGAAGCTGCGAAGCTGACGTCGCCGAGGGCGCGCATGGAGCATGAACGCAAGCAGCTCGCCGATGTCTGCAAGGACTGGCGCGGCGTCGAGGACGCAGATGGCAATGCCTACAAGTTCTCAGACGAGAATTTCCGGCGGGCGATGAACCAGTCCTGGTTCCGCCGCGCAATCTACTCAGCTTATGCCGACAGCCTGAACGGCGAGGAAGCACGCCTGGGAAACTGAAGCGCGCGGCGCGCGCTTAGGCGTTGGCGCGCGTCGGTAAGACGGACGCAGAGGTGCCGGCCACGGTCGACGACGACCTGGCCGCACAGTTTCGGCAAATGGGCGCGGTCATCGAGGCCGCGCCGGAAGACACCACAAACGAGGCAATCGAGATCATGGCGGTAAATCGCGACAGCATGCTTGGCTTTCTGGCCGTCGATACGCAATGGCGTGTCGCCGCGACCATGGCCGGCATGATCTGGATTGGCCTCGACTATAACGCCGTCGATGTCGTCATGCGCCGGCAGGCACTTCCAGATACCGTCTTCTCCGATCTCCAGACGATGGAAACCGAAGCGCTTTCCGTCCTGAACGGAGACGGATGATGGCCCAGCCCATGAAAGCCTCAATCCTTCTGGCCGTCGACAATTCCGATGCCCGGCGCGGTCTGAAGGAGACACAAACCGATTTCGACGCGACCGGTGCTGCGGCACGGTCGGCCGAACCGCATGTGCAGCGTCTGGTCGAGGCAACCACCGGGCTGAGCCGGGCCCAGACCACGAGCCGCAATCGCGGTGAGGATATCGCCGCCTATGGTGCCGAACTCGACCGGCTTCGCGGTAAATACAATCCGCTGTTTTCCGTGATTACCCGCTACCGGCAGGAGGTCACGGAGATCCGCCAGGCACAGCAGCTCGGCGCGATCTCGACGGATGAAATGACGGCGGCGATCAGTCGTCAGCGTCAGGCAACGCTGGCCTCGATTGACGCGATCAAGGGGCGCAATGCCGCTGCCGTTCTGGGCGGTGGCATGGCAGGTCTTAATGACAATAGTTCGCGGTTTCGCCGCCAGAACCTGACGTATCAGCTCTTCGACATCGGCCAGACGGCCGCCATGGGCATGAACCCGGCGATGATCATGGCACAACAGGGTCCGCAGATCGTCCAGCTCTATGCCGGTCAGGGCGGTGCCAACATGGCGTTGAAAGATTTCGGGTCGATCCTCGGCGGGCTGACACGACTGATCAATCCCGTAACGATCGGGATCGGCGGTTTGACGGCGGCAACGCTGGTGGGTGTTGCGGCCTACAGCAGCTACCTTTCGTCGACGAAACAGGTTGAGACCGCATCAGCCGGTCTTGGCCGTGCCGTCGCAGGAACCGCTGCCGAAATGGAGGCCTCGGCGGAGGCCGGCGCGGCAGCCGCGGGCATTTCCGTCGCCGCCGCGCGGACGATGCAGACGGCGTTTCTGAGAACCGGAAAGATCGGCTCGGAGAATTTCGAGACGCTGATCGGGCTTTCCGACGACTTTGCCGCGACGATGGGGATGGCCGCAGATGACGCCGGCGACGCGCTTGCAGATCTGTTTTCCGATCCAGCTAAGGCCGCCGATACGCTGTCGAAACAGTATAACCTGATCGATGCAGCGACGGCCCGGCAGGTGCGCAACCTTGCCGCCCAGAACCGTCTGATCGAAGCCCAGGCGCTGATCATCGATCAATTGCCTGGGAAACTGGCCAATGCGAACGAGGCCTCGACGCGTCTCGGCCGTGCCTGGAAGTCGATGCGGCAAGATGCGGCCAATCTTTTTGGCGCGGTTGGCGCGGGCGTCAACTATGTGATCGACGGCCCGACGGACGAGAACAAGCTGGAGCGGCTGCGCGAGCAGCAAGCCGAGCTTTATGAGCGAATTCAGCGACCCGATGACGGTCCTCTGGCCGGCGCTTTTCGCGCGCAGATGTATCGGGACGTCGCGGAAATCGAACTGCGGATCGGCATTCTGACTTCGCGTTTGAATGCGGAGGAGACAAAACGAACGGAAGCCGAAGCGCGCCAGCGCGTAACCGCTGCCTCGACGATCGCCGACGCCTCGCCCGCGCTGTCGACCATCAACCAGGTCGAGCGCTACCAGAACCAGATCACTGCATTGCAGACCGGCCTCGGTAGCCTGTCGCAGGCCGACATCGATGCCGGCGAAGGCGACCGGATCAACAAAGCGCTGGAGGCCAAGGAACGCGCGCTCGACGCCATTCTCGGCAAACAACAGCGGCTCAATGAGCTCGACCGGCTGGATATCCGGATTGCCAATGAGCGCAACCCGCTTCTGCGTGCCGAGCTGGAGGCGCAGCGCAAGAAGCTCGAGCTGCAAGGCCAGGAGATGGACCAAGCTACAGCCGACGCGGAAGTGCAGCGCGCCTATAACCGCGTGATCGAAAGCACGATCGCCAGCACTCAGGCTCAGATCGACCAGATCAATGCGGAAACCGACATTCGTGCCGGTCTCAATGCCCAGGTTGCGGCCGGAGCAATTTCGGCTTCTGACGCCAACCGCATCCTGCAGGAAGAGCTGCAGCTCAGGCCTCTGATCGCGGCGGCAGCTGAAGCCGAGGGGGAGGAAAAGCAAAAGCTCGAGGCGATCGTCAATGGCCTGGAACAAGCCTATGCCGCAGCGGCCGACGAGGCAAAGCGGGCGGCAAGCGAGCAGGCTCTCCTTGCCGGCAGCCAGGAGCTGGAGCGGCTGAACGCACAGATCGGGCTTGTCGGTGAAAGCGAGGCCGCGCGCCGGCGTGAGCTTGCCGTCCTGAAAGAACGTCAGAAGCTTGAGCAGGAAGGGATCAAGGAAGGCGCCGAAACCTATGCCGAGCGCATCGAGCAGGCCAAAAGGATCGCCGATGCCCAAAGCCAACTCGACCGTACGGAAAGCAATCGCGATGCGATCCGGACGCGTCAGGAAAGCATCGAAAGCCTGAAGGTACAGTTGGCGCTGATCGGGGCGACGGAGGCCGAGCAGCGCCGGACGCTTGCAGTGCTTGAGGAAAGGAACCGGCTGACGCGCGAGGGCATCGTGCTTGATAGCGAGGCCGGTCGCACGCGGCTGGCGCTCGCGGCTGCCGAGGCGGAACTGACAAGCGCGTTGGAACGCCGCCAGGCACAATATGAGGCGCTTCGCAGTCAGGGCGAGGATGCAAAGCGGCTGCGCGCTGAGATCAATCTTGTCGGCGCGAGCGAGGCCGTGCGCCGGCGGGAACTCGCCGCGCTGGAGGAAATGCAGGCATTGCGCCGTGAGGGTCTGTCGATCGGCGATCGTGAGTCGCAGCAGCGCCTGCAGAACGTGCGCGCGCTGGCGGACATGGAAGCGCAACTGGAGCGTCAGCGCGATGCCTGGGGCGAGATCCAGTCGACGCAGGAAGACGCGATCGACAGCATCTTCGACTTCAAAAAACTGGCCTCTGGTGACTTTGGCTCGATCCTTGAAGACATGGCCAATAGCGTCGGCCAGATGATGCTGGATCTCGGTGCCAAGAACCCGCTCAAGAACGCGCTGCTTGGCACCAATTACGGCACGTTCGACGATCTCCAAAAGCCCGGCGAAAACATCCTGTCCACAATCTTCGGCGGCGGGCAGTCGGTCGGTGCGATGAACGTCCAGGCGGCAACAGTGATCGTCAACGGTGGTGTCGCTGCGGGCCCGGCCGGGCTGATGTCCGGTTATGGTGCCAATGACAATTTCGGCGGGACAGGAGTGGGCGGCAATGTCGCCTCTGCCGGCGTCGATCGCGCCTTTGGCCTTCTGGGTGCGACCGAGGGCAACGGGCTTGGCGACATCAACGCCTTTCTCGCCGCCGGCGGCGTCGACATCAATGCGGCGGCGACGAAATGGTGCGCCGGCTTCGTCAACTCGGCGCTTGCACAAGTCGGCATTGATGGCAGCGGCTCGCTGATCGCGAACAGCTTTCAGGATTGGGGCCTGCAGATCGATCCATCGCAGGTGATGCGTGGTGACGTTCTGCTGAATTCACGCGGTCTCGGTGCGAATGAGATGGGCGGCCATGTCGGTCTTGCGACTGGCGCTTCAAGAATGATGGGCGGCGACCTGCAGCTTCAGATGCTCTCCGGCAACACCGGCAACGGCGTCGGCCTTGGCTGGCAGAATGCGGCCAACCTGCAGGTGCGTCGCGCGTCCGAGGCTCTTGGCGGTCTGGCGCAGAACGCCGGCATCGCCAATCAGGGTCTCGGCGTGTTCGGCGACGGCCTCGGTCAGCTCGGCAATGCCTTTTCCAATGTCCAGATCGGCGGCGCTTCCGGTGGTGGTGGCGGTCTGTTTGGCTGGCTTGGCAGCCTCTTTGGCGGCATCGGCGGCGGATCGCAGTTGCAGATCGCCCAGGCGACCGTGGCGTCAGGGGCATGGACGGGACTTTATGCAGAAGGTGGTCCGATTGTTGGTCCTGGCGGTCCGCGCGATGACATGGTGCCGATCTGGGCATCCAATGGCGAATTCATGGTCAACGCCCAAGCGACGGCAAAGCATCGACCAATCCTCGAAGCCATTAACAGCGGGCGTCCGTTCGGTCGCTACGCTTCAGGCGGCGCTATCGAAACCGGCCCGGCCTACTGGCCGCAGGCCGGCAACAGCAATGCCGGCGCGACGGCGGATATGCGCCCGATGATCCAGGTCATTAACAATTCTTCTGCTCCGGTGACCGGCGAAGTCGAGGAAACGACCGATGCGCAGGGCCGCAGATCCTACCGCATGGTGCTGTCCGATATGACTGCCGACGGTTTGAGTGCGCGTGACGGCAAAGCCCGGAAAGTCATGCGCGAGAGTTACGGCGTTCGAAAGCTGGGAGTGGCACGATGACGATCCTCACCTGGCCGTCCGAACTCCCGAAACCCGACCGCGATGGCTATCAGCGTCAGATCGATGATCCGCGTGGTGAGCGTCCACGCGATACCGGCCCTCGCGGTTGGAAACGGCGCTGGTCATCGGTGAGCAAAAGCGTTTCGCTGACCATTGATGTCGACCGCAGCCAGAAGGCTGTCTTTGACCGGTTTTACGAGGACAATGCGGACTTCGGTTCGAGCCTGTTCTGGATGCCGGATCCGACGACCGATGGCTGGCCGCTTCTGATGCCGGATGGCCAACCGCTTCTGATGCATGATGGCACGCCGCTTCTGATGGCCGCGCGCTGGCTCTGCCTGTTCGGCAAGCCGGTTCCGAGCGAAACCGTCAGAGGCATCCGCTTCAAGATCGCGTTTAACGTGACGGTGATGCCATGAGACGTGTCAGCTTTAACGCCAGAACCGCATTCGATGCCGAGACCGGCGGCGACATCGAGGTCGCGCTGTTCGTGTTCGAGCACGCCCTGTTGCCGGAACCGATCCGTCTTTCAACGGACCCGACCGAGCGTATTTCCGCTGAACCGCTGATCTATGGCACGCGGTCGATCTGGAACGGCGCAAACCCGGTGGTTGATCCGTATCTCTTCGTTCTGGCGAGCGCTGAAGTGCCCGGCGATATGGAGGATGCGCCGGCGGCAGCAACGCTGGTGCTCGAAAACGTCGACAACGAAATCGCCTCGGTGCTGCGTTCTTTTGTCGACTACGCGACGGTGCACATGGCCGTGGTGCTGGTCGGTTCTCCTGACCTTGTCGAGGTCGAATACCGAGACATGAAGCTCGTCTCCGCCGACGGCGATGCTGGCGAGGTCCGGATCGCCATCGGCCGCCGTCCGATCGAGGACGAGCGCGTACCGATGGACCGCTTCACCAAAGACAGATTTCCGGGGATTTATCGATGAGCTGGTCCGACAGATATCTTGGCATTCCGTTTTGTGACCTTGGCCGTGATGCTGCCGGCTGCGATTGCTGGGGGCTTATCCACCTGGTCTATGCCCGTGAGTTGAAGATCGCGCTGCCCACCTATCGCCACGCCTATAACTCGACCGATGAACGCGCCGAGATCGAAGGCCTGATCGGCACGGCGGCCGCATCCAGCACATGGCACCGCCAGGGCGAACCGCAAGCCATGGACGTGGTGCTGTTCCGGCGCGGTCAGGTGACCTCGCATATCGGCATTGTGGTGCGCCCGAACTGGATGCTGCACATGGCCGAGACCGGTGCGCGCGTCGAATGCTACGGCATGCCGTCCTGGAAACAGCGGCTGCGCGGCATCTATCGGCACGAAAGGCTGATGGCATGAACGGTCTTGTCCAGCTCACCACAGCGCCGGTCATCGATCCCGGATCCGCGCGCCTGGACATGACCGTGCCGGCCGGGGCCACGATCGATGACATGATCACGATCGGTCTGCCTTCGCTGGCCGTCATCGACCGCAAGCATCTGCGCGTCACGCTCGTCTCGGCCGAAAGCATGATGCCGGTTCCGCAGCAATTCTGGAAACAGGTTCGCCCGAAAGCCGGTGTACGTGTCGTCATCCGGGTGGTGCCGGGCAAAAACGCTGTGCGCTCGATCCTGATGGTTGTCGTGTCAATCGCTGCCTTTGCCCTGGCACCGGCCATTGCGGGCGCATTCGGCTTTACGGCGGCATCGGCTGGTTTCGGGCTGGTCAAGGGCCTGATCACGGCCGGACTGACGGCGATTGCATCGCTTGCGATCAACGCACTGATCCCGCCGCCGCAGGCCAACAACAATGACGGTGAGAAGCGCAACACGTTTCAGGTATCCGGCTGGCGCAACCGGGTGCCGGGCGACAGCGAACCGGTGCCTATGTTGTTCGGCACGCATCGTGTCGCGCCGGTCTTTGCCGCCACGACCTACACCGAGATTGTTGGCGACGAGCAGTTTGTCCGTGGGCTGTTCACGTTCGGCTATGGCGCTCTGTCGCTCTCGGATATCCGCATCGGCGAAACGTCGATCGACGAATATGACGAGGTCGAGATCGAAACCCGTTCCGGATATGCCGGCGATGGTCCGGTCACGCTTTATCCGCGTCAGGTCATCGAGGAAGCGACCGGCATCGAGCTTGTCCGGCCACTGCCGCGTGACGATGCCGGCGAAGTGATCGAGGGCCAGCCGGCCGAGGAAAAACCGGTGACGCGGGCAACCGCGCTCGACAGCGCCAGCACCTCGGTGATCATCGCCATGCCGTCCGGCCTGTTCGAGGTCGACGACAACGGCGAGGTGCGCCAGCGCACGGTCTCTGTCCGTATTCGCCAGCGCCCGGTTGGAAGCCCGGACTGGCAGGGTGTCGCCACGCTCGAAATCAGCGCCGGCAAGCGCGAGACCTTCTTCCGCCAGCACATGTGGGATTTTCCGGCACGCGGCAAATACGAGATCGAGGTCACCCGGATGACGGACGAGCAGACCTCGACCCGCATCTCCGACCGCGTCACCCTTGCAGCCGTGCAGTCGATCCGGCCGGAATACCCGGTCAATTTCAATAAGCCGCTTTGCCTTCTGGCGATGCGGATCAAGGCGACCTATCAGCTCAACGGCGCGCTCGACAATGTCAACGCCATGGCGACCCGGCTTGCCGAGGCTGGCGAACTGCCCAACACCAGCAACCCGGCCGCAGCCTATGTGAAAGCGCTCACCGGGCCTTGCAATGCTTATCCGGTGTCTGCCGCGTCGATCGACATGGATGCGATCAACGACTGGTACCAGTTCTGCCAGACCAAGGGTCTCAAATATGACCGGCTGCATGATGCTGCCGAGAACCTCGGCGAGATGCTGCTGGCCATCTGTGCGGCCGGGCGTGCGACGCCGCGCCATGACGGCGTCCGCTGGACGGTGGTGATCGACCGCCCGGACGATATGGTGATCGATCATATCAGCCCGCGAAACGCCTCGGACTTCCAATGGTCGCGGACCTATTTCGAGCCGCCGCATGCCTTCCGCGTCCCGTTTTTCGATGCGACGAACGACCACAAGCCCGCAGAGCGGATCGTGCCCTGGCCGGGCCATACAGGTCCGATCGACCGGACCGAACAGATCGAGATGCCGGGCAAAACCGATCCGGCCGAGATCTGGCGGGAGGCGCGCCGGCGCCAGTACGAGCTGATCTACCGGCCGGACAGCTATCGCGCCATGCAATCGGGCGCGGCGCGTGTGGCAACGCGCGGCGACCTCGTCGCGCTGTCCTCTGACGTTTTGACGCGCACGCAGATCTCGGCTCGCGTCCGCGCGGTTCAGGGTGCGATCGTCGTGCTTGATGACATCGTCACGATGGAGGCAGGCAAGACCTATGCAATCCGGTTCCGGGTCTTTGCCAATAGCGAGGATGAGATTGGCACCTCGCTGGTACGCCAGGTCGAGACCGGCGCAGGTCGATGGAAGACGCTGATTGTGGAAGACGCATCGACGCTGCCGAAGATCGGCGAACTGATCCACTTCGGCGAAATGGACACGGTCTCCTCGCTCATGAAAGTAAAGGGCATAGAGCCGGGACAGGACTTTGCCGCGACCATCCATATGATCGATGCCAGCCCGGTTATCGATGACCTGACGGATGCCGAAGTGCCGCCCGCCTGGGACGGCCGTGTCGGTGGCGAAATCGCGAACTACGAGGTCTCCCCGGCCGCACCGCGCATTTCGCAGGTTTATTCCGGACTTGCGGGGACCGACAGCGAAAACGGCCTCGCCATCCTGATCGCGCCTGGCGGTGGATCGGCCGCAACGCTTTCAAGCTACCGGATCGAGCACCGCCTTTCCGGCGGCGGATGGGCAAACTTCAGCATTCCCGTAGCCAATGGCGGCGCAGCGATCGTCGGATATGCAAAGGGCCAGACCGTCGACATCCGTGTTTATGCGATCGGTGGCGGTGGCACTGAAGGGGCTGCGAGCGGCACAGTTGCCGTTACCATCGGCGCAAACGACCCTGTCATTCCAGGAGCGCTCAACACAGGTTCGATCACGGCCGCCGGAGGTCTCGGCTTTGCGCGAGTCTCGCTGGTCACGACGGCCGATGAGGCCACGGCCGCGCTTCAGCTTTATCGCGTGCCGGCAGGTGGCACTCTCGATCGTGATATCCATCGCACCGGCGCACCTGTTGCTGTCGTGCCATCAAGCTCTATCAATCTGGCTGATGGCGATACGACACGCGCAAGCCTGATCAACAACGGCGCATTCTCAAGTGCTGACACCTGGTCGCCGGAAGGCGGCTGGTCGATCTCCGGCGGTAAAGCGACGCATACGGCCGGAACTGCCGACCTGATCAGCCAGGCCATGACGCTGACAGCCGGCAAATACTACCGGATGGCGTTTGCGATCTCCGGCCGGTCGGCCGGATCGGTGACGCCGCAGCTTGCAGGCGGATCAACCGCAACCGGCACGGCCAGATCCGCCAACGGTTATCACCTCGACCGCATCCGGGCCGTCTCTGGAAACAACGCGTTGGCGCTTGCCGCCTCGGCCGACTTCGATGGCGCGATCGATGACGTGGTGTTGTTCGAAGAGAGCGGCGCATCGATCGGACAGGGGATCTACGACTATTACATCGAACCTCTGAACGAGACCGGCTCGGCCGGACCGGTCAGCGGACCATTCACCGTAACGATTGTGTAACAGGTGGCATGACATGAACGGACTCAAGACCAACGATCTCGACAATCTTGAACTGATTGATCAGCTCATCGGCAATTATGACGGCAACACCGGCGTAATCTCGGGTGACAGGCTGATTGCGCTGTTCAAAGCGTCGGCCGGCCCGACCTATGAGGCGCGCGCTGAACTTTTCGCCGACCTAGCCTGGCCAGCCGGTGCAATAGCCTCGGTATGGGGCGACGCGACAGTTGTGTTCCGGGGAACATACAAGAAAGCCGGCGCAGTCGGAACAGGCGGGTGGGCCCGGATCGGCGACCTGCCCTTGAACGCGGCCACGCAATCCGCGCTGGACGCAAAGGCGGACGAAACGACGCGCGCCTCGGCCGACGCGCTATTGCAGGCCGATATTGACGGCGAGATTGCCAATCGGCAGGCTGTGTCCGGAAGCAAAAATCGTGTCTATGAAGACGAGCGCCACGAGCGCAGCGGCTACGATTTCGCTGAATTGGGAAGCGACTGGAGGCTGATCCGATCTATTATTGATGGGGTCGTTACGCACTCCGGACCACATGAAATAGGAAAACTCAACGGCATTACCTTCAGGACGGATGGACGATACGAACGGTCAGGCTATGCAGCGGTTTTGCTGGGTTCTGACGATACGCTGATCGCGGGAGCGCAGAAGAAAGAAGATGCCGAGGCGGCGGTCGACCTGAGTTTGCCGGTTCCACTCAATTTCGCCGGACGCTACGAGCGCTGTGGATATGCGGCCGTCTGGATCGGCAGCGATTATAGATACATCATAGGTAACGAGCCGGAGGTGAGCGTTGCCGTCGCTGAGGACGATGCTGTCCCGATCGCCTATATCGATGATGACGGCGGAGAGGCCGCTGTCTTTATCGAGGCCCCTGCGTCTGGTCAGCGCAAGCGCTTGTCATCGGCTGGATCAGACGCGAGCGGTCTACAGTATGACGGGCGTGGGCATGTTCTATGGACCGCGCCGGACAATGCGATAGGAGCGCCAGGCGGCCAGTATTACAGCGGTCTCTCTGCGCCTGAAGAACATGCTGTCAGGCCAGTGCGAAAGCTTGCATGCTGGGGCGATTCAATTACTGCACAAGGCTGGATGAGCTATCTGGCAGCGGCCGGAACCACGAACACCTTTTATAATTTCGGGCGGTCTGCCGACACGTCACTTGCGATCGTGAGCAGGATGGGCGCGCTCAAGAACTATTATAGTGTTGATGGTGGCGCAATCCCGGCGAGTGGAAGCGTGCTGTTAACCCGTTCCGGGCCGGGCGATCCCTTAAGGAAGTATGCCGGGGTCAACGCATCTGTTCAAGGCTACCTCTCCGGCATTTGGGGCACATTATCTAGTATCGGCGGCGTTGTTTCCTTCACACGTGCGTCGGCTGGGTTGACGATCACGGGATCGACGGCAGAATTTAAGTGGGGCTACTCGGCCACCGCAGACAACGACCCTGCGGACGAAACTATGCTGATCACAGCAGCGCCGGAAATGACGCATATCGTCATGATGGGTCGAAACGATGCGGCCGAGATAGACGACATTTTCCGCCACTACGAAGCTGCGTTTGATTGGATGCAGACACTCACCAGACGCTTCGTTTTTGCGCCGTACTTTCCGACGAGGTCCGAAACCAGCACGTCCTCGGCGTGGATGACGCGCGCGCGGTTGGTCGACAAAATGCTCGTGCGATGGCCGAACAACACGCTTGATCTACTGCCCCTGCTATTGGCGGCTTATGACCCCGAGACGCCGCAGGACGTGACGGATGTTGCAAACCAGGTACCGCCGTCAACCTTGATGCAAGGCGACGGGATCCACCCCAATGATGCAGGAAAGGCCGTAGTCGCCACTGCATTTGATAATTTCATTACGACCAAAGGAACACTGGCATGAGCAATCTTGTAATGCAGATCAATACACCCGGTCTCGGTGAAGTCGTCTATCCATATAAGGCAATGGATGTCGGGACGCGGGCATTTATCGACACAACGTCGGTCTGGGCCTGGGGCGGATCACTGCCTGCCGAGGGGGCGACGATCAGCGGAGGTCAGGGGCCGAAAAACAACGCTCGAACAGAAGACGGATGGGCAGATGGTGCCGCCACCGTTGCGCAAGACCTCCTGTACTCCAAAGGGGGAGTAGTGCTCTCATCCGACGATCACAGGATCAATATGCCGGCTGGTTTCTTTCCAACGTCCAGCGATACCCATCTTGGTTGGATTTTCTGGGTTACCAGCGATGACAAACCGGACGCTGTGACCGGATCGGTGTTTAACAACTCGGTTTTTGGTACCTATTTCGGCGGCACCGAGCAGTTCCTGGTTCGTACCATTTATAATGGCGGCGTGATTGACAACGTCGAATTACGCTGCAGAGGCGCCAGCACTTGGAGCAATATATTCCTGCTGGAAAGTGCTCTCAAGAGCGGCGCACTGGAACAAATCGGCTTCGAAATTCACCGTCATGGTGACGGAACCATGACACAAAAAGTGTTTCGAAACGGCGTCATCATTCAGGAGCGCGTCACAAATGACACGGCGGGGTGGGGTAGCCCAACAGTCGGTGACACTTTCACTGTCGGGCGCCATCCTACTTACCCGAATTATGGGATGTACGGGACCTTTTGGCAGGCGATGGCGTGTCAACTTGACATTGAAGGCGCGCGCGATTTTGCCGATACAGTCTCAATCGACTTTGAACTGACGCAACCTCGCATCGCAGCGCTGATTGCAGCGTAAGCGGTATCAACGGCAGGTGGCCAGGGCCTCACGGCTCTGGCGCGGCGGGGTCTTAGTTTGGCGACCAGACCCGCCGGGCAGCACATTACGATAACTGCCACACCCGCCCCCCTTAGGGGCGGCGTGAATGTGGCTGAGTCGTGAGATATTTGAAATGGTAAATCAGCGCCCGGTCACACCGGCCGTTCCCGCCGCCGGTTACATCGGCGGCAAGCGCATCCTGTCGAAGACCGTAATCCGCAAGATCAACGCGATCCCGCATGACGGCTATGCCGAGCCCTTCGTCGGCATGGGCGGCGTGTTCCTGCGCCGCGATCGCCAGCCGAAGACGGAGGTGATCAACGACATCAGCGGCGATGTCGCCAACTTCTTCCGCATCCTGCAGCGGCATTTTCCGCAGTTCATGGATACGCTCCGCTTCCAGATCTCCGGCCGCCGCGAATTCGAGCGACTGATGAAAACCGATCCCACGACGCTAACCGATCTCGAACGCGCCGCCCGCTTCCTTTATCTTCAGCGTCTGGCCTTCGGTGGCAAGGTCTCCGGCCGCAACTTCGGCGTCAGCAAGACCACCGGCGCGCGCTTCAACCTGGTCAAGCTCGCCTCGACGCTGGAGGATATCCATGAGCGCCTTGCCGGCGTCGTCATCGAATGCCTGCCCTGGCAGGACTTCGTCCGCCGCTATGACCGGCCGGGCATGCTGTTCTATCTCGATCCGCCCTATTGGGGAAACGAGGCCGATTATGGCGCCGGCGTCTTCGGCCGGGAGGATTTCGAGACGATGGCGGGCGTCCTGGACGGGCTTAAAGGCACTTTCATCCTGTCTTTGAACGCGGTTCAAGGCGTCTTCGAAACCTTCTCACGGTTCGACATCGAGGAGGTCGACTGCACCTATTCGATCGGTGAGGGGAATGGGAAGGGCGTGAAGGAGGTCATCATAACGCCAGTCGAAACGTCGTTCGCATAAATGGAACGGGGTTGATCGATGCTGATTTTGCCCGTTCGCAGTTGACCAACTCCACTGTTTTAGAAGAATCTAAATCGATGTCGGTTCTAGGTGGAGGCGTAACACATGCGGCAACAGATTTTCTGGGGGATAGTCGGGTTGCTGATTGGCGGATTTTTGGGCGCAGGAATAGGCATCGCAGGGGCGTTTGGCGCCTTCAACGGGATGTACATCTGCGCCGGCCTCGGCTTCATCCTTGGCTATCTTCTACCGCCGGAGGTATCGCGACGTTGGCATCGTCTAAGATCTGTTGTCTACCGTTGGAGATCATGACGCCAGCAAAGACTTTACGCGCGGCGGCCAAATAGGGCCGGTGGCAGCAAAACTGATTCACGCCTGGCGGAAAGAGGCGCGCCGATTGCTCGTCTTCGGCCACCACGAGAGCGAGCGGCTGGCATCGCTGCTGGCGGCGGCACGGGCCATTCATAGGGTCGTGCCGCTGGATTGAAGGCACAAAGCCCGCCTCTGATTGGGGCGGGCTAAACACTCATTTCTTGACGCCTAATTGCCGTTCGGTTCCTTCACGGAATCTCTGAATAACAGAAGCAAAGCGGTGGCCCGAAAGTCTCCGAGATCCGTTTGGACGGTCACGTTGCAGGCAACGCTAACTTCATCTGATGTAGCAAAAACCATTGAGGCGTTATTTTCATGGGAAAACAGCCCGAGAGCCTGAAACCTTGCCATCGTAAATGAAAGCGATCTTTCAGCGATGTCGAAGCTTGCACTGCTGAGCTCCACCTCATCGCTCCGCAATTCCAGAAGACCATCTTGAAAAAGATATCGAAGGATCGGCAAATCAACCGGCTCTAGTGCTGCGATCACGTTTGTTATGATTTGTGTTATCCCAATATCCAATATGTTTGGGTCCATCGCATTGACGACATACTCGGCCCAGAGTTCTTGAACATCCGGGTCATCTTCGAGTGCTACTGGCTTTACGATGCGGAAGAATTCTCGCTCTTCGAGCTTCAGATAAGACTCATCTATCCCGCGCTTCTTGAGCAATCGCAGTATCCTGTCTCGACCGTTAATGATGTTTCTGATCTCAAACTCAGCGGCTCGAACCGGGCCATCGCCTGACAGATAACGAATACGATTATCAAATATTTCTGCCAAATAGGAGTTAGCGTTTCCTATTTGCGAACCTGTTTGTGTTGCCAGCTTGAACCCCTCCTGAAGAGCCTTCGCTATTTCCTTCGCTGACTCGGCTTCTTCGCTCATTGATGACTCCCCCAATCCGGTAAATTCAGTTGCTTGCTGAAAATACCACTTTTTGTCGTCTAGCCGCATTTAATTCACTGCCCCAGGCCAATCGGCTGACCGACTGGCATCCCAATAGCGAACTGATATACCTCGGTGAAGCAGCGTGATCGCCATGGAATAGCATTTTCAGAGGTGGGTAGCTCTGCTGCCAGTAGATGTTGCGCGCGGCGCCATCCGATTTCGCGCGCTACACGAGTCTCCTGTTCTAGAACCTGATGGTGGGTATTGTTGTGTAAGAGCCACGAGCTACCCGAATAAAAAGCTCTGTATTACGATCCGGATTACCGCGGGCGTGCTTTGATAGGAACGTGTGATAGGTTCGCGGTGCCCAACCGGGGCAGGCAATTTTTACCGTTGCCGCAGAAAAGGGCTGACTCAATTTTCCGCACCGGACGGCGTTATAGATCTGCGTACCGAACGTCTTCATTGTCGCTCCCTTTCAATCTCATTTTTGAAGCTTACGAGATCGAATGCGAAAAATCGATTGCTGCAAAACCAGCTGTCAAAATTGCAAAACCGCGCGTCACGCTACACGCGTCACGCTACACACGCTACAGTCGCAAAGTCGGCGTTTCCGTGTCGGACGACAACAACAATCAAAACTCAAGGGTGGTGGGCCTGGAGGGACTCGAACCCCCAACCAAGCGGTTATGAGCCGCCGGCTCTAACCATTGAGCTACAGGCCCGTCCGGATGCCCTGTCGGACAGGTGTTATGCCGGAGCCGCGCTGGCAATGGCTCCTTGCGCGGTCACTCCGACTACCCCAAAATCTTGTGCGCGGCAAGTCTTGCCGCATTGGCTTCACAATTGCCGCACATTAGTGCTTCAGGCATTCTCAAGGAGGGACTTCTCATGGCCAATCTTCCGGTTCGCATCGCAGCCGCCGGGCTTTTCTTCGCGCTTCCGCTCGCAGGCGGCGCAGCGCTTGCCCAGTCGGCGGACAACCCGGCGACCATTTCCATTTCGGCAGACGGCGATGCAACGCTGGTGCCGGACATGGCAACCGTCTCGCTTGCCGTTGTCAGCCAGGCTGACGACACCGCCACCGCCATGACCGACAATTCGACCGCCATGCAGAAGGTGATCGCTGCACTGAAGGAGGACGGAATTGCCGAAAAAGATATCCAGACCGCCAATTTCTCCGTCAGCCCGCGCTATCAGCAGGTCAAGGCCTCCGACGGCTCGACAGAGAGCCAGATCGTCGGTTATGAGGTGCGAAACGCGCTCAGCGTGAAGGTGCGCGACCTTGCAAAGCTTGGCGCCGTTCTGGACCGCGCAGTCGAACTCGGGGTCAATGCCGGCGGCGGCATCGCGCTTTCAAACAGCGATCCGTCGGCTGCTGAAGACGAAGCCCGGCGCGAGGCTGTGGCCAACGCTCTTGCCAAGGCCAAAACACTTGCCGAAGCTGCCGGTGTTTCTGTCGGTGACGTGCTGTCAATCTCAGAGCAGAGTTCGATGCCTCAGCCGATGATGTTTGCTCGCTCCGACATGATGATGGCAAAGGCCGAAGGGGCGCCGCCGATTGCTGCCGGCGAAAACACATACTCGATCACCGTCAACATGACGCTGGCAATCGAGCAGGAATAATCCGAAGACTACAGGCCATGCCGGTTTCCCGTTCGGGAGGCCGGCATTTTCTTTGCTACGCAGAAAGATGCAGCACAATCTCGCGGCGGTGCGGGCGGTCGCGGTGTTCAAACAGATAAAGCCCCTGCCAGGTGCCGAGAACGGGCCTGCCATCTGCCACCGGCACGGACAGCGAAACCTGCGTCAGCGCCGTTTTGATATGCGCCGGCATGTCGTCTGGTCCTTCCAGACGGTGCACCAGATAGCTCATGGCGGGGTCATCGGCGCGCGGGGCAAGCCGCGAAAAATAGGCCGAAAGGTCGCGCTTGACGTCCGGGTCGGCATTTTCCTGGATCAACAGCGAACAAGAGGTGTGCCGCACGAACACGGTCAACAGCCCCTCGCTGTCGCTATTGCCGCGCACAAAACGGCAGGCTTCGTCGGTAAATTCGTAAAGGCCTTGCCCATGGGTCTGAACGCTCAGGCGGGTCTGCGGCATGATGTCCTTCCTTCGCCGCACCGGCCCTTTGACAAAAGACCGGTGCGAGGTGCGCTAAAGCGCCTTTTCAAGCTCCGGCAGGATTTCGAACAGATCGCCGACAAGACCGTAATCGGCCACCTGGAAGATCGGGGCCTCCTCGTCCTTGTTGATGGCGACGATGACCTTCGAATCCTTCATGCCGGCCAGATGCTGGATGGCACCGGAAATGCCGCAGGCGATGTAGAGATCCGGCGCGACCACCTTGCCGGTCTGGCCCACCTGCCAGTCATTCGGCGCGTAACCGGCATCGACAGCGGCGCGCGAGGCACCGACGGCGGCGCCCAGCTTGTCGGCCACCGGCAGGATCACCGCCCGGAATTTCTCCGAAGACCCCAATGCGCGACCACCCGAAATGATGATCTTTGCCGAGGTCAGCTCCGGGCGCTCAGATTTCGCGATCTCGTTCTTCACGAACGTTGAAAGGCCGGGGTCAGCGGCGGCGCCCACCGTTTCGACAGTTGCCGCACCGCTCATGCCGGCGGCCTCAAAACCGGCGGTTCGCACGGAAATAACCTTCCTGGCGTCGTGGGATTTGACCGTTTCAATCGCATTTCCGGCATAGGTCGGGCGTTTGAAGGTATCGGGCGCGATGACGTCGGTAATCTCTGAGATCTGCATCACGTCCAGAAGTGCTGCCACACGCGGCAGCACGTTCTTGCCGGTGGAGGTCGCCGCAGCCATGATCACGTCATAGCTTTCGGCAAGACCGAGAATGGTGGCGGAAAGCGGCTCGGCCAGGCTTTCGGCAAGGGTGTCGCTTTCTGCAAGCAGCACCCTGGAAACGCCATCGATCTTTGCGGCGTCGTCAGACGCCGCCGCGCAGCCCTTGCCGGCGACCAGCACATGAATGTCTCCGCCAATCTGGGCGGCAGCGGTTGCAGCTTTGGCGGTCTGGTCGGAAACGGCCGCGCCGTCATGTTCTGCAATGAGAAGAATGGTCATGGTCTCGATATCCCCTTACAGCACGCCAGCTTCGTTTTTCAGCTTGTCGACCAATTCGGCGGCACTGGCCACCTTGATGCCTGCCTTGCGGGCGTCCGGCTCCTCGGTCTTAAGCACTTCCAGACGACGGGCGATATCGACGCCAAAGTCCTCGGGCGTCTTCTTGTCGACCGGCTTTTTCTTGGCCTTCATGATGTTCGGCAGCGAAGCATAGCGCGGCTCGTTGAGGCGCAGATCCGTGGTGATGATCGCGGGAAGCTTGACGGTGATGGTCTGTAGTCCGCCATCGATCTCGCGGGTGACGGTGACTTCACTTTCGCCGACTTCAAGCTTGGACGCATAGGTGGCCTGGCTCCAGCCAAGCAGCGCCGACAGCATCTGGCCGGTCTGGTTGCTGTCATCGTCGATCGCCTGCTTGCCGAGGATGATCAGGCCGGGCTGTTCCGCTTCGGCCACCTTTTTCAGCAGCTTTGCAACGGCAAGCGGCTCGACGGTCCCGTCGGTGGCGATCAGGATGCCTCGGTCAGCGCCCATGGCGAGCGCTGTACGGATGGTTTCTTCCGCCTTGGCCGGGCCGATGGAAACGGCAACCACTTCGGTGGCGATACCTGCTTCCTTCAGCCTGAGGGCTTCTTCAACCGCGATCTCGTCGAACGGGTTCATCGACATTTTCACATTGGCGAGTTCAACGCCGGTGCCATCCGGTTTGACGCGAATCTTGACGTTGTAGTCGACAACCCGCTTTACCGGGACCAGAACCTTCATCTTCTACCTCCTGGATCAGGGCCAGACGGCCTCAATCGAGACATTTGGAGCCGGAACGGGCATCCCGGCCTAGGGTGAGATTGCGGCCTTTCGACCGCGCTCGCTTGCCAATGGGCGACATGAATAATTTCATTTGCCTGTTTTGACAAAGAATCATTGCCCGAAACCACGTATTTTTCGGGAAATCACCGGTTTTTTCCCGGCACCCACAAAATGTCGGCGCGGCCACAGTCATTGGCATGGCGGGCGGCTACGAAAAGGTAATCGGAAAGGCGATTGATATAGCAAAGCGCGGGTTTTCCGACCTGTTCTTCGGCGCCAAGCGCCACCATGGCGCGCTCTGCCCGCCGACAGACGGTGCGGGCCATGTGAAGGCCGCTGGCAAGCCGGCTGCCGCCGGGAAGAATGAAGGAGGTGAGCGGCGAAAGCGCCGCATTCAGCCGGTCGATCTCGCCCTCCAACCACGCGACCTGCGCGCTCACAATTCGCAGCGGTTCATAGGAGAGCGCCTCATCGGTCTCCGGTGTGGCCAGATCGGCACCGAGGTCGAACAGGTCATTCTGAATGCGCTTCAGAGCATCGGCCATCGCGCTTTCGCTATCCACCTCAAGCCGCACGAGGCCGAGGGTGGCGTTGGTTTCATCGACATCGCCGATGGCATTGAGCCTGAGATCGGACTTGTTGCGGCGCGGGCCTGTGGCAAGCCCGGTAGTGCCGCCATCACCGGTGCGGGTGTAGATCTTGTTGAGTTTGACCATGCTTAAATAAATCAGTGTCCGGACTGGAGGAGCCAGAGGGTGAACATGATGAGGACGATCGCGATCGCCTGAAAGGCAACGCGCCCCTGCATCATCTTGTTGGAGAATTCGCCGCTGCCGCCCTTCATCATGTTGATCAGGCCGCGCACCAGAAAGAACACGACCAGCATCATGAAAATGATTGTCACGAATATGAAAAAGCTGGACATGGTTCTCCTCCTTCATTCCCGCTTCGGCAGGGAAAGCGCATCAGACGACAAATTATGTGTTCGTGCAAGGGCCAGACAAAACGAGGTAGCTGCAATCGCCAGCAACCGCGGTCCCAATCCACAAGTGAACCATTGCCGGCGTCGACCGTAACATCGCCTGGGTGACGGAAAGCTCACCCGTGCTGCCGCTACTCTTCAACTCATGCGGCCCATCAGGCGATAAAACCAGTCGGCGGGCATCAGCCGTTTCAGGATCGCGCCCTGTTTTGCCGGTGTGGTCACCAGATAATGCGGCTTCGGCCGCTTGGCCGTCAGTGCTTTCAGCAACACGGCATGGACGGCGTCGGGTTCCAGCTTGTGGCGGTTGGGCGGGCCGGAACCGTCAAGCCGGGCAAGCTGTTTGCGGTAATCCTCAGCATGCACGGACCCTTCGATGTCGATACTGGCCTTGATATGTTTCAGCGCATTGGCGGTAAACTTCGAGGCTATCGGCCCCGGCTCGATCAGGCTGACGAAAATACCGCTGCCCTCAAGTTCCATGCGCAATGTCAGCGAAAGGGCTTCCAATGCGTATTTCGAGGCCGAATAAGGTCCGCGAAAACGATAGGGTAAAAGCCCCAGGATCGAGGAACACTGGACGATACGGCCGTGCCCCTGCGCACGCATGACCGGTACGATCTGCCGGGTCAATTCGTGCCAGCCAAAGACATTGGCCTCGAACTGGGCCCGCAACACATCGGTTGACACATCTTCCACCGCGCCGGTCTGGCCATAGGCGCCGTTGTTGAACAGCGCATCAAGTGTGCCGCCGGTGCGCTGAAGCACGGTTTCGACCAGGGCGGTAATCGAGGCCTCGTCGGTGTAATCCAGATAAAGCGCCTCAAGGCCATCGGCGGCAAGTGCTGCGAGATCCTGTTCACGGCGCGCTGTGGCAAACACCCGCCAGCCCTCATCCTTCAGTGCGCGAGCGCAGAAAGCGCCGATGCCGCTTGAACAGCCGGTGACGATTATCGTGGATTTCTCGGCCAATTGCTTCTCCCCCGTACATCAAAACGATCTCAGTCCTATATAAGGGTGCCGGGTGCGCTACAAATACTCTGACACAACAACCGCCATTGGGAGACATGATGAAGACGCCGATCCGGATGACGTTCAAGGTCGCCTACGACGCGCTCTATCACTTCAGCGAGGATGACGGCTGGGCCATGGCCAGCCATGTCGCGCTTTCGACCCTGCTGGCGCTGTTTCCCTTCCTGATCTTCGGCACCACGCTTGCCGGTTTTCTTGGTGCCGACGAATTCGCCAATGTCGCCATCAACTTCATCGTCGGAGCCTGGCCGGAAGCGATTGCCGAGCCGGTTGCGAACCAGATCCGCGAGGTTCTGACGGTACCGCGTGGCGGGCTTTTGACCGTTTCGGTGCTGGCGGCGGCCTATTTCGCCTCCAACGGAGTTGAGGCCGTCCGGCTGTCACTCAACCGTGCCTACCGGGTTGAGGAAACGCGGACATGGTGGTGGCTCAGAATCCGCAGTCTGGGGTTTGTGCTTCTGGCATCGATCATCTTTGCCTTTCTCAGCATCATGTTCGTGGTGGTGCCGGTCGCACTACACTTCGCCGAGCGCTGGTTTCCCTGGCTGGAAGAAGCCCTCGAAGTGCTGTCCAACGCCCGCCTGTTCGGCACATTCCTGTTTTTGATGTTCGGGCTCGTTATTGCCCATCTGTTTCTGGCGGCCGGTCGCCGCCGGCTTGTCGATGTGCTACCGGGCGTCATTCTGACGCTGGTGGTCTGGTCGCTGTTTGCATCGGGCTTCGCCTATTATCTCGGCACTTTCGCGCAGTACAGCGCCACCTATGCCGGTCTTGCGACGCCGATGATCCTGCTGGTGTTTCTCTATTCGATCGGCGTGATCCTGCTTTTGGGGGCGGAGGTGAATGCCGCTCTTTTGAAATACAAGGTCATCAAACACGCCCCGTGGAGCCGCCACCATGCCCGCGCGGCAAAGCATTCAGAAACCGCAAAGGACCCGAATATCGGCGGGTGACACGCCGCTAGCGCGCAGTTCGGCAAGTGCCGTGTCCCGGTTCGATTTGGAAAGCTTGCGCCCGTCATCGCCCAGCATCAACCTGTGGTGGTGATAGACGGGCGCGGGCAAGCCAAGAAGCTCCTGTAGTAGCCGCTGGACAGAGGTTGCGTGGTAAAGATCGATGCCGCGCACGACATGGGTCACTCCCTGTGCGGCATCGTCAGTGACAACCGACAGATGATAGCTTGAAGGCGCATCCGAGCGCGACAGCACGATGTCGCCCCAAACGTTCGGTTCGGCTTCTATGCCGACAACACCGTCGCCGGTTTGTTCCCGCCAGAAAAGCGGCCTGCCAACAGCCTTGATCGCCGCCTCCATGTCGAGCCGCCAGGCATGCCGCATGCCCGAACCCAGCAACTCCTGTCGCCGCAGTAAATCCAGCCGCCGATCGCGATCGGGATAGAGCGGCGCGCCATCCGGATCGCGGGGCCATGCCCTCCCCTGCCCTTCGCTTTCGCCGACATGCCTTTTCACTTCGCTGCGGGTCATGAAGGCCGGATAAGCGAGCGCGCGGTCGATCAGGCTTTGCAGCATGGACTGGTAGTCGGCGAAATGCTCCGACTGGCGAAAAACAGTCCCGTCAAAGCTGACGCCGAGCCATGTAAGGTCTTCAACAACACCTGCCTCCAGCTCCGGTGTACAGCGGGCGCGGTCGATATCCTCGACCCTGAGCAGCAGCCTGCCATCAACCGCTTGTGCCCGCTGCTGGTTTTCAAGCGCCGAAAGCGCATGGCCCAGATGAAGCCGGCCGTTCGGGCTCGGGGCAAAGCGGAAAACGGGTCGAGCAATGTTCAAATTCATGCGATGACAATCCGTGTCCAGAATTCACGAAAGGGGTAAGGCCGATGAAGCGCCTGCGCAATGCCGCCGATCTTGATAGTGCCGTGCAAGGGTTATGCGAAAGCACGCCCGCGATGGCAAGGATCGTGGCCAAATGTGGCGCAATCCCGCTCAGGCTGCGGCCGGGCGGTTTCGAAGGCCTTTCCGAGGTCGTGGTCGGCCAGCTGATTTCCAAACAGGCAGCTGCGGCGATCTTTGCCCGGCTGACAACAGCCTGTGACCCACTGACAGCAGATACCTATCTTGCGCTCTCGCCTGAAGCGCGCGGCGGCCTCGGGCTCACCCGCGCCAAGCAGGCAAGCCTTGAGGCGGTTGCCTTTGCGATCGCCCGCGGCGATCTCGATCTCAACCGTGTTGCCGAACTGCCGAGCGAGGAAGCAATCGCCGCGCTTGTCGCATATCGCGGCATCGGGCCATGGACGGCTGAAGTCTATCTGATGTTTTCGGCAGGCCACATCGACATCTTCCCGGCTGGCGATCTGGCGCTGCGCGCGGCGGCTGCACACGCTTTCGGCCTTCAGGAACGACCGGACCAGAAGTCACTGCGCACACGCGCTGGCGACTGGCGCCCATATCGGGCGGTCGCGGCACGCATTCTCTGGGCGTATTACGCCAAAGCCATGAAAAAGAAGTTCTACCTGTTAGCTGAAGAATTGTGGCGGCTTTGCACACTGCATTTATGGCCTCGATTTAACAGGCTTCACAATGCTGTAACAACAAGCCTAATATACAGAGAAAGGATGCCGAATCGATCAGGAGAGCAACTTGACGATTGCAGTCTCGCCGCAGGCCTTGCCGGCACTCGTGCTGAATGCTGATTACAGGCCACTGAGCTATTACCCCTTGTCGCTATGGTCCTGGCAGGACACGGTCAAGGCCGTCTTCCTTGATCGTGTGAACATCATCGCCGAGTATGATCAGGCTGTGTCCTCGCCCAGCTTTTCCATGCGGCTGCCAAGCGTTGTCTGTCTGAAAACCTATATCAAGCCTTCACGTAACCCGGCCTTTACCCGTTTCAACGTATTTCTTCGGGACCGGTTTCAGTGCCAGTATTGCGGCACCCATGAAGAACTGACCTTCGACCATGTGATCCCGCGCTGCCGCGGCGGCCAGACCACCTGGGAGAACGTGGTTGCCGCCTGCTCGCCCTGCAATCTAAAAAAGGTTCGCGCCTTCCCAAACAGGCCAGCATGATCCCCGCCCACAAGCCCTTTCAGCCGACTGTGCAGGACCTCCACAACAACGGCCGCGCCTTCCCGCCGAACTATCTGCACGAAAGCTGGCTCGACTATCTCTACTGGGACAGCGAGCTGGAGCCGTGAGCCACAGCCACCCCTGTTTGTGTAAATGCACCCATAAAAGTCACCAAATGGCGGGTTTTGGTTCCGATATGAAGCATCGGATTCACCGACCGGGTGGCATGCGTTGAGTATTGCGACTGGAGGGAAGGTTGCTTGGGATCTATTTTCCCTCCGTTTTTTGGAGAACACGAGGATGATTCCAGTGCGCCAGCTACTCCGCCGGAATGCGATCCTCGCTGCGCGGCAGCTGAGTGTTGGAACTCCACAACGTGAGGCCCCCAAGGCTTGTTCGTCTGCAGCCTATTTCCTGAACAGATAGATCCGAATACCGTCGCCGAAGACGCCCTTGACCTTGCTCCAAGACGATATGATTTTCCGTGACTTCAACCATGTTACGAAATCGACGTTTACCTGTGTGTTTGCAAGTCTCGGCGCCCCCCAACCCGGTTTGATCTCAGGAAGCGGTGAGGGCATTGACTGCAGGATGTCCTGCACTTGCTCGACGTCGAACATCATGTGGAACCGGTTCAGCAGCGAGATTTGAGTTGCGGCGGGGCGGGAGCCCAATATCACAGCACGTACGGCATCGGCGTCAAGGTTGTCGATCTTGGTTCCCGTGCGAACCAGTATTTCGCCGACGAGCACAGCTCGGGCGCGTAAGCCCGTGAAGATGCCAAGGTCCATCGTTGCCAGAATTCTGAGCCGGTTCCCGTCGCCGATGTCGGCTTCCAGCAGCTTCTGCATGAAATCATCGTCCAGGTCGCATTCGTCCTGCACCTCTAGAAATTCGTCTATGTTGTTCTTAACGAAGGCTACACCCAGAGCGGGGCTGTCTGCTAGTCGGGACAAATTCTCGGCGGAGAAGACCACCAGCTCTCGGTTATGAGAACGGCGGTGCAAAAGTCGGCCACGAAAGCGGCGGAATAATCTCGTCCGCGGGCGGAGTAAAATCCGGCCACCTATCTTCCTTCTGCAATGAGCGCAGGAGGGACAGAGGATTTACACCGTGGATCTTTATCTGAAGGTTCGTCTGGCCGTCTCGGAAGGGATGAGCCGGCGTCAGGCAGCCAAACACTTCAACATATCCCGCGACAGCGTAGCGAAGATGCTGTCGTATTCGACGCCACCTGGCTATCAGCGACAATCACCAGTCCGGCGGCCGAAGCTGGACGCGTTCGTTTCGACGATCGACCACTGGTTGGATGAAGACAGACACGTGCCGCGCAAACAGCGCCATACGGCCAAGCGTGTTTTCGACCGGCTTTGTGATGAGTGCGGGTTCACCGGCGGCTATACGATTATCAAGGACTATATCCGGGAGCGGGAACAGCGCCGTCAGGAAGTGTTCGTGCCGCTTTCTCATCCGCCCGGCCATGCGCAGGCGGATTTCGGTGAGGCGACGGTGGTGATCGGCGGTGTCGAGCAGAAAGCCCGGTTCTTTGTGCTCGACCTTCCGCATAGCGACGGCTGCTACGTGCGGGCTTATCCGGCGGCGG
This sequence comes from Martelella sp. K41-7, assembly GCF_055808365.1. Lineage (NCBI taxonomy): Bacteria > Pseudomonadati > Pseudomonadota > Alphaproteobacteria > Hyphomicrobiales > Aurantimonadaceae > Martelella > Martelella sp. K41-7. The sequence goes on from NZ_CM147867.1 coordinate 2,768,770, forward strand.
TGGCCGAGGCCTGGATTGATGGCCACGTCCATGCGTTCGCCTTCTTCGGGGCCGTGCCGCAATCGATCGTCTATGACAATGATCGCTGCCTTGTGGCGAGGATCCTGCCTGACGGCACGCGTAAGCGGGCAACACTGTTCAGCGGGTTCCTGTCCCACTACCTGATCCGGGATCGCTATGGCCGGCCCGGAAAGGGCAATGACAAGGGTAACGTCGAGGGCCTTGTCGGTTATGCCCGGCGTAACTTCATGGTCCCCATCCCGCAGTTTGCGACCTGGGATGCGTTCAATGCCTTTCTGGAAGAACAGTGCCGGAAGCGCCAATGTGACAGGCTGCGCGGTGAGAGCGAGACGATCGGTGAACGGCTGCAGCGCGATCTGGCGGCTATGCGCCCCTTGCCGGCGTCGCCCTTCGATGCCTGCGATCAGGCCAGCGCCAGGGTGACGGCCCAGTCTCTCGTTCGCTACAAAACCCGCGCATCGGCCAGGAGATCGGGAACGATTTCCGTTCGGAACGATGCGCATATTCAAAGTGCCGGATCGTCGCGTGCGCAAAGAGCGCACGGCGATCCGGTGACTATTCCGTGCCTGTCGCCTACGGTCATCAGGACGTTTGGGTTCGAGGCTATGTCGACAAGGTGGTGATTGGTTGCCGCGGCGAGATCATCGCCCGCCATCCCAGGAGCTGGGATCGGGAAGATGTCATCTTCGACCCTGTTCATTACCTGCCGCTGATCGAACAGAAGATCAATGCGCTGGATCAGGCGGCCCCTCTGCAGGGCTGGGCTCTGCCGGAGGAGTTTGCGACACTGTGCCGGCTGATGGAAGGCCGCATGGCAAAGCATGGCCGGCGAGAATACGTGCAGGTTCTTCGTCTGCTGGAAAGCTTCGATATGGCTGACCTGCATGCGGCGATCAAGCAAGCCCTGCAACTCGGCGCGATTGGCTTCGACGCCGTCAAACATCTGATTCTTTGCCGGGTGGAGCGCCGGCCGCCGCGACTGGATCTGTCGATCTATCCCTACCTGCCGAGAGCAACCGTCGAGACGACATCGGCGAAGGCGTACATGGGCCTCTTGTCATCGGGGAAGGGAGAAGCGGCATGAGCACCGAAGCACCCGAGATTCTGCTTGCCCACGACCTCAAGACCCTGAAGCTGCCGACCTTCCAGCGGGAGTATCAGAAACTGGCCCGGCTTTGCGCCACCGAGGGCGTCGACCACATCGGGTACCTCAGCCGGCTTGCCGAGCGGGAAATGGTCGAACGGGATCGTCGTAAGGTCGAGCGGCGTATCAAGGCAGCCAAATTCCCGGTCGTCAAAAGCCTCGACAGTTTCGACTTTGCCGCCATCCCGAAGCTCAACAAGATGCAGGTGCTGGAGCTGGCCCGCTGCGAATGGATCGAGCGTCGCGAGAACGTCATCGCTCTCGGCCCCAGCGGAACCGGGAAGACGCACATAGCGCTCGCCCTCGGCCTTTCAGCCTGCCAGAAGGGCCTGTCCGTTGGCTTCACCACAGCCGCAGCCATGGTCTCAGCGAGATGATGGAAGCCCGTGACGAGCGGCGCCTCTTGCGTTTCCAGAAGCAGATGGCAGGGTACAAGTTGCTGATCATCGACGAACTCGGCTTCGTGCCGCTCTCCAAGACTGGCGCGGAACTGCTGTTCGAGTTGATCTCGCAACGTTATGAGCGGGGCGCCACCCTGATCACCAGCAATTTGCCCTTTGATGAATGGACCGAAATCATGGGATCCGAGCGCCTGACCGGCGCTCTGCTCGACCGCGTCACGCACCATGTCAACATTCTCGAAATGAATGGCGACAGCTATCGTCTCGCCCAAAGCCGTGCCCGAAAGGCCAGCTGAAACCCTTCAGAAAATCGCTACGCAGGTATGAGGCCCCCGCTCGGGCTACGCCCTCCCGCGGGCCTCATACCTGCGCCCGAGGTGGCCGACTTTTGCTCCGCCCCGTGGCCGGTTTTTACACCGCCGTTGACACCCCTCGCAATCGTTCAAATGACGCCCAAGCAGAAGCAGCGATGGAGGCTGGTAACTGCTCGAAACAATAAGAGCCCGATTTAAAAGTTGTTGAGTGATATCAGAAGGATGTGATTCAACCACCTCTGCCAAGAACGTGGAGGATCGCATGCCCTGGACTGATATCACCCGCCTGCAGCATAACCGGGATCGCCTTCGCTATCCAACCGATTTGACGGACCGTGAGTGGGCTGTAATTGCTCCACTGATACCGCTGGCCAAGCCCGGCGGGCGGCCACGGAAAACGAATATGAGGGAAGTGGTGAACGCGATCCTTTATATTGCGGGCAGCGGCAGTCAATGGCGGGCTCTGCCGAAGGACTTCCCTCCGGTCTCCACGGTGCGAGGCTATTTCTATGGCTGGCGCGACATCGGCCTTTGGCAGACCATCAATCATCTGCTCGTCTGCGCTACGCGCGAACTGGAGGGGCGCGAGGCCTCGCCCACAGCCGGTGTCATCGACAGCCAGAGTGTCAAGACCACCGAAAGCGGCGGGGTTTCGGGCTACGACGCCGGCAAGAAGATCAAGGGCCGCAAGCGCCACATCATCACCGATACGATCGGGCTGATGCTGTTCGTGCTTGTCCATGCTGCCGATATCCAGGACCGCGACGGTGCGCCCGATGTCCTGAAAGCCATCCGCTACCGTTTCCCCTGGTTGCGCCATGTCTTCGCAGATGGCGGCTATGCCGGGCAGAAGTTGCGAAAAGCGCTGCGCGGATGCGGCCAATGGAACCTTGAAATCATCAAGCGCTCCGACATAGCGAAAGGCTTTGAGGTTCTGCCCCGCCGATGGGTGGTGGAGCGCACCTTCGGCTGGTTCGGACGATGCCGTCGGTTGGCCAAAGATTGGGAAAAGTCCATCGCAAGCGCCACAGCATGGGTCAACATCGCCAGCATCAGGGTGATGACCAGACGCCTCGCACGATATTGTTTCCCATCATGAACTTTTGAATCCGGCTCTAAGAAGCAAGTCCGAGCCGGTAAATCTGTTCCTGAAGACCCTGTTGCAGGACGGGGGCGGCGTATGCCTGATCGTCATCGGCACGGAAAAACTGCGGGATTTCATTTATGATATGCCGGAAAATGAAGAGCTGGCCGGCCGGCTTCTTGACTTTCGGCTGGATCCGTTTTCGCGGAAACAGGCCATTGACCTGATAGCTCTTGCAGTAAGCAAATATGCAGAAAGTGCCCAGCTGAAGCTAGCGCGCAGCATTACCCGCGACGTCTATTTTCATGATCGGATTTATGACGGATGTCGAGGCAGCTATGGTCGTTGCATGCGCCTGATCGCAACGTCGGTAATACAGGCGTTCGAACAAGGGGCTTCCTCGCTGGAACTTGCCGACTTCGAGGCCGTCTTCGATCTTCAATTCCTGCATTTCAACTCAGAAAACCCTTTCAGGGCCGACTATCAACCAGGCTCGGTGACTTCCAGTTCCGTTTCAGATTTAACGCAGTTGTCCGGAGACATCGATGATGGCAGCAGCCCTCCCAAAACGCCGGGCAGGAAGCGGAGGGTCAAGAAATGACGCTCCCCCGGTTGGAACCGCAACTGCCCTTTTATGACGACGAGCTCGCGCAAGGCTATCTTGCGCGGAGCGGCCAGTTTCATACTGGCGCCAGTTTATCGCAATTTCGCGGCTACTGGGATATTGGGGTAAAGGATATCCGCGACGGAACCGAAGATTTAGTACAAGCCTTATCGGCATTGTCCGGCGTTGAAGCCGATCATATTCGGTATAACACTTTGGTTGCAAAACCTGATGGCAATTTCACGTTGCGCGGGGAAACCTTTAACCTTCCGTTTGTTCGGCGTGGGTCGGTAACCGCCTGTCTTGAGTGTTTGGCTGACGACCATTCACAGGCAGGCTGGAACCCGGGTTCTCGAAGGTTTCGGTGGCAATGGCTGCTGAGACCCGTTGTGTGCTGTGCGCTGCACCAAACCCAGCTCGTTGAGTTCCGCCTCAAAGACTGCCTCGATCTTTTCGATGTCGAGCAGTTGCTCGCGCTAAATGACTTTGAGCCCGGCGTCATTGCAACGTCCGTCGACAGAAGTCCCGGCCTTCTGCAACAGTACGTCTCCAGGCGGTTCTCCGCGACTGACAAGTGCGAAGATTGGCTGGGCTCTCAGACTATCTCCGGTGTTGTCAAGGCATCCGAAATGCTCGGGGCTCTTTTGGCGGACGGTCCTTCTGCGCCGATCAAGGAGTATGTGACTTCCGACTGGGCGCGGGTCGGGGATGTCGGCTTCAAAACTTACTCGGCAGGAACCGAGGCCATCCTGACCGAGTTCAAGCGACTGTGCATCGATTCCGGATGCAGTAGCGGCCGCGCGGGCCCTCAAGCAGCATACGGTTATTTCTTCAGGTGGCTGAAGAAGCGAAACATGGTCGACGGCATGGAGCCACTGCGGAGTATCCTCAGGACCGCCATAGTGGAAAACTTCGCCCTTGACGCAGGTGAGGTCGTGCTCGGAGAGACATTACCAGTCCGGCGGATGCACTCTGCCAACTCACTTGCGAGCGCAACCGGTATATCAAAAAGCAGGATTTCCATGCTGATGCGCAAAGCCGGCATGCTCCCGGCCACAGCCAAAGGTGCCTCTCTCAACCGCTGGGCATTCCCGGCAGATGCAGCGGAAAAGGTGATCGCTAGAACTCAGGAGGCGGTAAGCTTGCGGCAGGTCCGAAAGATTCTCGGATGCAGCGCAACGCAGGCTGAAAGATTGGCGCATTCGGGACTTATCAGTCCGATCATTCCTGTAACAGAGGGACAGCATGGGATCCGCGCAGGAGGCTACGTGAAGGAGGAACTGGAGCAATTCCTCGCGAATATATGCAATAGCTGCGGCAAAATAGATGACGAAGTCGAAGGTTATCGCTCGCTGTGGGGCGTAACTTGCGGAAGGTCATCTACAGAACAAATCTTGGAATTTCAACTAAAAGGGGAATTTAGGGACACCAAGCTCATAAAAGGCATAAATAGAATTGATCACCTGCGCTTTAATACATCTGAGGTGAAAGCTGTATTAGAGGCGCTTGACCCGGATCATACGATTTCAGCGAGCGAAGTGGCACTTATACTAGGAGTTGTGTCCTCTACGCCGCACCGGCTGGTTTCTCCAGAGCATGGCGGCCCCTGGATGCATGAGGTTGATCAAGCTGAATATCGGCAACGGAAGGGCAAGCTCCGGTTTTCACGCATCGAACTTCAGAAGTTTCAAGAGCGCTACATGACGGCGAGTGCGATAGGCAGGTTGCTTGGCATCTCGCACGTGGAGGCCAAGAAACTGATGACGAATACGGGAATTCTTCCGATTGCTGATCCTGTTTGGATGGGAGCGTGGCTCTACAAGCGAAAGGACGTGTTGCGCCTCATCGATAATCTGGATGAAACCGCTTTCCCTACCTCGGAGCTAAAAGGCGCTGCACGCGAGTGGCCAAATCGATGATCGCTCGACCAGAAAGCTGCGAAGGGCCGAATTTGGTGAATCAGATGCTTTCATCCGGTGAATCTGATGATATCTACAAAAACTACAGCCATACCAGAATGCAATAAAAACAATCACATAGCGCGCTGAAATGTGCTTTTTATGGTGCTTTTAACACTGTTTGTGTAAATGCACCCATAAAAGTCACCAAATGGCGGGTTTTGGTTCCGATATGAAGCATCGGATTCACAAACCGGCCCGGATCAGGACTATGCTGCGCGAAAATATCGACCCTCAGACAACGGGATCGATGTATCAGCCAGCAAGCAACATTCTCTCATCCTAACACTACTTTGGCATTCTTGAGCTGAGCGTTTTTTACGATTCCCATGACGGGTTTTCAATGATTCATAGGAGGTCGTTTTTTGGAGGGACCGGCCATGGACAGGAACTGGCAAGATGACCTGGAGCGCTGGCTGACGCCATTCTCCTCTGCGCTGCGGCACAAGGCGCGGGTGCGGATGGGCCCGGCCTATGTTGCCGGGTTGATAGGCCCCGGGATCGCAAGAACACTCATCCGATTGCGGCGCGAGACGGCGGCGCAAGCTACAACCAGCTTCATCATTTCATCGGCAGTGGCGTGCGGGATGCAGCCCGCTCGAAGCGGCGCTTCTCGCTGAAGCCGATAAGTTGGCCGGCGGTGATCGTTCGTGGTTGATCATCGATGGTGAGCCGGTTCAGTGAATCATTCACCCGACAAACGCATTGCCGAAGAAGGGCCGGCATTCTGTTGGCGTTGCGCCACAATATGCCTCCGCACTTGGGAAGACCGCCAATCGCTGGTCTCGGTGACACTTGCGGCGCGCGAGGCGCCGGTCATGGTGGGGCTGCGGCTGTTTCTGCCCGAGACATGGACGAGACGATCCAGAGCGCATGATGCGGGCCGGCGTGCCGAAGGTTCGTCAGACTGCTCTGACAAAGCCGGAAATCGCCATCGAGGAGATCGACCGTGTCATTGCCTCCGGCGTGCGCTCCGGTTGTGTCCTTGCCGATGCAGGATATGGATCAAGCAGCCCGTTCCGTCAGGCCCTGAGCGAGCGCGGCCTCAACTGGACGGTGGGCCGGTCACGGCGTCAGAATGTCTATCCGGGCGATGTCGCCCTGGTCTTTCCGGTCGCCAGAGCCGGAAACCGCCGCAAATACCATATTCCCGACCGGCCAGCGATTTCCGCCGAGACGATGTTGACCGGGGAGAAATGGCGAAAAGTCAGTTGGCGGCAAGGCACCAAGGGGCGATTGTCCTGTCACTTCGCCACTGCCCGCGTCGGGCTCGCCGAAGGCCACAGACACCGGATGCTCGATGGCCGCGTTCAGGCCATGCCGGGCGATGCCTCCATCAAGATGCTGGCCGCTGCCATCAAGGCCAGATGGATCTGTGAGCAGGCGCACCTGCAACTCAAGGAAGAGCTTGGGCTCGACCACTTCGAAGGCAGATCATGGGCATCGCGACATGCGCTGATGACGATGATCGCCTACGCCTTTCCCCAGTCCCGCCGCCTCAAAGCAGAGCGACGGAAAAAAGGAATCACAGGTCCGCCGCCAAAACCAACCATGCCGGCCATCAGACAGGCCATTCTTGATCTCTTTGCACGGCCTCCGCCTATGCGATCCCCACACCGTGCAAGGATCATCGCCGAACCCGTAAAACCTAAAATCCCAAAGTAGTGTTAGGCCGTTTGTCTTTGTATTTCCGCAACGAAAACCGAAGTGTTTCTCTACTTTCGTTTCAATTTGTCTCTTCACGTCGACAGCAGAAACGGACGGAATGACACGCAAATGGATTGACACGAAAACGTATGCACACGAATACTTATAATTGCAGAAATGCAAACTCATTGTAGTGAGCCAGCAGGGGTGGTCGGCTGCATCAATTGAAGCGCGTTACGCTAGGGGAACAATAAAATGGCAATGCGACGCGAAATTGGCCTTGTCGGTCTTACCTTTGTCGCCGTCGGTGGCGTTCTGGGATCTGGGTGGCTGTTTGCGCCACTCGATACAGCGCAACTAGCGGGGCCAGCCTCGATTATCTCATGGTTGATCGGCGCGGTGGCGATGCTGCTCATCGCCTTGACCTATGCTGAAAACTCAACCCTGTTTCCAATCGCAGGTGGTATTGCTCGAATTCCGCAGTTTTCCCACGGGCGCCTTCTGGCGCTGGCCATGGGCTGGAGCGCCTGGGTGGGCTACTGCACCACCGCGCCGATCGAAGTGAAAGCCTCGCTCGGCTATGCCTCGTCCTATCTGCCGTGGCTGACCGACAGCGCCGGTGGCCTGACCTTTTCGGGGTACGGCGCCGCAGCGGTCTTCCTTGCGGTGCTGACGGTGGTGAACGTTTTCGGCGTTGCCTGGTTTGCGCGGATCAACACCACGATGACCTGGTTCAAGCTGATTGTTCCGGTGATTTTCATCGTGGTCGTCGTTGCATCAAGATTTGAGCCTTCGAATTTCACATCAGCCGGCGGCTTTGCGCCTTTCGGTGTTCCCGGCATTTTCGCAGCGGTTTCCACCGGCGGTGTCGTATTCGCCTTTATTGGCTTCCGGCACGCTATTGACCTGGCCGGTGAGGTCAAAAATGCGCAAAAAGTGATCCCGATGGCGCTGATCCTCTCCGTGCTGATCTGCCTTGCCGTTTACGTTGGTCTGCAGATCGCGTTTGTCGGTGCCATCGATCCGGCTTCGCTTGCAAAGGGGTGGCAGACGATCGAGGCCAATCATGAACTCGGCCCGCTTGGCGCGCTTGCTACATCGATCGGTGTTCTCTGGCTGCTGAGCATGCTGAATGTCGCCGCCGTGATTTCACCGGCCGGCAGCGGCCTCGTCTCGGTCGGCTCCAATGCCCGTCTTGCGCTTGCGATGTCGAACAACGGCGTATTTCCGCGCCTTTTCGCCAAGCTGAACGAGTTTGGCGTACCGCTCTGGGCGCTGATCCTCAATTACTTCGTCGCGCTTTTCATGCTGATTGTCCTGCCGTTTCAGGAAATCCTCGCGCTCAACAGTGCGGCCGTGGTCCTGTCCTTCATTGCCGGTCCGGTGTCGATGGTCGCTTTCCGCTATCTTGCGCCAAACGCTCACCGTCCGTTCGTAGTGCCGGCAGCAGGGGTTATCGGAGCGCTGGCTTTCATGATCGCAACACTGATGATCTATTGGTCCGGCTGGAGCACGATCTGGGTTCTGCTCGCACTGCTGGCCGTGGGGGCGGCGCTTTTCTTCGTCAGGTTTGCGGTGATCGGGCGCGAAGACCTCGAGCCGATGAGTGCAGTATGGTTCGGCGTCTACATGGCCGGTGTTGCCATCATCTCTTATCTCGGCGGCTATGGCGGCGGCCTTGGTGTCATTCCGCATCCAGTCGACTCGATCCTGGCCGCGCTGTTTTCGATCGCGGTTTTCCTGATGGCTGTGCGTGGCCGCGTCTCGAAGGAAGCGTTCGACCGGTTCCGCAGGGAACAGCACGATATCGAGCTACAGGAATATGACGGTGACGATGTCGAGGACGTGATGTCGCGCGACTGACACCACTGCATTAACACAGACAAATGCCGCTCTTCCTTGCCGGGAAGGGCGACCTTTGTTGTTTCGCGCTTCAGTGGTGCGACCGGTCTTCGTAAGGCGAGTCCAGCGAAAACGGCGGGATCACCACCCGCAACAGCCGGTTGTCGCCGGTGCGCAGGACATAATGGCCGACCATGATGCCGGAAGGCGTGTCTAGCGGGGCTGCCGACTGGTAGGCAAAGCGTCCGCCGCTCTCAAGCACCGGTTGCTTGCCGGCGACGCCGGGGCCGTTGACGGTCTCGACAATACCGTCGGCGTTGGTGATGGTCCAGTGGCGGGCAATGATCTGGACCTCGATCGCCCCGTGATTGACGATCTCGATATCGTAGGCCCAGACAAACTGGTCATCCGCCGGGGAGGAATGCTCGTCCAGAAAACGGGTCTCCACCTTGATCTCTATGTCGTCCGTCGTTTCGCTGTCCACTGGCCGGCTCCGGAAATGTCCTGCCCGGCCGGTGTCGGTGGTCGCCGGTCGGTCCTGATCCGCAATTCTGACGCTTATGCCGGCAGTTTTGCAAGTGCCGCTGCAAAATCGTCGATCAGATCGTCGCTATCCTCGATACCGGCCGAAAAACGGATCGTGCCGCCGGTAATACCAAGTTCGGCGCGCGCCTCGTCGGAGAGGTTCTTGTGGGTTGTCGTCGCCGGATGGGTGATCAGGCTCTTGGCATCGCCGAGATTGTTGGAAATCGAGACGATGTCCAGCGCATCCTGAAGCGCAAAGGCCGCATCCTTGCCGCCCTTCAGTTCGAAGGCGATCAGCGACGATCCGGCTTTCATCTGCTTTTTGATGATGTCAGCCTGCGGGTGATCGGCGCGGCCGGGATAGATCACGCGGGCGACCTGTTTCTGATCGGCAAGGAAATCCGCAATTCTTGCGGCACTTTCGGTCTGCTGGCGGACGCGCAACGGAAAAGTTTCCAGCCCCTTCATCAACAGCCAGGCGTTGAAGGGCGACAGCGCAGGGCCGGTGTGGCGGAAATAGTCCTGCAGTTCTTCCTCAACCCATTCCTTGGACGACAGGACAACGCCTCCGAGGCAGCGGCCCTGACCATCGATATGCTTGGTTGCCGAGTAGACGACGACATCCGCACCGAGTTCGAGCGGTTTCTGGTAGAGCGCGGTGGCGAATACGTTGTCGACCACCAAACGGGCACCGGCCTGATGGGCAAGCCGCGCGACACCGGCGATATCGATCACTTCGAGTGTCGGGTTGGTCGGGCTTTCAATGAAGAACAATTTTGTGTTCGGGCGGATTGCGGCCTCGAAATTGGCAAGCGCGCGACCGTCGACCAGTGTGCATTCAATGCCATATTTCGGTGCAAGCGTTTCGACCACCCAGCGGCAGGAGCCGAACAGCGCGCGCGCTGCCACGATATGGTCACCGGCCTTCAGTTGGCATAGGATTGCGGCGGAAACGGCGGCCATACCGGAAGCGGTGGCGCGCGCATCTTCCGCGCCTTCAAGCGCGCACATACGTTGTTCGAACATGGCGTTGGTCGGGCTGCCATAGCGGGCATAGATAAAGCCCTCATCCTCGCCCTTGAAGCGGGCCTCGGCGGCGGCAGAATTTTCGTAGAGAAAGCCCTGCGTCATGAAGATGCCCTCCGACATCTCGCCATACTGCGAACGCAGGCTGCCTGCGTGAACGAGCTTGGTTTGCGGACGCCAGGACTGCTTCATCTTTTCTCTCCAAACAAAAAAACCGGTCGCGAAGGGACCGGTTACCCGGCCTTTTAGCTATTTGTTTAACGTGGCTGCAAGCCGACCGGCCAAATCACCACAGGGATAATTCGGCATATTCCCTATCAGCGCTTGCGTCAATTCTGAAACATTGGTTTTGTCGGCCAACAGGAGCAAAACCATGTCAAATAAGCCCGGAATACTGGCCGATCACGCCATTGCCGCCCTGCTGGAGCAGGGCGATCTGGTTGCCGCAAAGCCACTCGACCACGACCAGATCCAGCCCGCCAGCCTCGATCTGAGGCTCGGGGTGAAGGCCTATCGTGTGCGGGCAAGTTTCCTGCCCGGCCCGCGAAATCATGTGGCCGACAAGCTGTCGCATCTCAGCATGCACGAGATCGATCTGACGCAGGGGGCGGTGCTGGAAACTGGCTGTGTCTATATCGTGGAGTTGATGGAAGCCCTCAGGCTGGGCGAAGCGATGGCAGCCTCGACCAACCCCAAAAGCTCGACCGGAAGGCTGGATATTTTCACGCGCGTGATCACCGATTTCGCTCAGGAGTTTGATATCATTCCGGCGGGTTACGAAGGGCCGCTTTATCTGGAGATTTCGCCGCGCACCTTCCCGGTGATCGTGCGGCAGGGCTCCCGGCTTTCGCAGATCCGTTTCCGTTCTGGCCATGCCGTTCTCGCCGAAGATGCGCTGATGGCACTGCACCGCGCCGAAACGCTGGTTGCCAGCGACATGCCCAATATCTCCGATGGCGGGATTGCGCTTTCCATCGATCTGGAGGGTGAGGGGCTGGTCGGTTATCGCGGCAAGCACCACACCGGCGTCATCGATGTCGACCGCAAGGCTGGCTACGACATTCTCGATTTCTGGGAGCCGATCGAGGGACGCGGCAAGGGCGAACTGATCCTCGATCCGGATGAATTCTACATCCTGGTTTCGCGCGAGGCCGTGCATGTACCGCCGCTCTATGCCGCCGAGATGACGCCGTTCGATCCGCTGGTCGGTGAATTCCGCGTGCACTATGCAGGCTTTTTCGACCCAGGTTTCGGCCATGCGCAAGCCGGCGGCAGGGGCGCGCGTGCCGTACTGGAGGTCAGAAGCCACGAAGTGCCCTTCATTCTCGAACACAGCCAGATCGTGGGTCGTCTGGTCTACGAGCACATGATGGATCCGCCGACCGCGCTTTATGGTTCAGGTCTCGGCTCGAACTATCAGGCGCAGGGGCTTAAGCTCTCCAAGCATTTCCGGGTCGGGTAGGAACAGTCCAGAAAAAAACCGGCCACGAAGCGACCGGCTTTTCGATGGCATTCGGAATTGCCGGAACGGCTTCGTTCAGTAACCCGGCGGCAACACGGCCAGTTCGTTGCAGGTCTCTTCATTGCCGACCAGCGTGTCTCGAATTTGCGCCTGCTGGCGTGCCCGTAGACGTGCGTCGTCGATATCGGACTGATCGGCGCCCATCGCCCTCGCCTTGGCATAGATTTCCTCGGATGCATCCTTCAGCTTGGCGTCGCCACGCAGGCTGATGTAGCTCTCGCACCTCTGTGCTCCAAGCTCTGCACGTGCGCCCTGATCGAGCAGTTCCTGAAGGGACGTCTCCGGTGGTGCCGTCTGACAGCCGGCGAGCGCTACCACAGTCATAAATGCCGCGATTCGGATCAGATTGATCATGATTCATTCTCCCAATTGGTTCTTGCCGCTCATAATAGCGGAAAATGCCGACGTCGGGTCGGCTTTCTTGCGCCGGAGCGAAAACCGGGACGATGAAAGATACGTGTTTTCGCGGACTTGAAGTCGGTGTTGTATCAATTAAAAAGAAAAGGGCCCGGTTTTGCATGACCGGGCCTTCTGTGTTTATCAAAGTAGAACTCGGTTACTTACGGGCCGTCGTTGAAACCGACCTTGTCGACGAGTTCGGATGCTTCACGCCGGTGGTCGGCGATTTCGGCAAGTGACAGGTCGTCGGGGTGGATTTCGCCGAAGGATTGAACAATCTCGGAAGCTTCTGCGCCCGGCATCACAGGGTATTCAAAGACCTGTTCGGCATAGATTTCCTGCGCTTCGGACGAGGCGAGGAATTCCATCAGCGTCAAGGCGTTTTCCGGATGCGGCGCGTGTTTTGCCATCGCCATGCCGGAGACATTGACATGGGTGCCGCGGCCATCGGCGTTGGGAAACAGGATGTCGATCGCGGCTGCCCACTCCTTCTGCTCGGGCTCTTTGTCGTTGGTCATCATCAGCCCGACATAATAGGTGTTACCAAGCGCAATGTCGCATTCGCCCGACATGATGGCCTTGGCCTGGCCCCGGTCGTTGCCGTTCGGGCGACGGGCGAGATTGGCCTTGAGGCCTTTGAGCCATTCCTCCGTGTATTCGGCGCCGTGATGGGCGATCATCGAGGCGATGAGCGCAATATTATAGGGGTGTTGACCGTCGCGAATGCAAATCGCGCCTTTCCATTTCGGATCTGCCAGTTCCTCATAGGTGATCGGCACCTGACCGATACGATCTTTCGATGCGTAGACCACACGACCGCGCTTCGTCAGCGCAAACCAGTTGCCGTCGGGGTCACGAAACTGCGCGGGAATATCGGTGTTGATGATCTCGCTTTCGACCGGCTGCGTAACTTCTGCCTCCTTGGCTTCGGTCAATCGCCCGATATCGACGGTGAGGATCACATCGACGGGCGAATTGGCACCCTCCGCCTTGATCCGTTCGACAAGGCCGGTGTCCAGAAACAGCACATTGGTATTGATACCGGTCTCGGCCTCGAAAGCCTCAAGCAGCGGAGCGATCAGTTCCGGCTGACGGTAGGAATAGATGTTGACATCCTCAGCCGACGCCGGGGCGCAGACGCCGGCGATGCCGAGTGCCAGAAAAGAACCGGCAAGTGCTTTGAGCCTTGTCATTGAATTCTCCATGTGATGCTTTAACTTGAATTCGTTCATCAGGTATTAGGGCTGTGCTGTCAACCGTGCGCGTTTTAGACTTGAGTGGAAATTTCTTCTTTTGGAATTGTTCCAAAGTGAGAAACGCGCTATAAACATGGAAACATTCTAAAGAGGAAATTGGAATGCGCCTGACAAAGCAGACGAATTATGCGGTACGCATGCTCATGTATTGCGCGGCCAATGACGGCAGGCTGAGCCGTGTCCCCGAGATCGCAAGGGCTTATGGTGTATCCGAGCTTTTCCTGTTCAAGATTATCCAGCCACTGCACAAGGCCGGGATCATGGATACGGTGCGCGGTCGAAATGGTGGGGTTCGCCTCGGTCGCCCGGCATCCGAGATCACGCTTTTCGATGTCGTCTGCGTGACAGAGGAGAATTTTTCCATGGCTGAGTGTTTTGACGAGGGCAATGATTCGGATTGCCCGCTGGTCGATAGCTGCGGCTTCAACGAGGCGCTCAGAAAGGCGCTGAACGCGTTTTTCTCGGTGCTCGCTGATTATACGATTGAGGACCTGGTGCGGCGGCGTGTGGATATTTTCAAGCTGCTGAGCATTGAAGGAGGCAAGAAGGTCGAGACCTCTGCCGCGTAAAGGCGTTTCGCGATCACATTTGTGATCGCACAGGCTGATTTGATGATTTTAGATGCAAGCGCCGGGATATTTCCCGGCGTTTTTTGTTGTCCGGCGATCGTCCCCAACGAAGTTTTCCGGTGGCAAATGTGCCTTGTGCTTGTCACTGGAAAGATGTAGCAAAAGGACGCTAACTCGTAACAGCATACGTGCAAAGCCAGAACGACCTGGCTTCGGGTGGCGACAAGAGGCGGCGAACAGCTGCCCTGTTTGAAAAAGAACACGGAGATGCTCCGTTTCGGGGCAGGGAGAGAGCCATGAGCAGTCATTTCATCGGTATCGATGTCGGAACCGGCAGCGCACGCGCGGGTGTTTTCGACGAAAGTGGTCGTCTCCTCGGTGTCGGCAAGAAGGACCTCACGCTTTGGCGGGAAGCAGGCGATATCGTCGAGCAGTCCTCAACCGATATCTGGAGCGCCATCTGCTTTTCTACCAAGACCGCGCTGGCCGAGGCTGGCATCGACCCGGCAAGCGTCAGAGGTCTCGGCTTCGATGCGACCTGCTCGCTGGTTGTGCTGGACGGAGCGGGCAAGCCGCTGGCCGTTGGGCCGTCGGAAGACCCGGAACGCAATATCATCGTATGGATGGATCATCGTGCGATCGACCAGGCCAACCGCATCAATGCCGGTGGCCATGATGTTCTGCGTTATGTCGGTGGACGGATTTCACCCGAGATGGAAACCCCGAAATTGCTCTGGCTCAAGGAAAACAGGCCGGAGACTTTCGCGGCCGCCAGCCATTTCTTCGACCTAGCTGATTTCCTGTCATGGCGTGCGACCGGCGCGACCGACCGTTCGGTCTGCACCGTGACCTGCAAATGGACCTATCTGGCGCATGAAGGTCGCTGGGATGCTGAATATTTCAGGGCGATCGGTCTTGAGGAACTCGCAGAAAACGACTTTGCCCGGATTGGATCGCAGGTTGCCGATATTGCAACACCGCTTGGCAAGGGTCTGACGGAGGCCGCTGCCGCCGAGCTTGGTCTTGTTGCCGGAACACCTGTCGGCGCGTCGCTGATCGATGCGCATTGCGGTGGTGTCGGCACCTTTGCCTGCGAGGGGCCGGATGGCGAATATCTGCCGCCGGAAACCCAGATGGCACTGATCATGGGCACCTCTGCTTGCGCCATGACGCTGGCGCAGGAGGCCAATTTCGTCGACGGTGTCTGGGGCCCCTATTTCGGTGCCATGGTGCCGGGCTTCTGGCTGCTGGAAGGTGGCCAGTCTGCCTATGGCGCCGCACTTGACCACCTCGTTACCCTGCATCCGGCCTATCCTGCGATCCGCGAAAAGGCCGCAACGGCGGGGCTTCCGGTGCCTGTCTATTTGGAAAAGCGCGCCATCGAAAAAGCCGGTTCGGCGGAGCAGGCTGCTTATCTTGGTCGCGATATCCAGGTGGTCCCGGAATTTCTTGGCAATCGCGCCCCTTATGCCGATCCGCAGGCAACCGGCGTTGTCAGCGGGCTTAAGCTCGATGCCGGCGAGGACAGCCTGGTGGCGCTCTATGTCGCGGGTCTTTGCGGCCTGTGCTACGGTACCCGCCAGATCATCGAGGCGGAGAAAGCCAAGGGGCTGCCGCTTGAAACCATAGTGGTCAGCGGTGGCGCCGCCCAAAGCAGCCTGCTGCGGCGCATTCTTGCCGATGCCACGGGCCTCAAGGTCGCATTGCCCGATACGGCCGAACCGGTGCTTCTCGGCGGTGCCATCATCGGGGCGGTTGCTTCGGGCCATCACCGCGATATCGAACAGGGCGCGCGTCAGATGTCTTCCATCCGGGAGATCATGGCACCTGCCGGCGGCGCGGTGGCCGACCTGCATGCGGCAAAGTTCGAAGCCTTTTCGTTGCTGCAGGATGCCGACCGCAAGATCAGGGCTGCAATGAACACGTAAATGGGGTTGTGCCGGACATTGACGGCGCAAAGGTGAAATGTCGGCTTACAGTGCGCCCGTAAAGGGCGCACCTTGCTCTTGCTGCGGAGATAGCAGCAGCCGGCGTTGAGCGGCACCCTTGTGGAAGACTGCCTGATAGCGGAGAAAAACAGGCTATGGCGAAAACGATATCCGAGATTGCTGCGGAAACCGGCTATTCCCGGACCACGATCACCATGGTGCTGAGCGGGCGGGCCTCCGAATACCGGATCAGCGAGCGCACTCAGAAAATTATAGGTGAGTACGTCGCCGAGCATGGTTACACGATCAACCAGACGGCGCGTAATCTGAAGACCCGGCGCAGCCATACGGTCGGTTTCGTGGCACCGGAGATCGCCAATCCGTTCTTCGCCCGTTTCATGGCGCATCTTGAAGCATGCTGCAGGGCAGAGGGGCTTGTGCTGATCACCACGTCGAGTGGCGAGGATCCAGCCGTGGAGAGGCGCGCGCTTCAGAGTCTGCTTGAGCGCGGCGTGGATGCGCTGGTGCTGGCGCCTTGTGCACCGCGTCCGGCGGTTTCGGCCAAAAAGCGCAACACACGCACGCCCATGGTGGTGATCGACCGTCATTATCCGGGCGACAGCACGGCGGTGATTACCAGCGACCACAAGGAGAATGCCAGGCTCCTGACCGCTGCTGTGATGGCATCGGGCGCGCGCGATATGGCGTTTTTCTGCGGCCACCCGGACAATCCCGCGATCATCGCGCGTATCGACGGTTTTCGCGAAGCCGCCGGCAACGGCGAAAACACCCGCGTTATGACAGCAGCAGACGATAATGTGGCCGCTGGCGAAACCATGATGCGGACGCTGTTGCATGAGGGCGGGGCACTGCCCTCGGCGCTGCTGTGCTCGTCGCTGCTGGTGCTTGAGGGCGCGCTTCAGTGTCTCAAGCGCGAACGCTCCGCGGTGCCACCCGGCATGATCATCGGCACCTTCGATTATGATGGTTTTCTTGAGCTCCTGCCCAATACGGTGATCGTCATCCGGCAAAACGAGGAGGCGCTGGCACGTGCCGCCTTCCACTCGATTACCGCCCAGATTCGAGGCGAGGTGGCGGCAGGTGAACCGCGCACGGTTGTTGATGCCGAGCTGGTTTACCTCAACGCACCCGTATAGGGCCTGCCAAACCCGGTGAAGCGAAGCCGCTAGTGGTCCGATTCCAACATTTGGTTCCCCTCGCTGCGACCTCATCAGCAAATGTTGGAATCATAGGGACCACTGGCAAGGATATGTTTTCTAGTGGAATTTTAGAATTTGACAGTTGACGGATGAGGTCGTTGAAACGGGACTCAAATGCCAAATTCATCCCACTAGACACTGCTTGCCCTGAGCATGACGAGGTCCTCGACCGGACGGAAGCTGTCGGAACTTGCCGCACGCCACCAATCACCATAGATCGTCGAGTCGGGATCCGAAAGCAGAACACCCTCGGCCAGGAAGGGATGAAGCTTGTCGAGCGGCACGGAATCATGCGAGCCCACGCGGTGCATGATGTGATGTGGCTGAAGGTCCTGTGGGTGGGCGAAACCGCAGGCAGCAACGATATCAGCGAGCGCTTCGAGGGTTTTCCGGTGGAAGCGCGCTGCATGCTGTCCCTGTTCCTCGGGCACAAGCGCGCGCTGGCGCCACTTGTCCTGGGTGGTCACACCGGTCGGGCAGGTGCCAGTGTGACAGCGCTGGGCCTGAATACAGCCAACAGACATCATGAAGGCGCGCGCGGCATTGCACCAGTCCGCGCCAAGCGCAAGATTGTGCGCGAGGCCCATGCCGGAAAAAACCTTGCCGCTGGCAGCGAGCCGCACATGCTTTTTCACGCCGGCGCCGACCAGAGCGTTGCGCATCAGCACCAGCCCGTCCCAAAGCGGCATACCAACCCAATCGGCAAGCTCAAGGGGGCTGCACCGGTTCCGCCTTCAGCACCGTCTATGACGATGAAATCGGGATAGATACCGGTGGTCAGCATCGCCTTCACCAGCGCGAAGGGCTCGTGCGGCTGGCCGACGCAAAATTTGATCCCGACCGGCTTGCCACCGGAGAGCTCGCGCATCGAGGCGGCGAATTCCAGCATCTGCGCCGGTGTCGAAAATGCGGAATGACCGCGCGGCGACAGACAGTTCTCATAAACAGGAACGCCGCGCACCTCTGCAATCTCGGGCGTGACTTTCGAACCCAGAAGCATGCCGCCATGGCCGGGCTTGGCGCCCTGGCTGATCTTTATCTCCGTCATCTTAACCGCTTCGTTGGCGGCCTTGTCGCGGAATTTTTCCGGATCAAATTTGCCATCCTTGTCGCGCGCGCCGAAATATCCGGAGCCGATCTCCCAAACGAGATCACCGCCATTTTCAAGGTGATGCCTGCTGAGGCCGCCCTCGCCTGTGTCCTGATAAAAGCCGCCGTCGCGGGCGCCGATATTCATGGCCTTGACCGCATTGGCTGAGAGAGCGCCGAAGCTCATCGCCGAAATATTGAGTATTGAGGCCGAATAGGGCTTCGAAGACTGCTCATTACCGACGGTGATGCGGGGCGAAAGGTCCGGCTCGCGTTCGGGCGCCATCGAATGCGATATCCAATGGTGCGGATCCTCGTAAACGTCCAGCTCGGTGCCAAACGGGATTGTGTCGGCCAGACCATGAGAGCGGGTTTTAATCAGCTGGCGCGCCGCATAGGAATAGGGCGTTCCGTGGGTGTCATCCTCCACCGCATAGGCTCGAATGAAGGGCCTCAGCGAAAGTGCCAGCCAGCGCAAACGACCCGCAACGGGATAGTTGCGCGTGATTGTCCAGGATGACTGAAACCAGTCATAGGCCGCCACAGCAAGCGCCGGAATGGTAAAAAGCAGGATCCAGAACCACCCGGCAGCGATGGCAACGATGGTGAAGAACGCGGCGGCGATCGGTATGATGCACCGCATGAGCATATCGAGCATGCAACCTCCCCTTGTTTTATTCATGCGCTACCAGAACGCGCGCATTCTGACCAGCAATACGGATGACATTTGGACCGGATTGTACAGCGCAGTGACTGTGAAAGTCATTTCTACGCATCAAAGGCAGAAAGCCAATACAAATTTCCGGCTACGCCACCGAAGGAAGTCGGATCTCGCACCCCTTGTTCCGGGAACGTAATGAAATCACTCCTCACCGTGTCACTTGAGCCGCTTGATCAGGCTCGATGTGTCCCACCGGCCGCCACCCTGCTTCTGAATATCAGCATAAAACTGATCGACAAGTGCAGTGACCGGCAGTGAAGCGCCATTCCGGTTTGCTTCTGTCAGGCATATATTCAGATCCTTGCGCATCAGGTCGACGGCAAAGCCGAAGTCGAATTCTCCGGCATTCATCGTCGTGCCGCGGTTTTCCATCTGCCACGACCCGGCCGCCCCCTTGGTGATGATGTCGAGAACGATGTCGACATCGATCTCGGCTTTCTGGGCGAAGTGAATGCCCTCAGAAAGCGCCTGTACCAAACCGCCGATGCAGATCTGATTGACCATCTTGGCAAGCTGTCCGCTGCCAGCTTCACCAACTCGCCGCACCGAACGGCCATAGCTTTCCATCACCGGCCGGGCGCTTTCAAAATGTTCTTCGTCCCCGCCGCACATCACCGTCAGTACGCCGTTGACCGCACCGGCTTCACCGCCAGAGACCGGCGCATCAATGAAAGCGATGCCTTTTTCGGCCGCAGCGGCGTAGAGTTCTCGCGCGACCTCTGCCGATGCCGTCGTATGATCAACGAAGATCGAACCTGCTCTCATGCTCGAAAATGCACCGCCTTCGCCGAGGGTGACGGCGCGCAGGTCATCATCATTGCCGACACAGCAAAACACGATGTCCTTGGCCGTAGACGCGCCAGCCGGAGTCTCGGCCACGCTGCCGCCATTCTCGTCCGTCCATTTGAGCGCTTTTGCCAGCGTCCGATTATAGACCGTGACGGCATGCCCGTTTTTGACCAGGTGCCCAGCCATCGGATACCCCATCACACCCAAACCGAGGAATGCAACATCTGCCATTGCGTCTGCCTTTCGTCTCTCAGGTACTTGATCCCATCGGGAAAGCGCGCCGCTGCAACAGCCCTCCCCGAACAGGCAAAATCATCACCGATTGCCCGGCTTATGCCTAAATGCAAACATCCCGATTTGACAGGTTTTCGCAAGGCCGATGCGAACCCCAGCGTACGGGCCGCAATAACAGACTGAAAATATTCCGTTATTATATGGCCGAAAGAGGCTTACGATACAGGTAAGCTCTCTTTGAGAGGTTTGTCGGCATCACGCTCGAATTTAAGCTCTGTATTGCGACGGAGGCCAGTTGTCGGCAGGCATCGGGACCCTTGCAAGGTCCGTGATCAGCGCCGCAAGGCTTTTTGCGGTATGATCGAGCAGCACCCTCCCCTTCTCGGCCGTGGCAAGACCAGCATCGCCGGTCACACCGTCTGTATTGAGGTCCTGCGCTTTCCAGCCGAGACCACCGGCGCGACCGCCACCTGGATTGGCCGAAAGCTGCTGCGTTGACGCCTCGATGGAGTCGACCGACGAACGAAAGTCTCCGAAATGCTCCATCACCACAAGCTCCGGATGCAGCGCCAGCATCAGCGATGTCTCGATATCGCCACCGTGAAAGCCGGTGCGGATCTCATCTTCGCAGAACAGCCCATCCGGATAACCGGCATCAAACCATGTGGCATAGGCACCGAGAATGTTGTGTCGCACGCGCTGATCGAGCGCGACAGCCGCCAGCAGACCCGATTGTCCGCCATGGCTATTGAAGATCAGGATGCGCTTCAGCCCGGTGGAGAGCACGGCGCAATCGAGCACCCGGGTCCAGGACTGCATCAGGTCGGGCGCAGCGTGGGCCAGCGAACCTGCGTAATCGAGATGTTCCTGCGAGGCCCCGACCGGCTGCAGCGGCAAGACAACGGCAGGGATATCATCGCCGAGCTTTCCGAGGGCTGCAGCCACGATCCCGTTGTTGATCAGGCAATCGGTTCCGACCGGCAGGTGCGGGCCATGCTGCTCGGTCGCCGCGACCGGCAGAACCGCAACAGTGTTGCCCGCAAGAGCGGCATGTTCCGGCGATGTCATTTCCAGCCAGTAGCGTTTCATGGGTGTGCCCCCCGATCATCTTGGCGTTAAAGGTGGCAAGCCCCTCAGCAACGACTGCAAGCTCCAGCCCGTTCACAGCCGAAACCTCATCGATCAGGGCTTGCGGAATACTCTCGGCTCCAGTCCAGGCCGCAGCCACCGCGCCCGCGATCATGGCAATCGTGTCGCTGTCATTGCCGCCATTGACTGCTGCGACGATCGCTTTCCATGGATTGCCGTCGACTGCCGCGACAAGCCCGAAAGCATGAGGCACAGCCTCCGCCATGGCAACGCCATTGCCGATTACTTCGATCAATTCCGCCCGGGCCGCCTCGATATCCGCCCTGTAGCGGGTACCGATCTCGACGGCGATTTCGATCCGACGGGAAACGCCAGCGCCCCCGACAATGCGGCCGCTTCTGTGGGCCTCCACCTCGCCGAGCCGCGCGCCCTCAAGTGCCGCCTCGGCAAGGGTCATCGATCGTTCGGACGAGAGCCCGACGGCGATAGCACCCGCAACGGCGGAAGCTCCGGCATAGGCGATCTGGGTATTATGGGTCGGCGCCGACATCAGGCAGGCCATGCGCACGGCCTCGGAAAGGTCGCCTGCCGCCGCGCAGCCTGCCGTCGGCGCGCGCATTGCCCCGCCATTTGAGGTACCGAACATACAGGAGTAGCTTTCGGGCGTGGCCACCGCCTCGGCGGGCGCACCGGCACGCATGGCCTCAACGGCGATACGGGTCGTCGGACCGGCAAAGCGCTGGAACATTTCCTCGTCATGCGACCAGTCGATGAACCCGGCAATCGCATCAGCGGAGACCGGTGCGCGTTCCAGCCCGATCACGCGTCTGGCCATAGCCAGCATCTGCGTGGCATCATCCGTCAGCCGGCCCGGCGCCAGCCCCTTGGCGAAGGGTGATTTTTCCGGCGGCGTTTGAAAACTGGTCACTGGCCCGCCAAAAACGCGGATAATCTCGTCGGGATGCATGCATTCGGTGGCGGCTCCCAGCGCATCGGCTACACAGGCGGCCGACAGCACGGCCTCGATTGCTTTCGATTTGGTTGCCATGTCTACAGTTTTTCCTTCATCTTGTCTTTCAGCAGCGCCTCTGCGCCCGCCTCATCGGCCAATCCCGTTTCCAGGAAATGCGCTGCCGCGGCCGTGGCAAAGGCTAGCGTCTTTTCAAACCGGAAACCTCGCCGGGTGGCGGCGGCAAGGCCCGCCAGAAACACATCGCCCGCACCGGTCGTGTTGCGGGGGGTCACCTTGAAGGCATCAAGGCGATGGACGCTATCGCGATCCGTGGCGACAAGCCCATCCGCGCCGAGCGTGACAATGGCCTTGCGGGCGCCTGCGCCGGACAGGAAGCGGGCCAGTGCTTCGGCAGCATCAGCACGTGGCAGTGTATTGCCAGTCCGCGTCATCCAGGTCTCCAGAACCTGCCGGTTGGTGATGACCACCGAGGCAAATGGCAGGATCTTTTCCATCCCCTGCCAACCCCAGCGCTCGATTTCGGGCAGTTCCAGATCGATCATCCGTTCGATGCCTATTGCCGCCGCCCGGTCGAACATACGCGCCACCGCTTCCGGGTGGAAAAAGTTCGCGATCACCGTATCGTCCGGCTGCAGCTTCACCGTGTCGCCGATGATCGCCAGCGTATCAACAGGGACGGGATCGATCAGGATCGCCTTTTCTCCGGTACGATCAACGATAATGGTGGCAGAGGCCGTCACACTGTCGGCTTTCACATCGACGGCCTCGGTGCTCATATCCCGCTCGGCAAGCCACTGCATCAGGCGAGCTCCCTCGCCATCATCACCGATGGTCGAGACCAGCCGGGCATCCGCGCCGAGCCGCGTCAGCGCCCAGGCGCAGTTAAGCGGGGGCCCACCGGCGCGTTCTTCCTTTTGCTTGATAAAGGCCTTCTCGTCATGCCCCGGCAGATCGTCAACCGTGAGCACGCGGTCGAGCACCAGCGGGCCGAGGCAATAGATTGCACCACTCATGGAAGCGCCACCTTCGCGCCGGTATCGGGGTCAAACAGCAGCGTCTCGGCCTCATCGATGCGGATATGCACCGCTTCGCCGAATTGAGGTGGCTTTGCGCGCGTCGGCACGGCGATCCGGTGTTCGCCAAGCGCCACATGCACCAACCAGGAGCCTCCGATATATTCACTGGAGTGAACCTCCCCGGTAATCGTCAACGGCCCCGCCTGATCAGCAAAGGACAGCCGGTCCGACCTGAGACCAAGCAGCACCGGCTTGCCGTTTTGAAGATCGATTGCAACGGAAAGCGTCTTCGACGGCATGAAGGCCGTGCCGCCGATACCGTAGCCATCAGGTGTCTTTTCCACCGGCAGCAGGATCGCCGGCGGACTGCCGACAAAAGTTGCCACGAAGGCGGAAGCCGGGTGCTCGTAGATCGTCTCCGGGGTATCGTGCTGCAGCACATAGCCATTGGCCATAACGGCCACGCGGTCGGCCATGCTCATTGCCTCTTCCTGATCATGTGTGACCATCACCGTGGTCAGCCCGATGCGCTCATGCAGCTCGCGGATATCGACACGCACGCTTTTCCTCAGCACCGCATCGAGATTGGAGAGAGGCTCATCAAGCAACAGAAGCTTCGGACGGATGACAAGTGCGCGGGCAAGCGCCACACGCTGCTGTTGCCCGCCGGAAAGAGCGTTCGGCATTCGGCCAGAAAGCCCCTCGAGCTTGACCAGTTCAAGCACTTCGGCAATGCGCTGATCCGCCTCATCGCCCTTGATGCCGCGCATATCGAGACCGAAGCGGATATTGGCGTCCACCGTCATGTGCGGAAACAGCGCATAGGACTGAAATACAATACCAATGTCGCGCTTGTAGGTCGGGATGGCATCAAGCCCCTCGCCCGCCAGCGCCATCTGCCCCTCGGTGGCCTTTTCAAGGCCTGCGATGATCTTCAACAGCGTGGTCTTGCCGCAGCCGGATGGGCCAAGCAGCGCCAGAAACTCGCCCTTGCGTACGTTCAGTGACACGCTTTTTAGCGCCGGTTCTGAACCGCCGTAGTTCTTCATGACTTTCTGGATCACCAGATGGTCGGGTGCGCGCTTTTCAGCCATTGGCATCCTCCCGGCAAAGGCGGGCGAGCGCCGAAAGGCCAACCCTGATTGCGGCCGTCTGGCCGGAGCCGGATTTGTGCAATTCGCCGGTCACAACATTGTCGCCGACCGAGCAGATCGCGCCGCCGCGCCTGTCGTAAAGGCTGCAAAGCGTCAGGATCGCGGCGCTTTCCCGGTCGGTGTTGAGCACACCCGCGCGGCTCCAGTAGTCGATGATCTGCTTGTGATCGTCCTGCAGATAGCCATTTGGCCCCGGCTTGCCCCAACCGCAATATTCACTGTCGCCGGAACGCGTGATACCGATGTGATAAGGGTGACCGACACCGTCAGCAGCCGCCTTCATGGCCCCCACGACCTGCCAGTCGGCAACGGCTGGATATTCGGTTCGCACATGGGACTTGGTCATGCCCTCGTCACGCACGGCACCGGAGGAAATCACAATATCGCCGACACCGACCTTAGGGCTCCAGGCACCGCATCCACCAATACGGATGACTGTCGAACAATCAGTGAAATTGAAGAGGTCCATCAGCGCAAGCTCGGCTTCAGGCGAACCTGAGCCGCCGGAGACGATAGAGATCGGCGCGCCTTCGTAGGTGCCGGAGACCGTGGTGAACAGCCCCGTCTTTGCCGAGATTTCGGCATTGTCCAGGGCTGCGGCAAGGGAATCTTCTTCGGCGCCATCGCCCACCACCAGCGGATCCTTGACGGCAAGCACCACGTAAGGGGCGATGCGATCGCGTTTGAAGCCGGTGAGCAGCGGAATGCCGTCGCGCACGAAATGCGGCATGGTTTTGAGATAGCGGTATTCTTCGGACATTAATCTATCTTTCTCAAAGACGGCGTGACCATTTGAACATGAATTCGCCGATCAGCGCGGCAACCAGGATGAAGGCGACGATTGCTGAGCCGATGGCAAGCGTGATCGGATCGATGCCCTGGCTTCGAAGCTGGGCGTAAAGCCGCACCGGAAAAGTGATCCAGCGCGCGCCTGCGATCAGCGAGGATACGATCACGTCGTTAAACGAAATCAGCACAGAAAAGGCGGCGGATGAAACAAGGCCGGGCATGGCAAGCGGCAGGGTGACGCGGCGCACCACGTGGCCGGGCGACGCGCCAAGCGTGGCAGCAGCCTGCTCCAGCAGCGGATCGAGATCAGCGAAGGTTGAAACCATAATCCTTACGGAAAACGGCATGGTGATGACCGCATGAGCCAGCACCAGCGCCGGCAGCGTGCCGGACATTCCGAGTTTCGAATAGATCTGCAACAGCGCAATCGCCCAGACGATCAACGGCAGCACCAGCGGCGTCATCAAAATTGCCTCGACGATCCGGCCGCCGGCAGGCCGGTAGCGCACCAGCGAGAAGGCCGCCATGGCACCGAAGATGACGGCGATAAACCCGGCCAGGAGCGCAACCAGCAGCGAAACCGATAGCGCGCTTCGATACTCCCCGCTCTCAACGGCGGCCTCATACCAGCGCAGCGAGTAGGCTTTCGGCGGAAAGCGGAAGAAACTGGCATCGTCGAAGGAGGCGAA
The DNA here is from genome assembly GCF_055808365.1 of Martelella sp. K41-7. Taxonomy (NCBI): domain Bacteria; kingdom Pseudomonadati; phylum Pseudomonadota; class Alphaproteobacteria; order Hyphomicrobiales; family Aurantimonadaceae; genus Martelella; species Martelella sp. K41-7. Next base: position 2,794,773 of record NZ_CM147867.1, read on the forward strand.
GATCAGAACCGCAATCGGCGCCAGCAGGAAGACATAGGCGAGCAAAGTCCAGATGAAACGGGCGGAAACGGCAAAGCCATAGGTTTTCATGCAGGCCTCCGTGCGAGCAGTTTCAAGGCAAGCGAGCCGACGGCAAGGCCGAGCGCGAGGATCGCCAGCATGACAACAGCGACTGCGGACGCGAACGGCCAGTCCAGCACCAGCGAGGCCTGCTGGTAGGCCATGGTGCCGAAAGTCGCGATCTTGCCCTGACCGAGAATTTGCGGCGTCACGAAGGAGGTGAGCGAGGCGCAGAACACCAGAACAGAACCGGCAATGATGCCTGGCGCAACCAGCGGCAGGATCACCCGGCGCCAGACGATATGGGTCGGAGCACCAAGTGTTTCAGCCGCGGCCTCAACATCCTTCGGCAGCCTTGAAAGGGCATTGACCAGCGGCAGCAGCATCAGCGGCAGAAAGGCCTGAACAAGGCCGATAATAACGCCGGGAACCGTGCCGAGGAATTTCACGCTTTTGGTGGTCAGGCCGAAGTCCTTGAGGATCGAATTGATAACACCAAGCGGCCCCAGAAGATGCAGCATGCCAAGCGTGGGCAGCAGAGCGCCGGAGACGAGCGGCACCAGGATGAGGGCAAGCAGAAGCCCCTTGGCACGACCGGCGCTGACAGCGATCTGACGCGCCATGGGCAATGCAATCACGAGCGAGATGACGGTTGCCGCCGCACTCATCCACATTGTTCTGAAAAAGACTTCGGCAAAATAGCTGTCGGAGACCAACCGGGCATAATTCGCCGCGGAAAAACCTTCCGCCATCAGCAGCGAGCCTTCTCCCTGAACCCTGAAACTGGTGACGAACAGCCACAGAAAGGGCAGCAGAAAGACGATGCCCGACAGGATCAGTGCCGGCAGCAGCAGCATGAGCGCGCGTTTGTTCATAAGATCACATCAACCGGAGGACCGAAAAGCCAAAAAAGCCTTAGCCGCCGCGCCGCAAGTGGCGCGGCGGTCAAACCTTTACGGTTTACTGCTCAAGCAGCTCCTTGTTCCAGCGCTGAGTCCAGTCGCTGCGCTGCTCGATGACATAGGGCCAGTCGAGCTGGACCAGGCTTTCGACCTCTTCCGGCGTATCGATTACGTCGGCGGAGGCTTCCTCTGAAAGTTCGACCATTGAATTGGTCGGGCCGAAGAATATCTGCTCGGCATAGTCGGTCTGGTTTTCAACGCCGAGCGCCTTTTCGGCAAACATCTTGGCAAGCTCGGGCTCGGGGCTGTCTTTCACCAGGCAGAGCATATCACGCACCAGAACCGGGCCGGGATCGCTCGGGAAGGAAAAGCCGATATCGGGATGCTCCTTCAGCGCCGACAGGACGTAACCGGAAATCATCGGCGCCATGGCCACTTCGCCGGCGTCCATCATCGCGAATATTTCATCAAGATTGGTGTAGGTCATGGCGATCGGTTTCAGTCCCTGAAGCTTTTCGAAGGCGACATCGGGATCATGCTCGTCGGCACCGGCAAGACGTGCGGCAATGCCGATCAGGCCGTCACCTTCCGAACCCGGATACTGGGCAACAGCGATCATGCCGCTATATTCCGGATCCCACATGTCCGACCATTCCGGCGCTTCGGGAACGATGTTCTTGTTGTAGGCAATGCCGAGGCCGACCAGCGACATGGCATAGCAGCCATTGTTCATACCGTCCCAGATGGCCTTGTACATGCCGCTCTCCGGATCGGGCGACGACACGATGCCATCGGAGAGCGCCTGGGGCGCCTCATACATGTTGAGGAAGGCGACATCCATGGTCGGATTATCCTTTTCCGCATAAATGCGGGCCATGCGATCGCCCGTGCCGCCAAGCACGAATTCGACCGAAGCGCCGGTTTCCTCTTCAATCGGATCAGCAACGTTTTCGCGCAGCAGGCGTTCAATGTCGCCGCCCCACACACCGACAACCAGCGTGTGGCCGGAATAGTCATCGGCAGCGAAAGCACCGGCGGCGGGAAGGCCGATGGCGCAGGCGAGAAGGGCTGTGGTCAGTTTCTTCAGCATGTTGTTCCAATTCCCCTTGTTTGTATGATTGGTTGTGACCCGGATCGCGAACCACTTGGCCGCTTGCCGCGCATCGAGAAGAGGTCAACTGCGGACCCGCCTCTCTCAAACCAATTAAACGGCAGGAAATGATGTTTCATAAGATCCTTGACCCCAATAGACTCTATTAGTCTCCACGAATGGGTTCGCGCCAAGTTTCACTTGATGGACGGGGGAGAATTCGCTTATCTCTTTGGCAACCCGGCGCAACAATTTCCTGAACCACTGGTTGCCGGGGGAGAGATGCGACCGTTCATGCCACAGCGTATAAAAGCTCATGCGAGCCAGTTCCTCCGGCGCACCGACAATCGAGAAGGCGCCCGACTGCGCCATCTGCTCGGCAAAGGGGCGGCTGCTGGTGAACACCAGATCGGTGCGCGCCAGCATGTGTGGCACCAGTGTGAACTCGGACACAGACATGGCGATCTCCCGCTTGGCGTCAAGCTGAGCGAGCTGCCCGTCAATCGGACTGATGGCCGGGCTCGTATGCGGGGTCGGCGACAGGTGGTCGAGGCTCATATATTCCTGAAGATCGATACGGGTGCGGCCGGCGAGCGAGTGCTCGTTGCGCATCACCAGCACAATGTCAGTCTCAAGCAGTGGTGCAAAACGCAAATAGTCGCGCGGCATCGGCCAATTGCCGATCACCATGTCAAGCTTGCCTTCCTCAAGCTCGGTAAATATCCGCGATTCCTCAGGGATTGTGCAGAAATCAAGCGGCATGTTTGGTGCCTCGCGGCGGACGAGCTCGCCGATGCGCGGCATGAAGAAGGTGCCCAGGCAATTGGCGGCGTAAAGACGGAAACGGCGATTATAGCGCCATGGGTCGAATGTATCCTCGGAAACCGCGAGCGCATCGATCTCACGCAGGATATGCGAGACTTGGGCTCTGAGCGCGAGCCCCTTTTCCGTCGGAATCAGTTTCACCCCGGAGCGAACCAGAAGCGGGTCGCCGAGGATTTCGCGCAGCCGCTTCAGCGCCAGAGAGACGGATGGTTGGCTCTGACCGAGTATAGTGGCGGTTTTCGAAACACTGCATTCGTCAAGCAGAACGTCGAGGATGCGCATCAGGCGCAGGTCGAGTCCGTGGTCTCCGGCTGGTGTGGCCATAAGAAAAACTCGCTTCCTTTCAAAAGGCTTCGATCTGGCCGGAACGCCCCCACCAATGGCGGTCCGGTCGGTGCAATTTCATCCCCGATTTATCAATAAGCAAATTTCATGCCGAACGCGAAAAACGGCACCAAACGGAGTAAAAGATGGCAATCCTGATCAAGAACGGCCTCGTTATCAACCAGAAAACCGGCGCGCATAGCTTTGCAACCGGCGATGTTCTGATCGACGGTGACCGGATTATAGGCAAAGGCGGCGATCTTTCTGCGCGCGCGGCCGCATTTCAGGACCTCGAGGTCATCGACGCGGCCGACAAGCTTGTCATGCCCGGCTTCATAGACGCCCATATGCATTCCAATGAGGGCTTCGAGATGGGGCGCTATGACAATCTGCCGCTCGAAATCTGGCTGTCGGAGGTCTATCCGCCCTTCGGTTCGCCCGCGATGACATGGCGCGAACACTATCTGAGGGCCATGCTGGTCGCGATCATGTCTCTGCGTTCCGGCGTCACCACGCTTCAGGACGACGTGATCAACATTGCGGGCACACCCGAAGCTGTCGACGCGACGGCATCCGCCTTCCGCGATGCGGGTCTGCGCGGCTGGATTACCGCTTCGATGTGGGACGAAAGCTATTGCAACAGCCTGCCGTTCATGGGCGACCTCATGCCACCTGAGATGAAGGTGCGTCTCGATGCCATGCCGGCACCGGACTGGAAGGAACAGATCGCACTTTACGAAGAGCTTTCCGGCAACTGGCACGACAAGGACAACATCCGCATCATTCTCGGCCCCTGCGGTCCGCAGCGTTGCTCGGAAAGGCTTCTGCAGGAGGTTGCCTGCCTTTCAGAAGCGCGCGACCTTCCGGTACATTGCCATGTTCTGGAGACCAAGACCCAGGCTGTGACTGGCGCGGAAAAATATGGCCGCACGCTGGTTCAGTTCTTGAGGGATATGGGTCTGATGACCCATCGCCTGACCATGAACCACGCAATCTGGCTGACGGACGAGGACATCGCAATGATGGGCGTGGCCGGCTGCTCGACCACGCACAATCCGCTGGCCAACCTCAAGCTCGGCTCCGGTGTGTCGCCGGTGCGCAAGCTGAAGAATGCCGGCGTCAATATTGCGCTCGGCTGTGATGGCGTGGCCTCCGCCGATACGGCAGACATTTTCGTGGCGTTCAAGGCTGCTGCCGGCCTGCACAAGATTGGCACTTTCGATTACCATGACTGGATCTCGGCCCATGAAGTCTATGACATGGCAACAACGGCGGCCGCCCGTTCCAGCCTGATGGAAAGCGAAGTCGGCACGTTGGAGGAAGGTATGCTGGCCGACGTCATTTTGATGGACAAGACCGACTGGGGCTTCATGCCGCTGCATGACCCGATCAGAAAGATCGCCTTTTCGGTCAATTCCGATGTCGTCACCCACTCGATCGTCGGCGGCAGGACAGTGATGAAGGATCGCAAGCTCACCATGGTGAATGAAAACGATCTGCGCGGCGAGATTGCCGAAGCCGCCGCCAAATTCGAACGCGATCACTGCCCGGAAATGAGCAAGGGCGCGGCAGAGGTCCGCCCCTGGCTCGACCAGATGTACAACAAGGCAACAACGCGTGAAATTGGCCTTTATCCGCGCGTAAAGGCCTGAAAACGAAGCATCTGGAAAAGGAAGCTGCATGGTCTCCGTCGCAATCATCGGTGCTTCCGGCATGATTGGCCGCACGCTTGCCCAAACGCTGATCGCAAGAGGAAGGCTCGACGAGCTTTTTCTTTCCGATATCCGCTCAAGCGACATTGGCGGCGACGGCGTTCACTGGGTCACCGGTGACGCAGCGGATCCGGAGACGATCGGCCTGCTGGTGGGATTCGAACCGGATGTGATCTTCCACGTCGCCGCCACCGCCATGGGGCAAGCCGACAGCGATTTTGCCATTGGCTACCACATCAATTTCGATACGGTGCGGACCACCGTCGAGGCAATCCGGATTGCGGGCAACAACTATTGCCCGCGCCTTGTCCACGCCTCATCGATCGGGGTCTACGGCGCACCGTTTCCGGCGCTGATCGATGAGGCGGCGAGGCCCCGTCCGGATAGCTCCTACGGCACACAAAAGCTGATGAGCGAGGCAATCATTGCCGATTACGCACGCATGGGCTTCCTCGACGGCATCTGCCTGCGTCTGCCGACAATTGCGGTGCGGCCCGGTCAGGCGACCCACGGCAATTCCGGCTTTTTCTCCAACATCATCCGCGAACCGCTGGAAGGCAGGCGTGCACTTCTGCCGGCAAGCGATGATGTTCGCCACTGGCTGGCGTCGCCGGAAACGGCTGTTGCCCAGCTTATCCATGCAGCAAACATTGATGGTCGCATTGCGCCAGAAGCACGGGCGCTGGTGATGCCGGGCATCTCGCTCACCGTCGAAGTGCTGCTGTCGGCGCTGGCGGAACGCGGCGGAGAGGACCTGCTGTCGCTGATCGACCGCTCACAACCGCCAATCTACGGACCGCAGGATTTCCCGGCATGCTTTTCAGCAAAGACCGCCCGCAAGATGGGCTTTCCACTACTGGAGGAGAAGGCTGTGGATTTCATTGACGGTTTTCTGAGACACCGCTTTAAGGCCTGAAACCCTTTTAATCGGCGAGTGCGAGGCCATCGGCGCGCGGATCGGTCGCCGCTTCCATCAGCCCGTTTTCATGCAGCACCACGGCGCCGGCATGGCCCGCCGCATCCGAGAATGCAGGAAGCATTTCCACATCGTGACCGGCATTCTTCAGCAACGCGACAAGAGCCGGATCAAACCGGTTCTCCAGTTTCAGCGTGGTGGTCTCCTCGCCCCAGGTGCGCCCGAGCAACCAGCGCGGCGCGGTCACAGCGGCCTGGAGGTCTTCGCCGAACTGGACATGGCGCGAGAAGATAGCCGCCTGCGTCTGCGGCTGGCCCTCGCCGCCCATGGTGCCATAGGCCATCACGCGACCGTCTTTCAGATGCGCAAGGGCCGGGTTCAGCGTGTGGAACGGGCGTTTTCCAGGGGCAAGCTGGTTCGGACCGGGCACAAGCGAGAACCCGGCGCCGCGGTTCTGGAAAAACACCCCTGTCTCAGAACAGGTCATACCGGAGCCGAACTCCCAATAGACGCTCTGGATAAAGGAAACGACATTGCCATAGCGGTCCGCCGCGCCCATCCAGATCGTATCGCCATCTGCCGGTTCATAAGGCCATGGCAAGGCCTTGTTCATGTCGATCTTTGCCGCAAGCGCATCAAGGCGGTCACCCGCAAGCCAGTCCTGCGCCGGTTCGGCCATGAAATCCGGATCGCCGAGCCCGGCATTGCGCTCGATAAAGGCCTGTTTGGTGGCTTCGATCAGGCCGTGGAGATGGTCAAACCCCTCACCTTGGGCAATGCCCAGCCGGTCAAACAGCGCCAGGATCATCAGCGAGGCGACGCCTTGCGTCGGCGGGATCATGTTCATCAATGTGCCATGCGAGGTCTCGACATGGAGCGGGTCGAGAATGCGGGCCTCATAGGCCGCGAAGTCTTCCAGACGCAGCGGGGAGCCGTTCTTCTCCAGAAACGTCGCATGGGTACGCGCAAGATCACCAGCATAATAAGACGATAACCCTTCAGCCGCGAGCGTCCGCAACGTCGTCGCCAGCGGTTTCTGGCAAAGCCGCGCCCCCGCCTCGGGAACGTCACCATCGATCAGAAATGTTTCGGCAAAGCCCGGCACTTCGCGCAGACCGCCAAGTTTGGCGGCCGTGCATTCCGACTGGTTTCCGGTAACAGCGATGCCGTTTTCAGCATAGGCGATTGCCGAGGAAAGAAGCATTTCGAGCGACAGCCGCTGTTCTTCCGGCACCAGCGACAGCGCCTTTTCCCAGCCGCCGATCGTGCCCGGAACCGTGAGGGCGGCAAGGGGCCCGCGCGTCGGCATGGCGTCAACAAAACCGCGTTCGCTATACCAATCTGGTGTTGCAAGCCGGGCCGCCTGACCACAGGCGGAGATGCCCGTTACCTCCTGGCCGGGACGATGGATCAGCCAGAAGCCGTCGCCACCGATCCCGTTCATATGCGGATAGGTGACGGCAATCGTTGCGGCGGCGGCGACCATAGCCTCCATCGCCGTGCCGCCAGCCTGCAGAATGTCGCGTCCCGCCAGCGCAGCAGCGCGGTGCGGTGCGGTGAAGGCCCCGTCAAAGCCTGTCGCGGAATGAAGCATGATACCCTCAGATGAAGCGTTTCGCCGTTTCGATCAGCAACCGGTCGCTGCCGGGCGCTGCAACCAGTGAAAGTCCAAGCGGAGAACCCTGACTTGCCGTGATCGGTACCGACAGTTGTGGCAGGCCGCCATGCCCGGCTATGGCGAGCATGGAGAGTGCACGGTTGCGGAAAGTCTCGACAATGTCATTGCCGGCGGTCAGGAGCGGCGCGGGACCCGGCGAGGTCGGATAGACCAGGACGGTCCCCCGCGACAGGACCCGGCTCAAATGCGCGCGAAACGCTGCGCGCCTTGTCTTCGCCTCATCAAACTCTTCCGGGGTGATCTTCGCGGCCATGGCGAACCGGTCGCGGATACCGGGACCGAATTCGGGCTCGCGCTTTTCGATCCACGACCCGAAATGCCGCCATACCTCATAACCCTGATGGGTGCGGAACACCGGCAGCAATGATTTCAGGTCGCCGCCCGGAAGCAGCGAACTGTCATTGCGGTCGCCCTTCGGCAGGGCTGATTTCAGAGCCGCTGCCGCCTCATCCTCGCACAGCCGCCAGACATCAGCGGGGAACACCAGCCGGACGTCTTCTTCGGCGCCTTGTCCGTCGGCAAAGATTTCACCAAGAAGAGACAGCGTTTCCAGATCGCGGGTCAGAAAGCCCGGAACATCATAACTTTCAGCAAGAGACAGCAGCCCCTCGCCCGGCACCAGACCATGGGTCGGGCGCCAGCCGAAAAGCCCGCAGAAGGAGGCGGGCAGACGCACCGAACCGCCTGTATCCGAGCCGAGCCCGATATCGACAAGCCCTGATGCAACAGCAGAGGCCGAGCCGGAGGAAGAACCACCGGGAACGCGCGAAGGAGCAGCGGGATTTTCCGGCGTACCGAAACGGGCGTTGACACCCATCAGGCTATAGGCGAGTTCGTCCATATGCACCTTGCCGGCGAGCGCGGCGCCATTATCAAGAAGGGTCTGGACCGCAGAAGCATTATACGCTGCCGGTGCCTGATCCTCCGCCCACTCGGGATTGCCGCCGCCAGTGACGGTGCCCTTGACGTCGAAATTGTCCTTGACCGCAACGGTCAACCCCGAAAGCCGCTCGGTAACCGGTGTCTCCAGTGTGACAGGTGGCTCGAAACGTTCGACAAAGGGTCCGATTGATTGCGTCATGAAGCATGTCCGATAATGGAGGATCGAAAACCAGAGCATGCACGCAGGTCGTTGAAAACGCAACGCGAAGCTCACAGCCGAAATTGCCGGGCTGAAGCCCGGCAATCGGTATCAATGGGATTTGCCCATCAGCGACACATGGGCGGCGGCAACCTTCCAGCCGGAAGCCGTGCGGATCCAGGTCTGGCTTTGCCGCCCCCGCACGGCGGCACCCGGCCGCTGAAACTCAAGATCGCAAACCGCGCAATCCTTGCCGAAGGTGGTGATCTGGCGGCGAATGACATCACGCCGGGGCGAGCCGCCCGACCTGCCCTTGCGGAAGTCGCGGATTTCGGAAATACCGTAGAGGTTCTCTCCGACACCGTAGCGCAGCGTTTGCTCGCTTTCCCAGAACAGCGCGTCCAGCGTATCGAGGTCGTTTTCCATCAGCGCCTTTTCATAAAGGTCGCAGAGTTTGGTGACCTCTTCGAGGATCTCGGGAAGATTGACGGGCTGAACCGCCGCCTGATTGTCTTGGGTCATGTTTCAACTCGATGAAAGGCCAGCGACGATCTCATCCGAGGAACAGACGAAGCCGAAACATTGGCGGGTGTTGTAAAGGGTCGCATCCATGCAGAATTGCGGCGATGTGGTTGCCGCGCAATCCTCGACCAGAATGCAGTCATAGCCGAGGAAATTGGCATCCTGCAAAGTGCAAAGTACGCACTGGTCGGCGTTCACCCCCGCGAACAGAAGGGTCGTCACACCGAGATTGCGCAATATGCTGTCGAGTTCCGTATCCTGAAAGCCGGACATCCGGAACTTGTCGACCGCGATATCGGTTTCGGCGATTTCCAGCTCATCGACGACGGCGGCGGCCCAGCTATCCTTTTCCAGCACATTGGCGCCATTGGGCAGCGGATCACCAATCCCGGTTTCCCGGCCCGTCGGCTTATAGACATGGAGTGTCGAGGGCGGCAGATTTGCCTTGTCCGGGCGGTTGCCCCAGTTGAGCCACACGACCGGCACCTCGGTGGCGCGCAGACCGGGCAAAAGCCGGTTGAGCGGTGCGATCGGTGTGCGCGCCGGCGTCACATCAACCCCGATGCCGGCAAGCCAGCCGTCGGGATGGCAGAAATCGTTCTGCATGTCGATGATCACGATGGCCGTGCGGTTAAGATCGAGGACAATCTCGCGGTCCTGGTCTTTCACAGACAACGGACGCGGCTCAGGCTGAGGGCGGATCATGTCGACCCGGCCCGCGGAGACCTGCCACCGGTTCAGCCGCGAAGGCCCGAGCGGCAAGGCATGGGCGTCTTCGAGCATCAGCCAGCCTTCCCCGCCAGCACCTTCAGGTCTTCCTCATCGAGCGACACGCGCTCGCCGGAACGGATCAGCTCGGCAAAATCCTGGTTCGGCGTCATCACAGTCAGCGTGTAGAGCTTTGAAGAGCCGGTGTTCCTGACGACATGCTCGGAGCCCGGACGCAGCATCAGCGCATCGCCCTTTTTGATCGGCATTTCCTCGCCATCGCTGGAGGCAATCCCCTCCCCTTCGATGACATAGAAGAATTCATGGGCATGACTGTGCTCGTTCGGGGGCGTTGCGCCGCCGACGGTGAATATCTCGATGACGAAGATGTTGTCGATCCCGTCCTTCTTCGGATCGAAGAGGATGGCGAAATAATTGGTGTCGGTCGGTGCGATCTTGAAAACTTCGGCCTTTTCGACCTGTTCGAATGCGTAAGTGAGCATGAGACCCTCTGGAAATCACAAAATAGGAATAGGGGCCGGCATGAGCGGCGCGGAGCATTATCAAGGTGGTGGGAGACCTTATAGAACCGCTCATGCCGGGACCGAAGACTGAAACCGCCGCGTCTGCTGGGGAAATTGCTCTGCGGTGGCCTTTTGCGCCTTCAGCACTGACAGCATGTTGATTCAGTTTTTGTAACTTTAAAAGCATTTATTTTCGCATAGAATGTTGCCTAATAGGCAACAAAGGGAATGCTCATGCTTCATGGCCGCCTTCTCAACTATCTCGACGAGGTCGCCCGCACCGGCTCGGTGCGCAAGACGGCCGAGCGGCTGAATGTTTCGGCCTCCGCAATCTCCCGCCAGATCGCGGCCCTCGAGGAAGCGCTGGATACCCAACTTTTCGACCGCAGTCGAAGACGGCTGACGCTGACGGCCGCAGGCGAAATCCTCATCGGCCATGTACGCGAGACGCTGAAGGGCATGAGCCGCGCCGAAGCGATGATGGAGGATCTGAAGGGGTTACGGCGCGGCGTGGTGACAATCGCACTGATGAGCGGGCTTGCCGCCAATCTTCTGCCGCGCGCCGTCGGCCGGTTTCAGCGCGCCAATCCCGGTGTCAGCGTGCGCATGATGTTGATGACCACCGGTGACGATATCCGCAATGCGGTGCGGGCCGGCGAGGCCGATATGGGCCTCGGCTTCGATTTTCCGGCAGATGCCGATGTCAGCGTGCTTGAAATCGCCATCGGCCGGCTCGGGATCGCGGTCGCGCCGGACCATCCGCTGGCGCGCTCCACCAGCGTGCGCCTTTCGGAATGTATCGGCTATCCGGTCGCCGGCGCAGACCCGACCACGGCGATCCGTCCCCATATCGAGCAGGTGTTTTCACGCGCCAATTTGCAGATATCATTTGCGGTCGAGGCCAACTCGATCGAGATGATGCGGCATCTGGCGATGAGCGAGGGCTACCTCACCTTCCTGACGCCCTTCGATATTGCATTCGAGAGCCGCATGGGCCGCCTCGTCTATGTGCCGGTCCGGGAGTTCCAGTCCGACACGCAGCAATTGATGCTGATCGGCGGACGCCGCAACATATCTGCGCTTGCCAGCGTATTTGTGGAGAATATCAGGACGGTGATGCGGGAAATGGCGGACTGACCGGCCGGCCGAAGTCGACCGGTCATTTTGGCTTACCGTGCGTAAAGCCTGTCGAGGCGGACGAAGCGGCCAACAATCGCCAACAGCACGACCGTCAGCAGGATCAGCACCGATGACAGCGCATGCGCCGTCGGCCTCAACTCGAACGAGGCCTCCGCATAAAGCCGCACCGGCAGTGTCGTCAGCCGTGCCGTGGTCAGGAAGCTCGTCACCGTCACTTCATCGAAACTCAGCAGGAAGCCGACAATCGAGGTGGCGAACAGGCCCGGCATCAGCCCCGGCACGATCACCAGCAGGAACCGCTTCCAGGCGTTTGCCCCGAGACTTGCCGCCGCCTCTTCCTGAGCCTCGTCAAGTCCGATCACCGAAGCGGTCAGAAGCGTGATCGCAAAGGGCAGGATCACCACGACATGGATGGCGACAAGGCCGATGAAAGCGGGGATGGCCACATAGATCTGCAGCAGTTTCAGCATGCCAACACCAAGCGCCACATGCGGAAGCGTCAGCGGCAGCAGCCAGAAGGCCAGCAGTGTAGAACGGCCACGAAAGGGAAAGCGCGCCAGTGCAAAGGCGGCCGGCACGGCGATGATCAGCGAAACGGCAAGGGCCGCAAGCGCCACCTTGACCGAGACGATGAAGGAATCGGTGTAGTAGCCCGAAATGAAAACCTCGCGATACCAGCGCAAGGTGAAGCCGCGAAAGCCTGCGGCTGTGGCCAGTTCGACATCGTTGAAGCTCTGCACGAAGACGAGACCGAGCGGCAGAAGCAGCAGGACAATCGCGGCGGCAAAAAACAGCCGGGAGACGACGGGGCCGGCGAAATTGACAACAGGCTCAATGAAACGCGGCAGGGAAACCGGACGGCTCTTGCCGCCGTGGCTCCAGGTCATCAGCCGATTGAGCGCCATGGTGGCAAGCACGGCGAACAGCAGCCCCGTTGCCGTCATCACCAGCGCCAGCGCTGCGGCGAGCGAGGTATTGAGGTTGTGCATGGCCTCCTGCAGCACCAGCATGCCGGTGGTCCAGACCTTCTTGCCGCCCAGCATGGTGGCCGAAACATAAGATGTCGACGACAGCAGGAAGACCACGATCGTGCCGGTTTTGAGCCCCGGCAGCGAAAGCGGAAGATCGACAGTCAGAAAGCGGATCGCGGGCGAGGCGCCGAGGCTTTGCGCCGCCTCATGCACGCGCGGCGATGTGTTCTGCAGATTGTCGTAGAGCGCCAGCACCATGAAGGGCATGTAGACCTGCGTGAGCGCGACGATCACCGCGCCATGATTGAACAGCATGGTCTTGACCGGCGGAATGCCGAACCAGCCGGTGACGATGTTGATCAGCCCTTCCGGCGACAGCAAAAGGATAATGCCGAGCGAACGCACGACCACATTGGTCAAAAGCGGAATGAGGACGATGGCAAAGGCAAGAGCGCGGTATTTGCCCGGCATGCGCGCCAGCCAGTAGGCCACGGGATAGCCGAGCAGCGCGGAGACTATGGTCACGGCAAGCGAAAGCCAGATCGTCTCGAACACCACCCGGTAGTAGAAACTGTCGGTGCCGATATCGATGAACTGCTGCAGCGAGGGCGACTGGATCAGCGGTCCGAACGGATCGGAATATTCATGCAGCGACAGGAATATCACCGCGACAAGCGGCGCAGCGAAAGCGATCAGGAGCCAGATGGTGACCGGCGCTGAAAGCGCCGGTCCAAGCCATTTCCTCATCCGGCAATCTCCCGGTCATAGATGGACTGCCATTTGTTGCGGTTGGCGTTGATGTAGTCCCAATCGAAGTCAACAAGGCTGTCGATCTGGTCTGGCATGATCAGCTTGCTCTGCAGGTCGGCCGGAATATCGACATTGTCGACCGTCGGCGAGTAGTAGATTTCCTTGGCATAGGCCAGCATGACTTCCGGTGACAGGTGCAGATTGACCCACTCTTCCGCCAGTTTCTGGTTGCGCGTGCCCTCGGTGATGCAGGCAACGTTCATGGCCAGCGCCTTGCCTTCTTCCGGATTGGCGAGCGCGAAATCGGGGTTGCGTTCCTCGATGTATTTTTCGCAGAAACTGCCGAACTCGACAGAAAGATCGGCGATATCCTGATCGAACATGTCGAAAAGCTGCGCCTGACTGCCCTGAATGGCGGCAAAGGGTTTGAGTTCCTTGACCTTGTCGAAGCCCTCCGGCGCCATCTTGGACTGGTCGCCGAACCAGGAAAGCGTCGACATCATCAGTGCGGAAATGCCTTCGGCGCCAAGGCCATCCGGCCAGGCGATCCGGCCCTGCCATTCCGGCTTCCACATATCCTTCCACGATGTGATCGGGGCGGATGCCTTGGTCTTGTTGTAGACAATTGTGCACGGGTTGATGGCAACGCCATAACCGCCCTTCTTCGCGATCGGATAGAGGTACTGGGCGTTTTCGACGGCATCGGACGCCGGCTGGGTCACGCCATCCTTCACCGCCTGACGGCTTTCGAAGATATTGAGGTAAAGCACGTCGAAGCTCGGACGGCCGCGCTCGGCATAGGCGCGGGCACGGCGCTCGACGGTACCGCCCAAAACATATGAGATCTTGCAGCCGTATTTGTCGACCAGAACCGGCTCGATATACTGCTTGACGATCTTTTCTTGGGTCCCGCCCCAAATGCCGACAACGAGTTCATCGCCCGGCTTTGGGTCCGGCGTCTGCGCGCGAACGAAGGAATAGGGGGCGGCAAGCGTGGCAGCGCCGCCGAGAATCAGTTTATTGAAGGAACGTCTCTTGATGTTCATGTCAGCTGTTCTCCTGGTTTTATATTTTTTCAGATGAAGGTGGTCCCGCCCGGCTCGGCGGTGACCTGGCATGCAGTGCCGACCGGCGGCGGCGGCGTGTCTGAGGGAACGACAAGCCGGATCATGCCGCAGGCAGCCTGGATATCGGCCTCATAGGTCTCGCCAAGATAGGCTGCATTGACGAGCGTGCCTGAAACCGAAAGCGGAGAGTTGTCCTCGCCGATGCGCAGGCGCGAGGCGCGCAGCACCAGCTTGTTGGCCTTTTCCGGCGCGCCTTCACAGGTGATGCCGGGAGCCGAAAACACGCCGTTTTCAACCTTGCCGTCAATCACCGTGCGATGGCCGAGGAAGGTCGCGGTGAACGGACTTTTCGGCGCATCGCAAAGGGCAAGCGGCGTGCCGATCTCGCTCATCACGCCCTTGCTCATCACCGCCACCCGATCCGACATCGAAAGCGCTTCGGACTGGTCATGGGTGACGAAGATGGTGGTGATGCCGAGACGCTGCTGCAGCGAGCGGATTTCGTTGCGCATATCAGCGCGGAGATTGGCGTCGAGGTTTGAGAGCGGCTCGTCGAGCAGCAGCACGTCCGGTTCGATCACCAGCGCGCGGGCAAGGGCGACACGCTGCTGCTGACCGCCGGAAAGCTGGCCGGGGTAGCGATCGGCGTAGGGGGAAAGCCCGACCGTTTCGAGCGTCTTCGCCGCTCTCTCCCGCCATTCAGCGCGCGAGGCGTTGCGCATGCGAAGGCCGAAGCCGACATTGTCGATCACGGTCAGATGCGGAAACAGCGCATAGGACTGGAACACAACGCCGATATTGCGCTTGTGCACCGGCTTGTGGCTGATGTCCTTGTCATTGAGGATGATCCGTCCGCCGGACGGCTCGACGAAACCGGCGATCATGCGGAGCGTCGTCGTCTTGCCACAGCCCGACGGGCCCAGAAGCGACAGAAGCTCGCCCTTCGGGACCTCGATGGTCAGGCCCGAGACGGCCGTGGTATCGCCGTAGGTCGCCGAAACATTGTCGAGGGTGAGATAAGGCTTAGGCGCCATGGGCGGTGTCCTCTTTCAAAACGGAAAGCACAAGACGGCTGGCGTCGTGGCGGATCGCAAGCGTCAGCGGCTCTGCATCCACCCCGGCGGCATCGGCGGGGTCCTGTGCGTGGAGAGAAAAGGCGGGCCAGGCAGAAGCCTGCAGCGACAGACGGAGGCTGAAGCCCGCCGGCACTGTGACAAAGGCTGCGCGCAAACCGACAGCCACCGACGCGCCTGTGTTTTTTGTCCGACTTATGCCGGTCTGGATCACGTTTGCGCTTCCTGCGGGGAAACCAGCGAGAGCGTGGCAACGAGATCGAAGACCGGTGCGTCTGTCTTAACAGCGATGTCGGCCCTGACAGGCCCGCAAAGGGTGATGGGTTGCGCCAGAGGGGCGCTGGTATAGACGGCGACATCGGAGCGGTCATCTGCCACCGCACGATCGGCAAAGCCTGCCGGTTCGCCGACATGGCCGCCAACAAGCGGCGCGGGACGAGAAGGGATCGCTGACGAGGACATCCTCGCCATCCACATCGACCGTTTCATCGACAAGCATGCCATCATTGGCCAGCGTCGCGGCAAGCCCGCCGGAGGTGAGCGTGAGCGTTTTCTCCAGGGCCTCGGGCCACTGATCGAACCTCTTCCAGAGACGGTCTCCGATATCGAACAGGGTGAGCGCCGGCGGCGGAGTGCCTTTGTTCTTCAGGTAGAAATCGAAGAAGGCGACATTGGCGCGGTCGACGGAATAGGTCTCGGCTTCCGGCATGCGCGATCCGCCGCTTGCTCCGTTCCACGGCATATGCGTCCAGGGGCCGATGGCAAGATGCGCAGTCTCGGGCGAGGCCTTGCGAAAGGCCCGGTCGGCGGCAAGCGTGCCTTCCAGCATGAAATCATACCATCCACCGGTGTGCATAACCGGAATATCGAGCGAAAGGTCCTTCAGCAGGCGTTCCGGAGAGACCTGATCCCAGTCGCCTTCGGCATTGCCCAGCCAGCGCTTGAGGTGGGAGAGCTCCGAGCGCTCGCAGAGATAACGCGCCGTTTCATCCAAACCGGTAAGCGCAGAAAGCGCGGCATAGGTCTCGCGGTCGCCGTCATGGGCGGCTTTCATAAGAGCCATCTGCTGTGCCCAGCCGACCATGCCGGCATAGCGCATTGCGCCCCCCTCATAGGCCCAGTCCTTCTCCGGCGCAAACGAGCCCATGGCCGGTGCCATGGCGTCCACCCTCGCGCCGCCGGCAAGCGCCAGATACTGCGTGATCGCCTGATAGGAAAAGCCGTAAAGGCCGATTTTTCCGTTCGATCCAGCAAGGCCCCGCGCCCATGCCACCGTTTCCGCGCCGTCGCGGATCTCCTGGCGCAGACAGTCGAAATCACCTTCCGATGCACCCATGCCACGCACATCCTGCACCACCACGACATAGCCATGACGGGCATACCAGGAGGGGTGGGCAAGCACGACGGTGGAGGCGATCTGCTTGCCATAGGGCTGGCGCATCAAAAGGACGGGCCACGGTTCCTCGCCTGCCGGACGATAGACATCCGACGCCAGCACCACGCCATCCTTGAGGGTAAGGTGCTCGACGCGCCGTTCAACGGAAGATGTCGGGTTTCGGGCCAGCAAGCGATCAGTCCTTGAACATGGTTTTCTGTGTGAGGCGTTCTATCGGAAAGGCGAGAACCTCTTGCGCCAACGCTACGAGGCTTTCTGCCGAGCGCTCGACATGGATCTTGCCGCGCTCGGCATCGGCAGCCGCGGCATTGCCGCAAGCGCCCGAGGGGTGCAGGTCCTGGGTCTGCCAGCCGAAGCCGATCCGCCCTTCCGCTGTCAGCACCTGATTGCCGCGCTCCATCTCGACAGACATCGGCTGGAAATTCTCGGCATATTGCATGTCGATCAGGTCCGGATGGAGGTGCAGCATGGTCGAGGTTTCGGACTCGCCACCGTGAATGCCGTGTTTTAACTCGTGTTCGCTGTAGAGATCTTCCTGGCTGGCGCCTGCAGAAACCCACGACGAAACGGCGAACATGCCGCATTTGATGCGCAGTTCACGGCAAACAATTTCCATCACCTGCGGCTGGCCGCCATGGGAGTTGGCAAAGATGATCTTCTTGCATCCGGCACGCGCCACGCTCTCGCCGATCTCGAACCAGACACGCGCAAGCGTTTCATAGGAAAGCGTCAGAGTGCCGGGATATTCCAGATGCTCGACCGACTTGCCAACGGCCTGCATCGGCAGAACCAGCACCTTCATATCGTCGGGCATGATTTCAACGGCGCGTTTGATGATGCCGGCATTGATGGCACTGTCGACGCGGACCGGCAGATGCGGGCCATGCTGCTCGACGGCGGCCACAGGCAGGATCGCGACGAATTCCGACATGTCCATGTCGGTAAAGTCCTTGGTCGTATGATCCCACCACCAGTGCGATTTGAGCGGCATGTCGAAGTCCTTCTTTCCATCGTCCGGGCAAAGCTTCGCCGGCGCCCCGAAACATCAGCATTGGGGTGCGGCGGCCCTTCCGGACTAAGTTTTATGCAATTTCGATTTGTGCCTACATTATGATCACGACATTTGACATCCGGCAATTCCACCACTGCTTATAAGTGGTATAGCCCCCAGCTTATACCGCCGCGAGCTCGGCCAGCCCGGCCATGCCGGCCGGCGTCGGACGCTCTTGCAGATCGGCCCCGTAACGCCTTGAAACATCACGAATAAGATTGCGCACCCAGCGGTTTGCCGGACTCTTGTGCGCCCGCTCATGCCAGAGAAGATAAAGCCGCATATTACCGAACTCACGCGGCGCGCTGACCACGCGCAGGTCGTAATCCGGGTAGCGATCCACCACAAACTCCGCATAGGGCCGCGCTGTGGTGAAGATCAGGTCCGTACGGGCAATCACAGGCGGCACCAGCGCATATTCAGGCACGGAAAGCGCGACCCGGCGGTTGACGCCAAGCTGCTTGAGCCGTCCGCCGATCGGGCTGAAAGCCGGACGAACGACGGAGCCGAGCGACAGGTGCGGCAAGGCCAGATAGTCCTCCAGCGACATGTCCCCGGCTTTGGCAAATGGATGATCTGCATGCACGATGCAGGCGGTCTCGCAATCGAAGATCGTACTGGAGCGCAGACTTTCATGCGGCGACGGCCAGTTGGCAACAAGCAGATCAGAAGAACCGGAACTGAGCTGTTCGGTCAGGTCATCGCTCTCGGCCGGGGCAAAGAAATCGATGGATGCCATCGGCGCCTCCTTGCGAAAGCGCTCAGCAATCGGCGGTATCAGAAAACCGTTAAAACAGCTCATCGCAGAGACCCGCATGGCAAACGCCGTGGTGGCCGGATCGAAGACCTCTTCCGGGCTGATGGTTTCGCTGAGTTCGGCAAGGATGCGGCAAAGCGAGGCGCGCACCGCCTCGCCGCGTTCGGTCACGGCCATGCTTTGCCCGCTCCTGACCAGCAGCGGATCGTCGAAAACCTGGCGCGCGCGTTTCAGCACGGCGCTGACGGAAGGCTGACTCTGGCCGAGCTTTCCGGCAACGCGCGAGACATTCTGTTCGCTCAACAGAAGGAAGGTCGTGCGTAAAAATCGGACATCAATCGTGCCGTTCTGATCCGTGATCATGCAAAATGCCTTTCACAAGCACAAAACGGTCTCCCAAAGCTAGTTAATGCAATTCCTGTGCCGTTCGGCGGCTTTCAGAAATTCAATTGCCTTCGGGTGTACAGAATAACCGTGGTCTTGGCCGCTCGAATGTCTTCTTTCCATTGCGCCAGCCGCAAAGCGTCGGCGCAATGGTCGCCACGGCTTCCGCCGGCGTTTCGGCATCGAAGATTATGACGTTGGCGGGGGCACCCGCCGCAATCGCGGCAGGCTCCCGCCCCAGCAGGCGCTCGGCCTGGCCGCTCATCATGCGGTAGACGGTTTGAAGCTCCTCCGCCGTGCCGAGCTGGGCGATGTTGGCGTAGAGGTTGGCCATCCGCATCAGGGAGGCATCGCCGAAGGGCGTGAACGGATTGAGGACGTTATTGGTCGAGAGCGTCGCAACGCCGCCTGCCGCAATAAGCCTATGGCCCGGCGTCACACCGCGCGGCACCAGATGCGTGAATTCCCGGCCGTTGAGATAGAGATCGGTCGCCGGAAGCACCGTCAGGGCGATGCCGTTTTCGGCAAGCTCGGCGAGCGCCGATGCAAATGCGTCCGGCTCAAGCGCGGACAGCTTGGTGACATGACCGATGGAAACGCGCCCCTGAAAGCCGCGCCTCCTCGTTTCGGCGATGATGGCGCCGAGATTGGAGCCCTCCGGCTTCAGGTCGAAATCGACATGGAAATCGACATTGACGTCGAAGCGCTCGGCAAGATCGAAAATTCTGGCGACGTGAGTGGCCGGATCGTCATCAGTATAGGGGCAGCCGCCCACCTGATCGGCGCCATTTGCCAGCGCCTCGGCCAGCATCTCCTCGGTGCCCGGATCATTGGTCAGGCCCTCCTGCGCAAAAGCGCAGATGATGATCTCGATGGCATCGGCATAATCGCGCCGGATCGCCTTGATCGCCTCGAGCGAGCGGAAGCCCGCGCGGGGATCGATCTCGACAAAGGTACGCATCAGCGTGGTGCCGTGGCTGATCGCCTGTTCGACCACCTTTGCGGCGCGGGCGTAGACATCCGCCTCGGTGAACGCCGCCTTGGCCCTTGCCGTCTCGCGCACAGCCTCCGCAAGCGTGCCCTCGCAAAGCGCGCAACGGCCGATGATCCCGGCCTTGTCGAGATGAATGTGGGTTTCCGTCAGCCCCGGCGTCGCAAGTCTCCCGCAAGCATCGAAGACCGGAGCATCGCAGGCGATGCCGCTTTTGACCGCCGCGATGCCGCCTCCGGCAAAGGCGATGTCGACCGGGGCATGACTATCGGCAAGGCGTGCATTTCGGATCAGAAAATCGATATCGGCCATTGCTCTAAACCAGACGTCCGGCTTCGGCGATCTTGCGCCCTGCCTTGAAGACAGCGCGATCGAAGGGCCGCTTGGCAAGCGTCTCGGCAACACTGCCGCACCCGACCAGAATGAAGTCAGCGGGAGCACCAATGGAAAGCGGCTCCGGCCGACCCAACACCGCGCCTGAAGCGCGCGTGGCCAGATCGAAGGCGCGTTCGAGATCTTCATCGGCGCGGAAATCCTGCCGGTCGCAGATAATGCCGGCGCGCTCGATCAGATCGCCATTGCCGAAGGGCGACCAGGCATCGCGGATATTGTCGGAGCCGCAGAAGACTCGAACACCCGCCGCCTGAAGCGGCTTGACCGGCGGCATCGGCACCGGGCCCGGTCCATTTGTCATGATCGAGACTTCGGCCCGCGCCAGAAGCTCCGCAGTTTTCCCGAAATCGGCACCATCCAGCGCGCCAAGGCAGAATGCATGGCTGACGGCAACCCGGCCCTGAAGCGAAAGCGCAATCGTACGTTCGGCAATCTGGCGCAGTTCGAAAGCGCCAAGCGGCCCGCCATCATGCAAGTGCAGGTCGACGCCAACATTGTGCCTCTCGGCAACAGCAAAGACCGCATCAAGGTGGCCGTTGATATCATCATCGATGCCGGCCGGATCCAGCCCGCCGACAAGATCCGCGCCCTCGGCAACAGCCTTGTGCAGCAGTTCTGCCGTGCCGGGATCGCGCATGATGCCAGATTGCGGAAAGGCGACAATCTCGATATCGACGAGGTGGCCGTGGCTTTGTTTCAACGACAGAACCTGCTCCAGGCCCTTGAGCCCGATCTCGGTATCGATGTCGACATGGCTTCTGACGGCGACCGTCCCCAGCACCGCGATCTTTTCGATCAGCGCGCCGCCGCGCGCCGTCACCGGAAGCGATACCGTGCGGCGCAGCTCGCGCTCCGCCGCGATCCGTTTGGCGACCGTTTCGCCGGGAATATGCGGAACAAATGGCAGGCCCATAAACGTCTTGTCGAGATGAATATGCCCGTCGACAAGGCCGGGGAGGATTATCCGTCCCGCGCCGTCAAGCCGTTCGGCGCTGTCGGAAATGGCAAGACTTGCGGCAGAGCCGAGGCCCGCCACGCGGCCACCTTCAATCAGGAGCGTGACACTTTCGCCTGCGGCATTGCGGATGTTCTCGACAACGAGACTTTCAGACAAGCGGCTTTCCTCAATCGATCAGGCGGAGACGGCGGGCGGCGGCGACGCGATAGAGGCGATCCCCGCCCCAGGCTTTCTGCTCCTCGAAGGCCGAGAAGGTCAAGCTGACATCATGCTCGTCATAAGAGGCAATCGCCGCCGCCTTGATCTCCGGCCATTCCGGTGCGGCGCGCGCGCGCATGTCTTCAACGGCTTCCGCCGTCGGGAAGACAGGAAAGCCGATCTTCGGCACAAGGGCGGCGATCACCTGCCAGAAGGCGCGGTAGAACGGCTCGACCTTGTCCTCATCCACATGAGAGGTGACAAGGCGCATCCAGTGCATGCCGGTGACAGCGTGAAGGGCTGAAAAATCAAGCGTGAAGGCAAAGGCGACGAGCGAGACCTCGGTCATGCGCCGCGCCGTGCTGTCATCGAACCGCAAACGGTCGATTACCGGCGCAAACCCCGGCAGCGCGCCGACAGCACGGATATTGTGCCAGAGCAGATCGGTCTCGGGTTGATAGTCCCGGATGCCCTCGATCTCGGCAATGCCTGCCAGCACCTCTGCCGGATCATCCGTATCGGCACCAAACCGACCGGGACCGGGCAGCGGCAGATAGGTCGCCGCCCAGTAGCCAAGCGCGTGGCCAACCTCGCGGGCGTCATTCTTCAAGACGCCATAGGCAAGACGCATCAGCGGATGGGTAGCGCTTCCGGCAATCCCCTGCGTCATCGCCGGCAGATAGGTGCGGATCGCCCGGTCGATGCCGAGCCGCTGCACCTCGCCGACAAAAAAGCCGCGATAGTCGGCTTCTCGCGAGCGCTCTCCGAGGGCATCCTGCCAGTTCTCCGGATCGACCGGCGCGACCGGCTCCGGGATTGGCGGCACGGCATGGGCATCGCGATAGGTCTCGTACCACTCGTCAAGCCGTTGCGGGGTCGCCCCGAGGCGATCGAGCGCAATCAGCACCATCGGCACGTGATTGGCGAGCAGATAGGGAAATTCAAAACTGCGCGTCTGGGCCCTGGCCAGAACGGCGTCGAGTGTCAGCGGTGTGGTCATATTGTCCTCCCCGGCCCTCAGGCCGAGATCTTGTCGCGCGGATTGAAATGCTGTTCACGATAGTTCGCAAGCTCTTCCTGAAAATGCGCGGCGTCCTCCATGAAGAAAGCCCGCGTCATGCCGTCGGCGATGCGGGCAATCCCGTATTTCACCCCGGTAATGCCGTTGCTGACCGGCCCGACGCTCGGCACGGCGCCGCCATTGAACATGTGGATGCGCGAGACCCAGCGATCCTGCACCGCGTCCATCGGCGTCAATTCAAATGTGCGCCCGAGATAGGGCGCCTGCAAGACCGTTTGGCAATCCTCACCTTCGGGCGGGGTGTAACGGTCCCGCCAATGGGCAAATCGCCCCTCAAGGCTTGCAAGTTCCGGCCGCATCGAAAAATCGACGCCGTAACCGGTTCCAAGCAGGATATGATCTGCGTGGATTGTGCCGTTTTTGGTCTCCGCGCGGATGCGACCGTCCTCAATGGCGAGCGATGTGACCCCGCTGCCAAACTCCATGACAAAATTGGCATAGGATGTGGCGCGGTCATACTGATCCTGCGTCGGTGGCACTTTCAGGTCATAATAGTGCCGCGAGAAACGCCATTTTTCATCATCGGCCAATTCTGCGAAAGTGCCGAGATACCCCGGAAAATTGGTCCAGGCCAGCGCTTCGGTGCAGGCCAGTTCTTTGGCGCGGGCCACCATGGTGACACGGCGCGCGCCTACCTCCAGCGCGGTTACCGCCCAGTCGAAACTGGATGTGGCCGAGCCCAGCACGATGACATCCTTGCCCTTCAGATGGCTGTCATCAGCCACTTCGGCGCTGTGGGTCCAGAATGCCTTGGGCAGCGCGCGGACATTGTCCGGCACGTAGGGTCCACCGCAACCATCCATGCCGTTCGCCATGATCAACCGGCGGCAGGTGATTTCGCGGGGCAGAGCTGCGGCGCCGGAGATCGTCAGCCGGACGCCGCTCTCTGCCTCGGCAACAGCCTGCAGTCGCGTCTCGTTATGGACCGTGACACCGCTCGCCTTGCGGAACCAGAGCATGTATCGCATCCAGTCCTCGCGACCGATTTTCTCCAGTCCTGCAAAGCTCTCCGCGCCATAGACCGTTTCATACCAGGCGCGCGGGCTGAGGCTCGGAATGCCGAAATCGGGACCGGCCAGCGTTTTCGGCGAACGCAACGTCTTCATGCGCGCCGATGTGATCCACGGGCCCTCGCACCCAGCCTCGGCCTGATCGATCACGAGGACACCCTCGATCCCGCGGCGTCTGAGCGCAAAGGCGGCGGATAGCCCATTCAGCCCACCGCCAACAATCACGACATTATAATGCGCCTTATCCTCCGGCTTTTTCAGCCACACCGGCGCTTCGGCCTCGATACACGCCATTTCCCAAGCCGCACGCGTGGCAAGCTGTTCGAGTCGATGCTCAAAACCGCCGGAAATCGACGGCTGATGGTCGGTGAGGCGCTGCATTTTGGTCCCCGATCAGGCATTTGCTCAAAATTCATGCACAAGCGGCGAATTTTGTCTGAATTTTGGGCGATTATGTTCTATTTTGTGATTTTTTACTTGAATTGTTTTTTTGTCAAGTGCGCTTGAGTGCGTTTTTGTTTGATGTATAGTGCTTATCGATCATGACATTCACGAGAACAACAGATGCATGATATAAAGGGGAACAACATGAAAAACGCAAATGCCGCAAAATATGCGACAGCCGGACTACTGGCCTGCCTGCTGGGCTCAACGGCCCTTGCGCAGGACAAGCCTTTTTCCGGCATCACGCTTACCATCGCCTCACAGAACGACCAGTTCGCGCCTGTGATCGCCGAGCTGGCGCCGAAATTCGAGGCGGAAACAGGCGCTACCGTCAAGGTCGACATTCTCGACTACGGCTCGCTTCTGACCAAAACCACCGCCGATTATATCGGCGACACCGAAGGTTATGACATCGTCACCATGGACATCGTCTGGGCCGGTGAATACGCCGAAAACGGCTATTCGGTCGAGCTTTCAGAGCTGATCGAACGCGATGCCGACGAAATCGACGTCGATGACATCTACCCCAATCTGATGATGGGCCTCGGCAATTATGAAGGTCAGCAGGTCGCCTTCCCGTTTGCCGGATACGCCAATGTTCTGGCCTATAACAAAACCCGCCTTGACCAGGCCGGCCTTGCAGCGCCAACGACGATGGAAGAGTTCGTCACTGCCGCCGAAACGCTGACCAAGCCTGACGACGGACTCTACGGCTTCGTCGCCAACGGCCAGAAGGGCCCGGCCAGCGCTCAGGACTGGATGCAGTATAACAGCGAAATGGGCGGCGCGATCATGGGCGACGACGGCATGCCGACGCTCAATTCCGACGCCAATGTCGGAAGCCTGAAGGTTTATCGCGACCTGTTCCGCAATTCGGCCCCTCCCGGCGCTGCCGGCTATGATTGGGGCGGCCGCGAGGAAAGCTTCCGCCAGGGTGTTGCGGCCATGATGCAGACCTGGTCGGTCGGCGCGCCCGGCTATTACAATCCGGAAATCTCGAAGGTTGTCGATGATGTCGCCATCACTACCGCGCCGCATTCCGGTGACATGGCGCCGAGCTACGGCATTGGCGGCTGGGGCATGGCGATCAATGCCGATGTCTCGCCGGAACAACAGGAAGCCGCCTGGGCTTTCATCAAATGGCTGAACAGCCCTGAAATCCACAAGGAATTCAATTTGATGGGTGCCGGCAGCTTCCTCCGCAAGAGCGAGATGACCGATCCGGACCTGCTGGAAAAATTCCCGTTCCTGCCGGTGCTTGCCGAAACCTTCGAGAACGGCAATTATGATTACCGTCCGCGCATTCCGGAATATCCGCAGATCCAGGACTTCCTGGGCACAGCGGTCAATTCAGTGCTGGTCGGCGATGCCGATCCGAAGGAAGCGCTGGATACCGCGCAGGCACAGGCCGAAGAGCTGTTCTGAGAACTGCGCTGAACTCTGCGGACCGCGCGTTTTGATGCCGTGCGGTCCGGCTGTTGCATGTCACTTGAAATCGAGGATACGCGCGTGAGTGCGATCGCAGATCATCTGCCCTCCGGGCTGATCGAGCCCAAGGGAATGGCTTTTGCCACAAAGCGAAAGGTGTTTCTGGTGGCCATGGCCGTGCCGGTCGTCGCCTATGTGCTGGTTGTCGGCATCTGGCCACTAACGCAGGGCATCTGGTACAGCCTTTACGACTACAATCTGATCCGCCCGCAGCGGACCAAATTCGCCGGCATCGACAATTACATCGAGATCATCACCGATCCGGTCAGCCGACAGGCGCTGATCAACACCGCTATCTTCACGTTCGGCGCGGTGTTTTTCGAACTGCTGATCGGCTTTGCACTGGCCTTAGCGCTCTGGCGCGATGACCGGTTCAACCGGCTTGCTCTGGCACTGATCCTGATCCCCGTCACCATCACGCCGCTGGTTGTCGGCCTGATCTTCAAGGGGCTGCTGGCCGCCGATTATGGCATGATCGGCTATTTCCTCGCCCAATGGGGGCTGACCGATCCGCGTGGCCTGCTGGCCGACCAGCACGCCGCCCTTGCCACACTGATCTTCATCGACGTCTGGGAGTGGACGCCGCTGGTGGCGCTGATCCTGCTGGCGGGACTGAAGGCGCTTCCGTCCGACATCCTCGAAGCCGCCTCCGTTGATGGCGCAACGGGCCTGCAGAAACTGAGGATCATCGTGATCCCGCTGATGCTGCCCGCCGTTCTGCTGGCGCTGATCCTGCGCACCGTCGACGCCTTCCGGGTGTTCGATACGGTTTATGTGGCAACCGGCGGCGGGCCGGGCAACGCCACCAACACGCTGATGCTGCATGCGGTCAAACAGGGGCTTGAATTCTTCAATATCGGCCGCGCCTCGGCAATTGCAAACCTCACCCTGCTGATCATTGCCCTGATTGCTGCGGGCTTCGCGCTGATGATCCGCCATGCCGACAGGAAGGCCAACGGAAAATGAGTGCAAGTTACTGGTTTCAGACTGGCCGCCGCGCCTTTCTTCTCATCATGCTGGTGTTTTTCCTGGCGCCGTTCCTGTGGCTGGCAACCACCGCCTACAAGCCGTCAAGTGCAATCTTCTCGATTCCGCCAACATTCGCCTTCTCGCCCACGCTTGACCAGTTCCGCACAATCTTCCGGTTGTTCGATGTCTGGAGCCTGCTGCGCTCCAGCGTTCTGATTGCCACCGGCTCGGTCATCCTGTCGCTGGCGCTCGGCGTTCCGGCAGGCTATGCGCTGGCACGCTCGAAAAGCCGCTATGCCATGGGCATTGCCTATTTCCTGATGGCGATCCGGATGATCCCCTCGGTTGCAGCGCTCATTCCGTTTTATCTGATGATGCGCGATATCGGGCTTCTGGGAAGCTGGATGTCTGTCGTGCTGATCAACTCAATGCTGAACTCGGCCTTCGTAACCTGGTTGATGTTTTCTTACTTTCGCGGTCTGCCGCCGGAGCTCGAAGAAGCAGCGCTCACCGATGGCTGCACGCAGTTCGGCGCCTTCTTCAAGGTCGCGCTGCCCGCCGTGATGGCCGGGATCGTCGCCTGTGTGTTGTTCTGCCTGATGTTTTCCTGGAACGATTTCCTCTACCCGATGTTTCTGACCCGGCTGGACTCGAAACCACTCTCCGTGGCGCTTCTGTCGGCCTATGGCACAAAGGACATCACCTGGGGCACACTGGGCGCGCTGGCGCACTTCTCAACCATCCCGATCGTGGTCGTGATCCTGTTTTTGAACCGCTATTTTGTGCAAGGGCTGACCAAGGGTATTCATTGAACCACCCTTTTGCAGGCTGGCCGACGTGCGAAAGGCGGCAGGCCAGTTTGCTGACAGAGCCGGCCCCCTCACTTTCGTCACCCTCGGGCTTGTCCCGAGGGTCTAACCATGTTTGGTTGCGACAGGCGAGTTGGGATAGATATTCAGGTAAAACAAACCTTTGTAAGAAACCAGCACCGCTCGTTTGGTGGCGTGATTGGATCCTCGGGTCAAGCCCGAGGATGACGCCCGTAAAAAGGATAGGTTTGCAAACAGCCTGAGGCCTTCCGCCCCGCTCAATCCCGGATCGCACCTTCCGTCTGAGCGTTGAAAACATGGATGTTCCCGGCATCAACGGCAAGCGTTATGGTCTCGCCGGCCTTGATCCGCATTTGCCCATCCAGAACAACGCGCAGGCGCGGCGCGGAGAGCGCACCATCCCCCTCGCCGTCATTTCCGATCTCACGCAGGCTACCGTCGGCAGAGCCGATGTCGATATGGGCCAGAAGCGTGGAGCCCAGATCCTCGACGAAGATGACCTCGCCTGTCACGGTATTGACCGCGCTGTCGGGATGTTCGACCGGGGTGAACATTTCCGGACGAATACCGAGGATCACGCGATCGCCGATCGAGCGCTTGAGGCCCGGCCGCACAGTCAGATCATCGGCGGCAAACAGAAAATCGAAAGGTCCGACACGGGCATCGATCCCGTCATCGGCCATGGCAAGGCCGGCCGCCATGAAATTCATCGACGGCGCACCGATAAAGCCTGCCACGAAGAGATTGGCGGGCGTGTCGTAGAGCGCGCGCGGCGTATCAAGCTGCAGGAGAACGCCATGACGCATGACGGCGACACGGTCTCCCATGGTCATCGCCTCCACCTGGTCATGGGTCACATAGACGGTGGTAACGCCGGTGAGCTTCTGCAGCCGTGCGATCTCGGTGCGCATCTGTCCGCGCAGCCTTGCATCGAGGTTGGAAAGCGGCTCATCCATCAGGAAGGCCTTGGGGTCGCGCACCAGCGCCCGGCCCATGGCGACACGCTGCCGCTGGCCGCCGGAAAGCTGACCGGGCTTGCGCTTCAGGTGCTCGGAAAGCTCCAGAAGCTCAGCCGTTTCGCGCACCTTTTTCGCCAGCGCCTGCTTTTCCGAGCCGCGAACCCTGAGACCGAAGCCGATATTCTCCTCGACATTGAGATGCGGATAGAGCGCATAGGACTGAAACACCATGGCGATGTCGCGGTCGCGCGGTGCAAGGTTGTTGGCGATGACGCCGTCGATGATCAGCCGTCCATCGGTAATGTCCTCAAGGCCCGCAATCATCCTGAGCGCGGTCGACTTGCCGCAACCTGAAGGTCCGACAAGCACCAGAAATTCGCCGTCTTGGATGTGAAGGTCGAGATTGGCAATTGCCGCATATCCGTCTGGATAGCGCTTGCCGATACCGTCGAAAATAATGTCTGCCATACGCTTTCCCGCTCTTTTGTCGTCAGTTTCAGGCTGTCCGCAAAGCGGGCTTACGTCATGTAGATGCCGCCGGTGACGTTCACGCCCTGCCCGGTCATGAAGCGGGCGGAATTGCTGGAAAGGAAGACAGCGACATCGGCAACGTCTTCAGCCGTCTCGAGCCTGCCCAGCGGGGTTTGCGCGATGTAGTCGGCGATCACTTCTTCCGGCGTCATGCCGCGCAACTCGGCCTCCCAGGCTACCTCGCGATCCTGCATCGCGGTCTTGACCAGACCGGGGCAGATGGCATTGACCCGGATGCCGTCGCCGGCAAGCTCCTTCGCCAGCGCCTGCGTCCAGCCGAGAACGGCAAACTTGCTGGCCGAATAATGCGCGAGAAACGGCGCACCGACCTTGGCGGCAAGCGAAGCGGTGTTGACGATCACGCCCTTGCCATTGGCCTTGAAGCGACGCCCGGCAATCTGGTTGGTCAAAAAGATGCCGCGCGTGTTGACGTCAAAGTTGAAATCCCACTCCTCGTCGGTGAGATCCAAGGCGCGCTGCATGGAGGAGACCCCGGCATTGGCGAACAGCATATCGAAGCCGCCAAGCCTTTCTTCTGCCTCGGCAAAAGCCTCTTCTACAGACGCGCGCTTGCGTACATCAATCGAAACGGCAATTGCGCCAGTCTCGTCACCTGTTTTCGCGGCAGCTTCGGGATTGATATCGCACAATGCGACATCGACCTTCTGGCGCCTCAACGCCTCGACAATGGCGCGACCGATACCGGTGGCGCCGCCGGTGACGACGGCCTTGCGGCCTTCGAGCTCGGGAAAGATCGGGTGAGTCATTTTTCGTTCCCCTTATTGGTTCGTTCGATCATATATCAACAAAAACATACACAACAAGAGAAAATAATGTTTGAATTTGTTCGATCCTGCTGCTAGTCATGAAGCTCAGCATTGATCGGCCTGCGACAGAATGCGCTGCGCCTGATCGAAACCTCAATCGTGCCGAAAGGATCCGTCTTGCAGGGTGGCCAGGGGGAAAAGACCGGAGAGAAGACCAAGGTTCTCGCGCAGGTGCGCCATTCGCGCATCCTTGATGTTCTGGCCGAATTCGGGGCGCTTTCGGTCTCCGATGTTGCGGGACAGCTCGGCGTTTCCGAAATGACGGTCCGGCGGGACCTTGCTGAACTGGAGAAGGAGGGCAAGCTTGCCCGCACCCATGGCGGCGCCGTGCGCTCCGAACAGAGCGCAGAACCCGTCTCCGCCCCGGCAGCCCTTCCCGGCGAACCGTCGTTCCAGCTCAGAACAGTCAAGAACGCGCTTGCCAAGCAGGCCATCGCCGTCGAAGCCGAGACACTTTCCGCCGGCGCGCGCACCATCGCGCTCGATGTCGGCACCACAGCACTGCTGCTGGCCAGAAGGTTGCAGGACCGCCAGCACACCAAGATCTTCACCAGCTCTGTCCGCAACGCCTTTTTCCTCGGCGAGGGGCTGGCCGAGGTCTATCTGCCGGGCGGACGCATGCGCGGCGACGAAATGTCGATTTCCGGCCCGGCGGCAATCGCTGATTTCAACACGCTGTGGTTCGACATCGCCTTCATCGGCATCTCCGGGCTGACCGCCCAGGGGATATACGACTATTCCTTCGATGACGCCGAGATGAAGCGCGTGTTTCTGAGCCGCTCGACGCGCAAGGTCGTTTTGTGTGACGCCTCCAAATTCTCCTGCATGTCGCTGGTTCATGTCGCCGACCTTGAACAATTCGACGTGCTGATCACCGATGCCGAGCCGCCGGGAGACATCGCAAAGGCACTCGCTGCCGCTGAGGTCGAAGTCCGCATCGCCAGCCCTGCACGCAAAATGGCATCCTGACCCAATTTCCGGGCCCGACCCGCCAGACTGCTTACCCAAATGGAGTACTTCAATGGTTTTCGAGTTCTTTGGCGCCAAGAAAAAGGCGGTCATCGCCATGGCCCATATCGGCGCACTGCCCGGTTCTCCGCAATATGACAAGGATGGCGGTCTCGACAAGCTGATCGCGGATGTCCTTGCCGACATCGAGAAACTGCAGGCCGGCGGCGTCGACGCGATCATGTTCGGCAATGAGAACGACCGGCCCTATGTGAAGAAGGCCCCCGTCGAGGGTATTTCCGCAATGACGGCCGTGGTGCAGGCGCTGAAGCCGGAAATCAAGGTGCCCTTCGGCGTCAATTACCTCTGGGATCCGGAAGCAAGTGTCGCGATCGGCGCGGTCACCGGCGCAAGCTTCGTGCGCGAAATCTTCACCGGCGTCTTTGCCTCCGACATGGGGGTCTGGGCACCGGATTGTGCCACGCCCGCAAGGCTTCGCGCCAATCTCGGCGCCAAGGACATGAAGCTCTTGTTCAACATCAATGCCGAGTTTGCCCACCCGCTCGACCAGCGGCCCATCGCGCTGCGCGCCAAGAGCGCGGTGTTCTCATCGATGGCAGACGCCATTCTGGTCTCCGGCCCGATCACCGGTCAGCCCGCAGACCAGTCGGAGCTGAAGACAGTGTGTGAGACCATCGAAGAGGTTCCGGTTTTTGCCAATACCGGCGTCAATATCGACAATGTGACCGACGTCATGTCGGTGGCCGACGGCTGTATTATCGGCACGCATTTCAAGGTCGATGGCGACACCTGGAACCCGGTCGACCAGGACCGCGTCAGCCGCTTCATGGACAAGGTCGCAACACTGCGCTGAATAAACCCTGCGCTGGAGGCTTGGCATGGCTTACGTGATCGGTCTCGATATCGGGACGACATCCACCATCGGCATTCTGATCGAGGTTCCGGGCCGGGTCGTGGGGCTTGCGAGCCGTCCGGTCACGCTGTCCTCGCCGCATCACGGCTGGGCGGAGGAAAATCCGGCTGAGTGGTGGGAAAACGTCCAGGCGATCACCCGCGAACTGCTGGCGCTGGAAGGCACGGACCCGGCCGATATCGGCGCCATCGGCGTCACCGGCATGCTGCCCGCCGTGGTGCTTCTGGATGAGGCCGGGACCGTGCTGCGTCCAAGCATTCAGCAGAGCGACGGGCGCTCGGGGCGCGAGGTTGAGGCCATGCGCCGCGAGCGCGGCGAGGCCGCATTCATCGCAAAGGCCGGAAACGGCATCAACCAGCAGCTGGTGACCGCCAAGCTGCGCTGGATCGAAAAGCACGAGCCGGATGTATTTGCCCGCATCGCCACGGTGTTCGGCTCCTATGATTTCATCAATTTCAAGCTCACCGGCAAGCGCGCCGTTGAGCAGAACTGGGCACTCGAAGCGGGTTTCGTCGACGTCGCAAGCGATGAACTTGACGACGACCTGATCGACTGGGCCCATCTGCCCCCAAACGCCATTCCGCCCAAGATCGCCTCGCATGAAGTGCTCGGCACCGTCGGCGAGGAAGCCGCCGCCCTTACCGGCCTTTGCGCGGGAACGCCCGTTGTCGGCGGTGCGGCCGATATGGTGGCCTCGGCGTTCGGCGCGGGCGTGCAGGAAGCCGGCGATGTTCTTTTGAAATTCGGCGGTGCTGTCGATATCCTGACGGCGACAGATAAGGTTCGCCCCGATCCGCGCCTGTTTCTCGACTACCACCTGATACCCGGCCTCTATATGCCGAACGGCTGCATGTCGACGGGCGGCTCGGCACTCAACTGGTTCATCGCGACCTTTGCAGGCAAGGAACAGCTTGCCGCCGAATCGGAGGGTATATCAACCTATCGCTATCTCGACCGGCTGGCGGAAAACCGTCCGGCGGGCTCAGACGGCGTCGTGATCCTGCCCTATCTTCTCGGCGAGAAGACACCGATCCACGATCCCGATGCGCGCGGGCTGATTTCGGGCCTCACCCTGTCGCATGATATCGGCCATCTGTGGCGGGCGCTGCTGGAATCCTATGCCTACGCGCTCAGACACCATATCGATGTGCTCAACGATATGGGTCTTGAAACCTCGCGCTTTCTGGTTTCCGATGGCGGCGCGCAAAGCGAAATCTGGATGCAGATTGTCGCCGATGTGCTGCAACAGCCGCTGCAATGCCTGACCGGACATCCGGGTTCGTGTCTGGGCGTTGCCTGGACCGCGGCCATGGGCGCCGGGCTTGTCGATGACTGGGCCGGCGTTTCAGCCTTTGTCGGAAAAGGCGTGACGGTTGAGCCCGATGTGTCGAACCGGGCGGTCTATGATGACGGTTATACCCGCTTCCGCGCGCTCTACCAGCCACATGCCGCCCCCTGAGGGCGGCCGCGCCAAAATTTCAGGCCGTGCTCAGGAAAAGGTTCTTGCGGGCAAAATCGATCAGGCTCTGGATATGGTTTGCGACAGAGATGCGGGCCCCCTCAACATCCTGCTTTTCGATCGCCTCAATGATCTCGATATGCTCGGTCGAGTCCGGTCGCAGCCGATCCTTCAACTGGTCGATCTCGAACAACCGCGTGGTTGCCCGCAATTCGCGCAAAACCTTCGCCATCACGGCATTGCCGCAGTGGTCGATGATCATGTTGTGCAGATTGTCGTCGGAAAACCAGTGCTCGTCAGTATGATAGCTGCTGGCCTCCAGAAGCTCCTGGATTTCACGGCGCACCTTGATCAGCTGCCCGCGCGGGATCGCCGGCACAGCCAGCGCCGCCGCCGCCGGCTCGATCAGCAGACGAAGCTTCAGGCTCTGCAGATATTCGCCGATATCAACCCGGCGCACAACATAGTTCCGGCCATTGCCCTTCAGCACAAGGCCCTCGCCCTCGAGGCGCTGCAGTGCCTCACGCAGGGGCGTGCGGGAAATGCCGAGCGTTTCGGCCAGTTTCGCCTCAACAATGACATGCCCGCCCCTGAGCCGTCTGTGGCGGATCATATCGGAGACGGCTTTATAGGTCAGGGAGGCCAGATTGTGCTGCCCTCCCCCGCAAGCTTCGGATTTTGTTGTACGACAGAGCCAGTCAAAGGCCTCTTCCCGGAGATGTTCATCGCGCACGATCGGCAAGAAGCGATCGGCGCCTTTCAAGAATCACATATGTTGCATAATCTTCGTATTTTACCAAAGGACATATACGGCTGATGCTCGACGACCAGAATGATCCGCCCGAAACCAGCCTTGCCGAGGAAGCCTATCGCGCGCTGCTGGCCGAGATCCTGTCGGCACGGCTTGCAGGCGGAACCGTCATCCAGCAGCGACGCCTTGCCACGGAGCATTCCGTGTCGCGCTCACCGATGCGACACGCCATCAGTCGCCTGGAAGGGGAAGGCCTTCTGGTGCGTACCGGCAAGGGCCTTCTTGCCGTCAGGGTCGTCACCCTCAAGGAATATCTCGACAGCCTTTCCATGCGGATGCTGCTGGAGCCGACCGCAGCCTACCATGCCTGCTCCAATATCGATCCGGTCAGCCTTGCCGCGCTGTCAGAAGAACTCGACGCCATCGACCATGCGCCGGACCCCGACCCCGAAGCCGTCTGGCACTTCGATGACGGACTGCATCTGACCATCGCGCGCCAATGCGGCAACGGCTTCATGGAAAACACCATCGCCGACATGCGCCGCTACACAACGATTTTCGAGCGGCAGGCAAAGGCCGCGCGCTCGAAGCCAGGTGTCGCAGAACACCGCGCAATCATCGATGCGCTTGTGGCCGGAGATCAGGAAAGCGCCCGCCAGACGATGATCCGCCATCTGGAAATGGTGCGCGACGGGGTTTTGCAAAACTATTGAGTGCCGCGTTCATGGGATGCTTGCATCACGGCTGGAATTATGTACTATAGTGGGATCCCACTTGAACACATAAACAAGTGACGACAACGATAACTCCAGAGGTAGACCATGATTTCCAAACGTTTTTCGATGAAAATGCTCTCCGCCGCGCTCGTTCTCGGAGCGGTCGCCAACGCCAGCGCTCAGGATTGCACGCCCAAGGTTGCCGACAGCGAACTGATCAAGTCCGGAACCCTGATCATGTCGACCAACCCGACGCTGCCGCCGCTGCAGTTTGTTGATCTCGAACGGTGATCTTCAGGGCATGCGCATCGAACTCGGCAACGAGATCGCCAAGCGCCTTTGCCTTGAGCCGGAATATATCCGCATCGAGTTTTCTGCCATGATCCCCGGCCTTCAGTCGGGCCGCTGGGACCTGATCAACACCGGTATTTTCTTCACCGAAGAGCGCGCCGGTCTGATGCAGATGATCCCTTATGAGAACCAGGCGATCAGCATTTCGGTCGCGCCCGACACTGAGACTGTGTACGAGACCAAGGAAGACCTCGACGGCATGGCCATCGGCGTCGAGATCGGTGGTTTCGAAGAAGCCAAGCTGCGCCTGATGGACGAGGAACTGAAGGGCGAAGGCCTGGACGGCATCACCATCCGCGCCTTTGACAACTTCGCCATGGCCTTCCAGGCACTGCGCTCCGGTCAGGTTGACGGCGTGGTCTCGATCGATGCCGTTGCCAAGGAATATGACACGCGCGGTGACTTTGAAACCGCGTTGAGCGGCCTTTACCCCGCTCCAGTTGCGCTGGCGATGAAGAACCCCGCCCTTGCCGATGCCGTTTCCGAAACGCTGGTCGAGATGAAGGCCGATGGCTCGCTCGGCGCACTGTTTGACGAATATGGCCTGCCGATGGTGGACGGTGACTACACCGTCAAGGGCCCCGGCCGCTGATCCGCTTCCCCTTTGATCCATGAGACACGGACGCAGTCCATCGGGCTGCGTCCGTACCCAACGGAGTTTCCACAATGTCGCTTTGGAACTGGCCTGGCTTTTTCAGCTATCTCTTCAATCCATTCATCTTGGGCGGCGTGGTCACGACGATCTGGCTGACAGTCGTCTCGCTGATCGCGGGTCTTGTTCTCGGCTTCGGCATCGCCATGATGCGGCGCTCGAAAATGCCCTTGGTCAAGATGATCGCGAAGGCCTATATCTGGTTGTTCCGGGGCACCCCGCTTCTTGTGCAGCTGATCGTCATCTATACCGCACTCCCGGTGATCGGCATCCGCTTCTCAGTAACACAAGCGGCACTTCTCGGTCTCGCCCTCAACGAAGCGGCCTACCTTGCCGAAATCATCCGTTCGGGCATCGAGGCGGTCTCCGAGGGCCAATCTCGGGCCGGCCGGGCGCTTGGAATGTCAGAGCGGCAGATCATGCGCAAGGTCATCATGCCCCAGGCCTTCCGGATCATCATTCCGCCGCTCGGCAACTCCGTTAACGGGCTGCTGAAAACCACATCGGTCACCTCTGTCATCTCGATGGAGGAGCTTCTGCGCCGCACCCAAATCCTGATCCAGGACAAGTTCATGGTGCTCGAACTCTTCGCCGTTGCGGCCATCTATTACCTCTTACTGACAACGCTCTGGGATCTTATCCAGGTTCGCATCGAACGGCATTTTGGCCAGTCAGATGCGCGGCTGACGCTCTCTGAAAAGCGCTGAATTACAGGACCAATTCCATGAAGAAAACATTCCGCGGCGTCTTTTCCGTAATGATCACGCCGCTCGCCAATGATGGCAGCCTCGACCTCGACGCACTGGCACGCTTCACCGACTGGCAGATCAAGGAAGGCATTCACGGCCTGATCCCGCTCGGCTCCACCGGCGAGTTTCTGTCGCTGAGCCAGGAGGAGCGCGACAGCGTTGCCCGCACCGTGATCGAGACGGCGGCAGGCCGCGTCCCCGTCCTCATCGGAAGTGGCGCCGAAGACACCCGCGAGGCCGTGCGTCTCAGCAAAGAGGCGGAGGCCATGGGCGCCGATGGCGTGATGGTGATCCCGCCCTTCTATTCGACCCCGACGGATGACGAACTGGTCGAACACTACCGCAAGATTGCCGGAGCCATCGATGTCCCCGTCATGGTCTACAACAACCCGGCGACCTCCAACGTCGACCTGATGCCCGATCTTGTCGCGCGTATCGCGGAAATCGATGGCTGCGACTACATCAAGGAATCGACTCTCGAAATCAGCCGTGTGCGCGACATCATTCTCGGTGTCGGTGACAATATGACCGTTTTCGGCGGTATCATGGGGTATGAATCCTTTGTCATGGGTGCACAGGGCTGGGTCGCAGTGGCCTCCAACGTTGCGCCCCGGCAGATGGCCCGTATTTTTGAGCTGGTCGCCGATGAGAAGAAATACGACGAAGCGCGTGCGCTCTACCTGGAGTGGCTGCCGATCATCAAGGCCGTCGCCGGTCAGGCTTATGTTGCGGGCACCAAATCACTGCTCACCCATATGGGCTTTCAGGCCGGTCCGCCGCGTCCACCCCGGCTGCCGCTGCCTGCAGAACGTGATGCCGAAATGAAGGCACTGGTCGAGACATTCGGCCTCCGCTTCGATAACTGAAAGCAACTGAGCCATGGCAGAAGCCCTTCTACGGGAAACAAGCGTACCAGCCGATCAGATGGTGCATCTGACCTTTGACGGCATGCCGGTCACCACGGAGCGCGGAAGCTCGGTGGCGGCAGCGCTTGAGGCGTGGGGCTGCCATAGTTTTTCCCGTGACGTGAAGGGCGAGGACCGTGGCCTTTTCTGCGGGATGGGCACCTGCCAGGACTGTCTTGTGACCATTGACGGCCAAGTGAGCCAGCGCGCCTGCATGCGCCAGGCCGAAGAAGGCATGGCCGTGACCCGCCAGCATCCCAGGCCGGATGTAACCGATCCCGCGCTGGCCGATCTCGCGCCACTGCCGGGTGCAATCCCGACGGTCGAAGCCGACCTGATGATCATCGGCGCTGGCCCGGGCGGCCTAGCTGCTGCTGAAACCGCGGCAGCCAGCGGGCTTAACGTCTTCATGGTTGATGAACGCCGTGCAGCCGGCGGGCAGTTCTTCAAGCAGCCGGCCAATGCCAGTGCGCGAAAGGCGCTGGCCCGCGACCAACAGGCCGCCGACGGGGCCGAACTGATTGCGCGCGTTACCAGGGCTGGCGTCACGATCCGGCACGAAACTCTGGTCTGGGGCGGGTTCCATGAAGATGATGGGCGCACAGTGCTATCCTGTCTCGGGCCAGACGGCGCATTTTACTGCAAGGCCCGTGCCCTTATCATAGCGACCGGTGCTCATGAGCGTCCGCCCGCCGTCAAAGGCTGGACATTGCCCGGAGCAATGACGGTGGGTGCCGCACAAACGCTGTTGCGCAGCTACGGAACGCTGGCAGGCCGCGCTATTATTGTGGCGGGAAACGGCCCGTTGAATTTCCAGGTCGCGCTCGAAATCATCCGCGCGGGTGGAAAAGTTGCCGCAATCATCGAAGAGGCCGCATCTCCGTTCAGCCGTCCGATGGCCGGACTTGACCTGATGCGCTCAGACCGCGCGCTTGCGATTGCCGGAACCGCCCAGCTCGCCCGCCTGCGTGCCGCCGGTGTCAAGATTTACTGGAAAAGCCGGCTTGGCGCCATCGGCGGGTCTGAAGCGGTCGAGACCGTCACGGTCGAAAGCACGCGCGGCAACACAACCATCGAAGCCGATACGGTGATGATCGGCGGCAGCTTCACATCCGCCAACGAGCTTGCAAGACTGCTCGGCTGCGCACACGCACCGAAGGACGGCGCACTTGAAACAGTGACCGGGGCAACCGGCGAGACCTCGCTTGCCCATATTCATGTGATTGGCGAAGCAGCCCGTTTCGGCGGCGCGCATGTGGCCATGAGCGAGGAAGGCTTGCAGCGGCAGCAATCGCGGGAAAACTGACGGATGGTGCCAGGACCGATATCGACATTGACGCCGAGACGCGCCGCCTGTCCCGCCACCGCCGTTTCCAGAAGGCTCTGTGGCGCCTTTTCGCCCAGGAAAAACGTGAAGACCGGTTGCCGGACGACGAAACCGTCATCTGCCGCTGCGAGGGTGTGACCTTCAAGGAATTGCAGGATCTCGTCGAGCGTGGCATTTCGGACATCGCGAGCCTGAAACGGCTGACGCGCGCCGGGATGGGCCGCTGCCAGTCGCGATACTGCAGCAAGGCGCTGGCGGACATCAGCAATGCCGGGAAACCGGCAGGCACTGAGACGAATGGATTTCTTGCGCCGCAAATGCCGCTAAGGCCTGTCCCGCTTGCAGCACTTGCCGTCGAAAAGGCCGAATGGGGTGGCCACAAGCATGCAATGCTGCCGGAGAGGCCATCCCATGAAGCAGTCGAACCGCTGCCCATCACAAAGGCGTCCATCGTGGTTATCGGCGGCGGCATTGCCGGCATCTCGACGGCCCTCTATTTGGCACGCGCCGGTGAGGATGTTGTCGTGCTCGAACACGCCTACCCGAATGGCGTGGCCTCCGGCGGCAATGCCGGTAGTCTGCATGCCCAGCTTCTGTCCTTCGATCACGGCGCGCGCGCTGAAGCAGGCGGCGGACCGGCAGCCCGCACTCTGCCGTTGCAGCTGCAGTCCATAGCGCTCTGGCAGGAGCTTCAGAAAGACACCGGAAGTGACTTCGAGATGAAGATCACCGGCGGTCTGATGGTTGCCGAAACCGAGACGCATATGCGCTTTCTTGAAGAAAAGACCGCGGTCGAAACCCGCGCCGGCGTCACCTGTCACGTTATCGGACAGCAGGAACTGCGCCGGCTCGAGCCTGCCCTTTCGGAGCGTTTTGTCGGCGCGGCCTATTGCCCGCAGGAAGGCAAGATCAACCCGCTTGTGGCCACAAACGGCGTGCTGCAGGAAGCGGAGCGAAACGGTGCCAGGCTTTTTGCACGCTGCTCCGTTTTGGCTCTTGAGCACAAGAATAACGGATTCACCGTCACCACGTCACGCGGCACCATCCATGCGACGCGCATCGTCAACGCGGCCGGGGCCTTTGCGTCGCGAGTCGGCGCCATGCTCGGGCTCGATGTTCCGGTATTCGGCGCCCCGTTGCAGATGGTGGTCACCGAGGCAGCGGCGCCCGCCATCAACTGCCTTGTCGCCCATGCCGACCGGCATCTGACCTTGAAGCAGGCGGCGAACGGCAATTTCATCATCGGCGGCGGCTGGACAGCCGGTCTCGATCCTGTCCATCAGCATCCACGTCCGCTGCCGACAAGCCTTGAAGGCAATCTCTGGGTCGCCCAGCATGTGGTGCCCGGACTGAAAAAACTGCATGTCCTCCGCAGTTGGGCGGCGATGAACATCAATATCGACGGGGCGCCAATTCTGGGCGAGCATCCAGCCTGCCCGGGCTTCTACAATGCGGTCACGTCCAACGGTTACACGCTTGGCCCGCTGGTCGGCAAGACAACGGCGCAAAGCATCCTCGGACAGGATACCGGTTTTGACATGGCACCCTTTTCAATCGAACGCTTTACGGGAACAACAAGATGATAGAAATCAACGGCGTCACCAAGTCCTATGGCGATTTCGACGTTTTGAAGAACTGCACGACCAAGGTCGATCGCGGCGAAATCGTCGTGGTCTGCGGCCCGTCCGGGTCGGGCAAATCCACGCTGATCAAATGCATCAACGGGCTGGAGCCTTTTGAAAAAGGCTCGATCCGGGTTCATGGCATTGAGGTCGGCGACCCCAACACCGACCTGACGGAACTGCGCGCCCAGGTCGGCATGGTGTTCCAGAATTTCGAGCTGTTCCCGCATTTGACCGTCATCGAGAATATCAAGTTGGCGCAGAAGCTCGTGCTCGGCCGTTCCGATGGCTCCGCCAACACCAAGGCGATGCAGCTTCTCGAGCGTGTCGGGCTTGTCGATCAGGCGGAAAAATACCCCGGCCAGCTCTCCGGCGGCCAACAGCAGCGCGTGGCGATTGCCCGTGCGCTCGCCATGGACCCGATCGCCATGTTGTTCGATGAACCAACTTCGGCACTGGACCCGGAAATGATCTCCGAGGTGCTGGATGTCATGACAGACCTTGCAAAGGATGGCATGACCATGATCGTCGTGACCCATGAGATGGGCTTTGCGCGGCGGGTCTCGACACGCGTTGTTTTCATCGATCAGGGCGAAATCGTCGAGGACCGGCCGAGCGACGACTTCTTCTCTGGCACCCATAACCCGCGCACCGGCGCGTTTTTAAGCAAGATTCTGCATCACTGATGCGTATTTCAATGAACCAACCGACCAAAAACAAGCAAGGCATAACATGAAACTGAAGATCACCGCCGGCCCGCACACATTCGACGCCGTTCTGGAAACAGAGAATGCCCCGAAGACCGTCGAGGCCTTTTTGAAGCATATGCCGTTTACCGGTCAGGTCGTCCATGTGCGCTGGTCCGGCGAAGGGGTATGGATCCCGCTCGGCGAAAAGGATTTCGGCGTCGGCTACGAAAACCACACCAGCCACCCCGCACCCGGCCACATCATTCTGTATCCCGGCGGCATCAGCGAAACGGAAATCCTGCTTGCCTATGGCGGCGTCGATTTCTCCTCGAAGATGGGCCAGCTTGCCGGCAACCACTTCATCACGATCACCTCGAACCTCGACAAGCTGCCGGAAATCGGCCGTCTGACGCTGTGGGAAGGTGCACAGGATATCCGCTTCGATCTCGCGGAAGACTGAAAATGGGCGGGGCGCCCTTGAAGGCGCCTCTTTTCCATATTCCTTAACTCATCAAAGTCAGAAGGCGGCGGGGGTATCGATCAGAAGCTGATCGATCTCGGCTTCCGCAAAGCCTCTGTCCTTCATCAACGGCACGACATTGCGCGGCAGGTGACTGTAACCGTGGCCGCCATAGCTTTGCAGCCGGCCGCGCGTGCAGATATCGTGCGACAGCGTCACCCGGTCTCCCATCCCTGCGTCAAACAGTTTCCTGAGCGTGTTGATCCGCATCCAGTCGGTCGGCAGATCCAGAATACCGAGCCAGTAGTTCGACTGTTCGATGCCGAAAAAATCATATTCGACGACGCAGCCGTGCCGGGCGAGCGCAACCACCTCCGGCTCTTCAAGCGTGCGATCCATGTGATCGATGATCACCCGGGCGATATCGGCACCATTCTTCTCCAGTATATCGAGAATTTCATACGGTGCATCCGGGTGCCGGCCGGGATGAACCGTGATCGTGGCCCCGGTCTGCTTTTGGGTTCTGGCCGCAGCCGCAAGGCTTCGCGCCTCAAACGGCGTCAACGGCCATGAACAGCCGATCTCGCCGATAATGCCGCAGCGGACGCCTTCCGTTCCCTCGCGCATCTGACCCAGCATGATCTCGAAGATTGCATCCTCGGACAGCGACAGCGCATCATCATCCAGAAAAGGTTCGGTGTAGAAACCCGCCCCCATCACGATATTGATACCGCTCGCCCGCGCCACACGCGCCAGTCCCGCCGGATCCGGCACGATGCCGCCCGTGGTGACATCAACGATCGTGCCGCCGCCTGCCGCGCGGAACCAGGCGCACTCGCGCCCGGCCACGGTCTCGTCCTGCAGGCGATGATTACCCGGATAGTCATTCGGCCGCCAGTTCACATCGAAGATATTGTCGAGGGTGATCTCGATTTCATCTGCACCCCGACGGGCAAGCGGTGTGAGGTCGCAGAGGATATGCTCATGCATCAGTGTGGTGCCGAGGTCTTCCGGGCGGATCGGGCCGGTCACGGTTTCAACGTATCCGGCCTTTGGTCTTGGGTCATCTGTCGTCAAAATGCCATTCCTGCTTAGAGCCGTGCGTTCTTTCGAGGCCGGAAAAATGCCGCTTGCCTCGAATGTGCACGCTCGGTATACAATACATATACAGACCGACAGCCGGACGCAAGTCAGGTGTCGGTCTGAAACGCACGAACAAAAATCAAGAAGGGAACAAACATGTCTTTCGCAACGGCGCGTCGCCGCTTTCTCGCCGCCACGGCAGGCCTTGCCGGCCTGTTGATCGCAGGCGCCATCCCGGTCTTCGCCCAGTCGGTACCTGAGCTCGACACCATCACCCCCGGCAAACTGACGATGTCGATCAACCCGACCCTGCCGCCGCTGCAATATGTCAACGACAAGGGCGAGCTGCAGGGCATGCGCGTTGAGCTCGGCAATGCACTGGCGGAAAAGCTCGGACTTGAGCCTGAATATACCCGCATCGAATTCGCCGCCATGGTACCGGGTCTTGCCTCCAAGCGCTGGGACATGATCAACACCGGCATCTACTTCACCGAGGAACGCTCCAAGCTGATGTACATGATCCCGTACGAGCAGGCGGCGGTCAGCTTTCTGGTGCAGGCGGGCAACCCGCTCGGCATCGAAAGCTGGGAAGACCTCTCCGGTTATGCCGTCGGCGTGGAGCTTGGCGGCGTTGAGGAAACCCGCACCCGCGAAGTAAACACGATGCTTGAGGCAGAAGGGCTTGAGGGCATCACCGTGCGCACCTTCAACAACTTTGCTGAAGCCTTCCAGGCGCTTCGCGCCGGTCAGGTGGATGCGGCAACCTCGATTGATGCAACGGCGATGTACTGGCAGCAGCGTGGTGATTTTACCCGCGCGGTTTCAGGCCTTTTCCCGCAGACGGCGACATTCGCCTTTGCCGACAAGGATCTGGCGGATGCAGCCGTCAATGCCCTGAACGAACTGAAAGCAGAAGGCTATTACGACAAACTCTTCGACCGTTACGGTGTTCTGAAAATCGATGGCGATACCTTCGCGATCCGTGGACCCGGCCCGCAATAACGCCAGCCTGCCCAAAATAAGGACCGGTGCGCTCACGCCTGCGCATCGGTCTTTCCGGCCTTTATTGCCAGACCGGGTTCCTCTGAAGACGATCGCCGGTCAGAAAATCCCGAAAGACTGCTTGATGCTCGCTGAACCCGCCAAAAGACGAGAAATTTGTGTCATCCTGGGCTATGGCCGCATCGGCCGCCGCGTCGCCCATGGGCTTTGCACAGACAATAGCGGACCCTTGCTTGCGGGCGTGGTGGCGCGTGACCCGGCAGCGGCCGCAGCCGATCTCGGCAATCCGGACATCCGCATATTTGCAACGCTGGAAGAAGCGCTCGAGATCAAGCCCGACCTCGTGGTCGAATGCGCCTCCCCTGCGACACTGGCCGCATCGGGCGCACAAATCCTCGCCGCAGGCGTCGATCTGGTCGCCGTTTCGCTCACGGCCTTTGTCGATCCGGAGATGGAAATGCACCTGCGCCAGGCGGCCATGGCCGGACCGGGACAAATATCCATCCCCTCGGGCGCCGCAGCCGCGCTGCCGCTCATCCGCGTTGCCCGAAAGGCTGGCCTTTCGCGGGTCCATTTCCGCCAGACCTACCGGCCCTCACACTGGGCTAGGATTGCCGGGCTTGATGACGAAAGCCGTTTCATGGGGCCTTTCTTTGAAGGACCGGTACGCGCTGCGGCGTCGCGCTTTCCATTCAACCTGAATGCCGCTGTGGGGGTCGCACTTGCAGGCGCCGGTCTTGACAACACGTCCATCGCGCTGGTCGGCGATCCGGAAATCGGCAACATGCGCTACGAGCTGGAGATCGACAGTCTCGGTGCGCCGATCCGGCTTGCAATCGGGCCGTATTGCGACCGCCCGCCGGAAGGTCCAGACCATACGGCCTATTCAATCCTTTCCATGCTTTCCGCCCGCTCGGAAGCCATCACATTCTAGGAGCCGTCATGAACGCGCCGATTTCAGAAGGCCTGGTTTCAGGCATCAAGCAGGCCGTTGCGGAGGGGAAAGACGAAGTCCTTTCTCTTCTGGGCGCGCTGATCGCCGACCAGAAAACCGGAGGTGGACAGGTGCAGTCTCTCCTCGCCCGTCATTTTACCGACAAGGGCTGTGCGGTCGAGACCATCACCTACCGTCCTGCCGACGTCAAACTGGTCAATGAATTCGCCAACGCCTCAGTCCTGCCCGACACCGAAGAAACGGCAGTGGTCGCCCGGCTCGGTAGCGATGCACCG
The DNA here is from genome assembly GCF_055808365.1 of Martelella sp. K41-7. NCBI lineage: Bacteria > Pseudomonadati > Pseudomonadota > Alphaproteobacteria > Hyphomicrobiales > Aurantimonadaceae > Martelella > Martelella sp. K41-7. The sequence goes on from NZ_CM147867.1 coordinate 2,839,261, forward strand.
AGCAATCGTATTCTGATCTTTGCCCATCCCGATGCCGAAAACGTCCGCGCGACGGGCGATTGGGCACACGACCCGTTTGACCTCCGGATCGATAACGGACACATGGTCGGTTGGGGCATTGCCGATGACCTTGCAGGCGTTGCTGCCATGGCAGCTCTGCCGGCCATCCTTGCGGCGACAGGCGCTACAGACAATACCGAGGTGATCTTCGCTTCGGCGCCGAGCAAGGCACTTGCCCGCGGAACGGCGGCACTTCTGTGCCATCATGGCGTTGACGCCGACGTGGCGGTCTATCTGCACCCGGCAGAATCCGGCGCAGGGCTCGGAGAAATCAAAGGGCTTTCGTCAGGTCACGTCGAATTCTCGGTCACTGTCAAAGGCCGCCAGCCACCAACCACCGAACCGCTGCAGACGGCGCTGGCCCATCGCGGCGTCGATCCGCTGGACAAGGCCTCGCACCTTATCGCCGCCTTGCGCAGGATGGATCTTGAGCGGGCTGACCGCATCCGTCATCCGGTTCTGGAAAAGGCCGCGCAACGGTCCACCAATCTGATGATCTCGCATATTGAAGCGGGAAAGCCGAACGCGCTGGCCCGCTTCCCACAAAGCTGCACCTTCTCCGCCGCCCTCGCCTTTCCCCCGGGTGAAAGCCTTCGTTCGGTCTGCACCGAAATCGAAACCACACTAAAGGCGGCGACAAAGCATGATGAATGGCTCAGCGCTCATCCCCCCGAACTGACATTCCTGACGGGTGTTTCGCCGAGCGAAGTGGATCGCAACGCCCCGCTGTTCAGCACGCTTTCCGATTGTGTGGAGGCTGTGAGCGGCAAAAAGCCGGAACTCAATGCGCTCCACACCGGCAGCGATATCCGCAATCCTTTCGTCCAGAAAAACATCCCCGCCGTCGGCTTCGGCGCGCTGTGCGGCGACCTGACACAAAACGGCTTCAATGATGAATGGGTCGATCTCGATGAGTTCCTCGACAGCATCGCGGCGACCGCGCTCTTCGTCGCGACGTGGGAGAGTGACAACGCGTAACTTTGCTGACACCCGCCCCCGGGAAAGGGGCTTCCGGAACTTTGTGGGAGGCTGTCGGGCATGCTAGATTTTAAGTCGGGAACGCCCGAACAAACGATTCGAATGCGGCGCTTTGGCGCATGCCCTCTTTCGGGGATGAGGCGATGGATATGAGCGCAATACCGGACAATGATGGCATGACGACGGGCAGTGGAGACGCCCCCTGCTTTCCCCCAGGGCGACCAAAAACCGGGCGACGCTCGCCTATGAAGAAATTGCGCGTCTGATCGAGCAGAAGAAGCTTTCAAGCGGCGAAGTGCTGGTCGAACAGAACCTCGCGGCCTATCTCGGTATTTCCCGAACGCCGGTGCGCCAGGCATTGCAGCGACTGGAAATCGAAGGTCAGCTGGTCAAGCCCAACAACAGCTCGTTCGTAGTGCGCAAGGTCGAACTCAAAGAGTATCTTCAAAGTCTCAAGGCCCGCGAAATTGTGGAATCCGAGGCAACGGCAATGTGTGCCGGCCATGTCGCCGAAGCGCGGCTGGCAACGGCCAAGGCGATGACGGCAGCGCTGAAACACGAGCAGGCCTATAACCCCGAGCAGCATTGGACCGCTGACAAGGTGGTCCATGATCTGGTGACGGACTTCTGCGGAAATCAGGTGGTTGCCGGCATCGTCCGCTCGCTCAGGGTCACGACCAAGCTATTTGAAGTCGACCGGCTGGCCGAACGGCTGGAGCCGGATATCCGCCAGCACGAAGAGATCCTTGAAAGGATCGAGCAGGGCGACAGGGACGGCGCCAAGGTTGCGATGGCGACCCATCTGCGTTCGCTCGTCAGCTTCGCCGTCGACCGGATCGCCTGACACCGAAGCGCTTTAACAGGAAAGACAGCGCGGCACCTCGCCACGCCGCCCTTAAAAACCTCAGGCGTTCCAGGCGATCGTCTTCTGGGACTGCTCGCCAAGGCCCTCGATGGATAGCCGCATGGTCTGGCCCTCCTTCAGATAAACCGGTTCCGGCTTCTGCCCCATGCCGACGCCGGGGGGCGTGCCGGTGGTGATGATGTCGCCGGGCTGCAAGCTCATGAACTGCGACAGGTAGCTGACGAGATGCTGTACGCCGAAGATCATCGTTTTGGTTGAGCCGTCCTGATAGCGGTGGCCGTCAACCTCGAGCCACATGGCCAGCTTCTGCGGGTCTTCAACCTCGTCGCGCGTCACCAGATAAGGACCGATCGGGCCGAAAGTGTCGGCGCTCTTGCCCTTGACCCACTGGCCGGAACGCTCGATCTGGAACTCACGCTCGGACAGGTCGTTGACCACGCAATAGCCAGCGACATGGTCCATGGCATCGGCTTCATCCACATAGGAGGCTTCCTTGCCGATGATAATGCCCAGTTCGACTTCCCAGTCGGTCTTCTTGGAATTCCGCGGAATGCGAACATCGTCATTCGGGCCGATGATGGCGCTTGTGGCCTTCATGAACACGATCGGCTCTTCGGGGATATCGGCGCCGGTTTCAGCCGCATGGTCGGCATAGTTCAACCCGATGCAGATAAATTTTCCGACATTGCCGACGCAAGGGCCGATGCGGCTCGACTGCGGCAATTCGGGCAGGCTGCCGATATCGGAAGCGGCTATACGCGCCAGCCCGGCAGCCGTCAGCGTATCACCGGCAATATCCACGACGACAGAGGAAATATCGCGATAGGTGCCATCGGAATGCAGAATGGCGGGCCGTTCGGCGCCCTTGGCGCCAAGACGAAGCAGTTTCATTTGAATTCTCCCGTTCTACGACGCCCGGGGCGTCGGATGCGCGTAGTTATGAAGCGTTTCCGGCTTCATCTCAATGGAAAAACCAGGCATTTCCGGCGGCATATAGGCCGCTCCTTCGATCCGGCAGGGATCGACGAAATGCTCGTGCAGATGGTCGACATATTCGATGACGCGGCCATCCTTGCTGCCAGAAACCACCAGATAATCGATCATCGAGAGGTGCTGGACATATTCGCAAAGGCCGACCCCGCCGGCATGCGGCCAGACCGGCAGGCCGAATTTCGCCGCCATCACCAGAACCGAAAGCACTTCGTTCAGCCCGCCAATACGGCAGGCATCGATCTGGACGATATCGATGGCACCACCGGCGATGAACTGCTTGAACAGGATACGGTTCTGGCACATCTCGCCGGTCGCGACCTTCACCGGGGCCACGCCCTCACGGATTTTTTTGTGGCCGGCAACGTCATCGGGGCTTGTCGGCTCCTCGATGAAATACGGCCGGAACGGCGTAAGCGCCTTGACCCAGTCGATCGCCTGATCGACCTCCCAGACCTGGTTGGCATCGATCATCAGCGTACGATCCTCACCGATCACCTCGCGCACGATTTTCAGCCGGGCGATGTCCTCGTCACGGTCCTGCCCGACCTTCATCTTGATGAAGGTGAAACCCGCATCGACCGCTTCTTGAGCCAGACGGCGCAGCTTGTCGTGGCTGTAGCCGAGCCAGCCGGCCGAGGTGGTGTAGCAGGGATAGCCGTTTGTCTTCAGCTCTTCGATGCGTTCCGCCTTTCCGGCTTCGGCCTTGCGAAAGATCTGAAGCGCCTCATCCGGCGTGATCGCGTCTGTCAGGTAACGGAAATCGATGATCGAAACGAGCTGTTCCGGTGTCATCTCGCCAACAAGCTGCCAGACCGGCTTGCCCGCCGCCTTGGCGATCAGATCCCAGACGGCGTTGACCACGGCACCGGTTGCCAGATGCATTGCGCCCTTGTCCGGCCCGATCCAGCGCAGCTGGCTGTCGCCGGTGATGTGCCGCCAGAAACGGCCGGGATCCTCGGTAATCCAGTCGAGCTTCAGCCCCTTCACACGGGGCTGAAGGGCGGCAATGGCGGCGCAGACAACCTCGTTGCCCCGGCCGATGGTAAACGTCAGGCCGTGGCCTTCATGCGCGCCATCGGTTTTTAAAACGACATAGGCGGCAGAATAGTCCGGGTCAGGGTTCATGGCATCTGACCCGTCGAGCTTCGCCGAGGTCGGAAAACGCAGGTCGTGGACGAAAAGTCCGGTGATTTCGGTCATGGTCTGAACCTTGATCAATGGAGGTCGGAACGGGCTCAGCAGGTCCAGCCGCCGTCAATGGCGTAGGCCTGGCCAGTGGTATAGGTCGCGCCGGCGAGATAGACGGCAAGACCGGCGATCTCTTCCGGCGTGCCGATGCGACCGATGGGCTGGCGGGCGATAAAGTCAGCGCGGGCCTTGTCGTAGTCACCGGTGTCCTGCAGTCGCTGCTGCAGCGAGGGACTGTCGACCGTGCCCGGGCAGATGGCGTTGCAGCGAATGCCTTTAGAGACAAAGTCGGCAGCCACCGATTTGGTCAGGCCGAGAACAGCGGCCTTGGTGGTGGTGTATGCAAAGCGGTTCGGAACGCCCTTCATGCTGGACGCCACCGAGGACATATTGATGATGGCACCGTCACCGCGCTCCAGCATGCCCGGCAGGAAGGCACGAATGGTGCGCACCATGGCCTTGACGTTGAGATCGTAGGCAAGGTCGAGATCACCCTCGGCGCCGTCGAGAATGGAACCGCTGTGCACAATGCCGGCACAATTGAACAGAATATCGACATGGCCGACGTCCAGCGCGGCGGCGGAGACAGCCTCTTCCGACAGCACGTTCAGGGGCCGCGTCGAAATATTGTCGATACCCTCAAGCTCGGCAAGCTTGTCGGCATTGATATCCGTTGCAATCACCTTGGCGCCGGCCTTGGCGAAAGCCTTGGCCGATGCCGCGCCGATTCCCTGGGCGGCGGCGGTGATAAAGCAGGTTTTTCCGGAAAGGTCGGTCATGATCGCTCCCTTGAATGTCAGTTGATTGTCTTGTGTGAGCCTTCGACGGCCATTTTGCCGATGGCTTCGAAATCCCAGACGATGCCGAGGCCCGGGGCCGATGACGGAATGGCGCAGCCATCACGAATAGTCATGCCTTCGAGTGTAACCGTATCAAGCTGTGGGATATATTCCACCCAGCGCGCATTGGGCACGGCAGCACACAGCGAGACATGCAACTCCATCAGGAAATGCGGCGCCACCGCGATATTGAAGCATTCGGCCATATGCGCGACCTTGAGCCAAGGCGTTATACCGCCGATGCGCCCGGCATCGACCTGAACGACGGAACAGGCCCGACGCTCCAGATATTCCCGGAAATGCAGAACCGAATAAAGGCTTTCGCCAACAGCCACCGGTACACTTGTGTGGCGGGAAAGAACAGCATGACCTTCGATATCGTCAGCAGGCAGCGGCTCTTCCAGCCAGCCGATATCGAGCCGCTGATAGGCCGCCGCCCGGCGCACGGCCTCGTCAACGGTAAATGCCTGATTGGCGTCGGTAAAGATTTCAAACGCAGGGCCAACGGCCTCGCGCACGGCCGATATCCGCGCGACATCCTCGGCAAGCGGCCGGCCGACCTTGAGTTTGCAACCGGAAAACCCCTCTGCCTTGGCCTTGACCGCGTCTGCGACCAGGGCTTCCGTCTCCAGATGCAGCCAGCCGCCCTCGGTGGTATAGAGCGGCACCTCGTCCTGTGCACCACCAGCAAGCGTGTGCAGAGGAAGGCCGAGCTTCAACGCCTTCATATCCCAGAGTGCTGTATCGATCGCGGCAAGCGCAATCGAGGTAATCGCACCGACGGTGGTCGCATGGGTCAGAAAGGTCAGATCGCGCCAGATCCGCTCGATGTCAAACGCCTCGCGGCCGATAATTGCCGGCAGCAGCGTTTTTTCCAGCAGCGCCATGACCGACGGGCCGCCGGTTCCTATGGTATAGGAATAGCCCGTGCCCGTGACCCCGTCGGCATCGGTGATGCGGACGATCGGGGTTTCCTGACTGACGAAGGACTGGATCGCATCAACCCGCGTCACTTTCGGTTTCAAGTCCACCATCACCAGTTCGGCACGGACAATCTTCGCCATTGTCAGGCCCTCATACTCTTGCCGGTCTCGCCGTCGAACACGTGAAGGCGTTCGAGGTCGAGGGTGAAGGTCAGGCTCTCGCCATCTTGCAGCGGATGGGGATCAAGCATCTTGGCCTGCACTTCCTTGCCGCCAAGCTGGGTGTAGATAATGGTCTCGGTACCAAGCGGCTCGGAGATGATCACGGGAAGCGCGATTTCCAGTGACCGGTCTTCAGGGTGCAGCGAATGCCCCTTGGGCGCAAACGCATCCGGGCGGAAGCCGATCACCACCTTGGCACCATCGGAAAGCTTTGACGCAATATCCTCGGGCATCTGCACCAGTGTGCCATCGGTAAGCCGTGCCCCGCCATTTTCCACCACACCCTCAAGCTGGTTCATCGGCGGCGAACCGATAAAACCGGCAACAAAGGTATTGGCCGGGTTTTCAAACACATCCGTCGGCGTGCCAACCTGCTCGACATAGCCGTCGCGCATGATCACAATCCGGTCGGCAAGCGTCATCGCCTCCACCTGATCGTGGGTCACGTAGATGACGGTGGTCTTCACCCGCTGATGCAGCTTCTTGATCTCGACGCGCATCTGACCGCGCAGCTTGGCATCAAGGTTCGAGAGCGGTTCGTCGAACAGGAACACATCCGGGTGGCGCACGATGGCACGGCCCATGGCGACACGCTGCCGCTGGCCGCCGGAAAGATTGGCGGGAAGCCGGTCCATGAACTTTTCCAGCCCCAGAATGGCTGAGGCTTCATCCACACGCGGGATGATATCCTCAGGCTTCATGCCGGCAATCTTCAGCCCGAAGCCAAGATTTTCACGCACGGTCATATGCGGATAGAGCGCATAGGACTGGAACACCATGGAGATATTGCGCGAACGCGGCGGCAGGGAATTGACGACACGGTCGCCGATCTTGAGCTCCCCGTCGGAAATTTCTTCCAACCCCGCAATCATGCGCAGCGTTGTCGATTTGCCGCAGCCAGACGGGCCGACCAGGACGACGAACTCGTTGTGGGCAACCTCAAGATCGATGCCGTGAACGACTTCCAGCGATCCATAACGTTTGACGACTTTGGAAAGGTGCACTTCGGCCACGGGATTATCCTTTCACACCACCGAACGTCAGTCCGGCAATCAGATGCTTTTGTACGATGAAGGTGAGAATGAGTGCGGGAATGATGATCAGCACCGCCATGGCGCTCATCCCGGTCCAGTCCACGGTGAACTGGGCGGTAAAATCCATCAGCCCGACAGGCATGGTTTTCGATGCAGTGGTGCGAGTCAGCTGGCTTGCGAGCGCGAACTCGTTCCACGCTGTCAAAAATGCGAAGATACCGGCAGAGGCAAGCCCCGAACGGGCAAGCGGAAACTCGACCTTCCAGAACGCCTGCCAGCGGGTGCAGCCATCAATCTGGGCAGCCTCGGAAAGGTCCGCCGGGATCTGCCGGAAAAACCCGTCGGTCAGCCAGATTGTGAAGGGGATGTTGATCGCCATATAGACCAGGATCAGCCCGAACTTTGTATCGATCAGCCCGATCTTGCTCCATAGAATGAACAGCGGCAGCGACAGCGCCACTCCCGGAACCGTGCGCGACAGCATGAAGGACAGGAACAGCGCGCCTTTGCCCTTGAAGCGATAGCGGGCAAACGCATAACCGCCCATCATGCCCACCAGAATTGCAACAAAGGTGGAGGTCAGCGAGATCACCATCGAGTTGATGAAATAGCTTGGGACTGGCAGGCCCTGCTGACGATCGGGCAAGAACCCGAAAATCCCGAGAAAGTTATTGAGCGTCCATTGCTGCGGGATCCAGACCGGCGGGCGCGCCATCACCTCGACATTGGGCCGAAACGCGGTCAGCACGACCCAGGCGCCGGGCACGACGAGGATCATCATCGCGACAAACAGCGTCAGTCGGAGCAACCAGCGCTGCCAGCTTTTTTCCATGGTCATTGACTGGCTCATTGTGCGCCTCCCATGAAAACGCGGGCCTTGGAAAGGTTGCGGTAAAACATGATCGTAAAGGCGATGGAAAGCAGAATGGAAACGTAGCCCATGGCGTTTGCCATACCCATCTGCGAGTTCTGGTAGCCGGTGCGGGTCATCAGCGTCCAGATCAGTTCGGTGCGGCCGGCCGGCCCGCCATTGGTCATGATTTTCACCATGTCATAGGCGCGGGCGACATCAAGCGAACGGATGGTCATCGCAATCCAGATGAATGGCATCAGGAACGGCAGTGTGATGTGGCGAAAAACCTGAAGCGCGTTGCATCCGTCGACCTTTGCCGCCTCGATCGGATCCTTCGGCATGGCCAGAAGACCGGCCATCAGCAGGATCGCGAAGATCGATGTCGACATCCACATTTCCGCAACGATGATGGAGAAATTGGCGAGAAATCCGTCGACCAGCCACGGGATCGGCTTGGTGATCAGACCAAGCGAAAACAGTGCATTGTTCACCAGACCAACGGAATCATTGAACAGGTATTTGAACTGGAAACCGACGAGGATCGGCGAGAACATCATCGGAAACATCATGATGGTTCTGAGCGTGCGTTGGCCCCAGGTGATGCGGTTCACCAGAAGTGCCAGCCCCAGCCCCATGAGCATTTCCAGATTGAGCGCGATCGTTATGAACACCACGGTGCGTCCAAACGCCCACCAGAAGTCCTCATTGCCCCAAAGGCGCTTGTAGTTTCTGAGACCTACAAAATTGTAAAGCGAGATCCGGCCGCACCAGATTGTAGCTGGTGAAGCTGGTCCAGAACGACACCAGCAATGGCACCAAGACCACCGCCAGAATGACGATAATAGCCGGCATCAACAGCAGATAGGGCGTCGCCTGCGGAGACCTGAAAAACTTCATGTCACGCCTTCGAGATTTTTGAAAAGGGGAGAGATATCCGGTCGCAGATCGGCCGGGTCACACCGCCGGCCCTGAGGCCGACGGCTGATTTTCGAGACCGACGAGATCAATAATAGCCCGCGTCCTGCATGATGTAACCCGCCTCTTCGGCGGCATCGTCGAGCGCTTCCTGCGGTGTTTTCTCACCGACAATCGCGGCCTGCAGTTCGGGCCACAACACATTCGAGACCTGGATCCATTCCGCAACCAGGGGCGGCGTACGGGCATCGTCAAGCGAGCCTTTCCAGACCGTGAACATCTCGGCGAGGTTTTCCTTGCCATTGGCATTGAACCACGCGACGACCTCGTCATAGGTCGCGGTACGGGTCGGCAGATTGCCGGCCTTGGCTTCCAGCAGCTCGCTTTCGTCATTGGTCATGAACACAGAAAACGAGACGGCAGCGTCCTTGTTGTCGCAATCATTGGTGACCGAGAAGGAATGCGAACCGGACCAGCCGCCGCGCTTGCCGGACGTGCCGACGGGCGAAACTGCATAGCCGAGATCATCGGCAATCTTCGACGCTTCCGGGTCGGCGAAAAAGGCAGCCCAACCGGGCCAGTCCAGATCAACAGCAAGCTGGCCGGCAGCCATGGCCTGACCAATATCGTCCCAGGTATAGTTGACCGTGCCGGCCGGTACCGCCCCTGCCTCATAAATGTCGACGAACCACTGAAGCGCCGCGACACCGGCTTCGGAATTGAACACCGGCTTCATGTCTTTGTCGAAAATATCGCCGCCATTGGCGCGCAGGATTTCCATGAAGCGGCCCGTCATCCCCTCGTCCTTGCCGGCAAAGGCTGTGCCGTAGAGGTTCGGCGGGTCGGCAAAAAAGATCACCTGATCACGGAACTCGTCAAAGGTTTTCGGCGGTGCAAGCTCGCTGCCATACTGGTCTTTCCAGGCCTTCTGGTTCGCCGGATCCGCATAAAGGCTCTTGCGATAGTAGAGGTTGGAAACATCGGTGACGCGCGGCAACTGCACAAGACGGCCATCGACGGTCGAGGCGTTCAGAGTGCCTTGGACATATTTGTCGAGTTCCGACTGCGGAATATGTTCGGAAAGGTCGATGTAGAGGCTGCCATATTGCGGCGCAAAGCTGGTGTGGTTAGAGCCGACACACCAGGACACGGGGCCCGCAGCGATATCCTGCTTGATCTCGCGATCAAGATCGAAGTGGTTCTTCGATGAGACGATCTTGACCTTGGCACCCGTCATTTTTTCCCATTCCGGGATACGGGTATAAAGCTTTTCGTACTGGGTTCCGCCGATCAGCTTCACTTCCAGCGTATAACCCGGAAAGCTGCCGTAGTCGAAATCCTCCGCCTGGGCCGAAGCGGCAAGGCCGCCCACAGCGCAGCAAGCGACAAGCGTCGCTTTCAGATACCTCATACGCATGTTTCTCCTCCTCTCGTACTCAAGTCCAGAAAAGACTTGATCCTCCATATTTGAAAAGTCTATTCGTATATAAGCATCATTTCAGCGAGGCCGTCAACGCTACTCTTGATATTGGGCGGGAAGACCGGCAACTTCGCTTGAATTTCAGGGTGAGAAGCTCACCCGCTGCACAAGGATCGACCATGGCAACAGATGATGCCGACCGCTACCGCGCCCCCGCTCTCGACAAGGGACTCGATATTTTCGAATTGCTCGCGGAAACAGACGGGGCCTTGAGCCAGGCCGAAATCGCCAAATCGCTAGGGCGCACACCAAACGAGATCTACCGCATGCTCGACCGGCTGGTGCGGCGCGAATATATCCGCCGCACGCCGGAGGACCGTTACGAGATCACGCTGAAGATGTTCGAGCTGGTGCATGCCCGTCCGCCGCTGAGGCGCCTCGTCAATCAGGCAATGCCCTTATTGCAGCAGATCGCGCAGGAGGCCGGTCAGTCATGTCATATGGTGGTGTTCGACCGCGCCGCCGCAGTCGTCGTCGCGCAGGTGGATGCGCCTAGCTACTGGACGCTCGCCGTTCGCGTCGGCACCCAGTTGAAGCTGACCACCACCGGTTCCGGCCTCGTCTTCCTTGCTTTTTCGTCTCCCGAAAACCGCGCCTTGATGCTGAAGGGCGCAGGCGAAACGATGACGCCCAACATCGAGGCCGAACTCGACGCCATCCGCAGGGACGGCTACACAATGATGCCATCGGAACAGATCGCCGGCGTCACCAACCTGTCAGCTCCGGTCATCGGGCCGCTCGGCACGGTGATGGCAGTCCTGACGTCACCCTATACAGAACGCCTTGATCGCGAGAGCGGCAAGGACCACGCACGCACGCTGGAACTGGTGCGCGCGGCAGCAGCCAGCCTTTCAAAAGGCCGAGCCGAAAATTAAGCCAGACCTCCGTCCGCCCGTTCGGGCGGAGGCAGCAATGAAAACCGGGCCCGGAGAGGACGGGCAAAAGGGAGGACCATATGCGCATCATCGATACCCATCTCCACCTCGTCTACAAGGACCGCTTCTCCTATCCCTGGCTGAAAGACGCCCCAATGCTGGATCATCAGCTGACGGCTGAGGACTATTTCGCCCGGGCCGAAAAGCTCGGCATCGAAAAGGCGCTGCATATGGAGGTCGATGTTGCAGACGCCGACATGGAGGCGGAGACTGCCTTTGTGGCAGGCGCCCACGAAAACATTGTCGGCGCAATTGCCGCCGGGCGGCCGGAAAGTCCGGATTTCCCGGTCTATCTTGAGCGTATTGCCGCAATCGGCGGGGTCAAGGGCCTGCGCCGGGTGCTGCACACCATGCCGGATGACCTCTCGCAGTCTCAGACATTTGTCGACAACATCCGCCGGCTGGCGGCTTACGATTTGACCTTCGACCTTTGCGTTCTGGCCCGCCAGATTCCGCTCGCCATCGAGCTCGCCCGCAAATGCCCGGAGGTGCAGTTCGTGCTCGACCATTGCGGCGTGCCGGATATCGAGAATGAAGGCTTGTCCCCCTGGCGCGAACAGATCAGCGAGATTGCCAGACAGGCCAATGTGACAGCCAAGATTTCCGGCGTGATCGCCTATGGCGGCGCGGGTTGGAGCGTTGACGGATTGCGCCCCTATGTCAGCCACGTCATAGACACCTTCACCTTTGATCGCGTGGTATGGGGCTCGGATTTTCCGGTCTGCACCCTTCATGCAAGCCTTGAGGACTGGGTTGCTGCGTCGATGGAACTCGTCGCGGATGCCAGTTCGGATGAGCAGAAAAAGCTGTTCAGCGTCAATGCAGAGAAGATCTACCGCCTCTAGAATGCCAGAAATCCGCGATCGCCAATTTCAAAAGCCCCGCTGACAAGGGAGGAACTCATGCAGCGCATCGGAATGGTCCTGACACTCAACGCCGACAAGGTTGCCGAATACAAGCGGCTTCACGCCGACGCCTGGCCAGAAATCCTGGATATGATAAAAAAGTGCAATATCCGGAATTATACGATCTTTCTCCGGGAGCCGGAAAACCTCCTGTTCTCCTATTACGAATATACCGGTGAGGACTACGAGGCGGACATGGCGAAAATGGCCGCCGACCCTAAAACACAGGAATGGTGGTCGGTCTGCATACCGTGCCAGAAACCGCTCGACACCGCAAAAGACGGCGAGTGGTGGATCGAAATGGAAGACGTCTTCCACCTCGATTGAGGCGCGCAGTTCACGTAAACTTCGAACCGTCAGTCGATCGTCAAGCGCGGACAGCTGAGTTACTCTGCTGTCCGGCATCAATCCAATCCGACTGAACCCTGTTGCCCCCAAATGCGCCACGCAAACGATCCGGACTTCAAATAATCCGGCGGCGGCCCATGATGAGCCCTTGAATTTCATCCAAATTTGAATAATCTCTTCACATAAGAATGACATTCTCGCCTGAAGGAGGAGCAGGTTGTCAAAAACATCTCGCAGTCCGGCACAGAGCTGGGCGGCGGCAGGTTCGCCGCGGCCCATCGTCGTCATCGGTGGCGGTTCGATCGTCAGCGATGCCCATCTGCCCGCATACCGCTTGGCTGGCCTGCCCGTGGCCGGCCTTTTCGATCTCGATGCCGAGCGCACCCGCAAGGTTGCCGCCGAGTGGGACATCACGCCGTTTGCAAACCTTGAAGAAGCTGTCGCCACCGAAAACGCGATCTTCGACCTGGCGCTGCCCCCTGCTGCCCACCGCAGCGTGATCGAGCAACTGCCGGAAGGCGCGGTGGCGCTTTTGCAAAAACCGATGGGACGCGACCTTGCCGAAGCGACTGCGATCCTTCTGGCGGCCCGCGAAAAGAAACTGACGGCCGCCGTCAATTTCCAGCTTCGCTTCTCGCCAATGATGCTGGCGATCCACGACCTCCATCAAAGCGGCGCACTTGGCGCGCTCGTCGATGTCGAGTTACACGCCAACATCATGACACCATGGCATCTCTGGCCGTTTCTCAAGGGCATGGATCGGGTCGAGATCCTCCTGCACTCGATCCATTATCTCGACCTGATGCGCCACTTCCTCGGTAACCCGGCCGGCATCCACGCCAAGACACTCGGCCACCCCGACACCACGGTCGCTCAGTCGCGCACGTCTGCAATCCTCGACTACCCCGATCCCGTGCGCGCGGTGATGTCGGTCAATCACAATCATGATTTCGGCCCGAAATTCCAGGACTGCTACTTCCGTTTCGAAGGCACCAAAGGCGTTGCCATGACCACGCTCGGCGTCAATCTCGACTATCCAAAGGGCGTACCGGACGAACTCTGGCTTTGTGAAAAAGGGGGGAATGGGAGCAGATCCCGCTTTCCGGCACCTGGTTCCCCCACGCATTTATCGGCGTGATGAACAATCTCCAGCGTTTCGTCGCCGGTGAAGACGAAACGCTCGTGACAAATATCGAAGACGCCTGGAATACCATGGCGCTGGTCGAGGCAGCCTATGACAGCAGCGCCCGGCCCGCGACCCCGATCAAGGAAAAACCATGAACGCAGAGCATTCCGACCTGCCGCTTTCAGGCGTGCTGGTGCTCGATATGTGCCAGTTTCTCTCCGGCCCCTACTGCTCACTGCGTCTGCAGGATCTCGGCGCGCGGGTTATCAAGATCGAACGGCCGGGGCTCGGTGATCTTTCCCGCAGGCTTTACCTGTCCGACACAGAGATCGGAGGCGATTCGACGATTTTCCACGCGATCAACCGCTCCAAGGAAAGTCTCGCCATAGACATGAAGGATCCGGACGACCTTGCCGCTCTGAAAACGCTGATCGGCAAGGCGAATGTGGTGTTGCAGAACTTTCGCCCCGGCGTGATCCAGCGGATCGGGCTCGATTACGACACGCTGAAGCAGGATCACCCCGGCCTCGTCTACGGTTCGATCACCGGCTATGGCGATGATGGCCCGTGGGTCAGCCGTCCGGGCCAGGACCTTCTGGCGCAGGCACGCTCCGGCGTGATGTGGCTGAACGGCGATGATGGCCAGGGGCCCGTGCCCTTTGGCCTTGCCATCGCCGATATGCTCGCAGGTGCAGCGTTGGCACAGGGCGTTCTTGCCGCTCTGGTCCGGCAAGGTCGCACCGGCAAGGGCGCGCATGTTGAAACAAGCCTGCTCGAAGCCATGATCGACTTCCAGTTCGAGGTTCTGACCACCCATCTGAACGATGGCGAACGGCCGCCAAAACGCTCAGCCTACCGCTCCGCCCACGCCTACCTTTCAGCGCCCTACGGCGTTTACCCGACGGCGGACGGCTATCTCGCACTTGCCATGATGCCGGTCGACCAGCTTGCCGATGTGCTGCAACTGGACGCGCTTGGCCCTTATCGCGGCAAGCCGGACCTCTGGTTCACAGGCCGCGACGACATCAAGCGCATCATCGCCCAGCACTTTGCGACCGGGACCACGGATCAATGGCTTGCTGTTCTGGAGCCCGCTGATATCTGGTGCAGCAAGGTTCTCGACTGGCCGGAGCTGATGAACCATGCCGGCTTCAAGGTGCTTGACATGCTGCAGACGGTGACCCGCGAAGACGGGGTTTCGATCCGCACAACGCGTTCGCCCTTGAGGGTCGACGGCAAGCGCATGCAAACCGACCGCGCCGCCCCGAAGATCGGTGAGCAGAGTGCGTCCTTGCGAGCGGAGTTCAAACTGTGACGATCAAACTGAAAGGCATGACCTGGAGCCATCCGAGGGGCTATGACCCGATGGTGGCAAGCGCTGCGAAATGGCAGGAAAAAACCGGCGTCTCGATCGAATGGGACAAGCGCAGCCTGCAGGATTTTGAAAGTTTTCCGGTCAAAGAGCTTGCCCGGCAATATGACCTGATCGTCATCGACCACCCGCATGTCGGCCAGATCACGGCGGAGAGTTGCCTGACGCCACTAGATGTCGCTGGTCGCGAGGACGAAGGTGCCGCGCTTGAAAAAGGCTCTGTCGGCGCTTCCTGTCCGAGTTATCATTATGAAGGCCGCCAATGGGCCTTTCCGCTGGATGCTGCTGCGCAGGTTATGGCCTATCGCGAAGACCTGGTTTCCGAGGTGCCCGAAGACTGGGAAAACCTGATGGAATTGGCCTCGGAAGGCCGGGTATTGCTGCCATTGCGCCCACCGCACAATCTGATGACCTTCTATACGCTGGCCGCCAATGCAGGAACGCCCTGCCGCAATGATGTCGCCGGCCCGTTGATTGCCATGGACGATGGCATTGCCATTTACGAGCGCCTTGCAGAGCTTGCCAGCATGGTGCCTGCCGAAAATTTCGCCATGGACCCGATCGCAGTGCTGGAGGCACTCGCCGCGCCACAGCCGACAGCCGTTCTGTCACCCTATATTTATGGCTACGTGAATTACGCAATCGACGGTTTTCGTCCGCATCGCCTGACCTTCGCCGATATCCCTGCGCTCGGGGGAAATGGCCCCTGCGGCTCGGCGCTTGGCGGCACCGGCATTGCAGTGTCTGCATTTTCCGCCCACCGTGACGCGGCCATCGACTATGCCTACTGGGTTGCAGGGGCCGTGGTTCAGGCCGGGCTCTACCCTGATGCCGGCGGCCAGCCGGGCCATGACGCCGGATGGACCGACGCGGCGGTCAACGCCAAGACCAACGATTTCTACCGCAATACGCGCCGGACGCTGGAGACATCGTTCCTGCGACCGCGCCACAACGGCTACATGCGCTTTCAGGCGGAGGCTTCGGAAGCGCTGAACGAGGCGCTCAGGGACGGGGCATCCGCCCACGCCGCGATTGCGCGGATCAACCGATTGTTCGAGGAGAGTTTCTGATGGAGCGGCCACGCCATTTCGAGGATATCACCGTTGGCGAGGAGCGCCGCACCTATGGCCGGACGATCACCGAGGCGGATTTCGTCGTCCATGCGGGCCACACGGGCGATTTCTTCCCGCATCATATGGACGCCGAGTTCATGAAGGACAGCCCCTTCGGCCAGCGGATCGCCCACGGTACCATGACCTTTGCCATAGGCATCGGCCTTTCAGCCTCGGAGATCAACCCGCTCTCCTTTACCTATGGCTATGAGCGCCTGCGCTTTCCCAAGCCCGTCTTCATCGGCGACACCATCCGTACGGTGCTCACAATCGCACGCTGCGAGGACGACCCGAAACGGCCGAACCATGGTCGTGTCATCGAGGAAGTGCGCGTCTGGAACCAGCGCGACGAGGTGGTCATGGCCTGTGACCATGTCTATCTGGTGGAGCGCCGGAGCAATTAAAGCCGCAATAGCGGCAGATCGCGTTATCCCCAGCTGAGCGGCGGCCCGTCTTCTCGAAACCTGTCGAACTGTTCGATAGCCTTCAGCGAACGGCCATTGTCGATGGCCGCAAGATCGAGAATGACAGTGTTGGCGACCGTCATCGGGATGACCAGCGATTGCGACTGGCCGAGAGAACCGCGCGAAATGGTAATGTGATGTTCGGGAGCCGGCGTGAACCGTCCGGCTGTTACATCAGTCACGGCAAGCGTCGTCGCGCCGCATCTGGCTGCCACCGCGCGGATATCCTGCACAAGCGGCGGCAGCTTGCGAAAGGCGAACAGCCAGAGCACATCGTCCGCCGTCATCGTCATCAGCTTTTCGCGCATCTGGTTCGGTGTGGCCGTCAGGTCGACGGCATCATAGCCGGAACGGTTCAGCCTCAGCCCGAGAAGCTGGGCCAGCGCGCCGGCATGGCCGGTGCCGATGATAAACACCTTGCGGCAATCCCTGACGGTCTCCGCGAACGTCCGGATCTGGCGGTCGTCGACGCTGTTGCGGGCCGCTTCAAGGGCTGCGATCTCGCTGTCGATGACAGAGGACACCAGCGCGCCTTCATCCGCGCGCAAAAGCCGGGCAGCGACACGGGCGGCGCCATTGTCAAAATCCTCCCCCTCTCCCGCCAGACTGTTTTGCAGAAAGGTCCGGAATTCCGGATAGCCCTCAAAGCCAAGACGACGCGCCAGCCTGACAGCCGAAGAGGGGTGCAGCCCGGCGCGGGTCGAAATCTCGGTACCGTTTTCCAGGGCCGCGCGCAGCGGGTTCTGCAACAAGACGTCGAGAAGTCGCGTATCGGCCTGGGTCAGGCGTTCGGAATTCAGCGCAACCAGATCGCTCAGATGCTGGGGAATGCCATTGGGTATGTTCATGTCGGCTCTGTCGTCTTTCCTCAGCCCTGCAATACGGCCCGTTGTTCAACCACGGTCTCGGCGCGCACGCCTGTCTCCGCGTCAAAGAAATGCGCCGCATCCATATCACAGGCGATCCAGCAATCGGACAGATCTGCTGGCAACGCGCTACGGTGACACGTCAGCGTAACCCGGCCGGCCGGCGTTTCGCAATGAAGCACGACGTCCGATCCCGTCATTTCGCTTAAGGTCACGGATGCGGGTAGCGCCACGCCGCCTGGATTGGTGGCGGTGATCGTCAGCGCATCGGATCTGAGCCCCATTGTCAGCCCGGCCGGAACCACGCCGCCGGGCAGTTTTCCGGCATCCAGAAAGTTCATCTCCGGTGCGCCGATGAAGGAGGCGACGAAGCGGTTGGCGGGCCGGTCATAGATGGCTTCGGGTGTGTCGAACTGCTGCAGATAGCCGTCCTTCATCACCGCGATCCGGTCGGCCAGCGACAGGGCCTCGGTCTGGTCGTGGGTCACATAAACGATGGTTGCTTTCAGTGCCCGGTGCAGTTCCTTGATCTCGCGGCGCATGACGACCCGCAGCGCATTATCAAGATTGGAAAGCGGCTCATCCATCAGAAAGGTCGAGGTATCGCGGGCAATCGCCCGGCCCATGGCCACGCGCTGGCGCTGTCCGCCGGAAAGGGCGCCGGGCTTGCGGTCAAGATAAGGAGCAAGCTGCAGCGTGGCGGCAACCTCTTCGGCGCGGCGGTTGCGCTCCTTTTTCGCCACACCGCGCAGTTCCAGCCCGAAGGCGATGTTTTCACGCACGCTCATATGTGGGTAGAGCGCGTAATTCTGGAAAATCATTGCGATGTCGCGGTCCTGCGGGGACACGTCATTGGCGCGCTTTCCGTCGATCTCGATATCGCCCTCCCGGCATTCCTCAAGGCCCGCGATCAGACGCAGAAGCGTGGATTTGCCGCAACCGGACGGTCCGACGATAACGACGAACTCACCGGGGCGGATATCCATCGATACGCCATGCAGAACCGTCGGCCCGTTGTCATAGGCCTTGCGGATATGTTTCAGCGAGATGCTGCTCATCGTGCCGTCTCCATTGCCAATGCATTGCGGATTTCGATGGCCAGACGCGGCCTGTCGGTGGTGAACACCTTCAGGTCAAGCGCGAAGGCTTTGGTGATTTGCACGGTCGTATGCGCCGCCCACGCACCGAAGGCGAGGCCCGCATCTGCAGCCATGTTTTTCAGCTTCGCGTCGGCCATATCGATATTGACCGCAATCTCGCCAATGCCGCGCAGGTGCGCGACTTCGACCACGCCGCGCGGCCCCAGCTGGATCAGCACCGGTGGGCTGACAAGCCAGAGTGCGGGACGGTCTGTTGCCTCTCTCAGCGCATCGAGACTGTCCAGCAGAAACGACGAAAACACCGTGGTTTCCAGCCGCCCGGCCTTTTCAAGCGCCTCGGTGACACGCGGGACAAAGCCGGCATAGGGCTTGCCGTCAAAGCCGGGCT
The DNA here is from genome assembly GCF_055808365.1 of Martelella sp. K41-7. NCBI lineage: Bacteria > Pseudomonadati > Pseudomonadota > Alphaproteobacteria > Hyphomicrobiales > Aurantimonadaceae > Martelella > Martelella sp. K41-7. The sequence goes on from NZ_CM147867.1 coordinate 2,858,227, forward strand.
TGATCTCACACCGAAAGCCGACCTTGCTCGACCGGAAGATATCGCAAAGCTCCTCGACGAACAGCGGATGACGAAAACCGTCACCTGCATGGTTGACGATTGCCGCGCGCACATCCTCGGCCTTCATCGCGGCGACCACGCCTGTGCTATCCGTGGTTCGGTCAAGCGTTGCGTCATGATTGACGATGATCCGGCCATCAGCCGTCGGGTGAAGGTCGAACTCCACCTCATCGACCTCCATCGCGGCTGTCGCGGCAAAGCCCGCAAAGGTGCTGTCGCCATATTCCAGGGTTCCGCCGCGATGAGAGGCAATGCGCGTCACAGTCTTTTCCTTTTTTACGTTATGTCGTGTCATTTGACGGCGCCCATGGTGATACCGCGCACCAGATGGCGCTCGACCAGCACGAAGCCGGCGATGACCGGCAGCATCGAGATGGCGGATGCCGCCATGACCAGCGGCCAGTTGATCAGTCCTTCGCCGGGATTGATGCGGTAGAGGCGGGCAAGACCGACCTGCAGCGTGTAGAGGTCCTCCCGGCTGGTGGCGACCAGCGGCCAGATATAGTTGTTCCACTCGGTGATGAAGATATAGAGCCCCATCGACAGGATCGCCGGTTTGGCGATCGGCACGATCACCCGCCACAGCACTTTCAGCGGCGTTGCGCCATCCATGTAAGCCGCCTCATCGAGCGCGCGGGGAATGCCACGAATATACTGGCGCAGAAAGAAGGCGGCGAAACCGTTGGAGATCGCCGGCAGGATCAACCCGGCATAGGTGTCGAGCAGGCCGACATTTGCCAGCGTCAGATAGTTCGGGATCAGACTGATATGGCTCGGGATCATCAGCGTTGCCACCGTTGCCGCAAACAACAGGTTGGAACCGAAGAAGGTGAAGCGGGCAAATGCATAGGCCGCCATGGTGGCAAAGCTAATGCCGATCAAGGTCACCGCGCCCGAGACAATCAGGCTGTTGATGAGGTAGCGGGCGAAATTATACTGGCCGACGGCGAGCTGATAATTGCCGATCGTGAAATCGACCGTGCCGGTATAATAGGCGGTCGAAGTCTGGAACGACATCCAGATCGAGTACAGCACAGGCGAGAGGAACAGCAGGCCCGCCAGCAGCGCAAGCCCCGCCAGAATTGGATTGTCAGGCTTCATAATGCACCTTCCGGCCGAGAACGCGCGACTTGATGACGGCAAGCGCGATGAGGAGAATGAACAGCAGCACGGCCAGCGCCGAACCCTGACCGATATCGAAGAAGGTGAAGCCGATGCGATAAAGCAGGTTGACCAGAAGATCGGTGGCACCGGCCGGCCCGCCCTCGGTCATCACCGAGACGAGGGTGAACACCTGAAATGCCTCGATCACCGAGATCACCAGTAGGAAATAGGTCGTCGGCATCACCAGCGGAAAGGTGACGCGGCGGAAGACGTGCCGGCGCTTGCCGCCATCGACTGCAGCGGCATCGTAGAGTTCCTGCGGAATAGCCTGTAGACCGGCGATATAGATGACGATGTCATAGCCGAGCTGTTTCCAGGTATTGATGAAAATAAGGACACCGAGCGCCAGATCCGGCCGTTGCATCCAGCGGATTTTCTCGACACCGAAAAACGACAGCAGACCGTTCGCCATGCCGTAATCGGTGGAAAAAACCCAGGAAAACACCACAGCAATCGAAACGGTTGAGGTGACCGAGGGCAGGAACAGCGCGCCGCGCAGGATACGCCGTGAAAAGGTTTCGCGCGTCAGCGCGCTTGCAATCAAAAGCGCCAGCGCCAGCCGCAGCGGCACCGAGACAACAGCAAAGATCGCCGTCACCCGGAGCGAATTCCAGAATTCGCGGGAATTGAACAGGACCCGATAGTTTTCAAACCCGACAAACGGCTTGTCGGGGGTCATGAAGTCCCACTGCCGGAAGCTCAGGTCGATACTGGTGACAATCGGGATATAGGTGAAGACCGCAATGAAACTTATCAGCGGCAGGACGAAGAGATAGGGCGTCAGCTTGCGCGGCATGGGGCGGACTTTCGCACAGGCGCATGCGCGTTAACGGCAGCAGCGCTTGTCATTGGAAAAGGCCCGCGCACCTTTTTCTTGGGCGCGCGGGCGGGAGTGTCTTTCAGATCAATCAGTTGGAAAGGCGCTGGGCTTCCTGACGCGTCCGTTCGGCAAAATCGCCAAGCGCGTCTTCAGCGCTACGCTGGCCGAGCGCGATCGACTGCCAGACGTCATATTCATTAGCGCGCATCCAGGTGACGACGACCGGGCGCGGACGACCACGGGCGAAGTCGAGCTGGTTGATGGCGACATCGATGCCTTCAGCATTGGCGAGCGCTTCGGCGGCACGCGGCTGCTCGGCGGTCTTCTTGTTGATCGGCATGTAGCCGGTTTCGGCAAACCATATGGCGTTCGATTCCGGCGAGGCAGCAAACGAGATGAACTTGTAGGCAGCGTCCTTCACCTCAGGTTCCGCCGACGAAAGAATGCCAATGCCAGCACCGCCGATCGGCACGGCGCAGACCTTGTTGCAAGGCATCGGACGAACCAGAAGGTCATCGCCCAGCGCGGCCCTGGCATCGCCGTAATTGCCGGTCGAGTTCATCATCATGCCGGCATTACCGGACATGAAGAACTGCTTGTCCTTCTTCTCATCGGTTACGCCATCGGGCGAGGCGACCTTGTAATCGTCGACGAGCGAGGCCATCCATTCATAGGCCTCGACCGTATTCGGCGCATCGATCAGGATTTCGCCGGTCTTGGAGTCGATCAGGTCGCTGTCATTCGCCATGATCAGGCCCCAGCGCGCGAACTGGCCGGGCGCCGTCATACCCATGATACCCTGATCACCCAGAGTATCGGTGATCTGCTGGGCAGCGGCCAGGATATCGTCATAAGTCTCGAGTTGCGGCTCTTCCTCGAAACCGGCAGCGTCGAAAACGGCCTTGTTGAGGTAGAGAACCGGCGTCGAGGAGTTGAAGGGCACGATGTAGTTCTTGCCCTCAAAGATGCCGACTTCGCGGGCGAAGTCGAACAGGTTGTCGGCAAGCGGATCGTTTGCAAGGCGGTCGGAAAGGTCGCCGAGCACGCCGCGATCGGCGAAAAGGCCGTAGCGGGTCACTTCCATGATCACTGCGTCGGGTGCGCGGCGCGCGGGGATCGCAGCCTGAAGCTTGGCGACGATGTCGTTGTAATTGCCGATAAACTGGGCGTCGACTGTGATCTCGGGATTGGCGGCTTCGAAATTGTCGATGATTTCGGCAAGGGCTGCACCATTGGCGCTGGTATCGGAGAAGCTGTGCCAGAATTCGACAGAGGTGTCGGCGGCGAACGCGGCCGAGGCGGAGAGCACCACGGAGCCGGCGAGCAGATAGGCGGAGAGTTTCATCATTCGAAAAATCCTTATCGCAATGAAAATTGCAGTTCGATGGCCATCTGCAATTAGCCTCGCAACACGACATTTGATTGAACGAAAGATGAAGGATTCATAACAGCAGGCTGCCGCCCGTGGCATGCGCGCGACGACGACCGGGAAAACATATTGCGGATAGATGATGGGCCTTCGAAACGGCTCTGCAAAGCTTACAGCGGCCCGCCCTGCTCCAGCACCAGCTGGCGCAAGCGGCGGAACACGTCGGGGCTCTGGCGCAGCCCGTCATGCTCATATTCATTGGTGACCCATGCCCGGCAATTGCCGAGCCGCCCCGCTGTCTCCAGCGAAAGACCGGCATCGACATACATGTCGTCATGATAGACGGCGGCGGCGACGGGGATGTCATTGGCAAAAAGCCGGGTGGCATCATAAAGCGGCGGATAATCGGAGCGCGCGGCCAGCGCCTCTGCTGCATCCCGGAAGGGGCGCAGGGAGCGGATTTCCTCGAACATCCACGGATAGATCATTTCCCCGGTCAGCATCAGCGGCCGCTGTTCGGGGTCAAACCTGGGAAACTCGGCGCGCACCCGTTCGGCGGCCCAGTTCGTCGGCGCACTCCCCTGCCCGTATATGCTCTCCTGCAGAACGGCAAAAAGCGGATTGCCGTCAAAGCCGGTGTCGACCATAACCGAAGACAGGAAACTGTCGGAAAGCCGCGTTTCGTCAGGGTCGGCAAAAGCCTCGTCCATCAGCCAGTGCACATTTTCGAAACCCGGCGCCATGCCGAAGGCGAGGCCGAGTGTCTGGAGCCGCCGCACGCTCAACCGGTCACCGTCGGGAAGGCGGATATCATTGGCCGAGACGTGATCCGCGATCCGCGAAAACAGCGCAGCGTCATGGGGATAACGCCGGTGATATTGCCGGTTCTTGGCGAGCACCCGCGGATAGGTTCGGCGGTAGACATCATCCGCTGAAGCAGAAAGTCCGGACAGTCCTCCGGTCACATAGCAGGCTGACAGCCCCTCCGGCGCCTGCGAGAGATAGGTCAGCGTGATGAACCCGCCGAAACTCTGCCCTAGTGTCTCCCATTTGCGCTCTCCGATCAGGTTTTTGCGCACATGCTCGCAATCGGCGACGATGCTGTCGGCGCGAAAATGCATCAGATAGTCTGCACCTGCCTCTCCGGTTTCGAAGCGGGACATGGTCGCAGCCTCGATCCGGCTGCTGCGTCCCGTCCCCCTTTGGTCAATCAGGATCACGCGGTGGGTCTTCAGCGCCTCGGAAAGCCAGGCTGGGCCGCCGCCGGAAGGCCTCGGTGACTTGCCGCCGGGCCCGCCCTGCAGGAAGGCAAGTGTCGGCAGATCGTCGCGCCGTTTTACCGGATCGATGATTTCGCGCACAAAAATCTGGATGATCGGACCATCCGGGTTCGACCAGTCAAGCGGCACCGGCACCAGCATGTCCCGAATCATCATCCCGGGAATAATGTATTGCTTCGGCATCATTGCGCTTCATCCTGGTTCGTTCCAACGGGGCCTGCGGGCCTTCATTCTTTCCCGAGCCCTATCCGCTTTTGGCTTGAACGAAAAGAGCAACCCGGCCAACACGCCGAAACAAAAAGGCGAACTCCGGTGGAGCCCGCCTTTGCGATCATATGAAGATAGTAAACCGTGATCAGCGCTTGACCTTGCTGTCGAGGCTGAACGCGCCGGGGCCGGCAAACACAATATAGAGGCAAATGAAGCAGAACAGCACTGCTGCATCGCCACCGTTCAGCGCCGGAAAAAAGCTGTTCGGCGCATGGAACATGAAGTAGGCGACGGCCATCATCCCGGAAAGCACAAAGGCCGAAATACGGGTATAGAGGCCGACGATGATCAGCGCACCGCCGACGATTTCCAGAATTCCGCCAAACCACAGCAGCGAGAACATCGGGGGGTAAAAGTCGGAAACCGGAAAATGGAGGACCTTCTGGGTGCCGTGTTGCATAAAGAGCAGGCCGGCAACGACCCGAAGCAGGGCCAGAAAGTAAGGCGCCATGGGCAGCAACATTTTATTCATTGTTAGACTCCATGCAGGGTATGGGGAATTGATCGGCGCCTGCGGGAGGCCGCCCGTTTACACAAACCACAATACCTGAAAATGCGGGGAGTGAAACATCCGCTATTGTGAACAATCAGTTGCCGAGACATGGCACGTGACAGGAGCACTAGGCACAGGCCCAAAACAGCCGCGCGAGCACCAACGATGGATTGATGTTCGCAATCCCCGACCATATAGTCGCCCGGCATTGTGGAGACCCGGCCAGCCGGCGCGGGCAAGGAGACGAGACGATGAGCGACCCGAACGAAACCAAGGGTGCCGGAGAAGACCTGAAGCAACAGGCCCTTTTTTATCACCGCTATCCGCGCGCCGGAAAACTTGAGATCCAGGCAATCAAACCACTTGGCAACCAGCGCGACCTGGCGCTGGCCTATTCGCCCGGGGTCGGCGCGCCCTGCCTTGCCATTCATGATAACCCCGGCGATGCCGCGAAATACACAGCGCGCAGCAATCTTGTCGCCGTCATCTCAAACGGTACCGCAGTGCTCGGTCTCGGCAATATCGGGCCGCTCGCCTCCAAGCCGGTCATGGAAGGCAAGGCCGTCCTGTTCAAGAAATTCGCGGGCGTTGATGTCTTCGACATCGAAATCGACGCGCCGACCATTGATGAAATGGTCTCCACAATCTCTGCGCTTGAGCCGACCTTCGGCGGGGTCAACCTGGAAGATATCAAGGCACCGGAATGTTTTGAGGTTGAACGCATCCTCCGCGACAAGATGCAGATCCCGGTGTTCCACGACGACCAACATGGCACCGCCATCATCGTCGCCGCGGCGATCCTGAACGGGCTGGAGCTTGCCGGCAAATCGATCGAAAACGTCAAGATCGTGGCCTCGGGCGCCGGGGCTGCTGCCCTTGCCTGCCTCAATCTCCTCGTCTCTCTCGGCGCCCGGCGCGAAAACATCTGGGTCTTCGATATCGACGGCCTCGTTTATCCCGGCCGCACCACCAACATGGACCGGTGGAAGGCAGTATACGCCCAGGAAAGCGACGCGCATGGGCTTGCCGACCATATCGAGGGCGCTGATGTGTTTCTCGGCCTGTCCGTCGCGGGTGCATTAAAGCCGGCGCTTTTGAAAAAAATGGCCGACAAGCCGATGATCATGGCGCTGGCAAACCCCGTGCCGGAAATTATGCCTGACCTCGCCCGCGCCGAGCGCGAGGATGCGATGATCTGCACGGGCCGCTCCGACTTTCCCAACCAGGTCAACAATGTCCTGTGCTTCCCTTACATTTTCCGCGGCGCACTTGATTGTGGCGCGCGCACCATCAACGAGGAAATGAAGATGGCGGCTGTGCGCGCCATCGCCGGGCTGGCCAGGGAGGAAGTCTGGGAAGTGCCACATTCTTCCTCGGGCGAGCCGTTGATCTTCGGTCCAGACTACCTCATTCCCTCTCCCTTCGACCCGCGCCTGATCCTGCGCATTGCGCCCGCAGTCGCCCGCGCAGCAGAGGAATCCGGCGTCGCCGAGCGACCGATCGCGGATTATGAGGCTTACTACGATCAACTGAACAGATTTGCCTTCCGCTCCGGCCTCGTCATGAAGCCGGTTTTTGCCGCAGCCAAGGCCGCAGAACCCAAACGGATCATCTTCTCCGACGGCGAAGATGAGCGGGTGATGCGCGCGGCTCAGGTGCTGATAGAGGAAGGCGTTTCGCGGCCAATCCTGATTGGCCGGCCGAACGTGCTCGAGATCCGTATGAAGCGCTATGGTCTGAGGATGCGTCCGCAGGAGGATTTCGAGATCATCAACCCGGAAAGTGACTCACGTTTTCGGGAATATGTCGATGAATATCTAGCCTTCGTCGCCCGCAAGGGCGTGACACCGGAACGTGCCCGCACGATCGTGCGCACCAACACCACGGTGATCGGGGCGCTTGCCGTCAAGCGCGGCGACGCCGATGCCTTGCTGTGCGGCGTGGAAGGCCGCTTCGAGCGGCACTTGCGCGACATCGGAAACATTATCGGCAAGCATGAAAACGTCCGCGATTTCTCGAGCCTGGGGCTTCTGATTTCCAACCGCGGTGCAACCTTCTTTGCCGACACGCATGTCACTTATAGTCCTACCGCAGAAGAGATTGCGGAAACCACGATCCAGTCCGCCCGGGCAATATCGCGTTTCGGCATGTCCACCAAGGCTGCGCTGGTATCACACTCGAATTTTGGCTCGCGCGATTCCGAAAGTTCAGCGCGCATGCGCGATGCGCTGGCGATCATTCGCGAACGCATGCCTGATCTCGAGGTCGATGGCGAAATGCACGGTGATACAGCGATTTCCGACGTACTGCGCCACCGGGAAATGCCGAACAGCACCCTGTCGGGCGAGGCCAATCTGCTGATATTCCCGTCGCTCGATGCCGCACATATCACCATGACAGTGGTTCAGAGCATGCTGGATGCGCTTCATGTCGGGCCGATACTCCTCGGTAGCGCCTTGCCCGCCCATATCCTGTCACCCTCGGTCACCTCGCGTGGTATCGTCAACATGGCCACGCTCGCCGTGGTCGAAGCCAATATCGCTCAGGAAGAACGCCGCACCGCCGGATAGCATTAACCTCGGGGCCTTTCCTACCGAAGGTAGACCTGTTCCGACGCGCAATTGCAACCGCCGGCTTTACGCCCACCGCAAGCCCCGAGGTCTTGCTGTGGGCGTAGCTTTGCGTCGAAAGCACCATTCCGCAGTGACACGCGAACGGCGTTCAGCACTCAAAACGTCGCCGAAATCGCAACACAAATTACACGTAAAAGTATAATAATACCCTCTTTTCAACTAGACTTCGCCAGAGGTATATGACTAGTATTGCTCAAATTCTTGGGAGAAGCGGCGAGGTGTCGGCGCAAAAATGAACTGTTCACCGAGATATCAGCAGTCCTCAAGTCGAAATTTGGACTTATTTTCAAATATGTTCCCCTTTTCGGGATCGCAATATGTACCCTGCAGGCGAAAAAAATCAAAGCCGGTTTACCTGGGCATTCGACAAGGCATCTCAGGTCGAGTCCTTATCGCGGCTGCTCTCTCCGATTGCAACGGAGTTCAAGTTCTCTCATTTCGCGCTTGTGGAATACCCTTGGGCCGAGACCGAAGCGCCGGATTGCGCGATCCATTGCACGACCCTGCCGCCCTCCTTTGTCGAAGCATCCGAGCGTGCCGGCCTGTTGCGGATGAGCTCACAGGCAAATACCCATGGCCGTGCAGCGGCGCCACTGCAATGGACCCTTGCCGACATTGAAGACCCACATGACAGCGGCCGCGCGGACTTGGCCGAGCTTATGCGCACGATGCACATCAGCATGGGCGTCGTTTTTGCATTCGCGCCAAATGCCCGAAAACCTCTGAGTCTTCTGTTTTTTGGCGATCGCGAGCCGCTCGACAGAACAGAAGAATATGCACTCGCCAGTATCGCGCGGCTGACACTCGGCCGGTTATCAGAACTTCAGCGCAGTCCAGGTGAGCCGCTGGCCGCATTGTCTGCCCGCGAAATGGAAGTGGTTGGCTGGACAGCAGAAGGCAAAACCTCGCATGAAATCGGTAGCATCCTTGGCCTTTCCGACCATACAGTGAATGCCTATCTCGCCAATGCCATCCGCAAGCTCGACTGCGTCAACCGCACACAACTGGTTGCAAAAACAATTCGACTCAACCTGATCGACTGATCAAATGCGAGAACGGTAGTCTCAAACCCGGCCTGTCTTTTCCTTCCAGTGCACCCGGCAATAAGACACATAGCGATCATTACCACCGACAACGATCTGCGGACCATCGAGCAGAACGTTACCACCGTCGTCAAGGCGAACCACCATGGTCGCCTTGCGGCCGCAATGACATATGGTTCTCACCTCGCGAATTTCATCTGCCAGAACGAAAAGCTCCCGCGATGCAGGAAACAATTCGCCCTTGAAATCGGAGCGAAGACCATAGGCCATGACGGGTACGCCGAGCTCATCGACGACACGGGCCAACTGCCACACATGCTCGGCCTTGACGAAATGGACCTCGTCGACAAGCAGGCAATCTATTGTGCTCCGGTCATTCAGTTCCCGCACAAGCACCAGGAGGTCGCTGTCGGAACCGAAGGTCACGGCTTCTGAGGCAAGGCCGATCCGCGAGGAGACCACACCCTTTCCGGCACGGTCGTCAAGCTCGGCAACCAATATTTCAGCATGCATGCCGCGCTCGCGGTAATTATAGGCTGCCTGCAAAAGCAGGGTCGATTTCCCGGCATTCATCGTTGCGTAGTAAAAATGAAGCTTCGCCATATTTTCGATCCTTCCGGATTTCTTTTGCCGGGATCAATGCATCGGAATAAAGCCCCAAAACGACGAAGCCACAGGAAACTCGTAACCCGTCCAATCTCTCCATGGAAGCGCACCCCGGCTGCGGACTTGCAGCCATGCGCCTATTGTGAAAAACACCCCATCCAGAAACCCGCCCGTTGCGGGCCGGAATGGCATGTACCCCGTCAACAGTTTCGGAATTGCCCATGAACAAGGCCGTGGAACTCGACAACATCGATATTGTTTTCGGCAAACGCCCTGCGCGTGCGCTGCCGCTGATCGACACCGGACTTTCACGCGACGACATTCAGCGCAGAACAGGCAATTTGGTTGGGGTTTCTGGCGCATCACTCACAGTGGAACGCGGCGAGATTGTCGTGCTGATGGGGCTTTCGGGCTCAGGCAAGTCAACACTGCTAAGGGCCGTGAACGGTCTGGCGCCGGTCACCCGGGGCACTGTGACGATTCACACCGAGCAAGGCCCGGTCACCCCCTACACCGCCGGCAAGCGAGCACTACGGTCGCTGCGCGGCAACGCGGTCTCGATGGTGTTTCAGCAGTTCGCTCTGCTGCCCTGGCGCAGCGTCGCCGATAATATCGGCTTCGGACTTGAGCTTTCGGGCGTCAACCTGAAACAGCGACGCGCCCGTATCGAAGAGCAGCTGGCGCTTGTCAATCTGGCGGATTGGGCCGACCATCCCGTCCATGCGCTTTCGGGCGGCATGCAGCAGCGGGTTGGTCTGGCGCGGGCTTTCGCAACCGGGGCGCCTGTGCTGCTGATGGACGAACCGTTTTCCGCCCTCGATCCGCTGATCCGCACCCACCTGCAAGATGAATTGCTTGCGCTTCAGAAAGCCCTGGACAAAACCATTATTTTCGTCAGCCATGACCTTGATGAGGCCGTAAAGCTGGGGAACCGGATTGCCATCATGCAGGCGGGACGGATTATCCAGTCAGGTACCCCACGCGAAATCATCAGGGCTCCCGCAACAGGATATGTTGCCGATTTTGTCGCCACCATTAACCGGTACCGCTTTTTGACGGCCGAAGACATCATGCAGCCGGTTATCGATCGTGAACAGCTGGCGGTGCGCCTCGCAGCCACCGTCAGACCGCGAACGACAGTCGCAGAATTGCTGCGTGTTTTTTCGCAAAGACCGGAGACGATCGGCGTCATCGACCGTGGTCGGGTCGTCGGGACGGTTTCAATTCGTGATGTCATAAATAACCTTGCGCCACGCCCTCCCCAACAGGAAAACACCGAGCGATGAAACAGAATACGCTGCGCGAAACCGATGCAGAGGCCGTAGCGCTGGCACGCCGACTGATCCGCGAGGCGCCTTTTGCTGCTCTCGGGGTCAACGAATCAGATACCGGTTTCCCGCTTGTCAGCCGCGTTCTGCTGGCAACCGATCTCGATGGCGCGCCGGTGATTCTCGTCTCGAGACTGTCCTTTCATACGCAGGCTATTGAACATGATAACAGGGTTTCGCTGCTCACAGGCGAGCCGGGCAAGGGCGACCCGCTCGCCCACCCGCGCCTGACAACCCGTTGCCATGTGCGCCCCGTAACACCCAACAGCGAACACCATGAATGGTTGAAATCTCGATTTCTCGCGCGTCATCCGAAAGCAAAAACTTACATCGACTTCCCCGACTTTTCATTTATGCGCCTGGAACCCGTTTCGGCGAATTTCAACGGCGGTTTCGGGAAAGCCTATGCCCTGAAGGGTGCGGAAATCGTTCACCCCGAAGCGCTGTCATCCTACCAATGGTTCGACCACACTTACGCGTTAAAGCTTACTGACGCTATTTTCAAAGACCATGAAAAAAGGGAGATTCAGATAGTAAGTTCGGACCCTGAGGGAACTTATACAAGAAAAAAATCAGCAATATCCAGAGTAGAATTTCCAAATGCAGCATCGTCATACGACGAATTCGCTAACCTTATCAAAGGTACGTTCTAATAATACCCTAAATATGGGATTACTTTTTTTGTTTTCACTTGTGTAGGGTTGCCAGATATCGAACTCTATTCCGGGGCTTTCTAGTCTGGATCGCGCAACCAAAAGAGGACATATCAAGGTGACACATAACACGGAATCGGACAAAACCGTCATCGCTGCGGGCCTACTTTCGGCCATGGCCAACCCGAAACGGCTTCAGATATTGTGCGTCTTGGCCGAAGACGAGATGCATGTTGGAGCACTCGCGGCCCGGGTCGGGCTGAGCCAATCGGCCCTTTCACAACACTTGTCAAAGTTGCGGGCGCAGAATCTCGTGGAGACACGCCGCGAAGCCCAGACCATCTATTACAGCACCCATGCAGAACCCGTTCAGAAGCTGCTTGCCACGCTCGACGACATCTACGAAGACGGCCCGGACTGGCGCGGTCGCCTGGCCAGTTGAACAGGCTGTTTCCGCGGCTGACCTGCAACATACAAGCCGGTCTCTGTTTGCGAGATTTCCAGATGGCCGGCCTCACAAAGGTCGTCGTTGGGCCGGCCACCGCCTTCTTGCTTGACGACGTCCAATCCCCTGATAACGTGCTCTCCGATAAAACGAAAAATACGTGACCCGTCCAAACGGGTCGCTTTCTTTTGTGGAGCAGCTAATGTCCGACCGCAGCGCCGTCGTTCCCAATAATCTCGAAGCCTTCTGGATGCCGTTTACCGCAAACCGGCAGTTCAAGAAGGCGCCGCGCATGTTCGCCTCGGCAAAGGACATGTATTATACCACGGTCGACGGTCGAACGGTGCTGGACGGCACAGCGGGCCTGTGGTGCGTCAATGCCGGTCACTGCCGGCCGAAGATCACCGAAGCGATCCGGGCACAGGCCGGCGAACTCGACTATGCCCCGGCCTTTCAGCTAGGCCACCCGAAGGCATTCGAACTGGCCAACCGCCTTGTCGAACTGGCACCGGAAGGCATGGGCCACGTTTTTTATACCAATTCCGGCTCAGAATCCGTCGATACTGCACTCAAGATTGCGCTCGCCTACCACCGCGTCAAAGGACAGGGCGAGCGCTTCCGGCTGATCGGCCGCGAGCGTGGCTATCACGGCATCAACTTCGGCGGCACATCGGTTGGCGGCATTGTTTCAAACCGCAAGATGTTTGGCACATTGCTGACGGGTGTCGATCATATCCCCCACACCCATCTGCCGGAGAAAAATGCCTTTACCAAAGGCGAACCCGAACACGGCGCCGATCTTGCCGATACGCTGGAGCGGATCGTGGCGCTGCATGACCCGTCCACGGTTGCCGCTGTCATCGTCGAGCCAGTTGCCGGCTCCACCGGCGTGTTGATCCCGCCTAAGGGCTATCTCCAGCGCCTGCGCAACATCTGCGACAAGCATGGCATCCTCTTGATTTTCGACGAAGTCATCACCGGCTTCGGACGTATCGGTGCACCGTTTGCCGCTGAATATTTCGGTGTAACGCCGGATATCATGACCACGGCCAAGGGACTGACAAATGGCGTCGTTCCCATGGGCGCAGTGTTCGTCAGGGACGAGATCCATGACGCCTTCATGAACGGCCCCGAGCATATGATCGAGTTCATGCACGGCTATACCTATTCCGGTAACCCGATCGCGTCTGCGGCAGGCCTTGCTACGCTCGAGACCTATCAGGAGGAAGGACTTCTGACCCGCGCCAAGGAGCTCTCGCCTTATTGGGAAGAACAGCTTCACAGCCTCAAGGATTGCCCGCATGTCATCGACATCCGCAATCTCGGCCTGATCGGCGCGATCGAGCTGGAACCAATCGCCGGCGAACCGACCAAGCGCGCCTTCTCCGCCTTCCTGAAGGCTTATGAAGACGGGCTCCTGATCCGCACAACCGGCGATATCATCGCATTGTCACCGCCGCTGATCATCACGAAGAACGAAATCGATGAACTGTTCGACAAGCTTCGCAAGGTGCTAATGAACAATATATGATCACCCGGCATCGGCGGGCTACAATCCTGCCCGCCTGTGTCCCGCTTTACCCATAAGCTGCTGCCCACCACGAGGCCCTGATCATGACCGACGCCATCCGCATCGCCAACGAAGCTCTTGCCGTAACCATCTCGCCGCTTGGCGCAGAGACACAGTCAATCACGACGAGTGACGGGCGGGAGTGGTTATGGAACGGCGACCCGGAGTTCTGGACCGGACGCGCGCCGATCCTGTTCCCGATAGTCGGAAAGGCGCCCGGTGACCAGGTGGAAATCGGCGGCGAGAGCTTCGACATGAAGCAGCACGGCTTTGCCCGGCGCAGCCTGTTTGCGCTTGAGGAAAGCAGCGAAGCACGCTGCCGCTTTGTCCTGGCGGATTCGGATGAAACGCAGGCGGCCTACCCATTCGCCTTCCGCCTCGCAATCGAGCACGCGCTCGAAGGCAAGACACTCACGGTCTCGGCGACCGTCGAGAACAAAGACGACAAGCCTATGCCCTTCGGCTTCGGCTATCATCCAGCCTTCTGCTGGCCGATGCCCGGTATCACCAAAGGCCATGTCCACCACATCACGCTTGAAAACCGTAACGAACCGGCAATGATCCGTCTTCATGACGGACTTTTGGACCTGAAACCACTGCCCTCGCCCTTTTCAGACGGCATCCTCGCCCTTGACGATGACTATTTCGAAGAGGATGCGATGATCTTCCCGGAAGGAGCGGGCAGCAGGCTGACCTACAGCGCCGAAGAAGGCCCGGCGCTGCACTTCGCCTTTGATGGCCTGCCCAATCTGGCGCTCTGGACCAAGCCCGGCGCTCCCTATATCTGCGTTGAGCCCTGGCACGGCATGGCGGCTGCCCATGGCAGGGGCGATGCTATCGACGACCGCCCCTTTACCAAAGTTCTGGCGCCCCGAGCCAGCGCTTCCTTCTCCTGGTCCGTCACGATTGATGGATAGCAGGCACAGCGGCGCCTTCGTGTTACATTCCATGCCCACCGCACAACCAAGACGCCCGCAATCTTTTTCCGCGTGAACGGACTTATCCACAACCAGTCTGGATAACAGCTGAGCGCAACCGATTTCTGTTGTCGAAATCCCGACAAAATTGCATATCTCAAAAAAACAACCGGATCATCCAACCATTCCTACCAATCCAGGGGGCGGCCGTCGGAGAACGACGCGCGCCGCCGTTTTTCGGGATCTATATAATGGAAAAAAAGGTAGCAGAGTTCATCGGCACGACAGTGCTGGTTCTCTTCGGCTGCGGCTCTGCTGTCCGGGGTTCCGGTTGCCACGTCAATCCAGCCGTCAGCCTTGGCGTCTTCATCACCAGCCGCATGCCGGCAGCCGGGATGGTCCGCTATTGGATGGCCCAGTTCGCCGGCGCCCTCCTTGGCGCAGCAATCCTCGCGGTGATTGCCGGATCCACCGCCAGCCTCGGACAGAACGGCTGGGGACCGGGTTATCTCGGCGAATATGCGCTGCCCGCTGCGCTTGTCTTCGAAGTGGTGTTCACCGCCATTTTAGTTATCGTCACTCTCGGCTCAACCGGCAAGGCAGCGTCAGCCGGCTTTGCCCGTCTTGCCATCGGCCTGACCCTGGCGGCAATCCATCTTGTAGGAATCCAGTTCACCGGTGTTTCGGTTAACCGGGCGCGAAGCTTCGGCCCTCCTCGCCGGAGAACAGGCTCTCAAGCAGCTCTGGCTGTTTATCGTCGCTCCGCTGGCCGGCAGATGGCAGGAAAATCTGGCCGAAGTCGATAAAGCGTGAAGCCGTTCGGCGGGTTCGGGACGAAGGCTGCCCGGTCAAATTGATCACCGATGAACTCGGCATGCAAGATTTCCTTGTGCGCAAATGGGTCAAGCTGGCTGAAACACGCGCAGCCCGTGACGGAGCACGAAAGGCCCAAGCTTTTTGCCGAAGTCAAACGTGCTCGCGAGCCAGCCCGCCTGGCTGAACTCCGCCAGGACAGCGGGTCCAGTGGCCGACTTCTTGTCGGCGGCGCCTGCCTTGAAACTCCGCTGAGTATCACTGATGCCGAACTGGCGAAACTAATCTGCGTCGCGGGGCAGTTCTCATGATCTTTCCGTCGAAGTGATCACCGAGGTTATCGAGCGGCACTACGCGCGGTGGCAGCCCCTGAAACTCCGCTCGGTCCGCCGAATGCCGGCGCGCGCAGAGGTGCTGGAAACGAGACCGCTGCTGCAGTGATCGGGATGCAGTTGATGTTCCGTCGCGCTCACACATCATCATAATTCAGCTTGCCGAGCGTGTTCGACGGTCCGTCGGGACCGGCGCAGTTCATCTCGTAGACACAGTTGTCCTGCAGAACCTGATGGCCCTCGACCAGAAAGCTCGACTTGTTGGATTGCGGCCGGCACCAGCCGAGATTGACGCCGGACGACACCCCGCCGCCGGTGCCCGGCTCGTTGCCGGTCACTTTTTCGGTGCGGCTGGCCATGGTGAAAGCCTGATCGCCGCCGAAGCCGGTCTTGGAAATCGTCTTCGTGCTCCATTCCAGTTTCGAGACGATCATATAGGGCACCGGCACCATTTTCGGGCCGCGCGGCGTCAGGCACACGCAGGGCGAAAGGCAGACGATGTTGTTGGATTTCGATGTGTTGCGGGCTGCACTGCGGCTCATGATGGCTCCTTTCTGAGGGCGTGCGGCAGAACCTCGATCGCCGTCACATCATCGGGGTTTTCAATCGCCATCCGCCAGACCAGCGTCATTTGATGTTTTTCCGGGGCCGGATCGGCGATATCGCAATGGACGGTATCGAGCCGCAGAACGAGGGTCCGGTCGTCGGCATTGGCATAGCGCACAACGGCCTTCAGCCCGCCTTCCGGCAGGAAAAACCGATAGGGCTCCGGGTCGTGACGCATGCCGTGGACGGTGATCTGTTCCATGCCGGTGAAGAACGGCTTGAACTGCAAGGCTTGCGGCGCGGCATTCCAGAAGCCGTAATCATAATCTTCCGGCATGCGCGGATGGCGTTCGCGCTGCCAGGCATCGTCAAAGGTGCCGGCGAGCGCAAGACGCGGCTGCCAGGATTTCGTCAGCGGGCCGACCCCGCAGACGGTTATCTCCTCGCCCGGAGCCCAGGCGGCGAATTCGCCGGCGAGGCCGATCTGCGGCGCAGGCAATGCCTCGTCCGCCTCCAGAAGATAATCGCTGACCATGCCGCGCCCGATCGGGTTGAACACATGCGCGTCTTCGCTTTCGTGATCGATCCTCACCGTGCCGCCATAGGCGCGTTCATAGACGAGCGGCACTTGCGTAACCGGCATTGCGTCAGAAAGCTGCCAGCGCTTGCCGCCTTTTGCCGTCTCCGGCTCCATCAGCCGCTCGCCGAACACATGAAAGCCGTGGCTGCCGATGACCTCGGGCGCCGCGCCATCCTCCGTGGGCCGGGCGATATCCACCCGCACCGGCCAACTCGCAAGCTGCTTTTCCTCCGGCGAGCGGGCAATGGCGGAAAAGGTCAGATCGGTTTTCGGCTTGAACGGCGCGATCTCGCTTTCGGCTTTCAGCGACGAGACATTCGCCTCACCGTAAAACGCATCCGAAAGCGCCATCTCCGGCTGCGCCTTCGGCAGCACCGCGCGTCTGCCCTCGTCTATTTCGAACACTGCCCGCACCACCAGCACCCCCATCTCACTGCCGTCCAGATACCAGTGGCGGAAGAACAGGCACGGAAAGGGAAGCGAGATTTGGGGGATCATTATTCTGAATCCAGATATTGTTCGAAGGTCGCGATCACATAATCCATGCCGTGATAGGTCGTTGAAATGCCGAAGAGGTCCAGAAGATAGGAAAATTCAACGGCGAACATCGCAAGTGCAGGGCCTACCGTCGGAAGAACGACCTGCGCGTCAAGGAAACCTCTATAATCCTTGACGACGGATCTCGTTCTGTCCTGGGCCATCTTGCCGAGAAGATCGCCGAACGTGAACTTGCCATAGACCCATGGCTGATAGGATGTGTTCGGGCCGGCCGGTGGCACTTTTATCTTCGAATTAGCGTTTACCGCGTCTTCCACCCAGCCGGGAATGCGGGCGCCAAGCAGGTTGAGCGCCTGCGGCAGCGAGGCTGCACTATTCAGGATACCGTCCAGCGCAAGGGTCAGGCGGAAGTTATTGGCAAGGGCGGCGGGAAAGACGGTCTGTTCGGTGATCGGCCAGACCACGGGCAGTTTCTCGCCTTTTGCGGGCGGCTGCCATGACGGGACGATCTGCTGGCCGATGCCGCCGGTCGACAGCACGACGGGCCGCGTCTGCGGCGGGTCGCTTGAAGGTCCGGGACTGATGCCCTTCCTCGGGACGAGAATTGCCGGCCGGCATCGGAAAGCCGTCGATATTCGCCTCTGCCTTGGCCCATCGCAAAATGGCGCCGAGAAACGGCAATTGCCCGGCGCGGGTTTCGATCGTCGTCAGGATTTCATCGCGCGCACCGAAAGCGTTGATCGTCGCCTCGCCGATCGAGGCGGGTTTGACTGTTGCGGAATTGAGGCCGGCCGCGTTGAAGGTGTGGCAGAGTGTGGTGATGTCGATGTGATAATAATGCTCAACAATCGTCGCGGCTGCACTAGCCAGTCCGCCGCCGAGCGAATGTCCGGCAATGTTCAAGCGTCGGTCTTGTCCCGATTTGATCTTATCCGCAACAGTCGTACGCGCGTAAACAGTTGCTTTCTTATATTGCTCGCTTGGTTTCCCCAATCCCTGCTCAACATTGTTGGCCCAGTCGCCATTCGGCCCGCCGAGAAAGATCAGTTGCAGGCTCGCCTGATAGGGAACGCCCAAGAGCCGAAACGCGCCGGAACTGTTCAGAAGCGTGATGGGGTAATCCTCCCCTTTTTAACGGGGCTTTTTGGTAGAATTCACGCAGCCATTTTCAGTTTCTGTGCGGGTGTCATTCCGCCGATGCCCATATTGGGTCGCTCGTTGTTATAGCTCCATAACCATTGTGTGGCGAACGCCTGCGCCTCTTCGATACTCTCGATGATGTATTGGTCAAGCCATTCGTGTCGTACTGTCCGGTTGTAGCGTTCGACATAAGCGTTCTGCTGCGGCTTTCCAGGCTGGATGTAATTCAGCGCAATGCCCTGATTTTCAGCCCAGTCCATAAGCCTTCCACTGACATATTCCGGGCCATTGTCAACACGTATTGCCAGCGGTTTGCCGCGCCACTCAATGATCTGGTTCAGGCTACGGATGACACGCTCCGCAGGTAGAGAGAAATCGACCTCAATGCCAAGCCCCTCACGGTTAAAGTCATCCAGAACATTCAAAAGCCGAAACTGCCGGCCATCGGCCAGCCGATCCGCCATAAAGTCCATGGACCAGACCGCGTTCGGCGTTGTCGGGACATTGAGTGTATCCGGTTTTTCCCGTTTCAGCCGCCGGCGTGGCTTGATCCTGAGGTTCAGCTCAAGCGCGCGGTAGATGCGATAAACACGCTTATGATTCCAGCGCCGTCCCTGTACGTTCCGCAGATAGAGAAAACAAAGGCCAAAGCCCCAGTTCTTCTTTGCCTGCGTCAAGCCGGTCAGAAGATCGGCGATCTGTTCATTCTCATCATTGCGTTTGCCTTTGTATCGGTAGCAAGTTTCGCTGACACCGAACGTTCGGCAGGCAAGTGCTATGCTCACCCCACGTATCGCCACGGCTTGCGCGGCCACCTCCCGGCGTAGAGATGGCCGCGTCATTTTTTCCCAAAGCCTCTTTCAGCAGTTCGGTTTGCATGCTCATCTCCGCATACATCTTTTTCAGACGGCGGTTCTCGTCTTCCAGCGCTTTCATCTGGCTGATCATCGACGCATCCATGCCGCCATATTTGGCCCGCCATTTATAAAAACTCGCTGAACTCATCCCGTGCTCCCGGCAAAGTTCAGGCACAGGAACGCCACCTTCTGCCTGACGCAGAATGCCAATAATCTGTGCTTCGCTAAATCTCGTCTTTTTCATCAAAATCTCCTCAGTCATAAAACCCGAGAAAATTCTACTTTTGAAGCCCATTATTTTTCGGGGGGATTACCATGGGAATGAAGTTGTCGGCGATCAGTTCCTTTCGGCTCTTGCCCTTCAGTCGCTTGTCCATGGCAAACATGATCTCGCCGCCGGGATATTGCCTTTCCAGCACGTCCTGGAGATCGATCACCGGCGTCTCGCCAGCACCATGGGTGATCTTGAGGATGATGCAAAAGGCGAAATCGCGCATGTCATCGAAATCGGTCCCGCGAAACACCAGCGTCGGCGGGCAGACATCGGTCTTGCTGTTCGGGTCGTAACCCTTCACCTTGTAGAGCTTGGCGACAAGCCCGGTAATGGCCTGTTCGTTCAGGTGATCCCATTCTTCCCAGTTTTTTTCCGCCTCGGCGATCTTGTCGGGATAGAGCGTCGAAAAACCACCCGTCGGTGGTGGGTCCTTGTAGACAAGCTTGCACAGATAGGCCGCTTGTCTCCGACAGGTCTTTGGGTTGCCGTGCCCGTGGATCACTGTGGTGTTGGCCGTATCCGGGGGGATGGGCGGAATATCGATCTTAGGCGGGATGATATGGTCGGTGTCCCGCATGGGCGGAATCTTGACCACATGCTGCTGGTCATTTGGCATTCTCAACCTCCTTCCAGGGGATCGGTCCGCCGAATATGTCTTGCGTGTTCTGATCCGGAGGATAGTTGGGAAACCTCTTTAGTGCGCGCAGCGCGATATTGCGATACTCCCTGCTAACCTTGTCTTTTCTTTGAGTATATCCTGCGATGGCATTCATGAAGTTCTGCAACTTCAGCATTGAAACATTGCTGAAATAACCTTGATCGAGTAGCCAATTCATAAGTTTGAATGACTCGTCTGTGCCCGACATATCCCCGATGGTACTTATAGCCGTTTCACCTGATTTGTCTTCAGCCCAAGGATCCGCCCCAGCCTTCAGCAGGATTTTGACGCCGTCATAATTGCCGATCAGCCCGACTTGCTCGACAAACCAGTTCCCTTGATCACCAGGTAGCTGAACATTCGCCTTGCCGCCGTGCTTGAGATAGCTCTCGATCATGCGGTTTTCGAAATCGAAGCCCTGCACGGGCCCGGAACTCGGGCCGGGCATTGTCAGATAGTAAACAAAATTTCTGGCGGAGCCTGTCGACGGCCGGTCGATCATGTAGGGATCGGCCCCCGCGGCCAGCAGCGTATCGATCGCCTGAAGATTATGGGCGCCAAGCGCCAGAAACAGCATGGTGATCTCGTCGCCGTAGCGTTGATCGACACCCTCTGGCAAAGCCTTCACCTCGGCCTCGGAAATCGCATCGCCGCGCTCGATCTGCTGCGCCAGGCGATACGGCTGTTCGCCATAGGGAAGGATCAATCTGTTGGAAAGCGGCGTATCCGGAGAACTCTCGATCATGTCCTGCTCCGTTCGATAGGTTTCGTATTTGCCATAGCCCCACCAGACGAGAGGCGTGACGATAACGGCAAAGGCCGCGAACACGACCGCATAAAATCGCCTGATCGAAGCTTGTTTCTTCTCGGTCGACGGCGTGGTCATGGCGTCTTGCCCTTTTCGAGAAGACGATGCTCATAGGCCGCGATCACATAATCCATGCCGTGATAGGCGACGGACTGGCCGGTGATTTGCTGAAGGGCTGCGAGTTCCGGGCCGGCGTCCTTCAGGAAGAGCCGGGCGGCCTCTTCATACATCCGCCAGACGAACGCAGTCTTATCCTGCTCGACAAGCTCTTCGACCGCCTTGTCGCGGTATGTCCTGTCCATGTATTGCAGCAGATTGTTGATCGCCTGACCTGGCGAGGCCGAGGACATCAGAAGATCGTTGAGTTTGGTAATGGTGGCGAAATCATTCGGGCGCGGCAGAACCAGCGTTTCCTGCGGCAGCGGCCAGAGCACGGGAAGCGGTTTGGCATTGGCGATGTCTTCGGTCAGTTCGTAAGGGGGCATGCCAATGAGATTGCCAAGCGCGGGCGGCAGGCCGGTCTCGTTTATTTCCGCCCGTGCCCAGTTGAACACCGCACCGATGACCGGAACCGTATTGGCCTTGCTCTGCAGGGTCGTCAGGATTTCGTTGTTGACGTAAAAGGCATTGACGCTGGCGCTGGTTGCCGGTGCTATCGTGTTTGGGTGTACGCCCGCCGCGTTGAAGGTCGTGCCGTGAATGTCGATTTCTGGAACTTTTTGTTCCAGTACGGCACAAGTGGCGGCAGCCAAGCCACCGCCAAGTGAATGTCCGGCGACTTCTAATCTCCGATCCTGTCCCGGCTTTATTTTATCTTGTGCCAACTGCAAACCGTACTCTATCGCCCGCTTATACTGTCGACTTCCATGACCCAACCCCTGCTGAATATTGTTATTCCAGTCGCCATCGGGCTTGCCGAAATATTCCAGCTTGTACCCAACAGAAACCGGCAGGGGAAACCCCTTGGTCGCACCGGGAAGGCGCAGCCATTCGCTGTTGTCGATGATGGTGGTCGGAACATAGCCATCGGCGAGCGTCTGTTTGCGCGTGGCGTCGCCAAAGGAGATTTGATAGTAAGGCGGCGTCGGCTGCACCAGGATGAAGATCGGGCCGATATCGTAGACCTCAAGCGTCACCCCGACCTTGAGGCCGCGAAAATCGTCGAAATCCGTACCGCGAAACACCAGCGTCGGCGGGCAGACATCGGTTTTCTTGTCCGGATCGTAGCCCTTGACCTTGAAAAGGCGTGCGACAAGGCCGCTGTCTGTCTGAAGGTTCAGGCTGTCCCAGGTTTCCCAGCGCTTGTCGACTTCGGCCATTTCCTTTTCGAAGACGGTATGGAAACCACCAGACGGTGGCGGGTCCTTGTAGACATATTTCGACAGATAGCAGGCCTGCCGCCAACACGGCCTCCAGTGCGCCCGGCCATGGATCACCGTGGTATTGGGCGTGTCCGGCGGCATGGGCGGAATATCGATCTTCGGCGGCGTGATGTTATCTGTATCCCGCATCGGCGGGATCCTAACCACGAAATCCTTGTCAGTCGGCATCTTGCACCTCCTGCCATGGAATCGGGCCACCGAAGAGGTCTCGGGTGTTCTGATCGGCAACATATTCAGGATTGCGCTTCAACACTCGGAGGCCGATCTTTCGATAGGCTAGACTGGTTTTGTCTCCGCGTTGTGTATAGAGCGCTACTGCTCCTATAAAATGTTGTAAATCAGGTTGCTGAACGTGGTCAAAATACCCTCTGTCAATCAGATAATTCAGCAATTCAAACGAGTCGGGCTTTCCTTCGTGAGCAATAGTATCCATAGCTGTGCTATTTCTATTGTCCGCCGCCCAGGGATCAGCCCCGGCTTTGAGCAATATTTTCACACCTTCGTAATTCTCGATCAGCGCCACATCCTCTATGAGCCAGGCACCCTCGCTGCCAAGCATCTGGATATTGGCCTTGCCGCCATGTTTGAGATAGCTCTCGATCAGCCTGTTCATGAAATCGAAGCCCTGAACCGGCCCTGCACTCGGACCTGGCTCCCCAAGATACCAGACGAAATTGCGTGTCGACCCCTGCGAGGGTCGATCGACAATATAAGGATCGGCGCCGGCCGCCAGCAGCGTGTCGATAGCCTGCAGATTGTGCGCCTGAAGCGCCAGAAACAGGAAGGTGATCTCCTCGCCATAGCGCTTGTTGACGCCGCCCGGTAGCGCCTCGACGTCGCGCGCGCTGATATGTTCGCCGCGCTCGATCCTCTGCGCCAGATGGTAGACATCCTCGCCATACGGCTTGAACAGCCGGTCGGCGGTATAGGTCGGTTCCGCATTCATATCCAAGATCCTTCCATAGCCATACAGACCCGCGACAACGAGGCAGACGAGAACAACAGTCTTGATGAGAAACCGGCGGCGGGTCATGGACAACCTCCTGCCAAGCCGCGAAACACCAGCGTTGGCGGGCAGATATCAGTCTTCTTGTCCGGATCATAGCCCTTGACCTTGTAGAGCCGCGCAACAAGGCCGCTCTTTTGCTGGTTGTTCAGGCCGTCACTCCAAGGTTCCCAGTGCTTATCGACCTTTGCCATCTCCTTCCCGAATACTGTATGGAAACCGCCGGAAGGTGGCGGGTCCTTGTAGATGAATTTGGACAGATAACAGGCCTGCCGCCAGCACGGCTTCCAGGACGCGCGACCATGAACAGCGGTCGTGTTGGGCGTGTCCGGGGGGATGGGCGGAATGTCGATCTTCGGCGGCGTGATGTTGTCGGTATCCCGCATCGGCGGGATCTTCACCACAAAGTCCTTGTCAGTCGGCATTCTCGACCTCCTGCCACGGGATAGCCCCCTGAAACAAGCGTTCTGTCGAAGCGTCTGGAGAATAACTGGGGTTTCGTTTGAGAACACGTAATCCCACTTGCTGATTTCGAAGACTGGTCGCATCACCGCGCGGCAAATATGCAGATAAGTAAGCCATGAAATTTCGAAGCTTGCTAAGATCAACGTCATCGAAATAACCCTGATCTATTAGGAAATTCAGCATTTCGAATGATTTTTTTCGCCTCACTCGCAACGATGCTCATTGCTGTATCGCCGCCGCCATCCTCTGCCCACGGATCGGCCCCGGCCCTAAGCAGGATTTTTACTCCTTCGTAGTTTTCTGACAACGCAACCTGCTCGATCAGCCATTCTCCTCCATTCCCAAGAAGCTGAACATTGGCCTTGCCACCATGTTTGAGATAGCTCTGGATCATCCGATTTTCGAAGTCGTAACCATGAACCGGCCCAGTGATTGGTCCCCGCATGGTCAGGTAGTACACGAAATTCCGCTCTGATCCCTGCGACGGACGGTCGACCATATAGGGGTCGGCGCCTGCCGCCAGCAGCGTGTCGATGGCCTGTAGATTGTGCGCCTGAAGCGCCAGAAACAGGAAGGTGATCTCCTCGCCATAGCGCTTGTTGACGCCGCCCGGTAACGCCTCGACGTCGCGCGTGCTGATATGCCCGCCGCGCTCGATCCTCTGCGCCAGATGGTAGACATCCTCACCGTACGGCTTGAACAGCCGGTCGGCGGTATAGGTCGGTTCCGCATTCATATCCAAAATCCTTCCATAGCCCCAAAGCCCCGCGAAGATGACGCAGGCGAGAACGACAAACTTGATGAGAAACCGGCGGCGGGTCATGGCTGTCTCCCAGCCGTGCCGCGAAACACCAGCGTCGGCGGGCAGACATCAGTCTTCTTGTGCGGATCATAGCCCTTGACCTTGTAAAGACGCGCGACGAGACCACTCTTTTGCTGGTTGTTCAGACTGTCACCCCAAGGTTCCCAGTGCTTGTCGACTTTCGCCATTTCCCTTTCGAAAACGGTGCTGAACCCACCCGCTGGCGGCGGGTCCTTGTAGATGAATTTCGACAGATAACAGGCCTGCCGCCAGCATGGCTTCCAGGTCGCGCGACCATGAACAGCGGTCGTGTTGGGCGTGTCCGGGGGGATGGGCGGAATATCAATCTTCGGCGGGGTGATGTTGTCGGTATCCCGCATCGGCGGAATCTTGACCACATGTTCCTGATTATTTGGCATTCTCCACCTCCTGCCAAGGGATGGGGCCACCGAAGAGCTCCTGCGTATTCTGGTCGGGTGGGTAGTCGGGATTGCGCTTCAGAACACGGAGAGCGATTTGTTGATTTGATAGGCTTCGGCTGTCTCCCCTCTGAGAATAAAGAGCTAGCGAGCTGAAAAAGCTTTTCAATTGAGCAGTTTTTATGTCCTGGAAGGATCCACTATCGACAAGTTCATTCAACAAGCTTATCGACTGTATGGTTCCCTCGTAAGCAATTTTATCCATTGCAGATTCGCCAGCATTGTCATCTGCCCAAGGGTTTGCTCTCGCCTTCAGCAATAACTTTACACCTTCATAGTTTTTAATCAGCGCAACCTGCTCGATCAGCCATTCGCCCCCATTGCCAAGAAGCTGCACATTGGCCTTGCCGCCATGTTTGAGGTAACTCTCGATCATTCGGTTTTCGAAATCGAAGCCTTGAACAGGACCGGAACTTGGTCCCGGCATGGTCAGGTAATAGACGAAATTTCGTTCCGATCCCTGCGATGGCCGGTCGACCATATAGGGGTCCGCGCCGGCTGCCAGAAGCGCGTCGATGGCCTGTAGATTGTGCGCCTGAAGCGCCAGAAACAGCATGGTGATTTCGTCGCCATAGCGCTCGTTGACGCCATCGGGGAGCGCCTCAATCTCACGCGCGCTGATATGTCCGCCGCGCTCGATCCTCTGCGCCAGATGGTAAACATCCTCGCCATAGGGCTTGAACAGCCGGTCGGCGGTATAGGTCGGTTCCGCATTCATATCCAAAATCCTTCCATAGCCCCACAGGCCCGCAAGGATGACGCAGGCGAGAACAACAAACTTGATGATAAACCGGCGACGGATCATGGCTGCACCTAGTTGACCTTCACGATGTCGGACAAAAGCTTGATCATCTGATCGAGGTTGTGACTGAGCTGCTTGCCATTAATGTGAATCGAGCCGTCGGAGTTGAGCACGATCACACTGTCGCCGCTCTTGAGGAGAATCCGCTTGCCGGCGGTGATCACCAGTTCCTCGCCGACATCGAGATAATAGCTCTTGAGGACGTTGACGGTCTTGGTGTTCTGGACCAGTTGAGAGTCATTATTGCCGATGCTCTCGTTCCGGTTCTTCTCGATGCTGACCTGCATCGACCCTTCGCCGGCCCCGGCTCCCTTGTCGCCAAGGCCGTAGGGGACGCCCGGAAGGCCGTCGATCATCCTGTCAGCGCCGGTGGGCGTGAACATGCCCTTCTGCGCCGGGCCGACATAAAGCGCCATATCGCCGCCGATCACCTCGGTATGATTGTTCTCGACCTCGATGCCCTTGTTGTGGCCGACGGACTGGACCCAGTTGTTGTTGATGCGTTCGGAGTGGTTGTTGTTGGTCTTTTCGTTGCGGTCTTTCTGGGCGTGGACATAGACTTCCTGCCGGTCGTTCTCGTCCTCAAATCTGAGTTCGTTATAGCCATTGCCCTTGTGGGTCTGGGATCGCCAGACGGTTCTGGTCTTGTTGTCGGGAAGCTTGTAGGGCGGCAGGTTGAGGGCGTTGTAGGAGCGTCCGGTGATGATCGGCTGGTCGGGGTCGCCGCCCATGTAACTGACGAGCACTTCCTGTTTGACCCGTGGCAGGATCACCTCGCCGAAAGTGCCGCCCGCCGAACTCGACGTCACCCGCGTCCAGACCGAGGAGTGCTCATTGTCTTTCGAGCGTCTGTCCCACGGATAGGAAAGTTTCACGCGGCCCCAGTCATCGCAGTAGATTTCCTCACCCTCCGGGCCGCTGACGGTTGCGATCTCCGGACCGTCGGCTTTCGGCTTCGGCTGTTTCGGCGGGGCGTAATTGAGGTCCGCCGGCATCGCCAGGAAGCGATTGGCATAGGTGGTGGCGCCCGCTCCGGCTTCTTCCTTCAGCGCCTGCGGCTGTTCGCCCACATGGGTGACGGTGAGAAGATGCCAGAAGACGTTGCAGTCCTCATTCGGATGCTCGGTGAGCCGGACCTTGCGGCCCGGCGTCAGCGCCGGCGCATTGGTGCGGCCTTCGCCGGTGGTGGCCTCGACGCGCACCGCCTCGATCTGTGTTTTGGTAAACGGCTTGCCGGCATTGTCGTATTTGTAGCCGCCCGGATAGTTGTAGAGATCGTAATCGCCTTTGGTGCCGTTATCGGCCTGGCGGTCGGCGCGATGCTCTTGGCTGTACCCCGGATTCGTGAAGAGACGCTCGCGCTGGGTGAAGCTCGTCGCCCGCAGGCGCTCGCGGAAGGTGAAGCTGCGGCAGAAGACGCCCTTCGCCACGCCGCCGGGATTGGCATTGTATTCGAGTTCCGGCATCTCCTTCAGCTTCGGCACGATCATCGGTGTATCGATGAAAGTCACCTGGTTCTGGCCGTTCTCGCCGGATGTGAAGAAGAACCAGATGCCTTCCTCGGCGGCGATGCGCCGGACGAAATCGAGATGGGTCTCGTTGTACTGGACGCAATATTCCCGCGCCACATGGGTGCCTTCGAGCACGAAGCGCATATCCTCGACGCGGCTTTCCTTCAGCACCTCGGCGATGATCTCGGGCACGCTCTTCTGCTGGAAGATGCGGCTGTCGGAGCCATGGGCGAGCCGGCCGAGCGCAGGCATGAGGACGACCGTGTAGAAGGTGCGGTGAAGCCCCTCGTCGCGGCGGGCCATGTCGGCGATGATGCCGGAGAAATGCCGGATGCCGGCATATTTGTGATGGATGGTCAGCGTCGCCGGTGTGTCGAGCAGGGCGTTGATATCGATTTTGGGATCGTCGGAAACGAGTTCGATCACCACCTCGGAAAGTTCGAACAGCTTTTCTTGCGCCGTAAACCCGTGAACAAGAAGTCCGGCATCCTTCAACGCCGGGGCCTCGAAGGTGAAGGCGATGTCCTGATCCTGAAAGAGGACCGGCATGTCGATGATCGCGTTCATGGTGATGTCCTTCCTGACGCGGGAGAGTTTGGCTCAAGACCGTGGGGATGGGGAAATGACGGGAAGGCCATTGGCGCCGATCCGGCCTGCCGCCTTCAGCACCTTGTAGGCGCGGCGGTAGCGGCGCGCCGATGTGTAGCTGAGCCCGATTCTGGCGCGCAGCGCCTCGCCCTTGGCCGCGCCGTTGTCCTTGCGCTTGCCCGACCAGTCATCGATCATCAGATCGAGAAAATCCCTGTCTGCCGGCGTCTGCGACAGGCGTTTTTCGACATAGAGCACCGCCCGCCGCTCGTCGGCCGCGACATTGGGCCTGCGACCGTGACGGGCGGAAAAATCCTCCGGCGTGAGCGTCAGCAGGTCGCCGAACCGCTCCGCCCACCATGCCGCACGGTCGTCATGCCAGGACAGGCCGAGCCGGTTACGCAGGTTCATCAGGATCTTGGTGTCGAAGGGCAGGAACGCATCGAGCTTCATGGGAAAATCGGCCCATTCGCGGATGAGCGCGGCAAGCGCCGGCGTCAGGACAACCTGCGGGCTGGTCTTGGGCCTGCCGATCTCGACGCCGCGCAGGATGGTGACGCCGAGATCCGTCTTCTGTTCGCGCCGGACCCTGAAGCGGGCTCCGTCGATATCGTCAACGATGCGCACCGGCTTTGCGAGCGCCGCGCGCCGCGCCCGCTCTTGACGGTCGCGGCCATCGACGATGCCGAGCCGCTTGCGAAATTTCTTCAACCGCACCAATCCGAGCGGCAGGCCGGAACGCTTCTTCGAGAAGCCATGGGCAAGCAGATGGTCGGCGAGTTCGCGCGTCAACACCGCTTCCGGCGTGCCTTGCGACCGATCTTCGGGATAACCGAGAAAGGTGAGAAAGCCGTGTCCGCTGTCAATCGCCTGCCGGCAGGCAAACACCCGTCCATCGATATCCGTGATCGGCGTAACTGTTTCCAGCATCGTCAAAGAGGACACACTAATATCCACTATCGCTAATATGACAGCAGAAATTTTACAACTTTAAGGGATGATGTCAATCATAGTCCGGCAAAATGCAACCAGAGTATGGTACGCGACCCTTCAGGAGGCGCAAAAGATGAGAACTGTTCAGGATATCGCCGGACAACTGGCCTTTGCGGACGACGCCTCCAGCGAGGCTTATCCCGTCGAATGCATCGCGGAATTCGAAGACATGATCGGAGCGCCGTTTCCCGATGATCTGCGCTGGTATCTCGAACATTTTGACGCGCGGAAACTGTGCGAGGGGCAACGCTCTCTGCGGCTTTACCTGGACGGCTATCACTATGTGGCCGACTTCGAGGGCCTGCCGGACATCACCAAAACCGGGAAACAGTATCATCAGCTCTGCCGCTTTGTGATGACCGAGACCTTGCCATATGACAGAAGATGCTATTTCCCGGTCGGTCGAGCCATGACAGCGACGATGAGCCTTTGTCTGTCGCTTCTCGTCAGCCTGCATCCGCTGAATGTCGGGACAGTCTGGGGCGTCAGCACACTTGTCGGACGCCACCCGCTTGAGCCGGTCCTTCTTGCGCAAGACTTCACGGCCTTTCTTCAGATGATTGAGCCAACCCGACTGCAGCAGGTAGAAGATGGCGTCCATCACCGCGCGAAGTGACGTCTTGCGCCGTCGGCCCCGCCGCGGCTGAGGCGGCATGAACGGCTCGACCATGCTCCATTCCCGGTCTGTCAGTTCGCTTCCGCAGCGCATCCGGCTTCTGTCATGGTGACGCCGGGAGGAGGGTGTCCAGGCCATTCGGTCTCTGCGTATTTGTCGCAAAATACAAAGAATCGGAAGGCCCCTTCACTCAACCCCATGCCACAAACGTCATTGTTGGACAGACACTCAGGTCATATACGAAACCTTTAGTGGCGAAGGTGATTCAGATCTGGAAACAATAGTGAAAATAGTCACCGCCATGGATCTAAAAATTTCCCTAAAGCAAAAACCAAAAGAGTAACCCTCACGATTTTTCTTATCCCACAAGCGACCATTTTTGGCCGAGCTCACCCCTGCAAGGAGATCAATCCGAGCTCCAAGCTGCTGTTCACTGAACCCGAATGAATCGGCGCTTCGGCAGGCCTTGCTTCCTCAGCACCCGGGATGGTTTACACCATCCATGCCAAACGGAGTGGCGACGCAAATCTGTTTGCTTTTTAAGAACTCGTTCCGAGCCAAAATAGCGCCGCCCCCAAACGGCGACTGATCGAACCATTCTCATTGCAAACAGCAGATAAAAAGCACCCATCGCGGCTCTCGGCACACAAAAAGCGCAAGTTAAATAGCCGAGAAGGTCAACCTACATGGCGTTTCACACAGGCGCTTTATTCTGAGAATAATGGAAAATCGCTGACGAAAATGGAACATCTATTTGTCCCTTTTCAACGTCGCTCGGAGATGTTGCGCTAAAAGCGAACATTTACGATCATAAAATTTGACTTTTCGAATATTTGCGCTCATCTTCAACTTGCCGATTATCAATAAACCACGGGGGCCTCCGCGATGACACGCGCCGCAAATCCAACCGAACCGGTCGACATCTTCGTCATCGGCGGCGGCGTCAATGGCGTTGGCATTGCCCGTGATGCCGCAGGGCGCGGCCTGACCGTTGCCCTTGCCGAGATGAACGATCTGGCTTCGGCGACGTCGTCGGCCTCGACAAAGCTCTTCCACGGCGGACTTCGCTACCTCGAATATTACGAGTTCCGGCTGGTGCGCGAGGCGCTGATCGAGCGCGAAGTGCTAATGAAGGCGATGCCGCATATATCGTGGCCGATGCGGTTCGTGCTGCCGCACCACAAAGGCCTGCGCCCATGGTGGTTGCTGAGGCTCGGCCTGTTCCTTTACGATCATCTCGGCGGCCGCAAGATCCTCCCGGCGACCCGCAGCCTTGACCTCAAAAGCGACACAGCCGGAAAACCGCTCAAAAGCGAATATCGGCGCGCATTTGAATATTCCGACTGCTGGGTGCAGGATGCCCGCCTCGTCAGCCTGATGGCGCGTGATGCCGCCGAACGCGGTGTCGATGTGAAGGTGCGCACCAAGGTCACGCACGCCGAACAGGTGAAGGCGCCCGGCAGCGACACCCCCTTGTGGAAAATCGATCTCGAAGATGAAAACGGCGCTCTTCCGTCTGTCAATGCCCGCGCGCTGGTTAATGCCGGTGGCCCCTGGGTTGCCGATGTCATCGCCGGCGCGCTCGGTATCAACAGCGCCGAGAAGGTCCGGCTGGTGCGCGGCAGCCATATCGTTACGAAAAAACTCTATGATCACGACCGCTGCTATTTCTTCCAGGGCGGCGACGGGCGGATCATCTTCGCCATTCCCTATGAGCAGGATTTCACGCTGATCGGCACCACCGACAAGGACCATCAGGGCCCTGCATCATCGGCCAAATGCACCGACGAAGAGGCGGACTATCTCTGCCGTTTCGCCTCGGACTATTTCGACACGCCGGTGACACGCGACGACGTAGTCTGGACCTATTCCGGTGTGCGGCCGCTTTACGATGACGGCGCCTCCTCGGCGACGGCAGCCACCCGCGATTATGTGCTCTCGCTGCGTGAAGAAGGTGCCCCGCTGCTCAGCGTTTTCGGCGGCAAGATCACCACCCACCGCAAGCTTGCCGAGGCCGCTATCCACAAGTTGTCCCCATTCTTTCCACAGGCTGGCGGTGCATGGACGGCGGGCAGCACATTGCCCGGCGGCGATTTTGCCGTGAGTGAAACGGCAGCGCTTCCTGAACGGCTTGCGCGCGACTATCCGTTCCTGAGCGAACCGCAGGCGTTGCGCCTGATCCGCACCTATGGCACCGATTGCTGGAAGATTTTTGGCAGTGCCGTCAAAACCGAAGACCTCGGTCGCGATTTCGGTGCGGGACTGTTCGAAGCCGAGGTGCGCTGGCTTGTTGACCATGAATTTGCCCGGCGGGCGGAGGATATCGTCTTCCGGCGTACCAAGTTCGGCCTGCGCATGAGCAGTGCTGAAATCGCAGCGCTCGATGCCTGGCTGGTGGAAATCGAGACTGCCTAAGTATAGACATTGACTGGGGAGGAGAAGCGCATGAGCCACATTCTGGCTATCGACCAGGGGACCACATCGAGCCGCGCGATCATATTCGATGCGAATATGCGGCTGGTTGCTTCCGCGCAGGAGGAGTTCCGGCAGTATTATCCGGCCTCGGGTCTCGTGGAACATGCGCCCGCCGACATCTGGTCAACCGTAGCGGCGACCTGCCGCGAGGCGATCGAGCGGGCAGATATCCATGCCACCGACATCGCCGCAATCGGCATCGCCAACCAGCGCGAGACAGCGCTGATATGGGACCGCAAGACCAGCCGGCCGATCCACAAGGCGATCGTGTGGCAGGACCGGCGCACCGCAGACACCTGCGCACGGCTGCGTGACGAAGGCCACGAGGCTTTCATCTCCTCGGCCACAGGCCTGATACTCGATCCCTATTTTTCAGCGACCAAGATCGCCTGGATGCTCGACAATGTCGAAGGCGCGCGGGCGCTGGCGGAAAAAGGCAGGCTCGCCTTTGGCACCGTCGACACCTACCTCATCTGGCGGCTGACCGACGGCAAATCCCACGTCACCGATGCCACCAATGCCGCGCGAACCATGCTCTACAACATCCGTGAAGGAAAATGGGATGAGGATATCTGCGCGCTCCTCAACATCCCGATGTCATTGCTGCCGGACGTGAAGGATTGCGCCGCCGATTTCGGTATGACCCGACAGGACCTTTTCGGACGTGAAATCCCGATCTACGGCGTTGCCGGCGACCAGCAGGCGGCCACCGTCGGTCAGGCCTGCTTCGAGCCCGGCATGATCAAATCGACTTATGGCACCGGCTGTTTTGCGTTGTTGAACACCGGCGACAAGCTGGTGAAGAGCGAAAACCGGATGCTTTCGACCATCGCCTACCAGCTCGACGGCAAGCCGACCTACGCTCTCGAAGGTTCGATCTTCATTGCCGGCGCCGTGGTGCAATGGCTACGCGACGGGCTGAAGGTGATCCGTCATGCGCGCGAGACCGATGCGCTGGCGAATGCTGCCGACCGCGAGCAGACGCTCTACATGGTGCCCGCCTTCACCGGCCTCGGCGCGCCCTATTGGGATGCGGAGTGCCGCGGCGCGATCTACGGCCTGACCCGCAATTCAGGGCCGGCGGAATTCGCCCGCGCCGCACTTCAAAGCGTCGGCTACCAGACGCGCGACCTGCTGGATGCGATGCACAGCGACTGGGGCAGCCACGATTCGGCAAATATTCTCAGGGTCGATGGCGGCATGAGCGCCAATGACTGGACCATGCAGTTTCTGGCCGACATTCTGGGCGTTCCCGTTGATCGTCCGCAAGTGGTCGAAACCACGGCTCTGGGAGCCGCCTGGCTTGCCGGCAGCCGCGCCGGGCTCTACCCCGGACGCGACGCGTTCACGTCATCCTGGGCCGTCGACCGGCAGTTCAAGCCGGCCATGGAAGAAGCGACCCGCGAACGGCTCTACAAGGGCTGGAAGAACGCGGTGCAGCGCACACTCGGGCCGATCTGAACGCTATCAGGCGTCAAACCGGTACTGCATCGTCACCAGATCAAGCCAGAGGCCGAACTTGGTGCCAACCTCCGGGTAACGACCGGTGTGGAAGAAGCCGAGCCGTTCATGCAGCGCGATCGACGCCTTGTTGTCGCCCTCGATCGCCGCGATCATGGCGTGGACGCCCGCCTGCCGCGCATGGGCAAGCAGCGCCTCCATGAGGAGGCGGCCCGCACCGGCACCACGGCAATCCTTGTGCACATAGACCGAGTGCTCGACCGTGTGGCGATAGCCATCGAACGGGCGCCAGTCACCATAGCTGGCATAGCCGATGACCGTGCCATCCTGCTCGGCCACCAGAACCGGAAATCCGCGCGCATGACGGGTTTCAAGCCAGGACTTGCGGTTTTCGAGATCAACAAGGATCTCGTTCCAGATCGCCGTGGAATGCAGAACGGCATCATTATAAATCTCAAGGATAGCCGGCAGATCGGCCGCCCCCGCGTCGCGTATCAGCATGGTATCGTTTTACCCCGAGGTCAGATGTCTCCTCCTGCAAAACAGCGATAGCAGAGGCGTAAAAACCCGAAAAGCACTATTCGGCGATCACTGAGCATTTGAGAAAATGCGCTTGACCGGCGCTACATGTCCGCCCCCTGCCCGCTTTCGGCGCTGTTGAGAAACCAGGCGAGCAACTCCGCGCTGTTGCGCAGGCCAAGCGCCCGCGTCATCCGCAACCGGTGCATTTCGATTGTTCGTCTGGAAAGACCCAGTTCCACGGCAATCGCCGCATTGGTCTTGCCCTGGGCAACCAGCGTGAGGATCTGGCGCTGACGGCCGGTCAGCACCGTATTGGCCGTGGAAACCGGCCGCGTGATCGGTTCGAAGCAATAAACGGCAGCGGCGAACGGGTCGTCGGTATTGTGCGAACGCCCCCGGACGCGGCACCAGAACCGGCGTCCGTCCGTGCCTGCCATGATACGCTCGTCATAATAGACCGCGCCGCCTGGCAGGTTGTCGCGCCACATTTCTCCAGTGCGCACGAAATCGTCAATGGCTGGATAAAGACGGGCAAAGCTCTTGTTGATGATCGCCGCGCGTTCATAGCCGAAAAGCGACGCGAACTCTTCGTTGCAATCACGGATCACGCGGTGGGTGGCAAACACCAACGGCACCGGTAGTTCGGACAGAGCGAAGGAGGGCTGGGTTGTGTTCATGTCGTATAAATACGACTCGAGCCAATGCCACTGCAAGCCTTATTCTGTTTTGACAAATTGCAACTTCTCTGGGAGGAGACCATGCGAAAAGTCTATCAATCGGCGACCGAGGCACTGGCCGGTCAGCTACGTGACGGAATGGTGATCATGTCAGGCGGCTTCGGCCTCTGCGGCATTCCCGAAGCGCTGATCGAAGCAGTCGAACAATCCGGCGCCCGGGATCTGACCGTGATTTCAAACAATGCAGGCGTTGACGGGATCGGCCTTGGCCGGCTTCTGGAAACCCGGCAGATCAAGAAAATGATCTCGTCCTATGTCGGCGAGAACAAGCTCTTCGCCGAGCAATATCTGGCGGGCGAACTGGAGCTCGAGTTCAACCCGCAAGGCACGCTCGCCGAGCGCATTCGCGCCGGCGGCGCCGGCATTCCTGCGTTTTTCACCAAGACCGGGGCCGGCACAATGATTGCCGAGGGCAAGGAAGTTCGGCGCTTTGATGGCGAGGACTTCATCATGGAGACCGGTCTCGTCGCCGATGTTGCGCTTGTTCATGCCTATAAGGGCGATCATGAAGGCAATCTCGTCTATCGCAAGACCGCGCGTAACTTCAATCCGGATATGGCAACAGCGGCCCGGCTGACGGTTGCCGAAGTGGAGCATCTGGTCGCGCCCGGCGAGATTGATCCCGACCATGTGCACACGCCCGGCATTTTCGTCTCCCGCATCGTCCATGTTCCCGATCCCGTAAAGCATATCGAAAAGCGCACCGTGCGCGAACGCAAGACGGAGGGCGCGTGATATGGCCTGGACACGTGATGAAATGGCAGCCCGCGCCGCCCGTGAACTTGAGGACGGGTTTTACGTCAATCTCGGCATCGGCATTCCCACACTTGTTGCCAATTATATTCCCGACAGCATGGATGTCCGGCTGCAAAGCGAAAACGGCATGATGGGTATGGGGCCTTTCCCCTATGAGGGCGAAGAGGACGCCGACCTCATCAATGCCGGCAAGCAGACGGTCACCGCCCTTGACGAGACCAGCTTCTTCTCAAGTTCCGAAAGCTTCGCGATGATCCGAGGCGGCCATATCGACCTGTCGATCCTCGGCGCCATGCAGGTGGCCGAAAACGGCGACCTCGCCAACTGGATGATCCCGGGCAAGATGGTCAAGGGCATGGGCGGCGCGATGGACCTTGTCGCCGGCGTCAAACGGGTGGTCGTGGTGATGGAGCACGAGGCCAAGGGCAGCCCTAAGCTGTTGCGGGCGTGCAATCTGCCGCTCACCGGCACCCGCGTGGCCGATATGGTGATCACCGATCTCGGTGTGTTCACCATCGCCCGGCAGGGGCCGGTCAAGATGGTTCTGACAGAGTTGGCCAACGGTGTCAGCCTTGAGGAAATCACCGCCAGAACCGAAGCCAGGTTCGACGTCGGACTTGACCGGGAGGGTTTGAAATGAGCGATATCGTCATCGTCGCGGCGACGCGCACGGCCGTCGGGAGCTTCATGAAGTCCCTTGCCGCCGTTCCGGGCCATGAACTCGGAACGGTCGTCATCCGCGAAGCGCTGAAGCGCGCAGACGTCGCACCCGACCAAGTGGACGAGGTCATCCTCGGCCAGGTGCTGACAGCCGGCGCCGGACAGAACCCGGCGCGCCAGGCGGCGATTGCCGCCGGCATTCCCGATACGGCCACCGCCTTCGGGATCAACCAGGTCTGCGGTTCCGGGCTGCGCAGCGTTGCCCTCGGGATGCAACAGATAGCCTGCGGCGATGCCCGCATTGTGGTCGCAGGCGGGCAGGAATCCATGTCGCTCTCGCCGCACTGCGCCCACCTGCGCAGCGGTTACAAAATGGGCTCTGCAAGCTTTGTCGATACCATGCTCGGCGACGGCCTGACCGATGCGTTTGACGGCACCCATATGGGCATCACCGCAGAAAACGTCGCGCGGAAATTCGGGATCGACCGTGCGCGTCAGGACAAATTCGCACTTGCAAGCCACCGCAAGGCAGCCGCCGCTCGGGAAGCCGGCCGGTTTGTCGAAGAAATCGTCCCCGTCACGGTGCGCTCGCGCAGAAGCGAGACTATCGTCGACACCGACGAACAGATCCGCCCGGACGCCAGCACCGAGACACTTTCAGCGCTCAGACCGGCTTTCGAAAAGGACGGTACGGTCACTGCAGGCAACGCCTCGGGCCTGAATGACGGAGCGGCAGCCCTTGTGCTGATGCACGCAGATGAAGCCCGCCGGCGCGGCCTCGCCCCGCTTGCGCGCATCGCATCATGGGCAACCGCCGGTGTCGATCCGGCAATCATGGGCATCGGCCCTGTCTCAGCCTCCCGCAAGGCGCTTGAAAAGGCGGGCTGGTCTGCCGAAGACCTCGACCTTGTCGAAGCCAACGAAGCATTTGCGGCACAGACCTGTGCGGTCAATGACGGGCTTGGCTGGGACGCTGACAAGGTCAACGTCAACGGCGGGGCAATTGCCATCGGCCACCCGATCGGCGCTTCCGGCGCCCGCATACTGGTAACGCTGCTGCACGAAATGAAGCGCCGCGATATCCGCAAGGGCCTTGCCACGCTTTGCATCGGCGGCGGCATGGGCGTCGCGCTCTGCGTGGAGCGGGGATAGGGCAACCGGCTCTCCGCTGCTCATGGTTGCTGACCTTGAAATGATCGGCTCCAGAACAGCCTGTTGATCATGATGCAGGCTCGAGGCCGCTAACAGGCCGCCCCGAACCTTTATCGCGTTCGTCAGCAGGCCTGCTCGCCATCCCCAGACCCTTCCATTAACAGCCGCGCGTTGACAGCGACCGGGCAAGCGATTATGTCTTGCGTTCTGGATATACTCTATTTGAGTATTATTGCTTTGCCAGCGATGGTGACCGCAAGGAGGAAATGCCGATGAATGCTCCGCTCTCCCCTGCTGATCTCTATGAGCGCGTCGCCCATGTGGTTCCGAAAGCCGAATGGCTCGCTTTTGAAGACGATATCGAAGCCATCCTGCGCCTGAAGAAGGAAAAGAATGCCGTCATCCTGGCGCATAATTATCAGACGCCGGAAATCTTCCATGGCGTTGCCGATATCGTTGGCGACAGCCTGGCGCTGGCGCGGGAGGCCACAAGGGTCGAAGCCGATGTGATCGTGCTGGCCGGCGTCCACTTCATGGCCGAAACGGCCAAACTGCTGAACCCGGAAAAGACGGTTCTTATTCCAGACATGGAGGCCGGTTGTTCGCTGGCCGATTCCATCACGCCGGACGATATCGCGCTTTTGCGCCAGGCCCATCCCGGCGTGCCGGTGGTCACCTATGTGAACACGTCCGCCGCCGTCAAAGCCGCATCCGATATCTGCTGCACCTCCGGCAATGCCAAGAAAGTGGTCGAATCCCTTGGTGTCCCGAAAGTTCTGATGCTGCCCGATGAGTATCTCGCCAAAAACATAGCCCGAGAAACCGACGTCGAGCTGATTGCCTGGCGGGGTCACTGCGAGGTGCATGAGCTTTTTACCGCCGAAGATGTGCGCGAAATGCGCGAGGCTTGGCCGGGCGTCACCATTATCGCGCATCCGGAATGCCCGCCGGAGGTTGTTGCCGAGGCTGATTTTTCCGGCTCCACCGCTGGCATGTCGGACTATGTCAAAACCGCGAAGCCCGCCCGCGTGGTGCTTCTGACGGAGTGCTCGATGAGCGACAACGTCGCAATCCAGCATCCTGATGTAAACTTTGTGCGCCCCTGTAATCTCTGTCCGCATATGAAGCGCATTTCGCTTGCCAATATCCGCATGGCGCTTGAGGAAAACCGCCATGAAGTAACGATCGACCCTGCAATTGCAGGCGATGCGCGCCACGCCGTGGAACGGATGCTGGACGTATGAGCACGCCCGTCGTCGTCATCGGCTCCGGGATTGGCGGGCTTGTCACGGCTCTCGCGCTTGCCCCTCAGCCGGTTCTGCTGGTGACCAGGGCAGCACTCGGCGCCCAGACTTCGACCGGCTGGGCGCAAGGCGGCATTGCCGCAGCCCTCGGCGATGATGACAGCGCTGCGCTTCACCTCGACAACACGCTTGCCGCCGGCGACGGGCTTTGCGACCGGAAGGCGGCAGAGACCATTCTCGCGGCAGCCCCCGATGCCATAGCCTTTCTGGAGCGACACGGCGTCGCCTTTGACCACAATGCCGATGGCAGCTTCGCCTTTGGCCTGGAAGCCGCCCATACGCGCCGCCGCATCCTCCATGCCGGCGGCGATGCCACGGGTGCAGCCGTTATAACTGCATTGACGCAGGCCGTTTCTGCAACACCGTCCGTCACCGTCATGCCGGATACCGAAGTCCGGCGGCTCATTGTCGCTGATGACGAAATTCGCGGTCTGCTCTGTGAACGGCATGGACAGCCGCTCGCGCTCGCAACCAACCGCGTGGTGATGGCGACCGGCGGCGTTGGCGGGCTCTACGAGACATCCACCAATCCGTCCGGAAATTTCGGTCAGGGCATCATGCTGGCGGCGCGCGCTGGTGCCGCCCTTGCCGATATGGAGTTCATCCAGTTCCACCCGACAGCCCTTGCCACCGATATCCGCCCGCTGCCGCTCATCAGCGAGGCCGTGCGCGGCGAAGGCGCAATTCTGGTGAACGAGAACGGCGAACGGTTTCTGGCGACAACACCGGGCGCAGAGCTTGCGCCACGCGACATCGTCGCCCGGGCCATCGCTGCCGAAATCGCCCGCGGTGGCCGGGTGTTTCTCGATGCCAGACAGGCGCTCGGTAACCGCTTTGCCGCGCGTTTTCCCTCGATTGCCGCAATCTGCGCAAAAGCCGGCATAAATCCCGCAGAAGATCTCATACCGGTCCGCCCGGCCGAGCATTACTGCATGGGCGGCATTGCCACCGATTTTCGCGCGCGCAGCACGCTCTCCGGCCTCTGGGCCATTGGCGAATGTGCCGCTTCCGGGCTTCACGGCGCCAACCGGCTTGCCAGCAACTCACTTCTGGAGGCTGCCGTCACCGGCCTTGCCGCCGCCCGGGATATCTCGCGCCTTCCGGAACGCCCGGACCTGCCGCTGCCGCAGGCAATGCTTTTGCCGCCACCGGACATTGCGGCCGTGCGCAATATCGTTTCGCGCGCACTCGGCGTGCTGCGCCATGGCGCTGATCTGCAAGATGCCATCGACATCCTGACGCCACTCGCCGAAGGCGAAAAGCGGCATCCGACCCGGCTCTTGTGGCACTGGCGGTCGCCGTCTTCGCGTATCAGCGCGCGGAATCACGCGGCGGCCACGCGCGCAGTGATTATCCGGCGAGAGACGCGCGCTCCGTACGGCAGATGATGACGCTGCCGCAGGTCCTTGCCGCCGCACAAGCGCTTTGCCATTCCCCTTATCAAAGGAGCGCCTGACATGCTGGCACCTCTCCCCCGCCTCCTCATCGAGCCCGCTGTGCACCGCGCGCTCGAGGAAGACCTTGGTCTGGCTGGTGACATCACCGCCAGCGCCGTCATACCGGCTGACCATCGCTCGACCGTGATGATGGTGGCGCGAAAGCCGGGCGTGATTGCCGGACTTGATGCCGCCGATTGCGCCTTTAACCTCGTCGACCCGGATATCCGCCTGACCCGCCATGTCGAAGACGGACAGCGTGTAACACCCGGTACGACGGTCGCGACCGTCATCGGCGCCTCCCGCGCGCTTCTGACAGGCGAACGCGCGGCGCTGAATTTCCTCGGCCACCTCTCCGGCATTGCAACGGTCACCAGAGGCATCGTCGACGCCGTCTCGGGCACCGGCGCCAGCATCGTCTGCACCCGCAAGACGACACCGGGGCTCAGGGCGCTGGAAAAATACGCAGTCAAAGCCGGCGGCGGCGGCAATCACCGCTTTTCGCTGGCCGATGCCGTGCTGATCAAGGACAATCACATCGCCATTGCCGGTGACATCGCCACAACCATCAGACGGGCGAAAGCCAATGCCGGCCACATGGTCAAAATCGAGGTGGAGGTCGACACACTCGACCAGCTGAAAGCGGCCATGGCCGAGGGCGTCGACGCGGTTCTTCTCGACAACATGTCACCGGAAACGCTGCACCGGGCGGTGGAGATTGTCGACGGACGCGCCATCACCGAAGCCTCGGGCGGGATCACACCGGAAACGGCGGACGCCATCGCCAAGGCCGGCGTCGATCTCATTTCCATCGGCTGGCTCACCCATTCGGCACCGGTACTGGACATTGGCCTCGATTATAAAAACGCCGAAAACTGAACCGGTCAGGCTTTTCGCCCGTATCTCTTCTTAACGTCATGAGAGGAGAAGTCATGTGACCAACAGAACCGGAATTTTGTTTGCTCTTCCATTGCTGGCGGTGCCCGCACTTGCCGACGCATCCGATATTACAGGCGTCTGGGCGCGCGGCGACGGCAAGGCAAGGGTGCGTGTCGACCGATGCGGGGAAGATCTCTGCGCGACCAATATCTGGGTGAAGCCCGGCATCCGCAATGAACGTGTCGGAGACAAGCTCGTCATGGATATCGAGCCGGTTTCGCAACTTCGCTTCGAAGGTAAGGCCCGCGATGTGCGGCGCGGGATGACCTATTCCATGGAAATCTTTCTTGACGGCACCGCAATGCGCACACGCGGGTGCGTTCTGGGCAAGCTGATCTGCAAAAGTGCCCACTGGAGGAACATGAACTGAAGCTTCAAAGCCCGTAATACCAAGGCGCCAGCAGCGAAAACGCAATGGTGATGATAGCGATCAAAGGTATGCCGGCGCGCAGGAAATCGCTGAAGCTATAGTGGCCCGGCCCCATGACCATGAGATTGGTCTGATAGGCAATCGGCGTGGCGAAGGAACAATTCGCCGCATAGATGACCGCCGCCGCGAACACTTCAGGCGGAGCACCGATCCGACGCGCCATGTCGAGCGCGATCGGGATGAACAGCGCCGCGGCCGCATTATTGGACAGAACATTGGTCAACAGCGCCACGGCAACAAAAAGCAAGGCCAGAATAACCGGAACCGAGCTGCCGCCACCAAGCCCGATAATGGTTTCCGCGATCAGGCGCGCACCGCCGGTCGCCTCCAGCGCCGTCGCCATGGCGATGGAAGCACCGACAAGCAGGAATATCTGCCGGTCGAAGGCGCGTGCTGCCTGCTGCAGGGTCAGGCAGCCAAAAACGATCATCAGCAGTGCGCCGGCCACCGAATTGACAACCATGGGCGAAAGGCCAGTCGCAGAAAGCACGACGATTGCCGCGAAAATCACGCTCGCAATCAGGGCCTTGTCCCGCGGCGGCACACTCTCGGCCGAATGCTCGAGCAACAGCAGGTCGTGATTTCCGCGCATCGACATGACGTCGTTTTCATTACCGCCGAAAAGCAGCGTATCTCCTGCCTCGAAGCGCAACTGGGACAGCGGCGCGCGGGTCATGCGGCTTTTCCGCCGAACACCGAAAACCGACACGTTGAAACGTTGCTGGATACCGCTGAAGCGAACAGACCGTCCCTCGAACAGCGAGCCAGGCGCAATCACAGCCTCGGCAAGGTGATAATGCGGGCCAACCTTGCGGTCGCTTGCCGGCATCGCACCGTCCGGCGGCGCGGACAGGCTGATTTCGCCCTTGGCGAGCATGTCCATGAACGACTTTCGAGTGCCCGCCACCTGCAACCGGTCGCCGGCCCCCAGAGCCAGTCCGTCATCAAAAGGCGGCAGCAGGACCTTGCCGTCACGGGACAGCGCATGCAGCGACATCGGCGTCAGATTGGGGAAAAAGCCTGACCGGGCGGTGTCGCCGATAAAGCGGCTGGAGGGGTGCAGCACGATCTCCCCCAGGAACTGGATGCCGGTGCTTTCCATGCCCGCCTTCTGTTCGGAGCGCTCGCTGCCCAGAATGCGCGGCAGGAAGAAAAGAACATAGATATAGCCGATCCCGGCGAGAATAACGCCCATGCCGGTGATATCGAAAAACCCGATTTCCAAGCCTTCCTTCGATGCCATGCCGGCTGCGATCAGATTGGTCGAAGACCCGATCATCGTCGTCATGCCGCCCAGAATGGTGATGAACGACAGCGGCATGAAGATCTGGTAGGCTGGCAGCCGGAAGCGCGCCGCAAGCGAGGTGAGTACAGGAATGAAAATCACCACCACGGGCGTATTGTTCAGAAACGCCGACGTTATGCCGGCAACCACAAGAATGATGGCGATCGAGAGCCGGGGATTGCCCCCGTAGAACCGTCCGATCCGGTTCGTGACACCTTCCAGCGCATCTGTTGCAAACAGCCCCTTGCCCACAATCAACAGCGCAAGAACAGTGATCAGCGCCGGAGAGGCGAAGCCCGAAAGCAGGGCATCGACGGAAACCCCTGAACCATTCGCCGGCGTGTAGGGCAAGGTGCCGAACAAAACGAGCAGACAGGCGATCGCGCCAATCGAAATACCCTCGACCGGGAAGCGGTCGAGTGAATAAAGAACGATTGTTCCGGCGATAATCGCCAATGTGGCAATGAGATGAAAATTCTCAACCAAGTCCGGGCCTCATGGCCGAATGAAAGCAGGTCTTAATCAGAAGACGGTGGGGCGAATGTATCAAATAAGACCACAGCTTATCAGGAAATCAGCGCTTTGAAACGCGCCTGCAGCGCGGATATTGGACGCTTTTCAAAAACTGCGCAACCCTTTGCAGAAGCGGATCATCGGGTTTGATGCCTTCCAACGCCGGGCCGAACCTTCAAAGTGCCTGCCACTTTTCAGTGTGGCCGCATTTTACCCAAACTTGGTATTTATCGGCCACACCAGAAGTGCACTGACACTGAATTCAAGGTTTGGCTGGATGAAGCCCAACAGGAAAGGCACCTGCATGAAGATGGCATGCTTCCCCGCATTCTTATCGCGCATGAAGCTATCGCGGCTGATCACAAAGGTCTTGAGCAGGCCTCTCTCATTTCCGTGCGCACCATTTTCGGCGCAGGCAAAAAAACGCGATGGCAATCGGCGTAATGAAAAATTTACCCTGCGCACAGTATTTTGCTGTCAGAGAACAGACACACCGTCTTTGAGTATTGCGTAGGAAGTGTGCCTCGTGAAGACGAATAAGTATAGACATCCCTATCGCACCGCCCGTAAACGGGGCGGCCTGTGGAGGCTTGCTGCAGCCGCTGCCGTCCTTGTTGTCATGGGCGCTGCGATTGCTATGATAGCCGCCTCACCGATCATCTCAGCCACCATGGCTGACCCCCGTCTTGCCAGCACACGCGGCTTCGACCTTCGGGTCAACCCTGCCTTCACCGCGCCGCCACGCGCCAAGAGCACAAAAGCATCCCGGCTTCTTGCAGCGCGGGAAGGCCAGGGACGCACGAGAAACCTTCAGGCTGACGATATCCGAATGTCCTATCTCAAGCCGAAGCTGCAGAGTTCAGGTCAGTCGGCGCTTGCCGATTGGCAGCGCGCACTGGTCAACAGGCAGATTGCTGAAAATGCAGGTTCGGAAACCCTGCTTGCCGGTTTACCTCCAGAGCTTATTCGCAAATCTCCGTCCATCGTCGAGACCCCGTCAAACAGCTCGGTCA
The DNA here is from genome assembly GCF_055808365.1 of Martelella sp. K41-7. Classification (NCBI taxonomy): domain Bacteria; kingdom Pseudomonadati; phylum Pseudomonadota; class Alphaproteobacteria; order Hyphomicrobiales; family Aurantimonadaceae; genus Martelella; species Martelella sp. K41-7. Next base: position 2,902,711 of record NZ_CM147867.1, read on the forward strand.
GAACCGCGCTTGTCGCACCGTCTTCGCGCCCGACGAGCGCCACCGACGAGGCCGGCAGCGCCTTTCAACTCGTGCTTCAGGGTGCCGAGGATTCCAGGCTCGGTCCCGGCGAGGTTCCAACGCCCGAAAAACGTCCGGCAGCACTGACGCTCGCCTATGCCGATTTCGGCCACGACAATCTCGAAGGTATTTTCGGGGAAGTGCCTGAACGCACGTCGAAAGTTGCCGTCTACGATATCGCCGCCGGCAAAGTCTACATGCCCGATGGTGAGGTGATGGAGGCCCATTCCGGCAAGGGCAAATACCGGGATGATCCGGAATACACCCATGTCAAAATGGCCGGCGCCGTACCGGCGGCCACCTACAAGCTGACCATGCGGGAATCGCTTTTCCACGGCGTTCCGGCGCTGCGGATGACCTCTGTCGATGGCACGCACCCGCTGGGGCGCACAGGCATCCTGGCCCATACCTACATGCTGCGCACGCCCGGCGATTCCCATGGCTGCCTCGTGTTCAAGGACTATTACAAGTTCCTGAAGGCCTACAAGGCCAACAAGGTCGACTACATCGTCGCCGTGCCGAGCCTGAGGGACGGGATCAGCACGCAGCTTGCAAGCCGCACAAGCTGACCGGCTTCGACGTGACTGAAAACAAAAACGGCGGCTCCGCAGAGAACCGCCGTTTTTTACTTTTTAGAGCCCAACAAGGCTGATCAGAAATCCCAGTCGTCGTCCTCAGTCGCAATCGCCTTGCCGATGACATAGGACGAGCCGGAGCCAGAGAAGAAGTCGTGGTTCTCATCCGCATTCGGCGACAGCGCCGACAGGATGGCGGGGTTGACCTTGCAGGCTTCCGGAGGGAACAGGGCCTCGTAACCGAGGTTCATCAGCGCCTTGTTGGCGTTGTAATGCAGGAATGCCTTCACATCCTCGGTCAGGCCGACGGAATCATAGAGCTGCTCGGTATATTTGGATTCGATCTCGTAAAGCTCGAACAGCAGGCCGAAAGTGAAATCCTTGATCGCCTCGCGCTCGGCTTCCGAAACCTTCTTCAATCCCTGCTGGAACTTGTAGCCAATATAATAGCCATGCACGGCCTCGTCGCGGATGATCAGACGAATAAGGTCGGCCGTATTGGTGAGCTTGGCGCGGCTCGACCAGTACATCGGCAGATAGAAGCCCGAATAAAACAGGAAGCTTTCGAGGAAGACGCTGGCGACCTTCTTTCGAAGCGGATCGGTGGCGCGGTATTCCTGCAGCACGAGTTGCGATTTTTCCTGGAGGAAGGCGTTTTCCTCCGACCAGCGATAGGCGTCGTCCACTTCCGGCATCGAGCACAGCGTGGAAAAGATCGAGGAATAGGAGCGCGCGTGAACGGCTTCCATGAAGGCGATGTTCGTCAGCACAGCTTCCTCGTGCTGGGTCACCGCATCCGGCATCAGGGTGATGGCGCCGACCGTGTTCTGGATGGTGTCGAGCAACGTCAGACCGGTGAACACCCGGATGGTGAGTTGCTGCTCGTTTTCCTTGAGCGTCGACCAGGACGGAATATCGTTCGACAGCGGCACCTTTTCCGGCAGCCAGAAATTGCCAGTGAGACGGTTCCAGACTTCGAGGTCTTTCTCGTCGACAACACGGTTCCAGTTGACGGCGCGCGGCACGGCGATGGCGGGTTGCTTGCTCTGAATGTTCATTTTTCTCGGTCCCTTCATCACAGGCTGCAGGAGACGCAGCCTTCGACCTCGGTGCCCGAAAGCGCCATCTGCCGAAGACGGATATAGTAGATGGTCTTGATGCCCTTGCGCCACGCATAGATCTGCGCCTTGTTGACATCGCGCGTGGTTGCCGTGTCACGGAAGAACAGCGTCAGCGACAGGCCCTGATCAACGTGCTGGGTCGCAGCCGCATAGGTGTCGATGATCTTTTCCGGCCCGATCTCATAGGCATCCTGATAATATTCGAGATTGTCGTTCGACATGAATGGCGCGGGATAATAGACGCGGCCGATCTTGCCTTCCTTGCGGATCTCGATCTTCGATACGATCGGGTGGATCGAGGCAGTGGCGTTGTTAATGTAGGAAATCGAGCCGGTCGGCGGCACGGCCTGCAGGTTACGGTTATAGAGACCGCCCTTCATCACCGCTTCCTTCAGCGCCAGCCATTCGTCCTTCGTCGGCAGCTCTATGCCGGCGTTTTCGAACAGTTCGCGGCATCTTTCGGTCTCCGGCGCCCAGTCCTTTTCGATATATTTGTCGAAATACTCACCACTGGCATATTTCGATTTCTCGAAGCCCGCAAACGAGACGCCGCGTTCGACGGCGATCCGGTTGGAGGCCTTCAGCGCGTGATAGGTCACGGCGTAGAAATACATGTTGGTGAAATCGACACCGACATCCGAGCCATAATAGATGCGCTCGCGGGCGAGATAGCCGTGGAGGTTCATCTGGCCGAGACCAATGGCGTGGCTCTCGTCATTGCCCTTTTCCACCGACGGCACGGAGGAAATGTGGCTCATGTCGGAAACCGCCGTCAGCGCGCGGATCGCGGTATCGACGGTGCGGCCGAAATCGTCCGAATCCATCGCCATGGCGATATTCATCGAGCCGAGATTGCAGGAGATGTCCTTGCCCATATGCTTGTAGGAGAGGTCGTCGTCAAACTCGCTCGCCTCCGACACCTGCAGGATTTCCGAGCAGAGATTGCTCATCGAAATCCGGCCATCGACTGGATTGGCGCGGTTCGCCGTATCCTCGAACAGGATATAGGGGTAACCGCTTTCGAACTGCAGCTCGGCCAGCGTCTGGAAGAACGCGCGGGCATTGATCTTCTTCTTGCGGATTTCCGGATTGTCGACCATCTCGCGATAGTGCTCGGAAATCGAAACCTCGGTCATCGCCTTGCCGTAGACACGCTCGACGTCATAGGGCGAGAACAGGTACATGTCCTCATTGTTCTTGGCGAGTTCAAAGGTGATGTCCGGGATCACGACGCCGAGCGACAGCGTCTTGATGCGGATTTTCTCATCCGCATTTTCACGCTTGGTGTCGAGGAAACGCATGATATCGGGGTGATGCGCGTTCAGATAGACTGCGCCGGCACCCTGACGTGCACCAAGCTGGTTGGCGTAGGAGAAGGAATCCTCAAGCAGCTTCATCACCGGGATCACGCCAGAGGACTGGTTCTCGATCTTCTTGATCGGCGCACCGTGCTCGCGGATATTGGTCAGCGCCAGGGCCACACCGCCGCCGCGCTTGGAAAGCTGCAGCGCCGAATTGATCGAGCGACCGATACTTTCCATATTGTCTTCGATGCGCAGCAGGAAGCAGGAAACCAGCTCGCCGCGGCTTTTCTTGCCGGCATTAAGGAAGGTGGGCGTGGCCGGCTGGAAGCGTCCGCCGATGATCTCGTCGACCAGCGCGGTGGCGAGCAGTTCGTCGCCCTTGGCGAGCGCCAGTGCGACCATGCAGACGCGGTCCTCATAGCGCTCCAGGTAGCGCTTGCCGTCAAACGTCTTCAGCGTATAGGCCGTGTAATATTTGAAGGCGCCGAGAAAGGTCTGGAAGCGGAACTTCTTGTCGAAGGCATGGTCCCATAGATCGCGCACGAAATTGAAGGCGTATTGATCGAGTACGTCCTGCTCATAATAGCCTTCATCCACCAGATAATCGAGCTTTTCCCGTAGGTTATGGAAAAACACCGTATTCTGGTTCACGTGCTGCAGAAAATACTGCTTGGCCGCCATCCGGTCAGCTTCAAACTGGATATGCCCGTTCTCGTCATAGAGATTGAGCATGGCGTTGAGCGCATGATAGTCCAGCGTCGCCGCCTTGGACTTGGCGGCGCCCTTTTCTGTGGTCTTGGTTTCCGTGGCATTATCCTGCACGGTCTCTTCCTCCGCAATTGCGGCCATCCTCAGTTCTGCCGTTTCCAAAACTCTTCCAGTCCCTGTCTGACGTTGATGACATCCTCTTGCGTGCCGAGAAGCTCGAAACGGTAGAGGTACGGTACCTTGCATTTGGCCGCGATAATGTCGCCGGCTATGCCATAGGTATTGCCGAAATTCGTGTTCCCGGAGGCAATGACGCCACGGATCAGCGCCCTGTTCTCCGGATTGTTGAGGAAGCGGATAACCGGTTTCGGTACAGCGCCCGCGCCGTCGCCGCCCGCATAGGTCGGCACGACCAGAACATAGGGCTCCTCCACCGTTTCCGTATCGCCCTGCGGGCCGAGGCGCCTGGCTTCAAGTCCGGTCTTCGAAACGAAACGATGTGTATTGCCCGTGGCGCTGGAATAATAGACAAGCATGCCCGTTATCCCCTTCCTCTTCACCATCACGGCGCGCCCAACTGACACGCCGTTAAATCAACCGTGCGCTGCCGCGACAGACGCCTCTTTCAGATTGCGCCGGCCAAGTGCCGCCCGCGCATCATGTTCACGCGAGGGTGCCGATCATGTCCGGACGGAAGCCGGACCAATGCTGCTCGCCGGCGACGACAACCGGTACCTGGCGATAGCCCATGCCGACGACGTGGTCATAGGCATCATTGTCTATCGACACATCGACGATTTCATAGTCGAGGCCCTTGCGCTCGAGCGCACGGGTCGTTGCATTGCACTGCACGCAGGCCGGTTTGGAATAGACAGTAATTTTCATCGTTATCCTCGCATCACTATTTTTTCAAAAGCACCACCGGCAAAACCGCTGACGCTTTTCCGCGCATCTGACGAGACGGGCAATGTTGAAAGCCAACAAACCGCGCCTCAGGGCCTGACCATTGCCGGCACAGGCCGGTTGAAACCGAAGCGGTTGTAAGCCGTCACCGCCACCATCTCTCAACAGTCTCCTCGAACATATTGACCGGGCTACATTTTCTGGTCCTCGAAAAATCGGCACAACACGCGTTGTTCACAGGGAACACCACTTCGACACATGCTTATGAGGACTCAAAAACTGAAAACCGGACGCTGCTGACGCATCAGCTTGATTCGACAGAATCACCATAACACAATATCTACGAACTGAAATGCCCGAACAGACTATATATAGTGTTTCGTGGCTCTGTTTTCCACATTCACAGTTAACAGGATATGACAGGGAAAAAAGCTGTCGCACACGGGCTTTTCCAAAACGGTAAGCGCCGACCGGGCGAATCGGTGTGACTAAAAAAACGATGGTTGGCAAGATGACTGCTTGCCCAGGGCAACAGCTACCAACCTTTGGTTGAACCGACATACACGCAGGCTTTCTTCCACGCTTTCCACAGGCACCGAAAACCGATGCCAGTCGATCCGAAAACACCGCGGCCTGGGTCAGTCGGACAGATCGCGAATGCGAAGCCTAATCATCATCGTCGTCCGGTAGGAATGGCTTGCCCCAAACGCCCTCAAAACGCAGCACCAGCACATAGACAAACACTGTACCGAGCGCCATCGCGAACCACGTCAGCGCATAGCTCAGATGTGCGTTGCGAAACTTCACCACGGTCAACCCGCCAATCGGATAACCGCCGCTATTGATGGTGTTGTCCGCATCGATGAAGTAGGGGGCGGCCGGCATCAGCCCCTTGGTCGCCATGATTGAACCAACGTCACGCCGGTACCAGTTGCCGTTTTTGGGGTCATTGGCGCGCGAAAACAGCCATCCCTTCTCCTCAGACATCCGCAAAAGTCCGGAGATCGTCACTTCCCCTTCCGGCGCGACACGGGTCACCGGGTCACGCTTTTCCTCCGGAACAAAACCGCGATTGATCAGAACGAATGTGCCGTCTGGCCGCAAAAGCGGTGTCATCACGAAATAGCCAGGGCCAAGTTCGGTCGGGTAGTAGATTTGAACTTCCTGACTGTTGAGCAGCTTGCCCGTCGCAGTCACATGGCGGTAGGCGTCCTTTTCCCGCGTGATATCCGGCCACTCGGCAGGCCCCGGAGCAGGCACCGCCGGCGCCTCCACCCGCGTTTCGACGGCCTCGATCAACGAGAGTTTCCACTGCAGACGGTATACCTGCCAGATGCCGAGCGCGACAAAACCGGTGAAAAGGGTCGCCGCGATGGCGGCGATGGCGATCAGACGTTTTCTGGAAGAAGCAGCCATTGGACAATTACCTTCGTCGTGACGACGGTTACCGTACCGCTCTAAACGCCCCGAAAGGCGTTGCGTCAACGGGTATCAAAACAAAAACGCCTCCCCGCAAAACCAACGGGGAGGCGGAATAGGTAACGGCAACAGACGTGCTACTGGCCCTGGATGACGATCTTTGCGGTCACACCGGCATCGCGCAGTTGCTGGGCGATCTCCGGGGTGGCGCAGACAATGGTGCCGTCGTCGAGATAGGTGTAGCCGCTTTCTGGCAGGGGCATCATGTATTTGTTCATGTTGTGCATGACCCAGAGCGAACCGGCCAACACGATCAGAAGCAGGATGAGGGCCAGAAGCGAGGCCGCCATGGTCCAGCCTTCTTCCTGATTGCTGCTCAGAAGCAGGAAGTAGCGCAGATGCACCAGGATCTGGGCCGCAGCACAGATCATGATCACCACCATCAGGAACGCCTTGCTCGTGATCACATCCGCCATCACCAGCCCGAAGGGAATGATGGTGAGGACCGCCGCCAGGACGAAGCCCGTCATCAGCGCCTTGAAGCTGCCGTGACCGTGACTATCGTGGGACGCATGTTCGTTGACTGAGCTCATAGAACCACTCCCGTGAGATAGACAAGCGAGAAAACGCCGATCCAGACCAGATCAAGGAAATGCCAGAACATCGACAATGTTGCAGTGCGCCGGCGTGTTGCCTCGGTCAGCCCCTTGCGTGAAATCTGGACAAGCAGAACAATCAGCCAGATCGTTCCGAAGGTCACATGCAGGCCGTGTGTACCGACCAGTGTGAAATAGGCCGACAGAAAGGCCGAACGATCCGGTGTCGCACCGAGTTCGATGAAATGATGGAACTCATAGACTTCCATCGCCAGAAAGCCGATGGCGAACAAGCCGGCGACGATAAGCCATTTCATCAGGCCAGCCTTGTCCCCCTTGTCCATCCGCAGCATGCCCATGCCGAAGGTGACCGAGGAAAACAGCAGAAGTGCTGTTTCGATCAGCGCAAAATCGAGTTCGAACAGATCCTGCGGTGCCGGACCGCCCGCATAGGAGCGACCGAGCACGGCGTAGGTTGCAAAGAGCGTACCAAAGATCAGGCAGTCGCTCATGAGGTAGATCCAGAAGCCGAGCTGTGTCGGACTGCTGTGGGCGTGATCTTCGTGATGCGTATCGCCCGTCTGATCAGCGGTCGTCATACATAAGCCTCCTTGGCCTTTTCCTGGTCGCGGGCGACCTCTTCGGCCGGAATGTAGTAGTCACGATCAAAATCGAAGGTGTGATAGATGATCGAGCCGATGGCAGCGAGGAAGCTGACGATCACCAGCCACCAGATATGCCAGACAAGGGCGAAGCCGAGTGCCAGCGCAAAGAAGGCGGGAACGATACCGGCCCAGGTGTTCTTCGGCATGTGGATCGGCTGATAATCCGTCGACCACTTGAAGCCCTGCTTCTTCATCTGCCACCAGGCATCACGACCGGTTACAACGATATCCTGCGGGAAGTTGTAGGGCGCAACCGGTGAAGTGGTTGCCCATTCCAGCGTACGGCCGTTCCACGGATCGGGACCGCACTTCAGCTTCTCGCGGTTCTTGATCGATACGACGAGCTGAATCACGGTGCAGGCGATACCGGCACCAATGGTCAGCATGCCGATGCAGGCAATGATGAAGTAGATCTGCCAACCGACATCAGTGTAGCTCTGCAGGCGGCGGGTCACGCCCATCAGGCCGAGAATGTAGAGCGGCATGAAGGCAAGGTAGAAACCGATGCACCAGCCCCAGAAGGCGCGGCGACCCCATTTATCGTCCAGCTTGAAGCCAAACACTTTCGGCCACCAGTACTGGTAACCCGCCATAAGGCCGAAGACCACGCCGCCGATAATGACGTTATGGAAGTGGGCAATCAGGAACAGCGAATTGTGCAGCTGGAAGTCAGCCGGAGGAACAGCCAACATCACGCCGGTCATACCGCCTATGGTGAAGGTGATCAGGAAGCCCACCGTCCAGTACATGGGCGTCTCGAAACGGATACGCCCGCGATACATGGTAAACAGCCAGTTGAAAATCTTGGCCCCGGTCGGCACCGCGATAATCATCGTGGCTATGCCGAAGAAGGTGTTGACGCTGGCGCCAGACCCCATCGTGAAGAAGTGATGCAGCCAGACGACGAACGACAGAACCAGAATACAGCACGTGGCATAAACCATCGAACGATAGCCAAATAGCGGCTTGCCGGAGAAGGTCGCAACCACTTCGGAGAAAATGCCGAAGCAGGGCAGGATCAGGATATAAACTTCCGGGTGACCCCAGATCCAGATCAGGTTCACGTAGAGCATGGCGTTGCCGCCCATGTCATTGGTGAAGAAGTGCATACCGAGATAACGGTCAAGTGCGAGCATGGCCAGCGTTGCCGTCAGAACCGGAAAGGCTGCGACGATCAGCACATTGGCGGCAAGCGTGGTCCAGGTGAAAACAGGCATACGCATCATGGTCATGCCAGGCGCACGCATTTTCAGGATGGTGGCGATCATGTTGACGCCCGAAAGCGTCGTGCCTATCCCCGCGATTTGTAGAGACCATATGTAATAGTCGACCCCCACATCGGGCGAGTATGCGATCCCGGAAAGCGGCGGCATGGCAAGCCAGCCGGTGCGGCCTAGAAGGCCGATAAACAGTGAAACGTTGAGCAGGATTGCGCCCGACACCGTCATCCAGAACGAGAAATTGTTCAGCCACGGAAAGGCAACGTCACGCGCCCCGATCTGCAGCGGCATGGCAATGTTCATCACACCGACCAGGAAGGCCATGGCGAAGAAGAAGATCATGACCGTGCCGTGAGCCGTAAAGATCTGGTCGAAGTGATGCGGCGGCAGGTAGCCCTGCGCACCGCCAGCGGCAAGCGCCTGCTGGGTGCGCATCATGAAGGCGTCGGTGAAGCCGCGGAAAAGCATCACCAGCGCCAGCACGATATACATCACGCCGATCTTCTTGTGGTCAACCGAAGTGAACCATTCGCTCCAGAGATAGGCCCATTTGCGGTGATAAGTAATCAGGCCGAATACGGTCAGCGCCGCGAGCAAGACTGCCGCGAAGGTGACGTCGAGAATGAGAACGTCATAGGGAATGTCGTCCCACGACAGTTTGCCGAAAATGATGTTCCAGATTTCAGGTCTCATTGCTGCCTCACGGGTTCAGAAGCGTTCGACGCACTGTCGCCGCCGGAAAGATTGGTCACGGTCTGATCGGGATTCTTGACATTAACCGGACCACTCCTCGGTTCGTCGGGATTGGCGTGAAGCTCCCCTTCGAATTCGTGCTGGTCGAAGCCTTCGCCGGGCGGGAATTCGTCATAAAGGTAGTTATCCTTGGTTTTGACGCCCTGAAGGCCGCCGCCACCCATCATGTCCTGCATCATCATTTCGCCGACGCAGACCTTGCCGGCTTCGACGCAGAGCCCGACGATCTTGTCGAAGAGATTATCGGCAACGCCATTGTAATAGGACACACTGTCGGCAACCGTCGGCTTCGAAAGCTCGAGATAGGTCTCAGCGCTCAGCGTCTGGCCCGAAGACTTGACCGTATTGACCCAGCTGGAGAACTCATCCTCGGAAACGGCAAAGGTCTCGAAATCCATATGGGCATAGCCGGGACCGGAATAGTTGGCCGAACGGCCATAATACTGTCCGGCTTCTTCAGCGACCAGATGCAGCTTCGTCTCCATGCCGGCCATGGTGTAGATCATGCCAGCGAGCGCGGGAACGAAGAAGGTGTTCATCACCGAACTGGATGTGAGCTTGAGATTTACCGGACGGTCCGTCGGAATGACCAGCTGGTTGACGACGGCCATATCCTGGTCAGGATAGATGAACAGCCATTTCCAGTCGAGCGAGACGACCTCGATTTCGACCGGCTCGCCGGCGATGTGATCGAGCGGCTTATAAGGGTCAAGCCTGTGGGTATAAATCCATGTCAGCGCACCAAGAGCGATGACGATCATGACCGGCACGCCCCAGATAAACGCTTCGAACAGCGACGAGTGCTCGAATTCCGGGTCGTAGTCTTCCGTGGCCTTGCGGCTGTCGCGATACCGCCACGGAATGTAGACCGCCAGAACCAGCACAGGTACAATGATGACAAGCATCAGCACCGTCGAGGCAATCAGCAGATCGCGTTCCTGATTGGCGACCCAGCCTGCCGGGTCAAGAAGAATGAGCTGACAGCCTGACAACAGCAACACAAGCGGCAAAATCAGCGTCAGTTTCAATAGCTTTAATAGGTTCACAATCGTCTTCATTCTCTACAATGACGCCGGATTGCGCGGATAATCCGGACTTGATTGTCGATGACATGCCTGACGGCCCTGGCCCATCGTCCCCGCGGCGGCCGAACTCCTTATACAGGCATTTCCTTAAGACAGCCCCCTGCCTAGCCAGACGGCGGCGTCATCTCTGGCGGTCTCTTTACCGTAACTAGACCAAAAATGAACCGTGTCCATCCTGTGGCATTTTGGCACAACGCCGCATTGCCGTCACCTCATCGCCACGTTTTTTGCCCGCCATGCGTGAAAAATGCCACGAAATTTGCCAATCATCAGCTCCAGCGCTCACACCGCGACATCGACGGCGCCGTTTCATTGACCTGCCTCAATCCGCTATTCCGCGGTGGCTGAAGCGCATACGGCGTGCGGTGCAACAAAGCGATGCCGGTACCCCTGCCCCCTCATCTCAAGCCCAGTGCTGCGAACGCAGAACAACCGGGTTGCGTTCGGAGTTGCAAGCGCATGAGATTTTATGCGACAATACGCCACATGCGACAATCTGCGCACAATCGTTTCGAGGAGGAGACGTGATGTCGGGCCTTTTTTTCTTTCCCTATGTAACGAGCGCCATCGGCGTGTTGCTGGGGGTTTATCTGACCAGAGAGCTGCGGGAATATGACCGCCGGGACTATTTCCTGCGCGCCTGCTTCATCTTCGTGATCAATCTGGTGATTTCCTATCTTCTTGAGTTTGCGTTCCCGCGCGAAGCGATCAGCAGCCAGGGCATGGCGCTCTCGACCGCTTATTATATGGGCCTGTCGATCTACGCTGTCGTGCCCGGCCTTGCCTTCGGACGCTTCACCGCATTTCGCGCCCGCAACATGGGCCATGACAAGTCGGTAGCCTACTGGAGCGCAATCCCGTTCGTGTTCATTTACTTCATGATGGTCGCCCACAAACGTGAGAATCACCCGACACCGCGAACTGCCGGCTGAGCAACCTCACCATCGATGCAGAGCTTTTGACCGCGTGCTCTGGCGCGCGGTCTTTGTTTGCGTGACGATCCGGCTCGCTGCGAGGCGGGCACCAGCCGTATTTCACGTTGAAGACTGTTGATTTTCGTTCCCCACCCGCCTTCAATGTCAAAAAAGCGTTCGACTCCGTCGGCATGATTTAGCAGAAATCCATTCAATCGTTTTAAAAACGCGTTATAACCGCCCAATCCAAGCATTTCAGGGAGCACATCGACATGAATGCCCTTCTCAAATCCCTCCAGGAAACGGCAGAACGAACCAGCGCCACGGATCTTCGTGCAGCCTTTGCCGCCGACCCAGACCGCTTCGACCGGTTCAGCCTGCGGTTCGAAGACCTTCTTATGGATTTTTCCAAGATCGCCATCAATGCCGAGGTACTCGAAGCGCTTGTGAAGCTTGCCGAGGAAAAGGGCGTTGCGGAAAAGCGCACAGCGATGTTTGCGGGCGAAAAGATCAACATCACCGAGGACCGTGCCGTCCTGCATACCGCATTGCGCAACCGGTCGAACACACCGGTGATGGTGGATGGCCGGGATGTGATGCCGGACGTCAACGAAGTGCTTGACGCAATGGGCGAATTCTCCGAGGGCATCCGCTCCGGTAGCATCAAGGGCGCGACCGGCAAGGCCTTTACTGATGTCGTCAATATCGGCATCGGCGGTTCCGATCTCGGCCCGGCCATGACCACGCTGGCGCTGGCGCCCTACCATGACGGGCCTCGCCTGCACTATGTCTCCAACATCGACGGCGCTCACATCGCCGACACGATCGCGGGCCTTGACCCGGAAACGACCCTGTTCATCGTCGCCTCGAAGACCTTCACCACAATCGAGACCATGACCAACGCAGGGACGGCGCGCAAATTCATCGCCGGCGCGCTTGGCGAAGACGCTGTTGGTCATCATTTCTGCGCGGTTTCGACAGCGCTCGACAAGGTCGCCGACTTTGGCATCGATCAGTCCCGCGTCTTCGGTTTCTGGGACTGGGTCGGCGGGCGGTATTCGATCTGGTCAGCCATCGGCCTGCCGCTGATGATTGCCATCGGCGCGAAGAACTTCGGCGCCTTCCTCGACGGTGCGCATGCGATCGATACCCATTTCCAGGAAGCCCCGGCGACCGAAAACCTGCCCTTCATGCTCGGCCTCATCGGCTACTACCAGCGCGTCGTACTTGATTACCCCTCGCGCGCCGTCATCCCCTACGACCAGCGCATGGCGCGGTTTGCCGCCTATCTGCAGCAGCTCGACATGGAGAGCAACGGCAAGTCGATCACGATTGCGTCCGAAGACGTGACCACACCGACCGGCCCGATTGTCTGGGGTGAGCCCGGCACCAACGGCCAGCACGCTTTCTTCCAGTTGCTCCACCAGGGCACCAATATCATTCCGATCGAGTTCATGATCGCCGCCAATGGCCACGAGGCAGACCTGCGCCACCAGCACCAGTTGCTGATGGCCAATTGCCTGGCTCAGTCGGAAGCGCTGATGAAGGGACGCACGCTGGAAGAGGCGAAAGCTCAGCTTCTCGACAAGGGCATGGATGCCGAGACGGCCGACAAGATTGCGCCGCACCGTGTCTTCTCCGGCAACCGACCGTCGATCACTTTCGTCTATGATGCACTAACGCCCTACGCCCTGGGCCGCATGATCGCGCTTTACGAACACCGGGTCTTCGTCGAGGGCGTCCTCTTCGGTATCAACTCGTTTGACCAGTGGGGCGTTGAGCTTGGCAAGGAACTGGCGACGGGGCTGCTGCCAGTGGTCTCGGGAAGCGAAAGTGCAGAGGGCCACGATTCCTCGACCAAGGGGCTCGTGGCCGCTCTACTTGCGGCAGCGCAGTAAGGCCGGCTTCTTGAGCACATAAAAAAGGCGGCCGCTTATCGCGGTCGCCTTTTTCTGTTTTGCCCAGGAAAGAGATAGTCAGGGCTTGATCAGTTGCTGCTTTCGCGAAACTGATCAACGAAATCGAGCTTGCCGTCTTCACCAACGCGGAAATAGTTCTGGTAACGGTTGCCGAACTTGCCGGTCGTTTCGATGGTGACCGTGCTGCCGACGGGCGCCTTGGTAAACGTGCCAGTGTCCGGAATGGCCGAAGGCTGGATCGCAAAAGCGGCCGGGGCGGTAGCGAGCACGGATACCAGAGCGGCGGATGCAAAAATCTTGTTCATGACAGTCTCCTGACTGAGTTTCTCTGATGGTTCAGAGGTGAATTGAATCGGCCTTTTCGGGCGATGCGCGCGGTGGCTAGGGTCCACTCTCCACGCTTTTTCGACCTACAGGCTTCGGGCGAAAGGGAATACTTGGCCCCTGCCCAACCTCTTTCGAGATAAGAATCAGTTGGTGCGGTACTGATCGACGAAATCGAGTTCGCCGCTTTCACCAACGCGGAAATAGTTCTGGTAACGGTTGCCGAACTTGCCGGTCGTTTCGATGGTGACCGTGCTGCCGACGGGCGCCTTGGTAAACGTGCCGGTGTCCGGAATGGCCGAAGGCTGGATCGCAAAAGCGGCCGGGGCGGCAGCGAGCACGGATACGAGAGCGGCGGATGCAAAAATCTTTTTCATGACAGTCTCCTGACTGAGTTTCTCTGATGGCTCAGATGTAGTTTTAATCATTTGATTAACAAGAGGTGAAATTCAGCCGGTGCGGATTTTTTTGCTCCGTCGACCGGCACCTGAAGTTTAAGGCCTTGCGGCCCTGCCTCTCTTTGAAAGGAAATCAGTTCACGGCGTCCTGAACGACGAATTCCAGCTCGCCATTTTCTGCGACGCGGAAATAGTTCTGATAACGGTTACCGAACTTGCCGGTCGTTTCGATGGTGACCGTGCTGCCGACGGGTGCCTTGGTAAAGGTGCCGGTTTCCGGGATGGCTGTGGGCTGGAAGGCGAATGCTGCCGGGGCGGCGGCGAGTGCTGAAACCAGAACGGCGGATGCGATAATCTTCGTCATGATGAACTCCTGCGTCATCTTTGTTTCGTTCGATGACCGGGAGTTAAGGTTTAATCAATCGACCAACAAGTCGTCAAAAGGAAACCGCAGTGTCGCCAAAACATTGACGCCTAGGGAATTGAAAACACCACATAGAAACCCATCAGGATAGGCGCCCACAGATATAAATTTAGTATTCTTTATAAGATTCAGATACTTATGGATAGCCCGCCAAGGAGGCTCGAATAATCATCGACAAGCCGAAACAAAACAACCCGGCCACAGGGGCCGGGTTGTTTTTTTGTGCAGTCTTACTTTTTTGTGATCAGGCGACGAGTTCTTTTGCCACTTTCGTGCGCAACTTTCCAAGATCCGCAGCGAAGTTGCGGATGCCTTCAGCGAGTTTCTCGGTCGCCATGGCGTCCTCGTTCATCATCCAGCGGAAGGTCTGCTCGTCCATTTCGATCTTGGGTTCCGGCTCGAAAGCATCCGGAGAAAGCTTGCGCTCCAGCTTGCCCTGATCGGCTTCGAGTTCTTCCAGAAGGTTGGGCGAGATCGTCAGGCGGTCGCAGCCGGCCAGGCCTTCAATTTCACCGATATTACGGAAAGAGGCGCCCATGACCACGGTGCTGATACCGTTTGCCTTGTAGTAATTGTAGATCGAACGGACGGAGACAACACCCGGATCGGTCTCGGCTGTGTAGTCCTCGCCGGTGGCCTTCTTGTACCAGTCGAGAATACGGCCGACGAAGGGCGAGATCAGGAACGCGCCGGCATCGGCGCAGGCAATCGCCTGGCATTTCGAGAACAGCAGCGTCAGGTTGCAGTCGATGCCTTCTTTCTGCAGCACTTCGCAGGCGCGGATACCTTCCCAGGTCGAGGCGAGCTTGATGAGGATACGGTCTTTGCTGATACCGCGCTCTTCATAAGCCGCAATGATTTCATGCGCCTTTTCGATCGAGCCTTGCGTATTGAAGGAAAGATCCGCGTCAACTTCGGTCGAAACGCGACCGGGAACGAGATCAACGAGCGCGGCACCGACATCAATTGCAAGACGGCTTGCTACGGCTGCAACAACAGCATCCTTGTCGCCGGACTGCGTCTTGCCCCATTTGATGGCAGCGGCGAACTGTTCGTCGAACATATCGGTCGACAGTGCCTTGAGCACGATGCTGGGGTTGGTCGTGCAATCGACCGGCTTGATCTTGGCAACAGCCTTGATGTCACCGGTATCGGCGACGACCGTCGTCATCTCACGCAATTGGTCAAGTTTGGAAGCCATGATCCTCATCCTTCGTTTTAGGGTTCGCGGCGCAAAGGCCTGCGGACCACTTTCAATTTCGATTGCCGAGCAGCATTCGCGCCGTTTCTGCAAGGTCTGCCAGAAGGCTAACGCGCCACGGTGATCTTTCAATGACTGTTGGCAAACATCGGCGCCGGACGCAAGCGCCGACAGCCGCTGATTTTCGCAAGCGACTATCGCAAAGCGCCGCTTCCCAAGTCAAGGCAAGATATCAATCGATTTAGATTGGGATTTGACCGTGCTCAAACGATTTCAAGAAAAGTCGGCCGAGCGCTGAAATGCTGCGCCTTATGCGGGCCGGCTCGGATCAGGCCTGCCCCGCCTCCCAGCCGAGCATGGCGCGTTTGCGTGTCAGGCCCCAGTGATAGCCGGTGAGTGCGCCGGATTTTCCAAGCGCACGGTGGCAGGGCACGACGAAGGAGACCGGATTGCGACCGATTGCCGCCCCGACGGCACGCGACGCCTTCGGACGACCGATCTCTGCAGCAATGTCCGAATAGGACTTTGCCTTGCCGAAGGGTATTTTCAAAAGGCTTTCCCATACCTGAACCTGAAAATCCGTGCCGATCAGAACAACCTTGAGAGGCCGGTCTGAAGACCATTCCTCGGGGTCGAATATACGCCGGGCGTAAGCTTCTGTTGCTGCGATATCCTCGACATAGGTCGCCTCCGGCCAGCGCGCCCTCATATCCTCGAAAGTCGCACTTTCTCCGCCAGCATCGGCAAAGGCAACGCCTGCAAGCCCGCGATCGGTAATCATCACCAGCGACCGGCCGAAGGGCGAGAGGTGAAAGCCGTAGCGTATCAACAGTCCCTCGCCGCCGCTCTTCCATTCGCCGGGCGACATCGCCTCGTGGGTGACAAACAGGTCGTGCAGCCGGCCGGGACCGGAAAGGCCGAGTTCGTAGGAGGTGTCGAGCAGCGGAAGCCGTTCGGCGCCCAGAAGCGTTTTGGCGTGATCAAGTGTGATCGCCTGCAAAAAAGCTTTCGGCGACAGACCGGCCCAGCGGGTGAAGGTCTTCTGCAGTCCGGTCGGAGACATGCCGAGCCGTTCGGCGATTGTCTCGAGCCCCGGCTGCTCGCGATACTCCTCGCTGATCATGGTGATGACCTTGCGCACGGTATCGTAATCACTTCCGCACGGAGTGATCTCGACTGCGCTTTCGGAAATGGTTTCAAACAAGGCGTTCATCGGTGTCGTGCTCCTTCGTGACAGCAGCAAGCACGAGTTTCGCGCGCGCGGCCACCCGTTTCTTGCCGCGCGGATCAAATCCGTTGCTTTACGGTCGCAAGTGCCTGTCTGAAGGCCACGGCAAAGCTCTCCCGGTCATCCGGATTGAGGAAGGCACCGATCTCAAGGCGCTCATTGCGGCTCGTCAGCCGCATCCCGGTAATGCCGAACTCATCGTGGCGATCAACGGCAAAGTGCGTCCAGAACGGGTTGAAATGGGTCTCTTTCATTCGGCCCGAGGGGGTTACCTTGCGCACAGAAACGGCAAGCCTTGAAACCGAGACATGCTCCCGCATCCGGGCCGAGCGATAGGAAAGCTTGAAAGCCGCATAAAGCGCGACGAAGGCAAGCCCGCAGTAAAGCGCGATCGGCCAGGCGCCGTGGGCGGCAAACCAGAGCGCATTCGGGAAAAACCCGAGCGCAGCAACAGCGAGCAGGACACGAAATCCCTTGCGCCCCAGAGAGCGATGGGGGAAAAGTTCAGCCGAAAAGACCGGCCGGTCTTCAAACGCATTCACATCGGTCATAGCGCCAGCGATCAAAGAAAATGACAAAAGCCAAGCCACAAGTGAGCACCCAAAGGACGAAAAAGTCAAATCCGGCTACCGTCCGCAAACCTGCAACGCCGCGCTCCGCCTACTCGAAAGAGGAAATCCGGGAGATCTTCCGCCGGTTTTCAGTGCAGCGGCCCGAGCCGAAGGGTGAACTCGATCATACCAACGCCTTCACGCTGCTGGTTGCCGTGGCGCTTTCCGCCCAAGCCACCGATATCGGCGTCAACAAGGCAACGAAAACGCTGTTTGCTGTGGCCGATACGCCGGAAAAGATGGCGGCACTCGGCGAGGAGCAGCTGACCTCCTATATCCGCACCATCGGGCTTTACCGCAACAAGGCCAAAAATGTAATCGCACTCAGCCAGCGCCTGATTACTGAGTTCGGGAGCGAAGTGCCCCGAACGCGCGAAGAACTGGTAAGCCTGCCCGGCGTCGGACGCAAGACTGCCAATGTGGTGATGTCGATGGCCTTTGGCGAAGCCACGATTGCCGTCGATACCCATATTTTCCGCATCTCCAACCGCATCGGCCTTGCGCCGGGAAAGACACCGGACGCGGTGGAGGCAAAACTCGAAAAGATCATTCCGCCGGACTATCTGTTTCACGCCCATCACTGGCTGATCCTGCACGGGCGCTACGTTTGCAAGGCCCGCAAACCGGATTGCCCGGCCTGCGTCATTGCCGATATCTGTAAGGCGGCCGAGAAAACCAGTGAGATGCCCGCCCCATTGGTACCGGCGGGCTGACACGTCCGATTACCCGTTCGCACGGTGTTCAATAACCGCCCCCGAGTCACAACTTATGCGGCGGAGCAGTCGATTGGCGCACGACCAGTTCGGTCGGCAGCGTGATGCGGTTGCTGGGCGCATCGAGACCGCCAATGCGGGCCAGCAATGTATTCATCGCCGACCGGCCGATCTGACGCAGTGGCTGCCTGATGGTGGTCAGCGGCGGGTGCATCTGCTGCGAAATGGCAATGTCATCAAAGCCGATCAGCGACATATCCTCTGGTATCCTCACCCCCTTCTCGCGCAGCGCCTGGCTGGCGCCGAGTGCGCTGATATCGTTGGCGGCAAAAATGGCGGTCGGAGGCTGTATCAGCGCCAGCAGCTGTTTGGCGGCATCAAAGCCACTTTTCTGCAGGAAATCGCCGTTAACGATCAGCGCGGGATCCCTGTCCAGGCCAAACTGGGCGGCGGCATCGCTATAACCCGCCATCCGCTCACGGGCCGAACGCAGGCGATTGTCACCGGTGATGAAACCGATACGCCGGTGCCCGAGATCCGCCAGATGGCGCACCGCAAGCCTCGCGCCCTGATAGCTGTCGCCATCGACCGCGGGAAAGAGCGGGTCATCATAAAGCGTGTCGATCGTCACCACCGGCAGGCCCGCGCTGGTGATCTGTTCCAGATAGCTCGCCTCGTAAGGCAGGATCGCGATGATGCCGCCTGCGATTTGCTGCAGCAAGCTCGCCACACTGCTTGGCGCCGTGCTGTCGCGATCGGGAAGTGAGTAGACCAGCGCTTCGTAGCCGGCGCTTTTGGCTGCACCGCTGATACCGAGCACGATGTCGCTGGTAAACGGCGCATGCAGTTCGGCCATCACGCCGATAATGCGTGAGCGGCCATTGGCCAGCTTCTGGGCAAACGGATTGACAGAGTAGCCCATCTCATCTGCAATGCGCAGAATGTCCTCGCGCGTTTCGGCCGAAACGCCGGGCTGGTTGTTGAGAGCCCGTGAGGCCGTCATCCGGGAAACACCCGCAACTTTTGCTATCTCGGCCAGCGTGGCCGCGCGCTTCTTCACCGCCACACTATCTCCCCCTGGCGCAGGTTTGCCGGTGTAGCGACTGAGGCATCGCAAAAGATACCGAACGGACCAACACCATTCCCCTTCTTCGTTTGCCGAGGCCCTACATTCCGCAAGGGCGATGCTTCGACTAGCACAATTTTGTCACAATAGCGACAGAGCCACATTTACCTGGCCGGACAAGGTATTTTCCCTTGGCGCGGCCTGCCAGTCATGCGCCCTGATCTCCGTAACGAAACAAGATTGACACTACGTACCGTTACCGGTAACGTATCTCATATCGTAAGACATAGAACTGACTTGCAATGGGAGGACACAATGCAATTCAAACCGACCGGAACTTTCACCCGTCTTTTGGGCTCAGCAGCCATTGCCGCGCTCTTGCCTCTGGCCGCTCAGGCTCAGGACACCAAGACGATCACGTCATGGGATCTGCGCTCGGATACGGCAACCGCCGGCATCGTCCGCGCCGGCATGGATCGCTTCGAAGCGACCCATCCTGGCTATGTCGTCGAGGATCTGCACTTTGCCAACGACGCCTACAAGACCAAACTGAAGATTGCGTTCGGCGCCAATGAGCCTCCCTGCGTCTTTGCCTCCTGGGGCGGCGGCCCGCTCAAGGAATATGTCGATTCCGGCCAGGTTGTCGACCTGACGCCCTATCTGGAAGATCATGCCGCGTTCAAAGACCGGTTTGTGCCCGCAAGCTTCGGGGCCGTCACCTTCGATGACAATATCTATGGCATTCCGGCTGAAAACACGACGATTGCCGCGATTTTCTACAACACCGAAATCTTCGACGATCTTGGGCTGACTCCACCGGAAACCTGGGATGACCTGATGCATGTCATCACGGTCTTGAACGAAAACAACATTGCCCCCTTCGCGCTGGCCAACAAGAACAAATGGCCGGGATCGATGTATTTCGTGCTGCTGGCCGACCGTATCGGCGGACCGGAAGTCTTCCAGAAGGCCGCCTATGGTGAAGAGGGCGGTTCGTTTGAGGATCCTGCCTTCATAGAGGCGGGCGAGCGCCTGCAGGAACTGGTCAAGGCCAACGCCTTCGCCAGAGGCTATAACGGCCTCGACTACGATGTCGGCGGCTCCCGCCGCCTGCTTTACGCCAACCGTGCTGCCATGGAACTGATGGGTAGCTGGGAAATGGCGACAATCCGCAACGAAAACCCGGAATTTGCCAAGAAGGTCGATTTTTTCACCTTCCCGTCCGTGCCCGGTGGAAAAGGCGATCCAAGCAATGTTGCGGGCACGATCGGCGACAACTTTCTTTCGATCTCGGCGGAATGCCCCTACAAGGACGCAGCCTTTGATCTCCTGATGTCGATGACCGATGATCAGTCGGCGAAGGATCGCCTGGCCGATCAGCGTGTTATGCCTCTGAAGGGTATCACCACGGAAGACCCCTTCCTGAACAAGGTTCTGGACGTCGTCGGCGAAGCCGGCAGCGTTCAGCTCTGGTACGATCAGGAATTGCCGCCGGCCGTCGGCGAGGTCCACAAGGATACGGTCCAGCAGCTTTTCGGCCTCTCGATCACGCCGGAAGAAGCCGCCGCCGAAATGGAACAGGCCGCTCAGGCCGAAGCCAAGCAGTAACGGCCGAGAACACTTAACTCCAAACCTCCCGAGGCGTTCGTATTGCATACGCCCCGCACCGGTCGCCGCCTTTACCGGCGGCGACCGAGAGGCTGCTTGTGTCTTTTTCCCGGGTTTACCGGAAATAAGACGAGAGAAAGGAAACAACATGTCCACGGCGATAACGCGGACGGCGGCCGACCGGCAAAGGCAGCGAAAGAAATGGGTTCTGGCCCAAAAGGCAGCCCCCATTATCTTCATGGCGCCGGCGGTCATATTTCTGGCGGTCTACCTGCTCTACCCGCTCGTTTCCAGTTTCCGGCTTTCCTTTGTCAACTGGAACGGCCTTGGGGACACGGCCCGCTTCGTCGGCATGGATAACTGGGTCCGGCTGATGCATGACAGCGTGTTCTGGCATTCGGCGTGGAACAACATCCTGCTGGCGCTGTTCTCCATTATCGTTCAATTGCCGATCGCGCTGGTTCTGGCCGTGGTTCTGGACGAGGCCAGCAAGGGCTCGCGGATCCTCAAAATCCTCTATTTCATCCCGCTGTTGATGTCCTCCGTTGCCCTCGGGGTTCTGTTCAAGAATATCTACGATCCGAATTTCGGCCCGATCAATTCAGTTCTGGACGCCATGGGGCTTTACGGCTGGGCGCATGACTGGCTTGGCGATCCGCGCTACGCGCTGGGATCGGTCATTGCGGTCGTGCTGTGGCAGAACATCCCCTTTTACATGGTGCTGTTCCTGGCCGGCCTCGCCTCTTTCCCGCGTGAAATCACCGAGGCGGCAAGGCTCGACGGCGCGTCCCAGACGACCATCTTCTGGCGGTTGAAACTGCCGCATCTGCAAGGCACGTTCCGCACAGCCGTGCTGCTCGCGACCATCGGCTCGATGCGCTATTTCGACCTGATCTACGTCATGACCGAAGGCGGGCCGGAAAATGCCTCACAGGTGATGGCAAGCTATATGTACAAGCAGGTCTTCGCCTCCTTCGAGCTCGGCTACGGCACCACGGTCGCCGCCGCCATGTTCATCATCATCACCGTAATCGCTTCAGTCGCTTTCCGTCTGTCCAAGCGGTTCGAGACGGAGGTCTGATCCGATGAGAAAGAAACAAGGCTTCAAGGTCTCGCGCGTTGCCATACCGGTGCTCGGCCTCTTCTGGCTGGCAGTCACCACATTGCCCTTCATCTTCGTGGCGTTCATGAGCCTGAAGACGCAGCAGGAAACCTTTATCAAGCCATTCTGGGCGCTACCGGAAAGCTTTAATCTTTCCAACTATATCGAGGTGCTTGAGGGCTCGTTCCTGATCTACCTCAGAAACAGCCTGTTTGTGATCTCGACTTCGGTCGTCATCATCATGCTGTTTTCCTCGATGGCCGCCTATGCGCTGGCCCGGCTGAAATTCAAATTCTCCGACAGCCTGTTCGCGCTGATCATCGCCGGTATGATTGTGCCGCTTCATGTCACGCTCGTGCCCGTCTATCTGATGACCCGCTCGATGGGGCTTTATGACACGCCGGCGGGCCTGATCGGTCCCTATGTCGCCATCAGCCTGCCGATCTCGGTGTTCATTCTGACGGAATTCATGCGACAGGTCCCCAAAGAGCTGGAAGAAGCTGCCAAGCTTGATGGCTGCGGCCCCTTCAAAGTCTACTGGAAGATCTTCCTGCCCCTTTCAGGGCCCGGCCTTTCCACAGTTGCAATCTATAACGGCATCATGCTGTGGAACGAATTTGTCTTCGCCTATGTGTTGACCTCTTCGACCGACAGGCGGACGCTGCCGCTGGCAGTCTGGGATTTCCAGGGCCAGTACGCCTCGAATGTCCCCGCCATCATGGCCGTCGTCACGCTTTCCGCCCTGCCTTTGATCATCGTCTACGCCATCGGTCAGGAAAAGATCGTCAACGGCATGATGGCCGGCTCGCTCAAGGGCTGATGGAACCGGAGTAACAACAATGACACAGATTATTCTCGAAAACGTCGAAAAACGCTTCGCCAAGCTCACCGTCCTGCACGACATCAATCTCAACATAGAAGACGGCCAGTTCTGCGTGTTTCTTGGTCCGTCCGGCTGTGGCAAGTCCACGCTTCTTAGAATGATTGCCGGCATCGAGGAAACCACTGAAGGTGCGCTGACGATCGGCGGCGAGATCATGAACGATGTGCCGCCGGCCGAGCGCCGCGTGGCGATGGTGTTCCAGAACTACGCGCTCTATCCGCATATGAGTGTTTACGAGAATATGGCTTTCGGTCTGAAACAGGCCAAGACGCCGAAGGCGGATATTGAAAGGCGGGTCAACGAGGCTGCACGGATGCTGCAGATTGAGCCATTGCTGGATCGCCGGCCCAAGCAGCTTTCCGGCGGTCAGCGCCAGCGCGTCGCCATTGGCCGCGCCATCGTCCGCCAACCCGCCGTCTTCCTGTTCGATGAACCGCTGTCGAACCTTGATGCGGCGCTGCGTGTCCACATGCGGTCCGAAATCGCCAATCTGCACAACGACTACCCCGAAGCCAGCATGATCTACGTGACCCACGACCAGACGGAAGCCATGGCGCTTGCCGACAAGATCGTGCTGCTGCGCGCCGGGCCGGATGTCACCAAAAAGGGGAGCATTGCCCAGGTTGGCGCGCCCCTCGAACTCTACCACCGTCCTGCAAACCTGTTTGCTGCAGGCTTTCTCGGCTCCCCTTCAATGAATTTCCTGAAGGTGACGTTGGAAAGCGCCGATGCGGACGGAGCGGTTATCAAGCTTGAAACCGGTGAAAGCCTTAAGGTTCCCGTCACAACCGATGGCCTTGCCAGCGGCGCAGAGCTGACACTCGGCGTACGTCCGGAGCATATGCACCCGGTTGATGATGACACCAGCGAGCAGGTGATCCGCCGCAAGGTCCGGGCTGTTGAGAATTTCGGTGAATACAGCCACCTCTACCTCAATGAAAGCACGGAAACGCCGATCATCGCCAAGGTCGCCGAGGATGTTTTAAAGGTCCCGGAGAAGCCCATGGCTTTCTTCGTCAAGCCGGCGGCCTGCCATCTCTTCGATGCCGACGGCGAGGCATTGGACTATCTGCCGAGCGTGCCCGGCCCGCATGAGCTCAGCTCCACTGACGCGGTTTGAACACGGAATGAGTAAGATGAACAATACACACAACACTCCCTTCTATAAAGACGCATCCCAACCGGTTGATGCGCGTGTTGCAGACCTTCTCGCCCGCATGACGATCGAGGAAAAGGTCGGGCAGTTACATGCCGTCTGGCTGTTTCTGTCTGAGGATGGCAACCACCAGACGCGCTCCGACCAGTTCACCGGCTCCACCGATCCGGATACGCTGAAGGCCATGCTCTCCTCCGGCCTCGGCCAGGTCACCCGGCCGCTCGGCACCCGTAGCATCGATGCGGCCGAAGGCGTGCGCGCACTGAACGCGCTGCAGAAGTTCATGGTTGAGGAAACCCGACTCGGCATTCCTGTGATGTCGCATGAGGAGTGCCTGTCCGGCCTGATGATCAAGGGTGCGACGCTGTTTCCGTCCTCGCTCTCCTTTGGCGCAACCTTCAATCCGGAGCTGGTCGAGAAGGTCGGTGCGGCGATTGGCCAGGAATCGCGTGCCATCGGCTGCCATCAGGGGCTTGCCCCGGTGCTCGATGTCGCTCGCGATGCCCGCTGGGGCAGGACCGAGGAAAGCATCGGCGAAGACCCGTATCTGACAGGTGTGATCGCCTCGGCCTATGTCAAAGGCCTGCAGGGCGAGGATCGCGGAGTTCTGGCGACGCTGAAACACTATGCGGGCCATTCCGCCAGCGAAGGCGGGCGCAACCATGCCCCGGTCCATATGGGCTGGCGCGAGCTGAACGACATGTTCATGCTGCCCTTCGAAATGGCGGTGAAGCTCGCCAATGCCGGTTCGGTGATGCCCGCCTATCACGATATCGACGGCGAACCCGTCCATGCCTCACATCACCTGATGACCAAGGTGCTGCGCGATGACTGGGGCTTTGACGGTCTGGTCGTCGCCGATTATGTCGGCGTCAGCCTGCTCTATCAGCATCACGGCATCGCCGAGAACCGGGCCGAGGCGGCCGCACTTTCCTTCAATGCCGGCCTTGATATCGAACTGCCCGGGGATGATTGCGCCAAGGATATGAAGGAAGCGCTTGAGCGCGGTCTCATCACAGAGGCAAAGATCGACGAGATCGTCGGTCGTGTGCTGAAGGAGAAATTCCGGCTTGGCCTGTTCGAAAAGCCCTACGCCGACGACGGCAAGATCGTGCTCCAGCGCCGTGACTACGTCGAGGTCGCCCGGCAGACGGCTGAACAGTCGGTCACCATTCTCGACAATAACGGCATTCTGCCGCTTGCTGCAAACCAGAAGGTCGCCGTCATCGGCCCGACTGCGGACGATCCGCTGGCGCTTCTCGGCGACTACGCCTTCCCCGTGCACCTGATCCATAACGAGGCCCAGGAAGAGATCGAAAGCGTCGTCACACCGCTGGCGGGTCTCAGAGCGAAGCTCGGGGCCAAAAATGTCATCTATGCACGAGGCTGCAACATCCTCGACGAGCGCAAGGCAGGCGCCCCGGTCTTTCCCGGCGATGTTGATGACAGCACCTCGCTGGAACAGGCCTCCTCGCTTTCCACGCGGGTCGATATGATCCCGAGCGCCGTGGAAGCGGCAAGGAATGCCGACGTCGCCATCGTCTGCGTCGGCGACCTTTCCGGCATTTTCCAGACCGGCACGGTGGGCGAAGGCTCCGATACCGACACGCTGGAACTGCCCGGTGTGCAGCAGAAACTGCTTGATGCTGTGATTGAAACCGGCAAGCCGGTGATCGCCGTCATCTCCTCGGGCCGCCCATACAATCTCGGTGGCGCGGAAGACAGGATCGCAGCCCAGGTCATGACCTTCTTCTCCGGCCAGGAGGGCGGCACCGCGCTTGCAAGCGTTCTAACCGGCGCGGTGGAACCTTCCGGCCGGCTGACGCTGTCGATCCCGCATAATGTCGGCGCCGCACCCTATTTCTACAATCACAGCTTCAAGAGTTCCGGCACGCCGATTGCGCGGCATTTCGGCAGCCGCTATCCCTTCGGTCATGGCCTCTCCTACACGAGCTTCGACTTTTCCGATGTGGCGCTGGAAAGCGAGACTGTCGATATTGAAACGGGCACCGTGCGACTGTCATTTACAGTCACAAACACTGGCAATCGCAAAGGCATTGCTGTGCCTCAGCTCTATGTTCGCGACGAGATCGCTACATTGGTGCGACCGGTCAAGGAACTGAAGGCTTTCGGCAAGCTTGACCTGAAACCCGGCGAAAGCGCACGGCTGACCTTTGAAGTGCCCACCGACATGCTGAACTTCACCGGCTATGAAGGCTTCCGTGTTGTTGAACCCGGTTTCTTCACGCTGATGATCGGTGCATCGAGCGGTGACATCAAACTGAAAACCAGAGTTGAGTTGACCGGCGAGCGCAGAAAACTTCCCGCAGACTGGCGGATGCTGAGCGGCTTTCAGGTGGTAAAACCGTAACCGGTTTGACCTTCCCGCAGACAATAGAAGTATATTAACAGGCTTCAGCCCTGATGCGATCCTGTGAAAGCCCCCGCCCTTGTTGCGGGGGCTTTCTGTTGCTGCGTGATGGAGTACCGGTCTGTTTCCGGCCAAGCGCCGAACTGCATGACCGCTTTACGCCCATTTCCATTGGTGTTTGACCGAGCCAAGAATCCTGATATGAAAGTTTTCTGACAACAGCCTCCCAGCAGTGAACACCCATGCCACGTAACTTTCTCGTCGTTGATCCTGAAAAGGATTTCCATGTCATCAAGGGGCTTGCAGCGCCAGCGCGCGTCGCTGTCCTCAAGCTGCTGCGCCGCAAAGGTGCACTGAACGTCAAGGAAATCGGCGAAATTCTGAACCTTCCGCAGTCGACGGTGTCGCTGAGCGTGCAATTGCTGGAGGATGCCGGCCTGATCCGCACAGAGAGCCAGCGTGCGCGCAAGGGCAACCAGAAAGTCTGCACCAACATCTACGATGAGATCGCGATTGTGTTCGGCGATGCGACGGAAGAACGCCGCAATGACGGCATCGAGGTCGCCATGCCCGTCGGGCTCTACACTGCCTTCGATGTGAGCGCACCATGCGGACTGTGTACCGACGAAGGCATTATAGGACTTCTGGACGTGCCCGACAGCTTCCTCGATCCGGCACGGATGAAGGCGGGACTGATCTGGTTCACGCGCGGTTCGGTTGAATACCAGTTTCCAAACAACGCCCGGCTCGACAACCGCGAAATCACCGAGCTCGAATTCTCGATGGAACTTTCATCCGAAATGCCGGGAACCAATCCGGACTGGCCGTCGGACATCACCATCACCATCAATGGCGTCGATATCGGACAGTGGACCTCGCCCGGCGATTTCGGCGACCGTCGTGGCGTATTTACCCCGGACTGGTGGAAGCTGAACGGCTCGCAATACGGCATGCTCAAGCGTTTCCGCGTAACACCTGCCGGCTCCTATGTCGACGGTGTCAAGATGTCCGATGTCTGTCTCGACGATCTCAAGCTCGCTCAACGGCATTCGATCCGCCTAGCCGTAAGTGTGCGCGAGGATGCCCGCCACCCCGGCGGCATCAACATTTTCGGCAAGGGCTTTGGCAATTACGATCAGGATATCGTTCTGCGCCTGACCACCAAATAGCGACTGAACGAAAGTTCACCCGAACAACACCGACCTTCGAAAAGCCGCTTGACGAAAGGATTGATCGGGTCTTTATTATCCAGAAATATTGGTTTATACCAAGAATTAGATTTCGGAGGAGAGAACATGCAGGCCCGCGTTACCGCGCACAAGAACTTCACCATTTCCACAATAGACCCAAGGCTCTATGGCTCGTTCCTCGAGCATCTCGGGCGGGCAGTATACACCGGCATCTACGAACCTGACCATCCCACAGCGGACGAAAACGGCATGCGTCGCGATGTCATCGATCTTGTCCGCGAACTCGATACCCCGATCTGCCGCTATCCAGGCGGCAATTTCGTCTCGGCCTATAACTGGGAAGACGGGATCGGCCCACAGAGCGAACGCCCCACCCGTCTCGACCTTGCCTGGAGAACGGCTGAATCCAACCAGGTCGGCATCCACGAATTCGCACGATGGGCGGAAGCCGCCAACACCGAAATGATGCTCGCCGTCAATCTCGGTTCACGCGGGCTCGATGCTGCGCGCAATTTCGTCGAATATGTCAATCACCCGGGTGGCACCTACTGGTCCGACCTGCGCCGCAAGAACGGCCAGGCTGATCCGTGGAACGTCAAACTCTGGTGCCTTGGCAACGAGATGGACGGCCCCTGGCAGGTCGGCCACAAGTCCGCCGCCGAATACGGCCACCTCGCCAATGAAACCGCCAAGGCGATCCGGTCCTTCGACGACAAGCTTGAACTGGTTGTCTGCGGCTCGTCCCATTCGGAAATGCCGACCTTCCCGCAGTGGGAGGCGACGGTTCTGGACGAGACCTATGATCAGGTCGACTATATTTCGCTGCACATGTATTTCATGAATTACGAGAAGAATACGCGCGAATACCTGGCACTTCCGGAGAAGCTTGACCGTTATATCGGCTCGGTCAGCGGCGTGATCGACTATGTAAAAGCCAAGAAGCGTTCAAAGAAAGACGTAAAGATCTCTTTCGATGAGTGGAATGTCTGGTATCATGAGCGCGAGGCAGACGAACAGCGAATGAAGGAGTGGGATTGGCCGCACGCGCCGGTGCTTCTCGAGGATATCTATAATTTCGAGGACGTGCTGCAGGTCGGCTGCATCCTCAACACCTTCATCCGGCGTTCCGATGTTGTGAGCATCGCCTGCATCGCACAACTCGTCAACGTGATCGCGCCGATCATGACGGCGCCTGGCGGCGCTGCCTGGAGACAGACGATCTACTACCCGTTCCAGTTCGCCTCGCGTTACGGACGGGGAACAGCGCTCGCCCTTGATGTCGATTGCGAAACCTACAATGCAGATATCGCGGCGAATGTGCGCTATCTCGACATTACAGGCGTTCACGATGCAGACGAAGGCACACTGACTTTCTTTGCGATCAACCGTCACGGAGAAGAGTCCATGACGATCGATCTCGCGCTTGAGCGGTTCGGCGATGCCAAATCGGTCGAGCACACACTGATCAAGCATGACGATCTCGAAGCGGTGAATACCAGGGAGAACCCGGGAAACGTGAAACCCGTAAAGCAGGATGGCGCAAGCCTTTCAGGCGGCAAGGTTTCGGTTACGGTTCCCCCTACTCCTATTCGATGATCCGGGTAACGCTATAACGCATCAGGCAGGGGAGTGCCACGTTCGCATTAATGCGTGATTTCGAAGAATGCCGGTGCGCCGCATCTTTCTTGAATGCGATGCGGCACTCCGGAAGTTCCAACCATACGGCGGGAGGCCGTATTGAAACGAGGAGGAGAATAAGATGGCGAAAGTATTCGGTGTAGCCATGGGCGCGATTGTCGCGGCGGGTGTGTTTGCCACCGCCGCACAGGCCCAGGAAACAGTTACCTGGTGGGACTTTCTCAGCGGCGGCGACGGCGTTCGCATGAAACAGCTGATCTCTGAGTTCAACGCCGCGCACGAAGGTGACATCACCATCGACGCGACGACGCTGGAATGGGGTACGCCCTTCTATGCCAAGGTCCGCACCTCTGCCGCGATCGGCGAAGGTCCCGACATCATGACCTATCATGCAAGCCGTATTCCGCTTGCCGTCAGCCAGGGCATTCTGCAGCAGATCACGCCCGATGACTGGTCGACAATGGGCCTTTCGCAAGCCGATTACGCATCCGCGACCTGGGACGCGGTGACAGTGGACGGAAAGCAGTACGCCGTTCCGTTCGATACCCATCCGATCGTGCTCTACTACAACAAGGACGCGCTGGCCGCAGCGGGTCTGCTGACGGAGGACGGCAAGCCTAAAGGCCTTGATTCCCGCGAAGGCTTTGAAGCCACGCTGAAGGGCCTCCAGGAGGCAGGCGCCAAGTTTCCTCTGGCCTCAACCACGGCTGACGGCACCTTCATGTTCCGCACCGTCTATTCCCTCGTGGGCCAGCAAGACGGAGAGTTGATGACCGATGGCGAGTTCCTCGCTGGCGACAACGCCGAAAAGCTGGAGAACGCGCTGGGCGTACTTCAGGGCTGGACCAATGACGGCCTGCAGACCACCTATACCGATTATCCCGCGACCGTTGCGCTGTTCACCTCCGGTGAATCACCGATGATGATCAACGGTGTCTGGGAAGTTCCGACGATGATCGACCTGAAGGATCAGGGCAAATTGTTTGAGTGGGGCGCTGTCGAGCTTCCGGTGATCTTCGACCATCCCGCAACCTACGCAGACAGCCACACATTTGCCATTCCCGCCAATGCAGGCAAGGACATGAGCCCGGAGAAGAAGACCGCCGTGCTGGAGGTGATTTCGTGGATGGCGAAAAACTCGCTGTTCTGGGCAACCGCCGGCCATATCCCGGCTTATGGCCCTGTCACGCAATCGGCGGACTACCAGGCCATGCAGCCGAACGCCACCTATTCAAGCGTGACGGAAAACATGATCTTCGACCCCAAATCGACGCTCGCAGGCGTTGCCGGGCCGATCTATGACGTGATGTCCACCTATTTCGTCCCGACCCTCAACGGCGAGATGGAGCCGGCCGAGGCGGTGGAAGAAATCAAATACGAGCTCAACGATCTGCAATGATCGTTGAGGGTCAGCGGCATTGATGTGTGTCTGCATTTCATAGAACCTCAGACACACATCGGCCTCTTGATTGACGCAGGTCCGGACGCACAATTGGTGCTTATTTTTGCCGGACCTGCTCTACCGCTGGCGACCATTTCGCCCGACAGCTGCACGTTTTTCCGAGGCCCATCATGCTCCGCAACAAACGGAACGAAGCGATTGTCGCTCTGCTATTGATCGCTCCGTTCGTCGCCATTTACGGATTGATCTTTGTCTATCCGACCATCCGGCTGTTCATCACGTCGTTTCAGAATGCGCCGCTGATCGGTAGCGGCGAGTTTGTCGGTTTCGATAATTATACCCGCCTTTGGGGTGACCGGCGCTTCAACACCGCGTTCTGGAACACGGCCTATTTCGTCGCCATCACCGTCATTCCAGGCGCCCTGGTTGCCTTTGCCATCGCACTGGGCGTCAGCCGCCTGAAAGGCCGGCTGCAGGCCCTCGTTCTGGCACTGTTCTTCCTGCCCTATATTCTGCCGGTTTCGGTGGTCTATCTGATTTGGGACTGGACGCTGAACTTCCAGTTCGGCATCGCCATGTATGTGTTCGACATGCTGGGTGTCGATCGGGTACCGGTGTTCAAATCGACAGTCTGGTTCATGCCGGCGGTCGGCGTTATCACGATATGGTGGACTGCCGGCTTTTCGATCCTGCTTTTCCTGGCCGGGCTCCGCTCCATTCCCGTCGAAATCTACGAGGCGGCAGCGCTCGACAATGCATCGCGCCTGACGACATTCCGGCAGCTGACATGGCCGCTGATGTGGCCGGTGACGGCGCTGGTCCTGACGATCCAGCTGATCTTGCAGTTGAAGATCTTCGACCAGGTCTATCTGTTTTCGGTCGGCGGACGACCAAACGACAATCTGGTGCTGGTCTATTACGTGTTTCAGCGGGCCTTCCAGTATGACCAGGGTGGCCGCGCCGCTGCGGCGGCCGTTGTGCTGTTCATCCTCGTCATCGTGGTATCCGTGCTGAATTTCCAGCTCACACGGCTTTCAAAGGGGCGGGCATGATGACTGCAACAACAGCAAAACGCCTGAACCTCGTTGGCCTCGTGATCACACTGCTGACGATCCTTGTCGCAATCCTATGGGCCTTTCCGCTCTATTGGGGTGTGATCTCCTCACTGAAGCCGGAAGACGAGGTGGTGCGCCGCTATATCGAATTATGGCCGGAAAACCTGACCTTTTCGCATTATTATGCCGCGCTCACGCAAACCCAGATCGGCATCTGGTATGTGAATTCCATCGTCACCGCGGTCGCCATCACGGTGCTGACCGTTGGTTCGTCTCTGTTTTGCGGCTATGCGATTTCGCAGCTCGAATTCCCGTTCCGACGGGTTCTGTGGTGGCTTATCCTGGCAAGCTTCATGGTGCCGATGCAGGTACTCATCGTAAACCACTTTGAACTGATGGCACGTTTTGGCCTCATCAACACTTGGGCCGGGATCGTTCTGCCGCAGTTGATCCATCCGGTGGTCATCATCGTTTACAAGCAGTTCTTCGACAACGTGCCGAAGGATTTCCGCGAGGCGGCGGCGATGGACAATGCCTCCGAATGGCGCATCCTCACGCGCATTTATATGCCGATGAATTGGGGCGTCACCACCGCGCTCGCTATCGTCACCTTTATATGGTCGTGGAATGCGTTTCTGTGGCCGTTCCTGGCGGTTACCAAGACCGAGATGATGACGATCACGGTCGGCATCACCCAGGTCAATGATGCCTTCGGCGTCTATTATGCCCGGGAACTTTCCGCAGCCGTTCTGGCCGGTCTTCCTGTCGCGGTCGCCTATCTCATCTTCCAGCGCAAGGTGACCGAGGCCATCACGCTGTCCGCCGGCATAAAGGGATAGATCGGCACCAACTCCGCTTGCACTTCCTGTTATGATTAAACAACAACGCCGAGGCCTTGCGCCTCGGCGTTGTTGCTTCGAAGATCAGAGGGTGAAGCGGATCAATGCACGTGGTAGGCATTCCCCGCTTCATCAAAGAGATGAAGTGCGGTCGCGTCAAAGGCGAGACGGACCTGATCGCCGGTTCTGGTCTCGGAACGCCCGCTGTCGGTAGCGATCAACTCGGTTCCATCGGCAAGGGTACAGTACAGCAAGGTCCGTTCACCGAGCCGTTCGACAACGCCGACCGTCGCCGTGGTGGTGACCTCTTCTGCGTTCTCATCCTCCACCACCCTTATGGCTTCAGGGCGAACACCCATCTCGTAGCGCCCGGGTGCCATCTCGGGGATATCAACCTTCAACGCAGAACCATCATTGAGACGCGCTATCTGCGTGCCGTCTCCGGCGAGATCGACCTCAATGAAATTCATGCCCGGCGAACCGACAAACCCCGCCACGAAGCGTGAGGCGGGCCGCAAATACACCTCCATCGGCGTACCGATCTGCTCGATCCGGCAATTGTTGAGCACCACGATCCGGTCGGCGAGCGTCATCGCCTCGGTCTGGTCGTGGGTCACATAGATCATCGTCGCCTTCATGCGATTGTGCAACTGGGCAAGCTCGACACGGGTTCTGACGCGCAGCGCCGCATCGAGGTTGGAGAGCGGCTCATCAAACAGAAAGGCTTTTGGTTCCTTGACGATTGCCCGGCCGATTGCCACGCGCTGGCGCTGACCGCCGGAGAGCTGGGCGGGTCGCCGTTCCAGCAGCTCTACCATCTCCAGCATGCGCGCGGCTTCCTGCACGCGGGCGTCGATCTCATCCGCGCTCATACCGATATTGCGCAGACCAAACGCCATGTTGTCGCGCACTGTCATATGCGGATAGAGCGCATAGTTCTGGAACACCATCGCGACATTGCGCTGGCCCGGTGCGAGATTTTCACTGCGGACGTCATCAATCATCAATGCACCGCTGTCGATGGTCTCGAGCCCGGCGATCATGCGCAGCAGCGTCGATTTTCCAGATCCAGAAGGCCCGAGAAACACCATAAGTTCGCCGGCTTCCACCGCAAGCGAGATATCATTGATAACATTGACGTTCCCGAAACTCTTTGAAACGTTCTCAAGCTTGATTGGAGCCATTTTGTCCTCCCGAAAGGCTTTCGAACCATTCTTTCCGGTCTGCACCAGAAGTCAAGATATCGTATAAAGTTCCGGCAGGATTTTCGGGAAAAGCACAAGCCCGCCCCAACGATACACATTCGCAATCATCAGCCTGACGGCGGCTCAGGGTGGCCAAATTACCCACCATAAGCAAAAAAACTGGCGGCGCATCACGCACCGCCAGTCACATTTCTATTCTGCTTTGCCATCGACGTGTTGATCGTCTTCCGGCTCCGACCTACGCAAGCTTAGCCTAGAACTGGACGCGCACAGACAGCGAGACCTGCCCGCCCGAAACATCGTCACCAACCGGGAAATCGGCTCGCAGCTGGCTGGAAAGCTGGCGCATATTACCAATCGCTGGCGCCAGATAGTTGAAGCCAACGCTTACTTCGCCGTAGCTGTCCACCGTCGATGTGGTGATCGGCGTCCGGATACCCGCAGACGAGACATAATTGGACGTCGGATCATCAGCAAAGTTGTTGTAGTAGGTGCCGGCAAGGAATGGCTCGATGGTGCCGTTATTGTCCTCAAGAATGAACGATGTCGAGGCCGCAAGACCGATCGACCCGACAAGGGTTTCCATGTCGCCGAACGAAATCCGCGCCGGTGAACCGCTGGCCACCCGCAGATCATCGTTGAAGCTGCTGTTCGAATAGGACAGGCCCACCGAAGGCATCAGCGAAAGGCGATCCATGTCGAAGCTGTAGCCCAGATATCCGGATGCCGTGTACTGGTCAGCATCGAAACCGTCCTGGTCGAAGACCGTGGTCGAAAGACCCGGTGCCAGACGCATTTGGTTGATGTCATAGGATGTCTGGCCATAGGTCGTGCGCAATTCGGCAATGAACGGTCCGGCAAAATACGAAGCATAGGCACCGAAATACTGCTGGTCGAACTTGCTCAGCCCGCTGTAGCCGATGCCGGCGACCGTATCGTTGCTGCTGACCGAACCGGAGCTCAAGCCGCCGAGGAGGCCGAAGTTAACCTGCCCGCCGTTCTGTCCGAGATCAAAACATCCGTAATCGATACCGAGTTCAACACCCCCGAAAGTGGTGTTTGAGTTCGTTTTTGCGGAAGCGGAACCGGCCGACGATGCCGTTGAGGCGACTTCGAGGGTGCCGCCATTCATACGGGTGTAGCTGCCCGCACCGCAACCCTTCTGCGCACCATCGACCGCGGTAACATAGCTGTCATCAAACCGGTTTGTGGTGAGGCCGGTGAAGGCCTGCGTGGCATAGATGCCGCCAAGCGTGCCGCTGATCGGCACCATGTCGAGCGACGTTGCCAGGATCACCGCATTGGATGTCTCGCGGACACTGTTGACGATCAGCGGATTGGCGGTATTGCCAAGTCCGTAGACGTCACCGATTGCAGCCGAATAGGTGCCGTCTATCGCGATCAGCGTGCGTTCGTCAGGTGTGTCGAGGTGATTGAGACCGTAGAGCGCCAGATCATAGTCATCACCGGAGAAATTGCCTGTCACGCGGATCTGATCGGTGGTCGTATCGGCGTAGGTTCCCAGCGCGATGCGTCCGCCCCGGGAGATATTGCCGTCAACCGTGAGTGTCGTCGTGGATGAACCGGCGTCCTTCAGCGCATTTGTGTCGGTATTGTAGTTCGAGGCGTTGAGCGTGCCGTTGTTCTCGATGTCGATGCCCGAAATCGTATGGCCGCCCCAAGCCGTGAACGTGCCCCGGTTATCCAGCTTCCCGTTACCGGAAAGGTCTCCGGTCAGAACGAACGTATCGTCAATCGCATTGTTGTTGACAATCATGCCATTGACCGTGCCGCGAATGGCGGCAATGCCGTTGTTCGTCAACCCGCCATTCAGCACGCCGGTGGTCATCAACACGCCGTTATTGGTCGTCAGGCCGTCAATCTGACCGCTATTGGTCAACACTCCGTTGCTGCCGATATCAGCGGTTCCGCCAACGCTGCCGGTATTATCGGCCGAGCCGCCATTGACCGCAAGAGCTCCGCTGATCACGCCCTCATTCTTGAAGAGACCCGCATTGCTGGTTGCCGAGGCAAGCGTGCCGCCTGTCTGGTTGATTGCATTGCCGCTATTGGTCAGGGTACCGGCCATACCACCGTTCTGGTTGACGAAGCCATAGCCGCTGCCACCGGCGGACGAGCTGTTGGACACACCAGCAAGCTGGCCGCTATTGGTCACAACACCGTCATTGCTGATCGTCGTCAGACCCGCAACCGAGCCGGTATTGTCAGCCATGCCGCCGGTTACGTCAAGCGCGCCGGTAACTGCACCGG
The DNA here is from genome assembly GCF_055808365.1 of Martelella sp. K41-7. NCBI lineage: Bacteria > Pseudomonadati > Pseudomonadota > Alphaproteobacteria > Hyphomicrobiales > Aurantimonadaceae > Martelella > Martelella sp. K41-7. The sequence goes on from NZ_CM147867.1 coordinate 2,938,638, forward strand.
CATTGGAGAAGGCGCCAGTCGTGTTCAAGACCGAGGCAAGCGTGCCGCCTGTCTGGTTGATCGCGTTGCCGCTATTGGTCAGGGCACCGGCCATACCGCCACTCTGGTTGACGAAGCCATAGCCGCTGCCGCCAGCGGACGAACTGTTGATCACATCGACAAGCTGGCCGCTATTGGTCACAACGCCGTCATTGCTGATCGTCGTCAGACCCGCAACCGAGCCGGTATTGTCAGCCATGCCGCCGGTTACGTCCAGCGCGCCGGTAACAGCACCGGCATTGGAGAAGGCGCCAGTCGTGTTCAAGACCGAGGCAAGCGTGCCGCCAGCCTGGTTGATCGCATTGCCGCTATTGGTCAGGGCACCGGCCGTACCGCCGTCCTGATTGACGAAGCCATAGCCGCCACCGCCGGCAGAGGAGCTGTTGATCACATCGGCAAGCTGACCGCTGTTGGTCACAACGCCATCATTGCTGATCGTCGTCAGGCCACCGACCGTACCGTCATTCAGAAGGCCATCGCCGTTATTGTTGACAAAGCCGCCATTGACGACGAGCGCGCCGTCAATGCTGCCGCTGTTGGTGAAGGTCCCGGCCTCGTTGGCAACCGTGCCGATGGATCCGCCGATCAGGTTTACCGCCGAACCATGGTTCACAAGGACTTCCGTACGGCCAAAGCTGCCATTGGTGAATCCGTTGGAATTGACCGCACCTGTCGAATAGTTGACCACTGTTCCGAAATTCGCGCCGGAGACCAGCCCGTTGGTCACGTCGCCGTCATAGATGGTGGTGAGACCGATAACATCGCCGCCTGCCTCATTCGCAACAAAGCCGCCGGTCACATCCAGCGTGCTTTGCAGCGTTCCGGTATTGGTGAGAAGGCCGCCCGAGACCGAAGCAGCGCCCGTGACGATGCCAGAATTCCACGCCACGCCGCCGGAGACGTCGAGCGTGTTGCCAACCGTGCCGCTATTGGTAAACGCGCCGGCACTGACCGATGTGGCGCCATTCACCATTCCGGTGTTCGTGGCAATGCCACCGGACACATCAAGCGTGTTATCGACCGTCCCGGTATTGGTGAACACACCGCCGCTAACCGATGTGGCGCCATTCACCATTCCGGTGTTCGTGGCAATGCCACCGGACACATCAAGCGTGTTGTCGACCGTCCCGATATTGGTGAACACACCGCCGCTGACCGATGTGGCGCCATTCACCATGCCGCTTGCAGTGTTGGTAACAATACCGCCAGACATCGCAAGCGTATTGTCAATCGTGCCGTTATTGGTGAAGACCGTCAGCGCGCCTGAAACCGTCGTCGCGCCGTTGATCGTGCCGTTATTGGTGGTGATCCCGCCTGAGATCGTGGTGGCACCATCAAGAATACCATCACTGTTATTGGTCACCACGCCGCCGGAAATCGCAGTCGTGCCGGTCACGGTTCCCGAATTGCTGAAGGTGCCGCCGGTGTTGGAAAGCGTGCCGATCGAACCGCCGTTCTCGTTGACGGCAATACCGGAATTGGTCAGCCCGCCGACTGTGCCACCGGCCTCGTTCGTGAAGCCTGGAACGACGAGCAGGCCGAGCGAGGAATTGGTCACCATACCGGTGACCGACCCACTATTGCTGACAACGCCGCCGGTGATGCCGAGCGTATTGTCAATCGTGCCGGTGTTGGTGAAGCTGGTCAGCGCGCCGGAAACCGTCGTCGCGCCGTTGATCGTGCCGTTATTGGTGGTGATCCCGCCTGAGATCGTGGTGGCACCATCAAGAACACCATCACTGTTATTGGTCACCACGCCGCCGGATATCGCAGTCGTGCCGGTCACGGTTCCCGAATTGCTGAAGGTGCCGCCGGTGTTGGAAAGCGTGCCGATCGAGCCGCCGTTCTCGTTGACGGCAATACCGGAATTGGTCAGCCCGCCGACCGTGCCACCGGCCTCGTTCGTGAAGCCTGGAACAACAAGCAGGCCGAGCGAGGAATTGGTCACCATACCGGTGACCGACCCACTATTGCTGACAACGCCGCCGGTGATGCCGAGCGTATTGTCAATCGTGCCGGTGTTGGTGAAGCTGGTCAGCGCGCCTGAAACCGTCGTCGCGCCATTGATCGTGCCGTTATTGGTGGTGATCCCGCCTGAGATCGTGGTGGCACCATCAAGAATACCATCACTGTTATTGGTCACCACGCCGCCGGAAATCGCAGTCGTGCCGGTCACGGTTCCCGAATTGCTGAAGGTGCCGCCGGTGTTGGAAAGCGTGCCGATCGAACCGCCGTTCTCGTTGACGGCAATACCGGAATTGGTCAGCCCGCCGACTGTGCCACCGCTTTGGTTCGTGAAGCCTGGAACGACGAGCAGACCGGCCGAAGAATTGGTCACCATCCCGGTGACCGACCCACTATTGCTGACAACGCCGCCGGTGATGCCGAGCGTATTGTCAATCGTGCCGGTGTTGGTGAAGCTGGTCAGCGCGCCGGAAACCGTCGTCGCGCCGTTGATCGTGCCGTTATTGGTGGTGATCCCGCCTGAGATCGTGGTGGCACCATCAAGAACACCATCACTGTTATTGGTCACCACGCCGCCGGAAATCGCAGTCGTGCCGGTCACGGTTCCGGAATTATCGAAACCACTGGCGCCATTCACGCTCACCGCCCCGCTGAACGCACCGCCATTATCAATTGTGATACTTCCGCCAGTGTTGGTGGTCAACGTGTCAGCGGTTAGGTTGCCACCGTTGCGTATTGTGAAATTCCCAAGATTACCGACGGTAACGGACTGAACGGTATAAGCCTGATCAAGCCAGGGCGAACTAGTTGAGACGCCAATGGTCGCCGCATCGCCAACGCCCGGCGCTGTATTTCCCTGCCAGTTGGATCCGGTCACGAAATTTCCGTTGAACGTAAAGGCTTTCCAGCTACGATCGGCCGAAAGAGCGGGAGACGCTGCCATCACCGCGAAGCCAAGCGCCAACGCGCCAGAAAGTGCGGTTTTGCCTAGAAGGCCTTTTCGGAAGGAAGACGAAACTGCGTCCGATCTCGACTTGAATACACACAGTTCTGCTCATTATCTTCCTCCATTAGCCTAAACTAACGTTCGCAATAACTTAATGTTCAAACAATGTACATATCAAATTGAAATTTATCTGGTTGCATTCACACCCGGTGTCCTCTCGACGCAAACGGGACCAGCGCCCGTTGCGTTTAGCTCGACGAGAGGCGCGGCCTCCCTGCTGAAACAGCTCGCTCGCCAAATTCAATCTGGGTAAGCCAAATTCAACCTAGGCAATACGAAAGGCACTGCATCGCTCGACGGAACGCCCGAGTGATTCGAGCCAGAAGGAGGTCGGCAAAATGGTTTCCGGCCGATCTGCGATCGCGACTATCGATGTCACAAACGGTTCGGTAGGACGGGCATTGATCACTTTAATTCGGAACAGGTAGCTCCAGCGCCTAGCCAGCGGTCGGGTTGACAATCATCAGGCTACTACTCGCGTCTGGCGTGCTTTACCATCTTCTGATCAGGCCGGAGGCTCCGCTTTCTGGCCTCGAGAAATTCCTTCGACCCTATCTAGTACATGCTTGCGGCAATACCCTGGCGACGACACAGAGCCGCGATACTGTCTTAGCCACGCAAGCCTTCCAGCACGATGCGGATCTTTTCTTCAGCCGAGTAGGATTTTCGGGTGGCACGGCAGATATCGTCAATCGCCTTGTCTGCCGTCGGTTTCTGCTGCCCGGATTTCTGTCTCATCGTCACTTCCTTTGCATGAGCTATGATGAGCCAAAATCCTCCCTCACCCGTTAAACTCTAGCTGTCTCAAAGGCTTTGAGACGGAACAGCCACCGCCTTTTTAATCGGGCTTTGAGGCATCAACGGTGTACTCGGCGGGTGCATCCAGCCCGCTGGCTTCACGCTCTCTCTTTTGCTCCTTTTCTCCATCGTAGTGCGACTTGATTGCAAAAAACATCGCCGTGCCGAGCACGCCGATTTTGAACACACCGAGAACTATAGGAACCCAAATCATCGTTTTCACTTTTTACTTGCTATTATTTTACGGTGTCGCTTCGAGAGAAGGCCTACCTCAGGAGCGGCGGTGACGGCTGCATTGTTTGCTGTCGCGTTACCTCGTTTCAGTTTGAAACGCGCTCGTATTGCATGCGCGAACACGGCATAGGTCCGTTATCCAGACTGAAAAGCGGTTTTAACCGCCGCTGGGCCTATTGAATGCCCAGCGAACGAAGTTCCGGCTAGTGTCATAAGCCTGTGCAGCAACCCATTGCAGCATAAGACGCCATCCTGGCCATGTTTCACCGTGGGCAAATCCCTCTCCAAGGGCAATAGCAGCCCCTGCACGCTTCCCATACGAAATTCCAGGTGATCTACGGGGCTTTGCGTTCATGGCTTGCAATTGTCTGAATTCATTGCTTCCCAAGTAAACTTTCAGTCTAGCTCAATCAAGCTGACGCTCCGCTACAAGTTGACGCATATCAAAAAAGGGATTTGAGGCGTATAGCAACACCTTTGTAAAGGAGGTCAGCCGCCTTTGGCGAACATCGGCCCCCCTTGTGACGCGGAAAACCGTAGCCGTGGATTTCGACGAGATCGACATCAGCAGGCTTTTCGGCAATGCCTTCAGCAAGGATAGCATGCCCCTCATCCGCCATCGCACCGACAAGTCTTGCAGCGATTTTCTCCGCGGTCAGCGTCGTGCTGCCGGCGATCCGGGCTTTCAGCAGCGCATACGCCTTGTCGGAGATCATCGGCTTGCGATTTCCCGGTTCATAATCGTACCAGCCGCCGCCGGTCTTCTGGCCCTTGCGTCCGGCGCGCACGAGAATATCGGAGAGCGTTTCCGACACGTCTTCACCGTTCGCCCGTGCCCCCTCACGCTGAAGGAAGGCGATGTCGAGACCGCCGAGATCCTGCGCCTCGAACGGCCCCATCTTGAAATTGTAGCCGCGCATGGCCGCGTCGATATCAGCAATGGCGACACCCAGTTCAACCAAGCCCTCCGCCGCTGCACGATAGCGCTTCAGTATCCGGTTGCCGATGAAACCCTCGCAGATGCCTGCGCGCACCGGAACCTTGCCGAGCCGTTTGGCGAGAGCAAAGGCCGTCGCAAGGACTATGTCGGATGTTTCGGGCACCGGCACGATCTCGAGCAGCTTCATCACATGGGCCGGCGAGAAGAAATGCAGGCCGACGAAGCGTTCCGGATTGGGCAGGCCCGCTGCAATCAGGCGCGGATCGAGATAGGAGGTGTTGGTGGCGAGCACGGCATCGCCCCGACAGACCCTGCCAAGTTTTTCAAAGACGGCGCGCTTGACCGAAATCTCTTCGAAAACCGCCTCGATCACCAGATCGCATTCGCGCAGCGCATCGTAATCCGTGGAGCCACCAAGGTTTGCCATCAGTTCGGCGCGCCCCGCTTCACTGAGCTTTCCACGCTTGATGGATCCGGCAAGAATACCGTCGATTGTGTGGATACCGCGGTCGACCGCCACCTCGTCGCGCTCGATCAGCGTCACGGTGAACCCGGCATTGAGCGCGGCAACCGCAATGCCCGCGCCCATCGTGCCGCCACCAATCACGCCGACGGAAGAAAGGACCAGCGGCTCGACGCCCTTGAGACTTTCAGGGCGCATCGCCGCACGCTCGGCAAAAAAGACATGACGAAGGGCAGCCGCCTCCTTCGAGGCGCGTAGTTCGAGAAACGTCTCCCGTTCATGCGCCATCGCAGCATCGAAAGAGTTCTCCACGGCAAAGCGGATCGAAGCGAGCGCTTCCAGCGGTGCGCGATGCCCCGGTTTTGCCGCGTTCTTTTTGGCATTTGCCCAGAAATCATCGGCAGGCGGAACGATTGACCGCTCGCGCGTCTTCGGTGATAGCGGCGCTTCCAGCCTCTGTTCGGCGAAAGAGACAGCCTCTTCGAGCAGATCATTCTCGGCAACGGCATCGATCAACCCCGCTTCGAGCGCCGCCTTTGCCTTTATCGGCCGGCCGGAAACGGCAAGTTTGACCGCCGTTTCGACACCCGCCAGGCGCGGCGTACGCACCGTGCCCGAAGCGCCGGGGATCAGACCGAGGGTCACTTCCGGTAGGCCGACAGAGGCCTTGGTGTCAGCGATTCTGAAGCGGCAACCGAGGGCAATCTCGAAACCGCCGCCCAGTGCAGAACCATGAATGGCGGCCGTCCACGGCTTGTTGGCATCCTCGATTGCGGCGACCACATCGGGCAGATGCGGCTCTTCGGGCGGCAGGTTGAATTCGCGCACATCCGCTCCGGCGATAAAAGTACGGCCCGCACAGGCAAGCACTACGGCCTTCACCGCATCATCGGCGTCGAGTGTGTCGACGGCGGACATCAGCGCGGCACGCACCGCATTCGACAGAGCGTTGACCGGCGGATTATCGACGGTCACTACGGCCACAGGGCCACGATGGTCGATGGTCATTACATTCGTCATATCAGATTCCAAGATAGGCCTCGCGCACCTGAGGATCAGAGATCAGGGCTGCTGCCGGCCCTTCCATGGTGATTCGGCCGGTTTCCATCACATAGCCGCGATCGGCGATCTTCAGCGCGCCATAGGCGTTCTGTTCCACCAAAAGCACAGTGACATCGCGAGCCTTGAGCGCCTTCACCACATCGAAGATCTGGGCGACGAGCAACGGCGCCAGCCCCATGGAAGGTTCGTCCAGCAGGAGGCAGGTAGGCCTGCCCATCAATGCGCGGGCGATTGCCAGCATCTGCTGCTGCCCTCCGGAAAGTCCGCCAGCGACAAGATGGCGTTTTTCTTTCAGTATCGGGAACATCACGAAGGCGTCCTCCATATCCCGTTCGACACGATCATCGGTGAACAGGAAGGCCCCGAGCCTCAGATTTTCTTCAACCGAAAGATTGGTGAATATCTGCCTGCCTTCCGGTGACTGGGCAAGCCCGAGCTTAAGCCGCCTGAAGGCCGGTACTGTGGTCATTACCTCGCCGCGGAAGATCATCTCGCCGTCGGTTACCGGCTGCAGGCCGGACAGACATTTCAGAAGCGTCGTCTTGCCCGCACCATTGGCGCCGACCACGGTAACGATCTCTCCGGATTTCACTTCAAGATCGATGCCGTGCAGCACCTCGATGCGGCCATAGGCCGAGCGCAGGCCCTTAACCGTCAGCATCGGCGACCTCCTCTTCTGTTCCGAGATAGGCGGCAATCACCGCCTTGTTGCGCGATACGGTCTCCGGATCGCCCTCGGCGATCTTCTCGCCGTGATCGAGCACCACGATATGATTGGAAATGCGCATCACCATCTTCATGTCATGCTCGACGAGAAGAATGGCGATGCCCGACTGCGCGAGTTCGGCAATCAGCCGGTCGATCTCCTCGGTTTCCACTGCGTTGCAGCCTGCCGCCGGCTCATCGAGCAAAAGAACACGCGGAGAAACGGCAAGCGCTCGGGCGATTTCAAGCCGCTTCAGCGCACCGTAGGAAAGGTTACCTGCCTGGCGTTCGGCCGCTTTTTGCAGGCCGACACGCGCAAGCAGATTCTCGGCTCCCTTTTTCGCCTCCACCGCCCGCTTTTTCGAGGCCGGAAGAGAAAGAAGGTCAGCGACAAGTGCGCCCTTCTCCTGAAGATGAAAACCGGCGATGACATTTTCCAACACAGTCATTTCCTGGAATATCTGCAAGTTCTGGAAGGTTCGCGTCAGGCCGAGCGTTGCCAGTCGGTCGGGCTGCTTGGCAGTTATGTCGCGGCCATCCAGCATCACCTTGCCCTCCCCCGGCAGATAGACGCCGGAGATCATGTTGAACAGTGTGGTCTTGCCAGCGCCATTCGGTCCGATGACCGAGACAATCTCGCCGGCTTTCGCCGAGAAACTGACATTGTTGACAGCACGCAGGCCGCCGAAGGAGATGCCAAGACCTTGAACGTCGAGCAGGCTCATTCATCCCTCCCCTTCAGTTTGGCCGCTATCGAGGGCAGAAGCCCGCGCGGCAGGAAGATCATCACCGAGATCATGATGGCGCCGAGCACGAGTTGTTCATATTCGGCAAAAACGGTCAGCACCTGCGGCAGGAGCGTCAGGATCGCTGCCCCCAGCATGGCGCCGAGAATGGAGCCGACACCGCCGAGCACGGCCATCGACACCATTTCAATGGAATGCATGAATCCCGCAACATCCGGGGTGATGAAGCGGTTCTGCAGCGCCAGCAGCGAACCTGCCACCGAGGCATAGACGGCGGAAATCATGAAGGCCTGCAGCTTGACGCGGGCCACATCGATGCCAACAGTGCGGGCGGCGACTTCCGAGCCGTGCAGCGCGCGCATGGCGCGGCCGGTCGGACTTGCGGCCAGGTTCAGCGCGATCCACACACCGACGACAAGCACGATGCCGCAGATAGCGTACCAGAACTCGCCACCCGACAGACGCCAGCCCATGTCGCGCAAAAGGTCGCGCAGGCCAAGTTCCGGCACGGCCATGCCGTCGGGACCGCCGGTAAGCTGGCGCTCATTGGTCAGCACCAGCGAAACCAGAATACCGAAACCGAGCGTTGCCACGGCCAGATAATACCCCTTCAGCTTCAGGATAGGCCTGCCGATGAGCGCTGCGACGCCTGCGGAAATCACCGCGCCCAGAACGGCGGCAAGCGCGGGATGAAGGCCGAGATATTCCGGCGCAAGCGCACAGGAATAGGCACCAATACCGGCAAAGCCCGCATGCCCCAGCGAAATCTGTCCGGCATAACCGATCAGGATCACCAGGCCGATGACCGAAAGCGCGTTGACGAAGATCAGCGCGCCGACGCGGTAATAATAGCCGGAGGGAAAGAAGAAGGGCAGGACGGCGACAAGAGCCGCGACGATTGCAATCTGGATCCATTTGGAGTGTGCTGTCATGGCTTCAGACCCTCTCTGTCGACCTTGCGCCGAACAGGCCCTGCGGCATGACGAACAGAACGGCAAGGATCACGATAAAGGCGACGGCTTCCTTGTATTGCGAAGAAATATAGCCAGCCGTCAGCGCTTCCATAAGGCCGAGCGCGATGCCACCGACGAGCGCGCCTTTCGGATTTCCCATGCCGCCAAGCATGGCAGCGGCAAAGCCCTTGAGCGCCAGCGCCACGCCAACATCGTAGCTGACCAGCGTGATCGGGGTAATCAGGACGCCCGCAAGGGCGGCGATCGCGGCCGACAACGAGAAAGAAAGCGTCATCACCCAGTTGGTGTTGATGCCGACGAGCTGCGCTGCAAGCCGGTTGTTGGCCGCCGCGAGTACCGCCTTGCCGGTCAGCGTCTTGGTGAAGAAAACCCACAGACCAACGAAGACAAAGACAGCGCCACCGATGACCCACAGGCTCTGCGGCAGGATGGTCGCGCCGAGAATGTGGATCGGCTCGTCGCCGGAGAAGGCAGGGAAACGGTGAAGTTGCTTGTCGAAGACAAGCTGCGAAACGCCGCGGATGAAGATCGAGGCGCCGATGGTGATGATCACCAGCGAGACCACCGGGGCACCGCGCGCGGGCTCGATCGCAAGCTTGTTGAGTGCGACGCCGACGGCAGCGGTGACAACGATGGCCAGCAGGCCGGCAAGCGGCAGCGGCAGGCCGGCGGCGTAGGTGAAAGCGGTGATCATGCCGCCCAGCATGACGAATTCGCCCTGCGCGAAGTTCACCACATCCGAGGCGTTGTAGATGATCGTGAAGCCGAGCGCGACCAGCGCGTAGACCGCACCGACCGTAAAACCCGACAGAATGAATTGCATCAATGCGTCCATGGATGGATCCCGAACGGTGACAGCCTGAGGAGCGGGTGGGTTTCCCGCGGCGAACGCCCCGCGCCTTTGCCGGCGCGGGGTGCCTTTCAAATCGTCAGTTGATCGATTTCCAGCCGCCATTCTCGATTTCGAGCATGCGGAAGGCGGAAAGATCGAGGCCGAGATGGTTGTCCGGACCCATGGTGTAAACGCCGGTGGTGCCGACGAGACCGTCAGTCGCCTCCAGCGCTTCACGAATGGCATCGGGGTCTTCGCCCCCGGCCTGTTCCATGGCATTGACCATCAGCAGAAAGGCATCATTGGCATAGCCGCCAAACGTCGAGACGTTCTGGTCGTATTTGTCCTCGTAGGCGGTCTTGTAGGCCATGACGACGTCGCGCTGGATATCGTCTTCCGGCAGGATATCGGCAATCAGAAGCGCCGTACCCGGCAGGCGGACACCTTCGGAGGCTTCCGGACCGACGAGCTCGATGAAGCTGTCGGAGGCAACGCCATGGCTTTGGTAGAGCGGCAGTTCGATGCCGAGCTGGCTGGCATTACGGGTGACGATCGCCGGGCCCTGACCGAAGCCCGGGTTGAGGATCGCCTCGACGCCTTCAGTGTTCTTGATCTTGGTAAGCTGCGGTGTCATGTCGGCATCGCTCGGGCCATAGATCTCGTCAGCGATGATCTCGATGTCATAGCTGCCGGCAACCTCCTTGCACTGGGCTTCCATCGATGCGCCGAAACCATCCGTACCCGAGATCATGCCGATCCTGGTGATGCCGTTCTTCTTCATGTTGTCGAAGATCTTCTCGCAGGCCATGCGGTCGGTGTGCGGCGTCTTGAAAACATAGTCCTTCACCGGATCGATGATCTGAATGGCCCCGGCAAGCGAGATGAAGGGAATGCCTTCGTCTTCGGCGACCGACAGAATTGACATTGATGTGCCCGTGGTGGTGCCGCCAATGATGGCGACCACTTCGTCATCCTCGATCAGGCGGGTGGCGAAGGTGCGGGCCTTGTTCGGGTCGCCGCCATCGTCATAAAGCGTGAGATCGATTTTCTCACCATTGATGCCGCCCTTGGCATTGAGGTCATCAATCAGCATCTCGATGGTCTTGGCTTCCGGGTCGCCAAGGAATGCGGCCGGGCCGGTTGCCGAAAGGCTGGCCCCGAGCTTGATCTCTGCGCTTGCAGCCGTTGCAAGGCCGAATGTGGCAAGCATAGCCAAGGCCGTGGTGGACATGAATTTCATTGGATACTCCTCCCTGATTTATCCAAAACAAAGCTGACAGGCTGCGTTTCAGGCAGCCCTGGGCCAGCGGATCATGACGCGCCGGAAGCGCGGCACAACAAAGGCGGTGTCGGTCAGGCTTGCATTGCCTGAAGGATTAGCTCCCGTGACGTGGTAGTCCGAGAAGGCCGCAGACTGATTGACATAAATGTTGCCGGTGAGGTTCACCGAGAGATTGACGCCGGCCCTTGCGAAGGCCGTCGCCCCCTCCTCGATCAGGGCGCCATCCGTGGCATAAAGTGCTGCCGTGACCGCCCCCTTTTCGGTTGCGATGGCGGCGGCCTTCGCGATCGCATCATGAGCGTCGGCACAGGCGATGAAGAAGGAAACCGGGCCGAAACATTCATTGCGCTCGGGTCCGCCCTCTCGATCGTCCACCACCACGAGAAGCGGCGTTGCCGAGGAACCAAAACCGGTCTCGCGGCTTTCGCGCACAACGCGTCCAGCCTGTCTCGCCTTTTCGACGCGCTCGAATGTCGAGGCATTGGCGATCGCGCCGCAAATGGAAGCAGCCTGGGCTCCGTCGCTCAGGAGCCGGTCAACAGCAGCAACAATGCCGCTGACAACATCCTCGAAATGCTTGTGACCCGCATCGGTTTCGATCCCGCCTTGCGGCACATAGATGTTCTGCGGCGAGGTGCACATCTGGCCGGAATAGAGCGACAGCGAAAAGGCGATATTGTCGCACATGCCGGCAAAATCATCCGTGCCGGTGATGGTGATCGAATTGACTCCGGTCTCCTCGGTGAAGACGAGGGCGCTGCCTGCATTTTTCCGCAGCCACGCGGCAAAGACGGAAGAACCGGTATAGTCGATGATCGAGAACGCCTGCGTTTCGACCAGATCCTTTGTCACTTCCGCACCCGGCTCATCGGCAGCCAGCAGCACAACATCAGACGAAAATCCTTCCTCGGCCAGCACGTCACGCAGCACTTTCACGCTTAACGCCAGCGGCAGAATTGCCCCCGGATGCGGTTTCACGATCACGGTATTGCCGGTGGCAAGGCTTGCAAACAGGCCGGGGTAGCCGTTCCAGTTCGGGAAGGTCTGGCAGCCGATCATCAGCGACACTCCACGCGGCATAATGCGCCAGCGCTTTTCAAGAGTGATCGGGGCGTGCTTGCCCTGCGGCTTCTCCCAGGTGACGGCGGTCGCGCTGCCGGTCATTTCAGAATAGGCGGCGGCAACGGCCTCCAGGCCGCGATCCTGCGCGTGCGGCCCTCCGGCCTGAAAAGCCATGGGGAAAGCCTGACCGGTAGTGTGCATGGTGGAGTGGCCGATGAGAAAGCTCATCGCGTTGAGCCGCGTCAGCGCTTCGAGAAGAATACCGGCGCGGGTTTCCGGATCCACGGACGCCCATTTATCGGCCGCCTTTTGCGAGGCCGCGATCAGCGTAGCAGGATCGTTCGCCGGATAGGAGATGGAAAGCGCCTTGCCCCAGGGTGCATTCTCGCGGCCGACGCGGCGCATTTCAGGATGACCCGGCATGTCGAAAGCCTTGCCAACAAGCGCCTCGAAGGCGGCAAGCCCCTCTGCCTTGGCAGTTTCGCCATAGACCTTGCCCGACGGCACCTCCGGAAAGGGCGTCCAGAATGCACGGGTCCGCAACGCTTCCACCGCCCGCGCCAACAGCACGGAATGGCGATCGTAAAGGTTCGTCATGTCTCCTCCCAAATTCTGATGTCTATTATTGACCGACCGGACGGTTTATGCAACAACAATTATCAACCGCGCTTGAGGAGAGTGCGGCGGGAGGAAAAAATGACCGATCATAAAAGCGTGCTCGCCACGTTGAAAGACGGCGTGTTGACCCTGACGCTCAACCGCCCCGACAAACTGAATTCCTTCAATGTCGATATGCACCTCGCTTTGCGGGCGGCGCTGGAGCGCGCCCATAACGAGGCAGACATTCGCGCGGTGCTTCTGACAGGAGCGGGCCGCGCCTTTTCCGCGGGGCAGGATCTTGGCGACCGCGACCCGCGCAAGATGACCGAAAAGCCGGATCTCGGCGAAACGCTCGAAACCTATTACAATCCGACCCTGCGGCTGATCCGCACGCTGGAAAAGCCGGTGATCGCGGCCGTCAACGGCGTGGCGGCAGGTGCTGGCGCCAATATCGCCTTTGCCTGCGATATCGTCTTCGCCGCGAAATCGGCCAAGTTCATCCAGGCGTTCTCGAAAATCGGACTCATTCCTGATGCGGGCGGCAGCTGGTCTTTGACACGGGCGCTCGGCGAGCCGCGCGCCAAGGCGCTTGCCATGACCGCAGAGCCGCTTCCTGCCGAAAAGGCGGAAGACTGGGGCCTGATCTGGAAGGCTGTTGATGACGACAGACTGATGGAAGAAGCGACCGGTCTTGCTGAGAAATTCGCCGCCGGACCGACAAAGGGGCTGGGGCTCACCAAACGGCTGATCCAGGCGGCATCCACCAACGAACTCTCCTCCCATCTCGACATGGAGCGCGACTGCCAGCGAGAGGCGGGTCGCACAGATGACTACGCCGAAGGCGTCACCGCCTTTCTGGAAAAGCGCGTACCGGTCTTCAAGGGAAAATAAGCATGAACACAACGATTGAGCCGATGAACCCGCAGGCACTTGCGGAAGCCTGTGCGAAGGCGATGTGGAATGACGACAATGCCTCTCAGCGCCTTGGTATGCGGCTTGAACATATCGCCCCCGGCGAGGCAACGCTTTCCATGACGCTGACGGATGCGATGACCAATGGCCATGGCAATGCACATGGCGGCTATCTGTTCACGCTTGCCGACAGTGCCTTCGCTTTTGCCTGCAACACCTATAATCAGCTGACCGTCGCCCAGCATTGCTCCATCACCTACACCGCACCGGCCGCACGTGGTGACCGGCTGACCGCCATCGCGCGCGAGGTTTCACGAAAAGGCCGGTCCGGTATCTATGATATCCGCGTAAGCCGGGAGGACGGGACGGTGATCGCCGAGTTCCGCGGCCATGCACGCACCATTAACGGCACGCTGCTGCCAGCCTGAGCGGCAACCGTTTTCGAGGAGGAAAACATGAACGCCATCAATAGTCTGAAACCGTCCCGCGAAATCCTCGATCCGATCGAGATGGCAAGCCGCGACGAAATCTCCGCCCTTCAGCAGAAGCGCATGACCTGGTCGCTCAACCACGCCTATGATAACTCGCCCTTCTATCGCAAGCGCTTTGATGAAAACGGCGTACACCCGTCCGATTTCAAGGCGCTTGCCGATCTGGCAAAATTCCCGTTCACGGTGAAGACGGACCTGCGCGACACCTATCCCTTCGGCATGTTCGCGGTTCCGCGCGAAAAGCTTGCGCGTATTCATGCCTCCTCCGGCACGACCGGACGCCCGACAGTCGTCGGCTATACAAAGAACGATATCGATATCTGGGCCAATGTGATGGCGCGCTCGATCCGCGCCTCTGGTGGACGCGCCGGCGATATCTGTCATGTCGCCTATGGCTATGGGCTGTTTACCGGCGGCCTCGGCGCGCATTATGGCGCCGAACGGCTCGGCTGCACCGTGGTTCCGATCTCCGGCGGCATGACCGAGCGTCAGGTGACGCTGATGAGCGACTTCAAACCGCAGATCATCATGGTCACCCCGTCCTACATGCTGTCGATTCTCGACGAGTTCCGCCGCCAGGGCATCGACCCGCGCGAAAGCTCGCTCAAGGTCGGCATTTTCGGCGCCGAGCCGTGGACCAATGCGATGCGGGCGGAGATCGAGGACGCCTTTGACATGCACGCCGTCGACATTTACGGCCTTTCTGAGATCATGGGTCCCGGCGTTGCCAATGAATGCGTGGAGACCAAGGATGGACTTCACGTTTGGGAAGACCATTTCTACCCGGAAATCATCGATCCCCAGACCGGTGACGTTCTGCCGGACGGCGAGATGGGCGAACTCGTCTTTACCACACTGACCAAGGAAGGTCTGCCGATGGTGCGCTACCGCACCCGCGACCTTACGCGCATCCTGCCTGGCACGGCGCGCTCGATGCGCCGTATCGAGAAGATTACCGGTCGTTCCGACGACATGATAATCCTGCGCGGCGTCAACATCTTCCCGACCCAGATCGAAGAGATGATTCTGAAATGCAGCGGTCTCAGCCCGCATTTCCAGATCGAACTGACCCGCAGGGAACGCATGGACGTGATGACGGTTCATGTGGAGTGCACTCCTGAACAGTCCTCTGCCGAAGCACGGATGGCATCGGCGAAGGAACTGGCGCACCACATCAAATCGGTGATCGGCGTTTCGACGAAAATCGACGTTTGCGATCCTGAAAGCGTCGCCCGGTCGGAAGGCAAGGCGAAGCGCGTGGTTGACAATCGACCGAAATGATCACGACTGGCTGGTCATTCGATGAGCGAGTGATAAAAGGGGCGAAATCGCCCCTTCTGCCTGCCTACAAGGAGTCTTGAGAGAGCCATGGCGAGAACAAGGGCCAATGATTTCGAGGAAAAGCGGCACGGCCTGCTTTTGAACGCAGCACATGTCTTCGCCACCCAGGGCATGGAAAAGGCCTCGATGTCGCAGATTGCGCGTGAGGCCGGCGTCTCCAAGGCGCTGCTTTATCACTACTACCCCTCCAAGGAAGCACTGATCTTCGCGATCATCGCCACGCACCTGGAGGCGCTCGATGCCGCCCTTGAAGCGGCCGACGACCCGAGCCTGGAACACAAGGCAAGACTAGAGAAGCTGGTGATGACGGTGCTGAACGAATATCGAGGCGCCGATGACCAGCACAAAGTGCAACTCAATGCCGCTCCCGCTCTTTCCGCCGAGCAGACCAAGCGGATCCGCGCGCTCGAACGCAGCATTGTCGGCCGGTTCTCCGCAGTGATCCGCGAGATCCACCCCGAGCTCGACCGGCCGGAACGCCCGCTTTTGATGCCGGTCACCATGTCGCTTTTTGGTATGATGAACTGGGTCTATATGTGGTTTCGCGAAGGCGGAAAGATCACACGCGAAGACTATGCGGCTATCGCGACAACGCTGCTTCTGGAAGGCGTCAAGGCGGTCCGTTAGCCGCCCTTACCCCTTGTTCTCGCCGACACGTGCGAACATCAGCGGATCATAGCGCGGGGCCTCAATCCGTCGGCGGTTTTTCTCGACATGAGTAAGCGGCTCGGCCAGCTTCGTTCTGCCTTCAGCTTCGAAGGCGAGTTGACGGTAGATATCGGTTCCGCCCTTCTTCCAGGCGACCTCCTCATCTGTGAGCGCGCGGATGACCCGTGCCGGATTGCCATGGGCGAGCATGCCGTCCGGCACGACAAAGCCCTGCTTGACGAAGGCCATGGCACCGATGATGGCATTTTTTCCGACAACCACCTCGTCCATGACCACCGCATTCATGCCGACCATGGCGTTTTCACCGACACGGCAGCCGTGGAGCACCGCGCCGTGGCCAATATGGCCATATTTACCGACGACGACATCGCGATCCGGAAAGGAGTGGCAGACACAGGTCTCCTGAACGTTGGAGCCCTCATGCATCTCGATCCGGCCGAAATCACCGCGCAGCACCGCGCCCGCCCCGACAAAACATTGCGGGCCGACAATCACATCGCCGATCAGCACCGCGTCAGGATGAACATAGGCCTGGGCGTCAATGACCGGCACGATATTGTCATAGGCATAGACAGCCATTGCTTAGCCCACCATCTGTTCAAGCTCTCCGGCGGCAAGCGGCCAGGTCTTGGCGACCATGGTCAGAACATCATATTGCGCGACGACCTCGTCTTTCTGGTTGGTGACGCGGCAATCCCAGCGAACCTCGCCATGGCCGGCATTTTCGCGCGGATTGATCACCTTGCAGGTCAACTGCACCCTGAGCGTGTCGCCGAAATAGACCGGCGTGAGGAAGCGAAGATTGTCGACGCCGTAATTGGCGAGCACAGGGCCAGGATCCGGGTCCACAAACAGTCCGGCCGCAAATGACGCGATCAGATAGCCATGCGCCACCCGGTCCTCAAAGAAGGGATTGGCCTTGGCTGCATCGCTGTCCATGTGGGCGTAGAATGTATCGCCGGTGAATTCGGCGAAGTGCTCGACATCCTCACGGGTGATCGTGCGGGTTTCCGTGACGATCTGATCGCCAATCTTCAGTTCTTCGAGCGATTTGCGGAAAGGGTGTTTGCCGCGATGACTGTCCGCGCCATCGACCCACTCTCCGGTGATAGCGGTCAGCATATCGGGCGTTCCCTGCACGGCGGTGCGCTGCATGAAGTGCTTCACCCCGCGCATGCCGCCCATTTCCTCACCACCGCCGGCCCGTCCCGGACCGCCATGGATCAGCGGCGCAAGCGGTGAGCCATGACCTGTTGAGGTCTTCGCCGAGCCGCGATTGCCGATCATGACGCGGCCATGATAGGCGGCAAGGCCGGTAACAATCTCTGCGGCAACCGTGCCGTCATTGGTAAACAGCGAGGAGACCAGTGATCCCTTGCCGCGTTCGGCCAGAGCCACCGCCTCTTGCCCATCATCATAGGCCATCACGGTTGCGACTGGACCGAAGGCTTCAACATCGTGAACGGACTTCGCTTCAAAAGGCTTTTCGCAGCGCAGGAGAACTGGGCTCATGAAGGCACCGTTTTCCGGGTCTCCCGAAACGAGCGCCACATTGTCTGGGTCGCCGTAAACGATCTCGCCATCACCGCAAAGTGCCGAGATCTTCTCGCGTACGCCGTGCCGATCGGAAAGCGAGACCAGCGCGCCCATGCGGACATTCTCGTCGTCCGGCAGGCCGATTGTCGCCTTGGAAAGTCGTGCTGACATCGCCTCGACCACAACCTGCTCGTGGGCGCGCGGGACGATGATACGGCGGATTGCAGTGCACTTCTGCCCGGCTTTCGAGGTCATCTCATTGGCCACCTCACGGATAAAGAGATCGAATTCCGGCGTGCCGGGCCCTGCGTCGGCACCGAGGATCGCGGCATTAAGACTATCGGCCTCCATATTGAAGCGTACGGAATTTTCGACCATCGCCGCACCGGTCTTCAACTTGCGCCCCGTTGTCGCGGAACCGGTGAAGGTGACGACATCCTGACCGGTTACATGATCGAGAAGATCGCCAGCACTTCCGCAGACAAGCTGCAGCGCACCATCCGGCAAGATCCCGGTTTCGATAATGGCGCGGGTGACGCACTCGGTCAGATAGGCCGTCTGCGAGGCAGGTTTGACAAGGCAGGGCATGCCGGCAATCAGTGCCGGCGCGATTTTTTCCAGCATCCCCCAGACGGGAAAGTTGAAGGCGTTGATATGGATCGCAACCCCCTTCATCGGCGTCAGAATATGACGACCGATGAAGCTGCCATCCTTCGACAACGGCTCGACATCGCCCTCGCTCAACACCTTCGTGTTCGGCAATTCGCGCCTGGCCTTGGACGCGAATGTCAAAAGCGTGCCGATGCCGCCCTCGATATCCACCCAGCCATCGCGACGCGTGGCACCGGTCCAGGTATTTTCGACGTAGAATTTCTCCTTGCGCTCCATCAGCGCCATGCCAACCGCCTTCAGCATCAGCGCGCGCTCGTGAATGGTCATCGCCCGAAGCGCTTTGCCGCCCTTCTCGCGACCATAGGCCAGCGCATCGGCGAATTTCAGCCCTTCGGCGCCAATCAGCGCGACGGTTTTACCGGTTGCGGCATGGGCAAGCGGCTTTCCCGCCCCCGATCCCGTCTGCCAGGAGCCGACCACATAGCTCTCAAGGCGGCGTGCTGCCGTCTCAGTCATGGGGATATCCTTCCTCGTCGGCCCTGCCGGCCACCAGGGGGACCAGACAGGACTTATGAAATGTTGTGGGAGCGGCGATCAGGCCGCCACGGGTGTTTTCAGCCCGCACTCTTCAAGAACACTTTGGGCTTCGTTCTGCCACCGGGTCCTGAGCGCATCATTTTCCGTGTGACGCAGGCCGAAGCGAGAAAGCCGGGCAAAGCGTTCGGACACCGCCGGGCCAAAGGTTGCGGCAACGCGCGGATGCCAGTAGGCGACCGCCATCTGCGCGGCCTTGCCGCCTTCCCCGGATTCAGCAAGCTTGCGCAAGCCTTCGAGCCCAAGCTCCGTATGCCGTTTCTCGCGCGGTGCCACGGCCCGGAGCACCTCCGCGAAGGGCGTGTAGGAGACGTGCGTCATCTCCTCAAGCTGGATGACGGTCGCAAGCCCCATCAGCACGTTCATCACCACCGCATCGGTCCAGTTTTCAAAGGGGTAGTGGAAGACGGAAAGCCGCATATCCCCGCCCATCCGACGCGGATCGATCTCCGCATCGCGGGGAAGCCTCGCCGCCCAGCTATGCGCGCGATTATAGAGTGCCGTATCGGTTCCGAAATCGCCCATCAGATCGAGTACACGCTCGGCATGATCGGCCTTTTCCAGGACGATACGGCTTGCAGCGATGCGCTCGGCAATGCCGGGCGCCCAGTTGATGGCGGAGGCAAAGCCCGCCGATCCCGCCAGCTCGCTGTCAACGAAGGAGGACATCATCCGCATCAGTTCCGCGCGGTAGAGCGGCGGGGGGTTGTCCGGCGAGGAAAGCTTGCCGCCTTCGGCCAGATATTGGGCAATCGACATGTCATTCGTCATAGCTGATCACCACCTTTTCAGAGAGCGGCAGGCACTGGCAGGAAAGCACATAGCCCGCCCTCACCTCGTAATCTTCCAGGGCGTGGTTGCTGATCATCTCGACCTCGCCCTCGACAACCTTGGCCCGGCAGGTCGAGCAGATGCCGCCCTTGCAGGAGTAAGGCGCGTCGATATCGTGGGAAAGCGCCGCATCGAGCACCGCCGTGCCGTCACGCTGCATGGTGAAGGACCGCGTGGTGCCATCGAGCTTGAGCTGAATTTCCACTGTCTCACCAGCGGTCGCAGCTGCCTTTGAAACCACCTTCTGCTGCGCGCGGCCGGGCTGCGAGGAGGCAAACAGCTCGAACTTGATCTGTTCGTCCTTCATGCCGTGCTTCCTCAGCGATGCGGCAATGGTCAGCATCATCGGTTCCGGCCCGCAGATAAAGGCGGTATCGACGGCAGGAAGATCGATCCAGAGATTGAAGAAGGCTTCCAGCTTCGCCTCGTCGATCCGGCCGGTGAAGAGATCGATCTCCTGACTGTCGCTCTCCAGCACGTGGATCACGGAAAGCCTTCCAAGATAGGTGTTCTTCAGGTCTTCCAGCTCTTCGCGGAACATGATCGACTTGATCTGCCGGTTTGCATAGACCAGCGTAAAGCGCGAGAGCGGCTCGCGGGCCAGTACTGTCTTGACGATGGAGAGTAGCGGTGTGATGCCGGAACCGCCGGCAAAGCCGAGATAGTCCTTGCCCACATCGGCACTGAGCGGCGTGAAGAACTTACCCATGGGCGGCATCGCCTCGATGACGTCGCCAGGCTTCAGTTCCTCGTTGGCAAAGGTGGAAAAGGCACCACCTTCCACACGTTTGACGCCGACCTTGAGGCAATTCTCGTCGAGACCCGCGCAGATCGAATAAGACCGGCGCACCTCCTCACCGTCAAACTGACGGCGGAAGGTCAGATACTGACCCTGGGTAAAGCCGAAGACGCCCGCATCCTCATCGCGGGGCTTCAGCGTCAGAACCACCGCATCATTTGTTTCGCGGCGAACGTCAGTCACTTCCAGCGGATGAAACCGTGCCATCTGAACACTCCTCCTCAGATACACTTGAAATAATCGAACGGCTCCAGACAATCCTTGCAGCGATATGACGCCTTGCAGGGGGTCGAGCCGAACTGGGAAACGCGTTCCGTATTGCCCGAACCGCAGCGCGGACAGGCAATGACGAGATTTGATCGGCCGGAAAGACGGGCCGCGCGGGCAACAAGCCTTCCATCGGCAGCCGTGCCATCGATCGGTGGGGCGATGCCGTATTCGCGAAGCTTCTCCCGCGCCTCCCCGCTCAGAAAGTCGGTGGTCCAGGGCGGGGAAAGCTGTTGCTCGATCCGGAAGTCTTCGATGCCCTTCTCCAGAAGCTTGGCCTCGATTTCCAGATTGATCAGTGAGACGGCCGGGCAACCGGAATAGGTCGGCGTCACAGTGACGACCAGTGTCCCCCCGTCATGGCTGACCTTGCGCACGATGCCGAGCTCGGTGACCGAAATCACCGGAATTTCGGGATCTGGCACTTCGGAAAGCCAGGCCATCACCTCTTCCGGCGAGGGCAAAACGGTGGTTGCAGTGCTCACCATTCCGCTCCCGGATAGGCCCGTTGCAGAAACTGCAGCTCGGCAAGGATAAAGCCCAGATGTTCCGTGTGCCGGCCGGTCTTGCCACCCGTATGGGCATAGCCGCCGTCCGGCGCCTTCAGTGTCGCTTCGGAAAGCACCGAGGCAAGCGTCCGGTCCCATTCGGCCTTCAGCGTATCGGGTGCAGGGGCAATCCCCGCCTCCGCCACCTGCCGGTCGACTTCATCGGTGATGAACATCTCACCGGTATAAGGCCAGAGGTAATCAAGCGCCTCCTGCATGCGTCTGTGGCTTTCATCGGTCCCGTCGCCAAGCCGGATCACCAGATCGGCAGAGCGCTCGAAATGATAGGCTGCCTCCTTGACCGCCTTTGCCGCGATCTCTGCAACGCGCGGGCTTTTCGATTCCGTCAGTTGCTTCAGGAGCGCAAAATGCCAGACATCGAACAGGAACTGGCGCATCACGGTGATGCCGATATCGCCCTTCGGCAATTCGGCGATCAGCAGGTTCCGGAACTTGGCAGCGTCGCGCAGATAGGCAAGATTATCGGCGCTGCGGCCCTCGCCTTCGACCTCGCCGGCAAGCCCGAGCCACATCTGTGTATGGCCGATCAGATCAAGCGCGGTATTGGCAAAGGCAATATCTTCCTCCAGCACGGGCGCATGGCCGCACCATTCGGAAACGCGGTGCCCGAGCACCAGCGTGGTATCGCCTAGGCGACAGAGCCATTCGAAGAAGACAGCGCGCAGGGCTTCATCACCAATGAAGGGATCGGGCGTCGTCGAGATCGCCATCGGCGTGACATTGCCCGTATGTTCGACGGTCGCAATCATCACATATGCCCCACTTCATCCGGGATATCGAAGAAGGTTGGATGACGATAGGCCTTGCTCTCGGCCGGATCGAAGAGCGGGCCCTTTTCCGAAGGCGAGGATGCGGTGATATCGTTCGACTTCACCACCCAGATCGACACGCCTTCCTTGCGGCGGGTGTAGACATCGCGGGCGTGGCGTATCGCCATTTCCGCGTCGGGTGCGTGCAGGCTGCCGACATGGCGGTGGTTCAGACCGTGCTGACCCCGGATGAAGACTTCATAGAGCGGCCATTCCTTGGACATGTTTTCCTCCCTTGAAAACGTTTCGGTCTATTCGGCGGCTGCGCCCGGCGCTTTCGCACGTCGCGCATCCTTCTCGGCATGAGCATTGAGCCCATCACGAAACCAGGCGCCGTCATCCCAGGCTTTGCGACGGGCGGCGATACGTTCGTGGTTGCACGGACCATTACCCTTGATCACCTCGAAAAATTCCGACCAGTCGGGCTCGGAGAAGTCGTAGCCGCCCTTCTCCTCGTTCCAGGCAAGGTTGTCGTCCGGGATCGACAGGCCGAGATATTTTGCCTGCGGGACCGTTTGGTCGACGAATTTCTGGCGCAGCTCATCATTGGTGTTGATCTTTATTTTCCACGCCATCGACTGGGTCGAATGGACGCTATCCTTGTCGGAAGGTCCGAACATCATCAGCGAGGGGTACCAGAAGCGGTTCAGCGCATCCTGCGCCATCTCCTTCTGCTCTGGTGTGCCGAAGGCCATCTTCATCATGATCGAATAGCCCTGACGCTGGTGGAAACTCTCTTCCTTGCAGATGCGGATCATCGCCCGCGAATAGGGCCCGAAGGACGTGCGCTGCAGCGGAACCTGGTTCATAATCGCGGCACCATCGACCAGCCAGCCAACCGCGCCCATGTCAGCCCAGTTCAGCGTCGGATAATTGAATATGGAGGAATATTTCATCCGCCCGTCATGCAGCTTTTCCATCAGGTCGTCGCGCGAGACGCCAAGCGTTTCGGCGGCGGAATAGAGGTAAAGCCCGTGACCGGCCTCGTCCTGCACCTTTGCCAGCAGGATAGCCTTGCGCTCCAGCGATGGCGCGCGGGTGATCCAGTTACCTTCCGGAAGCTGGCCGACGATTTCCGAATGGGCATGCTGTCCGATCTGGCGCACCAGCGTCTTGCGGTAGCCTTCCGGCATCCAGTCCTTCGGCTCGATCTTCTCGCCGCGGTCAATGCGCTCCTGGAAGGCCAGTTCCTCCGGCGACATGTCTTCGCTGGATTTCATGCCTTCTGATTTCACCATCTGTGCATACATGGTCTCAAGGCCTCCTTGATCAGATCCGTTCGATAATCATCGCGATGCCCTGGCCGACGCCAATGCACATAGTGCAAAGAGCAAATCGTCCGCCGGTGCGGTGAAGCTGGTTTGCCGCTGTCAGCACCAGACGGGCGCCGGACATGCCGAGGGGATGGCCGATGGCAATCGCGCCGCCATTGGCGTTGACATGAGCCGCGTCATCCGGCAGCCCGAGTTCGCGCAATACGGCAAGGCTCTGCGCGGCAAAGGCTTCGTTGAGCTCAATCACATCCATTTCGGCAAGCGTGAGCCCGGCAAGCTTCAGCACCTTTCGAGTGGCCGGAACCGGGCCGATACCCATGACGCGCGGCGGGACGCCGGCAGCAGCCATGGCAACGATCCGGGCCTTCGGGGTAAGCCCGTTGGCATTTGCCGCCTCTTCCGAAGCGATCAGCAACCCCGCCGCACCGTCATTAACGCCCGAGGCATTGCCGGCGGTGACCGAAAGTTCCGGCGCATTGACGCCTTTCAGCTTTGCCAGAACCTCGGCGGTGGTACCAGGACGCGGATGTTCGTCGGTGTCGACGACAATCGGTGCGCCCTTTCTCTGGGGAACGGTTACCGGGACGATCTCCCCGGCAAAGACTCCAGCATCCTGAGCGGCCTTCCAGCGCGCCTGGCTCATCGCCGCAAACCGGTCCTGATCCTCTCGCGCGATATTGTAGTCGGCGGCGACATTGTCAGCGGTCTCCGGCATGGTGTGGGTGCCGAGCGCGCTGTCGAGCTTCCTATTCTTGAAGCGCCAGCCGATGGTGGTGTCGTAGATTTCCGCCTTTCGGGAAAAAGCTGCTTCCGCCTTGCCCATGACGAAGGGCGCGCGGCTCATGCTTTCCACCCCGCCGGCAATCATCAGACGACCGTCGCCGGCGCGAATCGTTCGTGCGGCAAAGCCGATCGCATCCATGCCGGAACCGCAAAGCCGGTTGACCGTGGTGCCCGGTACGCCGACAGGCAGGCCCGAGAGCAGCACGGCCATGCGCGCCACATTACGATTGTCCTCGCCCGCCTGATTGGCGCAACCGAGTATGACGTCATCGACGCTTTCCCAGTCAACCTTGCTGTTTCTTTCCTGAAGCGCTGAAAGCGGCACGGCCGCTAGATCATCGGCGCGCACAGACGAGAGCGCTCCGCCGTAGCGGCCGACAGGCGTGCGTATTCCGTCGCAGATAAAGGCTTGTGCCATGAATGCTCCTCCTTCGGCGACAGGTCCCGGCTGTCGCAGCAAAACGTCTTGTCCTGGCCAGCGGTCTCCTGGACCGCATTTGCCCGACACTCAGTCGGGAACCCTCAATTCACCGACCGACCGGTCACTTATATAACGCATAAAACATCACACAAAAAGGGTTTTATTCCATTTAGTGTGATGTTTTGGCTCTCGAATAGCCTAACATGCTGATTTTAATTGATCTACTATGAGATCTCGCGCTTCATGGAGGCGACCCGAAAACGGGTAGTAGCGGTGCCTTCCGGAAGGAAACCATCGCTGTTTTGAAATGTGAGACCGATATGGCGGTCGGCAGAAGCCGTCACCTTGAGATAGAGCCTTACAAAAAGCCGGCGCGCGATTGCGGCCGGCCAGCCTGAGGGCAGCGCATCGCCCGGCAGGCGCGGATCGGCAAGTGCGGCCGCACGAAAAAGATGCACGAGCCGCAACCTCAGCGCGAGCGCCGTCGCCCCGTCAAAAGAAAAACCGGAAGAAAGCGCATCGTCCACCGGCGCGAACGTCGTGATAAAATCGCGGTAGGCGGCGGCAACCGCGTCGAGGGGCCAAAGACGGCGGGCAAAGTCTGACAGGTTCCCGACCCCGTCAAGCATTTGCGTTGTGAGGACCGCGCTGTCCGGCCCGCCCGTTCCCTCCGGCGCAAGCGCTGCTTCCGGGCCGATCCTGACCCAGCCTTCGGGCAGATCGCGCGCCCCGAGCGCCAGCAGGAAATGTGCAGGCGGCAGCGGCGGCGAATAAAGGATTTCCGCCGCACCGGAAAATTCCAACTCGGCGGCCTTCGTCAGCCGGTAATAGCTCCTGCGCCCGATCCGCTCGCCGACAAGTCGGCGGTTTTCGACAAGTCGCGAGACTGCCGTACGCACCAGACTTTCAGAAACACCATGAGCCGCACAGCACTCGATCAGCGTTGTCATTGACAAAGTACCCCCGCGCGGGGCCGCGACATCACCGTATAGCGTGACGATAAAGCCACTTGCGCGCGGGCTGGCTGTGCCTACAAGCGCGTGCACTTCTGCTGCACTCCCTATTCGTCGATGCGATGCTCTTTCCATATCACTGGTCTGCTGCCGTTTTTTCGGACATCGAGTTAAGCCAATCCAACTGTGTTTTCAAATGTTCCATCTCAACGCCTTTGAAACAAAAACCGACGGCAGACAAGACGATTAGAGATATTCGCCAGGCCACACGTAGGTCCGATTCGACTGAGGAAGAGACCCGTATCGTGCTGGATGGCTTTCGCGGCTGGTTAGTATCGCTGCATTGTGCCGCCGCGAGGGTCTTGCCGAGAGCATGTGCTGCAACCTGATCGAAGGAACCTCCGGAGGCAGGCACGAGGCATCTTGGGGCAAAGCCGTCATTTAACATGACTTTTTTTGTCTTGATTTAAAGAGCCACCAATTCTAAGGAGCGGGCCAAAGTTACAAGCGAACAGGACCCGCTATGAATACGAAGAAAAAACTTAGCTTTGTCGGTTGCCTCGTCACGTTTATGACGTCTGTCCCGGCTTTGGCCGCCTCCACCACCTACCCCCTTGCGATAGAAAACTGCGGGGAGAGCGTCATCTTCGAAAAGGCACCTGAAAACGCGGTGGCGCTTGGCCAGAACAGCGCTGAGATCATGCTTTTGCTGGGCCTTGAAGACAAGATGGCCGCCACGGCTTTCTGGCCCAATGATGTTCTTCCCGAACTGGCGGATGCCAATGATCAGATCAAGCTGCTGACCGTCGAGTTCCCGACACTGGAATCCGTTCTTCAGCAACGGCCGGATTTTGTTGCGGCGATGCTGACCACGCTGATGGGGCCCGACAGCAAGGTCGCCAAGCGCGCAGACTTCGAAGACCTGGATATTCCGGCCTACCTCTCCCCCAGCGCCTGCTCAACAACGCAGGATACTGGCGATGCCTATGGCAGCCGCGATCAGCTCTGGAACATGGACCTGCTCTACCAGGAAATCGACGACCTTTCGCGCATTTTTGACGTGCAGGATCGCGGCCAGACCGTGATTGCGGATTTCAAGACGCGCGAGGCTGCCTTGCGCAACACCTTTTCGAAGAATGAGGACCTGACCTTCCTGTTCTGGTTTTCCAGCGCATCACCGGCAGATGACGCCTATCTGGGCGGTGGCAACGGTCCTTCGGGATTCATCGCCGATCTTCTGGGTGGGCACAATGCACTGGAAACCAAGGCGGAATGGCCGACAGCCAACTGGGAAGGCATCATAGCAGCCGATCCGACCGTCATCGTTGCCACACAGGTAGACCGTAACCGCTGGGAGCTCGACGAGGCCGAGAACAAGATCGCGTTTCTTCAGTCGGACCCGACCGTGAGCCAGATGGAAGCCGTCCGCAAGGGCCGCATCGTGGTGATGAGCGGCGCAGCCATGAACCCCAGCATCCGCACGCTTTATGGTGCCGAGGAGATCGCTGGTCAGCTCAAGACGATCGACCTGTCCGAATGAGCACGGACGGCGACTCCCGAGGCGGTCTCAGGCTCGTCCTGCTTCTGACAGTCTCTGCCATTATCCTGATCGGCACCATAGCCTTCGCGACCGCGATCGGCGAGTACAACATTCCGATCAGGACCGTCTTTCTCTCGGTGACCAACCATTTCGGCCTCACTGCCGCTGATGTGCCGAAAATCGAGGAAAGCGTGGTGTGGAATCTGAGGCTGAGCCGTAGCCTTGTCGCGGCCCTTTGCGGTGCCGGCCTGGCGATATGCGGAGCTATCCTGCAGGCTCTCTTGCGCAACGCGCTGGCAGAACCGTTTGTGCTGGGCGTGTCGGCCGGGGCCTCGACGGGTGCCGTCTGCGTTATCGTGCTGGGCATCGGTGCGGGCGTCATGTCGCTGTCGCTCGGTGCGTTTGTCGGCGCATTTGCCGCATTCGCGCTCGTGGCCATTCTTTCGAATGGCGCCACCAGCGGCCCAAGTCACACGATTCTGGCTGGTGTCGCCGCTTCGCAGCTTTTCAATGCGCTCACTGCCTATATTGTCACGACATCCGCAAGCGCGCAGCAGGCACGCAGCGTCATGTTCTGGCTTCTCGGCAGTTTTGGCGGTGTGCGTTGGCCGCAATTTCAGTTGCTCGCTGTCGTCCTGTGCTTCTGCCTTGTCATTTGCATATGTATGGCACGAACACTCGATGCCTTCACCTTCGGCGACGAAGATGCCGCGGCGCTGGGCATACCCGTTGCCCGCACACGTCTGATCCTGTTCGGCTTGACGGCACTAATGACGGCAACAATCGTCAGCCAGGTCGGCGCCATCGGCTTTGTCGGACTGGTGGTCCCGCATGCGGCGCGCTATGTTGTGGGACCTGTGCACATGCGGCTGCTCCCCGCCTCGGCCATTCTTGGGGCCGTGTTCATGGTCATTGCCGATATTGCCTCGCGGGTGCTCGTCGCCCAGCAAACGATTCCGATCGGCGTCGTGACAGCACTTGTGGGCGTTCCCTTCTTTGCCGTCATTCTTTATCGCGCGAGGCCGCAAACATGAGTGTGGTTGCCGAAAGTCTATCCTGGGGTGTCCGCCGCAAGACCATCGTGGACGATATCAGTCTTGATGTGGCGGAAGGCCAAACGCTGGGGCTGATCGGGCCGAACGGTTCAGGCAAATCATCCCTTCTGCGACTGCTTGCAGGGCTGAAAAGGCCGGATCGGGGCAATGTTATGATCGCGGGCCGGAACATTGCCCATGTGCCGCGGCGTGCGCTTTCACGGCAGGTAGCCTTCGTCCAGCAGAATGCCGCGACAGACACCAACGTTTCCGTTCGCGATGTGGTGCGGCTGGGACGAGACCCCACACCGTTCCGCCCTTTCAGGCTGGACGCCTGCCGATCAGGATGCAGTGGCGAGCGCGCTCAGGCAGGTTGGCATGGAGCATCTGCAGGGCCAGTCCTGGCAGACCCTTTCCGGCGGCGAACGGCAGCGCGTTCACATTGCCCGGGCCCTTGCCCAGAGCCCGCAGGTTCTGTTTCTGGATGAACCGACCAACCATCTCGATATTCATCACCAGATCGAAATTCTGCAAACGATCCGGCAGCTGGCCTTGACCAGCATCGTCGCACTCCACGATCTCAATCTTGCCGCGATGTTCTGCGACCGGATCACCGTCCTGCAGCACGGTAGCGTTGTTGCCTCCGGCGCGCCGGAGGCCGTGCTGACGGAAGAGCTGATCGGAAACGTTTTCCGGGTCGCCGCGACCGTCAGAACTTCCCCGCATCACGGCCGCCCCCAGATCCACTTCCAGCCCTCTGAGCCAGCGCGTTCAGGCCGGTTCTGACCATTCAGCCTGCAGGTCAACCGGCAGGCGCTGACGGATATCGCCCGCGTCGGCAGCAACGACAAGCTCATACCGTCCCGCAGGCGCAACCCAGCGCTGGCGTCCGATGTTGAAATAGGCCAGATCGCGCGGCAAGACGCGCAGTTCGGCTGTCCCGCGTTCACCTGGCTTGAGCTTCAGACGGGCAAAAGCGCGCAGTTCCTTTTCGGGCCGGGCAACGGGCACGTCCGCCTTCATGGTATCGGGCCGGACATAAAGCTGAACCACCTCGACGCCATCGGTCTTGCCGGTATTGGCGAGCGGCACGGTCACGGCAATACCGGCTTCTGTCATGACCCCGGCGTCTGCCTTTGCGTCGCCCCAGTCAAACTCGGTGTAGCCCAGACCGAAGCCAAAGGGGAAAAGCGTCGGAACATTGAAGCTGTCGTGATGGCGGTATCCCACGAAAACACCTTCGTCATAGCGCACATGCCCGCCCTTACCGGGATAGGTCAGCGTGTCATCGCTCCATGCCGAATTGTCTTTCATGCGTAGCGGAAAGGTTTGCGGCAAACGTCCACCCGGATAAGCGACTCCGCTCAGCACATCGGCAACAGCATGGCCGACCTCCTGCCCCGGATACCAGAACTGGATCACCGATGTCACCCTGTCGAGCCACGGCATTTCCACCGGTCCGCCGGTTTGCAGAACCACAATCGTGTTCGGGTTGACCGCCGCGACCGCCGCGATCAGTGCGTTCTGGGCGCCGGGCAGGACCATGTCCGGCAGATCGTGACCTTCGCTGTCCCACTCCTCCTGGCGACCGACGAACAAAATTGCAGCATCCTTTCCAGCGGCGAGCCTGACGGCATCGTCGATGTCCTGCTGTCCCATCGTCTTTTCGATTCCGAACCGGAGCGCGCGAACCGTGATCCCGGGGTCGGCGGTATCCGGAGAACAATAATCGATGACGAGACGATAGCTCTTGCCAGCCTGCAGCTCGATTTCGACCTGCCGTTCATCATTGGCCGTACCGAAAAAATTCATGCCCTTTTCCCAGTCACTCTCGCCATCGATCAACAACGCACCGTCGATAAAGGCGCGAGCAAGGCCGGCATTCGTCATGCCTGCACGATATGTCCCGGTTTCTTCCGGCTTGAAGATGGTTTCAGCACGCACCGAAAAGTCGTTCTGGTTAAAATCCGGCAAAGGAAGATCAAACCAGAAGCAGTCCAGCTCGGTTTGTTGTTCGGTGTGAACGACCTCGCCCTCAAGTCTGCGCCCGTGAAAAAAGCAAAGCTTGATGTCAGACTTCAGGATCTGGGTCAGCCGGTTGTTGGAGCAGCCCTTGGCATAAGCGACCCGGCTGTCGCCGAAGGCAGCCTTCAGTCCATCGATGGGCGTCACCCGGTAAGGCGCATTGATCTGTGCCGAACCACCCCCCATCAGGCGCGATACACCTGCATTAGGACCGATCGCGGCAATCGACACATCGCTTTTGAGCGGCAGAAGCCCCCCTTCATTCTTCAAAAGTACCGCGCCTTCCGCGCCGAGACGGCGGATCAGCGCGCGGGTTTCAGGCAGGTCGCGCGTCGTTTCGGGCTCGGGACCGGCGCTTTCGAACGCGCCGACGCGCTCGAATAAAACCAGCAGACGGCGTGCAGCAGAACGGATTGTGTCCGGATCGACTTCCCCCGCTTTTACGGCAGCCAGCAGCCTGGCTCCCCGGTGGCGCGTGGGGCCCGGCATTTCGAGGTCATGTCCGGCATTGACCGGTTCCGCAGTCCCATTCGTGCCAAACCAGTCAGACATGAAGATACCGTCATAGCCGAACTGGCCGCGCATGACGTCCGTCATCGCCCATTTTTGGCTGTCCATATGAACGCCGTTCAGGCGGTTATACCCGGTCATCACGGCCCAGACACCAGCCTTCCTGACCGCTGCTTCGAAGGGTGGCAGATAGATTTCGCGCAGTGTGCGTTCGTCGACGTCGGACGAGATAGTCTGCCGTTCGATTTCCGAATCATTGGCGACAAAATGCTTGATCGTCGCCCCGACACCATTGTCCTGAAGGCCTTTGATGTAGGCAACCGCGAGCATGGATGCCAGCGTTGGGTCCTCCGAATAGCATTCGAAGTTCCGGCCATTGAGACCTGAGCGGTGGATATTGACCGTCGGCGCCAGCAGTATCCGGGAGCCTTTCGAACGGGCCTCGGCGGCGAGAGCGGCGCCCATCTCATAAGCCGCATCGCTGTTCCAGCCCGCACCGAGCGCGATCGCGCAGGGGAAAGCCGCAGCCGGGGTTCCCGTTGGTCAGCCCGCCTGCGCCGCGCGCGCCATTGGGGCCATCGGAGACCTTCACCGCCGGGATGTTGAGGCGTGGAACGGCAACGGTTGTCCAGAAGTCCGCGCCGGCCATCAACGACACCTGTTCCTCCAGGGTCAGTTGCTCCAGAAGACGTTCGATGTCGACGGGATTTCCGGTTTTCGGGTCGTAGTTCATGGAAGCCTCTTTTTCTTTTCGACAAAGCCCGACCTGAGGTGGAGAGCCACTGTAGAAAGCAGGCTTCCCCATGCGCTATCCTGCACGGGCCGCGGGCACGCACGGTCGCGCAACCGATACCGGAAACAGGAAACCACAAAAAACTACTATTCGCTAGGTTTTTAAATTCTATATGGCTTCGTATATTCTGGCGAAAGAAGGAGAAGAGCCGACATGGCCGACAGCAACCGGACTGAACGAAAGGCAAACAAAGCGCCTTCTGGAGCACGGGGCAGCTATGGCAAGGGCCGGCGCCGCCGCGCAGAAATTGTCGAAGCCGCGGTTCGGGTGTTCAGCCAGTCCGGCTATCAGAATGCAGCCATCGCCACCGTAGCGGCAGACGTGGGGCTTACGCTTCCCGGTCTGCTGCACCATTTTCCGAGCAAGACCGACCTGCTGCTGGCCGTGCTGGAACAGCGTGACGAAGTCACAGCCGATATGCTGCCGGCGGAAAGCGACTGGCTGGCATTTCTCGGGTCGCTGGTGGAGATCGTGCGATATAATCAGTCAATCCCGGGTGTGATCCGCGCATTCGCCCTTCTCTCGGTCGAAAGTCTGTCGACGGACCATCCAGCCGCCACCTGGTTCGAACAGCGAACCCGAAAAACCCACGCCATGATCGCCGGTGCGTTCAGGACCGGACAGGCGCAGGGGTCTTTCGATGCAGCTCTCGACGCGAACGAGCTCGCCTTCGAAGTCATAGCCGTGATGGATGGTTTGCAGGAGCAATGGCTGCGCTCGGGCGAAACGATCGATATGACCAGGGTCTTCGCAAACTATATCGACAGCTTTAAAGGCCGGTGCAGCACAGCGACGGCGTGACATGCCCTCGGAGCAACAGCAGGAAGCGCTGCTCATCGTCGGCAAGATGAGGGTTCTCGACCGCTGGCGCCTTTCCGTCGGCCTTCTCTACCCCTTCGAATAACCGACGATAGCAATCAATCAAGGAGTCGTACCGGAGGTTCTGGACGCCTATCACGGTAAAGACTCCGCCGTTTATGCTGTTCGGTCGATTTCGTTGCCACTGTATTGCGCGCGAGCGACAGGCAAAATGCTTTTGCGCATGTTATCCGTGCGCGAAAGAGACAAAGGACCAAACAGGACTAACGTCGAGGCGTCTTTGCCGGTTTATCAACGAGAGACATCGTGGCCCGATGCCGGCGCCGTTCGCGATAGGCAGAGAACTGCGTGTCGGTGATCACACCGGCCAGAATGACGCTGCCCATAACCGCGAAGTTCAGGGATGAGGGAATGCCGAGAAGGTTGACGAGGTTCTGGAGCACCTGAAGCAGGATGACGCCAAGAACGACACCGATGATCGAGCCCTCGCCGCCACGCAGCGAAAACCCGCCTAGCACCGCCGCCGCGATGCCGTAAAGCTCATAGAAATTGCCGTGCGAGGCCGGCTGCACCGAGCGGGTATACATCGCGAAGAAGATGGCGGAGAGACCGGTCAGCAGCATGCAGAGCACATAGGCAGAAACAATCACGCGCCGCGTGTTTATCCCGGAATAGCGGGCGGCCTCTTCATTTTTGCCCACCGCAAAAAGATGCCGGCCGAAAACCGTTCGATGCAGCACAAACCAGGAAATAATCGCGACAATGGCAAACGCGATGACAGAGTGCGGAATGCCCGCAGTGCGTCCGGCGACGAGATATTCGAGCGCGGGGAAGTCGCTCCCGAAGCTGAACCCGGCCGTGCCGTCGCGCGTGTAGAAACGCGCAATCCCGCGATAGATCAGCAGGCCGCACAGCGTCACCACAAAGGGCTGCAGCTTCAGTCTGGTCACCAGCAGGCCATGCAGGAGCCCGATGAAAACGGCCAGCACGAGAACGATCGCAAGGGCGACCGGCCACGCTACCCCGTGCGTGGCGATGAGGTCGATAAATATAACGCCCAGAAGCGCGATCACCGAACCGACTGAAAGCTCGATGCCGCCGGTCACGATAACAAAGGCTTCAGCGATGGAGAACAGGCCGAAGAGTCCGATCAGATTGGCTGTGTTGGCGAGGTTGATCGGCGACAGAAACCGTGGATTGACCAGCGCCACAATCGCACCAACACAGAAAACCAGAACCGCCAGTCCCAGATCTTTTCTATTCATTGTCATGACCTTCTATCCGACAGCAAGCCGCAGGATATTTTCCTCCGACAGCTCCTCATGTTCCAGCATCCCGGCGATCCGGCCACGGCACATGACAGCGACCCGGCTCGATACGCCGATCACCTCCTCCATGTCCGACGAGATCATCAAAAGCGCCGTGCCTCCTGCGGCCAGTTCGCGCATCAGGCGATAGACCTCGGCTTTGGCGCCGACGTCGATCCCGCGGGTCGGCTCGTCCAGAATGATAACCTTAGGGCGTGTGGCCAGCCACTTCGCCAGCACGATTTTCTGCTGATTGCCGCCGGAAAGCTCGCCAGCCGGCCGATCAAGCCGCGTCGCCTTGATCGCGAGCTTTTCGCGCGCCGATATGGCAAGTTCGCGTTCGGCCCGCCGATCGACAAAACCGTGTCGCGACAGGGTACTGAGGCTCGGCATTGCAATATTCTGTGAGATTTCGAAGTCGAGGAACAGCCCCTCGGACTTGCGGTCTTCGGGCACCAGGCAGATACCGGCCTTGATCGCCTCGGGCACCGAGCCCGTCAAAATCGGTTTTCCCGAGACCGTGACCACCCCTTGCTGGACCGGATCGATGCCAAAAATGGCGCGCGCAAGCTCAGAACGTCCCGCGCCCACAAGTCCCGCAAGGCCGAGGATTTCACCACCGTGCAGTGTAAGGTCGACGCTCTCGTGCGGATAGGCGGCTGTGCGCAGCCCCCGCGCTTCGAGCACGACCGCGCCGCGATTTTGATCGGGCTTTTCGTAGAATTCGGAAACCGGTCGACCGATCATCAGGCGCACCATGGCCTTCTTGCCGATCTCCGCTCTGCACAGATCTCCGGCGTTCCTGCCGTCACGCAGGCCGACGACGCGATCGGTGACTTCCTCCACCTCGCCCAGCCGGTGGGTAATAAACAGCACGGCGACGCCATCGTCGCGAAGAAGACGGATGACCTTCAGCAGGCGTTGCGTCTCCGACAGGGTCAGGCTCGATGTCGGTTCATCGAGGATCAACAGCCTGACATTGGTCGACAGCGCCCGCGCGATTTCCAGCAATTGCTGATCGGCAAGCGAGAGTTCCGAGGCCGCATCGGAAGGGCCGAACCGCGTGCCAAGCATATCAAGCAGCGGGCGGACGCGGTCTTCCATCGCCTTGCGGTCGATGAAAATGCCCCTGCGGATTTCCCGCCCCAGCATGACGTTGGCGGTGACATCGAGATTGGAAAACAGGTTCAGCTCCTGGTGAACGAAAGCAATGCCATGCGACAATGCGCGGGCGGCTGTAAGGTTTGCCATGCTGACACCGTCAATGACGATCTCGCCTTCATCCGGCCGGATCGCACCGCCGAGCACCTTCATCAGCGTTGATTTCCCGGCGCCGTTTTCACCGATCAACCCGACCACCTCGCCGCCCCTTATGTCCAGGGATACATCGTTGAGGGCGATGACGCTGGAATAGACCTTGGTGATGCCGGCCAGTCGCAGGGAGATGGGGTTTTGGATCCGTGCCATGCCGTCCTCAAGCTGTCTGATTGACCCGTGCGGAACGGGAAGCCCGCACGGGCGGGAAATGCATGTGGCGACAGGAGGGCCGCCGCATCTCCCTAGTCAATTCTAGCCGTTGATGCGCTTCTTGAGCTCAGCCTCGAAGGCATCGACATTGGCCTTGTCGATGATTTTTGTGGGAACGATGATCAGCCCATCTGCCGGAATTTCCGACTTGTCACCTTCGAGATAGGCGGCCATCAGCTTCATGCCCTGATAACCCCACTGATAGGGGTCCTGGACCACGGTCCCCGCAAACGAACCTTCCCGGACAGCGCCCAGCGTGATCGGGTCCTCATCGAAGGCGATGACCGTGACGTCACCCAGCTTTCCTGCTGCCTGCAGCGCTTCGTAGATCTTGGGCGGATTGTAGGAATAAAAACCCACCATGCAGTTGATGTCGGGGCTGGCTGCAAGCACGTCATCAACATTCGATCGGGCTCTGGCAAAATCGACGTCATCGCCGCGCACATCCACCAGTTCTATGCCTTTGCCGTCGACGGCCTGACGAAAGCCGGCAATGCGCTCCTTGGCGTTGTCCGCGCCGAGGAAACCGACAAACCCCATGCATTTACCGCCGTCCGGCATGGCGCCGACGGCAATCTCGCCGGCCTGAATGCCGGCCTCAGTGTTTGAGGACCCAAGATAGGCGATGCGGTTGGATTGGGGGGCATCGCTGTCGGTCGTGAACAGCGGAACCTGGGCTGCAATGCGGTTGAATGCGTCGATCGAGTTATTCGGATCGGCCGAGGAGATCATGATCGCGTCGGTGCCGGCGGCAACCAGATCGTCCATCAGAGCGTTTTGCAGGGCGGCTGTGCCCTGTGCCGGATAGCGGAACTGCAGCTCATAGCCCGGAAGTTCTGCCTGCGCCGCGTTCACGCCCGCCTCGGCCAGTTTCCAGAAGTCAGATGCGGCGTTGACGACGAAGGCGAGAGCCGGTTTATCGTCGGCCATTGCGGTCGTCGCGCTTATAGCGAAAACCGCTGTTGCCAGGATCATTGATGTTGTTTTCATGATGTCCTCCCGCGACCCTCGGATCGCTCTCATCAGGTTGAAGATGGTGTTCCCATCACGCGCCCGAGCGTTGCAAAACACCGCGCCTCGCGGGCGGGGGGCCACATTGAAAGCAGGCCACCCGCCCGAGGTCTCAGTTGTTCTCGCAGAAGCCCGGGGCGTCAGCGGTGCAGACGTCGAGCCCGGTGAACAGCGGGTCATCGACCTTTTCGCCATTGATCAGCTGGATCATGACGTCAGGTGCCCGATAGCCCATTTCAAAGGGGCGCTGGCCAACCTGTACGTGGCTGCGACCTTCGCGGAAGGCTTTGGTCTGCGGCGGCAGCGTGTCACCCGCAATGATGATCAGGTCCTTGGATTTCAACCTGTCCATCACCTGGTCCGTCACCTGTGTATAGGCCTGCGGGGCAAACTGGGCCCAGCCGCCGATCAGAATGAAGGCGTCGAGATCCGGATTGGCGGTGAACACGTCCGACATCTGCTGGTTGGCGAGATCCGCCTGGTCGTTGGTGAATACCGGGCACCCCTCAATCTCGGTCCAGCCATTCTGGCCTGTGAGCCTGTCGACTTTCTTTTCACCGGCGATGGTGTCACGGAAGCCCTGAGCGCGGGCGTTGATGTTGTCGGCCGCGACATTGCCGAGCTGCAGGCAGACGGTGCCGCCATCAGCGCGAAGCATCTTGGCTTCTTCGGCCATCTTGACGCCCATCAGGTAGTTATCGGTGCCAAGATAGGTCGAGCGCAGATCGCGATCCTGCTCGAGGAAGTCGGCATCGATTGTCATGACCGGCACGTCCGGAGCAATCTGGCGGATGCGATTGGCCATGGCGGGTGCGTTCGATGGTGAAATCGCAATAGCCGCAACGCCGCGGGTCAGCAGATCATCAACGATCTGCACTTCGCCGGCTTCGTCTGACGACGACGCAGGTCCTGTGTAAAGGCACTCGTATTCGCTGTCCATGTTCTCGGAAAGCCACTTCTTGCAGCCCAGATTGATCTGCTCGAAGAACGGGTTGTCGAGCCCCTTGACCACGATCGCCAGCGTCTTCTTATCCTGCGCCCCCGCCTGACCGGCAAGAAGCATGGCCGCCGACAGGGCGGTTATTGCCAAATATCTGATTTTCATTGCAGTTTCTCCTCCTCTTTGAGATCGCCGACAAAGGCTCCTTCCTCAGCCGGGATACCAGACAATGCGCGGATCGTTCTCACCGCGCCTGTAATTCCATGCACGTTCAACGAGTTCTTCGAGACTGATCTCGGGACGCCAGCCCAGCACCTTGCGGGCCTTGGCATTGTCCAGCCAGTTGCTGTGAAACGGCGTCGCTATGTCCGCCCGCTGCACCTGTCGGCTGGTTTCGAGCAGCTTCGACACTTCGCCGTAATCAACCGGGTCGTTCATCGCGATGTTGAACAGTTCGCCATAGGCGTTCGGGTTGTCGATCGACAGCAGGATCGCACCAACCAGATCATCGACATGAATAAAGTTGCGCTTCAGAAAGCCGCCACTTGCATCGTGCATCGCGGGAAAAAAATCGCCACGGCGCAACGTTTGGAGCGTCGTCTCATCAACGAGCGTTTCCCAGGGCGGGCCGCCAAACTGGGCGTCGTCCAGTGCGAAGGCATGTCTGAAGTCATCCTTTTCCATGATCCAGGGCGCCCGCAATATCGTGTAATGGAGGTCATACTGGATGCCGAACTGTTCCAGCATCACCTCTTCCATCACCTTGGTCAGCCCATAGATCCCCGGATAGGCCCGTCGGGGAGACGCTTCGGTGATAGGTGCGGCGTAGTTCTGAAAAATATGGCCGACAACGCAATCGCCGCTGAGCAGCATGAACTGGCGGGCGTTCTGTGAACGACGGAACCGATCCAGCAGAAGATAAAGCCCCTTGAGTGCGACATCGATAGCAAGGTCGGGCGATTCCTTTACGGCTGCCAGATGAAGCACGTGGCTGACGCCCTCCAGTGCCCGTTCAACGGTTTGGTCGTCTGCCATCGAGCCGCGGATCACGGTCACCCGGCGATCGTCTGTTTCGATCACGCGGTTGTTGCAAAGTGCGACCACCTCCCAGCCCGAGAAGCGCTGCTCGCTCAGAAAAGCGGGAAGAAACACCTGCCCCACTTTTCCAGCCGCACCCGTGACAAGCAGCTTCATCAGCAATCCCCTCTCGATATTTCCTTGTGTCCGTCGAGATAATTATTTACTAATAATATTAAGTCAAGTTATTATTGATTTTAGTTATAGCCTTGGAGGCGGGGAGAGCTTCGTGCTCTTCTAACGGGCGCTGAACAAGAGGGAGGGAATTTGTGTCGAGACTTGTTTTGTCAGGAATATCGAAAAACTACGGGGCCATTCAGGCCCTGTCTTCGGTGTCGCTTGCTTTGGAGCCGGGAGAGGTGCTTGGGTTGATGGGCGACAATGGCGCGGGCAAAAGCACACTTGTGAAAATCATCGCCGGCAATTTTGCGCCCTCTGCCGGTGAAATGCGCATCGACGGACAAGCGGTTGTTTTCAACAAGCCGCGGGATGCCCAGAGGCAGGGGATCGAGGTCGTTTATCAGGATCTGGCGCTTTGCGATAACCTGTCGGCCGCCTCGAACGTGTTTCTCGGTCGCGAGGCCATGCACGGCGTCGGCCCCCTGAGATATCTGAACTACCGTCACATGAACGAGATCGCGGGCAACCTCTTCCGACAACTCAAGTCGGAGACGCACCCACGCGATCTCGTCCGAAAAATGTCGGGCGGGCAACGCCAGGCCGTCGCGATCGCGCGGACCCTTCTTTCAAATCCCAAGATTGTGATGATGGACGAGCCGACGGCCGCGATCTCGGTCCGGCAGGTCAAGGAGGTCCTCGATCTGATCCTCAGGCTCAAGGATCAGGGCATCAGCGTCATCCTCATCAGTCACCGGATGCCGGATGTCTTTGGCGTCGCCGACAGGATTGCCGTGTTGCGGCGAGGCGAGTTGGTCGCCAGCAAACCTGCGGCGCAATCCTCTCCAGAAGAAGTAACCGGCCTCATCACCGGCGCGATCGAAGCGGCATAGAAAGGCAGACCGATGACCACAATCGACCACGTGATATCAAGAAGCCAGCATCGCAACTGGCTGTCCAAGATCGCAACCCAGCAGTTGTTCTGGGTTTTCATCGCTGCAATCGCCGCCTGCCTGGCGCTGAGCCTGCTCACCGATACCTTCGCCAGCGAAAGAAATCTCTTCAATGTTGCCCGCAACTTTGCCTTCGTCGGCATCATTGCGATCGGCATGACCATCGTGATCGCCGCCGGTGGCATCGATCTTTCTGTGGGCTCGTCCGTGGTTCTGAGCGCCATGGTGATCAGCGTGCTGATGTCTGGCGGCATGTCGTTCTGGCTTGCCGCGCCAATGGCATTGGGTGCGGCCCTTTTGGTGGGGCTGTTGAACGGCGTACTGATCGCCTATGGCGGCATGCCGCCCTTCGTCGTCACGCTAGGCACGCTGTCTGCCGCCCGGTCGCTGGCCATGGTTCTCTCCGACAACAAGATGATCTGGGAGTTTGGGCCCGACCATGATCTGCTGTTGTGGATTGGCGGCGGCTCCACGCTTGGCATTCCGCATCCGCTTTACGCCCTGACCTTTTTAGCGGTCATCATGTCGCTGGTTTTGAAATGGACGCGATGGGGCCAGCATGTCTATGCCATCGGCAGCAATGAGAATGCGGTTCGGTTGACCGGCATTCCGGTCAAGCGCCTGAAGGTCAGTATCTATATGTTTTCCGCCTTCACCGCGGGGATCACCGGTATCCTCATGGCCGGATGGCTCGGCAGCGTCACGACCAATCTCGGTCAGGCGCTCGAACTGACCGTGATTGCCGCCGCTGTGATCGGCGGTGCCAATCTCGCAGGCGGCGAAGGCACAGCCATCGGTGCCGTCGTCGGCGCACTTCTGATCGAGGTCATTCGCAACTCCCTGATCCTTCTTGGCATCTCGACATTCTGGCAGGGAATGTTCATAGGTACGTTCATAATTATTGCGGTGGCATTCGACCGAATCAGGCATTTCAGATCGTGAAGCCTGCAGGTCACCCGGATGACAGCGCCGTTCGTAATGGAGAATGCATTGAAACCGACGATGATGGATGTCGCGGCGCGCGCTGGCGTTTCTCAGGCCACAGTTTCCCTCATTCTCAATGGCAGTTCCGGCGCGCGCTTCAGTGAAGCCACGCGCAAGAGGGTATTCGATGCGGCCGAGGCGCTGGGATACCGCCTTTCAAACAAGTCGGCAGCAGCCAGCCACACGGCCGCCAAGGTCATCGTCTTCATCGTCGACGAGCTTACGACCGACCCATGGATGGCGCTCGCCTTTGAAGGCGCCCGCGAAAAGGCGCTTGAACTCGGTATCATCGTCACGCTTGGGGTGTTCCGCAAGGGCGAAGACCCGGATGAAGGCGTGCTTTCAATCTGCGAAAGCCAGACGCTGGTGGGATATATCTTCGGCACCATACTGACCCGCAAGATTGATCCGCCTCAAGCGCTTCTCGATGCCCCGACTGTGCTCGTTAACTGTTACGACCAGCAACGCAGGCTGCCTTCAATCGTGCCGGGTGACGTCGCCGGAGGACGGGCTGCGACGGAACGGCTGATCGCAGGCGGTCGCAAGCGCGTCGCGCTCATCAACGGCCAGGAGGGCCTGGACAACCCCCGCGACCGCCTGCGCGGTTACAAGCAGGCGCTTGCGAGCAACGATCTCGCCTATGACCCGAAGCTCGTTCATTACGGCAACTGGGAACCCTCGTCCGGCTATGAAAAGACCCACGAACTGATGAAGCTTCCCGCGCCGCCGGACGGCATTTTCTGCGCCAATGATCTGATGGCGATCGGCTGTCTGGAAGCGCTCAAGGAGCTCGGAAAGTCCATCCCGGAAGACGTCGCCGTCGTTGGCTTCGACAACCGCGATATCGCGCAATTCACCATGCCCCCACTCACGACCTTCCATCTCCCGATGTTTGCGATGGGAACGATGGCCGTCGAACTACTGGACGACATCACCGGCGGACTGACCAGCACGCACGACCAACTCAAGGTCGAATGCCCACTGATCGAACGTATTTCAGGTTAACTGCTTGGGTGGTGGCAATCTGAGCACCACCGACGCGGCGTCGGCGCTCTTCTCAGCGAGGGAGCGCAGGTTCATCATACCATCGGTCATCGGAACTGCTTCAAGTCAGGCGCTGGCTTAAACAACCCGCTCCTGCCGGACAGCGCCGATGAACACCGCGCTACCAAGGACACTACGTTCAGGTACAAGATCGGACCGAGGGCTGTCATGCAGATTGCTGGCGGACCACATCATCTATTTGCCAGACTGCTATCGGCGCAAAACCGCAGCTCTCACAGAAGCGACTGGCGATATCCTCGACCCCACTCCCCCTTATCTGGGGCAATGTGGTCCGGACAGGTGGCGAGGGCCGCGTTTCTGCGACCCTGCACTTTTGCCTTATCGGTCGCTCAAGTGTGACGGATTTCCGTGCCGAGGACCTTGAGGCACTCACGCATGAAGGCGGCGAGACCGGTCCAGCCTTTAGCCGATACCATCGTGCCATCAACGAAGGCCTCTTTCGGCTCGACGTCGATAAAAGTCCCGCCGACCGCCGCTACCTCCGGCGCGCAAGCGCCGAGACCAGCGACCTTTTTTCCCTTGAGGACGCCGGGCACAGCCATAAGGATCTGCACGCCGTGGCAGATCGTAAAGATGGGCTTCCCGGCATCGTGAAAATGCCTCACCATCGCCTGGATGCGGGGATCGGTCCGGATATATTCCGGCCCGCGACCACCTGCGGCGTAGACCGCATCATAGCTGTCGAGCTCGGCCTCGGCTTCGGAGAAGGTCTTGTTGATCTCGGCGAAATGGCCTGGCTTTTCGGTGTAGGTCTGATCACCCTCGAAATCATGGAGCGATGTCTTGATCAGGTCGCCTTCGCTCTTGTCCGGGCAGACGACGTGAACCGTGTGACCGACGGCCTCCATACCCTGTTGATAGACGAAGATTTCATATTCTTCCGTGAATTCGCCGGTGAGCATGAGGATTTTCTTGCCGCTCATCTCGATCTCCTGATTATGGGAATGGTACGTCCGGCCGCTGCGAGAGCGACCGGACAGGGTGTTTCGGTTCAGAACGGGGAGTCGGGGAAATAGAACTGGTCCGCGTTCTCGGGGGTGATCAGCGGGGCATCCAGCTTGAACGATCCGCGCATCGGCGCCTGACCCGCAAATTGCGCCGCGGTCATATACATGGCCGAGGCGATCATGGACGGCGGGTAAGGCGTGGAAATGGGCGTCCGCTCGTCGCCCGCCTTCACCATCTCGATCACCTGTTTCATGCCGTTACCACCAAGGGCGAACTTGATGTCTTCCCGTTCGGCCTGATCGACAGCTTCGATGACGCCGAGCAGCATGTCATCGTCATTGGCCCAGACCGCATCGATATTCGGATAGCGTGCGAGGTAGTCCTGCATCAGGGTGAAGGCTTCATCCTGGTTCCAGTTGGCATACTGCATGTCGAGGATCTCGATGTCGGACTGGTCGATGACATCCTTGAAACCCTGGATGCGTTCGTCATCAATCACGGTGGGGATGCCGCGCAGCACGACGATCTCGCCTTCTCCGCCCAGTTTCTCGACCAGCCACTTCGCCGTGTTTGCACCAACGGCGATGTTGTCGCCTGCGACATAAAGGTCCTGGATCGAAGGATCCGAAAGACCCCGGTCCACGACGGTGATGAAGGTGCCATTCGAGGCGACCTGCTCCACCGGGCCGGTCAGTTCCTCCGACGTAAAGGGCAGGATCACTAGAGCGTCGAGCTCGTTCGTCGCCGACAGGTCCTCCAGTGAAGACACCTGTGCCGTCGCTGACGAGGCTGTTGAGACGATAACGTCGATATTCGGGAACGCGGCCTCGATCTGCTTTTCCGCCTCCTCGGCATGGTAGACCACGCCGCCTGTCCAGCCATGTGTGGCCGCCGGTACGGAGACCGCGATGGTGAATTCCTTGTCCTGGGCGAATGCGGCGTGCCCGAACAGCGTTCCCGCCACCACTGTGGCTGACAGGAGCGCCAGCCTTCCGGTCTTGATTGTCATAGTTTCCTCCTCCTCTGTTTAGATATGAGCCTCGCCCCTTCAGCGAGAACTGGTGAAGCGGTGAGCCAGCATGGCGACGATGATGATCGCCCCCTGGACCGCAGCCACGAGGTATTCCGACACCATGTCCGAAAGAACCATGACGTTGGCGATAACCTCGAGAATGAGAGCGCCGGCAACGGTGCCCCAGATGTGGGCCTTGCCGCCGCGCAGAAGCGTGCCGCC
Organism: Martelella sp. K41-7; assembly: GCF_055808365.1. Classification (NCBI taxonomy): domain Bacteria; kingdom Pseudomonadati; phylum Pseudomonadota; class Alphaproteobacteria; order Hyphomicrobiales; family Aurantimonadaceae; genus Martelella; species Martelella sp. K41-7. The sequence continues at coordinate 2,982,091 of NZ_CM147867.1, forward strand.
GATAACGACGGCCGTGATGACCTGAAGCTCCCAGAGCTGACCGGTGGTCGGAGTGGCGGCGCCAAGGCGCGGGACGTAGCAGATGGCTGCGACGGCAACACAGAAGCCCTGAATGACGAAGGCCATGGTCCGAACCCGGCCGACATGTACGCCGGAGAACCGCGCGACGTCTGAATTCGACCCGACGGCGGTGACACGGCGACCGTATTTCTGTCCGGTAGAGTATGAAAGCGCCGAGCAGGGCGATAACAGCGGTGATCAGGACCGGATAGGGAATGCCGAGGAAATCACCGAAATACACAGGCCGGTAGGCATTGCGCAGGCTGCGATCAATGGACAGCGAGCCACCATCGGTCAGGTAGGTGATGAAGGCGCGGAAAATCCCCATTGTGCCGAGCGTGACGATGAAGGGTTCTATGCGCCCCACGGTGATGATCAGACCGTTCAGCAACCCGCAGAGCGAGCCCACGACCAGCGCGACCAGCGCCCCCGCCGGGATGGCCCAGGGGCCAAGCCACGGGACAAGCGCATTCATGGCCATGATCATGATGCCGACGACGAAGGCCAGCATTGAGCCAACGGACAGATCCAGTCCTCCGGTGGCAATCACGAAGGTCGCGCCGACGCCGATAATGGCGATGAAGGCGCTGCGCGTGATGACGTTCAGGATGTTGTTCGTCGCCATGAAGTTGGAATTGATCATCGTGCCCAGCAGCACGATCAATGCCAGGGCAATGAATGGAGCGAGATCGCTCCAGCGTATCTTGAAGCCCTCTCTTTCCGGAAGCGTTGTTATTTCTGCGCTGCTCATGCGCGTCTCCTCCCTGGGTATCATGTCTGCTGCTTGCGGCCGCATAGACGACGTTCTGCTCGGTGATGTCGTCGCCCGTCAGTTCGGCAACGAAACGTCCTCCACGCATCACCAGCACGCGGTCGGACAGGCCGACGAGTTCAGGCAATTCCGACGAGATGACGATGCAGGCCTTGCCGGCCCGGACGAGGTCGTCGACGAAGTGGTAGATTTGGCTCTTGTTGCCGATGTCGACCCCCCGCGTCGGCTCGTCTATGATGACGACCGAGGGCTCGGCGAGCATCACCTTGGCCAGCAGCAGCTTCTGCTGGTTGCCGCCCGAAAGCTGCCCGGCCTCCACCGAGAGTGTGCGAACCCGGATGTCGTAATCCTGGACAGCCGACTGCACGGCGCTTGCTTCCTTCCTGCGGTTGAGACGCAGGCCGGGAAGAATCATGTCGAGTGCCTGTAATGTGAGGTTCGGCCCCAATCCCTCGTTGAGAAGGAGGCCTTTGCCCTTGCGGTCTTCGGTCAGGTAGACGACGCCTGCGGCCATCATCGAACCGACGTCGGGCTTGGCAACGGGCGTGCCGTTGATCGAGATTGCGCGCGCCTGGGCGGGGCGAAGTCCCATGAGCCCTTCTATCAGTTCCGTGCGGCCGGCCCCGATCATGCCGCCAATGCCTAGGACTTCTCCCGGCCGGACGCTGAAGGAGCCGGCGAACCTGCCGTGGTCGACCGAGAGCTCCTCGACGCTCAGACTCGGTTCCGCGGTCGCCTGCTCCCGTTTCGGCGGATAAAGCATCGACAGTTCCCGCCCGACCATCAATTCGGCCATCTGGCGCTGATCGAGTTCCTGCCCAGGCCAGGTGCCGATCATTTTGCCATCGCGAAGCACGGTGACGCGATCGGCCTGCGCCTCGACCTCTTCCAGCCGGTGCGAGATGTAGAGCACCGCGACACCGTGCGCGCGCAGGTTCCTGACGATGTCCAGAAGTGCGTCGACTTCGTCATTGGCCAGCATCGCTGTCGGCTCATCCAGGATCACGACCTTGCGATCGTCGAGCAGGGCGCGGGCGATCTGGACAAGCTGCCGCTGCGCGAGCGGCAGATCGCCCACCCGCGTGGTGGGGCGCGCCGTGGAGCCGACGCGAGCCAGCACCTCGGCCGTGCGGCGGTTCATCATCCGGTCATCGACTGCAAAGCCGCGGGACAATTCGCGCCCCAGAAAAAGGTTTTCGGCCACGGTGAGATCGGCGGCGAGCAGGATTTCCTGATGCACCAGGACGACCCCGGCATCTTCGGCCTGAACGGCGTCTGCGAAGACAACCGGCTTTCCGGACATCGACATCGCGCCGCCTGTCGGTTTGGCGTGACCCGAAAGAAGCTTCATCAGGGTCGACTTGCCAGCGCCATTCTCGCCGATGATCGCGTGCACTTCTCCCGCTCGGATATCCAGCGTTACATCGCTCAAGACCGTGATCGGGCCATAGGCCTTGGAAAGGTCCTCGGCGCGGAGCACAGGTTCTTGCTGCACTGTGCCAGTGCAGGCGGTATCAGTCGCAGCGAAGCTCATTCGAAGGCCGCCGCGAGCCGGTCACGCGACCGCTCGATGTGATCGTACATTGCATTGTAAGCGGCGTCCGCATCGCCCGCGCGGAATGCAGCGAGCAGGCGCTCGTGCTCCTCCAGCGCCTCCTGGGTCACGCGGCTGTGGAACATCAGGCGGAAGATATGCAGGTGGATGTGCCGGTCGTTCAGCGCCTGCCGGGCGAACTCGTTGTCTGCAACCTTCAGAATCTCGTCGTGAAAATGCGCATCCGCCCGCGCAAAACGGGAATAGCGGCTGTTGCGGGTCACGGGCTGCTCGCCCTTCTCCATGTCCGCAGCGGCGCTCACGATCCGCTCAAGTTTTTCAGGGGTCAATCTGAGGCAAGCCTGTCGGGCGCTCTCCGGCTCAAGCATCAGCCGGAACCTGTACAGCTCTTCAAATTCCTTCGGTGTGAGCTGCGGTGCGGAAGAGTAGCCGATCAGGTGCGCCTTGCGCACCAGCCCTTCGCGCTCAAGCCGCGTGAGGGCGTCGCGCACCGGGGTCTGGGAAACATTCAGTTCTCGCGCCAACTGGTCGATGGGGATCCGGGCTCCCGGCAGAATCTCCAGCGACATGATGCGTTGGTAGATCTGCTCGTGAACGCTTTCGGAAATGCTCAAAGGCCGCGCGAACCCGCCTTTGTGGTCGTGATCCGTCGCTGCAGCCATCTGAACCTCCCTACTCTGCATTCTTGACATCGCTCAATTTATTCCCGATATGATATCGAATGTCAAATACAATATCATATACGATTTGATTTGGGAGGGTTGGCATTTGTTGGTTTCGGCCGGTTATCTGCGGGAGGTCGCGGAGAAAGCACTTGTTGCGCAGCAGGTCGCGTCCTCGAATGCCCGACTTCAAGCCGACCTTCTGATCGAAGCGGAACTGCGGGGCCTGCCGTCCCACGGCGTACAAAGACTGCCCCGGCTCATTGCGCGTTTGCGGGCCGGACTTGCCCATCCGGTCGCAGACGGCAAGGCGCGCCGCACTGGTTCCGGCGCTTTCACCATCGATGGCGAGCGCGGGCTCGGTCCGGTCGTCATGATGCGCGCTATCGAGCAGCTTGCGGCGGTGACGCCCGAACAGGGCATCGCGCTGGCCTCGATCCGCAACGCAAACCACATCGGGATGCTCGCCTATTATGTCGAGGCCGCGGCAAAGCGGGGATTGATCGGCATCGTGATGACCACCAGCGAAGCGCTGGTCCATCCCTATGGCGGCACGGAAGCGATGCTGGGAACCAACCCGATCGCCATCGGCATCCCTACCGGAGCCGAACCCTTTATCCTCGACATCGCAACCAGTCGCGTCTCGATGGGGAAGATACATCACCACGCCATGACAGGCGCGCCGATACCGGATGACTGGGCCGTCGATGCGGACGGCCGCCGCACTACCGATCCCGAAGCGGCGCGAACCGGCGCGATCGCGCCCTTCGGCGACGCCAAGGGATACGGCCTCGGTCTCGCCGTGGAGTTGCTGGTCGCATCACTGGCGGGATCGGCCTTCGCACCCGAGGTGGGCGGCACGCTGGACGCGACCAGACAAGTGAACAAGGGCGACATCATCATTCTGATCGACCCCGCGGCAGGCGAGCACGGTCCATCCGGACTGGCCGCTTACCTCGATCGCCTGCGCGCCTCGCGAGCGGCGGATCCTTCGAGGCCAGTGGCTGTTCCCGGCGACGGAATGCGCGGCCGGAGGATGAAGGCGCTTGCCGAGGGCATCGACCTGCCCGATCCGCTGCATGAAGAAATCCGGGCCCTCTCGGAAGGCTGAGGAAAAATCAAAGGAGACAGGATGACCCTATTCGGCACGATCAGAGCCCCGAGAGAATTGATCTTCGGCTCGGGCCAGCGACAAGCCCTCGGGGCGGTCGCTTCAAAACTCGGGCAGCGTGCCCTGGTGGTGACAGACGAGCGTCTGGCCGGCGATGGCGACTTCAAACGCATGGCGGCGCAACTGGAGGCGGCGGGCCTGTCTGTACAGGTCGATGGTTCAGCTCTTCCGGACGTCCCCGTTGAGGCCGCAGCTTCAAGCGCCGTCAAGGCCCTTGATTTCGCGCCCGATCTTGTGATCGGCGTGGGCGGAGGGTCCTGCCTCGACATGGCGAAATGCATGGCCGTGCTGTTAACCCATGGAGGGCGACCGCAGGACTATTATGGTGAGTTCAAGGTGCCCGGTCCGGTGATGCCCCTGATCGCCGTACCGACCACGGCGGGCACCGGCTCCGAGGCGACACCGGTCGCGGTGCTCTCGGATTCCGAGCGACAGCTCAAGGTCGGAATTTCCTCGCCCTACATCATCCCGACGGTCTCGATCTGCGATCCGGATCTGACACTGACCTGCCCGCCCGCGCTGACCGCGATCGCCGGCGCCGACGCATTGACCCATGCCATCGAGGCCTTCACGGCGCTTCGCCGCGATCCTGTTCCGGGCCTTGCGCAGGAACGGGTCTTCGTTGGCAAGAACGCAACCTCTGACCATTTTGCACTGACGGCCATCGGGTTGCTCTGGAACGGCCTCGAAAAGGCGTTCACCGATGGGAGTTCAGTCGAGGCGCGCGCCGAGGTGATGCTGGGCGCAACGACCGCCGGCCTCGCTTTCGGCGTTGCCGGAACCGCTGCAGCGCATGCAATCCAGTATCCGGTCGGCGCCCTCACCCACACAGCGCATGGAGCGGGCGTGGCCTGTCTGATGCCCTACGTCATGGCCTGGAACGCCCCCGCGATTGGGCCTGAACTTGACCAGATCGCCGGGATTATCGACCTGCAAAGCGGGACGGAGGTCATCCCGGCCATCGCCGCACTTTTCGATCGTATCGGCATTCCCAGGACGCTGCGCGATCTCGGGCTTGCCGAAGACCGGCTCGACTGGGTGGCCGAGCAATCCTGCGGCATCGCCCGGCTGATCCAGAATAACCCGCGCCCGCTGCCGCTCGCGGACATGCGGCGACTGATTGGCGCGGCCTATCACGGCGAACTGACTGTAATTGAAACGAACTTAGAGAGAATTCCAATGACGCTCGATACCGCCTTCTCCGGCTATTCCGATCCCGAACTTCACGCCAAAGGCTTGTTCATAGGCGGGGAGTGGGAGCCTGGTACCGGAGGTATCCCGGTGCATGATCCCTCAACGGGAAATATAATTGCCCACGTCCCCGACGCAGGGATCGACAATGCGTTGCGGGCCGTGGATGCCGCCGCTTCTGCCGCGGAAAGCTGGCGCAATACGCCTTCGCGCCAGCGGTCGGAGATCCTGAACTGCTGGTTCAATCTGATGCGCAAGCATTCTGAAGAACTGGCCCTTCTGATTTCGCTCGAAAATGGCAAGGCTCTGGCAGATGCGCGTGGCGAAGTGGCCTATGCCGCCGAGTTCTTCCGCTGGTATGCCGAGGAGGCCACGCGTATTAGCGGTGAATTCCGTCACACGCCCTCCGGCGCGCACAATATCCTCGTCGATCATGAGCCGATCGGTATTGCCGTTCTCATCACGCCATGGAATTTCCCGGCCGCGATGGCGACGCGCAAGATCGGCCCGGCATTGGCCGCCGGTTGCACAGTGATCCTGAAACCCGCTTCCGAAACGCCGCTGACCGCCTATGCGATGGCCCGGCTCGGCGAAGAGGCGGGCGTTCCGCCCGGCGTGGTGAACGTCCTGACGACCTCGAACCCCGGCCCAGTGACTGCGGCCATGCTCGCGGATCCGCGGGTTCGCAAGCTTTCGTTCACCGGCTCGACCGGTGTCGGGCGCACTCTTCTTGCCGAGGCGGCGAAATCGGTGGTGAGCTGCTCAATGGAACTGGGCGGCAACGCTCCGTTTGTGGTTTTTGATGACGCCGATATCGATGCTGCGCTCGATGGCGCGATGGTTGCCAAGATGCGCAATGGCGGCGAAGCCTGCACCGCAGCCAATAGGTTCTATGTGCAATCCGGTATTCACGACGCTTTCGTGGAAGGGTTGACGAAGAGGATGGCGGCGCTGAAACTGGGGCCGGGTTACGATCCCGAGGTCCAGTGCGGCCCTATGATCACAACCAAAGCGGTGGAGAAGATCGACCGGCTGGTTTCGGAGGCCAAAGCGCTGGGCGCCAGGGCGACAACCGGTGGGGAGAAAATGGCGGGAAGCGGATATTACTATCCCCCGACTGTGCTCGTGGACGTTCCGACCGACGCCGCCCTCGCGCACGAGGAAATATTCGGCCCCGTTGCGGCTGTTTACCGTTTCGAGGCCGAGGAGGAGGCGGTGCGTCTCGCAAATGATACCGAATACGGGCTTGCTGCCTATATCTATTCGCAGGATGTTATGAGGGCGATGCGTGTCGGGCGCGGGATCGATACCGGGATGGTGGGTATCAATCGCGGCTTGATGTCTGATCCTGCAGCGCCTTTTGGCGGCACCAAGCAGAGCGGCCTCGGGCGCGAGGGCGGCGTTACGGGCATCCTCGAGTTCATGGAGCCTAAATACTTCGCTGTCGAGTTTTGAAGGGGGATGAAAAGACGATGGCGAAGCGCGATCTATACCGAAACCGGGACTTCATTCCCGACTTTGATGCGATCATGGCCGAGACGGAGGCGCGCAGCCGCGCCTTCGCCGACCGGTCAAGCGTCGAGCGGAGTGTGCGTTACGGGCCTACCCCCAGGCAGAGCTTCGACCTTGTTTTTCCCACGGATCCGGTTCCCAACGCGCCGCTTCACATGTTCATCCACGGCGGCTACTGGCGCGCGGGCAGCAAGGAGACGCATACGCTCGTAGCCGCGCCGGTGATTGCGGCAGGCGGGATCGCAGCTCTGGTCGGTTATGATCTGATGCCGGACACCCGGCTGGCCGAAATCGTCGCACAGCTGCGCGCTGCTGCGCGTCGCCTCGTGGAGCTTGCGCCGGATATCGGCGCCAACCCGGAACGCTTCACCGTCAGTGGCCACTCCGCTGGCGCTCATCTGGCCACGCTGCTTGCTTCCAATGCGCCCGGCGACGACCGGCCGCCCGATCTACCGAACCTGCGCGGTATGCTTCTGGTAAGCGGCATCTATGATCTTTCCGACATTCCCGATTCCTTCCTGAAAGACGAGGCCGGGATGCGACCAGACGAAGCGCAGGCATGGTCACCGCTATCCTCCCGGCACACACAGGGCCCGCTGCGGATCATCACACGGGGGCAGGATGAAACGGCGCCTTTCCAGGACCAGGCCATTGCCCTGCATTCACTCCTCACCCGTGACGCGCAGCAAGCGGAACTGCGGACAGAGCCTGGTGCCAATCATCTTTCGATCGTCTTTGAACTTTCCGATCCGCAGGCAGCGCTTGGCCAAAGGCTCTCCGGATTGGTGACGGCATCCTGAAGGGCTCCGACTGCCCCTCGCATCTTCCGCGATCATGTGAATGGCCTTGCTATTTGACGCTGGAAAGCGAGACGGAGAAATCTGCAGACCTTCTCGAGAACGACCATGAGAATTACCAGTGCGCAACCGTCCCGTCGGTCAGGCAGGCTTCCATTGCCGGGATGACCTCCTGTTCGAAGGGATGCCGTGCTGCTTCCTCTTCATTGATCTCGATACCGAGGCCGGGTGCTTCCGGCGCGTGCCAAAAGCCGTCAACGAGATCGAGCGGATAGGCGTTGCAGATATCCGTGAACCACGGCACCAGACCGACGGCCTCCTCCTGGATGACGAAATTCGGGGTGGCGACGTCGAACTGCAGGGCGACCGCACCTGCGACCGGGCCCATCGGATTGTGCGGGCAAACGCCGATGCCGGCGGCCTCTGCGATTGCGGCAATCCGGCGGCCGCCGGAAAAGCCGACGCAGTGGGCAAGGTCCGGCTGGATATAGGCCACAGCGCGCGTCTCGGCGACCTCGGCGAATTCGCGCGGCGTGAACAGCCGCTCGCCGGTGGCAAGCGGGCAGTCGACGCGGCGGGCGAGATCGGCCATGGCCGGCGTATTGCCGGGCTGGATCGCCTCTTCCACAAACATCGGCCGGATTGGCGCAATCGCGTCGATATAGGCCTTGGCTGCGTCGATTGATTGCGGCCGGCCGTGGAAGTCGGTCATGATGTCGACGCCATCGCCGACCCGCTCGCGCACGGCAGCGGCGAGCTTTTCGACATGGCGAACCGCCGGCAGCGGCGCATCGTAGCCGCTATAGGGGACGAAGCCGAGCTTGACTGCCTCGTAGCCCATCTCCACGGTTTCCTGCACGGCGTCGCAGAAGGCGGAAATGTCGTCGGTTCCAACCTGCGCGCCGATCTTTGCGCGGTGCAGATGGGTGTAGACGCGGACCTTGTCGCGCATCCGACCACCGAGCAGCTCACATACCGGAACGCCAAGCACCTTGCCCTTGATATCCCAGAGGGCCTGCTCGATTCCGGAGACGGCGGAAAGTCCGATGGCGCCAAGCGGCCAGAAGCTGAAATGGGTCATGCGGCGCACCAGATGCTCGATCCGGGCCGGATCCTCGCCGATCAGGAAGGGCGCAAGGTCGTCGACGGTGGCGGTGACGGCGCGGGTCTTCCATTCGAGCGTCGCCTCGCCCCAGCCATGAAGCCCCGGCTGGTCGGTGACCACTTTCACGAAGATCCAGTTCCGGTGGATCGCATTGACGACAACTGTTTCGATTGCGGTGATTTTCACGGGGGTGGCCTTCGGTATCAGGGATTGAGAGTTTGGGGGAGCCAGGTCGAGAATTCCGGCACCAGACATAAAAGCGCGACCGCGGCGAGTTCGGCCAGCAGGAACGGCATCAGTGCCCGCATCAACGGATACATGCCAATGCGGCCGACCCGCATGACCACGAACAGGACGACGCCGACCGGGGGCGTCACGAGGCCGATCGCGAGCGTGATCATCACCACCATGCTGGCCTGAACCGGATCAATGCCAAGCTCGCGCACCGCCGGCATCAGAAGGGGAACGAAGATCAGGATCGCTGCGCCGATATCGAGGAAGGTCCCGAGGATCAGCATCAGAAAGGCAACCGCGAACAGGAACAGCACAGGGCTGTCGGAGAACGTCTCCGCCGCGTTACTGATCCAGGAGGCGATGCCGAGCAGGTTCAACGCATAGGAAAGAATGGTCGAGGCAGCGACCAGCAGATAGACGGAGGCGGAAATACGCGCCGCCTTCATGATGGCGCGCCACAGCCCGGCCATATCGAGGCCGCGGAATATGAACAGCGACAGGATCAGCGCATAAGCCACAGCGATGCCGCCGCCTTCGGTCGCCGTGTAAGCGCCGATCACCATGCCGCCGACGATGATCAGCGGCAGGGTCGCGACCGCCACGCCTTCGATGATCATCCGGATTGCGCCTTCGCCGGTGTGGGCTGGCTTCGGCATCGGCACCCGCTTGCGCAGCGCATCGATAAAGACAATCCCGACACAGGCAGCGCCGATCAGCAGACCGGGGATCACACCGCCGAGAAACAGGTTGATGACCGACTGGCCGGACACGGCGGCAACAAGGATCGCAAGGCCGGAAGGCGGTATGATCGGGCCGATGATCGATGAGGCGACGGTGACGGCCGCCGCATAGGGCTTGGTATAGCCTTCCTTCGGCATTTCCGAGATGAACACACGGCCGAGTGCCGCTGCATCCGCGACCGCAGAGCCGGAAATGCCGGCAAACAGCACGGAGGCACCGATATTGGCATAGGCCGTGCCGCCGCGCAGCCATTTGGTCGCCTGCTGGGCGATCGAGATCAGCCGCGTCGTGATGCCGCCCTGGTTCATGATTTCGGCGGCGAGGATGTAAAATGGCACGGCGAGAAAGACGAAGCTGTCGACACCGGTGAACATCCGGGTTGCCGCGATCGAAAGCGGCACATCGGCGACCAGAATGCCGACAAGGCCGGCAAGGCCGATCGCGAAGGCGACCGGAACGCCGATGAACAGCAGGCCAAGGCCGGTGAGCGCGACCCAGATCATACCGAGCCTCCGGTATCGGAAAGGTCGTCATGTTCGGGCTCGAAGCCGGAAAACCATGACAGTGCGATCTGCACCAGCATCAGCGCCGCGCCGACCGGCAGCGCGAGATAGGGATAGATCATCGGAATGCCGGAGGCTGGCGCCACCTGGCTCGCGTTTCTGAGCGCCTGCGGCCAGCTGTAGACCAAGAGTACCACGCAGAAGATTGCGGCGATCGAATAGAGTGCGGACTTGACCAGCGGCGCGCGGCGGGGGCCCGCGAGATGCTCCAGCGCCTCGATGCCCATATGTTCGGCGCGGAAGATGCAGGCCACCGAGCCCAGCATCATCAGCCAGATCATCAGGTAGCGCATGTATTCCTCGGTCCAGCTGAAACCGGTGTTGAAGAGATAGCGCCCGCCGACCTGGGTCAGGTTCAGCGCAGTCACGACAATCATGATCAGCGTCGCGAGGATTTCAGTGGTTCGGGCGAGCGCCCGGGCAATCAGAAGGGCAGTTACGCGCATTGGAAAACTCCATGGCGCCACCCCTTGCAGCAAGGGGTGGCGCTGTCCGGATGGATCAGTCGTAGAGCTTTACCTTGGCCTCTTCGACCGTGGCGAGCAGCTCGTCAACGGGAGCGTCACCCACCTTGGTGCGGATAAAGGCCTCAACAGGAGCTTGGGTGATTTCCTTGAAGGCGGCCTTTTCTTCCGGCGTCGAGACATGGATCTCCATACCCAGCTCGTCCTGCAGCTTTTCGGAGAAGCGCCAGTCGCCCTCGGTCTTCTGCAGGTTTTCAGTCCAGGCCATAAGATTGGCCGCATCAGTGATGATCTGCTGGTTGGATGGCGTCAGGCCGGAGAACCATTTTTCATCCGCGATGATCACATGCAGGCCGAAGACATGCTCGTCGAGGGTGTAGTATTTCTGGACCTCGCCAAGTCCGCCGCCATAGACAACCGCCGGCGGGTTTTCCTGGCCGTCAACCACGCCCTGACGCAGCGACATCAGCACTTCCGCACCCGAGATCGGCGTTGCGGTAGCGCCGAGCGAGTTCACCAGCTCCATGAACACCGGGCTTTCCATGGTGCGGATCTTCAGGCCGGACAGGTCTTCCGGGTTGATGATCGGGCGCACATTGTTGGTGAAAGAGCGGAACCCGTTCTGCGAAAAGGCGAGCGCGCGCATGCCGGTCTTGTCGAGGATGTCGTCGCGCATATTGTCGGCGAAGTCGCTGTTCATCACCTGCCAGGCGATCGGCGCGCTCTCGAACAAATAGGGGATCGACCACACCTGCATCGGCGGATAGAAGCCCGCCATGGCGCCATCGGCGGCAAAAGTCAGCTCGAGGCTGCCCTGCTGCACCTGTTCCAGCATCTCGCGTTCGCCGCCGAGCTGGTTGTTCGGAAACAGGCGAACCTCGATTTCGCCGTTGGTCTTGAACTCGACATATTCCTTGAAGCGCACGAGGGCGTTGTATTCCGGAAAATCGCCCTCGGCGATGCCGATGCCGAACTTGATGGTTTCGGCCGAAGCCGGAAGTGCGGCGAAAACGCCCGTTGCCGCGACGCATGCCGTCGCAAGCCATTGCCTGATATTCATGATTTCCTCCCTCACAAAGTCCTCTTGGGACTTGACGATGCCGGACACAGTCCGATTCATTGTCAGCAACAAGACTGTGCCCTTTTCTACATCATACGTAAAGACTTAAAATGACAAAAAACAATCGCCGGCACGCCCTCGCCTTTCCGATCGACCTCAGTTCGTCTCTTCCGACCGGGGCGGCCAAGGAGGCAGTCACGGTGCTCGGCCGGCGGATCACCAATGATGTCTACGGTCCGGGTGAGATCATGCCGACCGAGCCTGAACTGGCGGAATCGCTGAATGTCAGCCGGGCGACGATCCGGGACGCGATCAAGGTGCTTTCGGGCAAGGGGCTGGTGCGCACGGCCCGGCGCTACGGCACGCGGGTGCGCCCGCTCGATGAGTGGAATCTCCTCGATTCCGACGTCGTCTCTTGGCACGAACCAAACCATCCGCGCATCGGGCGGATGTTCGCCGAGACGACGGAGCTGCGCTGCATCATCGAGCCGGCAGCGGCAGCACTTGCTGCTGAGCGCGCGACCGAAGCCCAGATCGCACAGATTCTGACCAGCGCCCATGCGATGCATCCGGGCGAGGATGACTTGCAGGCGATGTTTGCCGCCGACTGCCTGTTCCACGCTACCGTGCTCGATGCCACTGGCAACATGATGATGCGGCAGATGCAGAACATCATCCTGACCATGCTGCGCATTTCCTACGAGTTTGGTGTCCTGATGGTCGATGGCGAACCAGTTTCGCGCGAGGGGCATATCCATGTCGCAGAAGCGATCCGCGACCGCAATGCCACAGCCGCCGAACAGGCAATGCAAACGATGCTGAAGTTCAATCGCCGGACCGCTGTCGAATACTGGACCCGTGCGACCGCGGAGACAGCGAACAGGACTTCATGACTTGGGAATATTTGTTTTCTTTTAGTAACGGGAAATGGATAGGGCGCAGATCCGGTTGATCAACGCTTTTCGCGGGGCAATCCGGCCTTGTCGAGCGCAGCTGCGATCAGAACGGAGACAAGTGGCTCTACGAAGCATCGTTCTCCTGCGTCAGGTCGCTGTCCGGCTATGAATGGCCTTCAGAAAGGGATTTTCAGAAGACGCGATGCCGTCAATTCATCGGTAATCAAGGTACTGGGCCTCAGTGCCTTCAATGTGGCTAGAATCATCTCGGTCTTTTCCGTACCGCCGGAGATGAGAACTTTCCTTTTGATCCGTGTGAGCCGTTCGATCGACGGTGACATGGCGCGCGCATTCACAGGGTGGTCAATCGAATGGCCATCCTTGTCCAGGAAATTGTAGAGGATGTCGCCCACAGCCCCTGCCTCGATCAGCGACTGGCGTTCAGCCTCCGAAACATGCCCGAGCCGGAACGAGGTGGTCAGGGTAGATATTCCGCCGCAGGAGACAAGAGCGACATCGCATGTTTCAGCCATCTGCAGAACCTGATCCAGACCACAATGCTCAAGCAACGCATGCTTGGTCTGCGCGCTATCGACAAGGGCCGGAGCGGGAACCAGAAAGCCCTCCGCATCGAAAAGCTCGGCAAATTGCCAGGCAAACTCTGCCGGATTGAACCGTCGCGCCTGCGCGATGCCGCCAAGCAGTGAGACGATGCGCACGCCATCAAGCTTTTTGCCTTCGACAAAAGGCAACATCGCATGCAAAGTCCGCCCCCAGCCGACACCGACCGTCAGGTTATTGGCCATCAATTCCGAAACAAAACCACCCGCAACGGCAGCAACAGCACGCGTTGGATCACTCTCCGTGTCGGATAATGGCGCAACAACTGCCTCTTGCAGACCAAAACGTTCTTCCAATTTTCTCTGGATTTTCATTAACGGGGCCAGATCGGACTTTATTCGAATAATGACTTCACCCCGGCTGCGGGCATCCGACAGCAATCGTGTGATCATGATCCGGTTGACGCCGAGTTTTTTTGAAACCTCAGCCTGTGTCAGACCTTCAATATAATACAACCAGGCAGCGCGAATCCGCAGCTCGTCGCCCGCGGTTCCAAAACTGCGCCCGCGCAATCCGGCGGCTTCATTACTCTGGTTGTCCAGCATCTTTTCTGTCCCGTTGGCAAGATTTTATGAAGCGCCATCATAAACTTGGCGCAATATCTTGCCAACCTCGGACGGAACTTCAAACTGTGGCATATGCCCAACTCCGTCGAAAAGATGAAGCGCAATATTTCCCGGTGCGCGCAACGCATGACGCCAGGGAATGATGGCATCCTGCTTGCCCCAAATAATGCGTGCGGGGACATCAATCCGATCCAGAGCCGCTTTCAAATCAAACGGCTGAACGCCGTCAGGGAACAGAGTATCACACAATCTGGCCTGCGCAGCTCTCAGCGCAGGATCTTTCCGCGGTGCCATGGCAGCCTTCACATACCCATCCGTAATAAGCTTTTCGTCTGAGACCAAGACCTTGAGCCATGGACCCAGGCTTTCCGCACGCGTTGATTTCGATATCCCCTCAAGGGCAGGACCGTTCACCTCCGGCCCAAGGCCGCCCGGCGCAATCAGTGTCAAAGAGGCAATGGATTTGGAACGTGTATCTGCCAGCGACAGTGCCAGCGCACCGCCAAGACTGTGCCCGACCAGATGCGCCCGTTCGATATCCAGCATATCAAAGGCGCGACGGATAGCGGAGGAGAGTTCCGTAAAACTGTCAATGCGCAGCTTTGGTGATTTACCGTGTCCCGGCAACTCAATCCGAATGACCGGTCGCCCCTGCAGGTAGGCCTCCAAAGGCTTCCAGGAAGACGCATCGCTACCAAAGCCATGTATCAGAACAACGGGCATTCCCGCGCCATCACGCGACCGTGAGATGTTGAGAGGACCGCTTTCAGGCTGAAATTGAACGGCTGACGTATGTCGCAGGCGCGCTTCGACCTGTCCGCGAACGTCGATAGCCTGAATCCGTCCACGAGGGCCGGTTCCCGCGATTTCTGTCAGTTCCAGGGCAGCGTCTTGAGCGATACTACGCGCCAGCGGCGTTGCCCGGACTTTATCAGATGCACCAAATTGCTGCGGCAGAATTTCATCGGTCTCGTCAGCGCAAACCGGCTCGCTCCCGGTTTCGCTCACAGGTTGCGGGGAAGGTTTATCATCCGCATCTGCAAGGGCTGTTCTGACTGGCGGTTCCCCGAGCTCCTCTCCCTCCTGATACAACCAGGCGACGGGCTGGCCTATGGGAATATCAACTCCTTCCGCAGCCGGATGATGCAGGAAGCCAGACGCTTCTGCCTCAACCTCCATTGCAGCCTTGTCGGTCTCAATATCGAACAAAGGTGTGCCTTTTTCGACATATTCACCGGGCAAAACATGCCACGTTGCGACTTTGCCGCTGGCCATATCCATGTCGACTTTCGGCATAATGACTTCAACCGGCATCAGATTCGTCCTTTAGCGATATTACGCGCGGCCTCAAGAATATCGGGCACCTGCGGCACAACCGCCTTTTCAAGTTCCGGATTATAGGGGATCGGAGACTCACTGCCACCAAGCCGCACAATCGGCGCGTCAAGAAAATCGAACGCATCGCTTTCAGCAACCATAGCGCTGACCTCGGCCCCCACGCCGAGCGTCTTGACGCCTTCGTAAACGCAAATCAGACGCCCGGTTTTGCGCACCGAGGCCAAAACCGTCTCCCGGTCCATCGGTCGCACCGTCCGCAGATCGATGACGTCGCAATCGATACCTTCCGATGCCAGCTGGTCAGCGGCAGACAAGGCCTTGTGCACCATCAGCGACGTCGCAACGATGCTGACGTCTTTGCCCTCACGACGCACAGCGGCCTTCCCGATCGGCGTTGTGTAGCGCCCTTCAGGAACATGTCCCTTCATCTTGTAGAGAATTTTGTGCTCGAAAATCATGACGGGATCGGGATCGTCCAGCGCCGCCAAAAGCATACCCTTTGCATCTTCAGGCGTTGAAGGTTGCACCACCTTCAGCCCCGGCACATGGCCGAGCCAGGCTTCAATGCTCTGCGAATGCTGCGCCGCCGCACCTGTACCGGAACCTGCAGGAAAGCGCATGACCAGCGGCACCGAAACGGCGCCGCCCAGCATAAAACGCACCTTTGCAGCCTGATTGACAATCTGCTCCATCGCCAGTGCGGCAAAATCAGAGAACTGGAACTCGAAGATCGGCCTGAGGCCGGTCAGGGCAGCACCAACGGCGACGCCGGCACCACCAAGCTCGGAAATGGGCGTATCCATGACCCGATCAGTCCCATATTTATGAACGAGGTCGCCGGTCACCTGAAAGGCACCACCATAGACACCAATGTCTTCGCCCATCAGTATAACGCGTGGATCAGAGCCGAGTGCGATATCCATCGCCTCACGAATGGCCTCAGCATAGGAAAGCTCACGAAGTTCAGGAGATTTTTCAGCGCTCATGCCACCGGGCCTTCTGTATAGACGTAACGGGTTGCTTCTTCGATCTTTGGATCCTCTCCTTCACTTGCAAAGGCGATTGCATCCTTGATCGTCTGCTCTGCTTCGCTCTCAAGCGCGGCAACTTCGCTTTCGGTCAGAATCTTGTGTTCTACGAGCAAAGCGGCCATACGCGGAATCGGATCCCGCCCCATCCATTCATTGATTTCTTCTTTGGTTCGGTAGCGGTTCCGGTCTGATTTCGAATGACCCCGCCAGCGATAGGTCAGGTTCTCGACAAGGCTCGGGCCTTCGCCGGAACGCGCGCGCGCGACAGCTGTGTCAACGGCTTCCGCCACGGCAGAAAAGTCATTCCCGTCGACGGTTGCACCGGGCATGTTGTAGGCAACGGCCCGGTCTGAAATGTGCTTGACTGCGGTTGATCTCTCAACTGATGTTGACATGCCGTACTTGTTGTTTTCGCAAACGAAGACGGCAGGCAGCTTCCAGACCGAAGCCATATTCAGCGCCTCGTGAAACGCCCCTTCATTGTTTGCTCCATCGCCAAAAAAACAAATGGTAACGGCACCGGTGCCAAGCCGTTTGGCCGATAGAGCCGCGCCCACCGCAATTGGCAAACCACCGCCGACAATGCCATTGGCACCCAGATTGCCTTTATCAACATCGGCAATGTGCATCGAGCCGCCGCGGCCACGACAATAGCCCGTTTCCTTGCCAAAAAACTCAGCAAACATCCGACCAAGATCAGCGCCTTTGGCAACGCAATGTCCATGGCCGCGGTGTGTGGAGGTGATCTTGTCATTGTCGCTGAGAGAGATGCAGGATCCGACGGCAGATGCCTCCTGACCGATGGAAAGATGCATTGTTCCGTGGATCAGGCCACGCATATAGCTTTGTTCGGCGCCTTCCTCGAACTTGCGGATCAGATACATTTTCCGAAGGGCTTCCTTCAGCACCTCAGGGGCATAGGTTCGGATAGCGTAAGGACGGTTTTCCTCAGGCATGGGCCACCTCTTTTCCAAAAAGGATTTGATCTTGCAGGTCGCGCAACGCGGCGATGCGTGAATCTTCCGGCAATTTTGTATTGTCGCTGGTGATCAGTTCGCCCTTCCTGATCGGGGCCGTGACCAACGAGCCTGCCAGCAGGCCGGCGGGCCTTCCTTTCGCCACGCGGGCTTTCGAGGCTTCCATAACCCAGGCCCGGTAGGTGTATTCACCAATCTGGTCCAGCTTTTCGCCGGGCTTCAAATCGCGTTTGGCAACAGCACAAACCTCGGCGACAGGACGATCAAGCGGAACCATGTCCGCCTTGTTGTAGAGCACGGCGCGCGCGCAGGTCAGCGGCACTTCCAGCGATGTCAGATGATAGGGGCGGATGAAGCCGAAATACGGTCCATCGCCCATTTTCAGGTCGGTCATACGCTCCCAGATGCGCGGGTGCTCCGCCTCGGCAACGACGAAAACACCGGGCGCAAGGTTCTTGCCAACCGAGTAATCGACCTTGCCGATACCTGACAGAATACCACCGTCTTTTGTTGGAATGAGCGTCTTTGCAAGCTCTTTCGGACCCGCAGCCGGGCCGTGCATGCCATCGCAATCCGGCAGAAGACCGGTGGCGTTCGCGATCGCGGCCATCTCAACCATGGTTTTCGAGCCGTCGACAAACTCAACAAGCATGCGCGCGTTCATATGGCGTTCGTGCGCTTCAGCCGCGTAACCATCGGGCGTTGCGTCGATGTTGAGCGGGTTGTTCTTACCTTTGCCGGCACAGACAATCCTGTGCCCCATAGCCGAAACAAATTCGATCAGCTCCATACAAGCCGATGGTTCATCTCCGGCACCAAGGCTGTAAACCACGCCGAGACGCTCAGCCTCCCGTCTCAGATATGCACCGATTGTCACATCAGCTTCGACGTTCATCATCACAAGGTGCTTGCCATTTTCCATCGCCTTCAGGCCGATTTCTGCACCAACCGAGGGAATGCCGGTCGCATCGATGACAACGTCAATCAGACCTGAATTGAGGATGATGTCTGCGTCCTCGGCAATCGCGGTGTCACCATTTTCGATTGTCCTGTTCAGCGAATCGACGGACCCGGCGTCGCGGCTGTGCCCCTGGCTCTGCCGGGCAATTTCAACGGCCTTGTGGGCAGCGGCCGGATTGATATCCGCGATCGCAGAAACCTCAATTCCATCCATCATTGCGGTGCGCGTAACGATATCGGTTCCCATCTCGCCCGAACCGATCAGGCCAACCCTGACGGGACGCCCTGTCTCCGCACGCTTCGCCAAATCCTTGGCCAGTCCTGTGAGCGCAATATTTGATGCCATTCTCTAGTGCCTCTTTCGATAGGAATTGGCAAAACATTTAGAAAATTTGTTCATAAGTCAATATTTTTGTTCGCCTCATGTTTAGAGAAATCGATTGAAGCTTCAAAAACGATCTTTGTGAAGAGGCTGCATAGCGCGACATTCATGCGCTTTCGAATACGTTCGCTTGACATAACCAATTTTTTGAACAAAAGTTCACGAAGCCATCCTGCTGTTCGGAGGAGCAGGCTCGCTTGTCCCGCAATTGCATCGTGATTGCCGGCGACCGGGTTGTCGAACAATGCAGCGATAGCGTTGGACCCGAGGAGGAACTAAATGCCTATCAAAGGAAATTTTTCGCGACGCTCATTTCTGAAAACCAGCTCTGCTGCTGGCGTTACAGTCATGGGAGCTACGCTGGGTAGCAAATCGCCGTTTGCGCAATCAGGTCTGCCTGATCCACAGACGATTCTCGATCAGATTTCGATCTCGCAATATGTAAAACCCGACTATCAGGCCCTCTATGGGATGTCTGATTCCAAACCACTTTGGGACAAGAATACCGACTGGATCCGCACGGCGGACTGGGAGGAAATCCGCAGACAGTTGGCCGGAACGACCGTTCGTTTCGCGATCGGTGCTGCCGACCGTGATTCAGCCGCCGCAGGTCTGGCACCGTTTGAGGCTCTGTCCGGAATCAAGGTTGAGCTGGTTCCGATCCCCGATGACAGCTTTTACGACAAGGCCATTGCTGAATTCATCTCCGGCAACGCCTCTTTTGACGCACTGCAGTTCTTCTCGCCATGGCTTGGCGACTTTGCAGCCCCGGGCTTTCTGGCCCCACTCGATGATTATGCTGAAAAATGGGGTCTGCCACTCGGCGACTTCTACGACACGTACCGCCTGAATTACGGTTTCTTCAACGGCACCATGTATGGCATCCCGTTCGACTGCGATTTCCAGATGGTTCATCTGCGCAAGTCGATGGTTGAAGAGGTTCTGGGCGGGCCAATCGACAGATGGTCATCGGTCCCAACCTACGACGAACTGATCCGGATTTCTTCTGAACTGAACGGCAAGGTCCCCGGCGTTGCTGGCGTTGGCCTTATGGGCGCACGTGGCATGTGGTCGACATACACATGGGAACATGTGGCCGCCCAGGCTGGCATGATGCTGTTTGATGAAAACTGGGAGCCAATCTTCAACGGAGACGCAGGCAACAAGGGCATGGACACCATCCTTGCCCTGTCTAAAAACGCGATTGAAGGATACGCAGGCGCGGGCTGGGGTGAAAACCGGGCAGCGTGGCTCGGTGGTCAGGTCGCGACCAATATCAGCTGGCAGGATTCCGGCACGCAGGCCATGCGGCCGGACCAGTCCCAGATCGTCGGCGATTTTGTCACCATATATGAGCCACGGATCTCCGGTGGTCGTTTTGCGCCGCCGAATATTGCCGGCTCGACATCCTGTGTCGCAGCATCAAGCCAGAACCCCGAAGGGGCGTTTCTGATGCTGGCCTTCCTGACGACATCATCAATTATGGCCATGAATGAAGCCAATGCGAACGGCGTCGGCCCCGGCTATCGTTCGGTGCTGACAAACCCGAACCTTCAAGCCGTTTCTCAACCGGCAGAAGTGATGGCAGCTTCGCTTGAATATGCATGGTGTGCGCCTCGCCTGCCCGGCATGTTCGAGATGGAACAGGTGATCGGCAACGAGGTCAACCGCGCCCTGGTCAACCAGATATCAGGCAAGGAAGCCCTCGACAACGCCGCAGCAGCCGTCCGGAAAATCATGAAACAGAACGGCTTCTACGGAGCAAAGCCACCGGTCGACTATGCGTCTGTTGCCCCTGGCCTTTGGGTCGGGAAAGACAAGGCTCTCCCGTTCTAAGGAAGACAAATGACCGACACTTCAATGTCGGGAACCGGGGTGGCTTCAGCCTCCCCGGGCATGCCCGACCGACACTTTAAACGCCGCAGCAAGCGGCTTCGGGTCATGTTCCCGTATTTGCTTGTCACACCGGCGGTCGCCTTCTTGTTGATGATCACCCTATATCCCGGGGCCTACGCGATCATTCAATCGCTGTTTTATGTGAAATTCGCGAACTGGCAGTTCGTCGGCACTGAAAACTATCGTGACCTTTTTGGTGATCGAGAATTCTGGACAGCCCTTTGGAATACATTTGTGATCGGTGGTGTGGCGCTGACGCTGGAATGCGTGTTGGCACTGCTGATCTCGTTTTATGCTTATCGCGATCCCTGGATCAAAGGATGGAGGATTATTTTCCTTGTCCCGATGCTTTTCATGCCCTCGGCTGTCGCCTTCATCTGGAAGCTCGCCTTTATGGATGGCAGGGTTATTTCGGATCTG
This sequence comes from Martelella sp. K41-7, assembly GCF_055808365.1. NCBI lineage: Bacteria > Pseudomonadati > Pseudomonadota > Alphaproteobacteria > Hyphomicrobiales > Aurantimonadaceae > Martelella > Martelella sp. K41-7. The sequence continues at coordinate 3,003,065 of NZ_CM147867.1, forward strand.
CTGATCCGGCTCGGGTTCATTGACAACAATATCGGATGGACATCGTCGATCTGGCTTTCACGCCTCACCCTGATCGTTGCAGACGTCTGGCAATGGACACCGTTCCTGTTCATCATCTTTGTCGCGGCACTTCAGGGACAGGATGAGGAGGTCGAAGAAGCAGCACGCCTGGACGGTGCCGGTTGGGCACAGATTTTCTGGAATATCAGCCTGCCGATGATGCGTCCGGTGATCGCCGTGGCCGTCGTTCTGCGTGGTATCGACATCATGACCATGTTCACCAACGTCTACATCATGACGCAGGGCACGCCCGGCGGCACCACTGAAACAATCAGTTACTTTATCTATCGCATCGGCTTCAAGAGCTTCAACTTCGGTTACGCCTCGGCAGCGTCCGTTGTGATGCTGATCATGACACTTATCATTGCGCAACTGATCGTCAAACGCGCGTTTAAATCCGGGAAGGAATAGCTCATGGCCTCCCAACGTCGCAAAAAGAACGAAAGTCACCTCTTCCGCTATATTATTCTCGGCGCATGGGCTTTGTTCTGTCTGGTTCCTGTTCTTTGGTTTTTGTCCATCGGGCTGCGTCCGCGGACGGAAATTATCACTCAGCAGCCAATCTACTGGCCGCATTTCAGTCTGGATGCCTGGCATATGGTCTGGACCGACTGGCCAATGGGGTATTATCTGCGCAACTCGGTGGTCTCGATCATCGGCTCCGTTGTGATCGACCTCGTGCTGGCGATACCGGCCGCCTATTCTTTGGCGCGCTACACATATCGTGGGCGTGAAGACATCGGCTTTTACATTCTGTCCACGCGGATGATGGCGCCGGCAATTGTCGCGATCCCGATTTTCTTTCTGTTCAAGAACATGGACCTTCTCGATACCGTCTGGGCCTTGATGATCATTTATGCCGCGATCAATTTGTCGCTCATTACCTGGATCATTCGCTCATACATGCTTGATATCCCGAAGGAGCTGGAAGACGCCGCGCGCACCGACGGCGCCTCCGATCTGAGGATTCTTTGGGAAATCATCATTCCAGTGATCCTTCCCGGCATCATCACAGCGGGTGTAATCGGCGCCATTTTTGCAATCAACGAATTTCTCTTCACGCTTCTCATCGCCTCCACCAAGAGCGCCTACACAATGTCTGTTGCGCTGGCGAACTTCACCGGTGGCTCTGATGGCGTCATTTACAACGCTATTGCACTCGTTGCCTTCATCGCCTTCGTGCCGGTCTTTCTGGTGGTCGTTGCCATCCAGAAGCATCTGTCGCGTGGTCTGACGATGGGCGCGGTCAAAGGATAAAGAACATGGCACAGATCGAACTTGTCGGCATTCAGAAGAAATGGGGTGCTGTCTGGGGTGTCCGTGATGTGAATATCGACATCTCGGATGAAGAGTTCATCGTTTTCCTTGGCCCGTCCGGCTGCGGAAAAACCACGACAATGCGCATGATCGCCGGGCTGGAAGATCCTTCCGAAGGCGAAATCCGCGTTGGCGGCGAGCGGATGAACGATATTGACGCCCGTGATCGCGATGCGGCCATGGTGTTTCAGGGATATGCGCTTTATCCCAATATGAGCATTTACGAGAATATTCGTTTTCCGCTTCGTATGCGCAAGGTTCCAAAGGCCGAGCATGACACGCTGGTGCGTCGTGCCGCAGATCTGGTTGAAATGGGGGATTATCTCGATCGTAAACCCGCAGCTCTGTCCGGCGGTCAGCGACAAAGAGCTGCCCTGGCACGGGCGATCGTGCGCCGCCCGCAAGTGTTTTTGATGGATGAACCGCTTTCCAATCTGGATGCAAAGCTACGCCAGGCGATGCGGGTTCAGATCAAGCACATCCAGCGCCAGTTGAAAATCACCACGGTTTACGTCACCCACGACCAGATCGAGGCGATGACGCTCGCAGACCGGATCGTGATCATGCAGTCGGGCATGATCCAGCAAACGGGAACACCGGACGAGATCTACAATGACCCGGCCAATACCTTTGTTGCCGGCTTTATCGGCTCTCCGCCGATGAACCTGATTGATGGCACGATTTCATCCGGCACCTTCGTTGCCGACGGCATTCGGGTGGACGGTTTGCCACAACAGCATTCCGGCGTCGTGACGCTCGGCATCAGGCCGGAAGACTGCACGGTCGGCGGCGCTGGTGCGCAACTGAACGGTACCGTCTATGGTGTTGAGCCGACAGGAGATCTCACTTACCTCACCATCAAAGCCGGTGAAAAGCTTATCGAGGTGAAGGCTGACCGGGACTATCGTGCAGCACTTGACACCACCGAGATCGTTAGCTTCGACCCCAAAAGGATCTATCTGTTTGAAACCCAGTCCAGTCAAAGGCTGAGGTAGGAGGACAAGATGAAATTCGACTACACTTCAATGGGGTTTTACACATTTGACGCGCTGTGCCGCCCCGTCATCGACCTGCCTGCAAATGGCGGCACCAGTTTTGTTGAAGAATTCACTCTGGCCGTGTCGGGTGCAGCAGGCAGCGCTTCGATTGTTGCAGCGAAACACGGGCTCAAAGTGCAGGCTGTCGGCGGTGTCGGGCACGACGACATGGGCGACTGGGTGCTGATGAAACTGGCGCAATATGGCGTTGACACCACCAACATGCAGCGCTGTGATGGCTTCTCAACGTCATCTTCAATCGTCCCGACCCAACCGGACGGAACCCGTCCGGCACTTCACAAGCGCGGGGCCACAGCCGGCTTTTATGTTTCAGACGACATGATCGATCAGGTGCTCGACACAAAAATCCTGCATGTTGGTGGCGTTGGCCTGATGGACCGCATGGACCAGGGCCGCAATGCCGAGGTCATGACCGAAGCCAGAAAACGCGGCTGCGTCACGACACTGGATGTTTTTGCATCAACACGCAGCGACTTTGCCGCAATCCAGCCATTGCTGGCACAGACCGACTATTTCATGCCTTCGGAAGAAGAGGCCATAGCACTCTCCGGTCTGTCTGATCTTGAAGACATTGCCAGTTTTTTGCTGGATCAGGGCACAGGAACTGTCATTTTGACGCTGGGTGCAAAGGGCGCGATGTATCGCGATAACAAGGGACAGTGCTTCGATATTCCGGCATATCTGATCGACGTGGTGTGCACCTGCGGATGCGGCGATTGCTTTAATGCAGGGTTTGCAACCGGTCTGCACATGGGAATGACCAGTGACGATTGCATGCGAATTGGACAGGCAAGTTCCGCGCAAAATGCTATGGGTCTGGGATCTCAGGCCGTCGTGAAAGACCTGAACGCAACGTTGCGCTTTATGGAAACCACACCGACGCGCCCGAACAATCCAGCACATGGGCTTTTACATGAGCCATAAAACGGCAAAAACCGCCGGAGGCACGTCTTCAGCCATCATCATCTGAAATGATGAAAATATCGGGCATGGCCCAGTTGGGTTCATGGCCCATAAGCCGTTGCAGAAAGCCTGCTGCAAAACTGCTGTCTTCCCGGGCATTTTCGCGAAAAGACCACCAGCTGCGTATATTATCGATGGGGGGCGTTGCGGCAGAGGCTCGTTAAACTCCTGTTTGACCACGGCATCGTGAACGGCAAGGCAGAACAATGTGCAGACATACCCTTCAGGCCAGAATGCCGCCGCCGCGTTTTCGTCAACCAGCTGCGGTGTCGTTTTGGCCTTGAGTGGCATATTTCCGACCAGCTCGCGCAACATCAGACTGGCCGCGAAATCGAAATAGGCGCTGCGGTCTTTCGGCGAACTCGGCTTCTGGGCGTTTACCGCGCGCAGCCAGGCGATGAAAATCGCGGCCAGTTTCTTCTCGTCAACTTCAAATTCAACGCCGATCCGTTTTTCCATTTCCCGCGAGTAGTCAGTGAATGCGGCGCGAAACCAGTGCAGACGCCGCACTGCGCGTCGCAAAGGCTCGTTGGTGCTGGGCCAGATCCTGCGTGAAGTTGATATTTCAGACATGCGGAGCCAGCTCCCTGAACAAGGCCGCCAGAGCGGATCTGTCATTTTGTTTCAGAGCCGCAGCAATTTCATCCTGAACGGCCACAGCCAGATCGGCGGCGGCCAGTCGCGCCTGATCATCTTCCTCTGGCGAACGATCGCTCATCAACCAGAACAGCAATGCAATAATCGCCAGATCTGCCTCTCTGCTCCACAGCGGCTTCAATCCGGCCGGCCCCTCTCTGATGACACCGGCCTCGACAAGAGAAAGAGCGATCACGGCGGCGGCCTCATGTTCTGGCAGCTTGATCAGGTTTGCCGGAAGCCGCTCATGTGCCTGCCGTGCTGCCAGTTCGCTGACGATGGCGTGCCGAATACCAAGTTGCAGCAAAAAAAGGCGCAAATTGTCATAGACAGCACGCGCAAACTGCGTTCTCTCAAACTTGAGTTCGTACAACGCCCGCATTGACCGGGAGGAGGGCGTATGTTCGCACAGCAAAAAGCGCATGGTATCGGATCCGAGAGCTTCAAGCCGTATCGCCGTATTCTCCACGTCGTTTAACAAGCGCGTTCCAGGAAGAGCGGGAGCATGCCCGCTGGACGCCGTAGGCAGGTGGTCAAGAACCATTCGTCCACCGGTGTGGACGGTATACCGCAATCCGCGCAATGCTTCGCGCAGGGCCAGCCTGTCGGGCCTGAAATGTTCCAGCATGAATGTTCCTCCATTCCATACTTTTTGGATGTGCCCGTTCTCCACCATGGCACGTATCCTATTCGCCTTATCGTCGGGCGAGTTGCCCGGCAAGCGCGTTGTCGATGACGATAGTCTTCGCTATTCCGGCGGCCATCACCGCTTTCAGCGGCTCGGCCTTGCCGGCGCCAGAAGCAACAACAATATTGTCTGCCGTTTTCAATGCATCAAAGGAAACACCGATCCTGCGATCATTCAACGGCGTTCCCGCCAGCGTACCATCGGCCTTTAAAAACAATCCGGCAAGCTCGCACGAAGCATCCGCTTCAGCCAGTATTACACCATCCTTTTCGGTCAGCCCGGCCCGCATGGAAAATGAGCTGTCCACCTTCGCAGGTCCACAGCTCAATATATTGATATCGGTGTGTGCTGTCGCCTGCAAAAGCTCAGCGATAATCGGATCCAGTTCGAGCGCCTGCCGTGAATCCGAGGTTCCCATATAAATGGGAGTAGGAAGTGTGCGTGCCTGACCGTTCACCACATCTGAAAGAAGAAGAGCCAGAGAGTATGAGGAGATCCCCTCATCGCGATGAGTGGTCCCGATAAGAGATAAAGCTGTCAAATCCGATTTAGTCAGATTGACAATTGAATCGATAACCCGCGCGACTGTGCGCCCCGCCCCCACCCCGATGGCCATAGGTTTGTTGGTGAGACAGCGCCGCATTAAAACGTTAGCAGCAGCCATGCCCACCGATTGACGGTTGATGGCCTCGACTGTTGCTGATGGCGCAGGATCTTCGGGCAAGGGAGGCGTCAGAATGCACGTTTCAACGCCATACCGGGATGCAATCCAATCCGCCAGAGCCAGCGTTTCGACGGTTTCGTGTTCGATGGAGATTTTGACAATCCCGCTCTCACGGGCCTGCGACAGCAGCCGCGTCACCTTGGTGCGGGAAAGGTTCAGTGCTTTGGCAACCTGCTCCTGCCCCTGACCATGAACATAATACAGCCACGCAGCCCGGACCATCAGATCCTGATCGCTGGAACGCGATGACACCATGTTCCGCCCTTTTCCGATTCTGCATTTCGCGTATTTCAAATTCGATTATTGCAAAGACAAAATCGTCTTTCCAGTGAAAAATGGTCAAATGTTCACGAGTTGCACGATTGACAATGCCTCAAAAAAACGAAATAATGTTCATCATTCGCACAAATGATCATCGGGGTGTCTGAAAACTTGCAATGCGGACGAAAGGGAGGAGCCTTTCGGCAAGTGGCATTCAGGGAGGAAAAAATGGACGGTTTCCTAGTGGGGCTGAAGCAGGTCATCGACGCCTTGGGTGCGACGGTATTGCTGCCCGTTATCATTATCATTATCGCGCTCGTTCTGGGTGCAAAAACCGGTAAGGCAATTCGGGCCGGTGTGACCATCGGTGTTGCATTCATCGGCATCAACCTCGTGATTGGACTGATGTTTACCAATCTGAGTGATGTGGCGCAGGCAATTGCGACCAATACCGGCGTTACCCGGGATGTGGTTGATGTTGGCTGGCCGTCTTCGGCGGCAATTGCGTTCGGTTCATCGGTGGGGCTCTGGATCATTCCGGTGGCCATCATCGTCAATGTCGTGCTGCTTATGACCGGAATGACCCGAACTTTGAATGTCGACGTCTGGAATTTCTGGCATATGGCCTTTGTCGGCTCGCTGGTTGTTGCGGCAACGGGATCGCTGCCGATGGGGATTGCCACCTCGGCTGTTATGGCGGCCGTTGCACTGTTCTTTGCTGACTGGAGCGCCAAACGTGTTCAGAAATTCTATGGCCTTCCGGGCGTTTCCGTTCCGCATATTCTCTCGGTTCAGATCCTGCCAATCGCTATGGGCGTCAACTGGGTCATTGAGCGGATCCCCGGCCTGCGCGACATCGACCTGTCCACCGACACCATCCAGAAACGGTTTGGCGTTTTGGGAGAACCGATGATCCTCGGACTGGTGATCGGGATCATTCTGGGTCTTATTGGCTTCTGGGACCCATCAAACCTGCCGGAAATGACCACAAAAGTCCTGAAGACCGGCATCAACCTTGCTGCAGTCATGGTCCTTCTCCCTCGCATGGTGAAAATCCTGATGGAAGGCCTGATCCCGATCTCGGATGCAGCGCGAACCTTCGTGCAAAAACGTGCGGGAACGCGGGAGATTCATATCGGGCTCGATTCAGCAATCCTGATTGGTCATCCTGCTGCGATCTCCGCATCACTCCTTTTGGTTCCGATTGCCATTGTTCTTGAAATTATCCTGCCGGGCAATCGGGTGATCCTGTTTGCAGATCTGGCTGTCATTCCATTCTTCATCGCATTGGCCGCACCCATCGTGAACGGCAATGTGCTGCGGATGGTGATTATCGGGACAATCACACTGACGCTTGGCTTCTATTGCGCCACGTCACTTGCCGCATTGTTTACCCAGGCGGCCGTTTCCTCAGGGTTCGATATCCCATCCAATGCCACGCAGATCACGGCCATCGGCGACGGGTTTGTCTGGATCACATGGGTTTCCGTTTTCCTGACAAAGGCGCTCGGATATCTTGGCGTTGCCATTCTCGCGATCCTGACAGCGATCGGCATTGTCATCCTCAAGCGATCGCAAGTGGATGACGCGGCAACTGATGAAACGCCTAAAACGACATCAATGTGAATGGGAATGACGTGTCATGAGTATCGATATTTCAGATTACCTTGTTCCCGATGGCGTCGTGCTTGGTTGTGATGCGGTTGATGCAAACGAAGTGATTGGCCTGCTGGCCGATCACCTCCAAAAGGCGGCTGTCGTCAAGTCAAGCTATGGCGCGGCTGTCATCAGCAGGGAGGCCATAATGCCGACTGGACTGCCGCTGGGCGATGGCTTTGCCGTTGCCGTCCCGCATACGGACCCCGAGCATGTCATATCCTCAGGCGTCGCAATGGCGACGCTTTCCAAGCCAGTCATGTTCGGGTCCATGGATGATCCGGACAAGAAAATTCCTGTATCGGTGGTCTTCGAACTGGCATTACGCAGCAAAGATGAGCAAATCGAGATGCTGACTGCGATTGGCCAATTATTGCAGGATGAAGGAAGGCTGAGGAGGCTTTCCAGCGCCAGCAGCATAGAAGAAGTCACATCCATCTTGAATTCAACATATTGACGATGAGGAGCAGTCATGTCGGATAGGAAAATCGTTCTGGTCGCCTGTGGCACCGCAGTCGCCACCTCAACAGTCGTTGCCAACAGTATTGAAGAAGAAATGTCGGCACGCGGCATCAACGTGGAGACACGCCAGTGCAAGGTGACCGAAGTTCCAAGCCTGGTGGATGGCGTTGATCTCGTCGTTTCCACAACGCCACTTCCATCCAATCTGCCAAAGCCGGCAATTGTGACGCTGGCCTTTTTGACCGGGATTGGTCGGGATCAGGAAATCGAGAAAATTGCCGGTATTTTGACAGGCAAGGCGGCCGGAGCAAACTAATCCATGGGCAAGATTGAAGCCGCTGCCCAGACATGGGTGGAGCGCAAAGCATCGGTTCGGATCAGTGGTGGGCTTCACGCTCGTCCGATTTCAGAGATCATTCGGATCGCCAAAGGCTTTGATGCCGAGGTCGAACTGGCGACTGACGTTCAGCAGTCAAGCGCGCGTTCGTCGCTGAAGCTGTTGCTGCTGGGCGTCAAGGAGGGTGATACCGTCATCGTCCGTTCTCGTGGCAAGGATGCTGATATGGCCGTGAATTGCATTGCGGCATTTCTTGAACTCAAGGGGAGCAATGATGACGATCATTCTGTGGTATCGCCCCCTCTCAAGCATCCGGCAACACATTGGACAGCAACTCAGGCAATGTCTATCGACCCTCTCCGCTTGATGGAGACGCCCTGAAGGGTATCCCAGTATGCGAAGGCGTTGCATTGGGTTTGCCATTCATATTCCGGCAGCCACAGCTCGCCCCTGAACCAAAACAGATAAAGCCGGACGAAATTGGCGCTGAACAAAAGCGCGCACTTGATGCTCAGAACGCCGTTTCGCAACGCTTGCGAGTGGCTGCGCATTCGAGAGCAAACCCGTCATCCTCCATGGTGATGGAGGCACTCGCCGACTTGTCAGCAGATGAAAACTGGGCCGCGGCCATCCGGAATATGATTTCGGAAGGAAAGAGTGCTCTGGCCGCCATTCAAGCCACTGCAGAGCGGGCGGCGCAGAAGATCGAGTCCCTTGAAAGTGATTATGCGCGTGCGCGTGGAGAGGACATGCGGGCGGCGGGCCACCTCGTTGCCATGGCTTTGCAGGGCAAAAAGCCACTTTCCGTCGGAGATGTTCCTGCTGGTGCCGTGCTTGTGGCCGAAGAGCTGACGGCGGCCCATATGGGCGGAGAAGACCTTTCGCATCTTGCTGCGATCGTGGCTGAGCGCGGCGCTTCCAACGGACATGCGGCGATTCTGGCACGCAGTTTTGGAGTACCAACCGTTTTCGGGCTAACCGGGATCGTCAACTCGGTTGCAAAGGCCGATATGATCGCGGTTGACGGGGCAGCCGGCCTGGTCGTTGTTGATCCGGATGCTGAGACTGCAATGCGTCTCCGCGCAGCGATTTCAGCCGCAAAGGAAGATCGTGCAGAACTTGAACGCTTCAAAGCCGTGAAACCGGTTACGCGCGATGGTGCTCCAGTCATCGTTGCGGCCAATATCGGCAGCGTGAACGATCTTGACTTTGCAACACAGGCTGGCGCTATGGGGATCGGCCTCATGCGGACAGAGTTTTTGTTCATGGATCGGACCGAGCTTCCGGACGAAGACGAGCAATATCAGATCTATCGCACGGTTTTAGAACGGTTTCCTGACGACGACGTCATCATTCGCACCGTCGACATTGGCGGTGACAAACCGTGCCGCTCTATCGACTTGCCTAAAGAAGACAATCCGTTTCTCGGACTGCGCGGCATCCGCCTTTGTCTGGCGAAGCCAGAGATATTCCGACCCCAGCTGCGCGCTCTGCTTCGCGCCGCATGCCATGGGCGCCTGAAAGTCATGCTGCCGATGATCGCAACCGTTAGCGAGATCTTGGAGACCAGAGTTCTGATCGAGGTTTGCGAACACGAACTGGAAAGCGAGGGCAAAGCGTTCGAGCGGTTTGAACTCGGCATCATGGTGGAGACCCCCGCTGCCGTATTTTCTGCTGATGCACTTGCGAAAGAAGCGGACTTTTTCTCCTTGGGAACAAACGACCTCACCCAGTATGTCATGGCTGCAGATCGCACAAACCCGATGGTTGTGTCATTGTCCCAGGCCAGCAATCCGGCGGTTATTGAAGCTGTACGTCTTGTCTGCGCTGCCGCTGCCCGCGCCAATATTCCTGTTGGCGTTTGCGGTGAGGCCGCCGCCGATCCGGCACTCTCGGAGATATTCGTGAAGGCAGGCGTGCGGGAACTCAGCGTGTCGGCAGCATCTATTCGTCGTGTAAAACGCCAAGTATGCTCATTCGAAGGTGAGTGTCTCTGAAGTGGCTCGGGAAATCGGGTCTATCCCGAATTTTGTGCTCTTGCGTGGTAACTGCTCTTTGATGAGCCCCACGTATGAGCATCGACAAAGACCTTTTGGGCCACCTGATGGAAGGGCGTTCGCCCGGTGATCTGTTCGGCAAGGATGGTCTTCTGTCCGAACTACGAATGCACTGGCCGAACGTGCCCTGAACACCGAACTGGACGTCGACCTCGATGAGGAACAGGCTGAGGCTGTGCCCGAAGGCCATAATCGGCTCGCAAACCGCCGCAATGGCAGCAGCAGCAAGACGGTGACCACCGACAGGGTAATCCTCCCCTTTTTAACGGGGCTTTTTGGTAGAATTCACGCAGCCATTTTCAGTTTCTGTGCGGGTGTCATTCCGCCGATGCCCATATTGGGTCGCTCGTTGTTATAGCTCCATAACCATTGTGTGGCGAACGCCTGCGCCTCTTCGATACTCTCGATGATGTATTGGTCAAGCCATTCGTGTCGTACTGTCCGGTTGTAGCGTTCGACATAAGCGTTCTGCTGCGGCTTTCCAGGCTGGATGTAATTCAGCGCAATGCCCTGATTTTCAGCCCAGTCCATAAGCCTTCCACTGACATATTCCGGGCCATTGTCAACACGTATTGCCAGCGGTTTGCCGCGCCACTCAATGATCTGGTTCAGGCTACGGATGACACGCTCCGCAGGTAGAGAGAAATCGACCTCAATGCCAAGCCCCTCACGGTTAAAGTCATCCAGAACATTCAAAAGCCGAAACTGCCGGCCATCGGCCAGCCGATCCGCCATAAAGTCCATGGACCAGACCGCGTTCGGCGTTGTCGGGACATTGAGTGTATCCGGTTTTTCCCGTTTCAGCCGCCGGCGTGGCTTGATCCTGAGGTTCAGCTCAAGCGCGCGGTAGATGCGATAAACACGCTTATGATTCCAGCGCCGTCCCTGTACGTTCCGCAGATAGAGAAAACAAAGGCCAAAGCCCCAGTTCTTCTTTGCCTGCGTCAAGCCGGCCAGAAGATCGGCGATCTGTTCATTCTCATCATTGCGTTTGCCTTTGTATCGGTAGCAAGTTTCGCTGACACCGAACGTTCGGCAGGCAAGTGCTATGCTCACCCCACGTATCGCCACGGCTTGCGCGGCCACCTCCCGGCGTAGAGATGGCCGCGTCATTTTTTCCCAAAGCCTCTTTCAGCAGTTCGGTTTGCATGCTCATCTCCGCATACATCTTTTTCAGACGGCGGTTCTCGTCTTCCAGCGCTTTCATCTGGCTGATCATCGACGCATCCATGCCGCCATATTTGGCCCGCCATTTATAAAAACTCGCTGAACTCATCCCGTGCTCCCGGCAAAGTTCAGGCACAGGAACGCCACCTTCTGCCTGACGCAGAATGCCAATAATCTGTGCTTCGCTAAATCTCGTCTTTTTCATCAAAATCTCCTCAGTCATAAAACCCGAGAAAATTCTACTTTTGAAGCCCATTATTTTTCGGGGGGATTACCGAATTAGGGGCTTTAGGCGTGTATATTGTTGGTGCGTTTGCTACATAAGAGCCCGATTTAAAAGTTGTTGAGTGATATCAGAAGGATGTGATTCAACCACCTCTGCCAAGAACGTGGAGGATCGCATGCCCTGGAATGATATCACCCGCCTGCAGCATAACCGGGATCGCCTTCGCTATCCAACCGATTTGACGGACCGTGAGTGGGCTGTAATTGCTCCACTGATACCGCTGGCCAAGCCCGGCGGGCGGCCACGGAAAACGAATATGAGGGAAGTGGTGAACGCGATCCTTTATATTGCGGGCAGCGGCAGTCAATGGCGGGCTCTGCCGAAGGACTTCCCTCCGGTCTCCACGGTGCGAGGCTATTTCTATGGCTGGCGCGACATCGGCCTTTGGCAGACCATCAATCATCTGCTCGTCTGCGCTACGCGCGAACTGGAGGGGCGCGAGGCCTCGCCCACAGCCGGTGTCATCGACAGCCAGAGTGTCAAGACCACCGAAAGCGGCGGGGTTTCGGGCTACGACGCCGGCAAGAAGATCAAGGGCCGCAAGCGCCACATCATCACCGATACGATCGGGCTGATGCTGTTCGTGCTTGTCCATGCTGCCGATATCCAGGACCGCGACGGTGCGCCCGATGTCCTGAAAGCCATCCGCTACCGTTTCCCCTGGTTGCGCCATGTCTTCGCAGATGGCGGCTATGCCGGGCAGAAGTTGCGAAAAGCGCTGCGCGGATGCGGCCAATGGAACCTTGAAATCATCAAGCGCTCCGACATAGCGAAAGGCTTTGAGGTTCTGCCCCGCCGATGGGTGGTGGAGCGCACCTTCGGCTGGTTCGGACGATGCCGTCTGTTGGCCAAAGATTGGGAAAAGTCCATCGCAAGCGCCACAGCATGGGTCAACATCGCCAGCATCAGGGTGATGACCAGACGCCTCGCACGATATTGTTTCCCATCATGAACTTTTGAATCCGGCTCTAAGGCCGAGCTGTTGAATGAAGAGGTATTCGACACGCTGGAGGAAGCCCGGCGAAAACTGGCGATGTGACTACAACAATGTCAGGCCGCACTCCTCGCTGGGTAATAACACGCGGATCGAAGTGCGGCGAGAAATGGAAGATCTTGATGCGGACGCCACACAGGCCCTTGCCCAGGAAAAACTACCAAACTACCAATCACTAACCAGCAGACTCTCGAATTGAACGAGGGACGCAAGGGGGGGGGGGGCAGGTCACAACTTTTCGCGCGCATCCGCAAGTCTCATGAACCAGTTTGCGTTCAGGCATTCCGCACGCAGCTTGCTGTTAAAGGCTTCGATCAAGCCATTGTCGGTCGGCTTGCCAGGCCGCGAGAAGTCCAGTGTGACCTATGTTCACAGCGGCGTTTCCGAACGTCTGTGAACGTTCTGAAACATGAAATTGGTGCCAGAAGAGGACCCAAATAAAATATCTATCATATTGATATTACGAAGTAAAATTTCTCATAAAAATCTAGATGCCATCATAAATGCCATCAATAGCAAAGTCGTAGTGGGCACGCCGGTGCAAACCTGAAGAAATCTTGTGGAAAAGGCGATGTTGTCGAACTGTCCCCAACTCACCGAACGTTTGCATAGAGGTACGACAACGTCCAATCATAACGTCATGAGATTGGAGGCGGTTCCTATGGATGACAATTTTGAAGCGGGCTCGCGCGCAAACGATGCTGATGTGAAACCATCGGTTACGCGGGAAGATCTGAACAAGACTTGGATCGGCCTTGGGGCTGCACTGGAATGGATAGCGCTCCGCGGGCAACCAATTCCTCGAGAATCGTATCGTGATCGTGAAGACGAGGCAGATGAAGCCTTTGTTGCGAGGCTCGTGGACCTGCCTTCTAAGGTTGCTGACTCAATTGTTCGTGGAGTGCCTGAAGAAGATACCAGAAAGCAGGTTTCAATACCGAGCGGGATTTGGCGCCAAACGGCAACGTCGGATGTCAATGATGCTGACCGACCCTACAGGTTGATCGGAACGGATGATGATGACCAATGGGAAGGAGCGATCCTTGGAGTCCAGGTTGCTGGATATCGCAGGGTTCAGGTCAGGAGTGCGTTCATCCTCGAGAACTGGCCTGAACACACGTTGGAAATCGAAACGGATAGAAAGCGTGCGGTTTCCAGGGCGGAGGTCAGGCGCTTGATTGATATCATAGTTGCCAGAACGCCGGCGAGTTTAGCACCGATATCTAAAGACGACATAGCAGATCTGGTTCGAAGCATTATTCCGGAAGCGCCCAGAGATATGGTGCGCGATCTTCTTGGAGATTTTTTCCCAAACCCAAAACGCGGACCGAAAGGAAAGCGCGACCCACAAAGAAAATCTCGCCTTCAGAAATACCGCGAGGAATTGATCGCCGCGGAATTGCGGAATTAGGATTCTGCCCAACTGCACGGCACGTTCTCCGCATCCACCCGGGATTGGTCGGGTTCATACGGAGACAAAGCCATGCAGGAAACCACAGCACTATCCATCGCCCAGACCGCCCGTCTTCTCGGCATTGGTCGTTCCACACTCTACTGCATCATCAAGGAAGGCCGCTTGCCAGTGCGCAAGCTCGGCAAGCGCACTCTGATCCTGCGCGAGGATCTTGACCGGTTCATTGCTGCTTTGCCGGCCTCAAATCATCCATCCCGATAACAGGTTAAACTGCGGGCTTGCCAGGCCAGCAGCTCTTTTCTGGTGGAGTGGTGCCAATGGACCAGTCAAAACAGCGAGGCAGCGTTGCCAATAACACGTCGCATTACGCCACAGAGCACGATGCCAAGGCGGAGAATGCCGATGAAAACGGAGAATTCATCAATGAGTACGCTGCGGCGAGCCAGGCTTTCGAAATTGGCCGGAAGCCTCGCCCCATCGATGATTCTCGATCGGTTCTGCCCAGTCCAAGACTCAGCCCTCCGAAGAAGAGACCGGTCCAAAAAGGACGGTCGGTCGCAAGCGGATATCCGGATATGCAAACGACAGTCGATGAGCAGCCAAACGGAAAGGTATGGCCTTCGGCTTTGTCCCGGTCGCAAAATGGCCCGGTCGAACTTCCGCGGCTTATGCGGGTTGCCGAGGTGGCGGCCTATCTTGGTGTCAGCATCTCCAAGATCTGGCGATTGCTGAGAAGCAATCCAAGCTTTCCGCGCCCTATCAGGATGAATGGAACCACGCGGTGGGACCGGCTGGATATCGATCGTTTCATCGAAGACAGCAAGGTGCGTGGCCGTCGGGGTCGCTGACAATGTCTCGCAGATATGATCCCACCAAAGCGCGTCGTCACTGGGTCTATTCCAGACAGCAGGTCATGAACATCTATGAGGTGTGCGATGGCACAGTTTCGAATTGGATCCGTGCCGGGCTGGAGACCGTAGACAAAAGGCGCCCACAGCTTTTCGCAGGATACAGGCTGCGGCAGTTCATGACCGAGATGCGTTGGCCCGAGGGCCGGCGGGCCGAAAACGGCCGCATCTATTGCTCGGCCTGTCTTGGTTTCAAGCCGTTGGAAACCGGTTCCATCAGCACCTCATCGACTGACACAGAATGCCTCTCCGTGACAGGTATGTGCACGGATTGCCATAGCCTACTACAGGCTGACACACCAGCCGAAGAAGTGCCCGAGATCTTTGATGCTGCTATCAATATCCCCGGACATTCCTCCGACGCAATTGAAGATGGTGTCTCCCGGGTAATTCGGAGAAGCGGCGCTTCGATTCAGCCTGAAACCAACAAAGGCAACCTTCGCTGGCTATACGACTACCGCATCTTCCTCGAAAGCCACCAGGAATTCGATCCCAGAACGATTGATGAGCATTTGCGCGCCTTGGCCCGGATGAGTGCCTTTCTCGGACAGGGGCCATTCGAGCAGATCTCCATTGCCGATGCATGCAAGTTCAAGGATGAGCTGCGCCGGCGGCGGGAGCTGGGTGGCAGCGTGGGGACAAGCTGGTCGACACTCGTCCACACTCTCGATCGCTGCGGTGCTTTCTTCAGATGGCTCCAACGCCGACCGGGTATCGAGATGGATCCCGATCTCCCTGGCTACTTCAAACTCTCCCGCAAGGACCGGACGACCGAGTCGAGTATGGTGAAAGGCACGAGCCTGACTTTCGATCAGGCGCTTTGTCTCTTCAATGCCATGCCGAAGTTGACACCGATCGAGCTTCGGAACCGCGCCAGTATCGCGGTGTTCATCACAACAGGTATTCGAGTGGCCGCGCTGATCACGCTTCGCGGCAGGCATGTCAACCTGTTAACCCGTTGGATCAATCAGGATCCGCGCGACGTGAATACCAAATTCGGCAAACACATTCGCACCTATTTGCTCAACCTTGGCTCCGGACTTCTTGACGCAATCCGTGACTGGGCGAGGTGGCGCGAGGCGAACGGATTCGATGGTGATGCGCCTTTCTTTCTACCGGACAGATACATGCAGCCAAACGGCATCGGCTTGGGCTACCGTTCTGCCGAGACCGATTTGCCCGAATGCTGGAAGTCGGATGCTGCAATCCAGCGGATCATCAAGGATGCGGCCGCGGCCGCGGGCCTGCCGGAGGATGGAGTTTCGTCACACGACTTCCGAAAGGTTCTGCACCCGTTTCTCTCGAGGCAGGCCAACATGATGATCATAGAGGAAGTGGCGCTGCAGCTGAACCTAGGTCACACGCCAGCCGAGACAATCCGCAAGCACTACGCTTCCATGCTGGACGGCGAGCGCGAGGAAATCCTGGACGAGCTATGCCGCCGTGCGCTCTCCCATCGCAGCGAGCTCGAACTCTATCTGGCATATGAGCGTGGCGAGATCAGACAAGCGGATCCCGATTTCGAGCGTGCAAAGGAAATCTACCAGCGGAATTCGGCTCAAATCAGTTTACGTATCTCATGATTGCCGACTTCCTTATGGTATTGCCGCCAACCCCACTTCCCAAGTAGTCCTTATTTCCTGATCAGTAGCCAAAAAAACTCACCCCCGAGTATCCTCTCTGTCTTAGATGCCAGAAACTGCTTCATCGCATCTTCCCCAATGATTGCGGTCTCTGCGTCGGGATAGGGTGCGGTTTTTGGTATTGGTTCTGGGTAAACGATTTCCCATCGGAAACGCCCCGCAGGATAGGCTGCCTGGATCTGTCTGCAACGGCTGACGGGGCTCTTCGAGAAACCGACTTTGATGATTTGTGCACCTGCCGGTGCGGTCCAATCCGACGTCAACCATTCCTCTGGGTCGCATGAAAGGCGCATGACATAGAGGTGTTTCGGTCCATTAGGCTCCGCAATGAAGTACGGCTCCTTTGGCGGATGGACCGCGCGACTGACCTTGGTAATCTGGTTCAACTCGAATCTGTCGTTTCTGCCAGCGGTACTGTTGCCAAACAATGGAACTTCCACAATCGGAAGCCTCAACAGATTTGCAACATGATCAGGATCGATCACCGGCAACCCGCGGGCCCCGATCAGAGTTCCGGTAGCCTGCGTCACAAAGCCGGATAAAACGTCATCTACAAACGGCGGCGGATCCAGGTCAACTTTCCAAGCGCGGCTTGCTTTCAGCGAAAAGTGAAACTTATGCCGTCGCTCAGGATCACTCTCATGTTCAGCTCTTCGGGGCGCGCCAATGAAGTCAAATAGATGACCACTTTCATGCGTGACTTCGTAAAAGCCGACCAGTCGCTTTCGCAGATGAGCGGGCGACCTATTGCTGTCAGCCACGTAAATCGCGACGATCACGCCAGGCTCTGTTCGTTCGATAAACTTGCCGCGCATCCATTCTTGCGAAAAGCTCAGGCACCCCCAATCAGCCGGCGACCAGCCCCAGAATGAAGTGAGCCAGATTCCGCTAGTTTCGACTGCGTTATCGATCAAGCCGCGTGGTTCTGCTTCTTCAAACACCGCTGACCAGTCAAACCCGAAGACTTCCTTCTGAGATTCTTCCAAATCGATATCACCCAGAGCCGCGCGGATGTAGACCATGGCGTCCTCAGGCGGATACCGGGTACCCTTTTTAACGAGGATTGTGGTGAGCGGAGGCAGGTCTTGATCCTTACAATAGTGGAGGATTTCATAGAGATGGTCCCCGAGCCCTCGTCCGGTGGGATGGCTCCATCCGATAGCTTCAGCCACCATAGGATAGGTTGCACGCATCTTTTTCGCGGCACGCTGGGTTAGATACAGGGCGATGGCTTCCGCGGTATCCCTCATCCTATCTGTTCCGTTTCGGCACGCCGCACTTGCCGCCTTGATCGGCAGGCCACGACCAATTGGGGCCGTCTGTGTTGATCTGAACCAGCTGGGACCATCCGCTGCCGTGACATTGGTAGCATTGCGCGCAACGGCGGTATTTTGCCCCCAGGAACCCTGACAGTGTCTGGTTCCATACACCGCCATTGCGGACAGCTATGCTTTTGCCAAACAAAGCCGGCAGCCAATTGCCAAGCATCTTGTAAGCATGGTCGTTGTTGCGCGATCCATGATGGGCCGCCGTGTAGACAAGAGGACGGTCAGGTTGGACAAGATGGTTGTCGAAATCCCGTACTGGCCGGTCAATTCCGAAGGCAAGGCGAGAATCGCCCAGGAACAGTACACCAGGTTCGTCGTCGGTTTGTACCCGCTGAAACACAAGAGAGGCGACGTTCTGTTCCGTCAGGGTCAGCTTCAAGTACATAAGCATCGCGTTGGTTTCACGCTCGATCCTCTTGAGCTCTACGGCGTTCACTGGCCTAAGGAAACCCGACACCCCCCAGAAGGAATGGCGCCCTTCTCGAATGCGGCGAAGTCGAACCATCGAACCGGTATATCAAACATCGCCGCTGCACTGGCGATCTCGCGGATCGCTTCTGCTGTATCGATCGAACTGCGAAACAGGCTTCTGGCAAGCTGCGCGTCTTCCGAGGAGTGCCGAAAGCCACGTTCCACCTGATACTCCCAATCATCGCCACCGCCCACGCCAAATATTTCGACACTTTGACCGAGCCGGTCATACACATTTGCGCGTTCTGTTAGAGGTTCAGCATGAAGCTCGCTGGTTTCCAGATCGGACCGGATTATCTCCCAATCATCTTCCGAGAAACCCCAGGAATTGGCGGCTCTCGCCGTCCGGCTGCCCTCCAAATCTGAGGAGCGTAGGTCAGCATCGCCGGCAGAGAAAACCTTTGTCTGATCATCCGGAGAAATTTCGGCTTTCATATACTGATGATGAAGCATTGATTGGATGGACCGGAATAGCCCCTCCCTGGCCGGACGGACGCCCATTGGCTGGATTTCTTTATCGATCTTTCGCTGACTTCTCCCGATCTCGTATGCTGCAGCATTCGCCCCTTCATGCAGCATGGAGACCAGCCGGTCCGGATTGGTCAGGGCATATTCCACAGCTCCTGCCCAGCCACCTGGCAGCCAGAACTCTCCGATGTCATTGCCTTCGGCAAGCCATGTCTTGATGAAGGCAGGAAAGCCGCCCGCATGATCATGATCGCGGTGAGTGCAAATGGCGATGTCAATGGTGTCCGTTATCTCGGGACAATGCTCGCGGACGGCTTTATAGAGACCGTTCTTCTTCGGTCCCTCAGACTTTGACTGTCCCCCATCGACGAGAATGACCCATCGTTTTCCACGATGATCGGTTTCAAGAATGAAGCTTTCGCCGCTTGTGAGCGGCAGTGCAGTAAATCGCGACGCCATCAGAACCTCCCTTGGTTGCAGCTCTTAGAGCCCGATTTAAAAGTTGTTGAGTGATATCAGAAGGATGTGATTCAACCACCTCTGCCAAGAACGTGGAGGATCGCATGCCCTGGAATGATATCACCCGCCTGCAGCATAACCGGGATCGCCTTCGCTATCCAACCGATTTGACGGACCGTGAGTGGGCTGTAATTGCTCCACTGATACCGCTGGCCAAGCCCGGCGGGCGGCCACGGAAAACGAATATGAGGGAAGTGGTGAACGCGATCCTTTATATTGCGGGCAGCGGCAGTCAATGGCGGGCTCTGCCGAAGGACTTCCCTCCGGTCTCCACGGTGCGAGGCTATTTCTATGGCTGGCGCGACATCGGCCTTTGGCAGACCATCAATCATCTGCTCGTCTGCGCTACGCGCGAACTGGAGGGGCGCGAGGCCTCGCCCACAGCCGGTGTCATCGACAGCCAGAGTGTCAAGACCACCGAAAGCGGCGGGGTTTCGGGCTACGACGCCGGCAAGAAGATCAAGGGCCGCAAGCGCCACATCATCACCGATACGATCGGGCTGATGCTGTTCGTGCTTGTCCATGCTGCCGATATCCAGGACCGCGACGGTGCGCCCGATGTCCTGAAAGCCATCCGCTACCGTTTCCCCTGGTTGCGCCATGTCTTCGCAGATGGCGGCTATGCCGGGCAGAAGTTGCGAAAAGCGCTGCGCGGATGCGGCCAATGGAACCTTGAAATCATCAAGCGCTCCGACATAGCGAAAGGCTTTGAGGTTCTGCCCCGCCGATGGGTGGTGGAGCGCACCTTCGGCTGGTTCGGACGATGCCGTCGGTTGGCCAAAGATTGGGAAAAGTCCATCGCAAGCGCCACAGCATGGGTCAACATCGCCAGCATCAGGGTGATGACCAGACGCCTCGCACGATATTGTTTCCCATCATGAACTTTTGAATCCGGCTCTTAAATACGCGCCTGCGCTACTGTTGGGCTTCCATCATATCGATGAAATCTGTCCACTTAATTTTAGAGCCAGTCTTCGTCTTACCTTTAAACCATTCGAGACCTGTTTTCGTAACCTTGCATCGCCCTAGATATGTTTTTCCATCTGGCGAATAAACCGATAGAACCATGCCTGAATTCTTGACAGCCAGATCCAGTCCGAATTCTGCGATTGAAACCTTCACTACACTTCTCCTTGCTTGCTTGAATGAAAGGCCCCCGGCCAGCCGCCATGCTTCTCGATCACCTCGTCGATCTCGGCCATGATCCGCCGGGTTTCGGTCAAGGCGACGACGACGCGGCGGTAGTGGAGAATGTCTTCGTCGGTCAGCACGCGGCCGGGCGAGGCTTTCTTGCCGCCCTTGGCGGCGCGGTCCTTCAGCCATTTCTCGCAGACCTGGTAGCCGCCAACATGAAACTCCCAGGTCGCCCTGGGCACATCCTCGAACCAGCGCGAGGCGTTGATCATCACCTTGCCGTTCTCGTACTTCGGATAGCCCTTTTCGACGCGGGCTTCGCCAGTGCCGTTGAAGGTGGTCGCGGGGTCGAACTTCGCCGAGTCCTTCAAAACGGGCCCGTCGTCGGGATTTAGAAGATGCAGCGCCACGAGTTCGCGCCCGAGTGGCACCAACGCCTGGAACAGTTTCAGGCTCCCGGGCGTGGGGATACGCGGGAAATCCGACTTCAGGAATTCGGCATAGCGGGTGCGGTAGGAAGGCGCGTGGAGGATGGCATAGATCCAGTCGAACAGGTCGCAAGGTCCGATGGTCCTGGCAAGATCTCCGCGCCCATCCCACCCTGCCTTATCGAGCGAGAGCTGTTCGGGCTTTTCATAGCGGTAGTCTGCGCCGAGGCTCTCCTGTTTCCCACGTGTGATCCCGTCGTTGTATGTCAGCCCGACTGCTGCGCCAAAACCTTGGGCAAACGTGCGGTCGATGTTCGGGCGGCGATGGGATTCACCTGCGGAAGGTTCGAGCCAGAGGGGGAAAAGGTAGTTCACCTCTTTTATGGAAACGCTGTGGTGCTGGATTAACTCCGAGAATGCGAACACATGATTCCAGCCACCCACGATTTCGGTACCGCGCACAGTCGAGATCCCCACATTCCTGCCGCCGATCATGTGGCGCATCACTTCCGGCCGCGGCCTGCATTGGAAACCGCGTGACTTTCCAGTAAATACGGTGGACCGGAAGTCGAATGGCCGATAGGCGATCTGTTGAAGATGATCTTTCCAATTCTTGAGTGATTTTAAATCATCCTGCGCATAGGCTGTCTGCCAATCGTCCGGCTCCTTTTTGTTTTTCAAAACAACTTCAACCGGATTTGCGGACACCTCCAGCTTCCACTTGTTCGGCCCACCGCGCTTGTCTCGCTCGATTAACAAAGGCTGGAGATCGGTGTCGAGGAATTGCTGAACCGTGTGTTCCATTTCCTGCTTGGTAAACTGGACGCACAGTTCGTCATTTGCAGTGACGATCCCGGCATTGTTCAGCGCCTGGATATCCTGGAGTGAAGGTGCGGCGTAAAATTCCGCCATCAATGGGTTCTCCGCGCCCTCAGATGTTTCCATCGGCGTCAGCCTGAAAATCGGCGGCAGGGGATGGATGGGATTTACTGCGCCACCCAACCCATTTCGTTCCAGCCAAGTCAGCTTGCCGTTGTCGCCGGTGCCCTCACCAAGCACACCGAGAAGATCGGTTTGCTTGACCCCGAGGTCTGTGTTCAGCTTTCCTGCAATCGTGATGTTGGTGCCTTCCTCTATGTCGAAGACGCCTTCGTCTCTTGAACCATCTGGTGCGGTTTCGCGTTTGTTGATGTTGCCATGCAGATCGACGATGCGCAGCATCGGGAAGCTGTCCATCAGCTCTGTGCGAACGCCGCGAAAGGTGGGGCTATCTAGCCAGGAGTTGGAGGTAATGTAACCAAGCACACCGTGGCCGGACTGCTCAATCTGGAGCATGGCAAAGGCAATAAATTTTACATAGTCGTTGTTGAGCCATTTCGGGTTTCTCTCGTTCAAAGGCTCGCCACGCACATGAAAGAACCGCTGGATGATCTCGCCCGCAAAAGTGAGTTTTCCCTTCACCTTGCTGGGGTTCATAGAATGGCCCTTGTAGGGCGGATTGCCGATCACAACGGTGAACGGTGTGGTGTCCTTTGCCTCATTGGCGCGTTCTGCCTCATGGGCCAGAGCCTTAAGTCGCATTCGTTCTTCCAGATCGAGATCGCGGGATGGCTGAAGCGAGTTGGTGAGCAGAATGTGGGCCCGGTCGCCATCCTTAATCTTGTATCCAGTCTCGGTGAGCTTCAGCCCGATCTTCAGATGGGCGATGGCATAAGCTGCCATCTTGAGTTCGAACGCTGTGATCCGCGGTAGGAGGTGCTTCGGCACATAGGCATTCCACGCCTCGGCGATTTCCGCCTCGCGCTTGCCTTCACCCTTCCAGTGCTCCATCATGCGGTTGTAGATCAGGTCGATCACCTCGACCAGAAAGGTGCCGGTGCCGGTCGCGGGATCAAGGATCTGCACAAAGGGCGTATCGGGCTTTACATGAGCAGGAACGGCAATCTTGTCATTCCGTGCCGCCAGTTCGCCCCAGTTGGTGGTGTCGGCGAGACCGAGCGGCAGGCCGAACTGCTCTCGCAGCATCTCATCCACACCGCGCACGATGAAGCCGACAACCGCGGGCGGAGTGTAGAAAATGCCTGCGTCAACCTTCTGGTCCCGATCATATTCATCTATGAAGTTTTCGTAGAAATGGATGACCGGATCCATTTTCGGGTTCCGGTTGCCGAAATCTCGCAGCACGGCCTCCATGTTGGCCGTGTTCAGCATGTCTACTACATCGCGCACGCCAAGCTCGTCGAAATCCATACCCTGCCGCTTGTCCCGGCCGCCGAGCTTCAAAAAACTTTCGAATAGTTCCTTCAGGAAGGGATTCGTCTTCGGCACCATGTCGGCCATGTTGTCGGCCACCAGCAGCGCGCCGGGCCGCGAGATCCGGGCGGCCAGCATGCCATAGCAGATGGTCTGGGCGAACATGTCGGCAAAGCCATCCTCGTCCAGATCCTGGATCAAGTTCTTGCGAAAGGCCTCAAGCATGGTGCGCATGGGCCCCTTGTCGCTCTCGGCTTCCAACAACTGATTAGCGCGGGCACGGATTTCCGTTGCGAGAACGGCGAGTCGGATCGCTAGATCCTTCGAGGTTTTGATTGTCTCGTTGAGCCGCAATTCGAAGGCTGAAGACCACTGTTCTCGCCATGCCTTTTGGTCCGAAGGATCGTCGGGCCAATGAAGCTTCTGAGCCAGCGTTTTGCCGACGTGATCATTGTGAAGCTTGGTGTCCCTTGCGTTCCAACCGAGGACCTTCATCACCGGCAGGTCGTTTGTTGCCAGACCGTCTGAGAAATGCACAAAGGCGAGTTCGCGTTCGCCGGACTTGCCGAAGTTGGCGGCAAAGATCAGGTCGTTCTTGTCCCATGCCTGTCGCTCGGCTGCCTGCGCGCCTGCACGCTTCTTGACGACAAGGCCCCGCAGAATGCGGCGCAGTACGGTCACGGAGATCGACTTCTCCTCAAAGGAGACAAAGAAGATGCCCCAGGGCTGGTTTGTCGCTAACGGCCTCAACTGGTGGATCTCACGAATTTTCGCGGTTTCTTCGGGTTTCAGGCCCAGTTCGCTGGCCTCATACTCAAAGACGAGATCTTCTAAGTCATAGCCGTAGATCGGCCAGTCGAGCTTGTCCTCAAGAATTTCGATCAGCTTGGGAAAGCTGTTGACCCTGGCCAGTTCTGCTGCGGTGATATCGGTCATTTATTTCGCCATTCTCAACTGAGTTCCATCCAGGCCTTCAATACAGGCCCGACACCCACCGGCGCCTGCACTTTGCGCAGGAAGGATTTTACGATGTGTCTTTCGACTGCGGTGCGAACATCCGACAGTTGAAGCCGCTCCATCTCGACCTTGCGCGGCGTCTCCGGCGTTGAGCGGATCGCGTCGACGATTCGTGGCGCGTCTTCGATGATGTCCTTGCTGGCGACATCATAGAGATACCACTGTACGTCGCCCGCCTCCGTGGTCCAGACATCCTCGCCGGATTGGTCGCTGGCCGCCTTGTCATGGGCCGGCCGCGCATAGCAGAAGAAGACCGCCCGGGTTCCAGGCTTGATGTTTTCCTTGCCGGAAAAGACGGCATTCGGGAAGCCATCCAGCATCTCGTCCAGCTCCGGGTGCTGCTTCAGCAGATCCTGCCATTCGAGGTGCATCTGCTCGTCAGGGCTCTTCTGGCCTTCATACTGCGCCTCGAAGTTCTTCAGATCTTCATAGTCGTCGTCTTCGCGCAATAGCTTGCCATGCTCGATGCCAAGCGTCTTGGATATGCGCAGCGTTTTGTGGGCAACCTTTCCGTAAAGGCGAAGGAGTTCATCCAGGTCTCCCGGTGGCAGAAAGTTCCAGTAGGCGACTGTGCCCCGCAAATCCTTTTGATCCGGATGATCCTTCAGGATCTTCGCCTCAATCAGTGGATTCATGCGCCGGTCGACACGGCCGATGCGCTGCATCAGGCGAACCGGATTCCAGTGAAGATCGTAATTGATCAGGCGCGTTGCGTCCTGAAGGTTCAGACCTTCAGACAGGACGTCGGTCGAGACCAGCACACGGATTTCCTTGTCGCCCTGTTCTCGGCTGGAGCTTTCATTGTAGTAGGGCGAGAAGCGTTGAATGATCTTTGATCGGTCGCCCTTTGTGCCGCTGTCTATCTGCTCGACACCGTCGATGCCGGCATCTCGCAACTGCTTGGCCAGGTAGCGCGCCGTATCCCCGAACTCACTAAAGATCAGAACCTTGTGCTTGGACAGCGTCTTGTCCGTTTTCAACATCTGGATCAGCCTCTTGAGCTTGAAGTCCTGGCTCGGTTTGAATTTCTCGAGCTCGTATAAAAAGTCTGCGATCTGCTCGAGGTCAGCCAGGGTGTCAGCGATGATCTCTTCAATCTTGAAATCGTCGCGTTCGAGCTTTTCGACGGCTTCCAGAAGCTCGGCGGGAACCAGGTCTTCGTCTGCCTCCGGATCAAGCAAATCCTTTTGAGGTTGATAGCCCAGCAACTTGGCATGTTTGCGTTTCCAGCGCTCGAGTTGCGCCTTCTCATGATCCGTCTCGCAATGGACTTCGAGCCAGGCCAGCAATTTTTGCAGTAATCGCCAGCAGGATTGCCGGAAGGCTTCGGCAGAACTTTCAAAGCGTTTCAGGAAGCTGGTCCGGATCAGCGCGACAACCTGTTTCAAACGGCCACGCTCAAGTGCGGTTGCGACGTCTTCGGTGTCGCCCTTGTAGTAGGCGTACGGATTATAGATCCCGAGCACAAACAGCGGTTCACGCTTGTTGAAAGCGTTTGCCACCATATCGAGCAGCTTGCCGTAGGTCTGCCGGACCGAATATTCAGCGACAGTGGGCTTGCGCGGCTGCGGGAACATGACGTCCCCGCCACCCTCGCGCTTCATGCTTTCCTTGACATAGCTTCGGCTGCGCTGGACGACCAGGGCATCAAACAGCGGGTCGGACTGAAGGCGGGACGACACGTCTGCTGAGTTTAGCTGCAGCTCCGGATCATCGGTCCGACCGTAGATCTCATTCTCAATCCGCTTCTCAAGTTGACGGATGTATCCTGGGAGCGAATGGATGCCGAGGGTTCCTCCGGAGAAATGGTCAGCCTGGTGTTGGGTAAAGAGCTCCACCATATGCTGAAAATCAGTGAGGCGGTTGTTGATCGGTGTCGCGGTGAGCATGAACATCTGCTTGCCCCCCGCCAGATCGTAGAGTCGCCAGTAGCGCGATTTTCGGGCCTCGTCCTCTTCTCCCCGGATGCCTGTGTTCCTGAAGTGATGCGCTTCATCGATGATGATCACGTCCGCTTCTTCCGCGACACGTTCGAGTTCTTCCTCGATTTTTTCACGCATCAGGTCGGTGTGGCTAAAGATTTTCAAACGGCTGTAGCCTTTGAAAACATCTGGAAGACGGTTGCGCAGTTCGCGCTCCCACACCGGCTCCTTGGCTGCCTTTGGAACGAAAAGGGCGACGTTCTTTTTCTCATGAACGGCAAAGCGCTCGATCAGCATCAGTCCGATGAAAGTCTTGCCCAGACCGACGCCGTCGCAGAGGAACGCTCCGCCATATTTTTCGGCGCGCTTTAGGAGCCCGCCATACCCATCTTTCTGGTACTTGGCCAAAACCGGAAAGATCCGCGAGTTGCGTTTCTCCCATTCACCGGCTGTTTCCTCATGGCCAAGGAAATATTGCTGAAGCGAACGGGCATAGGTTTCGAATGGCGAGTATGGCCGTGTGTGGCGCTCGGCCACCTTCAGGATTTCTGGCGTCACATCCTCCGCCTGGTCCCAATGCTCTTCGTACCACTCCTGCAGTACCGCCACCGGTGTGCCGGAAATCTGGACGTTCAATTCAATGTTCTGGGTAAGGCCCGGCAGCGTGAAGTTTGAAGACCCTACCAGCGCAAAGGACCCTATCACTTCCTTCCGGGCATGCGTGATGTAGGCCTTTGCGTGAAACTTGTCCTTTCGATACACCCGGCATTCAATTTTGCCGGTGCGTAGCGCATCGACGATCGCGTCGACACCGTCAAGGAAATGGTTCTTGGTTTTTGCGATCTCGATACTCTTGTTCAGCCGCTCCGAAACTGCCCCAACGGCATTCTCGAATGCCTTCTTTGTCCTTTTCGATACCTCATCCCCCATAAGGATGCGGATCTTGTCCAGCTTCTGCCATTCCCCATCGAGCTCCAGGAGAGCCCCAATTTCAAAGAATCCTGACGCTATATCGAATTGACGAGAGAACTCACACCAATCCCGCAAATATCTGGATGCCTTGAAATCCTCATCGCTGTTATCGACGATGAACAACTCACTTCCGACTTTGTGGCTTGAACGCGTGGGCAACATCAACTCCGAAAAAATGTGGATATGCGATTTGCATACACGGTAGGTTAGCTGGAGGGATTCTACAATCTCAGATTAGCGATGTGCTCGGTTGCGTGCAGCTTCGGAAATGCCGGAAATCGGGTTCCTTTTGGAGGGTTGATGGGAGACACCGGGTTCCTGATGGGGAGGGGATGGTCGTACCGTCAAGAAAGTGGCTGAAAACCATGGCAATGCGGGTAAGTATCTGCCCCAATGTCCCTATTTGTTGTTGCCTCTCGAAACCTCCCCAATCTTCTCCGCCCACCATGCGGCCATTCTGACGCGTTCTTCCCAATATGCTCCACGGTGGTAGGCGCGGCGGACCCCGTTGCCGCTCACATGGGCGAGCTCGGCCTCGATCGCATCGGCGTTCCACAGCCCGCTCTCGTTCAATAGCGTGGAGGCGGTCGCGCGAAAGCCGTGGGAGGTCGCTTCGTGTTTCTCGAAGCCCATCCTCCGCAGGGCTTGGTTCAGCGTGTTTTCACTGATCGGCCGCTCGAGTGATGTGCTCGATGGAAACACAAGCCGAAGGTTGCCAGTGTGCCGCCGATGTTCGCGCAGTATTTCTACTGCCATGGGCGGCAGCGGCTTCCGGTGAACCCGGCGCATCTTCGCCCGCTCTTCAGGTATCGTCCAGGTGGCCTTGTCCAGATCGAATTCTGTCCATTCCGCTTGCCGCAATTCGCCGGGCCGGGGATACAGCAAAGCCATCAACTTCAGGGCTGCCTGTGTTTCGATAGAGCCGGTGTAGGTCCAGACGGCCTTGATCAGCCTGGTGAACGGATCCCATTCAGTCAACGCGGCCCGATGTGTGACCTTCGGAGCGATGATGGCGCCTCTCAGTCCGAAGGTGGGATCGTTGCTGACCCGGGCCGTTGCAATCCCATAGCGGAACACCTGGCTGATCACCGCCCGCAGCCGGCGCGCGGTCTCATAGTTTCCGAGCGCCTCGACACGACGAAGAGGCACCAGAATATCGGCGGCGTCGATCTCGCCAATAGGCTTCGATTGCAGATCCTTGAGCGCAAGCCCGATCAGCCAGCGCTTCTTGTTCATCGTCGCCTCCGATTTTCCTTCACGGCTGTTCTTTTGGAGAAACTCCTCGGCGAGAGCCTCGAAGCTGTTGGTTGCAGCATCGGCCTTGGCGATCTTGTCCTGCTTTTTCTTCTGGGATGGATCGACATCGTCGGCGAGCAGCTTTCTTGCTGCATCCCGATGAGCACGGGCCTGGGCGAGTGAAACATCCGGCCATGCACCAAACGCGAGCTGCTTCTGCTTGCCGCCGTAGCGATAGACCATTCGCCAAAGCTTGCTGCCGTTCGGATTGACGACGAGCAACAGGCCGCCGCTGTCTCCGTGCTTGGTTGCCTTCTCGCCCGGTTTGAGCGCGCGAATCCTGGTGTCAGTGAGTGGCATGTGATGGCGTCCGACTCGATTGAGTGATGGCATGGTGCTGCGATGCCAGCAATTATGCCATCAAATTCTCTGGATGCCATCACATGCCGGTGGACGGTGCAGGACGTTGAACTCGCCAAAACCAACAAAAAACCCCGCTTTCGCGGGGTTTTTGGATTTTCCTGGACGTTCCGGAACAAGAAATTGGTGCCCAGAAGAGGACTCGAACCTCCACACCCTTGCGAGTACCAGCACCTGAAGCTGGCGCGTCTACCAATTCCGCCATCTGGGCAACGACCGCTCGTTTAAGAGACCCGGCGGGTTTCGTCAACGGGTATTTGACGTTTTCACGACAAAAAACGCAATGCGATGCCGGGCCACCCGTTTGCGGTCAGTTTTCGTCGTTTTGGCGATCGGCGCGATCGGCATGGCCGAGATCGCGCTCGGGATCGATGATATCGCGGACACGTTGCTTCAGTTCCTTCGGCCCGGGAAAGCCGCCGTCGCGCTTGCGCTCCCAGATCAGTGCGCCATCAACCATGATTTCGAAGATGCCGCCTGTTCCCGGCTTCAGCGTGACCGCACCGAGTTCGTGCGAGAAGGTCGAGAGCAGTTCCTGCGCCATCCACGCAGACCGCATCAGCCAATTGCACATGCTGCAATAGTGGATTGTCACTGTCGGCTTGCCGTTCATCTCGCGCTCCCTAAATCTGTCATTTTCGATCCTTATGCGCATGGGCGAACACAAGGCAACACCGGCAGGAGGCGTCTATGCCAGCTCTGGTCATTTCAGCGCGATTTGGTCTGGGCGAGAGCAAAGGAGCAAATACTGCAAAAAGGCGCCGGACCGACAGGTCCGGTGTGGGCCAAGGAACACAGAACCTGTCCAGAATTCCATCCGGCTGGAACCAAATGCCCGCCCAATGGTTGCTTTTTAAGGCAAAATAGGCCTTTGTAACGCAAAGACAGGACCGCAGATGAGTATCAATGTGAAACCGTTCCTCGCCACAACATTTTCCGCCTGCGCCCTGCTTCTGGCGGGTTGTTCCACCTATGAGCAGCCGCGCGGCCTGCCCGCGCCCGCACAACCGCAGGCGCAGCGGACAGCGGCGGATGGCCAATGGCTGGACAAGAACGGCATCATTTCAAGCTTCTCGGCCGGGAAATTCGAAACCCGCACAACAGATTCGAACCAGGTCCTGGCCGTCGGCAGCTACACTGTAAACGGTAATGTCGTCGAAATCGACCTCACCTCGGTGGTCAGACAGACCCGTTCACGCGTGAACTGCCTGATTGCGACCAGCTATCTGATGAACTGCACTCCGAGCCAGGGGGACCGTTTCTCGCTCTACAAGCCGGCACTAGCGCCGGTCGGTTTCACGCTCGATGACGCAAACGCCATGGCCGCCAACACCACCCAGCAGCCCATGGCGTCTGGCAATGCAGTAGTTGGACAACCGATGGGTTCCGCACCACAGACGGGCTACCCGACGACCTATCCTGCGGCCACAACCCCGCCCCCGCAAACGTCAACTTCTCAGGCCTGCAGAGCAGTTCCGGTTACTGAAGTCGATGACAGGTGCAGTGGCTCCCTAGGGCTGTAACAGGTGGAGGATTGCTTGTTTTCCGTCAAACGGAGGCTTGACGGCGCACCCAAAATCATCGTCACATTCCATTGCTATACTCAGCACCGGGCGGTAAGCACCGCGCCCCATTTTCGAACCAGGAGCCTGCCATGCAATCCTTCTCCAAAGCCGCCCTGCTCGCGGCTTCCGTGCTGTCGCTTTCCGCCGGCAGCGCCCTTGCCGATTTCGACATCGAGATCCTGCACAACAATGATTTTCACTCACGTTTCGACCCCATCAACAAGTATGACTCCAGTTGCCCGGCAGAAGACGATGCAGCAGGCGAATGCTTCGGTGGCGCGGCGCGGCTTCTGACCGCCATCAATGAGACCCGTGCTGCGCTGGAAGCGGACGGCAAGAATGTCATCCTGCTGAACGCCGGCGACAATTTCCAAGGGTCTCTGTTCTACACCTTCTACAAGGGTGAGATGGAAGGCGAATTCATGAACATGCTCGGTTACGACGCGATGACCGTCGGCAACCATGAATTCGATGACAGCGAGGACGGCCTCAAGACCTTCCTGGATATCGTGACCTTCCCCGTGGTCACCGCCAATGTGAAGACCAATGCCGATTCCACCGTCAAGGGCATGATCGAGCCCTCGATCGTACTCGACATCGACGGTGAGAAGGTCGGCATCATCGGCGCAGTCACCAATGACACACCGGAAATCGCCTCGCCCGGCAAAAACATCGACATCACGGTCGACGTCGACGCGATTACCACCGAGGTCGAAAAACTGCAGGGTGAAGGCGTCAACAAGATCATCGCGCTCACCCATGTGGGCTATCCGCGCGATCTTGCGGCCATCGCCGTGATCCCGGGTGTCGATGTCGTCGTCGGCGGCCACTCGCATACGCTGCTGTCGAACACCGATGAAGACGCAGCCGGCCCCTACCCGACCATGGTCGACAATCCCGATGGCTATCAGGTGCCCGTGGTTCAGGCCAACCAGTACGGCAAGTATCTTGGTGACCTCAGCGTCGTCTTCAACGATGACGGCGTGGTAACGTCTGCCAAGGGCGATCCGATCCTTCTCGATGCATCCTTCACGCCGGATGAGAACGTCACCAGCTGGATCGCCGAGAAGGCCGAGCCTCTCGAAGAGCTCAAGATGGAAGAGGTCGGAGAATCGTCGGCACTGATCGTCGGCGACAGAGACGTCTGCCGCACCGAGGAATGCCCGATGGGCAATCTCGTCGCCGATGCCATGCTCGAACGCGTTGCAGACCAGGGTATCAGCATAGCCATCCAGAACGGCGGCGGTGTCCGCGCTTCGATCGATCCCGGTGTCGTGACCATGGGCGAGGTGTTGACCGTGCTTCCCTTCCAGAACACCATCGCAACATTCCAGCTCAAGGGTTCCGATCTTGTTGCAGCGCTCGAAAATGGCCTTTCCCAGATCGAAGACGGCGGCGGCCGCTATCCGCAGGTGTCCGGCCTGAAATACACCTATGACGCCAGCAAGGCGCCGGGGAGCAGGGTTGTTTCCGTCGAAGTCGAGACCGGGGAAGACGAATTTGCGCCGATCGAGCTCGACACCGTCTACGGCATCGTCACCAACAATTACGTACGCGGCGGCGGCGATGGTTATGCTGTTTTTGCCGAAAACGGTATGAACGCCTATGATTTCGGGCCGAACCTTGAAGAGGCTGTCGCCGAATATCTCGGCATGAACAGCCCCTACATCCCCTATGTCGACGGCCGGATCACCAATGTGGCCCACCAGTAAGGCTTACCGATGAGAGCGGTATTCGCGGTCCGGCTATGCCGGG
Source organism: Martelella sp. K41-7 (assembly GCF_055808365.1). Classification (NCBI taxonomy): domain Bacteria; kingdom Pseudomonadati; phylum Pseudomonadota; class Alphaproteobacteria; order Hyphomicrobiales; family Aurantimonadaceae; genus Martelella; species Martelella sp. K41-7. Next base: position 3,035,184 of record NZ_CM147867.1, read on the forward strand.
CCGTTTGTTTTTGCCCAAGGGAACGCGACAATTCGGCAGTCTGGCGGTGCCTGCGCTTCGTATCTATATAAGGCGAAGGGTCCAGCGCCCTGAAAGTTTGGACCACATGAAACGCAACCGGGATAGATAAATGTCTGAAATGCATGCCGCCTGGCCGGATAACCATCCAAGCGTCGCCTTTGGCAAGGTCGGGGTCCTCCTCGTCAATCTCGGAACGCCCGATGGCACGGACAAGAAATCCATGCGCCGTTATCTGGAAGAGTTCCTGAAGGACAAACGCGTGATCGAATGGCCGCGTGCCCTGTGGTATCCGATCCTTTACGGCATCGTCCTGAACCGCCGGCCTGCCAAGGTCGGTGAAGCCTACGAGCTGATCTGGAACAAGGAGCAGGATGAAAGCTTCCTGCGCACCTATACAAGAAGCCAGGCAGAGAAGCTGGCGGAGCATTATGCCAACACCGAAAACCTTGTGATCGACTGGGCGATGCGCTACGGCCAGCCCTCAATTCCGGCCCGGATCGAAACGCTGAAGGCTGCCGGCTGCGAGCGCATTCTGCTTTACCCGCTCTATCCGCAATATGCCGCCTCGACCACGGCGACAGTCAACGACAAGGCCTTCCAGACACTGCTCGACATGCGCTGGCAACCGGCACTGCGCACCGTGCCGCCCTATCATGATGATCCGGTCTATATCGATGCGCTGGCGCAATCGGTCACCGACCATCTGGCGACACTTGACTGGGAGCCGGAGCTGATCATCGCGTCTTTCCACGGCATTCCGCAGTCCTACTTCAAGAAGGGTGATCCCTATCACTGCCAGTGCCAGAAAACGGCGCGGTTGCTGCGCGAGAAGCTCGGGTTTTCCAAGGAACGACTGATGATCACCTTCCAGTCGCGTTTCGGACCGGAGGAATGGTTGCAGCCCTATACCGACAAGACCGTTGAAGGATTACCGAAAAAGGGCGTGAAGCGCATTGCCGTCCTCAACCCCGGCTTTGTTTCAGACTGTCTCGAGACACTTGAAGAAATCGGCGAGCAGGCGCGCGAGAGCTTTATGGAGCATGGCGGCGAGAAATTCACCCATATCCCCTGTATGAATGACACGCCGACAGGCATGCGGGTGATCGAACATGTCGTGTCACGCGAACTTCGGGGGTGGCTCGAATAGAGACCAGCTCCACGTGTGAAATTTCAGGGGCACGCCAATGCGCTGCTCCGCACGATAATAACAACTCTGCGTCGGCCCTTCGGCCGATGCCTCAGGAGGAAACGACATGGCAGCACTGACCGGATTTTCCGTCACTATTATCATATTGGCGGTTCTGATCATTCTGACACTCTTTGCCGGAATCAAGACCGTGCCACAGGGCTACGGCTACACAATAGAGCGGTTCGGGCGCTATACCCGCACGCTGACACCCGGGCTCAATCTGATCATTCCGTTCATCGATCGTATCGGCAAGCGCATCAACATCATGGAGCAGGTGCTCGATGTTCCCGAGCAGGAAGTGATCACCCGCGACAATGCCAGTGTCGAGGCCGACGCTGTCGCCTTCTACCAGATCCTCAATCCGGCAAGTGCCGCCTATCAGGTTACCAATCTGCAAATGGCTGTCCTCAACCTAACGATGACCAACATCCGCTCGGTCATGGGCTCGATGGACCTCGACGAACTGCTTTCCAACCGTGACGCCATCAATGAACGTCTGTTGCGCGTTGTCGATCTGGCGGTTGAGCCATGGGGCGTGAAGGTCACCCGTATCGAGATCAAGGATATCCGTCCGCCCGCCGATCTGGTTGAGGCCATGGGGCGGCAGATGAAGGCCGAACGCGAAAAACGCGCACAGATTCTCGATGCCGAAGGCCACCGGGCCGCGCAGATTTTGCGTGCAGAAGGGTCCAAGCAGTCGGCTATTCTGGAAGCCGAGGGCGAACGTGAAGCGGCATTCCGTGAAGCCGAAGCGCGCGAAAGGCTGGCCGAGGCCGAAGCCAATGCGACACGATCCGTTTCGCTGGCCATTGCCGATGGCGATGTGGCGGCAATCAACTACTTCGTGGCGCAGAAATACACCGAGGCCATGGCCTCGATCGGTACGTCCAACAATTCCAAGGTGGTGCTGATGCCGATGGAGGCCTCATCGCTGATCGGTTCGCTTGGCGGAATAGGCCAGATCGCCAAGGAACTCTTTGGCAATGGTGGCAGCGACCAGCCCGCCCCCGCCGTTCGACACCTTCGGTCGGCTCTGGAACCACTTCCGGCAACAGGGAAAGCTGACCGAAAATGGAAGCGATGCTCGACTTCTTCACAACGTCCGGCCCCTGGGGCTGGTTCATCGCCGGGCTGCTGTTGCTTGTCGCAGAGCTTATCCTGCCCGGCGTTTTCCTGATGTGGGTTGGCATCGCCGCACTTATTCTCGGCGCGCTGTCTCTGGTGTTCTGGCCGTTCGGTTTCTGGGGCTGGCAATTGCAGATCCTGCTGTTTGCCGTCCTCTCCGTCGTCGCGATTGTTGTCGGGCGGCGGATCCTGAAAAGCCGGGAGACAACCTCCGACGAGCCGCTTCTCAACCAGCGCGCGGCAAGCCTCGTTGGCCGCACCGCCATCGTGGTTGATCCGATCACAGACGGGCGCGGGCGCATAAAGCTCGATGACACGCTTTGGGTTGTGGAAGGGCCGGATCTGCCGGAAGGTGCGCATGTGCGCATTATCACCGGCGATGGCCGCACGCTCACGGTGGCCCCGCTCGAAACAGCCTGAAATGGGAAGATTCAGGCCGCGCCGATCCGCAGGAAATCGTGGAAATGCACAATGCCAACCGGGCGGCCATCATCATCGACGACCATGAGCGCGGAGATGTTGTGCTTGTGAATGAGCGCCAGCGCACCGGACACCATCATAGACTGCTTCACGGTCTTCGGTCCCGCCGTCATCACGCTGTCCACTGTGAGAGCGCTCATGTCGCGAGCAAGATTGCGCGCAAGGTCGCCGTCTGTGACAATGCCAGCAAGCCGGCCATCATCTGAAACCACACCAACGCAGCCGAAACGCCGCTTCGACAATTCCATGATCGCTTCCGGCAACGGTGTGCCCGAACGCACCAGCGGAATTTCCTCGCCAACATGCATGATATCGGCCACATGCGAGAGCAGTGCACCGAGTTTGCCGCCAGGGTGATAGACCTTGAAATCGACGGCAGAAAAGCCCCGGACTTCGAGAAGTGCGATCGCCAGCGCATCGCCGATCGCAAGCTGCATGGTCGTTGACGTTGTCGGCGCAAGGCCAAGCGGACAGGCTTCTTCGGCTTTGGGCAGTGAAAGCACAACATCGGCCGCCAGCGCCAGCGAGGACTGCCGGCCGGCAGTAATGGCGATCAGCGGAATGGCAAAGCGCCGCGTATAGGCAACCAGCGCCGTCAACTCGCTACTCTCCCCGCTCCATGAAAGGGCAACAACGGCATCCTTCTGGGCGATCATGCCCATATCGCCGTGATTGGCCTCAGCTGGGTGCACGAAAAATGCCGGCGTTCCCGTTGAGGCAAAGGTCGCGGCAATCTTGGTGCCGATATGGCCGCTCTTGCCGACGCCGGAAACGACGACATGGCCCTGCGTTTCACGCAGTAGCTCAACAGCTTTCTCGAAAGGCTCGCCGAGCCCGTTCTCAAGTGCTGCGGACAGCGCATCCAGTCCCTTGCGTTCAAATGCCAGGGTTCTCAGCGCCGAGAGGGTTGCGTCACCCTCAGGTGTCTTGTCTGTTGCATCAGCCATGCACCGCTGTTAGCGCCTTTGGCTGTTGCAATCAATAGACCATCCATCGCGACAAAGGCGACAAAACGCCCGCGTCACCCGGCAGGTCGAGACGCCATGCTGGCTTTCCGTTTCATCCAGTCCAGTGCGAGATCCGGCCAGGATGCCTGCGTGCCATCAAGTGAACGCAACGCAAAACCATGCGGTGCATCAGCGAAAACATGCAAATCGACATCCAGTTCCAGTGCCGATGCCGTTTCGGCAAAACGCAGCGCGTGCTGCAGCGGCACGGATCGGTCATTGAGCGCATAGGCCAGAAACATCGGAACCGGGGGCAATCCATGAGGATATTCAGCAAGGCCGATCGGCCAGTCATCGTAAAAATCCTGTTTTTCAACGGGCGGATAGTCCGGCTTGCCTTCGGGAAATCTGTGGGCGCGGTGGTTGGCATTGATAGGGGCATAGGCAATCAACGCGCCTGTCGGCTTCAGCCTGTGCTGCTGGCAGGCCATCACCCCGGCGAGATGGCCGCCGGATGACAAGCCGATGTGAAACAGCGGCAACCCGCTTTCGGTTTCAGCCAGATGGTCAAGGGCTATCAACCCGTCCGTCAGTGCAATGTCTTTAGGGTGAGCGGTTCCCCTGCCGTCCGATGCGCCCGGAAGCCGGTGAACAAGCAGATGCACATCAAGCCCAAGCGCGTTCAGCCAAAGCGCGACCTCCGACCCCTCCTTGTCGTAGACAATCTTGGTGTACCCGCCACCGACATAGAGCAACACCCGCGCCCAGGGGGCACGCACGCGCCAGCTATGAAGCTCGGGACGCGACACGACATTGAACTGCCGGTCCGGCCTCATCCCTTCCAGGTGATTTTCCTCACCTTCAGCAAGCGGAATGATGACGGGTTCGGAAAGTTGCGACATGGTCATTCTTTCGGAAACAAAAAAGGCGGCGCCTGCTGCACCGCCCGGACATATCATGAGGCGCGACATTCGCGCGCCTCATGGTATTTACGACCTATTTCAGCGCAGCGATCAGCGCTTTCAGCTCGTTCTCAACCTTCGGACGGATATCGTCCCGCTTCAGCGCCAGCGCCACATTGGCGAGAATGAAGCCTTCCTTGGAACCGCAGTCGAAGGTTTGGCCATCGAACTTGTATCCGTAGAAATCCTGTTTCTGGGCAAGCTCGAGCATACCGTCGGTCAGCTGAATTTCGTTGCCGGCACCACGTTGGGTCTCGGCCAGGATCGGGAAGATTTCCGGCTGCAGGATGTAGCGGCCGTTGATGAAATAGTTGGAAGGTGCCGTCCCCTTCTCAGGCTTCTCGACCATTTCGGTAATCTTGAAGCCGTTTCCGACGGCGTCGCCAATGCCGACGATACCGTATTTGTGGGCGAGTTCAGGATCGCATTCCTCAACGGAAATGACGTTGCCGCCGGCAACCTCATAGACTTCCATCATGCCTTTCAGGCATGGCTTTTCCGCTTCCATCACCATGTCAGGCAGGATCAGGGCAAAAGGTTCGGGTCCGACGATCTCGCGTGCGCACCACACTGCGTGGCCGAGCCCGTGCGGCTCCTGCTGACGGGTGAAAGTGGCGGTTCCCGCCGTCGGCAACATGTTGGCGAGCAGGCTCAGCTCGGCATTCTTGTTGCGTGCTTTGAGCGTGCTTTCCAGCTCATACTGAATATCGAAATAGTCTTCGATGACGTGCTTGTTTCGGCCTGTCACGAAAACAAAATGCTCGATACCGGCCTCGATCGCTTCATCGACCACATACTGGATGATCGGCTTATCAACGACCGGGAGCATTTCCTTCGGCACGACCTTGGTTGCGGGCAAAAACCGCGTTCCCAGACCTGCAACGGGCAATACCGCTTTGCGAACCTTGTTGTGCTGACCCAAGACCCTCTCCTTTTACTGATCAATCAAAAATTTAAAAAGTTTCACTGAAGTATGGAATAGGTCTAACAAGATGCAAGATAGAGCGCAACAATGCGACGCCGCGCATCTCCGCTTTTCGTCGTGCAGACCGCGACACCGGGCCGCAGTCTGCATTTTCGGTAACAATTAGCGCGGAAGCAGGGTCTCCCCCATCAGCGCAAGATCGATAGAGCGTGCGGCCTGACGGCCTTCACGGATCGCCCAGACAACGAGCGACTGTCCACGACGAACATCGCCGGCAGTCCAGAACCTGTCGACCGAGGTTTTGTAGTCATCTTCATTTGCAACGACATTCACCGAACCGCGACGGTCTGTATTGAGCTCAAGACGGCCTTCCAGTTCGGAAAGCAAACCACTCTTGAACGGACCGCGGAAACCGATAGCTATAAAGGCGAGATCGGCCTTGATGACAAACTCCGTACCGGCAATCGGCTGGCGCTTCTCGTCCACATGGCAGCACTTGACCCCGGTAAGGACGCCGTCCTCGCCGACGAATTCCAGCGTTGCCACCTGGAACTCGCGCACGGCGCCTTCTGCCTGCGATGACGATGTGCGCATCTTGGTGGCCCAGAACGGCCAGACAGCAAGCTTGTCTTCCTTTTCAGGCGGCTGCGGGCGGATATCGAGCTGGGTTACCTTGACGGCACCCTGACGGAAGGCCGTTCCGACGCAGTCGGATGCAGTATCACCGCCGCCGACGACGACGACGTGCTTGCCGCCTGCCAGAATGGGCTCCGACGGCCAGCCGGTGGTTTCGATATTCTCACGCCCGACCCGGCGGTTCTGCTGAACCAGGAAGGGCATGGCATCATAGACGCCATGGAATTCATCGCCGCCGATGCCGGAAGCGCGTGGCGTTTCCGAACCGCCGCAATAAAGCACCGCATCATATTCGGACAGCAGGTCATCGACCTTCACATCGATACCGACATTAACGCCGCAACGGAATTCCACGCCTTCACCGCGCATCTGCTCGGCACGGCGATCGATGAAATTCTTCTCCATCTTGAAGTCCGGAATGCCGTAACGCAGCAACCCGCCCGGCTTGGATTCACGCTCGAAGACGACGACGTCATGACCGGCGCGGCCGAGCTGCTGGGCAGCCGCCATGCCGGAAGGGCCGGAGCCGATCACGGCAACTTTCTTGCCTGTTTTCGTCGTTGCCGGACGCGGCACGATAAAGCCCAGCTCGTAAGCCTTGTCGGCAATTGCCTGCTCCACGGTCTTGATCGAGACCGGAATGTCTTCGAGATTCAGTGTACAGGCTTCCTCGCACGGCGCGGGGCAGACCCGGCCGGTGAATTCCGGGAAATTATTGGTCGAATGCAGGTTGGCAATCGCCTCTTTCCAGTTGCCGTTGTAAACCAGATCGTTCCAGTCGGGGATCTGGTTGTGGACCGGACAGCCCGTCGGGCCATGGCAATAAGGAATACCGCAATCCATGCAGCGGGCGGCCTGTTTCTGCACCTCCGGGTCCGACATCGGAATGGTGAATTCGCGGAAGTGGCGAATGCGATCGGAGGCCGGCTGATACTTCGCCACCTGCCGGTCGATTTCCATAAACCCAGTAACCTTGCCCATTTCGTAATCCTGACTGCTTCAAGCTGAAGTTTCACGCCCGTAGCGCGCGCAAGAAAGCGCCCCGCACATTGCGCCGGGACGCCGACAGTTATCCTATGTCTCTTATTCGGCGGCAACACCCATGCGCATGCGCTCCATTTCCTCGAGCGCACGGCGATACTCCACCGGCATGACCTTGCGGAACATCGGACGGTAATGCGCCCAGTCGTCCAGGATCTCCTTGGCACGCGCCGAGCCGGTATAGAGCAGATGGTTGTTGATCAGGCGCACCAGACGCTCCTCGTCATGCCTTGTCATGTCGCCGGAAACGTCGACACGGCCCTTGTGCATGAGATCTCCGCCATGATGGTGAAGCTTCTCCAACATGTCGTCTTCTTCCGGAACCGGCTCCAGCATGACCATGGCCATGTTGCAGCGGTCGGCAAAGCCGCCATCCTCATCGAGAACGTAGGCCACACCGCCGGACATGCCGGCCGCGAAGTTGCGTCCCGTGGAGCCGAGCACGACGACAAGGCCACCGGTCATGTATTCGCAACCGTGGTCGCCGACACCCTCGACGACGGCGATGGCCCCGGAATTTCTGACCGCAAAGCGCTCGCCTGCGACCCCGTGGAAATAGCATTCACCGGCGGTCGCACCGTAAAGCACGGTATTGCCGACAATGATCGATTCTTCCGGCACGATCGGTGAATTTTCCGGCGGACGAATAATGATCTTGCCGCCTGAAAGCCCCTTGCCGACATAGTCGTTACCGTCACCGATCAGGTCGAATGTCACGCCGCTTGCCAGAAAAGCCCCGAAAGACTGGCCCGCCGTTCCGTGCAGCGTGACCGAGATCGTGTCTTCCTTCAGACCCTTCTGGTTCCAGCGCTTCGCAACTTCGCCGGAAAGCATGGCACCGGCCGAACGGTCGACATTCTTGATATCGACGTCGAAGGCAACCTTTTCCTTGTTCTCCAGTGCCGGCATCGCCTTCTCGATCAGCGTGCGGTCGAGAATATCGTCGATCGGGTGTTTCTGCCGCTCGGTCCAGAAGGTTGCCTCCTTGGGTGCGTCGATCTTGTGGAAGATCTTCGAGAAATCGAGCCCCTTCGACTTCCAGTGTGCGATTGCTTCGTCCTTGTCGAGCAGTTCGACGGAGCCGATGACATCGTTGAGGCTGGTAAAGCCAAGCTCGGCCAGCATCTCGCGCAGTTCCTCGGCGACGAAGAAGAAGTAGTTGACCACATGTTCGGGCAGGCCCTTGAAGCGCTTGCGCAGAACCGGATCCTGAGTAGCGACACCGACCGGGCAGGTATTCAGATGACACTTGCGCATCATGATGCAGCCTGCTGCGATCAGCGGCGCGGTCGAGAAACCGAACTCGTCGGCGCCGAGCATGGCACCGATCAGCACGTCGCGGCCGGTCTTCAGACCGCCATCCACCTGCAGCGCAATGCGCGAGCGAAGCCCGTTCAGCACCAAAGTTTGCTGCGTTTCGGCAAGACCGATTTCCCACGGGCTGCCGGCATGCTTCAGCGAAGTCAGCGGCGAGGCGCCGGTGCCACCGTCAAAACCGGAGATGGTAATGTGATCGGCGCGCGCCTTGGCAACGCCAGCGGCAACCGTTCCGACGCCGACTTCAGAGACCAGCTTGACCGAGACATCGGCCGTCGGGTTCACATTCTTCAGATCGTAGATCAGCTGCGCCAGATCCTCGATCGAATAGATATCGTGATGCGGCGGCGGCGAAATCAGGCCCACACCCGGCGTCGAGTGGCGGGTTTTGGCGATTGTCGCATCCACCTTGTGGCCGGGCAGCTGACCACCTTCGCCTGGCTTGGCACCCTGGGCGACCTTGATCTGCAGCATATCGGCATTGACCAGATATTCAGCCGTCACGCCGAAGCGGCCAGAAGCGATCTGCTTGATCGCCGAACGCTCCTTCGGCGTCTTGCCATCGGGCAGCTTCAGATAACGGTCAGATTCCTCACCGCCCTCGCCGGTGTTCGACTTGCCGCCAATCTGGTTCATGGCGATGGCGAGCGTGGTGTGCGCCTCGCGCGAGATCGAACCGAAGGACATCGCACCGGTCGAAAACCGCTTGACGATCTCGGTGGCCGGTTCGACATTTTCGATCGGTACGGGCTTGCGCCCGATCTCGGCGGCTTTCTTGATGCGGAACAGGCCACGAATGGTGTTCATCCTCAGCGCGGAGGTGTTTTCCAACTTCGCAAACGCGTCGTACCGGTCACGGGCATTGCCACGCACGGCATGCTGAAGTTCGGCAACCGCATCCGGTGTCCAGGCATGGGCTTCGCCACGCAGACGGTAGGCATATTCGCCGCCGATATCGAGCGTCGAATCAAGCACCGGATCCTTGCCGAAGGCAGCGCGATGGCGCGCAGCCGTCTCTTCGGCCACTTCCGTCAGGCCAACGCCCTCGATCATCGAAGCCGTACCGAAGAAGAAACGCTCCACAAATTCCGACGACAGGCCGATCGCATCGAAAATCTGCGCGCCGCAATAGGACTGATAGGTCGAGATGCCCATCTTGGACATCACCTTCAGCATGCCCTTGCCGATCGCCTTGATGTAGCGATAGATCACTTCGCCGGCGTCGACCTCCTTGGGGAACAGCCCCTTGGCATGCATGTCGGCCAGCGTATCGAAAGCGAGGTAAGGGTTGATGGCCTCCGCGCCATAGCCGGCGAGACAGCAGAAATGATGAACTTCGCGCGGCTCACCCGATTCAACCACGAGACCGACCGAGGTTCTCAGCCCCTTGCGGATCAGGTGATGGTGCACGGCAGCCGTTGCCAGAAGCGCGGGGATTGCAATCCGATCCGGGCCGATCTGGCGGTCGGAGAGAACGATGATGTTGTAACCGCCTCGAACGGCCGCTTCGGCACGCTCACACAGCCGGTCAATCATCTCCGGCATGCCGTCTTCGCCCTGATCGGCGCTATAGGTGACATCCAGGGTCTTGGTGTCGAACCGATCCTCAGTGTGCCCGATCGAACGAGATCTTTTCCAGGTCGCCATTGGTCAGGATCGGCTGGCGGACTTCCAGACGCTTCTCGCGCGAAGCCCCCTCGTGGTCGAGCAGGTTCGGGCGCGGGCCGATAAAGGAGACAAGGCTCATGACCAGCTCTTCGCGGATCGGGTCGATCGGCGGATTGGTGACCTGCGCAAAGTTCTGCTTGAAATAGGTGTAGAGCAGCTTCGACTTGTCCGACATCGCCGAAATCGGCGTATCGGTGCCCATCGAGCCTATCGCTTCCTGGCCGGTGGTTGCCATCGGCGACATCAGGATCTTGGTGTCTTCCTGGGTGTAGCCAAAGGCCTGCTGGCGATCGAGCAGCGACACGTCGCGGCGAAGCGCCCGCGGTTCCACCGGGTTCAGATCTTCCAGAATGAGCTGGGTCCGGTCGAGCCACTCCTGATAGGGATGCATGCCGGCTAGTTCGGACTTGATCTCGTCATCGGAGACAATCCGCCCCTTCTCCATGTCGATCAGGAGCATGCGGCCCGGTTGCAGGCGCCACTTGGCGACGATGTTTTCTTCCTCGACCGGCAGCACTCCGGCTTCGGACGCCATGATGATCCGGTCATCCTTGGTGATCATATAACGTGCCGGGCGCAGGCCGTTACGGTCAAGCGTCGCGCCGATCTGGCGGCCATCGGTAAAGGCAACGGCTGCCGGGCCGTCCCACGGCTCCATCAGAGCTGCGTGATACTCGTAAAACGCTTTGGTCTGCGGGCCCATCGACATATTGCCGGCCCAGGCTTCCGGGATCAGCATCATCACGGCATGGGCCATGGAGTAGCCACCCTGCACCAGGAATTCGAGCGCATTGTCGAAACAGGCCGTATCGGACTGGCCCTCGTAGGAAATCGGCCAGAGCTTGGAGATATCTTCGCCGAAAAGCGGTGAGGAGACCGAAGCCTGGCGCGCAGCCATCCAGTTGACATTGCCCCTGAGTGTGTTGATCTCACCGTTGTGGGCAACCATGCGATAGGGATGCGACAGCTTCCACGACGGGAAGGTATTGGTCGAAAACCGCTGATGCACAAGGGCCACAGCCGATTCGAAGCGCGGATCGGAAAGATCCTTGTAGTAAGCGCCGACCTGATAAGCGAGGAACATGCCCTTGTAGACGATCGTCGAGGACGACATCGACACGATATAGAAGTCCTCGGTCGCACCATCCGATTCGGAGAAGATTGTGTTCGAGATGACCTTGCGCAGGATGAACAGGCGACGTTCGAAATCGGCCTGGGTATCGGCGCGCTGTCCGGCACCGATGAAAACCTGGAGGTGATAGGGCTCGGTCGCGGCAATATCCTCTGCCTTCGACAGCGAGGAATTGTCGACCGGCACTTCGCGGAAGCCGAGGAAACGCTGGCCCTCGTCGGCAATCACCTTCTGGATGATGTCCTTGCAATGGGCAATGCGCTCGGGATCACGCGGCATGAAGAAATAACCGACGGCATATTCGCCGACCTTCGGCAGAACGATACCTTCGGCAGCCATCTCCTCGCGGAAGAACCGGTCCGGGATCTGCATCAGCATGCCGGCGCCGTCGCCCATCAGCGGATCTGCGCCAACCGCGCCGCGGTGGGTAAGATTTTCGAGGATGAACAGGCCATCCTTGACGATCTGGTGCGACTTCTCACCCTTCATATGGGCGATGAAACCAACGCCGCAGGCGTCATGCTCGTTCCTCGGATCGTAGAGCCCCTGACGTTTGTTACGACGGCCGTCGGCAGCTGTTTTGGCGGCAGGCGTCACGTTCATTTGCGTGAGCGGGGCAGCACTAAGCGCGGAGGGCGTCATCTTCGTCATTCAAGATCTCCTAAAAACCTGCCGGAATGCAGGCGAAACCGGATCGTGGTGCAGGCAGGCATATAAAGGCGCTGAAGCACCCTGCTGCCTGCAATCATCTCTCATTTAAAACCGGGACGACCATATCAACGGACGCTCCGGTCGATGGTCCTGCGTGAGCGTGCCGGAGCGAGGCCTTCCGCTTACCTGATCATTATAGACCAAAAAGCGTCGTGACGTCAGCCCCTTGCTGTCGGCGCGCAACACAGCCGGACATAAAAATAGGACAGCATAACTGTCCTATCTGCAGTTCATGCCAGAAACAAAAGAAAGTGGCAAGCAAATAATGACTTTGCGCGGACGTAGACGAGAGATTATTACGCCGGGAAGCCCGCGCGCGCAACAAAGTTACATCCAGCTCCATTCTTTCGAAACACCTGAAAGAAAACGGCATTTTGTAGGCAGATTCCACGCCGTACCGGCAAGCATGCGCAAACTCCTGCGAAATCGGCCACGAGCCACACGGTCGCATCAGACGATCAGGAAAGACCCTTTACACATGATGGCCTTTTCCCTGATATCCGGGGAACCAAATGCGCGAACATATTCGAGGTCTTTATCCATGTTTTTTGCTTCCGACAACTGGTCCGGCGCCCACCCCGCAATCGGAGAGGCGTTGATCCGCGAACAGTCTGGTTATGCGAATGCCTACGGAACAAGCGCGCTGGACCGCAAGATCGAGGCCCGCTTCAACGAGATTTTCGAACGCGAGGTGGCGGTATTCTTCGTCGGCACCGGCACCGCAGCCAACTCGCTTGCGCTTTCGTCCGTCGGGCGGCCGGGTGGCGTGGTGTTCTGTCACAACGACGCCCACATCGCCAATGACGAGGGCGGTGCACCGGAGTATTTCACCGGCGGCGGCAGGCTTGCCACCGTCTCGGGGACGAACGGCAAGATGGCGCCTGACGAACTGAAGCGGATCGCAGCGCGTTATCCCGCTGACTTTATCCACCATGGTCAGCCAATGGCGGTTTCGCTCACCCAGTCGACCGAGGTCGGCACGATCTACTCGCTCGACGAAATCGATGCACTGACCGCGATTGCAAGACAGGACGGCCTTCCGGTCCATATGGACGGTGCCCGCTTTGCCAACGCACTGGTGGCCCTTGATACCACGCCCGCCGAAATGACATGGAAACGCGGCGTCGACATTCTGTCCTTCGGCGGCACCAAGAATGGATGCTGGTGCGCGGAGGCGATCGTGTTCATGAACCCGGACCAGGCCCGCGAAATGCCCTATATCCGCAAGCGCGCCGCACACCTGTTTTCCAAGACCCGTTTCATCTCCGCCCAGCTCGATGCATACCTGACCGATGATCTCTGGCTGAACCTCGCCAGCCACGCCAACGCCATGGCCGAGCGCATGCGCGCCGCCTTCCGCAAATCCGCCAGAGCGCGGCTTGCATGGGAAACCCAGTCGAACGAAGTCTTCATCATCTTGCCCCGCACAGCAGCCGACGCCGCGCGCAAAGCCGGCGCGCAATTCTACGACTGGCTGACGCCGGCTGACCAGCCGGGCATGGTGGCGGACGGAGAGTTGCTGGCACGCTGCGTCACCAGTTTTGCAACCACCGAGGCCGAGATCGACCGCTTCATCTCTTTCCTCGAAGCCGAAACTCTCACACAAGAGTAACAGGGCCTCACAAGCCGGTGACGCGGCGTGATGGCTGAGTGACGCTCCATTGATTTCCAAGTGAAGGCCGATTTTGCAAAGCTCCTGCGTGCAAGGACAAGACTTGCACAACAATCGAATCCGTATCGATCAATGAGGAGAATAGCATGTCTAACACCAACAAGATCAGCGCAGCAACACTCGCCGGTGCCCTCGCCGTGGCTGTCGGCAGCCTTGCGGCCACCGCTCCCGCACAGGCCGCAGACGTGAAGTGCTACGGTGTCGCCATGGCCGGCCAGAATGACTGCGCTGCCGGCCCGGGCACCACCTGCGCGGGCACGTCCAAGGTTGATTATCAGGGCAATGCCTGGAAATATGTCGCCGAGGGCTCCTGCTCGGACATGATGCTGCCGAACGACCGCTCCGGCTCGCTTTCGCCGCTCGACCGCGACCTTCCCGAAATGTGATTTTCTTCCCGCCGCCGCTGCACTCTGCACCGGCGGCGCTCTGTTATTGGGAACAATGGGAGAGTTCCGAATGTCCAGCGAGCAACCTGCATCGTTTGTGCCGCAACCGATACCGTCGCGGGCCGGCGCGGGTTTCAAGACCGCGCATGCCGACGCGATTCTGGCCGACACCTACAAGACCGCCTTCCTCGAGGTGCACGCCGAAAACTACATGGGCGCAGGCGGCCACCCGCACCGTATCCTGACGCGGATGCGCGAGAACTTTCCGCTTTCCGTCCACGGTGTCGGCATGTCGATTGGTTCGCCGCGCGGCATTAACCCCGAACACCTGGAAAGGTTGAAGGCGGTTGTCGATCGCTATGAACCCGGCCTCGTCTCCGAACATCTGGCCTGGTCGACCCATGATGACGCCTATTACAATGACCTTCTGCCACTGCCCTACACCGAAGAAACGCTGTCCCATATCGCCGACCATATTGACCGGGTGCAGAACAGGCTGAAGCAGACGATCCTTCTGGAAAATCCCTCCACCTATGTGGCGTTTTCCGAGAGCACGATTCCCGAGACGATTTTCCTCGACGAAATCGCACGCAAAACCGGCTGCGGACTGCTGCTCGACGTCAACAATGTCCATGTCTCGGCGGTCAACAACGACTTTGACGCCATCTCCTATCTCAAGAGCTTTCCGCTGGAACGGGTCAGTGAAATCCATCTGGCCGGCCATGCCGAGGATAAAGATGATATCGGCGCACCACTTCTGATCGATACCCATGACCGGCCGGTCGATGACGTGGTCTGGGAGCTCTATGCCTTCGTCATCCGCGTGACGGGACCGCTGCCCACGCTGATCGAATGGGACAATGATGTGCCGGACTGGCCG
Source organism: Martelella sp. K41-7 (assembly GCF_055808365.1). Classification (NCBI taxonomy): domain Bacteria; kingdom Pseudomonadati; phylum Pseudomonadota; class Alphaproteobacteria; order Hyphomicrobiales; family Aurantimonadaceae; genus Martelella; species Martelella sp. K41-7. Next base: position 3,050,276 of record NZ_CM147867.1, read on the forward strand.
ATCCTGAAACGAGAGGCGCGGCTTGCCGACGGGATCATTGACCGGGAGGACGAGCGTTTCCTGCTCGGCAGCCGTCATGACTGAGACCAGATCCGCGGCTGCGACACTCGAGCTTTTTGCTGCTGCACTGAGTGCGCGCCCGCTCGAAACAGCGCCTGACGGTGTTGCAAATCCGCTCGGCGGCCCGGCGATCAAACGTTTCGGAGTCTATCGCAACAATGTGGCTGTGGGCTTGAAGGCGGCGCTTGCCGATATATTCCCGGTCACGCGTGATCTGGTCGGCGAGCGATTCTTCGCAGCCATGTCTGGCGAGTATATCGACCGGGCCCCACCCCATTCTCCGGTCCTTTCCGAATACGGTCACGGTTTTGCCGATTTCATCGCTTCATTCGAACCGGCCTCGAAACTGTTTTTCCTGCCCGATGTCGCCCGGCTCGAGCGCGCGTGGCTTGATGCCTATCATGCCCGCGACGCAGCACCGCTATCTCCGGGAATGCTGGACGCTCTGCCGCCGGAAGAACTGATGGCGCTTGCCCTCTCCCCGCACCCGGCAACGCACCTACTTCATTTCAGTTCGGCGGCAGCAGGTATATTTTCGCGGGTGCGCAACGGTTCAGGTTTGAAAGACTTTGATCCCACGCAGCCAGAGACAGTGCTTGTGACCCGGCCGCAATTCGATGTCGCTGTTGTTTCACTTGATCGCGGTTTGGCGCGGTTCTTCGATGTTCTTGTAGGCAACGGCACAATCGGTGATGCAGCCGAAACTGCCATGGCAGCCGACCCCGACTTTGACCTTGGAACCGCATTTTCAGCACTGATAACCACAGGCGCCTTCTTCCGGCCCGCCATGGCAAGGGAGTAACCGACATGCACTTCATCTGTTCTGCCGTGCGCGTTTACAACAGCGTTTTTCAGAGGGTCGAAGCATTTCTCGCCCCCTGGTTTCCAGGTATGTTCGCCCGCCTGGCCTTTGCCGCAACCCTATGGCTCTATTTCCTGAATTCCGCGCTCACCAAGGTCGAACCGGGCCTTGCCGGTTTCTTCGTGGTCCGCAGTTCCGCCTATTACCAGATTGCCCTGCCCGCTGTGGAGGCGGCCGGCGGTGACGTTTCTGCTGTTCCGTTTCTGCCCTGGGGGCTGATCGTCCACCTGGGCACCTATACCGAATTCGCGTTGCCGCTGCTGATCGTCTTCGGTCTGGCCACCCGACTGAGCGCGCTTGGTATGCTGGCCTTCATCGCAGTGCAGACATTCGTCGACATCACAGTGCATCAGGTTGGCAGCGAAACCATCGGCGCGCTGTTCGACCGCTTCCCCGACAGCGTGATCCTCGACCAGCGGCTCTTCTGGTCGCTTCCGCTTGTCATGCTGGTCATTTATGGTCCGGGACGAGATATCGCTCGATCACCTGGCCGGACGCCTTTCGAAACGCTGGCATCCATAAAAAAGGCGGCGCCCTTTCAGGCACCGCCATCAATACTTGCGTGGGGGGCTGCCGTCAGGCGGCATCCATCTCCACACTCTTCTGCGCGGCAATCGTCTTCGGCTCGCTGCTGCGGGTCTCGATTTCGATCCGGCGTGGCTTCATGGCTTCAGGAATATTGCGAAGCAGTTCGACATGAAGCAAGCCGTTCTTCAGCGTTGCACCACGCACTTCCATATGGTCGGCGAGCTGGAACCGGCGTTCGAAAGCACGTTTGGCGATACCGCGATAGAGATATTCGCTGCCGGCATTTTCATCGTCCTCAGCCTTTTCTCCTTTCACGGCCAGCACATTGGCATGAGCCTCGATAGAAAGCTCACCTTCGCTGAATCCGGCAACAGCCATGGAAATGCGGTAGCTGTTCTCTCCGGTACGCTCGATATTGTAGGGCGGATAGGCAGAGGCCTGTTCGGGCTGGCCCATGGTGTCGAGCAGGCTGAAAAGTCGGTCAAAACCGACGGTGGAACGATAGAGCGGCGAAAAATCGACGTTACGCATTGTGTCCTCCTTTGAGCGACGTATCGTTGCGATGACATTTTCCGTTGACCCCGAAACACCGGCAATCACGAAAAACGGTTTGGGACCCAATAGCTGGCGTCCTCGTTGGCTATCTGGGATCAAAACACACGGGTTTCAAGAGTTACCCACGATAGCCCGCCCCAACATTCTGCACGGGAACTGGCTCGGTCAAAGCCAGCGATGTCACGGGGGCTGTATCTCGACACGCGCCACATCCATGAATGTCAGATGAACGCGCTATTGAACTCTCGTTCATGATCAATGCGCCATTGAGCGCGTGCCGGGAAATACGGCGCACCCGTCCCGGCACCGCAGTCGCTTTTGACCCAGTGACAGCGGTATCCTTGGCCGGATCCGTGTCGCCTTTACCCCTGTTCAGGCGCCCGGATTCGGTCCTTTTTTTGCGCAAACGACACATCCACCATTGCCATTGTCGCCTTTGCCGATCATCACAAAGGCAGTGATTTCAGCAGGTGGCCGTCATTCAATGCACCAGATTACATCCGCGGAGGAAACCAGAACGGGCATGATGCGTGCCTTTGACGGCGTCGCCTTACGGTATGCGCTGTTTGCATGCGAAAACGCGCGTGGCACGGTGGTAATCGCGGCCGGACGGTCAGAATTCATCGAGAAATATACCGAGACCATATCCGACCTCCATCGCGCGGGCTATGCCGCCGCAATCACAGACCTGCGCGGTCAGGGACGTTCCGAACGGCGGCCGCAAAACGACCATGCCGGCCATATCGACCGGTTTTCCCATTACCGCCGTGACATTGTCGATTTTTTCGAAAGCCGCGTACGGCCCGCATTGCCGGGTCCTTACTTTCTTCTCGGCCATTCGCTTGGCGGGCTGATCGCGCTTTCCGTCGCAGAGGAGGCTTCCGACAGTTTTGCCGGACTGGTGCTGACCGCGCCTTTTGTCGGCCTGAAACACGATCGTTACCCGGAATGGCTGATCCGCGTCATAGCCAGGACAGCCAGCCTTACTGGCTTCACCCGCAGCCGGAGCGCACCTTGCGCGCCGCGCCGCCGCGTTTTGAGGAACAGTCCCATACGGCCGACCGGATACGCTATGACCGCAACATGCAAGCGGCCAAAACCGATCCGCCGTATCTGCTCGGCCCGCCAACACTCGGTTGGCTCTCAGCCTGCCTTGGGGAAATAGCACGTGCAACAAAACCCGGGAGCCTCGCACGCGTGGCCTGCCCGGCGCTTGTCCTTTCAGGCGGACGGGACAGCCTCATTCCACTCACCGCCCAGCGTCATGTGGCTGCAGTCCTTGGCGCCGATCACCTGGTTCTTCCTGAAGCGGGACACGAAATCCTTCAAGAGGTCAACACCGTGCGCGACCGTGCCCTTGAAGCGATTATCGGCTTTTTCGATGAATACGCCAAGCCGGCCTGACCGCACTCAATTGCCATTCAAGACCTGAAGTGCTGCCCGGTGAAGATCCGGCGTCGCCGCCGCGACAATGTCGCCTCCGTTTTCAGGCCGCTCGCCCGTCCAGGTCGTGATGACGCCTCCCGCCCTTTCGATAATCGGAATCAGCGCACCGATATCGTAGGGTTTGAGGTCGCTTTCCACGACGAGATCAGCAAAGCCGGAAGCAAGCAGGCAATAGGCGTAACAATCAATGCCATACCGGGCGAGGCGCACTCGGGCCTCAAGCCGGTCATAGCGGGCCTGCGCTTCAGGGGCCATGATCCGCGGCGAGGTCGTAAACAGTACGGCCTCTGCGAGGTTTCGACAGTCACGTGTTTTCAGCGACCTCGGCCCGCCGGGTCCGGTAAAACACGCGCTTTCGGCGCCCGCAAAAAAACGCTCCCCGGTAAAAGGCTGGTCCATCAGCCCCATAACCGCCCGTCCCGCACGATAAAGCCCGACCAACGTACCCCAGACCGGTACGCCGGAGATAAAGGCTCGCGTCCCATCAATCGGGTCGATTACCCAGACATATTCCCGATCGAGGCCGGTACCGCCGTGTTCTTCGCCCAGTATGCCGTGTTCCGGAAAATGCGATGTGATCAGGTTGCGGATGGCAACCTCCGCCGCCCTGTCGCCCTCCGTCACCGGGTCGAACCCCGCATGCAGCTTGTTATCAACGTGCACGGCGGTCCGAAATCGCGGCAGGGTTTCTGCGGCCGCGACACGGGCCAGTTGATCGAAGAAATTGCGGTCGGGAAGCATGAGATATCCTGTGTTGTCAGAAAAAGCGGTAACGCGCCGCACTTCTAATTCCAATGCCGAAAAATCGAAATCGTTTTCCGTGCGCTCATACAAAAGGCAGAAATAGCCACCCCAGAAGCATCTAGCTTAAAAAATAGGCACAAAACGCAAGTGCGCAAATACAAGGCAAAGTCGCTTGACAGTCACAAGGTTGTCATCTAGTCTGATTTACACAGTCTTTTGACTGTGAATACCCTCCTTGGGTGTTTCCTCCCTAGACTTAGCCGCGCCAAGAGCGCGGTTTTTTTGGGCCGGCACCGGTCGCTACTCGGCTGCAAGTCCCGAGACCCCCGCCTCATTGCCAACGAACGCCGCAAGCTCGCCGACAAACAGGGACAGCGCCTGTTTCAGCGCGACAAATTCCGGCTTCTTCGCAAAGCTCGCCTCATCCGCATATAGCCTGCGCGAGACTTCGATCTGTATGGTGTGGCAATCGTTGGCCGGACGACCATAATGCTCGGTGATGAACCCGCCAGCATACGGTTTGTTATAAGCTGCAGTGAAGCCCATTTTCTCCAGGATCGAGATCGCGGCGCAGACCAGATCGCCTGAAGCGCTCGTGCCATAGCGATCACCAATGACAAAATCCGGTTTGCGCCTGTGGCCTGCAACCGAGACGGTGCCCGGCATTGAATGACAATCGATCAGAACAGCACGACCGAAACGACGTCTGGTCTCCTGCATCAGCTGTTTGAGGCTGCGGTGATACGGGCGGTAGATACTCTCGATGCGCGCAAGCCCCTCATCGACGTCGATCTGGGCGTCATAGATCGGCATGTGCTCGGCGACGATCCGCGGTATCGTCCCCAGGCCGCCGGCGACGCGCATGGAGGTCATGTTCACGTGGGCTGGCAATGGGCCGGAAAACATGCGCGGGTCGAGCTCGAAAGGCTCACGATTGACATCGAGAAAGGCGCGCGGAAAAAGGCGCGCTGCAATGGAGCCCCGAACGCCGGTGCCATCGAAAACAGTTCATCGACATAAAGATCCTCGGAGCGCCGGATATCGTGGTGGCTGAGCCGGGTTACAGCAAGAAACGCCTCGGAATAAACGCGCCCGGAATGGGGAGAATTGAAGATCAACGGCACAGACTGCGTCTCGGGGCGGATCACCTCGAACAACGCTTCCTGCGCATAATCATGTCGCTCCTGTCTGCCGATGCCAGTCACCAGAACTCCTTTCCCACCGAGATTTACGCGCTCGGGGCGGTGCTGCCAAGATCGTTTTGCTATGCAAACGAAACTTTGAAAGCGTCTTCATTGCTTGTTTAGATCATAGGGGCTATCAGACCGGTTAAGAAGAAAAGCCTGTTACGCCGAGATGGTTGAACCGATGGTATTGAAAATTCTCCTGGCGGAAGACGACGACGATATGCGCCGTTTTCTGGTGAAGGCCCTGGAAAAGGCCGGCTACCAGGTTGCGGCATTTGACAATGGTGCAAGCGCATATGACCGACTGCGCGAGGAGCCATTCTCGCTGCTTCTGACAGACATCGTCATGCCCGAAATGGACGGGATCGAACTTGCCCGGCGTGCTACCGAGCTCGACCCGGATCTCAAGGTCATTTTCATAACCGGATTCGCAGCTGTGGCCCTGACCGCCGATTCGGCCGCGCCGAAGGATGCGAAGGTTCTCTCCAAGCCGTTTCACCTTCGTGATCTCGTCGACGAGGTGGAAAAAGTTATCGGCGCCTGAACGACGCCACAAGGCAAAGCGGAAAGCGACAAAAAGCATCAAAAATCAGTTGACGCCGTCGCCAAAGTTTGGAATACACCGCGCCACGGATGGGCGTGTAGCTCAGCGGGAGAGCACTACGTTGACATCGTAGGGGTCACAGGTTCAATCCCTGTCACGCCCACCATCCGTTCTCCTTTTATCGCAAGGACTTAGGGCTTCATCGCTCATTGCGTTTTCTCCTTCATTTTATTGCTGCATATTTTTGCCCGTAGAACCTCATTTTTGCGGTCTTCAGACGTTTGGGCGAGTGGTGACCGTAAGTTTCGCGAATGAGCTTCCCGGACACACCGAGAAAACCTGCGACTTCCCATGCTGGAGCGCCGCTTTGGAGAGGCTGGGGCCGCATGTGTGAAGTTACACTGCCGTCAATATCTGCCAGTTCGAGCAAAGCCAAAGCCTGCTTCTCTTTCGCGATCAATTGACGGTGAATGGTGTTTCCTTTCCAGCGGCTGACATGGGCGACAAGATTGTCGTGGATAGAAACAGGCGGCGAATGTAACTCGCGTGAGGATGCCGCCAAAAAGCTGATGCAAGAGGCTGAATGACCGGTTGGCGAAAGCTTCAATTCAAAGCCTGAGAGCCCTCTCTGATTGGGGGCGCGGTGGTCAAGGTTCTCCTGCACTTTTTCTGGGACCGTTCCGCAGGCTACTCGCTTCTCTTCGCGGTCGGCGCATCGGTGATTTGCTCGGGGCCGCCGCATGATGGGGTCAGGAGAGCGAGGCGTCTCAATCTGTTTCACGACCTTGCAAACCTTGGTTCGGCAGGTTCGGGACTCTCAACGAGATCGCCTCGCCGATCGTCCCCACGGAACGATCCGGGCCTCGCCCTTTCGAGCGAAAGCTTTGTTCGTGTTACTTGCTCCTTTGATCTGCCTCGGGTCACGCCGCCAGTGCGGCAGGCTGCTTTCCAAAGCGGAAGTCGGTTGCATCAACCCACATGCGATGCAGGATGACCGCCAGTTTGCGGGCCACCGCCACGCGGGCCCGCGCCATGCCGCGGCGTTTGGCGATGTTCATGCCTCACGCCCTGAGGCTCGACCATTTCTTTGAGCGCATGAGCGGCGAATACGCCGCATCGTAGAGCGCGGTGCGGGCGAGTTCGTCGCCGCATCGGCTGATCTTGCCCTGAATATCGGTCTCGCCTGACTGGTAGCTCGCCGGCGTCAGCCCCAGATGCGGCCCCACCGCCTGGCTGGAGAGCTGGCCGGGGAAATCTGCACATCGGGGATCAGTGGAATTTCTGCCTGATTTCGGCTTAGATGCCGGGAGCAGGAGATACCATGACGAGACGACCGCGCCGGAACCATAGCCCGGCTTTCAAGGCGAAAGCGGTGCTTGTCGCCAACCGGGGAGAGCAGACGCTGGCGGAATTATCCCAGCAATTTGACGTGCACGCCAACCAGATCAAAAAGTGGAAAGACCAGCTTCTTGAGGGGGCGACAGGCGTTTTCGGCGATGAAGCGAAGACGGAAGATGTCAAAACACCGCACGCCAAGATCGGGGAGCTGACACTGGAGAGTGATTTTTTAGCCGGAGCGCTCGGCAAGGCGAGATCCGCATCTCGATGGATGGCAAGGGGGCGTGGCGGGACAATGTCTTCGTCGAACGGCTCTGGCGGTCGATCAAATACGAGGAAGTCTACCTCCACGCCTACAAGACCGTGTCCGAGGCCCGCGCTGGCATCGGCAGATATCTGAATTTCTACAACAGTCGACGCCCACATTCATCCCTTGACCGGCAGACGCCGGATCGAGCTTATTTCAACGCGCTGGAACCAATGATGGTGGCCGCATAATCGAGGCGGAGATCCACTTAACGAAACGCCCGAAACTGTTCAGACAAACCGGGCCACTTCAGTTGTTCGATAGGCACAGACTAGCCCCAAATCGCGGACGTCTCAGGGGAGCAGGTCACACCTCGCGACGAGTGTTTCGGGTAAAAACGGCCAAAAGGCTTCGCTGTTACCCAGCGAGGCCTTTGATATATTTGATAAAACGGATTTGGTTGCGGGGGCAGAATTTGGACAGAGTTTTGCATTGAAAACCGGACACGGCGGAAAAGTCGGGTGAGATCGCGTTGTCGTTTTGTGCTTTCGCCGCATCATCGAACGGGCGCGCTTACGAAATCAGCATTCGACGAGGCTCGGCGAGAAGGCTGGCATAGTGGGCGAGAAAGCGTGCGGCCTCGGCGCCATTGATAACCCGGTGATCATAGGAGAGATCAAGCGGCGCCATCAGCACCGGTTGCCAGGCCTCACTCTCCCAGACCGGAACGGTCTCTGCCCGCGTGATGCCGAGAATGGCCACTTCGGGCGGATTGACGAGCGGCGTAAATGCCGTGCCGCCAATGCCGCCGAGATTGGAGATCGACATGGAGGCGCCGCCCATTTCATCAGGCCGGAGCTTGCGCTCGCCTGCCCGTTTTGCGAGGTCCGCGATCTCGGCGGACATCTGCCACAGACCCTTGCTGTCCGCATCGCGGATCACCGGTACCATCAGTCCGTGAGGGGTGTCGACGGCGATACCGATATGGAAATAGTTCTTTCGGATCAAAGTCTCTCCATCCGCCGAAAGCGATGCGTTGAACAGCGGAAAGGCCGCCAGCGTGCACGTCAATGCCTTGATGTGAAAGGCGAGCGCGGTCAGCCGCAGGCCCTTTGCTGCCGCCTCCGCCTTCAGGCTTTTGCGAAAACTCTCGACGGCGCGCATATCGGCGCGGTCGTGATGGGTGACCTGCGGGATCATCCGGTTGGCGGCCGAAAGATTGTCGGCGGCAAGGCTTGAGATCCGCGTCACCGGTTCTTCCGAGACAGGCCCGTAGGCTGCGTGATCGATATCCCAGTACCTTTGGTCATCTGCGCTGACGGTTTCCCCGATCACCGGCGTGGATCCGTCCATATGCTGGTCGACATCCTCGCGCGCCAGATTGGTGCGACCTGATTTCCGCGCAACGTCGGAAAGGTCGACGCCCTTGCGCCCGGCATAGGCCACCACGGCGGGGCTTGCGATGAAATCCTGCGCGCTCATGTCACCACTCCGCCGAAATATACTGGGTTTCCATGAATTCGAGCATGCCTTCATGCCCGCCTTCGCGACCAAGACCGGATTGCTTGACCCCACCGAAGGGCGCTGCAGGATCGGAGACGAGGCCCCGGTTGAGGCCGACCATGCCGTATTCCAGCCGCTCGCAGACCCGCATGGCGCGCTTCATGTCCTCGGAGAACACATAAGCGACCAGGCCGTATTCGGTGTCATTGGCGCGACGGATCACGTCTTCCTCGTCGCTGAAGGTCTGCAGTGCCGCCACGGGGCCGAAAATCTCATCATGCACACATTCGGCGGTCTCCGGCACATTTGACATGACGGTCGGTGGATAGAAGAAGCCCTTGCCGTTTGGCTGCGTACCGCCGAGTTCGATCTTCGCACCCTTCGACACGGCATCTTCGACAAAGCCCGCGACCTTGTCACGCGTGGCCGCGTTGACCAGTGGCCCGACATCGATGCCATCCTCCAGACCGTTGCCAACCTTGAGTGCGGCCATGGCGGCGGTGAACTTTTCCGTAAATTCGGCGCTGACTTTCTCATGGATGTAAAATCGGTTGGCCGCCGTGCAGGCCTCGCCGAGATTGCGCATTTTCGCCAGCATGGCCCCCGCCACCGCCTTGTCGAGATCGGCATCCTCGAACACGATCAGCGGCGCGTTTCCGCCAAGCTCCATCGCCGGCTTGATCACCTGGTCGGCAGCCGATTTCAACAGTTTGCGCCCGACCCCGGTGGAGCCGGTAAAGGAGACCACACGCACACGCGGATCATGCAGCATATGATCGACCAGACGGCCGGAATGTTTCGACGGCAGGACGTTGACGAGCCCTTTCGGCACACCGGCCTCTTCCAGAAGCGGCATCAGCGCCAGCATGGTGAGCGGCGTTTCCGTCGCAGGCTTGATGATCACCGCGCAACCGGCAGCAAGGGCGGGCGCAATCTTGCGCGTGCCCATGGCAGCCGGATAGTTCCACGGCGTGACCAGAACCGAAATGCCGGCCGGCTTGTGCTGCACGACAATGCGCGCACCCGAGGCCGGGGCATGGGTGATCAACCCATCGGCCCTGACGGCCTCCTCGGCAAACCAGCGGAAAAATTCGGCCGCGTAAGTCGCCTCGCCCATGGCATCGCCCCGCGCCTTGCCGTTTTCCAGCGTGATGAGGCGGGCGAATTCCTCCAGCCGCGCGGTCATCAACTCCCACGCCCTGCGCAGAATTTCGGAGCGTTCGCGCGGCGTCTTCGCCTGCCATTCTGCCATCGCATTTTCGGCGGCATCAAGGGCCGCGTCGGCATCCGGGGTATCGGCGGAGGCGACGGAGGCGAGAACCTCTTCGGTCGCCGGGTTAATGACGTCAAAGCGCTCGCCGCTTGCGGCCTCACGCCAGTTTCCATCGATATAGAGATTGGTATGATCCATCACATGGCTCCGAATTTCAAAGAAGATGACGCAGTGGCTGTTCGAGACGACCGGCAAACGCAGTCATGAAGTCGAGCGCCGCCGCCTCGCTCAACTGGCTCACCTGGTAATCGAACCCGATCACAAAATTGTCCCGGTCACGAGCGATGGCCAGAACCGGTGCGGTTTCGGTGAGTGCCGTCGCTCGGATAACCGAAAAGCGCGTCAGATCGCGCAGGATGATATCCGGGACGCAGTCCTCGGCTTCCTCTTTCGTCGCGCCAAGGCGATTGCGGTCGGCATCGGCAAAGTGCGAAAGTCTGGCGCCCGGCTCCTCGATGCAGCCGATGATGGCGTTTGCACCCGTCAACGTACCACGCAAGGACGCTGTGGCAAAGTTAAGCCAGATCCGGGAAGGCGAAGGCGCATCGCCCGTTTCTGCTTGCAGCCAATCGAGCAGGGACGAAAAGCCGGAAGCCGGAACCTGCGCCTCGATACGCAACGGCACACTTGCCGGGGCCGCCACCGGTGAAGCATCCGCACGCTCACCCAATGTGCGCAAGGTTTCGAGGTCGGACACATGATAGGGCTGGGCCACGCCCTCTTCGGCAAGCCGTGCCAGATCAAGGCCTTGTTCATGGGCAAGCCGTCGCGCCTTTGGCGAGGCAAGGATGCGACCTTCGACCGGCGCGACGGGCCGTGCCGGGGTTTTGGGTTTCGACGGAGCGCTGTCCGGTTCCGAAACCGCTTTTTTGACCTCGTCATCAGAGGCAGACTGCAGTTCGGGCGCCGCTTTGGCCGTTTTGGCGCTGCGCCGCACGGGTTTTTCCGGTTTTTCGGCCGAAATCACGGCGATCACCGAGCCGACGGGAACCGCCTCATCGGCGTCGGCCAGAATGGCGGCAATGTAACCGTCATGCCCGGCCTCGACCTCCATTACTGATTTGTCGGTCTCGACCTCCAGCAGAATATCACTTGCGGAAACCTTGTCGCCCGGCTCCTTGCACCAGTTGACGATCAGACCGGTATCCTGCGCCATACCAAGCGCGGGCATAATGATCTCCGCGCCATCCGGCAGGGACTCTTCATCTGCTTCACTTGCGCTTGGGACACGCTCGCCGCCCGCGTCTTCATCGGGCTTTGCGCTTTCAACATCGTTCTCACTATCGACGATCACGGCCACGACCGAGCCGACCGGCACGTCGTCGCCGTCACCCGCCGAAACGGCGCTTAGGAAACCATCGGCAGCAGCCTCGACCTCCATCACCGCCTTGTCGGTCTCGACTTCCATGATCGCCTCGCCGGAGGAGACAGGCTCCCCGCTCGTCTTCAGCCACCGAACGATCTTGCCGGTGTCCTGCGCCATGCCGAGTGCGGGCATTATCACATCATGCGGCATTGAAAAGCTCCCCGCGCACCGAAAGCCGCGCCTTTTCAGCCACGCGTTCCGGCGTCGGCACGGTGATATCCTCAAGCGCCGGCGAGAACGGCACCGGCACATCCATCGCGCCCATGCGCAGCACCGGCGCATCGAGATGGTAGAAAGCTTTTTCCGAGATGCGGCTGGCGATCTCGCCGGTGATGCCGTAGCTTTGATGGCCCTCATCGATCACCATGGCGCGCGATGTCTTCTGGACCGATTTGAGGATGGTTTCCTCATCCAGCGGCACAATGGTACGCGGATCGATAACCTCAGCGGAAATGCCGTCCTTTGCCAGAAGGTCGGCGGCGGCCAGCGCTACCTGCACCATGGAGGAGGTGGCAACCAGCGTGATATCCCGGCCCTCGCGCAGGATCGCGGCCTCGCCGAAGGGGATCAGATATTCCTCCTCCGGGACCTCGGCCTTGTCGTTATACATCAGCTTGTCTTCAAAGATGACGACCGGATTATTGTCGCGGATCGCCGTCTTCATCAGCCCCTTGGCCTCATAGGCAGACGATGGCAACGCCACCTTCAGACCCGGAATATGGGCGACAAGCGCATGCAGCGACTGGGAATGCTGCGCGGCAGACCGCCGTGTCGCACCCAGATTGGTGCGCACCACCAGCGGCACATTGAGCTTGCCGCCGGACATGTAATGGATCTTGGCCGCCTGATTGCAGAGCTGGTCCATGATCAGGAACAGGAAGTCGCCGAACATCAGGTCAACGATCGGCCGCGAACCGGTCATCGCCGCGCCAACGGCAATGCCCATGAAGCCCGGCTCGGCAATCGGCGTATCGATGACCCGCTCGGTTCCGAACTCCTCGACGAGACCCGACAGCACCTTGAACGGCGTGCCGGCCTCGGCGACGTCCTCGCCGATAATGAAGGTCGTGGGGTCACGGCGCAGCTCTTCGGCCAACGCCTCGTTCACGGCCTGGGATAGCGTAATCTTTCGCATGGAATGTTCTCCTCAGTCCGCAAAAACGTGCATGTCGACTTCATGCGTTTCCGGATATTTGGCCTTCAACGCATAGTCCACGGCGGAAGCCGCATCGTCGCTGATCTCGGCCTTCATGGCCTCAAGCTCATCCGTCGAGGCAATCCCCTCACCGGTCAGCCACTGGGTGAATTTCTCGATCGGATCGCGACTTTCCTTCCAGTCCTTTTCCTCGGCCTTGGGGCGGTAATATTCGCGGTTGATGTCGCCAACATGGTGGCCGTGATAGCGGTAGGTTTGAAGCTCGATGAAGAACGGTCCCTCGCCGCGACGGCAGCGTCCTGTCAACTCGCGCGTCAGCTCGTTGACGGCCAGAACATCCTGCCCGTCAACCTCGAAAGCCTCGATGCCGAAGGCCCGTGCCCGGTCGGTGATCGAGCCGGCGGCGATTTCAGCCGTCGCCGTATATTCCGAATAGCCATTGTTCTCGCAGGCATAGATGACCGGCAGGTTCCAGAGGGCTGCCATATTCATGACCTCGTACAACAGCCCCTGCGCGGTCGCCCCGTCGCCGAAGAAGCAGACGGTCACATCATCGGATTTCTGCAATTTCGCACGCAGTGCGGAACCGGTGGCAATACCCATGGAACCGCCGACAATGGCATTTGCGCCGAGATTACCGTGGCTCTGGTCGGCGATATGCATCGACCCGCCCTTGCCCCGGCAATAGCCCTCCTCCTTGCCAAGAAGCTCGCAGAACATTGCCTGGAAATCGGCGCCCTTGGCCACGCAATGGCCGTGGCCGCGATGGGTCGAAGTGATCCGGTCACTGTCGGTCAATGCCTCGCAAATGCCGACCGCGACCGCCTCCTCGCCGGAATACATATGCGTCAGCCCCGGCATCTTGGCCGAGAGATAGAGCTGGTTGGCATTATCCTCGAAGGTGCGAATGCGAACCATCTGCCGGTACATGCGCAAATAGTCCTCGCGATTATGTTTGTTGTCTGAAGCGCTCATGACGTTTTCCGCCTCAATATCTGTTGGCAATCGGCAGTTCTTCTGCCGGAAACAGCGAAATGACCTCACACCCCTTGTCAGTGACGACGACCTCCTCCTCGATGCGGGCGGCAGAGTAGCCGTCGGCAGCCGGGCAGTAGGTTTCCAGCGCGAACACCATACCGGTCTGGATTTCCATCGGATTGTCGAGCGAGACCGCCCGCGAAATGATCGGACGCTCGTGCAACGCCAGGCCCAGACCGTGGCCGAACTGCAGGCCGAAGGCGGAAAGTTCATCAGGAAAGCCGAATTCCTCGGCCTTTGGCCATGCCTTGGCCACCACGTCGGTGGTCACACCCGGCTTGATCAGCGCGATCGAGGCATCGATCCATTCGCGCGCCTTCACATAGGCGTCGACCTGTGCGGGCGTTGATCGGCCGATATTGAAGGTCCGGTAGTAGCAGGTGCGGTAGCCCTGATAGCTCTGCAGGATATCGAAGAAGGCCTGATCGCCGGGCCTAAACAGCCTGTCGGTGAAATTATGCGGGTGCGGATTACAGCGCTCGCCGGAGATGGCGTTGATCGCCTCGACATCATCGGAGCCCATTTCGTAGAGCATCTTGTTGGACAGCGCGACGATCTCGTTCTCGCGCACGCCCGGTTTCAGCTCCTCGTAGATCATGTGATAGACGCCATCGACCATGCTGGCAGCCTGGGTCAGAAGCTGGATCTCGTCCCAGTTCTTGATCTCGCGGGCAGACAGCATGATCTGCTGGCCGTCGACGACATTGAGGCCCGCTGCCTTCAGCGCATGGAACATGGCAGTTTCGGCATAATCGACACCAACCGGCATGTCGGCCATGCCGGCATCGCGGATCAGGCCTGCAATCTCCTCGGCATATTTTTTCATCAGCCCGAAGGATGGCGGAATGGTGCCACGCATGCCGACGACGCCTGCCCGGCAATGATCCGGGATCAGCCAGTCGGAAAACTTACGATGATGGACGGCCGCTGAACCGAAATCCCAGACATAGGGCGCGTCGTCCCCCGTCAGCAGGCAGAAACGGCACATCTTGTCGCGTTCCCACTCACCAATCTTGGTGGCGGAAACGTAGCGGATGTTGTTGACGTCGAAGAGCAGCAGCGAGCCTGCATCACTGTTCTTCAGCGCCTGACGGGTTCGCGAAAGACGGTAGCGGCGCAGCCGGTCGTGATCGACGCGGCGTTCAAAATCGACGGACGTATGGCCCAAGGCCGGCAGCCGTCCTTCCCAGTTCCACTGGGGCAGAAGGTCCTGCGGGGTCAAAACATTGGGTGTCAGTGCACGGTTCATGAAATCCTCCCTGAGGCAGGGCTCAAGCCTGCCTGAACGTTTAAAATGAATGGTCAGAAATTCTGGCTTTCGAAGCCCGCTACTGGATCACCCAGCCGCCATCAATATGGATCATCTGGCCGGTCATGTAGTCGCTGTCGTGGCTCGCAAGGAATGCGGCCGTGCCCTTTACATCGTCGGGATAAGAGACTTTCTTCAGCGCCAGATCGTTCTCAGCCAGATCATCGAAGGCCTGGCCTGCCTTCTGCTTGAAGCCCATCTCGACCAGATCCTTGTCGAGCTGCGCCCAAAGCGGCGTCTTGACCACACCAGGCGCATAGCCGTTAACGGTGATATTGTGCTCGGCGAGCGTGACCGCACCGCAATGGGTGAGCGCAAGGCAACCATATTTCGAGGTGCAGTAGACCGTCACATCATAGAGCGGCTTGCGCGATGCGACCGAGCCGACATTGATCAGCTTGTAGACGTGTTCCTGCTTGCCCTGCTTGATCATCTGCCGGGCGACGGCCTGCATCCCGAGCCACATGCCCTTGGTATTCACGTTCATGATGAAGTCCCAATTGTCCTCATCGATGTCCATGAAGAATTTCGGCTTGTTGACCCCGGCGTTGAACAGACCGATATTGATCATGCCGAACGCCTCGACGGTGGCTTGAACTGCGGCGTCATTGTCATCACGGCTGGTGACATCCATCTTCACCGCTATCGCCCGCCCGTTTCCGGCAGCGTTGATCTTGTCGGCGAGCGCCTTGCCCATTTCCAGATCAAGGTCGCCGATGCAGACATTGGCGCCCTGCTCGGCGAAATGTTCGGCATTGGTCGCGCCCATGCCTTGGGCGCCGCCGGTGATCAGAATGTTTTTGCCTTTGAGGCGATTGGTGTCCATGGTCTCTCCTCCCGTATTGACCGGCCCTTTGTCTTTGCAAAGAGCCTATGTGACGTGTTTTCGCATGACCTCTTCCGCGCGTGACTGAGCCCGCGAAAGAGCCTGTTTCGGACTGACAATGCCGCGCAGCATGTCGTGCAGCTCATAACCGCAGATCTGGATGATGTCGGAAATTTCCGGGATCGGCGGGCGCGGCCAGAACTGTAGCTCGTCGCGCCAGGACATCTGGTCGACGCTTTCGAAGATCGGGGACAGTCGGCGCACTTCTGGATCGGAACCGACGGAATAACGCGGTGCGGTGCGGCTGCCATTCTGGATAAAAAGCTTCTGTGCTTCCGGCGAGGTGAAGGCGACAAGCGCCTCGACCGCCTCATCAATCCGCTCCTCAGGCAGGTTGGCTGGAACACCGAAAACATAGCCGCCAACCGGCGCGATCGGCGTGCCGCCCGGTCCGTGCGGATGCGGCAGGTAACCGGTATTGGCGAAGGCGGGCGATTGCGGATCGAGCTCAAAATAGGGCGCAAGCAGCGTATATCCGTAAGCCATCGCCACCTTGCCTTCCGCATAGGGCCGGACGCGCTCATACCAGGACATGGAAAGGATATCAGGCGGCGAGAACTCCATCAGCGCCAGCAGATATTCCGCGGCTTCGAGCGCTTTCGGGGTGTCGATCGTCGGGTGAAGATCGCCGCGCTCCAGATGATCGGCATCAAAGCCGCCTGCGATCTCGTCGAGGTTGATGATAGGCTGACCAAAATCTGCACAGGCCATCATGAAGGTGTGACCCAGAGCGGTACCACGGGCCGCATTCCAGGCAATGCCGTAAACGCCCATGCGCGGGTCATGCAGACGGGCAGCAGCCTCAAGCACGGCTTCCGTCGTTTCCGGTGGTTCGAGTGCTGCATCAGCAAAGAGGTCGCGACGGTAGAAAAACAGTTCCGGAGTTGTCTGGCTCGGCACACCGTAGGCCTCGCCGTTCCAGTGGGCCGCGCGCCAGCCGGCGGTGTGAAAATCGCCGGGATCGAGCCGGTCAATATCCATGATCGACGACAGCGGGCGCAGAACCCCTTTCTTGACGAACTCTCCGAGCCAGGGCAGATCGACGGCGATCACGTCATATCGGCTGACGGCGCGTTCGGCATTGCGCAGCGCCTCTCCGCGCAGACGATCAATCGAAAAGGCGCGCTGGTGGATATTGCAGCCAACCAGATGCTCGAACTGACGCTTCAGATTGCTCATCACCATAAAGGTCGGATCGCCATGAACGAGAATGCGCAGACCGCCGGACAGTTTCATCGGGGTCGGCAGCGCCTGCGGCGGACCGATCAGCATCTTGCCCGGCTGGTAGGAGCCACCGAAATAATAGTCTGAGCTTTCCTGGGTAAAGCCGTCAGCGCCGAAGCGAACCGCCGCCAGTCGATGAATGCGCCGCGCTAGCTGGCACCAATTGTCCAGCATTTCCGGACTTGGATGCAGCGAAACGCTCTTTCCCGATTTCGATCGCGCGCGCTGCTCAATGGCTCCGCTTTCAAGCAGCTCCGAAAGCTTGCGGGTCGCTGTTGCATAAGGCACGCCAGAGGCCGCAATGATGGATGAGGGGATCACCATCCGCCCTTCCAGATGACGGCGCAGAAGATGGAGGCTCATGTTCAGATAAGGGTTAGGGGCATTGGGCGTGGTCGCGTCATCAACTTCGACCAGAACATCTTCCATAAACCGCACGACGGCTTCCAACTCGGCAGAAACCGATGGTGTCCCATCCGCCACACCGGCAACGGCAGCGCCATATCCATTTTGAATATTTTGTGCGGTATTCTGGTTCATTCGCCCCAGCAGATCATTTTCAAATCTGCGTCCTTTTGGAAATGCCATGTTTGTCTCCTCCCTATTTGTCCAAAACAACGACAACGAAATATCGCTTAAAAATCCATTCTGAATATCATAAAGTCCATTTTGGATATTTTAGGCAGGTCCATTTTCGCTGGATTAATGGTGTATGAGAACCGGTTGCCCGGGAGAGGCTCATCCGGTCACGGAGAGCTGTGGCAATCGATCAAATCTATCGTTTGGGAGGAACGGATCATGAGATTTTCAGCTAGGCTCACCTTGGCCGCAACGACAGCGCTTGCAGGGCTTGCGCTTGCCGGCGCCGCATCGGCCGAGACCTACAAAATCGGCATCACGCAGAACAATGTCGGCGTCGACAGCTATCAGACGACCTATGAGCAGGCCTTCATCAACGCAGCCGATGCTGACGATAACGTCGAAGCCGTCGTGCTCGACGCTGGCGGCGATGTCGCCCGCCAGATCGCCCAGGTGGAAGACCTGATCCAGCAGCAGGTCGATGCCATCATCATCTGGCCGACCAATGGCGAGGCCGTCATTCCGGCCGTGCGCAAGGCCCAAAAGGCCGGTATTCCGGTGATCGTCACCAATTCCAACATCGCCGAACCGGGCTTCGATTTCGTCGCCTCATTCTCCGGCCCGGACAACATCACGCAAGGCTCGCGCTCGGCGGAGATCATGTGCGACAAGTTCAAGGATATGGGGATCGCCGACACAGCGAAAATCGTGCAGATTTCCGGCCAGCCGGGTTATACGACCGCGATTGAACGCGCGAAGGGCTTTGAGGACCGCCTGCCGGAGGTTTGCCCTGACGTGACGTTGGTGGAAACGCAACCCGGCGACTGGAACCGTGAAAAGTCTCAGAAGGTGATGGAAGCCTTCCTGGTCAAATATGACGATATCGACGGCGTCTATGCCGGTGACGACAATATGGGCGTCGGCGCGCTCAATGCCGCCAAGGCCGCCGGGCGCGACGGTATCATCTTTGTTGGGGCAACCAACTTCGCTGTTGGCTACGAAGCCATGGAAAACGGCGACTACTGGGGCTCGATCTATCAGTCGCCTGTCGATGACGCCGAGGCTGCGCTTCAGACCGCAATCGACGTGCTTGACGGCAAGGACGTGCCGTTCCTCAACTATTTCGACACGCCGAAGATCACCCAGGACAACATGGACCAGTTCACCAAGCCGGTGTTTTGATCCCCTTCGTCTTGATAGGCGGGGCCAGGCGCAAGCCGGCGCCCCGCCCTATTCCTGAAATCACAATTGAAATGATGGGAGAGGCTCAGTGGGTCGTGTCTCTGGACGTTCCTGTATCGTGACGGGTGCGGCGCGCGGTATCGGCCGCGCGATTGGCGAAGCATTGCTGGATGAAGGCGCCGATGTCTGCTTTGCCGACATCAATGGCGAGAGCCTCATGGCTGTCGAGGAACACAACCGGGACCGCGCCGACCGAAACGGCGGTCGGGTGACACATGCCGTGGTCGATGTGACGAAACGCGACCAGGTGCGCACCATGATCGCCCATACCGTCTCTGTCTTCGGAAAACTTGACGTCAAGTTCAACAATGCCGGCGTCAACCGGCCGATGAATTTTCTCGATGTCACCGAGGAAAACTGGAACTTCATCATGTCGGTCAACGGTCTCGGTTGCCTGATCGGCATGCAGGAGGCGGCAAAGCAGATGATCAGCCAGAAGACCGGCGGCAAGATCATCAACACCACCTCGATTGCCGGCAGGCAAGGCTTCGATAATGTAGCCCCCTACTGCGCATCGAAGGCTGGTGTGATATCGCTGATCCAGTCCGGGGCGCGCGATCTTGCCAAACACAACATCACGGTGACCGGTTTTGCACCCGGCGTGGTGGCAACGGAAATGTGGGAACAGGTCGACCGCGACCTGATGGAGATCGGCGCTGCCGAGCGCCCCGGCCAGGCCATGGCCGAGTTTTCCTCAGAAATCCTGCGCGGGAAAGTCGCGCGACCGGCCGATATCACCGGCACAACCACGTTTCTCGCCTCAAGCGAGAGCGACTACATGACCGGACAGGTGGTCATGATTGACGGCGGCATGACGCTTGTCTGAGACAGGCTCAGCAAGGCGAGGCTAAGATCGCCCCGCCACTGTCTGAAAACTGGAGCTTTGGGAGGAGCTTGTGGCGAATTTTACGCGAAAAGACATCGGCGTATTGCTGGCTCGTCAGGGGATCCTGATCGCCTTCGTGGTGTTCATGATCGGCTTTGCCCTGGTCAACCAGCGCTTTGTCGCGCCGGACAATATTTTGGGCGTGATCCGCTCTTCGGCCATTCTGGGCGTCATCGCACTCGGCGTCACCTTCGTCGTCATCGGCGGCAATCTCGACCTGTCGGTCGGCTCTATGATGTCGTTTTCCACCATCGTTGTGCTCGACCTGCATGACAAGATCGGCCCCGTGCTCGGTATTCCGGCAATGTATGCCATGACACTGGCGCTCGGTGCGTTCAACGGGCTCCTGATCGGTTACCTCCGCCTGAACTCACTGATCGTCACACTCGGCATGCTGTCTGCAATCTATGGCCTGACGCTCACCTATTCGGGCGGCAAGAACATGGATATTGCCGATAAGGAACACACCTGGTTTTCCGTTTTTGGACAAGGGCACATTCTCGGCGTCCCCTCACCAATCGTCATCTTCGCGGGTTTAGCCATTGCTCTTGCAGTGCTGCTTGCCAAAACCCCTTTCGGGCGCAAGGTCTACGCCGTCGGTGGTAACGGCGTTGCGGCAACCTTCTCGGGCATTCCGCGCGCCCGCATCGTTTTCCTGACCTATCTGATTTCCTCCTTCTGCGTGGCGACCGCCGGCCTCATCCAGGCCAGCCGCTCGCTCGGCAGCCAGAACACGGTCGGCCAGGGTATGGAGCTTGAGGTTCTTGCGGCCGTGATCCTTGGCGGCGCATCGCTTCTCGGCGGTTCGGGCACCGTGTTCAAGACCGTTATTGGCGTCCTGATCCTCGGCTTCATCCAGAATGGACTACTGCTCGCCGGGCTTCAGTTCTACGTCCAGTATGTCGTCACCTGGATCATCATCATCCTTGCGGTCTGGCTCGACATTGCCGCCAAGCGCGGCCGCCTCTGGTCGCCGATAGCGTGAGGGGATGATCATGACCAGCCAGAAGAACTACACCAAATATATCAAGCAGGGCGCGATCTGGGGCTTCATCCTCGTCGAACTGATCTTCTTCTCCGTCGCGGGCCACTTCCTGTCTCTGTCGGATACCGCCTTTATGGATTTCGACAACATGCTTCTGCTTTTGAAGCAGTCCGCCCCGATCGGCATCATCGCCATCGGTATGACGGTGATCATGATCAACGGCAATATCGACCTCTCCGTCGGCGCGACCTTCGCACTCGCCGGTATCGTGATGCTGGATTCGATGACCTGGCCGATCTTTGCCGGGCTCGGGAACTGGGTGATCCCGGTTTCCTGGCTCCTGGCGCTTTTAACCGGCGCCATCCTCGGCGGGCTAAACGGGCTGATCGTCTGGAAAACCGGCGTCGATGCCTTCATCGTCACGCTTGGCGCCATGCTTGGCTATCGCGGCCTCGTCTTCATGTATAATGGCGAGAACCCGACATCGCATCTTAACTGGACGCTGGTTGATTTCGCCGAAGCCCAGTTTCTCGGCATCCACACCGCAAGCTGGTTCTTCCTCGCCGTCACCGCCATCATCTGGCTGGTGATGACCAGAACCGTGCACGGCCGCAACGCCTATGCAATCGGCGACAACCGCGAGGCGGCGATCAATGCCGGCATCCGCGTCGGCCCGCATTTCCTGCGCAATTTCATCCTGATCGGTTTTCTCGCAGCGCTGAGCGCCGTGGTGTTTTATTCCGAGAGCGGCTCGGTCAATCCCAATGATGGCGAGCTTTACGAATTGTGGGCGATCACGGCGGTGGTTCTCGGCGGAACAAAGCTTGCGGGCGGCTCGGGTTCGATCCTGTCCACCTTCGGCGGCGTCATTGCCATCCAGCTTCTGCGCAAGGGCCTCGGCTATATCGGCGCGGACACAGAAACCGTCAATCTGGTTATCGGCCTCATTCTCATCGCCGTCCTGTTTCTGGATCGTCAATTGAACCGCAAGGGCAGAGGGGAGCTCAGGATATGAGTGATATCAAACCGGCGCTGAGGCTCGACAATATCGTCAAGACCTTTCCCGGCGTGCGCGCGCTTGACGGCGTCTCGCTCGATATCCGCCCGGGCGAAGTTCACGCGCTTGTCGGCGAGAACGGCGCGGGCAAATCAACGCTGATGAAAGTGCTCGGCGGCATTCACCAGCCCGATAGTGGCCGCATCCTGATCGACGAGACACCGGCGGTGATGACCTCGCCGCTGCAGGCAAAATCAAAGGGCGTCGTCTTCATCCACCAGGAGCTCAGTCTCGCAACAGAGCTCACGGTGGCAGAAAACATCTTCCTGGGCGAATTGCCGCTGAAGCGCTTCGGTCTGGTCGATTGGAAGATGCTCAACGACAATACACAGCGTATTCTCGACAGGCTCAAGACCGGCTTCACGCCCGACACAAAGGTCGGCGAGCTTTCTATTGCAAACCAGCAAATGGTTGAAATCGCCCGCGCGCTCACGGTCGACGCAAAGGCCGTGATCTTCGACGAGCCGACAGCATCGCTGACGGATGCGGAAAAGGTTGTGCTGTTTGATGTGATCGCCGATCTGAAAGCCGAGGGCGCCGGCATCATCTATATCTCCCACCGCATGGAGGAGATTTTCAACATTACCGATCGCATTACCGTCCTGCGCGACGGCGAATGCCGGGGCACGCTGGTAACGACGGAGACGAACGAGGACGAGATCACCCAGTTGATGATCGGCCGCTCGCTCGATCTGACCCGCAATCATGAGCATGCGAAACTTGGAGAAGTCGCACTTGCTGTCGAAAACCTGTCCTGTAACGGGCTTTTCCGAGACATCAGTTTCGATGTCCGAAGGGGCGAAGTCGTCGGCTTTTACGGCCTTGTCGGCGCGGGTCGCACAGAGATCGCCGAAACACTTTTTGGTCTGAGAGAACCGAGCGGCGGACGCATTCTGCTGCAGGGCAAGCCCGTAAAGCTGCATTCGCCGATTGATGCGATCAGGAACGGCATCTCACTGGTGCCCGAGGACCGCAAGGGCCAGGGTCTGGTGCTGGGTATGAACTGCCGGGACAACATGACACTGCCGCAAGTGGGCGACCTCACGGCAGGCCCTTTTGTTTCGGACGGCGCTGAGGTCGCCATCTTCGACCAGTATCGCGACAAGCTTGATATCCGCACCCCCGGCTGGCGCCAGTTGGCGGGCAATCTTTCCGGCGGCAATCAGCAGAAGATCGTTATCGGCAAGTGGCTTTCCATGCACCCCGATATCCTGATCGTCGATGAACCGACGCGCGGCATTGATGTCGGCTCAAAATCAGAAATCCACAATCTGATCCGGGCACTGGCCCGCCAGGGCTATGCGGTAATCGTGATCAGTTCGGAAATGCCGGAAGTGCTGCATGTCTCCGACCGGATCATCGCCATGTATAGCGGCCGCATCACGGAAGTATTCACCGCCGAGGAGGTTTCCGAAGACAAGCTGATCCAGGCGATATCCGGCATTGAAGTCGAAAAGGCGGGCTGATGCGGATCGGATTTGCAGGACTTGGCCGCATGGGCGTCGCCATGGCGCGCAATCTGGTGCGCGCCGGGTATGACGTCACGGTATGGAACCGGTCCCCTGGCAAGGCAACGCGCTTTGCGGCTGAGACCGGAGCAAGCGCAGCAGCAACGCCGCGGGAACTGGCGGACGCCACCGACATCATCATCACCATGCTGGCGGATGATGCCGCATCCGAAGCGGTGCATCTCGGCGATGACGGGCTTTTTGCGGGCAGCGCGGCGCGCTGGTTCATCGAAATGGGTACGATGAGCCCCAACCATATCGTCAGTCTGGCCAAGGTCGCACCCGACGGCGCAAGGGTGATCGATGCACCCGTCTCAGGCGCAACCCAGGCAGCCGAAAATGCCGCACTGCTGATCATGGCCGGGTGTGACGAGGCGACCGGTGCTGAGCTTGTCCCGGTCTTCGATACGCTTGGTCGAAAGACCATTTTTCTCGGGCAAACCGGGCGCGGCGCTGTGATGAAGCTTGCGATCAACGCACTCATCCACGGCATCAACCAGACGCTTGCCGAAGCCATGACGCTGGCGGAAGCCGCCGGCATTGAAGCGGAAACGGCCTTCGATGTGATCGAGGCCTCTGCGGCAGCGGCCCCGATGCTGAAATATCGCCGGCCTCTCTATCTCGACGAAGCCGCCCATGCCGTGACGTTTACGGTCGCCCTTGCCCGCAAGGATATGGAGGTCACGGCTGCGCTGGCGCAAACGCTTGGAACCGCCATGCCGCAGGGGTTGGTGACACTGGAGAAACTGAAAGAGGCCGAAAGCGTCGGTTACGGCGCGCGCGACATGGCCTCGATCCTGAATTTCATGCGAGAGGAGAAGACATGAAGGCTGTTCTGTTTGTCGGCGGCTGGGAGGGCCATGCGCCAAGCGATTTTGCGGACTGGTATGCCGACCTTTTGAAGGATAACGGCTTCAGCGTCGATGTCTATGACACGATGGAGCCGCTCGAACGGCCGAACGACCTCACCGGCGTCGATCTCATCACCCCGATCTGGTCGTCGGCGCGCTCTGGCCACCGCGAAGAATTCGGCACGATGACCAAGCCGCAGGAGGACGGACTTCTGAGACTGATCGGCGATGGCTGCGGCATAGCGGGATGGCACGGCCATATGGGGGATGCCTTCCGCGACCGCCCGACCTATCATTTTCTCATCGGCGGCCAGTTCGTCGCCCACCCGCCCGGCTGGCCAGACAACCTGCAGCCGCGCGAGGATTATATCGATTACGACGTTACGATCTGCCGTCCATCCGACCCGATTGTTGAAGGCATCAAGAGCTTCCGGCTGCGCTCGGAGCAATATTACATGCTGACCGACCCTTCGAACGAGGTTCTGGCGACCACCACCTTTTCCGGTGACCATCTATGGTGGATCGAAGGCACCGTGATCCCTGTCGTGTGGAAGCGCCGCTGGGACAAGGGCCGCGTCTTCTACTGCTCGATCGGCCACGAACTGGCGGACCTCAAGGTGCCACAGGTCACCGAAATCATCCGCCGCGGCGCACTATGGGCTGCAAACGCCTCTTAGACAGCAGGCACCTTGGTCATAGTGGAGAAGAAGGTCGATCCACGAGACCGGCTTCCCCTGATTTTTCATAAGCCGCTTTCCAGCGATAAAAAACCAGCCCTGCCAGCCCCGAAATAACATACTGCCAATTTCCTCAGCATATTTGAAAATACGCAGCTTGTGAACAACGTCCCGTCTGGACTGTCAACGGCGGTGTAAAAACCGGCCACGGGGCGGAGCAAAAGTCGGCCACCTCGGGCGCAGGTATGAGGCCCGCGGGAGGGCGTAGCCCGAGCGGGGGCCTCATACCTGCGTTGCGATTTTCTGAAGGGTTTCAGCTGGCCTTTCGGGCACGGCTTTGGGCGAGACGATAGCTGTCGCCATTCATTTCGAGAATGTTGACATGGTGCGTGACGCGGTCGAGCAGAGCGCCGGTCAGGCGCTCGGATCCCATGATTTCGGTCCATTCATCAAAGGGCAAATTGCTGGTGATCAGGGTGGCGCCCCGCTCATAACGTTGCGAGATCAACTCGAACAGCAGTTCCGCGCCAGTCTTGGAGAGCGGCACGAAGCCGAGTTCGTCGATGATCAGCAACTTGTACCCTGCCATCTGCTTCTGGAAACGCAAGAGGCGCCGCTCGTCACGGGCTTCCATCATCTCGCTGAGACCATGGCTGCGGCTGTGGTGAAGCCAACGGACAGGCCCTTCTGGCAGGCTGAAAGGCCGAGGGCGAGCGCTATGTGCGTCTTCCCGGTTCCGCTGGGGCCGAGAGCGATGACGTTCTCGCGACGCTCGATCCATTCGCAGCGGGCCAGCTCCAGCACCTGCATCTTGTTGAGCTTCGGGATGGCGGCAAAGTCGAAACTGTCGAGGCTTTTGACGACCGGGAATTTGGCTGCCTTGATACGCCGCTCGACCTTACGACGATCCCGTTCGACCATTTCCCGCTCGGCAAGCCGGCTGAGGTACCCGATGTGGTCGACGCCCTCGGTGGCGCAAAGCCGGGCCAGTTTCTGATACTCCCGCTGGAAGGTCGGCAGCTTCAGGGTCTTGAGGTCGTGGGCAAGCAGAATCTCGGGTGCTTCGGTGCTCATGCCGCTTCTCCCTTCCCCGATGACAAGAGGCCCATGTACGCCTTCGCCGATGTCGTCTCGACGGTTGCTCTCGGCAGGTAGGGATAGATCGACAGATCCAGTCGCGGCGGCCGGCGCTCCACCCGGCAAAGAATCAGATGTTTGACGGCGTCGAAGCCAATCGCGCCGAGTTGCAGGGCTTGCTTGATCGCCGCATGCAGGTCAGCCATATCGAAGCTTTCCAGCAGACGAAGAACCTGCACGTATTCTCGCCGGCCATGCTTTGCCATGCGGCCTTCCATCAGCCGGCACAGTGTCGCAAACTCCTCCGGCAGAGCCCAGCCCTGCAGAGGGGCCGCCTGATCCAGCGCATTGATCTTCTGTTCGATCAGCGGCAGGTAATGAACAGGGTCGAAGATGACATCTTCCCGATCCCAGCTCCTGGGATGGCGGGCGATGATCTCGCCGCGGCAACCAATCACCACCTTGTCGACATAGCCTCGAACCCAAACGTCCTGATGACCGTAGGCGACAGGCACGGAATAGTCACCGGATCGCCGTGCGCTCTTTGCGCACGCGACGATCCGGCACTTTGAATATGCGCATCGTTCCGAACGGAAATCGTTCCCGATCTCCTGGCCGATGCGCGGGTTTTGTAGCGAACGAGAGACTGGGCCGTCACCCTGGCGCTGGCTTGGTCGCAGGCGTCAAATGGCGACGCTGGCAAGGACTGCATGGCAGCCAGATCGCGCTGCAGCCGTTCACCGATCGTCTCGCTCTCACCGCGCAGCCTGTCACATTGGCGCTTCCGGCACTGTTCTTCCAGAAAGGCATTGAACGCATCCCAGGTCGCAAACTGCGGGATGGGGACCATGAAGTTACGCCGGGCATAACCGACAAGGCCCTCGACGTTACCCTTGTCATTGCCCTTTCCGGGCCGGCCATAGCGATCCCGGATCAGGTAGTGGGACAGGAACCCGCTGAACAGTGTTGCCCGCTTACGCGTGCCGTCAGGCAGGATCCTCGCCACAAGGCAGCGATCATTGTCATAGACGATCGATTGCGGCACGGCCCCGAAGAAGGCGAACGCATGGACGTGGCCATCAATCCAGGCCTCGGCCACCGCCGCCGGATAAGCCCGCACGTAGCAGCCGTCGCTATGCGGAAGGTCGAGCACGAAAAACCGGGCTTTCTGCTCGACACCGCCGATCACCACCGTCGCCTCACCGAAATCCGCCTGCGCATGGCCGGGCGGATGAGAAAGCGGCACGAACACTTCCTGACGGCGCTGTTCCCGCTCCCGGATATAGTCCTTGATAATCGTATAGCCGCCGGTGAACCCGCACTCATCACAAAGCCGGTCGAAAACACGCTTGGCCGTATGGCGCTGTTTGCGCGGCACGTGTCTGTCTTCATCCAACCAGTGGTCGATCGTCGAAACGAACGCGTCCAGCTTCGGCCGCCGGACTGGTGATTGTCGCTGATAGCCAGGTGGCGTCGAATACGACAGCATCTTCGCTACGCTGTCGCGGGATATGTTGAAGTGTTTGGCTGCCTGACGCCGGCTCATCCCTTCCGAGACGGCCAGACGAACCTTCAGATAAAGATCCACGGTGTAAATCCTCTGTCCCTCCTGCGCTCATTGCAGAAGGAAGATAGGTGGCCGGATTTTACTCCGCCCGCGGACGAATTATTCCGCCGCTTTCGTGGCCGACTTTTGCACCGCCGTTCTCACGGCGGCGCTGAATGACCGAAACCCTCCGGTCTCGGGCATGTTCTTCTTGACCCAGAAATGGTGGTTTTCGATGCCTTGCTGGAGATGCTTGGTGACATAATGGACAGGATCGGGATGAAGTAGCCTCTCATCAACCCATGTTTTGATCGGGCAAGGAAAGGTATCGATACCATCTGTGCCAATCTTGCCGGGCGAAAGCAAAGACTCATGCATCAGAATCTTGCGAAAGAAACGCTTCCCGGCGTCGAGATCGCGCTTTGCAGTGAGCAGGCAAGCTTCAAACTGCCGTCCCTTGAAATCATCCTTGGGCTGGCGTTTCAGCTTTTCGGCGATGGTATTGAGGGTCGTCATCCGGCGCTCCAACAAATCGGAGCGCTGTTTCATCATCTAAATCTCACATCCGCATCAACAGAGAAATTATGCGACACGCTCCCCGGAACTCATCGCTGGCTTGAGCGAGGCTGAGCGATGCTGGGGACGAAGGAAGCGCTGCGTGGTCTGATCGAGAGGATTGTTGTGAGGCCATCGGCAGACGAACGGGGCTGGATATTGATCTCTATGGTGCGATTGTGGGGTTGCTGCATCTTGCGACGGGTGTTTCGGATAAAACGGCCAAAAGGCCTCGCTGTTACCCGGCGAGGCCTTTGATATAATTTATAAAACGGATTTGGTTGCGGGGGCAGGATTTGAACCTGCGGCCTTCAGGTTATGAGCCTGACGAGCTACCGGGCTGCTCCACCCCGCGTTATCTCTGAGCTACCGGTTTTATGGTGGAAGACTTTGCGGTCTTTCCCTACCGGGATTATTTTTTGTCGGTGCTCGAAGGCTTGTGCCTTCTGCGGTTCGACGGGGCTGCTCTGCCCTTTCGTTATTTCATGTTTTCAGCGGCCACAAAAAAAGCCGCCCTTTACGGCGGCTTGATATCGGCAGTCGCCGTTTGCTGTTTTGAGAAGATCAATATGGTGCATTTTGCAGACCTGGCAGCGACTTACTCTCCCGTGCCTTAAGACAAAGTACCATCAGCGCAGGGGCATTTCACGGCCGTGTTCGGAATGGGAACGGGTGTTAAGGGCCCCGCCATAACCACCAGGTCAGCGAAGTGCAGCATATTGTGTCGAGAAGCTGGGCTTTTTATATGTGCCCTCACGCTGTCGCGATCTTTGATCGCTTCGCTCCGGACGGGGCGGCGCATCAGCGCCGGCGGCCGGTCGGCCTTGCGAAGCCTTTTGGGCTTCGTGTCCCATCCGCCGCGAAGCAGAGGTTGGGGTACAAGGTCGTGAGGTCTGTTATTGTGTTGCGCTTCAGGACAGCAGCGTAGCAGTGACTATCGAGGGACTTCCCCGTAGCACGCTAGTGCGTCGCTCAGCGCGCCCGCGCAGGGTCAGCGCATCGTCAGATGCGCGGTGCGACCCGCGAGCGATAAAGATCGTGTTCATCGACGTTGTCGATGAACATGAACAATGAGAACGATCAAGTCGATCGAGCGATTAGTACCGGTAAGCTTCATGCGTTGCCGCACTTCCACACCCGGCCTATCAACGTTGTCGTCTACAACGGCTCTGATAGGGAACACTCGTTTTCAGGTTGGTTTCCCGCTTAGATGCCTTCAGCGGTTATCCATTCCGTATATAGCTACCCTGCTATGCGGCTGGCGCCACAACAGGTCCACCAGAGATACGTCCATCCCGGTCCTCTCGTACTAGGGACAGATCCTGTCAATATTCCTACACCCACGGCAGATAGGGACCGAACTGTCTCACGACGTTCTGAACCCAGCTCACGTACCGCTTTAATTGGCGAACAGCCAAACCCTTGGGACCTGCTCCAGCCCCAGGATGCGATGAGCCGACATCGAGGTGCCAAACAACCCCGTCGATATGGACTCTTGGGGGTCATCAGCCTGTTATCCCCGGCGTACCTTTTATCCGTTGAGCGATGGCCCTTCCACGCGGGACCACCGGATCACTATGACCGACTTTCGTCTCTGCTCGACTTGTCAGTCTCGCAGTCAGGCGGGCTTATGCCATTGCACTCGACGACCGATTTCCGACCGGTCTGAGCCCACCATCGCGCGCCTCCGTTACTCTTTAGGAGGCGACCGCCCCAGTCAAACTACCCACCATACACTGTCCCGGGTCCGGATAACGGACCGCGGTTAGACATCCACGAAGATAAGGGTGGTATTTCAAGGATGGCTCCACAAGAACTGGCGTCCCTGCTTCAAAGCCTACCACCTATCCTACACATGTCTTGGTAAATGCCAGTGTAAAGCTATAGTAAAGGTGCACGGGGTCTTTCCGTCTGACCGCAGGAACCCCGCATCTTCACGGGGAATTCAATTTCACTGAGTCTGCGTTGGAGACAGCGGGGAAGTCGTTACGCCATTCGTGCAGGTCGGAACTTACCCGACAAGGAATTTCGCTACCTTAGGACCGTTATAGTTACGGCCGCCGTTTACTGGGGCTTCAATTCAATGCTTGCACATCTCCTTTTAACCTTCCAGCACCGGGCAGGCGTCAGACCCTATACGTCGTCTTAAAGACTTCGCAGAGCCCTGTGTTTTTGATAAACAGTCGCTACCCCCTGGTCTGTGCCACCTCTTAATACTTGCGTACCAAGAGGTCACGCTTCTTCCGAAGTTACGCGTGCAATTTGCCGAGTTCCTTCAACGCAGTTCTCTCAAGCGCCTTGGTATACTCTACCTGACCACCTGTGTCGGTTTCGGGTACGGTCTCATGGTGGAGCTATTTCCTGGAACCGCTCCACTGCAAGATCAATCCAATAAGACCTTACAATTTGTGCAATCCGTCACTACCACCTGGCCCACGAATATTAACGTGGTTCCCATCGACTACGCGTTTCCGCCTCGTCTTAGGGGCCGGCTAACCCTGCTCAGATTAACTTTAAGCAGGAACCCTTGGTCTTTCGGCGAGGGAGTCTCTCACTCCCTTTATCGTTACTCATGTCAACATTCGCACTTCCGATACCTCCAGGAGCCCTCACGGGTCTCCCTTCATCAGCCTACGGAACGCTCTGCTACCACGTACACTTGCGTGTACATCCTCAGCTTCGGTGCATGGCTTGAGCCCCGGTACATTTTCGGCGCAAAGACCCTTATTTAGACCAGTGAGCTGTTACGCTTTCTTTAAATGATGGCTGCTTCTAAGCCAACATCCTGGTTGTTTTGGGATCCTCACATCCTTTCCCACTTAGCCATGACTTGGGGACCTTAGCTGGAGGTCAGGGTTGTTGCCCTTTCCACGACGGACGTTAGCACCCGCCGTGTGTCTGCTGAACAGTACTCTTCGGTATTCGCAGTTTGGTTAGGATCAGTAAGACGGTGAGTCCCCATAGCCCATCCAGTGCTCTACCCCCGAAGGTATAAATTCAACGCACTACCTAAATAGTTTTCGCAGAGAACCAGCTATCTCCGAGTTTGATTGGCCTTTCACCCCTAGCCACAAGTCATCCCGATCTATTGCAACAGATATGGGTTCGGTCCTCCAGTTGGTGTTACCCAACCTTCAACCTGCTCATGGCTAGATCACTCGGTTTCGGGTCTAATGCAACTAACTAAAACGCCCTATTAAGACTCGCTTTCGCTGCGCCTACACCTATCGGCTTAAGCTTGCTAGTTACACTAAGTCGTTGACCCATTATACAAAAGGTACGCCGTCACCCTTGCGGGCTTCGACTGCTTGTAGGCATCCGGTTTCAGGATCTGTTTCACTCCCCTTGTCGGGGTGCTTTTCACCTTTCCCTCACGGTACTTGTTCGCTATCGGTCATGCACGAGTACTTAGGCTTGGAGCGTGGTCGCCCCATGTTCAAACAGGATTTCACGTGTCCCGCCCTACTCAAGGACAATGATTGTTATACGCATACGGGGCTATCACCCATAATGCCAGGCTTCCCAACCTGTTCTGCTTTATTCATCATTGCCACTGGCCTCATCCGCGTTCGCTCGCCACTACTTGCGGAGTCTCAATTGATGTCCTTTCCTACGGGTACTTAGATGTTTCAGTTCCCCGCGTTCGCTTCTTACCCCTATGTATTCAGGGTAAGATACCTTGTAACGATATCTAGAAAGATAAGATGTTCCAAAGAACACCTTAAATTTTCTAGATATCTAAGGTGGGTTTCCCCATTCGGATATCCATGGATCAAAGCTTATTCGCAGCTCCCCACGGCTTTTCGCAGCGTATCACGTCCTTCATCGCCTGTGCATGCCAAGGCATCCACCAAATGCCCTTAATTCACTTGATCGTTCTCATTGCTGATGTCCATCTTTTATGTCCTCACGCTGCCACAAACCTTGCGGTTTGCTTCGCTCCGGACGGGGCGGCGAACGGTCGCCGACGGGCTTGCGCCCTACGGGAAGTTCCTC